>NZ_FPIS01000010.1:0-3450 GCF_900119235.1 Luteibacter sp. UNCMF366Tsu5.1 | reverse complement strand
ACGTCGCCGCCCGCCGACAGCGCCGCGCGCGTATAACCCGCATCCTCGATCGCCATCCAGGCGTGCTGCAGGAACAGACGTTCCTGCGGGTCGATCTGACGCGCCTCGCGTGGAGCGATGTTGAAGAACTGCGGATCGAATTCGTCCACGCCTTCGATGAAGCCGCCCCAGCGGCTGTAATGTCGACCTGTGGCCGTACGGCCCTCGCTGTAATACTCCCGCCAGTCCCAACGATCCGCCGGCACCTCGACGACGCAATCCACGCCATCGCGCAGGTTGGCCCAGAAGGTTTCGAGATCGCGCGCACCCGGGTAGCGACCACTCAGACCCACGATGGCGATGGGCTCGAAGCGAGATGGCGCAGCGCCCACGGCGGCCGGTGCGGCAACCGGAGCAGCCGTCCGCACCGGCCGTGCCGGCACGATCGGTGCGGCGGCACGCGAACGCGTCTGTCGCCCCGCAGAAACCAGCGCCTGCAAACGTGCCGGATACGATGCGACGAGATAATGCGCAAGGTCGTCGATGGACCGGTATTCGAAGAGCAGCGTCTTCGACTGCGGCCCAAACTCCTTCTCGATCTCGGCGGTCAGGCGCATGGCAACGATCGAATCGATGCCGAACCGATCGAGCGGCGTGTCCCAGCCAAGGCGCGTCGCCTCGATCTTCAGCACGGAGGCGAACACACGTCGCAGCACGTCCCGCGCCTTGTCGAGCCATTGTGCCGGATCGCCTTCCGCATCCTGGCGCGTGCCATCCGCGCTGCGCGCTGCGGTCGCAGTGCCATCGGTCAATCCGGCAGCAGCGCCGTCGCCTGCAAGCACCATGCAGCGTGGTGACGGCGACGCGAGGGCGATGCGGAACGCATGCAAGCCGTCTTCCGTCGAAAGCGGATCGCCGGTGAGTGCAGCGATGGCCGGATCGTGCGCTTCCGGCAGACGCATGCCGCCCTCGGCCCACAATGGCCATGCGATCGACACCGTACGACCACGGCGATTGCCAAGCGCGACCTGCTTCTGCCGCCAGGTCGCGAATTCATCCAGAAATCCGTTGGCGGCGGCGTAGTCGGCTTGACCGACATTCCCAAAGACCGAGGCCACTGACGAAAACAACGCGAAGAAATCCAGATCGAGGTCGCGGGTGGCGCGGTCCAGCAACCAGGTACCGCGCACCTTTGGCGCGAGTACATTGGCAAGTTCGTCCGCACTCTTCTTGAGAATGAAGCTGTCGGCCGTCATGCCGGCCGCATGCAAGATGCCGTGCAGCCGGTGGCCGTCACGCGTTTGCGTGTCGATCAGGCGTTGCACCTGCGCTGCATCGTCCAGGTCGAGCGAGACGTAGCTCACGCGTTGGCCGCCGATGGCCTGCAGCGCCGCCAGGCGGGGCTCGCTGTCGCCCGAACTCGCCTGGCGACCCGTGAGGATGACCCGCGCATGCTGCGTGTTTGAAAGAATGTCCCGCGCGAACAGACGCCCCAGTCCGCCGAGGCCACCCGTGATGAGGTAACTGCCGTGCTCGCGATAGGGAAAGGGTGCGACGGAGATCGAGGCCGGGGCCGGGCGCCAACGCAGTCCCATCGGCTGCGTTCCGCGCTCGAAACGCATAACCGCCTCGTCACCGTGAGCCTGGGCCTGCTCAAGCTGCTGTGCGATGGCCGCGGCGGTGGCGTCGCCGCGAACGAACACGACCTGCCCCTTGAAACGTGGGTTTTCCCGCGTCGCCGTGCGCAACAGACCCGCCACGCCGGCTTGCAGGGCTTCCGTATCGCCTTCGGACACCACGACCTGGAACAACACGTCGCCGGAGGGACGCGAGGCGAGCATCGCCTGCACGCGCTGCAGGCATTCGGCGGCCAGCGCCGCATAGCGCGCGGGCGGATCGCCTGCCGATGGGAGTTCCAGCGTCTCGACCTGACCGGCCGGCAGAAGCGTCGTCAATGCTGTCGACGAACCGATGTCCAACAGCAGGACGCGACGCTCGGTCCAACGCCGGCTTACCAGCGCACCGCGCGAGCTGGCGCTCCACATCGGCGAGGCCACCACCAACGGTGTGCGGATGGCAGCGGGCGCACGCCTTAGCGCCACGATTCTATCCAGCGCCTCGGCGCGGCTGATCCGGCCGGCAGCGAGGTCGGCATAGATCGGCGCCAGTGCCTGGCGGCTCAGCGACGTCGTAGGAAAACTTCCATTGCGATCTTGCATGCGATTATCCAAGGTCGAGCGCTTCGTCGACCGACATGTCGCGGTTCGCGACGGCGTCGATCAATTGCCGGTAGAACATGAGGTCGTCCACGGCTTCGGGCGTGGCGTCCGGAACGGGCGTGGCGGATTCGGCGACGCCTCGGGATGCGTCGGCGCGTTCCGCACCAAGCAGGCGCAAGACGAAGCCGCGCAGCTCGACGCTCACCAGGCCGTCGTCGTCGCAGAGGTCGATATCCACCACCCACTGCCCGTGCTCGGGGGCGTGTCCCCGCGCTGCACGCATCCACACATGGACTGTCTCGCCGCATGCCGCGTGCACGCGCACGCTTGCCAGCGCCGAAGGTACCGGTGGCTGTGTCGGTAGTGGACCATCGGCGAGCATGAGGGCGGCCACGACCTGTACCGCGCCATCCAGCAGCGAGGGGTGCATCAGGCAGCGCTCGTCGAGCGACAGGTCGGCGGGAAGGTGCAGCGTTGCCAGCGCTTGGCGATCACCGTGCTGCACCTCGGTCACGGCGCGATGCGCGGGACCGTAGTGCAAACCCATGGCGGTCAAAGCGCCATACAGCGTCGACGCATCGACATGCTCCGCCATGCTGCGCGCGACGTGGGCAAGATCGAGCCGTGCGGGAGGCAGGGCCTGCACCACCTGCCCGCTCACGCGGCAGAGCGACACGCCCTCTTCATCCTCGATGGCGATATCGAGCATGCCGCCTTCGGCCATCGTCACATCCACCACGGCGTCGCGCGGCGCAGCGACTACGAAGGGTGCGAGCCAGACAAGCTGCGACAGCGCCACCGGCTGTTCGAGCGCCGCTCCCGAGGCAAGGCAAATGGCAGCACGCGCCATCTCGAGCGAAGCGACGCCAGGCAGCACGCGCTGCACGCCGCTGTCGCCGATACGCACGCGGTGGTCGGCCAGGAAAGACTCGCCGCCATCGAAACGCGAGCGATAGGCCTGCATACCAATGAGCGATACGTTGCGATGGATCAGCGGATGCAGATGCGCATGCGCCTGTGTGGATGGAAGCGTCGCCGGCTCTTCTTCCGGCGCATCGTGCCAATAGCGCTCCTTGGCGAACGGGTACAACGGCACATCGACACGGCGAGGCGTGCGCTCGCGATGCAGTTGCGCCCAGTCGTGGTCCAGACCGCGCACCCACCATTCGCCCAGCTTCTCCAGACGCCCCTCGCGCAACCAGCCGTCCGCCGTGCGCCGCAAGTCCTCGTCACCAGCAAACATCGCCACCGC
>NZ_FPIS01000008.1:0-5599 GCF_900119235.1 Luteibacter sp. UNCMF366Tsu5.1 | reverse complement strand
CCTTCGCCGAAGCTCTGGCAATGGCCGTCGCTGGAGATGAACTGGCCCGCGGACAGGGCCAGGTATTTATTCGGATGGATCGTTACGTTGACGCCACCGGCGATCGCCATCGTCGTGCGGCCCAGGCGCAAGTCCTGGCAGGCGAGATGAATCGCGGTCAGCGACGAGGAGCACATCGTGTCCAGCGTCATGCTCGGACCGTGCAGGTCCAGCGCGAACGACACCCGATTGGCCGTGCTGGCGAAGCTGCCGGCGACGCCCATGCGCTGCCCGCGCACGCTCGCTTCGGCCGCGAACAACTGGTACTCGCTGTACATCATGCCGACATACACGCCCACGTCGCCGCCCGCCGACAGCGCCGCGCGCGTATAACCCGCATCCTCGATCGCCATCCAGGCGTGCTGCAGGAACAGGCGTTCCTGTGGGTCGATGCGTTGCGCCTCCGTCGGCGACATGCGGAAGAAGAGCGGATCGAATTCATCCACGCCTTCGATGAAACCGCCCCAGCGACTGAAGTGCCGTCCCGCAGCTGTGCGGTCCTCGCTGTAGTACTCGCGCCAATCCCAACGGTCGGCCGGTACTTCGACGACGCTGTCTATGCCATCGCGCAAGTTGGCCCAGAAGGCGTTCAAATCACGCGCACCCGGATAACGGCCGCTGATGCCGACAATGGCAATGGGTTGCGCGTCGGCCGTCTCACGCGCCGTCGTTCGCGGCACGCCGAAGCGCTGGCGTGCACGTGCGGCACGCGGTTGCGCTCTCGCCGCTGCCACCTGGGTGACCACGGGCGTCGCGGCCTTGGCGCCCCCGAACAGTCGAGCCAGCGCCTCCGGATGGGCTGCGGCAAGATGCGTCGCCAAGGCATCGAGGTCACGGTATTCGAAAAGCAGCGTTTTCGGTTGCGGGCCGAACGATGCCTCGATGCGCCGCGTCAGCTTCATCGCGACGATCGAATCGACGCCATAGTCTTCGAGCGACGCGCGCGGATCGATGCGTTCCACGCGCAGCTTCAACGTCTGGGCAAACTCGCGGCGCAGATGGTCGCGCAGACGCGCGAGTACGTCCGCGCCGCCGGTCACGACCGGTGCCGGTTCGGAGGCGACGCGCGGGAGCAGCCTGACCTGTGCGGCACCGCTGACGAGCGCGGCGACCAGTGCGGCGGGTAGCTCTGCCGGATCGAGAACGGTCCAGGAGAGTGCGATCGTCGCACCACGCCGATCGCCTCCTTCGACCTGAGCACGGCGTTGCGTCACGAAGCCGGTGAACGAACCGTTCGCCGCATCTTCGGAAGCACCTGCGACGAAGAAGTCGAGGTCGGCCGTTGCCGTCGCGGCATCGACGGCGGCGAGCACGTTCTCCGCGAGACTCCCGTCGCAGGCCACGACGCCGCGCAGCGGATAGAGCGACGTCGTGAGCGACGACATGGCAGCACGATCCGGGATGCCGTGATGCCACGATGCGCGTCCCTGCGCCCTTGCGATGAATTCGGCAGTGCGTTCGCTGTTCGCTTCGCCCGACCCGAACCCGATGATGCGTGCATGACGCGTGCGGGACAAAATGTCGTCCGCGATGGCACGACCTGGCCCTTCGATCGCATCGAACACGAGGTAGGAAGCATGTTCGCGCCACAGGCATTCGCCGGGCTTGGCCGCTTCGTCCAGTGCTCGCCACGTGCCGCCAGCGTCGGCCACGGCCAGCCGTGGTGGTGTTCGGTGTCCCTTGCCGGCCCCGTGCAGCGCACGTGCCGACAGACCGCGAAGTAGCACCAGGCTGCGACCTTCGTCGTCCAGCAGATCGACGTCGAAGTGACGCACACCGGCATCGCTGCTTGTCCGTCCCGGCCGCACCCAGGCCCACACTTCGGGCGGCAACGGCGCAAGCACGCTGACCTGCTCGACCGCAAAGGGGAGATGCGGCTCACTCACGTCATCGATGAGTGCGAAACACGCCTGCAGAGCGCCATCCAGCATGCCCGGGGGCATGGCGAACGCACCGCTGCCGCCCATGTCGTCGCAACGGATCAGTCGGGCCAGCGCATCTGAATCGCCTCGCGAAAGCGTCGCGATCGTACGGTGGCTCGGCCCATAGAGCAGGCCCATCGCGGCAAAGCGCGCGTAGAGCTGGCTCACATCGATCGCCGTAGGCATGGTCGCGGACAGGGCGTCGACATCGATCGCCTCGGGTAGCTCGCGTTCCACCCATGCCGCGCTCAGTTCGCCATGCACCTGTACCGCATCGCCTTCGCCGCTCAGCATGTCGACGTCGAAAGTGCCGTGATCGTCCGGCGACACCGTCACCAGAAGCGACGACGCGCCCTTGGCAACGAATGGCGCGATCCACGCCGCGTGCCGCAACTCGATCACCGGGCGTCGTGCGTCTTCCGGAGTCGCACGGAGCAAAGCGGCATACGCCAGTTCGAGATAGGCCGCGGCGGGAAGCACTGGCGTGGGCGAACCACCAAGCAGAACCTGGTGGTCGAGAAGGAACGGCTCGTTGCCTCGCCACGTGGAACGGAAAGCCTGCCGGGCAAGGTCCGAAACGTTCTCATGCAGCAGCGGATGCAGTGGTCGCTCGCCCTGCCTGCGGCTGGAGAACTGCCGGATGAGTTCCGCAGCATCGGCCCGTGACAACCGGCGGCCTTTCCATTCCGAGACCACGAACTCGATGAAGCTCACCATACCCGTTCCCTTTCGTTCGTTCATTGCAGTGCGCCCAGCAGTGCCACCGCCTGTGCCGTATCGAGCTCGTCGTTCTCTACGCGCCCGAGTACCTCCTCGATCCACGCGGCATCGCCCACCGCGGGCGCTGCTGCCGGTGCCGCGACCGACGCGCCACCCACCCAGTAGCGCTCGCGGGCGAACGGATAGAGCGGCAGCGACGTCACCGTCCGCGCTCCCTCATGCAACGTATCCCACGGCACGTCCATCCCCGCTTCCCATGCTTCGGCAAGACGCGTCATGTCGCGCGTGGCGAGCCACGACGCCAGGGCCGCGTCGTCAGGTCGTACGTGTTTCCGCACACCACGTTCGAGCCACGTCCTGGCGGCCTGGGCCAGCCCACGCGCATCGGTGGCGACGAATGCCACACGGGCGTCCATCGCATCGCGCCGGCATTGGGTCGTGAAGGCGATGGCTGCGACGTCGGCGTGAGGATGCACCTCCATCCATGTGGCGAAGTCGGTCACGCGACGGACCAATGCCTCCGCATCGCGCGCCGAGAGCGTGACCACCTGACCGCCCGACGGCGCGGAACGACTCGATGTGACGGCAGGTCGTGACGCGCGGTATTCCTCGATCACCACGTGGGCGTTCGTCCCGCTGTAGCCAAACGAGTTGACGCATGCGCGGCGCACGCGATCCTCACGCGTAGGCCACGGCGTGGCTTCGCGATTGACGAAGAACGGCGATCCAGCGAAATCGAAGTGATGGTTCTCGCGCGTGACGTGCAGGGTCGGTGCGATCGTGCCGTGACGCAGCGAGAGCAGCACCTTCTGCACGCTCGCGACACCAGCGGCAGACGAGGTATGGCCGATATTGCTCTTCACTGAACCCAGCGCGCAGTAGTTGCGCCGGGAGGTGCTTTCGCGGAACACCGAGGCCAGGGCTTCCAGTTCGATCGGATCGCCCAGCGGCGTACCCGTGCCGTGCGTCTCCACGTAGTCGATGCCATCCGCATCGATGCCGAAGCGGCGATGCACGTCGCGCTCCAGTTCGGCCTGGCTCACGGCGCTCGGCGCCGTGATGCCGTTCGTTCGGCCGTCCTGGTTGATCCCGGAACCCGCCACGACGCCAAGAATACGGTCGCCATCGCGCTCCGCATCCGCGAGCCGCTTGAGCACGAGCGCACCGACGCCGTCGCCCATGACGATGCCGTCCGCGCTGTCGTCGAACGCCTTGCAGCGACCGCTCGGCGACAACATGCCCGCCTGGCTGAGCGCGAGATACGATTCCGGAGCCAGCCAGAGGCTCACTCCGCCCGCCAGGGCCATGTCCACCTCCCCGGTACGCAGCGCCTGGCAGGCGAGATGCAACGACACCAATGACGACGAGCAGGCGGTATCGACCGAGATCGCCGGACCGTTGAGATTGAGGTGGTAGGCGATGCGGGCCGCGGCGATCGAGTAGCTGTTGGCCGTGACCGGTGCGGAGACCACGCCACTGCGTGCGAGCAGCAAGGCGTAGTCGTTCGTCGAGATGCCAAGGTACACGCCACAGCGCGAACGGCTCAACGCACGACTCGTATAGCCGGCGTCTTCGAAGGCGTGATACGCCTCTTGCAGGAACAGACGGTGCTGCGGGTCCATCTGCTCCGCTTCGTCGGGCGAGATGCGGAAGAACAACGTATCGAAGCAGTCGACGTCATCCATGGCCCCCAGCCAGCGCGACATCATGCGATCGCGCGCCTCGGGGTTCGGGTCGTAGAAATCGTCGATAGCCCAGCGCGACGAGGGTATCTCACGGATCGCATCGCGACCTTCAACGATCTGTTGCCAGAACGCGTCGAGATCGTCCGCACCGGCATAGCGGCCGGACATGCCAATGATGGCGATGCGGTCCATCGCCTGCGCTGGCGAAGCCTGCCGTTGGCGCGACGTCACGCGTCGGCGCAGCGTAGGTCGCAATGGTGCGGGCGTGGCGGCGGGTGCCTCGCTCGGTGCGGTTTCCTCCATGACCGACTCGGACGGCAGCAGCGACGCGATATAGGCCGCGAGTTGCCGGATCGTCGGGTAGCTGTAGATCGCCGTCGCCTCGATCGCGGTGCCGAAGTCCTCGTTGATCCGCCGCACCCAGGTCACACCGCTGATCGAGTCCAGGCCGAGCTGGATGAACTCCATGTCGTCGTCGATCGACCGGCCTTGCAGATGCAGTTCGATATCGAGCCCCTGGCGAAGCTTTGCAGCGACCGCATCGGGCGAACGCACCGCCACCTTCGTCGGCGAGGCAACGGGTGCGGCGGCGGGGAGGGGTTTCGACGCGGCAGGTTTCGGTGCTGGCGTCTTTGCCAGAGCTTCGAAACGCGCCTGGATGAAACGGGACGTATCGTCGCGACCCACGAAGGTCTTGTCGTGCATGTCCAACTCGCGCGCGAAGGTCTCGTCCACCCGTTCGGCCAGACCCACGTTCCACAACGCCTTGAGCCCGACCAGTCGATGCCGCGGATGCCGCGCCATCCGCGACGCCAACGCCAGTGCCGCCGGCAACACCTCGGCGCGCGGCAGCACCGCCTCGCCCACGCCGCGCTCGCCTAGCGCACGACCCGTGTATTCGCGGGCGCTCAGCAGGCTTTCCCGCCCCAGCGCCTGGCCCAGTCGTGCCGGTGCCATCAGCGTTGCGCCGGCTCCGGGCGTGAAACCGTAATCCATGTACGGGCTGACGTAACGCGCTTCTTCTGCATAGAACCCCAGGTCCGCAAACAGACCCAGCGACCAGCCTGCTCCGATGCCGTGGCCTTGCATCGCCGCGATCACCGGCACCGGACAGCTCATCGGCAGACGGAAGATCGTGAAGTCGGTAAACCGGGCCTGCCCCGACTGGATCGCCAGCAGGCTCTCGCGCGTGCCGCCCGAAGCGAAATAGGTGTCGTAACCGGTCACCACGAC
>NZ_FPIS01000001.1:0-2068882 GCF_900119235.1 Luteibacter sp. UNCMF366Tsu5.1 | reverse complement strand
AGGCGCTGCTCCCACCCCTTCCCTGGCGGCTATAGCGGCGTGGTCCCACCTGATCCCATCCCGAACTCAGAAGTGAAACGCGCATGCGCCGATGGTAGTGTGGCTCAAGCCATGCAAGAGTAGGTCACCGCCAGGGGCTTTATCCTAAAAACCCGGTCTCGTTGAGGCCGGGTTTTTTCTTGTTGCTGTCGTGCCCAGCGGGCACGACCCGCAACAGGTCACCGCCAGGGGCTTTATCCTAAAAACCCGGTCTCATTAGAGGCCGGGTTTTTTGCTTGGCCTGCGGGAGCCACCATGGCGGCGAGAAGCCCACGAAGCGGTGTAACAGCGAGACAAGTTCCCATCGCCAGCAGGCTGGCTCCCACCAGACATCTCCCTCGTTGCCATGGCGGCTCCCACATAACGCGGCTACTGGGGGAGCGTAACCAACGCGCCTGCGGCATGACACTCTCGCGACAAAGCGTCATCATGTCCGCGCAGTGCGACAGAACGGGAAGGCGATGGATCCACGACTCAATCGGCGGCAGGAAGAATTGATTGCCATCGTCCAGCGCGAAGGCTTCGCTGGCGTGGACGAGTTGGCCAGTCATTTCGACGTGGCCCCCCAGACGATTCGCCGCGACCTGAATCTCCTCGCCGATGCCGGACTGATTCGTCGTTATCACGGGGGTGTCAGTGCTCCCTCGAGCGTTGAGAACGTCGCGTATGCCGCGCGGCAGTCGCTACAGGCTGCGGAGAAGAACCGCATCGCTGCATCCATCGCGCGGGAAATTCCCGATGGCTCTTCGCTCTTCATCAATCTCGGCACGACGAACGAAGGCGTCGGTCGCGCGCTGCTTGAGCATCGCGATCTGCGCGTCATCACGAACAACCTCAACATCGCCATCCTGTTGAGCGACAACCCCACCTTCGAGGTGATCGTTGCCGGTGGTGTGGTGCGCGGCCGAGATCACGGCGTGACTGGCGAGGCGACGATCGAACTCATCCGCCAGTTCAAGGTGGACTTCGGCATCATCGGTATCTCCGGTATCGAACTCGATGGCACCTTGCTCGACTTCGATTTTCACGAGGTGCGCGTCGCGCAGGCGATCATCGAGCACTCGCGCCAGGTCTTCCTCGGTGCCGACCACAGCAAGATCGGTCGAAATGCGATGGTTCGCCTCGGCGACTTTTCGCATGTCGATGCATGGTTCACCGATCGTCCGCCCCCCGACGTGCTTATCCCCGTCCTCGAGGCAGCTGGCACGCAGGTGCACGTGGCCGAAGACTAAGTCGCCTACGGGGTCACGGGTCTCCGGCGTCCCCTACGCTGCAGTGCAGCGTGCGATGTTCGTTTATGTTCGCATATGCTCGTTTGTACGCAGGCGATAGCCGGCGACGTCGTAAGAATGTTCGTTTTCGTGGAAAACACCGTCTTAACGGACGAAAACGAACGTACCCGAGCGTAGGGTACGTGCGACGCGCCTCGCCTCCCGCAAACGGAGTACCCGATGGTCGAGCAGGTCGATGTCTTGGTGGTGGGTGGCGGCGTCAATGGCGTCGGGATCGCTCGTGATGCGGTAGGTCGCGGACTGAGCGTGTGGTTGTGTGAACGCGACGACCTCGCCTCTCACACGTCCAGCGCTTCCACGAAGCTGATTCACGGTGGTCTGCGCTATCTGGAGCAGTTCGAGTTTGCCCTCGTCGGAAAGGCTCTTGCGGAGCGAGAGGTACTGCTCCGCGCCGCGCCGCACATCATCTGGCCTCTGCGTTTCGTGCTGCCGCATCAGCCGCACCTGCGTCCTGCCTGGATGATTCGTGTCGGCCTGTTCCTGTACGACCATCTGGGCCGTGGTCGCCGCACGCTGCCGGGTTCTCGCCGTGTGCGTTTCGGTAAGCACGTGACCGGCGCGCCCCTGCGCGACGAGTTCTCCGTGGGCTTCGTGTACTCGGACGCCTGGGTCCAGGACGCACGACTCGTCGTGCTGAATGCGATGGACGCGGCACGGCGCGGTGCACGTATCGAAACCCACACGAAGTGCGTGAGCGCGCGCCGCGATGGCGACGGTTGGACGGCGGAGCTGGAAGCTCGCGACGGATCGCGACACTTCGTCAAGGCGCGTGCGCTGGTCAATGCAGCAGGTCCCTGGGCCGCGAGCTTTCTCGACGACGTGGTGCGTCTCAAGCACCAGCACACGTTGCGCCTCATCAAGGGCAGCCACATCGTGGTGCCGAAGATCTTCGAGCACCGCTACGCATACATCTTCCAACAACCCGATCGCCGCATCGTCTTCGCCATTCCCTACGAGCGCGACTTCACCCTGATCGGCACGACCGATATCGAGTACCACGACGACCCGTCGCATCCCCACATCGGCACGGACGAAACCAGCTACCTGTGCGACGCCGCGAACCGTTACTTCAAGAAGCAACTCACGCCTTCCGACGTCGTCTGGAGCTACAGCGGGGTGCGCCCGCTGCTGCAGGACGAAGCAGGCAGTGCATCCGAAGTGACGCGCGACTACCTGCTCGATGTCAATCAGGACGGCGCACCGCTGCTCAATGTCTTTGGCGGCAAGCTCACGACCTATCGCAAGCTCTCCGAAGAGGCCGTCGATCGCCTGGCCCCGTTGCTCGGCAACCGTAACCCGGCGTGGACGGCCGATGCACCTCCGCTGCCTGGCGGTGGCGAGCGCGATACCGACGAACTGCTCGCCGACATTCGCTCGAGCCGCCCCTGGCTGCCTGAAAAGCTCGCATGGCGCCTCGTGCACAGCTACGGCACCCGCGCGCGCGATCTACTGGGCGAGGCCACTGGTCTTGACGCCCTCGGCGAGAACTTCGGCTCCGATCTTTACCAGGCGGAAGTCGACTATCTCGTCCGGCACGAGTGGGCCACCGAAGCCGAAGACATTCTCTGGCGTCGCACCAAAGTCGGCTTGCGGGTTACACCGCCCGACGTGGAGCGCCTGTCCGCTTACCTGGCGACGAAGCGCTGACGCGCGAGTCGCCATCCCCCCAGCACGGGCCGTACTGCTGACCGGCCCGCACGATGAAGGAGTACTCAGCATGTCGGTGTATCTGAGTGAGTTCCTCGGAACGATGGTGATGATTCTGCTCGGCGACGGTGTCGTCGCAGGCGTGCTGTTGAAGGATTCGAAGGCCGAGAATGCCGGCTGGGGTGTTATCACGTGGGCCTGGGGGCTTGCCGTGCTCATGGGCATCTTTGTCGCCGCAAAGAGCGGCGCGCACATGAACCCTGCGATTACCCTGGCCCTCGCGGCGATCGGCAAGCTCTCGTGGTCGCTCGTTCCGGGATACGTGGCAGCGCAGATGGCAGGCGCATTTACGGGCGCGGTGCTCGTCTATCTCACCTATCTCGCTCACTGGGGCCGCACGCCGGATCCCACGAAGAAGCTGGGCGTGTTCTGCACCATTCCTGCCGTGCGCTCGCTGCCGGCCAACCTCCTGACCGAGGTCATCGGCACCTTCGTGCTGGTCTACTGCGTGCTCGCCATTGGTAGCAACGATCTGTCCAAGGGCATTGCACCCATCGCCGTCGCCCTGCTCGTGGTCGTGATCGGCATGTGCCTGGGTGGTCCGACCGGCTACGCCATCAACCCGGCTCGTGATTTCGGCCCGCGCGTGGCGCACGCGCTGCTACCGATCCCGGGCAAGGGCGGTTCGGATTTCGCCTATGCACCGGTTCCCATTATCGGTTCGATCATCGGCGCCTTGCTCGCCGCCTTCGCCTATACCGCTATCGCGGCATGATTCGAGAGGACTTACCGTGACCAAGAAGACCTACATTCTCGCCATCGACCAGGGCACCACCAGCTCGCGCACGATCCTGTTCGATCACGATGGCAACATCGCCGGTACCGCACAGCGCGAGTTTCCGCAGATCTTTCCACAACCCGGCTGGGTGGAGCACAACCCGCGCGAGATCATGACCAGCGTGCTCTCGACGATGACGGAGGTCATCAGCAGCTCGCAGATCGATCCCGCATGCATCGAAGGAATCGGCATCACCAACCAGCGCGAGACCGCGGTGGTCTGGGACAGGCACACCGGCCAACCGATCTACAACGCCATCGTGTGGCAATCGCGCCAGACCGCGGATATCTGCGAGCGGCTGAAGAAGGAAGGCCACGAAGAGATGGTCCGCGAGAAGACGGGTCTTCTCATCGACGCCTACTTCGCCGGCACCAAGGTGCGCTGGATACTCGATCACGTCGACGGTGCGCAGGCGCGCGCCGAGGCAGGTGACCTGCTGTTCGGCACCATCGACACCTGGGTGATCTGGAACCTCACTGGCGGCAAGGTACACGTCACCGATTACACCAATGCATCGCGCACCTTGATGTACGACATCCACAAGTGCGAATGGGACGACGAGCTGTTGAAGATGCTCGGCGTACCGCGTGCGATGTTGCCCGAGGTGAAGTCGTCCAGCGAGGTCTACGGCAAGACGTTGTCGAAGCACTTCTTCGGTCGTGAGGTGCCCATTGCAGGTATCGCTGGCGATCAGCAGGCGGCACTCTTCGGCCAGGCGTGCTTCGAGGAAGGTCTTGCGAAGAACACCTACGGCACCGGCTGCTTCATGCTCATGAACACCGGCGAGAAAGCCGTCCGTTCGAAGAACGGCTTGCTCACCACCATTGCCTGGGGCGTCGACGGTAAGGTCGAGTACGCGCTCGAAGGCAGCATCTTCGTCGCGGGTTCGGTGATTCAATGGCTGCGTGACGGCCTGCGCATGCTCGGCAAGGCCTCCGACTCTCAGGAGTACGCCGAGCGCGCCAAGGACAATGACGGCGTGTACTTCGTGCCCGCCTTTGTCGGTCTCGGCGCGCCGTATTGGCGAAGCGACGTACGCGGTGCCGTGTTCGGCCTGTCGCGCGGCACGACGAAGGAGCAATTCATTCGCGCTGCGATCGAGTCGATGGCTTACCAGACGCGCGATGTCCTCGAGGCGATGCAGAGCGATTCCGGTATCCAATTGAAGGAACTGCGCGCCGATGGCGGCGCCATCGCCAACGACTTCATGGCGCAATTCCAGGCCGACATTCTCAACGTGACCTTGCTGCGGCCGAAGGTGCAGGAGACGACGGCGCAGGGCGCGGCTTATCTTGCCGGTCTTGCCGTGGGCTTCTGGAAGGACAAGAAGGACATCGCCACCCGTTGGGCGATCGATCGCGAGTTCAAGCCGTCGATGACCGAAGAGCGTCGCAACGATCTCTACGAAGGCTGGAAACAGGCGGTCAACGCCACGATGGGATTCAAGCCGCGCAACTGACGCGCACGATCGCATGCCAGAAACGCAAAGGGCGGCGCAGTGATGCGCCGCCCTTTGTTTTTAAGCGATGTCGAAGGCTCAGGCCAGCTTGTAACCGAACTGTTCCTCGAACTCGCCAGCGAACTGTTCGTAGGTGAAGAACTGGTTCTGCGTGCCCGGATGCTCGACCTTCAGCGCGCCCATCAGCGACGCCATGCGTCCGATGGTCGGCCAGTCGTAGCCCTTCATGATGCCGAAGATGAGGCCTGCGCGATAAGCGTCGCCACAACCCGTCGGATCGACGACCTTACGCTCGCGTGCCGGCTGCACCTCGATCGTGGCGCCATCGGCGTGAATCAGCGAGCCACGCGGTCCGAGCGTCACGATGTACGCCTTCACCTTGGCGGCGATGTCAGATGCGCTCCAGCCGGTGCGCTGCTGCAGCAACTGCGACTCGTAGTCGTTGACGATCACGTACGTCGACTTCTCGATCATCGCGCGGAATTCGTCGCCGTTGAACAACGGCATCGCCTGGCCCGGGTCGAAGATGAAGGGCACGCCACGCGCGGCGAACTCGTCCACGTGCTGGAGCATGGCTTCGCGGCCATCCGGTGCCACGATGCCGAAGCTGCAATCGGCGATGTCGCGCACGTGATTCTCCTGTGCGCTCGACATCGCGCCAGGATGGAAGGCCGTGATCTGGTTGTTGTCCAGGTCAGTGGTGATGAAGCACTGCGGCGTGAACTGATCGTCGAATTGACGCACGCCGTCGAGCCGGATACCGAACTTCTCCATGTGCGCGCGGTACGGCGCGAAGTCCTGACCTACGGTCGCGACGGGCATCGGTTGGCCGCCGAGCAGCTTGAGGTTGTACGCAATGTTGCCCGCGCAACCGCCGAACTCGCGGCGCATGGCCGGCACCAGGAACGACACGTTCAGGATGTGCACCTGATCCGGAATGATGTGGTTCTTGAACTGGTCCTGGAACACCATGATGGTGTCGTAGGCGAGCGATCCGCAGATAACGGCAGTCATGCGTTGGGAAACCCTGAAGGTGATGGGGCCGGGATCGGCCGCGGCAAAACGCCGTCGACGAGGATGACGGCAAACCGGCGAATCGTACCCAAAAACGGGTCCGGAGGCGACCGCCGGGGTGGTCCTGGACCTACCCGGGGAGGGGAGCTTCCGCATGCATCATTCGGACTTACAAGGCTTTCTTAACTTATCTGCCCTTGCGTGGGGGAGGGCGCCAATCTAGACTCGCACGCTTACTTTTTGCCGCAACGGGCGCCCGCCGCATCATGTTTAAGAAGTTCCGCGGACTCTTTTCGAACGACATTTCCATCGATCTCGGCACGGCGAACACGCTCATCTATGTGCGCGGGCAGGGCATCGTCCTGAACGAGCCGTCGGTGGTGGCGATCCGCCAGGATCGCGGCCCGGGTGGTCCACGGGCCGTCGCGGCAGTCGGTGGCGACGCCAAGCGCATGCTCGGCCGTACCCCGGGCAACATCGCCACCGTGCGTCCGATGAAGGACGGCGTCATCGCCGACTTCACCATGACCGAGGCGATGCTCCAGCACTTCATCAAGCAGGTTCACCGTTCGCGCATGCTGCGCCCCAGCCCGCGCGTGCTGGTCTGCGTGCCCTGCGGCTCGACCCAGGTCGAGCGCCGCGCCATCAAGGAGTCGGCCGAGGGCGCGGGTGCGCGTGACGTCTTCCTCATCGAAGAACCCATGGCAGCCGCGATCGGCGCCGGTATCCCGGTCCACGAGGCCCGTGGCTCCATGGTCCTCGACATCGGCGGCGGCACGTCGGAAGTGGCGGTGATCTCGCTCAACGGCATCGTCTACTCGCAGTCCGTGCGCGTGGGTGGCGATCGCTTCGACGAGGCCATCATCAACTACGTGCGCCGCAACCACGGCACCCTGATCGGCGAATCCACCGCCGAGCGGATCAAGCTCGAAATCGGCTGCGCCTTCCCGCAGAGCGAAGTGCGCGAGATCGAGATCTCCGGCCGCAACCTCGCCGAGGGCGTGCCGCGCATGTTCACGATCAACTCCAACGAAGTGCTCGAAGCCCTGCACGAGCCGCTGTCCGGCATCGTGGCGGCGGTCAAGGCGGCGCTGGAGCAGACCCCGCCGGAGCTGTGCTCCGACGTGGCCGAGCGCGGCATCGTGCTCACCGGTGGTGGCGCGCTGCTGCGCGACCTGGATCGCCTGATCTCCGAGGAAACCGGCCTGCACGTGCAGGTGGCCGACGACCCGCTCACCTGTGTGGCGCGCGGCGGCGGCAAGGCCCTGGAGATGATCGACCAGCACGGCAGCGACTTCTTCGCGTTCGAATGATGGCGGCGCGCACGGCGCGGAGGCCGGAGCGCGCAAAGGATGCACAGGAAGCGCTCGCTGCGGCCTGTGACCTGGCGGGCCAGCCGGCTTCCGACAGCGCGGCCCAGAGCATCCCGTCATGGCCCTGAATCGCGACGACAAGTCGCCCCTGTTTGCGCCCGGCGTGGCCGGCACGTTGCGGCTCATCGTCTACCTGGCGCTCGCCTGCGTGCTCATGGTGCTCGATCACCGGGGCGGCTGGCTCGCCAACGTGCGCTATGGCCTGTCGATTCTCGTGGAGCCGGTCTATCGCATTGCCGGCCTGCCATCGCAGGGGTTCCAGGCGGCGACCGTCGCCTTCGCGGATCGCCAGCGCCTCACCGAACAGAACCAGCGCCTGCGCGAGGATCTGCTGCTGGCCAATGCCAAGCTCAATCGCATGGCGTCGGTAGCCGAGCAGAACCAGCGCCTCAAGGAACTGCTCGACACCCAGCACAGCCTTTCGCTGAACGTGCAGCTCGCGCGCCTCATCGGCGTCGATCTCGGCAGCTTCCGTCACCGGATCGTGCTGAACGTCGGCGCGCGTGACAAGGTGAAGCCGGGACAGGTAGTCATCGACGCCCGGGGCGTCATGGGGCAGATCGTCGAGGTCATGCCGACCACCTCGGTCGCCATGCTCATCACCGATCCCAATCACGCCATCCCCGTGACCGTCGAACGCAGCGGCCTGCGCACCATCGCCTACGGCTCGCGTGCAGGCGACATGCTCACGTTGCCGAACATCCCCGTCTCGGCCGATGTGCAGGTGGGTGACAAGCTGGTCACCTCGGGCTTGGGTGGGCGTTTCCCACCCGGCTTCCCGGTGGGTGAGGTTCGCGATGTCGCACAGACGCCATCCGGCACCTTCCTGTCGGCCCAGGCGAAGCCCGCGGCGGACCTCGATCGCAGCGAGGACGTGCTGCTCCTGCACGACCTCGCCGAAGTCGACGGGCCGCCCGCGCCGGCGCCCAATGTTGGTCCGCCCGCTTCCCTGGCGCCCGATCCCAACGCGCCCCAACCGACCTTGCCGTCGGTGACGTCGCCCACGGCGACGCCGTTGCCGGCACGCTCGGCGACCGCCGCCACCCCGACGGGGACCGCACGATGAACAAGGTCCGCGTTCGCCAGTTGTGGTTCGCCGCCACGCTGCTGATTTCCCTGTTCCTGATGCTGATCCCGCTGCCGGGCCCGTTGACGCCGTTCAAGCCGTACTGGCCTGCGCTGGTGTTGCTCTACTGGTGCCTGCAATCCGGGGATCGCGTCACGCTGGGCCTCGCCTTCTGTCTCGGCGTCGCGGCCGATCTGTTCGACGGCATACTGCTCGGCGAACAGGCGCTGCGGCTCACGGCCATGGTGTTCATCGCCTTGCGCTTCCGCTCGCGCCTGCGCTTCTTTCCCATGTGGCAGCAATCGCTAGCGGTACTGGGTTTCCTGCTGAACGATCGCATCCTGTTGCTGCTGATACGCGTTTTCGGCGGCGATCCGTTGCCGCCGCCGGAGTACTGGATCTCGCCGTTCGTTGGCGCAGCTCTCTGGCCGTTCGTCTTCCTCATCCTCGATGACCTTCGCGCGCGCCTGCGCATCCACGAGGCATGAGCAGGCGGCGCGCCTCGATCAAGGAAGTCCGCGGCGAGGTGGCGCTGTTCCGTCGCCGTGCGCTCGCGGGCTTCGTCTTGATCCTGCTGGGCCTCGCCGCCGTATGCGTGCGCTATGTCTATCTGCAGGTGCTGCACCACGACGAGTTCGTGGCACGCTCGGACCAGAACCGCGTGAAGCCGCGCGCGATCCCGCCGGCACGTGGCCTCATCTACGATCGCAACGGCGTGTTGCTGGCCGACAACGTGCCTGCGTTCCGTCTCGAGGTTACGCCCGAGCAGGTGCCCGACATGGACGCCATGCTGCACGAGTTGGGTGCCGTCGTACCGATCAGCGACGAAGACATCACGGCTTTCAAGAAGCAGGTGAAGCAGAGTCGGCGCTTCGAAGGCGTGCCGCTCAAGCTCAAGCTCACCGAGGATGAAATTGGCCGATTCGCGGTGAATCGCTGGCGATTCCCCGGCGTGGACGTGGTGCCCTATCTCACCCGGCGCTACCCGCTCGCTGCGCAGATGGCTCACGTCATCGGCTATGTAAGCCGCATCGACGCGGACGACCTCGATCGCATGGACGAAGACGAGGAGGCCAGCTACAAGGGCACCACGCATATCGGCCGCATCGGTATCGAGCGCTATTACGAGAAGCTGCTGCATGGCCAGCCGGGTTACGAACTGGTTGAGGTCAATGCCGACGGCCGTACCCAGGCCGTGCTCGACACCACGCCGCCTACGCCCGGCAAGAACATCTACCTGAGCATCGACGTGCGCTTGCAGAAGGCCGCGGAAGAAGCCATGAACGGTCGCGCCGGTGCCGCCATCGCGATCGATCCGCGCAACGGCCAGGTGCTCGCTTTCGCCAGCGAACCGAGCTTCGATCCCAACCTCTTCGTCAACGGCATCAGCTCCGCCGATTACAAGGCGCTGACCACCGCGCCCGACAAGCCGCTGTACAACCGCGGTCTCCGCGGCGTGTATCCGCCCGGCTCCACGGTGAAGCCATTCCTCGCGCTTGGTGGCCTGGCGATGGGCATTCGTCGGCCCAGCGATACCGTGCTGTCCACAGGCGAGTTCTGCATTCCTGGGCAATCGCGCTGCTATCGCGACGACAAGCGCGGGGGCGACGGCACGGTCAATCTGCAACGCGCCATCGAGAAGTCGACCAACACCTATTTCTATCGCCTCGCGCTCGACATGGGCATCGATCGGCTGGCCGACTGGATGGGTCGTTTCGGGTTCGGCCAGAAGACCGGTATCGATCTCGTCGGCGAAGTCGAAGGCATTCTGCCTTCGCGCGAATGGAAGGCCACCCGAAGCAAGGCCGGCTGGTATCCGGGCGAGACGATCATCGCCGGCATCGGACAGGGCTACTGGGCGGTGACACCACTGCAACTCGCGCATGCGACGGCAACCTTCGCCGGTCGTGGCGTGCCGTACAAGCCGCACTTCCTGCTCGACACGCAGGATGGCGTGGATAGCCCGCGCGTGCCGCAGGCGTTTCCACCCACCGGTCCCTCGCTGATTCGGAAGCCGGCGGATTGGGACGCGGTGGACCAGGGCATGATTGCGGTGATCAACGGCGAAGGCACCGGCAAGGGCCTCGGCAAAGGGTTTCCGTACGTGATCGCTGGCAAGAGCGGTACGGCGGAGCGCTTCTCGCGCACTACCAACGCGTACAACGAAAACAAGAACACGGCCTATCTCGCCACGCGCCACCGTGCGCTGTTCATTGCCTACACGCCTGCCGAGGATCCGCGCATTGCGGTGGCGGTGGTGCTCGAGGCCGGTGCGTGGGGTGCGAAGGATTCCGGCCCCATCGCCCGCAAGATCCTCGACCAGTGGGTCGTGGACGAGGGCGGCCAGCGACCGACCGATCTGTCGCCTGCCGACGTCGTCACGTCAGACGCCTTGCCCGAAGCGGCACCTGCCAGCGAGGGCACGGCGCCCGCCTCGGCCGCGAGTGCGCAGGCATCTCCCGACGACGACAACGTCGAGGACCAGGGCCAATGATCCAGAACCTCTCCGCCCGGCTCAAACGCTTCGGCCTGCGCCTGCTCACCCGGCCGCGGCTCGACCTGCCGTTGTTGCTGGCGTTGTTCGTGCTCGGATGCACCGGCTTGGCGACCTTGTACAGCGCAGGCAACGGCAATCTGTCGCTGGTGACGGGACAGGCGGCGCGCTTCGTGCTCGGCGGTCTGCTGCTCGTTGTGATCTCGCGCATTCCGCCGCCGGTACTGCGGTCGTGGACGCCATGGCTCTATCTCGGCAGCACCGCGTTGCTCGTGGTGGTGGCGGTGCTCGGTGAAGGTCGCGGCGCGTACCGCTGGCTGGACCTCGGTGTGATGCGCTTTCAGCCGTCCGAACTGCTCAAGCTCACCATGCCGATGATGGTGGCCTGGTATCTGCATCCGCGCCAATTGCCGCCAAGCTGGAAGGACATCATCGTCGTCGGCTTGCTGATCGCCGTGCCTGCCGGGCTCATCGCCGAGCAGCCCGATCTGGGTACCGCGCTGCTGGTGGCAGGCGCAGGCGCGTTCGCGCTGTTCCTTTCCGGCATGGCATGGTGGCGCATCGGACTGCTGGTCGGTGCCGTGGGCGCTGCCATTCCCGTCGCCTGGCAGTTCCTCCACGAATACCAGCGTAACCGCGTGCGCACGCTGCTGGACCCGGAGTCCGATCCGCTGGGCAACGGCTGGCACATCATCCAGTCGAAGATCGCCGTAGGCTCGGGTGGTGTATTCGGCAAAGGGTGGCAGCACGGTACGCAGTCGCGCCTGGAATTCCTGCCTGAGCACACGACCGACTTCATCTTCGCCGTGTTCTCCGAAGAGTTCGGCTTGGTCGGCGTCATCGCCATCATGCTGCTTTACGCGTTCATCATCGGCCGCTGCCTGTGGATCGCGATGAATGCGCGCGACACCTATTCGCGCCTGCTGGCCGGCGCCATCGGCATGAGCTTCTTCGTCTACGTGGCAGTCAACGGCGGCATGGTCGCCGGCATCCTGCCCGTGGTGGGCGTACCCATGCCGCTCATCAGCTACGGCGGTACGTCTGCCGTATCGTTGCTCACCGGCTTCGGCGTGCTGATGTCGATACACGCCAACCGCAAATTACACGACTGATCGATGTAATTCTTCGCCAAAGGGGGTGCTACGTGAATTCCAAGTTGCTGGGAACGGCGAGGTTCTACGCGTTGCTCTGCGCTGGAGGGATGCTATTCGGTTCAAAGGCATTTTCGACCGAGGTGTCCTCTCCGGTCATTGTCGCCACCTCGGCAGAATTGACGCAGGGTACGCTTGCCAATTCACAGCCAGACGCGCCGCTGTCCTCCTATAGCGTCGCGGGAACTCGCTACTGGCTGGGGTCGCAATGGAATTATTCGGGCAAGATCATCCAGTCGCTTATGCAGGGAGACGCTGAACATCCCTTCGGTTCAGTGCTATGGACGAAATCGACCTGCAATCTGGATCCTGCCACGACATATTGCGTCAACGGCCCCAACGCCGCGTTCACCAAGTTAAACCCTGTAGATGTGCGTAGCCTTTGGTTCGTCGGCTTGTATCAACCCCAACCGAATGACGGCGGCTTACTGGCGATCATCCACGAGGAGAACGCTGGGGCAGCCCACCGCAATCGCATTGGGCTCGCATGGTCATCGGACAATGGGAATACGTGGAATTACCTCGGTCGCATCATTAGTCCCTATGGCGATCCCGACGGTGTGAACATCCAGGGTGCACCTTATTTGATCAAAGACGGGTTCCTTTACGTCTACTACACCGATGTGGGCGACGAAACGCTACCTCCTGGGTCAAACGGCTTGTCCGTCGCGCGAGCCAATTTGAACGATGTGCTCAGCGCAGCAAGGTCGGGTGGCATCGGGACGAATCTCTGGCACAAGTACTATGGCGGGAGCTTCTCGGAGCCAGGGCTCGGGGGGCGCGCAACGCTCCTTGGGCCTTACGGCATCACTCATACGCAAGCAGTCCATAGTCAGTACACGGGTAAGTACTACGTTCTCTTGTCTGTCATGGCCTGGGGTGGCGCGAACTCGTTCGTGAAGCTGTACGAGTCGACCGACGCCATCAGCTGGACGCCAAGTGCGACGTTGGCTGACGAGGCGGCCGCCAGTCTCCGTCCCAATGGAGGTTATCAATACTGCAGCATTGTCGATCCGGGCGGTGTCGCCAACGGCGAGGCGAACGATATTTTCAACGTCTATTGCGCGAAAGATCCCCTCTCAAGCGACTCGCCGCATGTGGCGCTATATCGCTGGCGCGTCAACTTGTCCGACCGGCCGGAGTACTACCGCCAGTCTGTCAATTACTCGTCACAGCAGGGGCCTCGGTGGTGGTATCAGACGGGTCGCAATTCGACGATCTATGACATGAGTTTCGAGAACGGTTTCTGGCAGGGCACGGATCGTTGGTCGGCCATATACACCGATTCCATGCACCCAGCAGAAAATGAGATTCCCGTTCTGAAATGGGTCGCCCCACGCGCAGGAACAGTCAGGATCGAAGGAACCGTAAGGGATGCCGACGTTGGCTGCGGTAACGGCGTGAGCACTTCGATCGTGCATAACGGTTCATCAATCTTCGCCGCCGATATCGATAACGGGGATACCGTGGGTAAAAGTATCGACGTGGTTCGACAAGTCGCCGCGGGCGATGGCGTTTTCTTTATGGTGGCGGCGAGAGGGACGGATTATTACTGTGATAGCACTCGCTGGGATCCTTCCATCGAGTATCAGTGATCTGCCCGAACGCCGTCACTCGACGCCGTATCGCTGCTTACTGGCTCGCGGTGCTGTATGACTAGCGTCGTGCAGCACCGCGAAGCCGGTCTGCTCGTCAGCGACTGAGGTTGCTCAGCGCCAGGTCCACAATGGAGTCGCCGCGGCCGCTCATCACGGCCTTCAGCGCGTAGAGGCTGAGGCCCTTCACTTGCTCGCCGCTGATCTTCGGCGGGATCGACAGCTCGAGGCGGTTGCTCACCACGTCGAGCAAAGCCGGGCCTTCATGAGCCAGCACCTCGGCGATGGCCGACGGCAGATCGCTGGCGCGGGCAACACGGCGACCGTGGATGCCCATCGCATTCGCCATGGCGGCGAAGTCGGGGTTCTGCAGCGCCACGCCGGTTTCGAGGAGACCGGCTGCCTTCATTTCCAGCTCGACGAAACCCAGCGTGCCGTTGTTGAGCACGATCACTTTCACGGGCAGCTTCTGCTGCGCCAGGGTGATGAAGTCGCCCATCAGCATCGTGAAGCCGCCATCGCCCGACAGCGAAATCACCTGCCGCTCCGGATAGGCTGCTTGCGCGCCGATCGCCTGCGGCATCGCGCACGCCATCGAGCCATGGACCCAGGAGCCCAACAGTCGGCGCTTACCATTCATGCGCAGATAGCGGGCGGCCCAGATGGTGGGCGTACCGACGTCGCAGGTGAACACGGCATCCTCTTCCGCCAGCTCGCTTACCAGTCGGGTGACCTGCTGCGGGTGGATGAGATCGTGGCCTGGCTCGATCCGCGCCAGTTCGTCCAGGTCGTGACGGGCGCGCTCGTAATGCGCAAGGCAGCGATCCAGATGACCACGCACGCGCTTGGGTTCGATGCGCGGTAGCAGGGCGCGGAGGGTCTCGCCAACGTCGCCCACGATGCCGAGATCGACACGGCAGCGTCGGCCGATATTGCCGGCGCGGATGTCTACTTGGGCGATCTTGGCATCTTCGGGGTAGAACTGCCGATACGGGAAATCGGTACCGAGCATCAGCAGCGTGTCGCAGTCTTCCATCGCGTGGTAGCCCGAGCTGAAACCGATCAGGCCGGTCATGCCCACATCGAACGGATTGTCGTACTCCACGAATTCCTTGCCGCCCAGCGCATGCACGATCGGTGCTTTCAGCGCATCGGCCAGGGCAATCAATTCGTCATGCGCGCCCGCGGTCCCACGACCGCACAGCAGTGTGACCCGCTTGCCTTCGTTGAGCAGGGCCGCGAGCGCATCGAGCTGGCGCTCGGCCGGCACGACGCGCGGCGCTGCGGGCAACAGGCTAGCGGCAGGCGTTGCGGCCTTCACCGGTGACTTGCGCATCGCGACGTCGCCTGGAATCACCACCACCGCCACGCCGCGTTGGCCAACGGCGGCACGAATCGCGGCGTCGATCACGCGCGGCATCTGCGCCGCGTCGGAAACCATCTCGCAGTACACGCTGCACTCGCGAAACAGTTCGGTCGGATGCGTTTCCTGAAAGTAGCCGTTGCCGATTTCCGCGCTGGGGATGTGCGCTGCGATCGCGAGCACCGGTGTGCGCGAGCGATGGCAATCGAACAGACCGTTGATGAGATGCAGGTTGCCCGGACCGCAGCTGCCGGCGCACACGGCAAGCTCACCGGTGAGTTGCGATTCGCCACCGGCGGCAAAGGCGGCGACTTCCTCGTGGCGTACGTGGACCCAGTCGATGCGTTGTCGCTGGCGCAGGGACTCGGTGATGGCGTTGAGGCTGTCGCCGACGACGCCGTAAATGCGGCGGACGCCGGCTTCTTCGAGAGTTTCTGCGATCAGGTCAGCGACGTTGGCAATGGACATCGATAGGCTCCTTGGGCGCGAACGGCCATTATGCGGCCGTCGCTATCAAGGTGCCGTCGTCGTGCCATGCCATTCGTAGAGGAAGTCCCATACGCCGTGGCCGAGCCGCATGCCGCGACGCTCGAAGTGCGTCTCCACGCGCCATGCGGGACGCTCCGCTGTCAGCCCCGGCCCGAGGCGGTTACGCCAGCCCGGCGCCGCTTCCATCGTTTCTCGCATGTGCTCGGCGTACGCTTCCCAATCCGTCGCCAGATGAAGCAGGCCGCCCGGCGCCATGCGCGACGCAAGCAGCGCCACGAACGCCGGCTGGACGAGACGACGCTTGTTGTGACGCTTCTTGTGCCATGGGTCGGGAAACCAGATACGGACTTCGGACAGGCTGCCGGCAGGGATCTCGTGCTCCAGCACTTCTACCGCGTCGTGCTTGTAGAGACGCACGTTGCTGGCATCGCGAGCCGCGAGCGCATTCATCAGCCGACCGACACCCGGGCCGTGGACTTCCACGCCGACGTAATCGCGAGCGAGATCGTGCTCGCTGGCCCACGCGAGCGCTTCACCGTTGCCGAAGCCGATTTCCAACACGCGCGGCGCATGGCGACCGAAGGTCGCGTCGAGGTCGCGTTCCGTGCCGGTGTAGTCGAGGCCGAAGCGCGCCCAGTGATCGTCGAACGCGCGCTGCTGTGCGGGCGTCATGCGTCCCTCGCGCAGCACGAAGCTGCGGATGCGGCGGTGAAACGGCGCGTCGCCGGAGGTCTCGTCGTCGTGGGTCATGACCATGCCGTTCCGCCGAAAGAGGATGAGCATTCCGCAACGCGATGCACAGCGATGCGGGGCAGGGAGAGTGAGTTCATGCAGGCTATCCGTCGAAGGGCGCGGCATGGCCGCTGCCTATGGCGTGAATCGTTGGGTGGCGACTCCGGGGAGTCGCACGCGGAATGAGGCGACAGACTCGACCTGCGATGTGTTTCCATCCCCAATGCACTGGGCCTGGCAGAAGCACATCGCAGCGGCGCGCATGCGCGTCTGGATGTCGGGTCGTCAACGGACAGGCATTGTAACGGCCGGTACGCGTGGCCGCAGCCGCTGGTGGCGTAGATCAGCGGCCGTCGCCGCGCCAGCCGCCATGCAGAGGAACGCCGGTACCTGGCTGGTTGCCCGAGCCGATGCCCGTGCCAGGCTGGGGGCCGCGGCTGTTCGTTCGGCCGGTGCCCGGCTGCGGCGCGCGGCTGTTGGTCATGCCCGTGCCGGGCTGCGCGGCGCGCGCGGCGTCCTCCGGCCGCACGGGCAGGTTGTTGCCGTAGCCGGGGTTCCAGCCGTGAGTCCAGCGGTCGCGATCCGACTGTCCCGGCTGGCGCTGTGGTGCGAGCTTCACGCCCGCGCCGCTGGCCGACGGTGCGCCACCACTGCCGGCGGCAAGGCTGAGGGGGCGTCCTTGATCGCGGTCGTTATCGCCATGGTGACCATCCGGGCCATCGTGATCGTGGTCATGGTCGGGCCGATCGTGGCCGCGCCCATCGCGATCGTTCCAGCCATAACCCGGCGGGTAGCCGCCGCCGTAGTAGCCGCTGTCGCCGTAGTCGTCCTGCTGCTGGTAGCTGCCGCCGCCCACGGGGACCTGGCCGCCGACATAGAGCCGGGCCGGCTGGGGCAGGGTGCCGGTGCTCACCGTCTCCCGACGCACGGGCGCCGACGGCCCCGAGATATAGCTCACCCCCGGCTTCGGCATGTCCGCCGTGGACACGCTGCGGGATTGCGCAGCGACCGAACCCGCGGCAAGCGCCAGGCCCGCGACGATGGAAAGCGAAAGTATCCGATGCATGCCCCGGCCCTCATGGGATTCCCGGCAAGATTATGCGCGCCCCGCCGACACGTAGCGCAGCCGCCACCGGATACGTTCAGCGACCCGCCACCTTCCCCCCATCGCCGCACTCGTATTACCATCCAGGCCCGACGCGGGTGTAGCTCAATGGTAGAGCTGTAGCTTCCCAAGCTACTGACGAGGGTTCGATTCCCTTCACCCGCTCCAGCATCCCTTGTAGCCTTTGCGGCACATCGGTTGCAGGCAATCAGCGATACCCGGAAACGGCCTTCAAAAAGGTATCGTTTGAGGTATCGCCTTCGTGCCAAAGCCCCTTTTCCTGCATCGCCCTGCCGGACTCTACGTCCGCTTTCGTGTGCCTGCGGACCTGCTGCCCGTGGTTGGCTCCCACTTCTTTGTCCGCCGCCTGCGGTTGGTAACCGCCGGCTTCTCATGCCGCTCCGTGAGGTGTGTAGGAAATCCCTGACAGACACGGGTGCGAATGAGCTGGATGATTTCCCAGATGGGGTTGCCGGATGTGCATGCCCTGCTAACTGGGGAAGGGACATGCAGAACGCTTCAAAACTGGTCCGAATGACCATTCGCAATATCGGATGCGTCGGGCCGGACGGCCTGACGGTCGAGCTCGACAATGTTGTGTGTTTGGTTGGCAAGAACAACGCCGGCAAATCGACAGTCCTAAAGGCTTACGCACTTGCCGTTGGAGCAGAGACTTTTTCCGCCGAGAAAGACCGGTGCCAGCACTCGAAAGATGATGAGTTCAGTGAGGTCGAGCTTGAGGTACACATTCCCAAAGGAATTGGCAACGTCGACGAAAAATGGAAGCGGCCAGAGGGCGAACTCCTGATTGTTCGAAGCCTCTGGCGATGGGCGGCGCCTGCATATAAAGCAGACCGTTGGACTTGGGATCCTGAGACGGCTGAGTGGTCAACCGAAGGCAAGGCGGGAGGCGCAGACAATGTCTTTAAGTCGCGACTGCCCAAGCCCATCCGCATCGGTTCCCTCCAGGACGCCGAGGGGATGGAAAAGACACTGTCGACCATGGCCCTTGCTCCGTTGCTGGCAACCATCGAACTTGAAAGGGCGAATGCAGGGTCTCAACTGGCTGGGGCCATTGCTTCAGTCGCCGAAAAGCTTGCGGGACTCGGCAATGCACATGAGCAGCGTTTCAATGAGATATCCGAAAAGGTCGGGCAGAGTTTCCAGGGTGTCTTTCCCGGGCTAGGAGTTCGCCTTACCGTTCAGCCGACCCAGGTTGTTCCAAAGGTTGAGTCTGGCCTGAAGGTCAAGGACGGCGACGCTGAAACAGCGATCCCCCAGCAGGGCACGGGTGCCCGCCGGGCGCTGTTCTGGGCGATGGTTCAGGTCCACAACGAGCTGACCCGGTCGGAGAAAACCCGTTCGACGTATCGGGAGCGGCTCGTCAAGCAGTTGGCTGAGGCCAAGGCTCCGAAAGGGAAGAAGGCTGTTGTGGACGAGGACGCCGTGGCGGCCCTGCAAGCACAATTCGATGCTTTCGAAGCTGGAGGTGCGATTCCAGAGGATGCCGATGACCCCGCCTTTCCAGGTTACTTGCTGCTCATCGACGAACCAGAGAATGCCCTTCATCCCATGGCGGCGCGTGCCGCCCAGAAGCACCTCTATCGGTTGGCCGAAAGTGCGGACTGGCAGGTCATGATGACTACTCACTCTCCATATTTCGTCAATCCGTTTGAAGACCACACCACCATTGTCCGGCTGGAGCGCGGCGGCGACGGCAAGAGGGTGAGTCCGAAAACATATCGGTCGGACGACATCACCTTCGAGGGAGAGCAAAAGCAATGGCTCCAGGCCATGCAGCACATTGACCCGAGTCTTGCGGAAATTTTCTTTGGGTCCTATCCGGTGCTTGTCGAGGGCGACACGGAGCATGCGGCATTCATGGCTGCCGTCCTCGAACAGGAGCACCAGCTCGCTGACAAGGTCACAGTGGTTAGGGCTCGGGGAAAAGCCATCCTGCCAGCGCTCATCTCCATTATGGAGCACTTCAAGATTGACTTTGGCGTTGTCCACGATTGCGACACGCCGTTCAGGAAGGACGGATGTGCCAATGGCATGTGGGCGCAAAACGAGACCATTCGGGCCGCCATAGAAAAGGCGAGGGCCGTCGGAATCAATGCGCGCCATCGGGTGAGCGTGCCTGACTTCGAGAGGTTTCTCGGTTACGAGGAGCAATCGAAGGACAAGCCCCTTTCAGCATATCGGGAGGTTGCGAAAAATGCGGAGTTCAGGGCGAAGGTACAGGCCCTACTCGATGGTCTGACCACTGGAAATGACCACGACCCCTATCCCACCGAGGGTATCCAGAAGGAAGGTTATATGACGCTTCTTCGGGCTTCGATTGATAAGTGGGCGACGGAAGCGGGCGTTGAAACCAATCCGCGTTTCAAGGGGAACACTTAATAGTCACCAAGCGGAGCAGTGTGCACGCCCCTTCCTTGAGGATACATAGTCACCGACCACGCAATGAACAAAATGTTAGAGAAAACCGGAATGGTGTTGGTGAAGGGTGCCCAAGTTGTGTTGGTTGACGAGGAACGGGGCATCGTTACTGTGATGCATCACGGTGAGCCCTCGCTGTTTAGATTTTCGTTCCGAAGATGCCAGAGACTTGGCCACGAAGGGTGCTGATGGGACTCTTGATCGACGCCGAGGCAACAATGGTGACTCATTCAAGTTCAGACAATTCCGGTCCCGATATATGGCAGTAGGAGCCTTTTTCGCAGGGTTCCCGGACGTCCGCGACGAAATGCATTGGGTCGACGAGGTCGAGTCGCCAATGGAGATTGAGGTCGTGTCCGTGGGAGAATAATTTTTCTCACACGTTGAGACGGCGGTTGGCCACGCTTCGCGGCTGGCCAGATTTAATCGGTCAACCGCCACCACCGGTGAAATGTCCATGCGAAAGACCGAACAAGCCGCCTGGTTCAACCCCCACGCCTCGCCCCTTGAGCGTTACATGGCCTGCAAGGCCATGGCGAAGGGGTATGCCGAGAGTCGCAAGACCGACAAGGCCCGGCTGAGCCATGCCCGGGCATTTTGCGCAGCCGTGCTCGATGCCTACTGGGCTGCAATGTGCAAGCAGAACGCCTCCGGCATGAAGGCCAAGGCATTCGAGGCGGACTTTGCTTCGTTGCCGGCCGAGGCGGGCTCCATGGCCGGACAGATGGGCGAACTGGTAGCCACATTCCCGGTCGAGGACGCAGGGTTTCTGGTCGGTTCGATCTATACCGTTATGCTTCCGGACGCCCTCCGGTCCAGTCTTGGCGCGTTCTATACCCCACCCCCCTTGGTCAGCCGACTTCTGGACCTTGCCGAGGACGCGGGGTTCGATTTTGTCTGCGGCAGCGCGATTGACCCGGCTTGCGGTGGGGGGGCCTTCCTCGCCCCCGTAGCGCTGCGCATGGTCGCAGCGGCCGAGCAAGCAGGGGAGGAGCCGAGCTGGATTCTGGCCCGACTTGGCAAGCGTCTGGCCGGCGCAGAAATCGATCCCTTCGCCGCCTGGATGACCCGGGTCCTCCTGGACGCCGCCCTTATCCCCCTGTGCAAGGCCGCCGGCCGGCGTCTGCCGGACGTGGTCCGGGTTGGGGACTCCCTCCAGGGTGACCTCGGGGAGGGCTTTGACCTTGTGGTGGGCAATCCTCCCTATGGCCGGGTGACCCTGGGCGAGGACATGCGGGCAACCTACGCCCGGTCGCTTTTTGGCCACGCCAACCTCTATGGCCTGTTTACCGACCTGGCCCTCCGGCTTACTAAGCCGGGTGGGGTGGTGGCGTACCTGACCCCGACGTCCTTCCTCGGCGGCCAGTACTTCAAGGAGCTTCGTCGCCTGTTGACCACAGAGGCCCGGCCGGTCGCCTTCGACCTCGTGGCCGACCGAGACGGGGTCTTTGACGACGTCCTCCAGGAGACGCTCCTGACCACCTACCGGGTCGGGGGTGGGGCGGCTCCGGCAACCGTCTCCCTGGTTGTCCCGAAGGGACTGAATGCCGCCACGGTCCGCCCCCTTGGTCCGGTGTCGCTCGATGCTTCGGGTGACCCCTGGCTCCTGCCCCGATCGGAGGCGGATGCAGCCTTCATGGGGACCATGGCCGGCATGGCGACCCGCCTGGCGGACATCGGCTATGCGGTCTCCACCGGACCTCTCGTGTGGAACCGGCACAAGGACCAGCTCCGTACCAAAAAGACCAAGGGCGTTTTGCCCATCATCTGGGCCGAGAGCGTGACTGGGGAGGGCTTTGCCTTCGCCGCTGACCGCCGGGGGCACGTGCCCTTCATCGAGCTTAAGACCAGGCAGGATCACCTGGTCGACACCCAGGCCTCCATCCTTGTTCAGCGGACGACCTCCAAGGAGCAGGCCCGGCGCATCATCGCTGCCGTCATGCCCCAGGACTTCATCGACCGGTTCGGTGGGGCGGTGGTCGAAAATCACCTCAACCGCATCGTGCCGACCACGCTGGTGCCGCCCGCAATCCGGCCAGAGACCCTGGCCGTGGTCCTCAACACCGAAGTCGTCGACCGCGCGTTCCGCTGCATAAGTGGGTCGGTCGCGGTTTCGGCCTATGAACTCAATGCCATCCCCTTGCCCTCCATCGACGGGCTCCAAGCCGTCGAACGCATGCTGGAGGAAGGTGCACCCCTGGTCGCCATCGAACGGAAGGTGGCTAGCTTCTATGGATTGACCCTATGACGTTGCCCGTTGTCCCGCCTGTCTCCCTCATCCTTGAACGTCTGTCCCTGATTTTCCCGGAAGGGACCGAGCACCGGAACTACGTGGTCCGGACCATGGCGGCCAACACCGTGTTCGTCATGCTCTATGTGGGGGCGGTGGAAGGCACGGATCGGTTCCTGCGACCGAGCCAGGTCACCGACATGTCCGACGCGCAGGCGGAGCGGCTTGGGGACGACGACCGGGAGGCGTGGACCAAACTGTCCCTATCATCCACCAAGGACCGACCAGCCAACACCTGGTACAAGCCCAATACCCGGGAGCCCATCCGGGACGAGACCTTGCGCCTTGGGTTGATTCCTCTCGGTGCGGTGGTCGAGCGGACGGATCTCCCGACGACGTCGGCCAAGCCGAAATACGCCCTTGCTCGGGACTTCGTTGCCCTGTTTGATGAGGATCTGATCGGAGATGCGCTGGAAACGGCCATTGCCGCGTGGCGTCGGGCCCACCTTTCCCAAGCGGCCATGGCTCGCATGCACATCATTCGGGAGGGGCGAGTTCGTTACAACGACTCCGTGGTTGTGACCTTCCCCAGCGGAGAGACCAGGTCGATGAAGGCGGGCAAGTCCAGCGTCATCACAAAAGCGGTCATTGAGGAGTACGCGGTTCGCTTCCTGAAAGACCCAGTGGTGCTCTGGCTGTCGGAGTCGGGCAACAAGGTCGTCCAACAGGATGACAATCTGGCCCGGAGGTTGAAGCTTCGCATCGACCCGTCGAAGGCGCTCCCGGACATCATCCTGGTCGACCTTGGTGAACAGGTCGATGGGTCGGAGCTATTGGTGGTTTTCGTGGAGGTGGTGGCAAGCGATGGTCCTGTGCATGCACACCGCAAGAAAGCCCTTACCGAGATTGCCATCCAAGCGGGATTTGAGTTGTCGAGCCTGCGGTTCCTGACCGCATTCGAGGATCGGAGCGACCCCGTATTCAAGAAGACGGTGTCGGAGCTGGCATGGGACACGGCAGCATGGTTTGTGTCAGAGCCAGCGCACATCGTGCTATTTGAGTCCTCCGTCGCTTCAATCATGACGAAGACAGACACATGACCAGTCTTTGGGAAAACACTATGGCGGCAGTGCTGGGGGAAGCGGATTCGGCATGTGAACCACGGTGGCAGTTTGCTTCCCGACGGACTGCTCTGGTTGCCGGACTGAAAGGCTGAGTAACTCTATTTCTGGCCGATCCGTGAAAGTCAAATTTGGAATGGAATCGTAATGAACTTCAAAACATTTGCATCTGGTCTCATGGTATTGGGATCGTTGTGGATGTCGCAGCTTGCACTGGCGACGCCACAGTCCGGAACGAAGTTGCCCTCTTGGGCCATAGGCTTCTGGAAGATCTCGTACAACGAAGACGCGCTCCCGCCAGACACATTCGAACTCACCGCCGACGGACATTATGTGTCGCAAGGCATGCATTGCGATGCTCACTACGTCGGAGACGTGCACGTGTACAAGGGGGAGTTCTATGTCAGAGGGGTCATCCCAGGGAAGGGGCCTATGGCGTTCCTGCTTGTGCCAAATGAACACCACCAACTCGGCTTTACATCTACGCGAACAGGGAACAATGCGGTCTACAGCAAGCTCGCTGAAAACCCATGCAAAGAGGCTGCCGCCGCTCCGCTGTCGCGCTGACCGCTGTATTCAATCCAAAAGGCGTGGTGGTTTGGAGAGGGCTAAGGCACAGATTCAATCTCCACGGACGAGGGCGTTCACCCAGACTCAAGACGCGATGTCCGCGTCCGCGCGAACCGCGTGCGTGTAGCGCGATGCTCATGCGCGACGGTGCGGCATCGGCGAAGGCCCCGTAGCCCGGAAGATAGGTAGGCATGGGCGTACCCAGCAGGTCACGACTGCACGTGACGTGATCGAACATCTGCACCTTCGGACCGCATCGACCATCGCTTCAGGCCGCTCAATGACTATGGAGCGGCGCGGCCACTACACGGCTACATGCCATGCCCACCGTGAGACATGACCGGACCTTGCGATTGCATCTGCTGCTGCGTCACCTGCTGGCCTTGCGCCTGCTGTTGCGCTTGTTCGAACTGCTGCATGGCTTGCGGCCATTTGGCGCCGCTCTGCTCCATCGGCGTCATCGCTTCCGCCGTGGGCACGCTCGTCCGCAAGTCGAACAAATGGTCCGTTCGCCCCGGCGGGGTCTGCACCGACCACAGCCGCTGGCCGTCGGTCGATAGCGCGACCATGTCGATGCGCTGCAAGCCATCCGCGCGGGCTTGCACGGCGGCCGCCGAAGCCAACTGGTCGGTGTGAACGTCCGGGGTTCGGCCCAAGCTCTGGTCTAGGGCGACAACATGCCCACGAGCTTGTTGGTAAAGCGCATGGTCCGGGTGCGACGGATCGTCCAGGCGCTGTGGCGCCACGGGCACATGCTGGTATTGATGCGGACCGTCCGCCGTGTGGTCGAACGCGTGCTGAGTGGCCGGTTGGGTGCTGCTATCCAGATACGGGATGGACTGCTTCGAAGGCGCCAGATTTAGCCCTGCCTTCTCCATCATGTCCTCGTACAACCCGGCGTGTTGCATGTTGATCTGAATTTGCGGCGCCGGGCCTCTGCCGTGTGAGGCGGCTCGCTCTTCGGCGCCGATGGTTGCCACTGCCCAGCCGGCGTAATAGTTCGGGTAGTCCTCCACACCGCTGTGTGCCAAGGCCATCGGATTGCGGTTGTCGCCCGGCTGTCGATGTGCGGCCGTAGGTCGATCGAAATAGTTGTGGCCCATTGCGGCAACGTTCGCTGGCGTGAAGGGCATGCTCAAGTCAGGATTGAGTTGAACATTGCCATGGGCGACAAACCCCGCCCCATGCCGCTCGATGAAGTCAGCCGTCCGCGCAGGCAATGCATTGGCCATGTCGGTCAGCGTGACGTGGCCTTGGTCGTGCTGCACGCGGCTGCGCAGCGCATTCCACCCGGCAATTTGCGCGCCGGCTTCGTCATCACGCCCACTCTGAATGTGCCGCTCGATCAACGCGGTGTAGTCATGCACCGGACCGGGCGAGGCAGCCATCGTGCGCACATCATGAACAAACACGGTCCTTGCTTGCGCGGCAGCTTGTGCGTTGAATCCGTGTTGGACTTCATGCCCGATGACGAAGGTCAAATCATGCGGGTTGTAGGTGCCCGAACTGTGCGCACCTCGGGTCATCAGCGATTCGCTGACCAGGTTCATGGCGTGGTCGGAGGCGTTGAAGCTGCCTCCTACGCCCGCACCGGGTGCGGTGAACGCAAAGGATTCGAGGATGCGGTGCGACGGTTGAAGTGGGTCGGTCGTCGTGGCGGCTCGCTTGATTTGTTCAGCCAATGCTGGCGAATTGTTGAGCGTGCCTTGCAAGTTATTTAGCATGTCCGGGGTGACCGCTTGGCTCACCCCCGCGGCGTCGGTGTAACTCTTTGCGCCAAACTCCGTGACCATCGCTTGCACGCGCAGCACGGCACCTACGTCAGGGTGCGAGCCGGCGAAAGCGGATATGGGTAAGGTCATCGTGCCAGTCGTGCGGTCGTATTCGCCCACGGGGCGATCGGGCGTGCCAGCGGCCGCGAGTGCAAACCCGTTCAGCGCACCGCGCGCCGCCTGCGTATCCAGGCGTTGGCTCACGTCGGGGTCGGCGGACAACGCAGCGCGAAGTGCCGATACATCGGCGAGGCTGACGCCGGGCTGTTGAGCAAACTGCTGGACCGCCGCATCAAGAGCCGGATGGGGTGCTGCCATGGCAATCCTTTTTCGGTCAGTGACCGTCGCTGGTCTGGATGGCGAGCACGCAGGCGGTGCCGTCGATGTCCGTGCCGTCCCGCGGGGTCAGGGTCAACACCACATCGTTCTTGCTGAACTCGATGGCCAGGATGCTTCCGATTTCGGAAGGCACGGGTCGCTCGACCCAGCCGTGGGCAGTCAACGTGCTGCGCAACCGGTCAAGGGGCAATGCACACACCGGCGTGGCATCAGCCGACCGGTCCGGATGGTCGAACCAGAAACGGAAGCCGTTCTTCATCGACGGTCGGGCATCGGACTGCTGCACCCAGTAGGTCCAGCCTCGGCCGATATCCGGGCTGTGGTAGACCGTCCAGCCCGCACCGTTTTCGGAGTCGGGGCCGAGCGTCACACCGAAGGCATGTCCCAGCGGTGCGGGCTTGAGCTTATCGGTGCTGTCCAGGGTCGTCAGGAAAGCCAGCAAATGGTCAACGGCGTCGCGCGCCCCGGGCAGCGCGTGGGCTTCAAGGGAAGACGGCATGGCATGGTCCTGGGTGGAGAGCGGAGCCGGGCTGGCGGGAGTGCGTGGCGCGACTTGCTGGGCCGGTGTGGCGCAAGCGACCAAGATCGAGGCCAGAAGGCTAGCCAGTAGCGAGGCAGGGCGCGTCATCGAAGCATCGTCCGTGGCTCCTATCGGATTAGCCGCCTTGCGGGCGGGTGGTCCATCTTAACGAACAGCTCGCGCGCTTTTGTAGGACGTGGCGAACGGGGTTGACCCCTCATCAAAGGCTCGCGCCATCAACCTATCGCTTTATCGACGCTGGTAGACCACGCCCTGAACCAAGACCTGTTCGGTATCCGGCTTCTCGTCAAAACGTCTATGTGCATGGGCAATGGCGGCTTGGTTCTCGTTCGCCCAGTCGACCAGCGCCATGACCGGCTTCAGCAGCGTTCTTCCCAATTCAGTGAGTTCGTAATCGACGCGGGGAGGAATCGTCGGATACATCGTGCGCGTGATCAGGCCATCGCGTTCGAGTCCTCGCAGGGTCAGCGTCAGCATGCGTTGCGAAATGCCGTCGATGCCACGCTTCAATTCATTGAAACGCTTCGGACCGTTCGCCAGCGTGGCGATGATGTAGAGGCTCCACTTATCGCCGATGCGATCCAGGATTTCGCGGGTTGCCAAACAGCCGCCATCGTCTGGGGCGGGCATATCGCTAGGCTGCTCAATGTAACCAGGTGACATGCGTGTGCCTTCTTGTGAGGAAAGGGTAGGAACCATACGATCCTTCGTATGAGCTGGTAAGTAAAAATAAAAAAGCTACTTAGTTCTTACTTTATACCTTGGAGCGTTCATGAGCCATATCCTGCTCGTCACATCCAGCCCGCGCGGGGCTGAAAGCCTCTCCAGCCGCTTCGCCACGGACATTGCCGAAGGCATCCAGTCGCGCTTGGGTGGCTCGTTGACCGTGCGCGACCTCACCGTGAATCCGCCGCCGCACATCACGTCGGCCTATATCGAGGGCCGGACTGCGTCGCCTGACGATCGCACGCCGGAACAGGTGGAGGCGGTAAAAGTCGCCCAACATTTCGTCGATGAGTTGAAGGCCGCCGATGTGATCGTGCTCGGTTCGGGCATGATCAACTTCGGCCTGCCCACACAGCTCAAGGCGTGGTTCGATCATGTCACCTGGCCACGCGTCACGTTCGGCTATGGCGACACCGGGCCGAAGGGGCTGCTGACCGGTAAGAAGGTCTACCTCGTCACTGCGTCGGGTGGCGTGTTCTCGGAAGGTGCTTGGGCACCGTTCGACTTTCAGACCAACTATCTATTGCACCTGCTCGGTTTCATCGGCCTGACCGACGTTGAAGTAGTGCGTGTCGAAGGCACTGTCCTGGGCCCCGATGCGGTCAATGCCGCTATCGCTGACGCCGAAACGACCATTGCGGCGCTGCTGACGAAGGCGGCGTGAACTGATGGCCGAGAAAAAAACGATCGCGTTGTTCGGTGCGACCGGAGTAACCGGCAGCTACATCATCGAAGAAGCCTTGAGGCGTGGCTACAACCTGTCGGTCTATGCGCGCGATCCCAAGAAGCTCGCATCGTACGCGGGAAAGGTCGATATCGTCGTGGGCGATCTGCAGGACCGCGGTGCTATCGCGCAGTGCGTCAAGGGTGCCGATGCGGTCATCAGCGCGTTAGGTCCCAACAGCCTCAAGGTGCAGGGAGATAAGCCTGTCATGCACGGTCTGACTAATATCATGGCCGCCATGAAACAGGTCGGCGTGCGTCGCCTCATTCAGATTTCCACCGCAGCCTATCGCGACCCGAAGGATGGGTTTGCCTTCGGCACCCACGCATTCGCGTTCCTGTTCAAGGTGATTGCGCGGAAGGGATTCCAAGACGTCAAGGCGACGGCCGAGCTGATCGCTGGTTCGGATCTGGACTGGACGCTGGTACGCGTCCCGAACCTGAAAGATGGCGCCGCGAACGGCAGCGTCGATGCGGGTTGGTATGGGCAGACCAAGCTCGGCTCGAAGCTTTCCCGAGGCAATCTTGCGAAGTTCGTGGTCGGCCAGGTGAGTGACACGCAATTCGTGCGTGCCGCGCCAGGCATTGCCGATCATTGACGCAGAACCCCCCTCAGAAAGGTGAGGAAGGCACATGGATGAACCTCTGCGATGTACGCGCCCTCCACAAGCCACGACGCTGGCTCAGGAGCCTCTTTTCATGACCATCAATAATGCTGTCGCGGGGCACGCACCATGAGCGGATTTACCGATGCCGAAGTCCCCAATCAAGCGGGAAAGACGTTCATTGTCACTGGCGCAAACACCGGCATAGGTTTCGAAATAGCGAGCGCGTTGGCAGCGCGGCGAGCAAAGGTGCTTCTTGCATGCCGCGACGAGGCGAAGGCGCGAGCTGCCATGAGCCGGATTCGTCGTAACCATCCGGACGCGTTCCTGGTCTTCTTGCCACTTGATCTCGCCGACATGACGAGCGTACGTAACGCGGCACTATTGGCGGAAAAGGAACCTCGCATCGATGCGCTCATCAACAATGCGGGTGTGCAAGGGCCTCAGCTAAGACACACGGCGCAAGGCTTCGAACAGACATTCGGCGTCAATCACCTTGGAACCTTCGCATTCACCGCGCTCATGGTGCCCAAGCTGGCGAGGAGCCCGGGTTCGCGCGTCGTTGTCACGAGCAGCGGTCTGCATAAGGGCGCGAAGATCGATTGGGACGATCTTGATGCGGCAAAGAGCTACCAGTGGATGCCGCGCTATGCAGCCAGCAAGCTTGCGAATCTGCTTTTTGTCTTCGAGTTGGATCGGCGACTGCGGGCGGCGGGTTTACCTGTGATGGCGGTGGGCTGCCATCCAGGCCTTGCCGGAACCGACCTTGCGCGTAATAGCTGGTGGGGCAATATCGCCATGTCGATGATCGGTCTGCTCTTCAATACGCCAGCCCAGGGCGCGTGGGGAGCACTGCAGGCGGCGACTGGCCAAGTAAAGGCCGGCGGCTACTACGGGCCGACGAAAGCTTCGGAATTGCGCGGACCGTCTGGCGAATGCAAGCCGTCGGAGGACGCGCGAAACCCGGAGTTCGCAAGGCGACTGTGGGACGTATCGGTTCAACTGACCGGAATCGATCTCGAACTGCCCGCACATTCGTAGCGGGAATATCAGTCACGACGACGAAGTGAAGAGATTGCCTCGGCAATACAGGCTAGCCTTCGATGCGATCGCTCTCTGACGATCGCCCGCTGCTCACCTTCATGTCATGTTGCGCGCAAGCTCATTTGAGGTCTGGTGGTTCGAGCGGCGTCAACTTACGGGTGGGGCACAAAGTTACTGAACGCGCAACAGCACCTGAGCCACCGCATCGGCTACCGCTTCCGGCCGCTCGATGACCATCGCGTGGCCGGTACCTTCAATGATGAATTCGCCCTCTGCCATGTCGCGTAACCGTGGCGGCACACCCATTCCCTGAGGGGTGCGCTCGCCGTAGATGAGGAAGGTGGGGACGTGGGCCATCACCATCATCACGTCGGCCGAATATCCAGGGCGTAGCGTTTCCATCAGTACCGCACGGGCTGCGGCGTGGATCGTCTGGGCGTTTTGATGATTGAGCAATTCGCTCAGGCGTTCGAGGGCCTTACCGCTCAAACGGTACCCGTCTGAGGTGAGCAGGCCGCCGGGGTCGCGTCTGGCACCTTCGAGCCAATCCGCCACACCTTGCACCGTCATGGGCGCGAGGCGAGAGGAGAGAAACGCATCGCTCGGCGCGAGATTGCCCTCGGCGCTGACCAGCGCAGTGATGCGATGCGGGTACTTGCGCGCATAAGTGATGGCAACGGCGGCACCAGCGGAATGAGCGACCAGCACCGGAGGCTTTCCACCCAGTTCTCGGTCGATCCATTGAGCCAGATGGTCGACCTGATGCGCGATACTCATGCGCGATGGGGCAGCATCGGCGTACGGCCCATAGCCTAGAAGATCGGGGGCGTGGACGTACCCAGCAGGCAACCCCGTCGACAGCTCCGGAAAGCGCAGGTGTCCAATGAATCCATGGATATAAACAACCGGTGTATGCATGCGCTCCCTCCCTGGTCTTTATCGGCCAAACGGTGATTCTCTGCAACGGGTAACGGTGCACGGGAGCGGCACAATGCAATGTGGTCCCGCATGTACTTCATGATCGCCCGTTGCGTGCCGGTGCGTTCGGGAAAGTGAATTTGGAACGCTGATCTGGCCACAACTTGATCACTATGAGATAAATCGGTCGTCAGGATGTGGCTTGGTGATTCGTTACCGCTGACGGGTGGGTTTGCTGCTCCTCGCACTGACCGCATGTGTGAATCGTTCGATATCGGTGGCTGGCAGTAGGCGCACGCGTGAGGGTCAATGAACGATTGGGGGGGCGGATGAGCGGTCGCAGCACGCTACAGGTCGTTTCGATCATGGTGATCGCCCTCGCTATCTCTGCATGCAGCTTCTTCGACGTCACACCGGCCAAGCCGGACGCGACAGGCGTCGTTCGCATCGGTTGCAGCATGATGAGCGGGGGAGGTTCTGACGAGATGGCTTTCTGTGACCAGAAGGCGCGGGAGGCATGCGATGGACCGGCGTTGTTGCTGGAGTCGACCTTCGGGGCGCCCCAGGCTGACCCCAAGACCGGATTTCCCGTTGCGGGTTCGATGCGATCGGGCGTAGCGCGTTATCAATGCACACCTCGGTAGCAGGTAGCTCGCGTTACGACGATCGGAACCGAAGCGAAGGGAATAACGCGGTCGAGACGTTGAGACGGTCCGCACGTGCTTGGAGGCGCGGGTGAAGACTTTTCTGCTGGTTGCCATGTGGCTACCGATGATCGTTCTCGGTCACGTGCTTGGCGCGCTGTTGTTCGAGGAGGGAACGCCCGCCAGCTATGCATTTTTCATTGCCTGGCCGATCGCGAACATCGCTCTCGCCTATAGGCTCTGCCAGAAGGACGGCCACATTCTGGTGGTGCGATTGATGACGTTCTTCCTGGCAGAGTTTGCGACTCTCGCCATCGTTCTTCTCTACTTCGGCTAGGCGCTCACATGCACGCCAATACGTTGGGTCATAGCCCATAGGTCACGTTGGCACGACACTCTGCCGCCTGTAGCCTGACTACACATGTAGGCAATCAATGGGGATGACCGTGCGCAGCGCAATGACAGCTTTATTCGCCTTGCTATCGGTATTCGCTTCCGCCGTATCGCAGGCCGATGAGGTCTGGATTCTCCGTACCGACCTGTGGCGATCGCCGGCCTTTTCGACGCTGCGCGTGCATGAGGACGCGAGCCGATTGAGCGGCACGCTGGACGGGGATGCCATCGAGGGGAAGGTGGAGAAGGACTGGTTATCGATCGCCAGCACGGACAAGCAAGGCCAGGTGTCGCGCTATCGGCTTCAACGGATGGGCGCGTCCGTCACGGGCACGGCGGACCTGCCGGACCCCAACGACGCCACGCGTCGCGCGACGCATGCAGTTACAGGCTGGCGCGTACCCGAGCGACAGGGACCGCCACGAACCATCGACTATCACCCCACGGATTACTCCAATACCTGGGACGCCGACCGTCATCCCGTGCTCGTCGTATGGCCGGGCGACACCATCCATACCACGACGATCGACTCGGGCGGCGTCGACGAGAACGGCAAGACGCAAGCGCTGTTCGGCAATCCGCAAACGGGACCGTTCTTCATCGCCGGTGCGGAGCCGGGTGACACGTTGGTCGTGCATATCCGTCGATTGCATTTGAACCGTGATTACGCGGACAGCCTCGATACGGTAGTGGGGCGAGCACTCGGCATGTCGCTTGCCAATGGCGCCGCGGCGCTTGGTAGGCCGGTGCGCTGGACGCTCGATCGCGAGAAGGGCCTCGCCCGTCCTCAAGGCGCCACGGGCGCGCTCGCTGACTTTGCCGTCCCAGTGAAACCGATGCTCGGTGGCCTCGCCGTGGCGCCCGGCTTCGGCATGCCGCCGATCTCCACGGGCGACACGGCGCGCTTCGGCGGCAACATGGACTTCAACGAAGTGATCGAAGGCAATACCGTCTATCTTCCCGTGCAGCAGCCGGGTGCGCTCCTCTACATGGGCGACGCGCATGCGTTACAGGGCGAGGGGGAGACATCGCAGTACGCACTGGAAACGTCGATGGACGTGACGGTCACCGTCGACGTCATTCACGGGCGCAGCGTGTCCATGCCTCGCGTCGAATCGCCGTCGCAGATCATGGTGCTGGGGCAGGCGGGTTCGCTCGACGAGGCGTTGAAATTTGCCAGCACGGGCATGATCCAGTGGTTACAGCAGGACTACGGCATGACCCTCTCGCAGGCGGCGCAGGTGATGGGTTCGGCCGTCCATTTCACGGTGGCTAATCTGGCCGGGCGAAGTGTCGGCGTGGCGGCGAAGCTGGACAAGTCATTGCTTCCGGCGCCCCGTCGGGAATGAGGACGCCTACGACGTGCGGGTTCGCATAAACGCATCGTTTCGGTTGACGTTGATCGCGTGCCGCGCTTTCATCGGAATTCGTCCCCGTTGGATTCCCCACCCAATGTCATTTCGCATGCGTCGTCTCCTGGCCGGCATGGCCTTGTCCCTTGCCGCCGGCAGCAGCCTGGCCGCTCCTGCACCTGCCGCCCCGTGGTGGAAGCACGCCCTCATTCTTGAGGTGTATCCGCGCAGCTATGGCGACAGCAATGGCGATGGTGTGGGTGACCTACAAGGCATCCGGCAGCACCTCGACGATGTGCAGAAACTGGGTGCCGATGCCATCTGGATCACGCCGATGTACCCATCCCCGCAGGTCGACTTCGGCTATGACGTCGCGGATTATCGCGTCGTCGATCCGACCTACGGCACGCTGGCGGACTTCGATCGGCTGATGGCCGATGCGAAGCAGAAGCACATTCGTGTCCTCCTCGACATGGTGCTCAACCACACTTCGGACAAACACGCCTGGTTCGTGGAGTCGGCGTCGTCGCGCGACAACCCGAAGGCTGATTGGTACGTGTGGAACGACGGCGTCGATGCGAACGCGGCGAGCGTCACGCCGTTCCAGAAGCGCTTCGTGCATGACGGCAAGGTGCCGCCCAACAACTGGGAATCCGTGTTCGGTGGTTCCGCGTGGGAATGGGTGCCGGCTCGCAAGCAGTTCTACTACCACCGTTTCTATCGCCAGCAGCCCGATCTCAACTGGCGCAACCCGGCGGTGGAAAAGGCCATGTTCGACGCCATGCGCTTCTGGCTCGACCGCGGTGTGGCCGGCTTCCGGCTCGATGCGATCTCCACGCTGTTCGAGGACCCGCAGTTGCGTAACGACCCCGAGCGCGGCGGTACCAATGCCTATGGCGATCCGAACCTGCACACCCAGTACAGCGACAATCTTCCGGACGTGCACGACGTGATGCGTCGCCTGCGCAAGATGGTGGACGGTTATCCGGGCGATCGCGTGCTGATCGGCGAAACGTATACGCCGAAAACCGCCGACCTCGTGCCATGGTACGGCGGTGCGCAGAAGGACGAGCTGCACCTGCCGATGGATTTGATCCCCGGCTTCGGTTGGCAGGCCGCGTTCGACGCCAACTGGTTCCGCAAGCACCTGCGCGATGCGCAGACGGATCTTCTCGGCGAGCCTCCTCTGCTGGTCTTCGACAACCACGACAACCCGCGCTCGATCGATCGATTCGGCGACGGCAAGCATGACCTTGCGCGCGCGAAGGTGATCGCCGCCATGCTGCTGACGAATCGCGGCGTGGCGCTTACCTATTACGGTGCCCCCATCGGCATGACCACCAGCACGCCTACGCGCAAGGAAGACGTGCGCGACCCAGTGGGCATCACTGGATGGCCGAAGGATAAAGGGCGAGACGGCGAGCGCACGCCGATGCAGTGGACGACAGGACCTCAGGCCGGTTTTTCGACGAATCCAGCGACGTGGTTGCCGGTGGCGTCGAACTATCGCACCGTCAATGTCGCGAGCGAGATGGCCGACAGCGGATCGCTTCTTCAGTGGTATCGCACCTTGATCGACCTGCGTCGCAGTAACCCGTCGCTGCACGACGGCGCGATGACCTTCGTCGATACCCAGAACCCCCACGTGTTGACCTATGTACGTGAAGGCGCGGAGCCGGTGCTTGTTGCCATGAATTTCAGCGGCGAGCCGCGTCCGTTGGCCTCGGGGATCAAGGCTAGCGCTGTCCGTACGCTGGCTGCCAGCGACGATGCGCTGAAGGCGGCGCACTCGCTCGACGGCACGACGCTGCCGCCGTACTCCGCGTGGATTGTCGCCTTCAAGCGGTAGTCGCGCTGTTCCAGCCGGTGCGGTGCGCTCGTCGACGAGCGCACCGCACCCACCGATCACTCGGCCGCCGGGAAATCCACGTCCGTATCGTTGATGCGGTTGAACGTATTGGTGAAGGTGATCTGCGAGATCGCGAAGGCCATCGCGACGAGCTGTGCATCGCTGTAGCCGGCCTCACGGATGGCGGTCACCGCTTCCGTCGGAAGCGTGCCACGCGTCTGCATCAGCGTCAGCACAAACCGGGTCAACGCATCGCGCTTCGCATCGCCCGTCGGCTCGAGATGGCGCAGGGCGCGGACGTCTTCCGCGCTAAGCCCGGCCAGCTTGCCCAGCATGTTGTGTGCAGCCACACAGTAGTCACAGCCGCTCTGCGCGCTCGCCACCAGCTTGATCGTTTCCAGGTCCTTCCGCGCGAGGCCGGCACCGGCAAGTACGGCGTCCGCGTTCAGATAGGTGTCGAGCACGGCGGGCGCGAGCTGGCCGAGGGTGGCGTATACGTTGGGCAGCTTGCCACCGGTTCCCTTGCGGACCTTGGCATAGACCTCGGCAGTGGAGCCGGTGGCGGTATCGACGGCGGGAGTGGCGATGCGGCTCATGGGGTGTCTCCGGGTGGGTTTGAAGTTGGGACCAGTTTGCTCGTCAGAATTGATCTCGACGAGATCGAAAGAAATCAATAAAGTGCTCAAAAAGCTCACGAGCGTCCCTTCATGCCCACCGATATCGATTGGCTCAGCCGTTTTCTGGGGATCGTGACGGTGGCTGGCCGTCTGGAGATTCGCTGCGCGTATGGCGCGCCATGGCGGATCGCCCAGGAGGCGTCATTGCCGGGCGAGATGCCGTATCACGTACTCGCTCGGGGCACCGCCCACCTGAATGCGCCGGATGGCAGCGTGACCGCCCTGCAGGCCGGCGACATCGTGCTTTTCCCGCATGGTTCGGCGCATGTTTTCGTGGATGGCAGCGGTCTACCTCCCGCGCCGACGCACGAGCGCGAAACGCTCAACGTGCTGGTGAGTGAGAACGAGGGGCAGGGCGAGCGGGTCGACATGCTATGCGGTCGCTTCACCATCGCCGCGCCGCATGATCGCTGGCTGCGCAGCTATCTGCCGTCGACGCTGGTCGTTCATGCCGGACGCGATGCCGAATCTGGGGCGGCCGCGTTGCATCTGGCGAATCTGATCGAGTTGATGCGTTCGGAGTCGGTGAACGAACGCCTCGGTGGTTATGCCATGTTGAACGCGTTGTCCGCCGCGCTGTTCGCTCTGGTGCTTCGCGTGGCGAGCGATGCCGAGGCGCCGCCACCCGGGCTGCTCGCCTTGGCGGCACATTCGCGTCTGGCGCCGGCCATCACGGCGATGCTCGCCGATCCGGCGCAGGTATGGACGATCTCGGAGCTCGCCGCTCTGTGCAGCATGTCGCGCGCGACCTTCATGCGTCACTTTCAGGACGGTCTCGGACGTTCGGCCAGCGATTTCTTGCAGGACATCCGCATGAGCATGGCGGCCAATGCGTTGAAGAACCCGGCGCAATCGACCGAGGCGGTGGCCGAAGCCGTGGGTTATCAGTCCGTTTCCGCGTTCCGCCGTGTCTTCGCCCAATGGGCCGGTGTGACGCCCGGCGCGTGGCGCAGACAATATCGCGAGGACGCGGCGGCGTGATCGCAGAACGACCGCACAGTCTCGCGTATCGACGCGCACAACGCCTTGCATTTTCGACACGCGCGTGCGCATTCCGTGCGCGCGTTCACCGTGGCAGTCGACTCGCGCCCATGTCGCTTGACCATGTCGTGCCGCTGCTCATTAATAGCGGTCTTGGCGACATCGCCCGTCCTCTTACGGCTAAGCCCATTCTATGAGCGTCATCCCCGAGTCCGATCTCACCGAACGCCGGCCCCTGACCCGTGGCGACGCCAAGACGTTGCTTCTGGCGGCACTGGGCGGTGCGCTGGAGTTCTATGACTTCGTGATCTTCGCGTACTTTGCGAAGACGCTCGGCCATCTGTTCTTTCCGCCCGGTACGTCGGACTGGCTGGCGCAGTTGCAAGCGTTCGGCATCTTCGCGGTGGGTTATCTCGCGCGCCCCATCGGCGGTCTGGTCATGGCGCACTTCGGCGATCGCGTCGGTCGCAAGCGCATGTTCACGCTGAGCGTCTTCCTCATGGCGGTACCCACCTTGCTTATCGGTGCGCTTCCCACTTACGGCACGATCGGCGTATTCGCTCCGGTGCTGCTGACCTTGCTGCGCATCGTTCAAGGCATCGCCATTGGTGGCGAAGTGCCCGGTGCCTGGGTATTCGTCGCCGAGCACGTGCCGAGGCATCGCATCGGCCTGGCTTGCGCCAGTCTGAGTTGCGGGCTCACCGTCGGTATCCTCATCGGCTCGCTGGTGGCGGCCGCCATGAATGCGTACCTGTCCGAGGCGGCCATGCTTGCCTACGGTTGGCGTATTGCCTTCGTGCTCGGCGGTGTCTTTGGTTTCTTTGCCGTCTACCTGCGCCGCTGGTTAAGCGAAACCCCGGTGTTCACACGCCTGCGTGAGCGCAAGCAGCTGACGACCGAGCTGCCTGCGTGGGTCGTGTTGCGCGATCACCTGCCGGGCGTTGCCTTGTCGATGGTCGTGACCTGGGTACTCACCGCGGCCATCGTCGTCGTGATTTTGATGACCCCTACGCTCATGCAGACGGCGTTCCACGTCGCACCGGATCGCGCCTTTGCAAGCGGCAGCCTTGCGGCGTTCGCGCTGTGCGTCGGTTGCCTGCTCGGTGGGTTGCTCGTCGATTGGCAGGGCAAGGCGCGAGCGATGCTGGTCGCGTCCATCGGACTTGGCGTCAGCACGTATGCGCTGTACGTGGACTTGAAGTCGGGCGGCGCACTCCTGTTCGCGCTGTATCCGCTCGCAGGTCTGTTTGCGGGCGTCGCGGGCATCGTGCCTTCGGTGCTGGTGGCCTCGTTTCCGGCAGCGATTCGGTTCTCCGGTATCTCGCTGTCCTATAACGTGGCCTATGCCATCTGCGGCGCGGCGACGCCCGTCGTGGTCGGCTACCTCGCCAAGACGGCCGGCGGGCTGGGGCCGGCGCATTACGTCGCTCTGGTGAGCCTGGTCGGCGTGGCCAGCGCGATCTACATGCTGCGCTCACGCCGTTGGTTCGGCGCATAAGTCGGCCACCTTAAACGTTTCACGCGTTTTTCATGCGCGTGACGATCGCAGGCCCAACTGGCTTGCATGATCCAGTTGCGTCGGCCCCGCCGCTTCGGCATCCTTTTCCCATCGTGGCAGCCGCCGCGAACACGGCGCGTTCCCCTCGCGCCATCGTCGTCCCCCAACCGTCGCTCCAGACCATGACTGACGTCATCACCCTAGGCTGGCGTGAACGGCTCGCACTGCCGTCACTCGGCGTCCCTGCTCTCAAAGCCAAACTCGACACGGGAGCGCGTTCGTCGTCGCTGCACGTGGAGTGGCTTGAGGTGGATGAGCGCGCCGACGGCACGTGGTTGCGCTTCCAGGTCCGCGTCACGCGCAAGGGTGCGTTGTCGGAGCCGTGCGAGGCGCGCGCCACGGGGCGGCGTTCGGTGACCGACTCGGGCGGGCATACCACCACGCGCTGGTTCATCCTTACCGAGATCGAACTGGCCGGCCATCGCTTCATGGCCGAGGTGAACCTCACCGATCGGCGGCACATGCTGTTTCCTCTTCTGCTCGGCCGCACCGCGCTCCTTGGGCGCTTTGCGGTCGATCCTTCGCTCTCCTACTCGCAGACGCCGCGCCGCGCCGTCCGGGAATCGTTATGAAGATCGCCATCCTGTCGCGCAATGCGCGGCTGTATTCCACACAGCGGCTGGTGGAGGCCGCGCGTAAGCGCAAGCACACCGTGAGGGTGATCGATCCCCTGCGCTGCTATATGAGCGTCGCGCCGCAGTCCTTCGCCATTCACTTCAAGGGCAAGCCACTGGGGCCCATGGATTGCGTGATCCCCCGCATCGGCGCGTCCAGCACGTTCTACGGTACGGCGGTGCTGCGCCAGCTCGAGCTGATGGGGGTGTTTACGCCGAACCCGTCCGATGCGGTGCTGCGCGCGCGCGATAAATTGCGCTGCCTGCAATTGCTGGCGGCGCGCGGCGTGGACATGCCGCTGACCGCCATCGGCGACAACCCCGACGACACTGCCGACCTCATGGCCATGCTCGGCGACCCGCCGCACATCATCAAGCTGAACGAGGGTACCCAGGGTGCCGGCGTGGTCCTGGCCGAGAAGCGGTCGGCGTCCCAGAGCGTCATCGAGGCGTTCCGTGGCCTCTACGCCAACTTCCTCGTTCAGGAATTCATCCGCGAGGCCAACGGCCAGGATCTGCGCTGCTTCGTGGTGGGCGACCAGGTGGTGGCCTCCATGCAGCGGTCGTCCGCACCGGGCGAGTTCCGCGCCAATCTGCACCGGGGCGGCAGTGCTGCTTCGGTCGCCCTGTCCGACGACGAGCGCCGGGTAGCGGTCGAGGCCGCCTCCGCCCTGGGTCTGGAAGTGGCAGGCGTGGATCTGCTGCGCTCCTCGCGCGGCCCGCTGCTGCTGGAGGTCAACGCGTCCCCGGGGCTGGAAGGCATCGAGGGCAGCACGGGCGTAGATGTGGCGGATGCCATCATTGCCCATTGCGAGGCGAGGCTGGCCGAGCGCCCGGTGGTGCCGAAAGTGCGCCGCGCCAGGGCCCGCAAGGGGTTAACAGCGATTTAAAGGGTGCTCCCCTATAAAGATCCCACTGTGATTCCGCGAGGCGGGGTAACGGTATCGGGGCAGTAGTTCTTTCGGCCCGGGCGGGTTCTCCCGCCCGGGCCTCTCTTTTGCTGCTGTCCGCTTCACGCTTTCCCCGTTAAGCTTGCAGTCGCAATACTTGTAAGACTCAAAGCGACCGCACAACGGAGTGCCGCATGCGCGTTCTGGTCATCGAAGACAACACAGACATCGCGACCAACATCGGGGATTACCTCGAAGACCGGGGCCACGTGGTGGATTTCGCCGGCGACGGCGTCACCGGGCTACACCTGGCCGTCGTTCACGATTTCGACGTCATCGTGCTCGATCTGACCCTTCCGGGTATGGACGGGCTGGACGTGGCGAAAAAGCTCCGTCACGAGGCGCACAAGCAGACCCCGGTGCTCATGCTCACCGCCCGTGACTCGCTGGAGCACAAGCTCACCGGCTTCGAGTCCGGTGCCGACGACTACATGACCAAGCCTTTCGCGCTGCAGGAACTGGCCGCGCGCCTGGAAGTGCTCGCGCGCCGCGGCAAGGGTCCGCAGAGCCGTGTGCTGAAGGTCGGTGGCCTGACCTACAACCTCGACACGCTCACGGTCACCCGCGAAGGCAAGTCGATCCAGTTGAACCCCATTGGCCTCAAGCTCCTGCAAGCGCTGATGGAAGCCAGCCCCTCGGTGGTCACCCGCCAGGACCTGGAGCAGCGCGTGTGGGGCGAGGAACTGCCTGACTCCGACTCGTTGCGCGTGCACATCCACGGTCTTCGCGCAGCCATCGACAAGCCGTTCGAAAAGCCTTTGATCCACACGCGTCACGGTATTGGATACCGCATGGTCGATCCGGATGCGGTCCAGACGTAAGCTCCGCTTCCGACTGATCGTCACGTTCACGCTGTTCGGGTTCGGCCTGAGCGCGCTGTTCGCGTTCGCGGCGCTGAACATTCGTGCGCGCGTGGAAGAGCAGTTGATCAATTCGACCATGCAGGACGAGGTCGATTCGATCAACGAGAAGGTGCTCGCCAATCCGAATGAGGCGCCGCCGATCGAGATCGTGAAGGGCGCCACTTTCAGCGATCGCACGATCTACAAGGCGCCGCTCGCGTGGCAGTCGCTCGACACGGGCGTGCACGATATCTACGAGGTCGGCAAGGACGGGAAGAACCACCATTACAAGGTGGCCGTTCGCCGTAAGGGCGGCATCATCAACTTCCTGCAGTTCGACGTGTCGCGCGACGAACTGGGCAAGCGTCAGTTGCTGACCAGCGTGATCGCGGCGGTGTTCCTGTTCGGTTTGATGTCGCTGGTACTCGGTGTGTGGCTGTCGTCGCGCGTGTTGCGTCCGGTGACCGACCTCGCGCGCCGCCTGCGCGACTTCCGCCGCGTGGGCAAGGCAGAAGCGCTGGCCCCCCATTTCGCGGACGACGAGGTGGGCGAGCTGGCGGTGGCGCTGGATGAATACGCGATGCGCCTCACATCGGTCGTCGAGCGCGATCGCGAATTCAATTCCGACGTCAGCCACGAGCTGCGTACGCCGCTTGCGGTGATTGCCAGTACGACCGAGCTACTGCAGGGATCGCCGGATCTCACCGACAAGCTGCGCGAGCGCCTCAAGCGCATCGAGCGCGCATCGCGCCAGGCCACCGAACTGATCGAAGCGTTGCTGCTGCTCTCCCGCGCCGAGCGCCGTGGGCCGACGCGCGGCGAGACCACAGATGTGGCGAAGGTCGCTGCCGACGTCATCGAGAGCCAACGTCCGCAGATGGGCGGCAAGCCGATCGAGATCGAATTGATCGCCGACGGCTCGGTCACTGTAAACGCACCGGCCTCGGTCGTGTCGGTCGCCCTCACCAACCTGATCGGCAACGCGATCAAGTACACGATGGAAGGCATGGTGACGGTGCGTGTGCTCGAAGGGCGCATCGACGTCATCGACACGGGCCCCGGCATCAAGCCGGAAGACGCGGAGAAACTCTTCCAGCGCGGCATCCGCGGTGAGAGCGCCACGGGCGGTGGTGCGGGTCTCGGCCTCGCCATCGTGCGCCGCCTGTGCGAGCTGTATGGCTGGGACGTCTCGCTGCGTCCGCGCCCCGAAATGGCCGGTGCCATTTCCACCATCGACTTCCGCTGACCGCACCACCCTGGTGGCGAAAAAAGCCAACGAAGCGGTGTAGCGACGAGGCAGGCTCCCATCGCCAGCAGGCTGGCTCCCACCGGCAAGCTCATTGCCAGCAGGCTGGCTCCCACCGGCAAGCTCATCGCCAGCAGGCTGCTACCACCGGCAAGCTCATCACCACCGCGCGGGCTTCCAACGGCAAGCTTCCCTCGCCGCCATGGCGGCTCCCACGCCCTGTCATCTCCACTGTCATAAGATCTTCATTCAGACGTCCGAACATGCGTCGCTTCACGACGCGTGCCGGGCTGCCTCAGGGGAGGAGTGCTGCGGCGTGTCAATGCAGGGAAGGACCGCCCCTTGTTCAAGCAGACTCTTCTGGCCGCCGCTCTCGGCTTGGCCTTTGCGCCCGTGGCATGGGCGACCGACGACACGGCGACCACCCCCGAGGGCGATAACGCCACCGCCAATCGCGCCAAGGCACAGGATCTCGACGCCGTCTCGGTCATCGGCAGCGGCGAGACGCGGCAGGTGCAGCGTCTGCGTCCCGCCGATCAGAAGGTGTTGCCGCCGGGCACCAGCCTGCAGAAGGCGCTGAACACCTTGCCGGGCGTGAATGCGCAGTCGGTGGACGCGTTGGGCACGAACGAGCAGTCGATGACACTGAGCCTGCGCGGCTTCAGCGGCACGCGTCTGGGTTATACGCTCGATGGCATGCCGCTCGGCGACAGCGCCTACAACAACTACAACGGTCTCTCGATCAATCGCGCGCTGATCTCAGAAAACTTTGCCGGTGCCGAGCTTTCCGAAGGCATCGGCAATCTCGGCACGCCGTCCACCAGCAACCTGGGCGGCACCATCGCCTACACCTCGAACGATCCCGCCAAGACCATGGGCGGCCGCGTCGTGCAGAGCTTCGGTAGCGACAACAATCGCCGCACGTTTGCGCGCTTCGATACCGGCGACTACCACGGCTTCTCGATGTACCTGTCCGGTGCGCGTACCACGTCCGACCTGTTCAACAATCAGGACGCGTACAACGGCTCCACGACGAAGCAGTTCAACGGCAAGGCCGTATGGGACTTCGACGGTGGCCGCATCACCGGCTTCGCCGATACCTCGCGCACGTCGCAGGCCGACTACTTCTATCTTTCGAAGAGCGAGATGGCGCGTGGTCTCGGTTGGGATTGGGGCGGCTACGCGCCGGATTGGCAGCGGGCGGTCGGCAAGGCCTACTGCAACGCGGGCACGCTCAACGCGAAACTGTGCGACAAGAGCGGTGCCGACAAGGACGCGGACGGTGCGTTCACTGCCGGGCAGATTCTCCGCAGCGACGACCTGTATTACCTCGCTGGCGACTTCTTTCCCAGTGACACCGTCACGATCCACACGCAGGTCTATCACCACGAAGACGCGGGCGAAGGCCATAACTGGAACAGCGGTACGTATTCCTATCCGGGTACGCCGCAGCAGCTGCCGATCATCTTCCGCAACACGCTTTACACGATCGATCGTTCCGGCGCGATCCTGTCGGCGTCGTGGGATATCGACAATCAGCACATCGAAGGCGGTGTGTGGTACGAGCACAACGTATCCAGTGCAGCCCGATACAGCAGCTATGTCACCGGTCCACGTGACCTCAGTGGGCCGATCGATACCACGCCGGACCTCGGAGTCTTCGATCAGCGCACCGTGTGGAACACGCGTCAGGCGTTCCTGCAGGACACGATCCGTTTCCTTGATGACGCGCTGACCGTCGACGTGGGTGTGAAGAGCCCGCATGTGACGTCGCAGGCCACCGCGCTGCCGGGTGATGCCGTGCAACCGATCAAGCCGACCTCGAACAACCAGTTTGCCAGCGGCAAGCTCAGCGCGAGCAAGGCCTTCCTTCCGCAGTTCGGCGTGCGCTACCGCATTGTTGACGGACAGGAGGCGTTCGCCAGCTTCGCGAAGAACATCGCCATGTTCCAGGGCGGATTCAAGCTGGGTCCGCAGGCCGTCAGTCAGGCGATCTGGGACACGCAGGCCGACCTGAAGCCCGAGAAGTCGCGCAGCCTCGAGGCCGGCTACCGCATCGAGACCGGTCCGATCGCCGCTTCGGTCGCAGCGTACTCGGTGCGCTTCGACAATCGTCTGCTGCAGTACAACCCGTGCGACTCGCGCCAGCCTGTGGGTCCGACGTGTGGCAACCGCTTCTACAACGTGGGTGGCGTCGACAGCCACGGCGTGGAACTGACCTTCGTCTGGACACCGACGGACCATCTGCGCTGGTACAACTCCGCGTCGTACAACCGGTCCACCTATGCCAGCGACTACGTGCAGGCCGGCGTGGTGCAGCCGACGAAGGGCAGGATCCAGACGGACACGCCGACCAAGCTCTTCGCCTCACAGATCGATTGGTCGCAGGGTCCGTGGTTCGCCTCGCTCCGTGGCAAGTACACGGGCAAGCGTTACTACACGTACACGAATGATCGCGGCTTCGGTGGTTTCACCGTGTGGGATCTGTCGGGCGGCTACGACTTCGGCCCCGTGTCGATAGCGAAGGACGTGCGGCTTTCGCTCAACGTGACCAACGTTGGCGACAAGCGCTACGCGAGCAACCTGGATTCCAGCGCGTTCGTGCCAAGCGATCCGGCCGGCACCGCTTATGTGTTCCACGCGTCGGCGCCGCGCCAGTTCTTCGCCACGCTCGACGTGCGCTTCTGAGCATGCGTCGGTTTAGCGGTCTCGCCGCTGCCCTCCTGATCGGCAGCGCCGTCGCGGGGCAGGGCACGGTGCTCGTGCCTGACATCGTCACGACCCCTCTGCCACGGAAGGTCGAGATCGGCGGCGCCGAGTACGTGGACAAGGGCCTCGTCGCGACAGGCGCATTGCCCGCGGGCACGATCGATTTTCTCGGCGACACCTTGGGCTCCTTCTCGTCGCTGATGATCGAGCCCGGTACGTGGAAGCGCGAAGGAGACACCTATACCGGCGTGCTCTGGACCTTGCCGGATCGTGGTAGAAACGATCCGGAGCATGGCGTCTTCTTCGACTACAAGGGACGGTTGCACCGCTTTCGCTTCCGGATGACGGTGCCGTCGGCTCCTGGCGAGAGTTCGAATATCGTGCTGACGCCAGACAGCGGGCGCGTGCTTGCCGACTTCGACGGCAAGCCGTTCACGGGCGCGGAGCCCGGTACCGGCACCCGCGTCGAACGCGGCATCGTGTTTCCGTCGCCTGCGAAAGGCATCGGCGTCGGAAAGATTTCACTGGATGCCGAATCGCTGCAATTCACCCGCGATGGCGGTTTCTATATTGGCGACGAGTACGCCGCCAACGTCTACCGGTTCGACAAGGGCGGCCGCTTGACCGGCGTGATCGTGCCCCCGCGCGCGGTACGTCCATTGGATGCGAGCGGCAAGCCGGACTTCACCTCCCTACGCCCTCCAGCGAGCGGGCGTCGCAATAATCAGGGCGTGGAAGGCATGGCCTTGTCGCCCGACGGGGCGCGCCTGTTCGTCGCGCTCCAGAGTGCGCTAGTGCAGGACACGCAGCCCGGCAACGCGGCCGGCCGCACATTGACTCGCGTGCTCGTATACGACGTAAGCCGCAACGCCGTGCCACAGCGGCCGATCGCGCACTATGTGGTTCGCCTTCCCGCGTACGACGCCGATGGCGCGGGTGGCACGCCGAACCGTACGGCCGCCCAGAGCGAGATCCGCGTGCTGGACGACCACCGCTTTCTCATGCTCGCGCGCGACGGTGCCGGGCTGGGCGCCGAAGGTGGCAAGCCGATCGTGTTCAAGACCGTGCTGCTGGTCGACACCACGGATGCGACCAATCTCGCGGGCACCGCTTATGAGACCGGCACAACGTCGCTCCTGGGGACGGACGGCGAGCTGCGGTCCGGCATTCGCGTGGCGCCATGGCAGCCGCTGGTCAACATGCTCGATCCGGTCGACCTCGCCCGTTTCGGTCTGACCCTCGACCCTCATGCGGAAGGCAAGACGCTGCTCTCGGAAAAATGGGAGGCCATGGACCTCGTACCTGTGCTCGATCCGGCACATCCGCGCGACTGGTTTCTCCTCGTCGGCAACGACAACGACTTCATCGCGACGCATTGCGTCATGGACGGCAAGCGCTGCGATTCGGACTTCGATAACGACAACCGCATCCTCGTGTATCGGCTGAGCCTGCCGGACACACGTTCCACCAACGCTTCCCACCACCGCTGAAGGGTCATGCGCATGATGAAACGTACCGCTCTCTCGCTGCTGTCCGCCACGCTCCTGCTCGGCGCCACGGCCAGCCACGCCAATTCGCCGGCCTACGTCGACAGCAAGGAATACAAGGCGCTGCTGGATGCTTCGCGCTTTGCCAGCAACCCGTCGAGCGCCGCGACCACGCTGCTGCACGACCTGTCCTCGCGTCTGTCGGCGCTGGGCTTCGACAAAACCGTCACGGGCAACTTCAGTGCCGGCGACCGCGACACGCTGGCGTATTACGACACGCCGCACAGTTGCTCGCTGATCAATCGCGGTTACACCGTGCGCACGCGTGCCGGCGATCATTCGGATATCCAGTTCAAGTTCCGCCATCCGGACGAGGAGCTGTCGTACTGGACCGATGTGTCGGGCGCAGGCAAGAACAAGCAAACCAAATTCGAAACGGACGTGACGCCGGGCAACCTCGTGCTCGCGCATTCCACCAAGCAGGATGCGACCACCACACCGACAACGGTGGCCGCGCTGATCAAGCAGTTCCCGGGAGCGTCTGCGCTCTCCGATATCTCGAGCGCCGGACTGGCGCCGGTGGCCGGTGTCACGGTGACCCAGCAGGAATACGATGGTCCGCAGTCGGACATCGGCCAATCGGTAGCCGAGTTCACCCTCACGCTGTGGTATGTCAATGGCGCCGCCACGCCTGCACTGGCCGAACTGTCGTTCCGCGTTGAAGCCGACGAGGACAGCTACTTCACGACGCCGGTACTCACTCGCTCGCAGGTGCTCAACACCGCCATCGGCTCCCTCGGTAACGGCTGGAACATCGCGAACGATGGCGGCAAGACGAGCTGGCTCTACGCCTACCGTTCTTCGTCGTATCCGAACGGGTTCTGCAACTGACAACATGCCGCTCCTGCCTTCGGGCAGGAGTGACACTGGCGATGGTACAAACCTCGGCATCTATCGGTCCATGAGTGACTGGTAGATGCGCAGATAGTCGTCTGCCATGCGATCGGACGTAAATCGTCTTTCAAACGCTTTCCTTATGCGTGGATGCGAAAGATGATCCACGTACTGAACGGCCGCGGCAGCCTCATCTTCATCGGCAACGACGAAACCGGTCACGCCCTCTTCGATAACCTCCGGCACCGATCCTCGCCTGAAGGCGATGACGGGGGTACCGCACGCCATAGCCTCGATCATGACGAGCCCGAATGGCTCCGGCCAATCGATCGGGAAGAGCAGGGCACGCGCACCTGAAAGAAACGAGGTCTTGTCTTGTTCGTCGATCTCGCCGATGAATTCAACGAGTGGCGAGTTCAGTAGTGGCCTGATCTGGTGTTCGAAATACGACTCGTCGAGGGAGTCGATCTTGGCGGCGATCTTGAGCGGGACATTGCATTGTTCGGCAATCCGGATTGCCTTGTCGATGCCTTTCGTAGGCGTAATTCTTCCAAGAAAGGCCAAGTAGCTGCGTTCGATTTCCCTGGGTGTATGAAGATGAACAGGGAGGCCGTGATAGACGTTTCCGACCCAGTTTGCTGCATCTTTTCCCACACGTTGGGCATGGGATATCGAGACGATGGGCATGCTGCCGAAGGTGTCGGAGAGTATGTCCTGCTCCGGGAGCGACAACGGTCCATGCAGCGTCGTGACATAGGGCGTGGATTGACGGCTGAACGTCGAGAACGGGAAGAAATCCAGGTGGAAGTGAATGACGTCGAACGTGTCGGCGCGTCGTCTTACCTCCTCGATCATCCTCAGCGTCGGCACCGTGGCATTCAAGTCGCCGTAATGCAAACGTAGCGCCTTGGGCCACATGGGTTCGAGTCTGGCCGCCGTGACGGAATCTCCGCTGGCAAACAGTGTGACGTCGTGGCCGCGCGCCACGAGTGCCTCGGTCAGATAGGAAACTACTCGCTCCGTCCCGCCGTACAGCACGGGCGGAACGGATTCGTAGAGCGGCGCTACTTGCGCGATTCGCATCAAGCCCTCCTGGCTCGCGTGGGTTTCCATTCCGTTAGCGCATGCCAGGCGGCGCCCTCTTTGCTCCGTCGACATGCGACGGGTCGATCCACGCCGGCATCCATCAAGCCGTGCTTACGGAGGATTCACCATGGCAGCGTGTGCAGCAATAGGCCGTAGGCTGTAGGGTGCGCGCGCGGCATGGGAGGCACTATCTCTCGATCGGTGATCGACGCGTGCTGTGAAGCACCTGCGCGCATTGCGTCGCGCAGGTGCCTGGGTTGCTCGCCTTACAGCGGTTCCAGCCAGCCCCAGCGATCGGCCGTCTTGCCGTTGAACAGGCCGAAGAACAATTCCTGCAGACGACGCGTGATCGGGCCGGCCTTGCCGCTGCCGATCTGCTTGCCGTCCACCGAACGGATGGGCGTGACTTCCGCTGCCGTGCCGCACATCAGGATCTCATCGGCGAGGTACAGGTATTCGCGCGGGAGGTCGCGCTCCACCACGTCGATGCCTTCCTCGCGAGCCAGCGTCATCAGCGTATGACGGGTGATGCCCGTGAGGATCGAAGCACTTGCCGGTGTGGTGTGCAGCGCGCCGTCGAAGACCAGGAACAGGTTCTCACCCGCGCCTTCGCTGAGCAGGCCGGTGGATGCAAGGGCAATGCCTTCACCGAAGCCGAGGCGACGCGCTTCGCGCGCGATGAGCTGGCCGGAGAGGTAATTGCCGCCGGCCTTGGCGCCGGCCGGAATCGTGTTCGGAGCGAAGCGCTGCCAGCTCGACACGCATGCATCGATACCGTTCTCGAGCGCCTCGGGCCCGAGGTAGGGCCCCATGGGCCACGTCGCCACGGCGACGTCGGTGGGGCATTCGGCGGAAAGGCCGAAGCCGCCCAGGCCGCGGAAGGCCACCGGGCGCAGGTAGGCCGTCTTCAGGTCGTTCTTCTTCACCACCTCGCGGCAGGCTTCCGCCAGTTCGTCCAGCGAGTAGGGAATGGCGATGTCGTAGATCTTGGCCGAGAGGTACAGGCGCTTCAGATGGTCGGTAAGACGGAAGATCGCCGCGCCATCGGGTGTTTCATAGCTGCGGATACCTTCGAATACCGATGAGCCGTAATGCAGCGCATGCGCCATCACGTGGACGGTGGCCTCGCGCCAGGGCTTGATCTGCCCGTTCTGCCAGATCCATTCGGGGTAGTTCTGCGACATGTGAGCGCTCCGGAGGGGACCGCCCATGATACCGGGTCGTGCTGGCGCCCACATGGCGCGATGCGTCAGTGCGCGGGCGGATGGCGGGCATGGGGTAAACAGGCCTTAGCCGGGCGGGCGCAGCCAGAGGCAGCCCGAATCCCGAACGACGCCGAAGTGCGTCCGCCGCGTACCGCCGTCGCCGCCCCCGGCGCCGAGGTGACCGCGTCGATGCCCGTCCCTTCATTGCCTTCCAGCGACACCAGCGGCTGGCGGACGAGAGCCTCCATCACCCTCAGGTTGTCCACGGCGCCGCTGCTTCCGTAGCCGTTCCAGAGGATGAGCCCACCGACCCGATTGGCGCTGCGTGCCGCGAAGGCCTGCGCCAAGCCTTCGCGCAGTTCGGTGAGGTCCTTCGCGCACAGCAGTCCGGTCGATGGCGCGCCGTCGGATCGCGTCGGCGCGCTGCCGGCGGGCGCGGGTAGCACGGAGGTCGCGCCGACGCTGGCGCAGGGCTGGTCGCTGAAGACCGGCCGCCCGTCAGTACCGATGCAGCGATGGATGGCGAATTGCGCGTGGGCGGGGAGGGGGGCAACGAGGGCAAGCAGGAGGAGCGGGGCGATGGCGCGGATCACGGGCGGCAGAGGGTGGCGAACGGTGCGTCATCATCACCGGCCGCGAGCCCACGAAGAGTGATGGCGCGCACGTTAACTGCGGATGCCAGTGCGCTCAGAGACGTTCGAGGACCGACACCGTCGCCCGGGCGCGATTGATCGTATAGAAGTGCAGGCCCGGCGCCCCCCCGGCAAGCAGGCGGCGGCAAAGCTCTGCGACGACGTCGGCGCCGAGTTCGCGCACCGCTGCCGCGTCGTCGCCGTGCGCCTGCATGCGCTTCACGATCCAGCGCGGGATCTCGGCACCGCATTGCTCGGAGAAGCGGCGCAACTGGCTGAAATTCGCGATGGGCATGATGCCCGGCACGATCGGCACGTTCACGCCGAGCTTCGCCACGTCGTCGATGAAGCGGAAATAGGCGTCAGGGTTGAAGAAGTACTGGGTGATCGCCCCATTGGCGCCGGCATCGACCTTGGCCTTGAAGTGGCGCAGGTCGACCAAGGCATTTTCCGCCTGGGGGTGAGTCTCGGGATACGCCGCCACTTCGATATGGAAATGGTTGCCGCTGTGTTCGCGGATGAAGGCCACCAGCTCAGCGGCGTAGCGGAAGTCGCCTGGCGTGGCCATGCCTGAGGGCAGGTCGCCGCGCAATGCCACGATGCGCCGGCAGCCGGAGGCTTTGTATGCGTCCAGAAGAGCGGCGATCTCGGCGCGTGTACCGCCCATGCACGAGAGGTGCGGTGCGACGGAGAGCGCGTGTTCCGCCCGCAGCCGCCGCACGGTTTCGTCGGTATAGCTCAGCGTCGAACCGCCCGCGCCGAAGGTCACCGATACATATTCCGGTGCATGTGCCTTGAGGCGCTGAACGGCCGCGTCGAGCTGCTCGCGCTGTTCGTCGGTCTTGGGCGGGAAGAACTCGAAGCTGATGGCGGCCATGGGCGATCTCGTCGGACTGGCTCGCAGTATAGATATCTTTCTATCCAGATGGAAAGATGGCTGCTTGGGATCTGTGCTGCCGCCACCTGCGCACAGCATGGCGAGCACTCGTTCAGGGTCGGCGGCACACAGGAAACCTCGGCGAAAGTTGCCTACGGTCAGATGGGCGCGCCCTCCCCAGGAGATGCTCGATGATTCGTCTTTCGTACGCGTTGCCGTTGTGCCTGCTGACCGTCGTGGCGGGGTGCGCTCCGCCGCCGCCTCCGCGTCGCCCGCCTGAGCGCGTGGTGGTCGTCGAGCCTCCGCCGCCGCGCATGTATGTCGTACGTGTCACTCACGAGCCCCCGCCGCGGGTCGTGGAGGTGGAGCCCCCGCCGCGGGAAGGCTGGGTCTGGGCGCACGGCTACTGGAAATGGGAAGGCGATCACTACGTCGCCGTGCCCGGACACTGGGAGCGGGTCATCGAGGGCCACCATTACGTGCATGCGTATTGGGAACATCGCGATGGTCAATGGTGGCTGCACGAGGGCTACTGGGCCCGCAACTGACACCCAGCAAAAAAGAAGGCCGCCCATGGGCGGCCTTCTTCGTTTCGACAGCGGATGGATCAGTAGCGGTAATGGTCGGCCTTGTACGGGCCTTCCACCGGCACGCCGATGTAGTCGGCCTGTTCCTTCGTGAGCACGGTGAGCTTCACACCGATCTGCTCGAGGTGCAGGCGGGCGACTTCCTCGTCGAGCTTCTTGGGCAGGCGGTACACCGTCTTCTCGTAGGTGTCCTTGTTCTTCCACAGGTCGATCTGCGCCAGCGTCTGGTTGGAGAAGCTGTTCGACATTACGAAGCTCGGATGACCGTGAGCGCAGCCCAGGTTCACCAGGCGACCTTCGGCAAGCATGTAGATGCTGTGGCCGGAGGCCTTGAACGTGTAGCGATCCACCTGCGGCTTGATCGTCTCGCGGGAGACGTCTTTCGCCGTGTTCAGGCGATCCATCTGGATCTCGTTGTCGAAGTGGCCGATGTTGCAGACCAGGGCGTTGTTCTTCATCTTCGCCATGTGTTCCAGCGTGATGATGTCCTTGTTGCCCGTGGTGGTGACATAGATGTCGCCGATGCCGAGGGTGTCTTCCACAGTGGTGACCTGGAAGCCTTCCATCGCTGCCTGCAGGGCGTTGATCGGATCGATCTCGGTGACGATCACGCGCGCGCCGAAGCCCTTGAGCGAATGCGCGCAGCCCTTGCCCACGTCGCCGTAACCGCAGACCACGGCAACCTTGCCGGCGACCATGAGGTCGGTGGCGCGCTTGATGCCGTCGGCCAGCGACTCACGGCAACCGTAGAGGTTGTCGAACTTGCTCTTGGTGACCGAGTCGTTGACGTTGATGGCCGGCACCAGCAGCTTGCCGGCTTCGGCGAGCTGGTAGAGGCGATGCACGCCGGTGGTGGTTTCTTCGGAAACACCGCGCCATTCGGCGGCGATCTTCTTGAACCAGCCCGGACGCGCCGCGGCCGTCTTCTTCACCAGATCCTTGATGACCTGCTCTTCGTGGTTGCCGCTGGGGGTGTTGACCCAGTCGCTGCCGTCTTCGAGTTCCACGCCCTTGTGGATGAAGAGGGTGGCGTCGCCGCCGTCGTCAACGATCAGCTGCGGGCCCAGTTCGCCCGGATGGGTCAGCATGTCGAGCGTGCAGTCCCAGTACTCCTCCAGCGACTCGCCCTTCCAGGCGAACACCGGCAGGCCGCCGGCAGCCAGCGCGGCCGCGACATCGTCCTGGGTGGAGAAGATGTTGCACGAAGCCCAGCGCACCGAGGCGCCGAGTTCGCGCAGCGTCTCGGCGAGCACGGCGGTTTCCTTGGTGACGTGCAGCGAGCCGGAGAGACGCACGCCCTGGAGCGGCTTCTCCTTGGCGTAGCGGGCACGGATCTGCATGAGACCCGGCATTTCCTCTTCCGCCATGCGGATGCGGCGGCGGCCGAGGTCGGCCTGCGAGATATCGCGGACCTTGTAATCCTGGAAAGCGGTGTCTTTGGTGACGGCGTTCATCTGGCGTAGCTCCGGAGTAAGCACGGGGGCGCCGTTCGGTGGGACGCCGCGCCGAGCCTGGCCTATGGGACGTGTGCCCCACGGTCGCAGCGCCCCTCGGCGGGCAAAACGGTCCGAGTATTGTATCGCGGAATCCGGATGCAGGGATGAACACACTTTTTTGGGTACCCTGGGGTCTTTCGACCCAGACCGAGAGCCCGATGGAAGCTGCCCGCGATCCCGAATTCCTCCCTCATGACGATCCCCTGCGGGAAGACGTGCGCCGCCTTGGTGCGCTGGTGGGCCAGATGCTGGCGGAGCAGGGCGGGCAAGGCTTCTTCGATCGGGTGGAGCACGTGCGGACGGCCGCCATCCACCGCCGCCGCAGCGGCGCGGCGGTGGATGCCCTGGCCGAATCCCTGACCGGCCTGGACGCCGCCGACGCCGAGGGGCTGGCCCGTGCCTTCGCCGCGTATTTCCAGGCGGTCAACACCGCCGAGCGCGTCCACCGCATTCGCCGTCGCCGGGACTACCAGCGCGAGGGCGGTGCATCCCAGCCGGAATCGCTGGCGGCCGTGCTCGCCCTGTTGAAGGACGACGGCGTGAGCCGCGATGAATTCATCGATTTGCTCGGTCGCCTGGACGTGGAGCCCGTGTTCACTGCGCATCCCACCGAGGCCGTACGTCGCTCGCTACTGGAAAAGGAGCAGGAGATCGTGCGCGCGCTGGTGGACGAGTTCGACCCGTCGCGCACGCCGCAGGAACGTCGCGACGACGACGCGCGCATTCTCATGGCGCTATCCGCCGGATGGCAGACCGCCGAGGCTTCGCCGGTGCGTCCGAGCGTGCAGGACGAGTTCGATCACGTGGGCTTCTACCTCGCCCGACCGATCTATCGCGTGTTGCCGGCGCTCTACGAGTCTCTCCAGCAGGCCATTTCGGCGGCCTATGGCGACGACGTCGCGATTCCCCGCGTGTTGCGCTTCGCGACGTGGGTGGGCGGCGACATGGACGGCAATCCCAACGTCAACGCCGACACCATCGCCGCGACGCTCTCGGCGCAGCGGTCGCTCGTGCTGGAACGCTATATCGAAGACGTGGACGCGCTTGGTCGCCTGCTGAGCCAGACGGAGGATCGCGTGCAATTGGACACGCGCCTGCGCGAGCGCATCGATGCGTATCGCGAACGCCTGCCCGACGCTGCGGCGCGCATCCGACCGCGGCATGCCGACATGCCGTATCGCGGCTTTCTTACCTTCGTTGCCGCGCGGTTGGAGGCCACCCTGCACGAACAGGCAGAGGCATACACCTCGGCGGATGAATTCATCGACGATATCGCCCTCGTCGAAACCAGCCTGCTCGAACACGGCGGCCGTCATGCCGGTGCGTATGCCGTGGGCCGGGTGCTCTGGCGTGCGCGCACCTTCGGCTTTCATCTTGCGCGATTGGATGTTCGTCAGGACGCGCGCGTACACGACGAAGCGCTGGCCGCGCTGCTTGGCGATGCCGACTGGGCGCAGCGCGATACGGCCGCACGTGTCCAGGCCTTGCGCCCGTACGCCGCGGGCGAGCGGAGCTTTGTCGCCGGAGACGACCACGAGGCCGCGGGCATGCTGCGCGAGGTGTTCGCTACCTTGGCGGACGCGCGCACGCGCTACGGACACGAGGCTACCGGCCTGTACATCATCAGCATGGCCGAGACCGCGGCGGACGTGCTGGCCGTGCTGGCGCTCGCACGTCGCGGTGGACTGCTCCACGAAGGCCGGGTGCCGCTCGACGTGGCGCCGCTGTTCGAGACCATCGACGATCTGGCCGGTGGCGCGGAAACGTTGCAGGCGTTGCTCGACGATCCGGTCTATCGCGCGCACCTCAAGGCACGTGGCGATCGGCAGTGGGTGATGCTCGGTTACTCAGACAGCGGCAAGGACGGCGGCACCGTTGCGTCGAAGTGGAGCCTGCAACGGGCGCAGGTGGAACTGCTCGAAGTGGCCGCGAAGGCGGGTATCCGTATCGCGTTCTTCCATGGTCGCGGCGGCTCGGCCAGTCGCGGCGGCTCGCGTATCACGCCGGCGCTGATGGCGTCGCCACGGGGTTCGGTGGGCGGCGTGCTACGCGTGACGGAGCAGGGCGAGGTGATCCACCGCAAGTACGGCATTCGTGCGCTGGCGCTGCGCAATCTCGAACAGACGCTCGGTGCCGTCATGCGCGCGTCGTTGCGTCCGCGCGAAGCCGAGGTGCGCGAAGCGTCCTGGAAGGAAACGATGGCCGCGCTCTCGGATGCGAGCCGCAAGGCGTATCGCGCGTTTGTCGAAACCGAGGGCTTCGTCGATTACTTCCGCGGTGCCACGCCCATCGACGTGATCGAGCGGATGACGCTCGGCTCGCGCCCGGCGCGTCGACGCAGCATGAAGGGTGTGGAAGATCTCCGCGCCATTCCCTGGGTATTCTCCTGGACGCAGTGCCGCGCGGTGCTCACAGGTTGGTACGGGTTGGGCGCCGGCCTGGATGCCGTGGTGAAAGACTGCGGTGAGGAATCCCTGGTCCGCATGGCACGCGAGTGGCCGTTCTTCTCCACGATGCTGGACGACGTGGAAATGGTGCTTGCCAAGGCCGACATCGACATCGCGGAGGCGTTCTCGACCCTGGCCGGCCCGTTGCACGACCGTTTCTTCCCCATGGTGCGAGACGAGTTCGAGCGTACCGTGCGCTGGGTCTTGAAGCTGAAGGGTGCGAGTGAGCTGTTGGCAGGCGACCCGCGCCTGGCAACGTCGATTCGCCTGCGCAATCCGTATGTGGACCCGATGAGCCTGCTGCAAGTCGACCTGCTGCGTCGCTGGCGCGCGACGGACGGCAAAGACGACGCGTTGCTCAACGCGCTGGTCGCATGCGTCAACGGCGTGTCGCAGGGTTTGCAGAACACGGGTTGATTGTCTCGCCGCCATGGCGGCTCCCACAGGTAGAGGTGCGATGCCGTTGTAGGAGCGGCATGCCGGCGAGGCAGGTTGCCTCAGTGCGCGGTTATCGAAACGGCGTGTCGCAGAGTCTGGAAATTGCGGTTGGATTGTCTCGCCGCCCGCCCGCTCGAACCGGTTGTTGAGTTGCTTTTGCCCCCTTCGCCAGCAGGCTGGCTCCCACCGCCAGTACCGGCGCCGGGCCAGCCTGCTGGTGAGCCAGGGTGTGTAGTGGTGGGGAACTAGTCTGCTGGTGATTGAGGGGAACTGGTGAGCCAGGGTCTGCCGTGGTGGGAGCCAGCCTGCTGGCGATGGGAGGTGCCTCAGTGTGCGGCTACCCTCAACCTTCCAGCTCTTCCCACCGCGCGAACGCCGTTTCCAATTCCGCCTGCAGTTTCGCCAGCTCTTCGTTCGCGCGCGTGATGGCCGCCGCATCCTGCTGGAAATACTTGGGATCGTTCATCGCTTCGGTGCGCTTGGCGATCTCGGCTTCCAACTGCTCCAGTTTCGCGGGAAGCAATTCCAGTTCGCGTTGTTCCTTGAACGACAGCTTCTTCTTCGGCGCAGCAGGTGCTGCCGCTACCGGAGTGGCCACCGTTTTGGCAGCGGCCGGCTTCGCCAGTGCAGCAGCAGGCTTCTGCCGCAGCCAGTCACTGTAGCCACCCACGTATTCACCCACATTGCCGTCGCCTTCAAGCACCAGCGTGCTGGTGACGACGTTGTCGATAAAGTCGCGATCGTGCGAGACGAGCAGCAGCGTGCCGGTGTACTCGTTGAGCAGTTCTTCCAGCAGTTCCAACGTCTCCACATCGAGATCGTTGGTCGGCTCGTCCATCACCAGAAGATTGGACGGCTGCGCGAACAGCTTCGCCAACAATAGACGATTGCGCTCGCCGCCGGAGAGACGGGTGATCGGTGCGCGCGCCCGTTCGGGCGAGAACAGGAAGTCCTGCAGGTAGCCGATGATGTGCTTCCGCTGGCCGTTGAGCTCGATGTACTCGCGGCCTTCGGCCACGTTGTCGAGCGCATTCATGCGGTCATCGAGCACGGAGCGATGCTGGTCGAAGTAGGCGATCTCGAGGCCGGTACCGAGCGTGACCTCGCCTTCCTGCGGCTTGAGCTCCGCGAGCAGGATCTTCAACAGCGTGGACTTGCCTGCGCCGTTCGGGCCCATGATGCCGACGCGGTCGCCGCGCATGATGGTGGTGGAGACGTCGCGCAGCAGCGTGCGTCCGCCGTAGGCCTGGGTCACGTGCTTCGCCTCGATCACCTTGCGGCCGGAAGCCTGCGCGGTGGCGAGCGTGATGCGCGCATTGCCGGACTGCTCGCGGCGTTCCTGCCGCTCGCGGCGCATCGCCTTCAACGCGCGCACGCGACCTTCGTTGCGCGTGCGCCGCGCCTTGATGCCCTGGCGAATCCAGACTTCTTCCTGGGCAAGCTTGCGGTCGAAGTGCGCGTTGGCCTGCGCTTCGGCATGCAGGCGTTCCTCGCGGCGGCGCAGATAGTTGTCGTAATCGCCCGGCCAGCTCGTGACCTGCCCGCGGTCGATTTCTACGATACGCGTGGCGAGCGCGCGCAGGAAGCTGCGGTCATGGGTGATGAAGACGATGCTGCCGGTGAAGCTCTTCAGGAACCCTTCGAGCCATGCGATCGCTTCGATGTCGAGGTGATTGGTGGGTTCGTCGAGCAGCAACAGGTTCGGGTCGCGCACCAGTGCCTGACCAAGCAGTACGCGACGCTTCATACCGCCGGAGAGTTCGCTGAAATCGGTATGCGCGGGCAATTCCAGGCGTTCAATGACCTGCTGCACGCGCGAGTCGAGATCCCAGGCATTCTGGGCCTCGATCTGTGCCTGCACGTCGCCCAGGCCATCCATGTCGCCTGCGTCGAGCAGGTGGTGGTAGCGGGCGAGCAGATGGCCGAGTTCGCCGAGCCCGTCCGCCACCACGTCGAACACGCTGCCCTTCGTGTCCTGCGGCACCTCCTGCGTCAGCCGCGCGATGCGCGTGCCGCCCTGGAGGCGAATTTCGCCGTCGTCCGGATGCAGTTCGCCGGCAATGAGCTTCAACAGCGTGGACTTACCCGCGCCGTTGCGGCCAACGACGCAGACGCGCTCGCCGGCATCGAGGGAGAGATCGACCTGTTCGAGCAGGAGCGGGCCGCCGACGCTGTAGTCGACGTTGAGGAGTTGGATGAGCGACATGTCGCCATTGTACCCGAGCACCCGAAAACAACGGCGGGACCGACTGTGGGAGCCGCTATAGCGGCTCCCACACAGCACTCAGAGAGTGTCCACCCGGTAGCGCGTGTGCTGCCGCCATACCGTGCCGGGGCGCAGAATCGCGGCCTCGGCATCCGGCCCGTTCACCTGGTCCGGAAATGCCTGGGTTTCCAGGGCGAAGCCCGCGAACGGACCGTAGCTTTCCCCGTGCCGCCCGGGTTGACCGGTCAGCTTCTGGCCGCTGTAGAACTGCAGGCCGGGGCGGTCGGTCTCCACGGTGAGACGGCGGCCGCTGGAAGGCTCGGTCACCACGGCCACCACGCGGAGCGAGTCGTCCGCCGTTGCGTGCGGCACGTAGCAATGATCGAAACCGCCCACGAGCCGCAACTGAGGGTCGGGCCAGTGCAGGCGCGCTCCGATCGGTGCGGGTTCGCGGAAGTCGAACGCGCTGCCCGCCACCGGCTCGCGGCCAGTCGGTATCGCCCCCGCATCGATCGCGAGAAATTCGTCGGCGTCGATGCGGATGAGGTGATCGCGGATGTCAGGGCGGCGATCGTTGAGATTGAAGTACGGGTGCGCGGTGAGACTGAGCGGCGTGGGCGCGTTGGTGCGTGCCTCATAGCGCAGGTCGAGCGTGCCGTCGTCCTCCAGCCGCATGCGCAGCTCCACATCGACCTCGCCGGGGAAGCCGCCATCGCCTTCCGGCGACACGAGACGCAGCACGAGGTCATCGCCCTCCGGCTCCACGTCCCAGCGGTGGAGGTGAAATCCATCATGCCCGCCGTGGAGGTGGTTGCCGCCGTCGTTGCGGTCCACTTTGTAGTCGATGCCATCGAGGCGGAAACGTCCGCCTCGGATGCGGTTCGCCCAGCGTCCGACGATGGCGCCCATGTAGGCGTTCGAGTCGATGTACTGCGAGGCGTCGGCGTGGCCGAGCAGCACCTCGCCCCTCCGCCCATGGCGATCGGGCGTCTGCCAGGAAAGCAGTGTGCCGCCCAGGTCGCTGACGTCGATCTGGGTGTCGCGGGCGTTGCGCAGGGTCCAGCGGTGAAGCGGGCGGCCGTCGGGGAAGTGACCCCAGGCGGTGGCGTTGGATACGGGCATGAAACGTTCCGAACGGATGGCGATCAGGTCGCAGCCGTCTTGCGGTGGAGGTCGAGGTACTGGCGCGGCGTGCAGTCGTACTCACGCCGGAATACCGCATACATGTATTGCAGCGATGTGAAGCCGCAGCGAAGCGCGACGTCCGCCAGCGGTGTATCGGTGTTGGCGATGAGATCGCACGCGGTGTCGAGTTTGTGCTTCAGGATCACCTGATGCACGGTCTGCTTCAGCTCACGTTTGAAGTGTTCTTCGAGCACGGTGCGCGATACGCCGACGTAGTCGGCGACCTGCTCGGTCTTGATGCCGAGGCAGCCGTACTGGCGGATGTAATGGCTCGCACGCATCACGTGCGGGCTGCGCATCGGTTGATACCGGCTGGAGACCTGCACGTTGATGCCGACCGGCGGCACCAGCACGCGCGTGGATGAGCAATCGATACCGCGCAGCATCTGGTGCAGCAGATGCGCTGCGGTACGGCCCATTTCTTCGGCGCCCTGGATCACCGAGGTCAGCGGGATACGCGTAAGCAGTTGCGCCATCGGGTCGTTGTCGATGCCCACGATCGCGATCTGCTCGGGTACGGCGAAGCCGCCCATCACGCACGCCTGCAGCAACTGCCGCGCGCGGGCGTCGGTGACGGCGATGATGCCAATGGGCTTCGGCAGTTCGGCCAGCCAGGTCACCAGTTCCTCGACGGCGGCGCCCCAGCCGCCCGCGCTGGTGGGTGATCCTTCGTAGACGAGGCCTTCGACCGATTCCTCGTCCACGATGGCCCGGAACGCGTGTTCGCGTTCCTGCGCCCAACGGCTGCCGGGGTGGGGCGGGATGCCGTAGAAGGCGAAACGGGAGAGACCCTGCTCGATCAGATGATCGTAGGCGAGTCGTACCAGACGTGGATTGTCGGTGGCGATGTACGGCACGCCGGCCGGGTAGGCGGCCGGATCGTGGTACGAACCGCCCACTGCCACGACCGGAATATGCAGGTCGCGCAGCGCTTCCGGTGCTTCCGGATCGTCGAAGTCGGCGATGACGCCGTCACCGCGAAACTGGTGGATGTCGCGCATGCGGCTACGAAAATCCTCTTCCATGAAGAGGTCCCATTCCACGCGCGTGCTGTTGAGATAGTGACCAATGCCGGCGATGACCTGACGGTCGTAAACCTTGTTGGCATTGAACAGCAGGGCGATGCGATGGGGAGCCATGGGTTTCCGGGACAACGGTCGACGCGCGCGATGGTGTATACCACCCCGCGAAAAGCTAACAGGCTTCACCGCGCCTGACCATGACGCGGCGCGGCATCGAAAAAGACGCGGGCGCCGAGGGATATCGCAATTGCATGTCGGGTGCCCCCCTCGTCAGCATCGTCGGGATTCGTCCCCACGTTTGTCAAGGAATTGTTATGTCGTACTTTTCCAGCATCCCCGCCATCCGCTACGAAGGTACCGGCAGCGAGAATCCCCTGGCCTTCCGCCACTACGATCCGACCAGGCTGGTGCTGGGCAAGAGCATGGCCGAGCACCTGCGCCTCGCGACCTGCTACTGGCATACCTTCGTCTGGCCGGGTTCCGACGTGTTCGGTGCCGGTACGTTCGAGCGTCCCTGGCAGCAGGCCGGCGAGCCGATGGCGAAGGCGCGCGAGAAGGCCGATGCGGCTTTCGATTTCTTCTCCCGCCTCGGCACGCCTTACTACACCTTCCACGACACCGACGTGGCGCCGGAAGGCAACAGCATCGCCGAGTACAAGAACAACTTCGCCGCGATGGTCGACGTGCTCGAGAAGAAGCAGGCCGAGACCGGGGTGAAGCTTCTCTGGGGCACGGCCAACGTGTTCAGCAACCCGCGTTATGCCGCGGGTGCCGCGACCAATCCGCAGCCGGAAGTCTTCGCCTATGCGGCGACCCAGGTACGCCATGCGATGGAAGCCACGCATCGCCTCGGCGGCGCCAACTACGTGCTGTGGGGTGGCCGCGAGGGCTACGACACGCTGCTCAACACCGACCTGAAGCGTGAGCGCGCCCAGCTCGGTCGTTTCTTCCAGATGGTGGTCGAGCACAAGCACAAGATCGGCTTCAAGGGCACGATCCTCATCGAGCCGAAGCCGCAGGAGCCGACCAAGCACCAGTACGACTACGACACGGCCACGGTCTACGGTTTCCTCAAGGACTTCGGGCTCGAGAACGAGGTGAAGACCAACCTCGAGGCGAACCACGCCACGCTGGCAGGCCACTCGTTCCACCACGAGGTGGCCACCTCGATCGCGCTCGGCCTGTTCGGTTCGATCGACGCCAACCGCGGCGATCCGCAGAACGGCTGGGACACCGACCAGTTCCCGAACAGCGTGGAAGAGCTGACCCTGGTGGTCTACGAGATCGTGAAGGCCGGTGGTTTCACCACGGGTGGTTTCAACTTCGACACCAAGGTCCGCCGCCAGAGCAGCGCGCCGGAAGACCTCTTCCATGGTCACATCGGTGCGATCGACGCCCTGGCGCTCAGCCTGGAGCGGGCGGCGAAGATGATCGAGCGCGATGCGCTCGCCGACTTCAAGGCCAAGCGTTACGCCGGATGGGACGCCGACTTCGGCAGCAAGATCCTGAGCGGCGGTTACACGCTCGCCTCGCTCGCCGATGAAGCGCTCTCGCGCGACCTCCACCCGAAGCACGTGTCGGGCGGCCAGGAACTGCTCGAGAACATCGTCAATCGCTATATCTATGGATGATATGAAACCCGACATGGAAGCACGGGGACGTACCTGGCTCGGCATCGACCTCGGCACGTCCTCGGTCAAGGCCATCCTGATGGACGAGGCGGGGAGCGTGCGCGCGAGCGCCACGCAACCCCTGGCCATTTCGCATCCCCATCCGCGCTGGTCCGAGCAGGACCCGGAAGCCTGGTGGTCCGCCACCGAGGCCGCCGTCGCGGAGGTGCTCGCCGGTACCGACGCCCGCCGCGTGGCGGGCATCGGGCTCTCCGGACAGATGCACGGCGCGACGCTGCTCGACGCGTCCGATCGCGTCCTGCGCCCCGCCATTCTCTGGAACGACGGCCGCTCGGACGTCGAATGCGCCGAGTTGGAACGCGTGCCCGGCTTCCGCGCCATCACGGGCAATCTCGCGATGCCCGGCTTCACCGCACCCAAGCTGGCCTGGGTACGACGCCACGAGCGCGACGTGTTCGATCGCGTGGCGAAGGTGCTCCTGCCGAAGGACTATCTGCGCCTGCGGCTTACCGGTGAATACATGACCGACGCCTCGGATGCCGCCGGCACCCTGTGGCTGGACGTGGAGCAGCGCCGCTGGAGCGACGCGATGCTTGCGGCCACCGGGCTCGATCGCTCACACATGCCGCAGGTGCTCGAAGGCACGCAGCAGGCAGGGCGCCTGCGTCGCGAACTGGCGGAGCGCTGGGGCATGGACATGGTGCCGGTCGCGGCAGGCGGCGGCGACAACGCGGCCGGCGCGGTAGGCGTGGGCATCGTTCGCGGTGGTCAGGCGATGCTCTCGCTCGGCACCTCGGGCGTGTACTTCGCCGTGTCCGACGGTTTTCGTTCCAGTCCCGAGCAGGCCGTGCACAGCTTCTGCCACGCCTTGCCCGATACCTGGCACCTGATGTCCGTGATGCTCAACGCAGCGAGCTGCCTCGACTTCACCGCCCGCCTGACCGGCCAGCGCGACGTGCCGGCACTGCTGGCGGAAGCCGAAGACCGCGGGCTGTTGAAGGATGGGCCGATGTTCCTGCCGTACCTCACCGGCGAGCGGACGCCACATAACGACCCGCGCGTTCGCGGTTCCTTCACGCATCTTGGCCCAGATACCGACCGGGCGGACCTCGCCAACGCCACGCTCGAAGGCGTGGGGCTGGGCTTGCTCGATGGCCTGCTGGCGGTGGAATCCACGGGGCTCGTCGCGGAAGAAATCACCGTCATCGGCGGTGGTTCGCGCAGTGCCTACTGGACCCAGATGCTTGCCGACATTCTCGGCAAGCGGCTGGTGCTTCGCAGCGGCAGCGAGGTCGGGCCGGCACTCGGTGCGGCTCGTCTGGCGCGTCTCGCCAGCGAGCCGGGCGCCTCGTTGGAAGAGGTCTGCCCCATGCCTGCGATCACCGCGGCGCGCGAGCCCGATGCAGCGCGTCATGCTTATTTTCTGCAAACGCGCCACCCTTTGTTCCGCCTTTCGTACGACCGCTTGAAACCCTTGTATTCCGACGCCGCTCGCGGCGACGATTTCCGCCCCTCGTAAGGGGCGAACCCTAGACGCATGGAGAAGACGATGAAGCAGAAGGCTCTACACACTTTGCTGGCCGTATCGATGGTCGCGGCCGGTGTCTTTGCGACCCCGCAGGCACACGCGAGCAAGGAAAAGCCGGTGATCGGCTTCTCCATCGACGACCTTCGCGTCGAGCGCTGGACCCGCGACCGCGATTACTTCAAGGCGGCCGCCGAAGCCAAGGGCGCCACCGTGTCGGTGCAGTCGGCCGATGCCAACGAGCAGAAGCAGATCCAGCAGATCGAGAACCTGATCTCCCGCAAGGTCGACGTGATCGTGATCGTGCCGTTCAACGCCAAGACGCTCACCACCGTGGTGGCCGAGGCGCAGAAGGCCGGCATCAAGGTCATTTCCTACGATCGCCTGATCCTCAATGCCGACGTCGACGCGTACATCTCGTTCGACAACGACAAGGTCGGCCAGATGCAGGCGCAGGGCGTGGTGGACGCCACGGGCGGCAAGGGCAATTACTTCCTGCTCGGCGGTGCCCCGACCGACAACAACGCCAAGATCCTGCGGGAAGGCCAGATGAAGGTGCTGGACCCGCTGGTCAAGAGCGGTGCAGTCAAGATCGTGGGCCAGCAGTGGACCAACGAGTGGCTGGCTTCCAACGCGCAGTCGATCATCGAGAACGCGCTCACCGCCAACAAGAACAACATCCAGGGTATCGTCGCTTCCAATGACGGCACCGCGGGTGGCGCCATCGCCGCATTGAACGGTCAGAAGCTGGCCGGCAAGGTGGCCGTGTCCGGCCAGGACGCCGACCTCGCTGCGATCAAGCGCATCAAGGCGGGCACGCAGACGATGACCGTGTACAAGCCGATCAAGCAGATCGCCACCGACGCGGCGAACCTCGCCGTGGATCTGGCCAAGGGCACTCCGGCCAAGTTCACCTCGAAGATGAACAACGGCAAGAAGGATGTCGATACCATCCTGCTCACCCCGACCCTGTTGACCAAGAAGAATGTCGACATCGTGGTGCAGGACGGTTTCTATACCCAGGCACAGGTCGGCCAGTAAGCCGTAAGATCAGGCGGCGCCCGTCCGGGCGCCGCCACGACGAAGGAATTACCAGGTGAGCGAATACCTGTTCGAGATGCGTGACATCGTCAAGGAGTTTTCTGGCGTGCGCGCGCTCAATGGCATCAACCTGGCCGTACGGCCAGGCGAATGCGTTGGCCTGTGCGGCGAGAACGGTGCCGGCAAGTCCACCTTGATGAAGGTCCTTTCGGGCGTCTATCCGTACGGCACCTGGGAAGGCGAGATCCTGTTCGACGGCAAACCGCTACGGGCGCACTCGGTGCGCGACAGCGAGGATGCCGGCATCGTCATCATCCATCAGGAACTGATGCTGGTGCCGCAGCTTTCCGTGGCCGAGAACATCTTCCTCGGCAACGAGATCCGGAAATTCGGCGGCGTGATGGATTACGACGCCATGTATGCGAAGGCAGAGGCGCTGCTCGCACGGCTGAAGCTGAAGGACGTGAACGTGGCTGCGCCGGTGATGAACTACGGCGGCGGCTACCAGCAGCTTTTCGAGATTGCGAAGGCGCTGGCGAAGAACGCGCGCCTGCTGATCCTCGATGAGCCCTCATCGTCGCTGACCTCCTCGGAGACCGACACGTTGCTGTCGATCATCGAGGATCTGAAGCGCGACGGCGTGGCGTGCGTCTACATCTCGCACAAGCTCGACGAAGTGGCTCGCGTCTGCGACACCGTCACCGTGATTCGCGACGGCAAGCACATCGTCACCAAGCCGATGAGCGAGATGACCACCCATTCCATCATCACGGCGATGGTCGGGCGCGAGATCGAGAACCTCTTCCCGAAAGTCGAGCACGACATCGGCGAGGTCATCTTCGAGGCACGGCACGTCACCTGCTGGGACGTGGCTAACCCGAACCGCAAGCGCGTCGACGACATTTCCTTCCAGGTGCGCCGCGGCGAAATCCTGGGCGTGGCCGGTCTCGTCGGCGCGGGTCGCACCGAGCTGGTCTCGGCCGTGTTCGGTGCTTACCCGGGCCGCTACGAGGCCGAGCTCGTCCTCGACGGTCAGCCGATCAAGGTGCGTTCGCCCGAGCAGGCGATCAAGGCGGGCCTGTCGCTGGTGCCGGAAGATCGCAAGCGCCAGGGCATCGTGCCGATGCTGGGCGTGGGCGACAACATCACCCTGGCGACCCTCTCGCATTACGCGCGTGCCGGCCAGATCGACCGTCAGGCGGAACTGCAGACGGTGGACGCCGAGATCAAGCGCCTGCGAGTGAAGACGGCAAGTCCCGAACTGGCCATCGTCGGCCTGTCCGGCGGCAACCAGCAGAAGGCCGTGCTGACCAAGATGCTGCTGCCCAATCCGAAGGTGCTGATACTCGACGAGCCGACCCGCGGTGTCGACGTCGGTTCCAAGTACGACATCTACAAGCTGATGTTCGAGCTGGCAGCGAAGGGCGTCGCCATCATCATGGTCTCGTCCGAGATGCCGGAAGTGCTCGGCGTAAGCGATCGCGTCCTCGTCGTGGGCGAGGGCAAGCTCCGCGGCGATTTCCAGAACGTCGGCCTCACGCAGGAGCAGGTGCTCGCTGCGGCGATCTCGCACGCCGCCGAAGGCCCCGCACACGCGGCCTGATTCCTCCACCCATTCATCGCGTCACCAGGGAAGCTCCTTCATGCAGGCCCAGAAAGTCCAGCAACTGTTCGTTCGCTACAAGATCCTCGCGCTGCTCATCGCGGTGGCGGTCATATGGGTGTTCTTCCATGTAAAGACCGACCAGACCTTCATCACGCCGAACAACCTGTCCAACCTGTTCCGGCAGATGGCGATCACCGGCATGCTTGCCTGCGGCATGGTGTTCATCATCATTGCCGGTGAGATCGATCTCTCGATCGGTTCGCAGCTCGGCCTGCTCGGTGGCGTGGTGGCGATCCTCACCGTCAACATGGGCTGGGGCACGTGGCCTTCCATCTTTGCCGTGCTGGCGCTGGGTCTCGTGATCGGCGCCTTCAACGGCTTCGTCGTGACGAAGATGCGCGTGCCGTCGTTCATCGTGGGCCTGGGCGGCATGCTTGCCTTCCGCGGCATCGTGCTCTACATCACGGGCAGCTCCACCATTGCCCCCGCGCCGGACGATCTCATCGCGCTGGGTCAGGGTTTCGTGCCGCCGATGCTGTCGCGCTGGATCGGTGCGGTGATCTTCCTGGCGATGATCGCGTTGACGGTCCGTCGTCGCATGCGTCGCTCGAAGCTCGGCCTGCAGCAGGGCGCGATGTGGATCGACGTGGCGCGTCTCGTTGCCATCGGCGCCTTCATCTTCGCCTTCGTGCGCATGCTGAACGACGCCAACGGCATTCCCATTCCGGTGATGATCCTGCTCGGCCTGCTTGCCGTGTTCACCTATGTCTCGACGCAGACCGTGTTCGGCCGACACATCTACGCCGTGGGCGGCAACATGGAGGCGACGCGCCTGTCGGGCGTGAACGTGGCCCGCGTGAAGCTGGTGGTGTTCGCGCTGATGGGCCTCATGTGCGCTTTCGCCGGCATCATCACGGTAGCCCGCACGGGCTCGGGCTCGCCGTCGGCGGGCACGGGCGGCGAACTGGATGCCATCTCCGCCTGCTTCATCGGCGGTACCTCCATGCGCGGCGGTTCCGGTACGGTCTACGGCGCGCTCATCGGTGCGCTGGTCATGGCCAGCCTGGACAGCGGCATGCAGCTGATGGACGTCGACAACTCCTGGCAGATGATCATCAAGGGCGTGATCCTGGCCCTCGCCGTGTGGGTGGACGTGCTCTCGGGCTCCAACCGCAACGGCTGATTCCGTACGCACCGACGCCAAAAAAAAAACGGGCACCCGAGGTGCCCGTTTTCGTTGGTGCCTTGGCTCGGCTTACTTGCGGCCGACCTTCGCACCAAGGCCAGCGGCATCGCGCAGGATGTCGGCCTTGTCGGTCTTCTCCCAGGAGAACGCCGTGAACGTGTTGCCGTTCTTGTCGGTGATCTCATAGGGCTTGCGGCCGAAGTGGCCGTTGGACGCGGTCGGCTGGTACATCGGGTGCACCAGGTCGAGCATCTTGATGATGCCGTACGGACGCAGGTCGAAGTGCTTGCGGATCAGCTTCTCGATCTTGTCGTCGGCGATCTTGCCGGTGCCGAAGGTGGTCACGGAGATCGAGGTCGGCTCGGCGACGCCGATGGCGTAGCTGACCTGGATCTCGCAGCGGTCGGCCAGGCCGGCAGCCACGATGTTCTTCGCGACGTAGCGTGCGGCGTAGGCGGCCGAACGATCGACCTTCGACGGATCCTTGCCCGAGAACGCACCACCGCCGTGGCGGGCCCAGCCGCCGTAGGTGTCGACGATGATCTTGCGGCCGGTCAGGCCGCAGTCGCCCACCGGGCCGCCGATCACGAACTTGCCGGTCGGGTTGATGTGGAACTTGGTGCCCTTGTGCAGCAGCTTCGCCGGCAGCACGGGCTTCAGGATCAGCTCGCGCACACCTTCGATGAGATCCTTCTGCTTCACGTCCGGATCGTGCTGGGTGGACAGCACCACGGCATCGATGGCGACGGCTTCGCCGTTCTCGTAGCGCAGGGTGACCTGGCTCTTCGCGTCCGGGCGCAGCCACGGCAGCGGCGAGTTCTTCTTCTTGCGGACCTTGGTCTGCTGCTCCACGAGGCGGTGCGCGTAGTGGATCGCGGCCGGCATGTACTCGCTGGTCTCGTTCGTGGCGTAGCCGAACATGAGGCCCTGGTCGCCAGCGCCCTGTTCTTCCGGCTTCTTGCGGTCCACGCCCTGGTTGATGTCGGGCGACTGCTTGCCGATCAGGTTCAGCACGCCGCAGGTCTCGCCGTCGAAGCCGACGTCAGACGAGTCGTAGCCGATGTCGAGGATGACCTTGCGGGTCAGCGCTTCGAGGTCGATCCAGGCGCTGGTGGTGATTTCACCCGCGACGATGGCGACGCCGGTCTTCACCAGCGTCTCGCAGGCCACGCGCGCGCGCGGATCCTGGGCCAGGATGGCGTCCAGAACTGCGTCGGAGATCTGGTCGGCGATCTTGTCCGGGTGGCCTTCGGAGACCGACTCGGAGGTGAAGAGGTAGCTGCTCATCGCGGTGATATATCCTTCTTTACGGATAAAGAGATAAAAGGGCGCGCCATGATACACGCCCTTGTCCCGGTTTGCAGCGGCCAGGGTACGCCCGGGGGATGACGATTGCATGCGTATTCAGGGCAGGCGGTGCCCCGGAGTCGCCCTGGCCCGGGCAGTCAGGAGAAACCGGCCACCGGATGCGGCCCATAGGCGGCTTCGAGTGTCGCCGTCTCCTCATCCGTAAGGACGAGGTCCAGCGCGGCGACCGCGTCGTCCAGGTGGTGGGGCTTGGACGCCCCGACGATCGGTGCGGTCACGCCCGACCGGTGCGCCACCCAGGACAGCGCCACCTGCGCCCTCGGCACGCCGCGCGCCTCCGCCACTTTCTTCACCGCGGCGACGATCGCACGGTCGGAATCCTCGGTGGCCTTGTAGAGGGTGCTGCCGAACACGTCGGTTGCCTGCCGCTCGCTGCTTTCGTCCCAGTCCCGGGTGAGGCGACCGCGAGCCAGCGGGCTCCATGGCAGCACGGCGATGCCCTGATCCATGCAGAACGGGATCATCTCGCGCTCTTCCTCGCGCTGGAGCAGGTTGTAGTGATCCTGCATGCTGACGAACTCGGTCCAGCCATGCAGTCGCGAGGTATAGACCATCTTCGCGAACTGCCACGCGTACATCGACGACGCGCCGAGATAGCGCACCTTGCCCATCTTCACCACGTCATGCAGCGCTTCCATCGTTTCCTCGACAGGCGTCGTTTGGTCGAAGCGGTGGATCTGCAGCAGGTCGATGTAATCGGTGCCCAGGCGGGAAAGGCTGTCGTCCACCGAGTGAAAGATGGCTTTGCGCGACAGGCCGCCGCCATTCGGGCCTTCGCGCCAGCGGAAGAACGTCTTCGTGGCGATGACCACTTCATCGCGCCTCGCAAAATCTTTCAGTGCACGACCCACGATTTCTTCCGACGTACCGTCGGAGTACGCGTTCGCGGTGTCGAACACGTTGATGCCGAGATCCAGCGCCTTGCGGAGGAAGGGGCGGCTCGTTTCCTCGTCGAGCGTCCAGCGGTGGTTGCCGCGATCGGGCACGCCGTAGGTCATGCAGCCCAGGACCAGCGGCGATATTTCCAGGCCGGTGCGGCCGAGTTTCACGTAGCGCATAAGAACTCCATGGATGAAAGCAAGCGTTGTCGATAAGGCGTAGACGTTACATATACCTGCCATGGTTATCTTTAGGTATTCGCGACCCGGACGCGGTGCGCCCGTCGCATCACGTCAGCGGAGCGAACCATGTCGTCCACCCTCCCATCACTTCGCGCGCCACGCATCAGTGGCGTGGTCGTCGCCGTCCTCGGCTTTGCCCTGGCGCTTGGCGGCGTGTGGCTCGCCGTCCTCGGCGGCAGCCTCTACTACTTGATCGCCGGCACGGCGGTGGGTGTCACCGGCATCTTGCTGGCACGCGGTTCCGGAACCGCGTTATGGCTGTACGCACTCGTGCTGCTCGGCACGGTGCTGTGGGCCGTGGCGGAAGTCGGCTTTATCGGTTGGCAGCTCGAACCTCGGCTGCTCGTGCCTGTGCTGCTGGGCGTATACCTGCTGATGCCATGGATCACACGTGGGCTATCGCCGCGACGCGGAGCCGCCTTGGCACTGATCTTCGCGATCGTGGTGGGCGTCGGCGTGGGCGTGGCCGGGTTCATGCAGCCGGTGGGCACGCGGGGCGAAGCAGTGGTGCGCAATGCGGCAGACGGTCACGACGCCTCCGTGCCCGATGGCGACTGGTGGTTCTACGGCCGCACGCCGCGCGGCGATCGTTTCTCGCCCTTGGACCAGATCGACACGCGCAACGTGACGAACCTCAAGGTCGCATGGACGGCACATACGGGCGACACGATGCGTCCTGGCGAAGACAAAGGCGGCACGGACGCGGGCCACGAGTTCAATTTCGAGGACACGCCGATCAAGGTGGGCGACACGCTGTACGTTTGCACGGGGCATAGCTGGGTCGTCGCTTTCGATGCCGCGACCGGCCAGAAGAAATGGACCTTCGATCCGAAGGCAAACACCGAAGCGGACGTCTATCTCGCCTGCCGTGGCGTGGCTTATTACCAGGCGCCGCCGGGCACGCAGACCGATTGTCCGCGACGGATCATTGCGCCGGTGCTCGACGCCCGGGTGATGGCGCTGAACGCGGACACGGGCAAACCGTGCGAGGACTTTGGCGAGCACGGTTTCATCTCGCTCACGCAGTACCTCGGCCACGTGCCGGCAGGCTTTCATTTCGTGACGTCGCCGCCGCTGGTGATGAAGGACCGCGTCATCCTGGGTGGCTGGGTCTACGACAACCAGGCGGAGAACGAACCCTCCGGCGCGGTGCGCGCGTTCGATCCGCTCTCGGGCAAACTCGTCTGGGCGTGGGACGTGGGCCACGATCCGCAGAACTGGAAGCCCGGTCCGAACGAGCAATTGACCCGCGGCACGCCGAACGCGTGGGGTGTCTACACCGCCGATCCGGACCTAGGCATGGTTTATCTGCCGATGGGTAACGCCACGCCGGATTACTTCGGCGGACATCGCCGTCCCTTCGACGAGAAGGTGTCAAGTGCCACCGTTGCGCTGGATATCGAGACCGGCGCACCAAAGTGGGTGTACCAGAACACGCATCACGACCTGTGGGACATGGACGTGCCGACGGGCCCGTCGCTGGTCGATCTGCCGGATGCGAACGGCGGTACGGTGCCGGCGCTGGTGCAGACGACCAAGCGCGGCGAGTTCTTCGTCCTCGATCGACGTACCGGCAAGCCTTTGACCGAGGTCACCGAGAAGCCGGTGCCGCAGAACGCCGTCCCCGGTGAGCGCACCTCGCCCACCCAGCCGTTCTCCGTCGGCATGCCGTCGCTGGCGCCGAAGGATCTGACCGAAGCGTCGATGTGGGGCGCCACGCCGTTCGACCAGTTGATGTGTCGCATCGAATTCCGCCGCGCTGCATACGAAGGACAGTTCACCCCGCCGCAGTTGAAGGACACGATTGTGTATCCCGCCTTCGACGGCGTGATCGACTGGCATGGCGCATCCATTGATCCGTACAACAAGCTGCTGATCGCCAATGCGAACTACATCCCCTTCATCATCAGCCTCGCGCCGCGCGGTCCTGCGGAGGCCAAGGGGCTGGTGAAGCCGTGGGATGGCTCGGGCAACGAACCCAAGGTGGGCGGTGGGCTGGCACCGCAGTACGGCACGCCGTACGTCGGCAAGGTGCACCCGTGGTTGAACCCGCTCGACGTCCCGTGCAATCCGCCGCCGTGGGGCACGATGGCCGCCATCGACCTAGTCACGCACAAGCTGGTGTGGGAGCGCCCGATCGGTACCACGCGTGACACGGGTCCGTTCGGCACACATGTCAACGCGCCGCTGCCGACCGGCATCTTCAACATCGGCGGCAACATGACGACCCGCGGCGGTCTCGTCTTCATCGGCGCCACCGCGGACAACTACCTGCGCGCCATCGACGAGCGCACGGGCAAGGAACTATGGAAGGCACGGCTGCCGGCCGGCGGGCAAGCCAACCCGATGTCGTACACGGTCAACGGCAAGCAATACGTCGTGATCGCCGCAGGTGGCCACAGTGGGCTGGGCACGAAATCGGGCGACTATGTGATGGCTTACGCGCTGCCTTGAATGGCAGCGCGCAAGCGCCTTAAACCCGCGAGCGCTCGCGATCCTCGCGCTCGCGGCAACGCCGGACCACGGGCCACCCCATGACGAGCCCTGCCAGCACGCCTGTGGATTCCGCGAGAAGTAAGTACTGGAGCAAGCGACGCCAGGTCAGCGCGACGCCGTCGGTCCAGGCACACAGGCAGTGCGTCGCGAACATGAGGGTGCCGAAGCAGAGGATGCCCGCCCGCCAGGTGTAGACCCACAATGACGGAGGTTCTGCGAGCCACTTGCCCAGGCGGGATAGGGCTGAGGTCACCGGGCCTCTCGTAAAGCGATGCCGCAGCTCACGGCCGCGCTCAAGGCTCCCATGCTGCCACCGAAGATCGCACCGCCGAGACCTACCAAAGGTCCGCCCGTTATCAGTCCCGTAATACCGCCTCCCAGGGCAGCCACGCCGGTGTTCGACAAGAGGGTGGCTCTCGAGCAAGCGCCAGGTACTTTGAGGCGGCCGCCGGAAACTGAGGCGATTTCGGGAGAGGTAAGTTCACGCATGATTATTCATCCTTGATGGTTGTCAGAGGGGGGGTACGTCAGGAGCGAGATGTTCCCAGGCGCCGCCCGTCGCCCGGAAGGCGCTTAGGGCTCGCTGTGGCGTAGGAGATGCCTTGAGGCGCCGCCCTTGATTTCCTTCGGACCACCTCCAACTAGCGGTGATTCGATCACCGGAGGCCGTCATGGCCCGCTGCAAGCACGCATTGATTCACGTCCCACCGATCGCCCCCTGGGCGCGTCGCGGGTGCGCGCGCGCCGTGAGTGGAGGTTCGTCGTCGTAAGGCGATGTCCGGCCTCCAAGGTTCTCCAAGCACCCGCAAGGGTGCTTTTTTTTGTCCCGCTTTTCGCCATTCGAACCGGAGCAACGTGCCATGAAGAACTGCCGCGATCCCCGATCCTGACCGTCCTGCTCAGCCAGGGGCGGCGGTTCAGGACCTGGGGAGTGCCTCGCTCGACGAATACACCGAGCCCCTGGCGTTATCCCATCAGGAAACCGTTAGCCATGAGTACCACCCGCGAAACCCGCATCCCCGTCGACCGTTGGCGCAACCTCGGCATCATCGCGCACGTCGATGCAGGCAAGACCACGCTGACCGAGCGCCTGCTCTACAAGACCGGCACGATCCATCGTACCGGTGAGGTGCATGACGGCGCGGCGACCACCGATCACATGGAACTGGAGCGCGAACGTGGCATCACGATCGGCGCCGCGGCTGTGCGCGCGAACTGGACGCCTGACGGCGGCCAGCCGCATCGCCTGACGCTCATCGACACGCCCGGACACATCGACTTCGCGATCGAGGTCGAGCGTTCGCTGCGCGTGCTCGATGGTGCGGTCACCGTGTTCTCCGGCGTGGCCGGCGTGCAGCCGCAATCGGAAACCGTCTGGCATCAGGCGCGCCGTCATGGCGTGCCGCTGATGGCGTTCGTCAACAAGATGGATCGCCCCGGTGCGGACTTCGATGCGGTCGTTGCGCAGATGCGCGACACGCTTGGCGCGAACCCGTGGGTCGTCGCACGGCCGGTCATCGAAGGCGAACACATGACGGGTCTGGTCGACCTCGTGGCCGAACGCACCTGGCGTTTCGACGATGCAGGCACGCCGAGTGTGCATGCGTGGAACGACGCGGAACGCGGCGAATACGCCGACGCGCGCGCGGAACTGATCGCCGCCGTGGCGGATAGCGACGAGCCGTTGGCGGAGCTTTGGCTCACCGAGCAGCCGATCGATGCGACCGCGCTGACCGCGGCGCTTCGGCGCGGCACGCTCGCGGGCAAGGGATCGCCTGTGCTGCCGGGCTCCGCGTTCCGCAATGTCGCCATCGAGCCGTTGCTCGACGCCTTCGTGGCGTACCTCCCTTCGCCGCTCGATCGTCCGGCCGTCATCGGCCATGCAGACGACGATGGCAGCGAAGTCACGGTGGCGCCCGATGCGGACGCGCCGTTGGCTGCGCTCGTCTTCAAGGTAGTGAACCAGGCGCATGGTCCGCTGGCATTCCTGCGCATCTACGCGGGACGACTGAGCGTGGGTGACGGCGTGTGGCGCAGCGGCACCGATCGCGTGCAGCGCATCGGTCGCCTCGCGGTCGTGCGCGCGGAGGACACCGAGGCGGTGGAGCACGCCGAGGCTGGCGATATCGTGGCGATCGCGGGATGGAAGGACGTCGCCACAGGCGAAACGCTGTCCGCTCCGCAGCACCGCGTGCGGCTGGAGACGATCCAGGCGCAGCCTGCGGTGCTGTCCTGGCGGCTGTCGCCGGAACGTTCTGCCGACCTGCTCAAGCTGGGCAATGGGCTGGCGCGTCTTGCGCAGGAGGACCCGTCCTTCCGCGTGGGCACCGACCCGGAGACGGGCGAGACGCTGGTCTGGGGCATGGGCGAGCTGCACCTCGAGGTGATGGTGGAGCGTCTGCGTCGCGAGTGGGGCGTGCAGGTACGCACCGGTTCGCCGCGCGTGGCCTACCAGGAGACGCCGGCTTCCGCGTCGGGCCCCGTGGAAGGCAAGCTTGCCAAGCAGACGGGCGGCAGCGGCCAGTTTGCGCGCGTGGTGCTGTCCGTCGCCCCGACCGGTGGCGAGTCGAACAGCTACGAGGATCGCAGCACCGGTGGCGTGATCCCGAAGCCGTTCCAGGCGGCGGTGGAGAAGGGCGTTGCGTCCGCGCTGCTGGAAGGCCCTCGCGGCTTCCCGGTGGTGGGCGCGGCGGTGACGGTGCTCGACGGTCAGGCGCATGCGGTCGATTCCAACGAGGCTGCGTTCCACCGCGCCGCGCAGATGGCGGTGAAGTCCGCGCTGGAGGCGACCGGCACCGTGCTGCTCGAACCGGTGATGCGCGTGTCGGTCAGTGCGCCGGGCTCGGCGGTCGGTGACGTGCTGGGCGATCTGCAACGCCGTGGCGGCCAGATCGTGAACCTGGTCGATCGGCAGGAGCGCACGGAGATCGAGGCCGACGTTCCGCTGGCTCAGTTGGACGGCTACAGCACGGCGCTGCGGTCGTTGAGCCAGGGCAGGGCGTCCGCCACGGTGGCGTTCCACGCCTACCGCCCGGCGACCCTGCAGGAAGCGGCTCGTCGGACCGCGTAACGCATCGGGACTGGCCCCGGTGCAAGGGAAGCGTACCGCGCGCAATACGTCGCGCGCGGTACGCGCTACGCTTCGCAGATGATTGCCTATCCCGACGCACTCGCCCTCCTGCTCGATGCCATCCGGCCTCTGGAGAGCGAATCGCTTCCGCTCGCCGACGCCGCACGGCGCTTTCTTGCCGCCGATCTGCACAGCCCGATGGCGCTGCCGTCGTTCGACAACGCGGCCATGGATGGGTATGCCGTGCGTGCCGACGGCAAAACGTTGCCGGCGGGTGCGAGCTTTGCCGTGGCTGCCATGCAGGCCGCGGGAGACGCCGCCGACGCCTATCCCCAGGCAGATGCCTGCGAGATCGCCACGGGTGCGCGCATGCCCGAGGGTTTCGATACCGTGGTTCCTGTGGAACGCAGTGAAAGGCGCGACGGTCAGGTCCGCTTTCCGGTCGAGGAACGCGCAGGTCAGAACGTGCGCCGCGCGGGCAGCGACATCGCAACGGGCGAGCTTGCGCTGGCGCGTGGCCGACGGATCGACACCGCAGCGACGATGCTGCTCGCGGCACTCGGTGTGGCCCACGTCGACGTGGTGCGCCGTCCACGCGTGGCCGTGATCGCTACGGGCAGCGAACTCAACGCGACGGGTCCGCTGCCGCCAGGCGGCATCCACGATTCCAACGGACCGTTCCTCGAAGCATGCTTCGCGCATTGGGGCGCGGATATGCTGACACGCGTACGCGTGCCGGATGTCGGCGATGACTTTGCCCACGCCGTCGGCGATGCGATCGCGGCGCGTGCCGACCTGATCGTGACGACGGGTGCGGTGTCGGCAGGTCGTTTCGACTTCGTGCCTGCAGCGCTCGCCTCGCTCGGTGCACGTGAGCTTTTCCACAAGGTCGCGATCCGCCCCGGTAAGCCGCTGCTTGCGACTCGCTTCGATGGTGGCCCGATCGTGCTCGCCTTGCCCGGCAATCCCATGGCGGTAGCTGTGGGTTATCGCTTCTTTGTGGCGCCGGTGCTGCGCGCGATGGCGGGGCTGTCTCCGGAGCGACCGACGCGGGTGCGCATGTCTGCGCCACTGATCGGCCGCGAAGGCCTGAATCACTTTGCCCTCGGCCGGCTGGAACACGATGCCGAAGGGCGCCAGACAGCGCATGCGGCGGACGCGCAGGCGTCCTTCCGCATCCTGCCGTTCGCCACATCGAACACGTGGCTGTCGGCTGCCGATGGCCATGCCCAACATGCCGATGCGTGGCCGCTCGACCCGGTGGATGCCGCATGATCCTGGGCGTCATTCTGGCCGGTGGCTTGTCGTCGCGGATGGGCGAGGACAAGGCGCTGCTTCGCATCGGCGGTCGCACGTTGCTGGAACGTACGACGGAGGTCTTGCGCGACGCAGGCGCCACACGCGTCGCGATCAGTGGGGCGCGCGACGGTGGCATTCCGGATCGCTGGCCGCAGACGGGGCCGGTCGGGGGCATCGCCAGTGCCGCGTTGGTCCTCCCCGATGGTGAATGGCTCGTCGTGCCGGTAGATATGCCGCGGCTTGGCTCTGATGTGCTGCTTCCCTTGCTGGCGGAACGCAGCGAACCGATCACGCACTGGCAGGACCACCCGTTGCCGATGCGGCTGCGGATGGATGCCGTGATGCGCGATGCGCTCGCCGATGCGATGACGCGGACGGGCAGGGCCTGTTCCGTGTTCGGCTTGCAAGCGCGCGTAGGGGCGACGACACTGCCACTCGACGGCCTCGACACGCGTGGGCTGCTCAACTGCAACACTCCAGACGAATGGCGCGAGGCGAACGCATGAGGGTGCAACTGGAAGACGACACGGTCAGGGTCCGCATCGACGAGGACGAACTGACGGAGCTGCTCCAAGACGTCGCCCTGCTGGGTTCGACGAGCTTCGGCATGGCCTTCACGATGCGCTACGCGATCGATGCCACCGATGCCGATGCATGCACGCTTTCCGGCACGGCCCACGAATGGCGTATGGAAGTACCGCGCGGCGCTCTGCGTGAGCTGCAGGCGAAGCTGCCGAGCAAGGACGGGCTGACCTTCGACATCCCCGGTCGCGATACCGTCGCCACCACCGTTCGTTTCGACGTCGACGTGAAGGACAGCCTGCGCCGTCGGCGCGCCTGACGTCAGCCGATACGTTCCGGTCGTGTGTAGACGTTGAAGCGCCCCGGGCGTGCGAAGCCCACCAGCGTGACCCCGCAATCCGCGGCGAGATGCACCGCGAGCGCCGTAGGGGCGGAGATAGCCACCACGATGGTGATGCCGGCGGTGGCGGCCTTGGTCACCATCTCGTAGCTGGCGCGGCTGGTGAGGACCGCGAAGCCGTCGCGTGGATCGGTGCCTTCGAGCAGCATCGCGCCGATGAGCTTGTCGAGCGCGTTATGCCTGCCGACGTCTTCGCGCACGGTGACGATGCTGCCGTCGGGCAGGGCCCAGGCTGCAGCGTGAACGGAGCCGGTATATGCGTTGATCGGCTGGCGCGAGCGGAGCGTTTCCAGCGCACGCTCGATCGCATCCGCGCCGATGGTCAGTCCCGCTGCAACGGGCAGCGGATGACGTACCACGTCTTCCAGTTCGCGGCTGCCGCAGATGCCGCAGCCGCTGCGGCCCGGCAATTCGCGTGGCGCCGGGGTGTTTATGCTTGAAGGCGAATGCTCAATGTGCATGCCGGTGCGTATGTCGACCACGACGCCTTCCAGCACCTCGCGAACCTCGATGTCCACGATGTCGAGCACCGTACCGATCCGACCTTCGGTCAGCGCGAAGCCGCGTGCGAAGTCTTCGAGGTCGGCAGGCGTCGTCATCATCACGGCGAAGGGCGCGCCGTCGAAGTGCATCGCTACCGGTACTTCTTCAGCGAGCCGGTCCTCGCTTTCGACGTAGCGCCCGCGCTCGAAACGCAACACCGGCCGCGTGGCGCAGCCGGCGGGCAGGGTGCGCTCAGACGGCATGGGCCGCCGTGGGCGTTTGAGTCATCGCATTGGCCGATGTGATGCGTACCGGCACCGATTTGTACGCCGGGGTGCCCGAGCGCCGGTCATGGCTTTCCAGCGCAATGAGCGCATTGCCTTCGGGGTAATACATCGCGATCGAACCCTCGGCGATCTCGAAAGCCACGGCGATGAAACCGCGTACCGCGCGTTCCTTGCCGTCGGCGACGTTGGCACCGGTGGCGAATACGTCGATGCGATCGCCGTGCTTGAGACCGCGCGCGGCGAGATCGTTCGGGTGCATGAAGATGACGTCGCGTCGTCCGCTCACGCCGCGATAGCGGTCGTTGAGCCCGTAGATCGTGGTGTTGTACTGGTCGTGCGAACGGATCGTCGTCAGCATCAACTCGTGCGCTTCGAGCGGCGCATCCTCGTCCAGCCCTTTCGCCAGGAGGAAATGGGCGCGCTTGTCCGGCGTGGCCCAGTCGCGTTCGCTGGCGGCGACGCGCAGGCGGAAGCCGCCCGGTGCGCTGACGCGCTTGTTGAAGTCGAAGAAGATGGGGAAGACCTTTTCGATGTCGTCGCGGATGAGGTTGTAGTCGCCGACGAGGCGGTCCCAATCCACGCGCGTGTTCGGCAAGGTGGCCTTCGCGATGCCGGCGACGATCCAGGGCTCCGAGCGCAGGTGTTCCGAGGCGGGCGTGAGCGTGCCCGCCGAGGCATGCACCATCGACATCGAATCCTCTACCGTTACCGCCTGCGGACCGGTCGCCTGCACGTCGAGTTCCGTACGGCCGAGGCAGGGCAGGATGAACGACGCTTTCGCCAGGATCAGGTGCGACCGGTTGAGCTTTGTAGCGATATGCACGGCGAGGTCCAGCTTGCGCATCGCCTCGAAGGTTTCATCGGTATCGGGCATGGCGACCGCGAGATTGCCGCCCAGCGCGACCAATGCCTTGGAGCGCCCTTCGCGAATCGCGATGACCGCAGCCACGGCGTCATGCCCATGGGCGACCGGCGGCTTGAAGCCGTAGGTCTTGCGGATGCCGTCGTTGAGTGCATCGTTGGGCTTCTCGGTGATGCCTACCGTGCGATCGCCCTGCACGTTGCTGTGCCCGCGCAACGGGCAGATGCCTGCACCGGGGCGCCCGATGTTGCCGCGCAGAAGCAGCAGGTTTGCGATCTGCTGGACGTTCTCGGTACCGTGCGCGTGCTGGGTGATGCCCATGCCGTAGCAGACGATGACGTTCTTCGCCTTCGCATAGATATCCGCGGCATCTTCGATCTGCGCTCGGGTCAGGCCCGAGTGCCGTTCGATCGCTTCCCACGAGGTTTGCGCGAGATCGTCGGCGAGCGCCTCGAAGCCGGTGGTCTGCGTGGCGATGAAGTCGCGGTCGATCACGCCTGGCATCCCAGCCGCGATGGCGCGCGCGTCGGCGTCCAGCAGCGACTTCATCATGCCTTTCAGCACGGCGACGTCTCCGCCGATCTTGAGCTTGTAGTAAGTGGACGCGATACGCACCGAGGTGCCGGTCAGCATTTCCACGGGGCTTTGCGGCGACGTGAAGCGTTCGAGACCGCGTTCGGGCAAGGGATTCAGTACCACGATGGGCACGCCGCGCAGCGACGCCTCGCGCAAGGTGCCCAGCATGCGCGGATGATTCGTGCCGGGGTTGTGGCCGATGCAGAAGATAGCGTCGCAGTGTTCGAAGTCGTCGAGCGTCACGGTGCCCTTGCCCACGCCCAGCGACTGCGGCAGGCCCACGCTCGTCGCTTCGTGGCACATGTTCGAGCAATCGGGAAAGTTGTTGGTGCCGTACTCGCGCACGAACAACTGATAGAGGAACGCGGCTTCGTTGGACGCGCGGCCAGAGGTATAGAACTCGGCCATGTTCGGGTCGGGCAGCGCACGGAGTGCTTCGCCGATGCGTCGGAACGCTTCGTTCCATTCGATGGGCTGATAGGTGTCCGAGGCCGGATCGTAGGCCATCGGATGGGTGATCCGGCCCAGGCCTTCCAGCGCGTAGTCGCTCAGATTCCAGAGATCCGCGACCTTGTTGCTCGCGAAGAACTCGGGACGCACGCGCTTCGCCGTGGCCTCCCATGACACCGCCTTGGCGCCGTTCTCGCAGAATTCGAACGACGAGGTTTCCTTGGGGTCCGGCCAGGCGCAGCCGGGGCAGTCGAAGCCCTTGGGCTGGTTCACCTTGTGCAGCGCGATCGATTCGCGCGCGATGGCCATCTGTCCGCTGAGCGCGCGGGCGACGGCACCCAAGGCACCCCATCCGCCTGCGGGGCCGTCGTAGGGTTCGATGCCGGGGACCTGGTCTTCGCTCATGGTCGTCGCTCGCTGGGGAGGGGGCCGTAACGCCGGATCATTCTACGCAGCGCGTCGGCAGGCAATTAAACCAAGGTACGTGTCGACAAGCCGTAGCGCCGCATCACGCGGCCAGCGAGACGCCCGCTTCCAGCGCGTCGAAGTAGTCGCGCGTCAGGCGGAGCTGGGTCGCGGCGTCTTCCGCCTTGTTCACCACGTGGCGGAACGCGGCATTCTCGGCGCGGTCCTTCGCGTACCAGCCCAGATGCTTACGCGCGATGCGCACGCCCATCGTCTCGCCGTAGAACGCGTAGAGGTGTTCGAGATGAGGCACCAGAATGTCGCGAACCTCGCGCGGCGTCGGTTCGGGCAGAAAACCGCCCGTTTCCAGATGGTGGGCGATCTCGCGGAAGATCCACGGACGGCCTTGCGCACCGCGGCCGATCATGACGGCGTCGGCACCCGTGATCCGCAGGACCTCGCGCGCCTTCACAGGGTCGACGATGTCGCCATTGGCGAGCACCGGGATCGAGACGCTGGCCTTCACGGCGGCGATGGTGGCGTACTCGGCCTCGCCTTCGTACTTGTCCGCACGCGTGCGGCCGTGCACGGCCAGTGCGGCAATACCCGCGTCCTCCGCGATGCGCGCAATGGTCAGCGCGTTGCGATGATCGCGGTCCCAGCCGGTGCGGATCTTCAGCGTAACCGGCACGTCCACGGCCTTCACCACCGCGTGAAGAATGCGTGCCACCAACGGTTCGTCCTGCAGCAGCGCCGAACCGGACCACACGTTGCAGACCTTTTTCGCCGGGCAACCCATGTTGATGTCGACGATCTGCGCGCCGTTGTCGGCGTTGTACCGGGCCGCTTCCGCCAGCATGCCGGGGTCGTAGCCGGCGATCTGCACACTGACTGGTTCCGGCTCGCCGTCGTGATCCATGCGGCGCAAGGACTTGCGGGTGTTCCAGAGGCGCGGGTCGGCGGTGGTCATCTCGGACACGGCCAACCCGGCCCCCATGCGCTTGCACAGGAGTCGGAACGGCTTGTCGGTGACGCCGGCCATGGGCGCGAGGACCACGGCGGGCGCGATGGCGTAGGGGCCGATGCGCATGCCAGGGATTTTACGCGACGAGCCGCCCGGGGGCGAACGGCGGGCAGTTCAGCGGGGCGGCGTGCCCGCTGCCGGGCGCAGCGCCGCGACGGCTGCGGCGGCGTTCACTTCGAGCACGCCGTGGTTGACGCTGCTCGTGCGCAGCAGGATGTCGTGTGCCGTGCGCGCGTCCAGCCGCGGCGAGATCGACAGCAGCAGCGCGAGAATGCCGCTGACGTGGGCCGTCGCCATCGACGAGCCCGAGCTGAAATCGTAGCCGCCACCCGGCTGGGTGGTGAGTATGTCGTTGCCCGGTGCGCTCACCACGCCGGGCGGTGCGGGCGTGGTGTCGCTGCTGCGGACCACGATGACCCCGGGGGCGCCGTCCGGAAAGCCGCCAGTGTTGCCGCCGGGCGGTAGCGCGGCGACCACGATGCGGCCCTGATCCAGCAATTGCCCCAGCAGCTTGCCGAGCAGCGGATCGGCGGGGCCGCCGAGGCTCAGGTTCACGATGCGGGCGTCGGTGTCGTTCACTGCCGAGAGCGCCTTGGCGAGGGTGAACGAGTTGCAGCGCGCGCCGGCCTTAGGATCGGGATACCAGCACGCCCGGTACGCGCTCAGGTGTGCCTTCGGCGCCATGCCCACCATGCCTTGGTGGTTGTCGCCCACGGCGGCGATGATGCCGGCGACCTCGGTGCCGTGGCGATCGCCGCGCGCGTCATCGCTGCCACCCACCGCATCGCCGCCATCGCGCACGTGTCCCGCGAGGTCGGGATGATGGGCATCGATCCCGGTATCGACGACCGCGACCTGCACGCCGTCGCCCTGGGTCACCTCGTGCGCGAGCGCCGCGTGGGTTTCGACGAAGCCACGTTGCAGGTCGGTATACGGATCGTTGTAGCGGCGGCCGTCCGGCGGGGGATCCTGTCCGTAGACTGCATATTCCTGCAGAGGCTGTGCGAGCTGCACGCGCTGGTCGGCTGCGAGCTTCGCGATCAGCGCATCGCGATCCACGCCCTCGGGCGGATGGACCACCACGCAGTAAAGACCCAGGGCCTTGATGGGCCAGCCGGCCACTTCGCGCATGTCATAGGAGTGTTCCAGCTCGGCCAGGGCCGAGAGCGCGCGCTGGCCGGCGCCGTACGATGCGGCAGGGACGTAGCCGAGCAGGTTGGAGCCCGCGTGGGTGCCTGCGGGTTCGAGCGGGTTGACCACGGCGAGCACGATGTCGCGGCGGCTGTCCATCGCGGCCACGTCGGCGCTTGCGGCTGGCGCGGCGGGGGTGCCGCCGTCCTCCACAGCGGGGCGGATCGGCGCGCAGGCGGTCAGCGCGGAAAACAGCAGCGTCGCGACCAGGAGGGCTCGCGCGTTCATGGCGCTCCGCTGACGGGTTCCGCGAAGCGGATGCCCGGCGTGGCGCGCAGGCGCTGCAAGGTCTGTGCGGTGACCGGCGCCTGGCCGTCGAGCGGTGCCAGCGTATAGGCACCGACGTCGTTCGGTCCGCCCGTCACGCGCAGGTGGAACGTGTGCAGCAAGGCGTTCCAATCGGCCACCTTCATCGTCGCCTGCGGCACCACACGAAGCGAGCCGGCCGCCACCGGGGCGGCATCCTGGCTCAGCGTTCGGTACGCCGCGGGCGGCTGGGCCTCGCCACGCAGCTTCACACCGAGTACGCCGATGCCGACGGCCTGGACGATCACAGCGGCCATCAGGCCGCGTACCAGCCAGCTCGACGACGCACGGCGTCGGGTCACCGGCGGGGCCGCCTCGGAGGCATCGATGCGCGCCAGCAGGCGCGCCAGTCCCGCTTCGGCGTCTACGTCGAGATCCGGTGGCAGGGCCAGGGCCTCGCGCAGGCGTTCCTGTTGGGCGAATTCCTCGCGACATGCGGCGCACCCGGCAAGGTGCATCTTCAACCAGTCGTCCTGTGCCACCGAGGCGTCGCCTCGCAGCACCCACGGCATGGCTTCCCAGGCGCGGGTGCAGTCCCTGCCGACATCCTTTTGGAAGGTCATGGTGCGTTCTCTCTGCGGATGGAATGCTCGCCGGCCAGGCCGGGGAGCACGTTGCGTAACTTGACGCGGGCGTGGAACAGGCGTGCCTTCACGGTGCCCACGGGACATTGCATGATCGTCGCCACGTCTTCGAGCGTGTGCCCGATGCCGTAGACCAGCTCCACCACCACACGCTGGTCGGCAGACAGCCGTTCCAGCCCTTTGCCCAGCCAGTCGCGCATGATCCGATCGTCGTCGGGATCGTGGGACGGCGTGCGATCTTCGGGCAGGGTGTCTTCATCGACCGGCTCGCTGCCGTGCTGGCGCAAGGCCTTGAGGCCGCAGCGGTAGGCAATACCCATAATCCAGGTGGAAACGCGGGAGTCTCCCTGGAACGTCGACGCCTTTTGCCAGGCGATCCAGAAGCAGTCGTTGATCGCTTCCTCGACCACGTCCGCGCGCCGGGTGAGGCGGGCGAGGAAGCGGCACAGCCGCCCGTGGTAGGCGCGATACATGACCGACAGTGCGGCGCGATCGCCCTCGGCCATGCGCCGCAGCAGTTGGCGATCGGTGGCGTCGGCCTCGTTGTCTGCGTTGCTCATGGGCGGGCGATCGTTCGGTGGGGACCGGTGGGTGCTGTGCGGCGGCGAAAAGGTTGCATCCACCGGGAGCCCCGTTAGGCTAGAACGTCCATGACACCGTCGCGATCCAGGGGGAGATATCGGGCTGGAAGTACAGGCGGTCGCGGTGGCTGACGATGTGCGCCAGCTCGACGCGCCAGGGCCCACGGTCCCAGCTCATGCCAAGGTGCCCGTAATAGTAGTGGTTCCTGCGCTCGTAGCCCTTACCGCGCGGCGGCAGCAGTTCCTGGGCCACGCCGAGGCTCGCGCTGGCCGCAAAGCCGTGGGCGAGGGGCCAGCGCAGACCGAGGTCGGCGGCCCCGCGCGGGCGCTGTCCGCCGTAGCGGTCCAGATGGGTTGCGGACACGCCGAGGGTGAGGACGTCGCGATAGATCCAACTGACGCCCAGTTCCGAGCGATCGTAGGTTCTTGCCTGTCCGTGGCCCGGGTAGCGGTAGTAGCTGAGGCTCGACTGCATCTGCCAGTTGCCCGAAAGCACCCACGAACGGGCGATCTGACCGATGACGCCGACGACTCCCCCGGGGCTGCGTGATTGCACGCTGGTCGAGAGCCCGGCCGACCAGCCGCTTGGCGTGCTGACGTGGAGCGCACCCTGCAGGATCGGCCCCGGCTCGGTGATGGCCATGCCGCGGTCCACCAACTGGGAATCCAGCGCAACCGTGCCGCCGACACTGAGCGAATCCACCGGAGCGAACGGCACCGCGGCGCATTCGCCTGCCACGCTGAGCGACGCCCCCGCGAGCACGACCAAACACACGCGCGAGGCCACGCGTGTGCTGCGCCCGGAACGCGGGGCGGCGCGCTGCATGATTCTCCGATCCGGTCGCTGTCAGTGCAGCGTTTGGAGATAGGAGATCAGATCGTCCAACTGCTTGGCGTCGGTGAGGCCGTCATATTTCATTTTTGTGCCAGGGTTCGCCGTCTTCGCGGGTTGCGAGAGATAGGTATGCAACTGTTCGGGCGTCCATGTCCACTGCCGGCTCTTCAGGGCATCGGAATAGGCGTAGTCCGTCACGCTTGCCGATGGCCGACCCACGATACCGAACAAGCTTGGGCCTTTCTTGTTGCGTCCTTCTTTCACGGCGTGGCACTCGGCACACTCGGACTTGAAGACGTCGGCACCGGCCTTGGCGTCCCCGGCATGGGCGGGGGCCCAGGCGGCGACCAGGGTGGCCATCGCCGCGAGGCGGAGGCCATGGCTCATGTTCAACTTCGACACGGAAAGCTTCCTTTTCGGGCTAGAAGGCGATGCTTGCGGAGACGGAGAACGCATTGAGGTCGCCGGCATCGGTGCGCCGTGCGCCCACCGGGGCGAAGAAGATGTCGTTCTCGCGTCCGTTGAAGCGGGTGAAGCGGAACCACGTGGCGGCAAGCTTGAGGTTCGCGATGGAGGTGTACGAGTTGTCCTTGCCGAACGGTGTCCAGTAAACGCTGATGAGGTTGGTGGTGGTGTCCGGATCGCCCGACGGCCCGTAGCGCACCGGATCGCGCGAACCCGTGCTCTTGAAGTGGGTCAGCGTGACGCCGTAGCTCTGCTTGAACGTGTAGGTCACGCTCATGGTCTGGTCGTGTACGTTGCCGCGGTCGCGCGCGGCGATGCCGCCGACGATCGGCGCGCTACCGTAGTCTCGCTTCTCCAGGATGTTGACGTAGGCAAGCTGCACAATGTGCTCGCGGTTGCCCAGGTACTGGTAGGTCAGGTCGTAGCCGAGGTCGGTCAGATCGTCCGTCGGGCCGGAGCGCGGCAGTTGCCGCCGTGTCGTCAGGGCGACCACCCCCGCCGAGAAAAACTGCCGCTTCATGTCTTTCATATAGGCAAAGCGCGCATAGCCCGTATCGCTCAGACGGCCCGGATCGCCATTGATGTTGTAACCGAGGTGGTCCTGCTGCGAAGTCGGCAGCGAACGGTAGCTGCCCAGTTCGCCGTACCAGTTCGAGTCGTAGAGCGCGTACACGCTTGCGCCGATGACGCGATTGGCGAGCGAATTGGGGCTCGACGGGTTGAGCAGCGAGCCGGTGACGCCGGCCGGGCCGAGAAAGCTCGCCGAGGGCAGGGCGCCTATGGGATCGTTGAATCCCGGGCTGTTGTTTACGCTCACGCCCAGCAGCAGCTCCTTGCCGACGAGCTTCAGCTCCTTGGCGACGAAGCGCAGATCGAGATTGCTCAGTTTCGTGTTGTAGGTGTTGTGGCCGCTGTGATCGGCTTCGATCTTCACGAAACCGCCGACCTGATCGGTCAGACGCCCTGCGAGATAGAGGTCGCCCTCGGTCAGTTGCGTGGTGCTGTCGCCGCGCGCGGGCGCGTTATGGGTCTCGGTCAGTTGCATCGACAGCGGAATCTTCGTGCCCTGGCCGTCGGTATCGGTATAGCCGCCCAACTTGAAGCGCATGCCGTACGGGGTCAGTGCAGGTCCGTATGAGCCGGCATGGCAGTCTGCGCATGCCGCGCCGGTCTGTCGCGCATAGGCGGGAATCGCCTGCGCCGCCGTGCTGGCGAGGAACAGGAGCAGGGCGAGGCTGCCAAGGAGAAACAACGTCGGTGGCCTTCGCGTCGCGCGGCGGTTCGTTAGCGGCAGCATGGGGGACTCCTTTTTCCTTTGTCGTTCGTACTCAACGGGGTGGAGCGGCGTCGTTTCGGTCGCGCCGTCGCGGCAACATCATTCGGAGCGTGTGGTCGCGCAGCACGAGGTGATGCCAGAGCGCGGCGGCCACGTGCAGGCTCACGAGCACCAGCAGCGCCCAGGCGGCGTTCACGTGCCACATCTGCAAGGTGTCGGCGAGGTCTTCGTCTTCGCCGACCAACGGCGGTAGCGTGAGGCCGAAGAAATGCACGGGTGTGCCAGCCGCGCTCGACATCGCCCATCCGAGCAGCGGCTGGGCGAGCAGCAAGGCGTAGAGCGCGACATGGGTCAGCCCCGCCATCACCCGCACAACGCGCGAATGCCGCCCGCCGGGCGCTAGCCGGCGATGGCGTACGCGCAGCGCGATGCGTGCGGCGAAGAGCAACAGCACCAGCAAGCCGACGTGCCGATGGCCTTCCAGCAGCCATTGCCGCAGCGCCCGGCCGTCGAGTTCGTCGCGCAGCAGGATGAGGGCTGCGGCGAGCACCACGCACAAGGCGGTGAGCCAATGCAGGACCACCAGCTTGCGCGGGCGGGTCGGTACCGCCTCGTCGTTCTCAACCGCCATGCGTCCGCCCTCGTCGTACCCGTGCGTGAGTCCCCGTGCCGCCTGCCTCCCTGGGAGGCAACGGCCGTGTCCGCTTGTGTGCCGCCCTTGGCGAAAAAGGTTGTGTGGCGGCGAAGCAACCTTTGTCGGCTGCTTGCGGCACTCAACCGCGAACCCGCCGTAACGGGCACAGTCGGGCGCCACACCATGCACATCGAACCGATACCTCTCCAGACGCACGGCGACAGTCGCGGCATGCTCGTGTCGCTGGAGCAGGAAAGAAACGTGCCGTTTCCGATCCGCCGCGTTTACTACCTTTTCGCGACAAGCCGTGACGTGCATCGCGGCATGCACGCACATCGCCGGCTGAACCAGCTCGCGGTCGCCGTGCGCGGTAGCGTCACGTTTCTGCTCGATGACGGTTCCGGCCCGACCGAGGTCACGTTGGACGATCCGGCGCAGGGTCTGCTGCTCGGCAGCATGGTCTGGCGTGATCTCTACGCGTTCAGCGACGACTGCGTGCTGATGGTGTTGGCGGACCAGCTCTATGACCCGGCCGACTACATCACCGACTACGACGAGTTCCTGCGCGAGGTGCGCGGCGTCCCCCGCGTCGAGGGCACGGTGGCATGGTGAGCACGCTCGTACCGGTGCCGTTTCTCGACTTGGCGGAGGCCAATGCCGCGCATGCCGACGAACTAAAGGCAGCCACGGCGCGGGTCATCGACTCCGGCCGCTACATCATGGGCGACGAACTCGAGGCGTTCGAAAGCGAATTTGCGGCGTGGTGCGGCGTTCGCCATGCGATCGGGGTGGGGAACGGGCTGGATGCGCTCACGCTGATCCTTCGCGCCTATATCGAGCTTGGTGCGCTGGACGAAGGCGACGAGGTGATCGTTCCGGCCAACACCTTCATCGCCAGCTTTCTCGCGATCAGCGCAAACCGGCTTGTGCCGGTGCCGGTGGAGCCCGACGAGGGCACATTCAATCTCGACCCGTTACGCATCGAGGCGGCGATCGGGCCGCGAACGCGCGCGATCATGGCTGTGCATCTATACGGACGCCTCGCCGACATGCCGGCAATCGCTGCGATCGCTCGCCGCCATAACCTGTTGCTGATCGAGGATGCAGCACAGGCCCACGGCGCGGCACTCGACGGCCGGAAGGCGGGATCGTTCGGCGATGCTGCGGGCTTCAGTTTCTATCCGGGCAAGAACCTCGGCGCGCTGGGCGATGCCGGTGCGGTGGTAACGGACGACGACGTGCTCGCGAGCACCGTGCTCGCCCTGCGCAACTACGGTTCGACGGAGAAGTACCGCCACGCACAGGAAGGCGTCAACTCGCGCCTCGACGAGATGCAGGCGGCCATGCTGCGCGTAAAGCTGCGCCACCTGGACGCCGCCAACGCGGCACGCCGACGGATAGCCGCCCGCTACAGCGCGGCCATCGTCCATCCGTCGATACAGCTGCCGGATGCAGGCGACGAGGGCACCCACGTGTGGCACCTGTTCGTTGTGCGCAGCGCGCAACGTGACGCGCTGCGCGAGCACCTGTCCGCCCATGGTGTGGGCACGCTGGTGCACTACCCGATCCCTCCGCATCGTCAGCAGGCGTATCGCACGTTTCGTCATCTGGCGCTGCCGATTACCGAGCGCCTCCATGCCGAGGTGCTCAGCCTGCCCATGGCACCTTATCTGGATGACGAGCGGGTGGCCCGTGTGGTGGATGCCTGCCTGCGTTTCGGTGCGCCATGAGTTTCGCGCGGAGCGGAGCGTATGCCGCGGCGGGTACCGCCGCGCGCCTGTTGGCGGCGCTCGTGGTCGTCAAGCTGGTGGCCTTCTTCGCCGGCCCTGAAGGCGTAGGGCGTCTCGGTCAGTTCACCAGCCTGATGTCCCTGCTCGCGGTATTCGCGGGCGGCGGCATCGGTTCGGCGGTGGTGAAGTATGTCGCTGAATACCGTGACGATGCACCGCGACTCGCCCGGTTGCTGGGTGCCGCACTCTGGTACGCGCTCGCGGCGTCGTGCGTCATGGGCCTGGCGACGTGGTGTTTCAGCCGACAGATCGCCGGATGGCTGCTGGGCGACGAAGCCTATGCGAGCCTGATCCGCGTACTTGCGGTGGCGCAGGTCGGGATCGCGGTCGTCAACTACGTGCTCGCGGTGATCAACGGTTTCATGGATGCGCGACGGCTGGCGATCATCCAGGTGGCGGGCTCGGCACTGGCGATGCTCGTGTCGATCGGCCTTTCTCGCTGGCTGCATCTGTACGGTGCGCTGCTCTCCCTCGTGCTGGGCCAGGCGCTCTGGTTGCTCGTCGGCATCCCGGCGTGGTGGCGGAGCCCGTACTTCCGTCGCGGCATGCTGCGCCTGCGCTTCGATCGCGAGATGACAGCGCGTCTGGCGGCATTCTCCACCATGACCTTGACCTCGGCGCTGGTGCCGCCGCTGGTAAACATCGCGGTGCGCGATCACCTTGCCGCCCGCTTCGGCTGGGAGCAGGTCGGGTATTGGCAGGCGGTGACGCGGGTGTCCGATGCGTACCTCCTGTTCCTGATCACAGCGATCAATATGCATTACCTGCCGCGGCTTGCGGCGACGCGGGGCAAGGCGCCCCTGCTTGCCGAGTTCCGCCAGGCCTACCGGTTTCTGCTGCCAGCGGCAGCCATCGCGGCGGCCCTCGTCTACCTGCTGCGTGACGTGGTCACGCGCGTGCTGTTCAGTGCCGACTTCTCCGCCGCCGATGCGCTCTACGCGCCGCAGCTCATCGGTGACGTGTTGAAGATCGCCTCGTTCGTGCTGGCCTATCTGATGCTCGCCAAGGCCATGACCCGGCTGTTCATCGTGTCGGAACTGATCTTTGCCGCGAGCTACTTCGTGCTGGTGGTGGTGTTCACCGCGCACTTCGGCGTGGTCGGCGCGATGTATGCGTTCGCCACGAACTACGCCTGCTATTTCCTGTTCAACCTCGCGGTGGCACGGCGCTACCTGGGAGCACTGCCGACATGAATGGGCCCGCTTCCACCGTCCTCCCCGCAACGATGCCGCTGGTCTCCGTGCTCGTGCCTGCCTACAACCACGAGGCCTATGTGCAGCGCTGCCTCGACAGCATCCTCGACGATCCGTATCCGGCGAAGGAGATCGTCATCATCGACGACGGCTCCACGGATCGTACGGCGCAGCGCATCGAGGAGTGGCTGACTCAGCACCGGCACGAGATCGCGGTGGAATACGTCAGCCGCGAGAACAAGGGCATCGCGGCGACACTCAACGAACTCGCCGCCCGAGCGCATGGCGAATTCCTGCGCATCGGCGCCAGCGACGATTACCTGCTTCCGGGCGGCTCGGAAGCGTTGGTCCAGTATCTGCTCGACCATCCAGCGAAAGGCGCGGCCATCGGCGATTGCATCGTCGTCGATCGCGACGGTGCGAAGCTGCTCGACAGCGGCATGTGCGACCTGCACGGTGCGGACAAACGGCTGTATCGATCGGACCAGGGCATTCGGCGCGCGGTGATCAGCCATTGGGCCGTCGGCGGTCCGGTGACGATGCTGCGGAAGGACGCCCTGGAAACCGTGGCGCGATGGACCGAAGGCTTGCGCATCGACGACTGGGACCTGTTCCTGCGCCTGGCAGCGCGCGACGCGATCGGCTTCATCGACGTCAAGGTGTGTGCGTACCGCCTGCACGGGGCGAACTTCAGCAAGACGCGCCACGCCGCTACGCGCATCGTCAACCTGACCGAGGCGCGGGAAGTGGCCTTGCGTCGCGTGTGCATGTTCGCGGAGCCGGAGCGCACGCTGCTCCGCGCCGAAGCCTGCCGCATCGGCGCGAAGATCGCCTATCTGCAGGGACGGGCCGGCCGTGTCGCCGTCCATATGGCGGCCTATCTCGCGCTGCTCGTGCTCGCGAAGATGCGGCCCATGCATGCCCGCCCGCGGGTGGGGCAGGCATGAACGGATGGCTTCGCCGGCCATCGACCTATCTGTGCCTGCCGCTCCTGCTGGCCAGTGGCGTCACGCTGCTCACGTATGACCTGCCGCCCGGTTACGGGCAGGGCATCGTGTTGCTCGTCATGGCCGCCGCCGCGATCCTGGCGGTAGATGTCGTGCTGGGGACGCGCCTTCCTGCGCCGGAACGCTTCCGCGAACGGCGCTATGCCGGTACCCGCGAGGGCTTCGTGGCGCTGGCGTTCGCTGCAGTCGTGATCGTGTTCTGCCTGCTGGACCTGGCGCTATACCCCATTCCGCTGATCGTCGACCCCTCGTCGTACGCGTCGCTTGAGCCGTGCAGGGAACATCTTCGACACATTTCGGATATGTGCTGGACGTTGCCGGTCATCGGCCTGCTGTGCGTGCGGCAACCGCTGCCGCGGCACCTGCTGATCGCGTTCGGGCTGATCTTTCCGGTGCTGGTGGTGGATCGCAACCGGATCTTCGCCGGATTGTTTTCCATCGCCTTCGTGCTTGCATTCCGTCGTGACGTCGCCAAGCCGTTGCCGTGGAAGGCCATCACGGCGCTTGGCGTGCTCGGTTGCGTGGTGTTCTCCGTACTGGGCACCTTGCGCTCGGGTTCGATCGAAAACGTGACGCTGCCGTTCGGCGATCTTTACCGCGCGGCGCCGCAAGGGGTGAAGTGGCTGCTGCTGTACGTGAGCGCGGGGCCGTACAACTTCGGCGCCATGCTCGCCAAGCACTACACGAACAGCGCCTTTCTCATGCACCAGCTGATCCCCGGCAGCGGCCCGCTGCTCACGGGGCAGACGGATATCCCGCTCGACGCGCCGAACATCAACGTCGGTACGGAATACCTGCCGTTCCTGATGGCCTGGGGTGCGGCCGGCGCGCTGACGTCCATGGCGGCGGCCTATGCCTTGCTCCTCTGGTGCGTACGGCGCCTGCATCCGCGCGTATCGCTATTCGGGCTGCTGATGTTCCTGCGCATCGCCTACGTCTCGGTGATGTCGCCCTTTGCCCCGCAGATCTTCATTGCAATGAACGTGGGCTTCCTCGGCCTGTGTCTTCTTCTGCAATTGCTGGCCGGCCTTCTACCGAACCGGCGCGACACGCCCGTCTCTTCCCCTGTACCCGACGAGTTTCCCGCATGGCCAACGACGACGAAATCTACCTGATCGACATGTGGCGCATCGTCACCCGCGAATGGCGCTGGTTTGTCGGCGTGGCGGCGCTGGTGTTGCTTGCCACGTTCGCCTGGTTGCACACCGTGCGCAGCCAGTGGGAAGCGACGGCGTGGATCCAGGTCGGCCAGGTCGGCGCGGCGCCTTCCGGGCAGGACCCGAAGATCGAGGCGTTCTCGCGCGCACTCGAGCGGCTGGATACGCGTACCTTCCGCGACGAGGTGCTGAGGCGTGTCGGCGTGCCGCTGGACGCGCCGGAAGCTGTGCTCTACCGGCGCAGCATGAAGGTGGAGCCGATGCCGTACGCCAACCTCATGAAGGTTCGGCTGCGGGCTTACAGCGCCGAGGACGCGAAGCAGCTTGCGTCGGCCACGGCAGATACCTTGCATGGGCTGCATGCACGGATCGGTGCCGTGCCGATGGCGCTTGCGCGCGAGCGGATGGTCGAGCTGGATCGCGATCTCAGCGAGGCCCAGGCCGACCGCGAGCACCTGGCGCACGAAGCCAAAGGCGGTGGTGCCGAGGCGGCGCTTGCCGGCGTGGCCCTGGCGAGCCGCAACGAGGACATCCGCGCGTTGGAACAGGTCCGCAGCGACCTGGCGAACCGGCTGCTGCCGAACTACACCTTCGAGACCTCGATGCCGTGGCCGGTCAGCGTGCCGGACGACCGCGCCTTTCCAAACGCGCCGCTGACCGCGGGCTTGGGCGGCCTGGCCGCGCTGTTCATGGCCTCGCTGGCTGCTGTGGCGCGACACGCCCTGCGCCGCCGTCCGCGACGTGCCGCGGCGATGCTTCACGCGGCGTGATTCAACCGAATGGCCGTTCGGCGACACCTACGGTGTGTGCCGGTCACGCGCCGTCGGTGCGGCGGCCATGGAGACGACATGAACGGGCAAATGCAGATTGATCCGCTGGCGCGACGCCAGCACACGATATCGCCGGATACGCCGCCGGCATTCGACGAAGCGCGTCTGCTCGACACGCAGCGCGCTTTCGATAGCGTGGCGGCCGACTACGACGGCCCTCGCGGCAACAACGAGCTGATCCAGCGCATGCGCGGCACGCTGTGGCAGGCGGTCGCGCGCGAACTGCCGGTGGGCTCGCGGCTGCTGGACCTGGGCTGCGGCACGGGGCTCGACGCGGCGGAGTTCGCCCAGCGCGGCTACCACGTGGTGGCAAGCGACTGGTCCCCGGAAATGGTCGAGCGCACCCGTGACCGCGCCGTCGCTGAGCGGCTGACGCCCCGGCTCAGTGCCGTCCACCTCGGCGTGCAGCAGTTGCACCTGCTCGGCGGTCGCTTCGACGGCATCTATTCCAATTTCGGGCCGCTCAACTGCGCGCCGGACCTGGGTGCGGTCGCGCAGGAGTGCGCGCGACTCCTGCGCCCTGGCGGCACGCTCGTGTTCTCGGTCATGGGTCGGATCTGCCCGTGGGAAGTGGCGCACTACGCGCTGCGCCGCCGCTTCGGTCGCGCGGGTGTGCGTTTCGGACGGGGCGTGCAGTCGGTGGGCATGAACGGCCACACGATCTGGACCTGGTACTACCTCCCGCGCGAGTTCTACGCCGCGTTCGAGTCGCACTTCACGCTGGACAGCTATCGCGCGTTGAGCCTGTTCCTTCCGCCGCCGTACATGGTCGACCGCTACCGTCGGCGACCAGCGCGCTACGAGCGCCTTGGCCGGCTCGACGACCGCTTCGGCGGCCTTCCCGGCCTGCGCGACATGGGTGACCACTTTCTCATCGTGATGCATCGGCGCTGAGCATGCGCGGCGACGATGCCAGCATGGCCGTGACGCTCGGCGGTGTCACCCTGGTCGACGGCGGTGGACGGCAGCGCGCGCCGCTGCATCTGCGCGGCGGAACGATCGCCGCACAGGGCACGACCCACGATTTCCGCTTGGACCTGCGCGATCACCTGGTTTTCCCTGGGCTCGTCAACGCGCACGAGCATCTTCAGGTGAACAACGTCCCGCCGCTGCCTGGCGAGCGCACGTTCCCCCATGCCTATGCCTGGATCGATGCGTTCCAGGCGCACTTCGCAGAGCCGGCAGTCGTGGAAGCGCTGGCCGTGCCGAAGGCGCAACGCATGCGGCACGGTGCCTTGAAGAATCTGCTCGCCGGCGCGACCTTCGTGGTGCACCACGATCCGTGGCATGCGGCACTCGATGCGGCGGACTTTCCGGTCACCCTGCTGCGCGGGCATGGCTGGAGCTACACATTGAACGGGCCGGATTATGGTCCGCCCGTCGAGCAATCCTTCGCCGCGACACCCCCGGATCGCCCGTGGATGATCCACCTGGCCGAAGGCACCGATGCGATCGCCGCAGCGGAACTGGGCGAACTGGACCGACGCGGCTGCCTCGCTGCCAACAGCGTACTCGTGCACGGCGTTGGCCTTCGCGAGCAGGACATCGAGCGCGTGCTTGCGGTCGGTGCTGCCGTTGTCTGGTGTCCGGGCAGCAATCGTCGGCTGCTGGGGCGCTCCCTCGATCCTCGCCGACTGCATGCCGCCGGACGGCTTGCCGTGGGAAGCGACTCGCGGCTCAGCGGCGAGCGCGACCTGTTGGAAGAGTTACGCCTGGCACGGCAACGCCGTGATCTGGATGCGGCGAGCCTGCTAGCCCTGGCGACCACGCACGCGGCACGCATTCTTCGTCTGGCCGACCGCGGCTCGCTCGCGGTCGGCAATGTCGCCGATCTCGTCATCGTGCGCGACCGCGGTGGCGATGCCGCCGGCAACCTCGTCGGCCAGTCACGTGCCGACCTGCGCGCCGTGATCCGCAACGGCGTACCACGGGTCGCGGATCCCGACTTCGCCGACTGGTTCGCCGCGGCGGGCATCGACACCGTGATGGCTACGCTCGATGGCACGACGAAGCTGCTTGCAAGCGATCTCGCCGATCCGGCGCTCCTGGCGATGGAGCCAGGGCTCATCGCGGTCGGCGACGCACATACGAAACATTCCACAGAGCGTGTCGCATGAACAGCGTACCCATCCTGGCGCCCGCCGAGGCGTATGCGCTGTGGGCGGCCGACTATCCGGCGTATGCACACAATCCGGTGATGCAGGCCGAGGAACGCGCCATGCTCGCCCTGCTGCCGACGAACCTGCAGGGTCTGTCGATCCTGGATGCCGGCTGTGGCAGCGGTCGCTACATCCATCACGCTCTCGCGCGCGACGCCGCTCGGGTACTGGGCGTGGATCTCTCGGACGCGATGCTGGCGCGCGCCACCGAAGCGCTCGGCGATGCAGCGCACGTCGGCCTGATGCAGGGCAGCCTCGACGCATTGCCGCTGACGAACGACGTAGCCGACCTGACGCTGTGCGGGCTGACGATCGGCCATCTGGAGCACCTCGAACCGGCGCTCGGCGAGCTGTGTCGCGTGACCAAGCTCGGCGGCACGATCCTGTGCAGCGATGTGCATCCCACCGGCCATGCGTTGGGCTGGCTGCGCGACTTCAAGGCGGGTGGTCGCCGTTACGCGGCGCGTCACACGCCCCATCTCTACAGCCACTGGCATGCGGCCTGCGCGCGTCTCGGTCTCGCGATCGAGCGAGTGGTCGAGCCGATGCTCGATCCCGCCGATATTCCCGACGGGGCGCGTTTCGACGCCAGCGCGTTGCATGTGCCGGTGGCGCTTGTCTTCCGTCTGCGCCGCATCGATGGCGCTTCGCCCGCGGGTCTCCCATGACGCATTCCCCGAACACCTTGCTGGTCAATCCGACCATCACCTCGCGCGCCAGCGCGCGTTTTCCGCTGTCGTTGCTGCATCTTTCGGCGGCGCTCGATCGCACGGGTACGAGCCAGATCGTGGATGGCAATGTGGATCGCGACATCGTCGACGCGACGCTGCGTGCGCTCGATCAGCGTCGCTTCGACGCGGTCGGCATCAGTGTGATGGGCGGGCCGCAGATGGCGCCGTCGATCGAGGTGTCGAACGCCATACGAGAACGCCACCCGCATCTGCCGATCGTGTGGGGCGGGTACTTTCCGACCCTTTACACGGATACCGCGCTGTCCGCGCCGTATGTCGACTACGCCATTCGCGGGCAGGGTGAGGAAAGCCTGCCGGAGTTGCTGGCTGCGCTCGGCCGCGGCGAGACGGATCTCTCGCGCATCGGCGGGCTGTCGTGGAAGCGCGACGGCGCCGTGGTCCACAATCCCAACAGGCGCTTCTCGCTGGGCGATAGCGGCATCGTGCTGCCTTACGACAAGCTGGGCGACCCGCGCCGTTATCTGGCGCCCACGTTCCTCGGACGACGCACGGCGGCCCATCAGGCGGCCATCGGCTGCCGTTTCCGCTGCACGTTCTGCGGTGTGGCGGCGATGTTCGGTGGCACGACGGCGCTGCCGACCGTGGCGAGGCTCGAACGCGACCTGGGTTATCTGAAGCACACGCTGGGCGCGGATTCCATCCAGTTCTTCGACCACAACTTCTTCGATCGCGAGGAAGACATGGTGCCGCTGCTGGAGGTGATGGCGAAGCTGGAACTGCCGTGGTGGTGCTATGCGCGTTCCGACGCGCTGCTCAAGCTATCGGAGAGTTCCTGGAAACTGGTGCGCAAGAGCCGTCTGCGCATGGCTTACATCGGTGCCGAGTCGCCGAGCGGCGCGATGCTGAAGGAAATCCGCAAGGGCACGCGCCCCGACCAGACGCTGGAGGTGGCCGAGCTTTGTCGTCGCCACGGTGTGATTCCCGAACTGTCGTTCATGGTCGCGCCGCCCGAGAACACGGAGGCGGAGACGCTGCAGACCTTCGAGTTCATCCGTGAATTGAAGAAGATCAATCCGCAGTCGGAAATCATCGTGTACATCTATACGCCGCTACCCGAGAGCAGCCGGCACGAGAAGGATCGCGGCAAGCGGCCGTCCACGCCCCTGCGCGACCTGCATGGCGATCCGGTGGTGTTTCCCACCACACCGGAAGAATGGACCGAGAAACGCTGGGTCGACTACGCCTGCCACGCCGATGCGCCCTGGTTGAGCGACGATCTGCGCCGGCACATACAGGATTTCGTGACGGTGCTGCGTTGTCGCTTTCCGACCGTGCAGGATCTGCGGTCGCCGCCGTGGGCCAAGCGCGGCCTGAGCGCCATGGCGGCATGGCGCTATCGCCGCCGTCGTTACGACAAGCCGTGGGAACTGAATCTCGCCAACCGGCTGGTGCGCCTGCGGCTGCCGCAGGTGTCCGGGCTCTAGGCGCGTCGCATGCACGTCGCCTTGATCAACTTCCCGATGGCCCCCCAGGGGCTATCGCCTGACGAGGTCCTCACCCGGTGGCCGTCGCTGCGCGATATCGCCGATATCGTGGCGAGCGCGGGTACGCGCGTCACCGTGGTGCAGATGGCCGGAACCGATGCGCACTTCGCGCGGGATGGGGTGGACTACCGTTTCCTCGACGCGCGCGGGATGCGTGGCGCACGCCGTCTGGGCCGGCACGTGGCGCACGCCCTGGCGGGCATTGGCGTCGACCTCGTCCATGTGCATGGTCTTGGCTTCGCGCGTCATGCGTGTTCGCTGCGCCGGCATCTTCCCGGGCCGCCGATCCTGATCCAGGATCACGCGGATGGCGTACCGCGCGGCTGGCGACGACTGCTTTGGCGCGGCTGGTATCGCGTGGCCTCAGGCGTGACCTTCACATCGCTGGCCCAAGCTGCGCCGTTCGCCGCTCTCCTGGACCCTCGCACGCGCATCTACGCCATCGCGGAAAGCAGCAGCCGCTTCACGCCGGGCGACCGCGAGGCGGCGCGTCGGGTCAGCGGTCTGCATGGCGACCCGTGCATCGTGTCGGTCGGTCATCTCGCCGTGGGCAAGGATCCGTTGACGATGCTGGATGGCGTCGCGCGTGCCGCCGAGCATCTGCCCAGGCTGCAACTATGGTGCGCCTTCGGTACGGCGCCCTTGATGGACGAAGTGCGCGAGCGCATCGCCAGCGACAAACGGCTCGCAGGGCGCGTACACCTGCTCGGATGCGTACCGCACGCCGAGATCGAACGACTCCTGCGTTCGGCCGACCTGTTCGTATCTGCAAGTCGTGCCGAGGGCGTGGGCTACTCGCTGCTCGAAGCGATGGCCTGCGGCGCGGTGCCGGTCGTGACGGATATCCCGGCGTTTCGCGAGGTCACGGGCGATGGTCGGGTGGGCTGGTTGTGGTCGCCCGGCGATGCCGTTGCGCTGGGCGACGCACTCGTCGCCGCGGCATCCGCTGTGGGCGACCGCCGCGCAGTGCGAGAGCACTTCGAGGCGACGCTGTCGTTCAGTGCGCTGGGTCGGCGCTGGGCGTCGGCCTATGCATCGCTGCTCGCGGAGCCAGCGGCATGAAGATCGCGATCGTGCTTCCTGGCGGGGTGGATCGGGGCGGCGAGGAACGTGTCATCCCTGTGTTTCTGGCACTCATCGAACGTCTTGCACGCGTCCACGAAGTACATGTGTTCGCGCTGCATCAGGAAACGGCGCCCGGCACGTGGCCGCTGCGTGGCGCCACGATCCACAACATCGGCGAGGGGCGCACGGTCTGGCGCGCCATCGGCGCCGTGATTGCCGAGCACCGACGGGCGCCGTTCCAACTGGTGCAGGCGATCTTCTCCGGCCATTGCAGTTTCATCGCCGTGGCAGCAGCGACCTATTTGCGCCTTCCTAGCGCGGTGCATATCGCCGGCGGCGAGCTGGTGGTGCTCCACGCCATCGACTACGGCGGTCGGCGCACGTGGCGCGGGCGGCTACGTGAGGCGGTCGTCTTGCGGCTCGCCGACGTCGTCACCGCCGCCAGCCAGCCGATACTGAATGCGCTTCGCGCCATGGGCATCGATGCTCGTCGCGTACCGTTGGGCGTCGATACGGTGGCGTGGCCGCCCAGTACACCGCGGTCGCGGGGCGAGGGTCCGGCCCATCTCGTCCATGTGGCGAGCCTCAACAGAGTGAAGGATCAGGACACGTTGCTGCGCGCGGTGGCCAAGCTCGTGCATGCCGGTGTGGACGTGGAGCTGCGGATGGTCGGCGTGGATACGCTGGCCGGCGAGATGCAGCGACTGGCGCAGCGCCTGGGCCTGGAACGGCACGTGAGCTTTCTCGGCTTCCGCACGCAGCGTGAGCTGCGTCCGCTGCTCGCCTCGGCCGATCTGCTGGTGATGTCGTCGTTGCACGAGGCGGGTCCGCTGGTCACCTTGGAAGCGGCCGTGTTGGGTGTGCCTACGGTTGGCACCGCCGTGGGCCACATCGCGGAATGGTCGCCGAACGCGGCGCGTGCCGTGCCACCGGGCGACGCAGATGCGTTGACGGAGGCGATCCACAGCGTGCTCGACGACGACGGCTTGCGCATGCGCCTGGCTGCTGAGGCGCAGCGACGGGCGCTGGCTGAGGATGCCGAACACACGGCGAGTCTCTTTCTCACGATCTATGGGGAACTCGCTGCAGGCTCGCATCGCGCCAGCCTCGTCAGCGAGCGTGATGGCTAAGCAGCGACGTGCTCGAGCGCCTTGCGCACGACATACAAGGTATCCATGCGCGGTATCGGGTGGGTCAGCCAGGTGAGCAGGCGGCGGCGATGTCGCTGGGTGACCCAGTCCTGCCCTTGCAGCCAGACCTGTGTACGCACCATGTCCGCGCGTTCCTCGATGGCTTCCTTCGTGGGCCGCAAACGCTGGGCGAGCAAGCGTACCGCTTCGCCAGGCGTACGCGACCACTCGACCCCCGGCAACGCATGCAGCCAGAGATTCGAGCACGACACGTCGGTGATACGCCGTGTACGCATGGTCGTGCGCAGCACGACGGGACAATCCGCGCGTAGCCGTGCCAGCACGGGTGCGGGAACAGCGTCGCGGTAGTAGCGGGCGACGAGGCGCAGGGGCGGATAGGCCCACCACGGCGTTGGCGCGGCCCATAGCACCGCCCAATCCTCGTGGCGCATGCGCGTCGCCAGCAGTGCGATGTCGTTGAGATGGATAAGGCGCAGGCTGCGCCCGCAGAGATTGCCCGCGGCATGCAGCAGCAGATGCGCCATCAACGCACCCATACCGGGATAGGCATTGAGCCCCGGTTGCGCGTTGCCCGGCCAGACCTGCGCGGTGATGTCGACCGTGTCGATGGGAAGCCGCTCGTGCACGCGCGTATGCAATTCGATGTTGATCGGCGTGTCGCTGTGTTCTCCCAGCGTGGTGACCGAGCGGCCGCCCTGGGGCTTGAACACGCGGTGCTTCCACTGCGCGAACGCCTCTGTGTAACCGAGCGAAACGAGCAGCGCGGCGGTCGCATCGGCGTGCCGGTCCTCCACGAGCAGATCGACGTCGGCCATCGGGCGATCGCCTGGCGCATACAGCCCAAGCGCGTGCAGCGCGGCGCCTTTCAGCGCCACCAGCGGGATGCCTATGACCTGCGCACCCTCGTGAATGCGCGCGAGCAACGACGCGATGCGTTCGTGCCGTAGCGCCACGTGCCGGCGCTGCTCGACCAGGAACTGCCGCCATGCCGGGTGCTGCCAGGTGGAGAAGCGGCAGAGCAGGGGCGAGATGCCGTGCGCGACGGCGGCCGCGGTGGCCAGTTGCCATTCCACGGCGGTCCACGCCGGCATGTCGTTACCCGGACGGGCCAGTGCGAGTTCCGTGGCGAGCGTCTCGGTCGTGCGGCGCAAGCCGTGCCTGACCTGCTTCAGTGGCGGCAGCGACGGCGCGCTCATAGCGGCAACGCCACGTTTTGCGGCGCGAGTCTGGGCAGCGTCGGTCGCTCGCTGCGATGGCTGCGCTCGCTGGCGATCAAGGCATCCCAACCGGCACGCAAGGCTGCGGCGGCGCGTTCGTCACGTTCGCCCCGTTGCAGGTTCACCTGCTCGTGCAGGAGATCGCGGAAGCGCCGGTAGAACTCGGAGTCGTACGCGCCACGAAACATCATCGCGAGGTCGGCGCTGTCGTCCCAGTGCGTCTTTGCACCTAGCTGCGCCTTCACTTCCTCGAAGAACTTCGTGCCGGGCAAGGGATAGGACACGCTGACCCCGACGTCGTCCGGTGCGGCCCGCGCAACGAGTTCGCGTGTGGCGAGCAGGTCGTCGAGTTCCTCGCCGAGATAGCCCAGTTGGATGAAGAAGCCGACGCGGATGCCGGCTGCGCCGAGGCGCTGCCGCGCGGCGATGAGATCGGGTACATGGGTGCCCTTGGTCATGCGGTCGAGGACGCGCTGGCTGCCGCTTTCCGCGCCGATCCACGCCTCGGCGCAGCCGGCTTTCACCAGGGCAGCGACCATGCGTTCACTGGCGAGATCCGCACGCGTCTGGATGGTGAACGGCACCGAGCCGTTCGCTTCGTGCAGCAACGTAGCGAGCCGGTCCACCCAGTCGACGTGAAAGCCGAAGATGTCGTCGGCCATCCAGATGTGGTCGGGTGCGAAGGCCTGCTTGAGATAAGTCATCTCCGCAGCGACCTCTTCGGCGGGGCGCTGGTTGTAGTGATTGCCCCAGATGGGTTTTGCGCACCAGTTGCAACGGAACGGGCAGCCGCGGGACGCCGCCATGTTGAGGCTGAAATAGCCATGGCGCTGCCGCCAGAACGTCCGATAGCGCTCGATGTCGAGCAGATCCCAGGCGGGCTGTCCGACCACGCGCGGATCGGGCGGCACCGGCCCCATGCGTACGGCATGGGGCTTACCGTCCACCATCGTCGCTACGCCCGGCAAGCCGTCTGCCCACGCCTGCGCACTTGCCTGAGGCTGGCGCTCGAAGCGTTCGACGAGGGAGGTCAAGGCGGCGATGCCTTCGCCGATCAACACCACGTCGGCACCGGCGGCGAGGAATGGCTCGGGGTGGTCGGAAGCGTCCGATCCGGCCACGATCACGCGCGCGCCTGCGGCCCGCGCTTCGCCGATCATGCGGCACGCCGCTTCGCGCATGCGGCCGAGGCACATCTTCGTGAGGAAGTTGAAATTGTCTTCGTAGAACACGACCAGGTCCGGTCGCGCGTCGTGCAGCGCCGCGGCGTAATCGTCTACGCCATCGGCAAGCATCGCGTCGAACAGTGAAGGCTCGTGGCCCATGCGGCGCAGCAACGCGGCGATCTGGATCGTGGCGAGCGGGGGATAGGGCTTGCCGCGTTCCCATTGTTTCCTGTCGTAGCGAAGGAAATAGGAGTGGCCTACCTGGATCTTCAGCATCGGGAGAAGCCTCAACAAACCATCGGGACGCCGCGCGGTAAGACGCTGCATGGCCGTGAGTGCCTGACGGTGAGGCAGGGGTTGCGGTGTGTATGTGGCCCTTATGTGTGGGAGCCGCTATAGCGGCGAGAAGGATTAGCTGGTGGGAGCCAGCCTGCTGGCGATGGGAATTTTCCTCGCTGCTACACCGCTTCCTTGGCTTTCGCCACCAGGGTGGCTCCCACCATTGCTTCGTCAGCCCCTCGCCGTCATGGCGGCTCCCACATGGGCTCCCACAGTTATCTATGCCTCTCGCCTCCCTGGGGGTTCCAGCCTAGAGCGACGCAACCTTTCGCGTATGCGCCGGCACCAACGAGCCCATGCGCTGGGGCGCAGGAACACCGATCGGCCATGATGATTCGCGACGACGTTTCCCCTTGCGCAGACCCCGCAGCGGATCCCTTCGGCGAGCGGCTTATGCCGGCCGTGTGCATGAGTCGGCACGCGCTGGGTGCCCGCTTCCGCTTCGAGAGCGACAGCGCGGAGTTGCTCTCGCTTGTGGAGTCGGCGTATGGCCGCCTGCCGGCGCATCGGTTTCCCCACATGTCGCCGGAGTTCCGCATCGAGCTGCGCGTCGTCAGGCGCGGCGACAAGGCGAGTGCGGCAGAGCCGCCCCCCGTCCACATGCAGAGCGGCATGGGCTTGTTCGGTGGCGTGGTGGACGCGTGGAACTACGTGCTGCTGTCGCCCGCGCAACGGCGTGGCCTGATCGTCGTCTCGGAAGACCGGCTGCAATTTCCTTATCACGTGCGCTACGAGCTGATCGAATTCGCCGTGTTTCTCCTTGCCGCGCGTGTGCAGAATCTCGTGCCATTGCATGGCGCGTGCGTCGGCAGCGACGGGCATGGCGCGCTGCTGCTGGGCGCGAGCGGCGCTGGCAAGTCCACGTTGTCGCTGCAGGCGTTGTTGGAAGGCATGGACTTCCTCGCTGAGGATGGCGTCTTCGTACACCCGGAGAGCCTTCTCGCCACCGGCGTCGCCAACTTTCTTCACGTGAAGCAGGACACGCTGCGCTTCGTCGACGACCCGGCAACGCGCCAGTGGATCGAGACCTCGCCGACCATTCGGCGCCGCAGTGGCGTGCTGAAGCACGAGGTCGATCTGCGCGACGGTCCGGGCCGCGCGGCGGCAGCCCCACTGCGTCTGGCCGCGGCAGTCATCGTCTCGTCGCAACCGGCCGACGATCCGAAGCGGTTGCTCGTGCCGTTGCCGTGGGAGCGCGTCGCCTGGACGCTTGCCGTCGACCAGCCTTATGCGGCAGGACAGCCGGGATGGGATCGTTTCGTCCAGTGCGTGGCGCGCCTCGGCGTCTACGAGCTGCGTCGGGGTGCGCATCCACGTGACGCGGTGGCCGTGCTGCGGCACCTTGTCGACAAGGCGAGCAGGGTAGCGTCGGGCCGTGCTTGATTCGGCGCCTCGCACGCCGTCGCTGCGCGTCCTTTGGGATAGCCTGCCGCATGGCGTGGGACCGGCACTCGCCTTCTACGTGGCGCTGTCGCTCGGCGGCGCTCTCGCCGGAAGCGTGGCTGCCGTGCTGCTGGTGCCGTTGGTGCAACCGTCCGACGGCGTGGCGCTGCCGCACTTTCTCGCCATGCTTCCCGGCGGCGAGGCGGCGATCGGTGCCTTCGTGGCGGCGTCCGCGCTGTTTGCGGTACTGCGCTGGCAGGCGGCGCGCCTGGGCGCGCGCCTCGTCGCGAACTACGGTTTGAGCCTGCGCCGCCGCGTGCAGGCACGCCTGGTCGATGCGCCGCTGGTGCGGCTTGCGGGCACCACGTCGGCGGAGATTGCCAACGTGCTCACTCACAACGTGGAGATCGCCGTCCAGGGGTTCACCGCGTTGCAGCAACTGCTGGTGGCAGGAACCACCGCAGCGGTGAGTCTGGCTTTCGCCTTCTGGGTATCGCCGCCACTGATGCTCGCTGCGCCCGCCATCGCCTTGGTCGGGTTCCTGGTGTCACGTACCTTCGGGCGCGAGCAGGCCGAGGTCAGCCGGCGATACGTGGCCGACATGACCCACCTTTTCTGGCAGAGCGAGGATGTGCCGCGTCGGTTGCGTCACCTGCGTTCCTATGGCCGCGAGGCGGCGGAGAAGGCGCGTTACGCCGAGGCGGCCGCGCAACTCGGCCGAGGTTACGCGCGCCAGCTCGAACTCGTGGCGTCGGGGCGCCTGCTGCTGGAATGGACGGCCACGGTGGGCATCGCCGGATTGTTCGTCCTGGCTCGGCACTGGAAGGGCGTGGATACATCCTCGCTCATGGCCGTGTGCCTTCTGCTCGGACGGCTGTTGCCGTACCTCGTGTCCACTCGGCAAAGCTTCCAGCAATTGCATTCGGCCATTCCCGCGCTGGATCTGTGGCGGTCGTACATGGCCGTGGAAGCCGATGCGCCGTCACGGTCGGACGCCGATGCGTCTGCCGACGCAGAGGCCATCCGGATCGACCGCGTGCGTGTCTGTCCGCCGGCTGGTGGCATCGAACTCGCGGACCTCGTGCTCGCGCCGGGTGAGCTGACCTTCATCGCCGGCGACTCGGGTGTCGGCAAGAGCAGTCTCGTCGACGTGCTGGCGGGCATGCTGCCGCCCGTCGTCTTCGCCGCACGGGCGGGAGGCGTGTCGCTCGACTTCGATGCGTATCGCGCGCGGGTGCACCGCGGCGCCTACGTAAGCCAGGGCGTCCGGCCCTGGCAGCGCACCGTGCGTGAATGCCTGACCTGGGCGGCACCGGAGGCGGATGAGGCCAGGCTGCGCGAGGCGCTTGCCGACGTGGGCCTGCTTCGCCGTCTGGACGACGACCCGGCGGGACTCGACCTGCCACTGATGGGTTCGGCGAATCGTCTCTCCGGGGGCGAACTGCAACGCCTGTTGCTGGCCCAGGTGCTGCTTCGCGAGCCGCGCCTGGCGGTGCTCGACGAGGCCACCAGTGCGCTCGACGCCGCGTCGGAGCTGGCTGTCCTCGGTGCGCTGAAGCGGCGTCTGCCCCACACGACGCTATTGGTCGTGTCGCATCGTCCGGGCGTAGCGGTCCTGGCCGACCGGCACGTGATACTCGGCGACGGCCGGGCCGTGGTCACGGTTCTCCCATCCGCCACCTCCGCCGATCGGTCTATTGCCCAATAGGGTGCGGAAGCCTAACGTCGGCACCGGGACCAGGGAGAAACGCGATGCGTCTTCGTCTTCGAAACGCCGCCCTCGCCGTCGGGGGCGTGCTGTGCATGGTGGCGGGTGCCGCAAGCGGCCCTGGCCGCCCGTCGTTCGATGCGCTGGCGGGCACACGCCATCGCGCGCTACCCGGGCAGAGCGATCCCTGCGGTCTGCACCGCCCCATCGCAGGCATCTGCCATCTGCTTCGCCCCGTGCGCGGCTGAAGCGTCTGTCTCGCCTCGGAACCACCCGTTCGGCGTAGGATGCCGGACAAGGCAGGGTGATGACGGCGGAGGATCGTTTGGAAGAGGATGTGTGGGAGCGCAAATACCATCTTGCGCTGGAGCGGATGGAACGCGACGAGCGCGAGTTCCGGGCCGTGGAAGAATTGCTGCGTCGCCTGGCCCTGCGTCTCGCAGCGCTCGTCCGGAATCCCGATGACGACGTGGATGCCTTGCTCGGCCGGCTCACCGCGGCCTTGCGCGACGGCCCCTCGGCGGCATCGATCGAACCCTTGCTGGACGCCTTGTCGGAAGCCGTGACCCGCGCGGACGAACGCGCAGGCATCGAGTCGCCGGCCGGGCAGGCCGATGCCGGCGACAGCGCCGAAGGCGACACTGCGACGGTCGCTGCCTTGCGCGCCGACATGGCGCGATTGCAGGAACTGCTTGCCGTGGTCAGCGCCCGGCTGGGCGACATGGCGCGCTATCTGGCCGGTGAACTGGAGGAAACCGCGGCAGGTGAGGGCGCAGACCGTGCGCTCGACGCACGCGTGCGCGAAGAAATGCGCGAGCTCGGCGAAAAGACGCTCGCGGCCGCGGACCTCGTCACCCTGCAGGCGGAGGTGACGGCACGCCTCTCGCTCATCGACCAGCATTTCCGCGAGCACCGCGAACGCGAGGACGCACGCCTCGCCGCCTATCGCGAGCGCGCCGCGCGAATGCATCACCGTGTGGAAGAACTGGAGAGCCAGGCGACCTCGCTGCAGGACTCCTTGCGTCGCGAACACGAACTGGCGTTGACGGATGGCCTGACCGGTCTGCCCAATCGCCTCGCCTACGAGCGGCGCATGGCCGACGTCGAGCGCGAGGTGCGCGCCGGTACCGGTGTCGCCTGCGTGGGCGCCTTCGACATCGATCACTTCAAGGCCATCAACGATACGTACGGTCATGCGGCAGGCGATGCGGTGCTGCGGATCGTCGGCCAGGCGCTGGCACGCGAGTTGGAAGGCCGCGCGTTTGTCGCGCGCTACGGCGGCGAGGAATTCGCCGTGGTCTTTCACGACGCGTCGCCCGCGGAGGCCGAGGCGCAAGCGCAGGACCTGTGCGCGATGGTCGCAAAGCTCGCCTTCCATGCGAGTTCCAAGCCGGTCACGGTGACGATGTCCGGTGGCATCACGCGCTTCAACGCGAGCGACAGCATGGCCGTCGCCTTCGATAGAGCGGATCGCGCGCTGTATGCCGCGAAGCGGGCGGGGCGGAATCGCTGCGTCTTGGTCTGAGGATCATTTCACCGGCTCCATGCCGCGACGCGTCATAATGGCCCACCCTCCGTTTCCGAAGAGGCCACCAGACCCATGGAAGCCACGACAGAAAGCCGCCCCGACACCAGCGCGGCGGCGCAGCCCGAGGCCACCGTCGAGCGCGGCGAGGTGCGTTTCACCATCCTCACCCCGCGCCTCGTCCGCATGGAGTGGAGCGCCGATGGCGTCTTCCGCGATGGCCGCACGCAGATAGTTGTGCATCGTGCGCTCGACGTGCCGCCCTTCGAGCTGAGCGAGGATGAGCATCTTCTGCGGATCGACACCGGCTATCTGCGGCTGCGCTATGAAAAGGGCAGCGGTCGCTTCACGGCCGAAAACCTGTCGGTGCGCGTTCGCCACGACGGCGGACACGTGACCTGGCGCCCCGGCGACACGCAGGCCCACAACCTCGGCGGCACCTATCGCACGCTCGATCGCTACGATGGCGACACCTGGCAGGATGGCAGCAAGCTGCCGCTCGAAGAGGGCTTGATCGCACGCGATGGCTGGCATCTGGTCGACGACACCGAAAGCTTCGGTCTCGACGACGAAGGCTGGGTCGTCGATCGACCGGCGGGCGAGCGACAGGATCTCTATTTCTTCGGCTACGGCCTCGACTACCGCGCCGCGCTGTCCGACTTCGCGGCGATCGCCGGCCCGCAGCCGATGCCGCCGCGCTTCGTCTTCGGCTACTGGTGGTCGCGCTACTGGAACTATGCCGACGACGAACTGCGCACGCTGGGCGCGCGTTTTGAGAAAGAGCGCATTCCGCTCGATGTGCTCGTGCTGGACATGGACTGGCACACCACGCCGGGCCTTTCGCTGCGACCGGGGTATGAGCAGAAGGACGTATTCGGCGAAGCCTCGGGCTGGACCGGCTACACCTTCAACCGCAGCCTGTTTCCCGATCCCGAAAGCTTCATGCGCTGGGCGCACGGGCAGAACCTGCGCATCACGCTCAATCTCCATCCCGCGTCGGGCGTGATGCCGCACGAAGAAAAATACGCGGCCATGGCGAAAGCGCTGTCGTGGGATACCTCGACACAGGCGCCGATTCCCTTCGAAGGCACCTCGCAGCCGTACATGCGAGCCCTGTTCGACACGATCTTGAATCCGCTCGAAGCGCAGGGCGTGGATTTCTGGTGGCTCGACTGGCAGCAGTGGCCGGAGTCGAAGGCACATCCGGGGCTGTCGAACACGTGGTGGCTCAATCATGTGTTCTTTACCGAAATGCAGCGCGACGGCGATCGCCGCGGCTTGATCTACCACCGCTGGGGCGGTCTCGGAAATCATCGCTATCCGATCGGTTTTTCCGGCGACAGTGTGATCTCCTGGACTTCGCTCGCCTACCAGCCCCATTTCACGGCGATGGCATCCAACGTGCTCTACGGGTACTGGAGCCATGACATCGGCGGGCACACGTTTCACAAACACATCCCGCGGCCCGAGCGTCACCTGGAACCCGAGCTTTATGCACGCTGGATGCAACTGGGCGTGTTCAGTCCCGTGTTGCGTACGCACTCGGCGAAGGAGCCGAGCCTGCACAAGGAACCCTGGCATTTCGGTCCGCCCTATGGCGACGCGATCTTCGCCGCGATACGCCTGCGGTATCAGCTCGCGCCGTACATCTACGCGGCCGCACGCCACGCCTACGACACGGGCGTCTCGCTCGTGCGGCCGATGTACTACCACTGGCCCGAGCACGAGGAAGCGTACGCGCATCCGGCGCAGTACATGTTCGGCAACGACATCCTCGTGGCGCCGGTCACGGTGCCGGTTGGCGACGATGGCACCGCGCCCTTCCCGGTATGGCTGCCGCCAGGCACGTGGTACAGCCATGACGGCGCGGAGTCGTACCTCGGTGGCGGCATGCTCGAACGCACGTATACGCTGGACGAAATACCCATCTTCGTGCGACCCGGCAGCGTGCTTCCGCTGTATCCGGAAGGCATGCGCGATCTTGCCAGCGTGCCCGATACGATCATCCTGCAGGTCTTCCCCGGCGCCGAGGGGCACACGGCGCTGTACGACGACGATGGCGCGACTCAGGGCTACCAGCGCGGCGAATTCGCCCGGACCTGCGTGCGCAGCCGACGTGGCGATCGCGCGCATCGTGTGCACGTGGATCGCATGGAGGGGAGCTACACCGGTTCCCCGTCGCAGCGCCGCTATGTCATCGAATTGCTCGATGCAGGCATTCCGGAAAGTGTGGAAGTGAACGGCCGGAGGCTGCGCTACAGCGCCACGCCGCAGCCGGGCACTTGGCTGTTCGATGCGGCATGGCTGTGCATCCGCGTGGATCTGGGCCTCGTGTCCGTGCACGAGCAGCACGATGTGGTGGCGCGCTTCGCGCCCGAACACGCACCGCCGAAGGGGCTGCTGCACCGCATGCGCCGCGCGGCCGATGCCGTGAGGTATCTCAAGCAGGTGTGGGGCGATATCTCCGCATTGCCTGACGAGGTGAACCTCGCCGGCCAGGCAGCACGCGTGCTTTCCTATGCGGTAGACGAGGGCGACGATCGGGGCAGGGCCGAGCGCTTCACCGAGGCGGTGCAGGCCTTCGAGGCGCGCTTTGCCGCCTTGCCGGCCAGCGTGGAAGCCACGCCGATCGACGATGCGTTCAAACGCGGATTCGCCGACATGCTCGGGCGCTGACGCTTGCGCCGCCTGCTCGGCTTTGTCCTCGCTCTCATGGCTTGCGTCGCCCATGCGCAGGTCGCGGTGCGGGTCGGCTCCAAGGCCGACAACGAAGGCGCATTGCTCGGCCAAGTGGTCGTACAAGTGTTACGTCACGCGGGCATTCCGGTGATCGATCGCACGCAACTGGGGCCGACGTCCATTGTTCGGCGTGCGCTGCTCAATGGCGACCTGGACGTCTATCCGGAGTACACCGGCAACGCCGCGTTCTTTTTTCATCGCGAGAGCGATCCCGCGTTTCGTGATACCGCGAAGGCCTACGCCTTGGCGGCATCGCTGGATCTCGCGGCAAATCGATTGGTCTGGCTCGCGCCCGCACCCGCAGACAATCACTGGGGCATCGGCATCCGTGGCGATGTCGCGAAGCGCGAAGGATTGCGCACGCTCGCGGATTTCGCGCGCTGGGTGCAGGGCGGCGGCGACGTGCTTCTGGCCGGATCGGCAGAGTTCGTCGAGAGCGACGCCGCGCTGCCTGCGTTTCAATCGGCCTATGGTTTCACCTTGCGCGGCGATCAGTTGCTGGTGCTTGCAGGCGGCGACACATCGGCCACGATCAAGGCCGCGGCCGAGGGCACGTCCGGCGTCAACGCGAGCATGGTCTATTCCACCGACGGCGCGATTGCCGTGACGGGGCTGGTCGTGCTCGACGATCCGAAGCACGTGGAAATGGTCTACCAGCCTGCGCCCGTGATTCGCGAGGATGTGCTCAAGCGCTATCCCGCCATGCGCGCCCCGCTGGAGGCGGCCTTCCGTCCGCTGACGGAGGAGGTGCTGCGTGCGCTGAACGCGCGTACGCAGATCGATGGCGAGGACGCGGCGGCCGTGGCGTCCGATTACCTGCGCTCGCAAGGGCTCATCAAGTGAGGTCGCTTACCCGCCCGTGCCTGGCTGAACCGGGACGATGGAGCGAGTCGTTGCCTGTGTGGGCGCTCTCGGTCGTCGGCATGCTCGCCGCGTTGTTTCCGGCCTTCCTGCTCATTGCGCCGAACCGCTTGCTGACGGGCGAGGCAATCCGTCCACAGGCGTGGCCGTTGGCTCTGGCATGGCTCGCCATCGCTGTATGCACCGGCTTGCCCGCGCGGGCCGCGCGCCCTGTCGTCACGACGCTGGCGTGGCTGGCCGTGTGCGGCCTGCCGCTGTTGGCTGGCTTGGACGCGCGCATCGCGTTGTCCGAAGCCAGCGCGTTCAGCGTGCGCGCGCAGCTGGGCGCCGGTTTCTGGCTGATGTGGCTGGCTGCTGCGCTGCTTCTGCTGGATCGTCTGCGTGGCTTGCGCGTGCCCACGAGAACGGCGTTGTGGGTCGCGGTGCTGGCCGTGCTCGTAGGCTGCGCCTGGGTCGGCGTGTTCGACGCGCTCGGCCTTGTGCGCGAATGGCGTGCGCAGCGCGCACCATTCGCGCTTGCAACCGTTGAGCATCTGCGTCTTGCCGCGGTCACGCTGGTGCTGGCCCTGCTGGTCGGCGCCCCTCTCGGCTGGTGGGTGTGGCGTCGGCGGCGCAGTGATGGCCTGCTGGTCGGCGTGCTGGCGTTCCTGCAGACCGTACCTTCGCTGGCCTTGTTCGCGTTGTTGATCGGGCCCTTTGCGTGGCTGGCGCACCTGTGGCCTGCGCTCGGTTCGCTGGGCTTCGGCGGTACCGGCGCGGCCCCGGCTGTCTTTGCGCTGGTGCTGTATGCGCTGTTGCCCGTGGTGCGCTACACCGTGGCAGGGCTCGATGCGGTGCCCTCCGACGCGCGCGAAGCGGCGCGGGGTCTCGGCATGAGCCGTGCCCAGTTGCTCTGGCGCGTGCAGCTTCCGTTGGGCTGGCCGGTGTTGCTTGCCGGGCTGCGCATCGTGGCCGTGCAGACGGTCGGGCTTGCGGCAGTGGCGGCACTGATCGGTGCGGGCGGTCTCGGCCGCTTCGTCTTTCTCGGGATCGGCCAGGGCGCGATCGATATGGTGTTGCTGGGTACGCTCGCGATCATTGCGCTGGCCCTGGCAATCGACTTTCTCTTCCAGGGCGTGCTGGCCCTCACGGAACGCGCCCCATGATCGAGTTCGAGCACGTCTGCAAACGGTTTGGCGATCGCATGGTGATCGACGATCTCTCGTTGCGCATCGACGATGGCGAATTGTTCGTGCTGGTGGGGCCGTCCGGGTCCGGCAAGTCCACGCTGCTGCGCATGGTGAATCGCCTGGTACCGGTGGACGCTGGCAGCGTGCGCGTTGGCGGCGAGGACGTACGCTCGCTCGACGTCGAGACCTTGCGACGCGGCATCGGTTACGCGATCCAGTCGGTCGGTCTGTTTCCCCATCGCACGGTGGCCGAGAACATCGCCACGGTGCCGCGTCTTTTGCGCTGGCCCGAGGCGCGTATCCGCGAGCGTGTGGACGAACTCATCGACTTGCTTCGCCTGGACGATCCCGGGATCGGCACGCGCTATCCGAGCACGCTCTCCGGCGGGCAACAGCAGCGCGTCGGCGTGGCACGAGCGCTGGCCGCGCGACCGCGCATCGTGCTGATGGACGAACCGTTCGGCGCGCTCGATCCGCTCACGCGCGAGTCGTTGCAGGCGAGCCTCAAGGCGATCCAGCGCGATACCGGCACTACGATTCTGTTCGTCACCCACGACTTGGACGAAGCCTTCGGGCTCGCCGATCGCGTGGGTCTCATGCTCGGCGGGCGGCTCGTGCAGGTGGGCACGCCGCTGGATCTGTTGCGCCATCCGGTGGACGAACGCGTCAGCGATTTCGTCGGCGGCACGCGCGCACGCCTGCGCGAACTCGCGGTGCGACGCGTGCGCGACAGCATGCGCGCAGGCGAACACGCGGACGGCGAGCCCCTCGATGCCGACGCCACGTTGCAGGATGCCCTGGGCGCCATGCTGGCGCAGGGTCGCGAGCGCCTACCGGTGCATGAGCAGGGGCGTGCGGTGGGCGCGATCGTGCTCGGCGATCTCGTGGCGCGGGGCGCCTGACATGCACCGCCTGCATGCCGAAGGCGCATCGCGGTGGCGCTCAGCGTTGCCGCCGTTAGTGCTCGCGCTGCTTCTGGTCGTGCTACCGCATAGCGCGACGTGGTTTCACTCGGCGTGGCCGGCGCTCTCGCATCCGCTCTATGCGCGCACGTCGTTCCTTGCACTCACGGGCGCGCACCTGTTCCTGGTCGTGCTGGCGACCACGCTCAGCGTGGCGATCGGCCTCGGTCTCGGCGTGCTTGCCACGCGTCCGGCCGGTCGTTCGCTGTTACCGACGGTGCGCGCCGTGGCGGTGATCGGACAGACCGTGCCGCCCGTCGCCGTGCTGGCGATCGCGGTACCTCTGCTGGGCTTCGGTGCCGCACCGACGCTGCTGGCGCTGGTGCTCTATGGCGTGTTGCCGGTGCTGGGGCAGACCGTGGCGGGACTCGAAAACGTTCCGCCTGCCGCGCTGCATGCGGCGGACGGCATGGGCTACGGACGCTGGCGCCGCTTGGTTGAAGTGGAGCTGCCGTTGGCAGCGGGGCCGATCATGGCCGGTGTGCGGCTCTCGGCCATCGTCGGTGTCGGTACGGCGACGATCGGTTCGGCCGTGGGCGCGACCACGCTCGGTGCGCCGATCGTCGAGGGGCTGGTAGGAAACAATCCGGCCTATGTACTGCAAGGCGCGCTGCTGGTGGGGGCGCTGGCACTGACGGTGGATGCGGTGCTGGGCGCTGTGCAGCGACGGCTGCCGACGCAACGCTGACGCTCGCGGCGCGTCGAAAGGTCCGAAGAGAAGAACGGCGCGGTAGACCCGCGCCGTTCGTCGTTCACTGGGTCGGCAAGAGCCCGACCGTTACCAGATGCGCACGCGCTGCTTCGGATCGAGATAGAGCTTCTGGCCCGGCTTGGGCTGGAAGGCGTCATACCACGGATCGAGGTTACGCACGGTCTGCGCGCGGAAGCGCCCGGGCGCGTGACCGTCACCGATCACCTGCTGGCGCAGCGCCGCATCGCGAGTCTTCTCACGCCACGACTGTGCGAAAGCCAGGAAGAAGCGCTGGTCGCCGGTGAGGCCGTCGATCACTGGCGCCGGCTTGCCGCCGAGGCTTTCCTTATAAGCGGCATACGCGATGGCGAGGCCCGAGACGTCGGCGATGTTCTCACCGAGGGTCTGCTGTCCGTTGACGTGCAGACCCGGCAGCGCCTCGTACTGGTTGAACTGTTCGACCAGACGCTGGCCGGCTTCCTTGAAGTGCTTTTCGTCGGCCGGGGTCCACCAGTTGGCGAGGCGGCCCTGCGCGTCGAATTCCGCACCGGTGTTGTCGAAGCTGTGGCTGATCTCGTGACCGATCACGGCGCCGATCGAACCATAGTTCGACGCGGCGTCCGCCTTCGGATCGAAGAACGGCGCTTCGAGAATGGCCGCGGGGAAGTTCAACGCGTTCTGCAGAGGCAGGTTCACCGCGTTGACCGTCTGCGGCGTCATCCACCATTCGTCGCGATCCACAGGCTTGCCGAGCTTGGCGACCTGATGCCGATATTCGGCAAGTTCCGCACGCTGGTGATTGCCCAGCGCGTCGTCGGGACGGATCGTCAGCGCCGAGTAGTCGCGCCAGGTATCGGGGTATCCCACGCCGACCTTGATGGTGGCGATCTTCGCCTTGGCCTTCTGCTTCGTGGCGGCCGACATCCAGTCGAGCGTGTCGACGCGCTGGTCGAAGGCTTTCAGGATGTTCTTCACCATGTCCTGCACTTCGGCGCGGGACGAGGCAGGGAAATACTTCTTGACGTAGATCTGGCCGACGGCGTCGCCGAGGTCGACGTTGACCCGGCTGATGCCGCGCTTCCAGCGGTCGCGCTGCTTCGGCGTGCCGGTGAGCACCTTGCCGTAGAAGCCGAAGGCGAGGTCGTCGTAGGCCTTGGGCAGCAAGCCCGAGGCGTTCTCGTTGATGGCGTGGAAGCGCAGCCACGCCTTCCATGTATCGAGCGGCTCGCTGGCGACGAGGGCGGCGAACTTGGTCACCGTGGCCGGCTGCCACACGATGAAGGTGGGCTGGTCGTCGAGGCCGGCGGCCTTGAAGTAAGCGTTCCAGTCGATACCGGGCGCCTTGCTCGCGAAGCTCGTGCGCGGCCAGGGATTGTTCGCCTTGTGGATATCCTCGCTTTCGACGATGGACGCCTGCGCCTGCGCCAGCTTGGTTTCCAGCGCCACGATGGCCTTGGCCTTCGCGGCCGCATCGGGCGTGCCGGCCTGAGTGAGGATCGCCTGCACGTAGGCCGCGTACTTGGCCCGCGTCTCGACCATGTCCTTGTCGTTCTTCAGGTAATAGTCGCGGTTGGGCATGCCGAGCCCGCCCTGCAGCAGATAGGGCACGTTCTTGCTCGGATCTTCGAGGCCCTGGGCGACGAACAGGCCCAGCAGGTGCTCGGTGTCGAGGTTGGTGGCGTTGATCGGGTCCACGTCCGCGCGGAGCTGAGCACCGAGCGCGGTGGAGAGGGCCTGCTTGTCGGCGATGGCGTCGATGCTCGCGAGGGCCGGCTCGAGCGGCTTCAGCCCGGCTTTCTCGATCGCGGCTTCATCCATGTACGCCTTGTAGTAGTCGGCGATCAGACGCTGGTTGCTGCCCGCCGCGGCCTGGCTGTCGCCCGCCGCCTTGATCAGCTCGGCGTTGCGCTTTTCGGCTTTCTGAAACACCTCGAGAAAGACGCCGGTGCTGGCGCGGTCCGCGGGGATTTCCGCGGTCTTTCTCCAACCGCCGTTGGCGTAGTTGTCGAAATCGTCGCCGGGCTGCACGGCGTGGTCGATGCCTTTGAGATCGACACCGACCGGACCGTCGGCGGCGAGGGCGCCCGCGGAGGCGAGACCGCAGGCGATGGAGGCGGCGAGAAGCCGGTGAATGGCGGCCATGGAGAAACCCTTGTGGTCTGGGGGTGCCCACGATAGCCCCGCTCGCGGTCGTTGTGGTGCATGACCTCCGGGCTAGACGGGCGGGCCCGCCGGGCAACTCGGTCGCCGCGGGAGCGCAGAAGGGATGTGCCCTAATGGTCGTCCGGTGCCGCAACGGCGCCGGTATCCGGGGCACGCCGCGGGTCGCCCGGGCTCGCCCCGATTCTCTTGGCAGAAGATCTTTAGGGAGATCTGTATGAACGCACGTTTCGAATTGACTGGCCCGCAGACCGAGATCACCAGCTACCCGCAATGGACGCAGGACATGGTGGCCTCATGCGACGACGCACGGAAAGGCATTGTCCGCCACGAGATGTGGGCCGCCATGTGCAGCGCCACGCTGGACCCGCAGACCACGCGCAACTTCATGGTCGGGGTGTGGCCCGTCATTGAGCGCTTCCCGGGCTACATGTCGCACAGCCTGTTGAAGACCCGTTACGGTCGCAGCCCTGGCGACGATCTCGCCCGGCGTTGGCTGGTCCGCAACATCCGGGTCGAGCAGAACCACGCGGAGTACTGGCTCAACTGGGCCGAGAGCGCCGGGGTGCGTCGGGATGAGGTACTGAGCGCGGAGCCGCCCAAGGGCACCCAGGCCCTGGCGGACTGGTGCGAAGAAGTGAGCCGCAACGACTCGTTGGCCGCGGGTATCGCGGCGACCAACTACGCCGTGGAAGGCGCGACCGGGGATTGGTCGCAGATCGTGTACGAAAGCACGACCTATGCCGAGAGCCTGCCGGTTTCCGGCCGAAAAGCCGGGCTTCGCTGGCTGCAGCTGCACGCGGCGTACGACGACACCCACCCCTGGGAGGCGCTGGAAATCGTGTGCACGCTGATGGGGCGGAATCCGCCTGCGGATCAGGTAGAACACATCAGGGAGTGCGTCCGGCGCAGCTACGTCGCCATGAGCATCACGCTGGATCGCTGCATGGATGCGATGGGAACGGTTCGCACGCGGAACGAGGTAGCTGCGTAACTCGCAAGTTGTGTGGCATGTAGCGCACTATCGCGTCCGGTTGATCAAAGGGGGTTCGATGCGCCTCGAAGCCAGTCAGCAACAGCTCCTGTCCAGGCGGCTCCGGCCCCTGGGCTACGCGTTGGTGGCGGTCGTGGGCCTGATCCTCGCCCTGACGTGGGTTGCGGTGCAGACCCAGGTGACTCTCGCCGGCTTCCTGAACGGCGAGAGTCTCTGGTCCAAGGCTCAGAAGCAGGCAGTGATCGACTTGGACGAATACGCCACGCATGGCCGTCCGTCGGATCTGGCGAGCTTTCGCCGCAACTATGCCGTGCTGGTCGCGGATCGCTCGGCGCGTGACGCGATCGCAAGCGGCACGTTCGTCCACGCCGAGGTCGAAGCCGCTTTCGCACGCGGCGGCGTGATTCCCGAGGCGATCCCCGGGATGGTCTTCATCTTTCAATACTTCACCGGCATGCCGTACGTGCGCGAGGCCGTGGCGGAGTGGCGTTCGGTGGATGCCAGCCTCCGTGAACTGGAGGTGATCGCCAATCGCCTCGAGCAGGATTACCGGCCCGACGCGTCTCATCCCCCGGAGGTCTCCGACGAGCGAGCGCGGATCGCGACACTCAATAATTACATCGAACCGCGGGCCAAAGCGTTCTCGCTGAACATCGCCAACGGCGCTTCATGGCTGGGTCGGGTGCTGTTCTTCACGGTGCTGGGCGTGGCGGCGCTGGCGTCCCTGCTCTGGCTGCGCATGGCCCAGCGCATCCTTGCCGGCATTCGCGGCACGGAAGAGCGCTACAGCCTGCTGTTCGACAGCGCGGCGGACGCCATCTTCATGGTCGACCAGGAAAGCGGTCGTATCCTCGATGCGAACGACCGCGCCGCCGTCTGGGTCGGTTGCCCCCGTTCCGATCTCATTGGACTGCAGCTTTCCAGCCTGTTCGCGGAGGGCTCGCCCGAGACAGGCGAGGGGTTGCTGCGCACCGCGGGTGGTGGCACGCGGCCGGTGGAGACGCAGAGCAGTCTGGTGGAGTGGGGTACGCGGCAGGTCTCGCAGGCGATCGTGCGCGACATTTCCGATCGGGTGGCGATGGAGCAGGAGCGGAAGATCGCCGCGGAAGCCCTGGCGAGCATTGCTGAGGGCGTGATCATCGCGGACGCGGATCGCCGCGTGACGACGGTCAACGACGCGCACACGAAACTTACCGGCTTCCCGGCGCAGGTCATGCGGCGCACGCGCTTCGACGCGACACGCACGCTACCCGATGGAAGGCCATTGCCGCAGAGTTTGTGGGACAACATCGCGGCCGGAGACAACTGGGTCGGCGAGGTGGAAAGCCGACGTGCCGACGGCACGGTGTATCCGGAACTGATGAGCATCAGCACCATCCGCGATCGCGAAGGCCGCCCCCAGCACTACGTGGCCGTGGTGTCGGACATCACCGTGCGCAAGGCCGATCGGCAGCGCCTGCAGCATCTCGCGACACATGATCCGTTGACCGGCCTCGTCACGCGTTCGGAGTTCGAGCGGCGCTGTGCCGAGGCCATTACCCGCGCCGCACACGAACGCGGCGCGGTGGCGGTGCTCTTCGTCGATCTCGATGCGTTCAAGGTCGTCAACGACAGCTACAGCCACGCAATCGGCGACGCCCTGTTGATGCGCGTGGCCGAGCGCATCCGTGCGCAGATTGCGCCGCACGATGTGGCGGGACGCATTGGCGGCGACGAATTCACCGTGCTGCTGTCGGACCTGCGTTCGCGCGAGGAGGCGTTGGTGGTCGCCGAGGCGATGCTCGCGGCCCTCGCGCGCCCGGTCGACCTGGGCGATTACGAGCTGTACGTCACCGCGAGCATCGGCATTGCGGGGTATCCGCTCGATGGCAACGATGCGGTGACACTCATCGCCAACGCCGACGCCGCGATGTACGTGGCCAAGACCGAAGAGCGCAACGCGCTGCGTTTCTATACGCCCAAGATGCACGCTGACGCGCGGCGACGTCTCAAGCTCGCCTCCGAATTGCGCCAGGCGCTGCTCCGCAATGAATTCCAGCTCGCCTACCAGCCGAGCATCGAGATGAAGAGTGGGCGCATCGTCGCGGTGGAGGCACTGATTCGTTGGCGCCATCCGGAGCGCGGCAACGTGGGCCCCGACGAGTTCATCCCGATCGCCGAGAGCCTCGGTCTTATCCGGCAGATCGACCAGTGGGTGCTGGCGACCGCGTGTCGGCAGCTTATGCAATGGGATGAGGCGCGCTTGCCTCCGTTGCGGCTTGCGGTGAACGTGTCCGCCGGCTCCTTCGGCCACCCGGATTTCCTGCAGGGCATCAGCCAGGCGCTGGAGTCGACGGGCATCCCGCCAAAGCGCCTTCTGGTCGAGCTGACCGAGAGCGCCATCCTGCGCCTGGGCGAGGATACCCAGCGCGCCATGCAGTCGCTGCACAAGCTCGGTGTGGCCGTGGCAATCGACGATTTCGGTACGGGATATTCCTCGCTCGCGTACCTGAAACTGCCGGCCGTGGAGTATCTGAAAATCGACCGCTCGTTCGTGACCGGCCTGCCGGGTAACCCCAACGATGTGGCGATCACCGAAGCCATGGTCGCGATCGCCCGCAGTCTGGGCCTGCACACGATCGCCGAAGGCATCGAGACCGAGGCGCAGCACGAGTTCCTGCTTCGCGCCGGCTGCCAGGAGGGTCAGGGGTTCCTCTACTCGCGCCCGCTGCCGCCGGATGAGGTCGCGCGCCTGCTGGCGCCGAAGACGACGGGCGGCAAGCGCCTCTCGCTGGTGCCGCCGAAGCGCGCCTGACGCCTCGCGCCGAACGGCAGGCGCACTCCTACAATACGCGGGCCCGACTTCTCTCGACGATGGTCGCCCCTATATAGGGCCCATCACCCGCGCAAGGATCCCCCGTGCCTACCCACGACGACATCGTCTTTCTCTTCGACGTCGACAACACCCTGATCGACAACGACCGCTTCAGCGCCGACCTCGCCGCACGACTGGAGCGTGACTTCGGCACCGAGGGGCGCGAACGCTATGCGGCCATCGACAAGGACATTCGCAGTCAGGTCGGTTACGCGGATTATCTCGGCGCGTTGCAGCGCATGCGCGGTAAGGAAAGCCACCCCGCGTACATGGAGCTGTCGTTCTTCCTGCTCGATTATCCGTTCGACGAACGCCGTTTCCCCGGCGTGCTCGAAGCGGTGGCGCACCTGCGCACGCTAGGGCGGCCCGTGATCATGTCCGATGGCGACACCGTGTTCCAGCCGCGCAAGATCCGTCGCGCCGGTCTATGGGACGCCTTCCGCGGGGACGTACTGATCTACGTGCACAAGGAAGACATGCTCGACGACATGCGTCGCCGTTATCCGGCGGATCACTACGTGATGGTGGACGACAAGCCGCGCATCCTCGTCGCGCTCAAGAAGCTGCTTGGCGACAAGGTCACCACGGTCTTCGTGAAGCAGGGCCATTACGCGGCGGCCGCGGGCAAGGAGCTGGACGACACGCCGCCGGACATCACGATCGACAGCGTGGCGGCCTTGGCGACGATGCGCCGCGAGGATTTCCTGTGTGGGAGCCGCTATAGCGGCGAGAAGCCGGCGGAGCGGTAAGGCGGGAGGGTGTATTTCCCTCAAGCCTCGAAGGCGCCGCGTACCCAGGTCACGTCGTCGGCGTCGAAGGCCAGCACGTCGAACCGGCAGGCGCGGCTCGCATCGCGCGGGTAAGCGGCAAGCCACAGGTGCGCGGCGCTGACGAGCTTGCGCCGCTTGGCGGCCGTCACCGAGGCGAGTGCGCCACCGAACGACGAGCCGCGGCGGTAGCGCACCTCGACGAACACGAGCGTGTCGCCGTCGCGCATCACCAGGTCGATCTCGCCATGGCGGCAGAGGAAGTTGGCGCGCACGAGGCGCATGCCGCGGGCTTCGAGAAAGACGCGCGCCGCCTCTTCGAAGCGGTTGCCGGTGGCGCGGCGCGCGGTGGTCTTTCGGGGTGGCGTGGGCAAGGCGAACCTCCGTGTTCGCGCAGACCCTGGGAATCAGCCCCCGCCGCTTTCGACGTTGGGGGTTGCAGCCGGCGCTTCGAGTTCGAGGCTACCGGCGACCGGGCGGGCCACACCGTCGGCGAAGCGCGCCCAGATGAGTACGCGGCGGACGCGGCCGAACTCGTCGGCGACCAATTGGCCGGTGGCGCCCGGGAGATAGCTGCCCGGATGCCCGCGCATCCAATCGATGTACGGCACCAGGCCCCAGGCATCCATGCCGAAGGCGAACAGGCGCGCGGTCACGCCCTTGGTCGCAGGCAATGCATCGTTGAGCGAGGCGCGCCGGGGAAGGCCCGGCTGCGCATCGAACAGCCACGGCGCGTCGCAGAACTCCACGCCTTCCAGGTCGCGATCCGCCGTCGGGTCGTCGCCGCCGGAGTAGACGTGCGAGGTGGCGAAGACCGGCAGCGCGTTTTTCGCCAGGCGCAACTGCGGCAGGAGCAGCCGCGCCTGCTGCGGCTTCATGCTGATGAACACGCCGCTGGTAGCGGGGTCCTGATCCGTGGGCTCGGACAACTGCGAGGCGAAGTCGATGCTGTTGGCATCCAGCGTCACCTGGCCTGCGAGCGTGCCGCCACGCGCCTGCCACTCGGCCTTGAAGGCGTTGCCTGCGCGGCGCGCAAAGTCGTCGGTGGAGACGATCACGGTGGCGACGTGCATGCCGCGATCGGCCATGTGGTCGGCGACCTGTGCGCCTTCGGTCTCCGGCAGCAGGCCGAACTCGTTGGCACCGGCAGGCGGCAGGTTGCGGTTGTCGTTCGGGTAGTTCAGCGTGAGCATCGGAGCGGGCAGTGCGCCCTTGGCGAAGATCGCCGACACGCCGTCGCGGTTGAGCGGGCCGACCACGAACCGCGCGCCCTCGGCCACCGCCTTGTCGTAGGCGGCAACGGCGTGCTGGGCATCGTTGCCCGAATCGTAGACGGCTACCTCGGGGCGCGGCGCATCGGTATGTGCCGCGTCGATGTAGTTGGTGAAGAAGCCGTCGCGGATCGCAGCGCCCGCACCGGCGAGCGGGCCGGACAGCGGCAACAGCAGCGCGACCTTGGTCGGCACCTTGTAGCCTTCGCGGACCTTGTCGCCGGTGATGGTGCCGACGGCTTGATCGAGCACGGCCGGCGAGCGGTTCACCGTGCCGAGCTGCGCCTGTGCTTCGGTGACCCACGGCTTGAGCGGATCGTTCGCGGCCAACGCGCCGCCGCGGTCGGCGAGTTGCTGCGCGCCGAGTCCGCTCAGCAGGGTAAGGACTTCCTTGCGGTTTTCCTCGCGATCGATGCCGCGCAACTGGCTATCCAGTTCGACGCGGGTGTATGCCGCGCTCCAGGCGTCGCCCGAGGCGGCCTGTGCGCGGGCGCGCAATTCGGCGAGACGCTGATCGATCTGCGGCGAGACGCGCGTTGCCGGCTTGCCGGTGAGCGAAAGGGCTGTCTTCGCATCGTTGTTCTTCAGCGCGATCTCGGCGCGCAAGGCGTCGAGGCGCAGGGCATCCTCGCCCTCCAGCCGCGAGCGGCGCACCTCTTCGGCGATGGGCGCAGCCCGGTCGAGGGCGCCTTCCTGCCGGTACGCCTCGGCGGCCAGCAGCTTGTAGTAGTCGCGATGGTTGGCGTCCTGCGCAGCGAGCGCCAGATACGCCTGCGCGGCCTGATCGAACTGGCCCTTGGTATAGAGCGCCTGCGCGGCCTGCGTGGCTTCGCCCGAGGGGGCTGCGCTTTGCTGGACGCCGCCCTGGGTGACGCAGCCGGCGAGGGAGGCGGCAAGCAACAGGCCGAGGGTAGTGGCACGGATCGATCGCATCGGTAGTCCTTGGCTGCACGGCGGCGCGCTGACCGCGCCAAAACGACCGGATCATAGCCCATCGCTTCGCGAGGCCGGCGTGAGCCCGGCGTCGCAGCGACCGCCTGTCAGGCGCCGTAAAGCGACTTTCGCGCTGCGCCGGTGATGGCCGCAGCGAGCTTCGCGGCCTTGGCCGGGGGCAGTTCGTCCTTGAGGATCGCGAAGACCCGAAGACCCTCGGCCAGGCGCTCGTCCTCGCTGGCTTCGCGTCCTGCGACCATGACCACGAATTCGCCGCGCTGCTGATTGGGGTCGGCCGCCACCTGGCGGACGAGATCCTCCAGCGAGCCGTCGAGTACGGTCTCGAACATCTTGGTCAGCTCGCGCGCGACGACGGCATCGCGAATGGGTCCGAAGGCGTCGCGCATGTCCTCGAGCGATTCGAGGATGCGATGGGAGGACTCATAGAAGATCAGCGTGCGTGACTCGCCCGCCAGTTCGCCAAGCCGCGAGCGGCGTGCACCGACCTTGGCCGGCAGGAAACCTTCGAAGACGAACCGGTCGCTGGGCAATCCCGCGACCGACAAGGCGGCCACCACCGCGCTCGGCCCCGGCACCGGGCTCACCCGCAGTCCGGCAGCGCGTGCCGCACGAACCAGACGAAAGCCGGGGTCGCTGATCAAGGGGGTGCCGGCATCGGAGACCAGGGCGACGTCGTCGCCCGCGCGGAGGCGCTCGACGAGACCGTCGACGGCGGTGCGCTCGTTGTGGTCGTGCAGCGCGAGCAGGGGCGTGTCGATGCCGAGGTGCTGAAGAAGCGGGCGTGTGTGCCGCGTGTCCTCGGCAGCGATGACCTTGACCCGGCGCAGCGTGTCGATGGCACGCGTGCCGATGTCATCGCGGTGGCCGATGGGCGTGGCGACGACATGGAGCGTGCCGGGGCGGGTCTGGGACATGGGCGGTCCGATAAAGCGAGCCATCCATTCTAGCCAGGTGGGGCGACTCGTGTGGGCTAGCTATACGGGGCCACTCATGTGGGAGCCGCCATGGCGGCGACGGCGATGCACCTTGCCGCTTCAACGCTTCGTAGGCTTCTCGCCGCCATGGCGGCTCCCACAGTTGCTGCAGGCCCTCGCCGCTCTAGCAGCCTCCGCGGGTTATACTCCGCAGTGGAGTCGGCCAGACAGTCGCGATACGCCTTGTGCGCATCGAGGAAAGTCCGGGCTCCATAGGGCAGGGTGCCAGGTAACGCCTGGGCAGCGTGAGCTGACGGCCAGTGCAACAGAGAGCAGACCGCCGATGGCCCCGCAAGGGGATCAGGTAAGGGTGAAAGGGTGCGGTAAGAGCGCACCGCGTGCGGGGCTAACGTCGCACGGCACGGTAAACCCCACCCGGAGCAAGACCAAATAAGGGAACCATGACGCGGCCCGCGTCGTTCCCGGGTAGGTTGCTAGAGCCTGGTGGCGACGCCAGGCCGAGAAGAATGACTGTCACGTCGCAAGACGCACAGAACCCGGCTTACCGGCCGACTCCTTTTCTTCGCAAGGTGCCGCGGCGCCCCCTTCGGGGCGCCGCGGTTTTCTGTGGGAGCCATCTGTGGGAGCCGCCATGGGCGAAAAACCACCGGGGTGAATGTGGGAGCCGCCATGGCGGCGAGAAGCCAACGGAGCCGTTTAGCTACGCGCCACATTCCCCTCGCCGCCGTGGCGGCTCCCACAGTTGTCTTACACAGTTGTCTCACACAGTGGCCTTGGATGAATGGTGGTTCATTCCCGGGCTCACAATGGCCTCTGAAAACGCGAGGTCTTGCGCAAAAAAACCCCGCGAAACAACCACCTCCCGCCAGTTCCTCAGAAATGGCTGGAAATGATGGCCAAGGCGCTCTTTCTCTTTGATTCACAAGAAAAAATTCCTTGACAGTCTCAGGGGGCGAGACTATCGTGGGCCCCAGTGTGAAATCGTGGGATTTGGTGGGGCGACCGACGAAGATGTTTCAAGGCGAGACAGCCATCACAGTCGACGACAAAGGTCGTCTGACGATTCCGACGTCGTATCGGGATCTGGTGGTGGACGCCTGCGCGAACCGTCTGGTCGTCACTTACAACCCCTTCGAGACCGGGTGCCTCTGGATCTTTCCGTACGCGGAGTGGGAACAGGTACGCGACCAGGTCAACGCGCTGCCCAGCGTCAAGGCCGTCCACCGAGCGTTGCAGATGAAGCTGGTGGGTGCCGCGGCCATCGTCGAACCCGACGGAGCCTCGCGCATCCTCCTCCCTTCGAGCCAGCGTGCAGCGGCCGGGATAGAGAAGAAAGCGATCCTGCTGGGCATGGGCAACAAGTTCGAGCTTTGGAGCGAACAGGCCCACCTCGCGAAGATCCGCCAGACGATCGGCGAGGACGAGATCAGCGACGACATGGCGGATCTGCGGTTGTGATGACGAACTAATTCGAGGTTTTTGGTGGAACGGGAGCGGGATGTGGCGACGGCGGGGCGCGATGTACACATCCCTGTGATGCTCGACGAAGTGTTGGAGGGCCTCGCCTTGCGCGAGAACGGGCGTTACCTGGATGGCACTTTCGGTCGCGGCGGTCACGCCCGGGCGATTCTTGCGCGTCTGTCCAGCGAAGGTCGTCTGTTCCTCATGGACCGCGATCCCACGGCCATCGCCGTGGCCGAAGCAGGCCTCGCTACCGATCCGCGCGTGTCCCTGCGTCACGACAACTTCGCCACCATGGGCGAGTGGTCGGCGCTCGAGGGCGGGCTCGACGGCATCCTTCTCGATCTTGGCGTGTCGTCCCCGCAGCTCGACGACGCCAGCCGCGGTTTCAGCTTCATGGCCGATGCGCCGCTCGACATGCGCATGGACACCACGCGCGGCATCAGCGCTGCCGATTTCCTCGCGGAAGCCGACGAGGCCGAGATTGCCGACGTGCTCTGGACCTTTGGCGAAGAGCGTTTCAGCCGCCGCATTGCGAAGGCGATCGTGGAGCGTCGCGCCACCGCGCCGATTACCCGCACTGGCGAGCTGGCCGAACTCGTCGCGCGCTGCGTCGGTCGCCGCGAACCCGGCAAGAACCCCGCGACGCGCACCTTCCAGGGTCTGCGCATTCGCGTGAACGCAGAGCTGGAATCGGTGGAGCGCGGCCTCGACGCCGCGCTGGATTTGCTGAAGGTCGGCGGCCGCCTGGCCGTCATCAGCTTCCACTCGCTCGAAGACCGCACGGTGAAGCAGTTCATCCGCGGCCACGAAGGGCGCGTGCAGGGCAGCCGTCGTGCGCCGCCTGCCGAAGCGAAGACCGCGCGGTTGAAGCCCATTGGCAAGGCGATCTTCCCCTCCGACGCCGAAGTGGCCGCGAACCCGCGTTCGCGCTCCGCCGTGCTGCGCATCGCGGAGAAACTCGCATGAAGGCCTTCGGCGCGTTCTGCCTCTCGATCCTGCTGCTGGCCGTTATCGCCAGCGCGATCGGTGTGGTCTGGACGCGCCACGAAAGCCGCAAGCTCTTCATGGAGCTTTCGGCCCTGCAGCGCGCCAAGGACGACCTGGGCGTGGAATACGGGCGTCTTGAGTTGGAACAGGCGACGTACGCCGAACCCAGCCGCATCGACGCCGACGCCCGCGGCAAGCTCGGCATGTTTACGCCGAAGCCGCAGGACATCCAGCTGGTGCGTCGATGAAGGCCCGCTACGGCAAGCCTGTCGTGCCCAGCCGCCGCCGCGGTCAGGGCCCCAGCCCGCGCAAGCGCATGACCGTCGTGGTGGCGCTGCTGTGCGTGGCCGCGTCGGGTCTGGTGGTGCGCGCGTTCGATCTGCAGGTGGTGCGCAAGCAGTTCTACCAGGACCAGGGCGACGCGCGCTTCCTGCGCGAGATGCCCATCGCCGTGTCGCGCGGCACGATCTTCGATCGCAACGGCGAACCGCTTGCGGTGTCCACGCCGGTGGCATCGATCTGGGCGAATCCGCCGGAAGTGCTCGAGAACGCGGACCGCATTCCGGAACTCGCGAAGGCGCTGAACGTCGATGCCGACGACCTGAAGCAGAAGATCGCGCAGCGCGCCGACAAGGAATTCATGTACATCGCGCGCCAGCTGCGTCCTGAGGACGCGCAGGCCATCGTGGACCTCAAGATTCCCGGCATTGCCTCGCAGCGCGAATACCGCCGCTACTACCCGTCGGGTGCAGTCAACAGCCACATCCTTGGCTTCACCAACATCGACGACCACGGTCAGGAAGGCCTTGAGCTGGCGTTCGACAGTTGGCTGGCCGGCAAGCCGGGTGCCAAGCGCGTGATCCGCGACCGCATGGGCCACGCCGTGGAAGACGTGGATCTCGTGCGCGAGCCGAAGCCGGGCCGCGACCTCACGCTGTCGATCGACCGCCGCATCCAGTACCTCGCGTACAGCGCGCTCAAGGACACGCTCGAAAAGAACAAGGCGGAGTCCGGGTCCATCGTGGTACTGGACGTCCATACGGGCGAAGTGCTCGGCATGGCGAACCTGCCTTCTTTCAACCCGAATGCCGTGCGTGGCAGCACGCCGTCCGAGCGCCGCAACCGCGCGGTGACCGACGTGGTCGAGCCGGGTTCGACCATGAAGGCGTTCACCATGGCCGCCGCGTTGAGCAGTGGCAAGTACACGCCCACCTCGCCGCTGATCGAGACTTCGCCGGGCACCTGGATGATGGGCGGCCACCCCGTGCGTGACACGCACAACTGGGGCACGCTTACGCCGACCGGCGTCATCACCAAGTCGTCCAACGTCGGCGCGGCGAAGATCGCGATGACGCTGGACACCGACTTCCTCTACGGCGTGTACAAGTCGTTCGGCCTGGGCAACAGCACGGGCAGCGGCTTTCCTGGCGAAGCCGCGGGTTATCTCCCGGTCGGGCGCACCTGGAAGCCGATCGAAAAGTCGCGCCTGGCCTATGGCTACAACCTCAACGTGACACCGTTGCAGTTGGCGACGGGCTACGCGGCCATCGCCAACGGCGGTGCGCTGCGCTCTCCCAGCTTCATCAAGGGCATGGACAATCCGCCCGAGCAGGTCGTGACGCCCGATGTCGCGCATGAACTGGTGCGCATGCTGGAAACCGTGGTGGCGCCCGGCGGCACGGGCTACGGCTTCGCTTCCGTGCCGAACTACAGCGTGGCCGGCAAGACCGGTACCTCGCACAAGAATTCCGTGGGCGGCTATTACTCGAACAACTACATCTCGCTGTTCGTGGGCATGATTCCCGCGAGCGCGCCGCGTCTCGTCACGGTGGTGGTCATCAACGATCCGAAGGGCGGCCGCTACTACGGCGGTTCGGTGGCCGGTCCCGCGTTCGCCCAGGTGATGGAAGGCGCGGTGCGCCTGCTCGACATCCCGCCCGACAACGTCGGTCGCTGGTATGCGGGCGGTCCCAGCCAGGGTGGCTTGATCGGTACGAGCAATGCGCCGTCGCCACAACAGGACGACAGCGCCGCCGAGGAGGTGGTCCCGTGACCATGCGCCTCGCCGACCTGCTCGACGGCTTCGCCGACGCCTCCGGTGCCGGCGAACTCGACGTTTCGGGACTTGCGATCGATTCGCGCGAGATCGAACCGGGCAACGCGTTCGTCGCGCTTCGCGGTACCAAGGACCACGGCATCGCATTCGCCGCGAAGGCGGTGGAGCGGGGCGCCGTCGTGGTGCTGGCCGAGCCGCCCTACGATGCGCCTGAACTCGGTGTGCCGGTCGTGGCGGTCGAGAAGCTGCGCGAGAAGACGGGCGCCATCGCCGCTCGCTTCTTCGGCGAGCCGTCCGCTGCCCTGAAGGTGATCGGCGTTACCGGCACGAACGGCAAGACGTCCACGGTGCAGTTGCTGGCGCAGGCGTTGGCCTTTCTCGGCCGCAAGCCGGCCACCGTGGGTACGCTCGGTGCAGGCTTGCACGGCGCCATCGCCGAAGGCGAGCGCACCACGCCGGATGCGATCCGCATCCAGGCGTTGCTTGGCAGCTTCCGCGAGGCGGGTGCCACGCACGTAGCGATGGAAGTGTCGTCGCACGCCCTGGAGCAGGGGCGCGTCAACGCCATCGCGTTCGACGTCGCCGTGTTCACCAATCTCACGCGCGATCACCTCGACTACCACGGCACGATGGAAGCGTACGGTGCGGCGAAGGCCAAGCTGTTCGCCTTCGACGGGCTGCGCGCCGCGGTGATCAACATTGACGATCCGTTCGGCGCGAAGCTGGCCAAGGGTCTGCCCGAAGGTATCGCGAAGCTGCGCACCTCGATGGCGACCGACAGCACGGATAAGGATGCCGAGATCCGCGCGGACATCATCGTCACCTCCGCCAAGGGCTTGTCGTTCAACCTGGTGACCCCGTGGGGCGCGCGTACCGTGCGCAGCGCGCTGCTGGGTCGCTTCAACGTTGCCAACCTGCTGGCGGTGGCGGCGGTACTCGGTGCGCTGGATGAGCCGTTCGAGCGCATCCACGCCGCGCTGGAAGCCTTGCAGCCGGTGAACGGTCGCATGAGCCGCCTCGGCGGTGATGGCCGCAAGCCGCTCGTGGTGGTGGATTACTCGCACACGCCGGACTCCTTGAAGCAGGCGCTGCTCGCGCTGCGCTCCCATACGAAGGGCCGGCTGTTCTGCGTCTTCGGTGCGGGTGGCGATCGCGATCAGGGCAAGCGCCCGATCATGGCCGGTATTGCCGAACGCCTTGCCGACGTCGTCATCGTCACCGACGACAATCCGCGGACGGAGGACGGCGACGCGATTGTCGCCCAGATCGTTGCGGGTTTTGCTCATCCCGAAATCGTGATCGTCGAGCGCGACCGCGCACAGGCGATCGCACTCGCGCTTGCCGATGCGAAGGCCGACGACGTCGTGCTGATTGCCGGCAAGGGCCATGAAACCTATCAGGAAGGTCCGGAGGGCAAGCGTCCCTTCGACGACCTCGCCGTCGCCCGTGAGGCGATGGAATCCAGCAAGAAAGGAGTCCGCGCATGATGCGCCTGTCCGCCGTCGCCCTCTGGACCCGTGGCCGCCTGCAAGGCGCCGATGCCGAGGTGAACGGTTTTTCCATCGATACCCGCACGTTGAAGCCGGGCGACCTCTACGTGGCGTTGCCGGGCGAGCGCGTCGATGGGCATGACTTCGTCGCCGCCGCCGCCGAACGCGGCGCCGTCGCGGCATTGGTCACGCGTCCGGTCGACGCGTCGATCCCGCAGGTGATCGTCGACGATACGCAGGCGGCGCTCGGCGACCTCGCGAGCGCTGTGCGTGCGCAGCGCAATGTGCGCGTTGTCGGTATCACCGGTTCGAACGGCAAGACCACGGTCAAGACGCTTACTGCGTCCATCCTGTCGCGGCACGGCCGCACGCACGTCAATGCCGGTAACTACAACAACGAGATCGGCATGCCGCTCACGCTGCTGGCCATGCCCGAGGACACGGAATACGCCGTACTCGAAATGGGCGCGGGCAAGCCGGGCGACATCGACTACCTCGCTGCCATCGCACGGCCCGATATCGGCCTGATCACCTCCATCGCGCCCGCGCATCTTGAGCGCATGGGCACGATCGAAGGCGTCGCCGAAACCAAGGGCGCGCTTTACCGTGCGCTGCCGGCGGACGGTGTGGCGATCATCAATGCGGACGACGAACGTTTCTCCGGCTTCTTCGCGAACCTCGCGGGCTCGCACACGATCCTGCGATACGGCCTCGAGCACCGCGCGGACATTGGCGCGGACATCGTCGAAGAGCGCATCGACGGCACGCATTTCATTCTTTCCACGCCGCATGGCGACGGCGACGTCCGCCTGCCGCTGCCGGGCCGCCACAACGTCGCAAACGCGCTTGCTGCCGCGGCCATCGCCACGGCGCTTGGCGTGCCGGTGGAACGGATCGTGGAAGGTCTCGAGCAGGCGCCGCACGTGTCCGGTCGGCTGAACCTCGAGCCGATGCGCGGTGGATGGACGCTGATCGACGACAGCTACAACGCCAACCCAGGCTCGGCCGCGGCGGCGATCGACACGCTGGCGCTGGCGCGCGGCGAGCGCTGGCTGATCCTCGGCGACATGGCAGAACTCGGCCCGGAGGCCATCAAGTTGCACGCGAGCATCGGTCGCCTGGCGCATGAGCGCGGTATCGAGCGTCTACTCGCCACGGGAACGAAGAGCGCGGCGGCGGTGGAGGCCTTCGGCCCGGGCGCGCAGCACTTCGTCACCCAGGAAGAACTCATCGAAGCCGCCTGCACGCAGATCCACGAAGGGGTGACCTGCCTGGTGAAGGGCTCGCGCTCGTCGGGCATGGAGCGCGTAGCGAACGCCATGAAGAAGTACGCAGAAGGAGCCTCCCATGCTGCTTGAACTTGCGGAATGGATGGCTCGGCACTTCACGTCGCTGCACCTGTTCCAGTACATCACCTTCCGCGCGATCATGGCGGCGCTCACGGCGTTGTCCGTCTCGCTGCTGCTCGGTCCCATGCTGATCCGCAAGTTGGCCGCGCTGAAGGCTGGGCAGGTCGTGCGCAGTGACGGTCCGCAGACGCACCTGTCCAAGGCCGGCACGCCGACCATGGGCGGATTGCTCATCCTCTTTGCCGTAGGCATCGCCACGCTGCTGTGGGCCGACCTGGGTAGCCGCTACGTGTGGGTCGTGTTGCTGGTGACCCTGCTGTTCGGCGTGATCGGGTTCTACGACGACTACCGCAAGCTGGTGCTCAAGGACAGCCGCGGTCTCGCCAGCCGCTGGAAGTATTTCTGGCAGTCGGTGTTCGGTCTCGGTGCCGCGGTGTTCCTCTACCAGACCCACCAGTTGCCGGCAGAGATCGCGCTGTACGTGCCGCTGTTCAAGCAGGTCGCCATTCCGTTGGGCGTGTTCTTCGTCGTGGTGGGGTACTTCATCATCGTGGGCTTCTCCAACGCGGTGAATCTCACCGACGGTCTGGATGGCCTCGCGATCATGCCGAGCGTGCTGGTCTCCGGCGCGCTGGGCATCTTTGCCTACCTCGCCGGCAACAAGGTGTTCTCTGAATACCTCGGCATCCCGTCGATTCCCGGCGCGGGCGAACTGGCGATCTTCTGCAGCGCTCTCGCGGGCGCAGGTCTCGGCTTCCTCTGGTTCAACACCTATCCCGCGCAGGTCTTCATGGGCGACGTCGGTGCGCTCGCGATCGGTGCGGCACTCGGTTGCGTGGCGTTGATCGTGCGCCAGGAAATCGTGCTGCTGGTGATGGGCGGCGTGTTCGTGCTGGAAACCGCGTCGGTAATGCTCCAGGTGGGCAGCTTCAAACTGCGCGGGAAACGAATCTTCCGCATGGCGCCCATCCACCATCACTTTGAATTGAAGGGTTGGCCCGAGCCGCGGGTGATCGTGCGTTTCTGGATCATCAGTGTCGTGCTGGTGCTTATCGGTCTTGCTACGTTGAAGGTGCGTTGAGGACGATGTTCGGTCTCGGCAACAAGCAGGCGAAACGCCGTCAGGGCCCGCGGGGGAGCTTCGATCTCCCGCTGCTCGTGGCTGCGCTCGCGTTGGCGGCCCTGGGTATCGTGATGGTCGCATCCAGTTCGATCGCCGTGGCCGACGGCTCGAACCAGGGCGCCTTCTACTATCTCAAGCGCCACCTCGTGTTCATCGCGATCGGCGCGTGTCTCGCGGGCGCCGCGATGCGCACCGAACTGAAGACGCTCGAGAAACACAGCTTCCTGCTGTTGCTGCTCGGCATCATCATGCTGCTGATGGTGTTCCTGCCCGTGTTCGGCATGCGTATCAATGGCGCGCGCCGTTGGGTGAACCTGCTGGTGATCGGTTTCCAGCCGGTGGAGGCCGTGAAGCTCATTCTCGTGGCGTACCTGGCGAGCTACCTCGTGCGCCATCGCGAGGGCGTGGAGTACGAACTGTTCGGCGTCGTGAAGCCCGTGGGTGTCGCGGGTTTCATCGTGCTGTTGCTGCTTGCGCAGCCCGACTTCGGTTCGGCAGCGCTGGTGGTGGCGACCACGGTCGGCATGGTCTGGCTTGCGGGCGCACGCATGCGCAACCTGCTGGTGCTCGGTACACCGCTGGTGCCTGCGCTGATCTACGCCGCGACCGCAGAGGATTACCGCATCAAGCGCCTGACCTCGTTCCTCGATCCGTGGAAGGACCCGTTCAACGACGGCTTCCAGTTGACCCAGGCGCTGATCGCCGTGGGTCGCGGCGAGTGGACGGGCGTGGGCCTGGGTTCCAGCGTGCAGAAGCTGTCCTACCTGCCCGAAGCGCACACCGACTTCATCCTCGCGGTACTCGCGGAGGAACTCGGCCTGGCCGGTATCGCGCTGGTCATCTTCCTCTATGTCGTGCTGGTCGGACGCGGCCTTTATCTGGGATTGAAGGGCGTCGAACTCGGACACCGCTTCTCCGGGTACGTGGCCTACGGCATCTCGCTGATGATCGGTTTCCAGGCCATGGTGTCGATCGGCGTCAATCTCGGCGTCCTGCCCACCAAGGGCCTCACGCTGCCGCTCATCAGCTCCGGCGGTTCGTCGGTGTTGATGACCTGCGCCATGGTCGGCGTGCTGCTGCGCGCCACTTTCGAGATCAACCGCGCGGAAGACGCGCGGCAGACAGCGGTACGCCTGCCGGCCAACGCCGTGCCGGATTCGGCCGCTCCGCTCGGAGGCATGGCATGAGCGCGCCCGTGCTGATCATGGCTGGCGGGACCGGCGGTCACATCTTTCCTGGCCTCGCCGTGGCCGACGAACTGCGCTCGCGCGGCGTGCCGGTAAGCTGGCTTGGCGCAGAGGGCGGCATGGAAACCCGCGTCGTGCCGGCCCATGGTCTCGAGTTGCATACCGTGGCCGTCGGCGGCCTGCGCGGCAAGGGCGTGAAGACCCGGTTGCTCGCGCCGCTGATGCTGGCTCGCGCACTGTTCGAATCGCTGACGCTGCTGCGTCGCCTGCGTCCCCGTTGCGTGCTCTCCATGGGCGGTTACGTGGCCGGACCAGCCGGCGTGGCCGCACGCTTGGCGGGCATCCCGCTCGTGGTGCACGAGCAGAACGCCATTGCCGGTTTCACCAATCGCAAGCTCGCCACGTTCGCCCGCAAGGTGCTCACCGGTTTTCCGAACGTGCTGCCGAAGGGCGAGTGGGTCGGCAATCCGGTACGTGCGCGCATTGCCCAGTTGCCGCCCCCGGCGCAGCGTTTCGCAGATCGCAACGGCCGGCCGCGCTTGCTCGTGCTCGGTGGCAGCCTCGGTGCGCGCACGCTCAATCTTGCGGTGCCGCGCGCGCTCGGACGTCTGGCCGCCGCAGGCGCCACGATGCCCGAGGTCGTTCACCAGACCGGCGAACGCGGTCTGCAGGATGCTCTGGACGCGTATACCGCGGCGGGTGTTGCAGCAAACGTGGTGCCTTTCATCGAAGACATGGCTGGTGCCTACGCCTGGACCGACGTCGTCGTCTGCCGTGCCGGTGCGCTGACCGTCGCCGAGCTGTGCGCGGCCGGCCTCGAAGCGCTGCTCGTGCCATTCCCGCATGCGGTGGACGATCACCAGACCGCCAACGCTCGCGCCATGGTGGATGCGGGCGGCGCCCGGCTCGTTGCCGATGCCACGTTGGCCACTCCCGATTCGCCGGATCTGCTCGCGAAGATGCTCGACGACCTGTTGGGCGACCGCGCGCGGATCCTTTCCGCCGCCAACGCGTCCCGCACGCTGGCCAAGCCCGACGCCGCAGCAACGATTGCCCGTCACTGCATGGAGGTTTCCGCATGACGCCCGGTCGTTTGCGCGCCCACGAAGATTTCATGACCTCGTTCCGCCGTGTCCATTTCATCGGCGTGGGCGGCGTCGGCATGAGCGGCATCGCCGAGGTGCTCAGCAACCTCGGCTATAGCGTGTCCGGTTCCGACCGTGCGCCGTCGCCCACGACCGAGCGCCTCGCCACACTCGGCGTGGATGTACACATCGGTCACGTCGCTGCCAACGTGGACGGTGCCGACGTCATCGTGACGTCCAGCGCCATCCGCCAGGACAACCCCGAACTAGTCGCCGCACGCGCCGCGCGCATCCCCGTGGTGCCGCGCGCGGAGATGCTCGGCGAGCTGATGCGCTTCCGTCGCGGCATCGCCATCGCCGGTACGCATGGCAAGACCACCACCACGAGCCTCGTGGCGAGTGTGCTCGCTGAGGCCGACTACGATCCGACCTTCGTCATCGGCGGTCAGTTGAACGCCGCCGGTGCGAATGCGCGCCTCGGCACGGGTCAGTACCTGGTCGCCGAAGCGGACGAATCGGACGGCTCGTTCCTCATGCTGTCCCCCGTGATCGCGGTGGTCACCAACATCGATGCCGATCACCTCGAGAATTACAACGGCGACTTCGCGCAGGTGAAGAAGGCCTTTGCCGACTTCCTTCACCGCCTGCCGTTCTACGGTCTTGCGGTGCTCTGCATCGACGACGAAGAGACGGCCAAGCTGGCCCAGGACACGTCGCGACGCATGCTCACCTACGGCATCGACAAGGCCGGCGCGGACGTTACCGCCAGCAATGTCCGCCAGGTCGGCTTCGAGATGCATTTCGACCTGCATCTGCCTGGCATGGCAGGCACGTTGCCGGTGACCCTGAACCTGCCGGGTCGTCACAACGTGCAGAACGCGCTCGCCGCCGCCGCCGTCGGCTGGCAGCTTGGCGTGGATGCCGAAGCCATTGCGCATGCGCTCGCACGCTTCGAAGGTGTAGGCCGTCGGTTCCATCGTCGCGGCGAGATCGCGCTCGATCAGGGCACCGCGTTGCTCGTGGACGACTACGGCCACCATCCTCGCGAACTGGCTGCCGTGTTCGCCGCCGCGCGCGGCGGTTGGCCGGAGCGTCGCCTGGTCGTCGCCTTCCAGCCGCACCGCTACAGCCGCACGCGCGATCTGCTCGACGATTTCGCCAACGTGCTTGCCGACGTGGACGTGCTGGTGCTCACCGAGGTCTATCCGGCGGGCGAGGCGCCGATTCCCGGTGCCGACGGCAAGGCCCTCGCGCGCGCCATTCGCGCACGCGGCAAGACCGATCCGGTGCTGGTCGAACATCCGCGCGACCTGCGCGACACGCTGTCCGCCCTGGCGCGCGACGGCGACCTGATTCTTCTGCTCGGCGCCGGCGACATCGGCGCAGCCGCCGTCGACCTGGCGAGTGCCGGGCACCTGAGGACCGTTAAGTAATGAACACCAACCGCTTCCCCCGCACCGTGACCGACGCCGCCGAATTCGGCCGCGTCGCCGTGGTGATGGGCGGGCAATCCGCCGAACGCGAGGTCTCGCTGAACTCCGGCCGCGGCGTGTTGGATGCGCTGCGCGCCAGCGGCGTCGATGCACATGCGATCGACGGCATTCCGGCGTTGCTGGACGCCGTGCGGGCGGGACACTTCGCACGTGTGTTCAACATCCTGCATGGCGCAGGCGGCGAGAACGGCGAGCTGCAAGGCGCGCTGCAGTCGCTGGGCATTCCCTATACCGGCTCCGGCGTGCTGGGCTCGGCGCTCTCGCTCGACAAGGTCCGCGCGAAGCAGGTGTGGATCGCGCTCGGCCTGCCGACGCCAAAGTTCAAGGCGCTGCCACGCGGTGCCGATGTGCACGCGGCTGCAAGCGAGATCGGCTTCCCGCTGATCGTGAAACCCGCCTGGGAAGGCTCCAGCGTCGGCGTGACGCGCGTGTTCGACGAAAAAGACCTGGACGAAGCGGTCGCGCTGGCACGGCGGTATCCGGGCGACCTGCTGATGGAAACGCTCATCGAAGGCGACGCCAACGAAGGTGGCGAATACACCGTCGGCATTCTCGGTCGCGAGGTGCTGCCCACGATCAAGATCGTGCCGAACGCGGCCTATTACGACTACAACGCCAAGTACGTGGCCGAAGACACGCAGTACCTCATTCCCGGTCTCTCGGGTACCGCGGAGGACGACATGCGCGCGTTGGCGCTGCGCGCCTTCGACGCGCTCGATTGCGCAGGCTGGGGCCGCGTGGACGTGATGCGTGACCGCCACGGCAAGAACTGGCTGCTCGAAGTGAACACAGCGCCCGGCATGACATCGCACTCGCTCGTGCCAAAGGCCGCCGCCGCCGCGGGTCTTAACTATCAGGATCTGTGCTGGCGCATCCTCGAAACCTCGATGCGGCGGGAGGGCGCGAAGGCATGAAGGGAGCCGCCGCCACGCGGATCGTTGCCTGGGGCATCGCCATTACCTTGGTGGTGTTGCCCGTGGTCGGCGTGATGCAGGGCTGGTTCGCCGCGGGCCGTTGGCCGGTGACGCAGCTCAAGGTCGAAGCGGAGTTCGCGCACGTCAGCGCCGAACAGATCCGCAGCGCCGTGCTGCCGAGCCTGGGTAAGGGTTTCTTTGCCACCGACCTGGAAGACGTGCGCCATGCGATCGGTTCGCTGCCGTGGGTGGAGTCGGTGGAAGTGCGCAAGCGCTGGCCCGACACGCTGCTGGTGCGCATCTACGAACGGCAGCCCTTTGCGCGTTGGAACGAGAATCGCCTCATCAGCCGCCAGGGCCTCGTGTTCGACGCGCCCGGTGCCGACCAGATGGGCGACCTGCCGCGGTTGAGCGGGCCCGACTCGCGACTGGCCGAGGTAGTGAGCTTCTATGCGCAGGCCCGCAAGGCCTTCGAGGGCAGGGCGCAGTTGTCGATCGTCGGCGTGTCGCTGAGCGAGCGCGGCAGTTGGAGCGTCACCACCGACAGCGGCGCGCAGATCGTCATCGGCGACCGCGATCAGGCCGATCGCCGGCTGGCCCGATTCCTCGACGTCTACCCGCAACTCGTTGCCGGTCGGCACGGCGGCTTCGCCTATGCCGATCTTCGCTACACCAACGGATTCGCCATCCGGTGGCCGGATACCGCAACCACGGCCACACCCAAGGTCGGAAGCTGAGCTAACCCATGAGAAACAAGAACGACAAACAGCTCGTCGTCGGCCTCGACATCGGAACCTCGAAAGTGGTTGCGATCGTCGGCGAGTACGAGCCCGGCGAACCGATCGAAGTCATTGGCATCGGCACCCACGTGTCGCGCGGCATGAAGCGCGGCTCGGTGGTCGACATCGAATCGACCGTGCATTCGATCCAGCGCGCCGTCGAGGAAGCCGAGCTGATGGCCGGCTGCGACATCCGCTCCGTCTACGCATCGATTTCCGGCAGCCATCTGGAGACGCGCAACTCGCACGGCACCGCGGCCATCCGCGACCGCGAGGTGATGGCGGCCGATCTGGAGCAAGTGCTCGAAGCCGCCAGCGCCGTCGCCATTCCGGCAGACCGCAAGGTGCTCTACAAGGAGTCGCAGGAATACCGCATCGACGGCCAGGACGGCATCCGCCATCCCGTGGGCATGAGCGGCGTGCGCCTGGAAGCCAGCGTGCATCTGGTGACCGGCGCTGCCAGCGCCGTGCAGAACATCTCCAAGTGCATCCAGCGCTGCGGCCTTTCCGTGGACGAACTGGTGCCCGCCGCCGTGGCAAGCGCGAAGGCGGTGCTCACCGAGGACGAACTCGAACTCGGCGTCTGCCTCGTGGACATCGGTGCCGGCACGACCGACATCGCCATCTATACGCAGGGTGCGATCCGCTACACGAAGTCGTTGCCGGTCGGCGGCGATCAGGTCACCAACGACATTGCATACGGTGTGCATACACCGACTGCACACGCGGAGGAGATCAAAATCAAATACGCGTGTGCGCTGGCGCAACTCGCGCACGCGGAAGAGACGATCCAGGTGCCGAGCGTGGGCGATCGGCCGCCGCGTCGTCTAGCTCGCCAGGCGCTCGCACAGTCGGTGCAGGCGCGCTATGAGGAAATCTTCGAGATGGTGCAGGACGAACTGCGCCGCTCCGGCTACGAAAGCCTGGTCGCGGCCGGCATCGTGCTGACCGGCGGTGCATCGCGCATGGAAGGTGCCTTGGAACTGGCCGAGGAAATCTTCCACAAGATGGTTCGTATCGGCGTGCCCCAGCACGTGTCGGGGCTGGGGGACGTGGTGTCCAGCGAACTGCATTCCACCGGCGTGGGGCTGCTGCTGCATGGCTCGCGGTCGAGTGGCAGCGCGCGCCACGTGAGCTCTGCGGTCGGCAATGTCGGCAGCGTCGTTGAAAAGGTGCGTAGCTGGTTCACCAAGAATTTTTGATCCAACCGGAGTGTCGGTGCCCGAAGGAATGGGGGCGCCGGGGCAGGAGGGAAGGCCCGCAACCCGCGTTCGACAGGAGTCGGACACGGGACATAAATCAAAAAACCAAAAAGTTCTGCGGAGGACGGGAAATGTTTGAACTCATCGAAAAATTGGCACCGAACGCGGTCATCAAGGTCATCGGCGTGGGTGGTGGTGGCGGCAACGCCGTGGCCCACATGGTCAATTCCAATATCGAAGGCGTCGAGTTCGTCGTCGCCAATACCGATGCGCAGGCGATGAAGAGCTGCGCTTCGCGTAGCACGCATCTGCAGCTCGGCGGCAACGTCACCAAGGGCCTGGGTGCGGGCGCCAATCCGGAAGTCGGCCGTCAGGCCGCGCTGGAAGATCGCGAGCGCATCGAGGAAATGCTCGACGGCGCGGACATGGTCTTCATCACCGCCGGCATGGGCGGCGGCACGGGTACCGGCGCAGCGCCGGTCGTGGCGCAGCTCGCCAAGGAGAAGGGCATCCTCACCGTGGCGGTCGTGACCAAGCCGTTCCCGTTCGAGGGGCGCCGTCGTATGCAGGTCGCGCTCAAGGGCATCGAGGACCTTTCGCAGCACGTGGATTCGCTGATCACCGTGCCGAACGAGAAGCTGTTGTCGGTGCTCGGGCGCGAAGTCACGCTGCTGAACGCATTCAAGGCCGCGAACGACGTGCTCCAGGGGGCGGTCCAGGGTATCGCCGACCTGATCACGGCCCCGGGCCTGATCAACGTCGACTTCGCCGACGTCCGCACCGTCATGAGCGAAATGGGCATGGCGATGATGGGTTCGGGCACGGCTCGCGGCGACGACCGCGCGCAGGCCGCTGCCGAAGCGGCGATCAACAACCCGCTGCTGGAAGACGTGAACCTGGCCGGTGCCTGCGGCATCCTCGTCAACGTCACGGCGGGCCCGAACCTCACTATGCGCGAGTTCGACGAGATCGGTCGCGTGATCCACGACTTCGCTTCCGAAGACGCGACTGTGGTGATCGGTACCTCGCTCGATCCGGAAATGCAGGACGACGTGCGCGTTACCGTGGTAGCCACCGGCCTCAACCGCGGCATCGCGGCGAAGCAGCCGGTTCGCCAGCCGGTGCAGCAGCAGGTCGAAATGCGTCAGCGTCCGCGTCCGGTCGTGCTGCGTACGGGCACGGGCAACGAAGTGGTCGACTACGCACAGGCTGACGTCACCCCGTCCGTCCGCTCCGAGCCGGCGCCGCAGAAGAACGCGGAACCGGCGATCGATTACCTGGACATCCCGGCGTTCCTGCGCCGCCAGGCCGATTGATCCATTCACGCAACAAGGCACGTTAAGGAAAACGTGAGAACGACCCGGCAAGACGCCGGTACGTTCGGGGTTCCGCCGCCGTCCCGTCCGGGCGGCGGAATCCTTCCGTGCCCCCTGAGGAAAAAGCTGCTTGGGATATCAGTCACTTGCAAGTGCCTGAATGGATAGGCGTTTCAGTCGCAAGCCCAATGAGAATGGCTCGCAGCCATTGCTGAAGGATTGGTGAAAGCAATGCTAGACTGTACCGTCCGGTTTGTTTATCCCGAGGTTAAGACTGTGTTAGCATGTCCGTTACTTCGGCTGCTGCCAACAAGGTTTGACCCAACATGATCAAGCAGCGCACGCTCAAGAACATCATTCGCGCCACAGGCGTCGGCCTCCATACCGGCGACAAGGTGTACATGACGCTTCGCCCAGCGGCGCCGAACACGGGTATCGTGTTCCGCCGTACCGACCTCAATCCGCCGGTGGAGCTCAAGTCTCGCCCGGAGAACGTCGGCGACACGCGTCTTTCTACTACGCTCATCAATGGCGACGTCCGCGTCTCGACGGTTGAGCATCTGCTCTCGGCGATGGCAGGCCTCGGCATCGACAACGCGTACGTCGATCTTTCCGCGCCGGAAGTGCCCATCATGGATGGCAGCGCAGGCCCCTTCGTCTTCCTGATCCAGTCCGCTGGCATCGAGGAGCAGGACGCCGCCAAGCGCTTCATCCGCATCAAGAAGCCTGTCATCGTCCAGGACGGCGACAAGTGGGCCAAGCTTGAGCCGTTCGACGGCTTCAAGGTCGGGTTCTCGGTCGAGTTCGACCACCCGCTCTTCAACAAGCGCAATTCGCAGGCCGAGATGGACTTCTCGACGACCTCCTTCGTGAAGGAAGTCAGCCGCGCGCGCACCTTCGGTTTCATGCGTGACATCGAAATGCTTCGTGAGCGTAATCTCACGCTCGGCGGTTCGATGGACAACGCCGTTGTGCTCGACGACTACCGCGTGCTGAACGAAGACGGCCTCCGTTACGACAACGAGTTCGTCAAGCACAAGATCCTCGACGCGATCGGCGACATCTACATGCTCGGCCACAGCCTGATCGGCGCGTATTCCGCGCACAAGTCGGGCCACGAGCTCAACAACAAGTTGCTGCGCAGCTTGATGGCCGACGTCACGGCGTGGGAAGAAGTCAGCTTCAAGGATCCGGCCAAGGCGCCGATTTCCTACGCGCATCCTGCCCAGGCCGTCTGAGTCCGAGGGCCAGTGACACGCTAAGGCCGCGAGAAATCGCGGCCTTTTTGTTTGCGCGGAGCCATGTCGCCGTCGCCGCGAGGGGCTCGTGAACCCGGCCTCCGAACGTGAATGCCGTGTGTAAATTCGGTGTTCACGCCTGTCATGCGTGCTATAAACGTGCACCCCGCCGTCCGCCATGGTCGCTTATGGAACGGCGAGGAATGGACGCAAACCTAGGATTAATCTGAATTTTCGGCCTTGGAGGCCAAATCAAGGAACAGATCCCGCAACGTGGGGTCGGAGAGTGACGCCGCGGCGGCCCGGAGATGTCGGGCGGCTGAGGCAGAAAGCGGTTTGTGCCGGTCGGGGATGATTTCCACGGGCGGCAGGGGGGCCACTTTCACGGCAACCGAGTGGGCTACCGCGCCGATGGCGCGAGCGGCTTCGAGGATCTGGGCCTGGTACAGGCGCACCCGCGATGCCCACGCCGACGAGGGCGCAAGGAAGACGAGCCTGCCGTCGCGCAGATCCGCAAAACGGACCTGATCACGCAGCGGCGAGGGCAGCGTCGCGCGTAGCTGGCGGTCCAGGTGGTCGAGTTCGCGAGCCTTCTGGGCCAGCGACGCGACGGGTCCGAACTCCGAGATGGACTTGAGTCCATGGGTGGAGCGTCGGGACGGGCTGGACGGCGGTGGCATGGGCCGGCTTTGACTATTCGATGTGGAACGTATGCAGATCATACTCGTGTCTCGTGGCCAGAAAGGGCCAAAAACGCTCGACCTGACATGCCGGCGCCTGCGCTGCAAGATCGGAGCGATGGTACTGGTGGGTTTTCTCGGCGTCGCGGGCGTCGGTGCGGCCACCGCTCTTATGGTTGCCGGGCCCAAGGCTCGCGCGCTCGGTGATATCGGTGCCCTTGAGCACCAGGTGGGTGATCAGGACGCGCGGGTGGCTGAGGTAAAGCGCCAGGCGCAGCGCGACCTCGACGCCTTGGCCGTGAAGCTAGGGCAGCTGCAGGCCCAGTCGGTACGTCTCAATGCCCTCGGTGAGCGCCTGACCCAAGTCGGCAAGCTCGACGATGGCGAATTCAATTTCGACGAGGAACCCGGTCAGGGCGGCCCCGAGGTCACCAGCGGGCCCGACGTTCCCGCCTATACCTTGCCCGCGTCGCTCGACGAAAGCATCGACCGACTGTCCGGTCAGTTCGATACGCAGCAGGCTCAGCTGGAAGCCTTGCGCGACATGCTGATGGACCGAAATATCGAGTCCAGCCTCCGCCCCACCGGTATGCCGGTGAACGGCTATATATCTTCTTATTTCGGTGGCCGCCCCGATCCCTTCAGCGGCCACGCGGCCCGCCATACGGGCATCGACATCGCCGCGCCGAAGGGTACGCCGGTGACGGCCGTCGCCGAGGGCATGGTCACCTTTGCCGGTCAGCGTTCCGGCTACGGCGACGTGGTCGAAATCGACCACGGCAATGGGTACATGACCCGCTACGCCCACAACAGCGCCATCCTGGCGCGTCCCGGACAGCGCGTCCGGGTCGGCGACGTCATCGCGAAGGCCGGCTCTACGGGGCGTTCCACCGGATCCCACGTGCATTTCGAGGTCTGGTACCACGATCGCGTGGTCAATCCGCTGGCCTATGTCCGCAGCCACCGCTGACCGGGCGCCCGGCGGAACCCGCGCGTCCCTTGAATCCGGGCCGGCCTGACGCCACCCCGAGGAAAGCCGGGGACGCCCGTAGTATGATCGTCCCTTCATGCCGCCCGGCCATGGCCAGGTGGCAACCCTTTCGTTTCTGATCCGGATGATCGATGTTCAATCGTGCCCTGACGAGTATTTTCGGCAGCCGTAACGAGCGTGTGCTGCGCGACCTGTCCAAGACGGTAAAGCGCATCAACGCCCTGGAACCGGAGTTCGAGAAGCTTTCCGACGACGCCCTGCGCGGCAAGACCGAAGAGTTCCGGCAGCGGCTCGCCGCGGGCGAGACGCTCGACAAACTGCTGCCCGAGGCCTTCGCAGTCACCCGCGAGGCGGCCAAGCGTGTCCTGGGCATGCGTCACTACGACGTCCAGATGATCGGCGGCATGGTGCTGCACTCCGGGCGCATCGCCGAAATGCGCACGGGCGAGGGCAAGACCCTGGTCGGTACGCTGCCGGTGTACCTGAATGCCCTGGAAGGCAAGGGCGTTCACGTCGTCACCGTGAACGATTACCTGGCCCGCCGCGACTCCGCGCAAATGGGCAAGCTATACAACTTCCTCGGCCTGAGCGTCGGCGTCGTGTACCCGGGCATGGACCACGCCGACAAGCGCAGCGCCTACCAGGCCGACATCACCTACGGTACGAACAACGAGTTCGGCTTCGACTACCTGCGCGACAACATGGCGCTCAGCAAGGAGCAGCGCAACCAGCGCGGCCTGCACTACGCGATCGTCGACGAGGTGGACTCCATCCTCATCGACGAAGCGCGTACGCCGCTCATCATTTCCGGCCCCGCCGAAGATTCCCCGCAGCTCTACATCGCGGTGAACAAGGTCGTGCCGCATCTGACCCGGCAGGAAAAGGAAGACGGCCCCGGCGATTACTTCGTCGACGAGAAGCAGAAGCAGGTGCACATGTCCGAAGAGGGCATGGAGCACGCCGAGCAGCTGCTGCGCGATGCCGGCGTTATCGAGCCCGACAGCGGGCTGTACGACTCGAAGAATCTCGCCGTCGTGCATCACATGAATGCTGCGCTTCGCGCCAACGCCATCTATCAGCGTGACGTCGACTACATCGTTCGCGACGGCGAGGTCATCATCGTCGACGAATTCACCGGCCGTACCCTCGCGGGTCGCCGCTGGTCCGATGGTCTGCACCAGGCGGTCGAGGCGAAGGAAGGCGTGCCCATCCAGCGCGAGAACCAGACGCTGGCGACGGTCACGTTCCAGAACCTGTTCCGCATGTACAAGAAGCTGGCCGGCATGACCGGTACGGCCGACACGGAAGCCTACGAGTTTCAGACCGTCTACGGCCTGGAAGTGGTGGTCATTCCCACGCACAAGCCGATGGTCCGCGTCGACAATCCCGACTCGGTCTTCCTCGCGCCCGAAGCGAAGTACAAGGCGGTCATCGCCGACATCAAGGCCTGCCACGAGCGTGGCCAGCCGGTGCTGGTGGGTACGGCGTCGATCGACGTGTCGGAGCTTGTTTCCGGCTTGTTGAAGAAGGAGCGCATCCCGCACGAGGTGCTCAACGCGAAGCAGCATGAGCGCGAAGCGCACATCGTTGCCCAGGCCGGTGCGCCGGGCGCGGTGACGATCGCCACGAACATGGCCGGCCGCGGTACCGACATCGTGCTTGGCGGCAGTCTCGAAGCCGCGCTGGCCGCCTTGCCGGAAGACGCGTCCGACGCCGATCGTCAGAAGGTGCGCGAAGACTGGAAGAAACGCCACGAGCAGGTGCTTGCCGCGGGCGGTCTGCACATCATCGGTACGGAGCGTCACGAGTCCCGTCGCATCGACAACCAGCTTCGCGGCCGTTCCGGTCGCCAGGGTGACCCGGGTTCCTCGCGCTTCTACCTGTCGCTGCAAGACAACCTTATGCGCATCTTCGGTGGCGAGCGTATCGGCCGCTGGATGCAGATGTTCGGCATGAAGGAAGACGAGGCGCTGGAAGATCGCCTCATCACGCGCCAGATCGAAAAGGTCCAGCGCAAGGTCGAACAGCACAACTTCGACATCCGAAAGAACCTCCTCGAGTTCGACGACGTCGCCAACGACCAGCGCAAGGTGATCTACGCTCAGCGCGACGAGCTGCTCGAAACCGACGACATCTCCGACATGATCCGCGACATCCGTCAGGACGTCGTCGAAGCGCTGGTGCGCAAGTTCGTGCCAGCCGACAGCATCGACGACCAGTGGGATCTCGCCGCCCTCGATCGCGAACTGGCGAGCGAGCTGAACCTCCGCATGGATCTCGTTCCCTGGGTGGAAGCGCAGAAGGACGTGGACGCCGAAGGCATCCTCGACCACGTGCGCGAAGCGGTCGATGCGCTGTTCGCTGAAAAGGAAGCCCAGATCGGCGCCGAAACCATGCGCTCGCTGGAAAAGCACGTGATGCTTTCCGTCGTGGACAACGCGTGGAAGGAGCACCTCGCCAGCATGGATTACCTGCGCCAGGGCATCTATTTGCGCGGTTACGCGCAGAAGCAGCCGAAGCAGGAATTCAAGCGCGAGTCGTTCGAATTGTTTGCCGAGATGCTCGACCGCATCAAGTCGGAAGTGGTGCAGATGCTCGCTCGCATCCGCATTCGCAGCGAAGAGGAAGTCGTTGCGATGGAAGCCGAACAGCAGCGCATGGCCGAGGCGCAGCGCCTGCAGTTCCAGCATGCCGATGCTCAGGCTGCCGGTCGGGGCGACGAACCCTTGGCCGATGCGCAGGCGTCTCCGCTCTTCAACGAAGGGCCCAAGGTCGGTCGCAACGACCCGTGCCCGTGTGGCTCCGGCAAGAAGTACAAGCACTGCCACGGCCAGTTGTCCTGATAAAAACAAACCCGCCTCGGCGGGTTTGTTTTTTGGTGCGCGTGCAACCGGTCGCTGCTGATGCGGCGAAGACCTAGTCCCCGCCGCCCTTCGGCTTCTGCCGATACGATTCCGCCTGGATGGTCACGTACTGAGGTTCCTCGACATCGAGGCGCAGTGCCGTGAGCTGTCCACCCCAGACGCAACCGGTGTCGATCGCGTAGACGCCCAGGCCGGCGAAACGCCCGAGCGCCGACCAGTGGCCGCACACGATGCGGGTTTCGCGACGGCGCATGCCGGGCACTTCAAACCACGGATACATGCCTGGCTTCTGTGTGCCGGGTGTGCCCTTGCCTTCGAAGTCGATGCGACCCTGCACATCGCAGTAACGCATGCGCGTCAGCGTATTGATGGTGGCGCGATGGCGCTCCACGCCTTGCAGCCGGTTGTTCCAACCCGGCGGGCGATTGCCGAACAGGTTCTTCAGCAGGCGTTGATGACGTGGACCCCCCAGCTCGCGTTCGATCTCCAGTGCGGCACGTTGCGCCTGGCGAAGCGTCCAGCTCGGCGAGAGTCCCGCGTGGATCATCGTCCAGCCCAGTTGCTCGTCGTGATGCAGCAGCTTCTGCATCCGCAGCCATTCCAGCAGCACGGGTGCATCCTCGGCGAACAGCACTTCGCGCAGTTCCGGGTTCACTCGTGCCTGGGCATCTTCCCGGCGCTGAGCGATCGCCAGCAATGAGAGATCGTGATTGCCGAGCGTGACGACGACTTGTTCGCGCAGCGAGTGAATCAGGCGCAGCGTGGCCAGCGACTCGCCACCGCGATTGACGAGGTCGCCGCAGAACCACAGGCGATCGACGGCGGGATCAAAACGAATCTTTTCCAGCAGACGCTGGAGTTCGGGGTAGCAACCTTGAACGTCGCCGATCGCGTAGACGGCCATCAGTCCTGTTGCTCCAGAAGAATGACCTTGTTGCCGTTCCCGGCGTGCGCGCTGTCCATGGCATCGATCCTAGTGGAGCGTACGTGGGATCGAAAGCACGAACGCGGGCACTGGCGCATCGAAATGCGTGCCGTCGTCCGCCACCATGCGATAGGTGCCGGCCATGGTGCCGACGGCGGTCTCGAGTACGGCACCCGAGGTGTACTCGAAGGACTCGCCAGGGCGCATCCACGGTTGCTCGCCGACGACGCCGTCGCCTCGCACTTCCTCGACCTTGCCGTTCGCGTCGGTGATGACCCAGTGGCGCGTAAGGAGCTGGGCGCCGGTCTTGCCCACGTTGCGCAGGGTGATCGTGTACGCGAACACGTAACGGTTGTCCGCGGGTTGCGACTGATCGGGAACGAAGCGGGAAGCGACCTCCACGTCGATCGTGTAGGGGGATTTCGAATTCATGCGGGGATTGTCAGGGACGGGGAGGGGGTGGGCAAGTGTGGCCCACAACACGGTCACATCACATTCGCGAGTTTCACGAAGTCCGCGGGCGCCAGCGTCTCCGCACGTGCGCGCGGATCGATCCCCAGCGAGCGGATGGAGGCCTCGTCGACCAGCCCTTTCAATGTGTTGGACAGCGTCTTGCGGCGCATCGCGAAGGCTGCCTTCACCACGGCGTGAATCTTCGCCGGATCGCCTTGCGGCAGTCGTTCAGGTGGCAGCGGCACCAGTCGGACCACGGCGGAATCCACCTTCGGCGGTGGACGAAACGCGCCCGGCGGCACGGTGAACAGCGGCGTGACCGTGCAAGCCAGCTGCAGCATCACGCTCAAGCGGCCATAGACCTTGCTGCCCGGCTCGGCGGCCATGCGATCGACGACCTCCTTCTGCAGCATGAAATGCATGTCCTGGATCGCCGCGGCATGCTCCACGCAATGGAACAGGATCGGGCTGGAGATGTAGTACGGCAAGTTGCCGGCAATGCGCAGGCGCTCCGCACCCAATTCACGGGCCAGGGCCGCGAAGTCCACCTTGAGCACGTCGGAATGCACGATGCGAAGGTCGCCCACCGTGGCGGCGCGCTGCTGCAACCCAGGTATGAGATCGGTGTCCAGCTCGATCGCAGTCATCTTCTTCGCCACGGCGAGCAGCGGCAAGGTGAGTGCGCCTTCGCCTGGGCCGATTTCGACAACGGTATCGGATTCCTTCGGAGCGATCGACGAGACGATGCGCTCGATGTAGCGCTTCTCGTGAAGGAAGTGCTGGCCGAAGCTTTTCTTGGGACGGGCGTTCATGACGGACGATGCCTTGCGAGGTCGAGCGCGAGGCGCGCGGCGGCAAACAGGCTGGCGGGGTCCGCCTTGCCCGTGCCGGCCAGATCGAGCGCCGTGCCGTGGTCGACGGAGGTACGGATGAAGGGGAGGCCAAGCGTCACGTTCACGGTGCGATCGAACGCTTCGCTCTTGAGGACGGGTAACGCCTGATCGTGGTACATCGCCAGCACGGCGTCATAGCGGTCGCGCATGGCGGGAACGAAGGCGGTGTCGGCCGGCAACGGGCCGAGCAGGTCCATGCCTTCCCCGCGCAGGCGCTCCAACAGCGGGATGATGGTGTCGAGTTCCTCGCGGCCCATGTGGCCGCCTTCGCCCGCGTGCGGGTTGAGGCCCAGCACGGCGATGCGCGGCCGCGGGATGGCGAACTGCGTGGACAAGACTCGCGCCACGATCCGCAAGGTGCGTTCGAGCAGGCTCGCCGTAATCGCCGCCGGTACGGCCGCGAGCGGCAGATGCGTCGTGGCGAGCGTCACGCGCAGCTCCGGGCTGGCGAGCATCATCACGACGTCCGCTCCGGCGCGTTCGGCGAAGAATTCGGTGTGACCACTGAAGGCGATGCCGCCTTCGTTGATGCTGGATTTCTGGACGGGGCCGGTGACCACGGCGTCGAAGTCGCCAGCCATGCAGCCATCGGCCGCGGCTGCCAGCACGTCGATCACGTGGCGAGCGTTCTGTGGGTCCGGTTCGCCCGCGCGTTCGGCCGTGCCGAGTGGGATGTGGCGAACGCGCACGCTGCCAGGCGCGCGAGTCGCGCTGCGCGAGCCGTCGTCGTCGATAAGGGTCAGGCGCAGGCCGCAGGCCGCGGCAGCGCGGGAAAGCAGGTCGCGATCGGTGACGGCGATCAGGTCCGCCGCAAGATCGCTGGCCGCGAGACGCGCGACCAGTTCGGGCCCCACCCCGGCAGGCTCACCGGCGGTGACGGCGAGCCGTGGCAGGGTGGTCGCGGTCATCGTTACGGAGTGGCCGAGGCCTGCTTGTCGTCAGGGTCCTTCAGTTCCGGAACGCGGATGTCGACGAACGAGGTCGAGCGCAGTTCGCGCAGGTAGTTCTCGTAGGCTTCGTCCGCCTTGCGGTTACCGATGGCCTGGCGGGCCTGGTCACGCTGCAACTGGTCGGTCAGATCGCTCTGACGCGTGCCGAGGCGCTGCAACACGATCCAGCCAGCGTCGGTCTGGATAGGATGCGAGACTTCGTTGTCCTTCAACTGGTCGATCTGGGTGGCGATGGCCTGGCCCCAGGCGTCCTTGGCGAACCAGCCCATGTCGCCGCCGTTGTTCGCGGTCGTGTTGTCCTTGGACTCGTCCTTCGCCAGCTTGGCGAAGTCTTCGTGCTTGTCCACGATCCGCGTGTAGAGATCCTCTGCCTTCTTCTCGGCCTGCTCCGGCGTGACGATCTCGGAGGGTTTGATGAGAATCTGGCGAGCGTGGTATTCGGTGACGATCTGGCGGCCCGGCTGGCGGGTCTCCACGAGCTTCAGAATGTGGAAGCCGGTGGGGCCACGCATGGCTGCGGTGGTCTCGCCCGGCTTGAGCGAACCGATGGCGTCCGCGAACGCGGGCGGCACTTCGTCGAGACGGCGCCAGCCGAGGTCGCCGCCGTCCAGTGCGTCGGGTGCATCGGAATAGCGGATGGCCGCGGCGTTGAAATCCATGCCGCCCTTGATCGCCTTGATCGCTTCCTCGGCCTTGGCCTGCGCCTGGGCGATGTCGCTGGCGCTGCCACCGGCGGGCGTGCTGATCTGGATGTGTGCGAGGTGCACCTCGCCGGCCTTGTAGGTCGGGCTGGCGAGCAGGTTGTTCACTTCGGCGTCGGTCACGGTGACTTGGTCGCGCACGACGCTCTCGTGCAGCTTCTGCGCGATGATCTGGTCCGACAACTGCTGGCGGAAGGCCGCATAGCTGTAGCCGTCCTGTTCCACCGCAGCACGCAGCTGGTCGAGGCTCATCTTGTTCTGCTGCGCCACGTTGGCGGCGGCCTGATCCACGTCCTGGTCGGATACACGGATGCCCTGGTCGTTGGCGCGCTGGACCTGCAGCTTCATCAGGATGAGGCGGTCGAGCACCTGCCGGGCCAGGACGTCCTTGGGCGGGAGCTGGCCCGGATTCGATGCGTACTGGCGAACGATGGCGTTGATCGCCTCGTCCAGTTCGCTCTGCAGGATGACGTCTTCCTCCACCACCGCCACGATGCGGTCGAGCGAGCCGTTGCCGACGCTCATGCCCTGGCCTTGTGCGGGCTGGGCCGACGGCATGAGCTGGGCATGGGCGGAAGGCACGGCCACCAGGATGGAGGCGGCCAGCAGGGAATACGCAAAGATCTGCTTCATCGAATAGGGAGCCCGGGGCACTTGCCCCATTTATTGATAGCCAAGGATAGCACGGCGCAGGTACGAGCCCGATTGGGGGCTGAGCGAGCCCAAGCCCTTGAATTCCACCTCGAACATGACGGCGTTGTCGGTCTTGCGAAGGTAGTCGTGTACGTAGTGGCGGCCGAGGACGCGGAAGGCGACGCAGCAGCTGTCGTACTCGACGCCCACCGTGGCATCCAGCGTGCGGTGCGAGAACGTGAATGTACTGAACGTTGCCGGGCCGCCCGCCGTATTGATGGTGACCGGCAGCACGTCACGACGGGCAAAGACCCAGCGTGCCAGCGCTCGCCAACGCTCGGACACCGGAAAGACCACGGACGTGTCGAATTGTTCCATCACGTTGCGGCGATAGCGATACGAGAAGTTGACGATGCCGTCGCCCTTGATGCGGCGCTGGAGCTGCACCGTGGCCAGGTCGGTGTCCCGGCCCTGCTCGAACACCTGGCCCTGGTCATTCAGGTAGGGGCTCTGCTTTTTGTTCGGGTTCCACTGGTACGAGCTGTTCAGGCGCCACTTGTCGTTGAACTGAATGCCGAGCTGAGCCACGTAGTCCGAGCGGCCGAAATCGGTGGGCGCCACGCCCGGCATTTGTACCTTCTGGTCGCTGAAGTACTTGATCTGACCGACGCTGGCCGACAGCCGCTCCACGCCCGTGTCGTCGAGCAGCCGGGTCGTCAGGGCCAGGGTCAGATTGTTTGCGTCCATCTGCCGGTCGGCGCCGGAGAACCGGTTGGTGGTGAACAACTGCCAGAAATCGAACGACATTTCATTCGTGTCGAAGGTGGGCAGGTTGTTCTGGTTCCGGTACGGCACGTACAGGTAGTACATGCGCGGTTCGAGGGTCTGCGTGTAATTGGTACCGAAGAGGCTGGTCTGGCGATCGAAGATCAAACCCGCATCCAGGCTGCTGATCGGCACCGAGCGCGATGGGCTCTGCTCGGCGTAGTTGAAGTGCTGATAGTCCGAATCCAGCCGGTAGTCCGTGTAGCGGTACTCCACACGCGGACGCACGAACCACGAGGCGCCGGAGAAGTCGGCGGCCAGGTACGGCGCCAGGTCGAGGCGATTGCCGTCTACCTGCCCAGGGGTCGTACCGAAGACCGGCGCGCGGTCCAGCTTGCGAAATGCCACGGCTTCGCTGTCCACACCGACATCGAGCCAGCTGTTGAGCGGCGCTTCCAGGTTGAACGTGGCACGCGGCCAGCGACGATAAGGCACCACGTAGTTCGGCAGGCCGGCATCGACGTTCTGATAGTCGTCCGCTCCGAGCGACGCGCTCCAGTACTTGCCACCCTTGGTGACGTAGGCGCTCGACGTGAGGATGCCGATGGAAGACTGGTACAGGTCGTTGCTGAAATCGCGGAAGTACTGGTTGTCGGACGCATGGTTGATGTTCGCGGCGAACATGAACCCGTCGCCGAGGTTGGTCGTGTTGGTGATCTGGACCAGGTAGCGCTGCTTCGAGCCGTCGCGATCGCTGGTGCCGCTCTCGTCGGTATCCGGCCCCTTGTCGTGGGCCATGTACTGGAGATCGAACGTGCCGTTCGACCGCGGCAGCAGGTAACGGAACTCCGCACCGAGCATGAAGCCGCGATCGCTGTAGTACCCCGGCGTCAGCGTGGCGTCGTAGTTCGGTGCGAGATTCAGGTAATAGGGCAGGTTGAGGAACAGGCCCGACTGGCTGTTCGACCCGAAGGTGGGGTACAGGAAACCGCTCTTGCGCCGGTCGTCCAGCGGGAACGTGAAGTAGGGCAGGTACATGAACGGCACGTTCTTGAAGCGCATGGTGGCGCTGCGTGCCTCGCCCACGCCGGTTTCCTTGTTGAGGTTCAGCGTCTTGGCGCGGAACTCCCACATGTGGCTGCCGACGTCGCAGGTGGAATACGTGGCGAGCCGGAACCGGCCGTGCTGCGGGTCCATCACCTTCGCGTGGTCGGCCACGCCGTTGCCGCGCGACTGGAGCAACTGGTAGCGAACGTTGTAAGCATCGCCCTGGTTGGGCGTGGTCGTACCGGTGATCCGGTCCGCCGACATCAGCATGCCGGCTTCTTGGTACTTCACGTTGCCGACGGCATCGTAGGCCGTGGAATCGGAGTTGTAGGTGACGTCGGCGGCACGCAGCACCTGGTCGGCGCGCTCGAGCCGGACGCCGCCGGTCATGTGGTACACGTTCGGCTCGGGACTCTCCACCTTCACGCCGCTGGTGCCGTCATCGAGGCCCGAATGGACGTCGGTGATGGCGGTGTCGCGCAGCGTGCTGTCCTTGGTGATCTGCGGCTCGTAGAAATCGAGCATCGCATTTGGCCGGCACAGCGCGTAGCTGATCGGCCGCGGCGGGCAGATGAAAGAGCCCAGCGGGCAGGTTTCGGCGGCGACGGGTGCAGGCGCAGGCGCAGGTGCGGCGACGGCGCGCGTCTCGCCCTGGGTCGGTGCACTCTGGGCCTGCGCATCGAGGGCCAGACCCGAAACGATGAGGGCGACGGCGGTCGCCAGCAGGCGGCGTTTAGGCAGGATGCTGATGCGTGGCGTCACGGGCTCGGTCTTGTTTGTTCGAAAGGCGGCCAACTTAGCAGAATCGCCAGCCCTACCGCACGATGGCTCGTCGCCCATACCTCAACCCCTTCCTAGAGGTGCGACGTGAATCGCCGCACCGGCCGGGCGAGCTTACACCGGCACCGACGGCCTCCCTAGGGTGTTCCTGGCGTGTTTATCCTCGAGGCCGACGTTGGTGCTGCCAGAGCACCTCGCCGTGGCCGCTGCGTCGAGCCAGTACACGGGCAATGACGAACAGCAGGTCGGACAGGCGGTTCAGGTAGTGCTGGGCCTCGGGTCGCACCGTTTCGACCCGCGCGAGTGCCACGACCTCGCGTTCGGCGCGGCGGCAGATCGTGCGTGCAAGGTGGCAACTGGCCGCGGCCATGCCGCCCCCGGGCAGGATGAAATCCTTCAGGGGCGGCAGGTCGGCGTTGAAGCCGTCCAGCACCGTTTCGAGACGGTCTACGTCGGCGGCCTGGATCATCGCCATGCCGGGGATGCACAGTTCGCCGCCCAGGTCGAACAGCTCGTGCTGCACCTGGAACAAGGCTTCGCGCACATCGTCGCCCACCTTTTCGGACGCGATGACCATGCCGATGGCGCTGTTCAGCTCGTCCACGGTGCCGTAGGCCGTGACCCGGAGCGAATCCTTGCCGGTTCGGCTGCCGTCGCCCAGGCCGGTGCTGCCGTCGTCGCCGGTGCGTGTGTAGATCTTCGAGAGTCGGTTACCCATCGGGCCATTCTATCGGGGCACGCGGGCGATGCGGCAGAGGGCCGCGGCGGCGCCTTCACTCGGCGAGGGTATGATCCGCGGATGAGCCAGTCCCAACCCATTCTCATCGTCGGCGGCGGCCTGGTCGGGGCCAGCCTCGCCATTGCGCTTGATGCGGCAGGCCTTCCGGCCGTGCTGGTCGAAGCCGCCATGCCCACGGTCGACGCGCAGCCGAGCTACGACGAACGCAACCTCGCCCTTGCCCGGGCCACGGTCAATGGCCTGCGCGCCATTGGCGTGTGGGATTTCGCCGAAGCCCGCGCCACCCCGATCACCCACATCCACACCAGCCGTGCTGGCGACTTCGGCAGCGTGCGGATGAACGCCGCCGACGAGGGCGTGGATGCGCTGGGCTGGACGCTGCCGGCTCGCGAACTCGGCGCGGCGCTGTTGCGTCGGTTGGACACCTGCCGCCATCTGACCCGGCTTGCACCGGCGCGGGTGGAAAGCATCGAGGCCGTCGAGAACGGTTGGGCGGTCACGGTGCTGGCCGGAAGCGAGCGCCGTCGGTTGACGACGCCGTTACTGGTGGGCGCCGATGGCACCCAGTCCGTGGTCCGTGCGCAATTGGGCATCGGTACGCGCGAACACGATTACGCGCAGGCGCTCTTCGTCAGCACCATGACGCCCGAACGCGATCCGCGGGGTCGCGCCTTCGAGCGGTTCACCGACGATGGCCCGGTTGCGGTGCTGCCGCTGGCCGAGCGGCGCGTCGGCGTGGTGCTTACGGTAGACACCGAGCACGTCGATGAGGTCGCGGCCATGGACGACGCAGCGTTTCTTGCGTTCGCGCAGCAACGTTTCGGCTGGCGCCTCGGCCGGTTCAGTCGTCCCGGCAAACGCGTGCCCTATCCAATTCGCCGGGTCGCTGCCGAAGCGCTGGTCGCGGAGCGCGCGGTGCTCGTGGGCAATGCCGCCCAGACCATCCATCCCATCGGCGCACAAGGCTTCAACCTCGGGTTGCGCGATGCGTTGACACTGGCCGAGCTGGTGGCAGCGGGCGGCGACCCCGGCGCTTCAGCCGTCCTCGCGGCCTACGCGGCGCGGCGCGCCCCCGATCGCGAAGGCACCATGGCCATGAGTCACGGCCTGGTGCGCCTCGCCTGCCTCGACCAGCCGCTGCTGCGGCCGCTGCGCTCGCTGGCCATGCTCGCGCTCGACCGTGTCCCCCCGCTACGCCACGCCATGAGCCGGCGGGGCATGGGTTTTCGCGCCAACGCGCCGTTCGCCGTAAGGGAGAAAACGCCATGAGCGACCGCGGGATGGATTCGCTGCCGCGCCGACGTGGCGCCTCGCTCGATGTCGCCGTCGTTGGCGGTGGCATGGTTGGCGCGGCGACGGCACTGACGCTAGCGCGCGCCGGCTTCGACGTGGCACTGATCGATGCTCGCGTGCCCGCGCCTTGGGCCGCCGCGGATGAGGTGGATCTGCGCGTCGTGGGCCTCGCACCATCGTCCATCGCCCTGCTCGACGATATAGGCGTCTGGACGTCCATTCGCGACGCACGCGCTTCCGCCTACGAACGCATGGAAGTCTGGGATGCCGAGAACGGCGCCACGATCCGCTTCGACGCTGCCGAAGAAGGCCGCGACGTGCTCGGCTTCATCGTGGAGAACAACCTCGTGCAGGCGTCCCTCTGGCATGCGCTGGACCAAGCCGGGGTGCGCTGCATCGTTCCGGCGGAAGTCGTGGCCTGCGCGGTGCGCGACGACCGGGTGCAACTCGAGCTGGCGGACGGGCAGGCGGTCACGGCTCGCCTTGCGGTTGCGGCGGACGGTGCAAATTCGCCGCTGCGTGCCATGGTGGGCATCGGGACGCACGGGCGCGACTACGGACAACGTGGCGTAGTGGCGCACGTGGAGACTTCGCTGCCACACCAGCGCACGGCTTGGCAACGCTTTCTGCCCTCAGGCCCCTTGGCGTTGCTGCCGCTTGCGGACGGTCGCAGTTCCATCGTCTGGTCGTTGCCCGAAGCGGAAGCCATACGGGTGCTGGCGTTGGATGACGACGCGTTTCGCAGTGAGCTCGGCATCGCCAGCGACTTCCGGCTGGGTCCGATCGGCAACGTGACGAAGCGTGCGGCGTTCCCGTTGCGCCTGAAGCTCGCCGACCGGTACGAGGCCGAACGCATGGTACTGCTCGGCGATGCCGCGCATGCCGTCCACCCGCTGGCGGGGCAGGGCGTGAACCTCGGTCTTCGCGACGTGGTTGAGTTGCGCGACACGCTGGTCGCCGCCCGGGAGGCGGGCCGCGATATCGCCGCGCCGCACGTACTGCGTCGCTATGCGCGCCGTCGCCGCAGTGCGGACGGTCTCGATGCATGGTCGTTCGATGCCTTGGCGCGCATCTATGCCTGGCAGGCTCCGCCGCTGGTCGCTGCCCGTGGCGCGGGCGTCCGCCTGATCGCGGCGCTCGGTCCGTTGAAGCGGCGCATGGCTCGTCACGCCGCGGGCGTCTGATCCACGGCGACGGGCCGGCCTCGGTCCTGCCCGTCATGCTGGCGGCGCTCTCCGGCGACGCCTATGCTTGCTCGACTTTCCGAGGAGCCATGCCCATGCGCCGTCCGTTGCTTGCCTTGTCTTTGTTGTTCCTGGGTCACGTAGGTGCCGCGTCGGCGGCCATGGTCGCCAAGCCCGTCGAATGGACGGACCAGGGCGTGACGTACAAGAGTTTCCTGGTCTACGACGACGCCGTCACCACGAAACGTCCGGGCCTGGTGATGGTGCCGAACTGGTACGGCGTGAATGATATGGCCCTCGCCAAGGCCAAGGACATCGCCGGCAAGGACTACGTCATCCTCCTCACCGACATGTACGGTGGTGGCAAGAAGATCACCAGTGAGGCGGAAGCAGGTGCCGCGGTCAAGCCGTTGTATGCCGACCGCTCGATCATGCGGACCCGTGTGTCGCGTGCCTTCGCCGAGCTCAAGGCGCAGGAGAAGAACGCGCCGATCGATCCGCGCAAACTTGCGGCGATCGGCTTCTGCTTTGGCGGCTCCGCCGTACTCGATCTCGCACGCACCGGGGCTGATATTGCCGCGGTCGTCAGCTTCCACGGGCTGCTCGCCACGGACGACCCGAAGCTCGCGAGCAAGATCAAGGCGAAGGTTCTGGCGTTGAATGGCGCCGACGATACGAACGTACCGCCCGAACAGCGCACGGCGTTCGAAGCGGAAATGCGCGACGCCAAGGTGGACTGGGCTTCCGAGGATTTTGGTGGCGCGGTGCATTGCTTCACCGAAAAGGAAGCCGTTGCCACCACCGGCAATTGCCGCTACGACGCCAAGGTCGCGCACCGTGCCTATGCGGCCATGCGTGCGTGGCTGGATGAGGCTTTTGCCGGGAAGTGACCGGTAGACGACGCCGCCTGCGACAGGTGCCGCGTGGCGTCGTTTCTTGCACCCGCCGCAGCTGGCGGGTGGTTGTGCGTTTAGAAGCGTCGTTCGACGGAGTAATCCGCCAGCGCGGCGAGGGCGTCGCGATGCGTCGACGGCGGAAGGTCGCTCAGCGCCTCGCGCGCCGCCGTAGCGTGCGTCACCGCACGTTCGTGCGTGCGCTCCAGGGCGCCTGAGTCGCGAATGGCGGCCACGATGCGATCCAGCGAATCGAGTCCGCCGTGTTCGATGGCATGGCGCAGCGACGCCAACTGGTCGGCATCCGCCGTCTGCATGGCGTAGATGAGCGGCAGTGTGGGCTTGCCTTCGGCGAGATCGTCGCCGATGTTCTTGCCCAGGGTCTCGGCGTCCGATACGTAGTCGAGCAGGTCGTCGGCGATCTGGAAGGCGTAGCCGAGTTCCATGCCGTAGCGCCGCAGTGCGGCCACCTGGGTTTCCGGCAAACCGCCGAGCACGCCGCCCAGTTCGGTCGCTGCGGCGAACAGCACGGCGGTCTTGCGCTCGATCACCGCGAGATACGCCGATTCGTCGACGTCCGCATTGCCGATGTTGAGCAACTGCAGCACTTCGCCTTCCGCGATGGTGTTCGTCGTGTCGGCGAGGATGCGCATGATGCGCATGTCGTCGAGTTCCACCATGAGCTGGAACGACCGCGAATAGAGGAAGTCGCCCACCAGCACGCTGGCGGCATTGCCCCACAGGGCATTCGCGGTCTTTCGGCCGCGGCGCATGTCCGATTCGTCGACCACGTCGTCGTGCAGCAGGGTGGACGTGTGGATGAATTCGATGATCGCCGCCAGCTTCGCGTGTTCCGTGCCCTGATAGCCCGCGGCACGCGCGGCAAGCACGTGGAGCATCGGGCGAAGCCGCTTTCCGCCGCCGGCAATGATGTGATCGGCGATGCGGTTGATGAGGACGACGTCGGACGACAGGCGGTGCCGGATGAGGGCATCGACGTCCTTCATGTCGTTCGCCGCCAGTGCGCGGACACCAGCGAAATCGAGGGAGTTGGAGCGAGCGGCGGTGGAGGACATGGACGTTGGTCGCGTGCGGCGGAGCAACCCGCATTATAGGGGGCTACCGGTCCGTTTCGGTGGCCGAGGCTTCGCAGCGCCCGGTTCGCCGCTGGCGAGGCGGGTCGCGTGCTCCGACGTCCCACGCCCTGGTCTAATCCAGATGAACGCCACAAACGCCAACGGGCTTGCCCTTGGAGCGCAGTCGATACGACCGATTTTTCAGAATTTGCGTATCGAATCCTTGCTTCCCGCATGCGGAGATCGGTAGGCGCCGCGAGCCGGCGCGCCATTTCAAAAAAGGAAGCGCCATGTACAAGACATTCTCCGCGGCCGCTCTGTTCGCGTCGTCCCTTGCCGTCGGCTCTGCCCCTGCGGTCGCGGGCAACGACGGCGTCATCGAAATCACCGGCAACATCGTCGCCACCACGTGCCTCGTCGAGGGGAAGCCGCCGGGCGGTGGCAACGCCAGCAAGGCGGTGGCACTCGGCGACATCAGCGCGGGTGTGCTCGCCAACGCGGGCGACGTCGCTGGCGACCGAGGTTTCACCATCCGCATCGGTGGCGATGCCGATACGAATTGCACGGATGGCGTGACTGCCAAGGTCCGTTTCGACCCGGCAAGCCCCCGTCTGGACCGCAGTACCGGCCGTCTCAACGTCGATCCCGGCACGAATGCCGCCAGGGGCGTGCAGATTCAGATGGTCAACGCAGATGGTTCGCCGATCAACATGTACACGCAAGATTCGCAAGGCGTCATCGTGGCGGGCCACGTCGCCGAAATCCCGCTCATCGCGCGGTATTACAGCCTCGGCAGCGTCAAGGGTGGCACCGCCAACTCCAGGGTGGGTTTCCAGGTCGTGTATCAGTAGTCGCACCGATTATCGTGCCGGCCGGAGCGAAAGACCCGGCCGGTCCAAGGAAGTCACCGACGGAGGATTCGTCATGTTTCGAGCGATATCGGCCCTGTGTGCCGTTACCCTTTTTGCACTTGCCCAGCCAGTGCTGGGTGCCGTGGTCATCGGGGGCACGCGCGTTGTGTTCCCCGCGCAAGCACGCGACGTCTCGTTGAAAATACAGAACAAGGGTAGCGACCCCGCTCTTGTTCAGGTGTGGATCGATGACGGCGATGAAGCGTCGTCGCCTTCCAATGCACGCGCCCCGTTCGCCATCACGCCCCCGATGTTCCGGGTCGATCCGGGTCAGGGTCATGCATTGCGCATCGTGCACGTGGGCGATTCGGCGCCTCGCGACCGCGAGACGCTTTATTGGTTGAACGTGCTGGAAATACCGCCGAAGGCGCCCGAGACCGAAGGCAAGAACGTACTGCAGTTCGCCTTCCGCCACCGCCTGAAGTTGTTCCATCGACCCGCGGGTCTTAAGTCGCCGCCCGAAAGCGCTGCGTCGATGTTGCGCTGGACGATGGATCGAAAAGACAAGCTCATCTCGCTTCGCGTGGACAACCCGTCGCCTTACTACGTGTCCTTCCACGCGATCGACGTCATGGGCGAAAAGGACGCGACACGCATGGCCCTGGGGGGAGGCATGGTCGCCCCCGGCGCTTCGGCGCATTTCACCCTACCGCCCGACAAGCGCGCGGTGAGGGTGGCGAAGGTCGAGTTTTCGACCATCAACGACTACGGCGCGACCCTTCCCTTGTCCGCAACGGTGGAGCCGTGACCCGCGCATGGCCGGTGACACGAAGGGCGTGGCGCCGGATCGGGGCGGGCGCCGCGTCGATTGCCAGCGCAGGGCACGTATCGCCATGGTGGGGTGCCTCATGCTGACCCTGTCCATCCACGCCCAAGAAGCTCCCGAGGCGATTTTCGATCCCACCTTTCTTCCGGGCGATGGTGCCGAGACGCTAGACCTCTCGCGTTTCGCCCACGGCAATCCCGTGCTTCCGGGCCATTACGACGTGGACATCTGGATGAACGGCGAGTGGCAGGCGCGCGAGTCGATCCGCTTCGCAGCGACAAGTGACGGTGCCAATGCCCATCCATGCATCGATCACGCCGCTCTGGTTTCCTATGGCTTGGCGCCCGGTGCCCCGATCGCCGATGACGATGATCCTTGCATGCCTCTGGAGGCACGCCTACCTTCCGCATCCAGCCGGATGGACGTGAGCGAGCAGCGTCTGGACATCGACATTCCTCAGGCCTTCGTACTGCGTCGACGTCCTCATGCCGTGTCGCCGAGTCAGTGGGAGCACGGAGTGACGGCTGGTTTGCTCGCCTGGCGAGCGAGCGCTCGCCAAGTGGCCTCACGCATGGGCCGTCGCCAGTCGGTCGTTCTGGCCGCCGACACCGGTGTAAACGTCGGCGCGTGGCGTTTGCGCCAGGCGGGCCTGTGGTCGGCGAAGGGCTACCTCAGACGCCACGCCTACGTCGAGCGGCAGGTGGACGCGTGGCGTTCGCAACTCCGGCTCGGCGATATACCGGTATCGCAAAGCTCGTTCTCGCCGTTGCGGCTGCATGGCGTGTCCATCGCCAGCGATGCACGCATGGCGCCCGACGCGCTCGGTAGCTACGCGCCACCCGTGAGGGGCTTCGCCGGTACGCATGCGACGGTAAGGATTCGGCAGCACGGTGTCGTGATCCGCGAGCTCGACGTGCCGCCGGGGCCGTTCGTGATCGATGATCTGTACACCGCGAGCAGGGCAGGCGATCTGGACGTCGAGGTGGATGAGCGCGACGGTCAACGCCAGACCTTTCGCGTTCCGTTCTTTCCGGTGCCGGACCTGCTTCGCGAAGGGCAAACGACCTACGCTGTCAGCGCGGGCCGTAGCGTGGGACTTCGCAACACACGCGCTGCGGTGGTCGATGCGGGCTGGCGACATGGGTTCGTCGGCCAGATCACATCCTATGCGGGGTTGCGCCATACACACGCGCGCACGTCGTTGTTGATGGGGGCGGCACGGGGGACTCGCGTGGGCGCCTTTTCGCTCGACGTGACGGGCGCGCTGTGGCCGTCATCCGGCACAAAGCGCTGGAATCTTCGGCACGGCAGGTCATGGCGCGACGACATCGTGGTTTCGGTGGGGCTTGCGCTCGGGCAAGAGACATCATCGGGGGGGCGGTACGATCGCACGGCGTCCACCGAGCGACGGCGTATCGACGTGCTGGTGCAGGCCGACCTCGGTGCCAGCTACGGCTACCTCAGTGTCACGGCGGCGCACGCAGCGCTTGCGCATGGCGAAGGCGACAGTGCGGAACTCGCTCTCTCCTGGGCGCGCAGTTGGCAGCGCATGAGCATGGATCTATCGGTCCGGGCCTCGCGTCGTCGTGGCTCGCGGTATGCGACAAACGACGCGGCTGCCCAACTCAATGTTTCCGTACCGTTGGGCGGGTCGCCTTCCACCGCAAGCCTGCATGCCACGCTACATGGCGGGCCGGCAGCAGCAGGCACGCGGGTCGGCGTGCATGGCACGACGGGCGCGAGGGCGGAGACGACGTACGGCGTGGCCATCGGCAGCGATCGGCAGGAAGGCGGCCGTATCGATGGCTCGTGGGGTCGCCGCTTCGGCGCGGGTGAAATCAACGTCGCGTTCGATCGCACCTCGGCAGTGAGGTCGACCTCGGTCTCGGCGGCAGGCGGTCTCGTGGTTCACGGTGGCGGCATCACGCCGACGCACCGCATCGGCGATGCCGTCGGGCTGGTCAAGGCAGCGCAGGCGCATGGCGCCCATGTCGGTGGCAGTGGCGATGTGCGCGTCGGCCGCAGCGGCTATGCCGTCGTGCCCTATCTCATGCCTTATCGCTGGAACGCTGTCGATCTCGATCCCTCGGGCACGTCGCTGGACGTGGGCTTCACTTCCACGCACCGCCAGGTAGCCCCCACTGCAGGCGCGGTAGTGCTAGTGCCCTTCGAGACCGAGGTCGCAAGAACCGTGCTCGTGACGGTTTCGCTCGCCGATGGGAAACCCGTGCCTTTCGGCGCGGAAGTGCTCGATCGGTCAGAGCGCTCGGTAGGGATCGTGGGCCAGGGCGGCCGCGTCTTCCTTCGATCGGACGATGGCGCAGGGCCGTGGACCATCCGCTGGTCCGACGGCGCCACGACGCGTTGCGCATTGCGTTGGAGCGATGCCGAACCACGAACCGCGTCGTCGACACAACACAACGGAGTATGCGAATGAGTAAGAACAAGACCCCTCGTAGCGGTGGACGCAGCTTGGCCATGGTTGCTGCCATCGTCGGCAGCACGGGGCTGACGCCCCCGATGAATAAGGTCGATTTCGAGGTGCGGGGCACCATCGCGCCGTCCTGCGGCCTCACGGCCAAATTCATCCGTATCGATCTGGGTACGGTGTCGGCCTCCGAACTGCCCGTGATCGGATCGACCAGTCCCTGGCGCCACGCTAGCCTCAAGGGAATCGACTGCATCGGGGCGACACGCGCCTACGTCACCCTGCGCGCTCCGATCTACGCCCCCGATGCGCGATACCTCGCCGTCTCGGGGCCGGCGGTGGGCGTCGCCGTCGAAACGCAATCGGGGTCGGGCCAACCCCTCCTTCCGGACGGCAGCAGGCCGGTTGTCTTCACCTGGGCAGGTGGGCAGCCGGAGCTGGCGTTTCGGGCTCGCTACGTTCGGGTGGGGAGCCTTTCGCCGGGTCAGGCCAGGGCGACCGGCCAGATCCAGATCACCTGGGAATGAAGGACCTGGCCCCCACGGCCGCGCCATGGCGTCTCGTCGATGACGAATTGCCCTCGGCGCGGCCTTCGACCAAACTACACGGTCCAGCCGATCCGCCAGCCCCGCCTCTCGCGCCGGGGCTGGCTATGATCGGCGGCAGCGGCGCCCGCTCCCGCCCGGGTGGCGCCAACGACACGCATACGAGGTAAATCCATGGCACGCGGCATCAACAAGGTCATCATCGTCGGCAACCTCGGCGCGGATCCGGAAACCCGTTACACCGGCAGCGGTACGGCCATCACCTCCCTGCGTATCGCCACGTCCGAAGCGTGGACCGACAAGCAGAGCGGCGAAAAGCAGGAGCGCACGGAGTGGCACCGCGTGAAGCTGTTCGGCAAGCTCGCCGAGATCGCGGGTGAATACCTCAAGAAGGGCCGTCAGGTTTACATCGAAGGCTCGCTGCGCACCGACAAGTACACCGACAAGGACGGCGTCGAGCGCTACTCCACGGACATCATCGCCAACGAGATGCAGATGCTCGGCGGCCAGGGCGGCGGCGAAGGCGGCGGCTTCGGCGGTGGGCAGGGCGGCGGTCGTCCGCAGCAGGCCCGCGGCGCCGGTGGTGGTCAGGGCGGCGGTGGCGGCAACAATTGGAGCAGCGGTGGCGGCCAGCAGCGCAGCGGCTACGCCGGTGGCTCGCGCGGCGGCGACGACTACGGCCAGCCCCGCGGCGGCAACGCCCCGCGTTCGGCACCGCCCGCCAACGAAGGCTTCGACGACGACGATATTCCGTTCTAAGCCGCCTTATCGTGAATCGACGTACCATCGACGGGCGCTCATAGCGCCCGTCTTCTTGTAGAACAGGGGAAAATTCATGCGATACCTTGTTGTGGCGCTCTTGCCGCTCGGCGTTGCCGGCTGCACCTCGGTGCAAGTACGGCCCTTGGATCCCGCACTCCATGTCACACGTGTGTGTATCCAGGAAAACCCCGACGTCATCGTCAAGGACTTCCTTCCCGTGCTTAGGGAGGGCTTTCAGAGGCACAACATCGCTACGGATGTTTATTCAACGATCAATCCTGAGGCTTGTCCCTACGTCTTGAGGTATACCGCGTTGCAGTCGTGGGACTTCGCTCTGTACCTGTCTCATGCCGAACTCAGGCTGGAACATGACGGCAAACAGATCGGCTATGCGGAGTATCACCTCAAGGGCAAAGGTGGCCTTTCCGTGGCGAAATGGCAAAGCGTGAAGACGAAGATGGATCCTGTGATCGATTCACTGCTCAAGTAGGCCGAATGTCACACTGAAGCGATTCAAAAAAGAATCCGAGCATCGCACTCAGTCGGACCCGCCTCAGACGCAATCCATAGACCGCAGATGGTTCCTGCTCGATGGTTGGTCTATCTGCTAGTCGCTGCTTCGCGGAAGCGCAAGAAATTGAGTTGCTTGTTTGAAGTGGTCTGCCAGAAGCCCTTGCGCTTGTAGGTCAGCGCGTCGCGATCTTCCTCGCCGTCCATCATTGGTGATGGTCATGCTGCTCTTCTTGCCGAAGGGCGGATTGGCCGGCCTCTTATGTTGAAGTTTTCCTTACGCGCCCTTAGCCTTGCGCGTAACACGGCCCCCCGCCTCTACATCGCAAGATGCACACGGGGGTTCTTTTTTGGTTCATCGCGCATTACCGGGTAAGGTTTTCTAGCTGTTGCTGTTGAAGGCTCGCTTCGTCGGTGTAGCTCGCCTTCGGCCTCGCATCGGCGCCTGTACCGCTTCGGACGGTGAGGTGGTGTGATGTCGTTGAGCTTGCGCTGTGGATTGCCTTGGTGATCATTCGCGTGGAGTCGCCGGATGCCTCTGCCTTCGGATCACGACGGTGAGATGGCGCAGCGCTGCGGCTCTCCCAACACGTGACCTCAGTCATCGTGGGAGTCTTCGGTGTCCCCCTCGATGCGAGTTTCCGCACAAGAGAGCGGCCGAAGGCCGCTAGGTACATGGGCCGCGCCAGCGGCCATCCTTTCCGAACGCGGAGGACCTGTCTGAGCAGCGAGGGGGACACCGAAGGCTCTGGCCTCGTCGCACGAGCTAGCGATAGCTCCAGCCGCTGGACACATGCAGTCACGCAGCGAAGGAATCGACGTATCCAGACAGCGCCCTGGAATTCAGCGATGAACCTCTTTTTTGGGCTGTTCTGACAGTTGAAAAAGATTCTTGCGCACGCTGCAGGATCCCCATCACCTGCTCCTGTCGTGGCGTACAGCGCAGCTCCCCTTGGTGGAGATACAGCGAATCAGTGCAGGTATGAAACGCATCAGCGCAAGCACCATCACTACGATGGCGATAGCGCCGGATATCGACAGAATCATGCGGTCACCATGTGCCTGGTACCAGGCCAGGGCGATCAGAGCACAGGCGGCGACAAGACCGAAAAGAATGGATGCGATGCGTGCGTTCGACATGGGTTCCTCCAAGTGTGGGTGCCGGATAGACCTTTGTTGATCTTGATCCGTCGGAACCAAAGTCGCGCCTACGTGGGATTTCTTACAGACTTTCTTCCAGCGACTTCAGTTTTCCGGTGAGCTCCAGCAGTTGGCGCTGTCTGGTGCGCGCCAGCACGAGTCCCGAGATGATCATGGCGACCAGCGCTATCAGGCCGACGAGCGTTTGCATCAGCGTCAGATTGGATTGGGCCATGTGCTCACTCGGCGCCGCCCCTGGTGCCAGAACCCTCGTCAGAACTGCCCCCGTCACTGCGCCCAGGGGTGTTCCCAGGTAAAGACAGCGCGCCTGGAAGAGTCCCCGCTTTGCCCGTGTGACCATGCGCTTGAGAAGGCTGACCGTATCGAGATCGAGCGGATCCACGGAGCGGCAGCGCACGCGCTGATATCCGATCGCACCGGCAACGAAGGCGATCCACAACGCGCTGATGAGCCCGTGGGTATCAGATCGTCCGGTGGCCTCCTCGAAAATAAAAAACAATGCAATGCCACAGAGAATGATAGTGAGGATTCGGCTGTGCCACCGCTGCGCTTTCTGCAGCCGCTGCAGGTCTCGCAGGAGCTGCCCGGTGTCCGGTTTGGGTGCGGATTGCCAAAGCGTGGCGAAAGGATCGGCTTGCGATGGTTCGCTCATGTCTAGGCTCCGAAGTTCAGCCGGATGAAAGTTTTGGCGCGATGCAGTCGCACCGACGTGTTGCTTTCACTGATGCCGAGGATCGTTGCGATCTCCTTGATCGGTATCTCCTCGAGATAGAGGCCGGCGACGGCCTTTAAAGGCTCTGGCAATTGACGTATCACCTCGGTCAGGCGCGCCAGTTGCCTGGCATGATCGGTGGCCTCGTCGACAGGCACGGACATATCGGCAATGCCGTCGCCAAGGCGTTCGTCCTTGCGTACGAGCGCGCGACGCACATGGGTGACACAAATGTTCTGGGTGATACGGGCGATATAGGGTTTGAGCATCGACGGATTGTCCAGGCGAGGTAGTGCCTGCCAGACCGCCAGCCAGACTTCCTGCACGAGATCATCGATCCGGTCGGGATGGCGCTCATAGACCGTCGCAATGCGACGCACCATGCCGGCGTGCTTATCGACGATCTCTTCGAGGCTCAACACGGCGTTGGTATCCCATCCCTTTGGGGCCTTAGTCGCTTGAATGGGAATCTTCTTACAAGGCAGGCCTAGTCTGGTAGGAGATAGGTATCACTACGATGTCTCGTTGCATGCCCCGGCCGTTCCGAGAAAAGGCCTCACCGATGCATCGCCGCCACGTCCTCAGCGCTGATGCGGTCGGGATACTGGTTGCCGAAGTGGGTGCGGATGTAATTGATCACGTCGGCGATCTGCGCGTCGCTTAGGCTGGCGTCGCGCAAGAAGCGGTCTTCGCCTTCTGCAGCGGGCTTGAATGAGGGCATGTCTCGCCGCCCTTGGAGGATGACGGCTGCCATGTACTGCGGCGAGACCAGGCGGGGATTGCCGGTCAGCGCGGGATAAGCGCCCGCGCCTCGCGCACCCTTGGCGTCGGGCATGTGGCAGCCCTGGCAGATGCTGCGATAAACCGCTTCGCCATCGGCAGCGGCAATTCTTCCACCGGCATGCCCGGCGTTGTCGGAGGACTGCGCCACCGCAACGCCTATGGCGAGAAGCAGCGCGATGCAGCCCAGCGCGCATGCGCCATGTTTTGCGTGTCGGCTCATTCCATGCCTTCCGTGGCGCGCCGATGGAGCCGTTCGATGGCGTCGAGCGCGGACGTCACTGCGCCTTCCTGCCAGGCCGGCAGATACGATGCGTGCTCGCCGGCCAGCACGATGCGGCCGTCCATTCGGCACAGGTTGTCGTAATGGCGCTCCCGCATCTCGTCGGACCACGCACCGAAGCAGCCCAGGGTGAACGGCGAGCGATGCCAGCCCACCGCGATGCCGTTCTCGAATTCCTGGCGATACTGCGGATGAATGCGGTTGCCGTAGTCCACCGCCTTGCGCACGCGCTCCTCCGGCGCCATCGCGGTGAACTCGTACGCGTCCTGCCCCCACATATAGGCGCCCAGCAGCACACCCTTGCCGCCGCTATGGAAACCTGTGCTGGGATAACCGATGTTGGCGATCGGTAGATCCGTATAGGTGATGCCGCCGTAGATCTGCTCGTCGTCTTCCCAGAAGCGCCGTTTGAACTGCAGTCCCACTTTGACCGAAGCGGCATAGGGCACGGCGGCGATGGCTTCGGTCATCGCGGGCGAGACGTTGAGCGGCAACTGGCCGAGGATCGACAGCGGGATGGTACAGACGCACCACTGCGCGTTCGCGGAGTGCGTGGCGCCTGGCGTGTCGGCGTCTTCATAGGCCACGGTGACACCGCGATCGTCCTGTTGGATAGCGGTGACCTTGGCGCCATAGCGGATCACGCCTTCCAGCTCACGACCGAATGCCTCGCCGATTCGTCCCATGCCACCGACCGGCTGGAACAGGGTGGTCTGGAACTCGTAGATTTCCCCCGCCACCAGGTACTGCCAAAGGCGCGAACCGAGCACGTCCTTCAATTGCAGTGGCGTGGAAGGTGACGGCCTGGCAGACAGCCCGCCACCGGCGTCGCAGTCGTAGCCACGCCGGTTGCTGCTGGTCTCGCCGCGCGCGTAAGCGAACTGCCGGTCCAGCGCGCCCCATTCGCGCAGCGATTCCAGCAGGCGTTCCTGATCCTCCTTGCTCACGCTCTGGTCCAACTTCGCCTGCTGCGTGCTCTTGGCCAGCAGTTCGGCGACGTGGCCGCGGTAGTCGGCATTGATCTCGCGATAGCGTTGCGGCTTGCCGCCGAACGCATCGGCGCTGTGCAGATACGCGTTGTGGTTGACCTGCACGAAGGGCTCCAGCGCCACGCCGAGCTTCCTGCAATACGACAGGATGCCGTGATGGTGATAAGGCAGGCGCCACGGTCCGGGGTTGAGATACAGTCCGTCATCGAATTGGCAGTGCTGGGTGAATCCGCCCAGTTCGGTGAAGCGATCGCCGCCGCGCAGCGACCAGTTGCGGCCGCCGGGACGATGGTTGTATTCGAGCACCTGCACCTTGTAGCCAGCCTGGCGCAGCTCGTAGGCGGCCACCATGCCGGCAATGCCGGCACCAAGCACCAGAACCGATGCGCCGCGCGGCGCGCCATGCAGCTGCGGCGTGCCGCGAAAGGGCGACTCGGTCGCCAGACCCAGACTGCTCATCGCCTGGTACATCGCCGCGCCACCCGCGGTGGCGCCAATCATGCGCAGCAGGTCGCGCCGCCTCATGCTGCGCGGCGCATCGCCTCCGCGCGAAGAAACCTCGTCGTGCATCGATCACCTCTGACCCTGAATCCGGAATGCTGCACATGGCCCCTCCGCGCGTGCGGCGCGGAGGGGATGCCGTCAGAAGCGGTAGGCGACCTTGCCGTACCAGTAGCGGCCGTTGAAACCGAAGGGCGACAGCGAGGAGTACTGCAAGCCATCGGCGCGGTCTTCGTACACGTTGGCCAGCGACGCCTTGGTCGGATACTGGTTGGTGACGTTGTCCACGCCCACGGTGAAGGTCCACGCCTGCCACGCATATCTGCCGGAAAGATCGAGCAGCCATCGCGCGGCGAACTTCTGGTCCTGGCTGCCGTCGTCGGCGTCACCGCGGCGGATCACCGAGCCATACCGCGTGAGGTTCGCATGCACACCAAAACCGTTCAGTTCCCAGTCGCCGCCGAACACGTACTTGGTGCGCGGGGTGGACGAGGTCAGCAAGCCTTCGCTGGCACGGCCAAATGCCGGTGTGGAAACTTCCAGTACCTTCGTCTTGTTGTAGTTGCCGCTGGCCGTGAGGTTGAGCTGGCCCCAGTCGGTCAGGTCCATGCGGTAGGCGGCGATCAGGTCGGCGCCGCGCGTGCGCGTGGTGGCGCCATTGACGAAGAACTGCGCGCCGGTGACCTGACTGTTGGGGATGTTTACCGCGATCTGATCCGAATACAGGATCGCGTGGGCCACACGGATCTGATACAGGTCGAGGGTCGCGCTGAAATCGTTCCATGGCTGCCATACCGCGCCCAGGCCATAGTTGGTCGACTTCTCCGGCTTGAGAGGCTTGGCGCCGAGTTCGATCGCCACCGGGTCCGACGTGCGATACGTGCCGATCTGCGCGAGCGTGCCGTTCTGGATCAGCGTCACGACCGATTCGTAGTTCTGCTGTGCCAGCGATGGCGCGCGGAAGCCGTTGGACGCCGTGGCGCGCAAGGCAAACGTATCGGTGAACTGATAGCGCGCCGACAGCTTGCCCGAGCGCGTGGAACCGGCGTCGCTGTAGTGCTCGTAGCGACCGGCCAGGCCCGCGGAGAGCTTGCTGGTCACGTCCGTTTCCAGATCCACGTACGCCGCCTGGCTATGCCGTCCGAAGCTGCCGGCGACCTCTGGCGTCAGGCCCGGAAACACCTGTGAGCCACCTGCATACGGCGTGGTGGTGCCGGGGATCAGCGTAGCGGGCTCGAAGAAGTAGGAGTCCGGATCGCCGGATTCGATGTCATAGGTTTCCTTCCGGTATTCCGCGCCGAACGCCACTGTCACCGGATTGGGCAGGAATCCGACGTGCACGTCCTTGCTCAGGTCCAGGTTGGCGACGCTCTGCTTGTTGCGGAACGTGCCGGCGTTGAAATACGTCGGCGAATAACCCTGCGTGTAGAACAGGTTGGTATTGACGCTGTTGGCGATGTCGAAACCGAGGTTGTTTTCGCCATGATCGGCCGAAAAGTCCCAGTGCCAGCCGCCGTCCGTGGTACCGCGCACGCCCAGTACCGCGGCGATGTCGTTGCTGTGATTGACGATCTGCGGCAAGAATCCGTTCGGGTAGATCTCCGGCACGTTGCGCGCGGAGTCGTAAGCGCGGTAGTAGCCGTTGGAGGTGACATCGCGTTTGCTGCCATTGAGGTAACCGTACAGTTCGACGCCGTGCGCGATGTCGTAGCCGAAGTTGAGCAGCAACTGGTACGTCTTCACCGCCGGGTCGCCATAGCGCTCGTACGGGATACCTGAAGGGTTCGGGGCACCGGCGAGCGTGGTGGACTTATCGCGGTTCTCCGCGCGATTGGTGTTCATGGTGTTTTGGTAATTCCACGCCACGCGCATCCAGCCGGGCGCGCTGCCTTCAGGGCCGCCGAGGGGTATCCCCATGCTGCCCTGCACGCCGTTCTGCGCGCCGTCGCCCTTGTCCATGATGCCGCCGCTGGCGGTGATGCTGTTGCCGCCTGCGGCGCCACCTCGCTTTAGGACGACGTTGATCACGCCAGCGATGGCATCGGAGCCGTACTGCGCCGCGGCGCCATCGCGCAGCACTTCGATGTGGTCGATCGCGGCGATCGGAATGGAATTGAGGTCCACCGGCGCCGAGCCGCGGCCGACCGATGAGTTGTAATTGACCAGACTGGTCGTGTGATAGCGCTTGCCGTCCACCAGCACCAGTACCTGGTCGGGCGACATACCGCGCAGGCTGGCAGGCCGGATCGCGTCGTTGCCGTCGTTGATGGCGGGGCGGGGGAAGTCCAGCGACGGGAGCAGGGTGCTCAGGGCGCTGGCGAGATCCGTACTGCCGGTGGCATTGAGGTCTGCGGGGCTCAGTACATCGATCGGTGCGAGGGATTCGGACGCGGTGCGGTCGGTGCTTCGTGTTCCCGTGACGACGACTTGCTGGAGCAGCTTGGCTTTTTCGGGCGTGACCGTGTCGGCGGTCGGCGTATCGTCGGCCCAGGCTACCGAGGCGGCAAGGGCATGCGTCAAGCAAAGGGGTAGCAGCGCGGCCGCCGGCAGGCGTCGCTTGAGTCGTCTGGTCATGGATGGTCCCCGGTCAGGCAGTCAGTAGAGAAGGCTCCTAGGCTGGATCTGCGTCGCAGCATGTTTCCCCCCAGCTGCGACACTTCGAGGCTAAGCGCGAATGTTGCAACGCGTCAATATCTAGCTATCTGGGCGTCATTACGCTGTAATCGTTGGCCCGGTCCGGTTTTGCGCTGCGGCAAAATCTCGCGCCGACGACGGGATTCCGCGTGGCGGCCCCAGTACACGTGCCTAGCGTCGGCACGCCGTTGAATTCGAGCCACCAACGCGAAAAGCCCCCGCAAGCGGGGGCTTCTCATGTCGACCCGCAGTCTGTGGATCAACTCAGTGCGCAGTCACTCTCGATAACCGAGCAACGAGGATCGCTGTCCTCAGCGATTCGCATGCAGCGCATGCTTCAGATCGCGCATCTGATCGTGGCCGGCCTTCACAGACACATATGCCTCATTGATCAACGAGCGCGTGCCGGCGGTGACGTCGTTGTCCTTCATGGCGTCTTCGTACTTCGCCTTGATGTGATCTTCGCCGCGCTCGACTTCGTCAACGATGGCGGTGTCGTCCTTCGAGCTCATCTTCGCGCGCAGTTCCACGAACATGCGGTGAGCCTTGGCGAGGATCGTGCCGTCGTCTTCCGGCGTGCCACCGAGCGAACGAACCTGCTGCTGCAGGGTCTGCACCACCTGACGGCGTTCCGCGGCGCGCTGCTGGAAGGTTGCAGCGTAGCGAGTGTTCTCGGCGTCCTTGGCGGCTTCGCCGTAACCTTCGGCGCTGTCGATGGTGGTTTCGATGAGGGAATTGAGAACCTTGAGATCGTGGTCGGTGCTGGTCATCGTCGTGAGCTCCTGTTGACTCGGGGGGATGTTTCGCGGAGACCAGCTTCGAGGTTCAGAAGGGCACGAACCGTGAAGAGGACGTGGCATCGTTCACCACACGTGGCGTTCATTCATTCATGCGACGTCGGTGCATACTTCACGATCACGCAGCCAGTACGGAGTTTCCATGCCATCGAATCGACGCGCCCTCGTTACCGGCGCTTCCGCCGGCATCGGCGAAGCTTTCGCGCGCGAACTCGCCCGTCGTGGTCACGACCTGGTGCTCACGGCACGTCGTGCCGATCGGCTTGAAGCATTGGCGCAGGAGCTGCGCGATCGCCACGCGATAGAAGCCATCGTCGCGCCGCTCGATCTCGCGAGGCCGGACGGTCCGGAAGCCCTCGTCGCGGCGCTCGAGGCCCAGGGGCTGGCGATCGACGTGCTGGTCAACAATGCGGGCTACGGCGTGCCTGGCTATTTCAACGAGCAGCCGTGGTCCACCCATGCCGCTTTCATCCAGGTGCTGATGACGGCACCCACCGAGCTGGCCTATCGACTGCTGCCGGGGATGAAAGCGCGTGGCTATGGGCGCATCGTCAACGTCGCGTCGCTTGCGGGACACGTGCCCGGGTCTGCGGGGCATACGCTCTACGCCGCGTCTAAGGCGTATCTCATCAAGTTTTCCCAGTCGCTGGCGCTGGAAGGCAAGGGCACGGGGGTGCATACCACCGCGGTCTGCCCCGGCTTCACTTACTCGGAGTTCCACGACGTGACCGGTTCACGCAACCTGGTATCGAAAATGCCGGCCTTCATGTGGATGGATGCGCTTACGGTGGCGCGCCAGGGGCTGGATGCGGTGGATGCCGGGACGGCCGTGTACGTCAACGGCGGGGTGAACCGCGCGATCAAGACGTTGTTCAAGCTGCTCCCCGATGGCCTGGCGCTGAAAATGATCGAGCGGCAGGGGCGGCGGTTCCGGACCGGGGCGCACACCGGCTAGCGCGCCACCCGTGACCTCTGGCATAGGCCTCGCCGATCGCCGGGGGCTAGCCTCGTCCGGTTTGCGGTGCTTTCCGCACCGCCCTGCCGCCACGGGGACCATCGATGTCGACCAAACGCAATGCGGTGCTTAGCGGCGCCGTCCTTCTTGGACTGATCGGGGCATCCGCCTCGGCCCAGACCGTCACCACCGACGACTACCGTCGCGCGGACTCGTTCCTGCCGAACAACACGATGCCGCTCGTAGACCACTCGGTCCAGCGTGTCACCTGGATCGATGGCAGCCACTTCTGGTATCGCGACCACGACAAGAGCGGCGATCAGTTCCTGAAGGTGGACGCCGCGACCGGCGAAGCGACCCGCGCGTTCGACCGCGACAAGGTCGCCTCCGCGCTCTCCGCCGCCACGGGCAAGAAGATCGACGCGGCCAAGCTGCCCGTCAGTGGCTTCGTCGTGCGTCCCGACGACGGCCTCGACATCACCTCGGGTGGCAAGCGTTACGTTTGCGACAAGGCCATCGGCAAGTGCGAACTCGCCGCCGTGAAGAAAGACGCCAAGGGCCAGTCGCTCGGCCAGGAGCCGGGCCTGAAGTCGCCTGACGGCAAGTCCGAGGCCTTCATTCGCGACTGGAATCTCTGGGTGCGCGATATCGCTACGGGTGCGGAAACGCAGCTCACCACCGACGGTATCAAGGACTACGGCTACGCCACCGACAATGCCGGCTGGAAACACACCGACGAGGCCATCCTCGTCTGGTCGCCGGATTCGAAGAAGATCGCCACGTTCCAGCAGGACCAGCGCAAGACCGGCGAGATGACGCTGGTCAGCGTCAACGTCGGCCATCCGAAGGTGGATACGTGGAAGTACCCGCTGCCGGGCGACAAGGACGTAACGATGATCGAGCGCGTCGTCATCGACGTGCCGACGAAGAAGGTCGTGCGCTTCAAGATGCCGCCCGACCAGCACCGTTCCACCATTTGCGACGACGTGTCGTGCAGCCCTGGCGTATGGGACGACGTGCGTTGGTCCGCCGACGGCAAGAGCATCGCCTTCGTGTCCACGGCACGCGACCACACGCATGAGTGGTTCCGCGTTGCCAACCCGGAGACGGGTGACGTGCGCACCGTGTTCGAAGAGCAGGCCAAGACCTACTTCGAAGGCGGCAACGACATGGCCAACTGGCAGTACGTGCCCGAAACCGACGAGGTGATCTGGTTCTCCGAACGGAGCAACTGGGGCCACCTCTACATGTACAGCCTGAAGACCGGCAAGCTGGAGCACGCGATCACCTCGGGTGATTGGAACGTCACCCAGGTGCTTCATATCGATCCGAAGACCAAGACGATCTGGTTCCGTGGTGTGGGTCGGGAGAAGGGCGTCGATCCGTATTACCAGCAGTTCTACAAGGTCGGTTTCGACGGCAAGGACCTGACGCTGCTGACGCCGGAAAACGCCGATCACAGCGTGTCCATGTCGAAGGACGGCACGTACTTCTTCGATTCGTATTCGACCATCGACACGCCGCCTGTCGCGGTGGTGCGTCGTGCCGACACGGGTGCCACGGTGAAGGAAATCGCCCGGGCCGATATCTCGCGGCTGAAGGCGAAGGGTTGGGTGCCGCCGACCGCGTTCACGGTGAAGGCGCGCGACGGCAAGACCGATCTCTACGGGCAGATGTTCAAGCCGACGAACTTCGATCCGGCGAAGAAGTATCCGCTCGTGGTCTACATCTATCCGGGTCCGCAGACCGGCTCGGTGCGTACGCGCAGCTTCATTCCGTCGCACGGTGACAACCAGGCGCTGGCCGAACTCGGCTTCGTCGTGGTCGCCGTGGACGGCATGGGTACGCCGTGGCGCTCGAAGGCGTTCCACGACGCCTATTTCAAGAACATCGGCGACAACACGCTTCCCGACCAGGTCGCCGCAGTGAAGCAACTGGTGAAGAAGTACAACTGGCTCGACGGCGATCGCGTCGGTATCTGGGGGCATTCGGGTGGTGGCAACGCCACGGCCACGGCGATGTTCCGCTATGCCGACGTCTTCAAGGTCGGCATCTCCGAGTCCGGCAATCACGACAACCGCAACTACGAGGACGATTGGGCCGAGAAGTGGCAGGGCCTGCTGGTCATGGACAAGGATGGCAAGTCCAACTACGACGACCAGGCGAACCAGAAGTGGGTGTCGGGCCTCAAGGGCCACCTGATGCTCGCCCACGGCACGTCGGACGACAACGTGCCGCCGTACGAAACCCTGCTCGTCGTGGACGCGCTGATCAAGGCCAACAAGGACTTCGACCTGGTCATGATCCCGAACGCGCATCACGGCTATGGCGCGGCAACGCAGTACATGACGCGTCGCCGCTGGGATTACTTCGTGCGTTACCTCAAGGGCGAAACGCCGCCGAAGGAATTCGAGCTGACGCCGCTGACGCCTCCGGGCGGTTGATGAAAAAACCCCGCTGCAAAGCGGGGTTTTTTCTTTGCGTCACGCGGCGACCGGCACGAAGTGCATGGCCGCTGCGTTCATGCAGTAGCGCAGGCCTGTGGGATCTGGGCCGTCGTCGAACACGTGGCCCAGGTGGGCATCGCATCGCGCGCAGTTCACCGCGATGCGTTCTTCGATGAGGCTGCGGTCGGTTTTCTGCACGATGTTCCGTTTCGAGATCGGCTGCCAGAAGCTCGGCCAGCCGGTGCCGGAATCGAACTTCGTGGCCGAGTCGTACAGCGCCGTGTCGCAGCCGATGCAGCGGTAGATGCCGTTGTCGTGGCGGTCCCAGCCTTCGCCCGTATACGGCGGCTCGGTGCCTTCGTGGCGGGTCACGTAATACGACTTCGTGCTCAGCTTGGCCTTCCATGCGTCGTCCGCCAGCACGACGCGGGGCTGCACGCAGGTACCCAGCGGCTTCTTGTCGTTGCCGAAGCAGTCGAGCGTCACGCTGCCGCCTTTCGGCGCTGGCGCATCGGCGGCCATGGCGGGCCGCGTGGTGCGCAGGATGAAGGGCAGGGACGCGGAGGCGGCCACCGTGGCGGCCAGCACCCCCAGGAAACGACGGCGATCGGGATCGTTGCGCATGTGGCCTCCGGAAGCAGGGAAGGCCCCGGGGATGATCCGGGGCCTTCCCATCAGACCGTTCGGGGCGCGTTTCCCTTACGCGCGGTTCGCGTCAGTCGTTGACCCAGTGGCAGCGGCGCTCGGTCGTATAGCTGGCGTTCTTGTCCTGGTGGTTCTTCTGGATCTGGTTGCCGGCGTAGCCGCCGCCCACCGCACCCGCGACCGTGGCGAGGGTCTTGCCCTTGCCGCCACCGACCTGGTTGCCGAGCAGGCCGCCCGCGACGGCGCCCACGCCGGTGCCGATCAGGCGGTTGTCGTCCTTCGAGTTGATCTGCTTCACGCGCACGTTCTCGCAGACCTGATGCTGGCTGCGGCGGGACTGGGCCTCGGCCGGCGGCGTGGAAAAGGCTGCCGCACTGGCAAGAGCGATGGCGGCGGTGGCGAGCAGTGTGCTCTTCATGGCAGGTCCTCCTTATCAGTGGCCTCAAGGGATACCGCCGACCTTGTGACGGAGGGGTCAATCCGGGGCTCTGGGGCGGGTCGCGTCGACATCGCGTATGGCCGCGGTTTAATTGGCGTGCCGCGCGCCTCCGCCACGGCCTCGGTCAGCTCGGCCCCCAGAAGCAGGATCAGCGCTGAGTAATAGACCCAGACAAGCAGTACCACTACGCCGCCAGCCGGGCCGTACGGGCCACCCACATTGCTGCGGTCGAGATAGATGGCGATAGCGAACTTGCCCACGGCGAAGAGCAGGGCGGTCAGGGTGGCGCCCACCATGGCATCGCGCCATTCGATGATCGCGTCGGGCAAGACCTTGTAGATCGCGCCGAAGACCAGCACGAACACCACCAGCGAGATCAGGATCTCCAGCAATTGCCAGCCGGTGGTGCCGCCGCGGACGAACACGGCGATCAGCGCACTGGCGGAGAACGAGATCACCAGCAGGAACGCCAGCGAGAGAAGCAGGCCCAGCGCATGCAGGCGGGCGCGGAGCCAGTCCAGCACCGCGCCCTTCGTGGACTTGGGGCGCGGTTGCAGGCTCCATACGCGGTTCAAGGCGCCCTGGAGCTGGGTGAACACGGCCGAAGCGCCCACCAGCGTGACGCCCAGGCCGATGATGCCCGCCATGCTGCCCACGCTGGGCCGCTGCTTGGCGTTCTCGATGACCAGCCGTACACCTTCCGACGCCCGCGGCCCGACCAGACCGGTCAGGCCATCCACCAGTTGCGCCTGCCATTCCGGCCGCAGCGAGGCGACTACCCAGAGCAGCAACACCAGCAGCGGCGCAAAGGACAGCGCGGAATAGAAGGCGAGCGCCGCCGCCCGGGTCATCAGCTCATCGTCGCTGAAGCCTCTGGCGGTCGTCCGGATCACCCGCCACACCTGTTTCACCGTCGCATGCACGCCATCGCCTCCGCTTCGTCTGCGGGGTCAGCTTCACGGCAGCTGCGCGAAAAAAGCGTGCAGCCGTCGGCCCTTCGGCTCAGGCGCTCTGCGGGCGCCGGTCGTGCAGGCGTGCCACGGCCTCGGGGATTTCCGCTGCGCCTGCCACCTCGATCACGCGTTCGCCCATGGCGAAGTCCGCCACCAATTCATGTGCCCAGGTGCTGTGGTAGGGCATATACACCCCCGATCCGCCCAGCGCGACGACCGGTGCGATGTCGGACTTGAGCGAATTGCCCACCATCGCGAAACGGTCTGGCGTCACGGCCAGCTCGGCGAACAGCCTCGTGTAGGCGGCCGTATCCTTCTCGGAGACGATCTCGATGCGATGGAAGATGTCGGCCAGGCCGCTGCGGGCGACCTTGTATTCCTGATGGAACAGATCGCCCTTGGTGATCAGCACCACACGATGCCGGGACGCCACGGCTGTCACGGCCTCGCGGATGCCGGGCAGCAGGTCCACGGGATGGGCCAGCACGTCCTTGCCGAGCCGCACGATGCGGTGAATGTCCTTCGCCTCGATCCGGCCGTCCGTGAGTTCGATGGCCGATTCGATCATCGACAAGGCCATGCCTTTCGCGCCGTAGCCGAACAAGGCGATGTTGTTCTTCTCCGTGGCGAGCAGGGCGTCGTGCAGACCTTGGCCTTCCAGGTCCACGTAGCGCCCCAGGATCGCCTCGAATTCGCGTTGGGCCGCGTCGTAGAACTCCTGGCTGCGCCAGAGCGTGTCGTCGCCATCGAAGCCGACAAGATCGATCATGCTGTCACTGCCCTAGGGGGAAACCGCGAAGACTGGCGCGAAAGACGCTCGCGCACAAGGCGCACGTGGGAGCGCCCTGGTGGTGAAGCTTGCTGGTGGGAGCCAGCCTGCTGGCGATGGGATACTTGCCTCGCTGCCACACCGCTTCGTTGGCTTATCGCCACCAGGGTGGCTCCCACCCCTGCATCTGACTCTCCGCAAAAAAAGGCCTGGGGGATACCCAGGCCTTCTTGGTGTCGATGTATCAACGAGCTTAGAACGCGATGCTGGTCTTCAGGCCGAGGATGAAAGCGTCGTCGTTCTGCTTGCTGCCGCCCGGATCCTTGATGTACTGCAGGTTCGGACGGATCGCGATCGAGGGGATCGGCGACCAGCTGTAGAACACTTCGGCCACCTTCTCGTAACCGTCGTTGACGATGCCTTCCTGGCCCGGATGCGTCGCGTTGAACAGACGCTGGTTGCGTGCGGCATAACCGTTGGCATGCGAACCGCCGAGCGCCGCGCCGATGAAATCGTTCGGGCGATCGAAGATGCCCTTGTATTCCATGCCGAGTGCGATCTGGTTGTTGGTAGCAGAGGTCGCGTGGTCCGCAGACGTGATGTTGAGGAACACCGTGGCGCCCTTGCCACCGGCATCGCCCGTCACCTGCTGCTGGAAGGTGATCCACGCGCCCTTGCGCGAGTCGTGCTGCAACGGCTCGCCACCGGCGACGGCCAGCGGCTGGTGATCCTGATTGAGGTACAGGTCGTCACCCTTCGAGGTGTTGTACCAGACGCCAGCGCGATACGAACCCGGAAGGCCGTTGATCGTCGGCTTCCAACCGAATTCCAGCGGAATCAGCGCGCCGGTCGTGCCACCCGGGAAGTTCGGCTTGAGGCCGTTGTGACGTGCATAGGAGTCGTCGACATACTTCGGATTGACCTGGTACGCGGCGATCTGCACGAAGGTGTCCGTCGTGGTGTTGAACTTGACCACGGTAGCCCACTGGCTGGTCGGCCAGTTGACCCAGTAGTCGCCCACGATGTTGCCGGGCTGCGCGCCGCAGAACGTGAGGTTCTGGAAGTCGCACGAGAACTGGTTGATGTCCTCACCGACCGGCAGGCGGCCGAGTTTCCAGGTGAGGCGATCGTCGAAGAATTTCTGCTCCAGCGAGAACACCGTGAGGTGCCAGGTCTGGCCGCGGCCGTAGACTTCCTGAATCAGCTGGTTGTTGCCGATGTTGGCGTCCGCGCCGATGTTGCGACCGTTGCGGTCGGTGATGATCATCTTGAACGTGGCGCCGTGCCAACCCCACAGCTTGTCCAGATCGAACGCGCTGCCGAATTTCCACTGGTCGGTGTATCGCGTGATATTGCGATCGCCACCGGAATAGTTGTGCGCCGCTTCGAAGCCGTAGCCGAAGTCGAACGTGATGCCCTTGTCTTCGAGCCGCGTACGCTCCCCGTTCCAGTCTCCGAACAGGTACTTGCTTCCGGCGGCGTCGTCGGCGTGGGCGACGGTGGTGCCGAGAGCGAGGCACGCGAGCATCGCACCGGCAAGCGGACGCTTGATGAATTGTTTGCGCATTGACCCTTCTCCCTGAATGAAAAATTATGCTTTTTCGTACTTCGATTTTGATTATCTAAGTTGCAACGCACAACACGTTTGCTGCGCACAACCGGCGCATCATAGTGTTTTTGTCTGACTAATGGGTGGGCATCGCAAATTCCGCACCCGCGCTTTCGTCGTGGTTCAGCCAACGCTGTGTAACGGCCTTCTGACGCGTGTAGAAACGCACCGATTCCGGGCCGTGGGCGTGGTGGTCTCCCATCAGGCTCTTCTTCCAGCCTCCGAAGCTGTGGAATGCCATCGGAACGGGAATGGGCACGTTGATCCCGATCATGCCTACCTGAACGCGATGCGCGAATTCGCGGGCTACCTGGCCATCGCGCGTAAAGATCGCCGTGCCGTTGCCGAATTCGTGCTCATCGACCAGCTTCAATGCACTTGCGAAATCCGGAACGCGCACGATGCACAGCACGGGACCGAAAATTTCCTCTTTGTAGATGCGCATCGCAGGGGTCACGCGATCGAACAGTGTGCCGCCGACGAAAAAGCCTTGCTCGCAACCAGCGACGCGATGGCCACGGCCATCCACGACCAGTTCGGCACCGGCGGCGACGCCGTCGTCGATGTAGCCGGTAATGCGGTCGCGATGGATGCCCGTCACCACCGGGCCCATCTCCACGTCCGCATCGAGACCATGACCGATACGCAAGGCCCTCACCCGCGGAGCGAGCTTTGCGACGAGCGCATCGGCGGTCGCGTCGCCTACCGCGACGGCGACGGAGATCGCCATGCAGCGTTCACCCGCGGCACCGTAGCCAGCGCCCATCAATGCGTCGGCGGTCTTGTCCAGATCGGCGTCCGGCATCACGATCATGTGGTTCTTCGCGCCGCCCAAGGCCTGAACGCGCTTGCCCTTGGCGCAGCCGCGCGCATAGATGTATTCCGCAATGGGCGTGGAGCCGACGAAGCTCACCGCGCGCACGCGGTCGTGATCGAGTAGTGCGTCTACCGCCGTCTTGTCGCCATGCACGACATTGAACACACCGTCCGGCAGGCCGGCTTCCTTCAGCAGCTTCGCCAGTTCCACGGCCAGGGTCGGATCGCGTTCCGATGGCTTCAGTACGAAGGTGTTGCCGCAGGCAATCGCCATGGGGAACATCCACATCGGGACCATGGCCGGGAAATTGAACGGGGTGATGCCGGCGCACACGCCGAGCGCCTGGCGCATCGTCCACGCGTCGATACCGTTCGCGATCTGCTCGGTGTATTCGCCCTTGAGTAGTTCGGGGATGCCGCACGCGTACTCGACCACTTCCAATCCGCGGACCAGTTCGCCTTTCGCGTCGGAAAGCACCTTGCCGTGCTCGGCAACGATGATGCGAGCAAGACGGTCCATGTCGCGCTCGATCAGTTCCTTGAAGCGGAACATCACACGCGCACGTTTGAGCGGTGGCGTTTGCGACCAGGCGAAGAACGCGTCGTGCGCGGCACGAACGGCGGTATCGACATCGGCGGGGGAGGCCAGGTCGACCTCGGCGGCGGGCACGCCGCGTGCCGGATCGTAGACGGGCGCCGTACCCGCAGGCGAGCCGAGGTAAGGCTTGCCGGCGATGAAGTGGCCGATGCGGGGAAGATTCTGGTTCGAGGGTTGGGCAGACATAGGGTTACTCCGATCGCGGCGCAGGAGGCGCGATCATCCATTCGTGGGCGGGGTCGTTGCGGAAGTGCCACTCGCGGCGCGGTCCGGCCATGACGTTGAGGTAGTAGCCGCGATAGCCGTGCGGCATCACCACCGGGTGGTAGCCGCGCGGCACCATCACCACATCGTGGTCGCCTACCGCCATCGATTCGTCGATGTCGCGGCTGTCGGTGTAGACGCGCTGGAACGCGAAGCCCTGCGGTGGATCGATCCGGTGGTAATACGTCTCTTCCAGCACGCTTTCTTCCGGCAGGGCATCGGTATCGTGCTTGTGCGGCGGGTAGCTCGAGGAATGTCCGGCGGGTGTGAGCACCTCGACCACCAAAAGCGATTCGGCCGGTTCCGACTCGGGGAGGATGTCGCAGACGTAGCGGGTGTTGGCGCCTGTGCCGCGCACGGAACGCTTCATGCTCGACGGCGGGATCAGTCGCACGCCGTGAAGACCCGTGGCAGGCGCGGAGGCAAGAGCGATCTCGGCATCGGTGCTGGCGCTTATCTCGAACACCGACGACGGCGGTGCATAGACCGCATGCGGCGATGCGTCGTCGAAGACGCTCGTACGACCTCCCAGCCCCTGCCAGGATTCATCGTCCACGCGAAGATCGATCGTTCCGGTGAGTACGACGAGGCAGCCTTCGCGGTCTGCGGGCAGGCGAATTTCCGTTCGCTGCCCGGCCGCCAGCCGTCGCGCCTCGAAACCCACGTGAGTCCAGCGCGCCGTTTGTGGTGTGACCTTGACGATGGCCTCGCCCGTAGGCGCGGCCTTGACCAGCAGCGTCATGCGACCTCCCTTACCGCATCGCGGTCGAGCAGGGATCGCAGGGTGTCGTAGCCCTTCTTCGCGAAGCGCTGACTGGGCGCGACGGCCGGGTCCTGTTCGGCTTCGACTACGAGCCAGCCCTGGTAACCGTGTGCCTTGAGGCGCGCGATGATGGCTGCGAAGTCGATCACACCGTCGCCCGGCACCGTAAACGCGCCGTTGAGCACCGATTCGAGAAAGGTCCATTGCCGGTTGCGTGCGAGACGGACGATGCCGGGGCGCACGTCCTTGCAATGCACGTGACAGATGCGCGCGATATGTCGATCCAGCACGGTGAGCGGATCGCCGCCACCGAAATAGGTGTGCCCGCTGTCGAACAGCAGCCCGACGTCTTCACCGGTATGCGCCATGAGATGGTCCACATCGTCCGGCGATTCCACGTACGCACCCATATGGTGGTGATAGGCGAGGCGCACGCCGCGCGACAGCGTGAAGCGCGCGAACTCGGTCACCCGTTCACCATAGCGCTTCCACTCGTCGTCCGTGCGCATGCGCGGGCGCTTGTACAGCGGAATCGGCTCGCCCTGGATCGCGTGCGCCACTTCGCCATACACCATCACCTTGCAGCCGTTCTCGGCGAGCAGGTGCAGATGCTTTTCCACGGTGACGATTTCTTCGGCTGCGCTGCGCTCGCCGAGCCGGCCGGAATACCAGCCCGACACCACGTCCAGGCCGTAACCAGCCATCAGTGAACGCAATGCGGCCGGGTCTTTCGGAAACTTGTTGCCGAGCTCGAAGCCTTCGTAGCCGATGGCCTTGCCCTCTTCGAGAGCCGTGGACAGCGGGATCTCGCCGCCGAGGGTCGGCAAGTCGTCGTTGCTCCACGAGATCGGGTTGATGCCGATGCGGATCGGGTCGTTCTTCATGCGGGGTTGCTCCGCGCCTTGCGGCTTTCGATGGCGGTTTCGTACGCGCCGCGCGCCTGGCGCACCGCGTCGCGCGTCGACACTTCCGGCACGGCCACTTCCCACCACGAGCCGCCCTCGTCGGTGGTGCGCGTGTGATCGGTGTCGATGCAGATGAGATAGGTGCGATCGGCGGCGCGCGCCCGTTGCAGCGCGGCTTCCAGTTCAGCGATGTCGGCCACGTGCTCTGCGATGGCGCCAAGGCTGCGGGCATGCGCGGCGAAGTCGATCGCGGGAGGGGCGTGCCGCCCGTGCAGGCAGTCGTCGAACATGTTGTTGAACGGCGCGCTGCCGGTGCTCTGCTGGAGGCGGTTGATACAGCCGTAGCCACGGTTGTCGAGCAGGACGATGATGAGTTTCGCGTCCAGCATCACCGACGTGGCGATCTCGGAGTTCATCATGAGGTAGCTGCCGTCGCCGACCATCACGATCACTTCCCGTTCGGGCAGGGCCATCTTCACGCCCAGGCCGCCCGCGATCTCGTAGCCCATGCAGGAGTATCCATACTCCATGTGGTAACCACCCGCGGTTTCGGTGCGCCACAATTTTTCCAGTTCGGCAGGCAGCGTGCCCGCCGCGCAAACCACCACGTCGCTCATGGCCGATTGCGGCGACGAGCGTTGCACCGCGCCGATGACCTCGCCGTCGTACGGCAGGCGACCTTCGGGCGGTGCGCGACGTTCGGTGATGCGCGATACGACATTCACCCAGCCGCGTGCCGCTTCGCGAGCACGTGCCGTCCAGGCATCCGGCGCTGCCCAGTCTTCGAGTCCAAAGCTGAGGTCGTCGATCACCTGGGCCGCGTCGCCGATGACCTCGAGCCCGTTGCCCTTCAGCGCGTCGAAGCCGTTGACGTTGATCGACAGGATCGGCACGTGGCGGAACAGCGTGTTGGACGCTGTGGTGAAATCCTGCAGGCGCGTGCCGAGGGCGATGACGAGGTCGGCTTCGCGCAGGATCGCGTTCGCCGCGCTGGAGCCGCTGACACCCGCCGGGCCGAGATGCAGAGGGTGGTTCCACGGCATGACACCTTTGCCGGCCTGAGTCTCGCATACCGGCACGCCATGCTTGTCGGCGAACGCGAGCAGGGCGGGCGTTGCCTTGGCGTACAGCGCACCACCACCGGCGACGATGACCGGCCGCTGGGACTGCTCGATGGCATCCAGCGCCTCGATCAGTTCGGCGTCGGTCGGCTGCGGTGCGCGGAAGACGATCTCGCGAGGCTCGAAGAATGCGAGCGGGAAGTCATACGCCTCGGCCTGCACGTCTTGCGGCAGCGCAAGGGTCACCGGGCCGCACAAGGCGGGATCGGTCAGTGCGCGAATCGCTCGCGGCAGCGCATTCAGCAGTTGCTCCGGGCGGACGATGCGATCGAAATAGCGCGAGACCGGGCGGAAACAATCGTTCACGGAGACCGTGCCGTCGGCGAAGTCTTCGAGCTGCTGCAGGACCGGGTCGGGCGCACGCGAGACGAAGATATCGCCGGGCAGGAGCAACACGGGAAGCCGGTTGACGTGAGCCAGCGCGGCCGCGGTCACGAGATTGGTCGCACCGGGACCGATCGACGTGGTCACGGCCATCATCCGGCGGCGCATGCTCGCCTTGGCATAGGCAATGGCCGCGTGTGCCATCGCCTGCTCGTTGTGCGCGCGGTACGTGGGCAGTTCCTCGCGAATGTCGTACAGCGCCTCGCCCAGCCCCGCGACGTTGCCGTGGCCGAAGATGGCGAACACACCCGCGAACAGGGGATAGGACGTTTCCTCGTCCGCATCGCGCGCCTGCAGTGCCGCCAGATAGCGGACGAGTGCCTGCGCGCAGGTCAGGCGGATCGTGTCGCTCATGCGGCGGCCCCTTCCTTCGCGCGGGCGCCGGGATGCTGCCGGCTGCCGCGCCAGAGGGCGATCATCGCCTCGAATGACGCGCGGGCGCGGGCGACCAGGGTGGCATCGTCGATGCGTCCCGCCAGCCATTCCCGTGCCGGTTCGGCAAAGATCGTGCGGCCGACCGCGAAGCCTCGGCAGGTCTCGCTGGACGCCGCATTGGCGAAGCCGTCACCGAGCACTTCGGCGGTGGCGTTGAGTCCGAGCAACAGCACGCCGCGGCAGTGCGGGTCGCGTTCCTGGATCAGTGCGTCGATGGCGCCCCAGGCGTCGCTCGTCGGCGGGCAGAGCTTCCACCAGTTGGGGCGAATGCCGAGGTTGTAGATACGCTTGAGTGAGCGCAGCACGCGTTCGTCGCGCTGCGCCTGGCTCGTGCACCCGGGCGGGATGACTTCCAGCAGCAGTTCGTGACCGCTGAGTTGCGCGGCGTCGTAGAGCGAGCGCAACTGGGTTTCCTGTTCCACGCGATCCAGCGGATCGGCATCCGGATCGAACGCGACCAGGCATTTGATGACGTGCTCGCGCGGCCATGCGACGAGTTGGCTACCGATCGACCGGCCGCGTTCGAATTCCAACGGATTGGAGCCGGACACTTCCACGGGACGGCCGATCCACCAGCCCCGTCCGGTGGCCGCATTCAATGCGTCCTGCCCGTAGCGGTCGTCGCAAAGCAGGCCGACATGCCCGTGCAGCTTGCCGGCCTGCTCGGTGGCAGCCACGGCGTCCACCAGCAGATTCTTGAGGCGTGGCAGGCGGGCTTCGTCTGCTCCGACCTCACGCGCCAGCTCGAAGAACGGTACGCGATGATCGAAGGCGAAGACGTAGAGTTCGTGCCACGGCTTGCGCGGCACGGCGGTGCGATGCAGATGGGCCAGCTCGGCATCCTGGTCCGGACGGGACACGCCGCCCTCGCGAGCGAGGAACGCGTCCAGTTCGGCACGCCCCGGCATCGCGGGAGCACAGCCATGCCGCGACACGACGATCGCGCCACAGGCATTGGCGAAGGCGCAGGCACGTTCGACGGACTCGCCGCGCAGCCAGCCGGCGAGGAAGCCCGAGAGGAACGCGTCACCCGCACCGAGCACGTTGAGCACCTCCACCCGGCTGCCGCGGTAGGTCGGTGCATCTTCGACGTTATCGGGCACGGCACCTTCGATCACGCTGCAACCGAGCGGGCCGCGCTTGACCACCAGGGTGGCGGCGCTGATCCCGCGAACTGCGCGCAGCGCAGCGACGAGGTCTTGGCTACCGCCCGCAATGTGGAATTCCTCTTCCGTGCCGACGATGACGTCGAAGCCGCCGAGGATGCCTTGCAGGTGCGCCGTCACGTGCTCGGCGGCGACGAAGCGACGCTCGCCCTCGCCGCGGCCGGTCAGGCCCCAGAGGACGGGGCGATAGTCGATGTCGAGCACGGTGCGGACATCGTGCTTGCGCGCCAACTGGATCGCGCGCGTGCTGGCCGCGTGGACACCGGGTTGGGAGAAGTGCGTGCCGGTGATGGCCAGCGCGCGGCACGAGGCGATGAAGTCCTCGTCGATATCCGTGTCCGCCAGCGCCATGTCGGCGCAGTTCTCGCGGTAGAACAGCAGCGGAAAGGTTTCGCGATCCTTGATGCCGAGGATCGCGAGGGCCGTCAGTCGATCCGGATCGATCTTCACCTGGCGCACGTCGCAACCCTCTGCCTGCAGGGTTTCGGTAAGGAAGCGACCCATATGGTCGTCGCCCACGCGCGAGAGCATGGCCGAACGAAGGCCGAGTCGCGCGGTGCCGAAGGCGACATTGGCCGACGAGCCGCCAAGGTACTTGGCGAAGCTCGTGGCGTCTTCCAGGCGCGCGCCGATCTGCTGGGCGTAAAGGTCCACGGCAAGCCGACCGAGGCAGGCGACATCGATCGGGCGGGCGGCGGAGCGGGGTGCGGGACTCTGCATGCGAATTCCTAGGTCAGGCCGCGCGGCCTTCCAGTTGGTCGACCAATTGTTGGATCTCGGTACCGCCCGCCATCATGTCGAGCACTTCTTCCTTGCTGATGTCGTTCTTGGCGAACGTGCCCATGGATTGCCCGCGGTTGAGCAGCGTGAAGCTGTCCGCAATGGGATAGGCGTGGTGCACGTTGTGGGTGATGAAGATCACCGAGATGCCGCGGGCGCGGGCGTTGTGGATCAGCTTGAGCACGTTGCACGACTGCTTGACGCCCAGCGCTGCGGTCGGCTCGTCCAGAATCAGTACCTTTGCGCCGAAGTGGATGGCGCGCGCGATGGCGAGACACTGGCGCTCACCGCCGGACATGGTGCCGACCGGCTGGCTCGCGTCGCGCACGTGAATACCCATCTCCGCCAGCTTCTCGCGCGCCGTTTCGTTGGCGTAGGCCATATCGATCACGGGAAGCACGCCGAGCCATTTGCGTCGTGGCTCGCGTCCTGCGAAGAAGTTACGCGCCACGCTCATCAGAGGTACCAGTGCCAGATCCTGGTAGACGGTGGCGATGCCGCGATCCAGCGCTTCGCGCGGTGAGCTGAATCGGACGTCCTCGCCTTCGACGCGATACGCGCCGGTACTCGGCGTATGCACGCCGGCAAGCGTCTTGATCAGCGTGGACTTGCCCGCGCCGTTGTCGCCGAGCAGGCAATGCACTTCGCCGCGCTTGAGGCGGAGCGTGACGCCCTGCAATGCGATGACCGTGCCGAAATACTTGCTGACGTTGTCCAGTTCGAGGATGTAATCGTCGGCCATGTTGGCGCTCCTCACTTCGTCGCCGCAGCGCGGCTGCGGATGTAATGGTTGAACAGCACCGCCAGCAGCAACATGCCACCGAGGAATACGCGGTACCAGTCCGAATCGATGTTGGTGTAGGAGATGCCGATCTGCACGACGCCAAAGATCAGCGCACCGAAGCACGCGCCGATCACCGAACCGAAGCCGCCGGTGAGCAAGGTGCCGCCGATGACGACGGCGATGATCGCCTCGAATTCCTTCTGCAGTCCGCGGTCCGCGGCAGCGGAACCCACGTCGGCGACCTGCAGCACGCCGAACAGGCACGCACAGAACGCCGTCAGCACGAACAGCGAGATCTTCACCCGGCGCACCGGCACGCCCACGTTCTTGGCGGCATTGGCATCGCCGCCCACGGTGTAGATCCAGTTGCCGAAGCGCGTGCGTGCCAGGACGAAGCCCGCCACCACGGCCATGGCCAACCACCAGATCAGCACCTTCGGCAGGCCGCCGACCACCGGATCGCCGCTGGGCAGCTTCTCGATAAGGTTCATGCCGGCCAGTGCGTTGAACAGCCAGTGCAGCGTGGTGCCCTGGAACAAGGCGGAGATCACCGGGTCCTCGCTGAACTTGTCGCCGATGCCGCTTACGATCGTGCTGTTCGCGAAGCCGGTGGACAGCACGAGGGTGAGACCACGCAGGATGAACATGAAGGCGAGGGTGACGATGAACGACGGCAGCTTCGTGCGGACGACGAGATACCCGTTCAGCGCACCCAGTGCCATGGAACCGGCGAAGGCGAACAGCACTGCGGCCCATAGCGGCCAGCCGAGATACATCGGTGGAATGGCGACCATCACGCCGGCGAAGCCGATCATCGAACCCATCGATAGATCGAATTCGCCAGCGATCATCAGGAGGCAGGCGCCCACGGCAATGATGCCGAGGTAGCCTGCCACCTGTGCCCAGTTGATGACGCCATCGAGCGCAAACATGCCCGAGCCGCCGGCAAAGATGCCGAAGAAGGCGAAGACGAGCACGGTGCCCGCGATGGAGCCCAGTTCGGGCCTGTCGAGCAGCACGCGCCACGGAGAGATCTTCCGTACGCGTTCATCCGTGGGTACCGCTTCCTCCGGCGCTTTCGCGCGTTTGGCCTGGATCATGGTGGTGACGCTCTCGTTGATGACGCTCATGGACGGTGCTCCTGCGATCAGCGGTACTGACCGGCGTACTTCTCGACCGTCGCCACGTTGTCCTTGGTGACGAATGCCGGGCCGGAGCTGACGCCGGTCGCGGTGTACACAGGCTTCAAGTCGTACTGCTTGAGGCGCGCCTGGAACTTCGGATTGGCCTTGAGCGCCGCGATGATCTTGGCCGGGTCCTTCGTGTTCTGGTCATGCGCGATCACGAGTGCCGCGATGCCCATGTAGCCCTGTAGATAAGGCTGCTGGTCGATGGCGTACTGGATCGTGCCGGACTTGATGCCGTTGATGATCGCGGGCGAGAGATCGAAGGTGCCGAAGTTGATCTTGCCAGCCAGATGCATGTCCTGGACCACCTTGATCGCCGGTTCGGCCGCGTTGGGTCCGAGCGCGAGAATGGCCTGGGTCTTCGGATTGCTGCGCAGATAGGCGCTGAGTTTGCTGGCGACGACGGTCGGGTCCATGCCCGTGTCGATCATCGAGGTCTTGCGCCAGTCCTTCACGCCGATGGCATCCGCGAAGCCCTGGCAGCGCTCGAACGACGCGTTGTTCGTCGCGTAGTGGTTCACGCAGACGAAGCTCGTGACACCGGCTGCCTTGGCGCGCTCGCCTGCCGCCTTGCCCGCGTCGTACTCACCCTGGCCCACGTGCATGATCGCGCCGAGTTTCTTGCTCTCCTCGGGCGTGCCGGAGTTGATGGTAACGATGGGAATGCCCTTGGCCGTGATCTTGGCGGCGGGCGCCTTCAGCACCGCATAGCTGGCGATGTCGAAGGACACGCCCTTGTAGTTGCGTGCGGCCGCCGACTCCAACTGGCGTGCCATTTCGCTCAGGTCGCCGTTGCCGGAGCCGCGGTAGTCGACGTCGACTCCGAAGTCCTCGCCCGCCTGCTTGATGGCGTTCTTGATGGTGTTCCACCAGGAATCGGAATCGGCGGCGTGGGTAACCAGGACGTAGCGGTCGCCGGGAGCCGCCTGCGAGGCGGGGGCGGTAAAGCCGAGACCGAGGGCCAGGGCTGCCGCCAACGAGGCGTGGAACAGTTTGGATCGCATGGTGCCTCCACAGGTGGCCGCTGCGCGGCCGTTGGATGGGTGACGAGGTGCGATGCGGCTTGGGAGCCGCGTGGTGCCGAAAGCGAGACGAGCATGGACCGGCTTTTCGCATCGTGCAATTTGCATTGCAGCAAAAAAATAAATGGAAAAAACATTCCATCCCGTGCTTGAATGCCGCCGGTCACCCTCGGAGCCTCCCATGCCCAAACGCAGCGAAGCCGATCTCCTCATGCAGCGCATTGCCGAGGAATTTGAAGCGCTGCCCCGGCAGTTGCAGGGTGTGGCCCGGTACCTCGAAGAACACCGCGGATCGATCATGCTCCAGCGCGTGGGCGAGATCGCCGAGGGGTGCGGCGTGCATGCGTCGGCGGTCGTGCGCTTTGCCCAGCGCTTCGGCTATTCCGGGTTCACCGAAATGCAGGCGGTCTTCCGCGATGCATGGACGGCGCAGACGGCACCGGCACGCAGCTACCAGCAGCGTATCCGTAGCGTGGTCAAGGGCCGTACCCGCGACATGCCGACCGTGGAGATCGCCTCGCGTTTCATCGATGCCAGCCGCGCGGGACTCGACGAGCTGGCGACGGAACTGGACGAAACCCGATTCCAGAAGGCGGTGGATCTGCTCGCCAACGCCGAAAACATCTACGTCATCGGCGTGCGGCGTTCTTTCGCGATCGCCACGTACATCGCCTATGCCATGCAACACACGCCGAAGCGCGTACACCTCGTCAGCGGACTGGGCGGCATGTTCCGCGAACAATTGCGCAGCATCGGCAAGGGCGATGCGCTGATCGCCATCAGTTTTCCGCCGTTCGGGAAGGAAACGCTCTACGCGATGCGGGTGGCGCAGCAACATCGCGCCAACGTGCTCGCCATTACCGAGAGCGACCTCGGGCCGTTGGCCCGGCATTCGGACGTGCTGCTCAAGGTGAAGGAGGGCAGTGCCTTCGCCTTCCGCGGCCTTACCAGCACCATGTGTCTTTGCCAGGCGCTGTTCGTCGCGCTGGCCTACAAGCTCGAACTCACAGTCGAAGAAACGCTTCCCCGAGGAGAATACGATGATTGAAGTAGCGGTTTTCGGTGCCGGGCGCATCGGCAAGATCCATGCGGGTAACGTGGCACGGCATCCCCACGCGCGGCTGCGCTACGTGGTCGATGTGCACGCGCCTTCGGCGCAGGAACTTGCGAGCGCGCATGGCGCCAGGGTGGCCGGGATCGACGAGGCCCTGAGCGATCCGGCCGTGGGCGCCGTGGTGATCGGATCGAGCACCGATACCCATGCCGACCTCATCCATCGCGCTGCGGCAGCGGGCAAGGCCATTTTCTGCGAGAAGCCGGTCGATCTCGACGTGGAGCGGGCACGCGCGTGCCAGGCGGCTGTGGAGAAGGCGGGTGTGGTCTGCATGATCGCGTTCCAGCGCCGTTTCGATCCGACGTTCTCGTCGCTCAAGAAGCGCCTTGACGATGGCGAGATCGGCACGCCCGAAGTGCTGGTGGTCACCAGCCGCGATCCGGGGGCGCCGCCGGTGAACTACATCAAGAGTTCGGGCGGCATCTTCAAGGACATGCTGATCCACGACTTCGACATCTTCCGCTGGATACTGGGAGACGAAGCGGTGAGCGTGCATGCCATGGGCAGCTGCCTCACCGATCCAGCGATTCAGGAGGCCGGTGACATCGATACCACGGCGGTCACCATTCGCACCAAGCAGGGCCGTCTGTGCCAGATCAACACGTCCCGACGCGCGGCTTACGGTTACGACCAGCGCTTCGAAGTGCTGGGCAGCAAGGGCATGCTGCAAGCCGGCAACGTGGCGCCTACGCAGGTCGTGTCGCATACCGCCGCGCACATCGCGCACGATCTGCCGGAGCATTTCTTCCTGCAACGTTACCGGGAAGCCTATGCCGCTGAGATAGCCCATTTCTTCGACGCGTTGTCGGACGGCACGCCCGTGCGCACCACGATCGCCGACGGCATCAAGGCGCTGGAACTGGCCGAGGCCGCCGCCCGTTCGTGGCGTGAAGGCCAGGTCGTGCAGGTTGCCATCTGAGGAGTGCGTCCATGAGCACGTTACGGATCGGTCTCGCCGGCCTCGGCCGGCTCGGGCAGCGCTACGCCGAAAATCTTGCTCGCAACGTTCCGCGGGCGGAACTGGTGGCCGTTTGCAGCCCGATGGATGACGAGCGGGCGTGGGCGCGCGACACGCTGGGTGTGCAAGCGGTTCATGAGAGCTTCGAACAACTGATTGCGGACCCCTCCCTCGATGCGGTGTTCCTCGTCACACCTACGTCGCTGCACGCCACGCAGATCGAGCAGGCGTTGGACGCTGGTAAGCACGTGTTCTGCGAGAAGCCGCTTTCGCTGTCACTCGACGACTGTCGTCGCACGGCGCGGCATGCCGAGCATGCTGCGAAGCGTGCCATGGTCGGTTTCGTGCGGCGCTTTGACGAAAGCTATCGACACGCCTTTCAGCACATCGAGGCAGGCGGCATCGGGCGTCCGTTCCTCGTCTATTCGCAGACGACGGACCTCGCCGATCCGACCGGCGCCTTCGTGAAGTTCGCTCCGACCAGCGGCGGTATCTTCCTCGATTGCAGCGTGCACGACGTGGACCTCGCGCGCTGGCTGCTCGGTCGGCCGAAGGCGATCAAGGCGTACGGCGCGGGCACCGTGGCGATGTATCCGGCACTGGAGGCCATGGGCGACGTGGACAACGGCGTGGGCATCGTCGAGTTCGAAGGCGGACGCATGGCGATGTTTTACGCGTCGCGAACGCAGGCGCATGGGCACGATACGCATACCGACGTGATCGGCACCGCCGGCCGTGTGAGCGTGGGCCGCAATCCGCGCGCGGATCGCGTGGAGATCGCGGATGCGTCCGGCGTGCGCAATACCGTGCTGCCGACGTTCTACGAGCGCTTCGCGCCGGCCTTCGTTACGCAGGCGCGTCACTTCGTCGACGCGGTGCTGGACGGTACGCCGTTCGATCTCACCATGGACGACGCGGTGGAGGCGACGCGCATCGCCGTGGCCCTGCGCGAATCGCTACACAGCGGCGAACCCGTGCACCTGCAGTAATCGGCGGAGCTTGCCGTGGTGACGGTCAGCCGGTGGAAGCCAGCCTTGGTGGGACCCCGCCACAGTGGGCCCAGCCGGGCTGGAGCTAGCCACGGAGGAGCTAGCCACGGAGGAGCTAGCCATGGTGGACCTGACCATGGTGGGAGCCAGCCTGCTGGCGATGGGTGCTCGCGGCAAGCACCCATCGCCAGCAGGCTGGCTCCCACCGAAGGCTCTTTCGCCGAGGCTCTCCCTCGAGCATGCCGCGCTGCAACAACGTGACGCTATAATCCGTCGCCATGTCCCTTCCTTCTCTCGTCCCCCATCGTGGTCGGCGACTTGCGGTGACCGCGCGAATTCTTTCGGCGGTCGTCTTCTCGTTCGTTTGTTACCTCTGCATCGGTATTCCGCTGGCGGTCCTGCCGGGGTTCGCGCATCTCGATCTCGGTTATTCGACGATCGTGGCCGGGCTGGCGGTGAGTGCGCAGTATCTTGCGACGCTGCTCAGTCGCCCTCATGCGGGACGCATGGCGGATGCGATGGGACCGAAACGCACCGTCGTGGCAGGTCTCGTGGTACTGGCACTGTCGGGGTTGTTTCTGGCGCTGGCAGCGCTGGTGCCGACCATCCCTGCGCTCGCCCTCGCGCTGATCCTGTTGAGCCGACTCGGCTTGGGATTTGCGGAAAGCTGGGTGAGCACGGGATCGATCACCTGGGGCATCGGTGGCATCGGCGGCGAGCACACCGCACGGGTGATCTCCTGGAACGGCATCGCCACCTATGGCGGTATTGCACTGGGTGCGCCGCTCGGCGTGATGCTGGCGCGCGATCACGGGTTCATCGCCCTGGGTATCCTGACCTTCGCGCTGGGTCTCGTGGCCTTACCGTTCGCGCTGTGGAAAGCGCGCGTTGCGCCGAGCCATGGCGAGCGTCTTCCGTTCAAGAGCGTGCTCACTCGCGTGATGCCCTATGGCATCGGGCTGGCCCTGGGCTCCATCGGTTTCGGTTCGCTGTCCACCTTCGTGGCCCTTTACTACGCGAGCCGCGACTGGGCGGACGCGGCGCTGTCGCTGTCCGTGTTCGGCGGCTGCTTCATCGGCATCCGCCTGGTCTTTGGCAACGCCATCGATCGGTTCGGCGGCTATCGCGTGGCGATGGCCTCGTTGATCGTGGAGTGCGTGGGACTCGTCCTGCTCTGGCAGGGCACCACGCCACACGCTGCCCTCGCGGGCGCCGCATTGACGGGCGCGGGTTTCGCGCTGGTGTTTCCTGCGCTGGGCGTGGAAGCGGTGGGGCGCGTCAGCACGCACAACCGGGGTGCCGCCCTGGGCGCGTATTCGGTTTTCCTCGATGTGGCCCTGGGCCTCACGGGACCGGTGGGAGGCTGGATCGCGGGGCGTTACGACTATCCTGCGATCTTCCTGCTGGCCGGCTTCGCCGCGCTTGCCGCCGCCTTGCTGGCCGCCTCGCTGTACTTGCGTTTCGGTCGGGATATCGAAGGGCGCGATAAGCGAGCCGATGCCCGGGCATAATGCGCCGGTCACCCCGCTAGAGGTTCCGCATGCCATACGATCGCAGTTGGATGGGCTACGGCATCGTCGGTGCCTTGGAAACGGGCGCCATCGCCTTGCTCGTGGGCATCATCGTCTATGGTGTACTGCGTGCCATCGTCAGGAACGACGGCTGGAGCCCGGGTAAGGAGCTCGCCATCGCCTACGTCTTTGCCGTGGCGCTGGCCGCGGGCCAGGACATGTGGGATCTGTTCTATTTCAACATGGCGCCGTTGCAGTCGCTGACCTTGTTGAAGGCCAAGCTTGCCGCCGTGCACGATCCGGACGCGATCGGCCTGCGCGTGTTCTTCGAGTTCGTCGGCGCGCTGGTGGGCGTGTGCCTGGGTTGGGCCATGTTCTCCGGCGGGTTGAAGCGCCTCTTCGCGAGCATGCGCCAGTCCTGACCGGCGCATGCCTGCCTGCTGCGATTACAGCGTGTGGCTGAACATCCAGTCCCACAGATCCGGCGTGGCATACGCCTTCTCCCACGAGCCATGATTCACACCGGGAAACTCGGTGTACTTCACGTCCTTGCCGAGCTTGACCAGCGCCGCGTGCATCTTGCGCGACTGCTCGGTGGGCACGACGTTGTCGTCGCCACCATGGAAGATCCAAACCGGTAGTTTGCCGATGTGTTCGGCCACCCACGCAAACGGATCGCTGCCTTTCGGTGCATGCACGTAGAGATCGCGATCTTCGGGATCGAGCACCTCGATGCCCCCGCAGATGATGGCAGCAGCCGCGAACGTGCCAGGATGATCCACGGCGAGTTGCCACGCCCCATAGCCGCCCATGGACAGGCCGGTGACGTAGAGGCGCTTACGATCGCCGTGGAATTCCTTCACGCTTTTCTCCAACGCGGCCATGGCCAGCGCGGTGTCGGCGGGATCGGTCCACTCAGTGTCGTCGGGCGCCTGCGGGATCACCACGACCGCGGGAAAATCGGTGTGCTGCTTCAACCACGGCGGCAGGCCTTGCGACATCTGCTTCTGGTTGTCGTTGCCGCGCTCGCCACTGCCGTGGAGGAACAGCACCACCGCGGGCGGCTTGTGCAGATCGGCGGGAACGAAGACCTGGTAGCGGTAGGTCTTGCCGTGCAAATCGACCGAGCGTTCGACGAAACGGGAAGGATCGGCTGCGGCGGCAGTCGCGACCATGGCAGTGAGAGCGGCGAGAATGCGAAGCATGTGGACGGGTTTCCCAGGGCCGGTGTGAGGAAGTGCGCGTTACGCGCGACGCCTTTGGCGTGTCGCAAGACTGGCGCGAACGATCGGTACGCGCAAGGTACGAACGTCACGGCCCCTAGAGGATGGGGTCGAACAATCGTGCGACGTGCAGCGCCACGCGGCGGAAATACGAGAGCCGTCGATAGTCGTTGGGATTCACTTCGTCACTTCTTGCGAAGTCCGCTTCGAGCATGGCCTCGACGTCGGCGGCAAAGGCTTGGTCGACGTTCAACGCTGCGATCTCGAAGTTGAGCCGGAAGCTGCGGTTGTCGAGATTCATGCTGCCGACGACCGCCGTGTCGTCGTCGATCAGCATCACCTTCTGATGCACGAAACCCGGCTGGTAGCGGAACATGCGGATGCCCGCCACGATGGCTTCGTGCGCGTAGAGCGTGGACGCCATGAAGACGGTGCGGTGATCGGGGCGTGACGGAATGAGGATGCGTACGTCCACACCGCGGAACACCGCCAGGCGCAGCGCGCCGAATACGGCCTGGTCCGGCACGAAGTAGGGTGTGGTGATCCACACGCGTTTCGTCGCAGCGTGGATCGCCTGGGTGAAGAACAGCGAGCAGCTTTCCTGTCGGTCGGCCGGGCCTGTCGCAACGATCATGCTGGCTGCACGGCCACAGCGTTCCGGTGGCGGCGCATGCGGCGGACGCTCGCCGGTGACCCAGTACCAGTCTTCCGCGAACGCACGTTGCAGGTCGGCCACGGCGGGGCCTTCGATCTGCATGTGGGTGTCGCGCCATGGCGACAGCGGCGGCTTCGCACCCAGGTATTCGTCGCCGGCATTGAGCCCGCCGACGAAGCCGCGTACGCCATCGATCACGAGCACCTTGCGATGATTGCGGAAGTTGAGCTGAAAGCGATTGCGCCAGCGGCGGGTGGCGAAACGGCGCACGCGCACGCCACCGTCGCGGAGCCGATCGACGTACGCGTCGGGCAAGGCGTGGCTGCCGACGCTGTCGTAAAGAAGACAGACCTCGACGCCCGCGGCGGCCCGTTCGAGCAAGGCGTCGCGCAGGCGACGGCCCAGCACGTCGTCGTGGATGATGAAGAACTGCACCAGCACATAGCGTTCCGCGCGTGCGATCGCTTCGAACATAGCCGTGAAGGCTGCTTCGCCGTCCACGTGCAGAGACAGCGCGTTGCCGCCGTGCATCGCGGTCTTCAGCATCCGCCCGATCGCGTCGTAGCGCGCGTCGCGCACGGGTTCCGAGTGGGCCAGCGTGCCCAGCCAGGTGGACTGCGCGGCCTCCTCGTGCAGCACGAAGAAGCGCGACTGGCGCTGCCGATGCAGGTCCACGTATCCGCCGAAGTGGCTGGAACCCAGGAACAGGTAAGGCACCAGGGTCACGTAGGGAAGCAGGACCAAGCCCAGCACCCAGGCGAATGCGCCCTGCGCGGTGCGCGTATGCATGACGGCATGCATGGCCGCGAACACGCCCGCCACATGCAGGGCGAGTGCGGTGATGGCGACGACAGTGGCGATCACGGCGCGGTGACCCCCACTTTCGCATCTGCGGCAACAGTCTTTGGCGCCAGGGAGCGTTTTTGCATGGTTCTCATGTCGGGACAATGGGCGGTATCGCTTTCCACCGAGCCTAACCCATGAATCTCCCTTCGTCCCGCCTGCCACTGATGGCACTCGCCGTGGCGGCTTTCGCCATCGGCACCACCGAATTCGTGATCATGGGTCTGCTGCCCGAAGTGGCGGCCGACCTGCGCGTGGACATTCCCGCCGCAGGCATGCTGGTGTCCGGCTACGCCCTGGGCGTGGCAGTGGGCGCTCCCATCCTTGCCGCGCTGACCGCGAGGCTGGAACGCAAACGCGCGCTGCTTCTGCTGATGGGCCTGTTCATCGTCGGCAACCTGCTCTGTGCCGTGGCACCGAACTACGGCGTGCTCATGGCGGCGCGTATCGTCGCCGCGTTCTGCCACGGCTCGTTCTTCGGCATCGGCGCCGTGGTAGCTGCACACCTCGTTCCGACCAGCCAGCGCTCGCGTGCCATCGCGCTCATGTTCGCGGGCCTCACGTTGGCGAACGTGCTGGGCGTGCCCTTTGGCACCTTTCTCGGCCAATGGGCGGGGTGGCGGGCAACGTTCTGGGCGGTGACCGGCCTCGGCGTGGCCGCGGCGTTCGCGGTGGCCCGTTTCGTTCCGGCCTTGCCGGGGCTGAAGGCGCCGCACATGGCGCGCGAGATGCGCGTACTGCGCGAACCGCAGGTGCTCATCGCCCTGGGTATGACGGTGCTCGGATTCGGCGGCGTGTTCACCGTGTTCACCTATATCGCGCCGATCCTGCAGCAGCAGTCCCACGTCAGCCCGCACTGGACCGGCGCGGTGCTGGTGCTGTTCGGGCTGGGTACCACGTTGGGCAACATCCTTGGCGGTCGTCTGGCGGACTGGAAGCTCATGCCGTCGCTGGCGGGCATCCTCGTGGCGTTGACGCTCCTGCTGGTTCTGTTCGCATGGACCATGCACTCGACGGTCGGCGCCATCGTCACGGTGTTCGTGTGGGGTATCGCGGCGTTCGCCACGGTCGCGCCGCTGCAGTCGCGTGTCGTGCACGTGGCGGGCGAGGCACCGAATCTGGCGTCCACGCTCAACATTGCGGCGTTCAATCTCGGCAATGCGGGTGGCGCGTGGTTGGGTGGCGCGGTGCTGGCCGCGGGTTATGCCATGCCGGCGGTGAGCCTTGCTGGCGCGGCGGTCACCGCGGCGGGACTGCTGGCGACGATCGCGAGCGTGGCCATCGAACGGCGTGCACCGCTCGTCGCGGCCTCTTGCGCTGGATGAAGTAACCCGCCGCCGGGGCAAATCCCCGGCGGCGGGCGGCGACGCGCTTCAGCGCGCCGCGACGCGTTCCGGCTTTTCGGCGAGCAGCATGTTCGCCACGCCCTGCGCCTGCTTGCGGATCTCGGGGATCGCCGTGGATTCCCACAACGCGCCACGCAGGAGACTGCCGATGGCGAAGAGGTTCGCCCGGGGCTTGCCCGCACCGTCCAGCAGATGACCGTCCGGCAGCGCCGCGAGGCCCAGCCCTTGCGGGTCCGGCGTCACGAGACCACCGAGCACCAACTGACGAATGAGGCGGTGCTCGGTGCGCTGCGTATCGGTGTTGAGACCCACGGTCTGGATCACGACGTCGTACGCGGCGATCGTTTCACTGCCACCGGGCACGGCGCTCGCCACGTCGAGCTTGCCGTGCGGCGTGAGGTGAACCGAGCGCATGCGACCGCGACCGCGGTGCAGACGACCTTCGGCTTCGAGCGCGGTGACGCGTGCCGCCACCTGCGGTGGCATGCGATGGCGTGCCCGCTCCCACGCCCAGCGGGCGTGGCGCAGGAAGCGTGCGCGTTCCTTGGCAGGCAGTTCGCGCCATAGCGACTGCGTATGCGGACGCATGCCGTCCACTACCGTGCGCCAGTCCTCGGCCTGTGCAGCGGCGTCGCGCAGACGGCGCAGCCAGACGCGCAGATTCGGATCGTCGCGCATGGATTCGATCAGTTCGCCGCCATCGTCGTTGGGTGCCGACGCGGCGGAGAGATGCGGCTCGGGCAACTTGCCATGGCGTGACAGCGCATCGAAGCGCGCGTTGGGCCAACGACTGGACAGTTCCAGCAGCACGTCGACGGCCGTGAGGCCGAGGCCGATGACGAGCACGCGCAACGGGCGGTCGTCGTCCTCCGCCGAGGCGAGGAACGGCCACGGATCGGTGACATAACGGCCGCTCGCGATGGCGGCGTCTTCCACACCGGGCAACGGGCGCGGCGGCAGCGAGCCGATGGCGAGCACCGCGGCGTCGGCCTGCGAGGTCTCGTCGCCGTAACCGATGGTGATGCCCTCCGCCGAAGGCACCAGCGAATCGGCGGGGAAGGGCAGCACGTTGACGTCGTGACCGAGGGAGGCGGCGTTCTTCACCGCCTGCGTGACACGCGACTGCAGGAAATCGCCGTACATGCGGCGCGGCAGGAAGTCCGAGCCCTTCACGGTGGGATCGAGCGCCTGGGCGTATTCGAGGAACCCACCGGGTTTGCTGACGAACATGCCCATCGACGCGGCGCGTACGTTGAGAAGATGGCGTTCCGACGGCGTGCCGTAAGCCACGCCGCGCCCGGCGCCCGGAGCGCCGCAATACCAGTCGAGATGGAGCGGGCGCGGTGTGCGTCGCTCCAACAACTCGCTCACCAGCGTCGCCGCTGCTGCGCCACCGCCAATGATGGCGACCTTGTGAAACATGCTTTGGTCCTTCGCCCGTTCTTGGGGGGTGGAGGGCCGTGAGACCGTCAGGCCGTCAGGCGTCCCGCAATGATCGATTGCCTCGGTCGTGCGATCCAGTGTCCGGAGGGACCGGGCTGCTCATACGCGAGGTACTGTGCCAGATCGCCACCGTATACGTGAAGCGTGAGGGCTGTGTCGTGCCGCGACAAATTGCGGCAGCGATGGGCATGCTGCTCGGTGGCGTCGAACCACGTGGCATCCCCAGGGCCCAGCCACGTCCGGCCGGTGCTGCGCAGCGAGGCATCGGCGTCGTCCTTATCGAAGGACTCCACTTCGAGCGCGCCCGCGATGGTGGCCTCGAGGCCCCATAGCCCACCGTGATCGTGCACCGGCGTGGCGTAGCCCGGCGGCCACGCGAGCACCAGCACACTGACGGGCGGACGCGTCCGCTCGGCCAGCATCCAGCGCTCGAAGCCGCGCCGACGCTCGCGCAGCGGCCCCAGCGTGGAGGCCAGCTCGGTGCTGCGACCATGCAACACGCGCCCGATCTCGCGCCCCATGGAGGCGAGGTCGGGGTGTGCGGCGTCCGACAGGTCGAACGCGATGTCACGCAAGGTTCGGATGATGGAAACACGCTTGCCCATGAAGGCGCGTCCAGTAGATCGACTGGCGGGGAGTGGAGCATGGGGGCTGTTAAACCGTCGTAACCTCGGGCTTTCGCAAGAGGGTTAAACCCTTTCACGACACCGTGCATCGAACCGGCGACCGCCCTCGCGCGGTCGTCCCGCCCACGGAGAACCGCCATGATCGTCCTTACCTCGCTCGTCATCCTCGCCGCAGGCTTCTGCCTGGTCTTTGCTCTGGTCGGCGCGGTGCTGAAGCTCGCTTTCGGCATCATCGGCGGTGTGTTCAGCCTGCTCGGCAGCATCCTGGGCGCCGTGATCGGCGGCGTGGTGATGCTGCTCGTGGCGCCGGTCGTGATGGTGGCACTGCTGCCCATCCTGATCCCCGTGGGGCTTCTGGCCCTGCTGGTCTGGGCCATCGCCCGGGCCAACCGCAAGCCCGACGTGGTGGTCATGCCGCGCTGATCCCTGGCGCGGAAAGGGAGGGACCGCAGCGCGGCGCCCTCCCGGTTTCGTCAGGTATGACGCAGGTCGAAGGTGACCGGCACACGCGCCCACGCCTTGACTGCATGGCCGTTCGCGGTGGCTGGCTGGAATCGCCACCGGGCCAGGACCTGATCGCGCGCCGCCTTGTCGAGCAGTTCGTGGCCGCTGGTGTTCTCCACGACCACATCGACAGGCTTGCCCGTTTCGTCGACCAGCACGCGGAGCGTCACCGTGCCCTGCATGCGGGCGCCGATCGCCGCGCGTGGATATGCCGGGGCGGGTGCCGAGACGTAGGCCAGCCGTTCCTCCGCTGGTGCTGCCTGTTCGGTGGTGGGTGACGCCGGGATCACTTCAGTCGGCGTCGTGAGCGTTACGGGCACATGCCCTTCGTCGCTCGGTGCCTGCACCTGTTGCGTCACGACTTCGACCGTCTTCGGCGTCCGGGTGGGTTGCGCCTGTACCTTCGGTGGAAGGGGCTTCAGAAGAATCGGCGGAGGTGGAACCACCGTCGGCTCTACCGGATGGTCGATTAGGCGAATGGTCGGCGATGGGAGAGGGGCAGGCGACAACGTCGCCACCATGGGCCGCATCACGGCAAGCAGGGCGGCGGCGTTGAGCGCAATGGCCGCACTCATGGCGACGATGCGGACGGTATCCGGATGGACTCCGGCCAGGGACTGCGGACGAGCGAACGACATGAGCCACCTCCTGCAACGTGGGGGGAAGGTGATGCGCGGTCGGGAACACGGCCGGTGGGGACCGGCGGGGATCGTGTTCGGGTCCGGTTGCAGATTAGGCGTGCGTCGCGAGAACTTGCAATAGGGACGTATGGACGTCCAGGCGGCCGTCAGTGCGCCACGAGCATCGGTACGTCGGACTGCATGAAGAGGTAGCGCGTGGTGCCGCCGAGCACCATTTCCGACAGTCGTGACCGACCCCATGCGCCCATGACGATGAGATCCGCGTTCTCCGCGTGCGCCAGTTCCAGCAGGGCAGGGCCCGGCGACGGCAGCGCCGCGTCGTCGAGGCGGCGCACCTCGGCTGTGACCCCATGGGTCTGCAGCCAGCCGCAGATGTCGGTATCCGGCAGAGCGCAGGTGCCGACGTCCTCGTCGCGGCTGCCGTCGATCACGGTCACCCGCGACGCCTTGCGCAGCAAGGGCAACGACGAGCGCACCGCGAGGGCGGACTCGCGGCTACCGCTCCACGCCACGAGCACGTGATCGCCCAGCGTTTCCACAGGCGCGGCCTCGGGCACCACGAGCACGCCGCGGCTCGAGGCGAAGACGGTGCGCGAAACGACGCCGAACCCGACCGGGGCATCGCCACGCATCGTCGAGGAGCGCTCCATCACCACCAGGTCGTAGCCGGCCGAGGCATGGGCCAGCAAGGTCACGGTATCGCCGTTGCCCACCCGCCAGTTGCCCTGCAGCCCGCGTGACTGGAGGAGGGTGGCCCAGTCGCCCGCTACCGCCTTGGCATCGCTGGCACGTTGTCGCACCGCGTCCAGTTGCATAGGGACTGCTTCCGGCACCGTGAACGCGGCGGCGGGAAGATCCACCACATGCATCGCGTCGAGCCGCGTGCCCAGGCGCGACGCCATGGCGAGCGCTGCGCGAAGGCCGGCGCCCTGGGGGGGCAGACGGGGGATGTGCACGAGCAATTCGAGGGTCATGGCGCCATGGAACACCGACAGGACGTCGCGGTCAATTGCCGCGCTCGTTGCGAGCGGTTCTCGATAACCCGTCGCATCGGGTACCCTCGGATACGGGTTCTCGTGGAGTCAGTGATGGTCATCGACAGCGCACAACCGCGCTATCCGTTCGGCGAAGAGATTGCCAGCAGCGTGATTCATGGCATCGGCTGGGTGCTCAGCATCGCGGGGCTGGCTGTGCTGGTGGCGTTCTCGGCCATGCAGGGCGATGCACGAGCCGTCGTCGCCAGTTCAGTGTTCGGCACGACGCTGATTCTGTTGTACACGGCGTCGACGCTTTATCACTCCGTGCCTGGCGTGGCTGCCAAGCGCGTGCTGCGCACACTCGATCACATCGCCATCTTCCTGCTCATCGCCGGCACGTACACGCCCTTCACCCTGCTGGCCTTGCCCGGCGCATGGGGCTGGGGGTTGTTTGGCACGATCTGGGCGCTCGCGCTGATCGGCAGCGCTGCCGAACTGGGTCTGCTCAAGCGCTATCGCAAGGCGGCAGTGGCGATGTACGTGGCCATGGGGTGGGTCGCGTTGGTGGCGGTGGAACCGCTGCGCGCCAACGTACCTGCCGGCGGCCTCGTGCTGCTGTTCGGTGGCGGCGTGGCCTATACGGCCGGCGTGCCGTTCTACGTCGCACGCCGGCTGCCCTATCACCACGCGATCTGGCACCTTTTCGTGCTGGTCGGCAGCGTGCTGCACTATCTGGCGGTGCTGCTGTACGTGATCCCCGGGGCGTCCGACCGCTGAGGACACCGCTGTTGTGTGGGAGCTGCCATGGCGGCTCCCACAGAGGAATTGGCGGCTCCTACGGGGACTTCTTTTCCTGCGCCGGAACGAACTGCGTGCGCACGGCTTCGGCGAGCAGATCCGGCGGCAGCAGGCCCTGTGCGATCAGGAAGTCGTTGAACGCCTTGCGGTCGAACTTCGCGCCGAGACGGGTCTGCGTTTCCGCACGTAGTTCCAGGATGCGGCTGTATCCATAGAAATACGCAGTGGCCTGACCGGGCGAGTTCAGCGTGTAGCGATCCAGTTCCTGCCGCGCCATCGGCTCGGACAGGCCTACGTCATGAACGAGGATGTCGTGGGCGCGATCCCGCGTGATCATGCCCAGGTTGAGCATCGGATCGAGGAACGCGCGCGCCGCGCGCAGCAAGCGGAATTGCAGTGCGATGAACTGTCCGGCCGGCGGCTCGTACGGCATCATCTCCGCTTCCGCATACAGCGCCCAGCCTTCCACGTTCACGCTGTTGAAGGCGAACAGACTGCGCGTGAGCGACACGCCCTGTTCCACCATCGCGGCGAATTGCAGCTCGTGCCCCGGGCGGCCCTCGTGCGCCGTGAGCGTCCAGGCTGCGGCCTCGAAGGTGAAGTCGTCGTAGGTCTGGGTCTTGTCGCCATCCGCGGGCGGATTGCCTGTGGTGAGCACGAAGGTGCCGCGCTGGCCCGTGTTTCCGACAAACGGCGGCGGGTCCATATGCGGTGCCGGCGTGCGTGCGTTCTCGGCTTCGGAGGCAAGACGCATCGCCATTTCGCGCTTCGGCAGCTCCACGATGCGCTGCGCGTGGATGGTGTCCTCGATCTTGCCGATGACGGCGTGGTACGTGGGCTCGACCTTGTCCTTCGCGAGTTGCTTCTTCTTGAGCGCCTTCAGCACATCGCGGTAGTCGCCATCGGGGAGTCCCTCGGCTTTCGCCACCACGGGCGCGAGCATCTGCAAGGCGTAGGTGGTTTCCATGAACTCGAGCTGCGCGCGGTCGATGAGTTCGCGCGGTGAAATGTCGAGACCGACCTGTTCGAGGTTATATGCGTAGAGTGGCTCGGGCAGACGGAAGTCCGTGCGTGCACGCGGGAGCACCACCTTCTTCACCCACGCGTTGTAATCCTTGAGTTGCTGGTCGAGCTTGGCCATCGCCTCATCGCTGCCAGCGATCTTCTTTTCCGCAAACAGCTTGCGGATGCCGTCGACGTAGCGCTGCGTATTGCCCAGCTTCTGCTCCACGTCGGCCTTCACGGGGCCGAGCAGCTTCGTATCGCTGAGTTTTTCCGTGGTCCGCGCACGTGCCTGGTCGACCAGTGCCGTACAGCCCGGCGCGATGCCCACGTAGCACTTCAGGCGACCCAGGGCCGCCTTGTTCTGTTCCGGGGTGCTCTCGGCGTTGAGCAGCGAGAATTCGCCGCTGAAGACGATCTGTCCCGCGTCGTACCAGGGAAGCAGGTATTTCCCGTTCAGATCGATGCCCTTGATGCTGCCGTCGATCTGCTTGAGCAGGATCTGCAAATCCTGCTTCACGTTGGGGTCCTTCTCCACGGCGAGGCGCTTGTTCACGGTGTCGCGGACTGCCAAGAGAGCCGCGCGCTGGCGCTTGTCCACGTCGGGGCCGAGGTCCACGGTCTTCTCGTCGTAACCCTTGAGGCCGATGTCGGTGGCCGATTCGGGACTGAACCGCGCGGTGACGTCGAGCAGCGGCTGTGCGTCGGCGTTGCTGCGGGCGATCCAGGCGGGTTGCGTGGCGGTCTCGGCGTGCAGGCTGCCGACCGCGAAGGTCACGGCGGCGGCGAGGGTGAGTCGTCGGAACATGCGTGTCTCCCCAGTGAAGTCCGGCGAGACTAGCGGTTGCGGCGGCCCAGCGCCAATGTGCCCAATGGCCTGTCAGCTGAAAAGCAGAGCCAGTCCTGCCATGCCGATCATCAAAAACGAGATCACCACCTTGGCGAGGATGCCCACCAGCATGCCGACCCAGGTACTCACGCCCACGTGCGCGGAACGCAGCACGCTTTGACCCGACCACAGCTCGCCCGCGACGGCACCGGCAAAGGGGCCGATAAGCAGCCCCGGTATGCCGAAAAACATGCCGATGGTGGTGCCCACGCCTGCCCCCCAAAGGGCGCGTGAACTGGCGCCGATGCGTTTCGCACCCAACGATGCCGAGATGAAGTCCAGCGCCACGCCCACGGCGCCGACGACGCCGATGGCCAGCAGCCAGGCCCAGCCCAGATGACGATACTCATCTACGGCGGCGGCGAGCCAGATGCCGCCAAAGATCATGGGAATGCCCGGCAGCGCGGGCAGAATCGCACCGGCCACGCCGCCGACGATGAGTGCGGCAGCGAGCAGGTAGAGAAACAGCTCCATCAACGGAAGGCCTCGCGATACTCGGGCTTGAGGAGCGCGGAGAACGCCTCGCTCGGCACGTCGATGGCCTGCGGACCGGCGGCGTACGACGCCACCTGGTAGGGCGGGAAGATGAAGGTGAGGCCGTGGACCTTGTCGTCGGGGCCTGTGAGCAGGCTGAAGACGCGGTAGTGGTCCGCGTCCGGCGCGGTGCCTTCGTCGATCTGTGTGGCATCGGAGGCCAACGGCTCGTCCTGGTCGTCCAGCGCGGTGAGTAACTGGCGGCGCGCCTCGGCGGCGAAGGCCCGTTCGGCCGCCTTGGGATCGGTGAAGAGTTCGTCGATGCTCACCACGCGGCGCTCGCGCACGTCGTAGGTGAAGCTGTCGACGATGGGCGCGGGGTGGGCCCCGCCGGTAAACGAGGAGCCGTCCACCTGCACATTGATGAAGCGGTCGGTACGCGAGGCGATAGCGACGTCGAGATTCAGATCCCAGGGAAGCTCGCGCGCGCTTGCCTGCGCATCGGGCGCATCGAGGGTGGCGAGGAAATCACGCTTCTGGCGCGCCACGTAGTGATCGATCGCCTGACGCAGCGGCGCCGCCTCGGGCGGCAGATCGGGCAGCTTCAGCTCCATCGTATACAGGCCTTCGCGCCCGGATTGGGTATCCTTGTTCGACCCTGCCTGCGCGGGAGGCGGCGTGTTGCCGCTCTTCGCACGATCAGTATCGTCGCGGCAGGCAGCGAGCCCGGCCACGGCGATGAAAAGCGGCAGGATGTGTCGCACCGGCATCTTGCGTGTTCTCCTTCGCGTGGCTCGCAACGGGAAATACTAGCGTAGCTTCCGCATGGCGGACGGCGCGTCAATGAATGAAGGAACCACGTGCATACGGCGACGACGGAATCGGTGACCCTGCTGAAGGCCGACGAACTGGGCCGCATTGAGCGGGTAGATCGTGACGGCGTGCGGCTGATTCGCCGCGACATCGGTGCGGCGCGCTGGTGGGCGCGCTGGTTCGCGCGTCGTGCCGCGGCGCGCGAGGCGCGCGCCCTCCGTCGTCTGGAGGGCGTGGACGGCGTGCCCCGCCTGCTGGCGTGGAATGGCACCGTGCTCGAACGCAGCTATATGGCAGGCGAGCCGATGCAGGTGGGACGCCCGCTCGATGCGGCTTACTATCGCGATGCATTGCGCCTGCTCGCCGTGCTGCACCGGCGCGGCATCGTGCACAACGACCTCGCCAAGGAGCCGAACTGGCTTGTGCGCGAGGACGGCTCGCCGGGCCTGGTGGATTTTCAGATCGCCTGGACACGCGGACGCCGCGGCGCGCTGTTCCGCCTGCTGGCGCGGGAGGATCTTCGTCACCTGCTCAAACACAAGCGTACGTATGCGCCCGAGCGTCTTTCGGCAAGGCAGCAGCGCATCCTCGCGCAGCCGGCGCCGCATTCACGGCTGTGGCGCGCGACCGGAAAGCGCCTCTACAAACTCGTGGCGCGGCGAATCTTTGGCTACTGGGACAACGAAGGGCAGGGCCGGGTACGCCGCTGAGCGGGTACCCGGCTAGCAAGGCGCGTCATTTCTCGACGAACGCGCGCTCGATCACGTAGTCGCCCGGCTCACGCGTGCGCGGCGAGGCCTGGAAACCTTCGCCATCGAGCAGCACGCAGACGTCTTCCAGCATCGACGGGCTGCCGCAAAGCATGACGCGATCCTCAGCGGGGTTGAGTTGCGGCAGGCCCGTCGCGCGGGCCAGCTCGCCGTCGGCGATGGCGTCGGTGATCCGGCCCCGGTTGCGGAACGCTTCGCGGGTCACCGTCGGGTAGTAGATGAGCTTCTGGCGGACCAGCTCGCCCAGGTACTCGTGGTTCGGCAGTTCGTTCTCGATGTACTCGGAATAGGCAAGATCGTTGACGTGGCGAACGCCATGGGCCAGCACGATGGTGTCGAAACGCTCGTAGGTCTCCGGATCGCGGATGATCGAGAGAAACGGTGCCAGACCCGTGCCGGTACCCAGCAGATAAAGGCGCTTGCCGGGCTTCAGGTCATTGAGGACCAGGGTGCCGGTGGGCTTGCGGCTCACGATGACCGGATCGCCCGGCTTAAGGTGTTGCAAGCGCGAGGTGAGCGGGCCGTCCTGGACCTTGATGCTGAAGAATTCCAGGTGTTCTTCGTAATTCGCACTGGCAATCGAATAGGCACGCATCAGCGGCCTGCCGTCGACTTCCAGCCCGATCATCACGAAATGCCCGCTTTCGAACCGGAATCCCGGGTCGCGGGTGGTGCGGAAACTGAAGAGGCTGTCGTTCCAGTGATGCACGTCGATCACGTGCTCGGTCGCCAGTGCCACCATGGTGTGCTGAACCTCAAAGACGAAAAGGGCGGGCCAACGCGCCGCGCGCGGTGGCCTGGGATCGGCTGGGGAAGCGGCCGGTGGGGCCGCGCTGCCTCGCGCGTCGCTGCGCACCGCGTAGGTGCGCGCTCATGGGGCGCAAGTTTAAGCCATATCGATCCGGGTCGCCGCACCCGACTGCACTAGGACAACGCGAATTCGGTAAACAGGTCCTATGATGCGGGGCCGTTCGCAGGAAGGAGAGACGCCGATGACCCGACCGGATTACGCCGTGGGCCAGGCCTGGACCTATCGCACCCGCCCTGGCGAGGAAGCCTCGCGTGTTGCCATCCGCCATCTCGACCGCGAACCGGAAGACGGCGACGTCTTCCACGTCTCCATCCTCGACGTGAAGCTGCGCAACCACCGGTTGCCCGGCGGTCTGCAGCCGGCCATGCAGCACGCCGCCGTGTCGCGCGCGTCGCTGGATGCGAGCCTGCTGGCTCGTGCTGGCGACGCCGATGCCGATGAATCGTGGCGGGATGGATACGCGGTCTGGCGGCAGGCCTACGACAACGGCGATGCGGGGGTCTTCGACCTGCCCCTGGCCGACGTGCTGGGATACATCGAGATGGTGGTGGCCGCCTCCGGCGAGGCGCGCTGATTCGCCGCACCTTCCCGTCTTACGAAAGCCCTCAGGGCTGTCACGCCTGGGTTGCTTTTTAGCCGGCATCTAAACCTTTGAGTTGCCAAGCCTCGCGTCGATGACGCGTGCGGCGCGTGGCAGCATCCGCGCTTTGGACAAGCACGGACACGGCATGATGCCTGGATGGTGGCGCCTTGGAGCAGGCCTTGGAGGCCTGGGCGTATGTGCGATCGCTCCTTATCTGTCGGGCGCCTGCATCGTGCTGGTGCTCGGCGTGCCGCTGGCGGACCTGCACTACGGGTTGGCGCTGGCGTATTGGCAATCGCTGGAACTGCCCGAGTACCTTCCTTACGCCGGGCGCATTCGCGTGGCTGGGCTGATCGGCCTGGCACTGGCGCCGATGCTGTGGGCGCTCGGCGTGGTCTGCCTGATGCGACGAATCCGGGCGCTGAAACCTTCGCTGTCCGTGTCGCCCGTCGATACGGCGCGCGTGCTGCGCCGGCTACCTGCATGGACCCGGCCCAAACAGCCGCCGCTCTCGCGCCATGGCCTGCGCACGCTTACCTTGCCGCCCGGCGAGTCGCTGCTGGTCGTCGCCCCGGGCTATCCGATCACGCACGAGGTGCTGCGCGGCGCGCTACGCGATCTGACCGGGCCGCTCTTGGTCATCGACCTGGACGGCACGATGCACGCTGCCACCGCCGGCTGGCGTGTCGGGCACGGCGAAGTGCATCGGCTCGCGCCGTTCGGCGGCGGCCGGCCGTGGAATCCGTTCGCCATCGCCTGGACGCCCGAGCGGCTGCGGCGACCGGAACTCGAAGCGCTGGCGGAAGCCTGGTACCCGGAGCGGCGGATCGAGGAGCGTGCGCGGGTCAGCCAGGTGCGTGGCCTGTTCCTGGGGCTGGTGGAGGCCGTGGATGCGGTACTGCGCGCGGCACATGAATCGGTGCCACCGGCGCCGGGCGACCTGTGGCGTTTGCTCGAACCGCTCGATGACGCCGAAAGCGTCCGTCGTTGGCTGCATGCGCTCGCCGCGCTGCCGGCGCTGCGGCCGGCGACCAAGTCGGCATTGCTCGTATATGCCGACATCGACGACGAAGGGCTGCTGCGCCTTGTCGCCCGCTTGCGCACGCCTTTGGCAGTGTTCGCCTCGGCAACGGTGGATGCGGCGACGCGCGGCCCGGCCTTTGTCCCCGCCGCGCCTGAACGCGCCACGCTCTATCTGGACGTGCCGTACGGTCGGCGCGACGCGGCGGTGCCGTTGATCGAGGCGTGCGTAACGCAGTGGAGGGCTGGGGCGAGCCACCACGCGCCCACGGTGGTGATCCACGGCCTCGACCTGCTGCCACGGTTGCCGTGCCTGCTCGAGCACGCCGACACGCTACGGTGTCTCGCTTCGGCACGCAGCGTCACGGCGCTGTTCCGCGAATACGGTGACGCGCTCGCCGGACGCTTCGGCGTGTTGGCCTCCCACGCGCCAGTCGATCGGTTGCGCGCCGAACGCGAAGCGCAGGGCATCAAGCATTTCCTCGACGCACATCGGCGCCAGGGGCGTCGCATGCCCTGCGATCCGTCCACGGAGGACGCGCTCGCGCTGCGCGCCGGCGAGCAATGGCTGCTCGGCGTAGCGCTACCGCGTCCCGTGCGCTGCCCGGTGATCATGCCGCGCCGCCACGCCCCTCACCCCCCTCATGACGCCCAAGGAGAGGCCATGTCCTTCCCCCGATCGCTCGCCGTGTTGCTGACCTCGTTAATGACCACAGGCGCAACGCCGGAACCGAAGCCGGTCGCCTATCCGCACAGCATCGGTGGTGTGATCGTGCCGGCCGGCATGCATGGCGCCATGCTCGGTCCGCATGCGTTCGTGTTTCCGGAGGAGGTATTCAAGGAGCACTACCGCCCAAGCAGCCGCCTTAAACAGATCAGTTTCGTGCTGCGCTGGCCGTCGCTGGAGCCGTGGCCCGAGGACGTTTACATGTATCGCGATCAGGATACATTTCTCTCCACGTTGCCGGTCTCGGTCTCGTACCTCGATCGACTGACCGACGAAAAAGTGCATCGCTACATGCGCAGCATCATCGAGCCGTTCGACCCCGACGGGGACTTCGGTCGCGATGATCCCTCTGAAAACCTGCACCTGCGGATCAAGGGCGACCCGGTCCATGGCTTGACGCCGTACTACACCGACTTTCCGGCACTGGAACGCTACTACCAGCGTCTGTTCGGACCCGATACACCGGCCGCCGAGCCGTCGGGTTACCGGAACGAGGATTGGTACATCGACATGGGCCCTGATGGGATCCCGCGCACGGTCCTGAAATGCTCACCCGCGGCGATTCCCGATGGCGTCACCGTGACACCGGACGGTCTGTCCGTCATCCGCGGTGTCTTCGAACGCGCCACGTGCGACCACCATTTCATGCTTCCGGAATATCGCGCGACCGTGGATATCATGTATCAGCGCATCGTCATGGCCGACTGGCGGCGCATCGAGGATCGCGTCCGGCAATTGTTCCGCGACGGCGAGGTTAAGCCGTGAGCGCACCCGGCCTGAGCCCGAAGGACCTCAAGGTGCTTAGCCATTACGCGGGAGCAAAAAATCGCGAGCTGTACTGGAATTACCTGGCGCAGTTGCCCGGCAACGACGGCTATGGACGCCTCGCCCTGGGTGTCGTTCGTCACGACAACATGCCGGGCAAGACGGCGAACCTCTACGCGCAGAATTACGCACGCGAACACAACGGCAAGGTCTTCACAGAACGCGAATGGGACGACTTCGGTGTGGACCTCATGAAGCGCGACCTCGCCTATCGCAAGCAATGGATGGGCAGGGGCGAATCGTCACAAGCACTCAATCTCCCTGTGAAAGAAGTGCAAGAGGCGCACGATCGCGCCTTCCGCAAGATCGAAGTCGATCCCGACGCCTGGACGCCGCGCAAATTGCTCGAAGCGGCACGTCGCGCGGGCAAGCAGGATGCGCAGCGTGAACAGACGCGCGCCGCAGAGCGCGGCGAGGTGCTGTCGGGCGCCACGTTGGACAAGATCGTAGAAGCCCCCGCCGAACGCGTCTGGACCAGCATGCTCAACGACCAGGCGCTGGGCCTGCATCGCGGCAAGGACACTTTGCTCGGCCTCGTCGCCGCGCAGGACATGCCGGTGATCGACCGTGGCGCCTATGCGCGTGATATGAGCGCGGCGTATGTCGGCGCGTTGAACGAACGCCCGCACGATTCGCCCGACGTCATCGGTCGCAACGACCACTACTACATGCGCGACCGGTACGGCGAGTGGATGGAGATCCGCCATGCGGAACCGGTCATGGGCATCCGCCACGACCAACTCGACGACGTGCCAGAAGCGCAACGCCGGATATTGGAAGACACGCGTGATCTGCGCCTGCACCGTGCCGCCGCGCGTGAGGCGTTCCATCCCGACGACGCCGGTCGCCTCGTGGAATCGGCGCACCCGCTGACGCATACCAAGCCGCGTGCCACGCTGCCGCGTCCGGACGACGATCCGCTCTACGCCGCTGTGCGCCACCGCCTGCCGATGGACATCTCCGATGCCAAGGCCGCCGAGGTGGCCCTGAAGGCCCGTCGCATCGGTATCCATCATGCGCAGGACCTGGGCGCCGTCGACGTCGCGGACGATCGCATCCTCTGCAGCGCGCGATATACCGGCAAGGTCGCGTCGATCGAATGCGACAGCACACCGCCGCCGAAGGACCAAAGCATCGCCCACGCCCGGCAACTCGATCAGGCCTTCGCCAATGACCTGCGCCAACAGGCGGAACACATGGCGATGCAGCGACAGCAGCACAGCCATGGCATGAGCCTGTAGTAACGGTGTCCGACATCCAGACAAAAAAAGAGCGCCCGATCCACGGGCACCGGTTGGGGATGAGCCGGTGTCCGTGGAGGGGCGCAAGTCTCACACAGGGATCTTGCGGGTGTTGAAGACGCTTAGAAGTCGTACGTGACGGCGAGGCGTGCGTAGCGCGGATCCTGGGTGATCAGCGGAACGCGGTAGATCGGATGCGGCGAGCCGCGGTTTTCGTACTCGGTCGGGTAGCGGAACGTGGCGCGCTGCTGGTTGAGCACGTTGAAGACGTTCGCCGAGAACGCCAGCTTCGAATCCGCCCAGCCTGGGCGATAGGTCACGCCGAGATCCAACTGGAAGGTCCACGGCAGGCGGCCCTTGTCTCCCGGGGGCGACGGCTGACCGTCACACCAGTGATACGAGCTGCCGTAGTGCGCCGGATCTTCCTGGTTCGGGCCCCAATAGCCAAGGCAGACTTCCGGCGCGCCGGAGGTCGCCTGCAGGTTGCCGGACAACTGCCACTCGGGCGCGAACTGCCAGTAACCGTAGGCCTTGAACACGTGCGTGTGATCGTTGCCGAGCGGACCATTGGCGTAATCCATCACGTAGTGGTTGTCCCAGTCCACGCTGCCTGCGGCACCGGACTGACGCGTATCGGTACGAGCCTGGCCCTCGGTGTTGCCGTACGAATGCGACCACACGTAATCGAACTTGCCGTACCAGGTGCCGTCGAACTGGTGCTCGGTGTAGAACTCGGCGCTGAGGTAGCGGCGTTTCGTCTTCGGCATGCCCATTTCTTCGCGGCTGAGCGGCACGACGAACGGATTGCCCGCGCTGTCGATCAGGGTGAACTTGTTCGAATGGCCGCCGTTGACGAGGTAGCAACTGTTCGTCGAGCCGACCGTATAACCAAGGGCGGTGGCCTTGTTGGTGACGACGTCGAGGTCGCAGAAATCGTCGATGACGGCATTGAGTTTGCGCTGCATCAACTTCACGCCATACGTCCAGTGCTCACCGAACGTCTTGTCGAAACCCAGGATGAACTCGTCCTGGTTCTCGGACTTCAGATCCTTCGCGGCAACGGTGCGTGGGTCGGGCGGAATGCCGTACGAGTTGTTGCCCGACACCACACCGCTGAACTGCGTGAGACCGGTCGGCGTGCCATCCACCGGGTTGATGCCGGAATAGGTGAAGTACTGCTGCGTGGCGGTGTAGCCGGCAGCCGCACCCGTGGCCGGATTGAGTGGCAGGCCGAGGTAGTATCGACCGGCGTTGGCGTAAACCTTGAAGCTGCCGTCGCCGTTCACGTCCCACGACGCACCGAGACGCGGTGCCCATTGCGGACGCGTCTGCTTGATGAACGGCTCACCGAACTGGTTGTAGTCGGTGAACTGGTCGTTGCGCAGGCCGAGCGAGAGCAGCCAACGGTCGTTGACCTGCCACTTGTCCTCGATGTACTGGGCTTTCTGGTCGGAGCGGACGTTGACGAGGTTATTCACCACGTTGCGGCTGACCCAGTAACCGCCCGCGCCGTTGGGGAACAGGGCAGGGGCGGGAACGAAGTTGCGTCCGGGCGTGTTGTCGATGGCCTCCGTCGGATCGTCGGAATGGCCGTAGCTCCAGACGTAGCCGGGGCCGGGGCTCTGCGTGCCGAAGTCCTCCACGCGCGAACGCACGTTATCGATACCGACGGCAATCGTGTGATCGCCCAGCACGTAGGCGACGTCGAAGCGGAAGTTGGTCGACTTGTTGCCGCGGCCCGGCGAACTGATGTCGGCCACCTGGTTGTTCTGGATCGGGTGGCCGCCGTTCAACGCCGGGTTCTGGCGTACCGGATTATCCACGCGGATGAGTTCCGGGTCGTATTCGGTCGGCTGGTCATAGTTCTTGCTCGACATCTTGCCGAACATGGCGCTCACGGTCAGGTTCTCCGTGATGTAGCCCGTGTACTTGGCTACCCACAGGTCGCCGCCCGTCTTGGTGTCGTTGACGTCACCGATCCGTGCGGTACGCGAGAGGTTGGCGTAGTCGTAGCTGTAGCGGGTGCCGGAGCCTTCGCGCTTGTCGCCTGCACTGGTCAACTCGAGGATGTTGCTGTCGTTGATGTTCCAGTCGAGCTTGCCGTACCAGCGCGGGTTGTCGTAGTTGTTCGTCGAGGCTGGCGTGCTGCTGCCCACCGAGTTCACGTTGCGGTAGCCCTGCTTCTCGAATTCGCCAGCCAGGAAGAAGAACAGCTTGTCCTTGATCAGCGGACCGCCCGCGTAGGCACTGACCGTGGTGCTCCATTTGTCGTTCTGGCTCTTCGGCTGGTACAGGTCACCGGCCGGTGCGGAGTCGGGCGTGTTCGCGTAATGCAGGTTCGGGCCCGACGCGCGGGCCCAGTTCGGCTCCCACAGGATCTGTGCGCCGAAATGCCATTGATTGGTGCCGCGCTTGCCGACCTGGCTGATCACGCCGCCATCGGAACGACCGTACTGCGCGCTGTAGCCGCCGGTATAGACCTCCTGCTGGTCCACCGCTCCGTACGGAAGCTGCAGGCCACCCAGCGCGTTCAACGGATCGGTGGTGTTGAAGCCGTTGACGTAATAGGCGTTCTCGTTGGCAGCGGCGCCGCCGAAGCTGGCAACCGAGCGGCCGGTATCGCTGGTGAAGCCGCCGCCGTTGTTGACCACGCCCGGCGCGAGGCGCGCGATGGCTTCGGCGGAACGGCCCAGCGGTAGCTTCGCAAGCTGTTCGGACGTGATGACGGTGCGCGAGTCGACCGCGGTCACGTCGATGTTCGGTAGGGCCGTCCCGGTGACCGTCACGCCTTCGAGGCTGGCTGCGTTGCTGGCGCTGGCTGCCGCGGGTGCATTGAAGGACACGTCGGTGCTGGCGCCGACACGCAGGGTCACGTCCTTGCGCGTATCGACCGGTGCGCCGTCGCGCATCAGCGTGACGGTATAGGTGCCCAGCGGCAGTTGGTTTGCGCTGTAGCGGCCGCGTTCGTCCACGGCGACCTCGCGCCGGAAACCGGCACCGCTTTCGACGACCACCGTCTGGTTGCCGCCCGCGGGAACCGAACCGTTGAGAGCGCCGGTGGTGGACTGCGCATACACACTCGAAACGCTGCCCAGGCACGTGCATACCGCCAGTGCGAGAGCGCGCCTGCGAGAGAGAAACTGCTTGTTCATGACTTCCCCGAATTGGTGCCCCAGAAAAAAGACGGCAACACGGGAAAGCGGCAACGGGCCCCCGCCCGAATGCTCTGCTCTGGAGCCAAGACGACCCCTCCCGCGCTCCATCGCCTAGCCGTCCATTTGTCTCGATCCAAATGGACTCCGCCGATGATTTACAGGAGGTATCCTGCGATGTCCAGCCCGTCACAGGCGTCATTCGACTCCCTTCCGGTCCGCTCCGCCGCTTGCCGCGGCGCAGCAGAAAACGCCGTAACTACAGGCTTTTATGGGGATTCATCCGCCCTTTTGTTGCCGAAAAAGTGCCTTAGAGCTTCCGTGAAAGCGATCGTAAAAAATCGCGCGGCGATGAGCCGTGGCGGACGTCTGGACGTCCATGTTTGGATCGAGGCAAATGTCATGCCAATCCAGGGTGGCCGGCCGGCGCAGGGTCGCCATTGAACGGCACGTCACTTCGCATCCACCCGCGCTGTCGAACAGTCGGCCGATGAAAATCGCCACCTACAACGTCAACGGCATCCGCTCGCGGCTCCCCCATCTGCTCGAATGGCTGGAGCGCGAGGCACCTGACGTGGTCTGTCTGCAGGAACTGAAGGCAACCGACGCGGGGTTCCCGATCCGCGAGATCGAAGCCGCCGGGTACGGTGCGTTGTGGATTGGCCAGTCCTCTTGGAATGGCGTGGCCATCCTTGCCAGAGGTGCCACGCCCCTGGAAAGCCGGCGCGGCCTGCCCGGCGATACGAAAGACCTTCAAAGCCGCTATCTGGAAGCAGCGGCGCATGGGGTGCTCGTCGGCTGCCTGTATCTGCCCAACGGCAATCCATGGCCGGGCCCCAAGTTCGACTACAAGCTCGCCTGGTTCGAGCGTCTGTTGCGTCATGCCCAAGGTCTGCTCGATACGGGGCACCCCGTGGTTCTCGCTGGCGACTACAACGTAGTGCCCACGGACGAGGACATCTACGATCCAAAGCACTGGCGACGCGACGCGCTGTTGCAGCCGGAGAGTCGCGATGCGTACGCACGCCTGCTGGCGCAGGGCTGGACCGACGCGCTGCGCGCCACGCATCCGGACGAACGCATCTATACGTTCTGGGACTATTTCCGCCAGCATTGGCCCCGCGACCGCGGCCTGCGTATCGATCATCTGTTGGTGTCGCCTGACCTCGCGCCGCGGCTCAAGCGAGCCGGTGTGGACCGCTGGGTACGCGATCGCCCCAAGGCCAGCGATCATGCCCCGGTGTGGATCGAGCTGAAGGCACCGGCCAGGAAAACCGCCGCGAAGAAGACGGTGGCGAAAAAGCCCACGGCGAAGAAGACAGCCGTGAAGAGGACTGCCACCCGCAAGGAGGCGGCAGGAAAACTCCCGGTTGCCAAGGGCGTCTCGCCAAGGAAGCCCGCAAAGCCGCGCGCCCCAAGGCCTTGAGCCTTGCACTTGCCACCAGCGACAGAGTTCATAGACTAGGCGACTATTGGGGACGCTGGACCAGGCGGGCATGAAGATCGATGGCGGTGTCGGCAAGCGCGCCGAACCGGTGATGCTCAGCGAGGTCGCCGAACGGCTGCGCAATCCGCGCATCGACCGTATCGTGGCGAGTTTTCGCGAACACCGCGTCTCGCTGCTGCGCACCGTGCTGCTCGGCCTCGTGGTCGTATGGACCGCCGCCTGGCTGCATGGGCCGGTGCCCATGGCGGTAGAGGCGCAACGTACGCTTCCCGTTGCAATCGGTCTCTTCGTGCTCAGTGTGTTCTGGATGCTGGGCGTACGCGCCGGCTCGCTACGCCAGAACGTGACGCTCGAGGCCGTCGGCAACGCTGCCAACTTCCTCATGGTGGCGATCCTGCTGAAGTCCGGCTTCATGCTGCTTATCAGCCTCGCCGCCGTGCTGCCTTTTCTCTCCGTGGCGCTCGGTGTGCGTTACAGCAGGAAGGCTTGCGCAGCCGGCATCCTCGCCTCGCTCACCATCCTTGCGGTGGTGGCGCCGCCCGGTTACTGGGCGGCGCGTCCCGCGTATGCGTTGTACGCGCTGGCGCTGGTGATCGTGCTACCCATGACGCTGTACCGCATGATCGACGCGCTGCGCGAGGTCTCGGCGGAAGCCATTGCTTCGCGCGAGGCGCAGCATCGCTTCATCTCCATGATGAGCCACGAGATGCGTACCCCGCTCGGCACGGTTATTCACGCTGCCTCGCTCATCGATACTGCGGCCATGGCCGACGACCAGCGCCGCCTGGTGGCCTTGTTGTCCGCCAATGCCAATGCCTTGCTACACCGGGTAAATGCAGTGCTGGACGTGGCATCGTTCGCGGGCGGCAGCTTCACGCTGCGCCACCAGGCATTCACGTTTGACGAAGTGCTGGCGACGGTCGGGGCGGTCTGCCGTCCGCAGGCGGCCGAGAAGCGCATTGCCTTCAGCTTGTCGCGCGACCCGTCTGTCGAGGGCGTTTTCGCGGGCGATCCGGGCCGCATCGAACAGGTACTGTCCAATCTCGCGTCCAATGCAGTGAAGTTCACGCCGCCGGGCGGGGTGGTCGAGGTACGTGTGACCCTGATCGAGGGCTTCAGCGGTCGCGATCCGACCATTGCGTGCACCGTCAGCGACACGGGCATCGGCATCCCCGACCACGACAAGCAGCGCATCTTCGATCCGTTCCATCAACTGAGCGTGGGCGAAAGCCGGCGGCAGGAAGGCGTGGGGCTAGGTTTGTACATCGTTCGCAACGTGTCGGAGCAGATGCGCGGCAGCCTCGACGTCGTGGACAATCCCGCAGGTGGTTCGATCTTCAGTTGGCGTTTTTCCCTGCCACGCGCCGCCGCGGGTGCGCGCAGCGCCAGCGAGACGCCCTTGGTCGACCTGCTCGACGACCACCGCGGCCGCGTGGCGTCGCAGCGCTGTCTCGTGGTGGACGACAACGCGGCCAATCGCGAGATCCTCGGACGTATCCTGGAGCGCGCCGGGCACATGCCGGTCTTCAGCGCCGACGGCGACGAAGCGCTGGCCCGGCTGGCACGCGAACCGTTCGATCTGATCTTCATGGACCTGCACATGCCCGGCAGCTCCGGGTGGGACGTGCTGGGCCGCATCGAGGTGGCGCGGCGCACACGTGCTGTACCGCCCATCGTGATGCTGAGTGCCGATTCCAGCCACGATGCCGTGCGCATCGCGTTCAAGGCAGGCGCACGGGCCTATCTCACCAAACCGATCGCGACCCAGCGTCTGCTCGACATGATCGAATCGATCGCGGATGAGCGCCGCCTGGAGCATGCCGCGCAGCACTGGCAGCCGATGATCGAGCCGGGCGCGGAGTGGGACGGCAACACGCCGCTGGACGACATGCGCGCCCTGACGAGTCACGAGGAATTCGCGGGCTTCGTGGATCTTTGCGCGCGCACCGCCGCTCATCATTTCGATGCCTTGCGCGCAGCGATCGTCGCGCGCGACGTGGCGGCAGCTTCGGAGGCCGTGCATGCACTGCGCAACGTGCTGGGAAATCTTGGCCTGCCGGGAGGCGACCGCGTCTGCGACGACGTGGCCGTGATCGTCCAGGCCGGCGGCGACATGCACGCCGCGCTGCCCGATGTGGAAGGCTTGGCGCAGTCGATGCGGCGTTTCGTCGACGCGCAGCGCGAGCGCTCCGGGGCGTCGGCCGGCGCGTGAGGGTGCTCGACGAGCTAGCAGCGCGCATCGAGCGCCAAGAAAGGGCCGTGCCCGGGCTCAAGCCCGACAATCAGGCGCGCATCGTCTTCCACGCCCACGGCGCGCACACCCGAAAGCCCGTCGCCGTGGTGTATCTCCACGGCTTCACCGCCAGCCAGGCGGAGGGCGCGCCGGCTCATCGTGCCATCGCCGATGCGTGCGAGGCCCATCTGTATCTCCATCGGCTCAGCGGACACGGCAGTGACCTTCCCGAGGCTATGGCTGGTATCACCCCCGAACATTGGCGCGCCGATGCCGACGAGGCACTGGACATCGGCCTGTGCCTGGGAGCGCGCGTGGTGCTCGTCGCTACGTCCATGGGCGCATCGCTCGCGCTCGATCTCGCGATACGCCGCCCCGACGACGTTGCTGCGGTCATCGCATGGTCGCCGGGCATACAGGCGCATGATCGCGACCAACTGATCATGGCGACGCGGCTGCAAGGTGCTGTATCGCCGCCCGGCGAGCGAACCTCGTTCCAGCGCCGCTACTGGTCGTCGATGATCCACTCGGATGGGTATCGCGCCATCGCGCGCGTGTTCGACCAATGGATGCGGCCGGAACGGTTCGCCACGATCAACTGCCCGGTGTTCTTCGGCCTGTGGGACGGCGGTGCCGACGACCGCGATACGCTGACCTCGACCGCCGCGATGCGCGACGCATTCGACGCGTTGGGTACGTCGCCATCGCAACGCCGGTTGGTGGCGTATGCGCGCGCCGCGCACGTGCTCGCTTCTCCGGAACGCTCGCCCGTCGCGGCTGCGGTGTTGGCCGATTCGCTGGCCTTCCTGCGCGAGATGGGGATCGCTCGCTGATCGATGCACTTAGCAGGTTGTTGGCGATGCGTCATGAGAATTTGGCGCAACACGCCCGGCATATGCAAAAAATGTGATGCCTTACATCGCTCGCAGGCGATGTCACATTTTTTCAGACTGGTCTTATGTCCATCGACCTACAGCGTACCTAGCCTTCGTCGTACCTCGACGAGGATGAAACGGGCGCATGAAGAAGATACTGAGCGGTTGTATTCTGGCGGCATTTTGTGCGCGCCCGTTGGAGTAGGTGCGTGAAGATATTCGCTACGATTTTCGCTTTAGCGGGATTCTTATTCGGCTGTTACAACATGTACTGGGGAATTCAATCCGGCATGTTGTTTTCTTCTTCGGATAAGATTTTGCTTGAACTGATGCATACGCGGGCAGCGCTGCTGTTTCTTGGGGGATTTGCTGTGGCGCAGTTAGGATTTTTGACGTTTCTTGTGGCTGGACGAAACTTTAGATCGTAGCTAGTCACATCCTGTGGCAATTTAAGTGTGGCTGCAGCGGGAGTGACGCATCGATGAAACCGAACGCAGCACGGATCGATGCCTGCATTGTCGAGAAGCTGTTACATGCATGACTCCGCAGAGACTTGGTTTTGGCTTGGCTGGGTCGTTGCCGGCGCATGTCTTCTCATCTCGATCTGCCTGAGAGCCTGGTTGGTACACATCCTGATGACGAGGCATCCAACCCTGTATGTTCAATTGGGCTCGCCGGCGTTCTTCGCGTCGTGGTTGCCGGGGAATCGCCCTGACCTTATTAGGTCACTTGGCGCTGTACCCCCTGGGACGCTGGCTGATTCCGAGACCTGCGTCGTCCGATGTATCCGAACGCTTTATGTCATTGGGCGCATAAGCTGCCTTTCAATGATTGCTGTTGTGGTCGCGGAGGCCCTGTTGCCGATCTAGTCGAATTTGCTTTCGGTCGGATTCTCTGAGGCGCGGGCGTGATTCGTGCGTTGGTTCATATGCGCTGCGATGCGGTGCCGCCTGGATGGTTCCTGCGGAGCCGGCTCACGTCTCCACGGCACCGTGCGTCGTTGACGTGAGCGAGCGTTAGCGAGGTTGGGCGCGGCGGTGCCTCAAGGGGACGCCTAAGCCACGCAGCTTCCGCTATCGTTGCGCCTGTCCTCACCGAGCAATCCGTCATTGCGTCTGAAACGCGCTCTCGCCGCATGCCTTCTTGTCTGGCTGGTGCTTGCCGGCTGGGTGGCGTGTGTCTTTGCGGCGGATGCGACGGACAGCCGCGATCGCGATATCGCGCAGTTCTATCACACGGCCTGGACGGTGCGCGAAGGCGCGCCCGGCCAGGTCACGGCGCTGGCGCAGACCCAGGATGGGTATCTGTGGGTCGGGACGCAGACGGGGCTCTATCGCTTTGACGGCGTGCGCTTCGAGCGCTATCGCCCACGGGAGGGCGGGGATTTTCCGGCCTCCAGCGTTGCCTCGCTTTATGCGCCTGCGTCGGGTGGCTTGTGGGTCGGGTTTCGCTACGGCGTCGCCAGCTTCGTCAAGGACGACCGCGCGACGCACTACGCCGCCGCTTCGGGTCTGCCCACGGGCACGCTCTATGCGATTGCCGGCACGGCCGACGGCCGCATCTGGGCCGCGACTTTCAACGGCCTCGTGTCGCTCGATCGCGGCACCTGGAAGCAAGTCGGTCCCGCGCTGGGCTTGCCGGGCGCGCGAGCGCGCAACCTCACGGTCGATAGTGGAGGGCGATTGTGGGTCGCGACGGAAGATGCGCTCGCCTGGTTGCCGCCTGGCGGGCATCGCTTTGTCGTCGCGACGCATGCCGTGGGTCGGGTCAACCGGATCGCGGAAGCGCCCGATGGCGCCATCTGGGTTGCCGAGGCCGATGGCGGCGTGCGGCCGGCCTGGGTGGCGAAGGGCCGGGTGGAAGACGCGGGGCCGGTCTTGCGGTTGTCGTCCGCGGGGCTGTTGTTCGACCGTGACGGCGCGCTGTGGATGCCGACCCTTGGCGATGGCATCCGTCGCGTGCCCTGGGTGCATGTGCTCGCGGGCAGGACGATCGGTGCGGAAAGCGGTGAGGCGCAGCGCTTCGTGGAGAACCAGGGCCTGAGTTCCGATTACGCGAGCAGCGTGATCCAGGATCGCGAAGGTAATGTCTGGGTGGGGGGAAGCCGCGGCCTCGATCGCTTCCGTACCAGTCGCTTGCTGCCGGCGATGCTGCCGCCGGGCGCGACGGATTTTGCCATGGTGGCGGCTGCGGACCGCGGCATATGGGTGGGCACGAAGAACCGGCCGTTGAGTTGGGTCGATGCATCCGGTGTTGCCACTGCGCACATGAATCAGGCGGTCACGGCGGCGAGTCGCGACGCCGAGAACACCTGGCTCGGCGGGCCCGGTGGCATCTGGCGGCTGCGCGACGGCAAGGCCGAACCGTATGCGCCTCTTCCCTTCCCGGACTATTCCGGGGTGCAGGCGGTGGTGGGCGACGGCAAGGGTGGGGTCTGGGTCTCCATCAACCGTCCGGGCATCTTTCATTTCACCGAAGGTGGCTGGGAACACGATCCCTTGCCGGCGTTCCCGAACGATCCGGCGCCGCTGGTGCTGATGAACGACCGCGATGGCCAGCTATGGCTGGGCTTTGCGCGCGACATGGTGTTGATCCGCAAGAACGGCCGTGACACGCGCATCGGTGCGGAGCAGGGGCTCGCCGTCGGCAACGTCACCGCGTTGCTGGAGGATCGCGGCACCGTCTGGATCGGCGGCGAAAACGGCATCGGGGCGGTCGTCGACGGCCGCGTGCACATGATCGCGACAAAGGGCGAGCCGCTGCGTGGTGTATCGGGATTCGTGCGCGACCATCGCGGCGATTACTGGGCGAACGCGGCGCAAGGCGTGGTGCGTATCAGCGGAGCCGAAATGGCCCGTGCGCTGGAAGATGCGAACTATGCCGCGCCCGTGACCGTGTTCGATTCGCTCGATGGATTGCCCGGCACCCCGGCGCAGTTCCGCCCGTTGCCGACCGCTGTCGTCGCCGACGACGGTCGGTTGTGGTTCGCCACGACCAGCGGCATCGTTTCCATCGATCCTGCCAACATACCGCGCAATCCTCTGGCGCCACCGGTGTCCATTCGCTCGATTGCCACCGATGCGGGCACGTGGCCTGCGGGCGGGAATGTCGAACTGCCTGCCGGTACGGAGCGTCTGCGCATCGCGTTCACCGCCACCAGCCTAACGATGCCGGAGCGAGTCAACTTCCGCTATCGCATGGATGGGGTCGATACGCGATGGCGTGAGGCCGGCAGCGAACGCGAGGCCATTTATACGGATCCGCCGCCTGGGCGCCACGTGTTCCGTGTCATCGCGGCGAACGAAGATGGCGTGACCAATGACGACGGCGCGTCGATCGTGATCACGGTGGAGCATGCGTTCTACCAGATGCCGTGGTTCTTCGCCGTCTGCGCGGTGATCGTGGGCCTGCTGATCTGGATCGCGTTCTTGATCCGCCTGCGCCGTATCGCTGCGCAGTTGCGCGCGCGCCTGCAGGAACGCCATGCGGAACGCGAGCGCATCGCGCGCGAGCTGCACGACACCTTGTTGCAGAGCATTCAAGGCCTGAGCATGCGCTTCCAGGCAATCGCCAATCGCGTGCCGCCGGACGAGCCGCTGCGGGTTGCCATGGAAGGCGCGCTGGATCGCGCCGACGAAGCCCTGGTGGAAGCGCGTGACAGAGTGCGCGACCTCCGCTCGCACGGTAGTGAGCCCGGGCCGTTGGACGTCGCCTTGCGCGCGCTCGCCGCGGTCTATGCCGCGGAGCACACCGTCCCTGTCGTCGTCACTGTGCATGCCGACCTTCGCGGCCTGGACGGACTGGTGTGCGACGAGTTGTATGGCGTTGCGCGCGAGGCCGTGCACAACGCGACCACCCACGCCGATGCGAGCCGCATCGATGTGGAACTGCGGCTGGAAGCGCGCGATCTGGTGTTGAGTGTGCGCGACGACGGGCGCGGCATCGACGAGGGGGTATTGCGGGATGGGCGGGATGGCCACTGGGGGCTGCGCGGCATCCGCGAACGCGCGCACGTGGTGGGCGGCGTCGCCGCCATTTCGTCGCGCCTGGATGGCGGCACTGAAGTGGCCGTGCGCGTTCCGGTGGAGCGCGCATTTCCGGGATATCACACCCCACTGCGGCGCTGGTGGCGCCGCCTGCGTAGCGCCCTTCGCTAGCGGAAGCAGCCGTTCGCGAACTGGCCCTTCGCCAGTGGGCAGAGAATGGCCGCGAAGCCGCCATTGACCGGTACATCGAACGACAACGAACTGTCGGCCGTCACGTTCTGCGCGGAGCGCACGACGTCGCCACGGCCGCTGCCATCGCGTACCACGTCGGCATGCCACGGACCCACGCCGAGGGATGCGAGCGGCACGGTCAGTCGGCGCGCGGGACCTGCGGCGATCGCGCCGATAAACCAGCGGTCCCCGCTACGCCGCGCAAACACAGCGTCCTGGCCCGGCGTGCCCGCGATGAACTTCGTTTCGTCCCACACCGTCGGTATCTGATCGAGAAAGGCCAGCGCCTGTGGACGTCGCTCATAGGCTTCGGGTTTGTCGGCCAGGTGGGTCCAACCGGATTCGAACACGATCGGCAAGGCCACCTCGTGCGCGATCGTCGCCTCCCGACGCCCGACATCGAAGGCAACCGGTGTGTAATCCATGGAGCCAACGACATTGCGCGTGTACGGCTGGATGGTGTTGCCCACAGCGGGCGGATCGTTCTCCGCGCCGCGCACGCCTTCCATGGTCATGAGATGCGGCCAGGTACGTGCGAGTCCGTGCGGGATCGTCGCCCCATGAAAATTAAGCATGAGATGCAGCTTTGCGGTGTCGGCAAGCGTGTCGTCGTACCAGCGATAGCGGGTCTGCGAGTCGGACTCCATGAAGTCCACCTTCACACCCTCCACCCCCCAGCCCTTGACCTTCTCCAGTTCGGCCATGCGCTTGGCCGGGGTATCCAGCTTGGACCAGTGAAACCAGAGCAGGATGTCGACGTGCTTTGCATTCGCATAGCGTACGAGGTCGGGCACCCAGGCATCGCTCCATCCTTCATCGACGAGCACATAGGGAATGCGGTTGCGCGCGGCGAAATCCACATAGGCGCGTTGGCGCTCGACGTTCGACGGGCTGTCGTGTTCGCTCAGCCACGACCATGCCACCTTGCCGGGCTTGATCCAGGACGTGTCGGCAAACCGTGCGGGATCGGCGAGATCGTCCACGAGGGTGGATTCAGTGACGGTGGCGAGATCGCCGGTGATGACGGTGCGCCAAGGCGTGACCCCCGTACTCTCTACGCGCGGGTCGGCCAGCGTGAGGCCGTAGGTGCCCGTGCCCCCCACATGCGCAAGACGGCTGCCGTCGTAGCGGCCATCTGCATTGGCCTCGGTGATCAGTACATAGCTGTCGCCCACGCGGAACAGCGACGGGTAGCCGTAGTCGCCGGGCGCAGCGCCCGCCGCGGTCGTCTGGATGCGTTCCTTCTCGTATTGCGGGCCGTACGGCAGCAACCATGCCGGTGCGCCGGCGGGTACCGTGAAGCTCGTCGACTCGCCCGTTACGGTGGCGCGAGTCACGCCGGGAAGTTCGTAGCGGAATGCGACGCCGTCGTTGGCGACCCGAACGACGACGTCGAGCTTCTGCCCCTTGCCGTTCTGCAACGCGTAGCGGGTCTCGCTAAGGTTCGCGCTGCGATCCAGACGCTTGCCGACGGTCATTCGGTAGCGTTCCATGATCGGCCGTTGGCTCGTGGCCATCAGCCGGAGGTCGTGGCTGAGGTCGGCATCGGCCGTACGCAGTCCCAGTGTCTCGTCCACCAACGTGAGGCCATGGGCATCGGTCACGTTGAGGACGGGCCTCCCGCCATCGCGGAAGACGAGGGTGACAAGGGGCGGCGCTGCGAAAGCGGGAAGGCAGATGAGCGCCGCAAGTGCGACGGCGAGACGGCGACGAGCGGGCGAACGGCGGGCGTGCTTCATCCAGTGATTCCTGTACAGGCGGGAGGAGCGCGGTGGCGAGCCACGAGAGTACCGCCGCCAAGGATTTCATACATCCCTAGGGACTCAAGGACAGTCGCGGCGGTTACCATGCGACGTCATGGCGTCCCTTGCATCCACCGTATCGTTGCTTGAACAGGAAGCGGGTTGGCGCGACCTGCGTGCATTCCTCTGGCGCGCCGAAGCGAGTGACACGCTCGAACTGCTGTTGCTTGGAGAAGCCGATCCCGCAGAGCGCGAACGCGCGGTGGCCCTGTTGGAGGCGATGGAAGCGGTGGATCGCGACGCGTTCGCGCTGCTGCGTTCGGCGATCCAGCGCGGAGAAGGTCGCGAGGCGCTGGCACCATGGCTCGACGTCGGCTTTCCGACCGGGCAGCACTACGATGTGCTCGATCATGTGATCGCAGGCGTGCTCGCCATCGAGGAGCCCGATACACCGCTGTCGCGGTTGCCGCCGGAGATGGTCTTCTATCAGCCAACGCCCGCGCGGCACATTATCGATGGGGTGCTTCGGGCCGCCATCGCCGCCGACGACGTGGTGCTGGACCTCGGGAGCGGTTTGGGTCACGTGCCCATCCTGGTTCACGTGCTCACCGGGGCCACCGCACGCGGCGTCGAGCGCGAACCTGCGTACGTGGCGCGTGCCTGCGACGCCGTGCGTTCGTTGCATCTGACTGGCGTGACGATGCGCGTGGGTGACGCGCGCGATGCCGAGTTCATTGACGTGACCGTGTTCTATCTGTTCACGCCCTTCATTGGCACGGTGCTGCGCGACGTGATGGCGCGCATCGAGCATGAGGCGCGTCGGCGATCGATTCGGGTCGTGACGTTGGGCCCCTGTTCGCGCACGTTCGCGCGCATGCCGTGGTTGCACAGCGACGATCCCGATCCGGAAGCGTCCGACCGGATCGTAGTGTTTCGCTCAGCGCTTGGTGGCCGGTAGTTTTTCGATCAATCGGCCGCGGAAGATGCCGGCCAATTGATGAAAGCCGGCCTCCGTGGGATGCATCTCGTCGTTCCACTGGGTGTCCTGGGTCAACTGCCCACGCAGGTCCACGTAATCGAACATGCCGCCCAGGCTCGAGTCGCGCTTGAGCGGTTCGAGTACCCGCTCGACGAAGCCGTCGATCATGCGTCGCACGAAGGCCCGCCAAGCATCGATGCCGCCGTCGATCACCCCTTCGACATTCGGGCCAATCCACGGGCCCTCGCTTTTCTTCAACAGCGCGGCCACGCCGAGGTTGCCCAGGCCCAGCTCCGCGGCACTACCGATGCGCCTCGGATAGTCGTAGCTGTGCGCCAGGATGGGCACGCCGGGGCGCGCTGTGTGGAATGCGCGCAGGAACATCTCGTAAGCAGTGCGTACCTGCTCGTAACGTCCGGTCGAGACGATGACCTCGAACGCCTCGGCCGGATCGAGGTGCGCGCTGCCAGCCAGGGCCCCGTGCAGCCAGGTGTCGACGAAGTCGTTGCCCCCGGCACTCAGCAGCACCGCGTCGAAGTCGTATCGCGTGAACCAGCCCAGCAGGTCGTCGATGTTGTCTTTCGCGAACATGGCGCGGCCCGGGGCCGCCCCTTGCGGCGCGGCGTGATCGCCGCTTCGCTCCACTCGAAAGAACAGGCCGCCCTGGCCGAACTGAGGCACCCCGCGCTCCTCGTCCCCAGGCGCGGGCGAGACGATCCAGTCGAGAAGATTCATCGACAACGGCGTGGAGAACCAGGAGTCGCCCTCGCAGAGCATCACCGGCGTACGGTCCAGCCGGTGCTGGGCCTTGAGGCCCATGTACATCGCGCGGAACTGGCCCCGCTGGGAGAGTGCGGAAGAGATCGGCATGGCGTCGTCCGAATCGGCACCCCGATGCTATCGAGGACCGCGAAACGCCGATGCGAACGGGTTGGCAGTGTCGGCCGGCAGGTGCCGGCAGTGCGTGGACTTACCAGCGACCGCGGTCGAAGTGTCCCGTGCCGCCGCCGACCGAAATGCTGACGCCGCCCGTGGGATGGTCGCAGCTTCCGAAGGCCTGGCTGAGGCTGACCGTGCCGGCCTGGTAGCTGCCGCTGCCGCCGCGGCTGGCGCTGACCACGCCGGTACTGACGCTGCCATGGACCTGGGGCTGGTTATAGGTGGCGTCGTCGCAGCGGGGTACGTCCTCGGCGACGTCGGCATGGGTCATGCGGCCGCTGGTGTCGCCGTAGTAGGTGCCGGGCGGGTCGAGTGGCCGTGAACGTGTCACGGCCACGCTCTCGCCGCTCTTGGTCACGGCGGCGTTGCCATCATCGGCCGATTGGGCCGGCGCTGCCGCCGTGCTGGCGGAGGCGGGCACGTAGTCCGGCGGCAACTTGAGATTCAAGGGTTTTTCCTGCGCCACAGCGGCGGTGGCGAGGAGGCTGGTGACGGCAAGGGCGAGGATAGCTTTCATGGGACGCTCCGGGTTTGGCCTTCGAACGCTCAAAGGCGCGTCCGGTGTACCGCGCTTGGAACGCCCGACAGGCGTTCGAGTTCCCGGCCGCTTGTCACCTTACTCCTCCGCCAGTGCCTCGTCCTGCTCTTCGTCACCGGGAACAGCCTCGCCCAGGCGGGCGCGCAGCGCATCGATTTCGCGGCGCAGGTTGCGATTTTCGGCTTCCAGCTCGGCGACCTGATCGCGCAGAGCCTTGACCTCGTCGGTAGGCTTCTCGCGAGGCTTCCGCTTGGATTCCCGCACGCGCTTGGCGGCTTCCTTGAGTTCCGCGTCGCCGGCCGAGGCCGCCGCGCGCTGTTCCTCTTCAGGGAGGCTGGCGACCGCGGCCGCGGCACTGATCGACAGGGCGCCCGCCTTGACCGCCGCCACCACCTCCGGCGCCGCTTCCTTGCGGATCTTTTCGATCATGCCGACCTGATTGCTGCTGATCCGGGCTTCGCGGGCAATCTCCTTGCGCGTTTCCGCGGGAGCGGGGCGGGCTGTCTTCGCCTGGGCGGGCTGGGCCCCCGTTGCGTCGAAGGGAAGGTCGGGGACGACTTCCTCGCCTTCGGTCGCTGCCTCGCGGGCGCGACGCGAGGCCAGGATCTCGCGTTTGCGCAGGGCCAGCACGCCGCGCTGGAAGTCGGACACGCTGCGCCGACCCAGATGCTGCTCGATCATCCAGAGGTGCACGTCGTCCAGCGACTGGAAGCGATCGTTCTGTACCGTGCGGAACGGGATGTCGTGCTTGCGGCAGATGCCGTACCGGTTATGCCCATCGACCAGTGTGTCGCCCCAGAGCACCAGGGCTTCGCGGCAGCCTTCGGTGAGCAGGCTGCGCTCCAGCGACTCGTATTCGTCGGGGGTGAGGGGGTCGATGTAGGCCTTGAGTTCTTCGTTGACGACGATGTGCATGCGCGGATCACGGTGGAGCGGGCGGGCCGGCATTCTAGGGCCTGTTCACGCCGCGGGCCACGCGAATAATGTGAACAGGCTCTGATACCAGCGGCCCCGGGATGCGGGGCCGCCTTGTCAACGGCGCCTCAGCGCATGGGCGTGTCCGGGGGCGGTGCGATGGATACCTCCCTCACGAGGCGAACCGACCAGGGGCACCAGAAGCCAGCGGGAAGAAAGTCGCCACCGACGAGATGCAGGTTCTCCTCGATGTAGAACGGCGTGGCGTCGCAGACTTCGGTGTCCACATCCCTGGACAGCCGTACGGTGGAGGGCTCGAAATGGTAAGGCCATTCCGCGTTGTACCACTCGCGGCCACGAACGATCGTTCCTGTGACACGTTCGCTGCCGCGCGTGTCGGAGGCACCGGTCACGACGCCACGCAGGCGGTCGATCGTCTCCGGGTCGGTCACGCCGAAGACGAACTCGTGCGGGTTGGTCGTGTAGCGGGTCCAGTCACGGAACTGGGTGCCGGTAGTCGATACGAACGAGAAGTAAGCCACCTCGGCCTGGGCGGCGCCTGCGAGCAGGGTAAAGGCCAAGGCAAGGCATGAAAGACGGCGTCGTTGGCGACGCGCGGTAACGGTATGAGATGGCTGTCGTCCTTGATGATGGTGCACGGTATCGCTTCCTGGGGTGGGGGAGTCCGCAACCTTGCATCGGTAAAAAACGCTGTCAAATGACGTCGCGCTGATCCGCATTCTCTCGTGGCGTCGTCACGACGACACCGTCGCGCGCGGTAAGAACGATCTCATCAAGGCGAAGGTATGGGCGTGGGTTGCGCTCGGCGTGTTGCGCAGGTCGATGGCATGGGTACTATCGTCGCGGAGCGACAGGGCGAGGATGAATCATGAGCAAAGCGAATGCCGTTGCAGGCGACTCCGCCGCGCAGCTGATCGACAAGCGCATCGCCGATCTCGACGATTGGCGCGGTGCAGCATTGGCGCGCGTGCGCGAGTTGATCCACGCCGCCGACCCGCACGTCGTCGAGGAGTGGAAGTGGCGGGGTACGCCTGTCTGGTCGCATGACGGGATCATCTGCACTGGCGAGACGTACAAGGCCAAGGTGAAGTTGACCTTTGCAAAAGGTGCGGCGTTGGCGGACCCAGACAAGCTGTTCAACGCAAGCCTGGATGGCAATGTACGTCGAGCGATAGACATCGCGGAAGGCGATGCTCTCGACGCCACCGCTTTCAAGACGCTGGTGCGCGCTGCCGTGGCGTTGAATGGCACGAAGAAAACACGTTCGAAAAAATCCACTTGAGTCTCGTGCGTGTAGCGTGGCGGCACTTCGCGTGCACGCAGGTCTCGATCCAGTGTGGCATTTGACGTAAGGTGGCGGCGCGCGGTGTCGTTTGCGCCTACCGCCGGCTCGGTATGAGTCGGAGCTACGAGTTCATGGAGGAATCGTCATGTCTTTCCGCACTTTCGGCATGTCGCAGCGAGTGGCTGCGTTCGTTCTCGTGTTTTCCGCTATAGCATCCCTTCCGGCGCAGTCACGGGAGCCCGCTCACATCCACCGGCAGGAGCCGGGTGTTGTCGCCAGTCCGGTCAACGACAAGCTCGCTACGCTCAGGTACTGGACCACGGCGCGGATGGAACGAGCCGTGGCGCAGGGTGATGGCGGCGAAGCCCCGCGGCTCGACGTCATTACGCCAGGAGGCGACGAGAGCGGTCAGGCGAGGGTCGCTACGCCGTATACGGATCACCCGATCTCTCGCGTGGCGGGCAAGCTCTTCTTCGTCGATCCGTTGCAGAACAAGGACGGTTATTGCTCGGCATCCGTTGTCACCTCGCAGAGTCGACGCCTGATCGTCACGGCAGCCCACTGTCTTGCGATCATTGAAAACGACGGCTCGGAACGCGGGCGCCTGGTGTGGGTGGAGCACCCGATGTTCGTCCCTGCATACGATGCCACGCGGCCGGCGACCGACGAACAGCGAGCGCCGTATGGCCTGTGGCCCATTCGTCGCACATTCGCGGCACAGGTCATCGAAGACGATCCCACCAACATCCTGAAAACCGACTGGGACCTCGTCGTCGCCGATACCTACGATCAGTTGGGCCAACCGATCGAGAACGTACTGGGCAATGCGTTAGTGCCACGCACATCCACGGCGGACGATCTGTTTCCCCTCGTCAATCTTGTCGCGTATCCCGGGGAAGCCTACGGCGGCGGCTCGCAGTATTGGTGCGCAAGTACCACCCAGAACAATTTCTCGGGCACAGGCCTGCAACTACCGAATTGCCGCAGCTACTTTGGAAGCAGCGGCGGATCGGTCGTTCTGAACGATCAGCCCGTTCCCGCCTTTGCCGGTCGGGAAGTGGTGGCGGTCGTGCATAACGGTGCCACCTATACGCGGCTCTGGACGTATCTGTATCCGGGGCTCGCCAGCGCAGCGGACGCCGATACGCTGCGAAAATCCGCTCGTCCATGACGTAGACATCACGTTTGCAGCGCAGGGTGATTTTCTACGCCGCACCTGCATCCATCCGTACCCGATCCTCCGTATGTGTTTCTGCTTCCAGCCGGAAGTCGATCACTACGGAGAAGGTTATGAAGATCCATCCTCTTGCGCGTTCCCTCCTGGCCGGCATGGTCTTGCTCGGTGCGGCGGCCCTCTCGCCCGTTGCGTTGGCTGGCAGCATGAGCGCGCCTGCATCGGTCATGGTGGGCGGTGCGGCGATGTATCCGACCAAGAACATCGTTCAGAACGCGGTGAACTCGAAAGACCACACCACTTTGGTTGCCGCCGTAAAGGCGGCGGGTCTCGTCGATACGCTCTCCGGGCCGGGACCGTTCACAGTCTTCGCGCCGACCAATGAAGCCTTTGCGGCCTTGCCTGCCGGCACGGTGGATACGCTGCTCAAGCCGGAAAACAAAGCAGATCTCACCAAGATCCTCACCTATCACGTCGTTTCCGGTCGCGTAACGGCGAAGGACTTGCTCGCCAAGATCGCCGCAGGCGGCGGCAGCGCGGAACTGAAGACGGTGCAGGGCGAATCGCTTACCGCACGCAAGGATGCCAACGGTGTCGCCATCACGGATGCAAAGGGCAATGTCGCGCACGTAACCATCGCCGACGTGCTGCAATCCAACGGCGTGATCCATGTGGTGGACAAGGTGCTGATGCCGTAAGAGCCGGCAGCTTTCACCTTCGACGAACGGCCGCAAGGCCGTTCGTTCCTGGCTTGGTGTCTGCGCCTCGGCGCGTTGGAGATTGGGGTGTCCATCACGCTTGCATTTTTGATCTATTTGGTAAATATTGGCCTTCGAGCTGGAAATTTTGCCAAATACATCAAAAATGCAAACTCTCACGGAACTAGGCGAAGTCGTAGCGAGCAGGCGTCGGTCGCTGGGCCTGAAGCAGGGCGATGTGGCAACGCAAGCTGGGCTCACCCAAGAGGCGCTATCCCGTTTCGAGCGAGGGAAAGCAGCAGAGTTCGGTTCGCGGAAACTCCTCGCGGTACTCGCCGTGCTGGGGATGGAGTTGCAATTCGTTGAACTGGGCGCGTCCGGATCGCTGGATGAACTGCGTCGCGAGCGGGGCGGTGCATGAACCTCTCCGTTTACCTGCTCGGACGCGAGGTCGCCAGGCTGGAATCCATCGGTGACTTCAAGAGTTCCATGGTCTATCACGACGGCGTGGCGCCGAACGACCTGGTCTCACTGACCATGCGGGTTCGCAGGGATCCCTATGTCTGGGACGACGTACTGCATCCCATCTTCCAGATGAACCTGCCTGAAGGCTATCTGCTTCAAGTGTTGCAGGAACAGTTCGGTCCACACATTGGCGCCAGTCCCATGGCGCTGCTATCGGTCATCGGTCGCAACATGATCGGGCGTATTCAGGTCGCGGCTCCGGGGGTGGATCTGAACGAGCCGCCGAAACCGGTGGATGTCGCAGCCTTGCTGCGCGGCGACAACTCCGAGGAAGCCTTCGCAGAGTTGGTGCGTCAGCACGCCACCAGCGGTGTATCCGGCGTCGTCCCGAAATTCCTCGACGCCGAGACGGAGAAGGTGGTGGCAGGTCTTCATAAGAAGACGACGCTTTTCACGCACCGACACATCATCAAGGGCGCTTCCAGGCTGCTGCCGTTCGTTACGCTCAACGAGCATTTGTGCATGCAGGTCGCAGCAAAAGTGATGCCGTCCGCCAGAACCGACATCTCGCTTGACGGTCAGGCACTGATCGTTCATCGCTTCGATGTAGACGAGAGCGGTGTCCCTCATTGGGGCATGGAGGATTTCTGCGCGTTGCTCGGACTACGTCCATCGGCCAAATATGAAACAACGTGGGAGCGCATAGCCAAAGCCGTGCGCGATCATGTGCCGGTCGGTCACCGTCATGATGTGTTCCGGCAGATGGCGACCATGCTGCTGCTGACCTATGCGCTCCGAAACGCTGACTGCCACGCGAAGAACGTCGCACTTCTCTATACCGGCCATCATGACGTCCACCTTGCCCCAGCGTACGACATGATCACGACGGCGGCGTACCCCGAATACAAGAACAATCCCCCAGGAATAGGCTTCGGCGGGAGGAAGACCTGGACGCCCGGAAAGCAGCTTCAGCAATTCATCACGGCAAATTTTGGCGTCTCCGCGATGGATCAGAAAGCCACGGTCGAACGCATTGCGGACGCGCTGGCTGACGTCGGTCCATTCGTGCGCGAAGCCATGCGGGAGCATCCGGGGTTCAACGATATCGGTAAGCGCATGCTGTCGGCGTGGCAGGAAGGCATGGGCGGCCTTCGCGACAAGCGTGTGTATGCCATGGGTGCTCGTGAGCTTGGCGAGGCGTACCGCGGGTTCTCCGATCCCGAGCCGGTTACCTCCGGTCGCGCCGTGATCGGACGATCCGAACTGCTGGGAAACAAATAAGGCCCGGCCACCATGGCCGATCATCGGTCGTATGATCGGCCAGACGCCCTCGCCAATCAGGGCCTTTAGGAAAGTGCGTATGAAGATGGGTCTCTTCGCTACGATCCTCGCCGCTATGTTGGTCGCCGGCAGTGCACAGGCGTCCTCATCGACTTCCTTGCCCTCGCCGCTGTTCGGCCGCTGGTCCGTCGATACCAGTCGCATGGATATGCCACCGGAAGCACGGCCGAAAAGCGTGATCCTCGGATTCAATGACGCAGGCAACGGCAAGGTCGGCATGGTGGTGGATATCGCTTTTGCCGATGGCAAGAAGGTCCACACCGTAGGTACCAATCCGACCGATGGTACGTCGGTCCCGGTCGTCGGCAGCCCCGAGGCGGATGCCGCGGCGATGGAACATCCGCAGCCGAATGTACTTGTCGTGGGCCTCAGCATGGGCGGCGTACCCGCGTCCACGCGCGTGTACGCCGTGGCGCCCGATGGCAAGACCATGACGGAGGTGGTGTCGTTCTACGCCAACGACGGTAAGCCGGCGATGCGCATGCATTATTTCACCCGGTTGTCATCCCCCTGACAGGGCATCACAAGGGGTGACCAATCGGCGGCACGGGAGCCGACCTTTGATCCTTACGAGAATCTTAGGCATTGTCATGTCTGTAGGCGCGCGAAAAGACGAGCACGCCTGAACTGGCAAGGGGTGCTCTACACATGACGAGAAGGGCCGATGATCGTGAGCCGACGGACTCGCACCCGGTTCGGATGAGATTGCAGCGCGAGTCGCGAAGACGGGATGTGGCGTTCGTCCTGAAGCTGACCGGCCTGGCATGCATCTCCCAAGGATTGGCGTGGATGCTTTGTTACGTCTACTTCGGGCGCTACGAGTTGTCGATGGTCTTCCTCGGACTGACGGCTGTGGGCGCGCTTGCCCTGTATCGCAGCAAGCGGAGCGACGGCGCATCGTTACTTCTCGTTGCGCACGGCATTCTTGCCGTCATCTGTGCGATCTCGTTGATCGACGCGCCTATCGCGTCGGTGCCGCGATCCGTGCATCTGTTCCTGCTGCCACTCGCCGCCGGTGCGGCGTTTACTTTCGAGCGGCGCGATCGGTATGGAACGCTGATCTTTCCGCTGATTTGCCTTGCCGCTTTTGCCGTGTTCGCGGTGGGGGCTCTGGACTCGCTCGCGCCCCACATGTCACCACCGTTGGAGGTGCGGGTCTGGGGCGCGAGGCTGAACACGGCGACGTCGATGCTGCTCGTGGCCGGGATCTTCGCCATCTACCGTATCGACAGCGGAAGGCGCCTGCGGATGGAGCGCGAACTAGGCAGGGCCGTTCGCAACGGTGAGATCGAAGTGCACTATCAACCTCAGGTGCGTGACAGCGGCATCGTCAGCGGCGCCGAGGCACTCGTGCGTTGGCGGCATCCGTCCGGCAAGTTACTGTCGCCCGATGTGTTCATCGATCTGGCGGAAGAAAGTGCCCTGATCGGCGAGATCGGATTGGAAGTGCTTCGCCAAGCCTGCGAAACCTTGAATCACTGGTCCTCCGTCCCACGGACGCGGGCGCTTCGCCTGGCCGTGAATATCAGTCCGGTGCAACTGCTGGACGGTTCGTTGGTGTCCTCGGTGTCTTCGATCATCCGTGAGGCAGGCATCGACCCGACCTTGCTCGAGTTCGAGCTTACGGAATCCGCGCTGGCCACCGATGCTGCGGCGATGATCGAGCGGATGGAAGTGCTGGAATCCACCGGCGTTTCCTGGGCGCTCGATGACTTTGGAACCGGCTATTCCTCCTTGGCAACGCTGCGTACGCTTCCCGTGCGCAAGCTGAAGATCGATCGGCGGTTCCTGGCCGAAGCGACAAGGCAAGAGAGCGCGCAGCAACTTCTCGGCAAGATCATCGAGATATCGCACGTCATGGGCATGACGGCCCTGGCCGAAGGCGTGGAGACACCCGATCAGCGTGAACTGTTGATCGGCCTCGGCTGCGATCATTTCCAGGGCTATCTGTTCGCCCCGCCGATGCCACGGCCGGAACTGCATGCGTGGTTGGATTCACAGCGGCTGCCGCTGCCAGTCGGGTGACGCCAGCAGGGGCCCGCGCCATCGTCGGGCTGCGGGCTGCGGGCTGCAACGCAAGCGCACCGCCATCCGGGTTGCTAAAATCGCCCGATGACCCTCGTAGATCCCGCCGCCTTCCGCCTCACCGTCGCCCCCATGATGGACTGGACGGACCGTCACTGCCGGTATTTCCACCGACTGCTGTCGCCCCATGCCCGGCTCTATACCGAGATGGTGACCAGCGCGGCGCTGGTGCGGGGGAATCAGTTGCGGCTTCTGGAACATAGCCACGAGGAGCATCCTGTGGCGCTCCAACTTGGCGGCAGCGATCCTGTCGAGTTGGCGAAGGCGGCGGTGCTGGGCGCGCAGGCCGGTTACGACGAGATCAACCTCAACGTGGGTTGTCCCTCGGACCGGGTGCAGTCGGGCAAGTTCGGCGCCTGCCTCATGCGCGAGCCAGATCTGGTGGGTGAATGCGTTCGTGCGATGGCCGATGCCGTCGATGTGCCGGTGACCGTGAAGTGCCGCATCGGTGTCGACGACCAGGACGAATACGCCGACCTGCAGCGCTTCACCACGACGATGCTGGAAGCCGGCGTGCGTATCCTCATCGTCCATGCGCGCAAGGCTTGGCTCGAGGGGCTGAGCCCGAAGGAAAACCGTGAGATCCCGCCGCTCGACTACGAGCGCGTCTACCGGCTGAAGCGCGAGTTTCCCGAGCTTGTCGTGGTGATCAACGGTGGCATCACCACGGTCGACGCCGTGCGTGAGCATCTGGCCCGGGTGGATGGCGTGATGCTGGGCCGCGCGGCGTATCACGATCCCTACGTGCTCGCGCGTATCGAAGCCGATCTTTACGGCACAGCGGTGCCCGAGCGAGCCGACGTGCTGGAACGGATGCGCATCTATATCGACGCGGAGCTGGCGCGAGGCACGCAGTTGAAGCACATCACCCGGCATATCCTCGGTCTCTACCAGGGCGAGCCGGGCGCTCGGGGTTTCCGCCGCCAGTTGTCGGAGGGCGCTCACCTTCCCGGCGCAGACTGGCGCCTCATCGAAAGCGCATTGTCCGCCTTTCGCCACGCCGCCTGATCCCCATCGGTTCGAAGAACGAGGTACTGCATGATCGTGACCGAACGTCTGGTCCTCACCCCGAGCGCCATCTCGGACTTCGACGACTGCAACGCCATGAGGACCGACCCTGAGGTCATGCATTTCATCGGCGGCGTCGCCTCGGCAGAGGACACCTGGATCCGGCTCCTGCGCAACGTCGGTCACTGGACGGCGTTCGGCTATGGACTCTTCACCCTTCGGGAAAAGGACGGCGGCCGCTTTGTCGGCGAGGGCGGGCTGGCCCATTTCCGTCGTGGGCTCGGCGACGACTTCGACGATTTCCCGGAGGGCGCGTGGGCCCTGGCGAGCGCGGCACACGGCAAGGGTTACGGCACCGAGGCCCTCGAGGCGGTGCATGCCTGGTTCTTCGCGCAGCGTGGAAAGGGCCGGGCCGTGTGCCTCATCGATCCGGAGAACCGGCCCTCGGTGCGCATGGGCGAGCGACTCGGCTACCGTCCGTTCCGCCAGGCAACGTATCGCGACAAGCCGATGACGCTCTTCGAGCGCGCTCCCTGATCGGGGCCTTCCTTCCTGCCGGAGCGGACGGTCGCCGGAGGGCGGGAGGGCAAAGCCGGCAGCTGGCCGGCCCCCAGGATGGTCTCCAATCCGGTTTTCGTTCAGCTTCGGGCGGGGCGGGCCTCGGCATGATCGCCCGACTAGCCATACCGGCCGCTCCGTGCCCCACATGAAAATCACGTTTCGTCCGCTATTTTTCGCCGCGCTTTGCCTCGCCTTGCCCGTCGCCGCCCTGGCGGATCAGTCGCTCACGCTCGAGCAGGCGGTCAGCAAGGTGCAGAAGGAGACCGGGGGGAAAGTGCTGTCAGCGGACACGCGGCTGGTCGAACGAGGCCGGATCACCGAATACCGGGTCAAGGTGCTCACCCTGGACGGCCACGTAAAGGTCGTGCCGGTGCGTACCGAGACCGCCAAGCCCCTGGACATGAGTGCCGGGGACAACAAGGAGAAACATTGATGCGAATCCTGCTCGTAGAGGACGAAGCCCCGCTGCGCGAGACTCTCGCGGCGCGCCTGAAGCGTGATGGCTTCGCTGTCGATGCCGCCCAGGACGGCGAAGAGGGCCTGTACCTCGGCCGCGAGGTGCCCTTCGACCTGGCGATCATCGACCTGGGTCTGCCCAAGCTGTCCGGTATGGATCTGGTAAAGGCCCTGCGTGAGCACGGCCAGCGTTACCCGATCCTCATCCTCACCGCGCGTGGTAGTTGGCAGGATAAGGTCGAAGGCCTGAAGTACGGTGCCGACGATTACCTGGTCAAGCCGTTCCACGTCGAGGAACTGCTGGCACGCATCAACGCGCTGGTCCGTCGCGCCAGCGGCTGGTCCAAGCCGGTGCTTGCGTGCGGCCCGATCAAGCTCGACACCACGGCACAGACCGTGACCGTGGAAGGCCGTCAGGTCGACCTCACCAGCTACGAATACAAGGTGCTGGAATACCTGATGCTGCACGCGGGCGAGCTGGTCTCCAAGGCCGACCTCACCGAGCACATCTATCAGCAGGATTTCGATCGCGACTCGAACGTGCTGGAGGTCTTCATCGGCCGCCTGCGCCGCAAGCTCGATCCCGAAAGCGCGCTGAAGCCGATCGAGACCGTTCGCGGTCGCGGCTATCGCTTCGCCATCCCCCGCAACGAAGCGGACGAGGACTGACCCCGGCGGGCGGCGGGCCATCGAGGCACGCCGCCCGTGAGGTAGGCTCGAAGCATGGACAACGCTTCAACGAAACGGCGCCCCCTCTCGCTGGCCGCACGTGCGGCCCTCGCTACGGGCTTCGCACTTGCCGCATTTCTTGGTCTGACCGGTCTGGCGCAGAACAAGGCCAACTACGCGTCCGAGCTGTCGGCCATGCACGACCGGCTGCACAACTACGCCATTGCGTACATCACCGGCACGGACATCACGCGCGCCGGCAAGGTCACCACGCCCGACAGTCAGCCCAATCCCGACTTTTCGCGCCCGGGCTCGGGGCTCTACGCGATCATCGTCGGAAACGATGGGTTTCGTTGGGAGTCCTCTTCTGCACTGGGTCGTGACTTCGACTTCGTGCGCATGCTCTCGCCGGGCGAGACGGCGTTCGAGCCGGTCGAAACCCGTAGTGGCAAGCTCTACGTCTTCAGCTACGGCGTGTCGCTCGACAGCACCGAAAAACGCAGCGTGCCGTTGACCTTCGCGGTCGCGCAGACCGAGGACCAGTTCGAACGCCAGGTCGCGACCTATCGGCGCACGCAGTTCCTGTGGCTGGCCATGCTCGGCATGATGCTCATGCTGCTGCAGCTGTTCCTGCTGCGCTGGAGTCTGCTGCCGCTGCGTCGCGTGTCCAGTGATCTGGCGCATATCGAGCGCGGCACGCGTGACCATCTGGATGGTCCTTATCCAGTGGAGCTGACGGTGCTCACGCGGCGCCTCAATGCCTTCATCGACAGCGAACGCGAGCAGCGCTCGCGCTATCGCGACACGCTGGCCGATCTCGCGCACAGCCTCAAGACGCCGCTGGCGGTGATTCGTTCGCAGCTCGAAACCGGTGGCGACGCGACGAACCTGCGCGGTGACATTCTCGATCAGGTGCGCCGAATGGACGAGCTCGTGGCGTACCAGCTGTCGCGTGCCGCTACATCCGGGCGTCGCACCATCGCGTCGGTGGAGCCGATTGCCGGACACGCGGAAGACCTCGTGCAAAGCCTGGAAAAGGTCTACGCGGCGAAGAACGTGCTATGCGAGTTCGAGATCGAAGAAGGCGTGACTTTTCCCGGCGAGCAGGGCGATTTGCTCGAACTCATGGGCAACCTCGTCGAGAACGCGTTCAAGTGGGCGTCGCATCGCGTGCTGCTCACGGCGCGCTCGGTGGGCAAGATGGGCGGTCGCAGCGGCCTCGAATTGATCGTGGAGGATGACGGTCCCGGCATCCCCGAGGACAAGGTCGAGAAGATTCTCCAACGCGGCGTGCGCGGCGACGAACGCGTGCAGGGCCACGGCATCGGCCTGTCGATCGTGCAGGACATCGTCAAGGCCTACCAGGGCGAACTCAATGTGGATCGTTCGGAAGAACTCGGCGGCGCACGTTTCTGCGTGAAGCTGCCTCCGCCCTAGGCACCAGGCGCGGGCGACGGACCGTAGAACGCATCCAGCAACGTCGCCACATCCGGTTCGGCTTCGCGTAAGAGCGCTGGCTTTGAAAAGTGCAGTTCGCTCGTCACCGCAAAGTATTCCTCCGGTGCTTCGGCCGCATACGGGTCGATGGCGGTGCGCCGACCGCGCTCCACCGACTTGGTAAGCCGGTCGAACGCACGCTGCATCGTCTCGATCCACTGCCGCCGATTCATGGACGCCGGCAGCGGCGGCACACCGCTCGCGGTCCCGGCCAGCATGTCGAGCTTGTGTGCCATTTCGTGGATCACGACGTTGTAGCCGTCCCACGGCGCCTCGAGGTCGAGCGCGACGTCGGCCAGCGAGAGGATCATCGGGCCGCGCTCCCACGCTTCGCCGATCAGCGTGTCGTCGCTGTCGGTTACCACGCCGCTCCGTGCGTCGTAGTGGCTGCGCCGCACGTTGAACTCGCCCGGATAGACCAGCACGTTCGTCCAGCCTTTGAAGGCTTTCGGGCCGTGCGGCAGGGCAGGGAGGCTTGCCTGGATGGCGATGGCCAGGCGCCAGAAATCGTCCAGTACGGCGTCGCCCATCGCGTGGAAGCGCTTCGTGTGCAGGAAGATGGCTGCGAGTTGGCGCAGGTAGTGCTGTCGCGGCGCATCCAGAGCGCGGGCCAGCGGCACACGCTCCACGGCCTGGCGCCAGGAGGCCTCGTCGATCGGTGGTACGGGCGCGCGAAAACGCGCGATCAACGACTGGACGAAACCCACGAAGGACAGCTGGACGAGATCAGAGCATGGAGCCGGGGAGCAGGGACTGCCAGCTCGGCGCGCTGCCGCGAAGGGGCAGGGCGTCGTCATGCATACCATCGCCAGCATCGACCGGCGACGAGACCGGCGCGGGTGGCGCAGTTCGCTGCGGGCTTGCGGCCGGGCGGATTGAGATGGAATAACCGCCACCACCGCCATCATGGTTGCCCTGCGACGATCGCGAAGCGCCTTCGAACGACGACGACGCAGAAGATCCGCCCATGGAGAGCAGACCACTTGTCGGGTCGATGTCGGAAGCGGCGGCGGTGCCGGCGGCACCGACGAGGCACAGACATCCGAGGATGTAGGGTCTGGCGTTCATCGGTCTACCCTGAGGCCCCTCGGGACGTGGAGGGGGACGACCGATCCTCGCAGAAAATTCACGACGGTGCCAGTGCTGGAGGTGTGTCGGCGCAAGCCCCGGCGCCATGCGAGGCGAAATCCCCTAGAATCGCCGGATGTTTCGGCTTTCCCCTCCCTCGACAGCGGCCGCCTGACGGCCCGGCGCCCATGCTTGCACGCGATCTTCTCGAAGCCCTCGCCGGTGGCGAAGCCGTGTCCGGCGCGGCCCTGGCCAGGAAGGCGGGCGTCACCCGCGCCGCCGTCTGGAAGCAGATCGAAGCCTTGCGCCTGAAGGGCGTGCCGATCGAGGCGAAGGTCGGCGGCGGTTACCGGCTGCCCTGGACCACCGAGCTGCTGGAGAGCATGCGCATCCGCGCTGCCCTCGATCCTGGCATAGCCGCCCACGTGGGCATGCTCGAAGTGCATTGGGACATCGATTCCACGTCGAGCGAACTGGCGCGGCGTATCCCGGTGCTCGACGACCTGTCGTTCGTGATCGCCGAGGCGCAATCCGCGGGGCGCGGCCGTCGCGGCCGCACCTGGTTGTCGCCACCGGGCATGAATCTGTACCTTTCGGCGCTGAAGCGTTTCGATGGCGGTTTCGCGGCCTTGTCCGGATTGTCCCTCGCCGTGGGCGTGATGCTGGTCCGCGCGCTGGGCGAACTGGGCATCCGCACCGCGGGCCTCAAGTGGCCGAACGATCTGTTGGCCGGCAACGCGAAACTCGGCGGCATCCTGGTGGAACTGTCCGGCGAATACTCGGGTCCGTGCGCTGCCGTGATCGGCGTCGGCCTCAACATTCGCCTGCCGGATACGTTGCACGAGCGTGCGGGACAACCGATTACCGACCTCGCCGCCTTGCTCGGCGGCGATCCGCCGGGCCGCAACCGGATCGCCGCTGCGGTGGTGACCGAGTTGACCGAAGGCCTGCGTACCTTCGAGCGCCACGGTTTCGCCGCCTTCGCCGACGAGTACGCGGCGAGCGACCTGCTTCGTGGCGAGCCGCTGCGCATTCTCGATCCGCGGGGGGAGTACGAAGCCGTGGGCGAAGGCGTCGACGATCGCGGTGCCTTATGCGTGCGTAGCCCCGATGGTGTGCGGGTCACCGTCGACAGCGCCGAGGTTTCCGTGCGCCGGAACGCCCCATGATCCTGCTGCTCGACCTGGGCAATACCCGACTCAAGTTCGCCTTGCTGCACGAGGGCGAGTTCACTCATCGCGGCGCATTCGGCTGGGATGCCGACATCGCGCACGAGCTCGCCACGCTGTGGGCCGATTGGCCCACGCCCGAACGCATCGTCGGCGCGTCGGTGGTGGATGGCGCGCGTGAGACGGCCGTCGCCGTGGCGGCCGGCAAGGCATTCGGTCACAGCCCGTTCTGGGTGCGTACGCCTGCGTCGTCCAATGGCGTCGCCAACGCCTACGCGGAGCCGCATCGCCTGGGCGTCGATCGCTTCCTGGCGATGGTCGATGCCTTCGCCGCTGGCCGTGCACCGTGCGTACTCGCCAGCGTCGGCACGGCACTCACGCTCGACGCGCTGTCGGCCGATGGCCGGCATCTGGGTGGGTGGATCGCGCCGGGGCCACTGCTGATGCAGCAATCCGTACTCGGTGCCACCGTGCAGGTGCGCCCGGATGGCGCAGGCACCGTGCGCGATCTCGCCGACAACACCGCGGATGGCCTCGCGTCGGGTTGCTGGCAGGCCTGTGCTGCGCTGGTGGAGCGTTTCGTGGATCGTGCGACCCCGCTGCTCGGCGGTCGCCCTGCGGTAACGCTCGGTGGCGGGGACGCCAATCTTCTCGCGCCCTTGCTCGATCACGAGGTGACGCTCGTGCCGGATGCCGTCTTGCGCGGTTTGGCCGTATGGGCGACCACCCATGCCCAGACCGAGAAGAATATCCCCTAGAATCCCGAAGCCGCCGGTTCTTACAGGGGAACGCGCGCAGGCCCAACCGGACTTCCAAGGCCCCCATGCTGCTGCGTTTGCTGTTCGTTCTGCTGATTGCCCTCAACATCGCGGTAGCCGCATGGCTGCTGCTGGGCGATTCCGGTACGCACGCGGTCGATCCCACCGACGGCGGCGTGCCGAAACTGAAACTGCTGACCGAACTGCCCGTGCCGCCAGGCAGCACCGCGTCGCCGGCTCCTGCCACTACGGCGGCGGTCGCCAGCGCCTCATCGGTCGGCAAGCCTTCCGCCGCTGCCAGCACGCCCGGTCAGCCGTCCGCGCCGACACCCGCTGCCACGGCCTCCGCTCCCGCAGCCAAGCCGCCAGCGAAGAACATCGCCGCACCGTCGGACCCCCTAGCCGCCGCCACGTCGGCAGCACCCACCAGCGCACGCCGCAGCTATCGCTGCCTGGCGCTGGGGCCTTTCGCCAATCAGGTCGACCTGCGTGCGGCCCGCAGCGCGCTCGCGCCGCGCACCGTGCGCAGCCGGCAGCGCCAGGAGCAGACCAGCGAATCGCGCGGCTGGCGCGTATTCCTTCCTGCGCTGGCGACGCGCGAGCAGGCGCTGGCCCAGGCACGCCGCCTCGACGCCAAGGGCATCAAGGATTACTTCGTGGTCACCGCGCAGGGCGAACTGCAGAACTCTGTCGCGCTCGGCCTCTTCCACGACCCCGCCAATGCGCGCAAACGGCGCGACGAGGTAGTCGCCGCCGGCTTTCCTGCCCGTATGAGCGAACGTACTGAAACCACCCCTGTCTGGTGGCTCGACGTGGTCGTCCCTGATGAAGCCAGCGCCGACATCCGCCGTGGCATCCGTACTCCAGGCATAACGGCGCGAACCACCGGGTGCTTCTGATAAACTCCCCGCCTTCGCCGGCATAGCTCAGTTGGTAGAGCAACCGCCTTGTAAGCGGTAGGTCCCCAGTTCGAATCCGGGTGCCGGCACCAGCAACATTATTAGTCTGCGCTTGAGCAATCAGTTGAGCTGCTTGGAGCAGTCAAGAACTAGGCAACGGATGCTTGGGCATGGGACTTCGAATTCGCTTCTTCGCCGGGGGTATCCCCCGCGGTCCGCCGGGGATTGAAAAGTGTTGCGTGGGCAATGCTTCTTTCGCTGGGCGCGGTCCTCGTTTGCTACGGGGCTGTTTGGAAACTGTACCCGGAAGCTGCGCACTTCTCGGCGGCTCGAGTCTCATCGTTCGTGGATTCGCTGCTGGCAGGCGTCGTAGGGTTTGCGCTGCTCGGTGCATTCGCCTATCTAGGTTCGTTGCGGAAGCCAGATGAAGACGCGATCGCTGACCGTATCGCTTATTTGTACTCAGCGCGCCTGGAGGACAACGAGGCGACGCGAGACTATCTCACTGAAGAGTTGATGCTTCTCGGTTCCGTGATCCGCAGCGCGGAGTCTCAGTACAGTTTCGTCGAGTTTGACACCGTCAACGGTGTGGTCAGGGTAAACGTACTTATCTCAATGACCATCGTGAACATGATGAAATGGGATGAGTATCGGCAGACGATGCCGGTACGGGTCCTGTTCGATCCGGTGCCCGGTCATTCTTCCCATGTAGGCAACTTGATCCGAGTCGAGACGGTCGCTTGTGACAGCTTCGGTCATCATGGGCCGAAGAAATCCCACCTCGCACATCCCGTGCCACTTGTCGGTGGACATAGGTATGACGGCTCCGTCCAGCTTGAAATCCCGCCGCATGGGGAACTCAGGTATGAGTACGAATACGAAGGATGGGTGAAGGCGGTCGACAACTTCTGGACAGGTACGAATCGATTCGCTGAGAAATTCAGCATTGTTGTGACCAACCTTGTGGGCCAGATCTTGAGTATCGAACCTCATCCCGACCCGAAGCGACCGAAGTTCGTCAACATCACTGGCCAGCACACCTTGACGTCCGGTGATTCGGCGGAAGTATTTGCCACAGTGAATCTGAAGCCTTCGGTACCAGTCACCTTCCGCGCCAAATTTTGAGCTATAGTCCACCCACACCAGAGGGAGTACGACCATGTTCCGCGACAACGATACGCAGGGCGGCTAGTCAGCTTCCCGCTGAGTTCTCAAAAGCCGGCGATAGCCGGCTTTTTGCTTTATGCGATAAGTATTTGATCTCGCTGAATGATTCTTCTGGCCGGTACGATACCCACCGGTTGTTGCCGTCTCATCATTGGTGAGATGGCCAGATTCGACAGCATCCTCTTAGGCTTACGCGACTAGAGCCGTTCCCTTGGAAAGCGCCGATCGAGTATCGCCGTGAGATCGCGGTGTTCGACGGGATGTTCGGCGATGCGCTCTTCCACGAGTTCGGCGGCCAAGTCGCGTTCTTCTTCCGTGCACGCGTAACGATTCGCCCGCAGATAGAACACGACGAACATCTGCACCTTCCAAGGAAGGCGCTGGAAGGCGCGGGCTGCTGGCCTCAGGTCTGCCGATGTGATCACGTGGCGATTCCCTTTCTTGGAGAGAAGGGAGCAACGCTCGTGCCAACGGTGATGACATCGCGATAGGCCCGCATCGCAGTACGCGTCGACGCGATTCGCAAGAGCTTTCGAGTGGAGATCTTGCGTCCGCGGACATCGCCTGAACGGACACGCGGACGCTGCGCGCCGTGCGAAACGATGCGGACTTTGATCAGCGAAGCAGTTCGTCCAACCGCGCGCGCAGGAAGTCCTTGAGTCTCTGCACGGCGGGCGTCAGTTGCGAGCGGTGTGCACTCACGAGGTTCAGCGGCGCACGTTCACCCATACCGGGGAGGAGGTCGACCAGGCGTCCGGCGGCGAGATCGCCGACCACGTCGACATGCGACTTGTACATGATCCCGTGGCCCGCCAGACCCCACCGACGGACGACTTCCGCATCGTCGCTGATCCGGTTGCCGGTCACCTTCACCGTGTGCGGGCCGCGCGGCAGTGCGAAGGTCCAGCGGTCGTGGATCTGGTCGCCCCAGACGAAGCAGAGGCAATTGTGCTCGCGCAGTTCGTCGGGATGCGTGGGTGCGCCGTGGCGCGCGATGTATTCGGGCGCGGCGCAGAGCACGCGAAGGTTGTCGGGCGCGAGCGGCAAGGCTACGAGGCCGGAATCGTCGAGGGTGCCGTAGCGCACGGCGGCGTCCAGCGGATGCCGATGCAGGTCGGCCGAACGATCGCTGATGCGCAATTGCAGGGAAAGGCCCGGGTGTTCGGCTTGAAACGCATCCAGCCAGGGCAGCAGGAGATGGCGCCCCAGGTCGGACGGCACGGCGAGCCGCAACGGTCCCGCGATGTCGCCACGTCCTTCGGCCAAGGCGCGCGAGCCGCTCGTGAGCGCGTCGAGCAGCGCCCTCGCATGCGGCAGATAGCGCTCGCCATCGTCGGATAGCCGCATGCTGCGCGTGGAGCGCACGAACAGCCGGGCACCGAGTTCCCGCTCCAGACGTTGCACAGCGTGGCTCACCATGGCGGGCGTGCTATCCGCAAGGCGGGCGGCCGCCGAGAAGCTTCCGGCATCGGCCGCCAGTACGAAAACCTGCACGTCGTCCAGTCGGATCATGGTTCGCGGGTCGTTGAGGTTGGCGGCTATGGTGCCTTGTTCATCTGTCAGGCGATACGCGGGGCCGCTGTTTTCCTCGCCTGTCGCGCTGCAACGTGGCTGTTTCAGGGGGCGGTGTAAACTTCGGGCATGATCCCCGTTCGCCTCTCCGTGTTGCTTGCCCTCGCGCTTTTGCCTGCCGTCAGTTGGGGCCAGGCGTTGTCGCGTGATGGCCTTGCCGCGCGCATGGCGGCGCACGACGCGCCGGCGCTGCTGGACGTGCGCACCCCCGCCGAATACCGTGATGGGCACATTGCGGGCGCACTCAACGTGCCGGTTGACGAGGTCGCAGCGCGCCACGGTGTGCTGGGCATTCCGCATGATCGCGAACTGGTCGTTTACTGCAAGTCGGGCAAGCGCGCAGCCCGCGCCCAGGACACGCTCCAATCCCTTGGTTACACCCACGTGCGGCTGCTCGAAGGCAGCGCCGATGCCTGGCGTGCCGACGGCCGCGCGCTGGTGCACGAACATCCCTCTCCCTGAGTCTTCCCCATGAGTCCAATCACCCGCTCGGTCGCCCTCATCGGCGTCCCTACCGATATCGGCGCCGGTCACCGTGGCAGTTCCATGGGACCTGAGGCGCTGCGCGTGGCCCGGCTGGGCGAACGCCTGGCGAAGCGCGGCATGCACGTGGTCGATCGCGGCAACCTCAGCGGTCCGTTGAACCCGTGGCAGCCGCCGACAGACGGTTACCGTCACCTGCCGGAGGCCGCGCAGTGGAACACCTCGCTGCATGAGGCCGTATATGCCGAACTGACCGAGGGTCGCCTCCCAATCGTGCTGGGCGGCGATCATTGCCTCGCGATCGGTTCCATCTCGGCGGTGGCGCGGCATTGCCGCGACGCCGGGAAGAAGCTCCGCGTGCTCTGGCTCGATGCTCACGCGGACTTCAACACCAGCCAGATCACACCCTCGGGCAACATCCACGGTATGCCCGTGGCCTGCCTGTGCGGCTACGGCCCCGACGTGCTTACGCATATCGGCGGCACCGTACCGGCCACCACGCCCGACGTGTTCCGCCAGATCGGCATCCGCTCGGTGGACGAGGGCGAAAAGCGCTTCGTCCATGAAGTGGGCGTCGATATCTACGACATGCGCTACATCGACGAGATCGGGATCAAGGCGGCCATGGAAGAAGCGCTGGCTGGCGTGGACGAGACCACCCACCTGCACGTGAGCTTCGACGTCGATTTCCTGGACCCGTCCATCGCCCCCGGTGTGGGCACCACGGTGCGCGGCGGCCCGAACTACCGCGAGGCGCAGCTCGTGATGGAAATGATCGCCGACACCGGCCGGGTCGGATCGCTGGACATCGTGGAGCTGAATCCCGCCTACGACAAGCGCAACCAGACGGCGAAGCTGGCCGTGGACCTCGTGGAGTCGCTGTTCGGCAAGTCGACCCTGATGCGCTGAGGCCCGGCGCGCGGCAACCTGCCGCATGGCCGGGTCGCCGACCGGCGGCCGTGCGGGCTACACTCGGACGGATTTCGTCCGCCCAGGCTTCAGGTCCCCATGCATACCCGCGTCCTCACCGGCATTACCACCACCGGCACGCCGCATCTCGGCAACTATGTCGGCGCCATCCGGCCTGCCGTTTTGGCGAGTCGCGACCCGAACGTCGACGCGTTCTATTTCATGGCCGACTACCACGCGCTGATCAAGAGCGACGACGCCGATCGCGTGGAGGCGTCCCGCCTGAAGATCGCGGCCACCTGGTTGGCCGCCGGCCTGGACCCGAACAAGGCCACGTTCTACCGGCAGTCGGATATTCCCGAGGTGCCGGAGTTGATGTGGCTGCTGACCTGCGTCACGGCCAAGGGCTTGCTCAATCGCGCCCACGCTTACAAGGCGGCCGTGGACCGCAACATGGAGAACAAGGAAGACGAGGACGCAGGCGTCACCGCGGGCCTCTACATGTATCCGGTGTTGATGGCCGCCGACATCCTCGCCTTCAACGCCAACAAGGTGCCGGTCGGCCGCGACCAGATCCAGCACATCGAGATGGCGCGCGATATCGCCCAGCGCTTCAACCACACCTACGGTCGCGAGTTCTTCGTGATGCCGGAGGCGTTGATCGAAGAGCAAGTGGCCACGTTGCCCGGGCTCGACGGTCGCAAGATGTCCAAGAGCTACGACAACACCATTCCGCTGTTCGAAGGCGGTCCGAAGGGCTTGCGCGACGCGATCATGAAGATCGTGACCGACTCGCGTGCCCCGGGCGAGCCGAAGGACACCGAGGACTCCGCGTTGTTCACGATCTTCAAGGCGTTTGCCTCGCCGGCGGAAACGGCAGCCTTTGCGGATGCGTTGCACGAGGGCATCGGCTGGGGCGAAGCGAAGCAGGTGTTGTTCGAGCGCATCGAAGCTGAAGTGGCGCCCATGCGCGAACGCTACGACGCGCTGATGGCGCGGCCCGACGACATGGAAGACGTATTGCTGGCCGGCGCGGCCAAGGCGCGCTCGATCGCCGGTCCGTTGCTGGAAACGCTGCGCGATGCCGTCGGCTTGCGCAGCGCGCGACACACACCCAAAACATTGGACGAGCCGGCCGAGGTCGCCCCGGTGCCGAAGGTCAAGCCACCGCGCTTCGCGAGCTTCCGCGACACCGACGGCAGCTTCCGTTTTCGTCTGTTCGGTGCGGACGGTGAAGAGTTGCTGCTCTCGGTTCCGTTTGCCGATCCGAAAGCCGCGGGCGCACTGCGTCAGACGTTGTCGACGCTGGGTGGCGCGCACGCCACCATCGTGTCGCAGGGCGACCACGTGGCGCTGCTGCTGGACGGCGTCGTCGCGGCGAATGGCGCGTCCTATCCCGACGAGGTAGCGCGGGCGGCCGGCGTACTGCGCCTGCGCAGCGCGCTCGATGCGCTGGCTCTCGCCACGGCGGAAGAAGCCGCCGCGAAGGCCGCCGCGCCTCGTCAGGGCGCCTGACATGCGTTACCTGGCCCTCATGCTGCTGGCGCCTTGGCTGGTCGTGCTGGGCTGGGCGTACTGGGCGTATCCCAAGTCGTTGCTGCGGAACATGACCCGGCGAGCGTTCGACGTGCTGGCGCTCGTGGCGGCCACGGTGGCTGCCATCCAGTCGGCCCTGCTGGCCTTCGACGCCGTGGAGCTACCGGCAGCCGACCAGTTCGGACCGAAGAGCGGCGCCATCTGGCAGCAGGTTGTGCCGGCGCTATACGGCTACGGTGCGTTCCTCGCGGTGCTGCTCATTGCGCTGGTGGTCCGCCAACTCGTCTGGAAGAAGCGTCCGCAGTAACGGACCGAGCCGTGTGGTGTCGCCGCTGCGGATTCAGCGACCGCGCAGGCGCTGCGTCAGACCCTTCAGGAAGTTGCGCAGGAACTGATCGCCACAGAGGCGGAAGTTGGTGTGCTTGGGCTGGCGGAAGAGGGCGTTGATCTCGCCACGCGACACGCGGAAGCCGGCCTCGGTCATGATCGCGAGGATGTCGTCTTCCTTGAGTTCGAAGGCGACGCGCAGCTTCTTCAGCACCACGTTGTTGTTGACCCGCGTTTCCACGGGACGCGGCGGCTGGCTTTCGTCGCGGCCACGGCGATGAATGATGAGGCCGTCGAGGAAATGCGCCATGGCGGCGTCCGGCATCTCGGCGAAACCGGGTTCGTCTTCCTTGCGGAGCCAAGGCTCGACCTGCTCGCGCGTGGCGGGAAAGCCGGCGAGTTTCATGATGTCGACGACGTGAACGTCGCCGAGATCGAGCATGTAGCGGATGCTGCGGAGGGTGTCGTTATTGAGCATGGTGCACAGGATACCGAGGTGGGAGCCAGCCTGCTGGCGATGGGTGCTCGCGGCAAGCACCCATCGCCAGCAGGCTGGCTCCCGCCCGACAGCGAACGACTTAGTTCGGCAGACCCAGATCGTCGATCATCGCCTTCAGGAAGCGTGCGGCTTCCCCGCCCGTGGCGGCACGGTGGTCGAAGGTGAGCGACAGCGGCATGCGGCGGTGCACCTCGATGCCACCCATGACCGCCACCACGTCGTGGCTTAGCTTGCCCGCGCCGATGATCGCGACGGTCGGCGGCACGACCACCGGGGTGGCGTAACGGCCGGCGAACATGCCGAAGTTGGACAGGCTGATCGTATAGCCAGCGAGTTCCGACGCCGGGATGCTGCGGTCTTCCACCGACGTGCGCAGGCGCTTGATCGCAGCGCGGATGCCGGCACCGTCCAGCACGTCCGCGTTACGCAGGGCCGGTACGAACAGGCCGTCCTCGGTATCCACGGCGATGCCGATGTCCACGTGCGGATGCAGCGTGCGGCTGAGGTTCTTGCCGTCGAACCAGGCGTTCAGTGCCGGCACGGTCTTGCAGGCGACCACGATCGCGCGCACGAGGCGGGCGGTGATGTCCTGCTTGCCGATCCACGCGTGGAGGTCCGCGTCGTCGACGATGGTAGTCGGGACGACATTGGCATGCGCGTCGGCCATGACGCGAGCCATGTTGCGACGTACGCCCTTCAACTGCTCGGGCTGGCCCATGGCGTCCTTACCCGGAGGCGCGGTACGCACGGCCTTGCCGGCCTGCGACACGGCCGTGCGCTGCGGCGCCGGACCCGGCTCGGGCAGGGTAGGGGCGAGGTGCTGCGCAGCGGCGGGACGCGCGGGCGTGCTGCCCAGGGCGGCACTGCCGTTGGCGGCGGCGTTCTTCACGTCGGCCATGGTGATCACGCCACCGGCGCCGGTCGGCTGCACGCGGGTGAGGTCGACCTTGAGCTTCTTGGCGGCAGCGCGCACGGCCGGCACGGCCTTCACGCCACCGGCGCTGCTGACCTGTTCGGTATGCACGGCGTTGCCGCTGACCATGGCGCCGACGACGGTGCCCTCGTCTTCGCGATCGCCGCCGTTGCCGGAGTCGATCTCGCCGCCATCGTCCGAGGCGATGACCTTGGAGGCGTCGTCCGGCGCCTGGCTACCCACGCCCTTCTTCGGGCCGTGGTGGTGACCGGTCGATTCCGCCTCCGCACGCTGGCGCGCGTTCGGGTCGATTTCGAAGTCGGCGAGGGGGGAGCCCGTCTCGATGATGTCGCCGGCCGCGCCGTGCAACTTCTTCACGGTGCCCGAGTACGGCGACGGCACGTCGACGACGGCCTTGGCGGTTTCCATCGACACCAGCGGGGCGTCGAGCTTGATGGTGTCGCCTTCCTTGACGTGCCACTCGACGACGGTCGCGTCGGGAAGGCCCTCGCCGAGGTCCGGCAGGTAAAAGGTCTTGATGTCGGCCATGTCTATCGATTCCTCAGGAGGCGGCGAGCGTGCGTTCGGCGGCTTCGACGATGCGTTCGACGCTGGGCAGATACTTCATTTCCAGGCGGAACAGCGGAATGTGCGTATCGAAGCCGGTCACGCGTTCCACCGGCGCGAGCAGGCTGTAAAGGCATTCCTCGGACAGGCGAGCAGCGATCTCCGCACCGAAGCCGGCCGTTTTCGGCGCCTCGTGCACGATGACGCAGCGACCGGTCTTGGTCACCGATTCCGCGATGGTGTCGAAGTCGAGCGGCGTGAGCGTCGCTACGTCGATCACCTCGGCGCTGATGCCCTTCGCCGCGAGTTCGTCGGCGGCTTCGAGGCATTCCTTCACCTGCGCGCCCCAGGTCACCAGGGTCACGTCGGTGCCGTCGCGCAGCACGAAGCACACGTCGAGCGGCAGCGCCTCGCCGTCGTCGGGCACTTCTTCCTTGTACTGGCGGTAGATGCGCTTCGGCTCGAAGAAGATCACCGGGTCCGGATCGCGGATGGCGGCGAGCAGCAGGCCGTAGGCACGCGCAGGCGACGACGGCATCACGACGCGCAGGCCGGGGATGTTGGTGAACAGGTGTTCGTTGGCCTCGGAGTGATGCTCCGGTGCGCGAATGCCGCCGCCCCACGGAGCGCGCCACACGGCCGGCACGGTCATGCGACCGCGCGTACGATTGCGCATGCGCGCAGCGTGGCAGGCGATGTGTTCCATCATCGCGTAGATGAAGCCTTCGAACTGCGCCTCGGCTACAGGGCGCATGCCCTGCGCGGCGAGGCCGACGGTGATGCCGGCGATGGTGGTTTCGTCCAGCGGCGTGTCGATGACGCGCTCTTCGCCGAACTGTTCCTGCAGACCCTGGGTTGCGCGGAAGACACCGCCGTTGACGCCGACGTCTTCACCCAGCACGACGACGCGATCGTCGTTGCGCATTTCGTACGCGAGCGCCTGGGTCACCGCTTCGATGAGAGTGATTTGTGCCATGGGAAGAAGTCCTTACTTGCGATCGAGGGAAGCGGCGAGTTCACGCTGCTTTTCGAGGTCGGCCGGGAGTTCGGCGTACAGGTAGTCGAACATGGCCGTTGCCGGCTGCACCTTCGATTCGAGGTACGCGTTGACCTCGTTGTCCATCCAGTCGTCGCATTCCGCCTTCCAGGCTTCTTCCTTCGCGTCGTCCCACTTGCCCTTCGCTTCGAGCCACTTGCGCAGGCGCGGCACGGGATCGCGCTGCCAGGCGTCCTTCACTTCCTGCTCGCCGCGATAACGGCGTGCATCGTCGGCGGTGGTGTGGTCGCCGAGGCGGTAGGTCACCGCTTCGATCACGCTGCCGCCGTTGCCGGAACGGGCGCGTTCGAGTGCGTCTTCCATCGCCTTGCGCACGGCGATGATGTCGTTCCCGTCCACCTGGATGCAATGCAGGCCGGCCGCGATACCCTTCTGGGCCAACGTGCCGGAACCGCTCTGGATGCGACGCGGCACCGAGATCGCCCACTGGTTGTTCACGATGACCGCGACCAGCGGCAACTGCTGCGCACCCGCGACATTGATCGCGCCGTAGAAGTCGCCCTTGGACGAACCACCGTCACCGATCGTGCAGACGGCGACGCGCGGCTCCTTGCGAATCTTGAAGGCCAGCGCGGAACCGGCGGCGTGCAGGCACTGCGTGCCGATGGGCACGCACCACGCGAAGTCATGCGCGGGCGCGTCGGCGAAATCGTTGCCGCGTTCGTCGCCACCCCAATAGGTGTAGACCTCACGCGGCTTCACGCCGCGGTAAAGCTGCGCGCCGTATTCACGGTACGACACCGCGAGCGAGTCTTCACGGCGCATCGCGCTGCCGATGCCGACGTGCGCGGCTTCGTGACCCAGGCACGACGCATAGGTGCCCAGCTTGCCGGTGCGCTGGAGCGCGATCGACTTCGCGTCGAACACGCGAGTGGACACCATGAGCTTGTAGAGCTCGACCATGTGGTCGAGGTCTTTGGCGAATTCGGGGAGTTCCTTGCCCGTTTCCTTGCCGTCCTGGTCAAGGTATTGCAGGTATTCGATTTCGAACTTGGCGGCGATGGACACGACTCGCTCCCAGGGGAAGGTTAGAAACGACACGCACGAGTGGGGAAGCGGCCAGGCCCATCCAGCGGGGCACGACACGGCTTTTGAGTTCTTGCGAGCCGGACTAGATATCAGGGGTATTATCACCCGGCAAGGTACGGCGCAGCATGACAATTCCTGTCACTGCCCCGGCAATGGCTTTGCGGCGCGGCTTCCAGGCCTTGTCAACCCCTCAATGTGAAACTGTCCCATGGCCAATCCGCAACGCGACCTCGAACCCGGCATTCAAACCGATCTCGACGGGCGCCTCACGTATGGGGCCTATCTGCAACTGGATCAGGTGCTCTCGGCCCAGCATCCGCGCAGCGAGCCGGCACACCACGACGAGATGCTGTTCATCATCCAGCACCAGACCTCGGAACTGTGGTTGAAGCTGATGATCCACGAGCTCGGCGCAGCGTTGGCCCACCTGCGCGCGGACGATGTGGACGGCACCTTGAAGATCCTTGCCCGGGTCAAGCAAGTGCAGCGACAGCTTTACGAACAGTGGGGCGTGCTGGAAACGCTCACGCCAGCCGAATACCTTCAGTTCCGCGAGGTGCTCGGCCCTTCGTCGGGCTTTCAGTCCTTGCAATACCGCATGGTGGAGTTCCTGCTGGGCAACAAGCACGCGGACATGCTCCGCGTCTTCGAGCACGACCCGGCGGCGCATGAGCGCCTGCGCCAGGTCTTCGAGGCGCCCGGGTTGTACGACGAGTTCCTGCGCTACCTCGCCCGGCGTGGGCACCCGGTACCGCCAGAGCTTCTGCAGCGTGACTTCACCCAGCCCTGGCGTAGCCAGCCCGCGCTGCTGCCCGTGTTCAAACGCATCTACGAGGACACCGCCCGGCATTGGCCGGAATATCACCTCAGCGAGCAACTGGTGGACATCGAGGAGGCATTCCAGCTCTGGCGGTTCCGCCACATGAAGACCGTGGAACGCATCATCGGCTTCCGCCCCGGCACGGGCGGCTCGTCCGGCGTAGCCTTTCTGCGCAAGGCCTTGGAGCAGAGTTTCTTCCCCGAATTGATCGAAGTGCGGACGATCCTCGGCTCTTAGGCTCTTGTGGGAGCGCCGAAACCAAAAAGCACGGGTCGGAAGCATTGGTGGGAGCCACCCTGGTGGCGATAAGCCGACGAAGCGGTGTAGCCGCGAGGCAAGCGCCCATCGCCAGCAGGCTGGCTCCCACCGGCAAGCTCCCACCTTCAGATTCACATCCGCCATCGAGGCTTCCGCGGAGCGCAAGATTTGACGCCTTCGGCCGGTCCGGCTAAACACCTTGCACGAACCGTCTTCAAGGGAAGCCATGACACCGACCGCCCCCGCCACCGCCCGGGCCGTGCCCGACTACCCGCAGACCATGGGTCACCCGCGTCCTTTATGGATGCTGTTCATGACCGAGTTCTGGGAGCGCTTCGCCTTCTACGGCATGCGCTGGGCGCTCACCCTGTACATCGTCGCCGAGTTCTTCAACGGCGATGCCTCCGGCCAGGGCTACGCCAGCCGCACCTACGGTGCATACCTGGCGCTGGTCTATGCCTCCGCGATCTTCGGTGGATGGGTGGCCGACCGCATCCTCGGCTACCAGCGATCGATCCTGTTAGGCGCTGCCGTGATGGGCGCGGGCCTGTTCATGGTGATGGTGCCGAATCAGCAGGTGTTCCTGGCTGGTCTCGCTACGGTGATCGTGGGCAACGGACTGTTCAAGCCGAACATCTCGTCGCTGGTGGGGCAGATCTATCCGGTCGGCGACGACCGACGCGATCGCGGCTTCACGATCTTCTACATGGGCATCAACCTCGGCGGCTTCCTTGCGCCGCTGTTCACCGGTTGGCTGGCCTCCGTCATCACCGACACGCCGCTGCAGCAGAACTACAAGGTGGTGTTCGCCGCCACCGGCGTCGGCATGGTGATCTGCTTCATCTGGTTCCTGCTGGGCAAGCGTCAATTGAAGGGCGTGGGCGTACCGCCGCCGGAGCGTCACGAGGGTAAGAACCTGCTTGCGGTCATCGGCGGGGTTATCGTCGCCATTCCGCTGGTCTACCTGCTCATGGCGAAGGCGGGCGCGATCTTCATCGCGTGGCTGCTCGGCGTGCTGTTCATCGGCGTGGCGGCGATGCTGGTGATCGAGGCCGTGCGCCACGATCGCATTCAGATCCACCGCGTGATTGCGATGCTTCTGCTGTTTACCTTCAACGTGCTGTTCTGGATGTTCTTCGAGCAGGCCGGCAGCTCTTTCAACTTCCTTGCGCAGAACATCGTCGATCGGCAGATGTTCGGCTGGGAATTCCCGACCGGCTGGTTCCAGTCGGTGAATTCCGCGGCGATCCTCGTATTCGCGCCGATCGTCGCGCTTGCCTGGGGCTGGTCCGCACGCTTCCGTAAGGAGCCGTCGATTCCGCGCAAGTTCGGGCTGGGCCTCATCTTCAACGCGCTGGGCTTCCTGGTGCTGATGTATGCGCTGAAGAGCCTCGTCGGCGGCAACGGCCTCATTCCGTTCTGGCCGCTGGCTGCCTGCTACGTGCTGCAGACCATCGGTGAGCTGTGCCTGTCCCCGATCGGGTTGTCGATGGTGACCAAGCTCGCGCCGGTTCGCGTCGTGGGTCTGGCGATGGGCGGCTGGTTCCTTTCCACCGCGATCGGCAACAACCTGTCCGGCCTGCTTGCGGGCCACATCAGCGGCGAGACGGGCATGACGGTCGGCTCGGCGCTGTCCGGGTTCACCTTCAGCTTCGAATTGCTGGTGGGCGCGGGCATCGTGCTGTTCCTGATCGCCCCGCTGATCAACCGGTTGATGCACGGCGTGAAGTAAGCCCGATCGCCAGCAGGCTGGCTCCCACCCGCGGGGTCAGCTTGCTGGCGACCTCATGGCTGCCCGGCAAGGCGGTGCGAGCCAGCCTGCTGGCGATCTCATGGCCCCAGCAGCTTGTCCAGGATGCGGTCGAGCTGCACGCGTTCCGCTTCGTCCAGCTTTGCCAGCAGATCGCGCTCGTGGGCTCGTGCCAGGGGCGCCACCTCGTCGTGGATAGCCCAGCCCGCCTCGGACAGTTTCAGCACGGAGCGGCGCTTGTCGCCGCCGTGCGTGCTGCGATCCACTCGTCCCGCTTCGACCAGTCGCGCCACGGCGCGGCTCACCGCCACCTTGTCCATGGCCGTGCGCTCGACCACTTCCCGCGCCGAAACCTCCGGAAAGCGGGCGAGGATCGTCATCACGCGCCATTCCGTCATGCTGAGTTCGAATCGGTCCTGATATTCCGTGGCGATCGACTGGCTGACCGTATTCGACAGGATCGACAGGCGATAGGGCAGGAAGCGCTCCAACTCCAGCGGGGCATGGGCGGGGACGGTGTCGGTGATCATGCTGCGCGAATCCTTGCAAATGGTTACAACTGAAACTATAAGGGGCGGGTAAACGGCGCAAGCCGCCCCCGACCCCAGGAGTATCGCCCATGAGCGCCCAGCCCAATATCGGTATGGAAGTCACCACCTTCGAGAATCCTCAAGGCGTCGATGGCTTCGAATTCGTCGAATTCGCTGCGCCGGATGCGGCTCTCCTGCACAATCTGTTCCCGCGCCTGGGCTTCACGGCGGTGGCGCGGCACAAAACGAAGAAGATCACCCTCTACCGCCAGGGCGACTGCAATTTCCTGGTGAACGAGGAACCCGGTTCCTTCGCCGCGGACTTCGCAGCCAAGCACGGCCCGTCGGCGTGTGGCTTCGCCATCCGTTTCAATCGCCCGGCGACGGACGTGCAGGCGACGGCGCTCTCCAATGGCGCGACGAAGATCGCGCACAAGCCCGAAACGTTGGCCCTGCAGGTGCCGACGATCGAAGGCATCGGTGGTGCGGCGCTTTATCTGATCGACACCTATGGCGCCAAGGGCGAGGCATACGAGGCCGAGTTCGAATGGCTGCCGGGCGTGGATCGTCGTCCGAAGGGTTTCGGGCTGACCTTCATCGACCACCTCACGCACAACCTCGAGTTCGGCAACATGGAGAAGTGGTCGGAGTACTACGAGCGCCTCTTCAATTTCCGCGAGATCCGCTACTTCGACATCAAGGGCGCAAAGACGGGCCTGGTCTCCAAGGCCATGACCGCACCGGACGGCCTCGTGCGCATTCCGCTGAATGAGTCGTCTGACGAGAAGTCGCAGATCAACGAGTATCTCCGCGAGTACAAGGGCGAGGGCATCCAGCACATCGCGCTGTTCACCGACAATATCTACGACTCGGTGGAAGCCATGCGCGCGCAGAACGTCGCGTTTCTCGATACGCCGGATACGTATTACGAGGTGATCGACGAGCGCGTGCCGAACCACGGCGAGGACGTGCCGCGCCTGCGCGAGAACAAGCTGCTGATCGACGCGGACGACGAAACCAAGACGAAGCTGCTGCTGCAGATCTTCACCCAGAACAACGTCGGTCCGATCTTCTTCGAGATCATCCAGCGCAAGGGCAATGAAGGCTTCGGCAACGGCAACTTCAAGGCCCTTTTCGAGTCCATCGAACGCGATCAGATGCGCCGCGGCGTGCTCTGACCATACCGGCAACGCTAGGATAAGCGCGGCGCGGACCCACGAAGGGCCGCGCCGCGATGCGTTCATCTCAAGGATCACCCCGATGAGCCACACCGACGATACCCGTGGTTACCAGAGCGGCTTCGGTAACGAGTTCGCCACCGAGGCGGTAGCAGGCGTGCTACCGACCGGCCAGAATTCGCCGCAGCGCGTCGCGAAGGGTCTTTACGCCGAGCAGCTGTCCGGCAGCGCGTTTACCGCGCCGCGCCACCGCAATCGGCGCAGTTGGCTGTACCGCATCCGACCCGCAGCACAGCATTCGCCGTTTACCGAACTGGCGCCGGGCACGTTCCACAACCGCTTCGACGAAGCGCCCGCCACACCGAACCAGTTGCGCTGGGATCCGCTCGCGATGCCGGTGCAGCCGGTCGATTTCCTCGACGGTCTGTTCACCATGGCAGGCAATGGCGGCGCGGCAGAACAGGCCGGTGTCGGTATCCATCTGTACGCTGCCAACCGCTCGATGAGCGGGCGTTATTTCTACGATGCCGACGGCGAGCTGCTGATCGTGCCGCAACAGGGACGGCTGCGGATTCGTACCGAACTCGGCGTGCTCGACGTCGAGCCGCTGGAAATCGCTGTCGTGCCGCGCGGTATCCGGTTCCTCGTGGAGCTGCCGGACGGGCACGCACGCGGTTACGTGGCAGAGAATTTCGGTGCGCCGCTGTATCTGCCCGACCTCGGTCCCATCGGCGCGAACGGGCTTGCTCACCCGCGCGACTTCCTCACGCCCGTGGCGGCGTACGAAGACCTCGATGGCGATTTCGCTCTGGTGGCGAAGTTTCAGGGCGAGCTATGGCAGGCGACGATCGATCATTCGCCGCTCGACGTCGTTGCTTGGCACGGCAACTACGCGCCGTACAAATACGATCTGCGCCGCTTCAACACGATCGGTTCGATCGCCGTGGACCATCCGGACCCGTCGATCTTCACCGTGCTGACCTCGGCGAGCGATACGCCCGGCGTGGCGAACATGGACTTCGTGATCTTCCCGCCGCGCTGGCTGGTGGCGGAGCACACGTTCCGGCCGCCGTATTTCCATCGCAACGTCGCCAGCGAATTCATGGGGCTGATCGACGGCGCGTACGATGCCAAGGCCGGTGGTTTCGTGCCGGGCGGATCGAGCCTGCACAACTGCATGAGCGGGCACGGTCCGGATGCGGCCAGCTTCGAGAAGGCGTCCGGCGCCGACACCTCGCATCCTGACCACATCGTAGGCACCATGGCCTTCATGTTCGAGACGCGCAAGGTGATCCGACCGGTGCGGCAGGCATTGGCCTCGCCGGGCCTGCAAGGCGATTACTACGAGTGCTGGCGCGATCTCGCGAAACACTTCGATCCGTCAGCCGACTGACGAAAAGGAACTGCATGAAACTCGCTTCGCTGAAGGAGGGCGGCCGCGACGGCACGCTCATCGTCGTCAACCGCGATCTCACGCGCGCCGTGAAGGCGGGCGACATCGCGCCGACGCTGCAGGCGGCCTTGGACGACTGGCGTTCGGTGGCCCCGCGGCTCAACGCCTTGTCGGAAGACCTGGCCGACGGCAGGGCAGAAGGCGCCTTCGACCTCGACGTGACCAAGCTCGCAGCGCCGCTGCCGCGTGCGTACGAATTCGTGGACGGCAGTGCGTATTTGCCGCACGTCGAACGCGTGCGCCGTGCGCGTGGCGCAGAGGTGCCGGCGTCGTTCTACACCGACCCGCTGATGTACCAGGCGACCAGCGCAGGTTTCCTCGGGCCGCGCGACCCGGTCGTGGTGTCGAGCGAAGCGTTCGGCATCGACCTGGAAGCCGAAGTGCTCGTCGTCACCGATGACGTTCCCATGGGCGTCACTCCGGCACAGGCCGCTGAGCACATCCAACTCGTGGGTCTGGTCAACGACGTCTCGCTGCGCGGTCTCATCCCCGCCGAACTGGCGAAGGGTTTCGGTTTCCTTCAGTCGAAGCCGCGCTCTGCGTTGTCGCCGGTCTTCGTCACGCCCGACGAACTCGGCGATGCGTGGCGCGACGAGAAACTGCACTTGCCGATGCGCACATGGATCAATGGCAAGTGGTTCGGCGAAGCCGAGTGCGGCGTGGACATGCAGTTCGACTTCGCGCAGCTCGTGGCCCACGTTGCCAAGACCCGCCCGCTGACGGCGGGTACGCTGGTGGGCTCCGGCACGATCGCCAACGAGGACACCTCCAAGGGCGCCTCCTGCCTCGCCGAGCAACGCACCGTGGAAACGTTGCGCGACGGCAAGGCGTCCACGCCGTTCCTTTCGTTCGGCGACACCGTGCGCATCGACGTTACGGATGCGAGCGGTGCGTCGATCTTCGGCGCGATCGAACAGGCGATCGTGCAGGGCTGACCGACGCTGACGGTCCCTATTGCAGGTGAACCGTCTTGCGCAGGCTTCCCATGCTTACCGGCACCAGGGCATAGCGCATGTCCTGGTCGCCCGCGGGAGCTTCGCTCCAGCGGATCTGGGGCACCACGCGTCCGATGCGTAGGCCGCTGCCTGGATCAGGATAGGCGTCGATCATCCAACTGCGACGCGCGCGCCCATCGGGGCCGATCTCCACGAAATACTGCGCATACGCGCCCTGATTCAGTTCGGTCGGCGAAGCGTTCCTGACATGCTGCTGTGGCGGAATCTTGGGTGTGCCCAGGCGGCTGGCGTTCTTTGTGGAAGCAGGCTGCGCGGCGATTTGCCTGTCCAATGCCGCCACGCGCGCATCGACCTCGGTTTGCAGCGCGTTCACATCGTAAGAACTCACGGCGTCCATCGCGCGCTTCAACAGCATCGTGTAATAGCCGGCACCTACCAACGAGTCGCCGTCATCGTCGCGGTTAGTCAGCCGGCGATAGAACACGCCTTCCACTTGTGTCCAGACCAGCGCTTCGTGCGCGTGGCCGTCGGCCAGTTCGAGTTCCGCGAGCTTGAGCATGGCGCTGGTGCGCCCGTGTCCGGCTGCGGCCGTAAGGAGGTCGCGTGCCCGGTCGTGATCTTCCGCAAACACGTGCGCAGGATGTCGTGGGCCCCAGCGGTAGAGCGATCCGGCGATTTCCTGGCTGACTGCGTTGCCCGCCACGGCGGAACACAGCAGCAGCTTGCCGAGCCGTTCGCGCTCGGCATCCGGTGTGGCGGCATCCAGTAGCCCGCGACCGATCAGTTCTCCCGTGCGAGGGAGAGTCGTGGGGCAATCGGCGGCGAGAACCCCGATAGGGGCGGCGAGCAGCAGGCAAACGATCGCGATCGAGCGTCTGAACATTCGAGTCATCCGGAGACGAAGAAGGCCCGCACGTGCGGGCCTTCATGATGCCAGTGTCGCTCGTCTACGACGATGGCGTGATGTCGGTCAGCATCGCCTCGCGGATGGTTTGCACCTTCAGTGCCACATCGCGATCGAGTCGCTGGTCGGGGGACACGCCTGCTTCGATCCGGCGCTGCAGCGTGTTCGTGGGTGAGTGGCCGGACCCGTGCAGTTCGTGCTCCACGCGCGTCCACAGTGCGGCCTCGTAGGCGTGGCCGTCCAGCAGTTCCAGTTCCGCCAGTACGTGCATCGCATGGCGCCGTCCACGGTTGGCTGCCGCAGTCAGCAGACGGCGGGCGCGGGAGAGATCGCGTGGCAGCACGTTGCCGTGCCTTGCGGGTCCGGCGTAGTAAAGGAGACCTGCCACTTCCTGGCTTTCCACGTTACCTGCCAGGGCGGAGCAGAGCAGCTTGTCGGTCAGCTCGCGGCGTCGTTCGATCGGAACGGAAGGCGCTCCCAGTCCCTGAGAGATGATTTCCGCGGTGGTGGGGCTGGACGACGTGCATGGTGTCGCCATGGCGGGCAGGGGCAGAAGAAGCCAGAGCCATGCGGCGGAAGAAAGGCGATGACGCATGAAGGGTTCTCCGAGCAAACAAAAAGGGGCCCGCATCGCTGCGGGCCCCCCGAGGCCGTACCTATTCGGTTGTAAGCGCGGCTTACTTGGCGCTCATGAGCGCCTTGGCCATGTCGAGCATGCGGTTCGAGAAGCCCCACTCGTTGTCGTACCACGACAGCACCTTCACCAGCGTGCCTTCCATGACGCGCGTCTGCGTGGCGTCGTAGATGGACGAGTGCGGGTTGTGGTTGAAGTCGATGGACACCAGCGGCTGCGTGTTCACCGAGAGGATGCCCTTGAGCGCGCCGTTGGCGGCTTCGTTGATGGCCGCGTCGATTTCTTCCTTCGTGGTCGCGCGTGCGGCCGTGAAGGTGAGATCGACCACCGAGACGTTGATCGTCGGCACGCGCATGGCGAAGCCGTCGAGTTTGCCGTTGAGCTCCGGCAGCACGAGACCGACCGCAGCGGCAGCGCCGGTCTTGGTCGGGATCTGGCTGTGCGTAGCGCTACGGGCGCGGCGCAGGTCCGAGTGGTAGACGTCGGTCAGCACCTGGTCGTTGGTGTACGCGTGAATCGTGGTCATCAGACCGTGCACGATCCCGATCTTCTCGTGCAGGACCTTGGCCAGCGGCGCGAGGCAGTTGGTGGTGCACGACGCGTTCGAGATCACCTGGTGCTGAGCGGTCAGCTTGTCGTGGTTGACGCCCATGACGAAGGTACCGTCCACGTCCTTGTCGCCAGGCGCCGAGATGATCACCTTCTTGGCGCCGCCGGCAATGTGCGCACTGGCCTTGGCCTTGGAAGTGAAGAAGCCGGTGGACTCCATGACAACGTCGACGTCGTGCTCGCCCCACGGCAGCTTGGACGGATCGCGCTCGGCGAAGACCTTGATGCGATCGCCGTTGACGATCAGGTCGCCGCCGTCGACCGAGACGTCACCGGGGAAACGGCCGTGCGCCGTGTCGTACTGGGTGAGGTGGGCGTTGGTCTCGGCGTTGCCGAGGTCGTTGACGGCGACGATCTGGATATCCTGGCCGTTTTTCTTCGACTCGTAGAGCGAACGCAGGATGTTGCGACCGATGCGACCGTAACCGTTGATGGCGACCTTGATGGTCATTGCTAGCCTCCGGAAGGATGGGCGGACGAGAAGGGGGAGCGGGTGGCACAGACGCCCATGGTAGCGGAACGTCGCGGGGCCGGGCTTGCTGCGCCGCCGCGAGATGTCATCCGTGTCTCAGTCAGGCTGTGGCACACTTGGCCGTTCGTCCGGCCCGGAAACGTTTACTGTCCCCATGAATCCCGTCCTGAAGCGCCGCAGCATCGCCGTCCTGCTGTTTCTCATCGCTCCTTTCGCTGCCACCGTCCATGCCTGGGGCGATCTCGGCCACCGGATCGTGGCCGAACTGGCCTGGAGGCAACTGGACCCGGCCGCGCGCGCCGAGGTAAGTCGCCTGCTCAAGGCCGACAGTGACGACTCCCTTCCCGATATCGCGAGCTGGCCGGATCGCCTGCGCGACATGCCTGGAAAGGAAGCTCTCGGCAAGGCGACCGGGCCGCTGCATTACGTCGATATCCGTGACGACAAGTGCCACTACGTGCCGCCGCGTGACTGCGCCGATGGCCGCTGCGTGGTCGGCGGCCTGGAGAAGTACGTCGCCGTGCTCGGCGACCGGCATCGCTCCGATGCCGAGCGTGCGGAGGCCCTGAAATTCGTGGTCCATTTCGTGGGCGACGTGCATCAGCCGCTGCACGCGGGCAACCGCGACGACAAGGGCGGCAACGAGTACCAGGTGCAGTTCGATGGCAAGGGCACGAACCTGCATCGTGTGTGGGATTCGCAGATGCTCTACACCCGCGATCTCAAGTGGCAAGCCTACGCGGACCGGCTCGCGGCCGAGGGCCCGGTGAAGCTGCCCCGCTCGAACGCCTCGCTGTCGCCTTATGTGCAGTGGGCGGAGGAGTCCTGCGACATCGTGGCAACGAACGGTTTCTACCCCGCCGCCCACCGCATCGACGACGCCTATGTGGCGAAGCAACTGCCGGTGGCCGAGACGCGGCTGCGCGAGGCCGCAAAGCGTCTCGCCGATCTATTGAACAAGACGCTGGACTGACCCGCGCCTTCGCATTCACGACAAGGTAATTATCGATGACCGATATCCAGGTACGCCGCACCAAGATCGTCGCCACCCTCGGCCCTGCCACCGATGCGCCGGGCATGCTCGAAAAGATTCTCGAGGAGGGCGTGGATATCGTTCGCCTCAACCTGTCGCACGGCAAGCCGGACGACCACCGAGCGCGCGCGAACGCCGTTCGCGCAGCGGCGGATGCCGTGGGTCGCGAAGTCGGTATCCTCGCCGACCTGCAGGGCCCGAAGATCCGTATCGAGAAGTTTGCCGGCGGTCCGGTCGACCTCATGACCGGTGACGACTTCGTGCTCGATTGCCGACCCGATGCCCCTCCGGGCGACCAGCATCGCGTGGGCGTCAGCTACTACGACCTGCCGAAGGACGTGAAGGCCGGCGACATCCTGCTGCTGGACGATGGCCTCGTTGCCATGGCGGTCGTCGAAGTGGTGGGCAGCGAGATTCGCTGCCGGGTCGCGATCGGTGGCCGTCTGTCGGACCGCAAGGGCCTCAACCGCCAGGGCGGTGGCCTCAGCGTGGCCGCGCTCTCCGACAAGGACCGCAGCGACATCAAGCTCGCCGCCGAAATGGGCGCGGATTTCCTTGCCGTGTCGTTCGTCCGTTCGGCCGAAGACCTGCACGAGGCGCGCCGTCTCCTGCGCGAAGCGGGCGGCGACGCCGCCATCGTCTCCAAGATCGAGCGTGCCGATGCGATTCCTGTGCTCGGCGAGATCATCGACGCATCGGATGTGGTGATGGTGGCCCGTGGCGATCTCGGCGTGGAGATCGGCGATGCCGAGCTTCCGGGCCTGCAGAAGAAGATCATTCGCGAATCGGTCATGCGCAACCGCTCGGTGATCACGGCGACGCAGATGCTGCAGTCGATGGTGTCGGCTCCCATTCCCACTCGCGCCGAAGTGCTCGACGTCGCCAATGCGGTGATCGACGGCACCGACGCCGTGATGCTTTCGCAGGAAAGTGCGGCCGGCGCGCATCCGGACAAGGCAGTGGCGGCCATGCGCCGTATCTGCCTCGGTGCCGAGCGCCAGTTCGAGCCACGCGACGACCTGCGTCCGGGCACCCATTCGCTCGATCGCTCCGACCAGGCCATTGCGCTCGCCGCGATGCTGCTGGCGGCTCAGGTCGGCGTGCGCGCCATCGTGGCCCTGACCGAATCCGGCGCCACCGCGCAGTGGCTCTCGCGCTACCGTTTCGCCGTGCCGATCTACGCCATGTCGCCGTCGGACGTGGCACGCCGCCGCATGCTGGTGCTGCGCGACGTGCAGCCGGTGGACTTTGCCCAGAACAACCTCGATCCGGCGCATACGGCCCGCGCCGCGCTCCAGCACCTGTTCGCGCTGGGCAAGCTGACCAAGGGCGATCGCGTGATCCTGACCCACGGCGACCACATCGGCCGGGGCGGCGGTACCAACACGCTGAAGCTGCTGGTGATCGGCGACGACGGTATCGCGGACAGCCTGCGCGATCTTTAAAGCGCCTTGTGTGGCGGCTCCTGCGATTCGTCAGGCGCCGCCGCACAGTAATGACAGGATTTCACACGCACCGCATCCCCGGGCGGGGGTAAACTCGGCGTCCTGGTCATTCCAAGAGGGGCGTCATGATTCGCATCAGCTTCCGTACCGGCGCTATGGCCGCCGTCCTCCTCCTCGCCGCCGGCACGGCGGCAGCGCAGACCACCCGACGCGTCGCGCCGGATCGGCTCCCGAACTACTGGACCCTGACCAACACCTCGGTCAATGCCGACGTGCCCAACACGGGCAAGAACCTCAACCAGCCCGGTTGCGTCGCGGTCACCTATCTCATCGGTTCCAACGGCTTGCCGCAGAACGTGGTGGCCGCCAAGACGGTGCCCGAGGGCGATCTCGCCCAGGTCGGCGTCAGCGCGGTGAAGGACTTCCATTACGCCCCGTCCGGCGTGAACCGCAGCGGGGAACCGGTGTTGACGTATTACGTGGTGGGCTTCAACTTGCCTGAAGACCCCGCCCGCAAGGCCGCGATCATGAAGCAGTGCGAACTGCCCGGATACACGCAGCCCAACTGATCGCGGCGCACAACGGCTTCGGCGGACGGGTCACCTATACTCCGCCGGCTTTTTGTACTTGCCCCGCACGATCCTTGGGGCCAAACCTTTTACTTTCACGGAGTTGTCATGAGCATCGAAAACCTCGAAGAGATCGCACAGGCGATGGTGGCCACGGGCAAGGGCATCATCGCGGTCGACGAGTCGACCGGCACGATCAAGAAGCGGTTCGACGCCGCCGGTGTGGAAAATACCGAGGAAAACCGCCGTGCTTATCGCGAACTGCTGCTGACCGCCCCCAACCTGGGCGAGCACATCTCTGGCGCCATCCTGTTCGACGAGACCATTCGCCAGAAGACCAAGGACGGCGTGCCGATGGTCGAGGCCATGAAGAAGGCCGGCATCATCGCTGGCATCAAGGTCGACAAGGGCCCCGTGCCGCTGGCCGGTTTTCCGGGCGACGTGGTCACCGAAGGCCTCGATGGCCTGCGTGACCGCCTCAAGGAATACGCGCAGCTCGGCGCGCAGTTCGCGAAGTGGCGTGCGGTGATCAACATCACCGACGACAACCCCAGCTCCACCGCCATCGAAGCCAACATGCATGCCCTGGCTCGTTATGCCGCGTTGTGCCAGGAAGCGGGTCTCGTGCCGATGGTCGAGCCGGAAGTCCTGATGGACGGCCCGGACAGCAAGCACGACATCGACGTCAGCTACGAAGTGCACGAGGCCGTGCTGCGCAGCCTGTTCAACGCGCTCTACGAGCAGAACGTCATGCTGGAAGGCACCATCCTCAAGGTGAGCATGGTGATGCCGGGCAAGCACGCGCCCAAGGATGCGCAGGCCACCCCGGAAGACGTCGCCGAAGCCACTGTTCGCGTGCTGAAGAGTTGCGTGCCGGCGACGCTGCCGGGCATAGTGTTCCTCTCTGGCGGTCAGAGCGACGCGCAGGCCACCGAGCACCTCAACCTCATCAACCAGATGGGCCCGCACCCGTGGCCGGTCAGCTTCTCCTACGGCCGCGCGCTCGTGGCTGAAGCGCTCAACATCTGGTCGAAGGACAAGGAAAAGAACTGGGCAGAAGCCCAGAAGGCGGTCTACACCCGCGCCCAGGAAAATGGCGCTGCCGCGCTGGGCCAGTGGAAGAAGCGCTGAGCATCGCGTTGTAGATCGCGCTGTCGTAGGAGCCGCTACAGCGGCGAGGCTAGATGGCCTCGTCGCTGGCGGTTCCATCTACACATAAAAAACGGCGAGGCCTATGCCTCGCCGCTTTACTGCTCCGTGGGCTTTTCGCCGCTATAGCGGCCCCCACATCTTCGTGTCGATCAGAAGCGATATTCCGCCGAGATCGAGGTCATGTTGGTCGACAGGTCCAGGCCGTCCTTCTTCGCATCGTAGTGGTCGTAGTTGATGCCGAGGCTCCAGTTGTTGCTGAAGTCGTAGCCCACGCCCGCACCGGCGTACCAGCTCGTCTTGTCGAGGTCGCGACGCGTGATGTCGTCGTTGCTCGTGCCGTGACCCTTCCAGCCGTAGATACCGGCTCGCGCGCTGATGTACCACTGCGGGTCGATGTTGAAGTGACCGTTCAGGCCGGCCGTCCAACCGTGCAGTTCCGACTTGCGGCGGTCGACGACGCGGTCGCCGTTGAAGAAGTTCTTCGCGTTGATGTTGCCGAGGTCGTTGTAGCCGGCCTCGACGCCGAGCGCCGCCCACGGGCTCACGGCCCAGCGGTAGCCGCCGTTCAAGGCGTAACCCGTGTCGTGGCCGTCGTAGCGGCCCTTGTCGACCGAGGTGCGGCCGACGTTGCCATTGACGAACCAACCGCCAGCACCGTTAGCGTCCTGCGCGAAAGCGGGGGCCGCAGCCATGCCAGCCGCAACGAGGGCGAGGGCAATGAGGGTCTTCTTCATGGTGAATCTCTCCTGCTTGTTCTTGTTCGGCGCGGGGCCATGGGGGACGCCGCCAGCGCTGACGCGCGGCCGGGGTGCCGAGCGTCCTCCATAGATTGGGCGCGTCCGCAGGGATTCAATACCGGTGAGTTCAGTATTAAGAAACGATTAAGCCACGGCGGGGGTGGCGCCGTGGCTCAATCGTTGAAGGTTGGAACGTGTTGAATTAGAAGCGATATTCGCCAGCGAGCGAGACGATGCCCGTGGAGCGCTTCAGGCCGCGCGACACCTCGCCGGTGGCGTTGTTGCGCACCTTGCCCGCGTCGGCATGGAAGTAGTCGTAGCTCACGCCCACGCCGAAGTGCTCGTTGACGTCCCAACCGGTACCCAGGCCGGCATACCAGCTACCGCGATCGGCACGGCCGCCGCTGGAGAAACCGAGGTCCTGACCGACGCTGTTGTTGTAGTTCTGGTTGTTGTCGTTGGCACGGAAGTAGCCGCCGTGCGCGCTGATGTACCACTGCGGCACGAGGTTGATCTTGCCGTTGACGCCGACCATCCAGCCGCGCAGCGCATTGCGCGTCGACTTCTGGTTCACGTCCTGATCCGACTCGAAGGCGTTCTTCACGCGATAGTTGCCGAGATCGGCATAGCCCGCCTCGACGCCGAGGCCGAGATCCGGACCGACCTTCCAGCGATAACCGCCGAGCAGACCGTAACCGGTGCGACGGCCCTTTTCGCCGTGGAGGAAGTTGAATCCGCTGGTGTTGCTGCCGAAACCGCCGGTGTCGCTACCGTTGGTACGACCCACGTTGGCGCCGATGAACCAGTTGCCGCTGCCGACCGACTGGCTGGGCTGGTAATTGCCGGAGACGGCGGTGTTGTCCTGTGCAAAGGCCGGAATGGCCGCAAACGAGACGCAAGAAACCGCAAGGGCAAGAGCTGCCTTTTTCATGGGGATGTTCCTCTTCTTTTCGGGGCGGCCACCGCCCGTGTGGGGAGGGGAAGGACGATGACCGTGGTCGATTAGAACCGCCCGTACCTGAAGAAATTCAAAAAACGGTGTTGAAAGATTAAGGGCTGGTTAACTTCCACGACACAGCGTGAACGTCCACGACAGCCGGGCAGCAATGCGCGACAATCGGGGTTTTTCCGAGCCTGCTAACTGGAGAATGCCGATGACGACACGCCGCGAACGCGCAAACGCGATCCGCGCCCTGGCCATGGATGGTGTGGAAGCCGCCAAGTCCGGCCACCCCGGCATGCCCATGGGCATGGCCGATATCGCCGAGGTTCTGTGGGGGGATTTCCTGCACCACAATCCGACCAACCCGCACTGGCCCAACCGCGACCGCTTCATTCTGTCGAACGGTCACGGTTCGATGCTCCAGTACGCGCTTCTGCACCTGACCGGCTACGACCTCGGCATCGAGGATCTCAAGCACTTCCGCCAGCTGGGTTATCGCACCGCCGGTCATCCGGAATATCACCACACGCCTGGCGTCGAGACGACCACCGGCCCGCTGGGCCAGGGCCTCGCCAACGCCGTCGGCTTCGCGCTGGCCGAGAAGGTCCTGGCTGCGCGCTTCAATCGCCCTGGCCACGACATCGTCGATCACCACACCTTTGTGTTCGTGGGTGACGGTTGCCTCATGGAAGGCATCTCGCACGAGGCCTGCTCGCTCGCCGGCACGTTGAAGCTCGGCAAGCTAGTCGCGATCTACGACGACAACGGCATCTCGATCGACGGTGAAGTCCACGACTGGTTTACCGACGACACGCCGGCGCGTTTCCGCGCCTACGGTTGGAACGTGGTACTGGGCGACGACGGCAAGCCGGTCGACGGTCATGACGCGGAAGCCATCAAGAAGGCGATCACGGCAGCTACCTCGCAGAGCGAGAAGCCCACGCTGGTCATCTGCAAGACGGTGATCGGTTTCGGTGCGCCGAACAAGGAAGGCAAGGAGTCGTCGCACGGTGCGCCGCTGGGTCCGGACGAGGTCAAGGCCGCGCGCGAGAAGCTTGGCTGGAAGTATGGCCCGTTCGAGATTCCCGAAGAGATCTACGCATCGTGGAGCGCGAAGGAAACGGGCGCGAAGCTCGAAGGCGCCTGGAACGAGCAGTTCGCTGCCTATGCCAAGGCGTTCCCGGAACTCGCCGACGAGTTCAAGCGCCGCACGTCCGGCGAACTGCCGGCGAACTGGAAGGAAGGCGCCGAAGCCTATGTGCGCAAGATGCAGGCCGAAGGCCCCGTCGTCGCGTCGCGTAAGGCTTCGCAGATGGCTCTTGATGCCTTCGGCCCGCTGCTGCCGGAACTCATCGGTGGTTCGGCTGACCTTGCTCCGTCCAACCTCACCATCTGGAAGGGCTCGAAGAACGTCGCCACGGCAGGCGCGGAAGGCAACTACATTCACTACGGCGTGCGCGAGTTCGGCATGAGTGCGATCTCGAACGGCCTGGCGCTGCACGGCGGCTTCATCCCGTACGACGCGACGTTCCTCACCTTCTCGGATTACGCGCGCAACGCCGTGCGCATGTCCGCGCTGATTCCGGCCCATGCGATTCACGTCTACACGCATGATTCGATTGGCCTGGGCGAAGACGGTCCGACGCATCAGCCGGTGGAGCACCTGGGTTCGTTGCGCCTCATCCCGAACAACCGCGTGTGGCGCCCCGCCGACGCCGTGGAATCGGCGGTGTCGTGGAAGAAGGCGATCGAGCGCGCGGGCAATCCGTCGTGCCTGATCTTTTCGCGCCAGAACCTCAAGCACAATCCGCGTACGGAACAGCAGGTCGCCGACATCGAGAAGGGCGGCTACGTGCTCTGGGAAGCAGCCGAAACGTTCAAGGCAATCATCATCGCAACGGGCTCGGAAGTGGGCATGGCGGTCGAAGCGGCACAGGCGCTCAATGACCAGGGCATTCCGGTCCGCGTCGTGTCGATGCCTTGCACGGAAGAATTCGACGCACAGCCGGTCGAATACCGCGAAGGTGTGCTGCCGTCCTGGTGCCGCGCCCGCGTGGCCGTGGAAGCCGCCAGCGTGGACTTCTGGTTCAAGTACATCGGCCTCGACGGCAAGGCCATCGGCATGAGCACCTATGGTGCTTCGGCCCCGATCGACAAGCTCTACGAACACTTCGGCATCACCACCACGGCGGTGGTGGACGCGGTGAAGAGCGTGATCAAGTAAGTGATGTGATGAGGCCCCCGAAAGGGGGCCTTTTTTTGCGCTACTTCCAGCCGCGCCGATTGCTGTTCGGTCCGCACTTTATCGGGTCGCCGACACAGTGGGGGACCTTCGGCCGTTCACGGAGAGGAATGTGGTCATGTGCTGCGGTCCAGACCGGCACCGCTCGGTAGGCAACAAGGTTGCCATCAGGGAAAAGGGCAACGTAGCCAAGCGTGAACTCGAGCGCCGTACCGGGTGATGGAACAGGTTTGTATCGTGCTGGTGCTTGAAAGCGCGTCATGCCACCCTCGGAAATGTATAAACCATAGGCGACGCTTGCTTGTGTGGCCCGTGGCGTATGCGAACTCCAGATAGGTTGACCAAACCGTGATACCACCAGGTTGCCGTCCGTTCGGAACGTCACCGAATGTGGTCCACCGGTGCTGTGCGTCTGGCCGGGTTGGAAAACGAACTGGTAAGGGAATATCAGAGGATTGCCCTGGGCCAGTCGCGGGTTGCCCGTTCTTGTCTGCCACCAGTCCTGCACGGTCAGCACCATCGCTTGCCCATACTCGCTGATGCTGAACATGTGCCAGGCGCCGCGCGTTCCCGTGGACCACACGGGGTGATTATTGCTGTCGTAAAGGACGAAATTGCCGTCCGCCTGCATCGTTGCCCTGACCACGCCACGGCCATGGGTATAGGTTGCCCATATGACGTGCCCGTCATCACGATAGACGATGAAATTTCCATCCGTCTGGAGCGTGGCGAAATAACGTCCGGTATCTGAGTACAGCTTCTGTCCGGGGCTCATGGACTCACCGGTGCGTAGCGTTGCTGCCTCAACGGCCCCGGTATCCAGCAGGCCGAATACCAGGAAGATGACGGCGCATGCGGCTCGCTTGTCCAGGTTCAAAGCGTTCTCCTCGTTTCAGGACTTCGGATGAAGTCATGGCAACTTACGAAGCACTCGCGGAACTACGAATAGGTCTTTGCAGCGGGCAAAATGCGCGACGGCCGCTTACGCGGGTAGGTCGTTACGACACCATGGCAATGCGATGCATCACGCTTCGTCGCTGAGCAGCTAGCTGCTACGCTTCCCTGATTCAAGGAGCTTTACGTCATGACGACGCCATCATCGCCAGTCGCGTATTTCCCACACGTCGACGTTCTTCGAGCACTGGCGGTCTTGGCAGTGCTGACATATCACCTCGATGCTCGCGCGCTGCCTGGTGGATTTGCTGGCGTAGCCGTTTTCTTCGTTATCTCCGGATTCGTGGTCTGTCATTCCGCGCTCGCCCGGGCGAGTGGCTCTTTCAAGGCGCTTGCCGTGGCTTTCGTTGCCCGGCGCCTTCGGCGTATTGCACCGCCGCTGTTCGTGTGTCTCACGGTGGTCTCCTTGGCCTCGGCGTTATGGATTCCGCCGTCCTGGTTGAGCGACGACATTCCCCGCACGGGCCGATACGCCTTCTTCGGCGTTGGCAACGTCCTGCTCGCGAAGCGCGATAACGGCTATTTCTCGCCGCTGGCGGAATTCAACCCGTTTACACACACGTGGTCCCTGGGCGTGGAAGAGCAGTTCTATCTGCTCTTTCCGCTCCTGCTGTGGCTCTGGTTTGTCGGTCGACGTGCACGCATTCTTTGCCTTGCACTTCTCCTCGCTACGTCCGCAGCATCGTTTGCCTTCGCTCTATCGATGCATGCCGAAGGTCGGTCGGAGGGTTATTACTTACTGTCCACCCGCTTCTGGGAACTTGGCGTGGGAGTCATCTTGTCATTGGCGTTGAGGCGGGGCGCCGACATCAGCACATTCGGTACGTTCTCTAGCTCTGCTGTGAGGTGGGGTGGCTCGGTCGTTGCATTCGCCCTGCTTGTATGGACGGTTACATGGCGGGGTTCGCCTGAGTCAGCGTTTCATGCCTCTGTGATCTCCGTTGTTGCCACCGTGGTACTTATTGCCGCTTTCCATCAGCGAGCTCCTTCTACGGCTGATGCGCTCCCGGTGCTCGTGCGCCCCCTGACCTACCTCGGACGAATGTCCTACTCGCTATATCTATGGCATTGGCCCGTGTTCGTCCTGTTTAGATGGACGGTCGGCTTATCTGGGATCGGAGCATGTTTTGGCGCGGTGGGATTGTCGTTCGCTCTGGCCTGGCCGTCGTTCCGGTGGGTGGAACGACCGTTCCGCGCAGCGTCGTTTGCAAACGAGCGAGGCGTGCAAGTCGTTGCCGCGACGTTTGTCGTGGCGCTCACAGGAGCGACGTTGGTTCGTGGGATGGAGCTTTATCGAGCGAGCTTTTCATTCAGCACCGTTTCCCGTCATCAGGATGACTGGTATCCGTCGAAGAAACAGCGATTGGTGGATGATCGTGGATGCGCAGTGGCGCCCGAATACTTGAGCGGCGAGGCAGGAAAGCACATCGTTTACCGCGCCGGCTGTGAGGGCGTAGCGCACGGTCCTCGTGTCTTCGCCGTCGGCGACTCGCATGCACGCGCTTACGGTCCGGCTTTTGCCGCCTATGCGCTGCATACTGGTGCGGAGGTCGCGGTATATACCCATGCAGGATGTCACGTAGTGAGCCTGCAGCCATGGCGCGAAGCCGCGGAGACCTGCCAAGCACAGACTAATGCCTCGCTATCCAGCCTCGAGGCACAGATCGGACGAGGCGATGTGGTGTTTCTCCCGTCGTTGCGCCTTCCCCGGTTCGTGGACCAATGGGCAACGCTATCCATGGCGGACGGTCAGGTCGCGCCCGGCCCACCTGCTGACGAGACCATGGATGCAGCTCGCGCAGTCATTAGGCGCATCCGAGCGACAGGCGCAAAAGTAGTCCTCCCATTGCCGACACCGATATTGAAAGCGCCGCCGTTCCGTTGCGTCGACCGGTGGACGCAGTCCAACGAGATATGCGCTGGCGGCATGGGAATCGATCGGGACGAATTTCTTGCACTGCGCGCGCCTGTCGTTCAGGCGTTGAAGGCGCTGGCAGAAGGCGACGATGGCGTCACGCTCTTCGATCCCGCCGAAGCGCTGTGTCCCCCGGCAGAGCAGTGCTCAGCTTTCTTGAACGGTCGCCCTTTGTTCTTCGACGGCGACCACCTCAGTGCCTATGGCAACGAGGTACTGCTGCCTCATTTCACGGAGGCGATGATGCGTGCGGTTGCGACTGAGTGACGCTAACGGATGTGTCCCTGGATCCAGTTCGGATTCCTTTGTGGGTCGCTTGGGAAACGCGGGGGAATCCGCCCGACGTCCGCCGTGTCGTCGCGTCCACCACCGCTGATGACGCCGGTCGCTTGCAGCGTCATCAGTGCCGCCTCTGTGATCCATCGTGCGGCGGTACCAGGGCGCCGCACGCCATCGACGCGAGGGCGGGTGCTGGGTTCGTTGTGACGCTGGGTCTCGTGCAGCTCGCGCGCCAGCGGCGCGGTCCAGGAGGAGGGCGTGTTGGCGGCCTTGGCCGACGGAGCGAGGGCCATGCCGAGGGCATAGCCGGCCAGGGCGAGGGCGACGTAGCGTAGACGCATCAGCGAGCTTCCGAGTAGTGAGCGCGACCCTGGACGGTAGTCGCGCTCATTTTCGGTAGATATCGCCGGTGACCGAATGTCTCTGTCGGTCAATGCAGGCGCGGGACGCAGATCAGCCCGCCAATACCTCTGCAGCGAGCAACGCGATTTCTTCCGGCGCCTGCACCAGCTTCCATGCACCCGAGGCTTCGAGTTCCTCGCGATCGCCGAAGCCCCAAAGCACACCGACGCCTCGCACGTCATTGGCGACGGCGCCTTCCATGTCGAAGCGGCGATCGCCGACCATGATCGTCTCTTCGGTGGGATGGCCGAAGTCGGCGAGGGCGGCGGCGATCATTTCGGCCTTCTCGCTATGGGCCGATGCCGGACCCGGCGCGTAGATCCGCTCGAAGGCCGCACCAAACGGAAGGTGGGCGAGGATCGGTTCGGCATGAGCGCGCACCTTGCTCGTCACCACCGCCAGCCGGTGTCCGGCGTCGGCGAGCGTCGCGATCAGTTCGGGCACGCCGGCATAGACGGTGTGCTCGGACCAGCCCACCTCGCGGAAGCGCTGCGAGTACGCGGCGACCGCGGCTTCCACACGCTCGCTGTCGCCGTCGAGCACCTCGCCGAAACTGACGCGCAGTGGTGGCCCGATCCACGAACGGAGCACCGCGTCGTCGGGTGCCTCCGCGCCGACGCTCGCCAGCGAGTGCCGAACGCCGGCAAGGATGCCAAGTTCCGAATCGATGAGCGTGCCATCGAGGTCGAAGAGGATGAGCATCAGACCGATTCCGCCCGCGCCTTGAGCGCTGCTACGGCCGGAAGCTCCTTGCCTTCGAGGAATTCCAGGAACGCGCCACCGCCGGTGGAGATGTAGGAGACGCCGTCTTCGATTCCGTACTTGTCGACCGCGGCGAGGGTGTCGCCGCCGCCAGCGATCGAGAATGCCTTCGACGCGGCGATGGCGCGGGCCAGTGTTTCCGTGCCCTTGCCGAAGGCATCGAATTCGAACACGCCGACCGGACCATTCCACACCACCGTGCCTGCCTTCGCGATCAGCTCGGCGTAACGCTTTGCGGTATCGGGACCGATGTCGAGGATCATTTCGTCATCGCCGACCTGGTCCACGGGCTTGACCGTGGCCTTGGCCGTGGCGGAGAACTCGGTCGCCACTACGACGTCGGTGGGCACGGGCACGTCGGCACCGCGCGAGGTCGCGTCGGCCATGATGCGCTTCGCCGTGTCCAGGAGATCGGCTTCGACGAGCGACTTGCCCACCTTGTGACCCGCCGCGAGGATGAACGTGTTGGCAATGCCGCCACCCACGATGAGCTGATCGACGCGGCCGACGAGGTTCTGCAGCAGTTCGAGCTTCGTGGAGACCTTGGAACCCGCGACGATCGCCAGCAGGGGGTGATCGGGGTTCTCGAGTGCCTTGCCGAGCGCGTCCAGTTCCTTCGCCAGCAGCGGGCCGGCGGCGGCGATTGGAGCAAAGCGGATGACGCCATGGGTGGACGCCTGCGCGCGATGAGCGGTGCCGAAAGCATCCATGACGAAGACGTCGCACAGCGCGGCGTACTGCTTGGCGAGTGCTTCGTCGTCTTTGCCCTCGCCGACGTTCATTCGGCAGTTTTCGAGCACGACGACTTCACCATCGGCGACATCGACACCACCGAGGTAATCGCGGACGAGCCGCACGTCCTTACCCAGCTTCTTGCCCAGCCATTCGGCCACCGGCTTGAGCGATGACGCCTCATCGAACTGGCCTTCCTTCGGTCGGCCGAGGTGAGACATCACCATCACCTTCGCGCCAGCGTCGCGTGCGGCAACGATGGTCGGCAGCGATGCGTCGAGGCGCTGGGTGGAGGTGATCTTTCCGTTTTCCACGGGGACGTTGAGGTCCTCGCGGATCAGCACGCGCTTGCCGCGCAGGTCGAGGTCTTGCATGCGGATGACGGACACGTTGGGCTCCAGCTCGTGGGATGGCGAATTAGCGATTGTCCTTGGGTCGGGTGGATCCGTGCAAATCGATACGCTCGTGCCGCTTGCGCGGCGGTGCGGCAAGGCTTGTAGCGTGCGTCCCGCTAGAATTCGCGGCGACTCGGAAGGAAGGTGAGCATGTCCCTCGTTGTCTATACCTACTGGCGCTCCAGCGCCGCGTACCGTGTACGCATCGTGTTGAACCTGAAGGGGCTCGACTATGAAGCCCGGCCTGTACACCTCGTCAACGAGGGTGGAGAGCACCTGAAGCCGGCCTATCGAGCGGTGTCGCCGCAGGCACAGCTTCCGACGCTGCTCGACGGGGACCGCGTGGTGCGCCAGTCGATGGCGATCATGGAGTACCTGGACGAGACCCGGCCGACGCCGGCTCTGATGCCAGCCGACCCGGCGGGCAGGGCGAAGGTCCGGGAACTGATGCAGGCCGTGGGCGCGGACATCCATCCCTTGGGCAACCTGCGCGTCTTGAAGGCAATCGAAACTGAGTTCGGGGCCGATCAGGCGGCCAAGGAAGCCTGGTCGCGGCGTTGGATCAAGAATGGCTTCGACGGGATCGAGCAAGTGATGAGCGACGGGACGTCCGGGCGCTTCAGCTACGGCGACACGCCGACGCTGGCGGATGCCTGTCTGGTACCGCAGTTCTACAACGCCGTGCGTTGGGGTGTCGATCTGGCCCCGTATCCGACGATTCGCCGGGTGGTCGAGGCGTGCCAGGCCCTGGACGCCTTTCGAAAGGCCGCGCCCGAAGCCCAGCCCGACGCTCCGAAGAGCATGTAGGCCCCGCCGCCCCCTGTGGGAGCCGCCACGGCGGCGAGGGGAACTTGCCGGTGGGAGCCAGCCTGCTGGCGATGGGAGCTTGCCTCGCGGCTACACCGCTTCATTGGCTTTTCGCCACCAGGGTGGCTCCTACCTTTGCTTCGTGGGTTTCGCACCGGGGCCCCCGCACCGGGGTCAGACCCCGATGCCGTACGGATCGCTCGACGCGAATTCGTTACCCGAGGCGCCTTCGGAAAGACGGATCTTGAGCGCCAGGCCATCGCGGGAGTCGGCCTTGTTGAGGCACTCGTCCAGCGTGATCAGGCCGTCCTTGTAGAGGCGATAGAGCGACTGGTCGAAGGTCTGCATGCCTTCCTGCAGGCTGCGGTCCATGGCGTCCTTCACCTCGTGGATCTGGCCGCGGCGGATCATGTCGCGGATCAGCGGCGTATTGAGCAGCACCTCGGTCGCCGGCATACGGCGACCGTCCTTGCCGATGACCAGGCGCTGGCTGATGACCGCGCGCAGGTTCAGGGCGAGGTTCATCAGCACGTTCTTGTGCGCCGACTCGGGGAAGAAGTTGAGGATGCGCTCCAGCGTCTGGTCGGCGTTGTTCGAGTGCAGGGTCGCCAGGCAGAGATGGCCGGTCTCCGAGAAGGAGATCGCCGCCTCCATGGTGTCCGTGTCGCGGATCTCGCCGATCATGATGACGTCCGGCGCCTCGCGCATCGCGTTCTTCAGCGCTTCGTGATAGCTGTGGGTATCCAGCCCCACCTCGCGCTGATTCACGATGGACCGCTTATGCCTGTGCAGGTATTCGATCGGGTCCTCGATGGTGAGGATGTGGCCCGAGCTGTTGCTGTTGCGGTGGTCGAGCATCGCCGCCAGGGTGGTGGACTTGCCCGAGCCGGTGGCGCCCACGACGAGAATCAGGCCGCGCGGCTCCATGATCAGGTCGCGGAAGATCGTCGGCAGCCGCAGTTCTTCCAGCGAGGGGATCTCGCTCTTGATGGCGCGGATGACCATGCCGATCTCGCCGCGCTGCTTGAACACGTTGATGCGGAAGCGGCCCGCCTCCTTCACCGCCAGGGCCATGTTCAGTTCGAGGTCGCGCTCGAATTGCGGCACCTGACCCTCATCCATCAGGGAATAGGCGATTTTCTTGACCATGCCGCTGGGCAGGCCGGTATTTCCGAGCGGGTAAAGCTTGCCCTCCACCTTGATGTTCACCGGGGCACCGGTCGTCAGGAACATGTCCGACGCCCCCTTGTCCACCATCAGCTTGAGGAAATAACCGATATCCACCTAAACCCCCGGGCGTTCGCATTACAATCGAGAAGACGGTCTCACCTGACCTGTATATCGACAATATCTCGCAAATCTGTAAGAGGAACGAGTGATGGTGCACAACTTGCCGTCGAAAGCCCTTTCCCGGGGCCGCCGGCTCATCGGCCTGGCCACACTGGCCCTGGCTATCGCCACCCTCGCTGGCTGCGCCAGCGTGCCCCCGCCCGACGGCACCATGAACCAGGCCCTCGCCCAGCTACAGGCCGCGCGAGACGCCGGAGCGGCCGATTATGCGCCGGTCGATCTCGATTACGCCCAGAGCAAGTTCCGCCAGGCCCAGGCTGCCATGGCGAGCCGCAAGTACGAAGAGGCGGCCCTGCTCGCCGACGAGTCCCGGGCCGACAGCGAACTGGCGCGGGCGAAGGCCCGCCTCGGCGCTGCCCGCGCGCAGAACTCCGCCAAGAGCAAGGAAAACTCGCGCATGCGCGTGGAAATGATCGACAACCACGCCAACGACACGGTGCCCATCCCGAACAATGTGCAGGAATCGGAGACCGTGCTGCCCGAGCCCACCGACGCCACGCCGCCGCCCGTCGGCGGTGAGACCCAGCCCTTGAACGACCACCAGGGAGGCCAGTGATGAAGCGCTACACCACCTTCCTTTCCGCGCTGGTGCTTGCCGTGGCCGCGGGTTCAGCCATGGCTGCCACCGACGATCTCGACGTCCGGCGCCTGAATTCGAGCCTCGACCAGCTCTCGTCCGACCCGACCTTGGGCGGCTACGCCCAGGCCGAGCAGGCCCGGGCCCGCGAAGCCATCAACCAGATGGCTCAGTTCAAGCCCAAGGACAAGCAGCACGCGCACTACCTGTACATCGCCGAGCGCCGGGTGGACATCGCCAAGGCCATGGCGCAGTACCAGGACGCTCAGGCCAAGAGCGCGCAGTTGGACCGCGAGCACGATGCCATCCTGCTTGAGGCCAGCCGCCTCGACGCCGAGATGGCACGCCGTCAGCTCGAACAGCAGCGCATGCAGAACCAGATGATTCAGGAAGAAGCCGCGCGTCTGCAGCAGCAGGGCCTGGAATACTCGCAGGCGCTGGATCAGGCCAAGGCCGAAGGCGAGAAGGCCCGCCAGGTTGCCGCCGCCCAGGCCAAGGTGGCCAATGCGGCGAAGAAGCAGGCCGCGCTGGCCGAGGCTGCCGCGCGGGCCATGCGCGACATGAACTCGACCGACGGCGGCGCGCCGGCATCCACCACCCCGGCGACGAAGAAGCCGAAGAAGGGCGGTAACTGAGCCTGAGCCCTGCGCGTCACGCGGCCGCAGGGGGAGGACGCCAGCAATGCCGCCGCCCCGTGGGAGCCAGCCACAGAGCCGCGCAGGGCTATCCTGCGCGGCTTTTTCGTAATCGGAAGCTGCTTCGTAAATCGTTGCGGCAGCAACTGTTTTTTCGGCATGTGGCCCTTGCACCCCCCGGTGCAGCGGAGTAGCTTCGGTCTCCCGTCACGGAAAAAACACGTGGCGGCCCTGCCGGAGCATGCGTACGTTCACCCAGGCACATGGCATCGCGTTCCATCCATCTTGTCGATGCGCGGATCGTGCCCGCATGGCTCCCCTCACGACCGGTCCGCGCCGCGGACCGATCCCACCGCGAGGAGATCGATATGTTCGAAAACCAGCAGCGTGACGACGTCGAAAAGTTCATCCATGCCGATGCCGAGATCCGTCGTCTCTACTTCCGTCACAAGGAACTCGATTCCAAGCTCGAAGACGCCGGCCGAGGATGCCTGGCGCTCGGCGACGAGGCCCTGACCCAGATGAAGCGGGAAAAGCTGCAGGCCAAGGAACAACTCCAACGAATGTGGGAGACCTGGCAGAAGTCGCGACACTGACCTGGCCGGGTCATGCATGACCGAGACGGGCGCCGCGAGGCGCCCGTTTTTTGTCCCGAGGGAACGTGGATCAGCCGATGCGGTCCATACACCGTTTTGGCTCGGCCGAGAAGCCGGCATCGATTCAGTGGCGCACCCTTTATCATGTCGTCCCACGGGCGCGGTCGAAGGGGCTGCGCCGGATCAACCATGGAGTCCCAATGAGTGTTCATGACAGCGTCCTCGAACTGATCGGCCGCACCCCGATGGTGCGTGCCCAGCGCCTGGATACGGGCTGTTGCGAACTGTTCTTGAAGCTGGAAAGCGCCAATCCGGGCGGTTCGGTCAAGGATCGCATCGGTCGTTCGATGATCGAAGGTGCCGAGCGCGCTGGCAAGATCAAGCCAGGCGACACCCTCGTGGAAGGTACCGCCGGCAATACTGGCCTGGGTCTTGCGCTTGTAGCGCAGCAGAAGGGTTATCGGTTGGTGCTCGTCGTGCCGGACAAGATGAGTCGCGAAAAGATCTTCAACCTCAAGGCAATGGGCGCCGAGGTGGTACTCACGCGGTCGGATGTCGCCAAGGGTCACCCCGAGTACTACCAGGACATGGCCGAGCGCATCGCTCGCGAGACGCCTGGAGCCTATTTCATCAACCAGTTCGGTAATCCGGACAATCCGCTGGCGCACGTGCAGACCACCGGGCCCGAGATCCTCGAACAGCTCGACGGCAAGGTCGATGCCATCGTCGTCGGCTGCGGTTCGTCCGGCACGATGAGCGGTCTTACGGCCTACCTGCGCGAGCACTCGCCGAACACGGAGATCGTCCTGGCCGATCCCGTGGGCTCGATCCTTGCCCAGTACATCAACGAGGGCACGCTCTCGGAGAAGTCGGGCAGTTGGATGGTGGAAGGCATTGGCGAGGATTTCCTCCCCTCGATCAGCGATTTTTCGATGGTAAAGAAGGCCTACGCGATCAGCGACAAGGAGAGCTTCCTTGCCGCTCGCGAACTCCTTTCGAAGGAGGGCGTACTTGGCGGGTCGTCCACGGGCACGCTGCTCGCGGCCGCTTTGAAATTCTGCCGTGAGCAGACCGAGCCCAAGCGCGTCGTGACCCTCGTCTGCGATACGGGCAACAAGTACCTGTCGAAGATGTACAACGACTATTGGATGCTCGACAACGGCTTTCTCGAGCGCGAACAGTACGGCGACCTGCGTGACCTCATCCTGCGCCCGTACGCCCAGCGTGACACGGTGGTGATCAAGCCGCAGGACATGCTTATCACCGCCTATAACCGTATGAAGCTGTACGACGTGTCGCAGCTGCCCGTCATGGAAGACGATCGTATCGTCGGCATCCTCGACGAGTCCGATGTGCTGCTGCACGTGCATGCCGATAGCGCGAAATTCCGCGATCCGGTGTCCACCGCCATGATGGCGTCGCCCGAGATGCTGCAGGTCACCGCGCCGATCGACGCCCTGCTGCCGGTCTTCGAGAAAGGTCATGTCGCCATCGTCGTCAACGGCGAGCAGTTCCTTGGATTGATTACCCGGATCGACCTGCTCAATTACCTGCGTCGCAAAGTCAATTAAGGAACAGGAAGAACGCCATGTGTGGAATCGTTGCCGCTGTTGCGCAGCGCGATATCGCGCCCATCCTCATCGCCGGCCTGAAAGCGCTGGAGTACCGCGGCTATGACTCGGCAGGCATGGCTATCGCCGATGGTGGCGAGATTCGCCGTGTGCGAGCGAAGGGCAAAGTCCGCGAGATGGAAGCGCTCTACGACGCCGATCCCGTGCCCGGCGGCACGGGCATCGCGCATACGCGTTGGGCGACCCACGGTGTGCCCAGCGAAAAGAACGCGCATCCGCATGTGCAGGGGCGCATCGCCATCGTGCACAACGGCATCATCGAAAACCACGCCACGCTGCGTGAGGCCTTGAAGGCCAAGGGACGCACCTTTCTTTCGGAGACCGATACGGAAGTGATGGGTGCGGTGATCGACGAGCATGTGCAGTCGGGCAAATCGCTGCGCCAAGCCGTCACCGCTGCGGTGCGAGAACTCGAAGGTGCTTACGCCATCGCCGTGATGAGCCTCGACGAACCGGAGCGCATCGTGGGTGCCCGGCGGGGTTGCCCCTTGCTGGTTGGCATCGGCATCGGCGAGCACTTCCTGGGCTCGGACGCCCAGGCGCTGATCAAGGTCACCAACCGGATGATGTATCTGGAGGAAGACGACGTCGTGGAGATCACGCGCGATACCGTCCAGGTCTTCGGCTTGGACGGCACGCCGGTCGACCGTACCGCGCATGAAAGCGAGATCAGTGCAGATTCGGTAGAGCGGGGCGAATATCGCCACTATATGCAGAAGGAAATCTTCGAGCAGCCGCGCGCCGTCGCCGATACGCTCGAAGGGCGCATCGGCCCGCATGGCGTGCTGCCCAACATCTTCGGCATCGACGCCGACCCGATCCTCGACAAGACGCGCGGCATTCATATCGTCGCCTGCGGTACCAGCTATCACGCGGGCATGGTGGCCAAGTACTGGATCGAGCAGCTGGCGCGCATTCCTGTGGTGGTGGAAGTTGCCAGCGAGTACCGCTATCGCGATGTGGTGGTGCCGGAAGACACCTTGTTCGTGGCGGTTTCCCAGTCTGGCGAGACCGCCGATACGCTCGCCGCCATGCGTGAATCTCGCCGCCGTGGCTACCTCGCCACCTTCGCCATCTGCAACGTGCCGGAGTCGTCGGTGGTGCGGGAGTCGGATCTCCGCCTGATGACGCGCGCGGGCCCCGAAATCGGTGTGGCCTCGACCAAGGCCTTCACGACGCAGCTCACGGCGTTCGCGCTGCTGGCGCTGGACCTCGGACGTCGTCGTGGTTTGAACGAAGCGGATTACCTCCAGCACTGCAAGGAACTGCAGTCGCTGCCGCGCTACATCGAAAACGCATTGAAGACCGAGCCTCAGATCCTCGCGATCGCCGATCACTTCATCGCGAAGCAGCACGCCTTGTTCCTAGGTCGAGGCGCGCAGTTCCCTGTGGCCCTCGAAGGCTCGTTGAAGCTCAAGGAAATCTCGTACATCCACGCCGAGGCCTACCCGGCAGGCGAGCTGAAGCATGGGCCGCTGGCGCTGGTGGACGAGAACATGCCCATCGTGGCCGTGGCACCGAACGGTCCGTTGCTCGACAAGCTGAAGTCGAACCTGCAGGAGGTGCGCGCGCGCGGTGGTGAACTCATTGTGTTCGCGGATGAGCGCGCGGAGATGGAAGACGGCACGGAGCACGTCGCCATGGTTCGCGTGGACGGAGGTGGCGACCTGATCGCCCCGGCAGTGTTCACCATCCCGATGCAACTCCTTGCCTATCACGTGGCCGTGCAGCGCGGCACGGACGTGGATCAACCGCGCAACCTGGCGAAGTCGGTTACGGTGGAATGACCGACGAAGCGCCCTATGTCCATTCTCTGGCCGATGTGCAGACACTGCGCATCGGCGCCCGCACGCGGGTATGGCAGTTCGTGGTGATTCTCCCCGGCACCGCCATTGGCGAGGATTGCAAATCATCGGTCAGGTAGAGGGTTGGAAGGCCGACGAGGCGGACTAGGTGCCTTGACATTTGCCGGCGTCGTGCCGCATCGGTCCTGCGATTCCCAGATAGAACAACCGCTTCATCTCCCGGCGCCCCCGCGTCACCGCGTCCATGATCAGGCCGCAGACGATCGATATCGTCGCCACAAGCGCCAAGCCCGTTGAAAGCAGAGCCGTAGGCAGACGCGGCACTTCGTGCGTGGCGAGATAGGTCGTGAGCAGTGGTACCGCGATGGTCACGCTAATGAGCATGGAAAGCGCGCCCACCAAACCGAAGAAGTGCAACGGGCGTTCAGCGACGAACAGCCGGAGGATCATGCGCAGGATGCGCAGGCCATCCTTGTACGTGGACAACTTGCTTTCCGAGCCTTCGGGGCGGGTCGTGTACGGCGTGTCCATCTCGCACCACGGCATACGCAGCTCGAGTGCATGTACCGTCAGTTCGGTTTCCGTCTCGAACCCAGCGGATAGAGCAGGGAAGGACTTGACGTAGCGGCGGGTGAAGACCCGGTATCCCGACAACATGTCGGTAAACGTGCCGCCGAAGATCGCGGCGACGCAGCCCGTCAGCAGGCGATTGCCAAAGCGGTGACCGCTTCTGTACGCGTGGATGCTCTCGTCCTTGCGCGCTCCAACCACCATGTCGGCGCCTTCATCGAGCAGGCGCGCAATCATGGCCGGCGCGCTGGCAGCGTGATACGTCGCGTCGCCGTCGACCAGCACGTAAATGTCGGCGTCGACATCGGCAAACATGCGACGTACGACATTGCCTTTGCCGCGTAGACCTACCGTTCGCACGAGCGCACCGGCGGTCTCGGCCACCTCGGCAGTGCGATCCGTCGATGCGTTGTCGAATACGTACACGTCCGCCTGCGGAAGAACGGCTCGGAAGTCGCGGACGACCTGGGCGATCGCCAGCGCTTCATTGAAGCAAGGAATCAACACGGCGACCCGTGGATCCAGATGTGTGGCGTCTGGCGGCATGCGCTCCCTTCCCCTGATCGTTCCTGCGTCGTCCCGTTTTCCAGCGAACGGCGCACCATACGGCAATTGTATAATCTTGCGAGCCGGCACCGCCGCCGGGGGAAGCGACGGACGAGGGCATCCGGTGATCGATTGGAAGGATATATCGAAGGAGCGGTTGGCCTGGGTGTTGCCGGTCATCGTTTTCGTTGCCCTCGTGCTGATCCATTCCGACCTGCCGGGCATTTACATGGATGCGGCGAACCCGGACTTCCTGGCCGCCCAATGGCTGCACCGCGGACACAATCCCGGGGCAGGCATCCCCTCGAAGATCTTTCCCATCCTCGGCAGCTTCTACCATGGGCTGCAGAACGCCTACCTCGGCGTTCCGTTCTTCGCCATAGCCGGCTTCAGCGTGACGTCCCTGCGTCTCGAGCAGGCGGTCTTCGGCGTCATCCTCCTGGCTGCGCTGTATCACCTGACCCGGCGTCTTACAGCGTCCATCCCCTTGGCCCTGCTCGCCAGCGTGGGACTTGCGACGGAGCTGGCGTTTACCGCGTCGTTCCGTACGCAGTTCTATATCGTGCTGGGGGGCGCGGCATGGCTGTTCGTCTCCCTGCTGCTTGCGTTGCCAGCGGCGCCTGAGTCCTGGATCGTCAAGCGACGGGCGTTCTGGTCGGGCGTGTTCTTCGGCCTTGCGAGTTACGGCTATTTCGTACTCGCGTTCTTTGCACCCGCGATGGCGGTTCTCGTGGCGATATGGGTGCCTAGGCGCCAATGGGGGCAGTGGATCGTCGGGGCGCTGGTGGGCGTCTCCCCTTTTGCACTGGGATTTCTGTCGCTTCTGGCGAAGAAGCACGGGCTGGAGCCAACGATCGAGTTCATTCGGGGGATGCTGGGACAGCTGAAACCCTTCGATACCAGCGGTGTGTCGGGCAATCATCTCCACTATGCGTGGGATCTTGTGCGGCTGGCTACGAGTGACGCGGGCAACGAAGTGATGATCTTCGCGCAGCCGCTTCCCAGCGTATGGAGCGCATCGAAGGTTTGGTGGCTGGTCGGTGGTGCAATGGGTCTTTTGTTGTTCGGCGGGATTGAGAGTCTTCGGGGACGACCGGGTCTGCGACACGCCGTGCCGGCCTTGATGCCGGTGTCCTTTTTCGCCGTGGCCTCGCTGTTTGGGCCGAGGCTTTGGTCGCATCATTTCAGCGTCCTGGTGCCGTTCGTCTACCTACTGCCGGTACTGACGCTCGCCCAGTGTCTGCGGTATGCCTTTCCGCCCCGGGAAGTACGTGTCGAGAACGCTGTGCTTGCGGTGGTGGCCGTGGTCGTACTTGGGGGCAACCTTTTCCAGCAGACCGGGTTCCAAGAATGGCTGGTCAAGACGGGCGGCCGGGGTCACAGCACAGAGGCGCTTACCCAGCTAGCGGTCGAGGCGCGATCGGTACCCGTGAACGTCGCCTACCTCTTTCCCGACTGGGGGTTCTTCACTTCGTTCTGCTTTTTGACCGAAAACCGTGTCCGGTACGGCGTAGATGCGGAAGCCCAGACCATGGAGCGCATGAAGCGGGACGGTGTCACCGAGATCCGCCTCGTTTACTGGAATGCGAGCGACGAGCAGCGCTTTCGTAGCACCCTTCAGGCCAGCGGATTGCGGGCGATTGAACACCGCACTTTCGCGGCGAGAGACGGTATTACCGTGTTCCACTGGCTTCGTGGTGTTTTCACCGTGAATGCGTCTCGTCTTGAGGATGCCAAGCCGTCCGTAGAGAATAAGCCGTTGAATCCGCCGGATGATCTTCGATGAAGTGTTTCAAAGCCTACGACATTCGTGGCCGTGTGCCAGATGAATTGAATGAGGATGTCGCGTATCGGCTCGGCAGGGCGTTCGCTCGGGCAGTAGGCGAGGGCGCCGTTGTTGTGGGGTACGACATTCGGCGCGACAGTCCGGCCTTCGCCGAGGCCGTCGCACGCGGCCTGTGTGACGAGGGTCGCGACGTTATCGACATCGGACTCTGTGGTACCGAGGAGGTCTATTTCCAGACGTTCCATAGGAAGGTGGCCGGCGGCGTCATGGTCACAGCCAGTCATAATCCCATCGATTACAACGGCATGAAGCTGGTCCGCGAGGGTGCGCGTCCGATCAGCGGCGACACCGGCCTGCGAGATATCGAGCGGATGGTCGAAGAGAACGACTTTGGCCCCGCCGTCAATCAGAGGGGCAGGGTGCTGAGCGAGCATGACAAGTCCGCTTACATCGAGCATCTCCTTGGTTATGTCGATACGGCCTCGTTTCGTCCGCTGAAGATCGTAGTAAACGCGGGTAATGGCGGCGCAGGAAAGATCGTCGACCTGCTTGATGCACACCTCCCGTTGGAGTTCGTGCGCATCAATCATGAGCCCGACGGCAGTTTCCCCAACGGTATCCCCAATCCATTGTTACCCGAAAACCGTTCGGCCACGGCTGATGCCGTCAGACGTCACGGGGCGGACTTCGGTATCGCGTGGGACGGCGATTTCGATCGATGCTTCCTCTTCGATGCGAAGGGCGAGTTCATCGAGGGCTATTACATTGTCGGTCTTCTGGCGGCGCAGCTTCTCGAAAAACATCCTGGCTCCAAGATCATCCACGACCCGCGTCTTACGTGGAACACCATCGATATGGTGAGGCATGCTGGCGGCGTTCCTATCGAGAGCAAGACCGGCCATGCCTTCATCAAGGAGCGCATGCGAGCGGAAGATGCCATTTATGGCGGCGAGATGAGCGCGCACCACTACTTCCGCGAGTTCGCATACTGCGACTCTGGCATGATTCCCTGGCTGCTCATCGCCGAACGTCTGTCAAAGACGGGCATCAGCCTTGCCGACATGCTTGCGGAACGCGTGGCAGCATATCCGTGCAGTGGTGAAATCAATTTTGTCGTCGATGACGCAAAGACTGCGGTGGCAAGAGTGCTGGCGTATTACCGCAATGATTCACCAACGCTCGATCATGTCGATGGCGTGAGCGCGGATTTTGGTACATGGCGCTTCAACCTGCGCTCGTCGAATACCGAACCGCTGCTGCGATTGAATGTGGAAGCGCGCCATGATCAGTCACTGATGCAGATGCGCACTGACGAGTTGTCACGGATCATCGCCGGCTGACGATGATCCGAAGATTTTGCTGGCAGGGATGACCGCCGCCGAGGCGGCGGTTATTCACCCGACGGTACCTGCGCGCCCGTACACGTCGTCGAAGCGGACGATGTCATCCTCGCCCAGGTAGCTGCCGGACTGCACTTCGATGAGTTCGACCGGCACCTTTCCCGGATTGCGCAGGCGGTGTTTGCTGCCAAGCGGGAGATAGGTGCTCTGGTTCTCGGCCAACAGGAACACCTTATCGTCGCACGTGACCTCGGCCACGCCTTTCACGACAATCCAGTGCTCGGCCCGATGGTGATGCATCTGCAGGCTCAGGGCGGCTCCGGGCTTGACCACGATGCGCTTCACCTGAAAGCGTTCGCCATTCTCCAGGGAGTCGTACATGCCCCAGGGACGGCGAACCACGCGGTGCAGATCATGCTCAGTCCGACCTGCTTTCTTCAGTTCCTCAACGACCAGCTTTACGTCCTGAGCCGCATCTCGCTTGGCCACAAGGGTCGCATCGGGTGTCGTGACCACGATGACGTCGTCGAGACCCACCGTCGCAACCACGTGCCTCGCATGAGCATGGATCAGCGATCCGGTCGTGTTGATGGCGATGACGTCGCCTTCGCTGTGATTGCCATGTTCGTCCTTGGCGGCAGCCATCCACAGAGCGTCCCACGAACCGATGTCGCTCCACTCGCAACTGACGGGAACGACCGCAGCGCGCGCGGTTTTTTCCATCACCGCATAATCGATGGAATCGCTGGGTGAGCTGGCGAACGAATCGCTGTCGAGGCGCACGAAGTCCAGGTCGACATTGGCCTTTGTGTAAGCCGCCTTGGCCGCCTCGAGCATCGATGGCGCATGCTGTGCGAGCTCATCCAGGTAGAGGGAAGCCTGGAATAGGAACATGCCCGAATTCCAGTCGTACTTGCCGCTGGCCAGATAGCTTTGAGCTACTTCGAGCTTGGGCTTTTCGACGAACTGGCTGACCTTGAACCCGAACGAGTCGATGCTGTCGCCGCGCTGGATATACCCGAAGCCGGTCTCCGCGCGCTCGGGGCGGATGCCGAACGTGACGAGCCAGCCCTGCTCGGCAAGGGGGCGGGCCTGAGCGACTGCTTCGGAGAATGACGCGTTGTCTCCGATCAGATGGTCCGCAGGCAAAACCAGGATGAGTGCATCCGGCGATTTCTCCAATGCTCGCAGAGCGCCGACCGCAATGGCGGGCGCGGTATTTCGCGCCGTAGGTTCGAGGAGGATGCTTGCACCCTCCACCTGGATTTCCTGCAATTGCTCGGCGGCGAGGAATCGATGGTCATCGCTTGCCACGACGATGGGCGCTCCCGTATCCGGGAGGTTGCGGGCGCGTTGAATCGTCTGCTGGAAGAGCGTCCCCTCTCCCGTCAGTGCCAGGAATTGCTTGGGCAGGTTACGACGGGAGATCGGCCAAAGTCGCGTACCGCTGCCGCCGCTCAGAATGAGGGGAATGAGCATGGGTGTTTATTCCACGTGTTCGGAAAGATGGGTGAGTACGTCATCCACGCCGGCGGTCCAGACGGGAAAAGCGAAGCCGAACGTACTCTCGAAGCGTGCCGTGTCCAGCACGGAGTACGCGGGACGTTCGGCCGGCGTGGGGAATTCGTTCGTGGTGATCGGTGTCACGGTCGGCGCTCGCTTGATCAGACCGCGCGCCGCGGCGCCCCGCAGCAAGTAGTCGGCGAAGCCATGCCAGGTCGTTTCGCCCTTGGCGGTGACGTGATAGATGCCCTGCAAACGTGCCCGGCCGGCGGGGTCCGCGGAAAGCCAAGCATCGACAGCGACAACCGATGCGGCGACGATCAAACCCGTATGCGTGGGCGTGCCGTATTGGTCCGCCACGACGCGTAATTCGTCACGTTCTACACCGAGCCTGAGCATCGTGCGAAGAAAATTATGCCCCACTGCCGAGAAGACCCAGGCTGTCCGGAAGATGTAGTGCGGCGCGCCGCTCAGGCGAAGTGCCTCCTCTCCGGCCAATTTGCTGCGACCGTAGGCGCCTACCGGGCCGGTGGCGCTGTCCTCGCTATAGGGCGTAGTGCCCCGACCGTCGAAGACGTAGTCGGTCGAATAGTGGACCACCAGTGCCTGGTTCTTCGCCGCCCACGCCCCAATGATGCCAAGCGCTTCGGCATTGACGCGGTGGGCCGTCGCTTCGTCCTGTTCGGCCTTGTCCACGGCCGTGTACGCTGCGGTGTTGATGATGATGTCCGGCTGCTCGGCGTCGAGAAGCTGAGTCAGGAACTCGGGTGCCGACAGGTCCGCCACCACGCCCGTCTGCCCATCGGTAAGCTGGCCATTGCGGGTTGCCGCCAACAGCGTGCCACGCTCAGCGAGGTTGCTGTCGGCGAGGAAGGCTTGGCCAAGCTGACCGTTGGCTCCGAGTAGCAAAATCTTCAAGCAGCGAACTCCGGTAGCCGCTCCGCCGGCACGTCAGCCAGCAGTGGGGCGTTCATGTCCTTGTTCGAAAGGTTGGGTTCGCTGACTGGCCAGTCGATGCCGAGTGCCGGATCATTCCAGCGAATGCCTGCATCGGCGCTGGGCTCGTAAAGTTCGGTGCACTGGTAAGAGAACGTCGCATAGTCGGAAACGACGCAGAAACCATGCGCAAACCCCTCCGGAATCCAGAAGTGGCGATGGTTTTCGGCGGTAAGCATGGTCGCTGTCCATTGACCAAAGGTGGGTGAGCCGTTGCGGATGTCCACCGCGACGTCATACACCTCGCCCTCGAGCACGCTGACCAATTTGCCCTGGGGACGCGGCCACTGGTAATGGAGTCCGCGCAATACGCCTCGCGACGAACGGGATACGTTCGACTGCACGAAGCGGCGCTCGATTCCCAGTTCTCGGAAGACCTTCTCGTTGTAGCTTTCGTAGAAGAATCCGCGAGAATCGCCGAAAACCTTGGGTTCGATGACGAGTACGCCGGGGAGGGACGTCGGAGTCGATTTCATTTAACCAAACCGTGCCCGATGAGGCTGTGCAGATATTCGCCATATCCCGTCTTGGCCAGCGGCTTTGCGAGTTTGAGAACCTGCTCGGCGTCGATCCACTTATGGTTGAACGCGATTTCTTCGGGGCAGCAGACCTTCAGGCCCTGGCGATTTTCGATCGTCTCGATGTAGTTGCCGGCTTCCATCAACGACGTATGGGTGCCTGTGTCCAGCCACGCGTACCCACGCCCCAATTGCTCGAGCATCAGGGAACCGTCATCGAGGTAGCAGCGATTGAGATCGGTAATTTCAAGCTCGCCGCGCGGTGAAGGTTTCAGTTCGGCAGCGAAATCGCAGGCGCGCTTGTCGTAGAAATAAAGGCCGGTGACGGCGTAGTTGGACCTTGGCTGTGCCGGCTTCTCTTCCAGGCCGACCACGCGTCCCTCGCTATCGAACTCTGCCACGCCATAGCGCTCCGGGTCCTTTACCCAGTACCCGAATACCGTGGCGCCGCGCGAGCGGGCGGCCGCACGCTTCAGCCGCTCCGTCAGGCCAACACCGTAGAAGATGTTATCGCCGAGAACCAGGCAGCTAGGCTGACCTCCAACAAAATCCCGGCCGATCAGAAATGCTTGCGCCAGTCCATCCGGCGATGGCTGTACCGCATAGGAGATGTTGATTCCCCATTGCGAGCCGTCGCCGAGCAGGCGCTGGAACAACGCTTGTTCGTGCGGGGTATTGATGATGAGCACATCGCGTATGCCCGCCAGCATCAAGGTGGCCAGCGGGTAGTAGATCATTGGCTTGTCATACACCGGCAGCAGTTGCTTGCTGACCGCCTGCGTGATCGGATACAGCCGGGTGCCGGAACCGCCGGCCAGGATGATGCCCTTGGTGGTCATGCGCCGAGTCGCTCCATGCGGTAGCTACCGTCAAGAATGGACGCAACCCAGGACTGATTATCGAGGTACCAGTTGACCGTCGCCTCAATGCCCGATTCAAATGTCTGCGTCGGCGACCAGCCCAGTTCGCTTTCGAGCTTGGTGGCATCGATGGCGTAACGGCGGTCGTGCCCCGGTCGGTCGCGCACGAACGTGATCAACGACTCGCGCGGCGCACCGGAGGCAAGAGGCTGGCGCTGGTCGAGAATGCGGCAAATGGTCTTGACGACGTGGATGTTCTCGCGCTCCGCGTTGCCCCCGACGTTGTAGGTCTCGCCGACTCGGCCGCTGTCCAACACCCGACGAATAGCCGAGCAATGATCGCCAACGTACAGCCAGTCACGGATGTTCTTGCCATCACCATAGACAGGAAGCGCCTCACCCTTGAGCGCCTTCTGGATGGTCAGAGGTATGAGCTTTTCGGGGAACTGGAACGGACCATAGTTGTTCGAGCAGTTCGTCGTGAGCACAGGCAGGCCATACGTATGGTGGAAGGCGCGGACCAGGTGGTCGGATGCCGCTTTGCTCGCGGAATAGGGGGAGTTGGGTGCGTACGGCGTCGTTTCGGTGAACTTGCCGTCCGCGCCGAGCGAGCCGTACACCTCGTCGGTCGACACGTGCAGGAAGCGGAAGCTGTCTTTGGCGGTGCCTTCGAGCGCGCGCCAGAAATCACGCGCTTCTTCGAGAAGCCCGAGGGTGCCAACGACATTCGTTTCAACGAACGCAGCGGGTCCATCGATGGATCGGTCGACATGCGACTCCGCCGCAAAATTAACGACGGCGTCCGGGCGATGTTCAGCCAGCAGGCGCTGAACCAGGGGGCGGTCGCCGATGTCGCCTTGGACGAAGACGTGTGCACTGTTGCCCTCGAGTGTTGAGAGAGTGCCCAGATTGCCTGCGTAGGTCAGCTTGTCGAGGTTCACGACCCGCAGCCCGTCGGCAACGGCCTGAAGTACGAAATTGGCGCCGATAAAGCCAGCACCGCCCGTTACCAACAGTGTTTTCATAGAGCCTCTTGTCGTCCATATTTGCGAGTCGCGGTCGCTGAAAACCGCCTCCGACCGCGTTTATTCATGCCAGAGACGCTCGAGGCGTACCGTGGCTGTAATACCCGCAGCGTTATAGGCGCCAAGTGTAATATGTACCGCCGTTTGCGAGGGGTTGCGCTTAAACGGCCCATGAATCCAAGAGATAAAGTCCTGTGAAGACAAACGGTTACGCAAAGAACGCTCGTCCCGCCCATGGACTTGGTACTCGTGCAATCCATGCGGGTCAGACGCCGGACCCCTCTACCGGCGCCATCATGACGCCCATTTACGCGACGTCGACATACGTTCAGGCAAGCCCGGGCAAGCACCAGGGCTTCGAATATTCCCGCACGCAAAATCCAACGCGTATGGCTTATGAGGCGTGTGTCGCGTCGCTGGAAGGCGGCGTGGCGGGTTTTGCGTTCGCTTCCGGCCTGGCCGCTGCATCGACCACTCTCGAACTGCTCGACGCCGGCAGCCATGTGATCGCCATGAACGATCTCTATGGAGGCACCTATAGGCTGTTCGAACGTGTGCGCCGCCGCACCGCCAACCTCGAGTTCGATTTCATCGATCTGAATGACCCTGCCGCCTTGCGTGCGGCGCTGAAGCCGAACACGCGGATGATCTGGGCGGAAACGCCGACGAATCCGATGCTGCAGCTGGTCGATCTCGCCAAGGTGTCGGCGTTCGCGAAGAAGCACGGCCTCATCCTCGTCGTGGACAATACGTTCTGCTCGCCAATGTTGCAGCGACCCATAGAGTATGGGGCTGACCTGGTGCTGCATTCCGCGACGAAGTATCTGAATGGTCATTCGGACATCGTTGGCGGTGTTGTGGTCGCGGCGAACGAGGCCTTGGCCGAGCAGATGGCGTTCCTGCAGAACTCCATCGGCGCCGTGGCGGGGCCGTTCGATGCATTTCTCGCGATGCGCGGCCTGAAAACCCTGCATCTGCGCATGCGTCAGCATTGCGAGAGCGCTCTCGCGCTGGCCTTGTGGCTGGAGAAGCACAAGGCTGTGGAACGTGTCATCTATCCTGGTCTGCGCAGTCATCCACAGCACGCGCTGGCCCGCAAGCAGATGGACGGTTTCGGCGGCATCATCTCCGTCGAGGTCAAGGGCGGAAAGACCCGGGCAAAGCGCGTGCTGGAACGGTGCGAACTCTTTGCACTCGCCGAGTCGCTTGGTGGCGTGGAGAGCCTCATCGAGCACCCGGGAATCATGACCCATGCGTCGATTCCGCCTGCAACGCGGAAGAAGCTCGGCATCTCGGACGGCCTGATCAGGCTCTCGGTCGGCGTGGAAGATCTCGCCGATCTGCGCGGCGAACTCGAGTCCGTCCTGGCATGACGGGTCTTCCAGTAAGGGCGGCTGCGCTGCGCATCCCCCTACACCCGTTCGGGCCGTATGTGTCGCTGTTCCGGAATGCCCGGCTGATCTGGGAACTGTGCAGGCGCGATGTTTCCGGTAGGTATCGCGGTTCGATGGGCGGCATGTTATGGGCCTTCTTGAACCCGTTGTTGATGCTGGCGATCTATTCGTTCGTATTCGGTTACATCTTCAAATCACGTTGGACGGCAGTCGAGTCCGGCAATGTCAATTTCGCGATCATTCTCTTTATCGGTCTCATCATCAGTAATTTCTTTTCTGAGTGCTTGAATCGCGCGCCTGTTCTCATCACTGCCAATCCGAACTACGTAAAAAAGGTCATCTTCCCACTCGAGACCCTGTCTTGGGTGACGGTTGGAACGGGGTTGTTTCATGCGCTCATCAGTACGTTGGTGCTGGTGGTGGCGCTGCTCGCTACGGGTACCGCGGTGGCTCCGACGGCCGCGCTGTTTCCAGTGCTGCTGCTGATGTTCCTGCCGATGGTGGCGGGCGTGACCTGGCTGTTTTCAGCGCTTGGTGTGTATTTTCGTGATACCCAGCAGATCATGCAGGTACTGACTACGTCTCTTGTTTTCCTCGCGCCGATTTTCTATCCGCGCAGTAGTCTTCCTGAGCAGTATCGTTGGCTGTTGTCGCTCAACCCGCTCACTTACATCGTCGAAGCTGCGCGTGATCTCGTGCTGTGGGGGCACTTGCCGGACATGGCCGCATCGCTGGCCTACTTGGCGTCCTCGTTGGTCGTGGCGTGGTTGGGTTGGTTGGTATTCAATGCGACGCGCAAGGGATTCGCCGATGTCATCTGAAGAGATCGTCATCGATGTCCAAGGCGTCAGCAAGCGCTACGAAATCTACGCGAAGCCTTCTGATCGGCTGAAGCAGATGCTGGCGTCAGGTATGCGTCGTATCTTGCCGGGCGACGAGGTGCGTTACTTCCGCGAGTTCTGGGCGTTGCATGGAGTATCCCTGCACGTGCGTCGCGGTGAGTGCGTCGCGCTCATCGGACGAAACGGTTCCGGCAAGTCCACGCTTCTGCAAATCATCGCTGGCACCGTCTCGCCTACCGAAGGCGTTGCCTCCGTCGACGGACGGGTTGCCGCGTTGCTGGAACTCGGCTCGGGGTTCAATCCCGAGTTCACAGGCATCGAGAATGTCTATCTCAACGCGTCGCTGCTTGGCCTTTCCCGCGAAGATGTGGATGCCCGGCTCGACGACATTCTCTCGTTCGCGGACATCGGGGATTTCGTCAATCAACCGGTCAAGACCTATTCCAGCGGCATGACTGTCCGACTGGCATTCGCTGTACAGGCACAAATCGATCCTGACGTACTGATCGTCGACGAGGCTCTGGCTGTCGGCGACGCGCGCTTCCAGGCGAAGTGTTTTGCACGACTGAAGACGCTTCGTGAGCGGGGAACATCGATCCTGCTCGTAACGCACTCTACCGAGCAGGTCGTGACGCACTGCGATCGCGCCGTGCTCATCGATCAGGGCCAGAAGCTCGACGATGGCGATCCGCGGCCCGTGGTGAATCGCTATCTCGATCTCCTGTACGGTCGTCAGCGCATCGCGCCGCCGATTCGCGAGGGGGAGCACGCGGGCGACGCGACCGTCAATGACCAACTCGAGCATTTCGATCCGCAGTTCGGCGAGCGTCACGAACCTATGTTCGAAAGCCGGCCTGCGTACAACCCCTACGAGCACCGGTGGGGCGACGGAGGCGCGGAGATCATGGACTTCGCCATATTTGCAGGTGACCAGGCTTTTCCTGCGGTTTTTCGCTCCGGGGAAGAGCTGGCCTTGTACGTCCGTTATCGCTTCCGGTCGGACATTCTCCGCCCTATCCTTGGCGTCACACTGAAAACCAAGGAGGGCCTGACGGTCTACGGTACGAACACCGAAATGGCTCTGATGGACCAGTCGTTCCCACCGGGCGAGGCCGGCCGCTCGGGTATTGCACTGTGTCAGTTCAGGTTGAAGTGCGCCCCGGGCGACTATTTCCTATCTGTCGGTATCGCGAGCCGCGACGGCTCCGGCGAGGCGGTCCCACATGACCGCCGCTACGACTCGATTCATTTGTGCGTGGAACCCGACACGCCGTTCGTTGGCCTCGCGGACCTGGGCGCCAGACTGGAATTCCTATGACCAACTCATCAAATCCTGCGCTTGCCGCGTATCGCTACGACGGCGAAGCTCTGTGCTGGCTCCGACGCGACGCCGTTCACGAATGGGCTTACTCCGATGGCGAGGCCGTCGAGGAAAATTTATATCGCCTGATAGCAGAGTGTTCCGACCGTTCGGTTCTTTCCGCCGAGCTTGCAGGCAAGATCACCGACTGGCCGACTCGCTACTACTTCAGCTCCCGGCGGGCCAATCTGCTTCGTCCGCTCGAAGAAATGCTGCGCGGCAGTGTGCTTGAAATTGGTGCTGGTTGCGGTGCCATCACGCGCTATCTTGGCGAGACAGCCCGTAGCGTGACAGCCATTGAGCCGTCACCTCGCCGTGCACGCGTGGCTGCCAAGCGTTGTGAGGATCTGTCCAGCGTAAGTGTCGTCGTCGACAACCTCGAAGCTTTCCAGACGTCGGAAAAATTCGACGTTGTCACGCTTATCGGCGTGCTCGAGTATGCCGAGCGCTTTGCCAAGCGGCCCGACGCGGCTGCTCATTGGTTGCAATGCGCGCGAAGCTTTTTGAAGCCTGGTGGTGTGCTGCTCGTTGCCATCGAGAACCAACTCGGACTCAAGTACTTTGCGGGTGCACCGGAAGATCATCTGGGGCGGCCGATGCTCGGGCTGGCCGACCTGTACGGTACGAGTGGCGCGCGGACCTACGGCCGCGCAGCCCTGACGGCTATGCTGCAGGACGCCGGATTTGCGGATGCGGCGTTCGCCCTGCCGTTCCCCGACTACAAGCTACCGACGTCCGTGCTTCTGGCGCGTGGCGACGACGCCATGCCCGGGTTCGACGGTGGCTCCGCCTTGGCAGCTGCAGCGGTGACGAAGGATCCGCAGATCGGTCATCCGCCCTTGTTCGCTCTGGATCGTGCCTGGCATGTTGTTGCGCAGAACAATCTGCTGACCGACGTGAGCAATTCTTTCCTGGTCGTGGCACACACGGCGCCCATGGTGGCTCCATTCGGTCACGCCAATACACACGTTTCCGCTTATCACTTTTCGACGGAGCGTGCGCCTCAGTTCGCCAAGCAGGCGGCTTTCGAATACAGCGAGCGCGGGTGCCGGGTGCGTCGTCGATTTCTCGTAGACGCTCCCAGCCGTACCAACCGCGGATTTGAATGCCGACCAGCTGACGAGGCCTATGTTCATGGCCGATCGATCAGCACCGATCTCTACGAACTGTTGCAGTACGACGGCTGGCGCATCGAAGACGTGGGCGCCTGGACGCGGCGGTGGCTCGATGCCGTCGCTTTGCACGTGGGTCTCGATCTGGAGACGCTCCAGCGTTCGTCCTATAGCGCTGAGATCATGCTCCCTGGCGAAGCCATCGATTTGGTGCCGCACAATCTCGTACAGGATGCCAACGGCGACCCCCGCTTCATCGATCTGGAGTGGCGGGCCGCTCAGCAGCTTCCACTGGGCTACATCGCGTTTCGTGGTCTCCTGGAAATCGTTGGCGGGTGCGTCTCCGTGGCCCGTCCGTACGATCCGGAGCACGGCGAGGTTGGGCAGTTCATTGCCGGTGCGATGCGCCAATGCGGTGCCGACTTGCTGCTCCTCGATACCGACATAGAGCGCTACCTCGAGATGGAACGTCGATTCCAATTCGCCGTGTCCAATCGAGAGCCGGCGTTGTCGCTCGAATCGTTCCGTGCATCGCGTCTGCCGCTTTCCACCGCGAGCCAGCACGAAGGCGCTCTATCTCCGGCACGCTTCGAGGCACGTGAGCTGGAGGGCCATCTTGCCAGTCTGCAACGTCACCACGACGACCTCCTTGTCGAGCACTCCCGGGTAGCGGACTGGGCCCATGGCCTGGACAAGGAGCTTCTGGACCTGCGCTCGCGTTACAGCCAGCTCGTGCGAGAACACGAGGAAGTGGCGGCATGGGCAAAGGGTCTTGATGAGCAGGTCCAGGGAGCCATGAGTCGCCTGGACGCTTTGGTGCAGCTCGCAGAAGACGATGGCGATCTGGAGGCGGCCATGCTCGGCGCCTATCTCCTCGAACTGACCACTCTTCGCCGAAATTACGCGTTGGCGAAGCGTCGCGCGGATCGTCTTACTGCCGATATGGCCACGCTTGAGCGTACCTTGAGCGCTCAATCCGCCACTGCCGAAGAACTGCGGGCGCAACTGAGCGCCGTTGAGGCGCGCGTGCACGAGTTGGCAGAGGCGAATGACGTCTTGCAGGCATCACTTGATGAGGCTCGCGAACGCGCTCATGGCTTCGAGCGCGAACTGGCGCGTGTTCGACGCGCGCTGGGGAGTGATGGTGCAAGCGAAAAGACCATCCCGACCGAGATGCACATCGAGCCCTACCGTGCGTTGGAAAGCGAGCTGACCCAAGCAAAGACCGAAAGTGCTGCAGCACATGCACGAGAGGCGCATGCGACCGATGAGCTGGCCGCAGCAAGGCGACGGCTCGGCGAGGTGGAGCAGCGGCTTGCGGAGGTAACGGCTCAATTCGACCTGTTGGTGCGCTCGCAGTCGTGGCGCCTTACCCGACCGCTGCGCTTCGGCATGAGGCTTCTTCGGGGTGACTGGAACGGATTGACGGCGTCACTTCGCGGAAAGTCCTGGACGCAATCGCGGATGCTGGGATTCGTCCGCGCGCCCGCAAAGCGGTTTCTCATGCGCAGGTCGGTCACCATAGCCCCGCCGCCGGACCTGATCGGTACGGCCGGAGTCGATGCACACGAACTGCTGACCGGCGTCTCGTTCGAGACGGTGGAGAATCCGGTCGTAAGCATCATCATTCCGGCCTATGGACGCCTCGACCATACTGGCGCCTGCATCAAATCCATCCATGCGCATCTGCCGTCGGCATCGATAGAGGTCATCGTGGCTGAGGATGCCTCGGGCGACCCAGATATAGGTGCACTGGCCAACGTACCCGGGCTGCGCTATTACGAGAACCCGACCAACCTTGGCTTCCTGCGCTCCTGTAACCATGCAGCAAAGCAGGCGAGGGGCAGGTACATCTATCTCCTCAACAACGATACGCAGGTGACGCAGGGTTGGCTGGATGCGCTAGTCGAGACGGCGCAACGCTGGCCGGACTGTGGCATGGTCGGGTCGAAGCTGGTCTACCCTGATGGAAGACAGCAGGAAGCCGGCGGTATCGTCTGGAAGGATGCAAGCGCGTGGAACTACGGTCGCCTCGATGATCCCTCGCGCAGTATTTACAATTACACCCGAGAGGTCGATTACATCTCGGGCGCGTCGATCCTGCTCGAACGGAGTCTGTTCGAGTCTTTTGGCGGATTCGACGAGCTTTATTTACCTGCGTACTACGAAGACACCGATCTAGCGTTCAAGGTTCGTGCTGCCGGGCTCAAAGTGGTGTTCGAGCCGAAGTCCGTCGTGGTTCACTTCGAGGGTGTCTCGCACGGTACCGACACCTCTACGGGCATCAAGGCGTACCAGGTCGAGAACCAGAAGAAGTTTCGCGAGCGTTGGAAGGACGTTCTCGAACGAGACCATCTGGCCAACGCCGATCGCCCGTTCCTCGCACGCGATCGCAGCCAGCTCAAGAAGGTCGTGCTCGTCATCGATCATTACATTCCACAGCCGGACAGGGATGCGGGATCGCGCGCGATACACCAACTACTTATGCTTCTTGTGAAGCATGGCTACGCGGTGAAGTTCTGGCCCGAAAATCTCTGGCATGACACCGCCTATGCGCGTTCGTTGCAGGATGCTGGTGTAGAAGTGCTCTATGGCGGTGAATATGTAGGCCAATTCGATCGGTGGATCACCGAGAATGGGGGATTGATCGATGCGGTCATTTTTAGTCGTCCCCACGTAAGCATCAATTTCATTGATAGCGTAACCGCGCATAGCAAGGCGCGGCGACTTTACTACGGCCACGACATTCATCATTTGCGGCTGGCGGAAGAATTAAAGGTGCGTCCCTCCAATGAGACGAGGTCAGCGATGGAGCATTTTCGAGAGCTGGAAGAGACGCTCTGGAAAAAGATGGACGCGGTCTATTATCCATCGAACCTCGAGACGGCTGCGGTTGAGCGCTGGGCAATGGAGCGAGGGATAGAGGTCAATGCGACCACGATCCCACTTTATGCGTACGAGAGCATGCCTAATGGCGTGCAGGACAATGTCTCCGAGCGAAAAGGCATTTTGTTCGTCGGGGGATTTGGGCACCCGCCAAACATAGATGGCGCAACTTGGTTTGTTCGCAGTGTCCTGCCACTCATTCGTCTATCCCGCCCCAATGTTTGCGTGACCTTGGCGGGGTCGAATCCTTCTACGGAAGTCCTGGCTCTATCGGGTAATGATGTTACGGTGACCGGGTTCGTCACCGACGAAGTGCTTGCTTCCATGTACCACTCGGCGAGGGTAGCGGTCGCCCCGTTGCGTTTTGGGGGTGGGGTAAAAGGCAAAGTGCTGGAGGCGATGCGATATGGGCTTCCCCAGGTGACCACGTCAACAGGACTCCAGGGCCTTGAGGACGCGGCAGAGTTTGTCTTTGCTGATGATTCGGCTGAAGCTTTTGCCAAGCACGTTATTCGCCTTTTGTCAGATGATGCTGAGTGGATAAGCAGATCAATCGCGGCGCAGGATTTCGTCGAGCGAAATTTCTCGGCTAAGTCGGTATTTCGCGTTATCGAGAGGGATCTTCCGAGCGCCCCGGGAAGTGGACTATGACTGTTAGGCAATCTCTATTGGCATGTTTTGCGCTGCTCGTGGCCGGATGCTCGCGGACAATGTGTGATATTCCGGACGTCTCGTCACCGGAAGTGATTGTGAAGTTCCATATCGAAGCCTATGGGCCACAGCGTACAAGGGCAGGAGAATCCTTCAATGCTCAACCAGACGGAAGTTCGGCTGCTTGGTTCCGGGTAGACAAGGATTTAAGTGGTACCGAGGTGAAGGTTCATCTGGGGTCTACGGTCGTCCCCGGCGATATCTCGGGCAACCTTGTTACTGTGAAGGTTCCATTGGCGGTTCATAGTAAGCCCGGACTGATTCCCGTTGTGTTGGAGATCGTCGACGGAGTCAACATTACCAAGAGTGACAGCGTAACCATCACAGTGGATAGCCAATGAGTAGTTCAAGCCAGGGTAAGACGCTTTTATTTGGAGTGGGCAGCTGGCGCTTGCTCTTGGCAGTGCTGGTGGCGGCATCCCATCTCTGGAGTAGCATGGTTCAAGGTTACGCCGCCTACGCGGTGTGGGCTTTCTTTGTGCTGAGCGGCTACTTGATGACCTTCGTCATTAAGCACAAATACGGCTTCAGTCGCGTCGGCTTACGCGACTTTGCATTCAATCGATTCCTGCGCATATACCCATCCTATTTCATGGCGCTGGTTGCCGGGTTGTTGGTGATATGGTGGGCTGGTTCGGTGTGCGTCGACACTACGCGCCTTAACCCTGAGATGTACATGCCACACGGTTGGGGGTGGCTCAATCCAATCAGCCTGCTGCCAATATTTCCCCACAATGGCCTGCCTGTAGCTGTCTCCAATGCCCTTTCGGTCGAAGTCGGTGCATATTTCTTGATGCCGCTCATGGCGCGCTCAAAGTCGACGGCTTGGCTAGCGGTCGTCTTATCAGTGGTAGTCACGTTTAATCTCGGGTTTGCTACCGCAACATTCGCAGAGCGTTACGTCCAGTTTCTGCCCTGCCTGATGAGCTTTGCCGCTGGTAGTTTAGTCTGCCACTATCGTGAGGTGTTGCTACGGTTCGCCATGCCACGTGTCAGCTTCCTTATCTGGATGATACATGGGGCACTGTGGCTTAAATGGGATCCATGGCCTTGGACCTATGGGATGTATACATCTCTAATCTTATCTGCGTGGGTGACACTTTCCCTTACCGCGTATAAGTCCAGCAAGATGGATGCATTGCTTGGAGACACGTCATATCCGATGTATCTGATCCATACAACGGTGGGCGCCTGCTTCCTCGTGGTGTTCGGATATGGCCGCGGATTGCGCTATTTTCTCGTCGTATTTGTCGTCGCATCGCTTCTATCTATCTTGATGGCGCTATTCGTCGAGCGTCCGCTCCACCGGTTTAAGCGTAGTGCGCGAGTGCACGATAAGGAGACGTCGCTAGCGCAGCAGTAATGAATGGAGCAGGAGCCTTCTCGACACGACAGAACATACGCATGTCTAAAAAAATAATTCTGAGACCCTCTGGCGGTGCTCGCAGTCGCTGGCGGTTGCTGGTGCCGTCGACTATTGGTGTCCTCCTACTTTGGCTTGTAAATTTCGCGACATTTAGAACGCATTATCAAGGGAAGTCGACCTTTCCATGGGATTTCCTTGGCGGATATCACGCGCAAGCGTTTGGTTGGTACGACCTCGGTAGCTTAGTATCCCCGCCGGTTTGGTTTCCTTGGACCAACCTGGGGTTTCCAGCATTTCTTGCCCTCCAAGCGGGTGGCTGGTACGCGCCTCTCGCTTTATTGCACGCACTTGGGGTCACGTATTCCGTGCATGCGGCTACCATGGTGCAGGTGCTTCATGTGCTATTCGGCTCGATCGGAGCCTACTTCCTTGCACGCCGACTTGGAGCTGGAGTACTTGTAGCTCTTATTATCGGTCTCACGTATCACTTTCAGGCAGCTTTTTTTTCCAATCAGCAACATGTCGACATAGTGCGCGCGTCGGCGTGGTTTCCCTGGCTACTTTATTCGCTGCATCCGAGAAATTACGACCGCGGTTTGATTGGACCGCCACTGGGTGCTTTGGTACTTTCGCAGCTTCTCATTTCCGGCTACCCGGGTGGAATCATAGCTTTCGCATACTCTTGCGCGGTGTGGGTGCTTATGCTGCTGCTCAATGAAGACGCGAAGTATCGAGGGCGGTACGTGCTTCTTGTTGCCGTATCGGTATCTGGGGGCATACTCATGGCGATGCCAAAATGGATGCCCCTTTTCCTCAATGGAAATGCGGACATCAATTTGGACTCGTTCCAAGTAAGTCCGGTCGATGCGTCTGAACTGTTCACATTTTTTCTGCCTCACGACGTGCCGATCCTTCCTGGCGACCCAACGATGAGGAGCCTATGGCTGCCCTTGGTCGCCCTGTGGGGAGTTGTATTTGCGCCATATCGTGATCGTGTCGCGCGTATTGGCGCAGCGTTTCTTGCGATGGGACTCACGTTATGTTTCGTTGTGCCTCATCTTCCGGTAGTCGTACAGATACTGCCTGGAGTGCGACTAAGCCGCTTCCCCCTCGCGGACTGGCGGCCCGTCATCAGTATAGGGATTGCTCTTCTATCTCTGTCGGGCTGGCAAACGCTTTTTCTTGGTAAGTACTCGCCGACAGCCCTTGGTGTGCGATTCGCTGGCGCTTTTATATTCTTGGTTGCTTTTCTGGTTTCTGCGATTCGATTCGGGTACCAAGCATCCGCCCTCGTGCAGGTGCTTGAGTTCTCCGCCGCAATCTCGTTTATCACGATTGTCGGGTGCGCACTCTGGACTAAGTACGGCGGCGGACATCAATGGCGGAATAGCATCTTCGCTCTCCTGGTTTTTGCCACTGCGCTCCAGGGTTATTGGTATCAATGGCAGCAGCCGACGACTTGGCGGCCGGTGTGGACAAAAGACACGGAAATTCAGTCTTTCGGCGGCCGCTTCAGGGAGTTCATTTCTCATCGGTCCAACGAATTCGAGACGACCAGGAGGCCGTCACGAATACTCCTCGGCAGCTCGCCGGCGGAGGCTATCCGCTTCCGTGATAATTCGAACTACAACAAATGTTGGTACATGCGTGCCTATTGTGTCTTCGGCTATGACAATCTGCGCATGTCAGCACCTCACATTAAATTGCTTGAATCAATCAATGGTCAAGGAGGGGGGGCGTTATTACGGTTTGTTGCTGCATCGCAGCGGCTACTTCTGCTTCGCCCGGGGGAAGATGAAAGGGTTCCGGATGTATCTTTCGATAACGAGTCTGCGACAGCAGGCGAGTTCGATGACGTTACAGTGAGATTCGTTCAATATGGTCCCGGATATGTTACTTACCACGTTCTAACACCTCGTCCGCTACGCGTCGTTGAAAACGAGATTGGATGGCATGGCTGGAGGCTGGCACGTTGCGATGATCGCGGTACGTGCACAGAGGATGCGGACGTGGCAAGAACTTCTCAGGCACTTCGAACGTGGGACGTTCCGCCTGGTAGCTGGACAGTGAAGCTCCATTTCGTTGGTCCATCGAACACGCCTGGGTACCTTCTTTCTATCGCTGGCGTGCTAATTGCGCTTGGGGCAGGTATTTGGGTCCGTAGGCATTCGAGATGACGCATATAGCCAAAATCCACGGAACCACGCTGCGGGTGTTTATCGGAGTGTTGCTGCTTTCGCTGCTGTGCGTGGCGGCAGGGCAACTATTTGAAATCCGTTACGGCCTCAACATCTGGGATGAGGGCTTCCTCTGGTACGGCGCCCAGCGAGTGGCGGCTGGCGAGGTCCCGATTCGGGATTTTATGGCCTACGATCCGGGCCGTTATTACTGGGTCGCTGGGATAACCAAGCTCCTGCACGTGCAGGGGATTCTTGGCATTCGCGTTGCTGTGGCGCTGTTTCAATGGGTTGGATTGGCGGTAGCGCTATGGATGGTGGCTCGAAGCACCACAAGGCGGCAACTGCTGTTTGTCGTCATCGCAGCGATCACGCTGTGGATGTGGATGTTCCCCCGCCACAAGCTGTTCGATATTTCCCTGTCCATCATGTTGGTTGGCTTGGTGGCATGGTGGTGGGAGCGTCCAGACTCAAGGAGGCATCTCGGGCTTGGCATCGCACTGGGTTTGGTCGCCTGCTTCGGGCGCAATCACGGGGCCTATGGTTTCGCCGGTTGTTTGCTCGCTTTTGCCTGGATGGCCGTGGCGACACGGCGTTTTCCCTCAACGACACATTTCGCCGCCTGGATTGCGGGGCTGTGCCTTGGCTTTGCGCCTATATGGGTCGCATGCCTGTTCGTTCGTGGCTTTGCGACCGCCTTCTGGGAAAGCATCGCTTTCCTTTTTGAGGTGAAGACGACCAATCTGCCACTGCCGATTCCCTGGCCTTGGCTGGTCAGTAGCGCATTGCCTTGGGACGCCCAGGTGCGCTACCTGCTCGTTGGCGTTTGCTTTGTCGCCTTGCTGCTCTACCCGGTGGCGGCAGCTTTTGTTCTGTGGCGCCGCCGGGCGCGCGGTGAATCGTTCGATGGCGCTTTGGTGGCGACGGTGTGCCTAGCGGTGCCTTATGCGCATTACGCATTTTCTCGCGCCGATGTGGGTCATCTTGCCCAAGCCATTTTCCCTTGCCTGATCGGATGCATCTTGTTCCTTTCGATTGCGCCACTTGCCAAGCGGGGCGTTGGCATCGTTTGCATGATGTTCGCTTCGGCTTGGATCGTCTGGCCCTCGCATCCGATCGTGCCGTGCATCGCGTCGGGGCTTTGCAAGGACGTAACCATCGGCAACGACCACCTCATGTTGGATCCCGCCACCGCCTCCGATATCGGATTGATCCACCAGTTGGTAAGTGACTACGCCCCGCACGGACGGGCATTTGTCACCACGCCGTATTGGCCTGGCGCATACGCTCTGATGAATCAGCGTTCACCGCTTTGGGAGATCTACGCCACGCCACCGAGAACCGAAGCATTTCAGCGACAGGAAATTGCAAGGCTTCAGGCGGCTGACCCAGGGTTCGTATTGATTCTCGAGTTTCCGCTCGATAACCGCGATGAACTCCGTTACAGCCGGACACATCCCGTGATGTTCAAGTACGTAGAGGAGCACTTCTTGAGTGTTCCGTCGCCAAATCCCAACTATCTGATATTCCGCGCGCCCGACACATCGGCGGTCGGATCAGGCTGACTCAGCTCGCTTGCCGAAGACAATACGTGACAGCACGTAAGTGAGCGGAATCGTGATGACGATGGCAAAAAGCGGGGCGATACTCGCAGGCATGTGGAGCCGCTCGACCCACGCCCAGACGATCGCCAGGCTCACGAGGTACTGGGCAAGGTAGACGAACGGGTACAGCACGAGTGAACGCCAACCGCGGTGAGCCTGAAACACAAACAGTCGGTTCAGTAAGAAGCCCAGTACGATGCCGAAGATATAAGCAACAGTGTACGCGGGCTTGTACCCCATGAACTGCAGCAACAGCAGGTACATCCCGTAGGTGGCGCCAGTATTGACGCCACCGGAAATGAGAAACCGAAGAAAGCTGGAGCGTGAGATCAGACCGCGCAGCCTTGTTAGCGTGATTGCCACTGCCGCTCGCTACTGGTCGGTAAGACTGGCGCGCCAGGCGGCATAGCCCATGCCCTGCCAGGGCATGCCTCGGTCGAACGATTCGCGCCAAGGGTAGACCTTGGAACCATCGGCCTTGGACTTTACGTCGTGCACCGACGCCACGGGCTTTGCGGGGTTACCCGCAACGACCGTCTCCGGCTCGACATCCTTGCGAACCATGGACGATGCACCGACGAGCGAGTCACGGCCCACGGTAACGCCAGGGAGAATGACCGACATCGTGGCAATGACCGCGAATTCTTCCACGGTGACACCCAGCAGCGTCTCCGACGGCGGATGGGGGTCGTTTGTGAGCACCACGTACGGAAAGATCCACACGTAGTCTTTTACCACGCTCTTGTGACCGATATGCACGTTGCTGTGGAACCGCACGTAGTTGCCAATCGTGCAGTGGCCCTGGATGTCCGACAGTGTGCCGATGCGGACATGGTGCCCGATATCTGCCCGTTCTCGGATCGTGACACGGTGACCACATTCGAAGTGGTCGCCGAGCTTCGAACCGGCATAGATGATCGTGCCGGAACGAATGATCGAATGGGCGCCGATCGACAGCTCAGGGTTCGTGTACTCGGCGGGGCTTCCATAGATGCCTACATTGGGCTCGCCGAGGATGCACTGGGCTCCGACGATCGTGTTGTCGCCTAGCACAACGTTGTCGTAGACGATCGTGTTAGCTCCGATCGTCACATTGGCGCCGATCGACACGTTATCGCCAATGATCGCGGTGGGATGGATTCCAAAGACGTTCTTCATGCGTTGCCCTCGTTCTTTATTCCGGCGGTCAATGTCCGGAATTCCTGGTATGACCTGATGTACTCGGCACTGTCGTAATAGTGCGAGGCGAAGACAAGAAGCACGGCGTCAGGCGAGTACTTGTACTGCACCCCCCAGGTCAGCGGAGGTAGATAGATGCCCACCGATGGATCATCGAGAAGAAATTCTTCGCGGTGGTGACCGTCGTCCGCGACGACGCTGCAGCGTCCTTGCGTGCACAGCAGAAACTGCTTGCATTCGCGATGGGCGTGCTCTCCTCGGATCTCGGCGTTGGGCACGCCAAACACCATGAAGTAACGCTTCGGCTCGAAAGGCACCGTGCGCCCGAATTCCCCTACGGTCAGGTTGCCGCGTAGATCGAGGATCTTGGGAAACCGATGCAGGGTGACGCCCCTCACGAGGGTGGGTGTTACCGAGGCATCGCGGTTCGATCCTGATGCGTCGACGCTTACCGGCGCGTCGCCGTCTGAGGAGACGGTATAACCAATGATTTGCGCGGGATTCCCGGTGACGATAGCGTGCGGCGGTACGTCGCGGACCACGACAGCGCCAGGCTGGATGCGAGCACCCGTCGCGATGACCACGGGTGCCGACACGACGGCGCCGGCCATGATCACGACGCCGGGTTCCACGCGCAGAGTGGCGCCGGCATTCCCGCAGAGCATCGCACCTGGGCCGATCTCGACGTTGTCGCCGATGACGGCATGAACGAGGATTGCGCCTTCCGCGACGTTCACGTCGTTTCCCAGCGCAACACCTGGGCCAAGGGTTGCGCCTTCGGCGACACGGCTTCCTTGGCCAATCGTGGCGTTTGAGTTGATATTCGCCTGTGGACTGATCATCCCTTGAAACCCCTTGAGTGGATTGTCGTCAGTGGTGTTGCAAACACGGCTGACGAGAGGCGTGTTAAGACGCCTTGGGTGGAAAGTCGAGCTGTAGCGACACAATGCTGAGGGGGCGCTGCTTGGTATTTTCATAAGCTCGCCAGGCATAGTTGCCCACGATGCCGATACCGAACGTATTCAACGCGCCGAAGAACAGGATCGCCAACATCGAGCCAGCGAACCCGGGAACCTCGAATGCCCCGAGCAGTCGCGCCCCTACGACCAGCGTGCCAAGAAGCAACGCTACGCCCAATCCGATGAGCCCTACGGCCATGAGCACGCGTACCGGCAGATCGGAAAAAGCGAAAACGCTGTCCATCAAGTACGTGACTTTCTTCTTCAGCGTCCAGGCGCTTTTGCCATGCTCGCGCTCCTGGCGCGTGTAACCGACGAATTCGCGTCTGCCGCCCATCCAGAACAACAGGCCCAAGAGGCTGCCGTTGGCCTCGCTCATGGCGACCAATCGGTCCCTGAATGCGGAGGTCAGCGCAAATACATCCACGCCACCCGGCGGCACGTCGGGTTGCACGAGTCGGCGATAAAGACCCCAGAAGACGTTGGCAAACAGTTTGCTCATCCCCGGATCTTCTCGCCCCAGACGCTTACCAAACACAACGTCAAGGGGTTTTTCCGTGAGTGCGGCGAAGAAATCGCGCATCAGCGAAGGCGGTTCCTGCAGATCTGCTGCCATGACGCCGATGTAGTCCCCCGACGCCTCTCCCAGTCCGCAACGGATCGCCGCGAAAGCGCCGAAATTGCGCGACAGAAGGATCAGCCGGGCCTGAAAACGCACCGTGCTGAGCCCTTCTTCCAAACGCGCAAAGCTGGCGTCCGGGCTGCCGTCCACGACGAACACCGTTTCCATGGGGGCATCGAGCGTGACCGCCAGCTCGTCCAGTGCCTGGAGTAGCGCCGGTATCGATCCCTCGTTCTTGTAGACGGGGATGACGATGGAATAGCGTGGCTTTACCACGCGTTGCAGGCCTCGATCACCTGTGTCACCTCAGCATCAGTCAGTTCGGGGAAGCAGGGGAGCGTCAACACCGAGGCGCACGAGCGATCCGTGACCGGTAGTTGTGTGCTGGCGAACGTGTCGGAGAACAGCGGCTGGCGATAGTCGGGTACGGGGTAGTGGATTTCGCTGTTTACGCCGTGGCTGGCCAGGTGGCTTTGCAGTCCAGCGCGATCTTCCGTATGGACGACGTAAAGATGTGCGACGAAATCGTCGCCGCTGGGCGGCGGCGTTGTGATGCGGGCATTGCGTATTTCGGTCGAGTAGCGATTCGCGATCGCGCGACGGCGCTCGTTCCAACCATCCAGCAGCGGCAACATGATGCGGAGGAAGGCCGCCTGGATCTCATCCAGCCGGCTGTTGCGGCCGCCGGCCAGTTCGTTGCGATACTTGGCCGTCCAGCCGTACTGGCGCAGCTTGCGCAGGGTGTCAGCGACTTGCGCATCGTTCGTCACCACCGCGCCGCCGTCACCGAGCGCTCCGAGGTTCTTCGTCGGGTAAAAGCTGAAGCTGGCGGCCGCGCCGAACGTTCCGGCCTTTCGGCCTTGCGCATCCTTCGCTCCATGCGCCTGCGCGCAATCCTCGAAGAGGGCGAAGCCGTGCTTTTCGGCGAGAAGGGTGAGCGCAGCCATGTCGGCCAGCTTGCCGTAGAGGTGCGTGACGATCACGACATCGATGCGTCGCTTCGCGAGGACGGCTTCGAGCGCCTTGGGATCCATGGTGCAAGTCACCGGATCGACGTCCACGAAGACGGGCTCAGCACCGCAAGCGAGGACCGCGGTGGTGCCGTACATGGCGGCATTGCCGACCACGGCCACGGTCTTGCCGCTCTCGACACCGAGGCTGCGAAGCCCCAGTTCGAGTGCCTCGGTGCCGTTGGCGACGCTGATGCATTCGGCAGCACCACACCAAGCGGCAAACTCCTTCTCAAACGCCTTGACGTTCGGGCCGAGCACGAAATAGCCGCTGGAGATCACCTGCGCCGCAGCTTTCTCGAGCTGGCTGGCGATCGGGGCAATGTGGCGGTCGAGGGCGTTGACGGGGACGGTGTTGGTCATGGGAGTCCGTAGCGTGACAGACGCGGAGGCCGTCCGGCCTCCGCATGGGTTAACCGAGAGAAGCTTCCAGTTCCGGAAGAATCTTGAACAGATCGCCTACGAGGCCGATATCCGCGATCTCAAAAATGGGCGCCTCACCGTCCTTGTTGATAGCGACGATCGTGCCGGCGTCCTTGATGCCGGTCAGGTGCTGGATCGCACCGGAGATGCCGATGGCGATATACAGCTCGGGCGCGATGATCTTGCCCGTCTGGCCCACCTGCATCTCGTTCGGCACGTAACCGGCATCCACCGCAGCTCGCGAGGCGCCCACCGCGGCGCCGATCTTGTCGGCGAACTTGTAGATGATGTCGAAGTTCTCCTTCGAGCCCACGCCGCGGCCGCCCGAGACGACCTTGGGCGCGCCCTGGAGGTCCGGGCGATCGCTCTTGCCCTGCTGCAGTTCGACGAAGCGGGTGTGCGAGGGCAGGGTGGCGTCGACGCTGATGGCTTCGATCGGAGCCGAGCCGTTGGACGTGGCGGCCGGCCAGGAGGCGGTACGGATCGTCGCGACCACGATGGAGGACGCATCCACTTCCACCGTCACGATGGCGTTGCCGGCGTAGATCGGGCGCTTGAAGGTATGCGGGCCTTCCACGCTCATGACGTCGCTGACCTGCGAGACACCCAGCAGAGCAGCCACGCGCGGGGCGAGGTCCTTGCCGAAGGTCGTCGACGGCGCGAAGACGTGGGTGTAACCCGCGGCGGCCTTGACGATCTGCGGTGCGTAGACGGCCGCGAGACTATGTGCGTTCTCGGTACGTGCCACGGTCAACACCTTGCTCACGCCATCGATCTTGGCAGCCTCGGCGGCTACCGCGTCGGGGGCATCGGACAGCACGATGACGTCGATGGCGTCCGGCTTCACGGCGGCGGCGGCGCTGACGGCGCGTGCGGTGGAGCCATTGAGCTTGCCGTCCAGGTGTTCGGCGATAACGAGGATCTTGGTCATGTCGATTCTCCGGTCGGCTGCTTTACAGCAGGCCCTTCTGCTTGAGGGCCGCGACGAGCTCGGCGGCGTCCTTCACCATCACGCCCTTGCTGCGCTTGGGCGGAGCGGCGTAGTGGGTGGTCTTGATGTGGTCGGCGGTCTCGACGCCCAGCGAGCCCAGCTCGATGACGTCGATCGGCTTGGACTTGGCCTTCATGATGTCCGGCAGCTTGATGAAGCGCGGCTCGTTGAGGCGGAGATCGGTCGTGATGACGGCGGGCAGATCGGCTTCGATGACTTCCAGGCCGGCGTCCACTTCGCGGGTCACCTTGGCCTTCCCATCAGCGATTTCCACCTTGCCGGCAAACGTGGCCTGGGGCCGGTCCCAGAGCGCAGCCAGCATCTGACCGGTCTGGTTGGCGTCGTCGTCGATGGCCTGCTTGCCCAGGATGACCAGGCCCGGCTGTTCCTTTTCGACCAGCTTGAGGAAGGTGCGGGCGGCCGTCAGCGGCGAAACGGCATCCGTGGTCTGGACGTGGATGGCGCGGTTGGCGCCCATGGCCAGGCCGTTGCGCAGATGCGCGGTCAAGTCTGCCGGGCCGATGCCCACGACGACCACTTCTTCAGCCACGCCCTTCTCGCGCAGGCGCAGGGCCTCTTCGAGGGCAATGTCGTCGAACGGGTTGGCGGAGAGCTTGACGCCGTCCGTGACCACGCCGGTGCCGTCGGGCTTGACCTGAATGCGGACGTTGTAGTCCACGACACGCTTGTAGCCGACCAGAATCTTCATTCGCGGTTCCTGCTTCGTTAGGGCGGGCGCTCGCGCGAACTCGCGACGCCTTGGAGTTGACTCGCCATTCTAACGAATCTTCTTGCGGGAGTTTGACGCGGCGCAGGATTCGGTGAGACTTATCCTGAGACGAGGTCAGGCTGCCCTAGCGATCGTCATCATGCCGTTATCGCGTAACTATTTACGGGAAAGCGGCCATGAGAACGTGAAGGCTCCTGGCACCGCGACTAAAAGGCGATCGACTGAGGCCGGCAAGGAACGTGGCGTGATGGTGCCTCCGCCAAGCCGCTAGTCAGCCTGAAGGTCCCTCGTCGCCGAGCGCCTCGCGGAGGGCTGAACGCGCTGCCTGGGCGGAAAAATGCCGGGCGACGTGGGCCAATGAGCTATCCGAGAGCCTTTGCCAGCCCGCGGGATCTCCTTCGAGCCGAACATACGCGTTAGCGAAGTCGGCGGCAGTGACAGCGGTCAATACATCGCGCCCATCGATCAGATGCATGCCCTCTACCGCGACCGGCGTGCCAATGACGGGCAGCCCATGGCTCATCGCCATGTTGACCTTGCCCTTGACCCCAGCACCGAAGCGCAGCGGTGCGATGGACGCGAGGACCGAGTTCATCAGCGGCGCCAGGTCGGGAACGCGACCCAGCATGTCCAGCCCAGCATCTGAGAGTGCGCGACGCTCGGCGTCAGGTACGTCTCCGGCAACCCAGATCCGTGCGTCCGGCACGAGCTGTCGGAGCGCAGGCAGGATGTCCTGCGCCATCCAATGCATCGCATCGGCGTTCGGCGGGTGGCCGTAGCCACCGATGAAGAGAAGATCGCGCCGTCCCGCGAAACCTGTCTCGCGTCCGTAGACGTCGTGGATGTTGGAGAGCAGCGCCACTCTTGCGTCCGGCATCAGCCGGGAGAGCATGTCACGCTCGTACTCGCTGACGACGAAGGTCGTGTCGGCTTTCTCGATCAGCGCCAGCTCCTGCCGACGGCTGGCTTCCGCCTGTCTCGCTAGCGCGCTGTTGCCGCTGCGTTCGGCGGCGCGTTCTTCCCTGAGGAAATGCAGGTCCACCGTATCGAAGATCAGCTTGGCGCCTGGTGCGTGTCGACGCACGAGGCTCTCGTACTGCGCCGCTACGGTGTGGCGACACAGAATGGCGGCGTGCAGATCACGGTGATTCGCGGCGAGCCATGACGGCACGCTGCTCACCCATGGCCTCACGAGCACCTCGACGCCGAGTGCGCCAAGCTCGCGAATGGCGGCATCTTCGGCGTGCCCGTCATCGGGCGCGAAGACTACGTGCCAACCGTCTGCCAACAGCAGCTTCAACATCCCAACGAGGCGCAGCGAGCCCGAATCCCGTGACGCATCGGGCATGACGGTGTCCACCACCAGCACCGTTCCGCGATGGTGTGCGCGATCGGCAGCGGTCAGCGGCGTGCCGGGCGCCGGCTGCTTTCGCAAAGCATCGCGCCATTTTTCCGCAAACTTGGTCTGGTTGATGGCCTGGTAGCGTTTCATCCCCGTGTCTGCAAGGCCAGCGGAGCTGATGCCTTCCGAGTGCACCACTATGCTGTCGGGCACGTACCAGACGGACCGGCCAGCGGCGCGAGCGGAGAAGGCGAGGTCGGTGTCTTCGTAATAGCCGGGCGCGAATCGTGTGTCGAAACCACCCAGCGACTCGAACAGGTCACGAGGGATGGCCAGCGACGCGCCGGAGACGTAGTCGACCGTTCGAGCGTACCGAAGCGCGGGATTCTTCCGCGAGGTGAACCTCCCGATGTTCCACGACGACGCATCGGCGAACACCCAGGCGCCCGCTTCCTGGAGGCGGCCATCGGGATAGACGAGCTGGCTCCCGGCAATACCAGCGTCCGGATGGCGTTCGAAGCAGCGCAACAGCGCTTCGCTCCATCCCGGCGTCACCTGTGTGTCGTTGTTGAGAAAGATGAGGTATTCGCCACGAGCCGCTGTGGCGCCCGCATTGCAACTGCCCACGAAGCCGAGGTTCTTTTCGTTGTTTATGACGCGAAGACCCGAAACCGCGGCCAGGATCGTTGCGGTGTTGTCCGGTGACGCATCGTCCACGACGATGACTTCGAACGGATCCGAGGGTTCGAACGTCGCGATGGAGCGAAGGCAGGCCAGGGTGTACTCGATTTTCCCGTAGACCGGGATGATCACGCTGATTCGAGGCACCGTGGATGTGGGCAACGACAGGGGCGAAAAAGCAGCCTCCAGCGGCAGCAGGCTAAGCGACTCGTCAACGTCGGGACGGCGGGCTAGGTCCTGGGAAATACGCTCGATCGTGCCGCGCCATCCACGCAGCGCGATACTCGCACGCACGCGCCGCGCCATGCTCAGCAGGCGCTTGTAGCGCCAGGAAAACGGGATCGACACGTACGCTACCTCCGGGTTCGGCCCCCCATGTTAGCGGCTGGAGCCCGACGAGGGCGTCCGTTCCAGCAGCCAGAGATCGGCCGGGCCGCCATCGACGTTCAGTTTGGTGGCCAACTTTTGGCGCACGAGCTCGTCGAGCACGGGGCGTACGCGGTCATCGCCCCCTGCCATCGCGTCGTGGGAGAGGGCGACCAATTGAATGCCGTGGCTTCGAAGCAGGGCGCGGATAGCAGCGTCGTCGGCCAGCACGGCCGGGCGCGACCAGCCGATGGTCGCCAGAGACTCGTACCGCACGGGAAAATAACCCCCGTCCAGCACCGGCATGTCGCCGAGCATGCGCGTTCCCTTGGGCCAACGGCTCAAGGCGTCGGCGAGCGGTCCCATTCCGCTGATCCGAAAGCGCGACGCGGCAAGCGTCTGTAGCTCCGAAAAAGGTGTTCGATCGAACCGTGCATCGAGTCGACGGTTGCCCGGCATCCAATTGGCTGTGGTCAGCACCATGAAGAGGCAGAAGGCCACGATAGCCATCGCCCCGCCTGTCACCGGCTTCGATGTGAAGGGTGTCGGTGCGGTTCCGAAGATGCCGACCCATACTGCCACGTGCAACATCACGATCGGCACGATGAAGTAATTGCCGTCCGCACCATCGTTGCCGTACCGGTACGCGTAGAGCAGCACGTACATGGAAAAGCCGACGATCAACAGGAAGACGGTGACCGGCTTGAGCATCCAACGCCAGCCGCGTATTGCTATCGCCGCCACGAGCAGCGGGAGCCAGCCATTGCCCATCCAGAACAGCGCCTGGTGGATGTAGGAGGCGGGTCCGAACAGAGAGTCGATCAGGCCACCCGGAAAAGGCGTGCGGAAGGTGGGTACGTAACGGCCAATGTCGTCGTGCAAATGCCAGCCGAGCAAGGCTTGCAGGTCCAGCAGCACGTCGGGCGACACGAATGCGACGCCCGCTTGTTCGAAGGTGCGCAGGCAGACGAGACCTGCCGTTAGCAGGGCAAGAGCCATCGGAACGATGTCGCTACGCCACGCGCGTCGAACCGGCTGTGTCAACGCCGTGGCTAGCAGAAAAAGGAAAATGGCCGCTGCATAGGGGAGCACGGTCAAGCGAGCCAGTGGCGCAAGCACCACCGCGGCAACGCCAATGCCCAACCATCCTCGGCTTGCCGCGTCGTCTTTCAACTTGAGCCCCGCCAGTACGCCGAAGACGCACAGCCAAGCGGCAAGCAGTTCGCCCTTCGGTGTCGCCGCTGAAGCCGCTACGGCCGGCACGGCGCAGCAAAGCAGTGCGCCCAGCCACGCGTGACGGGTTGCTACGCCAAGATTCCCAAGCAGTTCTCGCACCGTCAGCGCGAGCAGCAGCCAGCAGACGAGGCTGAGTCCCGTGACAAGACTGGCGCTGCCCAAGCCGAGAAAAGGTGCCTGCAGCGCCTCGGCCAGCTTCGGGTAGAAGTGCACATGGGCAATGAGCCCCTGCGCGTCGAACAGGTTGCCTTCGCCGAACAGCATGCGGTCGGCGTTCAATCCATACCAGAGCGCATCGCTGTCGGCCGAGGCGGCCGCCTTGGCGCCCAGCATCAGCGTGATCGTGACGAAAGCGGCCAACAGCATCGCTCCGCCGTGCGTACCGGGTCGTTCCGGCAGTTCCCATGTCGAATGCCATCGCCATGCCGAAAAGACGAGGGCGGTACCGAGGATGACGATGGCGAGCGTGCGCAACGACGCGAGATCACCCCAACCGGCAAACGAAGCGAGCCAGATGATGGCCGACCACGTCAGGAGGCCAAGCAACGTGTGACGCAGGTGTAGCGTAAGCGTGTTGCCGTCTTGCAGGCCGAGGACCCGATTGCAGCATCGGCCAAGTCCGTGAATGCCTGCGAGGTAGGCGCCGAGCAGAACAAGCGTGATGTCGATCCCATGTCGGCGCGCATAGACCTCAGCGCACACTGCCGCTAGCCAGGCCCCGCCACGCGGCAGGCGAAGGCTTCCATACACCGTGCCGAACAGCAACAGGCATTCCGCCATGCTCTTCCACGCCAGCGAACGCGAGAGCTGGCGGACGAACGGACCGCTACCTTCGTACAGCGCGTGCCACGGTAACCAGATACATGCCGCGACCAGAACCCACCAACAAAGCCATCCCAGGCGAACGCGCATGCTTACAGGTTCTGATAATTAGGCCCAGACCCGCCTTCCGGCGTGACCCAGGTGATGATCTGGTACGGGTCCTTGATGTCGCACGTCTTGCAGTGCACGCAGTTCGCTGCGTTGATCTGCAGGCGGCGGCCTGCGTCGTCCTGCACGATCTCGTAGACGCCGGCCGGGCAGAAGCGCTGGCAGGGGTTGCCGTATTCGGTGGTGCAGCGGTCGACGCAGATGCTCGTGTCGAGCACCTTGAGGTGGACCGGCTGGTCCTCGTCGTGCTCGGTGGCGGCGAAGTAGACGCTGGCGAGACGGTCGCGCGGGGCGAGCGTGCGCTCGACGTAGTCTTTCTTCGGCGCTTCGTACTGGCCGAGCTTGTCCAGCGCGGACCAGTCGGCGTGGTTCTTGAGCGTCCACGGCGAGCGGCCGCCCGTGACGGTTTCCCACGCGGCGTTGATGAGTCCGCGCCACAGGCCCTTGTTGAACCCGGGGCGGATGTTGCGCACCTTCTTCAGTTCCGCCATGACCGCGGAGCCGCGCAGCACGCCATCCCAACCTGTCGGGTCGAGGCCGTTGCCGGCCAGATGTTCCGCCGCGAGCATAGCGGAGGCGATGGCCTGGTGGGTGCCCTTGATCTTGGGCACGTTGACCAGGCCCGCGGAGTCGCCGATGAGGATCGCACCGGGCATGTCCACCTTCGGCAACGACTGATAACCGCCTTCGATGATCGCGCGCGCGCCGCCCGAGACGATGGTGCCGCCGTCGAGCAGGCCTTTCACGTTGGGGTGGTGCTTGAACTGCTGGAACGCCTCGAACGGCGAGAAGTTCGGATCGGGATAGTCGAGGCCCACCACGAAACCCACGGCCACGCGGTCGTTGTCGAGGTGATAGAGGAAGCTGCCGCCGTAGATGTCGCTCGGCAGCGGCCAGCCCACCGTATGCACCACCTTGCCGGGCTCGCCACGGCCCGGCGGAAGCTGCCACAGCTCCTTGAGGCCGATGCCGTAGGTCTGCGGATCGCTGTTCGCATCGAGGTCGAACTGCTTGATGAGCGCCTTGCTGATGTGGCCGCGGCAACCTTCGGCCAGCACGGTGACCTTCGCGCGGATGTCGATGCCTTCGGTGTAGCCCGGCTTGTGGCTGCCATCGCGCGCGACGCCCATGTCGCCGATGCGTACGCCAGCGACCTTGCCGTCCTCGATCAGCGCTTCCGCGGCAGCGTAGCCGGGGAAGACATCGACGCCGAGCGCCTCGGCCTGCGGTGCCAACCATGCACACAGGGCGCCGAGACTGACGATGACGTTGCCGTGGTTGTTCATCTGCGGCGGCGTGAGCGGCATCTTGGTGCCGGACGCATGGTCGCGCAGCATCCAGAACTCGTCCTTGGTCACCGGCACGCAGACCGGCGGCGGATTGTCGCGCCAGTTAGGGAGCAGGCGGTCGAGCGGACCCGTCTCGATCACGGCGCCCGACAGGATCTGCGCCCCGATCGTCGAGGCCTTCTCGATCACGCAGACCGAGATCTCGGGATTGAGTTGTTTCGTGCGGATCGCGAACGCGAGACCGGCGGGGCCGGCCCCGACGACCACGAGGTCGTATTCCATGGTTTCGCGTTCGCTCATGGCTGGCTCACTCAAAGGCTGGCTGCGGAATCGGCCCGGTATTGTCCGGGTTCGCCGGTAGCGGGGCAAATGGGACGTTTGAAACGCGCGGAGTTGCACGATCTTCACGTATCCCGTTCATAATCACGCCAAGCACAAGGAGGGTTCATGAATACGATGCCGCCGGTCGCCGATGTCGATATGCGCCGCGCCACATTGCTGCAGATCCTGCATTGGCTGGCGATTGGACGGGTCCAGCCCCAGGCCCTGTCCGACGTCTATCAGGACGCCATCGAGCGCCTGAATCCCCGGCTCAACGCGTTCGTCGATTTCAGCGTCTCCCTCATCCAGGAGCAGGCGCTGGCGGCTGACCGCCGCCGTCGTGACGGCGTCATCGGTCGGCTGGACGGTATGCCGATCGCGATCAAGGACAACTTCGACGTGGCCGGCGTGCCCACGCGCGCCGGTATGCGGCGGCGCACCGTCGTGCCGGAGGAAGACGCTCACGTGGTGGCCCGGCTGCGCGCCTCGGGTGCCGTGCTGCTGGGCAAGACGAACATGGACGAGGGCGCGCTTGGCCTCGTCACCAACAATCCGTTTCATGGCGCAACGCACAATCCGCACCGGCTCGGTTACACCGCCGGAGGATCGTCGGGTGGCGCCGCTGCTGCCGTGGCGGCGGGCTTGGCCGTCGCCGCGATCGGCTCCGATACACTGGGCTCGATTCGCGTGCCGGCCAGCTATTGCGGCGTCTACGCGATCAAGCCCACCCATGGCGAGATCTCGGCGCGCGGTCTCGTTCCTGCGGCGCGCCGCCTCGATGCCGTGGGTCTGCTGGCGCGTGGCGTCGACGACCTTACGGTGCTCTTGCAGACCTTGGCGGGCTACGACGCCGACGATGCTCGCTCGCGCCGCCGCCGCGTGGCCTTCTCGCCACCGGACTGGGAACCGGGCAACCTGCGCGCCGGCTTCCTGCCGGACCTTGCGGCGGTCGGTGTGGAGCGCGACGTCATCGACGTGTTCGAGGACGCGCTGTCCAAATTGAAGGGTGAACTGGGCGAGCGGCGTACCGTCGACTTTTCCGACTGGGATTTCGCCCGCACCCGACGCGCCGGTCTCCTGCTGATGGAGGCCGAGATGCTCAACACGTTCGCCACGGAGCTGGCCGACGAGGCGTATCCGGTGTCGTCGGGTTTCCGCGACATGGTGGATTTCGCCGCACGCAAATCCGCCGCTGATTACGTCGCGGCCGATCTCGTGCTGGATGCCGCCACGCTCAAGATGCGCCGCCTCTTCGCGCAGGTGGACGTGCTCGTACTGCCGACCACGCCGCAGGGTGCGTTCCCGCTCGATGGCCCGGTGCCATCGTCGCAAGCGGATCTGTGCAGCTTCGCCAGCCTGGCCGGTTGTCCTGCTGTGAGCATCCCCATGGGTACGTTGCCCAACGGGATGCCGATCGGTCTCCAACTGGTCGGTGCGCGTGGCTCGGATCTGCGCCTGCTCGAACTTGCCGGCGTCTGCGCTTCCTCGCTGGATGCGGAACCGGCCTACCCGGTGGAGCCCCACTGAGCGGCATCTGGTCCCGCATCGATCTTCCCGGCGCCGATGTTACTGTCGCGCCGGGATGGCTGGAGCGCGAAGAGGCGGATGAACTGCTGGCGCGACTCACCGACGAGCTTCCCTGGGAAGTCCATCGCATCCGGATGTTCGGCCGCGTCGTCGATTCTCCGCGTCTCAGTGCGTGGATCGGCGATGCGGATGCTACCTATCGTTATTCGGGCACGCGGTTCGTCCCGCATCCCTGGAGCCCATCGTTACAGGCGCTGCGCGATCGGGTCGCCGAGGCGTGTGGCGCTCGCTTCAACAGCGTGCTCGCCAATCTGTATCGCAGCGGTGGCGACCGCATGGGTTGGCACAGCGATGACGAGCCGGAACTCGGTCCCGAACCGTTGATCGCATCGCTGAGCCTGGGTGCAGAGCGGACTTTCCGCTTTCGCGCGAAAGCCGGTGGCGAGGCCGTCGCCGTGGAACTGGGTCATGGCAGCCTGCTGCGTATGGCGGGCGCCACGCAGCGGTTGTACAAGCACGAGCTTCCGGCGCGGGCGCGTATCGCCGCGCCGCGCATCAACCTGACGTTTCGCCTGATAGGCGCATGATGGCAGCGCGCCGTTAGCGCGCAGGTACGCTGTCCATCGTCCAGCGGACGACGTCGCCGGATACCTTGTCCATGGCGCGGCCGAACGCTTCCACCACTTTCGGCACCTCCTTGCCATCGACGGGCTCACGCACTTCGAAGCGTCGGCTGCCCACGATCTGGTGCTTGCGGGTTGCCGCGAGCACAGCGTCGTAACGCACGACGACTTCCGGTTTGCCGTTCGTGTATTCGGTCTGGAACGCGCTGAGGCTGCCACCGAGTTCGTAGTCGGCGGCGAGGTTGCTGTCGTCGGTGCTGATGGCGGGCACGCGCCCACCGTCGCGGAACGCATCGGCAAGGCGTTCGCGGAACAACTTCGGCGCGCTGTCGGCCCAGCGTGCGCCGGCATAGACGGTGATGGTGTTGGCCTCGGGGACCACGGCGATGCGCGAGTTGTCGAGCGCGCGTGGTGCGTTCGGGGTGGCGACACGCAGCGCCCAAGGGACCGGGCTGGCTGCTGCCGGTCGCGCGCCTGGCGCGGCAGGCAACGTGTAGATATGGGGTGACTCCGCCTTAGGCAGGATCGAGCATGCCGTCAGCAGCGCAAGAATCAGCGGGGCGGCGAGGCGGGCACGGCTCATGGGGTGAACTCCTTGGTCTTCTCTCGGCCGAACAGGTAGCCGCTGGGGTTCTCGTCGAGGCGACGGGTGATGGAGCGCAACGAACCGAGCGTGTCGCGCAATTCGTGTAGTGCCGGAGCCAGCTCGCCGAGGCTGGCGGCGCCGCCATTGATCGCATCGCTGTTGTCGTTGAGCAGCCGGTCGATCGATGCCATCGAATGTTCGAGCGAGGCCATGGCGCGCTGCGCGCTTTCCAGGGTGGCCTTGCCCTGGCCTTCGACCAGACCGTTGGCGTTGTGCACCAGTGAGCGACTTTCGGCGAGCGTATCGTTCGCCTGCTGTGTGGCTGCGGCCAGTTGCTTGATGAGCGCGCGGATGTCCTCGCGCTCGTCGGCGATCACCCCTGTGGTCTTGTCCAGGTGATCCAGCGTGCGCTCGATACGGTGCACGTTTTCCTTTGACAGGAGTTCGCTGGCGCGGGCGGCGGCCTGATTGATGTTGGTGATGAGATCCTCGCCGTTGGCAAGGATGCGCGCGAAGGGCGACGGGTCGGCGATGATCACCGGTACCTCGCCGTCGTGCCCCACCAACGTCGGGCTGCCCGGCGAACCGCCGGACAACTGGATGATCGCTACGCCGGTCACGCCGGTGAGGGCGAGCTTGGCGTGGGTGTCCTTGCGCAGCGGTGTATCGCCCTCGACGCGGATGCGTGCGAGTACGCGGCGCGGGTCGTCGGGATCGAGTCGCAGCTGCATCACGTCGCCCAGGCGGATGCCGTTGTACTGCACGGCGCCGCCGCGCGACAGGCCGGTCACGGCTTCATTGAACACGATGTCGTAGTAATTCCATTCCTGGTCCGAATGCGCCTTGGCGAGCCAGACGCCGAAGCCGAGGCCGAAGAGAACGACCAGGACAGTGAACAGTCCGATGAGGACGTGGTGGGCCCGGGTTTCCATGGTTCAGTCCTTGCCTTTGTGTGCTGCGCGGCCGCGCGGGCCGTTGAAATATGCCTGGACCCAGGCATCGTCGGTGCGTGCCACCTCGTCGATGGGTGCTGCGGCGAGCACGCGACGCTGAGAGAGTACGGCCACGCGATCGCAGGTCGTATACAAGGTGTCGAGATCGTGGGTGACGAGGAACACGGTCAGTCCGAGCGCGTTGCGCAGGGTGACGATCAAGCTGTCGAAGGCCGCGGCGCTGATCGGATCAAGGCCGGCGGTGGGTTCGTCGAGGAAGAGGATTTCCGGATCCAGCGCCAGTGCACGGGCCAGCGCAGCGCGCTTGATCATGCCGCCGGAGAGCTGCGCGGGATACTTGCGTCCTGCGTCGACGGGCAGCCCGGCCAGCGCCAGCTTTACGCCCGCCAGCCGTTGCGCATCCACGCGCGGCAGGCCGGCGTGCTCGACCAGCGGAAGCGCCACGTTCTCGGCCACAGTCAGCGAGGAGAACAGGGCGCCACTCTGGAACAGCACACCGAATCGCCGTTCCACCTGCGAGCGGCGTTCGTCGGACAGGGCCAGCAGGTTCTCCCCGAACACGCGCACTTCGCCGGCCACCGGTCGCACCAGGCCGACGATGGTCCGCAGCAGCACCGATTTACCCGTACCCGATCCGCCGACGATACCGAGGATTTCGCCGCGGTAGACGTCGAGGTCCAGGTGCTCGTGTACGGTCTGCGCACCGAAGCGGTTGAGCAGGCCGCGCACTTCGATCACGGTCTCGCGAGACGGTTTCGGAAGCATCTGTGCGTTCACCAGCCCATCTCCATATAGAAGAGGGCGGCCAGCGCATCCAGCAGGATCACCACGAAGATCGACTGCACCACGGCCGAGGTGGTGTGCTCGCCCACGGACTGCGCGCTGCCGGAGACCTTGAAGCCTTCCATGCAGCCGATCACGGCGATCATGAAGGCGAACACGGGGGCCTTGGCGATACCGACCAGGAACTGGGTCAGCGAAATGTCCGCCTGGAACATCGTCAGGAACATCGATGGCGACATCTTCAATACGGCGAGACACACGACACCGCCGCCGACCACGCCCGCCACCATGGAAATAAAAGTGAGCAGGGGCAGCGACACCAGCAAGGCAAGCACGCGCGGCAGGACCAGCAGTTCCACCGGATCGAGCCCCAACGTGCGAATCGCGTCGATTTCCTCGCGGGCCTTCATCGAACCGATTTGCGCGGTGAATGCACTCGCGGTGCGGCCCGCGAGGAGGATGGCCGTGAGCAGCACGCCGAACTCGCGGAGGAAGGCGTAGCCGATCAGGTCCACGGTGAACAGGCTGGCGCCGTAGCTCGCAAGCGCCGTCGAACCGAGGAAGGCCACCACGCAACCGACCATGAAGGACAGCAGCGCCAGGATCGGCACGGCGTCGAGGCCGGTCTGTTCGATGTGCGAGACCAGCGAGGTGACCCGCCAGCGGCGTGGCCGCCAGATCGTGGCGAGAAAGCCCTGGAGCGTGATGCCGATGAAGGCGAGCAGCTTGGCGGTCTGCTTCCAGAAGCCGGACATCGCCTTGCCGATGCGCTCCAGCATGACGACGAAGCCGGCATCGCGCGGTCGAGTGATGCCCGTGCAATAGGTGTCGATCGCGTCGCCGACCGTTTTCAGGAGGGCGCGACGTTCGGGGGGCAGCACCTCTTCCTGGGCCAGCGCCTGCGTGCGAGCGCTGCCCAGCAGTTCGGCAATGATGAAGGCGCCCGATGTGTCCATGGCCCCCAGTCCGTGGATGTCGATCGTGGCGTGGCTGTCGATCGACCCGGCCAGTTCCGTCGCGCGCCGGTGCAGGTCGCTGTAGTGGGGGAGCGTCCAGTCGCCGGAAAGGATGAGCCGGGGTCCGCCCGCCTCGCGGGTGAGCGTCACCGAGCCGGGGAAGGATGCCGTTGCCATGAGCGAAGGCTAGCAGGACTCGGTGGTGCCTTGGGGGATGCGGTGCGGTGCACGATTGGCCTTCCGGGCCCGGCGGGCCGATAATGCCGGGCTGATCCCGCCGCCATTCTCCTTCAAGGTACGACGATGACCGACAAGACCGAACTCAACGCCACCCACCGCGAACTCGGTGCCCGCATGGTCGACTTCGGCGGCTGGGACATGCCCATCGCCTACGGGTCGCAGATCGAAGAGCATCACGCCGTACGCAAGGATGCCGGCATGTTCGACGTGTCGCACATGACGGTCGTGGATATTGTCGGTGAGCGTACTCGGGAGTTCCTGCGCAAGCTGGTGGCGAACAATGTCGACAAGCTCGCCAAGTCCGGCAAGGCGCTCTACACCTGCATGCTCGACGAGAACGGTGGGGTGATCGATGACCTCATCGTTTACTTCCTGCGCGAGGACTTCTTCCGCCTCGTGGTGAATGCTGCCACTCGCGCAAAGGATCTGGCCTGGATCGAGAAGCAGGCGGCCGCCTTCGGTGTCGCCGTCCGCGAGCGCAGCGAGTTCGGCATGATCGCCGTGCAGGGCCCCAACGCCCGCGAGAAGCTGATCGGCTTGCTGCCGGAGGATGTGCGCGCGAAGGCGAGCAAGCTCGGCAAGTTCGCTGCCATCGAGATCGAAGGCCCGGAGGGCATGCCGTTGTTCCTTGCGCGGACCGGTTACACCGGCGAAGACGGTTTCGAGGTCGTGGTGCCCAACACGCGCGTCGTCGAGTTGTGGAATCGCCTCCGCGAGGCGGGCGTGGCTCCGGCGGGTCTGGGCGCGCGCGACACCCTGCGCCTCGAGGCCGGCATGAATCTGTATGGCCAGGACATGGATGAGAGCGTCACGCCCTGGGAGGCGGCGCTCGCGTGGACGGTGTCGCTGGACGAGGGCCGCGACTTCATCGGCCGTGCGGCGCTGGAGAAGCAGAAGGCTGCCGGCGTGCCGCGCGTCATGGTGGGACTGGTGATGGACGACAAGGGCGTGCTGCGCCACGGGCAGAAGGTGCTCACCGCTGCCGGTGACGGTGAGATCCTGTCCGGCGGTTTCGCCCCTACGCTCGGCAAGTCCATCGCATTTGCACGCGTGCCTGCTGGCGAGCTGGGACATGTTCGCGTCGATATCCGCGGCCGTGAAGTGCCGGTGCGCGTCGTGACGTTCCCCTTCGTGCGTGACGGCCGTCCGATGCCTGGCATCGTCGGCTGATCGACACTCTCTATATATAGCGAAAGCGAAGGGCGGCCGAGGCCGCCCTTCGTATGAGAGATCAAGGGGTCTTGTTCACCGTCTCCTTGAACACGCGGTTCTTCACCTGATAGGGCTTGAGCACCATCTTCGCCCAGCCACGTGCCCCCACCAAGGGGGCATCGTGCGTGCCGTAGTTGCCGCCACGCTCGATCACATAGAACGAATCGATGTAGTCGGCATCGTTCTGGAACCACTTGGAGTCCATCGCGTCGAGCACCTTGCTCGCGATCTTGGACACGCCGGAGATCACGAGCGCCTGGGGTGCCGTCGGCGAGACCAGCAGGGAGACGTCGCCCACCGCACTGGTGACGGCCGATGCCAGGTTCTTGAAGTTCGTGTCGCCGTCGTCCTCGAAGAGCTGCACGTTCACGTAGCTCGGGCCGAAGTCCTTCCAGTTGATCAGGTCCATGCCAGGCCTGTACCAGAACTTGTCATGGTCCAGCCATGGCATGTCCTTGGTGATGACCTGCACCTTGCCCTCGGGGCTGATGCCGGTAATCACAGCGAAGATCTCGGCGTCGAACGCGGTGTTCGGCTCGCGGTCGTCGGCCAGCCAGATCTCGGAGAGGATGGTCAGCTCTTCCGTCTCCGGCACGGCAAGGTTCTCCACGGACGGGGGAGCGAAGCGGGAGAGGGTCGTCGGAGCGAGGCGCGAGACATCCCGCGCGGAAGAACGCAAGGAAGAACGCAGCGCGGAGCGAGACATCGGTTGCGTCCGGGGCGTCTGCGCGCCCTCGCGGCGAAGCGCCTCGTTCATCACCTGCATGCCAGCCTGCGTGCTGCGAGTCGAATCCGACTCGACGAGCAGCATCGGAACGCCTGGGGCCTGATCGGCCGAAAACTGCTGTTTCTCTCCCGACGGGCCGTAGGCGACCAGTTGCTTGGTCCCGGTGGCCTGATCCTTCACCACGGTGCCGACCCAGGTGCCATGAACGTTGGCAGCCGAATCCTGCGCGCTGCCGCCGAGCACGCGGAGATCGATCACGTTGTCGATGGCGCCATCCAGACCGCGCAAGTGGATGGCCTGACGTTCGAGGTCGCGGAGTTCGTCCACGACGCCCTGGTTACGTGCGGTGGCGTCGGCGGCGTACTGGCGCACCACGTCGGCGAGCGCTGCCTTGTTCTTGCTCAGCTTGTCCTGCACGGCCGCTTCAAAGGCGGGGTCGTTCACGAGAGTGGCGATACTGCGGGCGACCTGGTCGCGAACGTCGCTCACGGATGTGGCTTCGGTGGCCATCAGCGGCGAGGAGAAGGTGAACGCCAACGCAGCGCTGAGGAGCGAGACTTTGAGAGTCCGTTTCATGGGAGGTTCCTTGTCGAGGGAGAGATTCCGGCGTGACCTCGTAGGGGGAAGGTGTCGGCCGGCGCGGCACCGAGATGCGGCCCGCGATAACAAATTAGTCGTGCGAGTCGGCGCCGCGCTGTCAGGCGCCGCGCAGGTCGGTGTCGGTGCTCGCCGGGATCGGAGTCAGGTATCGCTGAGGAGGGTCGGGCGCATCACGTCGGTTGCCGCTTCCCGGAAACCTCCATACCGGTACAATTGCCCGTCCCATCAGCGCACCTGTCCCGAGCTAACGAGGCTTATCCCATGAGTGAAATCCCAGGCGATCTGAAATTCTTGAAGTCCCACGAGTGGGTGCGCGTGTCCGACGACCACGACTCCGGCGACGGTGGTGTCATCGTTACGGTGGGCATTTCCGACCACGCGCAGAGCGCGCTGGGCGACCTGGTCTACGTCGAGCTGCCGGAAGTCGGCAGTACGGTGACCGCAGGAAATGGTGTCGCGGTGGTCGAGTCGGTCAAGGCGGCGTCCGACATCTACGCCCCGATCTCTGGCAAGGTCGTCGCGGTCAATGAGGCTCTGAGCGACAAGCCGGAAACGATCAACGAGGATGCCTTCGGCGACGGTTGGATCTTCAAGTTGAAACCCGAGGACACGAGCGAACTCGACCAGTTGCTCACGCCGGACGAGTATCAGGAACTGATCGAAAACGAAGATCGCTGAGACCAAGCGGCAGCTTCGATTGGATGCCGGTCGACTTCGACCGGCATTTTTTTGTCCCGAAGAGGGGGCGGCGGAAATTTTTTTTTGCGGCCGGTTGAACTTCGTTCATCCCCGAGATCGACCCCGTCGGACACGCTCGGAGCAACTTTGGCGCGCGGAGGCTTTGCGCGTCTTTCGCTTGAGACATTTTGCAGCACACGCAAGAAATGCCTTTATTTAAGTAGTTTGCTGAACTCTTTTTCTGACGCAGTGTGTTTTGTTTCGGCAGTCTAAATACGAAACGCATTCTTCGGGTCGCTTGCGGCGGGCTCGGATCATGCCTCTCGAGGTGCCGTCATGGCGGCGCAAGGCCTTCAATTTAGAGCCAAAATTTATTGACAGCGGAAATGTTCAGGAATAGCTTTTGCGTCAATTGACGGGGAACCGGAAATGGAAACAGGAAAATTCATCAGGCCGTATGTGGAGCATGGTTCGAAAGCGGGTTCGGTTCGCAAGATCACAGTATCGATTCCGCTGCATGTTCTCCGCCTACTTTCCGATGAACGTACTCGCCGCCAGGTGAACAATTTAAGGCACGCAACGAACAGCGATCTGCTGGTTGAAGCGTTCCTTCACGCTTTTACTGGGCAACCACTGCCAACTGATGAGGAGCTGAGACGAACCATGGCCACTGCCAAGAAAGCCACTGCCAAGAAATCCGCCGCCAAGAAGGCGACGAAGAAGTCGACCGTGAAGAAGACCGCCGCGCGCAAGTCGCCGGCAAAGAAGGCCTCGACCCGTAAGGTCGCGACCAAGAAGGCTGCGACCCGCAAGTCGCCGGCCAAGAAGGCTGCTGCAAAGAAGGTCGCCCGCAAGGCGCCTGCTCGCAAGGTCGCCGCCAAGAAGGCGGTGAAGAAGGCCGTCAAGAAGGCCACCGCCAAGAAGGCTACGCGCAAGGCTTCGCCGCGCAAGGCCGCTTCGAAGAAGGTTGCCGCCACCAAGGTGGCTCGCGCAACCAAGGCCGCCAAGGCCAAGTAAGCGTTACGACTCAATAAGAAAGTACGTTTTGCGAATTAGCTCCCCGCGGTGCCCAGCGCGGGGAGTCACTTCGAGACTTGACCCCGGCCTGGCCGGGGTCGTTCGTTTCTGGCGTCCGGAAAAGCTCCTAGGCCAGCGAACTGGATTCACGCGGCCATTACGGTTACCTTGTCGCCACATCGCGCTGCGAAAGACGGGGGGTCTTTCGCGTCAAGCCATCAGGGGGCGCGCGCTTTGCGGAGTCCGGTACCAACCGCCATGGATAACCGTTATCGCTTCCTTGCGCGCCGCCGTATGCGTGGCGCCGTCAATCCTGTGACCCTTGCCGTCGTCGTCATCGTCGTCGCGCTCGCCGTCGCAGCCTGGTTCCTCATCATCAAGCCCTACCGCGACGCCGCTGAAGCGGCGACACCCGCGTCGGCAGCCACGCAGAAGAGCGTCGCGAAGCGCGAAGCGCCTCCGGCCGACGTCGATTCGCTCAGCGTCGACCAGCTGCTCTCCGAGGCGCGAACCGCGATGAACGAGCAGCGCCTCGTGGCCCCGGCGGGCAACAACGCGTTCGAGTTCTACATGAAGGTGCTGCAGAAGCAGCCGGGTAATCCCGTCGCGGCGGACGCATTGCGCGAGACCTTCTCCTACGGCGCCGCGGCGACCGAGCAGACGATCAACCAGCGCGACTTCAACGAAGCGCAGCGCGAGATCGATCTGCTGGCAAAAGCGGACCCCGAAAACTACACGTTGACGATCCTGCGCTCGAAGCTCGATGCCCAGCGCAAGACACTCGACCGCGAACAGCAGCAGGCAGTGGACGCACAGAAGGCGCAGCAGCTCGCGCAGCAGAATGCCGCGGCAGCGGCGAAGCAACAGGCGGAACAGGCTGCCGCGGCGGAAGCGCAGCGCCAGCAGGCCGCGCGCGAACAGGCGTCGCGTGTGGCAGCCCAGCAGTCCCCGGCGGCGAATGCCGCACGCCCTGCTGCAACGCCGACGCCGAAGCCCACGGCGGCGGACGCCGAGCCCATCAGCGATGCGGTGCTCGTCCGCCAGGTCAGCCCGCGCTACCCGACCGCGGCGATGCGTGCCAACCAGGAAGGTTGGGTGGACGTCGAATTCTCGGTGAGCGCCGATGGTTCGGTGAGCAATGTCACGGTCGTCGATTCGCAGCCCAAGCACGTGTTCGACCGTTCGGCGATCGATGCGGTCAGCCGCTGGGAGTACAAACCGGCCACCCGCAATGGCGAGCCGATGACCGTGACGCTGCGGCGTCGCCTGCAGTTCAACCTCGGCCGCTAACGAAGACGGCCTCCTGCGTGTGCAGGAGGCCGTTTCTCTTTTCGTCCCTGGTGTCGTCATGGCGTCCGCAGCGGCGAGCCATCGGATTTGCTTCGCCCGTTGCCTCGGCGTGGCGTGCATGCGTCGCCGGGCTGCGACGTGAGCTGAGAAGCCAGAAGGTGGTGCGTCAGCTTCCGGCTTTCTTCTTTTTCTTTGGGGTCGTCTTGGTCTTCGTCGGGGCGGCCTTTTTCGTTGCCGCGGCCTTGGCTTTGGCCTTCGGTGCGGCGGCCGGCGCCGCATGCACCGGGCCCTCGACGCCGGCCCAATCCACGTGCGGCAGCCCCAGGAGGCTGTCGAACACCATGGGCATCAGGCCCGCGGGGACGGGACCCGCCGCGTTCCACATCGTAACGACACCCGCGTGGTACTTCGGGAAGAACCCGATCATGGTGCGGTAACCCGATACGGCGCCCGCGTGATAGATCAGGTCCTCGTTGGCGTACTTGAACACGCGCCAGCCGAGGGCGTAATGGGCGTCGGTAACGCGCGCGCGGCGCCACGGCAGCGAGCGCTCCTCGGAAGGTGTCGGCACCTCCGGGGCGTGCAGGACATCCAGCAGCGGCGTGGGCAGGACGTCGGGGCGACCGCCCATCTGCGCCATCAACCACTGCTCCATGTCGCGCAGGCTGGCGTTGACGCCCGCGGCGGGGGCCACGCGGTAATAGCTGTCGTTGGGCTCGTAGGGAATCCAGTTGTGCGGACCGCCGCGGTGAGGACGGGCCCAGCTCTTGCTCGCTTCAAGGGCGTCGCGACCGTAGCTGGCGGTGGTCATGCCGAGCGGCGTGAAGATGCGACGCTCCACCTGGCGAAAGAAATAATCGCCGGTCTGCGCGTAGATCACGTCGCCGATCATGCTGAAGGCGACGTTCTGGTAGCCGTAGCATTCGCCGACCTTGCAGGAGAGGTCCACTTCGTCCAGCTTGCGCACCAGCTCCTCGTAGGGAGCATCCGCTTCGAGCGCGGAGTCGTAAGTGTTGCGCGGAAGGCCGAGGCGCTGGCCCAGGATGTCGCGCACCGTCGCCTGCTGCGCGGCCTGCATGTCCTTGAGCTTGAAGTAGGGAATGGTATCGATGAGCTTGGTGTCCCAGCTCAGGAACCCGGCTCGCACCAGGACGGCCGTGACGCCGGTGGCGAACGCCTTCGACAACGACGCCAGACGAAACACGGTGTCGGGCGTGGCCGGCTCCTTGGTCTTCGCATTGGCGTAGCCGATGGCGCGCTCGTAGACGACCTTGTCGTCGACGATGACGGCGGTCACGATGGCGGGCGCGGCATCCCTCGCCTCCGCCTCATCGAGCCAGCGCTTGTAGTTCTCGACGGTCTCTTTCACCCGTTCCGGCGGCAGCTTTACCGCTTCCGGGTCCGCGTGAACGACGGGCGGTTTGGGCGGTGGTGCGGCGAGGGCGGAGGGAGCGGCAACGGCGCAGGCAAGCGCACAGGCGAGCAGGGATGCGGAACGGAACGACATGCTTATCTCGCGCGATCGAGGCGTGGGGGGCACGCCGCGGATTCAGGTATGCCGGGACGCCCCGGGCATGGTCCAAGGCATTGTCTTTTACTTCCTCGTCCGCGACAACGGAAGCTTCTTGACGACCCTGAACGAAAGGCGCTCATGCTAGGCTTGCCCCCGCCTCCACCGGACATGCCGGCTATCGTGAACGCTCGTCCGCACGCCGCACGGGGAACCACCCTCGCGCTCTGCGTCATCGCCTTCTTCCTGGTGCTGACGTCCTATTACGTCCTCCGGCCCGTGCGCGACCAGCTCGTCGGCGCGGCGGGCTCCGCATCGCTCGCAACCTTCTACGCCATCGTCTTCGTCGTGATGCTGGCGCTGACGCCGGTGTTCGGTTGGCTGGTGTCGCACTTCCCGCGTCGGCGGGTGTTGCTGGGCAGTTACCTTTTCTTCGTCGTGTGCCTGGTGGCTTTCGTGCCCGCCTTCGTTGCGCAGGATCGGATCGGAGCGGCGGTGCTGGGTAACGTCTTCTTCGTCTGGGTGAGCGTGTTCAACCTGTTCGTGGTGTCGCTGTTCTGGAGCGTGATGGCGGACGTGTTCTCCAACGTGGAGGCGCGCCTGGTATTTCCATTCATTGCCTTTGGCGGCATGGCCGGGGCGCTGGTGGGCCCGTTGCTCACCCGCACGCTCGTCGTGCGCCTGGGCGTCCCGTCCATGCTCGTGGTCTCGGCGGTCACCTTGTTGCTCGCGCTCGGCGCCTTGCTCGCGGCGACGCGTCATGCGCATGGCAACGATCACAGCGATGGCGCTCCGATGGGCGGTTCCATCATCGAGGGAGCCAAGGCGGCATTTGCGCAGCCCTTCCTGCGCTATATGGGCTTGCTGATGCTGTTGAGCGACGGCATCGCCACGATGGCCTACGCCCTCATGGCCGATTACACCAAGGCCCACTTCGCGGACAATGCGGCTCGCACTGCGTTCTATGCGGACCTCGACCTCTGGATCAACGGGCTCGGCGCGCTGCTGCAGCTCACGCTCACGCCGCTGATCCTGCGTAGTCTGGGCACCGCGTGGGCCCTTGTGCTGCCTTCGCTGGTGAACCTTTGCCTCTTGGGGTGGCTGGCGCTGCACGGACCCACGGACGCGATGCTGTTCGGCGTGGCCGTGCCCTTGATAGCGATCGTGCAGGTGGGTACGCGCGGCCTGACCTACGGCATGGCCAAGCCTGCCTCGGATGCGCTGTATACGCGCATGCCGCGCGAGGCGCGTTACAAGGGCAAGAATTTCATCGAGACCACCGTGTGGCGATTCGGCGACCTGCTCGTTACCAGCGGGTTGAACGGCCTGCGTGCCGCGGGCGTCGGAATCGCCGGCATCGGTCTCATCTGCGCAGGGCTGGCCGCCGTGGCCACCGAGGTGGCACGGCGCGCAGCGACCTCGCCCGATCTGGCGCCGGAGTCGAAGATTCGCGACGACGCCTAGCCGACGATATAGCTCTCGAGCTGGCTGATCGTTTCCCGCTGCTCGGAGATGGTCGCCTTGACCAGATCGCCGATGGATACCATGCCCACCACGCGCCCGTCGTCCAGAACGGGCAGGTGGCGCAGGCGACCGTCGGTGCAAAGACGCATGCAGTCGTCCACGCTGACGTCGAGACCGACGGTCACGACGCTCGGCGTCATGATGTCGCCGACCAGGGTGTCGCGGGAGGAGCGGTCCTTGAGGATGACCTTGCGCGCGTAGTCGCGCTCGGAAAGGATGCCCACGAGCTGATCCCCCTTGATGACCGCCAGTGCGCCGACGTTCTTCTCGGCCATCTGCTGGATGGCCTCGTAGACCGATGCATCGGGCGCCACGGCGTATACGGCGCTGCCCTTGCCTGCCAGAAGATGCTTGACCTGCTGCATGCTCGACTCCCGGTGATGGCGCGGCCGGTGGCCGCCTTGGCCGAGTTTACCGCCGAGGCGCGGTGTCCTGGGTAACGTTCAGGTGAAAGGCGGCCGACCGCCGTGGCGCGATTCCACGTAATAGAGCGGGCGTCGCTTCGCTTCCGAATAGGTGCGACCCACGTATTCGCCGATGACCCCGAGCGCAAGCAACTGCGCCCCGCCCAGGAACAGGATCACCACCATGAGGGTGGGGTAGCCGCGCACCGGATCGCCCCAGATCAGCGCCTTCAGCAGCACCCACAAGCCGTACAGAAAGGCGAGGCCGGCGGCGGAGACGCCGAGCCATGTCGCTACCCGCAGCGGCGCGGTCGAGAACGAGGTGATGCCTTCCACCGCAAGATTCGTCAGCCGCCAGTAATTCCATTTCGTGCGGCCCGCATGGCGGGCATCGCGGTGGTAGACGACCGATGTCTGCCGATAGCCGATCCAGGCGAACAGGCCTTTCATGAAACGCTGGCGTTCGCGGAGTTCGCGCAATGCCTCCACCGCGCGGCGCGAAAGCAGCCGGAAGTCGCCCGTGTCGCGCGGCAGCGGCGTGTCCGACAGGCGCTCCATGACACGGTAGAAGGCGGCCGAGGTGAAACGCTTGGTGCGGGTTTCGCCATCGCGCTCGCCGCGGGTGGCGTAGACGACGTCGTTGCCGTCCTGCCATCGGGCGATGAGTTCCGGAATGAGTTCGGGTGGGTCTTGCAGGTCCGCGTCGATGATGACCACCGCATCGGCGTCCACTTCGTCGAAGCCGGCCGTCATGGCCGCCTCCTTGCCGAAATTGCGCGAAAGGCGCAGCGCCTGCACGCGCGGATCGGCGTCGGCGAGGCTGCGCAGCCGTTGCCATGTGTCGTCGCTGCTGCCGTCGTCCACGTAGATGATCTGTGAGACGGCGTCGATCCCGTCGAGCACGGCGCCGAGCCGGGCATGGAAATCGACGAGCACTTCCGCTTCGTTATAGGCGGGAACGATGACGGCGAAGGAGAAGGGCATGGCGGTTCTCAGCGAGTGCGGCCGGACACGGGCGCAGGACGGGTGAGATAGGCGGGCCCGCCGAGCTGGCCGATCTGCTGCGTGATCCACGCGGTACGGCGCTGGACGTAGGCGCTGGGGGCATCGACGCGGAAACGCTGCGGGTTGGGCAGTACGGCCGCCAGGCGTGCCGCCTGGGTGACGCCGAGGCGATCGGGCGTGGTGTGGAAGAAGACGTCGCTCGCTGCGCCGACACCGTAGACGCCGTCGCCGAACTCCGCGATGTTCACGTAGACCTCGAGAATGCGCTGCTTCGGCCACAGCGCCTCGATCAGCACGGTGAAGTACGCTTCCAGGCCCTTACGCACGAAGCTGCGACCGTTCCAGAGGAACAGGTTCTTCGCCACCTGTTGGCTGATCGTGCTCGCGCCGCGCAGGCGCTTGCCTTCGTCCGCCGCATCGATGGCATCCTGGATGGCATCGACGTCGAATCCGTGATGAAACGGAAATTTTTGGTCTTCGGCCGCGACCATCGCAATGCCCACCTGCGGCGAAATCCGATCCCAAGGCACCCACCGGTGGCGAAGCGTGAAATCCTTCTCGCCGCTCGTCAGCGCTTCCAGGCGGCGCTCCATTATCGTGGCGCTGGTCCAGGGCGGTACGAAGCGCAGCACCATCACGATGGCGCACGAGAGCGCCAGCCAGGCGACGACGACAAGGCCGAGCAGGCGGGCGATCCGGCGTAGAGGTGAGCGAGGCGTCGGACTCATGGCGGCGCGATGACGAAGGATGGCGCAGTATACGGGCGTGGACTTGTCGGTGCCCCCGCGCGCCCCCATTTTTCGTCGGATTACCAGGAGGCCGCCGTGACTGATTCGATCGTCGATACCCTTGCGTCCGAGGACGTGCTCCATCGCTTCATGCTGGAGAAGGCTGGCGTGCGCGGCGTTCTCGTGCGCCTCGGTGCGAGCTGGCACGAAATTGCCTCTCGCGCCGATTACCCGTCCCGCTTGCGCGACACGCTCGGACAGGCGGTGGCCGCGAGCGCCTTGCTCACGGGCAACATCAAGTTCGAGGGCTCCTTGTCGCTGGAATTCAAGAGCCAGGGTCCGCTGCATCTGCTGTTTACCGAATGCACCGACAAGGGGCGCCTGCGTGGTCTTGCGCGCTATGACGCACAGGCGCTGCCGGCGAGTGTAGATCTGGGGCGGCTTCCGGAGGCCATGCTGGCCATCACCATCGGTCACGCCGAGCGCGGGCGCTACCAGGGTGTGGTGGAGTTGGACGAGAACACCTCGATCGGTGAAGCGCTGGAGAATTACTTCGAGCGTTCCGAGCAGCTGCCTGCGCGCATCCTGCTGGCGGCGGACGGCAAGCATGCCGTTGGCCTCATGCTGCAGCCGATACCCGGCGAGGGTGGTCACAGCGCCGCCGACGATGACGATGCGTGGGCGCGGGTCGGCCACCTCACGGCAACCCTGAGCGCCAGCGAGATGCTCGCCACCCGGCCGGAGGAGCTGCTCTACCGGCTTTATCACGAGGAGACAGTGCGTCTCTACGATCCGAAGCCCCTGGCATTCGGTTGCACCTGTTCCCAGGAGCGGGTCGAAGGAATGCTGCGCGCGCTCGGTCGCGACGAAGTGGAAGCGACGCTGGTCGATCGTGGTGGCGAGATCGAGGTGATCTGCGAATTCTGCGCCACGCGTTACCTGTTCGACCGCGTGGATGCGGAGCGGCTGCTTACCCAGGTCGAGACGCCGCCGTCCCCGTCGACGTTGCAATAGTGACGCAAGAAGATTGCCGCGTCAGGCCACTGGCGCGGCGATCAGGCGTGAAGGGATAGCGGCGAACCCAGCCATTTGCTTGCGGGCGCTGGCTGGGCGAACAGGAAACCCTGTCCGAAACGACAGCCGATACGGCGCAGCACGCGCATCTGCGCTTCGGTCTCGATGCCTTCGGCGATCACCTGCATGCGCAGCGAATCGGCCAGCGCCTGGATGGCCCGGACCACGGCGGTGCTGTGCGCCTCGCTGTCCTCCACGGGTAGCTCGACGACGAACGAACGATCGATCTTCAAGGTCTCGATCGGATACTGGTGCAGGTAACTGAGCGACGAGTAACCGGTGCCGAAGTCGTCCAGCGCGATGCCTACGCCGTGATCGCGGAGATTTTCCAGAATCCGCTTCACTTGCGCGGGATTCTCGAGCAGCGCGCGCTCGGTCACCTCGACGCGTATGGACCGTGCTGGCACGTTGTGCTGGGCCAGTAGGTCGAGCAGGCGTTGGTCGAGATCCGGCGAGCGGAAGTGGCTGCCCGAGACGTTGATGCTAATGAAGCCTTCGTCGCCCACAAGCGCGCGTGCCTGACGTGCCACCTGCTCGAAGATCTGCCAATCGATGGCTTCCGAACATCCGGTGTCTTCCGCCACGGCGAGAAAATCTCCCGGCGGCAGGATGCCGCGCTCCGGATGACGCCAGCGCAGCAGCGCCTCGTAGCCAACGACGCGGAGTTGTTCCAGGTCCACGATCGGCTGGAAGAACGGTACGAATTCGTTACGCGTGAGGGCGCGTCGCAGGTCGCCTTCCAGCTCCAGCAAGGAAAGCGCTTCACGTCGAAGGCGGTCGTCGAAGACGGCCGCGCGGTGGCGACCTTCGTCCTTGGCGCGATACATCGCCGAATCGGCGTCGCGAAGCAGCTCCTCGGGACGCGTGTATTCGGAGGTGGGCAGGGCGATGCCGATCGATGCGGAGGTGAAGATTTCCTTCGCACCCAGGCGGAATGGCGTCTGCAACTGAGCGATGATGCGTTCGGCGATATGCGTCGCGGCGTGCGGATCGACGATGCCCTCGACCAGCACGGCGAATTCGTCACCGCCAAGGCGGGCCACCACGTCACGCGTCTTCAAGCACGCGCGAATGCGTCCGCCGACCTGGAAGAGGAGGTCGTCGCCCACGAGGTGGCCGACCGAATCGTTGATGACCTTGAATCGGTCTAGATCGATGAACAGCACCGCGAAGAGCTCTGCCGGATTTTCGCGATAGTGGTTCAACGCCTGTTCCAGGCGTTGCAACAGCAACGTGCGATTGGGCAGGCCGGTGAGCGAGTCGTGCAGTGTTTCGTACTTGAGCCGGCGTTCGACGCGCTCGCGTTCGGCGATCTGCTCGCGCAGGTCGCGGTTGGCCAGCGCCAGGGCGCGTGTGCGTTCGGTGACGCGGCGTTCGAGGCTGGCGTACGCCTGTTTCAACGACTCGGTGGTGTACTTGCGCTGCAATGCGTTCGCGATGTGGTAGCTGACGAAGGTCAGCAACTCCTGGTCGCGTGCGCTGTAGGTATGTTCCGGCGTGTAGCTCTGCACGGCCAGCACGCCCATCGACTTCTCGTTCCAGATGAGCGGCACACCGAGCCAGTGCAGGGATCGCGAACCACTCGCGGTGAGCACCTGGTCACGGTTGAGTCGGTCGATCTCTTCGCGGTCGGCGAGCAAGGCCTTGCCGTTGCGCAGTACGTACTCGGTGAGGCCACGACCCAACTCGCGCGGCTCGCGCACGCCGTCGAGTTCATCGACCGAATAAGGAAAGGTCAGCTTGTTCTGGTCTTCCGAAAGCAGGGCAATGTAGAAATTGCGCGCGTATAGCAGGCCGCCGATGACCCGGTGCACGGCGGCGTAGAAATTCTCGATGCTGTCCGACGTGTTCGCCAGCTCCGCGATGCGGAACAGCGCCGCCTGAAGGCGCTCGCCACGCTGGCGCTGCAGCACTTGCTGTCGCAACACGCGGTTCGCTTCGCGCAGCGCGGCCGTGCGTGTGGTGACGCGGCGTTCCAGTTCCTCGTGTGCCTGGCGTCGTTCCAGCGCCGTCTGCACATGCTGGGCCACGTAAGTCAGCAGATCCCGGTCGTTCTCGGAAAAATGCGTATCCGCTCGATAGCTCTGCACTACCAGGGCGCCGACCACGTCCTCGCCGCGTTTCATCGGCACGCCGAGCCAGTCGTCGCTCGGCGGCCCAATGGGAACGCGCGGACCCGGCAGATTCTTTTCCAGCTCGGTGCTCGCGCCCATCATGGCGCGCCCGCTCTGCAATACGTGCCAGGTAAGTGTGTTCTCGATGGCCTCGATGGGCCGGATGCCTTCCGGATCGGGGATGTCCTTGTCTTCCGTGTCCACGAAATAGGGGAAGCGCACCGTACGATTCTGCGCATCGTAGAGAACGATGAAGAAGTTCTCGGCATACATGAGGCTGCCCACGATGGCGTGGAGTGCGCTCATCATGTCTTTCATGTTGTGCTCGGCGCCGGCCTGCTCCGCGATCGCGTAAAGCGCGCGTTGCAGGCGTTCGGCCAGGGCGAGGCGCGAGATGGCTTCGTAAAGATTGGCGGTTTCCGCCAGTTGGCGCAGTCGCACAGACGCCAGGCGTCCCAGCCAGCCGAGCATGTCGGACCATGTGACGAGGTCGGTGTCGCTGGCCACGGCGTCGAGTACCCGCTCGTTCTGCGGATCGACGGCCAACTCGAATACTCGGGCCTTGTCCACCGGGGAAATCCCATCGGTGCGCCAGACGATGCCGGCATCCGACGACAGGCATCGGACGAAGGCCTCGCACTCCGTTCTGACCGCCTCCGCATCGCCCGCGCGCAGCAGCCGCTCGACGGCCGCATGCAACGGCTCGACCTCGCCGCGACCGGGCGCCTGAAGAGTCGGGCTTTGGGATGGAGCGATAGTCATCGCCTGACGAGGTTCCGGTCGTGGTCGGTTCAGTCTATATGCGTTGTCGCGGCCGCGCGATGGGGCGCGCGCGTCGTCTCATCATCTATGCGACTCCTCTGGAGCCCGCCCCCTGTCGTCATAAACGGCAGCTATCCTGGTTCCTGAAGGGGCCCCGGAAGGGTGTTAGTAAAAAGTAAAATGGGATACACTGAGTCCGTCTCCCGTCCAGGCTGAGGCGGGGGCGCGGGGAATTTCAGCCGATGCCGACAGACTAATCATGCGCCGATCCTTACTCACCATGCTCCTGATGATGCCGCTCGCCGCGGCAGGACAGGTTGCGCCGGTCGGTTCGGATGACGCGGCATCCCGTCTGCTGAATGGTCCCTCCGAGCGCGGCCGCGCCGATCAGGCGAGCCTGCCGCTGTGGGTGGCACCGGATGGACGCAAGCTGAGCCTTGAGTCCAACGATCGCGCCGATCCTTCGCATCCGCTCGCCTTGCGTCCCGTCGAGGCCGGCCCCGCGCTGTCCAGCGGACTGCAATACGACCTTGGTCCGCGCGTCCAGGCTCATGCCAGCGTCAGCGGGCAGGGCTGGATCAATTCCGCCGAATCCTGCGGCGCGTCGGCGAAACCCGATCGTTGCAGTTCGCCCGGCGCGCCGCCGCGTATCGTAGGTAGCGAAGTAGGGGCCACCTTCCGTGGCACCGGTTACAGCGTCGGCCTCGGTGTCGGTTCGAGCCGTCCCACCGGAACCGTTGCCGGCCTGCCGCGCGTGCTGCCCGGTCTGACCACGGCGTCCGGCCTGCCGATCAGCGCCCTTTCGTCCAGCACCGAGTTGAATGCCCACGGCCGTGTCGATCTCGGCGGACGCAGCGGCATCGACCTTGGCGCCAGCATCGGGCGTATTCGCCTGCTACCGGGCAACCTCCTGGGCATCGGGTCGGTCGATCAGAAGGCACTGAGTTTCGGCGTGGATCGCGGTCCGCTGTCGGGCTCGATCACGGGGCGCACCATGCAACCCGAAGCCACGGCAGTGAACGGTCTCAATCCCGATCGCCGTTGGAGCGCCATCGATCTGGGCGTGACCTGGCGCTTGCCATGGCGCGGCGAGTTGTCCGTCGGCGCGCAGAACGTGTGGTCGTCCGGGAATGCGCCGAGTGGACCGACCGGGCCGGAACCGGATCAGTCCCGTACGCCGTACGTCCAGTATCACCAGGACCTCTAGCAGAACCTCTCGCGAGTTCTCCAACGAAGAAGCCGCCCCGAAGGGCGGCTTCTTCGTTATGGGGCGCGGTGCGTTGCGCCCCAGATGGCCGATGGTTCGTTCAGTGCCCGGCGTTGCGTACGCGTACGTCGCCACTGAACGATTCCACGTGGATGTACGCACCACCGCCGCCGATCGTGGTCTTCAATTCCTTGCCTGGGCCGTCCTCGCCTTTCGATGGCGTGCCCCAGTCGCTGCGCAGGTCGCCACTGAAAGTGGAGGCTTCCAGGCGTGCCATGGTGTCGGATGGCAACTGAAGCTGGACGTCGCCGCTCATCGAGTCGATGTCGAGCTTGCCGTCGCGTGTGGGGCCGCCGTTGACCTGGGTGTCGCCAGACACGGTGCTGAAGCTGGCTTCCTTCCACGGGCCGCCGCCGATGGTCATACGGCCCGACACGGTTTGTGCATCGATCTTGTCGACGACGTTGGGTGCGGTGATGTCGCCCGACACCGTCTGCAAGTCGGCCTTGCCGGCGCGGCCGGCGAGATCGATGGTGCCGCTGACGGTCTGCATGCTGACCTCGGGCGACTTCAGGTTCGCGCGGATGCGTCCGCTCACCGATTCCACGTCGATCTTGCCGCCGTCGAGGCCATCCATGCTGACGGGGGCGCTGACGACGTTGATATGGATCTCGACCGATCGCGGTACGCGCACGTTGAGGGTGGTGGGCTGCATGCTGGAGTCGTTGCCCCAACTGAACCAATTGCCTTTCCGCTCGCCGCTCTGGACGCGGATGTCGACGTTGCGCTCGTCTCCTTCGATCTCGAGCGGACGCGCGCCGTCGCCGAGGGTGCCGGAGACCTGGACCTGATTCTTGTCCCAGGTCGTGACCGTGACTTCGCCTCGGACGTTGTCGATATTGACCTTCGCGTTGGGCCGGATGTCCTTCGACAGGTTGATCGGAGTCGAGGCGAATGCCTGTCCGATCGACAGCGCCAGCAGCAGGGGGGAGAGGTAGAGCGTTTTCATGGGGATGTCCTGGCTGTTCGCGTGTTAACTGGCTTGCTTGTCGAGGTTGCGCAGGCGCTCGCGCTGGCGTTCGGTGCGAATCAGCAGGCGCTGCAGCGCTGCCGACTCCGGTGAGTCCTGTATCGCCTGGGTGAGTTCCATGTGCGCGGCGTCGAGTTCCACCGCCGCGCCCGCCAGACGAGGATCGCTCGGCTTCCAGGCGTGACCGGTCGTGGCGAGGCTGTTGTCGCCCGCCGGTGCCACCAGATGCAGCCCGAGCCCGCCGCCCAGCACCGCCACGCCGGCGATCGCCGCGGCCATCAACCAGGGCCGGGCGCGATCGCGTCGACGACGCGGGGCCACGGTGGCGGCATCCAGTCGTCGGTCGATATCGGCCCACAGGTCGCGCGGCGGCGACACCGGGCGGTTGAGCGAGCGCATCTGGCGCAGGTAATCGAGTTCGTTCATGGCTTATCTCCCAGCACGCGACGGAGCAGGCCGCGTGCACGGTGCAACTGTGCTTTCGAGGAACCGACCGCCATCGACAACTCGATGGCGATCTCCTCGTGTTTCCAGCCTTCCACGTCATGCAGCACGAGGACGGCGCGAGCCCGTGGCGGCAGTGCCGCGATGGCTTGTTCCAGTTCGCCGCGCTCGAAGGCGCGGACGGGATTGTCGAGGTCGGCAACGTCAGGCAGATGTTCGTCGTCGACGATGGTGACCGGGTCGGCGTTGCGGGCGCGTATGGACATCAGCGCCACGTTCACTGCCAGCCGGTAGACCCATGTGCCGAAAGCGCTTTCGAAGCGGAACCCTTCGAGTTTCTGCCAGGCACGGACGAAGGCTTCCTGCGTGAGGTCTTCGGCGCGAGCGTGGTCGAAGCCGGCCAGTCGAAGCACGGCGCCGTAGACGCGATCGGCGTGGCGCCGGTAAAGCGTTTCGAAAGCCTTGCGATCGCCAGCCACCGCGGCACGTACGACGTCGTCGTCGGACGAGGCGACGGGCAGCTCAGGCTGCATGAAGGAGGTGGCGGCGAGGCATAGGGCGTTCATCTTGCCAGCTTGGATGCCGGCAAGGGGAAAACCGTTTAAGGCGGGGATGAAACGGCGGGAGCGCGTGGCGCGCTCCCGCCATGTGCATCAGGCGACGTGGGCCGCCGGGCGGACGACGGCGGCATCGAGTGCCTTGGTTACGCGCACGCGTTCTGCCTTGAGTCGCTCCGGCATGCGTTCGCCGAAGCCGTCGAGGTAAAGGCCGATGGCGCGCAGTTCCTCCTGCCAGCCTTCGATGTCCACCCGGAGCAGTTCGTCCACCACGCCCGTGGGCAGGCTCAGGCCGTCGAGATTGAGTTCGTCGCGGCTCGGCAGGATGCCGATGGGCGTTTCCACGCCCTTGGCCAGGCCTTCCACGCGGCTGATCATCCAGTCGAGTACGCGCAGATTCTCGCCGTAACCCGGCCACATGAAACGGCCGTCGGCGTCCTTGCGGAACCAGTTCACGTGGAAGATCCGTGGCAGCTTGGCGCCCGGCTTGTCGAACGACAGCCAATGCGCGAAGTAATCGGCGAAGTTGTAGCCGCAGAAGGGTTTCATCGCCATCGAGTCACGACGAAGCACACCGACGGCACCGGTGGCAGCGGCCGTGGTTTCCGAGCCCATGGCGGCGCCCACCAGCACGCCGTGTGCCCAGTCCTTTGCTTCGAAGACCAACGGCACGAGCGACGGGCGGCGACCACCGAAGACGATGGCCGAAATCGGGACGCCGGCCGCGTGTTCCGCCTCCGGCGCCCAGCTCGGGCACTGCTTCGCACTGACGGTGAAGCGCGAGTTGGGATGGGCTGCCGGACCGTTGGCGGGATCGTGAGGACGCCCCTGCCAGTCGGCGACCGGTTCGCCGTAGCCGAGGCCTTCCCACCACGGCTGGTTGTCCGCTGTGAGTGCCACGTTGGTGAAGATGGCATCGTGGCCCAGCGTTTCGAGCGCAGTGGGATTGGTACCCGCGCTGGTGCCGGGAGCCACGCCGAAGTAGCCCGCTTCCGGATTGATCGCCCACAGGCGGCCGTCGGCACCAGGCGTCATCCAGCAGATGTCGTCGCCCACCGTCCAGACCTTCCAGCCGGCCTTGCGATAGCCCTCGCTCGGAATGAGCATGGCGAGATTGGTTTTCCCGCACGCCGACGGAAACGCCGCCGCGATGTAGTGCTTCTCGCCCTTGGGATTCTCGACGCCCACGATCAGCATGTGTTCGGCGAGCCAGCCTTCGCTGCGCGCCTGGTAGCTGGCAATGCGCAGCGCATGGCACTTCTTGCCGAGAAGTGCGTTGCCGCCGTAGCCCGAACCGATCGACTTGATCGAGAGCTCTTCGGGGAAGTGCATGATGAAACGGCGCTCGGGGTCGAGATCGCCCGTGGAATGCAGGCCTTTCACGAACCGACCCTCGCGCTCGATGCGCGCCAGCGCCGCCGAACCCATGCGCGTCATGATGCGCATGTTGGCGACGACATAGGGGCTGTCCGTGATCTCGACGCCGCAGCGCGCGAGCGGAGAATCGATAGGTCCCATGCAATAGGGAATGACGTACATCGTGCGGCCGCGCATGGCGCCGGCAAACAGCGCGTCGATCTTGGCGTGGGCGTCTGCGGGCGCCATCCAATGGTTGTTCGGGCCGGCATCGGCTTCGTCGCTCGTGCAGACGAAGGTGAGGTGCTCCACGCGAGCCACGTCGGACGGATGCGAGCGATGCAGATAGCTGCGCGGGTGGGTGGCCTCGTTGAGCGGGAGGAGGTCGCCACTGGCGAGCATGGCCTGGACGAGGTCCGCGTACTCCGCGTCGGACCCATCGCACCAGCGGATGGAGGCGGGCTCCGTCAGCTGGGCGACCTCGTCGACCCATCGATTCAATGCATCCAGTGAACTGCCGTGCGATCGCATCCTTGGTGGTCTCCAGTTAAACGCAAGCCGCGACAGTAGTTTGCGATTCCTGGTATTGGCAAGGCACGGCGCAGCAAAACAGGCTGCCCGTTCAGGATCAGTCGATGGACTTGGCCGGCGTCAGCGTGGTGATGACGTGTTCGACGTAGGCGTCGAATTCCTCGTGCGAGAGGCGAGGCAGTCCGAGGGTGAAGTTGAGCTGGAGGAAGCCCACGTAGGCCGCGTACGTCAGCCGCGCACGATGCAGGGCCACGACGGGCTCCAGGCCGGCCTCTTGATACATGCGAGTAAGGAAGTCGATCCGTCGCTGCGAAACGCGCGACATCACCGGCACGACCTGCGGATGATCCAGTGCCTTCAGCAAGGCGGCATACACGCGGTGCGGCTGCAACTCGTGGGCCACGCGGCGGAACAGCTCAGGCAGTCGCTTGCGCGGATCGGCGATGCTCTCGATCTCGGCGAGGACCTCGCGTTCCCCGTACTCTTCCCAGCGCTCCAGGGCGGCCTGGAGCAAGGCTTCGCGCGTGCGGAAATGCCAGTAGAAACTGCCCTTGGTGACGCCCAGCCGCCGCGCCAGGGCCTCGACGGCAAGCGCGCCGACGCCTTGTTCGGCGATGAGTGCCAGGGCGCCATCTTCCCAGTCCTCGGCGGAGAGGCGGACGCGTTCGTTCTTTGCACCGTCGTTCATCGACGCATGGTAGCCGAGACGCGGGCGTTTGCAATCGGGGCGCTGCGACGCATGCTGCATAAGACCTTGACTTGGAAGCGCTTACCTGACCGTACGCGGGCGTATTGACGCAGGCGCTGGCGCATCACATACTCGGCCGTATGGTTGCCGATCCCGCCCACGTGTCCTCTGCCCGCGCAAGCGTCGTCTCCCTGGACGGCCTGGCGCTTGCGACCCAGCGCTGGCGCGGCGAACGCTCGCCGTCGCTGCTCTTCGCCCACGGCTTCGGGCAGACCCGTCACGCTTGGAACGGCGCGGCGCGCGCACTCGCAGCGCAGGGTTTCGATGCCACGACGTTCGACGCGCGTGGTCACGGCGAAAGCGAGCGTGTGCCGCGCGGCGACTATCACATGGAACAGTTCGTGGCGGACCTGCTCGCCGTCGCCGACGTATCGCCGTCGGCCGATGGTCGTCCGCCCGTGCTGGTGGGTGCGTCGATGGGCGGTCTGCTCGGCCTGGTTGCGGCAGGCGAGTCGGCAGGAGCCAAGGCGCCGTTCTCGGCGTTGGTCTTGGTCGATATCACACCGCGATGGGAAACGGCAGGTGTGGAACGTATCCTCGGCTTCATGCGCGCTCACCCCCAAGGTTTCGCGAACTATGACGAGGCGGCCTCGGCCATTGAGGCGTACCTGCCGCATCGGCGCGAGCGCAAGACGGAAGCGCAGTTGAAGCCGTTGCTGCGCCAGGACACCGACGGTCGTCTGCGCTGGCACTGGGATCCGGCCCTGCTCGATGGCGTGGTCCAGGAGAGCGAGCGCTACCAGCCGCGCCTGTTCGCTGCCGCTGCGCGTGTCGATGTGCCCGTGCTGTTGCTGTCCGGTTCGCGCAGCGACGTGGTCTCCAGCCACACCGTCGACGAATTTCTCCGCCTCGTACCGCATGCGCGCCACGTGGCGCTGGCAGATGCCACGCACATGGTGGCGGGCGATGCCAACGACGCCTTCACCCGCGAGATCGCGGCCTTCATGCATACGCTTTGATTCACCCGCTTTGATTCAATGTTTTACGTAACGAACGACAGCAACGACCCGACTGTGATGAGGTAATTCCGATGTCTGCGATCCTAGTTGTGCTGGCGGCGCTCATTGCCTCCGGTGCCTGTGCCTACCACCGCACGTCCCTCCGGACGTGGGCCATTGCCACGGCGGCCACGATCCTGGTCGTGGGTGTGATCGCCCGGGCTCCGGCCACCACCGTCGTCCTGCTGATCCTGCTCGCCATCGTCGCGGTGCCGCTGATGATGGTGGACTTCCGTCGCAAGAAGATCAGCGCGCCGCTGCTTTCGATGTTCGCGAAGGTCACGCCGAAGCTTTCCGAGACCGAACAGACCGCGCTTGAGGCCGGTACCGTCGGTTTCGAAGGCCAGTTGTTCTCGGGCAAGCCGAACTGGTCGGAGCTGCTTCGCCAGCCGAAGCCCGAGCTTTCCGTCGAAGAGCAGGCGTTCCTTGACGGTCCCGTCGAAGAACTCTGCGGCATGATCGACGATTGGCAGATCACCCACGAACTGGCGGACCTGCCGCCCGAGGTCTGGGATTTCATCAAGAAGAACAAGTTCTTCGGCATGATCATCCCGAAGAGCTACGGCGGTCTCGGGTTCTCCGCGCTGGCGCATTCGGCCGTGCTGCAGAAGCTGTCCAGCATGTCGCAGACGCTGGCTTCCACCGTCGCCGTGCCGAACTCGCTCGGGCCGGGCGAACTGCTGATGCATTACGGCAGCGACGAGCAGAAAAACCACTACCTACCGCGCCTCGCCGACGGTCGCGAGATTCCGTGCTTCGCGCTCACCGGTCCCTACGCCGGTTCCGACGCCACCTCAATTCCCGACTTCGGCATCGTCACCAAGGGCATGTGGAATGGCGAGGAAACGCTCGGCATCCGCCTGACCTTCGACAAGCGCTATATCACCTTGGCGCCGGTGGCGACGATCGTCGGCCTGGCGTTCCGCATGTACGACCCGGAGAAGCTCCTGGGTGACAAGGAAGACCTGGGCATCACGCTGGCACTGCTGCCGCGCGAAACGCCGGGAATGGAAATCGGTCGCCGTCACTTCCCGCTCAACACGCCGTTCCAGAACGGCCCGGTGCACGCCAAGGACATGTTCGTGCCCTTGTCGGTGTTGATCGGCGGCCCGCACATGGCCGGCCACGGCTGGCGCATGCTGGTCGAGTGCCTGTCGGTGGGACGCGCGATCTCGCTGCCGTCGAACGCGACCGGCGCGTCGCGCATGGCCGTTGCAGCAACCGGTGCGTATGCACGCATGCGCAAGCAGTTCGGTCTCGCCATCGGTCGCTTCGAGGGCGTTGAAGAAGCGCTGGCGCGTATCGGTGGTCTCACCTACGCCACGCAGGCCTTGTCGCGCGCCACCGCTGCTGCAGTGGATCGCGGCGAGAAGCCGGCGGTGCCGTCGGCCATCGCCAAGTACCACGCTACGGAGTGGTGCCGTCAGATCGCTTCCGATGCCATGGACGTTCATGGCGGCAAGGGCGTGATCCTCGGTCCGAAGAACTACATGGGCCGCGGTTGGCAGAGTGTGCCCATCGCCATCACGGTCGAGGGCGCGAACATCATGACGCGCAGCCTGATGATCTTCGGTCAGGGCGCCATCCGCTGCCACCCTTACGTGTTGAAGGAAATGCAGGCGCTGAACATCGCGGACTACCGTGAGCGTCTCAAGACCTTCGACCAGGCGTTGTTCGGCCACATCGGCTTCGGTATCTCGAATGCCGTGCGCAGCTTCGTGCTCGGCCTGACCGCTGCGAAAATCGGCGACACCGCGGGCGATGCGTATACGCGTCGCTACTACCGCAAGCTCAATCGCTATTCGGCGGCGCTCGCGCTGTGCGCCGACGTGTCGATGGGCGTGCTGGGCGGCAAGCTGAAGTTCAAGGAAAAGCTGTCGGCTCGCCTGGGTGACACGCTGTCGTACCTCTACATCGCCAGCGCGATGCTGAAGCGCTACGAAGACACCGGTCGCCCCGAAGCGGATCGTCCGCTGCTTGCCTGGGCCTTCCACGAGTGCGTATGGAAGATGCAGATGGCGCTCGATGGCGTGATCCGCAACTTCCCCGTTCGTCCCGTCGCGTGGCTGCTGCGTGCGCTCGTGTTCCCGTTCGGTCGCCGCGAGGTTCCGCCGTCGGATCGCCTCGGTCGTCGCGTGGCGGCGCTCATCACGGCGCCGAGCGAGGCACGCGATCGCCTTACCGCGTGGACCTACCTCACGCCCACGGCGAACAACACCGTGGGTCGCATGAACCAGATCCTGCCTGACGTGATCGCGGCCGAGCCGGTCGAGCGCAAGTTCCTCAAGGCGTTCAAGGGCGGTCAGCTCCGCGCGCATACGTACAACGAGCAACTGGCCGAAGCCGAGAAGCTGGGCGCCATCACCGCTGCGGAACGCGAGCTGCTGCAGCGCGTCCGCGACGGCGTCGCCGAGTTCATTTCGGTGGACGACTTCGATAGCGAGGAACTGCGTGCGAACGTGGTACGCAACGCCGAGACCATGAAGTCGGTGCGGGCTGCGTAAGTTCCTCTTTCCAGGGATGGAAACACGAAAGGCCGCGAGCGATCGCGGCCTTTCTTTTGGTTCTTCGTGCAGTAACACCGGGAGAGGCACATGCGAGCCGCCAGGCGGCTCCCACAAGAGGGGCGCGCGGGCCACGCATCTCTCAGTGCATCCGCGAGGGCGGAAGAAGCAGGCCAGCATGCGCTAGACCGGCACAAGGCGAAACCGGATCAGATTTCGCCGCAACCTTCCTGTTTCGCCACGACTTCAAGCAGGCGCTCTTCGACTTCGTCGCGCGTGTGCGCACGGAAGAGGCGTGGCGCGGCGCGACGCAGGGCGGCGCAATCGAGCTTGGTCAATCGGTCGCGCACCTGGAGAAGCTGCCCAGGGTGCATGCTGAATTCCTCGAGGCCCATGGCGAGGAGGAGGGCGGTGAACTGCGTGTCGCCGGCGATCTCACCGCAAAGGCTCACCGGCTTCTTCGCGCGACGTGCGCTGGCAATCACATGGGCGATAAGGCGCAGGAATGCCGGCTGCAGCGGGTCGTAGATGCCGTCGAGTGCATCGTTGTTGCGATCGGCCGCGAGGACGTATTGCGCGAGATCGTTGGTGCCGATGGCGAGGAAGTCGGCCTTCGCGAGAATCGATGTGACGCTGATTGCCGCTGCCGGGACTTCGATCATGGCGCCGATGTCCAGTCGTTCTGGCAACTCCTGACCCTGCCGTGCGAGATCCTCGCGCGCCTTCTTGATCAGGTTGCGAACCGCGGTGAGTTCGCCCAGATGCGTGACCATCGGAATGAGGATCCGCACCGGGCCATAGCAGGCGGCGCGCAGGATGGCGCGCAATTGCACGCTGAAGATGTCGGCGTAACGCAAGGACAGCCGGATGCCGCGTACGCCCAGAGCCGGATTTTCCTCGCCACGTAGCGCGAGCCCCGCGGAATCGGCTTTGTCGGCACCCAGGTCGAGCGTGCGAATGGTGACGGGAAGCCCGCCCATGCCCAGCACGACGTCACGATAGGCGGCGAACTGTTCGTCTTCCGACGGCAGACCGCGCTGGCGCAGGAACAGGAATTCGGAGCGGTACAGGCCGATGCCATCCGCGCCGCGCGCGCGCGCGAGGGTAATGTCGCCGGCCAGTTCCGCGTTGGCGTAAAGCCGCACGTGCGCGCCATCGCGGGTGAGCGTGGGCGCCGTGGCGAGCGCCGCCAGGCGGCGACCTTCGGCGGCGGCCTGGCGCTGCCATTGCCGGTATCGCGCGAGATCCTGTGCCGTGGGATGCACGATGACCTCGCCGAGTTCCGCATCAATCAGGACGAGGTCGTCGTCGTTGATCGTGGCGAGCGCATCGCGGGTGCCGACGAGCATCGGCAGGTTGAAGCTGCGCGCCAGAATGGCGCTGTGCGAATAGATGCTGCCGGCGCTGGCGATGACGCCGAGCATGCCCTGACCGGCCATACCTGCCATATCGGCCGGCGCCACGGTATCGCTGACGACGATCTCGCCGACGCGCGAGGCCAGCTTGCGCTCTTCGCGGCTCGAAGGCTGGTTGAGCGCGGACATGACGCGTCCGATGACCTGGTCGATGTCTTCGCCGCGGCTCTTGAGGTACGGGTCGTTCATGGCGTCGAATACGGCGGCGAGCCGGTCGCGTTGCATCTTCAACGCGGCGCTGGCCGTGTAATGGCCGACGGACACCAGGTCATCGAGACCGCGCAGCAGTTCTTCGTCGTCGAGCAGCAGGCTGTGCGCATCGATGAAGTCGCCGACTTCGCGGGCGAGGGCGCCATGCAGCTTGCCGCGCAGTTCGCGGAGTTCCGTGCGGGCCGTATCGATGGCCTTGTGCAGGCGCTCGATCTCGGGGCCGACTTCGGCGTCTTCCAGCATACGCATGTCGACGGCGAGAATGCTCGGCTGGACGAGGCGCGCTCGGCCAAGCGTCATACCGCGTGCGGCAGGGGTGCCTTTCAGCACGATTCTCATGGAGACCTCGGCCGTGGCGAGCAGTCCATGCTCAGGCGCCTTCGTCGAACTTGCGGTCGAAGAGATCGACGACGGCCTGGACCGCCGCTTCCTCGTCCTCACCTTCGGCGCGAACGGTGAGTGCCGTACCGATGCCGGCTGCCAGCATCATCACGCCCATGATGCTCTGCGCGTTGACTTCGCGACCGCGGCTGATGAGCCAGACGGTCGATTTGAATCCCGAAACGAGCTGTACGAGCTTGGCGGACGCTCGCGCGTGAAGGCCGAGCCGGTTGGATACCACGATGTCCCGTTCAAGCATGATCGATGAATATCCCTCCGCGACCGCCGCTGGCTGCAATCTCGGCCAGCTCGGTCAACGATTTTTCCGAATAGTTGAGGACGCGCAGCAGCATGGGCAGGTTGAGCCCGGATACGCAGCGCAGATGCACGCCCAGTTCGCTGAGCGACAGGCCGATGTTGCACGGTGTGGCGCCATAGAGATCCGCTAGCACGAGCACGCCTTCGCCGTGGTCGAGTTCTCGGGCATGGTGCGCGGTAAGTGTGCGCATGACGTCCGGGTCGGCACTCGGAGGTACCTCGACGGCGTCCACTTCGAGCGGCAGCTTGGGCATCACGTGGCGGGCGGCCGAAATCAGCGCCTTGCCGACGGCTTCGTGGGTCATGAGGAGGACGCCGACGCTCATCGCCCGGTATCTCGTAATGGCTTGGGCAGGATCATGGGTCACTCGAGCTCGCGATGGAAGGTCAGTACGTTGCCGCGTTCGGAGCGAAAATGCTGTGCAAGCTTCTCGACCAGATAAACCGAGCGGTGGCGTCCGCCGGTGCAGCCGATGGAAACCGTGACGTAGCTGCGGTCCTCCCCCTCGAAGCGCGGCAGCCACGTGTCCAGCCACCGGGCTACGTCGGCATAGTACTCGCCCACGAGCGGGTTCGCGTCGAGAAACTCCCGGACGGGGAGATCCTTGCCGGAGAACGGACGAAGCCGGGGATCCCAGTGGGGATTCGGCAGGCAGCGCGCATCGAAGACGAAATCCGCGTCGGAAGGCAGCCCCCGCCGGTAGGCGAAAGATTCGAAGAGGATGGTGGTGCCGTCCGATGCCGCCGCGTAGCCGGTGGCAAAAAGCCGGCGCAACTGGTGGACGTTGAGGTCGCTGGAATCGATGACCTTCTCGGCGATCGACACCAGCGGCCGGAGCAGCTTGCGCTCCTGGGCGATCGAATCGGCCAGGGAGAGCTTTTCCGCCGCCAGCGGATGGCGACGGCGCGTTTCCGAATAGCGCTTGATCAGGACGTCGTCGCGGCTGTCGAGGAAGATCAGATGCACGTGTACGCCGGCCGTCGACAGCTCGGAGAGCACGTGCGGCATGCGCGACAGATCGACCCGGCGATTGCGAACGTCCACGCCGACGGCGATGCGCCGACGCGGCCCGTGCTCGCCCTGGCTCACGGCGGCAACCAGTTGCGGAATCAGTTCCGCGGGCAGGTTGTCGACGCAATAGAACTCGAGGTCTTCAAGTGCGCGCAGCGCCACGGTCTTGCCGCCGCCGGACATGCCGGTAAGCACCACCAGATGGATGCCGTCGGGGTCGACGATCGGATTCATGAGGTCGTCAGTCACGGAGGTCACCACGGGGAGAAGCGACGCATCTGGTGCGCCTGTCGATCGATGAAGGTCTGTGCCGGGTCGATGCCCTTGCTCTTGAGAACGTGATTGCGCACGGCGGCCTCGACCAGCACCGCGAGGTTGCGGCCGGGCGCGACGGGAATGGTGATCTTGGGCACGTCGACGTCGAGCACGTTGCGCCGGCTGACATCGCCGGTGAGTCGGGTCATGGCGTCGGTTTCCTCACCGTCGCGCAGCGGTTTCAGGTGGACCACCAGGCGCAGGTACTTGGACGGTTTCACCGCCGTGTGGCCGAACATCTCGCGGATGTTGAGCACACCGAGACCGCGCACTTCGAGCAGGTCCTGCAGCAGCTCCGGACAGGCGCCGTCGATGACGTCGGGTGCAATCAGGGTGAACTCGGTGGCATCGTCGGCGACCAGGCGATGACCGCGGCTGATCAGTTCCAGCGCAAGCTCGCTCTTGCCCGAACCCGGCTCGCCGGTGATGAGCACGCCGATGGAGAACACTTCGAGAAACACGCCATGCAGCGTCACCCGCGGCGCCAAGGTGCGCGCCAGGTGGTATTGCAGGTAGGTAAGCAGCTCGTGGCCGCGCTTGGTGCTCTGCCACAGCGGCGTATCGGTTTCTTCCGCCACTTCGCGCAGGTCCGACGGGATCGGTTGATCCTTCGTGACGATCAGCGCAGCGGGCTGGTAGGCGGCGATCTTGTGGATCGCTTCCCAGCGCTGGCGGGAGTCCATGCCATCGAGGTAGTTGAGCTCCTCGGTACCGATGATCTGCACCTTGTTGGGGTAGATCACGTTGAGGTAGCCCACCAGCGACGGGCGGCGGCTCTGCTTGGCGTTGGGTTCGAGGACGCGCGACTCGCCACGCATGCCCGCCACCCAGCGCAAGGCCATGCGCTCGTGTACCCCGTCGAAGAGTTGTCTGGCGGTAAGCCGGTCCACGCTTGGGTCCCTTGAGATGGAAAGGCCGGCACGCAAGGCGTGCCGGCCTGGGTCCTATTGTGCCATCAAGGGCGGTGGGGCGGCGGGCCGGGCGTCTGCCCGGCGGGGCTCAGCTCGCTGCGCGGGCGTCGCGCCCCTCGCTGTTGTGGTGATCCTTGAGCTTTTCCTTATGCTTGCGGAGCTGGTCCGCGAGCTTGGCGATCATGGCGTCGATCGCCGTGTACATCGTGTCGTTCTTGTTGTCGTCCTCGAGCCGGGCAATGCCGTCCGCATGCAGCCGCGTACCGGCGCAATGCAGGGTGCCACCGGCCTTGTGCTCGTTCTTGTCCACGGAAAGAACGACGTCGAGGCCCTTGATGTTGTCGAAAAGGCGTTCGAAGCGGCTGATCTGCTGTTCCACGCGCTCACGCAGAGCCGGGGTGATTTGGATGTGCTGGCCGCTGATCTGGATTTGCATTGACGCCTCCTTCTTGCTGAGGGTGCCGCCTCGCGGCGACGAGATCGAGGCGGCGGAAACACCGCCTCTCTAGCCTGAATCTGTGGGACCGTGGGTGTGCTGTGGGGTTCCCTCGGTCGTTAACTGGCGCGAATACGTTCGCTGGAACTGGGGATGCGCATCGCTTCGCGGTACTTGGCCACCGTACGGCGGGCGACCTGAATGCCGCGTCGATGCAGTTCTTCCGCCAGGGCCTGGTCGGACAGGGGGCGGCGCGCGTCTTCGGCGAGGATCAGCTTGCGCAGCATGGCCTGGATGGCCGTGGCCGATGCGCTGCCGCCGTCTTCGGTGGCGACACCGCTGGAGAAGAAGTGCTTGAGCTCGAAGGTGCCGCGTGGCGTGTGCATGTACTTGCGGGTGGTGACGCGGGAAATGGTCGATTCGTGCATGCCCACTTCCTCGGCCACCTCGCGGAGCACGAGCGGATGCATGGCTTCCGGGCCGTAGTCGAGGAACGCGCTTTGCCGCCGGACGATCACCTCCGCCACCTTCTGCAGCGTTTCCGCACGGGATTGCAGGCTCTTAAGCAGCCAACGGGCTTCCTGCAGCTGGCCCTTCATCCACGTGGCGTCGTCGCCGCGCGCGCGGGCAATGAGGTTGCAATAGTGCTGGTTGAGGCCAAGGCGCGGCTGGGCATCCGGATTCAGACTGACCTGCCAGCGTCCGTTCTCCCGGCGTGCGTAGACGTCCGGCGCCACGTATTCCACGGGCGTGGCATCCAGTGCCGCACCGGGCCGCGGGTCCAGGCTGCGGATCAGGGCGGCGGCTGCCGCAACGTCTGCCTCGGGCGCCTTCAGGCGGCGGGCGATCTTCGCCGCGTCGTTGCGCGCCAGCAGCTCCAGCTCCTCGTTGACGATGCGGATCGCGAGTTCGCGATGCGGCGTCTCGAACGAGAACTGGGACAGCTGGCAGAACAGGCAATCGCGGAGATCGAGGCTGGCGATGCCGGTCGGGTCGAACCGTTGTACGCGCTGCCGCACCGCTTCGATTTCCTCGGCGCTGGCATGCAGTTGAGCGGGCAGGGCGGCTTCGACAGCGGCCACCCCGTCACGCAGGTATCCGTCCTCGTCCAGCGCATGGATGATCGCCATGGCGATGCCGTGATCGCGCGGCGAGAACTGCGACAGATTGAGCTGCCACTCAAGGTGTTGCTGAAGGCTTTCCGGCGCCGCGTTCTGAGGCTCGAAGCCGTCTTCGTCGACGCCTCCCGTCCGCGAGGACGAGCCCGCGTAGTCGCCTGCTTCACCGTGGAAACGGTCGTCTTCCCACTCGGGTGCCAGTTCTTCCGACGGGGTGGCGGTCGATTCCTCGTCTTCTTTCGACGCCTTGGTGGGCTGCTGCTCGCGCGAGAGAAACTCAGGGCTTTCGTAACCCTCGTCTGCCTCGCCCTCCGCCTCCGGCTCGGCCTCGGCGTCTTCCGCGAATTCGAGCAGCGGGTTGCTTTCCGCGATCTGGCGGAGTTCGGCCTCGAGCTCAAGCTGTGACAACTGCAGCAGGCGGATGGCCTGTTGGAGCTGCGGGGTCAGCGTGAGCTGCTGGTGGAGGCGAAACTGAAGTCCGGGTTTCATGCCTTCGGCGCTTTGGGTTACGCAGCCATCGTAACCCCTTACGGGCCGCGCAAACCAGCACCGTTACGGCTAGGCCACCCGTCGGAATGCGACGCGTGTGTCAGATACGGAATTCACGCCCCAGGTACACCTCGCGCACCTTTTCGTCGGCGAGGATGTGCTGAGGTGTGCCCCGGGAGAGGACCTCGCCGTCGTTCAGGATGTACGCCCGGTCGCAGATGCCGAGGGTCTCGCGGACGTTGTGGTCGGTGATGAGCACCCCGATGCCGCGTTCCTTCAGATGGCGGACGATGCGCTGGATCTCGCCAACGGAGATCGGGTCCACGCCTGCGAACGGTTCGTCGAGCAGCATGTAGCGCGGGCGCGCCGCCAGGGCGCGGGCGATTTCGACGCGACGACGCTCGCCACCGGACAGGCTGATGCCTTTCTGCTCGGCGATATGGGCGATCTTGAGTTCGTCGAGAAGGCTTTCCAGCTCGTCTTCGCGCTGCTTCTGGGACATGCCGTCACGCAGTTCGAGCACGGCCAGGATGTTGTCCGATACGCTGAGCCGACGGAACACCGAGGCTTCCTGCGGCAGGTAGCCGATACCGAGCTTTGCCCGCGAGTGCATGGGCAGGCCGGTGATGTCCTGCTCGTCGAGCTTGATCGACCCGGCATCCGCCTGGATGAGGCCGACTACCATGTAGAAGCAGGTGGTCTTGCCGGCACCGTTGGGGCCGAGCAGACCCACCACTTCACCTTCGCGAATGGAGAATGCGAAATCGCGGACTACCTGGCGCGCGCGGAAGCGCTTCTGCAGGCCTTGGGCTGAGAGCATCGGGTCAGGGCTTCTTCTTGTCGGGTGCCGCCGGGGTCGCCGGGGCGGCGCCGGGCGTCTTGTTCTTCGGCTGGAAAGTCATGTGCACGGGGGCGCCGCCGTTGCTTTCGCCCGTCATCGTGCTGTCCTTCGTGTTGTAGGTGAGCTTGTCGCCTTCGGCGCTGCCCTTGACCGGCTGGTGGACTTCCGCCTTGCCCGTGAGCACGGCGAAATCCTGGTCGATCTTGTAGTCGATGTTGGCGGCCTTGCCGTCCATCGGCTGGTTATCGTCGTCCAACTGGTGGATGGTGGCGGGGGAGCCATCGACGACCACACGGATGATGGAGTTGTCGCTGTCGAGGTATCCGGTGGCTTTGCTTCCGGTGATCTTCAGTGTGCCCTGCGTGAGCACCACGTTGCCCGTCCAGATCACCTTGCCATTCGGCTGCTGCGAGCCGTCGAACGACTTGGACGTGACATCGGCCGGCTGATCGCGGTCGGACTGCTTCGCCATGACCGGCGAACTGGCAGCAAGTGCCACCCCGAGCAGCGCGAGGAGGGCGTTAGCGCTTACGCGGCTGATACGTCGTGTGGACTGCATCGAGGAGCTCCAGGTGCTTGGTGTCGAGATTGGCGCGCATGCCAACGCCGTCCATTGTAGAGGTTCCCTGGACGATGCGGGCTGCCTCGGCCGTCTCAAGGCGGTTCTCCTTCGGCCAGGCGGTGACCTCGGAGGTGTCGATGCTGGCGGCCTGGGTGGTCCCGAAGGCGGGGCGATCCATGTGGACCTTGCCCTGCAGCTTCAGGAGGCTGCCATCCTTGTTCACCCAGCCGTATTGCGAGTGACCTTTCCACGGCGGGACGTCCGTCTCGGTCGTGGAGGGCAGGACGAAATCCGGTGCATTGATGTACAGCGACTCGTCGCCCTCGCGGCGCTCGAGGTGCGGTGCGATCAGCTTGAACGCCGGCTTGCCCTGGTCGTTGTACGAGTCGAGGTCGAAGTTGGTCAGTACGTAGCCCGAGCGCGGCGGACCGACGAAGTCCTGCACCTTCTTCTCCGGTGCCGCCCAGTAATAGAGCAGGACGCTGGCGCCCAGGGCGACGGCGAGCATGCCCGCCATGCCCGTCGCGCTGCGATCCTTGAACAGGTTGAGCACGCTCACAGCCAGCGGTCCCGCTCGGCTTCAGCCCTGCCTTGCGCGGCAAGAATCATGTCGGCCACTTCACGGGCCGCCCCGTAGCCACCCGAAAGCCGAGTGCGCCAATGCGCCCGCTCGGCGACCCATGGGTGAGCGTTCGCGGTGGCGACGGCCAGACCGGCGATGCTCATGGCGGGCAGGTCGGGCAGGTCGTCACCGACAAAGGCAGACTGTTCGGGCGTCAGGCGCAGCGCTTCGAGCAGGCCGGTCAGGCAGGCGCGCTTGTCCTTCTGGCCCTGGTACACGTGAGCGATGCCCAGTTCCTCCGCCCGCAACGACACGGGGTGGCTGATCCGTGCAGTGATGATCGCGACCTTGACGCCGTTCCGCTCCAGGGCCTTCAGGCCGAGCCCATCATGGACGTGGAAGACCTTGGTCTCCCTGCCGTCCTCGCCGTACCAGAGCCGACCGTCGGTCAGCGTGCCGTCGACATCGAAGACGACGATGCGCACCTTGGCGGCGCGTTCCGCAACGGCGGCGGGAATCTCGGTGTAGTGGGTGTAGGCCATGGTTCGCTATATGGGGACGTGGCGGCGCCGATGGGAGCGCCGGCTGGCCCGGTCGTCAGACGACGCGGGCGCGGAGCAGGTCGTGGATGTTGAGTGCGCCGACCACACGGTTTTCCGCGTCCACGACGAGCAGGGCGTTGATCTGGTGTTTTTCCATGAGCTGGGCGGCTTCGACGGCGAGCTTGTCCGAGCCGATCGTCTTCGGACCGCGGGTCATGAGCTGCGCCACCGAGGCGCTGCGCAGATCCACGCCATCGTCGTCCAATGCGCGGCGCAGGTCGCCGTCGGTGAACACGCCGAGCAGGCGCTGATCGGCATCGACCACCGCGGTCATGCCCAGGCGCTTGCGCGACATTTCCACCAGGGCCTCGCTCAGCGTGGCCTCCAGCGTTACGCGCGGTACGTCGTCGCCCGAATGCATCACATCTGCGATGTGCAACAACAGGCGGCGCCCGAGGCTGCCGGCGGGATGCGAACGGGCGAAATCGTCGGAGGTGAAGCCGCGGGCCTCCAGGAGTGCCACGGCCAGGGCATCGCCCATGACCAGGGCCGCCGTCGTGCTGGCCGTCGGCGCCAGGCCGTGCGGGCATGCTTCGGACGCGACGTTCGCATCCAGGTTGAGGTCGGCCTGCGTCGCCAGCGAGGATTTCGGATTGCCCGTGATCGAGATGAGGCCGATACCCTGGCGCTTGATCGCCGGGAGAATGTAGAGAAGCTCGTCGGTCTCGCCGGAATAGGAAATGCCCAGCAGGAGGTCGTCCGGCTGGATCATGCCGAGGTCGCCGTGGCTGGCCTCGCCCGGATGCACGAAGAAAGAGGGGGTGCCGGTGGAGGCCAGCGTCGCCGCGATCTTCCGCGCGATGTGCCCCGACTTGCCCATGCCCGAGACGACCACCCGGCCCTTGCAGGCCAGGATCATCTGGCAGGCCTGCACGAAGGCCGCGTCCACCTTCGCTTCCAGCGCACGAATGGCGGCCGCCTCCGTCTTGATGACATTGCGGGCGCTGCGAATCACGGTATCGGCATTCACGAGGCGGTGGTCGGTGGGCGGGGCGGTGCGGGCGTTCATGCGACCTCTTGTTCCGGGTGGGGCACTCCCTGGTTACCCGGGATGTCCATTTCTGCGACACCGGATTTCCATTACCATTACATATTCTCATTATATCGTTGCTGCCATCGATGGGCGGTTCAGGCTCCGTTTCGGAACCTTCGCACCTGCGGCAACCCCCTACCGGAGTATCCATGGACGCTGCGCGCATCCAGGCATTGATCGAGGCCGGCTTGCCCGGCGCGCGGGTGGACGTTCGTGGCGACGACGGCGTTCATTTCGAAGCCGAGGTGATCTCGGAGCAGTTCACCGGCAAATTGCCTCTGGCCCGTCACCGCCTCGTCTACGCGACCCTGGGCGATCTCATGGGTGGCGCCATCCATGCACTCGGCCTCAAGACCCTCACTCCCGACGAAGCCGCCGGTCGCCGCTGAGCACGCGCGCCGCATCGCCCTTCGTCTCCGTCATCCCACTTCCAAGGCATTCCCATGGCCAAGATCCTGATCAGCGGCGGTCAGCCGCTTCATGGCGAGGTCGGCATTTCCGGCGCGAAGAACGCCGTACTGCCCATCCTCGCTTCCTGCCTGCTTGCGGACGAGCCGGTCAGCATCGGCAACGTGCCGCACCTGCATGACGTCACCACCTTCATTGAACTCCTCGGCCGCATGGGCGTCCGGGTCGTCCTCGACGATCGCATGAAGATGCACATCGATCCGCGTCCGGAGAATTCCTGCGTGGCGCCGTACGACCTGGTCCGGACGATGCGTGCCTCGATCCTGGTGCTGGGCCCGCTGGTGGCCCGCTACGGCAAGGCGGAAGTCTCGCTGCCCGGCGGCTGCGCCATCGGCTCGCGTCCGGTCGACCAACACATCCGTGGCCTGCAGGCGCTGGGTGCCGAGGTCAGCGTCGAGAACGGCTATATCAAGGCTCGCGCCGGTCGCCTGAAAGGCGCTCGCATCGTGATGGACATGGTCACCGTGACCGGTACCGAAAACATCCTGATGGCGGCCACCCTTGCCGAGGGCACCACGGTCATCGAGAACGCTGCGCAGGAGCCCGAGGTCGTCGACCTTGCGTATTGCCTGATGGCCATGGGCGCGAAGATCGACGGCATCGGTACGTCCACCCTGGTGGTCGAGGGTGTGGAACGCCTGCACGGTGCGCACTACGAAGTGCTGCCCGATCGCATCGAGACCGGCACCTTCCTCGTTGGCGCCGCGATGACGGGCGGCAAGGTGCGCGCACGCGGTGCGCGGGCCGACACGATGGACGCGGTGCTGCAGAAGCTCGAGGAATCCGGCGCGCACATCAGCACCGGCAAGGACTGGATCGAGCTGGACATGCAGGGTCGCCGGCCGAAGGCCGTGAACCTGGTGACCGCGCCTTACCCGGCGTTCCCCACCGACATGCAGGCGCAGTTCACGGCGCTGAATTGCGTAGCCGAAGGCGTGGGCGTCATTACCGAAACGGTATTCGAGAACCGCTTCATGCACGCGCTGGAATTGCAGCGCCTCGGGGCCGACATCCGCCTGGAAGGCAATACCGCGATCATCACCGGTGTGCCGAAGATGAGCGGCGCGCCGATCATGGCCACCGACCTGCGTGCCTCCGCCTGCCTGGTGCTCGCCGGGCTCGTGGCCGAAGGCGACACGACCGTGGACCGCGTGTACCACATCGATCGCGGCTACGAGAACATCGAGGAAAAGCTCGGCGTGCTCGGTGCGCGGATCCGGCGTCTTCCGGGCTAATTCAGCCCGGGTTGGTTGGCATCGGTGCCTATAGCGGCAAGGGAATGCTCCCTCTCCGCTTCATCGCGCCGTCGGCTTCTCGCCGCCATGGCGGCTCCTACAACGCTGGCGGCAAGCCGCAACTCGTGCCTTGTAGGAGCCGCTAAAGCGGCGAGGAAAGCTCACCTCTCCGCTTCATGGCTCCGTCGGCTTCTCGCCGCCGTGGCGGCTCCCACGGAGTTGTCGCCAGCAAGCGTTATCGCGGCGCCGACGCTTGCGAGATCACGCGTCAGCGTGCCTCGTACTTCACCAGTTCCATCGTCAGGTCGCCGCCGTCCTTCTGCGCCAGCTTCACCGGCACCGGATACCTTGACGGCACATACCACGCGTTGAAGCCGCGGTCGGCATCGGTGCGGTCGACGCGGATGGCCTCGAACGCGCCTGCCGGCACCGTGATCTTTTCCTTCGCCGACACCTTGAACTGCTGGTTCTCCACCTGCTGCTTCACGGCGACGGGGAACGCGACCTGCTGCTGTCCCGTGCGAAGCGCCAGGCCCAGCGCAAGCGGCAAGGTATTGCGCTCCACCATGCCCGGCACGGCGGTATAGGTGAAGCTCTTCTTGTTGTCCTGCACCTGGACGTTGCCGCCCTGGACGGTGAGGTCGCGCGTCTTGGACTTGACCGCTGCGTCGAGCTGGTAGTGGTAGCTGACGGCCTGCGGAACCTGGCCGGCCCAGGTGAAGCGCGAGGTCTCCGAGACGTTGGCACCGAGCATCGCCGCAAGGCCGGACGTGCCCTTGGTCTGATTCGTGTATTCGAACTGGCCGCCACCGGCGGATTTCAGCGTGACCGTGGCTTCGCCGAGCGGGCCGCCATCCTTGAGGACCTGATAGGTAGCAGTGAAAGACTGCGGGACGTCGGCGGCGAACGCGGCGGCGGGCAGGGCGAGAGCCAGCGCGAGGCCGGCGCGGAGCAGGGTCTTGGTCGTCATGCAGCCGAGTTTAGCCACCTCGCCTGAATCCCGGGCGAGCGCCGACCGTTACAGCAGTTCGCCGAGATCGAGCGGACGCGTCAGCGGCGCTTCGTCGAACACCGGCCCGTCCTGCCAACGCAGTCGACCCATCGCGATCGCGCCGACGACGGCCGGTAGCAGCTTGTGTTCCTCGACGAGCAGGCGCTCGGCGAGGTCGGCCTCGGTATCCCCGGGACGGACGGCGATACGTGCCTGCGCGACGACCGGGCCGCCGTCGAGTTCGGCGGTGACGTAATGCACGCTCGCGCCGTGCTCCGCGTCGCCCGCTTCCAGGCAGCGGCGGTGCGTGTGCAGGCCGCGATACTTCGGCAGCAGGGAAGGATGCACGTTGATGGCGCGACCTTCCCACGCCGACACCACGGCGGCATCGACGATGCGCATGAAACCGGCCAGCACCAGCAACTCGGCGCCGCTCTGCGCGATGCGGTCGAAGAGTGCCGCGTCGAACGCGGCGCGCGAGGGGTAGTCCTTTGGGTTCAGCGCGAGGGTCGGAATGCCCGCGGCCGTCGCAACGCCCAGCGCACCGGCCTGGGCGCGATCGCTGCCGACCAGCGTGAATTCGATCGGCAGCCGCCCGGCGTCGCGCGCGGCGATCAGGGCGGCAAGATTGCTGCCGCGCCCGGAGGCCAGGGCGGCGACGCGAAGCGGGCGAGCCATGTTTGGATCAGGCGATGTGGACGCGTTCGTCGCCCGTAGCGGCGACGACCGAGCCGATCACGCGGCTGTCGAGGCCATGAGCGGCGAGCACGGCCTTGGCCGCTTCGATCTGATCCTGCGCCAGCAGCACCGTGAAGCCGATGCCGCAATTGAAGGTGCGCCACATTTCCTCGTGCGTGACGTTGCCCTCGCGCTGCAGCCACTGGAAGACGGGCGGCAGTTCCCACGAGGCGGCGTCGATGCGCAGGCCGAGCCCATCGGGCACGACGCGGATGATGTTTTCCTTCAATCCGCCGCCGGTGATGTGGGCCATGCCGTGCACGTCCACCTTGCCGATCAGGTCGAGCATGGGCTTCACGTAGATCGTGGTCGGCGCCATCAAGGCATCGACCAGCGTTACGCCACCCAGATCGGTATCCAGCGGCGAGCCGGCCCGTTCGAGGATGCGGCGGATCAGCGAGTACCCGTTGGAATGCGGGCCGGACGAGGCGACGCCGAGGATGACGTCGCCCGCCACGATCGACGAGCCGTCGTTCATCGCGGATTTCTCGACCGCGCCGACGGTGAAGCCGGCGAGGTCGTATTCGCCCGGCGGGTACATGTCCGGCATTTCCGCCGTTTCGCCACCGATCAGTGCGCAGCCGGCCAGTTCGCAACCGCGCGCGATGCCGCCGACGACGGCAGCCGCCGTATCGACATCGAGCTTGCCGGTCGCAAAGTAGTCGAGGAAGAACAAGGGCTCGGCACCTTGGACCAGCACGTCGTTGACGCACATGCCGACCAGGTCGATGCCGATCGTGTCGTGCCGACCCAACTGCTGGGCGAGCTTGAGCTTGGTGCCTACACCGTCGGTGCCGGACACCAGCACCGGCTCGCGGTAGCGGCCGGAGAGGTCGAACAGGCCGCCGAAGCCGCCGAGCCCGCCCATCACCTCGGGACGGAAGGTCCGCTTGACCAGGGGCTTGATGCGCTCGACGAGCGCATTGCCGGCATCGATGTCGACGCCCGCGTCGCGGTAGGTGAGGGAGCCCTGGTCGGAGGACATAAGCGGTAACCGGCGCGTGTTGGAAACCGCGCATGATAGCAGCAAGCAGCGCCCGGCCGGCCCTGCACGCCGCTTGGATGGACGCCATGGCAAGGTTTGGGCAGACTTCCCGCCCTCACACAGCGACACCCAAAGCCCATGCGCCCAGTCCGCCTCATCGTTTCCATGATGCTCCTCCTGGCGGCCAGTCTCGGCGTCGCCGTCGCGCAGACGACCATCTATACGGTGGCCGTACCGGTGCCGGATACCAGCGCCTCGGTCCGCGACCAGGCCTTCGCCAATGGACTGACCCAGGTGCTCGCACGCGCCTCCAACGGCGCCGATCCGCGCGGCAAACCAGGTTATGCCGACGCCATGAAGCAGCCGGGCGGGCTTGTTCAGCAGTATCACTACTCCCGCACGGGCGGCGCCAACGGCGCGCCGCTGAGCCTGGAGATCGTGTTCGATCCGGGTGCGATCCGCCGCGTCCTGGCCGTCGGCGACGCCACAGCCGCAGCGCCGAAGCCGTCGGTGCTGGTGGTGGCACGCGACGCCAGCGGCAAGCTGCTTGGTCAGCAGGACATTGTCCCGCTGGCGCAGATGGCCGATACGCGCGGCTACCAGGTCGTGGTGCCGAAGGACGGCACCATCGCCGACCCGGCGGCCCTGGCGAGTGGCGACGCCGCCGCGGTCGCCGCGGCCGCGCGTCAGTACAACACCGCGGTCGTGCTCGTCGGCAAGATCGGTGACGACCAGACCGATTGGACGCTCGTTTCGGCGGGCCGCACCACGAGCTGGAAGGACAGCGGCGAAGCCCGTGCGGCGTTGCTCAGCAATGGCGCCAACGCCATGGCCGACAAGCTCGACCGTCAGCTCGCCGCCACCCAGGGCGGCAGCACCAGCGGCAAGGTCTGGGTATCGGGCCTGCACTCCGCCGCTGACTACGCCGGCCTGCTGTCCACGTTCCAGAACGATCCGTCGGTGAAATCCGTGGCGCCGATCGGTGCCACGGCGGACGGCGTAATGCTGACGGTGAACGCCACGACCCCTCTCGCCCGACTTGTCGCCGGTTACGCGGCAGGCGGGCATATCCTGGCCGCCGATGGGCACGACGGCGCCGACCTCGCCGTTCGCTGGGTACCCTGACGGCCGCATGTTCGCCGAGAGGGGGCCGATCCGCGACAATCGCCTCACCGCCGCCATGGAACGCGGCCGGTGCCCCTTTGCCGAACCAGGACTCGCATGAACCACGACACTTCGCGCCGCTGGCAACTGCTCGCGATCACCGCCGTCATCGTCTTCGTCATCTGGCTGCTGGCGCCGGTGCTCATGCCTTTCGCCCTGGCAGCGATGCTGGCCTATCTCGGCGACCCGTTGGCTGATCGACTGCAGCGCCTCGGCATGGGGCGTACGTGGGCGGTCAGCATCGTTTTCACGGTGATCTCGCTGGTCTTCATCGGTGTGGTGCTGCTGTTGATTCCGCTGATCCAGCACCAGTTCGAGAGCCTCGCCGAGAACCTGCCGCGCTACGTGGATTGGGTGCGCGGTACCGCCTTGCCGTGGATCCAGGCGCGGCTGCGACTTGATCCGGGCGTTTTCGATACGGATCGCCTGCTTGCCACCGTGCGCGAGCACATCGGTTCGGTTGGCAGCGTCGCCGCGAAGGCGGTGGCGAAGGTCACGCAGTCCGGCATGGGCATCGTCACCTGGTTGACGAACGCGGTGCTGATTCCGGTCGTGGCGTTCTATCTGCTGCGCGACTGGGACAAGATGATTGCGCAGATCCAGCGCTTGCTGCCGCGTTCGATCGAGCCGACGGTGGTGCATCTGGCGCGCGAGTCGGACCACGTGCTCGGCGCCTTCGTGCGCGGCCAGTTGCTGGTCATGCTCGCTCTCGGCGTGTTCTACGGTCTGGGTCTTACCCTCGTGGGTATCTCCATCGGCCCGCTGATCGGCATGGTCGCCGGACTGCTGAGCTTCGTGCCCTACCTCGGCTTCATGATCGGCTTCGTGGCGGCGATGATCGCCGCACTCGTGCAGTACGGTGACTGGATGCACGTCATCCTGGTGGTCGTCGTCTTCACCATCGGCCAGTTGCTCGAAGGCTACGTGCTCGTGCCGCGACTGGTGGGTGGCAAGATCGGCCTGCATCCGGTGGCGGTCATCTTCGCCGTGCTCGCGGGTGGCCATCTGTTCGGTTTCCTCGGCGTGCTGCTGGCGCTGCCTGCGGCATCGGTGGTGGTGGTGCTGCTGCGCTACATGGTCGAGCGCTACCGGGAAAGCCAGCTGTATACCGAGCCGGCCGCCAACGCGGAAGCGATCGAGGTGGATGTCGAAGTCACCATCGACGAACGGCCGCCGTCGCCGCGCGACGAGGCGCCATGACGACCCAGCTTCCTCTCGCCCTGCGCTGGCCGCGACGCCAGCGCTTCGAGCACTTTCGCGCGGGTGAGAATGCGGTGGCCGTCGAAGCGGTCCGCGCTGCCGCTACGCACGCGGACGCTCCCTGGGTGTTCGTCGCTGGACCGATCGGCAGCGGCCGCACGCATCTCCTGATCGCTGCATGCCAGGCGGCGATCGACGCGGGGCGTACTGCGCAATACCTGCCACTGGCAGGCATGCGCGGCCCGCTTGCGGCAGCGATTCGTGGCATGGCCGGCAGCGATCTGCTCGCCATCGACGACATCGATGCCATTGCGGGTGAAGGCGATGCCGAGCACGCGTTGTTCGACACGTTCAATCGTTATCGCGCCGAAGGATGCACCTTGCTTTTCTCCGCGAACGGGGCGCCGGCATCGTTGGATATCGCCTTGCCCGATCTGCGTTCGCGCCTGGGTTCGCTCACCCAGGCCGTGCTGAAGCCGCTCGACGACAGCGAACGCCGCGCGGTGCTGCGCGAGCAGGCGAGCGCGCGTGGCATCGAGTTGGACGACGTGGTGCTGGACTGGCTGTTCGCTCACCATGCCCGTGATCTCGGCACCTTGCTGGATCTGCTCGATACCCTCGATCGCGCGTCACTCGCCGCACAGCGACGAGTGACGGTGCCGTTCCTGCGGCATCTGTTGCGCAGCGACTGAAACGTCAGGACGTCGGGACGGGGACGACACTCAGCAACTGCTTGCGTTCGGGATCGTTTCGGTACACGCCGTAGACGCGGAGTACGGCCGCAACGGTATCGTGTTCGACGATGAGATACGTGCGTTGCGACGCCGAGCCGCTCAAGAAGATCGGTATGCCGTTTTCGTTGGGGTAGCGCCCCATGCGCGCGTGCAGATGCCCGCCGAAGATGGCGGCGATGTGCTCGCGATCGGGCAGTCCTTCCAGCTCCCAGGCATCCTCGATCGGATCGTGCATGTGCAGGATGGCGAAGTCGTAGGCACGATCGGCGGGCGTGCCGTAGCGCGGTACCGACAGGTGCGTGTCCAGCAGATCGTCCAGCCATGGCAGCGATGACACGATCTCGTAGTGCGCGGGCCGGAGCTTCTCGGTGGTGTCGAAGCTCACCGTGTAGGTCGGGTGGTAGTTGAGCTGCACGTTGAGTACGCGTTCGAGCCCCGGTGTTTCGACGGCGTAGCCCAGGCTTCCGTAGTAGCTCTTCTTGAAAAGGCCTTGCGACACGTCGGCGAAGTCGAACGCCACGGTGCTCCGCTTGTTGCGAACGTGGCGAACGAGATCGTTGATGCTGTCGCGGGCACAGCCATTGTTGTAGCAGCCACTGCCGTCGGCTTCGCGGATATTGTTCGCATAGTCGTGGTTACCGAGACCCAGGTGCACGTTGTCGCCCAGGATCCGGTACATGCGCTCCATGACGGCGCGTTGCCAACCGTGCCCATACGCGGTGAGGTCGCCATTGATGAAGACGGGGATCTGCTGATCCGGTCGTGCGGCACGGTAAGCGGCAATGCTGCGGTACTGTTCCTCGATGAGGCGCTCCGACTCTGCTTGTGTCTGCGCGTCGCTCTCCGGCAGCTTGGCATCCGTTTTGCTCGTCCACGGGTATTGCGGATCGGAGGTAACGATCATGGTGCGTACTTCGGCGGAGGCCGTAGGGACAAGCCAGGCCGAAGCGAAGGCAAGCGTCAGCGCGGCCGATAGACGGCCGAAGGGGGATGGGGGGTACATCACGGCGTAGTTTCCTTGATCCGTCGTAGGGGAAAGCGAACGTCCCGTTCGCGGCGACAGATTAGGGACCGTGCTCGCGCCCGTATGTAGGCGCAGGGAAGGCGGCGGTGCAGGGTTTTCCTACACCGCCGTGAGGCCTTTACACGCCGAGCAGGCGCGGCGTGGCGTTGGCACCGATGACCTCGGTCATGGCGGCGGCCACCTTGTGGTTGGCGGCGATGATATTGCCGTTCTCGGGCAGGCCTTCGCGTCCGGCGAAGTCGCCGTACACGCCGCCGGCTTCGCGCACGAGCAGGGCGCCTGCAGCGATGTCCCACACGTTGAGGCCCGGCTCGAAGTAGCCGTCGAGACGACCGGTGGCCACGTAGGCCAGGTCGAGGGCTGCGGAGCCCATGCGGCGGACATCCTCGGCTTCCTTGAGCAGGGCAGCCGTCATGGCCAATTGCGATTCGAGGTGGTTGCGCACACGGTACGGGAAGCCGGTTCCGATCAACGCGCCGGCCAGGCTCTCGCGCTTGGCAACGCGAATGCGGCGGTCGTTGAGGTAGGCGCCATCGCCCTTGCTCGCGGTGAACAGTTCATCGCGCAGGGGATCGAAAACCACGCCGTATACCGGCTCGCCCTTGTCGAGTAGCGCGATGGACACGCTGAAATGGGGGATGCCGCGCAGATAGTTGTGCGTGCCGTCCAGGGGATCGATCACCCAAGTGAGCGGGCCGCCCTTGCCGGTCTGCCCCGATTCCTCGCCCACGATGGCGTGGGTGGGGTAGGCGCGGCGGAGTTCCTTGACGATCTCGGCTTCGGCGAGCCGGTCGACCTCGGAGGCGAAGTCCATCCGCTGCTTCTCGACGACCGCAAGGCCTTCGATGCGATTCATGTAGCGCAGGATGATGTTTCCTGCGGAGCGCGCGGCGCGCGCCGCGACGTTGACGGCGGGTCTTGGCATGGGGATCGGCTTGGCAAAAGAACGAAGGAGCGGTCGAAAGCCGCGTCGGCCGAGGAGTTTACCATCCCCTCGCGCCTCGCCCAAGTCATTGCCGTTGTAGACTTTCCGGTCTTGCCGCCAGCCACCCCGCCCGCCATGGCCCTTTCCGAGCTTCACGACCGCCTCCGCTTCGTCCTCGTCCGCACCTCGCATTCGGGGAACATCGGTTCGGCGGCGCGCGCCATCCGCACCATGGGCTTCGACCGTCTGACGCTCGTGGCGCCGCACCGTTTTCCCGACCCCGAGGCGACGGCGCTCGCGGCGGGCGCGGACGATGTGCTCGCCCAGGCGGCGATTCACGACGATCTCGTGTCGGGTCTGGCCGGTGCGACGTTTTCGCTCGGCCTCTCGGCGCGCCGTCGCGGCGTGAACCTTCCGGAGTTGGACCCTCGGGAAGGGGCTGCGCAGGCCGTAGCCGCCGCGAAGCGGGGCGAGCAGGTGGCCCTCGTGTTCGGCAACGAGCGCACAGGGCTGGAGAACGACGAGCTGTCGCGCTGCCATGCCATGGTCCGTATCCCCAGCGTGGACGACTTCAGCTCGCTCAACCTGTCGCAGGCCGTGCAGGTGGTGGGCTACGAGGTGCGCCTGGCCCTGCTCGCCGACGAAGCGGCTGCCCCCGTCGTCACACCGGACCCCGACGAGGCGCCGGCCGACGCCGAGCAGCTCGAACGGTTCTTCGATCATCTCGGCCAGACGCTCGATGACATCGAGTTTCACAAGGGGCGGTCGCCCACTACCATCATGCTGAAACTGCGCAAGCTGTTCCTTCGCGCGCGGCCCGAGTTGCGCGAGCTGCGCATCCTGCACGGGATTCTGGCGGACGCCCAGCGCATGGCGAGCATCGCGCACGAAGGCGACAAGACGCCGTAGGGACCGTTAGAACAGGTCGCGAAAGAACCCGGCCAGGGCGTGGCTGAACGTAGCGGACGCAATCACGATCGCCACCGTGGTCACCCAGACCATCGTCAGCAAGACGCCATCGCGCTCCACCAGGGCGAAGGCGAAGGCAATGAGCATGCCGCCGAACACGTAGTTGGTGAAGGGGATCGGCAACGCGAGCAGGATGCCGATGAGGAGCATGATCGCGCCGGACACGAAGGTGAAGGGGCGTCGCGTGAGCCGTTGCAGTCGCGGTTTGCAGATCCGCTCCAGGCGCCCGCTGAAGGGGGCGATGCGGTCGAGGAAGCGCAGCAGGCCTTCCCGTGACATCGTCCGGCGGCGCAGGAAGCCCGGAATCCACGGATGTTCCAGGCCGATCAGCATTTCGAGCCCCAGGCCGATCACCAACACGCCCATGATGCCGCCGATGCCCAGCGGCACGGGGATGAAGTTCGGAATGGCGAGAAGCAGCAGGACGAAACCGAAGGCCCGGCGCTTCAAGGAATCGAGCAGTTCCTCCACGGAGATGCGCTCGCCCGAAGCCGCCATCAGTGCCGCCCTCAGCAGGGCGACGGTCTTTTCTTCGTGGGGTTCGGCGGGGTCCATGCGGTGACTCTCGCTGCACCGCCTTGAACCGGTATTGAATCGTACCCGGGGCGCTATTCCTCGACGGCCGGTTCGTCGACGGTAGCCTCGCTCACGAGAATCTTGTCGATGCGTGCGCCATCCATGTCCATTACTTCGAAGCGGCGGCCTTGCCATAGGAAGGATTCGCCTGCGCGGGGGATGTGGCCGAATTGCGTCGTGACCATGCCCGCGACCGTGCGGAAATCGTGCGCCTCTTCATTGGGCAGGCGTTCGATCTGCAGCAGCTCGCGCAGGTCGTCCGCCGGCAGCGAGCCATCGATCAGCCAACTGCCGTCGTCGCGCCGGATGATGGGGCCGTCCTGGGTGGCATCGTCCGGGGCGGGTGCGGTGGCACCGATGACCGCGCCGAGAAGGTCGTTCAGGGTGACCAGGCCTTCGATGTCGCCGTACTCGTCCACGGCGAGCGCCAGTTGCGTGTCGGCGTCGCGAAAGGCTTCGAGGAGGTCGAGCGCGCGAGCGGTCGCGGGCACGAACAAGGGGCGGGCCATGTGCGCGAACAAATCGGCCTCGCCACCTTCCAGCGATCCGATGAGCGATTTCACCTCGACCGTGCCGACCACCTCGCTCTCGTCGCGCCGGTACACCGGATAGCGAGAGAACTGGCTTTCCCTCAGAACGTCCAGGTTGTCTTCGCGCGACGCGGCGACGTCCAGCCAGGCGATCTTCATGCGCGGGGTCATCACGGAATCCACGCTGCGATCGCCCAGGCGCAACACGCGGTTGACCATGTTCCGCTCGTCGCTGTCGAGGATGCCCTGTTCCGCACTTTCGGCAACCAGCAGGCGGATCTCTTCTTCGGTGGCGGCATTGGCGCCGGCCCGGTGCAGGCGCAGCACGCGCAGGATGCCGGTGGACAGGTGGTTCAGCAGCCAGACCATGGGCAGTGTGATCCGCGACACGATCAGCATCGGCACGGCGATCTGGCAGGCGATCCGCTCGGGCGCCGAGAGCGCCGCGCGCTTAGGCACCAGCTCGCCGATGACGATCTGCACCAGCGACATGAGCAGGAAACCGAGCAGCCAGCCCACGATACGGGCATAGGGCTCCAGCCAGGCGGGCCCGTCGCCGTGGACGATGTCGGTGAACCGTTCGCCCAGACCGTCGCCTGCCACGGCGCCGGTGACCAGGATGATCAAGGTCATGCCGACCTGCACGGTGGACAGGAAGCGCTCCGGCGCTTCCGCCAGTTGCAGGGCCACCCGCGCGCGTCGGCTGTCCCGCGCGAGCTGCTTGAGGCGGCTCTTGCGGGAGGCGACCACGGACATTTCGGACAGGGCGAAGAACCCGTTGCCGAGGGACAAGAAGAGGACCAGCAGGAGTTCGGTGAGCATCGGCCGCTTATATAGCAGATGGGGCCGGATCGGTCCTGCAGGGGGCTCGCCCACCCCAGCGGCGGGCCAGTCCGGTAACATTGTCGTCACAAATCCCCAGGTTCCCCAGGCGACGCCATGTTTTCACTCCAGACGATCTTCGGTAAGGGCGACAAGTTCTACGGCCTGCTCGAAGCGAGCGCCGAGGCCGCTCGCGAGAGCGCCAAGGCCATGCATGAGCTGGTCATCCAGACCGATCGCACCCCCGTCATGGCCGCCTTCAGCACGGCACGCGCCCGCGAGAAGGCCCTGCACGCGCAGATCGGCGAGGAACTGGTGAACACCTTCGTCACCGCGCTGGACCGCGAGGACATCGAGGCGCTGAACTCGGCGCTGTACAAGATCCCCAAGACCATCGAGAAGTTCGCCGAGCGCTACGTGATCGTCGCCGAGCGCCTCCAGGGCATCGATTTCAGCCAGCGCGCCGCGCTGCTCGAACGGTCGGCGGACGTGGTGGTGGCGATGATCGGCCAGTTGCGCCATGGGCTGAAGATCGACCCGGTGAAGAAGCTGCGCGATCAGCTCCAAGCTCTGGAATCGGAAGCCGACCGGCTTCTTCTCGACCCCTACCGCACGTTGTACGCCGAGGCGTCGGACCCGTTGCGCGCCATTCTCGCCAAGGATCTGTTCGAGCTGATCGAGAAAGCCGTGGACAAGTGCCGGGACGTGGGCAACGTCGTCTATTCCATCGTGCTCAAGAACTCCTGACGGCGGGCGCCCCATGAGCATGGTCATCGCGGTCGTTCTGATCGCCCTCGCGTTCACCTACATCAATGGCTTCCACGACACGGCGAACTCCATTGCGACCGTGGTCGCCACCAAGGTACTCACGCCGGGGCAGGCTGTGCTGCTGGCGGCGGTCACCAATCTTGCCGGTGCGCTGTGGGGCACCGCCGTCGCCGCGACGATCGCCTCCGGCCTGATCGACACCGGCGTCGTCGAGGTCGGCTCGCAACTGCTCATCAGCGCGCTGCTGGGCGCCACGATCTGGAACCTCATCACTTGGTGGCTCGGCCTTCCGTCGAGTTCCAGTCATGCCCTCGTGGGCGGCCTGTGCGGTGCCGCCCTGGCTGCGGCGGGCGACAACTTCCATTCCATCATCTGGTGGGAGGGCGGCGCGCACTGGTGGCTCGGCAAGGGCGTGCTGCCCAAGGTGATCGTGCCGATGATCGTCTCGCCGTTCCTGGGCTTCGTGATCGGTTTCCTGATCATGGGCGGGCTGTACGCGCTGCTCGGCTTCTTCTCCAGCCGCAAGGGTCCCCTGCGTCGATTCGGCCGCACGCCGTTCGTGAACAGTTTCTTCGGCAAGGCGCAGATCTTCTCGGCCAGCGCCATGGGCATCTCCCACGGCATGAACGATGCGCAGAAGAGCATGGGCATCATCGCCCTGGCGCTTGCCGGCGCCACCGCCGCGGGCCAGTTCGATCACCTGCCGACCTTTCTGCACTTCCTCCGTATTCCGCACGACCCGGCCGCCGCGGGCGGCTTTCCGATTCCGATCTGGGTCAAGGTCGTTTGCGCGCTGACGATGGCGGGCGGCACGGCAGGTGGCGGCTGGCGCATCATCAAGACGCTCGGCCACAAGATGGTGAAGCTGCATCCCATCAACGGCTTCGCTGCGGAAGGCAGCTCGGCCGCCGTGATCCTCACGGCATCGGTGCTTGGCGTGCCGGTCTCGACCACGCACAACGTGTCGGCATCGATCATGGGCGTGGGTGCGGCGAAGCGGTTCAATGCCATCCGCTGGTCGGTGGTCGAGCGCATGGTCTGGGCGTGGATACTCACGCTGCCCATCACGGCCGGCATCGGCTACGGCCTGGTGAAGCTGGGCCACCTGCTGTTCTGAGGCCGCTGTTCTGAGGCCCTTGACGCGTGCGGACGCTCAGAGCGCGTCGGCTTCCCCGTTGACCAGTTGTTCCAGCTGATCGCCGGTCGCGCCCAGTTCTTCGATCAGGCGAGCCAGTTCGCGCTCGTCGAGATAATCGTAGGGACGGTTCTCGCACAGGTGCAGATAGGGAGAGCCGTCCAGATCGGCCTCGGCCAAGTAGCCCGTGCGTTGCTCCCAGTTGAAGCGCAGGCAGCGCCGCGCATCCACGCCGACCAGCGGACCGATCGGCGTGGACAGGCGCAGGAAGCGTTGCCCGTCCGCGTCTTCCAGTTCGGCGAGATAGATACCCTGATGCCGCCCGTCGGGTAGCTCGAGGTCGAAGCTGATGATGTAGGGCTCGTTCTGGCGGAGCCTGTGGATGCTGCCGACATGGGAGCGAATCGCTTCGAAGTGCCGCATGGGCTTGTACCGGTCCGTCGTCAGAGAAGCCTGATGGTACGCTGACATGCGAGCCCAAACATGCACGAAATCACCATGAACGATGAAGTCGACGATGACGAAGCCCGCGCGCTGCGTGCGCAACGGATCATCGACGCGGTCGCAGCCATTCCGCGCGGCCGCGTTGCCAGCTATGGCGCCATCGCGGCGCGCGCGGGTTACCCAGGTCGCGCCCGGCTGATCGGCAAGGTGCTCGGCGATGCGCCGAATCGCGCCGACTTGCCCTGGCACCGTGTGCTCCGTGCCGACGGTCGTATCGGCATTCCTGCAGGCACGCGCGGTTACCGCGAGCAGTGCCGGCGGCTCACCTCGGAAGGCGTGACGGTGAAGGAAGGACGCGTTCCGATGAGCGCCTTTGGCCTCGATCACGATCTGGATCGCGCCATCTGGGGCTCACCGGCTTGACCGGCTGACCGGCTGACCGGCTGACCGGCTGACCGGCGGTCAGCGGTAGGTGATCTCCATGATTCGCCATGAGGTCGAAGCGTCCCGTTGCCGGGCGTAGGCGAACAAGGCGGTGTGGTCCAGGCCGGCGGCGGTGCCGGTGTGGAACCAGCGAACGTTTGTTGGAACGGATCGCCCTTGAGGGCAGGCGAGTCTCGCGCCATCGGCACGACAGGTGACCTCCGTGATGGAGCCCTGGAAGCCGAGGTGGCCCTCCGCAGCATGCGTGGGAAGGGCGCCGGCAAAGACACTGACGGCGAGCAGGACGGTACGTACGAGCGCTTGCTTCATGGCATCCCCTTCTGGGACATGGAAACGCTGTTTGATAAGTGGGAACCCCGGCCTCATTACCTGCTGCCGCGGGGCAAAATAAAACGATCTTTGTCTCAAATCGGTGTAGGAAAACATCCCGTTCAGCGCGCACTGTGTGAAGGCGCAGGTCACGGGTTTGCTAGCATGGCGCACATGTCGTCCCCAGCCCTCGATCTTCTCCATTCCGTTTTCGGCTACCCCGGTTTCCGCGGTCAACAGCAAGCCATCGTCGAACACGTCGCCGAGGGCGGCGACGCCCTCGTGCTGATGCCCACGGGCGGTGGCAAGTCGCTGTGCTTCCAGATTCCTGCTCTCATACGCCAGGGCATCGGCATCGTCGTCTCGCCCTTGATCGCTCTGATGCAGGACCAGGTCGATGCGCTGAACGAAGCAGGCGTGAAGGCGCGGTATCTGAACTCCAGCCTGGACGCGATGACGCAGCGCGAGGTCGAAGACCTCATGCTGGGGGGCGAACTGGACATGCTCTACGTCGCGCCCGAACGCCTGCTCACCGGGCGTTTTCTTGGCTTGCTCGATCGCGTGCCGATTGCGCTGTTCGCCATCGACGAAGCGCACTGCGTGTCGCAGTGGGGGCACGACTTCCGTCCGGAATACCGTGAGCTGGCGATCCTGCACGAGCGCTTTCCGGAGGTGCCGCGCATCGCGCTCACCGCGACGGCCGATGAGCGCACTCGCGAGGAGATCGTCGAGCGGCTCGGGTTGCAGGCGGCACGACGCTTCGTTTCAAGCTTCGATCGTCCGAACATCCGCTATCGCGTGGCGCCACGACAGAACGCGCGCCGGCAGTTGCTGGACTTTCTCGACGGGCATCGCGGTGAGGCGGGCATCGTCTATTGCCTCAGCCGGCGCAAGGTGGATGAGACCGCCGCGTGGCTCGCCGAGGCGGGCGTGGAATCGCTGCCTTATCACGCGGGCCTCGACGCGCAAACGCGTACGCGGCACCAGCAACGGTTCCTGCGCGAAGACGGTGTCGTCATGGTCGCTACGGTGGCCTTCGGTATGGGCATCGACAAACCCGACGTACGCTTCGTCGCCCACCTCGATCTTCCGCGCAGCATGGAAGGCTATTACCAGGAGACCGGTCGTGCCGGTCGCGATGGCCTGCCGGCCGAGGCGTGGATGGTCTACGGCCTCGGCGACGTCGTTACGATGAGCCAGATGATCGCGCAGTCGGAAGCGGGCGACGATCGCAAGCGCATCGAACGCCTGAAGCTGGATTCCTTGCTGGGCTATGCGGAAGCCACGCGTTGCCGTCGTCAGCTTCTGCTCGAATCCTTCGCGGAGATTTATCCCGAGCCCTGCGGCAATTGCGACAACTGCCTGGCACCGCCGAAGACGTGGGATGCCTCGCTCGCTGCGCAGAAGGCCATGTCGTGCATCTATCGCACGGGGCAGCGTTACGGCGCAGGCCATCTCATCGACGTTCTACGAGGCGAGGGTAACGAGCGCCTGCGCAACCTCGGTCACGATCAATTGCGCGTCTTCGGCGTGGGTGCCGACATGGATGCGACGCAATGGCGCTCGGTGTTTCGCCAGTTGCTTGCGGCGGGGCTGATCGAAGCCGATCCCGACGGCTACGGCACCTTGCGTCTGTCGACCCAGAGCGGCCCGGTGTTGAAGGGTGAACGCAAGGTCTGGCTGCGCGAAGATGCGCGGCCCGCAAAGGGGCGTCGCGCGGCACGTGCCACGCCTGCGGCGACGGGTACGTCCCTTGGCATCGAGGAAATCGAGCTGCCGTTGTGGAACGAACTGCGCCGGGTGCGCGCCGAACTCGCGAAACAGCATGGTGTACCGGCCTATGTGATTTTCCATGACGCGACGTTGCTCGCAATGCTGCGTGCGCTGCCCGGTAACGAAGAAGAACTGGGCTCGATCAGTGGCGTGGGCGAGAACAAGCTGAAACGCTACGGCAGAGATTTTCTCGCCGTACTGACCGCGGCCGGTTGACGGGCTGACGCAGGACCGCCATCGAAGTCACTTGCAACGGTCACCCCGCCCCGGCAGTATCGAGGAACAGGGGAGGGGACACGCAGTGGAAAATCACAGTAAATACAGAGTGGTAGCGAAGGCGGTAAAACATAACGGCCTGGCGGGCGAGCAAGTCTACCGAGCCAGCTACCGCATCCTCGACCATATCGGCGAGGAAATCGAAGCCAGCACGGGCACCAACGATTTCGTGGATATCACCAGCGCGTTCAACGAAGCCTTCGCGCTCGGTCACGAACGGCTACGCGAATTGGGCGTCGATACCGTGCAGTAGCGACCGTCCGCATCGCGCCGTCACAACGCTACGCGTCGACGATGGCGCGCAGTTCGTCCAGTTGTGCCGGCGTGCCCACGTTGCGCCAGAAACCGTCGAAGCGTTCGCCGGTGAGGCGACCTTCGGCAATGGCTTTGCGGTACATCGGTAACAGCTTGAAGCGTCCGGGTTGCTCGTGTTGCACGATTTCCCGGCGATAGACCCCCACGTTGCCGAAGGTCAGGCGTTCGGCGCCTGCGGTACCGTCGGCGTCGTAAAGGCGACCGTCGGCGAGCGAAAAGTCCCCATGTGGATGGAACGAGGGATTGGGCACCATGACCAGGTGCGCCACACCCTGCGGTTCGCGCGGCAGCGCGGCGTAATCGACATCGCTCCAGATGTCCGCACTCACCACGATGAAGGGATCGGCACCCAGCAAGGGCAACGCCTTCAACATGCCACCCCCGGTCTCCAGCGGCGTCGGCCCTTCATACGAATAACGAATACGGACACCCCAGCGCGATCCGTCGCCCAGCGCCTCGGGAAACTGTTCGGCCAGGTGCGACGTATTGACGACGATGTAGCGCACGTCGGCGGCGGCGAGCTTCTCGATGTGGTGAACGATGAGTGGCTTGCCGGCGACGTGAAGCAGCGGTTTCGGCGTGTGATCGGTCAGTGGCCGCATGCGTTCGCCGAGGCCCGCCGCGAGAATGAGTGCGTGCCTCACGCGTGTGTCGCCTGGCGAATGTCACGGTCGCCGATCTTTGCCTCGATCAGGTCGGCCAGCGGTGCCATGTCTGCATGGCGGCGCGCGGTGTCGAGCACGTAGCGGAGCACACGCGGCAGGTCGTCGAGGTAACCGGGTTTTCCGTCGCGATAGCAGAGGCGGCAGAACAGGCCAAGAATCTTGATGTGTCGCTGCAGGCCGGTGAGGTCGAACCAGCGGCGAAAACGGTCGGTGTCCACGGTCTCGTCGAGCAATCGTGCATCGAGCAGGCGAAGGCGATATGCCTCCACCCAACCTTCCACGCGCTCGTTGTCCCATACCACGTACGCATCGCGAAGCAGCGAGGCGAGGTCGTAGGTGATCGGGCCGGACATCGCGCCCTGGAAGTCGATGATCCCAGGCGAACGTTCCGCCGTCACCAGCAGGTTGCGGCTGTGATAGTCGCGATGCATGAAGGCACGCGGCTGTTCGGCGATTGCGTGCATGATCGCGGTGAACGCGGATTCCACCACGTCCCATTCCTCGCACGCGAGGCTCATGCCCAAGTGTCGCTCGATCAGCCAGGTCGGCATGAGTTCGAGTTCCATGGTCTGCCAGGCGTGATCGAACGCAGGCAGGCCCGCGGTATCCACCTGCCGTTGCATGCGCAGGAGGGCGTCCAGCGCGTCCCCGTAGAGCGCGTCCACTGTCGTGTCGCTCAGCTCCGGCAGGTAGGTGCGCGTGCCCAGATCCTCGATCAGCAGGAAGCCCTGCGTCAGGTCGGCAACCATCACCGTCGGCACGTGCAGGCCTGCCGCGGCCAGTCGCTGACCGATCTCGACCCATGGCGCGGGGTCTTCGCGATCGGGCGGCGAATCCATCACGATCACCGGCTGCCCGTCCACATAGCCGCGCCAATAGCTGCGGAAACTCGCGTCGGCGGAAGCGGGTTCCAGAACGAGCGCGGGAGCGCCTGTTGCGTGGCGGGCCCAAGCGAGTCGTGCGGCGGAGCGGTCGGCGATCGGAGTCATGCGGGTCACTGATAAGCGAATGCCGCGGGGAGCTTAGAGCCTTTGGGCATGACTGTCATGGCACGGCTGGCCGTCTGTCTTATTGTTGTGCATCCCGAGTGTGTCTATGCTCGGTCGTCGGGGTGGCATCGGGGGAATGGGTCGATGAAACACGAGGATACGGCGCCCATCACGCGGCGCGACCTCCTGCGCATGATCGGCCTCGCCGGTGGTGGCGCCGTGATGTACCAGGCGATGGCCGGCCTCGGTTTCGCCAGCCCTTCGACGTACAAGCGTCCCGCTCCGTTGCAAGGGTCCGGTCGCGGCAGCGTGCTCGTGCTCGGGGCCGGGCTGGCGGGCCTCGTCGCGGCGTACGAGCTGCGCAAGGCGGGCTATCGCGTGCAGGTGCTCGAGTACAACAATCGCGCTGGCGGCCGTAACTGGACGCTGCGCGGCGGCGACGTCTACACCGAGCTTGGCGGCCACCGCCAGGAGTGCCGCTACGACGAAGGGCAGTATTTCAATCCCGGCCCGTGGCGCATTCCGTATCACCACCATGGCGTGCTCGATTACTGTCGCCAGTTCGGCGTCACCCTCGAACCCTTCGTGCAGGTGAACTACAACGCCTATGCGCATGGAACGAATGCGTTCGGTGGCAAGCCGCAACGCCTTCGCGAAGTGCAGGCGGATTTCCACGGTGGCATCGCCGAGCTGCTGGCGAAGGTGGCGGGGAAAGGTGGCCTGGACGATGCGGTGAGCAAGGAGGATAGCGAGATCCTGCTCGAAGCCCTGCGCGACTTCGGCGGCCTGGATCACCAGTTTCGCTACGTGGCCGGCCGCGAGAGCAATGAGCACCGCGGTTACGCAAAGCCACCGGGCGGCGGTCCTGATGGCAAGCCGACGTTCTCGCAGCCCATCGGCGTCTCCGACATGCTCAACGCGCGCCTGTGGAAGGCGCTGGGCATGAGCGAGCTTTACGAATATCAGACCACGCTATTGCAACCCGTCGGTGGCATGGATGCGATCGGCAAGGCATTCGTGCGCGAGATTGGCGGCGGCGTGATTCGTTACGGCGCGAAGGTCACAGCCATTGCGCAGGACGATCGCGGCGTGACCGTGACCTATGAAGACACGGCATCGCCCGGCACGGCGCACCAAGCCACGGCGGACTGGTGCGTCTGCACGATTCCGTTGTCGATCCTGAGTCAGCTCCCGGTCCAGGTATCCGATGCGAAGCTGGCGGCGATCTCGGCCGTGCCTTACATGGCCTCCTCGAAGATCGGCTTGCAGTTCAAACGCCGTTTCTGGGAAGAGGACGAGGCGATCTACGGTGGCATCACCACCACCGACCTGCCCATCGGTTTCATTGGCTATCCCAGCCATGGCATCGGTACGAAGAAGGGCGTGTTACTGGGTTCGTATACGTTCTTTCTCGAAGCGTACGAATTCACCGCGCTCGATCCCGCCACACGGATTCGCAAGGCCGTGGAATACGGTGCGCAGATCCATCCGCAGTACACGGAAGCCTTCGAGAACGGGATGGCCGTCGCCTGGCATCGTGCACCGTTCACGCTGGGCTGCTTCGGTTGGTGGACGGATGCCTTGCGCGAGAAGCACTACGCCAACCTGTGCTCGATGGACGGTCGCATCGTGCTGGCGGGCGAACATGCGTCCTATCTTCCCGCGTGGCAGGAGGGGGCGATTCTTTCGTCGCTTTCGGCCATCGATGCGCTGCATCGGCGCGCGACTACGGGAGCCAGCGCATGAACGCCGTACGTCTTACCCTGGCCTTGCTGTTCGTCTACGGTTCCGCATCGGCGCAGGCGACGGATGCCGACTTCATCGACCGCAAGGACGCCGCGCATGTCACTGGCGAGCAGATCTTCACGCACGTATGTCAGGGCTGCCACATGCCCGACGCGAAAGGCGCGGTCGGTGCGGGCAGATATCCCGCGTTGGCCGGCAATCCCAAACTGGCCTCCGCGGCCTATCCTGCGGCCATGGTCATCAACGGCCGTGGCGGTATGCCGCCGTTCGGTATGCTCCTCAGCGACGCGCAGGTGGCAGACGTGGTGAACTACGTCCGCACCCATTTCGGCAATACCTACCAAGACGCGCTGACGGCGGAAGACGTGAAAGCGTTCCGACCCGCCCCCCATCCCGAGGAGCATTGATCCATGCGTATGCACGCCGCCTTGTTGTCCCTCTCGTTCGCCCTCGCGGCGCCGGCTTTCGGCGGCGACGTGGTCCGGCACAAGATTCCCAACAGCACCTTCCCGATTTCGGCCGCCGTCGAAGTGCCCGCCGACAGCACGCTGGTTTTTCTGAGCGGCGTGGTGCCGCCTGTGGCGGACACCAGTGCGTCGAAGGACAGCCCGCAGGCCTACGGCGATACGAAGACGCAGACGGTCGGCGTATTGCGCTCGATCGAGAAGCAGCTCAAGGACATGGGTCTGTCGATGGGCGACGTGGTGAAGATGCAGGTGTTCCTGGTGGGCGATCCGGCGAAGGGCGGCAAGATGGACTTCGCCGGCTTCATGGCGGGATACACGCAGTTCTTCGGCACGCCGACGCAGCCGAACCTGCCGTCGCGTTCCGCGATGCAGGTGGCGGCTCTGGCATCGCCTGCGTTTCTGGTCGAGATCGAAGTGACCGCTGTACGCCCGAAGTAATCGCTGTGCGTCGCCAGGCCCGGCCGGTTGGCCGGGCCATCGTGCGAAACGTGGTGCGATCAGGAGAGGTTGTAGCCGCGCTCTTCGTGCAACGCGATGTCCAGGCCCACCTGTTCCTGTTCCTCGTCCACGCGCAGGCCCATGGTCACTGCGATGCCCTTGAAAATCGCGTAGCTGAGCACGCCGCTGTAGACCACCGTAAATGCCACGCCCTTGAGCTGGACCCATAGCGACAGGCCCAGGTCGGTCACCGTGCCGAATCCACCGAGCGCGTGCGCGGCGAACGGACCGGTGAGCAGCGCGCCGATGATGCCGGCGACGGCATGCACGCCGAACACGTCGAGCGAATCGTCATAGCCGAATCGGCGCTTGAGCCGCGTTGCGCAGAAGAAGCACACGATGCCGGCGGCGAAGCCGATCAGCAGGGCGCCACCCGGGCCGCAGGTGCCCGCGGCGGGAGTGATTGCCACGAGGCCCGCCACAGCACCGGATGCGATGCCCAGGACGCTCGGGCGACGGTGGGTCAACCACTCGACGGCCGTCCAACCGATCGCTGCGGCGGCGGTGGCGATCTGCGTCACCAGCATCGCCATGCCGGCGCTGCCGTTGGCAGCAACCGCGGAGCCCGCGTTGAAACCGAACCAGCCGAGCCAGAGCATGCTCGCACCCACGAGGGTGTAGCCGAGGTTGTGCGGCGGCATCGGCGTCGTGGGATAGCCGCGCCGTTTGCCGATGACCAGACATCCCACCAAGCCGGCGATGCCCGCGTTGATGTGCACCACCGTGCCGCCGGCAAAGTCGATCACGCCGAGGTCGCCGAGGAACGAACCCGGGCCGCCCCAGACCATGTGCGCCATCGGCAGGTAGACCACGGTGAACCACAGCGCCGTGAAGACGAGCAGGGCAGAGAACTTCATGCGCTCGGCGATGGCACCGACGATGAGGGCAGGCGTGATGATCGCGAAGGTCATCTGGAACATCACGAACACCGCTTCCGGCACCGTGTTGTAGAGGCTCCCCGGCGCGAGCCCCGCCAGCATGGCGCGGCCGAGTCCGCCGACGAACGAATGCAGTCCCGTCGTACCCGCGGCCATGCCGGTCGCGTCGAACGCCATGGAATAGCCGTAGACGACCCACAGCACCGTGACCAGCGCCGTGATCGCAAAGCACTGCATCAGCACCGACAGAAGGTTCTTCGCCCGCACCATGCCGCCGTAGAACAAGGCGAGGCCAGGGATCGTCATCAACAGCACGAGCATGCTGGACGTCAGCATCCAGGCGGTGTCTCCGCTGTCCAGTTTTGCGGGGGTGGTGGTCTGGGCGAAGGCCAGGCCGGGAAGCAGGGCAGAGGCGGCGAGGGTGACGATGGTCTTAGAGCGCATCGGCGTCCACCTCCTGCGTGCGAATGCGAATGGCCTGTTCGAGATCGATCACGAAGATCTTGCCATCGCCGATCTTGCCGGTGCGTGCGGCGGTGCCGATCGCTTCGATAGCGCGTTCGACCTGCTCGTCGGTCACGGCGATCTCGATCTTCAGCTTGGGCAGGAAATCGACCACGTATTCCGCGCCCCGATACAGCTCCGTGTGACCGTGCTGGCGGCCGAACCCCTTCACCTCGGTCACTGTCATGCCCTGCACGCCGACTTCGGCCAGGGCCTCGCGGACATCGTCCAGCGTAAACGGCTTGATAATCGCGTTGATCCACTTCATGGAGCGTGCGTCCCCTATCGTTGGCCTGCGAGGGGTAGAGCAGGATGCGTGCCAGCGCCTAGGCCCTTGTGCGATGCGGCATAACGCTTCGCCATTGGCGAATTGCCGCACCATATTGGTGCACGTTGCCCTGTACAAGGGCTATGCGCAGCACGCCCCGCCGTTGCGCCCACGCGTCAAAATCAGTACCATTTTGGTCCGGTATTGACGACTCCCCTTTCCCCATGCTCCGTGTCAGCCGACTCACCGATTACGCGACGGTGGTGATGACCTGCATCGCCGCTCACCCGAACGACGTTCTGAGCACTGCCCAGATCGCCGAGGAGGCGCGCCTCGAGTTGCCCACGGTGTCGAAGCTGCTGAAGCTGCTCGGTCATGCGGGGCTGGTGGAATCGTTTCGCGGGGTCAATGGTGGCTACCGGCTCGCGCGGCCGGCCGAGGCGATCAGCCTCGCCGAGATCGTCGAAGCGATGGAAGGGCCGATCGGCCTCACCGAATGCAGCATGGCCCAGGGCCAGTGCGAACGGCAGTCCCAGTGCGGCGTCAGCGGTAGCTGGCGATCCGTTTCCGGGGCGATCGACGGCGTGTTGCGCGCCATGACCCTGGCACAGATGCTGGCCGCGCGCCCGATGGCGCCGGCCACCGAGGCGGCCTCCGCCGCACAGGCAAACGCATGAACGAGAGCGAGAACATGACACGCGAAGTGGCAGCGCCGGTGCACGACAACGCCGAAGTCGAAGCGGCCCTCAACCGCCGCTACGAGGCGGGTTTCGTCACCGACATCGAGTCCACGACCCTGCCGCCGGGCCTCAATGAGGACACCGTGCGCCAGCTGTCCGCGATCAAGGGCGAGCCGGAATGGATGACCGAGTGGCGTCTGGCCGCGTACCGGCATTGGCTCACCATGCCGGAGCCGGACTGGGCGAAGCTCGAGATCGCGCCGATCGATTACCAAGCCGTGAGTTACTACTCGGCACCGAAGGCCGGGCCGAAGTCGCTCGACGAGGTCGATCCGAAGCTGCTGGAAACGTACGAAAAGCTCGGCGTACCGCTGCATGAGCGCGCGCGCCTCGCGGGCGTGGCTGTGGACGCGGTGTTCGATTCGGTCTCGGTCGGCACCACCTTCCGCAAGGAACTGGCGGAAGCCGGCGTGATCTTCTGCTCGATGTCGGAAGCGATCCGCGAGCATGGCGATCTGGTGCGTCAGTACCTGGGCAGCGTGGTGCCCGCGGGCGACAACTATTTCGCTGCGCTTAACTCGGCCGTGTTCTCCGATGGCAGCTTCGTGTTCATTCCCAAGGGCGTGCGCTGCCCGATGGAACTGTCCACCTATTTCCGCATCAACGCCATGAACACCGGGCAGTTCGAGCGCACGTTGATCGTCGCCGAAGACGACGCCTACGTGTCCTACCTCGAGGGCTGCACCGCGCCGATGCGCGACGAGAACCAGTTGCACGCCGCGGTGGTGGAACTGGTAGCCCTGGAGCGTGCTCAGATCAAATACTCCACGGTGCAGAACTGGTACCCGGGCGACGAGAACGGCGTCGGCGGCATCTACAACTTCGTGACCAAGCGCGGCGACTGTCGCGGCGCGGACTCGAAGATCTCGTGGACCCAGGTAGAAACCGGATCGGCCATCACCTGGAAATATCCGAGCTGCGTGTTGCGCGGCGACCGTTCGGTGGGCGAGTTCTATTCGGTGGCGCTCACGCATCATCGTCAGCAGGCCGACACCGGCACCAAGATGATCCACATCGGCAAGGGCACCAAGTCCAAGATCGTCGCCAAGGGCATCAGCGCCGGCCGCAGTTCGAACAGCTACCGCGGCCTCGTGAAGATCGAGAAGGGCGCGGATGGCGCACGCAACTACACGCAGTGCGACTCGCTGTTGATCGGCAAGAAGTGCGGTGCTCACACCTTCCCGTACATGGAAGTGAAGAATCCGGGTGCCATCGTGGAGCATGAGGCCACCACCTCCAAGATTTCGGACGACCAGTTGTTCTATTGCCTCTCGCGCGGCATCGGCGAGGAGGACGCGGTCTCGATGATCGTCGACGGCTTCTGCAAGCAGGTCTTCCGCGAACTGCCGATGGAGTTCGCAGTGGAAGCGAAGAAGCTGCTCGAGGTCTCTCTCGAAGGCGCGGTGGGCTGACGATGGGTATCGCCGGCTCTGCACCGGGCGTCACCGATCTGCGCGCGTTGCTCGCTGCGCTGGATCCCGAGGTGGACCCCATTCCGAAGCGCTTCCTGCACGTGTCGCACGAGAAGGCGCGCGAGCGGCTTCCCGAGGCCTTGATGATGTTTCGCGAAGCCGAGGGCAGCACGCTGATCGTCGACGCCGATCCCGAGGCGTCGGGCGGCGAGCGGATGCTCTGGGCGCACATCACCCTGCGCGTACAGTCCAGCCTCACCGCGGTGGGCATGATGGCCGCCGTATCCGCTGCGCTCGCGAAGCGCGGCATTCCCTGCAACCCCGTATCCGCGTTCCTGCACGATCACCTCTTCGTGCCCTGGGAACGCCGCGACGACGCCCTCGATGCGCTCTCGCACCTCACGCCCTGATTGGACCGCGCCATGCACATGCTCAAGATCGACAACCTCCACGCCCGCGTCGAAGGCAAGGAGATCCTCAAAGGCCTCTCGCTCACGGTGAACCCGGGCGAGGTGCACGCCATCATGGGCCCGAACGGGGCGGGCAAGTCCACGCTCGGTAATGTGCTGGCCGGCCGCGAGGGTTACGAGGTCACGGCCGGTACCGTGGACTTCGCGGGTCGCGACCTGCTCTCGTTGGAGCCCGAAGAGCGCGCCGCGGTCGGTGTGTTCCTCGCTTTCCAGTACCCGGTCGAAATTCCCGGGGTAAACAACACCTACTTCCTGCGTGCCGCGCTCAACGCGCAGCGGAAGTACCGTGGTGAAGACGAACTGGATTCCATGCGCTTCCTGAAGCTCGTGCGCGAGAAGCTCAAGGTGATGCAGATCTCCGACGAGTTGCTGCACCGCGCGGTGAACGAGGGTTTCTCGGGCGGCGAGAAGAAGCGCAACGAGATCTTCCAGATGGCTGTGCTCGAACCGAAGCTCGCCATCCTCGACGAAACCGATTCCGGCCTCGACATCGATGCGCTCAAGCAGGTGGCCGAAGGCGTGAATGCGCTCCGTTCGCCGGAGCGCTCGTTCGTGCTCGTCACGCATTACCAGCGCCTGCTCGACTACATCCAGCCCGACTTCGTGCACGTGCTCGCCGGCGGACGCATCGTCGAGAGTGGCGACAGGCACCTGGCGCTCAAGCTGGAAGAGCAGGGCTACGCATGGCTTGCGGACGCGCATCCCGAACTGCGCAAGGCCGACCTCACGGGGGCGCCGGCATGAACTCCGTGCCGTCCCCGTTCGTGCGGGCGGCCCTGGATGCCGCCTCCGCCACGCCGGCCAGCGGCATCGCCTGGCTGGACGCCGCGCGTCGCGAAAATCTGGAAGCCTTTGCCGCGGCGGGCTTGCCCGAGGGGCGCAACGAAGCTTGGAAATACACGCCGTTGCGCGCGCTGTCTCAGCGCGCCTTCGCGCTGGCCGATCGCACGGTGGCTGCCGGCCTCGCGGTCGATCCGTCGAGCTACGCCTTGCCGGGCGTGGAAGGCGCCCGCGTGGTCTTCGTGGATGGTGCGTTCCGCGGCGATCTGTCCTCGATCGACGAGCACGGCATCGAACTCGTTCCCCTCGCCGTTGCACTTACGGAGCAGCCCGAGCCCCTGCGCTTCGCGCTCGCTCATCGCTACCACCATGGTGCGGCCGATGCGTTCGCCCACCTCAATGCCGCCCTGGCGACGGATGGTCTGGTCGTCCGCGTGACGGACGGCGTGGTCGCGAGCCGGTCGCTGCACATCGTGCATCTTTCCAGTGGTGTCCAGCCGGATAGCGCCTGGCACGTTCGCTTGCTGATCGAGATCGGCAAGCGCGCCGCCCTCGATGTGGTGGAGCACTTCGCCACCGCTGGCGACGCCGCGCAACTCGGCACCGTGGTCACGAACGTCACCGTGCGCGAAGGTGGCAGGCTGGGTCTCATGGCGTTGCAGGATGCCTCCACCGCTACGACGCTGGTTCGCCGCTCCCAGGTGCGTCTGGAGGCCGGTGCCGAAGCGACGGTGCATGCGCTCGAACTGGGCGGTGCCTTGGTCCGGCACGAACTGCAGGCGGAACTGACAGGCGATCGTTCGCGCTTCGATTCCCGCGGTGTGTTCGCACTGTCCGGTCGCCAGCACGTGGACACCCAACTCGAGGTGCGCCACATGGCCCGCGACACGGCCTCCGATGCGCTCTGGCGCGGCGTGGCCGACGGTCGCTCGCGTGGTGTCTTCCGCGGGGCTATCGTGGTTGCCGAGGGCGCCGACGGTACCGACGCCTCGCTCAGCAACAAGAATCTGCTCCTGTCCGGTCAGGCGGAGATCGATACGAAGCCCGAACTGGAAATCTACGCGGACGAGGTGAAGGCCGCCCATGGCGCCACCATCGGTCAGCTCGACGAACGTTCGCTGTTCTATCTGCGTTCGCGCGGCATTCCGTCCGCCGAAGCGCGCAGCCTGCTGACGCTGGCGTTCTGCCGCGCCGCGCTCGAATCCTTGCCCAACGCCGTCCTGCGCGAGCATCTCGGTGAGCGGTTGGTCGCGCATCTGCCGACCGGTCCCGCTGCCGACTGACGCCTGGAGCCACGCCATGAACGCCAAGCCCGAGTCCCTCTTGCCGCCGCTGGACGTCGAGCGCATCCGCGCCGACTTCCCGTTGCTGGCGCGCACGGTGCACGACAAACCGCTGATCTATTTCGACAACGCGAACACCGGGCAGAAGCCTCGCTCGGTGATCGAGGCGGTCGACCGGCACTACCGAGAGCACAACGCCAACGTGGCGCGTGCGGTCCATCAGTTGGGCGAAGAAGCCACGGCGGCCTACGAAGGCGCACGCGACGCGATCGCTCGCTTCATTCACGCACCGTCGCGGGACGAGGTGATCCTCACCTCCGGCACCACGCAGTCGATCAATCTCGTGGCCTACAGCTACGCGTTGCCGCGCCTCAAGGCAGGGGATGCGATCCTCACCACGGTCATGGAACATCACGCGAACATCGTGCCGTGGCAGCTCGTGGCGGAGCGCACGGGCGCGACGGTGAAAGCGGCCCCCATCGATGCCAACGGGGAACTGATCGTCGAGCGTTTCGTGGAGATGCTGACCCCCGAGGTCAAGCTCGCCTGCGTCACCCACGTGTCGAACGTACTCGGCACGGTGAATCCCATTCGCGAGATCGCCAGGGAATGCCGCAAGCGTGGCATCCCGCTGCTGGTCGACGGCTCGCAGGCGGCGCCGCATCGTCCCATCGACGTGCAGGCGCTGGGCTGCGACTTCTACGCCATCACAGGGCACAAGATGCTCGCCCCGACGGGTACGGGCGCGCTGTGGGCGAAGCGCGAGCACCTGATGGCGATGCCGCCCTTTTTCGGCGGCGGCGAGATGATCCGCGAAGTACGCTTCGAAGGCACGGTGTTCGCCGATCCCCCGCATCGCTTCGAGGCGGGCACGCCGAACATCGCCGGTTTTGCCGGCGTGGCCGCCGCCATCGAGTATCTGGAAGGCGTCGGCTTCGATCGCCTGAAGGCGTACGAGCAGGATCTCCTGGCGTACGCCACGGCGGCTCTCGAAGACCTGCCAGGTATTCGGATCTTCGGGCGCGCGAAGGAAAAGGAGCCGGTCATCTCGTTCCTGCTGGAAGGCGCGCATGCCAACGACATGGCGACCCTGCTCGATCTGCAAGGCGTGGCCGTTCGCTCGGGTCACCACTGCGCTCACCCGCTGATGCACTTCTTCGGGGTGCCTGCCACGTTGCGTGCCTCGCTCGCCTTCTACAACACGAAGGCCGAAGTGGACGGGTTCGTCGATGCCATCGGGCGCGTCCGCAAGCTGCTGATGTAACTGGCGTACAGCGGCTCGCTGCGAGGTATGCACGCGCCGGCTGGCTGGCGCTAACATGGCCGCATGATCAGCACAGACATCTTTCGCTTTGCCACCCCGGCCGACGTCCCGACCATTGCCGCGCTCGTCGAATCCGCCTATCGCGGGGATGCGAGCCGGGTCGGCTGGACCACCGAGGCCGATTTTCTGCATGGCCGACGCACCGACACCACGGAAATCGAGGAGCTGATGGCGAACGCGGATGCGCGTTTCTTGCTCCTTGAACGGAACGGCAGCGTGGTCGCGTCTTGCTACATCGAGAAGCAGGGCAGTGCGTGTTATTTCGGCATGTTCTCAGTGCATCCGCCTCTGCAGGGCTCGGGCATCGGTCGCCTCGTGCTGGCCGAGGTGGAACGCGTCGCGCGGGACGAATGGCGATGCGATCGCGTGGAAATGACCGTGATCGACATTCGTGCCGAATTGATCGCCTGGTACGAACGCCGCGGTTATGGCCGCACGGGCATCACCAAGCCATTCCCTTATGGCGACGAACACTTCGGCCTGCCGCAGCGCGACGATCTCCGTTTCGAATACCTCACGAAGGCGCTGGCATGAACGGCTGGGTGCGTGTCGGTACACGTGGTGAGCTGCTTCCGGGCGAATTTCGCGTGGTCTGGGATGGCGATACGGCCATTGCGGTCTACAACATCGACGGCGACCTCTACGCCATCGAGGACGTCTGCACGCACGACGGCGGCGAACTGGCTGGCGGTCCGGTCGAGGGCTTCGAGGTGGAATGCGTGCGTCACGGCGCGCGTTTCGACCTGCGTACCGGCGCGGTGACCTGCCCTCCGGCCTACGAGCCAGTGACGACCTTTCCCGTGCGTGAAGCCGACGGCCTCATCTGGACGCGCGACGACCGCTGAGCGGCAAGCGCGAGCGTCTCGACTAGAAGTGGTAGACGAACGCCAGCGTCTCGGTGACCTGGCGCGTCGAGCCGAAGTGGCGCACGAGCGGGCTGTCCGACGCATTGCCGAACAGCTTTCCGTACGAGACGGATAGGGCGAAGCCGGTGTGTTGCGACGTGGGCACGAAGGCGTCGTATTCGATGTGGGCTGCCTGCCAGCCGGCTCCCGGACGCCACGACGAGGTGCCAAGCGCGGCGGCCTCGGTGGACGTGACGCCGAAAAAGCGGCGCATGGCTGGGCCGTTCATCCCCTCCACCTGCACTTCAAGCGAATGCTCGATGTACCAGATGTTCGGCAGCGTGTAATCGGCGTACAGCGCGGCGTATGCGCCCGCGCCGTCGGTGTCGTGGGCCAGGTGGCCGCCGACGCTGAAGCGCTTGTTGAAGGCATATTCGAGATAGCCGCCACCCTGGAAACGCGGCGACAGCGAGGCCACCTTGCCGCCCAGTGTGCCGAGATCGTTGTGTGTGCGGCCCCAGAGCCAGTTGCCATAGATTCCGCCGTGCCAGTGCTCCCCGTCGATGACATCGAGGGTCAGCCCGTCTGCGGTGGAAAGCTCCCCGACGCCGGGAAGCTCGATATCCACGTATGGGATCGCCTGGTTGCGCTGGTCTTTGGCGCCCATCCAGGACGGCATGCGCTGGACACCGGCGCCAAAGGCATAGCTTGGCGCACTGTCGTCAGCCGCCCGCGCAGCGGTGATCGTCAGGAGCAGTAGCGGGAGAACGAGGGAGACGCGAGTAAGACGCATGCGCGGAGAGCCGGTGCGGATCATCAGCCAAACGGTGGCACAAGCGCCTTACGAATGGCTTTCTGCGTGGGAAAGGGCTCGGAAAGGATACCCCTTTAGCCTCCGCATCGAAATGGCCAATGGCGCATCCCTCGTGCTCAGCTCTCCCTCCTGGAACATTCTCTGCGACTTCGACGGCACGATCGCCGTGGAGGACGTGATCGACTCCCTGCTCGATCGCTTCGGCCGTCCCGGCTGGGAAGTGCTCGAACGCGATTGGCGTGCGGGCCTCATCGGTTCTGCCGTGTGCATGGCGGGACAGGTGGCGCTGCTCGACATGAGCCACGACGAACTCCAGGAACACCTGGGCGGGCTGCGCATCGACCACGGCTTTGCTGCGTTCGTGCGCGCCACCATCGAGCATGCCATCCCGATGGAAATCGTGAGCGACGGACTCGATCACGCCATCCACGCGATCCTCGCCAATCACGGTATCGATGGCTTGCCGGCATCGGCCAATCACCTGCGCCAGTCCGCTGCCCGCCGCTGGGAACTGACATCGCCGTTCTCGGTGCCCGGTTGCCGCAGCGGTACCTGCAAGTGCGCGCGTGTCGACGCTGCACGCCAGCGCGGTGGCAAGACGCTGCTGATCGGCGACGGTGCCTCGGACTTCTGCGCCGCCGACCGCGTGGACTTCGTCTTCGCCAAGAACCGCCTTATCGAGCATTGCCGCGCCGCCGGTATTCCGTACGCGCCGATCGCCAGCTTCGACGAAGCCCTGGCCCTGCTTCCCGACCTCCTCGACGGCCGGCTCCCGCCGCGCACCGTCCTGCCTGTTCCCGCGCCGATTCACCAGGAAACCCTCGCATGAACATCCTCGCCAAGAATCCGCAGCTCGTCATCGACGACGCGACCCTGCTCGCCGACGAGGCGAAGTACTGCTCCTTCGGTGACACGGTGCATTACGTGGACCCGCCCAAGATCTTCCGTCACGCGGAAGGCAGCTACATCTACGACAGCGAAAACATCCCGTTCCTCGATCTGCAGATGTGGTACTCGGCCGTCAACTTCGGCTACGGCAATAAGCGCCTCAACGACACGCTCAAGTCGCAGATCGACCTGCTGCCGCAGGTAGCCAGCCAGTACCTGCACCAGGGCAAGATCGAACTCGCCAAGACGATCGCCGTAGACGCCAAGCAGAAGTTCGGTCTGGACGGTCGCGTGCATTTCAACGTCGGCGGCGCGCAGGCGGTCGAGGACTCCCTGAAGCTCGTGCGCAATGCGCGCGGCGGCAAAAGCCTCATGTTCGCGTTCGAAGGCGGCTACCACGGCCGTACGCTCGGCGCTTCGGCCATCACCTCCAGCTACCGGTACCGCCGCCGCTTCGGCCACTTCGGCGAGCGCGCGATGTTCATCCCGTTCCCGTATCCGTTCCGTCGCCCGAAGGGCATGACGCCCGAGGAATACTCGGACGCCTGCGTGCGTCAGTTCGAGCGACTGTTCGAAACCGAATACAACGGCGTGTGGGATCCCAAGGTCAATGAGGCGGAATACGCGGCCTTCTACGTGGAGCCCATCCAGGGCACGGGTGGCTACGTCGTACCGCCGAAGAACTTCTTCATCGACTTGAAGAAGGTGCTCGACAAGTACGGCATCCTGATGGTCGTCGATGAAATCCAGATGGGCTTCTGGCGCACGGGCAAGCTGTGGTCGATCGAGCATTTCGGCGTGCAGCCGGACGTGATCGTCTTCGGCAAGGCCCTGACCAACGGCCTCAATCCGCTGTCCGGTATCTGGGCCCGCGAGGAACTGATCAACCCGTCGATCTTCCCGCCCGGCTCCACGCATTCCACGTTCAATTCCAACCCGCTCGGTACGGCGCTGGGCCTGGAAGTGATCAAGATGGGCTACGAGCTGGACTACGCCACCAAGGTCGCGGAGAAGGGCAAGCACTTCCTCGACGGCCTGCGCGACCTGCAGAAGCGTCACAAGGAAATCGGCGATGTGGACGGCCTGGGCCTCGCCCTGCGTGCCGAAATCTGCACCGACGATGGCTTTACGCCGAACAAGGCGCTGCTCGACCGCATGGTCGACATCGGCCTGGCTGGAGGCCTGGTGCACGACGGCAAGAAGATCGGTCTCGTACTCGATGTGGGCGGCTGGTACAAGAACGTGATCACGTTTGCCCCGTCGCTCGACATCAGCCACGAGGAAATCGACCTCGCCATCGCGTTGCTCGACCAGCTCATCACGCTGGCCAAGCGCGGCTAATCTCCGGCAGCTACCGGTGGCCTTCGTCAACCAGCTCGAGCCGGACACGCTGCTCGAGCAGTTCGAGCGCCATCCGCCGCACGACTTCGTCCCCGTTCGTGCGGCGGATGGCGCGCCACTATTCGTGGCGCCGTTCGATCTGTTGACCACCGCCGACGCCGACCTGCGCAAGCGCGTCGCGTCGCTGCCGCTGCAGCGTTGGCTTCGCCGCCTGCTTACGCCGCGAATCTGCTTCGCCGGTACGACCATCTCGGAATACGCACTGTTCTCGGCATCGAGCGATCCGGCGACCGTGCCCACGGCGTGGGCGCGCATGTTCGGTCGCGAGTATCCGTTGCTGATCGTGAAGGATCTCGCTCTGGACTCGCCGCTCACCACGCCGGCCGACCGGTCGTGGACAGCGCGCTTTCTCGATGCCGCGCGTGATGCCGGCTACCTCATCGTGGAAGGCCAGGCATTGGCCTATGTGCCGATCGACTTCATTTCGATCGACGACTATCTTTCACGGCTGTCTGCGTCGCGACGGAAGAACCTCCGGCGCAAGCTGCGTTCGCGCGAACGCCTCGATATCCAGCGCCTGGAGACGGGGGCGGCTTTCGCCAGCGATGCCGTTGTCGATATGTATTACGCACTGTTCGAGAACGTTCACGCACAGGGTGAGATGCAGTTCGACAAGCCCACGCGCGAGTTCTTCGCGGCCGTGTTGCGGCAACCCGGCGGCATCGTGTTCAGCTACCGAGCGGAAGGCACACTGATCGGCTGGAATCTCTGCTACGAACATGGCGGAAACCTGCTCGACAAGTACGTCGGGTTTGCCTACCCGATGGCGCGGGAACTCGATCTCTACTTCGTGAGTTGGTTCGTCAATCTGGAATACGCCTTGGAACGTGGGCTCCAATTCTATGTCGCGGGATGGACCGATCCGGAGGTCAAGGCCTCGCTCGGTGCCAAGTTCCACCTGACGCGACACGCGGTGTTCGTACGCAACCCGCTGCTTCGCGCGGTGCTCAGGCGCTTCGCGCATCATTTTGAATCTGACAGCCAATGGGGAACGCCGGATGCGGTCGCCAGTCGTTCTTGATCTCGACGGCTCGGTCGGACGCCTGCCTGACGCCACGGTACTCGTGCTGCGCGAGTGGGAGGAGTCGATCCGCTTCGGTTGTTCGCTCGGTCGCATGCGTCGACTTCAACGGACGCTTGACGAGGCGCTGCCGCGCAAGCACGGCACGGCGTTTCTTGGCAGTGGCGATTTCCACCATCTCACCTGGCCGCTTGTCGAACGCGTGGACGTCGGCGAGCGCTTCGAGGTGGTGGTGCTCGACAATCATCCCGACAACATGCGCTTTCCCTTCGGCGTGCATTGCGGTTCGTGGGTACGCCGCGTGGCGATGCTGCCGCAGGTGGCGCAAGTGCACGTCATCGGTATCACCTCGGGCGACATCGGCCGCGGCCACGCGTGGGAGAACTACCTCGGTCCGCTGCGCGCCGGCAAGCTCACCTACTGGTCCAACGGTGTGGATGTCGGCTGGGCACAGCGCCTCGGTCTCGGCGCGGCGTTCCGTACATTTCCTTCGGCCGATGCCATGGTCGATGCCTTCGTGAGCGGGCAGGGGGGCGGATCCCGCCCGGTGTACCTGTCGATCGACAAGGACGCCTACGCGCCCGACGTGGCGATGACCAACTGGGACCAGGGCACCCTCAGCGAGGCCGGCGGTGCCGCGATCGTCACATCGCTGCGTGGTCGTATCGTTGGCAGCGACGTGACCGGTGACATTTCCCGCTACCGCTATCGCACCTGGTGGAAACGCCGATTGAGCGCGATGGATGGTCAGGTGGAACCCGATGCCGCGCTGCTTGCGACCTGGCAGGCGCAGCAGCATGCACTGAACCTGCGCCTGCTTGCGCTGATCGAGGCAAATCTCACCAGCGCCCGATCAGGTGCTGTACCAGCAGGCTGGTAAGCGCCACCGCAGCCCATACGCCCAGCCCAAGCAGGATCGGTCGCGGACCGGTGGATGCCATGCGGCGCAGGTCGGCAGACAGACCGATGGCGGTCAGCGCCACGATGATCAGGCACTCGGCAACGAAGTGGATCACGGGCAAGGCCGCGGCAGGAATCACGCCGGCCGTGCGGATGGCCGAGGCCACCAGAAACCACAGGATGAACCACGGAAAGATGCGTGCCAGGCTGAAATCCGTGGCGCCGCTGCGCTTGTGCTTCCACGCCACGACGAGCGCGATTACGAGACAGATGGGGATGATCAGCGTGGCGCGGGTGAGCTTCACGATCGTGGCGTAGTCGCCCGCGGCGTGGCTATAAGCGTAGCCGGCAGCCACCACGGACGACGTATCGTTGATGGCCGTGCCGGCCCACAAGCCGAAGCCGAGATTGGAAAGGCCCATCCAGTGCCCCAGCGCGGGAAAGGTCAGCACGGCCACGAGGTTGAACAGGAAAATCGTGGAGATGGCGAAGGCCGTGTCGTGCTCGTCGGGCTTGAGGATGGGCACGACGGCGGCGATGGCCGAGCCACCGCAAATCGCCGTGCCGATGCCAATCAGCAGTTTCAGTGCGTCATGCACGCGCAGCAGTCGGCCCAGACCCCAAGCCGCCAGGCCGGCGGCCGTCACCGTAGCGAGCGTGACCGAGAGGGACTCGAGTCCCGTGCGCGCCACTTGCGTGATGCTCAGGCCGAATCCCAGCGCGATGATCGACCACTGCAGCACCTGCTTGGAGGCGAAGCGAATGCCCGGCTGGAAGCGGGCATCGAGCGGTACGACCTGGCGCAGCACGATGCCGAGCACGATGCCGAAGACCGCGCCGCCGACCAGCGGCAGCATGCGACCGAGGCCGAAGGCCACGGCGGCGACGGCAAAGGCAAGCAGGATTCCCGGAAGGCGGGAAGGCGAGGCAGCGGGGAGGGAAGCGGCGGACACGGCGGCGATCCTTGAAGAAGTGGACGCATTGTCGGCGCTGGGTTGGCTTAAAGTATATTGAAAATACCTTATCCATCCCATAAGCATTGGTTATGCAATCGCCTAGCCCCCGACAGCTCGAGGTCTTCGTCGCCGTCGCGACCACCGGCAGCGTGCGAGCCGCGAGCGAGCGGCTGTTCCTCAGTCAACCGGCCGCCAGCATGGCGCTGGCCGAACTCGAACGGCAGATCGGTTTTCCCCTGTTCGCCCGTGAGCGCGGACGGCTCCGACTCAACGACCGCGGACGCGACCTGCTGCCTCTGGCGCGGGAACTGCTGGAACGGCAGGCGGAATTCGGCCGGCGCGCGCGCGGCACCGCGGCGGAACTGAGTGGCGAGATCGGGGTGGGCGCCAGCAATACGATCGGCAATTACCTCGTGGGCGACCTCCTGGGGCCATTCGCTTCGGCGCATCCGGCCGTCTCGCTGCGGCTGGGCGTGGCGAACACCGCACGGATCGCACAGGGTGTGCTCGATCACGACTTCGACGTCGGTTGCGTCGAGGGCCCCGTGACGCATCCTTCGCTGGAGGTGAGGCCTTGGCGGGAGGATCGGCTGGTGGTGTGCGCTCGGCCCGGCCACCCGCTGACTGCCAAGAAACGTCTGCGGCGAGAGGACTTCGCCGGTCAGCACTGGGTCTTGCGCGAGCGCGGTTCGGCAACGCGCGCCCTGAGCGAGCGCGCGCTCGCGGCGTTGCCCGAAGGACGCACGGTGCTTGAACTGGATCAATCCGAAGCGATCAAGCAGGCGGTGATCGCGGGTCTGGGCATTGCCTGCGTGCCCGAAGTTGCCGTCGGCGACGCGGTGCAGGCAGGGCGAATCGCGGTGCTGCCGACGCCGTTTCTCGACCTCAAGCGCACCCTGTCGGTACTGCTGCACCGGCAGCGCTATCGCGGTCCGGTGCTGGACGCCTTCCTGGCAAGCGTCTGATCGACGCCGCCGTCAGCCGAGCACGCAGCGGTTCTTTCCGCTGCGCTTGGCGGTGTACATCGCTTCGTCGGCTGCGGCGACGATATCGTCGTAAGCGGCACCGGCACGATAGAGCGTCACACCGATGCTTGCACCGACCTGCGCCGGCACACGGCGGTCACCCACGTCCAGCGTGTACGGCTGCGCGATGGCGTCGCAGAGCGTCTGGCAGCGGGCAAGGGCGGTCGAGGCGTCCGGGGCGTCGTGCAGCAGCACGGCGAACTCGTCGCCGCCCAGTCGGGCCACGGTATCGGACGCCCGCGTGCGGCCGCCGATACGCGCAGCGATCACCTTGAGCAGCGCGTCGCCGGCAGCATGGCCTTCGTTGTCGTTGACGCCCTTGAAGCCGTCGATGTCGATATAGGCGAGGGCGAACGGCGCATCCCGTTCCTCGGCAAGGGCGATAGCCGTTTCCAGGCGATCGCGGAACAGCACGCGGTTGGGTATGCCCGTGAGCGCATCGTGCGTGGCTTGATGGCGAACCAGCTCCTCCATGCGCGTACGTTCGGCGACCTCGGCGCTGAGTTGCTCGTTGCGCAGCGACAGCTCGTCGAGCGCCTGTTGAAGCAACGCGCGCGCCCGGTACAGTTCGAGGAAAACCCGGACCTTCGACTGCAGGATCACGTCGTTGATCGGCTTGGCGATGTAATCGACCGCGCCCGAGGTATAGCCCTTGATCCGGTTGACGTCGTCAGCGTACGCGGCCGTGACGAAGATGATGGGCGTCTCGCTCAGATGATCGCTTTCGGAAATCAGCTTCGCCACCTCGAAGCCGTCCATCTCAGGCATGTTGACGTCGAGCAGAACCAGCGCGAACTGGTGATCCAGACACAGTGCCAGCGCTTCGTTGCCGCTGGCGGCCTCGAAGACATCGGCGTCCGCACGCGCAAGCAGGCGACGCATTGCCACCAGATTCGCAGGCGTATCGTCGACGACGAGGATCTTGGGACGGTTCGAAGTCATGGCAGGCACAGTGCGTTCAATCTCGTGGCAATGTCATCGAGTGGCAAGCAAGCGTCCGCGCCCGCTGCCGCCAGTCCCGCTCGTGGCATGACATCCGATTCCGCCTCGTCCGGGTCTTGTACGATCGCGTAGCCGCCCGCTCGGCGAACCGCGAGCAACCCGTTTGCGCCGTCGGAATTCGCCCCGGTCATCAACACGGCGATCAGCGTCTCGCGCCATGCGTCCGCCGCCGCTTCGAACAAGACGTCGATCGATGGTCGCGCATAGGTGACCTTCGGATCGACGCTGAGAGAAAAGTGCAGGTCCGCTTCGACCAGCAGATGATAGCCGGTGGGTGCGACGTGAACCACGCCGGGCGCCGCCATCGAACGTTCCTGCGCTTCGACGACGGGAAGTGACGATGCATGTGCCAGCAATTCCACCAGCAAGGACACGTTCGGCGATCCGGTGTGGCAACAGATCACGACGGGAACCGGCAGGCGTGCATCGAGGCCCGGCAGTACGCGCTGCAGGGCGGTCAGGCCGCCGGCACTGCATCCCATGACGATCGCGGCATGGCGGCTCATCGCACCGATGGCCGTGTGCCCTGATTACCGACACGGTAGATGCGTGCCGCCGAGTCCACTTCCTGGAAATCGGCCGCCAGCGGCGAGAAGTCGATGTTCTCGCGTGTTCCGAGGCAGAGGAAGCCACCACGGACGAGGCTGTCGCGAAACAGCCCGAGTGTTCGGTCCTGCAAGGCATTGCCGAAGTAGATCAGCACATTGCGGCAGAGGATGAGATGCGCCTCGCAGAACACGACGTCGGTGACGAGGTTGTGGTTGAAGAAGGTGACGTTGCGCCGTAGCCGCTGGTCGAGTTTGATGAAATCGTAGCGGGCGCTGTAGTAATCGCTGAAGGAGCGTTTGCCACCGGCTTCGAGGTAGTTACGCGACCAGTCGCGTGCGTCGCGCGTGGCGTAGATGCCTTCGCCGGCCGCCGCCAGTGCGGCGTCGTTGAAGTCGGTCGCGTAGATCCGCGTGCGTTCGTAGAGCCCTTCCTCTTCGAGCAGGATCGCCAGCGAATAGACTTCCTGTCCCTGCGCGCAACCGGCCTGCCAGACGTTGATCTGCGGGTGCGAGGCGAGTACGGGGAGTATCGTCTCGCGCAAGGTCTTGAACACGAACGGGTCGCGGAACATCTCCGAGACGGGCACGGACAGCCCTTCGATCACCCTGCCGACGAAACCCTCGTCGTGCAGCACGCGTCGATTCAATTCACTGATGGTGCCGGTGGCGTGCATGCGCACGAGTTCCAGCACGCGTCGCTTCAGCGATGCGGGTGCGTAGCCGCTGAAGTCATGGCCGTGGCGCAACTGCATCGCCTGGATGAATAGCCGGATCTCGATGTCCTCGACGTCCATGTCAACTCCGCGGAGGTAGCCAGACGCGAATCATCGACAGCAGGCGGTCCACGTCGATCGGCTTGGACAGGTAATCGTTCGCGCCGGCTTCGAGACACTTCTCGCGGTCGCCACGCATGGCCTTGGCCGTGAGCGCGATGATCGGCAACCTGGCGAAGGCGTGCTGCTCGCGAATGGCGCGCATCGTGTCATAGCCGTCCATCACCGGCATCATGATGTCCATCAGGACCAACTCGACGGCCGGGTCCTTTTCGAGCGTATCGATCGCTTTGCGACCGTCCTGCGCCATCGCAACGTCCACGCCCTTCGTGCGCAGGACCTTCGACAGCGCAAAGAGGTTGCGCATGTCGTCGTCCACGATCAATACGCGACGGCCGCGCAGATCGGCTTCTTCCGCACCACCCGCCGGCCGCGCCTCATCCGCGCTCGTGGCGTTGCCGTGGCGGATCGAATGCAGGAACAGGCTCACTTCGTCGAGCAGGCGGTCGGGTGAGCGCGCGCCCTTGACCACGATGCTGTCGGTGTACTGGCGAATGCGCAGGCTCTCCTCACGCGAGAGGTCGCGGCCCGAATACACCACCACGGGCGGCGTATGCCCTCGCTGCGCCATCTGCTCCAGGAATTCGAAGCCTGACATGCCGGGCAGGCCGAGGTCGAGCACGATGCAGTCGTAGGCTTCGCTGGCCGTCTTGGCGAGCGCTTCTTCGCCGGACGAGGCTTCGTCGATCGCGACGGCGTCGTCCTTGAGCAGCGTGCGTACCGCGGCGCGAGCGCTGGCGTCGTCGTCGACCACCAGTAGATGGCGCATGCGACCCTCGGCGAAATGCATCAGGCGATCGAAGGCGGTCGTGATCGCCTCGCGGCTGACGGGTTTGGTCAGGAAGCCTACCGCGCCGAGTTCCAGGCCGCGCGTCGCGTCGTCGGTGGCGGAGATGAAGTGCACCGGTATGTGTCGCGTGGAGGGATCGTGCTTGAGCCGATCGATGACGGTCCAGCCATCCATGCCGGGTAGCATCACGTCGAGCAGGATGCCGGTGGGACGATAGCGGCGAGCCAGTGCAAGCCCCGATTCGCCGTCGGCTGCGGCGAGAACGCGATGACCCTTGCGGTGGATCATGTCGGCGAGGATGCGGGCAAAAGCGGGATCGTCCTCCACCACGAGGATGACCGTGTCGCCAGGGGCAAGCGCGTCACGATCGTCGTCGATGCGCTCCGCGAGCAGGCCGGGTGAAAGCGGCAACGTGGCTTCCGCGGCGGCCTGCTCCAGGGGCACCGAGACGGGGCCGCCTTCGCTGTGGGGAGCCTCTTCGGGGAGGTAGACGGTGAACGTGCTGCCTTCGCCCGGCGCGCTGCGCAGCGCGATGTCGCCGCCGAGCAACATGGCGATGCGTCGCGAGATGGCAAGTCCCAGGCCGGTACCGCCATATTGGCGGCTCGTGCTGGCATCCACCTGCTCGAACGCGTGGAAGACCCGTTGGAATTTCTCCGGCGGAATGCCGATGCCGGAATCCGTGACCGCGATGGCAATGCTCCGTGCCCGGTCGATCCCCGCCGGTACTTCGTCGCCCTGGGCCGGTCGGCCGATCGTCACCGTGACACCGCCGCTGGCCGTGAATTTGAACGCATTGCTCAACAGGTTGTTGACGACCTGTTCGAGTTTGCCGCCGTCGGTGCGGATCGTGCCAGGCAGGTCGGGCGACAGGTGCACTTGGAAGGCGAGCTTCTTTTCCTGGGCGACGTGGTTGAAGGTGCGCCCCAGTGTGCGGACCAGGTCGGCCAGTGGGAACGGCTCGACCGCCAGTTCCATTTTCCCGGCCTCGACTTTGGAAAGATCGAGAATGTCGTTGATCAGGCGCAGAAGGTTGGAGCCGGCGTCGTGGATGATCCGCGCCGATTCCACCTGCTCGGCATTGAGATTCTCGTCGTCGTTGTCGGCCAGGCTGCGCGACAGGATCAGCAGGCTGTTCAACGGCGTGCGCAGCTCGTGCGACATGTTCGCCAGGAACTCCGACTTGTACTGGCTCGCTCGGGCGAGTTCCTCGGCTTTCTCCTGGGTGTCCTTCTGCAGCGCTTCCAGCGCCTCCTTCTGGCGATGGAGTACGACGCCCTTTTCGCGCAGCTCCTCGTTGGAGGCGTGCAGTTCCTCGGTCTGCACGCGGAGCTCTTCTTCGGAGGCGACCAGGCGCTGCGACTGCTCCTGCAGTTCGATCGTCTTCGCCTTGAGTTCGTCGTTGGTCGTGCGCAGGTCTTCCTGCTGCGAACGCAGTGCCTCCTCGGAGGCGCGCAACTCGTCGGCCTGGCTGCGGGTCTGTTCCAGCAGGTCGCTGGTGCGCAGGGCGCGTGCGAGATTTTCCAGCGACAGCGCGACGATCGGCATGAGTTCTTCGAGCAAGCGTTCCTGCAAGTCGGTGAGGTGCGCGAAGCTCGCGATCTCGATCACGCCGAGCAGGGTATCGCGCGACAGCACGGGAACCACAACGACGCTGCGCGGCGACGCCTCGCCACTGCCGGAATGGATGCGCACGTAATCGCCGGGTACGTCCTGCAGCACGATCATGTGCCGCTCGATGGCGGCTTGGCCGACGAGCCCTTCGCCCAGGGCGTATTCGGGCGTGACGTGACGACGTTCCTTGTAGCCGTAACTGCCGAGCAGTTCGAGTCGCGCCGTGTCTTCGCGGAACACGTAGAACATGCCCAGGCCAGCCTGCACACAAGGCACCAGTTCCGACATCAGCGTGCCGGCGAACTCACGATAGGAGGTGGCTTCCTGCAGGCGATTGGAGATCCGGGTGACGGTGGACTTCAGCCAGGTCTGTCCCGCCGTCTCGATCGCCATTTCCTTGAACACTTGCAGCGCGCGGGCCATCTCACCGATCTCGTCGGCGCGATTCAGTTGACGCACCTCGATCGTGTGATCGTGATTGGCGAGCCGCGTCATCAGTCCGGTCATTCGCACGATCGGCCGGGTGATGAGGCGGAAGGTCATGCCGATGACGAAGCCGCCGAAGATCAGGCACAGCACCAGCGAGCCGATGTCGAAGTACGTGGTGATCGTCTGCTGCCGATCCACCGCGGCGCTGCGCTGCGCCAGCAAGGTGCGCTCCGTGGCCGACATCTCGGCAAGGAGTGCGCGGATCTCTTCCATGTGGACGGTGCGATGGGCGAGGTAATTCCGCTGAATGCCGACGCGGGTTTCCACCAGGCTGGGCGACTCGGCGCTGCCGACCGCGCGTATCGGTTCCAGGCCGATCTGCACGGCTTCGGTTTTCCAGCGCTCCAGCATGTCCTGGAGGCGATCGATGCGCGCCTGTTGCAGTGGGTTGTCGGCGGTCAGTGCCCTCAGATTCGCCAGTTCGCGAGACACCGCGCGGTCGGCGGTCTCGAAGTCGGCGTATTCACTCTCGGCCTGGCTCAAGAGGTAGCCTCGCACCGCGACCTGTCGGGTCAGCGCGGCGCTGTCCAGCGTCTCCAGTGAGAGCAGGACGTCGTGGGTATGCGCGGTCCACCCGCGGACTTCCTGATCGCGCGACAGCGACAGGAGATTGCCGAGATTCGTCGCCACGAAGAGGGCAAGCAAGGCGCCGATGACGAAGACGATCTTGCGCTGCAGCGGCTGGTCGGCCAGCCAGGTATGCCGATTGTCGGAAGAATTCATGCGTGGACCGTCGGTTCTCGATAAGGCGAGGGCGTGACAACTGTGACATCCGGCCGTGCCGCCTTCCATGGCAGGGACCACATAACGGGGATGCTGTCAGGCCGACGTGACGCGTTTCCGGCGCCATGCGGGTGCTACCAGCGAGCCGCGGCGGACGGCAACGGCCAGGCAGCCCGCCGTCACCATGGAACAGATGGCCAGGGCGACGACGGAAGCCTCGGCACCGAATGCGCCGCCGGTCAGCCAGTCCGGTCCCTGCATGTGCGATCTCAGCAGGCCTTGCTGTTCGAAGCCGGATACCGGAATGCCGTAGACCGGACCTTGCGTGACATTCCACGCCGCATGCGCGCCCATGCATACCCACAGCGAACGGGTGGCGTGATAGAGCAGCCCGAACAGCAGGCCCGCTTCCAGGGCGATGGCAATGGCGCTCCACGCCGTGGCGTTGGGATTCCAGATATGCAGCCCGCCGAACAGCGCCGCGGAGATGAACAGCGCCGCCCAGGTTCCGAGCCCTTCCTCGACGATGCGGAAGATGACGCCGCGGCTGATGATTTCCTCGACCACGCCCGCGCCCACACCCAGCACGAGAATCGGCCCGAGCCAGGCCACGTCGCGGTTCGTGCCGTCCACCACATAGGCGCCGAAGGCCCACAGGCTGCCGACGACGAGCGAGAACACCAGCGCGCCTGCAGCGATGCCGGCAAGCAGATGGGGCAGGGCCTTGCGGGCCGCCAGTTCGTCGACCCGTCGGTTCTCGATCGTGCGTACGAGCAGCCAGTAGGCCAGCACGGCGGGCGCGATCTTGAATGCTGCCAGCAGGGGCGTGACGTCGCGCATGGCGAGATGACCCTGCGGCAGGTCCAGGCCGCTGTAGATGCGCCCCAGTACCATGCCGATGAGGGTCAGCGTGATGAAGAAGACGAGGATGCGGCCAAGCGGCGATCGCAGCAGGCGCAGAGGCAGGGATGACGTCGTGACGGCGTTCGGTTCGGTGGGCATGGAGGGCTCGTGGAGGGGCTTGCAGCCGCAGTCTACGCAGGCATGATGGTGCTCCGATACAAGATCGTGTCGCGTCGCTTCCGTTAGGGTTGCGGTCTCGGCCGTGCCCGCCCCGACCACCTGGACCCCCCCGATGGCCATTCCGTCCCAGAACGATCCCGCCAGCCCGCAGAACCGCAAGGAACAGACCTTCCCGCGCCTCAACGAGGACATGGCGACGCGGCTGGTGAAGTACGGCGTCGAGGAGGTGGTTCCCGAAGGCACCGTGCTGTTCCGGCGCGGCGATCGGCGGATCGACTACTTCTTCGTGATCGAGGGCTGCATCGAGGTCTACGATCTCGACGAGAACGGCCAGCCCAACGTCTTCACGGTACACGGGCCCAACCAGTTCACGGGCGAGGTCGATCTGTTCAGCGAACGCCAGATCATGGTCAACGGCCGCACCGGTTCCGAGACGCGGCTGGTGCGCGTGGACCCGGTGAACTTCCGCAAGCTGGTCTCCGGCGAGCCGGATATCGGCGAGGTCATCATGCGCGCCTTCATCCTCCGGCGCGTTGGGCTCATCCAGAGCGGGCAGGGTGGCGTCACGCTTGCCGGCTCCGCGCACGCGGCGGATACCGTGCGCCTGCGCAGCTTCCTCATCCGCAATGGTTATCCGTATCGCCTGCTGGATACCGACATCGACGAAGACGCAAGGCACCTCATCGACGGGTTCGGGCTCGATCCGTCCGAGTGTCCGGTGGTGATCATGCCCGACCGCCGTGTGCTGCGTTGCCCCACCACGCGCGAGCTGGCAGACGAGCTTGGTATCTCCATTCACCTCGACAGCGATCACATTCACGATGTGGCGGTGATCGGGGCAGGGCCGGCCGGGTTGGCAGCAGCCGTCTATGCCGCGTCCGAGGGACTCGACACGCTGGTGCTCGAAGCGCTCGCGCCCGGTGGGCAGGCGGGTACGAGTTCGAAGATCGAAAACTATCTCGGTTTTCCGACCGGCATCTCGGGCGAAGCCCTGGCGGGGCGCGCCCAGGTCCAGGCCATGAAGTTCGGTGCGCACATGGCGATGGCGAGATCGGTGCAGGCGATGGATTGCAGCAGGCACCCCTACCGCCTGATGCTCGACGACGGCACATCGGTGCGCGCCCGCGCGGTGATCGTGGCGACGGGCGCACGTTATCGCAAGCTCGATCATCTCGACTACGAGCGCTTCGAAGGGCAGGGCATTCACTATGCCGCCACGGCGATGGAAGCGACCCTCTGCGCCGGCGAGGACGTCGTGGTGGTCGGCGGCGGCAACAGCGCAGGCCAGGCCGCGGTGTTCCTTGCGCGTACCGTGAAGCACGTGCACATCCTCGTGCGCGGTGATGGCCTCGCGTCCACCATGTCCGACTATCTCGTGCAGCGCATTCTTCAATCGCCGCGGATCACGCTGCACACGCGCTGCACGATCGACCATCTCGACGGCGACGCCTATCTGCGCGAGGTGGGCTGGCGTTGCGTCGACGGCACGCAGACGCGAGTCAAGGCGGGAAGCCTGTTCGTGATGATCGGTGCCGAGCCAAACACCGCCTGGCTGGAAGGTTGTCTCGATCTTGACCGCAAGGGTTTTGTGGTCACGGGTCGCGATGCTGATGGCTATGCCACACCGTCGCCCTTCGCGACCACGCTGCGCGGTGTGTTCGCCGTGGGCGACGTGCGTTCGGGTTCGATCAAGCGTGTGGCATCGAGCGTGGGCGAGGGCTCGGTGGTGGTGCAGGCGATCCATCGCTTCCTGAATCCGTCGCCCTTGTAACGCGGTTCGCGGTGGCGCCTCCCTGCGCCGCCGGCATCGCCATCAGACTTCTACCGAGGCTGCGTGCTCACGCGTGGCCGAGAAGCGAACACCCGGCCAGCGTTCCTGCGCCAGTTGCAGGTTGACGCGCGTCGGCGCGAGGTACACCAGTTCACCGGCGGCATCGATGGCGAGATTGCCCGCGTTCTTCTCACGGAACTCCTCCAGCTTCTTCGCATCGTCGCAGTGGATCCAGCGCGCCGTGGCGACGCCGACCTGCTCGAATGTCGCATCGACGTTGTATTCGTCCTTCAGACGATACGCGACCACGTCGAACTGCAGCACGCCGACCGCACCGAGGATGAGGTCGTTCGACATCAGCGGACGGAAGAACTGCGTGGCGCCTTCTTCGGAGAGCTGGGCGAGGCCTTTCTGCAGAGCCTTCATCTTCATCGGATCGCGCAGTCGTGCGCGGCGGAACAGCTCGGGCGCGAAGTTGGGGATGCCGGTGAACGACAGCGGCTCGCCCTCGGTGAACGTATCGCCGATGGTGATGGTGCCGTGGTTGTGCAGGCCGATGACGTCGCCCGGATAGGCGCGCTCGACGATTTCACGATCCGACGCCATGAAGGTGAGGGCGTTGGCGATGCGGACTTCCTTGCCCGTGCGCGTCTGCTGCATCTTCATGCCGGCGGTATAGGTGCCGGAACAGACGCGCATGAACGCCACGCGGTCACGATGTGCCGGGTCCATGTTCGCCTGGATCTTGAAGACGAAGCCGGTCAGCTTTTCTTCCTCGGGCTTCACCTCACGCGTGAGCGTGTTGCGCGGACGCGGCGACGGCGCGTGCTCCACGAAGAAGTCGAGCAGCAGCTGCACGCCGAAGTTGTTCACGGCCGAGCCGAAGAAGACGGGCGTCTGCGTGCCGGCGAGATAGGCCTCCACGTCGAATGGATTGGACGCCCCGAGCACCAGTTCCAGCTCGTCGCGCAGTTCGTCGAGCGCGGCCTGACCAATGCGGCCGGCAAGGTCCGGGTGATCCAGACCCTTGAAGATCGTGGAGTCCTGGCGCGTGAAGTTCTTGCCCGGCTCGAACACGTGCACTTCGTCAAGCAGCACGTGATACACGCCCTTCAGGCGCGAGCCCATGCCGATCGGCCAGGTGAGCGGGGCGCAGGCGATGCCTAGCACCGATTCCACTTCATCGAGCAGTTCGATCGGCGAGCGGCCCTCGCGGTCGAGCTTGTTGATGAAGGTCATGATCGGCGTGTCGCGCAGCCGGCAGACCTCCATCAGCTTGATCGTGCGTTCCTCGACGCCCTTGGCGCAGTCGATCACCATCAGAGCGGAGTCCACCGCGGTGAGCACGCGGTAGGTATCTTCCGAGAAGTCCGCGTGGCCCGGGGTGTCGAGCAGGTTCACGATGGCGTCGTTGTACGGAAACTGCATGACCGAGGAGGTCACGGAAATGCCGCGCTCCTTTTCCAGGGCCATCCAGTCCGACGTGGCGTGGCGGGCGGCCTTGCGGCTCTTCACGGAGCCGGCCATCTGGATCGCACCGCCGAACAGGAGGAGCTTTTCGGTCAGCGTGGTCTTGCCGGCGTCGGGATGGCTGACGATGGCGAAGCTGCGCCGACGGCGGGTTTCGGTGAGGTGTGAGGACATGAGGCGGGCCGGATCGAAGGGCTAACCGCGAATTGTATCAGGGGGTTAGGGCCGGCGCTCAGGCGACGCTCGTACGGGGTGGCTAGCCGGGAAACGCGGCGTCCAGCCAGTCGGGCACCGGCAGGCCCTTCCCGCGCAGGAACGCTGGATTGAACAACTTGCCTTGGTAGCGCATGCCGCCGTCGCACAGCACCGTGACGACGGTGTGGCCAGGGCCCAGTTCCCGGGCCAGGCGGATCGCCCCGGCCACGTTGACGCCACTGGAGCCCCCCACGCAATAGCCCTCCGTGTGCAGCAGATCGTGGACCAGAGGCAGCGATTCGTCGTCGGGGATGGACCAGGCCAGGTCCACGGGAGCGTCGGTGAAATTGGCCGTGATCCGACTGCTGCCGATGCCCTCGCTGATCGAGTTCCCTTCCGCACGCAGTTCGCCATGGGTGACGAAATGGGCGAGGGCCGAGCCACAAGGGTCTGCCAGGGCGATGCGAATGTCGCTACGCCGTGCCTTCAAGGCGCGGCCGACGCCGGCCAGCGTGCCGCCCGTACCTGCGGCACAGACGAAGCCATCGATGCGGCCGTCCGTCTGGGCCCAGATCTCGGCGCCGGTATGGACCTCGTGCCAGTCCCGGTTGGCGGTGTTGTCGAACTGGTTGGCGAACCAGGCGCTTCCGGGGTCGTCCGCGTTCAGCGTTTCGGCCAACGCGCGGGCGACGTGAGCGTAGTGGCCGGGGTCCTTGTATGGTGCGGCGGGCACGAGGCGCACCTCGGCACCTGTGACGCGCAAGGCGTCGATCTTCTCGCGGCTCTGCGTTTCCGGCATGACGATCACGGTGCGATACCCGCGGCTGGCGCCCAGCAGGGCCAGCCCGATGCCGGTGTTGCCCGCGGTGCCTTCGACCACGGTGCCTCCGGCGCGGAGGAGGCCGCGACGCTCGGCGTCGTCGAGCAGGCCAAGGGCGGTGCGGTCCTTCACGGAACCGCCGGGATTGAGGAATTCGGCCTTGGCGAGGATCTCGCAGCCCGTGGCTTCGGAGGCGTTGCGAAGGCGTATGAGCGGCGTATGGCCGATGGCAGCAGCGAAGTTGGCGTGGATAGTCATGCGCGGATCGTAACCCGCAGAAGTCCACAGGTGACCGAGATCGCGGCTTGCGTCTCGATGCGTCCGCTGTCGTGGCGCATGAGTCGGTGCTGGAGGCCATGCGCACCAAGGGATGGGTGGCAATCCAGGTAATGGCATTTCGATGAGACGTCTGGACATCTGGACGTCTAAACGTCTGTTGACAGCATGGTTGGGCGAGCGTATCGTCGGTTTCACTCATCGAGACCGGCTGAGGGACAGGCCCTTTGAAGCCGGGGCAACCTGCGGATTTCCGCGACGGTGCCAACTCCTGCGGGGCGTGTTTCACGCCAGCCGATAGATGGGATGTCCGTTCTGGGCGCGCTTTCGCGCACCCGTGGCGCAGACAATCCGACGCCGGTATCCGCGGGGCCTCGATCCCGAACGCAGGAACCTCCGGACATGTCAGCAGAGCCCCTTACCGTGATCTCCCTCCCTGAAGTGGCTGCCCCCGCTGCGGCGCGACGCGCCGCCGATCTCACCGAACACCGCGGTACACGCCGCGTCGTCTTCACGCCGAAGTACGGCAGCGGTCCGGTCGAAGTCGACATTCGCTATCTGTGGTGCGGCGCGCCGCATGCCCCGACGGTCATCGTCCAGGGTGGCATATCGGCCGATCGCGACGTCTGCGCTGGCCGTGAGCGCGTCGGGGGATGGTGGCAGGATCTGGTGGGGCAGGGCGCAGCCATCGATCTGCTGGCCTGCCGCGTGCTCTCGATCGACTGGATCGTGCCCGCGGAACTCGAAGGCGTGCCCTCGGTCTCGAGCGAAGACCAGGCCGCGGCGCTCGCGGTACTCGTGGACGAACTCGGTATCGGTCGCGTGCAGGCGTTCGTCGGCAGTTCCTACGGCGCCATGGTCGGGCTGGCCTTCGCGGCGAACCATGCCGACAAGGTGAAGTCACTGGTGCTGCTGGCCGGCGCGCATCGTCCGCATCCGCTCGCCACGGCGCAACGCTCGGTACAGCGCGGCATCGTGCGGCTCGGTCTTGCGACGGGATGCACCGACGAAGCCCTCGCACTGGCGCGGCAACTGGCCATGACCACCTATCGCGGCAGCGAGGAATTCTCCCGGCGCTTCGCCGCCGGCCCGGAGCTGCGCGAGGGCCGCTTCCACTTCCCTGTAGAGGATTATCTGGAGCACGCCGGCCGTCGTTTCGTCGAGCGCTTCGATGCGTCCAGATTCCTCGCACTGTCGGAATCGATCGATCTGCACGACATCGCACCCGAACGCATCCACGCAACGACCACCCTGGTCGGCTTTCCTTCCGACCGCCTCGTGCCGCTTGCCGACCTGTGCGAACTGCAGCGTCGCCTCGGTGGCACCGCGACGCTTGAAGTCGTCGATTCGCCTTACGGCCACGATGCCTTTCTGAAAGAGACCGTGCAGCTCGCTCCCGTGCTGCGTCACGCACTCAACGACTGTCACGGAGACCGCTGATCATGACCGATTCCCGTCTTTGTACCCGTGCCGTGCGCGCCGGCATCGAATCCGATACCCAGCATGGGGCCGTGGTGCCGCCCCTGCACCTGTCCACCAACTACTCGTTCGAGGGATTCGGTCGCAAGCGCGCCTACGACTACTCGCGCAGCGGCAATCCCACGCGCGACCTGCTCGCGGAAGCGCTTACCGAGCTGGAAGAGGGCGCGGGTACCGTGGTCACCGGCAGCGGCATGTCTGCCGTCGCCCTGGCTCTCGAACTCGTTCCGGCCGGCGCGTTGGTTCTGGCGGCACACGATTGCTACGGCGGTACCTGGCGTCTGCTCGACGCGTGGGCAAAGAAGGGCCGCTTCGCGGTGCGCTTCGTCGATTTCACCGACCCGACGGCGCTTGCCGATGGCCTCGCCGCCCACCCCGCGCTGGTATGGATCGAGACCCCGTCGAACCCGCTGCTGCGTATCACCGATGTCCGCCATGTGGCCCAGGCCGCGCATACCGTGGGCGCGCTCGTCGTCGTGGACAACACCTTTCTTTCGCCCGCGCTGCAGCAGCCGTTGAAGCTGGGTGCCGACGTCGTCGTACATTCGACCACGAAGTACATCAACGGACACAGCGACGTCGTCGGAGGCGCGGTGATCGCCGCCGATCCCGCCGTGGCCGACCAGTTGAAGTGGTGGGGCAACTGCAATGGCCTGACCGGTTCGCCGTTCGACAGCTTTCTTACCCTGCGCGGCGTGCGGACCCTGGCCGTGCGCCTGCGCGCGCACGAGGAAAATGCGCGGCGTATTGCGGCACGACTGGATGCGCATGAGGTGGTGGAGCGCGTCTACTATCCTGGCCTCGCGTCGCACCCGGGTCATGCGCTGGCGCAGCGCCAGCAGCTTGGCTTCGGCGCCATGTTGAGCTTTGAGATCGCCGGTGGCGTTCCCGCGATCGAGGCCTTCGTCGATGGCCTGCGCTTCTTCTCGCTCGCTGAGTCGTTGGGTGGCGTAGAGAGCCTGGTGGCGCATCCGGCTACGATGACGCATGCGGCCATGGCACCGGAGGCCCGTCGCGTTGCCGGTATCGCCGACAATCTTCTGCGTCTGTCGATCGGCATCGAAGACGGCGACGACCTGCTCGCCGATCTGGAAGCCGGTCTGGCGCGTGCTGCCGCCGCGGGCGCCGTCGCTTCCCAGCGTCTGGTTGGCGCATGAGCGCGGTGGCCTTCGCTCCGCGCGTCGATACCGCGCCGCGCAGCGCGCTTGTCCTTTTGGGTACCGGCGTCGTCGGGCGTGCCTTGCTGACGTTGCTCGGAACACCCGCGGCGGCATCCTTGCGCCTCGTCGGCGCCGCCAATTCAAAACGCCAACATGTGCTGCCCGACGGTGCGGTGCCCGGCGACGCGGTCGAATGCCTCGCCCGCAGCCGCGAAGGGCGCGACAACGGGCCCTTGCTGGCGGCGCTGGATGCAGCCGGTGCGGCCCACAAGATCGTCGTGGATGCCACGGCCTGCACGGTCGAAGCGGGGCGTCATGCGGACTGGCTCGCGGCGGGATACCACGTCGTGACAGCGAACAAGGCGCTGGCCGGGGGGCAGCTCGCCGGCTGGCGTGCCCTGCAGAAGGCGCTTGCCAACGGCGCGGTCTACGGCGACGCCGCCACGGTCGGCGCGGGCCTTCCTGTGCTGTCCACGCTTCGTCGCCTGCGCCAGTGCGGCGACAGCCTGCTGACGCTCGAAGGCGTGTTTTCCGGCTCGCTGTCGTGGTTGTTCAACCAGTACGACGGAAGCCGTCCGTTTTCAGCCTTGCTGCGCGATGCGCGCCAGCTTGGCTTCACCGAGCCCGATCCGCGTTCGGACCTTTCCGGCGAGGACGTGGCGCGCAAGCTGCTGATCATCGCCCGCCATGCCGGCTTCGCGCTCGGCAGCGACGAGGTGGAGGTCGAGAGTCTGGTGCCCGAGGCGCTTCGTGGCATCGACACGCAGACGTTTCTCGACCGCCTCGAGGAACTGGACGAACCGCTGCGCGCGCGTCATGTGCAAGCCAAGGCCAACGGCAAGCGGCTGCGCTATCTCGCACGGCTCAACCAACGCGGGCGAGCGCGCGTCGGTCTGGTGGAAGTGGACGCCGATCACCCCGCCGCGCGGCTCTCGGGCACCGACAACCAGTTCGCGCTGACCACGACGCGATACCACGCCACACCGCTGGTGATCCAAGGGCCCGGTGCAGGCCCCGAAATCACGGCGCAGGCGCTGCTGGGCGACATCCTGGCCGTCTAAGGGTTCCGGCGTCGCCGCCCTGTTGGCTTCTCGCCGCCATGGCGGCTCCCACCAAGATGCCTGGGCTTGTGGGAGCCGCCATGGCGGCGAGGGGAACTCGCCTCGATGCTTGGTCAGCGGTGGCCGGTGACTCGCTCGGCCTCGTCCACGCTCGGCGGAAGCTCCGGGTCGCCGGGCAGACCGTCGTCATGATGGAAGCGCGCCGCTTCCACCATCGGCGTGCGCCAGCCGGTGGCAATGCCCCAGAAATAGAACACCACGCCGATCACGGCTACCAGGGCCAGGTCGTAGCCGTAGGGGATGTAGTCGTGCCCACCGAAGGTCTTGCTGCCGCCCCAGGACACGGCGGCGATCACCGGCAGGTACACGATCAGCCACCACGCGCCCTTCAGGTGCCGGCGGAAGTCTTCCCAGCCGCTCTTGGCGGTGTAGTAGAAGTAGATCGGCAGCGCCACGACCATCAGCAGGATGATCTCGCCGGTCAGCGGCCACTTCGCCCAGTACAGCAGTTCGGTGGCGAAGACGAAGGCGAGTGCGGCGAGGATCGGCAGACCGGGGATACGCAGCGGGCGCTTGAGTTCCGGCGCAGTGCGACGAAGAGTCATCACGCTGACCGGGCCGGTCAGGTACGAAATGATCGTGGAGACCGAGATCACCGCGGCCAGCGTGCCCCAGCCGCGGAAGAAGAACAGGAAGATGAAGCTCACCACGAGGTTCAGCCACATTGCCGGGCGCGGAATGCCGAAGCGCGGATGAATGTGGCCGAAGATCTTCGGCAACTGCCCGTTGCGCTCCATGGCGTAGATCATGCGTGCGGTGGTCGCCGTATAGGTGGCACCCGTGCCGCTCGGGCTGACGAAGGCATCCGCGTAAAGCAGGATGGCCATCCAGTTGATCATCAGTGCGGTGGCGAGCTGGGCGAAGGGCGACGCGTATTCGAGACCGGCCCAGCCGTTGCCGAGCTGGTCGGGCGGCACCGCACCGATGAAGGCGACCTGCAGCAGTACGTACACGACCGTGGCAAGCAGGATCGAGCCGATGACCGCCAGCGGTACGCTCCGACCTGGATTGCGCGCTTCGCCGGCGAGGTTCACCGGGCTCTGGAAGCCGTTGAAGCTGAAGACGATGCCCGAGATGGCAACGGCGGTAAGGATCGACGAGATGTCGATGGCGTGGGTGCCGCCGTGCGCACCGATGTGGAAGTTGCCCGGGTTGTAGCTGGTGGCGATCAGCGCGATGCCGGTGGCTGCGGGCACCACAAGCTTGAAGACCGTGATGGCGGTATTGCTCTTGGCAAAGAGCCTCACGCTCCAGAAATTGAGGAAGAAGTACACCAGCACCAGCACGACGGCGATGGCGAGGCCGGGAGGCGTCAGCTCGCCGTGACCGTTGGTGACGACGTAGAGTTCTTTCGTCCACGCGGCCCACTCCCACGGCCAAGACGCCATGTACTGGACCGAGGCCTCGGCTTCCACCGGGATCACGGACACGATGGCGATCCAGTTTGCCCAGCCGGCGATGAAGCCCACCAGCGAACCGTGCGAATAGTGGCCGTAGCGCACCATGCCTCCCGATTCGGGGAACATCGCGCCGAGTTCGGCGTAGGTGAGGGCGATGAACAGGATGATGACGGCGCCGATGATCCAAGCGTAGATGGCGCCGGGGCCGGCGAGCTGCGCCGCGTGCCAGGCGCCGAACAACCAGCCTGAGCCGATGATCGAGCCCAGGCCAGTAAGCATGAGGGCAAAGGCGCCGACATCGCGGCGGATAGCGCTGTGAGACATGGTGACTCCGGTCGGACGGGACGGGTGGGAACCCGGCCCAGGGCGGCACAAGGGCCGGATGATGACAGCCCCGGCCGCTCGTGTCAGCCAGCGATGGCTCACCCCAACCGCCGCGTCATCGATATACACTGGCCGACGCGGTAGGGACGAAGGGGTTCGGATGCGTTCGAAGGTGGTCGCCAGCGGCATGTGGCTCATGGCCTTGACGGTATGCGGCGTTGCCGCAGCCGAAGAGCCCTGGAGCGACAAGGGCCGACTGATCGATTCGGAGTCCTACGACCGTACCGCCAAGGGTTTTTACTTCACGCTGTACCCTGGCGAAGATCCGGTGGAATCCGTGCGGCGCTGCGCCATTGCCATGCGCGAACTGGGGCACCTGGCCTCGGTGTCCTGTTTCGCCTACACCAGCAAGCAGCGGTTCGACACCCGCCGGGGCAAGCTGCGGATCTGCTACACGGCGGTCGCGAACTGGTGGGGCGAGGACGAACCGGTGCGCGTGGAGACGGTGGACCGCCTCCCGCGGCTGTGCCCGTCGCGCTGACGGTCCTGCCGATCGGAGCCTATGGGTGGGAACCTGCTGGTGGGAACGTGCCGGTGGGAGCCAGCCTGCTGGCGATGGGAACTTGCCTCGCTGCTACACCGCTTCGTTGGCTTTTCGCCACCAGGGTGGCTCCTACCCTCGCTTCGTTGGTTTCTCGCCGCTAGAGCGGCTCCCCGTGCTTATTCAGCACTCGATGACATTCACGGCCAGACCGCCGCGCGAGGTTTCCTTGTACTTGTCCTTCATGTCGCGGCCGGTGTCGCGCATGGTGGCGATGACCTTGTCGAGCGAGACGTGATGCTTGCCATCGCTCTTGAGCGCCATGCGGCTGGCGTTGATCGCCTTTACCGCGCCCATGGCGTTGCGCTCGATGCACGGGATCTGCACCAGGCCGCCGATCGGATCGCAGGTGAGTCCCAGGTTGTGCTCCATGCCGATCTCGGCGGCGTTTTCCACCTGGGTCACGCTGCCGCCGAGGGCCGCGGCAAGACCGCCTGCGGCCATGGAGCAGGCCACGCCCACCTCGCCCTGACAGCCGACCTCGGCGCCGGAGATCGAGGCGTTTTCCTTGTAGAGGATGCCGATGGCACCGGCCGTGAGCAGGAACTCGATGACGCCGTCTTCCGAGGCGCTCGGGCAGAAATGACGGTAGTAATGCAGCACGGCCGGCACGATGCCAGCGGCGCCGTTGGTCGGCGCCGTGACGACGCTGCCGCCCGCGGCGTTTTCCTCGTTGACCGCAAGCGCGTAGAGGTTCACCCAGTCGAGGATGGTCAGCGGATCACGCAGCGCCGCCTCCGGCTGCGCACGCAATTCGGCGGCCATGGCGGGCGCGCGACGGTTCACCTTGAGGCCGCCGGGCAATACGCCAGGCGAGCGCAGCCCACGCGCCACGCAGTCCTGCATGGCCTTCCAGATGCGCAACAGACCCGCACGGGTGTCGTGCTCGGGGCGCCAGATGCTTTCGTTGCGCATCATGAGCTGCGCGATCGTGAGCCCGTGCTCCTTGCACAGCGACATGAGCTGGTCGCCCGTGGAGAACGGGAACGGCTGTTCGCTGGTGTCGGCGACGATGCGGTCTTCCGCCGCTTCGTCGGGATTCACCACGAAGCCGCCACCCACCGAGTAGTAGTCGCGCGTGGCGAGTTCGTTCCCGGCGTGGTCGTACGCCGAGAAACGCATGCCGTTCGTGTGGAACGGAAGTTTCTGTCGCTTGTTGAAGACCAGGTCGGCCTTCTCGTCGAACGGAATCTCGTGCCGGCCCAGGATGCGTATGCGCTTGCTGGAGCGGATGCGCTCCAGGGTCGCGGGAATACTGTCGGGATCCACGCGGTCCGGCCATTCGCCCTCGAAACCGAGCAGCACGGCCTTGTCGGTACCATGGCCGCGCCCGGTCATTGCCAGCGAGCCGAACAGTTCGCACCGGACCCGCGCCACACGATCCAGTACGCCCTTTTCCTCCAGCCAATGCTCGGCAAATCGTGCACCCGCGCGCATCGGGCCTACCGTGTGCGACGAGGACGGGCCGATGCCGATCTTGAAAAGGTCGAAGACGCTGACTGCCATGGCGGGGAGGTGGGCTGCGGGGAATGACCGGTTATTCTACGCTGCCGTGTCCACCGACCCCATACACCCGCGCATGCACGCCTTCACTCTTTACCAGCGCGACGATTGTCACCTCTGCGATCAGGCACTGGCCGTGCTGGCGCAGGCCCGCTTTCCGGATTTCACGTCGATCTGGATCGACGAGGACGACGCGCTGGAAGCGAGTTACGGTGCGCGGGTGCCTGTACTGCGCCGGGCCGACGGTGCCGAATTGGATTGGCCGTTCGACCTCGCGGCCGTGCACGCGTTCGCTGCGGCGGCGAAGTCGCCCTAGTCGCGATCAGCGCGCCGTCTTCAGTCGCCGCAGAATTTCCTCACGCGCCTCGCGGAGGATGGAATCCCTGTCGAGTCCCGCCACGATATCGGCCACGGCGCGCTTCGCCCCGTGCTCGCCCCAGGACTTGCCGGACACCAGGTAATGCTCCGCGACGCGGCCGATGAGCACCGTGGCGTACCAGCCGAGCGCGCCCTGGGCGGCAGCGGTCACCACGACGGATAGGCCGCCGCTCAGGCCCTTGAGCGCCGACGCCGCCAGTTGCACGCCCCACACCGCACCCATGAGCGCGGCAAGCTGCGTGCTGATGACGGCGACGAGGCGGCCGGATTCGCTGCGCGTCAGCGGCAGCCCGTAGACGCGACCGAGCTGCACGACCATCGCGGCATCGAGGCCGCCGGCCAGCAGCAGGTCTGCCACGGGCACGGGATTGAGGGCCACGGCGACCGCTTTGGCGATGCAGTACTGGCGAATGACGCCATCGGCGACCTCGCGTCGGGTGCTGGCGATGCGCGCGGTGACCTGGTCGGTCAGCTTGCCGGCGAACAGGCCGGCGTTGATGGCCGACAGGGTCTTGCCCTCGCGCTCCGCGATGGCGAGCAGCCGGGCCTTGAGTGCTCCGACGTCCGCCGCGCGGGCTTCACTCAAGCGCCGCTCGTGCCCCTGCGCATCCACTTCCACCACGTCGTGTGGTGCGGGGCGTGCCATCGTCGCCAGCACGTCCTCACGTCGGACCATTCCCGCGGCATGCTCGCGCAACCTTTCCAGCAGGCCGTCGCGCTCGTCGTCGCCGTAGCGGTCGGCCTTGTTGAGTACCAGTAGCAGAGGACGGCGGGTGGCTGCCAGGGTGCGCAGCGCATCGCGTTCCTCGCGAGTGAGATCGCCGTCGGCCACGAAAACGATGAGGTCGCTGACCTCTGCGACCTCGAACGCGAGTTTCTCGCGGGCTTCGCCACCCAGTTCGTTGATGCCCGGCGTGTCGATGAGCACGAGCCCGGCCGACGCGGCCTCGTCGAGCCGCGCGGCATCCGCCTCGGTGGTCGTGCCATGCAACACGCCTACCGCGAAGGCGTCGCGGCCGAGCAAGGCATTGCACAGCGCCGACTTGCCCGCCGAGACGCGGCCGAACACCGCCACGTGAAGCTCGTCGTTCTCGAGCCGGTCGAGCATGCGCTCCACGCGTTCGAAATCCGCTGCCATGGTGGCGCGAACGTCGGTCGGGATCGACGCATCGTGGAGCAGGTCGCGAAGGCTGGCGGCCACCGCGCCGCCGCGTTCGTCATCGGCGGGCCGCGTGTGCCCGCCGCGACGAAAGCGCGACGTGATGCCGTGCAGGCGTTCGCGCCAGTCGGTCACGTGGCGCTTACTTCGGCAGCAGATTCAGCGAGCCGTTGACCAGCACCTCGTTCGCGATCGTCGAGGTGTCCTTGTACTCACCGCTGCCGACGCCGAAGTCGAGGCGGTTGAGCGTACCGGTCACCGACAGACGCGCGCCACCGGCATTCGGATTGAACACGACCTTGAGTTGCACCGGCTTGGTGACCCCGTGCAGCGTGAGATTGCCGTTGGCGATGACATTTCCCTTGGCGTCTTTGCTGAAGCCTGTGGTGACGTAATGCGCCTGACGATACTTGGCGGCGTCGAAGAAATCGCTGCCGGGCAGGGCGTTGTCGCGGTCGTTGTCGCCGGTCTTGGCCGTGGCGACGTCCACCGTCACGTCGAACTTTGCCGTGGCGAGATTGGCGGGGTCGTAGCTGATGGCGGCGTCGAACTTGCCGAAGCTGCCGTCGAACTGCTGGCCCTGGAACTTGCCGCTGAAGCCGAGGGTGCTGCCCGGACCTACCTTGTAGTCGGCCGCGGAAGCGGCGAAAGGCAAGGCGAGCGCGAGGGCAAGAGCGGACAAGCGGCGGATGGTCGGATTCATGGCGTGTCTCCAGGCAGGGTGGGGGTGGCGCGCTTGGCGCGACCGAAAGGCAGCATGCGGCGAAGCGTGTCGTCGCGGTCGATGAGGTGATGCTTCAGCGCGCCGCCGACGTGAGCGACAAGCACGAGGATCAGGAACCAGAACAGGTATTCGTGCACTTCGCCGAATACGCTGGACAAGGCGTCGTTCTTTTCCACCAGCGCCGGCAGGTTGAACTGCTTGAAGTACTGCAGCGGATAACCGTGTGCCGAGTTGAAGGCCCAGCCGGTAAGCGGCAATGCCACGATGAGCAGATAGAGGAAACCATGCACCACCTGTGCAGCGACACGCTGCCATCGGGGTGCCGCATCCTCCGGCGGCCGTCGATCGGCCAGGCGCCACACCAGACGCAGGAAGAACAGCGCCAGCACGGTCAATCCGATCGACTTGTGCAGCGCGAACATGTTGATCTTTTCCATCGACGGCTTGAGGCCGTCCATCCACAGGGCGAAGAAGCCGTTGCCGAGAATCAGCAACGCCATCGTCCAGTGGAAGGTCTTGGTGATGGTGCTCCAGCGGGTGGCGTCACTGCGCAGGGGCATGGGTAGTCTCCTTCTCGTCGGATGTGCGGCTGGCTTCGCCGCTGCGAATGCCTTCGATCTCCAGCCAGACGGATACGTTAGTGCCGATCGAATTGCGATTGGATGTCATGCCGTAGGCTGTGCGGTCGAGCGTCACCTGCGCAGAAAAGCCCGCTACCGTATGCAGGCCGTAGATGGTCTTGCCGATGCGGTTCACGCGGAACGGGATGTCCAAGGGCAACGTGGTACCGCGCAGGGTGAGCTTGCCATGGACGACGCCTTCGTCGTCGTTGCGTTTCTCTACCGATTCGCTGACGTAGCGCGCCGTCGATGCGCGATCGCTGTCGAGCAGGCTGGAGCCGCGAACGGCCTTGTCCCATGAGGCATCGCCCATGTCGACCGACGCAAGGTCGACGGTAGCCTGCACCGAGGATTTCGACCAGTCGTCGCGATCGAAAACGATCGTGCCTTCGGTGATGCGCAGACGTCCGAAGGAGCGGGAGAACCCGTTGTGATCGACGTTGAAGACAACCTGGCTGTGTACCGGGTCGATGGTGTAGGCGACGGGGGTGGCCACCGAGACGACGGGGAGCGTCGCCAGCGCGATGGGGATCAGGTAACGGGCGTGACGCATACGGGCTGGCCTGTCGCGCGAAGGGCCGTCGAGCGGCCGTGGGAGCCAAGTGTGGCCGAGCGCGGCGGCCTTGTCAGCGGGGGCCGCCGCGAACGGATTGTTCACCTAATCGGAAGGTTCGTGACGCAACCGCAGCGCCTCACCAGTGAGGTCGGCCAATCGTCGCAGCCGCGAGGCGTCCACCTCGCTCAGCAGTTCGCGCATGCGCTCGCCCGCATCGGCCTGGTCGAGCGCCTGACGCTCGGCAAGCGTGGCCGCGAGCGCGCGACCGAAACTGTCGAAGATCAAGGCGTAGGCGAAGGCGTGCAGCACGCCGCCGCCCAGCGTGCCGAGGCCTGGAAACGCCTTGAGGGCATTGCCTGCCACGGCGAGGACCACCGACGTTCCGGTGCGCAAGGTCATGCGAACCTGGCGCAAAAGGTTGTCCACTTCCACGTCGGTGACGCGCACGTCGTACAGCGATGCCAGCGCCCGCACCATGCTGGCGGCGAGTGCTCCCTGGATGACGAGGTCGCTGCCCGGCGCTACGGCTGCCATCGCCCCGACGATGGCGCGCCGCGCGTAGCGGCTGACGATACGTTCCGCCTCGTCGGCGCGATAGGCGCGCTCGCGCTCGCCGGTGCGTTCGTGAAGGCTCGCCAGCACGGCATTCTCGCGCTGCGCTTCCAGCGCCAAGGGGCCAGCGGCGAGCAGGCGGCGCAGGGCGTCGCGCAACGGCTGCCATTGCGCGGGCCGGCGCCGCGTGACGTCCTCGGTGCTGCCGTCCGCAAGCCGGCGGGTGAAGCGCTCTTCGCCGCCGGCACTGATTGCCAGCACGGCATCCGGGATACCGTCGACCTGTTCGCGAACGCGTTGCAGAATCTGGTCGCGTTCGATGTCAGTCCATTGATCGGCTTTGTTGACCGCCAGCACGAGCGGCTTGCCGAAGTCGCCGAGCCAGCGCAGTTCCTCGGCCTGCGAACGGGTGAGGTCGCCAGCGCAGACGTAGACCACCGCATGCGCGCGCAGCGCTTCCGCGCGTGCGAGGCGTTCGCGGGCTTCGCCACCTGCTTCGGCGGAGCCGGGCACATCGGCAATGGTCCACACGTCGCCCCACTCGGACGTCTCGTAATGCGTTACCTCGCGCGTGGTGCCCCCGCGCGCATCGCTTGCGGGCGCCGCGCCGGGCACCATGGCTGCGATCAGCGACGACTTGCCCGTCGAGATCTCACCAAAAACGGCGAGATACGTGCGGGCACTCGCGCGGCGGCGGTCGAGTTCCGTCAGCTCATTGCGAAGTTCCTCAACGCCAGCGTCATCGTGGCGCAGTTGAGCGATGCGCGCTTCGAGCGACGTGCGATCCGGTGCCGTCACGGGCGCACGCGGTCTGCGTGGCCGCAACCACCACACCGCTACCGCCGCGCCGAGGCCCAGGAGCAGCAGCAAGACACCGCCTACGAGCCAGCGCATACCTTGCGGAAGGCCTTCAAAGCGCTCTGCCAGCGCTATGGCGCGCTCGATCGACGCCAGCAGGAGCCAGGCGAGAGCGGCCAGGCCTACGGTTGTCACGAGCAGGCGGAGTCGACGGGACATGCCTGCATTCTAAGCGCACGGTGTGGGTATCCACCTACGTGCCATTCAGGTTTTTTCCCTTCGTGACGCATGGCATGATCGGCGTCGCACCAGGAACCCGCGAATGCACTGCACGCTCATCACGAGATGGATCCTCGTGGTCATGATCGGTTCGATCGTGACCCTTCCCATCGCCACGGCGGCCACCATGCCGCCCGTGCCCACGCCGCAATTCCGCAGCTATGGTCTGCACGAGGGACTGCCCAGCAGCAAGGTGCAGGCCGTGGCGCAGGATGGTCACGGATTCATCTGGGTGGGCACGGCCGTCGGTCTTTCGCGTTTCGACGGCGTGGAATTCACCACGCCGGCTATCGGCCCGGACCGCTCGCGTCCGCTCCCGCTGGGTGGTGTGACCGCCTTGCTGGTGGATTCGGACAATCGTCTCTGGATCGGCGGTTCCGACATGGGCCTGGGGCGCTACGACCCGGCGACCGGCGGTTTCGTGCATTGGCGCGATGGCCTCATCGACGACGATGTGCGCGCCATCGCACAGGCGCGTGACGGCACGATCTGGGTGGGTACGTCGGGTGGGCTTGCGCACATGCGCGCCGATGGCAGTGGGCTCACGCGTCTTGCTGCGGGTGAAGATGGACCTTCCTCGCCCTCGGTCCACGCGCTGCACGCGTCGGATGACGGTCGCGTATGGATCGGCTCCGACGCCGGTGTAGACGTCGTCGATGCCCTGGGTGTCGTGACGCCCGTGCCGTTCGAAGATGGCAGCCGGCCTCGCGTCCTGCGGATCGACGGACACGCCGCGGAGCTGCGTTTTTCCACGGACCGTGGCCTGTATCGGCTCGCTCATGACGGGCAACTGCGACGCGATCGCCGGCTGCCGGCATCGGCCTTCCACGCATCGCTTGCCGACAGCCACGGCACGTTATGGGTCGCGGGTCCGCATGGGCTCTCCATGCTCGATCGCTACGGGCGTCTGCATGATATCCGCGGGTCGTGGACGGCTTCGGGCGGACTGCCGGGACGCGCGGTTCGCGGCATGTTGGAGGACCGCGAACACGGACTCTGGTTTGCGCTGAGTGACGGCGGGCTCGCGTATCTCGGTCCCGCCTGGGAGGACTTCACCCGTTTCGCCCACGTAGCGACCGACGTCTTCAGCTTTCCTGGCCGTACCGTCACGGCGGTGGCTGCCCAAGGCAGCACGCAACTCTGGGTAGGAGGCCTGCGCGGATGGGTTCGCAGCTTCGACCCGGCCACTGGCAAGACGGCCGAGGGCTTCACCCTCGATTCGCTGCGCGTGCAATCGCTGCTCGAGGTGCCGCGTGGCTTGCTCGTCGGCACCGTTGAAGGGCTTTTCATCGCTCGCGCAGGCAAGTCGCGGCCGTTGCTGCGTCATGCCATCCATCACCCCGTGGTCTCGCTGGTGTCGGCACCCGACGGCACGGTCTATGCGGCCGCGCTCGGTCAGGGCCTGTTCGCGCTCGACAGCAGCCTGTCCCGCGCACGCGAGATTCCGTTCGCCGCCGCGCAGCGCGGTGTGGCCGATACACGCCAGATCGAGGTCGTCGGTGATGAACTGTGGCAGGCGAGCCTTGCCGGGCTCACGCGATTGGACAGGGCGTCGGGCCGGATGGAGTTCGTCGACGGCGTGGCGCGTGGTCGCATCAATGCGTTCGAGCCGGACGAAGACGGCTTCTGGCTGGTGCGCTCGGATGCGCTGGAACACTATCGCTGGGACGGTAGACGGGCCGAACGGGATCGATGCATCGGCGGCAACGAGGGCTTTCCGTCAGCCGACATATTGAACGTGCGCAGGGATGTGGCAGGGCGCATATGGCTGTACGGCGAAACGGGCGTGTGGCGCTTCGATCCCGGTACCGCTACGTTCCGCCCCTTTGGCCTCGCGGACGGTCTTGCGAGCGGCGAGTTCACCAATGGCACCACGGTCCAGCTCGACGACGGCACGATGTACGGTGCCACCCTCGGCGGTCTGGTGGGCTTCCGTCCCGATCGTCAGCGCGATCACACACGCAAGCCTTCCATCGTCGTGCTCGGTGCCAGCGTATCCCGCAACGGTATGCGCCAGCCCATCGCCATGGAGGGCGGCGTCCTGCGGCTCGGCTGGAACGACAGGGAACTCATCGTGCGTGCGCGTGCGCTCTCGTACGTGAATCCCGACCGCAACCATCTCGTGTTCACCCTCGCCCAGGGCGGTGAGACAACGGAATTGCACACGGACAAGTATGGACGGCGCGCGTTCGGCCCGCTCGCCGCGGGCACGTACCGCCTGGCGATCTCGGGCTCGGGACGCGATGGCGTGAACGGGTCGCTCGATCGCCCGCTGACGATCGTGGTCGATGCGCCGCCGTGGCTGCGCTGGTGGGCGTGGTTGACGTATGCCGCACTCGCCCTCGCGGCGGTCGGCACCATCGTGATCGGCGCACGGCGCCGCGTCCGTCAGGCCATGCGGCTCAAGCTCGCGGAGCAACAGCGGCGGCTCGCGGAAGAAGCCAATGCGGCCAAGACCGACTTCATGGCAACGCTGGGTCACGAGATAAGGACGCCGATGACCGGCGTGCTTGGCATGGCCGAGCTGATGGCGCAGACGGCGCTCGACGACACCCAGCGCGCCTATGTCGAAGCCGTGCGTCGATCGGGCACGACACTGCTGCGGCTCGTGAACGATGCGTTGGACATTACGCGCATCGAAGCGCGTCGCCTGGTGCTCGAATCGGAGTGCGTGCCCATTCGCATCCTGACGGAAGAGGTCGTTGCGCTGGCGGTGGGCGCGGCGAAGGACAAAGGCCTGACCCTCACCTCATCGGTCGACGCCGATGTGCCCGCGACCCTTCGTGGCGACGCCATTCGCCTTCGTCAGATCCTGCAGAACCTGGTGAACAACGGCGTGAAGTTCACGGACGGCGGAGGCGTATCCGTGCACGTGGCGCGCGACGGTACGTGGCTGGTCATGACGGTAAACGATACGGGGCCGGGCATGTGTCCGGAGCTGTGTGCTCGCGTGTTTTCTCGTTTCGAGCAGGGCGGGTCGCCGCAACGGTCGCAGGGCTGCGGTCTCGGTCTCGCGATCTGCCACGAGCTTTGCACCCTCATGGGCGGCAACATCCATGTGCGCAGCGAGCCAGGCAGTGGCAGCGCCTTCATCGTTCGATTGCCCTTGCTGCCATGCACGTGCGAGGCGTGCTCATCGGGTGCGGCGCCTGCCACTCCGACGGTGACGTCGGGTAAGCGCCTGCTGCTCGTCGAAGACGATCCGGTAGTCAGCGACGTCATCGCCGGGTTGCTACGCCAGCGTGGCCACGTCGTCAACGCGGTGGGCGACGGTCTTGCCGCCATGACCGAATTGGCCCAGGGTAACTTCGATGCGCTGCTGCTCGACCTCGATCTTCCCGTGGTGGACGGCTTTCAGGTCGCGCGTCTCGTGCGGCGCATGGATCACCTCGACGGCCTGCCGATCGTGGCGGTTACCGCGCGATCGGCTGGCGACGAGGTGACGGCCATCCGCGAAGCCGGCATGAATGCGCTGCTGCGCAAGCCGATGACGGGCGACGATCTCGACGCGACGCTGGAAAGCGTCTGCGCCGCGCGTGCGTCGTGAGACGCGCCGCGCTCTTTCGCCTTGTTCGCCGAATGGCGAAGAGACCGGCTAACCGAATCGTCTGAAGTAAGCCAGTGCGCCGACGATCAGCAGCGACGTTGGCAGAAGGTTCGCGAGCAACGGCGGCAGTCCGTACACGGTGCCGAAGTTCACCATGGCGCCTTGCAGGAAGTACCAGCCGATGGCGAGGATGATGCCGACGAAAAGGCGCTTGCCGAGGCCGCCCGAGCGAAGCGAGCCGAAGGCGAACGGCATGGCGCACAGCACGAGTACGAGCGTATTCAGGGCGAACAGCGCCCGGCCCCAGAACGCGACGGCGTAGGCACCCGGATTCTGTCCGTTGGCTTCCAGGTAGCGCATGTTGCGGCGAAGGTCCGCCATCGACAGGTATTCGGGATGGATCACCGACTGCTCGAGCACGTGTGGATTGAGCCGGGATTCCCACGTCTGCGTGTCGGCGTGGGAGGAATGCGTGCCCTGGGCGTCGAGTGCCGTGGTGCGCACGTTGGTCATGATCCAGTGGTTGCCGTCGTGGATGGCGCTGTCGCCGTGCGCGAACGTGGTCACCTGGCCGTCAGGGGTAAACGAGTACACGCGAACGTCCACCAGCTTGACCGTGGTGCGATCGCCGTCCTGCGTCGCGATGGCCGACTTCGCGTTGATGATCTTGCCGCCGTCGCGTGCCCACAGCCCGCTGCTCGTCGAGCCGAGGTTGCTCGATCGCATCCTCACCTGGATGGCCTGGGCGTGCTGGTCGCCATAGGGCGCCGCGGTCTCGCCCATGACGACGACGCCCGCGGTGAGTACGGCGATGACGCCGGCTGCCGATGCCGCAATGCGCAGCTTCGACATGCCTGCTGCGCGGAGCGCGGTCAGCTCGCCGGTGGCGGCCAGGCCGCCGAGGCCGAGCAGGCCGCCGATGAGCGCGGCATTGCTGAACATCTGATACAGGCGCCGCGGCACCGTGAGCATGATGTACGCGATGGCGTCGTACAGCGTGAAGCCGTTCTTGCCGATGTTGCCCAACTGGCGCACGAACTGCGTGAGCGCATCGAAGCCGGTGAGCACCAGCCACACCAGCAACAGCGTGCCGAGCACGCTGGCGCCGATCAGGCGATCGGCGCGCTTGATCGTCAACGTCGCCATCAGCCAGCTCCCTTCACGCGCCGGGCGGTGTTCTGTCGCCAGAAGTACCAGGCCGCCACACCGAACACGATGGCGTGCAACAGCCAGATCGGCGCGGAGGTATGCAGGTGACCCTTGATGATCTGCGCGCGCGCGATCAACTGCCAGACCACATAGAGGAAATACGCCAGCACAGCGATCAGCAGGCGCCCGTAGCGGGCGTCGCGGGGCGCCTGCCGTGACATCGGCAGCACCATCATCATCAGCACGAGCGTGCTGACCGGCGCGGCAAAGCGGGATACCAGCTCGCCCAGGCCGTCCGCCGTGTTCATCTTGAACAGGTCGGTCGTGCTTGCCTCGTGCGCCGGATCGGTGTCGTCGTCATCGTCGGTGATGTTGGACAGCGAAATGTCGTTGCGCTCGTACTTCATCCGGCGCCAGTTGTCGGTGCCCAGCGGGATTTCGTACTGCCAGCCGTCGAACAAGGCGAGGAACCGGTTCTGGCCGTCGCTTTCCTGGTACATCTGGCCGTGCTTGGCATTCACGACGCGGACCTGGGGTTTGCCGTCGCTGTCCACCCGGTCCGTGGCGAGGAAGGTCTTGCCCAGCACGGTGCCGTCGCGGCTGAGCGTGTCGACGAAGATGATGCCGCCCTTGCCGGGCAGTTCGGTGAAGCGGCCGGCATCGAGGCCGGCGGCGATGACCGACTTGTTGGCCGCGGCGATAACCTGATCGGCCGTGCGCGACGAAAGGGGGCCCAGCCAGAGCGAGACAAGGCCGACCACGATGGTCGCCACCACCGCCAGCAGGGTGACCGGGCGCAGCATGCCGCGGGGGCCCATGCCCGAGGAGGCGAGCACGTGCATCTCGCTCTCGCGATACATGCGGCCCAGCGCGATCAGGGTGCCCAGGAAGGCGGACATGGGCAGCAGGGTCGAGAGCAGATCCACCATCTGCAGACCGAGCACCTCGAACATGACGCTGGGCTGGATGCTGCCGTTGGCCACCTTCTGCAGCACGGTCGCAAAGGCGCCGCCGGCAAAGATCACCAGCAGCACGATGGCTGTCGCCAGGACCCCATAGGCGAGTTCGCGCAGGAAATAACGGTCGAGGATGCTGAGCATTTGATAGAATTGGCGGTTCGTGCCGCGTCAGTCCCGGCCGGCAAACCACAAGTCTAGCCTGTCCGGACCCCCGGCGGGCTTTCGCAAGGCAGTTAGCTATGACGGTTCAGTTCAGCCTCGGTTCCAATGCTCCCGAATCGACCGCCACCCCGGTGGCCGTGGTCGGCGTCTACGAGAACGGTGTCCTGACCAGTGCCGCGGCACGGATCGACACCGCCGCCAGCGGGGCGATCAAGCGCCTCGTCGAGGCTGGCGACATCAACGGCAAGGTGGGCCAGGTCGTTACCCTGCTGCATCCGGCCGGCGTGTCCGCCGAGCGCGTGCTGATCCTGGGCCTGGGCCCGCAGAAATCGTTCGATGCCGCGCGCTACCAGCGGGTCGCGACGGAAGCGGCTCGCGCCATTGGCCGGCTGCCCGTGTCGGAGGCCGTGAGCTGGCTGCCCGAAATCGACGTCCCGGGGCGTGACGCCGCGTGGCGCCTGCGTGTGGCGGCTCTCGCGACCGACCACGCCGCGTATCGCTACACCGCCACGGTGAAGCCGCGCGACAAGGCGCAGCCGGAACTGACCAGCCTGACCCTGGTGGGGCCTGCCGAGGGCGAAACCGGCCTGAACGAGGCGCGTGCCATCGCCGAGGGCGTGCGCTATGCCCGCGAGCTGGGCAATCTGCCGCCGAACATCTGCAATCCGGACTACATCGCCGAACAGGCCCGCGCCTTCGCGGAAGCCCATGAAGGCGTCACCTACGAGGCACTGGACCGCGCCGACATGGAGCGCGAAGGCTTCGGCTCGCTGCTTGCCGTGGCCCGCGGTTCCGCCAACGCGCCGCGCCTGGTCATCCTCCAGTGGAACGGCGGCAAGGAGGGCGAACGTCCTTATGCCTTCGTCGGCAAGGGCATCACCTTCGATACCGGTGGCATCAGCCTGAAGCCCGGCCCCGGCATGGAAGAAATGAAATTCGACATGTGCGGTGCGGCGGGCGTGCTCGGCGCCTTCGTGGCCGCCGTGAAGCTGCGCCTCCCGGTAAACCTGGTCTGCGTGGTGCCCGCGGTCGAGAACATGCCCGACGGCGCGTCCTACCGTCCGGGCGACGTGCTCACGAGCCTCGCCGGCATCACGATCGAGGTGCTGAACACCGACGCCGAAGGCCGCCTCATCCTTTGCGATGCGCTGACCTACACGGGCAAGCGCTTCGATCCGCACACCCTCATCGATGCCGCCACCCTGACCGGCGCCTGCGTCGTCGCCCTGGGCAAGCATGCCAGCGGCCTCATGACCAAGGACGAGACCCTGTCGGCCGAGTTGCTCGCCGCCGGCGAGGCCACGCTCGATCGTGCATGGCGCTTGCCGCTGTGGGACGACTACCAGAGCCAGCTCGAGTCCACCTTTGCCGACGTGGCGAATATCGGCGGCAAGTACGCCGGTGCCATCACGGCTGGCTGCTTCCTCGCCCGCTTCACCGAGGGGCGCCGCTGGGCGCATCTCGACATCGCTGGTACGGCGTGGGACGAGGGGCGCAAGGGCATGGCCACCGGCCGTCCCGTGCCGCTGCTGACGCAGTGGCTGCTCGACCGCGTCGCGGCCGGCTGATCGCTTCGGCATGCCGCGCGCGGACTTCTACCTGATCGACAAGCCGCGTTTTCGCGAGGATCCGCTGCTGCTCGTGTGCGAACTCGCCAAGCGAGCGGTCGGCGCGCAGCAGCCCACGCTGATCCTCACGCGCGACTTCGAACAGGCCGAAGCCATCGACGAGCGCCTGTGGGATCTGGGCGAGGACGTCTACGTGCCGCACCAACTGGCGGGCGACGAGGACGACGCGATCTGCGCGGTCCTCATCGTGCCGCCCGGTGTCGACACGCCGGATCGTCCGCTGGTGATCAATCTGCGCGACACCTGCGCGCCAGGGCATTTCGATCGCGTGCTCGAAGTGGTCGCAGCCGATCCGGCGGAGCGCGACGGCTCCCGCGTTCGCTGGACCCAGTACAAGAAACTGGGCTTCGAGGTCGCCAAGCACGACATGTGAGCGTGCCCAAGGAATCGCCGCTGTAGGAGCCGCTAAAGCGGCGAGGGCAGGCTGGCGGTGTTTCGCAAGATTGCCTCGCCGCTATATAGCGGCTCCCACAGGAAACGGTTTCGACTGGGGAGCTTCAGCCTCCCAGCTTGCGAGCCTGCTCGCGCATGGCATCCGCCTGACGGGTCCAGTCCGCGATGCGCTGGCGCTCCTGCTCCACCACGTCGGCCGGTGCGTTCGCCACGAAGTTGGCGTTGCCGAGCTTGGCTTCGCACTTGCGAACCTCGCCTTCCACGCGGGCGATTTCCTTGGCGAGGCGTGCTTTCTCCGCGGTGACGTCGATCAGCCCTTCGAGCGGGATCAGCACACGCATGCCGCCGACGACGGCAACCGCGGCGGCGGGTTCGTCGGCGCCCACCCAAGCGGGGGACTCGACACGACCCAGGAAGGCGATCTGCGCGGCGAACTTCTCGGCCCGTGCACGATCTGCCGCATCGCCGTCGGCGAGCAGCAGCGGAATGGTCTTGCCCGGAGCGATGTTCATCTCGGCGCGGATACGGCGCACGCCGGTCAGCACGTCCTTGACCCATTCGATCTCCGCTGTGGCCGCGGCATCTGCGGTGACGTCGGAGGCCTCGGGGTAGGGGCGCAGCATGATCGTGTCGCCGTCGATGCCGAGCAGCGGCCGCACGTGCTGCCAGATCTCTTCGGTCACGAAGGGCACGAGCGGATGCAGCGCGCGCAGCAGCGTTTCAAGCACGTGGACGAGCGTGTAACGGGTAGACGCCACGGCCTGCGCGTCGCTGCCCTGCAGCGCGGGCTTCGACAGTTCGAGGAACCAGTCGCAGAACTCGTTCCAGGTGAACTCGTACAGAGCCTGCGCCACGAGATCGAAACGGTACAGCGCGAGCTGCTCCTTCACCGTTGCCAGCGTCTCGCCGAGACGGGTGAGGATCCAGCGCTCGGCTTCCGTGGCCGGTGCCATGGGCGTCACGGCGCTGTCGCCGAGGTTCATCAGTACGAAGCGCGACGCGTTCCAGAGCTTGTTGACGAACGCCTTGTAGCCACCGCAGCGCTCCAGGTCGAACTTGATGTCGCGGCCATGGGTGGCGAGCGAGGCAAAGGTGAAGCGCAGCGCATCGGCACCGAAGGCCGGAATGCCGTCGGCGAATTCCTTGCGCGTGGCCTTTTCGATCTTCTCCGCCATCTTCGGCTGCATCAGCCCGCGGGTGCGCTTGGCGAGCAGGTCGTCGAGGTCGATGCCATCGATGAGATCGAGCGGATCGAGCACGTTGCCCTTGGACTTGGACATCTTCTGTCCGTCCTTGTCGCGGATCAGGCCCGTGACGTAGACGTCCTTGAACGGCACCTCGCCGGTGAAGTGGTCGGTCATCATGATCATCCGGGCGACCCAGAAGAAGATGATGTCGAATCCGGTGACCAGCACGTTCGTCGGCAGGTAGCGGTCGAAGCCGCGTGCGGCCTGCGCCTGCGGATCGGGCCAGCCCAGCGTGGAGTGGCTCCACAGCGCCGACGAGAACCACGTTTCCAGTACGTCGGCATCGCGACGCAGCGCACCGTCGTAGCCCTGCGAGGCGGCCTGGGCCTTTGCCTCGGCCTCGCTGCGAGCCACGACGATCTCGCCGCTGTCGGTGTACCAGGCGGGAATCTGGTGGCCCCAGGTGAGCTGGCGGCTGATGCACCAGTCCTGGATGTTGCCGAGCCAGTGACGATACGTGTTGATCCAGTTCTCAGGCACGAAGCGCACGTGGCCCTGCTCGACCAGTTCGAGGCCGCGCGCGGCGAGCGTGTCCATCTTCACGAACCACTGCCAGGTCAGGTAAGGCTCGATGACCTGGCCGGTGCGATCGCCACGCGGAACCTGCAGCTTGTGCTTCTTCGTCTCGACCAGCAGGCCCGCCTCTTCGAGATCGGCGAGCACCGCCTTGCGCGCGACGTAACGATCCATGCCGCGGTATTTCTCCGGCGCCGCGTCGTTGATCTTCGCGTCGTCCGTGAGGATGTTGATCATCGGCAGGCCATGACGCTGGCCGATGGCGTAGTCGTTGAAGTCGTGGGCAGGCGTGATCTTCACGCAGCCGGTGCCGAACTCCTTCTCGACGTAGTCGTCGGCGATGATCGGGATCTGGCGGTTGGACAGCGGCAGCGCGAGCATGCGACCGATCAGATGCGCGTAGCGTTCATCTTCCGGATGCACGGCGACGGCCACGTCGCCCAGCATGGTTTCCGGGCGCGTGGTGGCGACGACAAGCTCGCCGGTGCCGTCCGCGAGCGGGTAGCGAATGGACCAGAGCGAGCCGTCTTCCTCCTCGCTGACCACTTCGAGATCGGAAATCGCGGTCTTCAGCACCGGGTCCCAATTGACCAGCTTCTGGCCGCGATAGATGAGGCCTTCTTCGTGCAGGCGCACGAAGGTTTCCACGACGGCCTTCGAAGGGCCTTCATCCATCGTGAAGACCTCGCGGCTCCAGTCGCCGGACACGCCCATGCGGCGCATCTGGCGGCCGATCGTGCCGCCGGATTCCTTCTTCCATTCCCACACGCGTGAGATGAAGGCGTCGCGGTCGAGATCGGCGCGCTGCTTGCCCTCGGCGTTGAGCTGGCGAGTAACGACCATTTCCGTCGCGATGCCGGCGTGGTCGGTGCCGAGCTGCCACAGCGTGTCGAAGCCGCGCATGCGGTGGTAGCGGACCAGCGTGTCCATGATCGTGTGCTGAAACGCATGGCCCATGTGCAGGGTGCCCGTCACGTTCGGCGGCGGCAGCATGATCGTGTACGGCGTGCCCTTGCCGGATGGCTTGAAATAGCCATTGGCTTCCCAGTGGGCGTACCACTTCGACTCGATCTGGCTGGGCTCGAAACTCTTGTCCATGCGTAGGCTCTCGGCTCGCGCCATCGGGCGCGCTTTGGCAGGCGTAAAGACCGCCATTGTAGGCGATACTTGGCGGATGACTGAACTCGAAGTGGCCGCGATCCTCGGCGCGGAGGGCCCATTCGCCCGCGAAGTGCCCGGTTTCGCGCCTCGCGAAGCCCAGCAGCGCATGGCCTCCGCGGTGGCGGACGCCATTGCCGAGCGCGACGTGCTGATCGCGGAGGCCGGAACCGGAACCGGAAAGACCTTCGCCTATCTCGTTCCCGCTTTGATGTCGGGGCGCAAGGTCATCGTTTCCACCGGCACCAAGGCGCTGCAGGACCAGTTGTTCTTCCGCGATCTCCCGCGCGTGCACGCGGTGCTCGGCAGCCGGGCGCGTCTCAGCCTGCTCAAGGGGCGCTCCAATTACCTGTGCCTTTATCGCCTGGACCAGGCCGTGCGCGAAGGTAACGCGGACAGGCAACTGGTGTCGCAGCTCTCCGCCATCCGTGCCTGGTCGGCGCGCACGCGGCGTGGCGATCGCATGGAAATGGCGGACATTCCCGAAGATTCCCCCGTATGGCCGCGGGTGACCTCCACGCCGGAGAACTGCCTGGGCTCCGAGTGCCCGTTCTTCGAGGACTGCCACGTCGTGAAGGCGCGTCGCGAGGCCATGGAAGCGGATCTCGTGGTCGTGAATCACCACCTGCTCATGGCGGATCTCGCGCTCAAGCAGGAGGGCTTCGGGGAAATCCTGCCCGGTGCCGACGCCTTCATCCTCGACGAGGCTCATCAGATTCCCGAACTGGCCGGGCAGTTCTTCTCGCAGAGCGTCAGCTCGCGCCAACTCGTGGACCTGGGCCATGACGCGCTGGCCGAAGGGCAGGGCGTCACCGGCGCCACCAGCCAGTTGCTGGAACCTGTCGAGGTCATTCAGGATCTGGTGAAACGTTTGCGCCTGGCGATCGATTCCTTGCCGCCACGCGGCCCGTTCGGCGCGCTGGATCGCGATACGACGGCGCGCGAGCTGCTGACCGAATTGCGCGACGTCATGGCCGCCACCGCCGATCTTCTGGCCTCTCTGGGAGAGCGCTCGCGAGGGCTGGCCAACGTCTACGAACGCGCGCAGATGCTGAGCCTGCGCCTGGACCGCATTGCCGAGGAACACTCGGCGAGCGACGTTCGCTGGTACGAGACCTGGCCCAAGGGCTTCGCACTGCACGCCACGCCGCTGGATCTCGCGTCGCCACTGCGGGCGATGCGGATGTCCACCGATGCCGCGTGGATCCACACCTCCGCCACGCTCTCCATCGCGGGCGATTTCGGGCATTTCGCTCGGCAACTGGGACTGGAAGATCCGCACACGCTGCATGTGGAAAGCCCGTTCGATTACCAGCATCAGGCGCTGGCGTATCTGCCGCAGGGCCTGCCCGATCCTGCGGCTCGCGACTACACCGACAAGGTGATCGACGCCATCCGCCCGGTACTCGATGCGTCCGACGGCCGGGCCTTCCTGCTATTCACGTCGCATCGCGCGTTGCGCCGTGCCGCCGAGCAGTTGGAAGGTCGTGTGCCGTGGCCGCTGTTCGTGCAAGGCTCGGCGCCGCGTCATCGCCTGCTCGAGGCATTCCGTGCCAGTGGCCGCGGTGTGTTGTTGGGCGCGGCCAGTTTCTGGGAAGGCGTGGACGTGGCTGGCGAGGCGTTGAGCGTGGTCGTGATCGACAAGCTGCCCTTCGCCATGCCGGACGATCCCGTGTTGCAGGCGCGGCTGGAGGCCCTGGAAGAAGCCGGGATCAATCCGTTCATGGGCTGGCAGGTGCCCACGGCGGTGATTGCGCTCAAGCAGGGCGCCGGGCGCCTTATCCGCGACATGCACGATCGCGGCGTGCTGGTGCTGTGCGATCCACGCCTCAGCACCAAGGGGTATGGCCGCCTGTTCCTCGCCAGCCTGCCGCCGATGCCGCGCACGCGGGATCTGGCCGAGGTCGTCGCCTTCTTCAGGGACGCTGCCGCTCCCTCGTCCTAGCGTCGCGGCAAGGTTGGTGGATCAGCTTCGCGTGGCGTGGCGTTCCGCGTAGAACACCAGCACCGTCGCCCCCTGCGGACCGGCCACGGTGCTGCCCTCCGCGGCCATGCTCGGTAAAAGACAGTCGCCGGTACGCATGACCTTCGCCGTGCCGGACGTCCGCATGTGCAGTTCCCCCTCGAGCACGTAGCCTGTGCCCGGTATGGCGTCGCGATGCCAGGGCAACGATGCACCCGGTTGCAGCGACAGGCGCAGCATGCGCATGTCGCCGTGCCTGTCGGTAGCGCGGTCGCTGTTCGGGCCATCACCTGGGCCCGTGTCGGCTTCCCAGTCGCCGTGGCGCGAGGGAGGGGTCGTGGCGGCGATGGCGGCACCGACCATCAGGGCCAGGGGCATCGCTAGCTGGACGGGTAGCATCATGCTGTCCTCGTGAGGGTTGCGCCGAATGCTCCATGGAATGCCGCCGCACGTCATGAGAACACTCTCACTCTCGAACCCGCTCTGGGTGCCGGGTCGGGGTGTGGCACCACATGTCCTCGGTCTTGCCCGCGGGCCGGCTTCCGCCAGGGCTTGCCCGGAGCGCGCCAGAATCCGACCCGCCCTCGCACTTTTTTGCGGTTGACCATCTCGGCATCACCGTAGCGAGAGGAACGCCATGACACGCACGACGCAGGACAGCGGAAATCCCATGTTCCGCTGGACACAATCGATCACGGCGAAGGTGCTCGGCGTCGCCTTGCTGGCCTTGATCATGCTCATCCCCTTGTCGCAGGCGGATGGCCTCGTGCGCGAGCGCCAGGCCATGCGCGATGCCGCCTCGGTTCGCGTGGCGGAAGGGTGGGGTGGCCCGCAGACGATCGGCGGCTTCGTGCTCGCCGTGCCCACGCGCCAGGACATGCGCGGCAGCGACGGCAAGGTCGTCAGCGTGCGCGACGGCACGGAAATCGTGCTGGCCGACGAATCGAATACGGTGGTGGACCTGGCCGTGGAGCGTCGTCATGCCGGCATGTACGAAGTGCCGGTGTACACGGGCGACGTGACCCTGCGCGGACGCCTTCTCCCCAGCGACGTGCGCCGTTTCGCGGCGGATTCGACGGCCAGTTGGAGTCCCGGCAAGGCGGAGCTTCGCCTGCTGATCGCCGATACCCGCGGCCTGCAGGGCATCACCTCCGTGACCATCGACGGGCACGATGCGCGGCTCTCATCGTCAGCTGCACGCATGGGGCCGTACACGGTGCTCGCTACGCCCATACAGATCGATCCGGATCGCGAGACGCCCGTGGACTTCGCCATGACCCTGCGCATCGCGGGCACCGAATCGTTCTCCGTGCTGCCCATGGCACGCACCAACACCATGCGTCTCCGCGCGCCATGGCCCGATCCGAGCTTCACGGGAGCGCTGCTCCCTGGTACGCATCGCGTCGATGCGCGGGGCTTTGACGCGTCTTGGCAGGTGCTCGATCTCAATCGTCCCTATGGACAGCACTGGGATGCGAACGATGGCGAGGTGGCCTCGCGGCTGGAGCCGTCCGCGGTCGGCGTGAAGCTCTACCAGGCAGGCGGCGTCTACCAGCAGAACGATCGCGCCGGCAAATACGGCCTGCTGTTCATCGCGCTGACCTTCGTGGCGTTCTTCCTGTTCGAAGTCCTGAAGGGCCTGCGCCTGCATCCGGTCCAGTACCTGCTCGTCGGTGCCGCCATGGCGAGTTTCTACGTGCTTCTGCTCGCGCTGTCCGAACAGATCGGCTTCGGCCCCGCCTATGCGGTCGCGGCAGCGACGGTGGTGCTGATCGTGGGTGGCTACGCGATGGCAGCGCTGCGTGCGCGCCGGGCCGGACTGGTCCTCGGCGGCGTCATCGCCCTGGTTTACGCCATACTGTATGGCCTCATCGGCGCGGAGCAGTACGCGTTGCTGATCGGCTCGGCGGTCCTGGTCGGGGTGATCGCATTGCTGATGTACCTGACCCGCCGGATCGACTGGTACGCGCATACGGCGCCGCCCCTTGCCCCGTTGGACACGCCATGAATTTTCTTGCCATCGAAACCTCCACCGAAGCCTGTTCGGTCGCCCTCGTCCACGGCGACGAGGTGATCGAACGCAGCGAGGTCGCACCGCGCCGGCATGCAGAACTGGTGCTGCCGATGGCCGATGCCTTGCTCGCCGAGGCGGGGCTGAGCCGCACGGCGCTCGACGGCATTGCGGTCGGCCGCGGTCCTGGCGCCTTCACCGGCGTGCGCCTTGGGGTATCGCTCGCGCAGGGCATGGCCATGGCGCTGGACGTGCCCGTGGTCACGGTGTCGTCGTTGCAGGCGCTGGCGTTGGAAGCGCCCGAGGACGACGCGGCGGTGCTTTCGGTGATCGACGCGCGGATGGGCGAGATCTACGTCGCCGCATGGCGCCGGGAGGACGACGGCAGCGTGACACTGCTCGACCGCGAACGCGTGGATACGGCGGCTGCTCTGGTGCTGCCCGACGTGTCGTCGTGGCATGTGGTCGGCACGGGTTGGACCACGTACCAGGATGCGCTTCGCCAACGCATCGCGGCACCGATCCGTTCCGCCGAAGGCGCGCGTTACCCGCAGGCAAGACACGTGGCGGAACTGGCCGTGCGCCGGTTTCGCGACGGTGACGCAGTCGCCCCCGAACTGGCCTTGCCGGTATACCTGCGCGACAAGGTTGCGCTCACGCTGGTGGAGCAGGGCAAGGCCTAGGGCCTCTAGCGGACCACCTCAGCGCGATACCACCACCGCCTCGATCACGGCGCAGATGTGCGCAAAGGATGCGTCGTCGAGCCACGGGCTGTTGGTGATGGTGAGCGTGCGCGCCGCAAAGTCGCGCGCGTTCGGCACATCGTCGCCACCGGGCAGCTCGCCGAGGTAGTCGTAGTCGGGCAGGGCATGGAGAAACATGCGGCCGACGCCCAGCCGCGAACTCCACAGGCGCCGCAGCACGGCGTCGCGCGTCGCCTCGTCAGGCAGGCGAAGCATCAGGTAAGGCCAGGTGCCGCCATCGTCCTTGAAGACATGCACGCCGGGGATCGACGCCAGCGCCGGCACACGCGCCGCCGCCTGCGTGGTCGTCGCGGCGATGAACGACGGCAGCCGTCCAAACGCACGGGCACCGACCGCACGCCGCCAGCGACCGACCGGGTGCATGGGGAAGTCCGCGTCGAAGCGTTCGCCCATCGCACTCAGCAGGTCGCCGCGCCGCAAGGCCCGACGCATCGGCCTGCCATATGCCGTGCCGAGACCGAGCGGGCGATAGAGCGCGGCGTAACCCGCGAGTTCCAGCGTTCGCCGCAATTCCCATACGGGCTGCCAGCGCGCCATGCGTCGCGACACGCGGCGGAAGCGTTCGTACCAGGCTTCGTCGCGCGCCACCAGCAAGCCGCCTTCGAAGATGGAGAGTCCCTTGCCGGCGGCGAGGCTGAAGAAGCCGATATCGCCATGCGTGCCTGCAAACCGCCCGTCGATGCGCGCGCCCAGCGCCTGCGCGGCGTCTTCCACGGTGGACGCGCCGACGGCGTGCGCCAAGTCGTTCGCGATGGCGACGTCTGCCGTACGTCCGCCCAGATGGGTCGGCACGACGGCAAGGGTGCGTTCGCTGCACGCTTCGGCCAGTCGTTGCGGGTCCATGTCGAAATGGCCGGGCTTCACGTCCACCAGGCGCGGCACGAGGCCGGCGCGGCGAATCGCCAGGGGCACCAGTGGGCAGGTAAACGCGGGGATCACCACCTCGCGGCGCGAGCGCGCATGCTCGTGCAGCGTGGCGAGCGCGATGGTGAGCGCCGAGGTGCCGGAGCACTCCAACTGCACCTGCTCGACCCCCAGCCATGCCGCCGCCAGGGCGGTGAGTGGCGCGGGCGCGCCGCCCGTCAGGTCGGACAGGCCGAGCGGCAAGCCTGCAGTCGGCGGTGCTTCACGCTCAGGCCGGAACGGCATCGGTATGCGCATCCTCGCCGCTCTCGGCAAATGCAAGGCAGACGATGCCCGCGACGATCGCCACCGCACCCAGGATCTGAGTCGGCGTGACCGGTTCGGCAAACATCCACCACGACAGCAGCATCACGCTGACCACTTCCAGATGCGACGCCGCGAAGGCCGGGCCGATCGGCGCGTGCTTGAGCAGGCTCATCCAGGTGACGAAGGCGCCGAGGTAACCGACCACCGCGCCGTAGATCCACGGATACGAGAACACCCTGGCAAGCCACGCCACGTTCATTTCGACCGGCAGCGCATGCGTGCCCGCCAGCTTGAAGCAGATGAGGTTCAGCGTATCGAAGCCCAGCAGCAGGGCGAACCCGATGAGATAGAAGCGCTTCACGTGCCGGCTCCCACGATGGCGACGCCAGCGGCCACCAGCAGGATGCCGGTGACGCGCAAGGGACTCAGCCGTTCGCGGAACAGCACGCGCCCCGCCAGCATGATCGCGACGATGTTGATCGAGCCGAGCAGCACGCCTTCCGACAGCGGTACCAGCGAAAGAAAAGCGATCCAGACCACGAATTCCGCGACGTAGCAGGCGATGCCGGTCCACAGCCAGGGGCGGGCAAGCATGTAGCGCCAGCGCGCGAGCCCATCGCCCGCTCGCTCGTCGCCGGCGGCCGCCTTGAACGCCAACTGCCCGCCGGTATCGAGCACCACGTTCGCTATCCACAGCGCGAGCACGAGGCCGTGCATGGTTACGCCGCCATGCGCGATGGGCGCGAATCGCGTGCGATGCGGCCGAAGAAATCGGCCGTGCGTTCGATGAGCGTGCGCCTTTCGCGATCGATGGTGATCATGTGATAGCTGTCGGCAAGCAACAGCATTTCGATCGGACCGCGTACGCGCCGGGCCACGAGATCGGCATTGGCGACGCTGGCGACGTCGTCGTCGGCGGCATGCGCGACGAAGCAGGGCGCCACCACGTCCGGCAGGCGCCGACGCACGTCGCGCGACAGTTTCACCATTTCGGCCAGGGCGTGCCACGGATTGCCCGGCAGGCCGGCCGCTTCGCTGTCGCCGGAGAACATGGCGGCGCTGACCTGCGCGCGCAGACGCTCGTCGCGGATACCGTACGGCGGCTGCTCGATGAAGCTGCGACCGCGGCCGATCCCCAGGCGCTTGAAGATGGGCAGCAGGAACGAGAGCTTGCCGGTCCAGCCGATCGACCAGCCGTCGTAGCGGAAGGTGGCGCCGAAGACACCCACGCCCGCGATCCACTCGGGTCGGACCGCGGCAAGGCGCAACGCCAACAGGGCGCCCATGGACAGACCGGCGACGAAGACGCGATCGACGCGTCCGCGCAACTGGTCGGCGGCCGCCTCGACGCTGGCGTACCAGTCTTCCCAGCTGGTGGCGAGCAGGTCTTCCTCGGTACCGCAGTGGCCGGCCAACTGGACGCCCACGACGGTGAAACCGGCGCGGTTGAGGCCCTTGCCCACCATCCGCATCTCGGTCGGTGTGCCGGTAAGGCCATGGATCAGCAGGACGCCATCGCGTCCGCCTTCGAAGTGGAATTCCGCCGTTGTGGCCACAAGGACGCCTCGCGTCATTGACTCATTAGGGGGCCATCGTCTCAGTGCGCGGTTTCACCCGGCTTTCCAGTGAGCGGCGCAGGAAAATGCAGTTCCACCCTCAGCCCGGACTCGGCGCCACGCCGGAACACCACCCTCGCCGCGTGGCGCTCCGCGATGCTCTCGACGATGGCGAGGCCAAGACCGGTGCCTTCCTGGTCGCTGCCGGGCACGCGGAAGAAGCGCTCGCCCAACTGATCGAGGAAGGCCTCGTCCACCCCGGGGCCGTCGTCCTCCACGGCCAGGACGACCTCGTCATCCGTACCGGCGAGCGAGACGGTGACCGCGTGGCCACGGCCAGCGTAATGGAAGGCGTTGTCGACGAGGTTGTCGATCACCTCCTGGATCTGGAGCGCGTCGCCGCGTACCAGGCAGGGGCCTTCGCCGCCTTCGTAACCCAGATCCACGCCAAGGCCCAGGGCCTGGTGCACACGCATGCCCACCGCTTCGGGGACCAGTGCGGAGAGGTCGATCAGGTCCATGCCGTCGTGGTCGGGGAGGTCCGGCGACTGCGTGCGCGTGAGTGCGAGCAACTGTGCCGAGGTGCGTGCGGCGCGTGCAGCGAGCCGATGCACGTGCGCCAGGGCGTCCGCGCGTTCGGCGTCGTCGGTCGTGCCTTCCAGGCGCTCTACGTGCAGTTGGATGCCCGCCAGCGGCGTGCGCAACTGGTGCGCCGCGTCCGCAATGAAACGCTCCTGCAGGCCGAGCATGTTGCGCATGCGGGCGAACAGGTCGTCGATGGTCCGCGTCAACGGCAGGATTTCCACCGGCACGTCTTCCTCGCCGATCGGGCCGAGGTCGTGGCCGCGGCGACTGAGTCGTGCGGTGAGCGGTTCCAGCACACCCAGCCCATGACTCACCCCGAGCCAGACCAGGCAGAGCACCGCCACGATGAGCAGTGCCTGCATCGGCAGGGTGAGGAAGAGGATCTCGCGTGCCCGCGTGTGCCGGTCGCGCAGGTTTTCCGCCACGGTGATGGTGAGCACGTCGCCAGCATCGTGTCGGTTCGGCACGCGCATGATGGCAGCGCGCAGTGGACGACGCCCCAAGCTGGTGTCGTAAAGCTTCGGTGCGGCGTCGGTGGGAATCGCGACGCCCGGCCCGGTGAGTTCGGCATTGCCGATCATCCGACCGTGACGGTCACTGACCACGGAGTAGTAGTTGCGTCCGTCGGGATCGTATTCGAGGAGGAAGCGCGCCTGCGCCGTCAACTCACCGCTCAGGGCGTCGCTGTCGATCATCTCCGACAGCGTGAGTGCCGAGTCGGAAAGGTCCGCGTCATGCACGCGGTTGGAATAGGCGAGGGCGACGAAGTACCCGATCACCGCGTCCAGTACGAGCACGCCGAGCACCGGCACCAGCAGGAAGGTGAGCAGGCGGCGGCGCAGACTGAGCCGTGCGGCGCGACGCGCGGCAGCGGCGCGGCGTTCAGGCATCCGCGGTTTCTTCGAGCAGGTAGCCCAGTCCGCGGATCGTGCGCACACTGGTGCCCGAGCCCTGGAGCTTCTTGCGCAGACGGTGCAGGGCGATGTCGAGGCCGTTGTCGGTCAGGTCCTCGTCCCAATTGCACAGGGCTTCGACCAGTTGCGCACGGCTGGTGACCTTGTCCGCACGTGCGGCAAGCGCCTCGATCAGCCCGAATTCGCGCGCAGTCAGATCCAGCGGTGTGTCGCCGATCCACGCGCGGTGCCCGGGAATATCGAGGCGCAGCCGGCCGATGCGGAACTCCGGGGCACCATGGCTCGTGCGTCGGCGCAGCAGCGCGCGCACGCGCGCGTCGAACTCGGCCAGAGCAAAAGGCTTCACCAGATAGTCGTCCGCGCCGAGGTCCAACACGCGAACCCGTTCCTTCAAGCCTTCGCGTGCGGTGACGACGAGCACCGGCAGGTTCGCGCCGCGCTTGCGCGCGCGGGCGAGCACGTCGCTGCCATCGAGCAGCGGAAGGCCCAGGTCGAGCACCAGCAGGTCGTAATCGTGGTCGCGTAGCGCGTGGTCGGCGCTGGCACCGTCCGTCACGTGGTCCACAGCATGGCCGCCCTGCTGGAGGGAGGCACGTACGGCCGCGCCGATGGCGGCGTCGTCTTCGGCAAGGAGTATGCGCATGAGGGCCAAGGATACGCTCCAGCGGGGGCTCAGCGCATGCTGTCGCGACAGGCTTTCGGGGCGCTTTCCGAGTTCGACGCCCTCATGCAATTGCGAACGATTCGCATTGTGGTTTACTATCGACGCCCTTCCTAAGTGTTTTCCAGGGGCGTTCCAGCACATGCGCGACTCCGTCGATCGGCAACGCCGCGCGTTCTGGCTCAAACACCTGCATCGTTGGCACTGGATCAGTTCCGCCGTGTCGCTGGCCGTGCTGCTGTTGTTCGCTGTGACCGGGTTCACCCTCAACCACGCGGCGCAGATCGAAGCCACGCCGAAAGTGGAGCGGCATGTGACGACGCTGCCGGACGCGTTGCGCGCGGGCCTCGGCGCCGGCCGTGCTTCCGCGCCCGTTCCCGCCACCGTGGCCGATTACGTGGCGAGTCATACCGGCGCGCACATCGAGGGGCGCCCGGGCGAGTGGAGCGACGACGAGGTCTATCTGTCGCTGCCGCGACCCGGCGGCGATGGCTGGGTGAGCATCGATCGCGAGACAGGCGAGGTGCAGTACGAGACGACCGATCGCGGTTGGCTTGCTTACCTCAACGATCTGCACAAGGGGCGCAACACGGGACCCGTCTGGCGCTGGTTTATCGACGTGTTCGCGCTGGCCTGCCTGGTGTTCGCCGTGACCGGACTGATCCTACTCAAGATGCACGCCGCGCAGCGCGGCATGACCTGGCCGATGGTGGCACTGGGCTTCGTGCTGCCGGTGATCCTCGCTCTCATCTTCATCCACTGATGGAATCGCTCATGCGTCGAAACCTTCCGTTCGTCCTCTGCCTCGTGCCCGCGCTGGCGCATGCCGCCGACATGAACCTCACCGTGGAGATCCCGGCGTTGAAGGTCGCCGAGTATCACCGCCCGTACGTGGCCGTGTGGGTGGAGCGCGAGGATCACAGCGTGGCCGCCAACCTGGCGGTCTGGTACGACACCAAGAAAGCAGATGGCGAAGGCACCAAGTGGTTGAAGGACATGCGCCAGTGGTGGCGGCGCAGTGGTCGCGACCAGAGCATGCCCATCGATGGCGTCTCCGGCGCCACGCGTCCCGCCGGCCAGCATCAACTGCGTTTCACCGACGGCAAGCCGCCGCTCGGAACGCTGCCTCCTGGGCACTACGAGTTGGTCGTCGAGGCCGCGCGCGAAGTCGGCGGTCGCGAGGCGCAACGCATTCCCTTCGACTGGCCCGCCACGCGCCCGGTGCATCTGTCCGCCAAGGGCAGTGAAGAACTCGGCCAGATCGACCTCGACCTCAACCCTTGAACGGAACCTTGCCCATGAAGCACGTACTCGCTCGCGCCGTTCTCTGCGCCGCGCTCGTCCTGCCTGTTGCCGCACAGGCGCACAAGATGTGGATGGTGCCGTCGGCGACTGTGATTTCCGGCGACGACGCCTGGGTGACCGTCGACGCGGCGGTCTCCAACGATCTCTACTACCCGGACCACTTTCCGGCGCCACTGGATGCATTGGTCATTACCGCTCCGGACGGTTCCATCGTGAAGCCGGAAAACGCCGCCACGGGCAAGTACCGCAGCACCTTCGACCTGCCCGTGCCGCAGAAGGGCACGTACCGTCTCGCGATCGTCAATCAGGGTCTCTTCGCCAACTACGAGATCGATGGCCAGAAGAAGCGCTGGCGCGGCAAGCCCGAGGATATGAAGAGCGCCATTCCGGCCGGGGCGAAGCAAGTCCAGGTCAGCGAGATGGCCAATCGCGTGGAAACGTTCGTGACGCAGGGCTCGCCCGGTGGCAGCGCATTGAAGCCGACGAACAAAGGTCTCGAGCTGGTGCCTGTGACGTCGCCGAACGACCTCGTGGCTGGCGAGAAGGCCACCTTCCAGCTCCTGATCGACGGCAAGCCGGCAGCGAACCTCAAGGTGGTGGCGATCGAAGGCGCCACGCGCTATCGCAATGCGCAAGACGAAATGGACACCAGCACCGACAAGGATGGCAAGTTCTCCTTCACCTGGCCGAACGCGGGCATGTATTGGGTGAATGCGTCGACGGAAGACACGAAGACTTCGATGAAGGAAGCCAAGCAACGCCGGCTCGCCTATACGGCGACGCTGGAAGTACTGCCTCAGTAGCCATGCATCGCATCGGCCACCGCGCATTCGCCATGGGAATGGCATGGGTCGCGTTCGCTGCCAGTGCCAGCGAGGTTCGCCGCTTCGGCGGCGAGACCATGGGCACGACGTGGTCCGCAAACGTCGTGCTGCCTGAGGGCGCGAACGGTGCTGCGATCCAGCAAGGTATCCAGGCCGAGTTGGACACGGTCGTGGCGCAGATGAGCACCTATGACGACGCGTCGGATCTGAGTCGTTTCAATCGCGCGCCTGCGGGTACCTGGCATACCCTGCCGCCCGAGTTCTTCGCCGTGCTGCGTCACGCGTTGGCATTGGCGCGCGATACCGGTGGAGCGTATGACCCGACCGTTGGGCCGCTGGTGAATCTGTGGGGTTTCGGACCGGGCGAGCGACGACGTGAGACCCCCAGCGCTGCAGCATTGAACGCCGCGCGAGCGCGCGTGGGCTGGCAGCGCATTCGCCTCGACGAGGCAACCCAGAGCGCGTTCCAACCCGGTGGCGTGTACGTGGATCTTTCCTCGGTCGCCAAGGGATTCGGCGTGGACCAGGTTGCCGCCTTTCTCGATCGTGCCGGCGCATCCGCCTACCTCGTCGAGGTGGGCGGTGAACTGCGTGCACACGGGCGCAAACCGGATGGCTCGCCGTGGCGGGTGGGCGTCGAACGGCCGGGTGCGGCAGCTGGCGCCGTGCAGCGGCAGGACGAACTGGAACGCGTCGTCGTGCTGGACGAGAAGACCATTGCCACCTCGGGCGATTACCGTCATTTCTTCGAGGACGGCGGCCGCTTTTTCTCGCATCACATCGATCCGCGCACAGGCACTCCGGTGGCGCATCGGGTCGCGTCGGTCAGCATCGTGGCTGACGACGGCCTGCACGCCGATCCGCTGGGTACGGCCATGATGGTGCTCGGCCCCGAACAAGGTCTGGCCTATGCGAAGCGCCACGGCATCGCCGTGCTGTTCATCCTGCATGGCGACGACGGTCGCCTGGAGGAGCGCATGTCGCCGGCTTTCGCCGCGTTGGCCAAGCCGTGAATTTGCAGGGGCCGCTGGCATGAACGCGCGTATCGGACAGGCCGCCATCGGTGCGCTGCTCGTCGTGCTTGTCCTGCTTTGCTGGCACCTGCAGGACAGCGCCGCCGTCCGGGTGACCTCACCGCCGCGCATGGCGTGGGCGGGCGGCCTCGCGCTCGCATGGATGGCCTTCGTTATCGCTAGCGTACGGCGATCGACGGACGCCGCGACGCGGGAGGTCGGTGGCATCCTCGTGGTGCATGCGTCGCAGACCGGTTTTTCCACCGAGCTTGCCGAACGCACGGCCGCCGCGCTGAAGGACGGTGGCTTGCCTGTCGATCTCCGCTCGCTCGATGAACTCACTTTGTCGCACCTGACCCAGGCATCGCAGGCGCTGTTCATCGCCAGCACCACGGGAGAGGGCGACGCGCCCGATGTCGCCACACTGTTCCACGGCGAGGCCATGCGCGCACCGGCACGGCTTCGCGGACTGGCCTACGGCGTGCTGGCCTTGGGCGACCGCGACTACGACGACTTCTGCGCCTTCGGTCGCGAGTTGGACGGCTGGTTGCGCGCCAGCGGCGCATCGCCGCTCTTCGATCGGGTCGATGTGGACAACGGCGACGAGGGGAGCCTGCGCCACTGGCAGCATCACGTGGCACATCTCGCTGGCACGCCTGGCATGGCCGACTGGGTGCGCCCGGCCTATCAACCGTGGCGCCTCGTCGAACGCCGGCTCCTGAATCCGGGCAGCCTTGGCGGCCCGTGCTTTCATCTCGCGCTGATACCGGCCGATCCCGCGCACATGGTCTGGGCCGCGGGCGACATAGCTGAGGTGGGGCCGCGCGCCGAAGGCACGATCCTGCCGCATCGGGAATACTCCATCGCCTCCGTCCCCGAAGACGGCGCACTGCATCTGGTGGTTAGGCAGGTGCGCGGCAAGGACGGCGCGCTCGGCCTCGGTTCGGGGTGGCTTACCGAGCGCGCGCCATTAGGTGGCACGATCGACTTGCGTGTTCGCCGCAATCCCGGGTTTCATGCGCCGTCGGACGACCGACCGTTGCTGCTCATCGGCAACGGTACCGGCATTGCCGGCCTCCGCGCCTTGTTGAAGACGCGTATCGCCCGGGCACACCGACGCAACTGGGTGATCTTCGGTGAGCGCCAGGCGGCGATCGACCGCCTGCACGTGGATGAACTCGAAGCCTGGTCCGAAGCCGGACACATCGAGCGTCTCGACCTCGTCTGGTCGCGTGACGCCGCCGCCGTGCGTTACGTGCAGCATCGTCTGCGCTTGGCCGACGACGCGCTCAGGCAGTTCGTGCGCGACGGCGCGAGCATCCATGTCTGCGGAAGCCTCGACGGCATGGCGCCGGGGGTGGACGCGGCGTTGCGCGCGGTGCTCGGCGACGCGACGGTGAATCACCTTGCGGTGACGGGGCGCTACCGCCGCGACGTCTACTGATAGGCCCAGTGGCGCTCGTCAGCGAACGCGGAGGCGCACCTTGCCGTCGTAGATGCCTTCGAACGCCAGCGCGTTGAGATCGTTGATCCAATCCACGTCGGCAGCGATTTCTTCCGGGTGATCGCCCGCAATGGCAATGACGCGTGCGCCTGCCGCCAGTCCGGCGTCGATGCCGGCCTTGGCGTCTTCGAACACGAGACACTCCGCTGGCGGCGCGCCCATGCGCTGCGCGCCGAGAAGATAACCCTCCGGGTCGGGCTTTCCGTTGACCACGATCTCGCCGGTGACCATGCGCGGCGGCGGCACGATGCCCGCTGCACCGAGACGCGCCTTCGCCAGCACCGTATCCGCCGACGTCACGATGGTCCATGCATCGGGCGGCAGGGCCGCGAGCAGTTCGGGGGCACCAGGAATCGGGACGATGCCGTCCACGTCCTCGACTTCTTCGCGATAGAGGCGGTCGTACACCGCCTGAACGTCCATGCCTGGCTTCGCGAACATCTTCACCGAGTCGAGCATGCGCACGCCGTGCAGACGCGGAAGCACGTCGTGCCAGTCGATACCGTTCTCGTCGCACCAGCGTTTCCATATTTTCTCGACGACGACGCGCGAATCGATCAAGGTGCCGTCCATGTCGAAGAGCAGGGCACGAGCCTCGATGACCGTGCCGGATTCGAGTTGCATGACGCCTCCAGTAGCGTGAAAGGGGTGCCGCGCGAGCGCGCGAAGCCTTCCACGATACCGGAGCATGGCGCTTCCGTCAGCGCGCGGGTTCCGCGGCGTGATCGCGGATCGCCTGAGCCATGATCGCACTCACCTCCTGCGCCGCCTTACGCGATTCTTCCGCCTGGCGTCGATTACGGTCCGCCATCACCTTACCTTCTGCGGCGTTTTGACTGTCGAGTTCCGCGAGCTGCCGTCCGATTTCCGCCTGTTCCTTGCCGATCGCGGCGTGACCCGCGGCATACGCCGATGGATCGTGCGGACCGTTCGGGTCGCTCTGCTTGACGGCGAGCTCCGCCTGCCGCTCCGCGAGCTTCGCCATCTGCTCGTTCAGCATGGCCTGCCGTTGAGCGATCGACGCCTGTTTCTCCGCGCTCGCCGCCGTGACGTCGGCCGCCTTGCTGCTTCGCGCGTAGACGTCGTGGATGCGCTTCACATAGGCAGGGTCTCTCACGATCCAGGCCTGCTTACCGTCCTGATACCAGGCGAAATCGCCGGATCCTTTCTTTTGTGCGGCTGCGCGGCGCACGTCCGCGTTGCTGCCCTCCATCACTTGGATGTCGTCGCTGAAAAAGGCGAAAGCCTGGTTCCCATGACCGTTCGAGTCACCGGTGAAAAAGCTGCTGATCATCGGTGGTGCAGGTGGCGCAGGCGGCGCCGGGGGTGGAGCCGGGGGGCGCGCGGCGAGAGGTGCTGCCGGTGCAGGTGGCGCCGACGACACATCCGGGGGAGGCGCGGGTGCCGCGGGTGCCACTGGCGCGGCGGGTGAAGGCGCCGATGCGGGACTGGGGGAGGCGAACACCCCTGTGCGCTTGGTGCCCTGCTCGGCGGCGACCACGCGCCACGGTGTGACACCGACCACGGTAAGGACAGCAAAAATCGCCACGGTGAGCGCGCGGTGCGGCGCGTCGGTCGCGTTGCCTAGCATGTCGAGTCTCCTCTTCAGGGTGCGGAACGTGGGGGACGCGCCGGGAAGCGCGTGATGCGGGTGCGGCGCGACACCCAGGCGAAGCAGCAGGCGTCCATACGTTTGCGGTGCCTGGCGTCCACGCGCCACGACCAACGCATCGCAGGCGGCCTCGCGGCAAAGTGCGTATTCGCGCATGGCCAGATGCACGATCGGATGGAAGAAGAACAGCGAGCGGGCGAGCACCGGCGCCCAACCCAACAGCAGGTCGCCGCGGCGCACGTGCGCCAGCTCGTGCATGAGCGCCATGTCGAGCTCATCGTCGTTGAGGCGGTCGTCGAGCGGTAGAAGAATCGTCGGTCGCCACAGGCCGGCGACCTGCGGCGAATCGACCTCGTCGCTCACCTTCAGGCGCGGCGATCGGCGCAAACCGAGTTCACGCGCCCGGCGTGCACAGAGCGTCTCCACGCGGACGTCGTCATGCGGCAAGGCTCGTTTCACGATGCCGACGAGCCGGTAGCCACGACGCGCGGCGACTATCCACTGCGCCAGCACGGCGGCTGCCCAGGCCGCGAGCAGAATCGCGGCCCAAGAAAACGTCGAGGTGGCGACATCCGAGGCATCCGATGCTGCTGTGACGATGACCGGTGCAGTGACGACGACCGTCGTCGTTACGGCGGGCGGCAACAGCGGCAACGTCACAGGCGATGGAGCAAGCAGTCCGATCAGCAGCTGCGCCCCGAGCAACCACCACAGCGCGCTTCGGGCTGCCGCAGACAGCGAAGGAATGAAACGGCAGGCCACGCCGACCAGCGCGCCAAGGAGCACGGCCTGCAACGAGGCATACGCAAGCCGGGACAATACGGTATCGATCAGCGCGTCCATGTCAGCGTCCCTTGCGCCGGGACTGCAACGTGCCTACCAGAGCTTCCAGTTCCGCCAGCTCCGTGTCGCTGACCTGCCCCCGCTCCGACATCCACGCCACGAACGGGGACACGGAACCCTGCAAGGTCTTCTCGACAAAGCGCGCGACGGCGCCCGTCATGACCTCGCCCGTACCGTTGGTAGCGCTGTAACGGAAGCTGCCGTCGATCTTGCGCCGGGTGAGGTAGCCCTTGGCGCGCAGGCGCTCCATCATCGTAAGCACCGTAGACCGCGCGAGCCCGCGCGCTTCCCCGAAACCCGCCCAGACCTCCGCTACCGAACGCTTCGGCGTATCCGCGATGTACTGCAGAAGCGCGAGCTCCTGATCGCCGATCGTCTTCTTGGTCATGCTGCCGCTCCTGACTACATATGTAGGCAGGGTGCGCTTGACGACAGATGTAGTCAAGCATGACTTGCGGCATGGGGGGTAAGTTGTGGGAGCCGCCATGGTGGCGAGAAGCCAACAAAGCGGTGTGGCCGAAAGGTTTGTTGTGCGAGCGGGGTTTCAGACGTCCAAAAAAAACCTCCGCCATGAGGCGGAGGTTTCGGGTTACCTCGTCGATCGCGGTGGATGTGCCACCGCGAGGGATCAGGCGGCCGCGTCCTTGAGCTTCTTCAGCGGACGGACCTTGACCTTGACCGACGCCGGCTTGGCCGCGAACCAGCGCTCTTCGCCGGTGAACGGGTCCTTACCCTTGCGCTTCGGCTTGGCCGCAACGGCAACCGAGGTGATCTTGAGCAGGCCGGGCAGCGTGAACGTGCCGGCGCCCTTCTTGTGAACCGACGCGGAGATCGCGCCTTCGAGCGAAGCCAGCACGGCCTTCACGCTCTTGCTGTCGACACCGCTCTGCTCGACGATGTGCGAGACGAGCGACGACTTCGAAAGCGGATCCTTGATGGGCTTGAGGGCGGCCGGCGCCTTCGCAGCCTTGGCGGGAGCCTTGGCAGCGGCCTTCTTCGCCGCCGTTTTGGTGGTCTTGGCCATGGTTATCCTTGTCACTTTGTTCGAATGAGGCGGCCGTTCTGGCCGGTGCCCTGCGGGCGACTCACTCTAGCGTTGCTTTCGTCCGCTGAAAATAGGGTCCGACGAGTTTTTTTGCCTTTACAGCCCTTTTTTTCAGGGTCCGCGGTGACGCAGTGCGGAAAAAGCCTCGTTCAGATGCCTGCGTACCACTCGTAACCGTTGTCTTCCCAGTAACCGCCGTTGCCTTCGCCCACCTCCGCAAAGCTCGCGACCAGCTCGATGCGGCGCAGGTACTTGGCGTGTTTGTAACCGAGCTGGCGCTCGACACGGAGGCGCAGCGGCGCCCCGTTCGCCACGGGCAACGGTGCGCCGTTCAGCGCATACGCGAGCAGGGTCTGCGGGTGGCGCGCTTCGACCAGGTCGATGCTCTCGTAATAAGGCGTGTCTTCTTCGATGTTGTCGAAGCAATGGAACACGACGTAGCGGGCACCTTCCTTCGGACCGACATGATCGAGCAGGGCAGCCAGCGGCGTCCCCGTCCACTTGCCGATGGCGCTCCATCCTTCGACGCAATCGTGACGCGTGATCTGCGTGCGGGTGCCGAGCGACTTCAACTCCTCCAGCGACAAGCGGGCCGGCCGCTCCACCATGCCGTCGACTTCCAGGCGATAACCGCTGAAGCCATCGCGCAGCAAGGCCTGGTAGGCCGGTGTATCGGGCATGGTGCTGCCGTTGGGCTTGAACACGGGCGAGATGTCGGCTTCGGTGAACTCCTTCGCCAGAGCGGTCGACGGCGAGAGAAATCGTTGCACGCGGCGGGTGACGGCTTCCGCCGATGCCAGTACCTTCGTGCCGGTTTCGCTTTCGGAAATGCGATCGCAACCGGCCAGCGTGGCGCCGCCGAGGGCCAGGAGAGTGCGGCGAAGAAACGTGCGGCGATCAGTCATGCGGGGATGCCTCGGGTTCATCAGGCGCCTTGCGTACGCGGTACCAGCCGGTGAGCATGCCGCGAAGCTGGTTGATCGGGCCGCTCAGGAATACTTCGGCCACGTGGATCAGGACGAAGGCCACGAAGCCCATGGCGATGACGAAGTGGATCGTCCGTGCCGATTGCCGGCCGCCGACGAGGTCGACCAGTCCGTGCAGCACGGCATCCATGCGCGGCGACATCGCCAGGCCCATGAGTACGATTCCCCCTCCGAAGGCAAAGATGACCACGAGGTACGCCAACCGTTGGAGCACGTTGTAGCGAAGCGCCTCGTCACCTTGCGGATGGCGCAGGCGCAAATGGTCGACGATGGACCGGCCGATACCGTGCCAGTCGCGGCGGGTGGGCACGAGGTCACGCGCGAGATGCCGGGTCGCGATCGACCAGCCGACGTAGGCGATGCCATTGGCGACGAAAAGCCAGGCGAAGAAGAAATGCCAGCGTCGCCCCATGGCGAGCCAGCCGGGGCCCGGGATGGTGGCCCACGCGGGAAAACCTCGTGAGGTCCATTCCCCGTCAACCTTGCTCGCGCCAAGTACGCCGGTGGTATCGAAGGTATGGCGGCCGATTCGCGTCGTGCCCTGAGGCGAACCTTGCGCATCCACGCCACCCTCCAGCGCCAGCACGGCCTTGCCTGGATCGGACCGTTCGCCCCAGTACAGCGCCGGATGGGCGTTGAAGATCTGCAGACCGCTGCCAAGCAGCACGCACAGGCAGATCACGTTGATCCAATGCATGACGCGCACCGGCCAGCGGTGGCGATAGACGAGGCGGGTCGCAGGCATCGCGTGGCTCCCGTGGCGGGCTGTCCTGAGTATGACCCGGTAGTGCGCCTTTTTCTTGCGCAGGTTACGCCGGGCGGTCCAGATCACCCGCTTCGATGGCGCGATGCATGTCGTCGCGATCGTCGAGGTCGTCGGCCAGTTCGTCCGCCCGGATGTGTTGCGGGGGAGCGTCGCGCCAGAGGCGACGGAATCCTTCATCGCCCTGCAGTGCCGTGGCGCGTTGGAAGGTGGTGGCGGTGAGTACGGCAGGTACGCCCTGGGCGTCGCCATAGGCAGTCACCGTATCGCGAGCGCCATCGTGTGCGTCGAGCAGCGCGGTAAGGTGGCGTGACGCCAGCGCGAGTTGGTCGACCACGGTGACGAGCACGGGACGCTGCCCATCCGCCAGCATCGCCGCCGCGATGCGCAGCGAAGAGGCCATGCCGGTCTCCCAATCGGGATTGAAGACGAATTCGACGTCACAGGTATCCAGCGCCGCCATCACGGCATCGGCATGAGCGCCCACGACCACGAGCGTTCGCATGGGCGAGGTCGCCAGTACGTGGCGTGCCGTCCGGGCCACCAGGGTTTCGCCGCCACGGGTCAGCAATTGTTTCGGTCGCCCGAGGCGACGGCTGCCGCCAGCGGCGAGGATCACGGCATCGTGCGGGGCGTTCACGGCATCCGCGCGCGATCGCGCTGGGAGACCTGCGCCAGAATGGAGACGGCAATGCCGTGCGGCGTCTGCGCTCCGATCGGCAAACCGGCCGGAAGATGCAGCCGGGCGAGTTCGTCGTCGCCGATGCCGCCCTCCCTGAGCCGCTGCACACGCGTGTCGATCTTGTTGCGGCTGCCCAGCACGCCCACCGCAAACGCGGGGGAGCGCAGTGCCCGAGCGGCGACGGCATGGTCCACTTCCGCGTCGTGGCTCAACGAATAGACGGCCGTACGGTCGTCGAGGACCAGCTCCGCAAGCGCTACCGGGAGCGACCGCGCATCGTAGGACACGAGGTCGAGCCCTGGCGGTGGCGTCTGCGGGCCGTGCGGACGGAGCAGCATCACCTCCATGCCCAGGAACGGGGCAAGGCGCGCCACCGCGAGCGTGACCGGATCGCCACCCACCGCCACGATGCGCAGGGGAGGGCGCTGCACGATCGCGTACGTGTCTGCGTCGCCCTCGCAGGCACCGTCCCGGATCTGCCAGGCGCCACTGGCGGCACCGGCGAGGACGGTGACCGTGCGTCGTTCTCGCCGTGCCAGGAGCAGAGCGGCGACGTAGGCGGAAGGGTCGACCAACTCGCGAACGAAGATACCGATGCGCCCGCCGCAACTGAGCTGGATGTCCACGACATCGCTCCCCACGCCGTAGTCGAGCAACCGGGGGCGGCCTTCCGCGAGCACCATCGCCGCTTCGCTGGCGACGGCGGCTTCGACGCATCCCCCCGAGACGTAGCCGGCGACGCGGCCGTCGGCCGCGATGACCATTTCGCTACCCAACGGCCGAGGCGACGGCCCTTCCGTGGCGACCAGGGTCGCCAGTGCCACGCGCCCGTCGTGAGCGAACTGCCGTAACGACGGCAGCAGGTCTTCGACGAGAGCGTAATCAGGCCAGACTGGCCAGGCGGAAGCGGGGGAAGGGTCCGGGGCGTTCATGGGGGAAGTCTGGCATGAATGCGAGGGCGGTCGTTGAATGGTGGAAGGATGCAAGGCGTTCGTGGGCGAAGTCTGGCAGGATGGCCGGAGTAGCAGCGTGACGGAGCGGAAACTCCCGCCTCACGCTCCCCGTGCTTTGCTAAGGCGACCATGTCACCCCTCATCGACCGCCACGGACGTACCAAGCGCAAGCTGCGGATTTCGCTTACCGACCGCTGCAATTTTCGCTGCACCTATTGCATGCCGGAGCATCCGGACTGGTTGCCGCGCGCGAGCCTGCTGGAGCGGCACGAGATCGTGCGTCTTGCGGGCCTGTTCGTCGACCACGGCATCGACCAGATCCGGCTGACCGGCGGCGAACCGCTGCTGCGTCGGGATCTCACTGAATGCGTGCGAGCCATCGACGCGCTTCGCGAGCGCGGGCTGTCGCGTCTGTCGATGACCACGAATGCCTCGCGCATCGCGCCGAAGGCTCGTGAGCTCGTGCAGGCGGGCATCGACGATTTCAATGTGAGCCTGGATGCGATCGATCCGGACACGTTCCGCCGGCTCACTCGCCGGGAGATCGCCCCGGTGCTCGATGGCATCGCCGCGCTCGTCGATGCCGGCGCGGCGATCAAGCTCAATGCCGTCATTGTTCGCGGCGACAATCACGAGGACGTAGTGCCTCTGCTGGAGTGGGCGATGGCGCGCGGTCTGCCGCTGCGTTTCATCGAATACATGCCGCTGGACGCGCCGGGGCAGTGGAAACGCGATGCCGTGTTTTCCGAAGCCGAAATGCTGGCGGCCATCGCGCGCTCCCATCATGTGGACGTGCTGCCGCGGGGCAGTGATCCGGCCACGCCGTACCGGGTGGACGGCGGCTATCCTCTTGGCATCATTTCCACCGTGTCCAATCCGTTCTGCGCCACTTGCGATCGCCTGCGAATCACGGCCACCGGTGAGTTGTTCACCTGCCTGTTCTCGCCGATCGGCACGCCGCTGGGCGCCCGCCTGCGCGAAGGCATCGACGACGCCGCGCTCGCGGCGCAGGTCGCACGGGCCGTATGGCTGAAGGATGCCGGCTATGCCTCGCGTCCCGGCCCGGTGGATCGACCGCTGACCATGCACGCGATGGGTGGCTGAGCCCGCCCTCGTCGAAGGAACCACCATGACACCGATCGTTTTCGAACTCTATGCGAACCTCGAGCGCCTGGCCGGGGAAAAGGAATGCCGGATCGACGCGGGCGACGAGCCACGCACGGTCGCCGATGCGCTGGCGCTGCTGGCGCAGGCACGCCCGACATTGGCCAGTTCGCTAGAACGTTGTGCCTGCGTGTCAGGCGATACCATCATCCGCCGTGCCGATCCGTTGCCTGCCGATCGGCGCATCGCATTGCTTCCGCCGGTGGCGGGAGGCTAGGCATGGCGCACGACGTTCTCTCACACCAGCCTGTCACCATCGAGCCCCTGCTGGAGCTCAGCGACCATCCCGAATGCGGTGGCCTCGCCTTGTTTGTCGGCACCGTGCGCGACCACCACGAAGGCCGCGCCGTCCGCCATCTCACATACACGGCGCATGAGCCGCTGGCAGCCAAGGTCATCCGCGAGGTCGAACAGGCCACACGCGAGCGCTATGGCGTGCCGTACGTGCGCATCGTGCATCGGCTTGGCGATCTTTCCATTGGCGATGTCGCCATCGTGTGCGTCGTACGTGCGCCGCATCGCGCCGAGGCGTTCGATGCGTGCCGCTACGCGGTGGATGCGGTAAAGCACGGCGCGCCGATCTGGAAAGAAGAGTTCTACGCGGATGGAAGCAGCGCCTTCGTCGAAGGCTGCTGCATCCGTGACGACCTCGACGACGCGGCACCGACGCCGCACCGCCACCACTCCCATACGAGCCACGGATGAAAGACGTCAGCCAGAAACCGGACTCCCTGCGCATTGCCCGCGCCACCGCCACCTTGCATGCGCCGGCCAACTGCATCGACCTCCTGCGCACGGGCGACACAGAAAAAGGCGATCCGCTGAAGACGGCACGTGTCGCGGGCATTCTTGCCGCCAAGCGCACGGACGAGCTGATTCCGCTGTGCCATCCGTTGCCGATCCATCGCGCCGACGTGCATTACGAACTGGCCGATACGTCCGTGCGCGTGATCGCCGAGGTGCAGACGATCGGGCCGACGGGCGTGGAGATGGAGGCGTTGACCGCCGTCAGTCTGGCCGCGCTCACGCTGTACGACATGCTGAAGCCTTATGCGGAACCCGACGACTTGCACATCGAGGATTGCCGCCTGGAGCGCAAGACCGGCGGCAAGTCGCACTATCGACGTACGCTCTCGACGCCGCACAGCGCTGCGGTCGTGGTCCTGTCGGATTCGGTGGCCAGTGGCGCGAAGCGTGATACGGCGGGTACGTACGTGCGCGATGCGCTGGTCGAGGCGGGATTCGCCCCCGTCGAGTATGCGGTGATTGCCGACGATGCCGCCGTGCTGGGCGATCTGGTGGGCTCGCTGGTGGATGGCGGTATCGCGCTTGTGATCACGGTGGGCGGTACGGGCCTCGGTCCGCGGGACATCACCGTCGATACGATCCGCCCGATGCTCGACGTCGAGATCCCCGGCATCATGGAAGCGGCACGCGCCTTCGGCCAGAAGCGCATGCCGTTTGCGATGCTCTCCCGCGGCGTCGCAGGCTACGTGCGCGACACGCTCGTCGCCACGTTCCCGGGAAGCCGTGGCGGCGCCAGCGAATCGCTGGCCGCCACGCTGCCGGGCCTCGTCCATCTGCTGGAGACCGGGCGCTCGGGTGGCCGGCATCCCGGTGGCTACGGCGAGGGTCACTGAGGTGGCGCTCCTGCCGATCCACGCGGCATTCGAGCACTATCGGACCTCGGTCCATCCCCTGCCGACGCACGACATTCCGCTCGAACTGGCCTTGGGCGCCGTGCTGGCGGAATCGCCGACGGCGCGCATCGCGCTGCCTCGGTTCACCCAGAGCGCCGTCGATGGCTATGCGGTTCGCGCTGCCGACGGAATGGCAGCACGGTTGCTCGTCGGCACCTCGGCAGCCGGGCAGCCCGCTGCGGTATCCGTAGGGCCGGGCCAGGCGGTGCGAATCCTTACCGGCGGCGCGATCCCCGACGGCGCCGACGCCGTGGCGATGCAGGAAGTCGTGGATCGCAACGACGATCGCATCGTGCTGCGTGAACCTGTCCGTTTGGGGGACGCCATACGCCACGAAGGCGAGGAGCTGACGATCGGCACGGTGATCGCGGAAGCGGGTCAGCGGATCAATGCCGGCCTGGTGGCCGCGCTGGCGATGGCCGGCGTCGGTTCGGTGGAAGTTCGTCGTCGGCCGCGTATCGCGGTGATTGTGACCGGGGACGAGGTGGTGCGGGTGGGCGAGCCGCTGTTACCGGGGCAGGTATACGACGCCAACGGACCGCTGCTGCGCGCGTGGTTCGTCGAGCACGGTTACGGCGAACCCGTCGTGGCTTATGTGCGCGATGACGAAGCCGCGCTGGAAGAAGCCATGAGTGCGGCGCTGGACAGCGCGGACCTGGTGATCACCAGCGGCGGCGTATCGGTCGGCGATCGCGATTTCGTTCCACTCGTCGCCGATCGACTCGGTGTGCGCAAGGTGTTCTGGAAGGTGGCGCAGAAGCCGGGCAAGCCATTGTGGTTCGGCATGCGCGAAGGCAAGGCGTTGCTGGGTATGCCAGGCAATCCGGCCGCCGTGCTGGTGTGCCTCGCGGTGCATGCACGCGCGGTACTGGGTTTGCTGGAAGGTGAAACGGGAACGCAACCGGCTTGGCGCACGGGCGTGCTGGCGTCGGCCGTACCGGCGGATGCGCAGCGCGACCGGCTGGTGCGCATGCGTCTGGATGTCACGAACAGCACGGCGGTATTGCACCTGCTGCCGCACCAGGAATCGCACATGCTGAGCAATCTCGCCTCAGCGCATGCGTTGGCATGGCTCCGCGCGAGCGATTCGGCATTCGCCGCGGGCGACACGGTGCCCTGGATCGCGATCTGACGTATCGGCGCCAGGGGGTAGCGATGCTCGCTGCCCCCTGGCGCCGGCTTGAGCTGAACGCGTCTTACCAGGCCTTCACGTCGGAAACGACGACGGTGTAGTCCTGCATGTCCGGCGAGTAGCGGAACAGGCGGCCGAGGTCGAAGTCGACGCTCTTGCCCGGCTCGATGTTGGAGGTGCCGGCGGGCCAGCCCTGCTTGCTCGCGACGACCTTGCCGGACGCGTCCTTGGCGTCGATGCGGATCTGCGCTGCAGCCGGCTCGCCGCACTTGTTGACGAGGTTGCCCTTCATGCTGAAGCGCGGCTGGCCCGAGCCCTGCTGCAACTTCACGGCAAAGCCGTCGATGGCGAAGTCCTTGGCTGCGCAAGCGGCGTTGGCGGACAACGGGGCGGCGACGAACAGGACAGCGGCGATGGCGATCTTCTTCATGGGTGTTACCTGTCGATAGGGGAAAGGTGCACACCCTCAGGGGAGGGCGTCAGCTTTCGTATCGGCAGGGGCCGAGGGGACTTTAGGGGTTGTCCTACAGCCGCGGCGCTAGACCGCGGCGGCGAAAAGGTCCGCCATGGGTTGGTCCACTGTGTCCGGTTCGAACCAGCGCTTCACCGGCGCGAAGCTGCGTCGATGGATGTCGCAGGGCCCCAGTCGTTGCAGGGCTTCCAGGTGCTCGGGCACGGCGTAGCCCTTGTGCTTCGCGAACCCATAGCCGGGATGCACGGCCTCGATGGCCTGCATGTGTCGATCCCGGCTGACCTTCGCCAGGATCGAGGCGGCACTGATCGCCGGTTCCGTCGCATCGCCGCCGATAACGGCGCGGCCCTCGCAGGGGAGGGTCCGCGGCAGGCGGTTGCCGTCCACCAGCGCGATCTGCGGAGCCATCGACAGGCCCATGAGCGCACGGGTCATGCCAACCATCGTCGCCTGGAAGATGTTGATGCGGTCGATCTCGTCACGTTCGACGAAGACCACGCAATGGGCGAGGGCGCGCTCCAGGATGCGATCGTGCAGCTTTTCCCGAACGGCCTCGTTCAGTTGCTTGGAGTCGTCGAGGCCGCGGATCGGCCGGGCGGGGTCGAGAATGACGGCGGCCACCACGACCGGACCGGCCAGCGGGCCGCGTCCAGCCTCGTCTACCCCGGCGATGATGAGATCGCGGGCGAGTTGCGAGGTGACGTTGCGCTTGCGGGGCATCGGCAAAGCCTAGTGCGCGGGCGCGCTCGCGGGCAAGCCGGCACGGGCCAGCAACTCCGCGATCGCGTCGGCGGCGTGGTCCGCGGCCCGGCCGTCCAGGCCGCCGCGCAGTTCCTGATGCAGGTATTCGAAGGCGGCGACGATCTCGCCGCGGCGTTCGCTGTCGGCCAGGAGGTCGAGCGTGGCCTGAGCCAGATTGCCGGGGGTGCAGTCGTCCTGCATGTATTCCGGGACCAGCGGTTCGCGGCCAAGGCCGCAGGCACGGGCGAGGATGTTTGGGAGGCTGTAGACGTCGGTCTTCAGCATGCGCAGGGCCTTGGCGATGCGATAGCTGGTGGGCGATACGCGGTAGCCGACGACCATGGGTCGCTTGGCCAGCATCGCCTCCAGCGTGGCCGTACCCGAAGCGAGCAGCACCGCGTCCGACGCGAGCATGGCCTCGTGCGCGTGGCCGTCCGTGAGCAGAGGGGGCGTGCCGGGAAAACCTTGGAGCAGGGTTTCCAGGCGCGCGTGAACCTGGTCGTTGGCCGCCGGCACCACGATGCGCACGGCGGGCATGGCCGCCGCGACACGTCTGGCGGCCTCGATGAAGATGGCCCCCACGCGCTCGATTTCGCTCGGGCGGCTGCCTGGCAGGACGGCGAGGACGGGCGCGTTATGAGGAAGACCGAGGGCGTCGCGGGACGCTTCCCGATCGGACACCATCGGGAAACGGTCGGCCAGCGGGTGACCCACGAAGCGCGCATCTACGCCGTGGCGTGCATAGATGGCCGGCTCCATGGGGAACAGGCATAGCACGCGTTCGGCGGACTCGCCGATCTTTGCCGCGCGCTTCTCCCGCCACGCCCAAACCGACGGGCTGACGTAATGCGCGGTGAGGAAACCGGCCTGCTTGAGCTTGCGCTCGACGCCGAGGGTGAAATCCGGGGCGTCGATGCCGATGGTGATCGACGGCTTCGCGGCGACGAGGCGGGCGAGCAACTCCCGGCGCAGGCGGAGCAAGCGCGGAAGATGCTTCACCACTTCGGCGAAGCCCATCACCGACAACTCGCGGATGTCGTACCAGGACTCGAAGCCTCGCGCGAGCATGCGCGGGCCGCCGATGCCGACGAAGCGCGCAAGCGGGTAACGCTCGCGCAGCGCATCGATGAGATCGGCACCAAGCTGGTCGCCCGAGTCCTCGCCCGCGATGAGCGCGATGAGCGGAGCATCGGACGAGAGCATGGTCTGCTGCATGGTAAGGGTGGTCTCCCGCAGACGGCGAGGCGGCTTCGTGAAACGTCGGCGCCATGGCGGCGCCGACGGGCATTACCTGGCGAGCGAGCGCTCGCTCCGGTCGATGAATTCGAGCATCTGACGCACGTCTTCGCTCGCTTCGGCCTGGGCCATCAGTTGTTCGCGCGCTTCGGCGAGCGGCAGGCCTGCCATGTACAAGGTGCGGTAGGCACGCTTGATGGCGGCGATGCGAGTGGTGTCGAAGCCGCGTCGCTTCAGGCCTTCGCTGTTGATGCCGCGCGGACGGCCACGCGTCTCGTTGGCCATCATCACGAACGGCGGCACATCCGAACCCACGAGACAGCCCATGCCGATGAACGCATGCGCGCCCACCTTGCAGAACTGATGCACGCCGGAATAGCCGGAGAGGATGGTCCAGTCGCCGATCTCGGCATGCCCGGCCAGGGCCGAGTAGTTCGAGAAAACGACGTGGTTGCCCACTTGGCAATCATGCGCAACATGCACGTAGGCCAGCAGCCAGTTGTCGCTGCCGATACGGGTGATACCGCCGCCATCGCCCGTGCCGCGGTTGATGGTGACGAACTCGCGGATGAGGTTGCGATCGCCGATGACGACCTCGGTGCGCTCACCCTGCCACTTCTTGTCCTGCGGCGGGCCGCCGATGGAGGCAAACTGGGAAATGCGATTGTCCCGCCCGATGACGGTGGGGCCTTCGATCACCACGTGCGGACCAATGGTCGTGCCTTCGCCGATGACCACGTCCGCGCCGATGATGCTGTAGGCACCGATGCTGACGTTGTCCGCGATGCGTGCGGACGGATCGATCTGCGCGGTGGCATGGATCATTTGTCGGCCCTCGCGGCGCACATCAGTTCGCAGCAGGCGACGATCTTGCCGTCTACCTTGGCCTGAGCCTCAAACAGGCCCATACCGCGAATGAGACGTTTGAGCGAAACCTCCATGCGCAACTGGTCGCCGGGGGCAACCACGGCGGAGAAGCGCGCGTTGTCCACCTTGACCAGATAGAACAGCGGGCTACCCGACTGGCCGTCGATCTGGCTGGTGATCTGGGTGAGCAAGCCGGCCGTCTGCGCCATGGCTTCGACGATCAGAACGCCCGGCATGACCGGATGGCCGGGAAAATGACCCTGGAAGAACGGCTCGTTGATCGTGACGTTCTTGATCGCGGTGATGGTCTTGCCCGGATCGATCTCGATGACCCGGTCCACCAGCAGGAACGGGTAGCGATGCGGCAGAAGCCGCTGGATCTGCTCCACGTCCACCGGCAGCGTCACGGCAGCTTTCGTTTCGGTCATTGCCCTTTATCCTTTTCCAGCGCCGCGAGGCGACGCGCGTACTCGTCGAGATGTTTCATGCGCGCTGCATTTCGCCGCCATAGGCGGTTCTCCTGCAGCGGGGAGCCGGACGAATATTCACCGGATTCCCTGATCGATGCCGTCACGAGGCTTTTTGCCGTGATGGTAACCCGGTCGGCCAGTTCGAGGTGGCCCAGGATGCCCGCATTGCCGCCGATGAGGCAGTAACGGCCGATTTTCGCGCTACCGGCGACGGCCGAGCAGCCCGCCATGGCCGTGTGCGCGCCAATATGCACGTTGTGGGCGATCTGAATCTGGTTGTCGAGGCGTACGTCCTCTTCGAGCACCGTGTCGTCGAGCGCACCGCGGTCGATGGTCGTGTTGGCCCCGATCTCGCAGTCGTCGCCGATGCGCACGCCGCCCAGTTGGGGAAGCTTGACCCAGTGGTCGCGGTCGAACGCGATGCCGAACCCGTCGGAGCCGATGACAGCGCCCGGATGCACGAGGACACGCTTGCCGAGGGTGACTCGAATGACGAGGGTCACGCGCGCCACGAGGCGGCTGCCTGCACCGACGACGCAACCCGGTCCAATCGTGCAATGCGGGCCGAGTACGGCGTTTTCCTCGATGACGGCGCCATCTTCGACGACGCAGCAAGGACCGACGCTCGCGCTGGGATGCACGCGTGCCGACGGCGACACCACGGCACTCACGTGGATCCCATGCGGCGCATCGGCATGCTTTTCGAACAGCGCCGCGATCTTCGCGTAAGCGACGTACGGATCCTTCGCTACCAGAGCAGCGCCCTGGCGCAAGGGCAGGGACTCGGCCGCGAGTACCACGATGCCGGCCTGGGATTCGGTGAGCTGCGAGGTGTATTTCGGGTTCGACAGAAAGGTGAACTGGTTGGGCGTGGCTGTCGCCAAGGTGCCGACACCGTCCACGGTGGTGGCCGGATCGCCGTGCGCCTCCAGCCCGAACCGCTCGGCCAGTTCGCCAAGAGTGAATTGCGGATTCCCGCTCACGGAAAACTCCCAAAAGAAAGGGGTGGCGTTTGAGCCACCCCTCTGATTCTACAGGTTCTTTGCTTGGACCTTTAGAAGGTGTTGCCGAAGGTGAACTGGATGCGCTCGACGAAGCGGCTGTCGGCGTCCTTCTTACGGAACGGCACGGCGAAGTTGATGATCAGCGGACCAATCGGCGCCTGCCACTGCAGCGAGAGGCCGGTGGAGGCACGCAGCTCGCTGGCGTCGAACGCACCATAGTTCTTGTAGACGTTGCCGACGTCCACGAACCAGGACACGCGGGCCGTGTTCACGTCCTTGAGGAAGGGCAGGGGCAGGAACACCTGCGCCGTGCCCAGCACCTTGAACGCGCCACCGACCGGCTGGCCGTAGCTGTAGTAACCGCCCGTGCATTGGCCCTTCGAGTTCGGTGCCAGCGTGGTGCTGCCGCCATCGCACAAGCGCGGGCCGAGGGTGTTGTCCTGGAAGCCGCGCACGTCGCGCACGCCACCGGCGTAGTAGTTTTCCCAGAACGGGAATTCGACCTTGTCACCCTTCTGGTACAGCAGGTGCTGGACGGGCTGGCCGTCCGCGCCGACGGTGTAGTAGTAGCCGTTGTTATCGTAGGTCTGGCCGTAGGTCTTGCCGTACCCGATCTGACCGTCGAGGTAGAGCACGAAACCCTTGCCGATCGGCCAGTAGTGGTTGGCCTCGCCGAACAGCTTGTAGTACTGGACAGTGGAGCCCGGCAGCGAACCCGAGATCGATGCCGTGAGCTGACCGCCGCGGGTCGGTGCCCAGTAGCTGTTGCGCGTGTCGTGCGAGTAGCCGAGGCTCGACGTCCACGAATGGATCGTCTTGTTGCCAATGGCGTCCTGGTACGCCACGAGCTGGCTCGGCGTGTAGAACGAGGTGTTGATGAGGTTGGAGCTGACGCCCAGGCTCGTCGACACCGAGTCGAAGTCGGTGATCGGGAACGACAGCGTGGTCTCGAACGACTTCGTGCTGTACGTGTAGTTGGCGAGGTCGGTATCGCCGTAGTCGAGCTTGCTGTAACCCAGGTTGTAACCGATCTGGATACCGGAGTCGGTCAGGTAGGGGTTGGTGTAGCTCGCGTTGACGCGCTTGTAGTACGTGCTGGTTTCCGCGCCGATGGAGAAGCGGTCACCCGTACCGAGGAAGTTGTTCTGCGACACGGACGCCGACAGGATGATGCCGGAGTACTGCGAGTAACCCACGCCGAACATCAGCGAGCCGGCCGACTGTTCCTCGACCTTGGCGGTCAGGTCGACCTGGTCGACGGTGCCGGGAACCAGTGCCTTGTCGATGTCCACGGTCTTGAAATAGCCGAGGCGCTGCAGGCGGGTCTTCGAACGATCGATGGCGCCCTGCGAATACCAGGAGCCTTCGAGCTGGCGCATTTCACGGCGCAGCACCTCGTCTTCCGTACGGGTATTGCCTTGGAACACCACGCGACGAACGTACACACGCTTGCCCGGCTCGATGAAGAGCGTGAGGTCGGCAGTGCGCTTGTCCTTGTCGAGCTTCGGAATCGGCGTGACCTTGGCGAACGCGTAGCCGATGTTGGCGAGGATGCCCTTGATCGCGTCGGTGCTGGCTTCGATGGCACCGCGATTGAAGGTGTCGCCCTTGTGGATGAAGACCAGCTTGCGCAGGGTCTCTTCGGGCAGGATCAGTTCGCCGAGCAGCTTCACGTCGGAGACGGTGTAGACCTCGCCTTCCTTCACGCTCGCGTCCACGTACATGGCGCGCTTGTCCGGGCTGATCGCCACCTGGGTGGAATCGATGCCAAAGTCGGCGTAGCCGCGGTTCATGTAATAGTTGCTGAGCTTCTCCAGATCGCCGGAGAGCTTCTCGCGCGAGTACTGGTCGTCCTTCGAGTACCACGACAGCCAGTTGGTGGTGTTCGACTCGAAGCCGTCGCGAATTTCCTTGTCGCTGAAAGCCTTGTTGCCGACGACGTTGATCTCCTTGATCTTCGCCGCCTTGCCTTCGCGGATTTCGATATCGATCGCCACACGGTTGCGATCCAGGCGCGTGACGTGCGGCTCGACAGAGACGTTGTACTTGCCGCGGTTGTAGTACTGGCGGATCAATTCCTGCTGCACGCGGTCGAGCGACAGGCGGTCGAAGGTCTCGCCTTCGGCCAGGCCGATTTCCTTCAGGCCCTTGCGCAGGTCGTCTTCCTTGATGTCCTTGTTGCCGCGCAGCGTGAGCTTGGCGATGGCGGGACGCTCGATGACCTTGATCACCAGAATGTCGCCCTGGCGGTCGAGTTCGACGTCGCTGAAGAACTTGGTTTGGTACAGGGCGCGGATGGCGGCCTGGGCCTTGTCGTCGCTAAGGGTCTCGCCCTTTTCGATCGGCAGGTAGCTCAGCACCGTGCCCTGCGCGATGCGCGTCAGGCCGTCGATACGGATGTCGGAAACGACAAACGGCTCGAAAGCGGCAAGCGCATTGGCGGACAGGGAGGCAAGCAGGATCAGGGCGGCGATACGCTTCATCGTCGATTCCGTTGGGTTAATTCCAGTCGACGGCGGACGAGGCCGGCGACCGAAGAGGAGCACGCGCCGGGCTCATGCCCAGCGTCGTTCGGCGCGGAGCGCGTGTGCGCCCGTAGCCTGGGTGATACGGTGATGCCGTGCGATGGCGCGCACGTGCGTCGGACCCGCGTACTGCGCGGCACCGACTCACGACACGAGCATTCGCTGAATATCGTTGAAGAACGCGAGCCCCATCAGCGTGAACAGCAGGAGGATGCCCACATATTGGCCGGCGATCATGGTGCGTTCGCTGACCGGGCTGCCCTTGATCAACTCGATAAGGTAATACAGCAGGTGCCCACCGTCCAAGACCGGGATGGGAAGCAGATTCAGAATGGCAAGGCTGAGCGAGACCAGGGCGAGGAAGTTGAGGAACCAGCCGAGGCCGCGATTGGCCGAATCGTTGGCCACCTGCGCGATGCCGATGACACCGGAGAGGTTCTTGGTGGATGCCTCGCCGGAGAGCATCTTGCCGATCAGGTTGAAGGTGGACGTCGTGCCCGACCAGGTGGCGCGAAGCGATTCGCTGAAGGCGCGCACGGGTCCGTAGCGCAGCGTGGCTTCTTCCGGGGCCTGGCGGGCCACGCCGATCAGCCAGCGCGTGGGCTGGCCCTGTTCGGATTTCATCCGCGCCGTGACTTCGAAGGTCTTCGTCTGGCCGTCGCGCTGCACTGCTACCGCGAGCTTCGGGGAGACCGCAGCTTGCTCCGGCACGATTCGGGTGAAGTCACCGAAATCCGATACCGGCTTGCCGTTGACGCTGAGGATGCGGTCGCCTGTGCGGATGCCGGCGAGGGCAGCGGGATCGCCCGGCACGACCTGGCCGACGACCGGGGGCGCTTGCAGGCCGAGTCCCAGTTGGTCGAAACGCTTGCCGATGTCACCGCCGGCATCGAGCCGCTGCACGGGCAGCACCACGTCGCGCTGGGTGCCGTCGAGACCCTTGACGCGCACCGGCAGCGGTTCATTGCCGAGCAGCGCGTTGGCGAGGATCTCGGTGGCGTCGCTCCACGTGGCCACGGCATCGCCATTCATCGCGATCAGGCGATCGCCCGGGCGGATGCCCGCGACCGCCGCAACGCTGCCGGTACTTGCGGTGACGACCGGGGCCACATCGGGCTTGCCAATCATGTACATCGCCCAGAAGGCGACGACGGTAAAGATGAGATTGAAGACGGGGCCGGCCGCGACGATGGCGATCCGCTTCCACACCGACTTGCCGGTGAATTCTTCGTCGCGCTCGGCCGGCGAGACGTCGCCCTCGCGGGCATCCAGCATCTTGACGTAGCCGCCAAGGGGAATCGCTGCGATCTGGTACTCAGTGCCGTCCTTCGCCACACGACGCCACAGCGGGCGCCCAAAGCCCACCGAGAAGCGCAGCACCCGCACGCCACAGCGGCGAGCGACCCAGTAGTGGCCGAATTCATGGAAGGTCACCAGCACGCCGAGCGTAACCAGTAGCCAGAACACGGAACCTAGGACAGGGCTCATCGGGGAGGGAGGGTCTCGGTGGAAAAAGTGTTGGAGTGGAGCGAGTTTAGCAGTAAGCGCGATGGAGCACGCCCCGCGCCGCCCGACGAGCTTCGGCGTCACGTGCCACAAGGGTCTGGACATCGACCACGGGTTGGGCCGGCAGTTCCTCAAGTACGCGCTCTACCAGTTCCGAGATGCCCAAAAAGGGGAGGGAACCGGCGAGGAACGCCTCTACGGCTACCTCGTTGGCGGCATTGAGGATGGCGGTGGCATCGCCGCCCGCGCGCAGCGCCGCGAAGGCGAGGGCGAGGCAACGGAAGGTTTCCAGGTCGGGGGCTTCGAAGTCGAGCCGGGCGTGCGCGGCCAGATCGAGGGGCGCCACGCCCGCCTCGATCCGCTCCGGAAAGGCGAGGGCGCAGGCGATCGCGGTGCGCATATCCGGGTTGCCGAGCTGCGCGAGGACCGATCCGTCCACGTAGTCGACAAGGGAATGGACCAGGCTTTGCGGGTGGACCACCACTTCGATGGCATCGACCGGTGCGGCGAACAGGTGATGGGCTTCGATCACTTCCAACCCCTTGTTCATCAGGGTGGCGGAGTCGACCGAGATCTTCCGGCCCATGGACCACTTGGGATGTGCGCAGGCTTCGTCGGGTGTGATCGCGCCCAGCTCGGCGCGCTTCCGGCCGCGGAAGGGGCCGCCCGAGGCGGTCAGGATGAGCCGGCGCACGCCCGCGCGAGCGAGGTCGGGCCGTCCGCCAGGCAGACACTGGAAGATGGCGTTGTGTTCGGAATCGATAGGGATGAGGTCGCCACCGCCCTGGCGCAGCGCGTCCAGAAGCAGGGCGCCACCCATCACGATGGATTCCTTGTTGGCCAGGAGCAGGCGCTTGCCCGCGCGCGCCGCGGCCAGGGTGGAATCGAGGCCTGCCGCGCCGACGATGGCGGCGACGACCGTGTCGCACAGCGGTCCGGCTGCCGCCGCGGTGACGGCATCAGCGCCGGAGGCCACGTCGCAGACGACCCGGGCCGCTGCAAGTCGGCGGGCGAGGTCGGCCTCCATGGCGGGGTCGGCGATGATCGCCAGGTCGGGACGAAAGCGCTCACACAGCACGGCCAGCGCCTGGGTATCGCGATGGGCCACGAGCACGCTGGCGCGGAAACGCTCGGGATGGCGGGCGATGACGTCGAGCGTACTGCCACCGATGGAGCCGGTAGCGCCCAGCACCGCGACCTGACGCGGACTCATGCTCAGAGTCCCAGCAGCAGTTTGCCGGCCACGAACACCGGCAAGGCGGCGAAGACGCTGTCGAGACGGTCGAGCAGACCGCCATGACCAGGGAAGAGCGCGCCCGAATCCTTCACGGCCGCATGGCGCTTCATCAGGCTCTCGAACAGGTCGCCCACCACGGCAATGCCGACGGTGGCGACGCCGAGCACGACCATGCCGCACAACGGCCACGTGCCGCGCACCCCGAGCAGGTATCCGCCGAGGAAGGCCACGAGACCGCCCGCCATGACCGCGCCGTACACGCCAGCCCATGTCTTGCCAGGGCTGATGCGCGGCGCGAGTTTGCGCCGCCCGAACTGCCGTCCATTGAAATAGGCCCCCGTGTCGGCGGCCCAGACGATCACGAGCGCGAGTAGGGTCCACCAGTTGCCACGATCACTCGAGTGCAGGAGCGTGGCCGCGGCAAAGGCGGGCACGATCACCAGTGCGCCGGTCCCGAGCTTGAGCAGGCGATTCTCTGCATTGGGAGCGGCGGAAAAATTGAAGTTTCGCAGCCAGAAGCAGCAGCCGATCCACCATGCCACGCCGATGACGGTCAACAGGGTCAGCAGGCCCGGCGTGCGGATGATCAGCAGGGCGACGAAGATCGCGGCCGCCGCCATTGTGACGATGGCACGGCCTGCCTGGGTGCGGCAGCCCGCCAGCAGGCTCCATTCCCACGCCGCGCCCACGAAGACGATGGCGATCAACGTGGCGAAGAAGCCGGTCGGCGGCAGGAGGATCAGCGCCAGGACCAGCGGTATGAGGATCGCAGCGGTGATGATGCGTTGCTTGAGCATGGGATTCCGGCGTCAGCCCGCGACCTGTTCGCCGGTGCGCCCGAAGCGGCGCTCGCGGCGGGCATAGTCGTCCAAGGCCTCGGCAAGGCAGGCCTGGTCGACGTCGGGCCACAGGGTGTCGGTGAAGTAGAGCTCGGCATAGGCGATCTGCCAGAGCAGGAAGTTGCTTACCCGGCGCTCGCCGCCGGTGCGAATGAACAGGTCCAGCGGCGGCTGGTCGGCCAGGCAGGTATAACCGTGCAGACGCTGTTCGTCGATGTCGCCGATGGCGAATTCGCCGCGAGCTGCCGCTTCTGCCGCGAGGCGTGCGGCGCGCGCAATATCCCAGCGACCGCCGTAGTTCACTGCCACGTTCATGTTGAGCGCAGCGTTGTTCGCGGTTCGCGCCATGGCGGCTTCCATGCGCTCGCGCAGTTCGGGCGCGAAGGGTTCCAGATCGCCTACGAAGCGAATGCGCACGCCGTTGCCGTGAAGCTCGTCCACCTCGCGGTCGATCGCCTTCAGGAACAACTCCATCAGGGCGGATACCTCGCTGGGCGGCCGTTGCCAGTTCTCGCTGGAGAAGGCGAACAGCGTCAGCGACGCGATGCCCTGGCGCAGGCAGAATTCCACGGCCTCGCGAACGGCCTTCTGCCCCGCGTGGTGACCGAACGTGCGCGGGCGAAAGCGCTGCTTCGCCCAGCGGCCGTTGCCATCCATCACGATGGCGAGGTGGCGGGGTACCCGGGCGTCGGGCCTCGCTGCCATGGGACGGTTCCGATGGCGCGTCAGAGCGCCATCAGCTCCTTTTCCTTTTCCTTGACCACGTCGTCGACCAGCTTCACGTATTTGTCGGTGAGCTTCTGGATGTCGTCGTCGGCGCGCTTCTGGTCGTCCTCGGTGATTTCCTTGTCCTTGAGCAGCTTGGCGACGTGCTGCACGGCATCGCGGCGCACGTTGCGGATGGCGATCTTGGTCTGCTCGCCTTCCTTCGCCACGCTCTTGGCGAGTTCCTTGCGGCGCTCCTCCGTCGGCGGCGGGAAGTTCAGGCGGATGTCCATGCCCATCGTGGTCGGCGTGATGCCCAGATCGGACGCCATGATGGCCTTCTCGATCGGGCCGACCATGCTCTTGTCGAACGGCTTCACGGACAGCGAGCGCGCATCCGGCGTGGTCACGTTGGCGACCTGCGAGAGGGGGGTGTCGGTGCCGTAATAGGGCACGCGGATGTTCTCGAGAATCGACGGGTTGGCGCGGCCGGTGCGGATCGTCTTCAGGTCGTGCTTGAGCGAGTCGATGCTCTTGCCCATGCGGGTCTCAGCATCTTTCTTGATGTCGTTGATCATGGGCTTTCATCCGGTGGAACGGGTCAGCAGGCGAGTATAGCAGCGGCGTCGGCACGGCCATGCTGCGCCGTGCCACGGAAGCGCCGGTTCAGCCGGCGTCGACGAGCGTACCTACCGCCTCGCCGTGCATGATCTTCATGAGGTTGCCGGGCGCAGTCATGTCGTAGATGCGCAGGGGCAGCTTGTTCTCGCGGCACAGGGCGATGGCGGCGGTATCCATGACCTCCAGCCGACGCTCGATCACCTGGTTATAGGTGAGGTGGTCGTAGCGCTGGGCGCTCGGATCGCGTTTCGGATCGGCGGAATACACGCCATCGACCTTGGTGGCCTTGAGCAGAAGGTCCGCACCCACTTCGACCGCACGCAGCGCAGCGGCCGAATCCGTGGTGAAGAACGGGTTGCCGATGCCCGCGGCGAACAGCGTCACGCGGCCCTTTTCCAGATGCCGGATGGCACGACGACGGATGAAGTCCTCGCACACCTCGTTGATCTTGATGGCGCTCATGGTGCGTGCCTCACCGCCGAGTTTCTCGATGGCGTCCTGCATGGCCAGCGCGTTCATCACGGTGGCGAGCATACCCATGTGATCGCCGGTGACGCGGTCCATGCCCGCGGCCGCGAGGCCGGCACCGCGGAAGATGTTGCCGCCACCGATGACGACACCCACCTGCACACCCGCTTCGCGAACTTCGAGGATTTCCTTCGCGAGCCGCCCGATCACCTTCGGATCGATGCCGTAATCCTCGCTGCCCATGAGGGCTTCACCGGAGAGCTTGAGCAGGATGCGGCGGTGGTTCAGCGGATTGCTCATGGGGGTCTCCAGATTGTGTGGGGCAAAACGGCCGTAGTTTAGCGTGAAGAGTGAACCGTGAAGAGTTAACCGTGAACAGCAAAAACGGAGCAGCTTCTACTTGCGGTTCACTGTTTACGCTTCACGCAAAGAAAAGGCCGCAATCGCGGCCTTTTCTTTGCAGCTTACGGGAAGGCTTACGCCAGGCCGGCCTGCTTCATCACCTCGGCCGCGAAATCGTCAACGACCTTCTCGATACCTTCGCCAACGGCGAGGCGCTTGACGTCGACGACATCGGCGCCGGCCTTCTTCAGTGCCTCACCCACCGTGATGGCGGTGTCGAGGGCGTAAGCCTGGCCCACGAGCGTGACATCGGCGAGGATCTTGTTGACCTTGCCCGAGACGATCTTCTCAAGGATCTCGGCTGGCTTGGCCTTTTCGTTGTCGGTCATCTTGGAGAGCTCGATTTCCTTTTCCTTCGCGAGGAAGTCAGCCGGGACGTCTTCCACCTTGATGAACCTGGGGTTCATCGCGGCCACGTGCATGGCGATGCCCTTGGCGAGCTCTTCCGAGCCACCCTTGAGCGCCACCAGAACGCCGATGCGGCCGCTGTGCGAGTAGGCGCCGATGGGGCCGTCGTTCTGCACGCTGGCCATGCGGCGGACTTCGAACTTCTCGCCGATGGTAAGGGTGAGCGCCTTCGCGCCTTCCTCGACCGAGGCGTCGCCGAGCTTGGCGGCCTTCAGAGCCTCGATGTCGGCAGCTCCGGTCTCGAGAGCAACGTTGGCCACGTCCTTGGTGAACTGAATGAACTGCTCGTTGCGCGACGAGAAATCGGTTTCGCTGTTCACTTCGACCAGCACGGCGGAGCCGGCCTTGCTGGCGACGGCGATGAGGCCTTCGGCAGCAACGCGGTCGGCCTTCTTGTCAGCCTTGGCCATGCCGTTCTTGCGCAGCCATTCCATCGCCGCTTCGATGTCGCCCTTGTTTTCGACGAGTGCCTTCTTGCACTCCATCATGCCGACGCCGGAACGCTCACGCAGTTCCTTGACGAGGCTAGCGCTGATCTCAGCCATGGTAATTCCTCAATGTTTTGATGGGCGCCGCGGCGGTGTTGCCGCGGCGCCGGGTGATGCGGAAGGGGCGGGCGCTTACGCGCGGGCGCCGCGACCACCGTCACGGCCGCCTTCGCGACGCGGGGCACCCTTCTTGGCCGGCGCGCCACGACGCTCGCCGCGCGGGGCCTCGTCCTTGGCGACCGGGTTGCCTTCTTCGTCCAGCTCGACGAACTCGTTGGCGTCGCCACGGGCGGCGTTCGGAGCGGCAGCCTTGCCTTCCAGGATGGAGTCGGCAGCGGCGCGGGCGTAGAGCTGGATGGCGCGGATGGCGTCGTCGTTACCCGGGATGGCGTAGTCGACGAGGGCCGGGTCGTAGTTGGTGTCGACAACGGCGACGACCGGGATGCCGAGCTTGCGGGCTTCCTGCACGGCGATGTCTTCATGGCCGATGTCGACGATGAAGAGGGCGTCCGGCAGGCGGTTCATGTCCTTGATGCCGCCCAGCGAGTTCTGCAGCTTCTCGCGCTCGCGACGACGGGCCAGCACTTCGTGCTTGACCAGGCGCTCGAACGAACCGTCGGTCTCGGCGGCTTCGAGTTCCTTCAGGCGAGCGACGGACTGCTTCACCGTGCGGAAGTTGGTCAGCATGCCACCGAGCCAACGGGCGGTGACGAACGGCTGACCGGCGCGAGCGGCTTCCTCGGCGAGCGACTCGCGGGCCGAACGCTTGGTGCCGACGAACAGGATGGTGCCGCCCTTCTGGGCCAGGCCCGAGAGGAAGTTCATCGCGTCGTTGAAGAGCGGGAGCGTCTTCTCGAGGTTGATGATGTGGATCTTGCCGCGGGCGCCGAAGATGTACGGAGCCATCTTGGGGTTCCAGTAACGGGTCTGGTGACCGAAATGGACGCCGGCTTCCAGCATCTCGCGCATGGTGACTTGTGCCATGGAATACTCCTGGGCGAACCGCTCTGGCGGTTCTATGGGGGTTGGGACCTCCACGCATCCCCGGCTTCGACCCGACCTGGACGCGACGCCTTTCGCGACGACGACAGGTAGGGCACCCCGAAGGCGGTGCCGATGCGTGTGTGGCGTTAAAGCGATTGCCTTGCGCCGGGGCCAAGCGTGGCGCCGTGCGGTTACAATCGCGCTTCGAATCGCCGCCGTGTTCATCCTGTGGATGACTGCGCCGGTCAGCAAAACTCGCCGATTGTAGCCTTTGGAAGCCTCTCGCCGCAAGCCGAGGCTGGCAACCGGGAGGGGCGCCCCCATCTGGGAAGGCAGGCCCAATCCCCTGAGGGCAAAGAAAAAAGAGAGAACTATGGCTGTCGTACCGAAGACCCCCGATGAAATCCAGGCCATGCGCGAGGCTGGCCGTCTGGCCGCCGAGGTGCTGGCGATGCTTGTGCCGCACGTGAAGCCGGGCGTTACCACGGAGTATCTGGACCAGCTCGCCCACGATCACATCGTGAACGTGCAGAAGGCCATTCCGGCCAACGTGGGCTATCGCGGGTACCCCAAGACGACCTGCACCTCGGTCAACCACGTCATCTGCCACGGCATTCCTAGCCCGAGCAAGGTGTTGAAGGATGGCGACATCGTCAACATCGACGTGACCGTGATCAAGGACGGCTGGCACGGCGACACCAGCCGCATGTATTTCGTGGGAACGCCGAGCGTGCTGGCAAAGCGCCTGGTGGACACCACCTTCGAAGCGATGATGAAGGGCATCGAGGCCGTGAAGCCCGGCGCCACGCTCGGCGACGTCGGCGCGGCGATCCAGAAGCATGCCGAGGCGGCGGGTTTCTCCGTCGTGCGCGAGTACTGCGGCCACGGCATCGGCAAGGTCTATCACGACGAGCCACAGGTTCTGCATTACGGTCGCCCGGGCACGGGGCTTGAATTGAAGCCTGGCATGACCTTCACCATCGAGCCGATGGTCAACGCCGGCAAGCCGCAGACGAAGTCGCTGCCGGACGGTTGGACCGTGGTGACCAAGGATCATTCGCTGTCGGCGCAATGGGAACACACCATTGCCGTCACCGAAGACGGCTTCGAGATCCTTACGCCGTGGCCCGACGCCGCCTGATCGTTCTTCCGTAGTACGGTGCGCCGTATGCGCGCCCCGCGTACCGGGTCGTGCCGCAAGGCGCGCCGGAAACGAGCTTTTCCCCAGGAGGTTCGGACGTGACGCTGCCACCGCTTCCACGCCTGCCCGCCGTCGTGCCCCGTTCGGGCGTCTCGCCGGAAGCGCGCCGCTCGCTGCGCCAATTGCTTGGCGACGTGGATCGTGCGCTCACGGTAGCGTTCCGGGATGGCGAGAACGCCTCCGCTCTGGCCCGCCGTCGGGCCGAGATCGTGGAGCGCATCGTCGTTCACGTGTGGGGCGCCTGTCTGGGTGACATGGCCGCCGCCGCGCTGTTCGCGGTGGGCGGATTCGGTCGCGGCATGCTGTTTCCGCGGTCCGACGTGGATCTACTGGCCATGGTGGGCGAAAGCTCGCCGGCGCTCTCGCGTGCGCTGGAGCTGTTCTTTGCGTGCTTATGGGACGTAGGCCTGAAACCAGGCCATGCGGTGCGCACCGTGGAACAGTGTCGCGAGCTTGCCGCGCAGGACGCGAGCGTCTTCACCAGCCTGCTCGATGCGCGGCGCCTGGCGGGATGGCCGATCCTCGGCACCGCCTTGCGCGGCATCCTCGACGATCCCGACATCTGGCCGCCGCGCGCTTATCTGGCCGCCCGCCTGGCCGAGCGCGATGCCCGCCACGCGCGCTACGACGATACCGCGCAGAACCTGGAGCCCAACCTCAAGGATGGCCCCGGCGGGCTGCGCACGCTGGACGCGCTCCGTTGGTTGGGCATGCGGCTGGCGCATGCGCCCGATTTCGACGCGATGGTGGCCGAAGGTCTGCTCGAACCGGTCGAGGCAGCGCGGCTGACTCGCGCGGAAGAAACGCTCCGCCGCTATCGCTACGCGCTGCATCTCGAAGCCGGCCGCGCCGAGGAGCGTCTCCTCTTCGATTACCAGCGCGCGCTCGCGGCGCGGCTGGGATTCGAGGACGAGCACGCGAAGAACCTTGGCGTCGAGCAGTTCATGCAGGGCTATTACCGTGCGGCGACGCAGATCGAGCGTTCCGGCACGCAGCTGGTCGAACGCTTCGAGGAAATGCTGGACCCGGCGGCCGAGCCGCAGCCGGTGGGCAGCGACTATGTTCGCTATGGCTCGCGCATCGCGCTACGCAATCCGCATCTGTTCGTACGCCGGCCTTCGGCGCTCGTCGAGATATTCATTGCGCGTCTCGACGAGCCGGGAATCACGGGCTTTACCGCGGAAACCATGCGACGTATTCAGCATGCTGTTTCAGCGCTCGGCGAATCGCTGGCCGATGATCCCCAGGTGCTGGCGGCCTTCCTCACGCTGCTGCGTCGAGGGGCGCCCGCGGTGGAAGCGTTGTGGCGCATGAACCGACATGGCTTGCTTGCGGCGATCCTCCCAGCGTTCGGCAAGGTCGTGGGGCGAATGCAATACGACCTGTTTCATGTCTACACCGTCGACGAACACACCTTGCGCGTGCTGCGCAACGTGGCGCGTTTTGCCGATCCCGCCGCCCGTCGCGACTTTCCCATCGCCTGCGAGGTCTGGCCGCACCTGGAAAAGCCTGAACTTCTGTTGCTCGCCGCGCTGTTTCACGACATCGCCAAGGGGCGTGGTGGCGACCATTCCGTGCTGGGCGAAGAAGAGGCCCGCACGTTCTGCACGCGTCTCGAGTTGCCGGCAGACGACGTCGAACTGGTCGCATGGCTTGTGCGGCATCACCTCACCATGAGCACTACCGCGCAGCGCCAGGACATCACCGATCCCGACGTGGTACACCGCTTCGGTGCGATCGTGCAGGACTGGGAACACCTCGATCATCTCTACCTGCTGACCATCGCCGACATCATCGGCACCAGTCCCAAGCTCTGGAACGCGTGGAAAGACCGCCTGCTCGCGGATCTCTATACAGCCACGCGCTTCGCCTTGCGCAGCGATCTCGCGCAGCCGGGCCATGCCACCTCGCGCGTGCGCGAATGCCGCGAGCGCGCACTCGCCATGCTGGCGGCGGAACACGTGCCGGCCGACGCCATCGCGAAAGTGTGGGCAGACTTTCCCGACACGAGTTTCCTGCGCCACCGTCCCGAGCAGATCGCCTGGCAGACCGCCGCCATTCTTCGCGCGCACGGCGCCACACCGCTGGTGGAAGTCCATCCGTTCTCGGTGCGCGGCAGCACGGAGCTTTTCATCTACACGCCTGATCGCGACGGTCTGTTCGCGACGGTGACGGCCGTGCTCGATCGCCTGCGCTTCTCCGTGGTAGAGGCGCGCGTGCTCGTCTCCAGCACCGGCAAGGCGCTCGATACGTTCCTCCTGCTGGAATCGGATTCGCAGGCACCCGCGACCTTGCAACGCGCCGAGGAACTTCGCGGGCGCATGCTTCGCGCGCTCGAACAGCCGGTGGGTCACGGTCCGCCCAAACGTAGCCTCTCGCGCCATCTTCGGCACTTCCAGATGGCTCCGCGCATCGAGTTCGTGGACGCGGGCGAACGCACACAACTCGCCCTGGTCTGCACCGATCGTCCCGGCTTGCTTGCCGCCGTGGCGCAAGCGCTGGCCGAAGCTGAAGTACGCGTGCATGATGCGCGCATCGCCACGTTCGGCGAACGTGTCGAGGACTTCTTCCAACTCACCGATCGCAGCGACGCCCCGCTATCGCCCAACCATCGGGAGATCGTGCGGACGTGCCTGTTGCGGCATATCGGCTCCGAAAGCCCCAGGATTTCCCCTCATGCAAATGCAAACGCTTGAATCCATCATCGACGACGCCTTCGAGCGTCGCGCCTCCCTCACCCAGAACGAGATGGAGGGCGATCTTCGCGAGGCGGTTGAGCAGGTGCTCAATCTGCTGGAGTCCGGCGAGCGTCGCGTGGCAGAACCCAACGGTGAAGGCGGCTGGACAGTCAACGCGTGGCTGAAGAAAGCCGTGCTTCTGTACTTCCGCATGAATGGCAACCGCGTGATGGATGGCGGTCCGTCCAGCGCGTTCGACAAGGTGCCCCTGCGCTTTACCGATGGCGATGCTACCGAGTACGCGAGCCTCGGCGCGCGCGTCGTGCCGGGCGCCCTGGTGCGCCGCGGCGCGCACATCGCGAAAGATGCCGTGCTGATGCCGAGCTACACCAATATCGGCGCTTACGTTGGCGCCGGGACGATGGTGGATACCTGGGCGACCGTGGGCTCGTGCGCGCAGATCGGCGCCAACGTGCATCTCTCTGGTGGCGTCGGCATCGGTGGCGTGCTGGAGCCGCTGCAGGCCAATCCGACCATCATCGAGGATGGTTGCTTCATCGGCGCGCGTTCCGAGGTCGTGGAAGGCGTGGTGGTGGAGAAGGGCTCCGTGATCGGCATGGGCGTCTTTCTCGGCCAGTCCACGCGTATCTACAACCGTGCCACCGGCGAGATCAGCTACGGTCGCGTGCCGGCCGGCAGCGTCGTGGTGTCGGGCAGCCTTCCGGCGAAGGACGGCAGCCACAGTCTCTACGCGGCGGTCATCGTGAAGCAGGTGGACGAGAGGACGCGTTCCAAGACCGGCATCAACGAACTCCTGCGCAGCGGCGAATGACACGATGACGATCACGCTCTACGGTCTGCCCAACTGCGATACCTGCAAGAAGGCGCGCAACTGGTTGGGGCGCTTCGACGTCGCGCACGAGTTCATCGATTACCGCGCCAACCCGGTGCCTGCCGCCACGCTGAAAGCCTGGGCCGAGCAGCTTGGCGGATGGGAAAAGCTGGTGAACAAGGCGTCCACCACGTGGCGTACGCTGCTGCCGCAGCGCAAGGATCCGCGTACCGATCCGGAATGGACGTTGCTGCTGAAGGAATATCCCGCGCTGATCAAGCGCCCGGTGGTCGTCGATGGGGACACGGTGTCCGTCGGCTTTTCCGACAACGCTTTCAAGAAGCGATTCGCCAAATAGCATGTCTGCCGTCATCGATCTTACCCGGGAGCTGATCCGCCGCCGCTCGGTCACGCCCGACGATGCAGGTTGCCTGCCGTTGATTGCCGAACGGCTCGAACGCGTGGGGTTCCGCATCGAGCACCTGCGCTTCGGCGAGGTCGACAACCTGTGGGCGACCCACGGTGCGGCAGAGCCTGTGCTGGCTTTCCTTGGGCATACCGACGTGGTTCCTCCGGGGCCGGAGGAGCGCTGGCGGTTTCCGCCCTTCGAGCCCACCGAGCACGACGGCATGCTCTATGGCCGCGGTGCAGCGGATATGAAGGGCTCGGTGGCGGCAATGGTCGTGGCGCTGGAACGCTTCGTCACGTCACATCCGCAGCATTCGGGCACGGTGGGCCTGCTGCTTACCAGCGACGAGGAAGGCGTGGCGCTGCACGGCGTACGCGAGGTGGTCGAACATTTCGCGCGCAGCGGGCAGCGGATCGATGCCTGTGTGGTCGGTGAGCCCTCAGCCAAGGAGACACTCGGCGACCTCATTCGCGTCGGTCGACGTGGCTCCCTTTCCGGCACGCTGACCGTAAAAGGTGTGCAGGGCCATGTGGCCTATCCGGACAAGGCGCTGAATCCGATTCATCGTTTCGCACCTGCGCTTGCAGCCCTGGCTGCGGAGCGCTGGGACGATGGCAATGCCGATTTCCCGCCCACGTCGTTCCAGGTGTCCAATATCCACGCGGGCACCGGCGCGAACAACGTCATCCCCGGTGAGTTGGTAGCGCTGATCAATTTCCGTTTCTCCACCGCCAGTACGGCCGATGGCTTGCGCGGGCGCACGGAGGCCATCCTTCGGGCGCATGACGTGGCGTTCGATCTCGATTGGCATCTCTCGGGCCATCCCTTCCTTGCTCCCCCTGGCGGGCGCCTGCGTCGCATCACGGCCGAAGTCTGCCGCGAACTCTGCGGCATCGACCCGGAGGAAAGCACGGGCGGCGGCACCTCCGACGGCCGCTTCATCGCACCGATGGGGGCCGAGGTCATCGAGCTGGGACCGGTCAACGCAACGATCCACAAGGTGGACGAGTGCGTGTCGTTGGCCGATCTGGAACGCTTGCCCGATCTCTACGAAGCGATCTGCGATCGCATGCTGCGGCAATAGCCTACGCCGGTTGTAGCGAAGGCCTATAGGTCCTGGTGGTCTAGCCCGTAAAACTCTCGGGCACCACAGACGTGAAGGACTACCTATGGGACCGTTCGTGCGACATACGCTGACGGCGTTGATTGCCATGAGCCTAAGCCCGACCGCATCGTCGTCAGCGCAAGAGCTTGCTGACGGGCAGATAGTGTCTGCAGACGATGCCTTGGACGCGGCGCGCTTGCTGACGCGAGTCACTGGCGCCGACAACGCGAAACTCGGTGCCGCCGTGGCGATGCCCGATGCCGATGCGATCAATCAATTGCTGAGCGACATGCGCTCGGTGATAGCCGGTAGGCCCGACTTCGCGTCGGCATCCAGGAAGGCGCTTGCTGACGAATTGAACCAGAAGTTTCCGGGTATTCTGCGGAAATACGATGTTGGCGACATCTACGTAACGACGTTCACGGCGGATGGGAATGAAGCGAGCAAGACGGTGTCCTCCCGTCGCCTGCTGGACGTCTATCGGGAAGCAATCGCCGTGAAAGGTGTCTTTCCGGTTTACAACCAGTCCGAGACAGGCTTCTTCAGCGCTGCGAGCACTACGGCTGCCGCCGCGAGGATTTCTGAACTTGCCGGCGGTTCCGGGTTGACCAAGGTGGAGGCGGCCCTCGCCACATCGGCCAGCTTCAAGCACGCGTACGACAAGCAGTCCGACGCATTCTGGAACCAGCCCCTTCCGGAGCGAAGGTCCACGACCGAGAGGGTGGCTCCGACGCGAAAGCAATGGGTGGCGCGAGCGATAGGCGCACTCAGGAAGCTGGAGGTGGAGGCAGGCGTCCACGAGGGATCGCTCGACGAGGCGGCCACGTCGCTTCTCTCTGCGGTTATTTCTCCTGATCCAAGTGCGGGCGAAGGATCGCCTGGCGTGCTTGGCATTGAAGTCACCCTCGCAGGCAAAGGCGATAACAGCGTGGTCCCCTCCGACGCGCTGATGGTCTCTGAGCGCGCATGCACGGCCTTTCCCCAAGGCGATTGTGGGAAGGTGCTGCTGCTTTCTCCCAATCTTTCGACAAAGGTATTCGACAGCGCCGCGGTCATGCATGCGTGGATCGTGCAGGCGCTCGGTGAGTCAGCGAACGTACGTACGCACGCCGTCGACGATGGGCTCGTCTGGATGATCGACCGCGTGATTCAGAATGCATCCAGCGAGTTCGCCGAGGCACTCCGTCATGCCTCCCAGGCTACGATGAAGGCAGAAGAACTCGTACACACGTTGGCCTCGCATGGCGACCCGGTGGACGATCTCGATCAACGGTTTGTCATCCATGCCTACAACAGTCGCCGCGTTCTCGAGCTACTGATGCCCGATGACGTCGTCGACGGGACGATGGCCGTCAAACGAGCATGGTGGACGAAGGCGGCAACCTATCTCAAGAAGTTCAGCGCATCGTTCGATACCACGACCAAGGATCTGGCGATTCCTGGTGACTTGAAAGAATTGTCGCGAGACACCCTGAGGAAGCTGCTGGTCGCAGCCGGTTTGGAAGTGACCGATCCAGACGCGATTTCCGTGTTCGAGTGGACCTACCGCGAGCACCACAAGGGTAAGCAACGACGCTGGCAGGGTGACGATGGAAGTTGGAACAAGGTCGACGAGAAAGGCACCTGGCACACCGGCAAGAAACTGAGCCTTACAGAGATCGCGCTTGAGAACATGGTCGCGACGCAAAGACAGCTCTCGCATTACGAGGTCCTTGACGACAGAGGGCTGCCTATCGCCGGTCTGTCCGACGAAGTAGTCACGCGTATGGTCCGTGAGGCGGATGTCGCCAAGCGTTACATCGATGCAGTCGATCGTTTTCAAGCGACGATAGACCTCGACGCATTTGCACTGGCGTTGGGACACCGAATGGCGTTCGAGCTGGTAGCAAGCGGCCGTTCGCTGCCACGGTCCGAACTGACGGGAAAAACGACTGGATCGATACTTCACGCGCTTGCCCATCCGAGCGCCACGTCGCGAATTGCTGTGCGCCATCTTCACGTCGGAGAGGCCAGCGTAGGTGGTGGTGTCGTGCTTTTCGAGACAGGCCAGGAGGGAGACCAAGCGTTCGTTCTTTACACTCCTCATGCGCCGAGTGGCAGCGCGTTTCGCGCGTTCCGCAGTCTCGGCGACATATCGACTCTGTTCCGAACCGATGCCGCGTTGCGCACCTACATCGTCCAATCCATCGTCTCAGGCGAGCGAGCAGCCGCGACGCAGATTCTTCTGCGGGGCGGGCGAAGCGACGTGCAAATGGTTCCAATCGAGGGCGATTTCCTCCGGGCGAGTGCGCTCGCCTTTTTCGTCCAGCTTCGGAACGAATCACGATACATGGCCGTTTCGACGTCGCGGAAGGACCGGTTGGAGGTCGCGCATCACGTCAATGGTGCATCGGATCTTCTGAGCATGGTTCTGCCGCTTTACGGTCTCGTGGAGGGCGGTATGGGAATGACGGGAGCCGTGGAGTGCTTCGTGGATGGCGCTGAAGGCTGTTACGGGAAGCTGGGCATGGCCGGACTCTCCATCGCGCTGGAAGTCGGACCACCGCTACTTGCCCGCCCACTCGTTTACGCAGGCAAGGCCCTGGGCCGATCCATAGGCAAGCTGGCCACCTTCGGTCGCCATTCCACGGTGGGGCGAAGCTTTACGCTCCCGATGCCTGCCAACGTTGCGGCGCCGCGTTCATCTGAGGCATGGGACGACCTCGCGCGGCAGTTTGCGGTGCGCGATGTCGATACCAGCGCCATGCACTCGCCGTCTCCGAATCTGTATCGCGACAGCGTCGGGCAGGAGTACGTAAAGATGCGTGGGCAGGTGTTCAAGAGCCGAAATGTCTCCAAACCCGATGGCAGCGTCGAGAGAGTGATCTACCACCCGACGGCCGCGGGCAATAGCCGGCCAATTACGTTGACCAACGGCGAGTGGCATCCGCGTCCATATACCGGGTTGCTGGGTGGTTTTCCCGATAGACCGCCACCCATCGAATGGCGCGAGCCGCGCTGGGGGGAGGGCATCTTCCGAGGCATCGATCGGCCCAGGGACGGAAACATCATGGTGCCCCTGAATGGCTACCAGACGCCCATACGTTTCGATCTGCAAACATGCAGATGGCGCTTGGTCGACCGGAACGGAAAACTGTGGGAGGAGGTCGAGTACGACGCCGCCGCCCGTGCATGGAAGTCCGTAGTCACGGGCGGGCCGTCGGGTGCTCCGCCGGTGCCTTCTCCGCGCGCTACCGATGAGGCCAGGCGTGCGGCACTGATCGAGTTCGGAATCAGTCGCGACCCTGTGTCATGGCCGAGTGTCCGCCAGGGACCGAGGAGCGAGATTCCAAAAGTAATCAATCAAATTTGGATTGGTGACGTCAATGAGTTGATGAGGCTGGGCGGCGTGCGTGGCAAGGACGGGCTGCCCTTCAAGGAAAAGGCATTGACGGACCTTATTGGCGACAACAGCCGCATCGCAAATGCGAAAGGATATAAGCCGACGCTCTACGTGTTGCCGGATGATGCTACCTCTGGGAGCCTCAGCAGGCTACGCAGCAAATTGCCGGGTGTGGAGGTGGTGGATCTGCGAAACACGGAGCTGTTCGAAGGCTTCAAGGCATCGACGCACTACGAGGCGTTTCTTTTCTTTCAAAAGAATGAGAAGGCGACGCGGAATCTGGCCGCAGCCAGCGACATCCTCCGCAACTACATCCAGTACAAAAAGGGAGGTATGTACCTCGATACGGACGACATGCTCAAGCCCGCCTTCGGCGAAAATCCTCTGCAGGCAGCGAAAGACGAAATACTCACGGGCCCACTCGTGACCAACAGGGATCTGAATATGCTCGGTGAGTTCAACACCAACGCCTTCGGCTCCCACAGCGGTAATCCGTTTTTTCTGGACTTGCTCCAGGAGCAGACGGCGAGGTTCAAGCTCAATCAAGCAAAATTGCGCAATCGCCCGTACGGAGACAATCCGGAGGTGGGGGTCTACATGGCAATGATATCGAGAACCACAGGGCCCCATGTGTTCAATATCAAGCTTCGCGATCGATCGCCCGGGCATGCGCGATATGCCGATGCCGCACTCGACCGTCACATGATCGGTAAGGACAAGAGTGTGAGCAACGCCTATTCCGACGGGACATCCGAACTCCAACGCACTTACGAGCCGTTGTTGCGCGGGGTAGATACAGGGAGCAACCATTCATGGAGGCAAACGAGGTAACGCTGGCGCCTGACGATCAGCGCCGCTTCGGAAATACCGCGACGATGCCGGCGTAAGGCTTGGTCATGAACGCGGGTGCGCCAACGTAGCCGTCGTCCGGCGTGTATGCCTGCGAGATCGTGCCGTCGAGGAACAACGCGTCCCGGCAGCCGATCTCGTCGCGGAACAGCCGCGCAAAACTGTGAAAATTGACCGGCGCGCGGCTGACCACGAAGACGACGTCGTGCGACGTGCGAGCACAGACACCGCTGCGCCATTTCATGCTGTCCGAGCCGTTGTCGAACTGGGGATTGATCTGCCCGTCGATCACCAGCATGGGCCCGGACTGCGTTGCCCAGCGCGGCTTGCGATCTGCCGCGCGAAAGGCTTCGCTGCTACGGACCTCCGCGCTGCCGTCGTCATAGACGGCGAACACGCCATTGGGCAGCAACGAGAAGTTGCCCGAACGCGGATTGCCATGCACCAGATTCAGCGGCACGAGCGTCTTGCCGTTCTCCACGTAAAGCCCGAGGGGCTTGAACTCGCGGTCGTAGATGCCCGCGTTGGTCGCGAAGACGAGAGGGCGCCCTTTGCCCGCGGTCCAGGTCTTCAGCGCTTCGATGCCACCGAAGGGCTCGCCGGTATCGGGGTTGCGCCAGATCAGTTCGATGTCCTCGTTGCGCGTGTCTACGTTGACGACGAAATAGGACTGGCTGTCGAAGACGACGTCGCGCCCGTCCACGGCGTCCGCCGGATCGGCGCAGCCGACGGCAAGGGCCGCGAGGCAACCGATAGCGAGAAACCGCAGCGCGGATGCGCCAAGCGCGAGGGACGAAGGGAGCGGGAGCATCGGACGATGTTCGCCGGACGGGCCTTGCAGTGCAAGGGCGATGGCGCGGGCGAGCGGCGCAAGGCGTAAACTCCAGCGTTTTTCCCCAAGCCTTCCCTCGCCATGCCCTATACCCCCATCGTCGCCACGCTCGGGTACGTGTTGTCGCCGGACGGCCAGCGCGTCCTCATGATCCACCGCAACGCCCGCGAAGACGATCAGCACCTGGGCAAATACAACGGCCTCGGCGGAAAAATGGAGCCAGGCGAGGACGTCGCGTCGTGCATGCGCCGGGAGATCAGGGAAGAGGCAGGCATCGAGTGTGTGGAAATGCGCCTGCGCGGCACGCTTAACTGGCCGGGTTTCGGCAAGCGGGGCGAGGACTGGCTCGGCTTCGTCTTCGTCATCACCCGCTTCGAGGGTACGCCCCTGACATCGAATCCCGAGGGATCGCTGGAATGGGTGGCGCTCGATGCCCTCGATGCCCTGCCTATGTGGGAGGGCGATCGCCATTTCCTGCCGCTGGTGTTCGACACCGACCCGCGGCCGTTCCACGGCGTGATGCCGTACAAGGACGGGCGAATGGTGTCGTGGGATGTGACGCGGCTTTAAGCAGACCGCTCTGTTTTTGCGGGTGCTGTTTTTGTGGGAGCTGTTTTGTGGGAGCCGCCATGGCGGCGAGAAGCCAACGAAGCAGTGAAGCGTCGAGGCACGTATTCCTCGCCGCCATGGCGGCTCCCACACATGACGGCTCCCACAGGTAAGCCGCGGTCAGCCGGTGGTTTCGATGCGCTCCACGCGTCGCAGACCACGCGGCAGTACACCGCCGCGCGTGGCGCGGTTGCCGCCGTATTCGACTAGGTCCGCCCATTTCAGCGTGAGCTTACGCTGCCCCGCATAAAGCGTGACCTCGCCCTTGCCCTCGGCGACCACGGCGATGCCGACGACGCGTTCCTCGCCGGATACCAGCTTGGCCTTCGGGATCTCGATGAGCTTGTTGCCCTTGCCCTTGTCGAGTTCCGGCAGTTCCGCGACCGAGAACATCAGCAGATGGCCTTCGCCGGTGACCACGACGATGCGGTCGCGCGACGGATCGGCCGTAAGCGCAGGCGCCAGCACCCGGGCACCATCGTTCAGCGTGATGATCTGCTTGCCTGCCTTCTGCCGGCCCGTGAGTGCCTCGAAGCGGGTCACGAAGCCGTAGCCGAAGTCGGTGGCGAGGATCACGCGGGTGTCGTTGTCCGCGGCCACCACGGCATCGAAGCGGGCGCCAGCCGGCGGGCTGAAGCGGCCGGTCAAAGGTTCGCCGTTGCCGCGCGCCGACGGCAGCGTATGCGCGGCGGTGGCATAGGCACGGCCGGTGGAGTCGATGAACGCGACCTGCTGTGTGGTCCGCGCGCGGGCCACGGCCAGCAGGCTGTCGCCATCGCGGTAGGACAGCGCTTCGCCGTCGATGTCGTGCCCCTTGCCGGCGCGTACCCAGCCCTTCTGTGACAGCACGACCGTGACCGGCTCGGAAGCGACCAGCGCGCTTTCGTCGAGCGCCTGGGCGGCGCTGCGCTCGATCAGCGGCGAGCGACGCTCGTCGCCGTACTTCTCGGCATCGTTGCGCAGTTCTTCCTTGATGAGGCCCTTGAGCTTGGCTGGCGACTTGAGCAGGACATTGATCCGCGCGCGCTCTTCCTCGAGCTTGTCGCGTTCCTCGTTGATCTTCATTTCCTCGAGCCGCGCCAACTGGCGCAGCTTCGTCTCGAGGATGTAGTCGGCCTGTTCCTCATCGAGCCGGAAGCGCGCAATCAGCACGGGCTTCGGTTCTTCCTCGGTACGGACGATGCGGATCACCTCGTCGATGTTGAGGTAGGCGATGCGCAGCGCTTCGAGCATATGCAGGCGACGCTCGACACGGCCGAGACGATGGTTGAGGCGTCGCGTAACGGTATCGGTACGGAAGCGCAGCCACTCGCTGAGGACCATCTTGAGGTCCTTCACCTGCGGCCGGCCGTCGAGGCCGATCATGTTGAGGTTGACGCGGAAGCTCTTCTCCAGGTCGGTCGTGGCGAAGAGGTGCTGCATCATCTCGTCGACGTCGACGCGGTTGGAGCGCGGCACGAGCACGAGGCGGATCGGATTCTCGTGATCCGACTCGTCGCGCAGGTCTTCCAGCATCGGCAGCTTCTTCGCGCGCATCTGCGCGGCGATCTGCTCCAGGATCTTCGATGGCGAGACCTGATGGGGCAGGGCCGTGATGACGATGTTGCCGTCGTCACGTTCGTAGACCGCGCGGGCGCGGATCGACCCAATGCCGTTTTGATACATCGCCACGATTTCCTTGCGCGGCGTGATGATCTCGGCGGTGGTCGGGTAGTCCGGACCATGCACGTGCTCGCACAGGTCGATGATCGTGGCGTCGGGATCGTCGAGCAGGCGAATGCAGGCGCTGGCGACCTCGCGCAGATTGTGCGGCGGGATATCGGTGGCCATACCCACGGCAATGCCCATCGAGCCATTCAACAGGACGTGGGGTACGCGCGCGGGCAGCCAGGAGGGTTCTTCCAGCGTGCCGTCGAAGTTGGGCACCCAGTCGGTGGTGCCATGGCCCAGTTCGGAGAGCAGCACTTCCGCGATCGGCGTGAGGCGCGACTCCGTATAGCGCATGGCCGCGAAACTCTTGGGGTCGTCCGGCGAACCGAAGTTGCCGTGACCGTCCACCAGCGGGTAGCGATAGGAGAAGGGCTGGGCCATGAGGACCATGGCCTCGTAGCAGGCCGAGTCGCCGTGCGGATGGAACTTGCCGATCACGTCGCCGATGGTGCGCGCGGATTTCTTCGGCTTGGCGGTGGCGCCCAGCGCCAGTTCGCTCATGGCGTAGATGATGCGCCGCTGCACGGGCTTCAGCCCGTCGCCTACGAAGGGCAGGGCGCGGTCCAGCACCACGTACATGGAGTAGTCGAGGTAGGCCCGCTCGGCGTAGTCCTTGAGCGGGATCTGTTCGTAATTGGCTTGCAAATTCATGGGCTTGTGCATCCGGCAGGCGCGCTACTGCGCGTCGATAACCGGACGATGTTGCCAGAAAGGCGTCTCAGGAGCGAAGACTTACCCGGCCCCCCGCGGCGATAGGCCAAGGCACCGGTGGGAGCCACCCTGGTGGCGATAGGCCAACGAAGCGGTATAGCGGCGAGGCAAGCTCCCATCGCCAGCAGGCTGGCTCCCACCGGCAAGCTCTCGCCGCCATGGCGGCTCCCACAAGGGCCCGGGCCCATCCGGCACAGCCGGCCGCGTCAATTCACCGGCTTGCCCGCGTCCACGTCCTTCAGGAATTTGATCAGCCCCGTGAAGTAGGTCTTCTGATCGTCGTACATGGCCAGGTGCGAGCCCTGGGGGCAAAGCAGGAAACGCGCGTCCGGCATCTTCTTCGCCATGGCGGCCATGTATTTCGGGTCCATCGTGTCGTACTGCGCCCCGATGACCAGCGTCGGTACCTTGATCGTCTTCAAGGCTTCGCTGCGATCCCAGTGGAGGAGCTTGCCGCTGGCGCCCAACTCACTCGGGCCCTGCATCGACACATAGATCTGCTCGTTGATGTGACCGAAGGCACGTTCCACCGGCTCCGGCCACTGCGCCGCCGGCATGCGCAGGATGTGCTTTTCGTAGTGCATCGGCATGAGGATCGCCATGTACGCCGGATCGTCGGTCTTGTGCTCCGCTTCCAGTCGCTTCACCTCGGCCAGTTTCTTCGGGTCCATGGCCGGCATCAGCACCTTGGTGGCGTACTCGTTGTACGCGGGAATGCTGTCCATCATGTTCGAGATGATCAGCCCCTTGAGGTGCTGCGGGTACTTCAGCGCATATTCGATCGCAAGCACGCCGCCCCAGGAGTGCCCGAGGACGAAGAAGTTGTCCTTGTCCAGGTGCAACGCCTGGCGCACCTGCTCCACCTCGTCCACGAAGCGCGGGATGTCCCAGAGCGACGGATCGGTGGGCTTGTCGCTGAAGGCCGAGCCGAGCTGGTCGTAGTAGTAGTACTCGATCCCCGCACCGGGGAAGTAGCTGTCGAACGCCTCGAAGTATTCGTGCGTTGCCCCTGGGCCGCCATGCAGCAGAAGCACCTTGATGGTCGGATTGTTGCCGACCCGCTTGGTCCAGACCTTGAACTTGCCCTTGGGCGTGTCGATGACGATCGACTTCTGCCCGCCGGACAGCACATCGTCGCGGCCGGTGTTGTCGAAATAGGAGGCCGTCGTGGTCGGCGGCGTGGCGGCGCTTACGCAGAACGAGACGAGAGCGAGGAGTGCGGCAGTAACAAGGCGACGCATGGGCTTACTCCGGCTAGGGTGGCAGCATCATCCCTGGCTCGCCTAGACTGGGCAAGCGGTCTGCCGGCCAGGGGCGGGAAAGCGCGCTGGCCTGGAGTTTTTGTGCAGCGATAACCGTACAGCCACAGGGGAGGGGTATGCGTATCTCGCAGGGGAACTACTGGAAGTGGGCGTGCTCGGCGGCCGTGTTAATCGTGGCGGCGCCAGCATGGGGTGCAAAATCAGTCTCGTATTACTACACGGACCCGCAGGGAACGGTCCTGGCGGTGACGGACGCGAGTGGAATCGTGGTCTCATCAGTGGACTATGCGCCCTATGGCGCTTCCGCCATGGGCAATCCAGGCGATGGTCCAGGGTATACAGGGCATGTCGCCGATTCCGATACCGATCTGATCTACATGCAGGCTCGATATTACGACCCGATCGTCGGCCGCTTTGTGGGTATTGATCCGAGCCGCCCGGCTCCAGGCGATCCATTCGGGTTCAATCGATTTGCCTATGCGAACAACAGCCCGCTCGTCCATATCGATCCCGACGGCAGGAACGCGATCATTACCTATAAGCAGGACGGCAGCATCTCGATTGCGGTGCCCGTGAGATTTTCGGGGCCGGCCTCCACCAATCCTCAGGTTATATCGGACATCAAATCGAACGTCGCTGCGAAATGGTCTGGGCTATACAACGTTGCGGGAGCGGTCACACTGGTAAAGGTTGCCATCGTGGACGTGGATGCAAGTACGCCTAAGAAAGCCATAAACAATATCCAGCTTGTAAACGGCCCTACGTCTGACACAACCACTAAGGGCGCATCATTTGTTCGTGGTGGGAATGCCGGCGAATGGAACGTGACATCGCAAGGATGGTCCCAGGGCGAGGCCGAGCATGAGACAGGGCATCTCATGATGGAGAAGGATCACTATTCAGACACGCGAGACGCGAGTGGAAACCGTGTTACCACAGCGGATCCCGGCTATGAATCGAACCTGATGGGGACGCTTGGAAAGAGCGTAATTACGGATAGCCAAAATATGAAGTCTATCCTGAGTAGTAATGGCAACATCTCGGTCAAAGAGCCGCCGACATCACCATAGGAGCTGGTTGTGAAAAAAGTGGACTGCCTTATTGGTGTTGTTTTCAGTGCGGCCTTGTTCGCGGGAGTCACCAGCGTCACTTATGGGTCAACTAGCCAAGTTCAGAGCAAAGCATCCCCCACGTCACATCGAATCTATTGCAACGTATATACGGTGACAGCCTGCTTCAACGTCGGCCAGGGGGATACGCTGGCGATGTCGATTCCTGTCGATTTCGTCTTGTATGACCTCCGACTCTCGTCATCTGTCACGGCACGTATCTACCTGGGTTACAACCCGGACAAGAGCATCTTCGAGTCAGCAACATCATGTCGAACACACGGGAAAGCTTCGCGCTGTAGGTATGTCAGATCCGGAAAGGTTCTGGATATTCTGTACGACGGAGGGCGGCAGAATCAGCCATTTCTCCACGTTCACGTCGTCGAAGACGGAGTCAACTCTGCAAAGACGGTTCGCGAGTTTTTGGGCGATTTCCGGCCGTGCGCCCCGACAGACAATGGAGTGGCTTGTACCGACGAGCGGATTTTCGATCAGATCGATTAGCGGTGGCGGGTGGGTGTGGTTGGGTCCACCCACCCCAAGCGCATTGGGGCTCCAATCGATTGACTCAAAGGTCGAAGTCGGCGAACACCGGGAAATGATCCGACGGATAGCGTCCGTCCTTCGACGTCGTGACGGTCTGCACGGACGTCGGCGATACACCGCGGTAGAGAATCCAGTCGATTCGCTTGGTGGCGTTGCCTGTGAAGTTGTGGAACGTCTCGGCCGGGCCCTCGCGCTTCGGCGCGGTTTCCCACGCGTCCTTGAGCGTCGCCGTCAGGGTCGTGTGCGATTCGCTGTCCGGCCCCGTGTTGAAGTCGCCGGTGACGATGACCGGCACGTCCTTCGGCAGTTTGGCGATCCACTCGTTCATTTCATGCGCGCTGCGCGAGCGGGCATCCTCATCGCTGTCGCGGTACGGGTAATGCGTATCGAGCAGGTAGAAGCGCTTGTGATCGGAGATGCGTTCGAACAGCGCCCAGTTCACCATGCGCGGGAAGAGGTTGCCCCAGGTGATGCTGCCGACCTTGTCCGGTGTGTCGGAGAGCCAGAAATCACCCGATTCGACGAGCTTGAGCGTGTCCTTGCGGTAGAAAATGCCCATGTGCTCGTCTGTGTGCTTGCCGAAACGGTCGCGGCCAAACCATGTGTATTCCGGCAGCCTTGCCACCGTGTCGTCGCCTTGTTGCTTGTGCAGTTCCTGCGTGCCGATGACGTCGGGATGGAGTTGCCGGATGGTATCGGCGAAGAGGTCGCGTCGATGATTCCAGTCGTTCAGGCCGTCGTTGCCGGTGATCGTGCGGACGTTGAACGTCATCACCTTCAACTCACTCGCGGCGACCGAGGTCGCGGAAATAGCCAGGGCAGCGGCGATGGCCAAGTGACGGAATCGAATCATGGGGACGAGCTTCCTTCCGAACGGGAACGCCGACTATAGCCAGAGCAGCGCCCCCATGTCGTGACACGTTACCGCCCGCGACGCCGTGTCCACCCAGGAAAACCGCCTGCGTGGCGCGGGTGAGGCAGAATAGACGACTCGATCGACGGACGCCGGAGGCGACATGAGCTTGGATCACGATTCGCCCGGCAAGCCGGCCAATGGGCGCAGGGTGGTGTGGATCATCGTAGCGGTGGCGTTCATCGCTTCCGCCACGACGGCGATGCTTGCGTTCACGGCCTCGCATCGCGCCAGGGAGAGGGACGCCAAGGCACTCGCCGCCGACACCGCCGATTTGCGCGCTGAGTTGGACCTCTGGCGAACGCAGCTCGCCGATGCGGAAAAACAACCGTCGCAAGACCAGGGCCCCTATATCGATCGCCTGGTCTTGCGTACCCGCGAGCTCAGCCTGTGGAAGCCGCGTACGCCATGCGGGCAGGACGCGCGTGGGCAGTTGGTGCATGCGATGGAAGCGCGCCTCTCGCTGATGTTGCATGAGCCATCGCCGCCCACGGGCGCATTGGATGAGGCCGCCGTGCTGGATGGCGCGTTGCGCCAGTGCGAGGCGATGCGGGGCAGGGATGTGAACATTTGAGCGTCCGCGTCGAAGTTACGTGCGCGTAACAAAGCTCGTGGTACAGGTGCTTCTTCCTACGAGGCCGCGCCATGAACGAAGAGATCTTTGTCGCCGCGCCAACCGACCTGACGCGAGTGAATGTCACGTTGCGTTCGGACATCCGTTACTGGACGCGCGCTCTTGGCGTGAGTGAGAACGTCCTGCGAAGTGCCGTGAAGAACGTCGGGGAGCATTCGTGGGACGTGAGAGCCGAACTGCGACGCAGGCGCCGTCGATGAACGACGCAGGCCGTCCGTTTCGCATTTTCATCTTCTACCCAGGCATGAACGAGCGGGTCTGGCGTGTGGTGTTGCCCGGGGGCGCGAAGCATCTGTTTCCCACCGAAGGTCGTGCGGTCGAATTCGCGCTCTCGTCAGCATCGGCGGTGACGGGTCAGATGCGACGTGTCGAAGTGCTCAAGGAAACGCTTTCGGGTGGTTGGATGGTGTTGCCTCGGGTCAGCGCCACCTGATCCGTCGATCGGCTGGGTGCTCCCGGTGGTGATCGACCCCGGCACAGCAGGTGGGAACCGGTAGCGCGGGGCAGGGTGACGAACGGGCCATGCGCAAGCATCGGCGGCGCCGGATGATCCGGCTACCTTCGGTCACGAGAGATGTCCATGTCGCGCTCCAGAATGGCCTTGCTGTCCCTCGCACTCCTTTCCGCCGCTGGAACGGCCGTCGCCGCCGAGAGCACGCCCGAGGCAGCGGTCGCGCGTTACATGAAGGCGGAGCACGACTTCGACGTCCCCGCACTCCGCGTGATCCTGCTACCCCAGTTCGTCGAGGTATCGCCGCGCGGGGAAGTGGACGAGCACGATGCCGTGCTTGGCTTCTATGCGCCGGACAAGAAGAGCGAGATGCCGCCAACCTCGTTCGAGGACGTCAAGACACGCACCCACGGCAACAGCGCATTCGTCACCGGCACTATCGTCTTCACGATGAAAGGCATGCAGCGACGCCTGACCCTCGGTGCGAGCGTGGTCAAGGGCCCCGACGGTTGGCGCATGGCGTCGGCGCAATACACGCCCGTGCCGCCCAAGGCACCGCCCCCGCCGCCGGTCGCACCGCAACCACCCACGCCGCCTCCGGCGCCGACGCCTGGCGGTTAGCGCTCGCCGTTTTCGGAACAGGGCGGACGAATACAGAGCGCAGTTCCTTATGTCGTCGACTCATGGCATTCGACGACATAGAGGAGCCACGAAGCTTAGCGCTCCACCAAAAGAAAAGGCTCGCATCGCTGCGAGCCTTGAATAATGGTGGCTCGGGACGGAATCGAACCGCCGACACGGGGATTTTCAATCCCCTGCTCTACCAACTGAGCTACCGAGCCACGGGTGCCTGCAACGAGCGTTGCGGCGAGTGGAGCCGCGTATTAAATCGGGTGACGGCGTCGGCGTCAAGCGTCCTGCTCGGGTGGAACGTAGCCCGCGGGCTGGACCACCTCGCCGCCGAAGAAGTATTTCTCCATTTCGCCGCTCAGGAAGCTGCGGGTTTTCGGGTCGAGCGGGGAGAGGCGCATCTCGTTGATGAGCATGGTCTGGTGGGACAGCCATTGGGCCCACGCCTCTTTGGATACGTTCTCGTAGATGCGCTTGCCCAGGTCGCCGGGCCAGGGAGCGAAGTCGAGTCCTTCGGCCTCGCGGCCGAGCTTCATGCAGTGAACCATGCGCGTCATGGGGTGATCTCCGGAAGGTTGTCGAGCAGCGTGCGCACCGGTGCCGGCAGGCCAAGCGAAGCGATCTGCGTGAGATCGCACCAGCGCCGGCTTTCGCCGTCCGCCACAGCGGTAAGCGGGGTGGCATGGTCGAAGAGGATGGGGGAGACGTCCAGCCGGTAATGGCTGAAGACGTGGGTGAAGGCGGGAAGCGGATCGGCGTTGCGTACACGGGCCAGGCGGCACGCCACACCACCGGCGGCCTCGATGTCCGCGGCTTCAGGCAGGCTCCACAGTCCTGACCAGACGCCTTGCGGGCCACGTTTTTCCAGCAATACCCGGCCTTGCGCATCGCGCAGGAGCAGCATCGCGAGCGATCGCGTGGGAATCTTCTTGCCGGGCTTTGCCGTGGGCAGCACCGCGGTGAGGCCGTCGCGATGGGCGACGCACGTCGCCGCCTGCGGGCAGATCAGGCACGCGGGTTTGCTGCGCACGCAGACGGTGGCGCCCAGATCCATGATGGCCTGCGTGTAGTCGGCCGTGCGTTCCGCGGGTGTGTGTTCGTCGGCGTGAATCCATAGCCGCTTCTCGATCGCGCTTTCGCCCGGAAACCCGGCGATGCCGTGGTATCGCGTCAGCACGCGTTTTACGTTGCCGTCGAGGATCGGGAAGCGCAGACCGTACGCCTGCGCAAGGATCGCTCCGGCGGTGGAGCGACCGATGCCGGGCAGGGCCATGAGCGCGTCGAGGTCGCGCGGCAGTTCGCCGTCATGCCGTTCCACGCACAATTGCGCCGCGCGATGCAGGAAACGCGCGCGTCGGTAATAGCCCAGTCCCGACCACAGTGCGAGCACGGTGTCTTCGTCGGCTGCAGCGAGCGAGGCGAGCGTCGGCAGGCGTTCCACGAAACGCTGGAAATAACCGATGACGGTGATCACCTGCGTCTGCTGGAGCATGATCTCCGACAGCCACACGCGATACGCATCGCGCGGATGCTGCCACGGCAGATCCTTGCGCCCGTGGTGGTCGAACCAGCGCAGCAGCTCTTCGGCGAAACGATTCATGGCGCGCTGCGGGCCGGCGCGGGAAGGGCGCTCGTGGATGCGTTGACGGGCTCGGTCGGCGAGGCCTTGATGCGGAGCCCGGTGGCATGCACGACGCCGACGTCTACGGCCTTCGCTTCGAGCGTGCCGAGCAGCGGTGGCGGCGTGATGGGCGCACCGGTGCGAAGACCGGCCCACCAATCGGCGAGAGCGATGGGTGGAATGCGGATATCGGTATGGTCGTTGTCGCCGTCGAGTTTCAGCGCCACATACAACGGATCGCGCTGGTTGGCAGGCGTTACGGCGAGCACGATGTCGTACGGCGGCGCCGCAGTGCGCGTGATCTTTCCGGACAGGGTGCCGCCCACGTCGGCAGCGCCACGCCAGGTCGCTGTGCCGCGCATCGTCGCGTCGAACCGCGACGTGCTCGACAGACCGACCGTCAGATCGCTCAACGTCAGCACGCCTTGCGCCAGCGATGGCGTGGTAGCGAGTTCCAGCGCGTAGGGAATGCCGTCCGGTGTGGATGCGGAAAGGGCCAGCGTGAATGGACGGCCGTTCGCAAGACGTCCGGCATCGATGTCCACGTTGGCGAGCAACAGTGCATTGCCGCGGGTGAGCGTGCCTCGCGTCACGCGAAAACCCGCGTCCGCGGTAGGCAGCATGGCGCCGGCCGTCGATGGGCGCGAGGGCAGGGTGTCGAGATACGTCGATACGGCATCGACGTCGATCCGCGCGCCTTCGACCTCGAGCCGCGAAATGCGTGCTTCGCCGCCCATGAGTGTGTGCCACGGCAGCACGAGCTTGCCGCGTGCTGCAACGAGCATGGGTGTGTCCACACCGCGGCTGCGCAAGGTGATGCCTTCCAGTTCCAGCGCCGGCTTGGGCCAGACGGTGGGGCTGGCTGGGTTGGCAAGCGTGAGTTCGAGCCCGGCGTCGCGCGCTCGCGACTGCAGCAGCGCCGTGAAGCGCGCGGGCTGCAGCACCACGTACATCGCGATGAACATCGCCAGGATCAGCATCGCCACGATGCCGCCGACGATGTAAAGCCCGATTCGCAGTCGGCGGGTCATGGCCGCGGCTTTTCCGCCATGCCGTTCACTCAACCGCCGAGAGCCGCCGGGAGCAGGCCGTCCACGAAGGCCTCTGCGTCGAAGACACGCAGATCGGTGGCGGTTTCACCCAGCCCCACGTAGCGGATCGGCAGGCCGAATTCGCGGGCGAGGGCGAACATCACGCCGCCTTTTGCGGTGCCGTCGAGCTTGGTGACTACCAGGCCGGTGACGCCTGCGGTTTCGCGGAACTGACGCACCTGGCTGATGGCGTTCTGCCCGGTCGTGCCGTCGATGACCATCAGCACCTCGTGCGGTGCGCTGGGATCGAGTTTCTTCATCACGCGGCCGATCTTGCCCAACTCGTCCATCAGGCCGCCCTGCGTGTGCAGGCGGCCTGCCGTGTCCGCGATCAGCACTTGCGCGCCACGCGAGCGCGCCGCCTGCAGCGCATCGAAGATGACGCTGGCGGAATCGGCGTCCTGGCCTTGCGAGACCACGGGCACCTTGTTGCGCTCACCCCAGGTCTTCAACTGTTCCACCGCGGCGGCGCGGAACGTGTCGCCTGCGGCAAGGATGACGTTGCGGCCTTCATCGACATAACGGCGCGCCAGCTTGCCGATGGTGGTGGTCTTGCCCACGCCATTGATGCCGACGGTCAGGATCACGAAGGGGCTGGCGGTGGCGACGTCGAGCGGCGTCTCGACCGGCTTCAGCAATGCCACCAATTCGCTGCGCAGCGCCTTCAGCAATGCGGCGGCGTCGGCGAACTCACGTTTGTGCATGCGCTTGCGGAGGTCTTCCACGAGTCGCGTGCTGGCGTCCACGCCCACATCGGCCGTGATCAACGCGGTTTCCAGTTCGTCGAGGAGGTCGTCGTCGAGCCGGGGATTCTTTACGAAGAGCGCGGAAAGACTCTTGGCGAACCCGCTGCCGGAAAGACGTTCTCGCCAGCTACGTCGTGCCGGCGTTGCCGTGGCCTGTTCGGCTTCACGGGCGGCTTCGACCACGACGGAGGCCTCGACCTCGGCGTCGATGTCGGGCACCTGAGGTTCCGGCGCAGTTGCCTCGGCCAGCGCTTCGAAGGTGGCGACGCCGCTCTCGGCGGACGACGCGGGATCGGCTACCAGGTCAGCCCGCTCGTCGGTGGCCGCGGACTCGGCCGGCGCCGGCTCGGTGGTCTTCTTTTTCCAGAACTTGAGCATTGCACGGGGGATTCAAAGACAATGGGCGCATGCTACCACCCCAGCCTTCACTGGCCGCTGAGCGATGAGTACTCCCGGCCGTATCCGCATCATTGGCGGAACCCTGCGCAACTCGAAGCTTGAGGTACCGGATATGCCGGGCCTCCGGCCTACCCCGGAGCGCGTCCGCGAGACCTTGTTCAACTGGCTCCAGCCTGTCGTCGAAGGGGCTCGTTGCCTCGATCTCTACGCCGGCACCGGCGCATTGGGCATCGAGGCCCTCTCGCGCGGCGCGTCGGCGGCGACCTTCGTGGAGCGTGAGCCGCGCCTCGCCGCGGCGCTGAAGGCCAATCTCGCCCGGCTCAAGGTGGCCGGCGAGGTGGTCGGCGACGATGCGAGCCGCTGGCTGCGCGCTGCCGGCCGCCCCTTCGATCTCGTGCTGCTCGATCCGCCGTTCGCCCTGGACGCGTGGGCGGAAGCGGCCCGGGCGCTGGAGGAGGGCGGCTGGCTGGCTCCCCGCGCATGGATCTACGTGGAAGCTCCGCGCACGGCGGCCTTCCGACTTCCCGACACATGGCTGCCGCACCGCCAAGGGCATGCCGGGGACGTGGCCTACGCCCTCTATCGCCGCACCCCGGCCGATCCGTTAAGCTAACCGGCGTTTTCCCCGACCCGCCTCTCATGACTCCAGTGCCGGCCAATCCGCGACTTGCCGTCTACCCCGGCACCTTCGATCCCATCACGAACGGGCACGCCGATCTCGTGTCGCGCGCGGCGCCGCTGTTCGACCGCATCGTCGTGGCAGTGGCGGAGAGCCGCAACAAGGGGCCCGGTTTCAGTCTCGGCGAGCGCATCGCCCTGGCCAGGCTGGCGCTTGCCGACCTGCCGAACGTGGACGTGCGCGGCTTCGATTGCCTGCTTGCCGACTTCGTGACGGAGATCGGGGCCGGCGTCATCCTGCGTGGCCTGCGCGCCGTGTCGGACTTCGAGTACGAATTCCAGCTCGCCAGCATGAACCGTCACCTGATTCCTCAGGCCGAGACGCTGTTCCTGACCCCGGCGGAACAATACAGCTTCATCTCCTCCTCGCTCGTGCGTGAAATCGGTCGCCTGGGTGGCGATATTTCCGGCTTCGTGCATCCGGCGGTGCAGCAGGCCATGCGCCAGCGCTGGCGCAACTCTTGAAAATCAAAGGTGATCATCATGCGTAAGTTCGTCCTCGCCGCGTCCGTGGCCCTGACCGCCGCCCTGGCCCTTTCGGCCTGCAACAAGTCCGAAGACACCGACCAGGCTGCCACGCAGCAGGAAGCTGCCGTCGCGAAGCCGACCAACCCGAGCGATACCAAGGCGTGGAGCCAGTACTTCGGCCAGATCGTCCGGAAGAACATGCAGGGCATGACGGCGGACCGTCCGTTCCCGTATTTCGTGCCCGCCGGTGACGACCAGGCCGGTCAGGACGGTCGTGCACGCCAGCTCGAGAACGTGCAGGGCACGGTCGCCCGCGGCGTCACGCCGGGCAACATGCTCGTCTTCGGTGGCCCGGACTCGGCCAAGACCGCCGATCTGATGATCGAAGCGTTCAAGGGTGCCAACGCCGGTTCGTTCAAGAACGTGATCGTGCTGTTCATCGGCGATCAGGCCGACCAACAGCGCGTGGCTGACGCCGTGGCCCCGAGCGGCGCGACCTTCCGCTTCGTCGCGATGTAATGTGGGAGCCGCTATAGCGGCGAGAAGCCAACGGAGCGGATAAGCGGCGAGGCATGTTTCGCTCGCCGCTGTAGCGGCTCCTACCATGTTGTGGGACGCGGCGGATGCTAAAATGCCCACATGTCCCTCCTGATCCTCGACACCTGCGTCAACTGCGACGTGTGCGAGCCGGTGTGCCCGAACAAGGCCATATCGCTCGGCGAGCAGTATTACGTGATCGATCCCAACCTCTGCACCGAGTGCGTCGGGCATTTCGACAACCCGCAGTGCGTCGAGGTGTGCCCGGTGGAATGCATTCCACACGATCCGGACCACGTGGAGACCCGCGAGCAGCTCATGCTCAAGTACGAGCACCTGATGGCGCAGAACGCCAAATAAGCGTTCGCCCGGGCGTCATGCGGTAATCTCGTCCGCGTCGATATCCCCATCGGAGACAACCCTATGGTCCGTGCCCCGTCGTGGCGCATGCTCGCCGCGAGCTTTCTTCTTGTCGTCACCGCCGGGCAGGCGGCTGCGCTCGACACGCCGGCTCCTTCGCGGGGACCCGGGCACGCGGCGATTGCCAGTGCCAACTTCCTCGCCACCAACGCCGGTTTCGAAGTGCTGGGCAAGGGCGGTAACGCGTTCGACGCAGCGGTAGCCGTGGCGTCCACCCTGGCGGTGGTCGAGCAGCAGAGTTCCGGCATCGGTGGTGGCTTCATGGCCCTGCTGCATCGTGCATCGGATAACCGCGACGTATTCCTCGACGCGCGCGAGACGGCACCGCAGGCCGTGGACATGAAGACCTACGTCGGCAAGGACGGCAAGCCGAATCGTGACGTGTCGACCAACGGTCCGCTTTCGGCGGGCATTCCGGGTGAGCCGGCCGGCCTGGTCTGGATGGCCGAGCACTACGGCAAGCTGCCGCTCTCCGTGTCGCTCGCGCCGGCCATCCGCATCGCCAAGGAAGGTTTCCAGCCCGACGCGCGTTTCCTCAGCGCCATCGACGATCGCAAGGCGGTGCTCGCCCGTTATCCGGCTTCCGCGGCGGTGTATCTGCCGGGCGGCAAGGTGCCGCAGCAGGGCTGGACACTTCGCCAGCCCGATCTGGCGCGTACGCTCGAGCGTCTTGCGGCGAAGGGCGCCGATGGGTTCTACAAGGGTGAAACGGCCGCGCTGCTCGTCTCCGCATCGCGCGATGCCGGGGGCAACTGGCAAGCGTCCGATCTCGAAGCTTACAAAGTGAAGGAGCGCGAACCCCTGCGCGTGGACTACAAAGGTTATCGCATCGTCACCGCGCCTCCGCCGTCGTCGGGTGGCGTGGCGATTGCGGAGGTGCTCAACATTCTTTCCGGCTTCGACCTGACCAAGCTCGATGCCGCCCACGCCACGCATCTCACGATCGAGGCGATGCGCCGCGCGTTCCGCGATCACAACGAATACCTCGGCGATCCGGACTTCGTGAAGATGCCGCTCGACATGCTGCTGTCGCCGTATTACGCGGACGGGCTGCGCGCCACGATTTCTCCCGAGAAGGCGACGCCCTCCGACCTGCTGCCGACCGCCATGGCGCCGGAGCCGGGCATGCACACCACGCATTTTTCGATCATCGACGCGGACGGCAACATGGTGGCCTCCACGTTGACGGTGAATCTCGAATTCGGTTCGGGCTTCATCGCGAAGGGCACCGGCGTGGTGCTCAACGACGAGATGGACGACTTCGCGCTCGTGCCGGGACAGCCGAACGCGTTCGGCTTGCGCGGCACACTCGCCAACGCCCCCGCACCCGGCAAGCGCATGCTGTCGTCGATGTCGCCGAGCTTCGTGTTCGGTGCCGATCGCACCGCGGTGATCGGTTCGCCAGGTGGTTCCACCATCATCACGCAGGTGCTCGAGGGCATTCTGGCCTTCGTCGATGGCAAGAGCGCATCGCAGATCACCGCGCAAAAGCGCTATCACCATCAATACCTGCCCGACCGCGTGGACGTGGAGGCTGGCGTATTCGACGACGCCACGGCCAAGACGCTGACCGACATGGGGCACGTGCTCAAGAATCGTTCGCCCTGGGGGTTCATGAACGTGGTGACCTGGGATCATCGTACGCAGACGCTGGAGGCCGCGAGCGATCCACGGCGGCCTTCGGGACTCGGCAAGGTGCAATGAGGACGCACGCATGAAACTCTGGTCGTTGATCGGCAACTCGCAGCGGCTCGACGGCGGCGCGATGTTCGGCAATGCGCCGCGTGCCATGTGGTCGCGCTGGATCGAGCCCGATGAGCACAACCGCATCCCGCTTGCGTGCCGCTGCCTGCTGGTGACCGATCTCGACGGCCGCAAAGTCCTTTTCGAAACGGGGATCGGCGCGTTCTTCGACCCCGCCATGCGCGAACGCTATGGCGTGGTCGAGGAACGACACGTTCTCCTCGATTCGCTGGCCGAGGCGGGGTTGCGTCACGAAGACATCGACGCGGTGGTGCTTTCCCATCTGCATTTCGATCATGCCGGTGGATTGCTTGCGCCATGGGCGGAGGGCGAGCCGGCGCGGTTGTTGTTCCCGAATGCGCGGTTCCTTGTCGGTGCCGAGCATTGGGCACGCGCTCGCGATCCTCATCCGCGCGACCGCGCCTCGTTCATTCCGGAGATCGTCCAACTGCTGGAACACAGTGGTCGGCTCGAACTGGTGCGAGAGGGCGCGTCGTCGTCGCTCGGTAAGGCCGTGCGCTTCGAGTTTTCGGAAGGTCACACGCCAGGATTGATGCTGGCGGAAGTGGCGGGCGTCGTATTCTGCGCCGACCTCATACCGGGGCGGCCCTGGGTGCATCTGCCCGTGACGATGGGCTACGACCGCTGGCCGGAGAAGCTTATCGACGAAAAGAAGGCCTTTCTGGACGACAAGATCGCGCGCGATGTGAGGCTGTTTTTCACCCACGATCCCGCTTGCGCCGTCGCTTCGGTGAAAAAGGACGATAAAGGCCGCTACTTCGCGGCCGATATGCTTGAGCGACTAGCCGGAACCGAGGGCTGGGCGACTGCATGAAGGGGGCAGGATGACGTCGAGGTACAAGGTGAAGCAGGCTGGCGTGGCCCTGGGTTTCCGGGTGGCCGGCGCGATCCTGTTGCTGGCTGGACTGGGCCTGATCGCATGGAACGAGCGCCGCGTGATGGACTACGCCGCCGCGCTGGCGCGCCACGGTGCGCCGGTGCTGGACCTCGGTGCGGCCGGGCGTCCCACGGCTGGCCAGTACGGCTCGCTCACCCGCGTCAGCGGCGTGCCGCAGATCGTCGAGGCACCGCGCGACAAGGAGTTCAACGTCAGCGCGGAATCGCCGATCCTCATCCGTCACGTGGAGATGTTCCAGTGGCGTGAGATCACCGTCGGCGGCGCCACCCATTACGAACTCGATTGGGTCGATCGACCGATTGACGCGACCAGCTTCGCCAAGCCTGCCGGGCACGTGAACCCCGGTGCCTTTCCGGTGCAGGGGCGGCAGTTCGAGGCGGGTGAGGTGAAGCTCGGCAACTTCAAGCTGTCCGAGCCGATTCTTCGCGCGTTTCCGGGCAGGGTCAGCGTACCGCCGGACGAGAAGAAGTTGCCGCCCAATTTTGCCGCCACGTTTCAGCGCGTCGACGACGCCCTGGTCACCAGCAGCAAGCCGGCGCATCCGCGGCTCGGTGATCTCCGAGTGAGTTGGGAAGCCGTGCCCTTGCAGTCGATGACGGTGCTCGCCCGGATCGACGGCGACACACTCGTGCCTGCCAGCAATCGCGAGGGTGGCGACGGTTTCGACGTGCAGGTGGGGGAGCGCAGCCTGCTCGACGTGCTACCGGCCTTGCCGGAGCCGCCGGCCGCCGTGCTGATCGTTCGGCTTGCGGCGTTTCTGATGGCTGCCGTCGGCGCACTGCTGCTGGCGCAGGCCAGCCGTCTGCGTGGCGATGCGTTGTTCGCGATCGGTATCGGCGCCGTGGTGGTGACGGCGGTAGCGGGCGCCATGTGGTTGGTACACGACGCCATGACCGCCAGCGTCTGGCTTCTCTTCGCCGTACTGGGCGGAGGGCTTGCGATCTGGCGAGTGCAGCAGCGGACGCCGGCAGGATAGCCGGCGCCTTCTTCGTTAGGCCTCTGCCGTAGCGGAGCCGTCGGCGAACGCGTAGACGTGGTCGGCCCAACTCGCGGCTTCCACATAGATCGCGGCCATCGCGGATACGGCGTGTTCGGAGAGCGACGAACCGCTCTCCAGTTCGCCCTGTTCCCAATGACGGATCTGGTCGAGGATGGGTGCGAATGGCCCGGTGCCTTCGAGCAGCGCTTCGCGAATCTCGATAGCCAGGGGCAGGTGTTCGAGCACGTAGGCCATCGATACGTTCATGAGCGTATCGAGAAGCGAGAACAGGCCCGCCGTGAACGCCATCTCCTGCAAGTCCGGCTTCACCGCGCGCGCCAGTTTTTCGCACATGTGCGCGCGGATCAGCGCCAGACGAAGCAATTCCGGCGGACGCTCGTCCATGCCCGAGACGGCCATGGTGAATATCCAGTTGCGCATGCGGTTGACGCCGAAGAACACCGCCGCCTGCTCCACGGACTTGAGCTGGCGAGGCAGCGCGAAGTACGCCGAGTTCACGCAACCGAGGAGCTTGTAGCTGAGGATGGCGTCATCGCGAATGATCTTGCCAAGCTCGACGGGGCCGTTGTCCGGGTCCTGCAGCGCGCCCATGAGGCGCAGCACACCGAGCTTGCTCGGCGTGAGGCGGGGCATGTCCACTCGCTCCGGACGAAGCAGGTATTTGCCCTGGAAGCCGTCCACGTCCTGCTCGGCGTAGTCCACGAAGGTTTCGTGGTCATCGATACCGGTGACGATCACCTTGACGCCGAACGCATGGACGTAATCCATGTGCGCGCGCGCCGCCACGGGGTGGCGGTGATTCACGGCAACCTTGGCGAATTGAACGATCCGCAGTAGGGCATCGACACCCGCGCGGTGCTCCGGGTCTGCCGGCAGGTTGAAGTCTTCCAGCATGAACAGGCACCCGTGACCTTTCAGCTCGCGGAGCTTGAGCAGCAGGTCTTCGTCGGTGCCGACATCGGCGCTGATGCTGGCGCCCAATCGTGCGTTGTGACGCAGGATGTCGGCGTGCTCGAGCAGCAGCTCACGCGACATGTGCAGGAATGCGCGGTTGTCGCGAACGAGGCGCTTGAGGCTGCCGTCGGCAATCGCGCTCAACGTCGCCTGGGTATGGGCAAGCGATGCGGCATCAATGTCGCTGCCGATAGGACGCGGAAAGAGCAGTTCGTAGGCGAACAGCGATTGTTTCCGGTCGAGAATGGGCACGCGGACGATGGGGAGGATGCCGTCGTCGTTTACCGCGACAGCTTGGGGAGTTACTGCCATTGCTTCCTTCTCGCCGTCTGGGTGGTGCCTTGAGTGTCGCTGTTTCGTAGGGATCAAACCTGGGCAAGCATCGCGGAACGGAGTCTTACCTTGGCGACGCCATCGGGACCGTAGGTGCTGCCTGCCGGGCCCTCGCCAGAGATCAGTGCGAGCGCCTGGCGAACCTGGCCGATCCGTTGGCCGACGATGCGGCCATTCACTTCGTTGAGTTGCCGGCATTCGCGAAGGCGATCCAGCGTGTGCGCCCAGCGTGGGTCGTTCAGGCTGTCGATGCCGGAAGCGTCGGACAACTGGCGGCGTTCGACCTCCAGTTTTTCGATGCGGTCCAGCAGGCCGCTCTTCGTGCGGCCGGCTGCTTCGAGCGCGGCTGAGTCAGCCTGGTCGAGCGCCATGCGTTCTTCGACCAGGCTGGCGTGCAGGGCGTCGACTTCTCGAGCGAGGTCGCCCATCACGGCAACGAGCGCCGTATCGAAGTCGGGGCCGAGCGGGCCGCTCATGCTTTCGCGCCACCCATCTGGCCTTCCATCGCGAGGAGCTTGCTCGCAATGGCCTGGGCATCGGGCTTGTACGTGCCATCGGCGACGCGGGCGCGGATGTCTTCCACGCGCTTCGTGTCGATGCCGTCGCCCCGGCTGGCGGCGTCGAGCGCCTTGGCTGAGTCGGTGATCTTGACGCTGTCGTCGCTCGGGCGGCTGGCAACCGTGCCCGACGCTGCGCTGGCGGAGCCGGCAGCAGTGTTCTGAGAGCGCAGCTGCACCTGGGGCTGGGGAGCCTGAAGGCCGGGCTTGATCGTGTTGGTCATGGGTGTGTCCCTCGGAGCTGGTGTTCCGTCAGACCCTGTATCGGCGGTCCGTCGGCGAACTTTAACCGGCCAATGGCCGTGATATGTGAGCTGGTTCCGGTTTCAGTCAGGGAAGGACGGCCACGGTCCCCGGGCCGCTGACGATCGCGTCGAGGATCTTGCCCGATGAGGCGTTTCGAACTTTGAGCCGGGCGCCTGTGTCGCCCGCACCCATGGCGACGCCCTCCGCACGGATCGTCACGCCGTCGACATTGGCCTCCATGCTTACGGCGTCGCCGATGCGCACCGCCTGTCGGCCGGCGAGCATGCCGGGGGTGAGTACCGTACCCGCGTTGAGCGGGCGTGCCAGGGCGCGACCGCCGATCTGATCGAGGCCCGCCACGTAACCGTAGGCGAGACTGGCAACGTCGCGCTCCTCGGCATGGACGTCGGCGGCGCCGATGCCATCCCCGCGCGCAAGCGGCCGGCTGGTGACCAGGACACTGGTGAACATCTTCACGCTGACCGGTACCCGTACCGTCCAGCCGCCGGGTACGGGGCAGCGGACGATGACGCTGACGCGAGCCCCCAGGGGCCGGTTACCGGGCAGTGATGCGTCGAGCGGACTCGGGCAATCGGCGAGATGCAGACGGCTGTCGAGCGTGCCGGCTTCCGCCGTCATGCGTGCGCCGGGCAGCGTGCGGTGCTGTTGCAGCCAGTCCACCGCCGTAGCGCGCACGACGTCCAGCGACTGCGCGGCTACCGCGCAGAGCGGGCAGGCGAGCAGGGCGGCGGTCGTGGCGACAGCGAGGACGCGACGCATCATGCAGCGCGCTCGGCCAGCGAAGCGGACAGACCGTGCGTGATCGCGTCCAGCTCCCGGGTAAGGCCAGGCAGCATGTGGCCGGCGTCGGCGTGGCGCCCTTCGCCCAGAGTGATCGCGTACTGCGAGGCCAGCGTCGAGAAACGCTCACCGGCCGCACGCACGGCATCGGCCGAGCCATCCGGACGAAGCGCGCGGAGCTGGTCGATGCAGCGCATCAGCGGCGTGGTATCGAGCCAACGGCGGTCGAGGCCGGACGGGTCGCGCGAGGCGAGCTCGAGGGCATAGCGCAGACCCTGGCTTGCCTCGCGGATCATCTGGCTGAGGCTGGCTGCATCGAGGTTGCCCTCGGTCTCGAGCCGGGCGAGGCCCAGGCGATGCGCCAATACGGCCGCGCGCGCCGCCGAGTCGGCCTGCCTGCGCACTTCGTTCGCCACGCGGCCGACGGTGGCCTGGCTGGCCTGGATGGCCGCGACGCGACCCTGCATGGCCAGCATGCCCTCGCGAGCGGATTCGAGGCTGCCGCGCGCACCGCGCACAGCGTCGTCGATGCGCCCCAGCGAGCTTTGCATGCCGGCGATGCCGGACTGCGATTGTTCGAGGCGCCGCAGGCTGGTTTGGACGGTGTCGTCCAGGTGGCCGGAGAATTCGCCGACGGCCTGGGTGACCTGGTCGATCTCAGCGGTGGCCTGGGTGGTCTTTTCCGCCAACTGCTTCACTTCGTCCGCCACGACGGCGAAGCCGCGACCGGCTTCACCCGCACGCGCCGCCTCGATGGCGGCATTGAGGGCGACGAGGTTGGTCTGGTGGGCGATGTCCTGCACCGTCGCCGTGAGCTTGCGGATGGCCGTGAAGTATTCGGCGAACTGGGCGTGGTTACGGCTCATGCCGGACAGGGCGCTGCGCAGCAGACGCAACTGGCCGTCCAGCTCGGCGGAAGTCGCCTGCCCATTCGTGTCGGCGTCCACGATGCCGGCGACGCCGGAAAGGGCCTGGTCGATGGCCGTCGAAATCCTGGCGCTGGCGTCCGTCAAACGCCCGGCGGTATCGCGGGCGCCTTCGATCGCCGTGCCGAGTTCTTGCAGGGTCGTGCCCAGCGCCTGCGTATTGGTCAGCGTCATGCCTTGCTGTTCGATCGCCTGGATCGTGGTGGCCGCCACGGTACGGGGCTCGGCAGGCTTGAGCAGGGCGCCCATCGCGCTGGCAGCGGCCGGATATTGCGCGGCGAGCGCGCGGACTCGCGCGGCGTCGCCACTGGCAGCGGCATGGGCGATGAGGCGGACGTGCTGGCTCCAGAGGAGGGTCATGATTTCGCTTTCGCTTGGTCGGTTAGTCGCCCCTTTAGATCGGTCGGGGGCCGGTTTTCTTGAGTCAAGCAATCGCCGTGCCATTGACGTGTCGCCTTCGCTGCCATGAGGAGTGCGCCCACAGGCAAGAATGTCCTTGGGGTGCGACGGACAAGCCCGGCGCCTCTGGATGCCGCGAGATCGGCGTTGTGCCGAACGCACCTACAGAAAATGTCGAGGCCGCCGATACGGATCGCATACCTCTCTCGACGACATGCCCGCCCATGGCACGACCGCTTCTCGACACCGTGGAAACCTTCACCCGCCTGGCCGGGCACAATCGCGTGGCCATGCTGTTGTTTCGGCTGGGCGAGCGGCAGGCCTTCGGCATCAACGTGTTCAAGGTTCGCGAGGTTCTGCGTCGGCCGCGGCTGGAACACATGCCCAGCATGCATGACCTGGTCGCCGGGAGTTTCGATTACCGGGGCCATACGATCCCCGTAGTGGATCTCGCTGCGGCGATGGGCTACCCGCCGCTGGCAACCGTCGACAGTGCGCACCTCATCGTCACCGAATTCAACCGCTCGGTGCAGGGATTCCTGGTCTCCGACGTGGACCGCATCGTGCATGTCGATGGTGCCCAGATGGCGGCGCCCCCCTCCGCGCTCGGCTACGGCCCCCGGGTCAACGCCGTGACCCGTCTGGATGGTGACCTCATCGCCATCGTCGACGTCGAGCAGGTCCTGGCGAGCGTCGATCCGCACGCGGTGGAACTCTCTGAAAACGTGCAGCACGCGGCCCAGGTGCAACCTGCGCGCAACCGCCGTCTGCTGGTGGTGGACGATTCGCTCGTTGCGCGCACGCAACTCGTGGAGCTGTTCCGCAAGATGGATCTGGAGTGCGTGATCGCCAAGGACGGGTCCGAAGGACTCGAGACTCTTCATCGCATGGCCGCGGGGCCCGCCGCCGAGCGTGTCGCCCTGGTCGTTTCCGATATCGAAATGCCGTCGATGGACGGCTATGCGCTGACCCGTGCCATCCGTGAGGATGCGCGACTGCGCCACCTCAAGGTGCTGCTGCACAGCTCCCTGAGCGGCGTCTTCAATGAGGCGATGGTCGAGCGCGTGGGCGCCGACCGCTTCATCGCCAAGTTCCAGCCGGACATCCTGGCGACCGCTGTGCTGGAACTGCTGCCCGCCTGACGGCGCGATCCGTCCTGTTCCAGGGGTAGCGGCGACACGCCGTCGCCGCAAGCGCCGGAATTCCGACACTCGCCCCCTCCCAATAGCCCAGCCAACGGCCCGAACGGCGCTACAGCGCCGTTTGCAGCGGCCGGCGGCGATATGGCACGCGAATTGCTCAACCCCTCGGGCCAAGGTCACAGGGGTAAGAGCCCATGCTCGACAAATCGGATGCATTGTTCGGCGTACACGCACAGGCCCTCGGCCTGTGGCAGCGCCGTGCGGAGGTCATTTCCTCCAACCTCGCCAACGCCGATACGCCGGGCTTTCTCGCCCGTGATCTCGATTTCCGCAAGGCGATGGCCGCCGCCACCGGTGCCGCCGAGGGTACGTCCCTGCCGATGACGGCAACGGAACCCGGCCACATTGGCGGCAATCCCGCTGTGGCACTCGCCGACGCCGGCAAGCTCGCCTACCGCGCCGAGACCCAGCCCACGATGGACGGCAACACCGTCGACACCCAGGTCGAACAGGCGCAGTTCGCGGCCAACGCCATCCATTACCAAGCCTCCCTCAGCTTCATCAACGGCCAGATCCACACCATGCGTCTCGCCATCACGGGGTCCAGCTCATGAGCCTGCTCAAGATCTTCGACGTCGCCGGTTCCGGCATGGCCGCGCAGTCCGCGCGACTCAACACCACCGCCAGCAACATGGCCAATGCCGACAGCCTCGCCAGCAGCGAAGCCGGGGCCTACCGCGCGAAGCAGCCGTTGTTCTCGGCCGTGCAGCAGCAGGTCAACGGCGAGATGGAAAACGGCGGCGTGCGCACACTGGGCGTTTCCGAGAGTCAGGCGCCGATCCAGTCACGTTACGAGCCTTCCAATCCGCTGGCCGACGCCAACGGCTACGTCTATTCAAGCAACGTCAACCCGGTCGACGAACTGGTCAACATGATCTCCGCGTCGCGCTCCTACCAGAACAACGTCGAAGTCATGAACAGCGCCAAGCAGCTCATGCAGAAGACGCTGGACCTCGGCAAGTAAGGACATCTCATGGTCGATTCCATCAACGGCAACAGTTCCGCCGCCTCCTCGTCGACCGCCACGTCGTCGTCGGGCCAGCTCCAGCAGCAGACGCTCACGCAATCGGATTTCCTGAAGTTGATGGTCACCCAGATGACCAACCAGGACCCGACCAAGCCGATGGACTCCACGCAGATGGTGGCCCAGATGGCGCAGTTCTCGCAGGTGGCGGCCACGCAGGAGCTGCAGCAGTCGTTCGACTCGCTGGCCACCAACCTGACCGGCGACCAGTTCGTTCGCGCCGCGTCGCTGGTGGGTCAGGAAGTGCTCGTGCCTTCGTCGGCCGGCAAGCTCACCGATGGCGCGCTCAACGGCGCCGTGAACGTCGGCAGCTCCGGCACCTACGTGAACGTGACGGTGAAGGATCAGGCCGGCAACGTCGTGCGCACCTTGCCGCTGGGCCAGCCGGATGCCGGCCTCGTCAAGTTCTCCTGGGACGGCAAGTCCGACGACGGCACGCAGCTCGCCGACGGCGTTTACCAGATATCCGCTACTTCCGGCGGGACCGCGATCGACACGTTCGTTCGCGGCAAGGTGGAAGGCGTCGGCGCCTCGGGCACCGACGGTACCTACGTGCAGGTGGCCGGTTACGGCGGCGCCCTGCTCAGTCAGATCGCGCAAATCCTGTAAGTCCAGCGAGGAATACCCCATGCCATTCGAAATCGCCCTCAGCGGCATCAACGCGGCGTCTTCCGACCTGGAAGTCACCGCCAACAACATCGCCAACGTCAACACGGTGGGCTTCAAGGGCTCGCGCGCCGAGTTCTCCCAGGTCTACTCGGTTGCCGGTGAGAACCTTTCCGCCAACGCCGCCGGCAGCGGCGTGCGCCTGACCAACATCGCGCAGCAGTTCAGCGATGGCACGCTCAGCCAGACCGGCAACTCCTACGACTTCGGTCTGAGCGGCGCAGGCTTCTTCACGCTGCGCGACGGTGCCGGATATTCGTACACGCGCGCCGGTAACTTCCACCCGGACGACAACGGCAACATCGTCAACGCCACCGGCCAGTTCGTGCAGGTCTACCCGCCGACCGCCAGCGGTGGCTACGACATGAGTACCCTGGCCGATCTCAAGATCACCACGGGTTCCAGCCCGGCGAAGGCGAGTACCACGGTAACCCTCAGCGCGAACCTCTCGGCCAGCGCCACGGCGCCGACCGGTGGTGCCTTCGATCCCACCAACGACCAGACCTACAACTATCTGTCGACGTTCCAGGCCTACGACTCGCTCGGTGCGACGCACACGACCAACGTCTACTACGTGAAGGACGCCGCCGCGCCCAACACGTGGAACGCGTACATGACCGTCGATGGCACGCAGGTCGGTACCGCGCAGCCGATCACCTTCAGCCAGGGTGGCGCGATCACCGCGCCGGCCGGTGGCAAGCTCAACTTCGGCGCGGTGTCTCCGAACCCGGGCGCGGCGCCGCTGAACCTCACGGTCGACGTGAACAAGATCACGCAGTTCGGCGACAACTACGCCACCACCGCGAGCCCTACCGATGGCTACCCGGCCGGCAAGTTCTCGAAGATCGACGTCGCCAAGGACGGAACCGTGACGGCCAACTATTCCAACGGTGTTTCCACGCCGCTGGGACAGCTCGCTCTCGCCACGTTCGCCAACAACCAGGGGCTGCGTCAGCTCAACGACACCAACTGGGTGCCGTCGTCCGAGTCGGGTCAGCCGATTCGCGGCGTGGGCAACTCCGGTGACGTGGGCACCGTGCAGTCGGGCCAGTTGGAATCGTCCAACACCGCCGATCTCACGGCGCAGCTGGTGAACATGATCAAGGCGCAGCGCAATTACCAGGCGAACGCGCAGGTCATCTCCACCGACGACAAGCTGACCCAGACGATCATCAACATCCGCAACTGACGTAGGCGGCGGGCGCGGCATCGCCGCGTCCGCCAACGTCGGCTCACGAGGAAAACGCCATGGACCGCTCCGTATATGTCGCCATGACCGGCGCGTCGCAGATCATGCGCGCGCAGGCCGAGGTGGCGCACAACCTCGCCAACGCCAACACGGCCGGTTTCAAGGCGGAACTGTCCGCGTTCCAGAGCCTGCCCGTCAGCGGCGATGGCTTGAAGACGCGCATCAATGGCGTGGCCCAGGGTACGGGCTGGGATACCACGGCCGGACAGCAGATGCAGACCGGTAACGACCTGGACGTGTCGATCCAGGGTGATGGGTGGATCGCCGTGCAGACGCCGGACGGTACCGAGGGCTATACCCGCGCCGGCAACCTGCGCATCGACGCCGACGGTTTGTTGACGGACGTGCGCGGCAATGCGGTGCTGGGCGGCGGCGGTCCGATCACGATTCCTCAGGCGTCCAGCGTGAAGATCGGTTCCGACGGCACGATTTCCGTCGTGCCGCTGGGCGAGTCGCCCGCCACGGTCGCCACCACCGACCGGATCAAGCTGGTGAACCCGGGCAACGATCAGCTCAGCTACGCCGCCGACGGCCTGATGCACATGAAAGACGGCAGCCAGGCCCCCGCCGACGCCAACGTGAAGCTGGTCTCGGGGACGCTGGAGTCGAGCAACGTCAACCCTTCCGACGTGCTGGTGAAGATGATTTCGCTCTCTCGCGAGTTCGAGATGCAGGTCCGTTCCATCAAGAGTGCCGACGAGAACGCCCAGTCGGCATCGAAATTGCTACAGGTGGGATAACCACCGTCGCGCGACGCAATTCCGTCGCCGGCACGTAGAGCGCCAAGTGCGCAGGAGTCAACGATGTTCACGTCCCTCTGGATCGCCAAGACCGGCCTCGATGCGCAGCAGACGCGCATGGATGTCGTGTCGAATAACCTCGCCAACACCAATACGACCGCGTTCAAGCGTTCGCGCGCGGAGTTCGAGGACCTTTCCTACCAGAACCGTGGGCAGGCCGGCGCGCAGACCACCGAACAGACCCAGTCGCCCACCGGCCTCATGATCGGTACCGGCGTGCGTGTCGTCGGTACGCAGAAGATGTTCCAGCAGGGTGGCGTGCAGCAGTCGGACAACCCGCTCGACATGCGCATCGAAGGCCGCGGCTTCCTGCAGGTGACGATGCCTGACGGCACGGTGGGCTACACGCGCGACGGCGCACTGAAGCGCGATCAGGACGGCCAGATCGTGACCAACGACGGCTATCCCATCGAGCCCGCCATCACGATTCCCGCCAACGCGTCGACCATCAGTATCGGCAAGGACGGCACGGTGAGCGTCACCACGGCGGGCAACGCCGCCTCGCAGCAGATCGGCACCATCCAGCTCGCCGACTTCGTCAACCCAGCGGGCCTCGAGCCGCGCGGCGACAACATGTACCTGGAGACCGCCGCCAGTGGCGCGCCGCAAACCGGCACCGCCGGACTGAACGGCCTGGGCACGATCGAACAGAACTCCCTCGAAACGTCGAACGTCAACGTGGTCGAGGAAATGGTGAACATGATCGAGACGCAACGCGCCTACGAGATGAACTCGAAGGCGATCTCGGCGGCGGATCAGATGCTCCAGTTCATCTCCAACAAGACCTGAGACCGCTCATGAATCGTTCCTTCGCCCGAGTTCTCGTTTCCGCGCTGCCGCTGCTCGCGCTCGGCGGATGCGCGATGGTGCCGCCCGCACCCAAGCCAATGTACACCGCTACGTTGCCGGTCGAACCCGCCGCGCAACCGCAGGCTACCGGCTCGATCTACGCCGACCAGCAGTCCATGGAGCTGTTCGCGGATCCGCGTGCGCATCGCATCGGCGACATCCTCACGATCACCCTCGTGGAATCGACGCAGGCGAGCAAGAAGGCCGCGACGAGCACGAACAAGAAGAACGGCAACACCATCTCGTCGCCGACCCTGCTGGGCCAGGGCCTGAAAATTGGCGGAAAGAGCGCCGACAGCTCGTTGTCCAGCAACAATGCTTTTGCAGGTGACGGCACGTCGAGCCAGAGCAATCAGCTCACCGGCGAGATCACCGTCACCGTCGCCCAGCGACTGTCCAACGGCGCACTCGTGGTGCGTGGCGAGAAGTGGCTCACGATCAACCAGGGCGAGGAACTGGTCCGCATCTCGGGCATCGTCCGTCCGCAGGACATCGGCAACGACAACGTCGTGGCATCGAGCCGCGTTGCCGATGCGCGCATCGAATACGTCGGCAAGGGCACGCTCGCCGATGCCAACACGCGCGGCTGGCTGTCGCGCTTCTTCGACTCGAAGTGGATGCCTTTCTGATGAACGCCATGCGCCGCTTTCGCGCCATCGTTCGCACCGCTGCCGCCGTGCTGGCTCTCGGCGCCATGCTTCCTGCGCACGCCGATCGCATTCGCGACCTCGTGCAGGTCGGTGGCGTGCGCAGCAACCAGCTGATCGGCTATGGCCTGGTCGTCGGCCTCGACGGCAGCGGCGACCAGACCAGCCAGGCGCCTTTCACCACGCAAAGCCTGGAGAACATGCTCCAGCAGTTCGGCGTGAACGTGCCCGCCAACGTGCGCCCGCAGTTGAAGAACGCTGCGGCCGTGACGATCACGGCCGAACTGCCGCCCTTCGCCAAGCCGGGCCAGCGCATCGACGTCACCGTCGCTTCGATCGGCAACGCAAAGAGCATCCGCGGCGGCGAACTTCTGATGTCGCCCCTGAAGGGTGCCGACGGCCAGGTCTATGCGATCGCTCAGGGTAGCGTCGTGGTGGGTGGCGTCAGTGCGCAGGGCAAGAGCGGCTCCAGCGTGCAGGTCAACATCTCGGCCAGCGGTCGCATTCCGGGCGGTGCCAGCATCGAGCGCAGCGTTGCCACGTCGTTCGACAAGGGCGGCGACCTCATGCTCAACCTCAACACGGCCGACTTCACCACCGCTGCGCGTATCGCGCAGGCGGTGAACCAGAGCTTCGGCGCGGGTACGGCCAATGCCATCGACTCCGGCTCCGTGGCGGTGCGCGCGCCGCTGGACCCGTCGCAGCGCGTGAGCTGGCTTTCGACGATTCAGGCATTGGAAGTCACGCCGGGCGACGCGCCCGCGAGGATCATCGTGAATTCGCGGACCGGCACCGTCGTGATCGGTTCGGACGTGAAGGTCGGCGCTGCGGCGGTGGCCCATGGCTCCATCCAGGTCACCATCAGCGAGCAGCCGCAGGTCAGCCAGCCCGCGCCGTTCAGCCGCGGACAGACCGCGGTCGTTCCCAGCAGCCAGGTTGCGGTGAGCGAAGAAGGCGGCCACATGTTCAAGTTCGGGCCGGGCACCAGCCTGGACGCCATCGTACGCGCGGTGAACCAGGTAGGTGCATCGCCGAGCGATCTCATTTCCATTCTGCAGGCGCTCAAGGAATCCGGTGCCCTGCACGCCGAACTCGTGGTGATCTGACATGGTCGCACCCGTCGATACGCAGAGGCTTGGCACCTACACGGACATGTCCGCGTTCGCGGGCCTTCGTTCGGCGGCGCAGACGGACTCGAAGGCCGCCTTGCCCACGGTAGCAAAGCAGTTCGAGTCGATCTTCACGCAGATGATGCTGAAGTCCATGCGCGACGCCAGCTCGGCGTTGGGCGACGACATCATGGGTTCCCAGGCCGTCGACGCCTACCGCGACATGTTCGATCACCAGTTGTCGCTCACCTTGTCGCAGGGCAAGGGGATCGGCATCGCCGACATGCTGGTTCGCCAGCTTGGCGGTACCGCTGCCAAGGGCAGCGCGTCGAACGATCTCTTTGCAGGCGTAACGGGTGACGCATCGACAGCGGCCGCTGTGTCCTCGCCGTCGGATCAGGACAGCGGGCTCATGGACTCGCTCGAGCGCATGCTCGGTCAGGCAGGGCGTGCGGTCGGCGATGGCGCCAATGCCGTCGCGGGGGCGGTAGGCAAGCTGTCCATTTCCAGCCCGGAAGAATTCGTGCAGAAGCTGGCGCCGCACGCCATCGAGGCGGCGAAGAAGCTCGGCGTGTCCGTGCGTGCGCTGCTGGCGCAGGCCGCACTCGAGACCGGCTGGGGCAAGCACATGCCTGCCCAGGGCAGCACCACCAGCTTCAACATGTTCGGCATCAAGGCTGGCAGCAGTTGGGATGGCAAGCGCGTGAACGTGCCCACCGTCGAATACGAAGACGGCGTGGCCGTTCGGCGCAAGGACAGCTTCCGCGCGTACGACTCGCCCTCCGATTCGTTCAAGGATTACGCCGACATGGTTTCCAGTAGCCCCCGCTACGCGGCGGCTGTGGGACGGGGCGACGATGTGGCGGGCTTCGCCCACGCGCTCGTGAAGGGCGGTTACGCCACCGATCCGAGCTACGCCCGCAAGCTGACCGATATCGCCAATGGCCCCGTGATGGCGCAGGCGCTTTCCGCGCTAAAGCATATCGCGGCGGATCTGTAGCTCCGCGGGCCAATGAAACCATAGAAGGGATACGAGGATGGCCGACCTGCTTTCCACCGGTGTTTCCGGTCTGCTTGCTTCGCAAGTGGGCCTGTCGACCGTCGGACACAACATCAGTAACGTCAATACGGCCGGTTACACTCGGCAGACCACGACGTTCAACGCGCGCGCGCCGGAACTCTACGGTGGCTACTACGTCGGCCGCGGTGCCGATGCCGTCAGTGTGCAGCGCGCGTACAGCCAGTTCCTCACGCAGTCCGTGTGGTCCGCCACGTCAAGCCAGAGCCGGGCGCTGCAATACGCCGGGCTGACGTCGGCGGCGAACAACGCGGTGAGCGGCTCTGCCAACCTGCAAACGGCGCTCGACGGCTTTTTTGGTGCCGTGAGCGACGTGGCGAATGCGCCCGTCGATACCGCCAGTCGCCAAGCCCTGATCGGCAAGGCGAATACGCTGGTCTCCACGTTCCGCTCGCTGTCGTCGCAGTTCCAGCAGATCGACCAGCAGACCAACCAGCAGATCACCGCCGCCGTCGGCGACATCAACAGCCTCGCGCGCAGCATTGCCGACCTCAACGGCGAGATCCAGCGTGCGTCAGTCGGTGGCGCCTCTCCCAACGACTTGCTCGATGCGCGAGACCAGGCGATCTCCCAGCTCTCGCAGATCGTCGGCGTGAACGTCAGCCAGGGCAGCGACGGCATGGTCACCGTGTCGATCGGCAACGGCCAACCGTTGGTGAACGGCACCGACGCCTCGAAACTGTCCACGGCGCAGAATCAGTACGACTCGTCGCGCCTGGAAGTCGTCGGTCCCACCGGTTCGGTCATCAGCAATCAGTTCGGTTCCGGCTCACTCGGCGCTGCGTTCGACTTCCGTACGAACGTGCTCGATCCGGCGCGCAACCAACTGGGACGCGCTGCCATTGCGCTCACCGACGCGTTCAACAAGCAGCACGCGCAAGGTGTCGATCTCAACGGCGATGCGGGCGGGAAGTTCTTCGACATCAGCGCCCCGGCGGTCTTCAACAGCACCAGCAATAAGGGCAACGCGCAGGTAACGGCGTCCGTCACCGACGTCGGCAAGCTGGGCAGTGCCGACTACCTCATGCGCTACGACGGCACCAAGTGGAACGTCACCACGACCGCGGGCGTCGCCGTGCCGTCGACGGGTACCGGCACAGCGGCCGATCCGATCCTTATCGATGGTCTGGCGCTCACCGTGCCGTCCGGCACGCCGCAGGCAGGTGACAGCTTCCAGATCCAGCCGACCCGTAATGCTGCCTCCACCATCAGCGTGGCGGTGACCGATACCAGCAAGATCGCGGCGTCCGGGCCGTTGATGGCGAGCAAGGGCGCGATCAACACGGGCAAGGCGACGCTCGGCAACCTCACGGTGACCGACCCCACCGATCCGGCCTTCAAGACGCCGGTCAGCATCGTCTTCAGCTCGCCCACCTCGTACTCGATCAACGGCGGCCCGGCCCAGACCTACGCGGACGGCGACACGATCACCGGCAACGGGTGGACCCTCAAGCTTTCCGGCGTGCCTGCCGCTAACGACACGTTCGGTGTGAAACCCGCAGCGTCGGCCAGCGGTGACAACGGCAATGCGCTCGCCCTGGCGGCGGTCGCCAATCAGGGCGTGCTCGACAATGGTGTCACCACGGTCGGCAAGTCCTACAGCCAGTTGATCGCCCAGGTCGGCACCGCGGGTGCCCAGGCGAACACGGCGCTGGACGCGCAGCAAAGCATCCTCGACCAGGCCACGTCGGCCCAGCAGAGTCTTTCGGGAGTGAACATGGACGAAGAGGCAGCGAGTCTCCTGCGCTTTCAGCAGGCTTATGCGGCGTCGGCGCAGGTGATCAATGCTGCCAACACCATCTTCGATTCCCTTCTGAGCGCGGTACGAGGCTGATCATGCGCATTTCCACTTCTTGGGGTCAGCAGCAGGCGGTCAATACACTGCTCGATCGCCAGTACCAGATGTCGCAGACGCAGTTGGCGCTCGGCAACGGCAAGGCCATCCAGACGCCTGCCGACAACCCGGCCGCCGCAGCTCGCGCGGTGGACACCAATTCCGCCAGCGCGCAGAACGATCAGTACACGCGCAACATCCAATCGGCCACCACGCGCCTTTCGGTCGAGGAGCAGGCGCTCTCGTCGGCCGGCGACATCCTCGACCGCATCCGCTCGCTCACGCTGGAAGGCATGAATGGCACGCAGACGGATGAATCGCGCCAGTCGATCGCGACCGAGTTGCGGCAGACGCTCAAGCAGCTTGTCGCACTGGGCAACACGCGAGATGGGCAGGGCGAATACGTCTTCGCCGGCAGTCGGACGACCACCCAGCCGTTCACCGCTGACGGCCTCAACGTGAGCTACGGTGGCGATCAGAATCAGCGCATGGTCGCGGCGGCAGCCGGCTTGCAGGTCGCCACCGGTGACAGCGGCTCGGATGTGTTCATGTCCATCCGTGGCGGCAATGGCACCTTCGTCACTACGGCGGGCGCGGCCAACACGGGCTCTGCCGTGGTCGGTGCCACGTCGGTAACCGATGCGTCGTCCTGGGATGGCGGCAATTACACGATTACTTTCACCTCGCCGACGGATTACGAGATCCGCGATGCCGCTGCGCTTCCCACTGATCCGCCGCTGAGCACGGGTACGTATACCGGCGAGACCGGTACGATCAATTTCAAGGGTGCGCAGCTCAACATCACGGGCACGCCGGCGACCGGTGATACCTTCGCGGTCGGACCGTCGTCGTCGCAGGACGTCTTTTCCACCGTGGCGGGCATCATCAATGCCTTCGAAGCGCCCGGCGGCGGCGCACCGATGAACAACCAGATCAACGCGCAACTGCAGAATCTGGATCAGGCCTCGACGAGCTTCCTCAACACGCGCACGAAGATCGGCGCGCGGATGAATATCCTCGACCAGCAGAAAGCGATCGGCGACGACACGAAGCTGCAGTACGACACCACCCTGTCCAATCTGCAGGATCTCGACTACGCCAGCGCAACGAGCCAGTTCGTGCAGCAGCAGACCGCGCTGACCGCGGCACAGCAGGCGTTTGTGAAGATGCAGAATCTGACGTTGTTCAATTATCTGAAGTAGTCGGCAGTCAACGTACTCGCCGGCTATTAACGGCGGACGAAGGGCAGTCCAGCAATGGATTGCCCTTTTTTTTGCGAAACGGGTGCTGGCATCGGACGGTGAGGTGGCGTGGTGTCTTGTCTACCGCGCTGGGGTGGTGACGATGCGCGTCTCTCATTAGATGCGTGAAGCTTACAACTCCGCTGCGTTCGCGCTTTCGTAATTCACCTCATCACTGTCGTGGTTCCTGAGTCAGCACCTGACGGCAATCCTCCGTACTTCAATCGATGATCTCCTGCCACATTGGTCAACGGAGAGTCTCTTATGAGTACGCATGGATGGTGGCTGGCGGCGTTCGCTAGCGCTGCATTGGGTTTTGCTTTGCCGGTACACGCTGGCCCGCCGGTTACTGTGACTTTCCAACACCTCGGAATGCCGAATTCGCCTGACGCTACCTTGCTAGCGGTCAGTAAGAACGAATTCGATACGTACGCAAACGCCGTTACGGAGCCTGCTGAGTCAGTAAGTGCAGGGGGTGCCGATCAGTACGAAGTGGAAAGTCCGATCTCGCCGGATGTGAACTACGTCGTTGTCCGGTACCGCATGGGGCGCAAGACGTGCGTCTTCGCTTCTACCTACGTGAACGCGTCCAGCTACGGGGGATTAAGCCGGCCGAGGTGGACCAAATCGGCGAAGGCCAGCGGAGGTGCTATCTGCCAGGCCGCGATTACCTCGACAGACATGGCTACGCACGCGTGGTCTGTGAAATTCACGATGAAGTGAGCCGGATGGTTCACGACACATGTCCCCGTCTGGTCCACGCGAATCCAAGAGGCACCGAATGACTGCTATTGCATCCAATGACAACGCTCAGCCGATCGTGGGTCGGCCGATGAGTATCAAACGTTCTGGCCAAGGCGGTTCGGCCAAGGAGAATGAAGGCGGGAGGGGGACGGGTGCTTCAGGGATGACCCTATCCGCTCTCGCACGTGAATTGAGTGAGGCAGCGTCCCGAGCGGCGTCGGGACGTTGGGCGGACCGCCATTCTCTTGGTGCGCACGCCATCGCTTTGCGTCAGCAGATAACCGGGGATGGGTATTTTGCCAACAAGGCGGCCCACGACGCCGAAGTGCCTGACAGCAGCGATCCCGACCGTTTGGAACGATCCATCGTAGCGACGGCCTTCGTCAATGGACGAGGAGCCAATCCGTTCAGTGGCATGACGCGGGACCAGCTCGCGCTCATTGCCTATGACGATAGCGGCGCCTTCACGGTCAATGAGCGCAGGGCCGCTTGGTCGGAAGCCCAGGCCCAGCAACAGGTCTGGAAGCGGGCAATCAATGCGAGAGCGCTGGACGAATACAATCGCACGGGAAAAATCGTCGACGTTATCTCCGAGGTCTTGTCTCACCTGGAGAGCTTGCCCGCCATCGAGCAGGCGCAATATCCCGCCGCTTATCTGAATGGATTGCGCGCGCGCTTGGGTGGTGTAGATATTCGGGGCGGCAGCTGCGCGCCAGCATCCCTGGCTGAGTTGCTGATGCGTTGGGACGATTCGAAGACTGATGAAGTGTCGACGTAAATCGTCATAGACGTGGTTCCGCTCGGCCATCCTCACCTTCGTGCCAGCTTCTTCCATGGATGACGCCGAGCGGCTCGTAATCCGACAACAACGCCATCCTTCGCCGTCAACAATACGCCGGCACCAAGTCGATCTCCTCTAGCGGCAATCACATGGCCGCGAACACGCAACGCCGTCGCGATTCCTGTGGCGTGTTCGCATGGAAGAGGAAGGACATCGACATGGCGTTTCACATCAATACCAATATGGCGTCGTTTAACGCGCAGCGCTCGCTGCGGCTGACGCAGGCCAGGCTGGCGACGGCCTATCAGCGTCTGGGTTCCGGCATGCGCATCAACAGCGCGAAGGACGATGCGGCGGGGCTCGCCATCTCCACGCGGTTCACGACGCAGATCCATGGACTGGCTCAGGGGCGGCGCAATGCGAATGATGGCATCTCGCTGGCGCAGACCAGCGAAGGCGCGCTGGATGAAGTGACGAACAACCTGCAGCGCATCCGCCAGCTCGCACTGCAGTCGCTCAACAGTTCGAATTCCGCCGAGGATCGCAAGGCGCTGAACGCCGAGGTGGCGGTGCGTCTCAGCGAGATCACGCGCATCGCCACACAGACCAGCTTCAACGGCATGAAGGTGCTCGACGGCAGCGGCGATAGGTTGTCCTTCCAAGTCGGTGCCAATATCGGGGAAACGATCGAAATGGGTCTCGACCAGAGCATGCGAGCTGACAGCGTCGGGCACCTTGCCAGTGGTGTCGTCGATCTCAGTGCCTTGTTTTCCTCCAAGGCGGCCCAGGCCATGCCAACCGACTGGTCCGCCGCTCAAGGTGCGGCCCTGGGCACAAAGACGTACCTTGGCGTCGACGTGGATTGGGCGGGCTATACCGGAAATAGCGCGGCCGAGGCCAAGAAGTTCCTTGAGACGGCGCTGGGTGCCGACTACAAGGTGACGATCGATAGCAAGAGCAGTGACCTCAACATCGAACGTGTGCGCGGTACGCGACTCGAGCTGGCGAAGGGCGATCTGAGCTTTGCGACCGAGTCCGGCGAGCAGGTCGATATCGTGGGTTCGTTCCGTAGCGTTCAGCAGGTCGCCGATGTACTGAATGCGAACGGCCGGGCCGGCATTTCTGCTTTCGTCGCAGCGGATGGAGCACTGCACTTCAATTCGAAGTCCGCACTGACCGTTTCCGGTGCCGAAGCGACCAAGCTTGGCTTTGCGTCGAACTACGATATGGACACGTCGACCTCGTTGGCCGATGGCTCGGTGCTCACCAAGGACGCTGCATACAAGCTCATTGCGAGTGCCGACGCCACGCTGGAGACCGTGAGCGCTGTGCGCTCACAACTCGGTGCGGTGCAGAACCGTCTCGAATCGACGATTCAGAATCTCGACAACATTCGCGGGAACCTCACCGAAGCGCGAACCCGCATCAGGGAAGCGGACGTGGCAGAGGAGGGGGCCGAGAAATCCATGGCGATGATTCTTCAGCAGTCCGGCATGTCCGTGCTTGCGCAGGCCAATGCATCACAGCAACTGGTGCTCAAGCTGCTCGAATGATCGTTAGCGTTCTTATCGAGATGCATGGAGGGAGCCGCAAGGCTCCCTTTTTTTTGCGAGCCATTCAGCACAGTGAAATTATTCCTAAACCCCGAGCCGATCCGGCCGATAAGTTCCCCCGACAGAGCCAGGGGCTTCACGCCTACACGGCCCTGATCAAGAAAGTTGTTGACAGGTAGAAAAAGTCCTCAAGTTTCCCCTCGGCGCGCCGTAAACCTCTCTGAGGCGGAAGGCTTCCCCAGGGAACCCCGCCGGACTAAGCCGCACAACTTCCGGCAATTCGGTTCCGCTTACCAAGGATCAATCCCATGGCTCTGACCATCAACACCAACATCATGTCGCTGAACGCTCAGCGCAACCTGGGCGCTTCGCAGACGAAGCTCGCTTCGGCCATTGAGCGTCTGTCGTCGGGTAACCGCATCAACAGCGCGAAAGACGACGCCGCCGGCCTCGCCATTTCGACCCGCTTCACCACGCAGATCAACGGCCTGAACCAGGCGGTCCGCAACGCCAACGACGGTATCTCGCTGTCGCAGACCACCGAGTCGGCGCTGGACGAAGTCACGAACAACCTGCAGCGCATCCGTGAGCTGGCCGTGCAGTCGACCAACGCGTCGAACTCGGCGAGCGACCGCGCCGCACTGGACTCCGAAGTGCAGCAGCGTCTCTCGGAAGTGACCCGTATTGCCACGCAGACCAACTTCAACGGCATGAAGGTCCTCGACGGTTCGGCCAACCAGCTGAGCTTCCAGGTCGGTGCCAACGTCGGTGAAGTGATCACCGTTGGCCTCGACAAGGGCGTGAAGGCCAACCAGGTCGGCCAGCTCGCTACCGGCTCGATCGGTGGTTTCAAGGCTGCCGCCAACACGGCCGGCGTCACGACCGCTTCCAGCGTCATCGCTGACTACACCGCGAACTTCTCCATCACGGTTGACGGCCAGACCGCCGCCGTGACCGGCGCCACCGATCAGGCGAGCTTCCTCACCAAGCTGAACACGGCGCTGGCCGGCGGCACCTCCGGTGCGACCGCCAGCTTCGACGCCACGAACCACCTCGTCCTCACCAGCGGCACCACGGGCAAGGCTTCCACCGCTCCGGTCGTTGCCGGTACGGACGTCGCCCAGCTCGGCACGCTCAAGACCGTCGATGGTGTGGACGCCGGCTCGGCCGCTCCGGTCACGCTCGGTAACGTCACCCTGCAGGTCGGCAGCAACCCCGCTTTCAGCCTGTCCGGTACGTACAACACCGCGCAGGACCTGGCTGACGCCGTCAACGCCAAGTCGGGCGACGGTATCAATGCCTACGTGGGTTCGGACGGTGCGGTGAAGTTTGCCTCGGCCTCCACGATCACGGTGGGCGGTACCGCTGCCGACATCACGGCCTCCGGCCTGACGGCTGGCGCGATCAACGTCGCCACCACGACCACGCTGGCCGACTCCAGCATCAAGACGGTCGATGGCGCCAACGACACGATCAACCGCGTCGATGCCGCTCTCCAGTCGATCTCGGACCTCCGTTCGAACCTCGGCGCCGTGCAGAACCGCTTCGAGTCCACGATCTCCAACCTGCAGAACATCTCGCAGAACCTGACCGCGTCGAAGTCGGCCATCACTGACGCCGACTTCGCCCAGGAAACGGCGAACATGTCCTCGGCGCAGATCCTGCAGCAGGCCGGCGTCTCGGTCCTGGCCCAGGCCAACCAGAGCCAGCAGATCGTCCAGAAGCTCCTCCAGTAACAGGATGAGCGAAGAGGTCCGGGGTAACCCGGACCTTGGCAGGGTAATTGCTTAGTTGTCACGGCTGGCGTTCGCGAGAGCGCCAGCCGTCGACAAATTGGCGCCCAGGGCAGTGAGGCGTCTTCAAGGAGAGCTTCATGGCCACCAATCCAGTCAGCATCGGTTCCAGTTCCATTGACGTCGCCACGATCGTCAGCGGTCTCGTTGCGAACAAGCGTAGTGCGCAGGACAAGCAGGCCGCGGCCGATAAACAGGCCACTACCACCCAGATTTCCGCGGTGGGCAATTTCACCTCGTCGCTGACCAGCCTGCAGACCGCGATCAAGTCCCTCACGGACGGCACCGCGTTCACCACGCAGACGACCTCGGTCCAGGATTCGACGGTCCTCTCGGCCAGCGCCGACAACACCGCGCAGCCCAACAATTACAACATCGTCGTCAGCAAGCTGGCCACGTCGCAAAAGACTACGTCCACCGCGTTCACGGACTCCAAGACCGCTGTCGGAACGGGCAATCTCACCATCGCCATCGGCAGTAAGTCGATGAGCCTGGACATCGAAGCCGGCGCGAACACGCTCGAAAACATCCGCGACGCCATCAACAAGTCCAAGGACAATCCTGGCGTCAACGCCAGCATCGTCACCGGTACGGATGGTGCGCATCTTGTGTTGACGTCGGCGGCCACCGGCAAGGCCAATGCCTTCACGGTCACCAGCAGCGGCGGGGACGGCAATCTCGCGCAGTTCAACTTCGATCCGACCACCGGTACCACGCCGACCCCGGCGCAGGATGCCGAGTTCACCATCGACGGCCTGCCGGCAACGAGTTCGTCCAACGTCGTCACCCAGGCGATCGATGGCGTGACCCTGTCCCTGTCGAAAGTCGGCAACAGCAGCGTCACCATCGCCAACGACACAACGGCGGTGAGCACGGCGCTCGGTTCGCTTGTCAGTGCCTATAACTCGTTTATATCGACCTATCAGACGCTGACCAAGTACGACGCCACCAACAACCAGGTCGGCGCGCTGATTGGCGATGCCACAGTCAATTCCATCAAGAGCCAGGTGTCCTCGCTGCTCGGTTCGCAGGCCACCGGCACCACCAGCGGCCCGACGTCGCTCAGCAATCTTGGCGTCTCGTTTCAGGTGGACGGTACGCTCAAGCTCGACACCAACCAGCTCAACAAGGTGCTTGCGCAGAATCCGAAGGAGACCCGCAACCTGCTCAGCGGCGATAACGGGATCGCGCCGCAGCTGGACAAGCTGATCACCAGTTGGACCTCGACCACCGGCATCCTCACTCAGCGCACGGCCAACCTGAACCAGAAGTCGAAGGACCTGGACGATCAGGCCACTGCCTTCAACCAGCAGATGGACGACTATGCCGCTCGCCTCACCAAGCAGTACTCGGCGCTCGACGCGATGATGACCAAGCTGGCGGGCACCAGTAGCTATCTGCAGCAGCAGTTCGACGCGCTGACGGCGAACAAGTAGCGGTAACCAGGACTCAAGACATGGCACTCGGATATTCCCAGGGCGCAGGCGCCTACCAGCAGGTCCGTACGCAGGGCGGCATCGAAACCGCCGATCCGCACGGGCTCATCACCATGCTCATGGATGGCGCGCTGGAACGCATGCGCTTCGCCCGCGGCTGCATCGCCACGGGCAATGTGGCGGGCAAGGGCGAAGCGATTTCGAAGGCACTGGAAATTGTCGGTGGCCTGCAATCGGCGTTGAATCCCGAGGTGAAGACGCCGCTGGTGAATCAGCTCGACGCGCTGTACGACTACATGAGTCGTCGCCTGCTCGAAGCCAACGTGCACAGCGACCCCGAGGCGCTTGACGAAGTCAGCCGTCTGCTCGGCCAGATCCGCCAGAGCTGGGTGGCCATCCCTGTCGAGGCACGCCAGGTGGCCGGAGCCGGGGCATGACCGAGGTCTGGTGCGATCTCGATCGGGCGCTGGTCCTGACCGAATCGATGCACGCAGCGGCCAGCGAGAGTCGCTGGGACGATCTCACCGAACTCGAAGCACAGCGCGAGCCCGTGCTGCGCGCGGGCAGCATGCGGCCCGCGCCGGAAACGCTCGAAACCTTGAAGTCCATCATGCTGCTGGATGGCCTCATCAAGGATCTGGTCTCGGTCGCTCGCGACGAAGCGGCGGTGGCCTGGGAAACTTCCCGCCGCGTGCGCCGCGCGGTGGCCGCGTATAGTTCGTTCTAAGCGGCGGCTTCGGCAGGAGTGAAACGCATGAGCGACGAAGGCTGGAACGCATTTTCGGACCGGGTCGCCTGGCAGGCGGCATTTCACGCCACCTGCGATGCCTGCCCTCGGCCCGATGCGGCCGCCCTCGCGCTTATCAACGACCGAAATGCCAGCGTTCTCGTCGCCGTGTCCGCTCTCATGGACCGGCGCAGCGACAGCGTCGAGGACGACAGTCCGCTGACTCAGGAAGTGGCTCGCCTCGATGCGAAGCTCAACGTCCTTATGGAGATCGTGAACCGTCTCTTGCTTCCGCAGTCCGGCCTGCCGCCGCGGGTGCCCCTGCGTTTCAATGCCGCGGGTGCCGTGCTGTCCTGGGCGGCGCTGCCGCCGGTGGGTGAGCCGGTTCTGCTCAAGATCCATTTCGACGTATGCCGGGCTTTGCCACTGGAGTTGCCCGGCCTTCGCCTGCCCGGGCCGGTGGACGGCAAGGGTTTCGTGGGCTTCGAAGGGCTCTCCGAAGCGGTCCGGGACGGCATCGAACGCCTCGTTTTCCGCCAGCATCGGCGCCAGGTCGCCGAGGCCAGGGCGCTCGGACGGCCCGCGGAAGGCGCCTCCGAGCCCATGTGACCTTTTACGTCACGTGACGTTGGAACGTCGCGTGGCGCCCAGCGTCACATTTTGAACACGCGTCGTCATCCTTGACGCTCAGTGCGCTCCGACGGCGTCCGGCCACTTCCTTGCCGGCTTTGCCCACGCCGCGCCGCAACCCGCCGCCACGTCAATTTCCTCCGGCATGCGTCGGAATTCCGGCGTTGGCACGCTCCTTGATTGATACCTTGCAACGAGGCCGACGGGATTCCATCGCGAATTCCTCGATGACCTTCGAAACACACGCCAAGCGAGGTATCCACGTGAAGTCTTCCCACTTTCTCGTCGTCGAATCCGACAGCTCCCGTGCCGACAATGTCGTCTCCGCGCTGGCCTTCCTGGGCTATCGCCCGGTGCTGGCCCGCGGTGCGCAGGCGGTCGAGGGTGTCGAAGGCTGGCGTGGTGTCTACGTCGGCAATGTCGAGGACGAGAACGAGCTGGAAGGCCATCTTGCGGCCCTGGGCCGTGGTGGTCGCAACCTGCCGATGCTGGTTGCGGCGGATTCCCCCCTGGCTACGGCGCTGATCGCCGATGACACCCGCACCAATAACGTGGAACTGGTCGACATTCCGCTGCGCTACGAGCGCCTGTCCGAAGCGCTGCGTACGCTGCAGTCACGCATCGAGCCGGCGCATTCCAACCGCCGCTTCGTGGGTCAGTCCGGCCCGATGCAGCGCGTGAACGCCCTGATCCGCCAAGTCGCCCCGTTCGATTCGAGCGTGCTGGTGCTCGGCGAATCCGGCAGCGGCAAGGAACTGGTCGCTCGCACCATCCATGACTGCTCGCCGCGCCGCGACAAGCCGTTCGTCGCGATCAACTGCGGCGCGATTCCTGCCGAACTGCTCGAAAGCGAGCTGTTCGGTCACGAGAAGGGTGCCTTCACCGGTGCGATCAGCACCCGCAAGGGACGCTTCGAGATGGCCGAGGGCGGCACGCTGTTCCTCGACGAAATCGGCGACATGAGCCTGCCCATGCAGGTGAAGCTGCTTCGCGTGCTGCAGGAGCGCGTGTTCGAGCGTGTCGGCGGCAATCGTCCGCAGCGCTGCGACGTGCGCATCATCGCAGCGACTCATCGCGATCTCGAGAGCGCCATCGAGCGCGGCGGCTTCCGCGAAGACCTGTTCTACCGCCTCAGCGTGTTCCCACTGGAAATGCCGCCGCTACGTCAGCGCCTCGAAGACCTGCCGGCCCTGATCTCCGAGTTCAACCAGCGTCTCGTGCAGCGCGGGCTGTCGTCCGTCCGCTTCTCGCCCAGCGCCATGGGCGCACTCTGCCGCTACGGCTGGCCGGGCAACGTGCGCGAACTGTCCAACCTGGTCGAGCGCATGGCCATCCTCATGCCGCAGGGCGAGGTGCGTGCGCCGGATCTGCCGGAAAAATATCGCGGCGCGCTCCCGGTGGAAGAAGTCTCCGGTGCCGCCCTCATCGCGATGATGGAGGCGGAGCCGGAAGTCACCGAGTCGTTCTCGTTCGCCAGCGAAGGCGATCCGTCCGTGCTGCCGCAGGGTGGCCTGGATCTGAAGGATCACCTCGCCGGCATCGAAATCGGGCTGATCCGCCAGGCGCTGAACTCCGCGAACGGCGTGGTGGCTCATGCGGCGAAGCTGCTTCGCGTCCAGCGCACCACGCTGGTCGAGAAGCTGCGCAAGTACGGTTTGTCCGAGACGGTGCAGGCCGGCTGATCGTCGACGAGTTGGCACAGGTCGTGCATCGGGTGTCGCAAACCCGTTCCCGCGTTGGAAAACCGTCATGACCACGATCGACGTCAACAGCCTCCTGCTCCAGATGCGCCGCATCAGCGCGCAGACCGAGATGCCCGCCCTGCGCGGTGTGGGCGAGGCGGCTCCGGCGGCCAAGGGGGAATTCGGCGATCTGCTCAAGCAGTCGATCGAGGGTGTGGCGAAGACGCAGGACAAGGCCGCGAAGATGTCGGCGGCTTTCGAGCGTGGCGATCCGGGCATCGATCTGGCGCAGGTGATGATCCAGGGGCAGAAGGCCGATCTTTCGTTCCGCGCCATGACCGAGGTGCGCAACAAGATGGTCGATGCGTACAAAGAAATCATGAACATGTCGATCTGACGCGACATGCACGCAATGACAGGATTCGAGTCGAACCATGGCAGATAACGGCGTAGCCACCACGGACAGCAATGCGTCGCGCATGGACTCGTTGAAGTCGCTCGCGCAGACCCCCGCTGTACGACAGATCCTCTTGCTGGCGGGCATCGCCGCCGCCGTGGCTATCGGCATCGCTGCGGTCATGTGGTCGCGGGCGCCGAACTACGGCCTGCTCTACGGTGGCCTCGAACAGAAAGACGCCGCCGCCGTCACCCAGGCCTTGCAGGCTGGCAACACGCCTTACACCTTGAGCGCCGATGGCAGCTCCATCTTCGTGCCTGCGGCCGATGTCGCCGGTATCCGCCTGAAGCTCGCAGGGCAGGGGCTGCCGCAGGGCAGCGCCGCCAGTGCGATGCCGCAGGCGGATTCGCCGTTCGGCATGAGCGACATGGCCGAGCGCTCGCGCTACCAGTCGATGCTCGAAAGCGATCTGTCCAACACGATCGCCGGGCTGCAGTCCGTGCGTGCTGCCCGCGTCCATCTCGCGCTGCCCAAGCCGTCGGCCTTCATCCGCGACAACAAGCCGGCCAGCGCCTCGGTCGTCGTCACGCTGTATCCCGGTCGCCAGCTCGACCAGGGGCAGGTGGCCGCCATCGTCCACCTCGTGGCCGCCAGCGTGCCCGATCTGGACACGCGCCAGGTCTCGGTCATCGACCAGGCGGGCAATCTGCTCACCGTCAGCGATCCGGACAGCGCTTCCGCCATCGGCGACAGCCGCCTGCGCCTGTCCAATCGCATCGAAGCGACGTACACGCAGCGCGTCGAAGACCTGCTCACGCCGCTCGTCGGCGCCGGCAAGGTGCGCGCACAGGTGTTCGCCGATCTGGATTTCTCGCAGACCGAAAAGGCCAGCGAGACCTTCAATCACGACAACCCGGCGCTGCGCAGCGAGCAGACCAGCAGCGATACGCGCACCGATGCGGCGAACAACGGCGGCGTGCCAGGCGCGTTGAGCAATCAGCCGCCGAACACGGGTGCCAACGCTACGGCGGCGAATCCCGCTGCGGGTGGCAAGGCCGGCGCGCAGACCGCCAGCACGCAGGGTGCGCAATCGCCGACGCAGCAGACGCAGAGCGCCACGCGTAACTACGAACTCGATCGCACGGTGAGCCACGTCACCGATCCGGCGGGGAAGGTCGCTCGTCTGTCGGTGGCCGTGGTGGTCGACAACAAGCAGGTTCCCGACAAGGACGGCAAGACGAAGAGCGTGCCGTTTACCACCGAGGAACTGGCCCGCCTTACCGAGCTCACCAAGAATGCGGTCGGCTTCAGCGCCACGCGCGGCGACAGCGTCAGCGTCATCAACGAACCGTTCCATGGCACGCTCGCCGAAGATGCGCCGCAGAGCACACCCTTCTGGGAGCGGCCGGGCATGCTTGATCTGATCAAGCAGGGCCTCGGTGTCATGATCGCGCTCATCGTCGGCTTCTTCGTCCTGCGTCCGATTCTGAAGGGCTTGCTGAAGCCGGCGCCGATCGTCATGAACAACGCCGCGCTCGCCGGGCCGATGCCCACGGTGTCGGTCATGGTCGATGACGACGACATGACGCCCGATCGCGTCAGTACCTCGTCCCAGGCCCAGCTCGGTTCCCCCGCGCTACTTGCCTACGAACAAAAGGTCGGCCTTGCCAAGCGCATGGCTGCCGAAAATCCGAAACAGATGGCTCAAGTCGTGAAGAGCTGGGTATCCGACGATGGCAGCTGAGCAGAAAGAGGCCCTGACGGGCGCACAGAAAGCGGCGATCCTGCTCCTCACGCTGGGTGAGGAAGATGCAGCGTCGATTCTGAAGCACCTCGGCGCACGCGACGTGCAGGCCGTCGGTACGGCCATGGCCGCACTGAAGAACGTCACCCGCGAGCAGGTCGACCATGTGTTGACCAAGCTGCAGGAAGACGTGGGTCAGCATACGTCGATCGGTGTCGGTACCGAGGATTACATCCGCCGCATCCTCGTCAATGCACTGGGTGAGAACAAGGCGGGCGGTCTGATCGATCGCATTCTCCTGGGCCGCAGCAGCAAGGGCCTGGAATCGCTCAAGTGGATGGAGAGCCGCGCCATCGCCGAGATGATCGGCCAGGAACATCCGCAGATCATCGCGCTGGTCATGGCTCACCTGGAGGCCGATCAGGCCGCCGAGGTCATCGGCTACCTGCCGGCGCGTACGCGTAGCGACGTGGTCATGCGTATCGCCACGCTCGACGGCGTGCAGCCGCATGCGCTCAACGAGCTCGACGAAATCATGGAGCGTCAGTTCTCCGGCAATTCGACCAAACTCAAGTCTGCAAACGTGGGTGGCCTCAAGGCCGCGGCCGATATCCTCAACGCGATGGAGACGGCGCGCGAAGCCGAGCTGATGGCGTCCATCCGCGGCATCGACTCCGGCCTCGGCGAGCGCATCGAGGAGCTGATGTTCGTCTTCGACGACCTGGCCGAACTCGACGATCGCAGCATGCAGACCCTGCTGCGCGAAGTACCCTCCGCTCGGCTCATCACCGCCCTCAAGGGGGCCGAAACCGCCATTCGCGAGAAGATTTTCGCCAACATGTCCAAGCGCGCCGCCGACATGTTGCGCGACGACCTCGAGGTCAAGGGCCCGGTTCGCCTTTCCGAGGTGGACGCGGCACAGAAGGAAGTGCTCGCCACCGCGCGGCGTCTTGCTGACGCCGGGCAGATCAACCTGGCGGGCGGCGGCGAAGAATTCGTCTGATGAGCCTGACTTCCATCCTCACCCGGGAGCGGGTCGCCAACTTCGAGCGTTGGGAGCTTCCCGTCGTCGGCGCGCCCGATGTGCGCGAAGCGGAAGAGGCGGTCGACGAAGGCCCGCAGCGGCCCACGGTTGCCGAGATCGAGGCGATCGAACGCCAGGCTCGTGAGGAAGGCTTTCATGCCGGCCTCAGCGAGGGCAGGGCGATGGCCAAGCGTGAACTGGAAGCGCAGGTCGCCCGGCTCGATGCCTTGTTCGCCGCGGTGGAGCGCCCTTTCAAAGATCTCGATGACGACGTCGCGGGCGACCTCGTCGCGCTGGCGACGGTCATCGCCGAGCGCGTGTTGGGTTTCGAGATCGCCACGCGTCCCGAGACGATCACCGAGGTCGTGCGGCAGGCCGTGGACGTCCTGCCGGCCGCGTCGAATCACTTGAAGATTCATTTGCACCCTGCTGACGCCGCCATCGTGCGGGAACATCGTTCGTCGCTGGATCACGAAGGCACGGTCGTGGACGATGCGACGCTGGAGCGCGGCGACGTGCGCCTGGAGAGCGAGCATTCGCGCCTCGACGGGCGCGTGCGTACCCGGCTTGCGGCCGTGATCGACGGACTCCTGCAAGGCCAGTTTTCCGCCGACTCTGCCGACGGCGCGGAGTCACCGTGAGCGGGGATCGACACGTTGCCGCTCGGCATGCGCGCTGGCGCGAGACGATCGCGGCACAGCGCGCAAGCGCAGAGCACGTTCGCCCGTTGCAGGCCGAAGGCAAGTTGCGCCGCGTGGTCGGGTTGACGCTGGAAGCCGTGGGCTGCGAGGCGCCCGTGGGCGCTCGCTGCATGGTCGCGGGCGCTGACGGCAAGCAATTGGAAACGGAAGTCGTCGGTTTCTCCGATGGGCGGCTGCTGCTCATGCCGACGGGCGAGATGCACGGTGTGCTGCCCAATGCCCGCGTCATACCCGTGGCTGCGGTGTCCGGTGTACCGGTCGGCGATTCGCTGCTCGGTCGCGTGATCGGCTCCGATGGCGCGCCACTGGATGGACAGGGGCCCCTGCTCGCGCGCGAGCGCACGCCGCTGCGCCGCGAGCCGATCAATCCCATGCTGCGCCAGCCGATCGATACGCCATTGGATACCGGCGTGCGAGCGATCAACGCACTGCTTACCGTTGGCCGCGGTCAGCGCATCGGCCTGTTCGCCGGCTCGGGCGTCGGTAAGTCGACGCTGATGGGCATGATGACGCGCTTCACCAATGCGGACGTGGTAGTCGTCGGTCTGATCGGCGAGCGCGGCCGAGAAGTGAAGGAATTCGTCGACCACACGCTGGGCGAGGAAGGTCGTCGCCGTGCCGTGGTAGTGGCTGCCCCCGCCGATGCGCCGCCGTTGTCGCGCCTGCGCGGCGCTCAGGTGGCCACGGCGGTTGCCGAACATTTCCGCGATCAGGGCAAGCGCGTGCTGTTGCTCATGGATTCCCTGACGCGTTACGCCCAGGCACAGCGCGAGATCGCGCTCGCCATCGGCGAGCCGCCGGCCACGAAGGGTTATCCGCCGTCGGTGTTCGCGATGCTGCCGGCGCTGGTCGAACGCGCGGGCAACGATGCCGAGGGCCGCGGTTCCATCACCGCGTTCTATACCGTGCTGACCGAAGGCGACGATTATCGTCACGATCCCATCGCCGATTCCGCCCGCGCCATTCTCGACGGCCATATCGTGCTTTCGCGCGACATGGCCGAAGCGGGCCATTACCCGGCGATCGACGTCGAGGCGTCGATCAGCCGCGTGATGCCCGCGGTGGTCACGAAGGAGCACATGCGTTCCGCGCAGCGTTTCCGTCAGGTCTATTCGGCGTATCGCCAGCAGCGCGATCTCATCGCCGTGGGCGCCTATCAGAAGGGTAGCGATCCGCGCACCGACGAGGCCATCGCGCTCTATCCGAAACTGTCGGCCTTCCTGCAGCAGGAGACCGATGTGCCGGTCAACCTCGAAGAGGCTCAAGCCGGTCTCGCCGACGTCACTCAGGTGAACTGATGCCCTCCCGCGCCGACCGCCTTCAACCTGTCGTGGACCTCGCAGCCGAAAAAGCCGAGGACGCCACCCGCGCGCTCGCCACACAGCAGCGCGCGCTTGCGGATGCGGAACACCAGCTGGTGGAGTTGCGTCGCTACCGCAACGAATACGCCGAGATGCCAAGTGGCATTGGCGTAAGTGCGTTGCTCAACCGGCAGCAGTTCCTGCAAAAGATCGATATGGCGATCGTGCAGCAGCTGGGCGAGGTACAGCGCCGCGAGCGTGCGCTCGAACGCGCTCGCGAGGACTGGACCGCGGCCCGCGGCCGCGCCAAGGCACTGGATTCGGTCACCACGAAATACCGCGAGCAGGAACGCAAGAGCCAGGATCGCCGCGAACAGGAACAGGCCGACGAACGTTCGCAGCACCGTCGTCCGACGCGAAGCGACGCTTGATGTGTCCGACCGGCCACCTCATCCCCATGCACGCATTGAACGGGTACATCGCATGAACAACGCCACGCTTGCTCTCAACATCGCCCGCCCGCCGGCTCCTGCCGCTGCTGCGACGCCGACCGCGGCCGGTCGCGAGCAGGAGGGCGGTGCCTCCACGAAGCGTTTCGACGCAGCGTTGGATGCGGCTCATGCGGACGCGCACGCGCCGCGAGACCAGGCGCGCGACGCGCAGGACACGAAGACAGCCCCAGCGGCTCCTGCTCAGGCGGCCGCCAATGCGAAGGCGGACAAGGAACCCGACGCGAAGCCTTCGGATAAGGAAGCGTCCGCCGTGGACGATCCGTCCATTGCCGCGACAATGCTTTCACTGATCGGCGTGCCGGCGAAAGCGGTCGACGTGGCCGCTGCGGCGCTGGGCGTCACGAAACAGGCGGGCGCCGCGCTCGGCATGCCTGGCGCCGCCGCGCCGTTGGCTGGCGCACTCGCCGCGGGCGGCGATGCCGCCGGTGCGGTTGTGCCGGACGCGACCGCCGCGCTGCTCGACAAGACGACTCTTCCGGCTGCGGGTGTAGCAGGTGCGGCTGCGGGTGTGGTGCCGCCATCGTTCGCGGCGTTGCTGGCGACGCAAGGCGGTGCGGCGGCATCGAAGGACGACAATGGCCCCGTCGTCGACGCTGCCAATAGCCCGATGCCGCTGATGCATACGCCTGACCTTGGGAACGCCGCGCCGGTGATGCAGGTGCAGGCCACTCAGGCGGCCACTACACCGCAGTTCGCACAGGAACTCGGTGAACAGATTGCCTGGATGGGCTCCGGTCAGATCAAGGAAGCACGCATCAAGCTGCATCCGGAGGAGCTGGGCAGCATGGACGTTCGCGTCCACCTCGACGCGGGCAAGGTCAACGTGGCGATTCTGGCGCAGCATCCTGCGGCGGTGCATGCCGTACAGCAGACGCTTTCGCAATTGGACAGCATGCTCGCCCATCATGGCCTCTCCCTGGGGCAGGCGGACGTGGGGCAGCGTCAGGGCGGCGAAGCCGCGGATGGGCGCAGCGACGGTTCGCAGGGGCAGGGCGCCGAGCCGGGCGCATCCGGCGCCGCAGAGACGGTCGCTGTTTCCTCCGTAAGCCGCAGCCTTCTGGACGAGATCGCCTGACGCTTGCCTGACGTAAAACCGTCGGTCGTCAAATTTTCGACCGACAATCCTTCGGGCGGGAACCGCGAACCGCGCTGTGGCGCGCCCCTGTCTCTCGGTGAGCATGGCACGCGGTTTGCAATACGATTCGCGAGGCCCAGGCGCCGAGTCGCCCGGGCCCATTCCATTCGACAGGCAAGAGGTTTTCCCCGCATGGCTGCTGTACCCGACGAAGTGACCGAACAGGCACCCAAGAAAAAGAAGAAAGGCCTGCTGCTCATCATCGGCGCGCTGGTGGTCCTCGCTGCGGGTGGCGCGGGCGCCTGGGTCATGCTCAAAGGCGGTCACGCCAAGGGTGCGGAGAACGCCGCTGAAGCGGCGAAGTCCAAGCCGGCGTTGTATCTCCAGCTCGATCCCGCCTTCGTCGTCAACTTCCAGGACGAGAACGCCCTGCGCTTTCTGCAGATCGGCGTGAACGTCATGTCGCACGACCCGGAAGCCATCGCTGCGGCGAAGCAAGCCGATCCGGAAATCCGCAATGCACTGCTGATGCTGTTCTCGGCGCAGGACGTGAAAAGCCTGTCCGACGTGAAGGGCAAGCAGAAGCTGCAGGCTGCGGCGCTCGCGGAGATCCAGAGGGTACTGAAGGAAAAGATCGGCCGCCCCGGTGTGGATGCGGTCTATTTCACCAGCTTCATCATGCAGTGACGGGAATCACTCGGCCATGAGCGACATCCTCACCCAGGAAGAAATCGACGCCCTGCTCGCAGGCGTGGAAGGTGGCGCGGTCGAGACCGAGGTCGAGCTGCCGCCACCCGGTGGCATCCTCGATTACGACTTCACCCAGCAGGACCGCATCGTTCGCGGTCGCCTGCCCACGCTGGAGATGGTCAACGATCGTTTTGCCCGGTATTTCCGCGCGAATCTCTTCAATGTGTTGAGAAAGTCGTGCGAAGTGTCGGTGCTCGGCGTGAAGATGACCAAGTTCAACGAGTACGTGCACTCGCTGGCGGTCCCGAGCAATCTGAATCTCATTCGGATCAAGCCGCTGCGCGGTACTGCGCTGATGGTGTTCGAACCGCGTCTGGTCTTCACCGTGATCGACAACTTCTTCGGCGGCGACGGCCGGTACCACGCCCGTATCGAGGGTCGTGACTTTACGCCGACCGAAAACCGGGTGATCCAGATCGTGCTGCAGGAAGCCTTCGGTGCGATGGCCGAGGCCTGGGCGCCGGTCTTGAAGATGCATTTCGAGTTCTTGAATTCCGAGATCAATCCGCAGTTCGCGAACATCGTGAGCCCCACGGAAACCGTGGTGGTTTCGCGCTTCCACATCGAACTGGATGGCGGTGGCGGCGAAGTCCATCTGACGCTGCCGTATTCGATGGTCGAGCCGATCCGCGAATTGCTCGATGCCGGCGTGCAGAGCGACCGTGCCGAGCGCGACGATCGCTGGATCCAGAACCTCCACGAGGAAATCCTCGATGCGGAAGTCGAAGTCACGGCGATGCTCGCGGAAGCGCGGCTGACGATCCGGGATTTCCTTCACCTGCGTAAGGGCGACGTCATCCCGATCAGTCTTCCCGAAACGGCCACCATCTTTGCCGAGGACGTGCCGGTCTTCCGTGGTCGCATGGCGAATTCCAACGGCAACAAGGCGATCCAGTTCGAATCGCTGCTGCGTCGTAGCGCCCCGCGCTCCACGCCGGTTCCCGTCCAGCCGGTGACCGAGCCGGCTTGATCAACTGTGCCGCGGTCGACCGCGGCACAGCCGCAACAAACAAAGCCTGGGGCCGAGTACTACAGTACGGGCGGCTCCCGCTTACATACATAGCACCTGAGCCTCCGTAGCTTTCTCGCGCTCTACAAGCGGTAGAGAATTCAACCGGAGGTGATGATGCGCAACGTGACACTTGAAGAATCTCGGCGCGTCGATCCGATGATTGTTCAACCATGGATCATGCGTGGGCACCCGTGATGGTTGCCTCGGGAGCAACCGCCAAGCGGCAAAGGCGGCCTTCATGGATCAAGGAATGGATGGTGTGTATGTCCGTGTTCCTGCTGGCTCAAATTGCCAGCTATGAAGGCGGCTTTTATCAAAACCTTAAGCATGACGTCGTTTTCTGGTTCATCGGCGCCGTGGCCTTGACGATGGTAGGGGTGGTAACCGCCATCTTCTTCAAGAAAAACGCTGCCCGTTGATATCCGGTGGTCCGGGCGGCTCGGCCACCCCGACTATGCAACGTCCCTGACGCCACCCGCCATCCGTCGATGGCGGGTGGCGTCCTGCGTTCCGGGCGAGCTTTCCGCCATGTGACGCGTCAATGCCCCGTCATGGTGACTAACTGCCGTCGAGCGTCAGGTTTCCGTCTGCCCTCCTGCGTCACCTTCCGTTCTCGACCTCGCCCTGGCGTCCAAGTGACTGATTCAGCGCAGAAACGTGCGATTCACGCGGCGCAGACATCGTGGCACGCCGCTTGCTTCAAGGGGATAGCAACCCGCCATACCCTCTCTTACACGGAACGGCCATGAACGAACCCACCATCCACGAAGAACTCGACAACGGTGCCGAGGCGTCCATCGCCGCCACCATGGGCCTCGGCAGCGAGGTCAATCTCGACGTCATCCTCGATGTGCCCGTCACCATGGCCATGGAAGTGGGCCGCACCAAGATCAGCATTCGCAACCTGCTCCAGCTGAACCAGGGTTCGGTGGTGGAACTGGACCGCGCCGCGGGCGAGCCGCTCGACGTGTTCGTCAACGGTACCCTGGTCGCCCACGGCGAAGTGGTCGTCATCAACGAGAAATTCGGTATCCGGCTGACCGACGTGATCAGCCCGGCCGAGCGCGTCCGCAAGCTGCGGTGATTCTCGTGCGCCGTACGTTCGCCGCCTTCGTCGCAGCCCTTCTCCCGTGCGTCGTGCTGGCGGCTCCCGCCGTTGCGCCCGCGGTCGACTCGGGCGCGGAAATCGTCCGCGTGCTGATCAGCCTGCTCGGTGTCGTGGCGCTCATTTTCTTCGTCGGCTGGCTGAGCCGTCGCGCCCAGGCAAGGGTGCGTCCGGGCGGCCGGCGGATTCGCGTCATCGAGTCGATGCCGGTCGGTATCAAGGAAAAGGTCATGTTGATCGAGGTCGGCGGTACCCAGTTGCTCGTCGGCGCCTCGCCGACCGGTGGCCTGCGGACGCTGCACGTGCTCGACACCCCGATCGCGGAGGACGTGCTGCCGCCGTCGTCGCCTGCCATTCGCGGCTTCCGCGACGTGCTTAACCAGTGGAAGCGTCCATGAAGTCTGCCAGTCCCGCGGCCCCCCGCCGCTCGCGCGCGATCCTGCGTTCCGCCTGGTGGATCCTGATCCTGTTGCTCGCAACACCCATGGTTGCGTTTGCCGCGGAGCCGCCGGGCATTCAGTTGCTCAACGTGCAGCCGGCCGGCAACGGCGGCCAGACCTGGTCGCTGTCGATCCAGATGGTGGCGCTGATGACGGCGTTGACCGCGCTGCCAGCGATCCTGCTGATGATGACCTCGTTCACCCGCATCATCATCGTGCTGGGCTTCCTGCGTCAGGCGCTGGGTACGAACAGCACCCCGCCGAACCAGGTGGTGCTCGGTCTGTCGCTGTTCCTCACGTTGTTCGTCATGACGCCGGTGATGAACAAGGCGTACGACGCAGGCGTCAAGCCGTACATGGATGGGCAGATGAGCGTGCAGGACGCGCTGCCGCTGGCTGCCGCGCCGTTCCGCCACTTCATGCTCGAGCAGACGCGCGAACCCGACCTGCAGTTGTTCACCAGGCTTGCCGGTGAGCAGCCCTATGCGGACAAGGATGCGGTGCCATACCGCGTGGCGCTGCCGGCGTTCGTCACCAGCGAGCTAAAGACGGCGTTCCAGATGGGCTTCCTGTTGTTCATTCCGTTTCTCATCATCGATCTCGTCGTCGCCTCCGTGCTGATGTCGATGGGCATGATGATGGTCTCGCCGATGATCATCTCTCTGCCGTTCAAGATCATGCTCTTCGTGCTGGTCGACGGGTGGACCCTGTTGCTCGGTACGCTGGCGGGGAGTTTCTTCCCATGACGCCGGAATCGGTCATCGGCTTCGGCCAGCAGGCCCTGCACATCGCGATGCTGATCGGCGCGCCGCTGCTGCTCACTGCGCTCGCAGTCGGTCTCATCATCGGCATGGTCCAGGCGGCTACGCAGATCAACGAGCAGACCTTGAGCTTCATTCCGAAGCTGATCTCCATGGCCCTGGTGATGATCATCGCCGGCCCGTGGATGCTCCGCACGCTGGTGCAGTTCACGCGTACCTTGATCGAGAACCTGCCCCAGGCGGTGCGTTGATGCCGATCGACGTCGGCCAGCTCGAAGGGTGGGTGGGCAGCGCGTGTTGGGCGTTGGCGCGGATCTCGGGTCTCCTGCTCGTGGCGCCCGTCCTGGGTGCCACCATGATTCCTGCGCGGATTCGCCTCGGTCTGGCGCTGCTGCTGACCATGGCGCTTGCGCCGTTGGCGCCGCTCGACATTCGGCCGCTCTCCGCCGAAGGCGTGGCGACGCTCGCCCAGCAGGTGCTGGTCGGCGCCTCGCTCGGTTTCATCCTCAAGCTGATCTTCGAAGCCGTGTCGTTCGGCGGCCAACTCGTGTCGCAGGCGATGAGCCTTGGCTTCGCCGAGACCGTGAACCCCGGTGTCGGCGGCACCACGCCGGTACTCAGCCAGTTCTACACGATGCTGGTGACGCTCCTGTTCCTGGTCATGAACGGCCACCTGCAGCTGATTGCGCTGCTGGCCGATAGCTTCCGCTCGTTGCCGGTGAGCGAGCAGGGCATCGGCACCAACGGTCTGTGGGGTGTGCTCGAGTTCGCCAGCCATTTGTTCGGTGGCGCGGTACGCGTGGCCTTGCCGGCGTTGACCGCGACGCTGGTGGTGAACCTGGGCTTCGGTGCAATCAGCCGGTCTGCTCCGTCCATGAATCTCTTCGCGGTCGGTTTTCCGATCACGATCTGTCTCGGCCTGCTGGCCGTCTGGCTTGCGTTGCGCGCGCTCCCCGGCGCGTTCGATTCGCTGCAGACCGAGGCGTGGGACGCCATGCGTCAACTCGTCGGGAGGTCCTCGCCATGAGCGAGACCGACAAGGAAGACCGCACCGAAGCCCCTAGTGATAAACGCCTTCGCGAAGCTCGCGAGAAGGGCGACCTTCCGCGTTCGCGCGACCTCTCCACCGCGGTGGTGGTGCTCTCGGGCGTCACCACCATGATCGCCTCGCGTGAGCAGATGGCTGCGCATGCGGCCAACATCATGCACGTGGGGCTGCGCTATTCGCGCGACGACCTGTTCGCCGCCGATGGCATCTCACGCGCGCTGGCGGCGGCGGCGCTGGAAGCCTTGAAGCTGCTGGGCCCGGTATTTGCCGTGACCGCAATCGCGGCGATCGCTGCGTCGGCGCTGATGGGCGGACTCAATTTTTCGGGCCAGGCACTCATCCCGAAGTTCGACCGGCTCGATCCGATCAAGGGGTTTTCCCGGCTGGTTTCGATGAACGGGCTGGTCGAACTCGGCAAATCCTTGCTGAAGCTGCTGCTGATCGGCGGCGCGCTGGCCTGGTTCCTGCGCCGTTCGACGCAGGAGATGTACACGGCAGGCACCGGCCCGGTGAGCAACGGCATCGCCCAGGCCTTCGGCATCTTCGGGCATGCCTCCCTCGTCTTCGCCTGCGCCCTCGGCGCCATCGCTCTGGTGGACGCGCCCTGGCAGAAGTTCAGCTTCACCAAGAAGATGAAGATGACCAAGCAGGAAGTGAAGGACGAGCACAAGGAAAACGAAGGCAGTCCGGAGCTGAAGTCGAAAATCCGTCAGATGCAGCACCAGATGGCACGCCGTCGAATGATGGAAGACGTGCCGACGGCCGACGTGATCGTGACCAATCCGACCCACTTCGCCGTCGCGCTGAAATACGACGAAGACCGCATGGGAGCGCCGCGCGTGGTGGCCAAGGGCATGGATGTGATCGCCCAGCAGATCCGCGACGTGGCGGGTGGCGCGAAGGTGCCGGTGGTGGAATCGCCGCCGTTGGCACGCGCCTTGTATCACACGACGGAGATCGGTCGGGAAATCCCGTCGGCGTTGTATATCGCCGTGGCTCAGATCCTGGCCTATGTGTTCCGGTTGAAACAGGCGATCGCCATGGGCGATCTCCCGCCCGACCTCCCGAAGCAGGACATCGACCCTGAATTGATGGGTCCCTACCGCATGGACAACTGACGATGGCAGCCTCCACCAACCTCATGGGCACGTTCCGCCAGATCGGCCGCCGCGGCGTCGTGGCACCGGTGGCGATGCTGATCATGCTCGGCATGATGATGCTGCCCCTGCCGCCGTTCATGCTCGACCTGCTGTTCACCTTCAACATCGCGCTCTCGCTGGTGATCCTGCTGGCGACGATGTACGTGATGCGACCGCTGGAACTGGCCTCGTTCCCCACCGTGGTGCTGTTCGCCACGTTGCTGCGCCTGGCGCTGAACATCGCCTCGACCCGCGTCGTGCTGCTGCACGGCCACAACGGTCCGGGTGCGGCGGGCAAGGTGATCGAGGCGTTCGGCGAGTTCGTCATCGGCGGCAACTTCGCCGTCGGCTTCGTGGTGTTTGCAATCCTCACCATCATCAACTTCGTGGTCGTGACCAAGGGCGCCACCCGCGTGTCCGAGGTGACGGCACGCTTTACCCTCGATGCGATGCCCGGCAAGCAGATGGCGATCGACGCCGACCTCAACGCCGGTCTGTTGACGCAGGAGCAGGCGCGCGAGCGCCGCCAGGAAGTGCGCGAAGAAGCGGACTTCTACGGCTCGATGGACGGTGCGTCGAAATTCGTACGCGGCGATGCCACGGCGGGCATGCTGATCCTCGCGATCAACATCATCGGCGGCTTCTTCATCGGCATGCTGCAGCATGGCCTCTCCGCTGCCGAGGCCGCGCGCACGTACACGCTGCTCACCATCGGCGATGGCCTGGTGGCGCAGGTGCCCGGCCTCATGCTCTCGATCGCCACGGCCGTCATCGTGACGCGCGTCTCCAAGTCGCAGGAGATGGGCAAGCACGTGATGGGGCAGCTCTTCGGCCAGCCCAAGGCGCTCGGTGTCGCGGCGGCGGTGCTGGGCACGATGGGTCTCATCCCGGGCATGCCCAATATTCCGTTCCTCATCCTGGCGGCCATCGCCGGCTTTGCTGCGTGGAAATTGAACCGCGCGCAGCTCGACGCCGCGGCGGGTGTCGCCGCCGGTACGGGTGCCCCGGGTACCGAGCTGGCGCTGGAAGCGGCGCCGCCCGCCGAGCGGCTGGAACTGTCCTGGGAAGACGTGGCTCAGGTGGACACCATCGGTCTGGAAGTGGGCTATCGCCTGATCCCGCTGGTGGACAAGGCGCAGGGCGGCGAGCTGATGGCGCGGATCAAGTCCGTGCGCCGCAAGCTCTCGCAGGAACTGGGTTTCCTGGTGCCGTCGGTGCACATCCGCGACAACCTCGATTTGGCGCCGCACGGCTATCGCATCTCCCTGATGGGTGTGCCGATGGGCGAGGCGGAGATCCACACCGAGCGCATGCTGGCGATCGATCCGGGTCGTGTGCACGGCACGATCAACGGCATCGCCACGCGCGACCCCGCGTTTGGCCTCGATGCGGTCTGGATCGAGCCGGGCATGCGCGAGCACGCGCAGACGCTCGGCTATACCGTGGTCGATCCGGCGACGGTGATCGCCACCCACCTTTCGCACATCCTGCAGAACCATGCGCACGAGCTCATCGGTCACCAGGACGTGCAGCAGTTGCTCGACCGTCTCGCCCAGCAGACGCCGAAGCTGGTGGAAGACCTCGTGCCGAAGCGCCTGTCGCTCGGCGCCGTGGTCAAGGTGCTGCAGAACCTGCTCGCGGAGCGGGTACCCATCCGCAACTTCCGCGGCATCGTCGAATCGTTGGCGGAGCATGCAGGCCAGAGCCAGGATCCCGGCGTGCTCGCTGCCGCAGTGCGCGTCACCCTCGGCCGACAGATCGTGCAGGAAATCGCCGGCCTCGGGACGGAAGTGCCTGTCATTACTTTGGCGCCGGAGCTGGAGCAGATCCTGCTCCAGTCCCTGCAGGGCGGCGGTCCTGCCGGAGCGGCCGTCGAGCCGGGCCTGGCGGATCGCCTCCAGCAGAGCGTCGCGGACGCCGCGCGGCGTCAGGAAGCGGCGGGGGAACCGGCCGTTTTGTTGGTCTCGCCGGCACTTCGTCCGTGGTTGTCGCGCTTCACGCGGCATGTGGCCCAAAACCTGCATGTACTCGCCTACAACGAGGTTCCGGACAACCGTCGCGTCAAGCTGGTGACGGCCCTCGGGCGATAGGAATGAGACGCCGCGCGAAGAATAGGCGCGCGGACCGAACGAACATGGTGGCGCCTGGGAAAGAGGCGCCAGGACAAAGACAGGATCGAACGCATGAAAATCAAACGATTCGTTGCTCCCGACATGCGCCAGGCCATGCGCCAGGTCAGGGACGAACAAGGCCCGGACGCCGTGATTCTGTCGACGCGCCGCCTGGATGACGGCATCGAGATCATCGCTGCGCTGGATTACGACGAAGCGCTGGTGCGCGAGGCCGGCTTCGGTGTCGACGCGCCGAAGCGCGACGAGTCGCCGCTGCGCGCGCTGCGCGACGACGCCGAGCGCGCCGCACGTATCGATCAGGCCCGCGCCGCCACCGCCGCGGCCGTCGAACGTGCCGCGAAGGGCGGGGCACCGGCCAGCCAGCCGAACACCAATGCTCCGCAGCGTCAGTCGAGCGCGGCGCTGGCTGCCAGCGTCGCCGACGTGGTGCGTGCCGCCACCGTCACCCCCAACAACGATGCCGCCGTGAACGGCGTGCGCGCCGAGATCAACAACCTGCGCGAGATGCTCGAAGTGCAGCTCTCGACGCTGGCCTGGAATCAGATGGATCGCGAGCAGCCGCTGCGTGCCCGTGTGCTGCGTGAGATGACGCGGTTGGGCATCGACGCCGACGTGGCCCGCGCGCTGTGCGCGGAACTGCCGCCGGGCATGACGCCCGAACAGGCGCGCTATCTGCCGCTGGGCATCCTTTCGCGCAACATCCGCACGAGCGGACGGAATTTCGACACGGTGGGCGGCGGCGTCATCGCGCTGGTCGGTACCACCGGCGTCGGCAAGACCACCACCATCGCGAAGCTCGCCGCGCGCGCGGTGCTGCGTCACGGTGCGTCCAATGTTGCCCTCATCAGCACGGACCAGTACCGCATCGGTGCCGGGGCACAGCTCGAACACTATGGTCGCCTGCTCGGCGTGCGCGTGTTCAACGCGCAGGACGCCAACAGCCTGCGCAACGTGCTGCTCCAGCTGCGCGGCCGCAACACGGTACTGGTCGATACGGCCGGGCTGGCGGGCAACGATCCGAAGCTTCAGCAGCAGTTCGAGACGCTGCGTGCGACCTCGGATCTGCGCGTCTGTCTCGTACTGGCGGCCAACGCGCAGGCGCAGGCCATCGACAACGCGGTGCGCGCTTATGCGCCGCTGGCTCCGCAGAGCGCCATCCTCACCAAGCTCGATGAGGCGCCGCTGATCGGCGGCGCGCTGTCCGCACTGATCCGCCACGGCCTGCCGTTGGACTACACCACCGACGGCCAGCGCGTGCCCGAGGACATTGCGTCCGCCGATGCGCGCAAGCTGGTCTGCCTGGCTGCGCAGCTCGTCAAGCAGCGTAGCGACGAACCCGACGACGCCATCCTCGCCGACCGCTTCGGCGGTGTGGCGCCGGCCCTGGCTTGACCCTCTTTCTCTTCAACCGCAACCGACTCCCACGGCAGTGACTTACTTCATGAGCACACACGTCGATTCCACCCAGGCCGCCGGGCTCCATTGGCTCGCCGATCGCCGCCCCACCCGCAGCATCGCGATTGCCGGCGGCAAGGGCGGCGTGGGCAAGACCACGGTGGCGGTCAACCTCGGCATGGCGCTCGCGATGGGCGGCCGTGACGTCCTTCTACTCGACGCCGATCTCGCCATGGCGAACGTCGACGTCCTGCTCGGCTTGCAGCCGACCCGGCACCTGGGTCACATGCTGGAAGGGGAGTGCGGCATCGAAGACCTCATCCTGCAGGCCGCACACGGCCTCAAGGTGATCCCTGCCACGTCGGGCGCGCGTCGCATGGCGCAGCTGCCGAACATCGAGCACGCGGCGGTGATCCGGGCGTTCGACGAATACCCGCTGGCGCCGGAGTACCTGATCGTCGATACGGCGGCGGGCATCTCGGACAGTGTCTCCATGTTCGCCGCGGCATCGGACGAGGTGGTGGTGGTGGTCTGCGACGAGCCGGCCTCGCTCACCGATGCCTACGCCCTGATCAAGGTCATGAGCCGCGAGTTCGCGGTCAACCGCTTCCGCATCGTGGCGAACATGGTTCGCCACGCCCAGGAGGGGCGCCAGCTCTTCGAGAAGCTGTCCCGGGTGACCAATCGTTTTCTCGATGTTTCCTTGGATTTCATGGGCATGGTTCCGCACGACGAGTACCTGCGCCAGGCGATCCGCCGCCAGTCGGCGGTGGTCGATGCCTGGCCCAGCAGCCGGTCGGCGGTCGGATTCAAGAATTTGGCCAGGTCGGTCGATACATGGGGTGAACCCGAACCCCGTGCACAGGGCCGTATTGGCTTCTTCGCCGAACGGTCCCATCAGGGGGGAGGGCTACCACTGTGAGCGTCGCGACCGAATACCTTGAAATCACGCGCATCCCAGCGGATGAACTGGTAAAGACCCACGCGCCGCTGGTGCGCCGAATTGCCTATCACCTGATGGGCCGGCTGCCGCCGAGCGTGGATGCAAACGACCTGATGCAGGCCGGGATGATCGGGCTGCTTGAGGCCGCAAGAAATTACTCGCCGACTCGCGCGGCCAGCTTCGAAACCTATGCGGGTATCCGCATACGTGGCGCCATGCTGGACGAACTGCGCAAGACGGATTGGACCCCGCGCTCCGTCCACCGGAAGTTGCGCGAGGTTGCGGAGGTGACGAGGCAGATCGAGAACGAGACGGGTGGCGACGCCGAAGACGCGGAAGTGATGAAGCGGCTGGGCATCGACGCCATGGAATACAACCAGATCCTGGCGGACGCGGCGAGCGCGCGGTTGTTGAGCCTGACGGCGCCCGAGGGCGACGAAGGCGCGGCGATCGACGTGGTTGACCCGGACGCGGCCGGTCCGGAAGGTACGTTCGAGCAGGAAGGTCTGCGTGGCGCACTGGCGCAGTCCATCGACGGATTGCCCGAGCGCGAGAAGCTGGTCATGTCGCTGTACTACGACGAAGAACTCAACCTGAAGGAAATCGGTGCGGTGTTGGGAGTGAGCGAATCGCGGGTATGCCAGATCCATGGTCAGGCCCTGATTCGACTCCGCGCACGCATGTCGGGCTGGAAAGACAAGCAGTGACGGCACCTTTCGTGACGTCGCCGAAAAAGAACACGCGGTAGCAAGGCGGAGAGAACGTTTTGGACAAGAACATGAAGATTCTCGTGGTGGACGATTTTTCCACCATGCGACGCATCGTCAGGAATCTGCTGGTGGAGCTTGGCTTCACCAACACCCTGATCCAGGAAGCCGAAGACGGTAATGCCGCGCTGGCGATGCTGCGCGCGCAGCCGTTCGACCTGGTGGTCACGGACTGGAACATGCCGAACATGACCGGCATCGACCTGCTCCGCGCCATTCGCGCCGACGCCGCCCTGAAAGCCATGCCCGTGCTGATGGTGACGGCGGAGAACAACCGCGATCAGATCATCGCGGCAGCACAGAGCGGCGTGAACGGCTACGTCGTCAAGCCCTTCACGGCGGTCACGCTGAAGGAAAAACTCGACAAGATCTTCGAACGACTCGCCGCGGCCGCGGGCTAAGGAACGACCATGAACACCGTGATTTCCCCTGGCCACGACGTGGCGCCCGAACTGCGCGAGCTGCTGGATGCGAACGATCCCGCCTCGGTCGAGGAGGCCCTCGATCGCCTCCTGCGCAGCCGCGAACAACACCTTTTCATGGCGCTGGGCCACCTGGCCCGCGACCTGCACGAATCCGCGCGCCGGCTTGCCGCCGACATCTCGCACGATGGTGTGCCGGGCAACATGAGCGACGCGCGCAAGCACCTGCGCGACGTGCTCGAGATGAGCGCCCAGGCTGCCCATCGCACCCTCGATTTCAGCGAAAAGCTGCGCCCGCAGGCACAGGCGCTCGCCCGCCAGGCCGATGAAGTACTGGTGCTCGATCACGCCGACCCCGCCTTCGCCACCAGCGCCACGGCGCTTGCCGTGCGTGTGGGCGACTTCGCCCAGAGCTGCGACATCGGCTTTGGCGAAATGGTCGAGGCACAGTCCTGGCAGGATCTCTCCGGTCAGCGCGTGGCGCAGGTCGAAGCGTTCATGGCCAAGGTGGAATCGTCGCTGGTGGAGCTGGTGCGCCTGACCGGCACGCTGGCCGGTGGTGCCGCGCCTGCTGCTGAAAAGGTCAGTCAGGACGAAGTGGACCGCCTGCTCAGCGAATTCGGCTTCTGAGCGCCCTATGAGCGTGGAGCTGGACAACGAGCTGCTCAACGTCTTTCTGATCGAGGCGCGCGAGCTGCTGGAAAGCCTGGGCGAACAACTCGTGGACCTCGAGTCCTCGCCCGGCGACGTCGACCTGTTGAATGCGGTGTTCCGCGCGTTCCACACGGTGAAGGGCGGTGCGGGCTTTCTTGGCCTGAACCCGATGGTGGAGCTGTGCCACCGCGCCGAAGATCTGCTCAATGAAGCCCGCAACGGCGCGATCGTGCTCAATGCCGGTTTCATGGACGCGCTGCTGGAATCGCTCGATCTGCTCAACGACATGATGCGGGCTGCCGATGGTGGCCTGCCGATCGAGGCCGCGCCGCGCTCGTTGCTCGACCGCCTGCTGATTCCCGGCCGAGCTGCCACGGCCCCTCCGGTGGCCCTGGCGCCACCCACCGCCGCGCCAGTCAGTGCGGCGCCCACTTCGCGCGCATACGATCCCATCGAAGACGAATTCGAGGCGATGCTCGACGCGGCGCGCAATGAGCGCGAGCCGGCGTCGGCATCGTCCGGCCCGATCTCCGACGACGAATTCGAAGCGCTGCTGGATTCCCTCTACGGCACCGGTGCTCCCGGTGCCGAAGGCGTTGCGAACTCGCCGAACCCGGCACCGGCACCCGCCGCTGCCGTTCCCGCTGCACCCGCTGCGGCGACCGCCGATCCGAACGCGATCAGCGACGACGAATTCGAAGCCTTGCTCGACAGCCTGCACGGCACCGCGGCACCGGGCGTCGTCCCAGGTGCTGCTGTTGCTGCTGCGCCGCCACCGGCACCCGTACCTGCTCCGTCGCCGACACCCGCGGAACCGGCTCCCTCCGCTCCCACGGCTCGCGTCGCAGCGCCGACGGAAAAGCGCGCGGCATCCACTGCCGACACCACGGTGCGCGTCGACACGCATCGTCTCGACGGGCTGGTGGATGCTGCGGGCGAACTCGTCCTCGTGCGTAACCGCCTCACCAATCTCGCGCCGCGTGGCACAAACGACCCGATGGAGCGTGCCATCGGCGAACTCGAGCGCGTGGCCGAAGACCTGCAGAACGCCGTGCTGCGCATGCGTATGCAGCCGGTCGGCAAACTGTTTTCGCGCTTCCCGCGCATCGTCCGCGATCTGGCTCGCCAGCTCGGCAAGGACATCGACCTAGTGACCGAGGGCGAAGAGACCGACATCGATCGTACGGTGGTCGAGGCCCTCGCCGATCCGCTGGTCCACCTGCTGCGCAATGCGGTGGATCACGGCATCGAGATGCCCGACGTCCGCGCTGCCGAGGGCAAGCCGCGCAACGGTACCGTGCGCCTCGCTGCGGGTCAGTTCGGCGACCGCATCGTCATCACCGTGACCGACGACGGCAAGGGCATGGACCCCGAAGTGCTTCGTCGCAAGGCGGTAGAAAAAGGGCTGATGGATGCGGAGCAGGCTGCGCGTCTCGACGAGCGCGAATGCTACGAGATCGTGTTCCGTCCTGGCTTCTCCACGGCCAGTCAGGTCTCCGACATCTCCGGTCGCGGCGTCGGTATGGATGTCGTCAAGACCAAGATCGTGGAACTCGGCGGCACGTTGTCCATCGATTCGCGCGTGGGTCACGGCAGCACGGTGCGTCTCTCCGTTCCGCTGACCCTCGCCATCCTGCGTGTCCTCATGGTGCGCGTCGGGCATCGGCTGCTGTCGTTGCCGCTTTCCAATGTGGCGGAAGTGTTCGAGCTGGTGCCGGGGCAAATCCAGGAACTGGACGGCCGCGTCGTCGCTGCGCATCGGCAACGCGCTCTCCCGCTCGTCGATCTCGGTCGCTGGGCGGGCGCGGCGGGGAAGGGCGGCCACGTGGTCGTGGTGCAGATCGGGCATCAGACGCTCGGCTGCCTCGTCGACGAAGTGCTCGGCCGCGAGGACGTCATGGCCAAGCCGCTGGGTCCGTTCCTCAAGGACGTGCCGGGTATCGCCGGTGCCACCATCACGGGCGATGGCCGCATCTCGCTGGTGCTCGACCTCGCCGGTCTCGCCGATGACAGTGGGCAGGTACTGCCCTCGCTGAGGATGGCTGTCTGACATGGATCTCGTGAGCGTTGTCGGTACGATCCTGGCCTTCGTGGTCATCATCGTGGGCACCATCCTCAAGGGCTCGAGCCTCGACGCCCTGTGGAATCCCGCCGCCTTCGTCATCGTTTTCCTCGGTACGTTCGCGGCGCTGCTGGTGCAGACGCCCGGAGCGGTCCTCAAGCGCGCCTGGAGCATGTTGCCCTGGGTATATCGGCCACCGGATATCGAATCGGAAAACCTCGTCAGCCGCATCGTCGGCTGGAGCGAGATTTCGCGTCGCACGGGCCTTCTTGGCCTCGAGCCTTCGATCGAGCGCGAGACCGACCCCTTCATCCGCAAGGGTCTGCAACTGCTCGTGGACGGCACGGAGCCGGATGCGATGCGTTCGGTGCTGGAAGTGGAAGTGCTCGCGCGCGAGCACACCGACATCGAGGCGGCCAAGGTCTACGAGAACGCGGGCGCCTATTCCCCCACGATGGGTATCATCGGTGCAGTCATGGGTCTGATGTCCGTGATGCAGAACCTCGCCGAACCGAGCAAGCTGGGCCACGGCATCGCCGCGGCCTTCGTGGCCACGATCTACGGCATCGGCCTCGCCAATCTGCTGGCGCTGCCCATGGCGTCGCGCCTTAAGGGCCTGGCGCGGCAGCGTTCGCAGATGCGCGAGATCCTCGTCGAGGGTCTGGTTTCCATCGCGCAGGGCGACAACCCGCGCCATATCGAAAGCAAGCTGCAGGGTTTCCTGTCGTGAAACGCAGGCACCAGGAAGAACACATCAACCACGAACGCTGGGCGATCCCCTATGGCGATCTGATCACGTTGCTGCTCGCGCTGTTCGTGGTGATGTACGCGGTGTCGGCCGTGAACGAAACGAAATTCCGTGTCATGGCGCAGTCGATCAACGAGGCCTTCAACGGCACCGGCAAGGTGATCGAGCCGATTCGCGAAGCCACGCCGGCGGCACAAGTACCGTTGCCGAACCAGTCGCGTGCGCCGGCGGCGGCCCCCATCGCACGGATCGACGTGCCCGTCCCGCCGCGCAATCTGCCTCTTCCGGGGCACGAAGGCGCAGCGACGGAGCGTCAGGAGGCGGCGAACATCAACACCGCCACGGCCGCGAACACCAGCGTGGGCAAGACCGAAGACGCCAGCCTCAGCCAGATCTCGGACGAAGTGAAACGGGCGATGCGTCCGTTGATCGACAAGAACCTCGTCAACGTGCGGCAGACGGCCGACTGGCTCGAAATCGAAGTGCGCACGGACATCTTGTTTCCCGTCGGCGTTGCCAAGCTCCAGCCGCCTGCGGAAGATGTGCTGCGCAAACTGGCAGGCATTCTCGGTCCGTTCCCGAATGCCATGCGCATCGAGGGTTATACCGACAACACGCCGATTGCGACGGCGCTGTTCCCTTCCAACTGGGAGCTGTCGGCCGCGCGCGCGGCGACCGTCGCGCGTCTACTCACGACGTCGGGCGTCGATCCGCACCGCGTAGGGATCATCGGTTGGGGCGAGTTTCGGCCGAGTGCCGACAACGCAACCGAAGACGGTCGCAATCGCAATCGTCGCGTACTCATCGTGGTCATGAGCGACAAGGCCGCACCGGCCCGGTTCTACAGCGATGCGGACCGCGTCGATCTCACGGCGACGCCGGCCGGCCAGCATGCCGCCGCAGCGAGCAGTGTGTCGTCGACGGAAGCGGGCCGGGGTACCGCCGCTCCGACGGCCGGCGCCGCGCGATTCGCGCCCTCGGCGGAGGCACGCTGATGCGCATCTGGGCGATATCCAATCAAAAGGGCGGCGTGGGCAAGACCACCACCACGGTGGCGCTAGGAAGCCTGTTGGCGCAGTCCGGCCAACGCACCTTGCTGGTCGACATGGACCCGCACGCGTCGTTGTCCGGCTACATCGGCGTGGAAGGCGGGGCACACGGCAGCGTGTACGACCTGTTCGGCGTGGGCGGCAACCCGCTTCCCGTGCGCACGCTCGTTCACGGCACGAAGTGGGACAGGCTCAGCGTGCTACCGGCATCGGCGGCCATGATTACCCTCGATCGTCAGCTCGGTACCCGTCCGGGCATGGGTCTGGTGCTGACGCAAGCGCTGGCTGAACTCGCGCCCGATTTCGACCATGTACTGTTCGATTGCCCGCCCACGCTGGGCGTCCTGATGGTCAATGCACTGGCGGCGAGCGACCGGCTGCTCGTGCCGACGCAGACCGAAGCGTTGGCGCTGGCCGGCCTCGAGCGGATGCTGCGCAGCCTGTCGATGATCGAGCGCTCCCGTGGCAAACCCATGCCGCGCACGATCGTGCCGACGCTTTACGATGCCCGTACGCACGCATCTCGGGCGTGCCTCGCGCAACTGCGTGAGCAGTACGGCGATGCCGTGAGCCAGGCTGTGATTCCGACGGATACGCAGATCCGGGAGGCCAGCGCGGCCGGCGTGCCGTTGGCGTCGTGGCCTGCCGCGCGCCGTGGCGGCTTGGCGTATCGCCAGTTGCTCGACGAACTGCTGTCCCTTCCGTCCGCGTCTGTGACGGACGCGGCCGCGTGATGCGTACCATGCACGACGCCGAACAACTCGTGGCCGACTACCTCGCGGAGCTGCTGACGCCGGCCGCGCATGCCGTGCCTGCGCCCGCGCCATCGACCGACGTCAAGGTCGTGGCGATCGAGCCGTGGCGCGGTGGCGCCGCCACGGCGGATAAGGCATGCCGCTATCTGCTGTGCGTGGCGGCGGGCGTGAAACTCGCCGTACCCATGGCCGACGTGACGCATCTGCTGCCGATGCCTCCGTTGACCCCGCCGAACATCACGAACCCCATCTGCCTCGGCCGCTGGCGGCATCCCAGTGGCGAAGCCCGAGTAGTCGATCTCGCGGCCGTGCTCTCCCCGGACATGGCGGGCGCACCGGTGACGACGCTCGTGATCCTGCGCGACCGCATCTGGGCGCTGGCCTGCGTGGTCGACGAGGAGACGGTGGACATATCTCCCGACGCCATCCAATGGCGTGACGGTGCGACCACCCGCCCTTGGCTGGCGGGTATGTCGCTTGAACCGAAGTGCGGCGTGGTAGGTACCACGGCGTTGATCGAATGGCTGGAAAAGGAGTTGGGACCATGACCACATCCCTCCATGATGGACGCGGCGCCTGGCTCGGCTTCTCGTTGAAGGGGCAGCGCTATGCGGTATCACTCGCCAGTGTGCGCGAGGTGATTCGCCCCGGCGGCATCACGCCCGTGCCGGGCGCCCCCGAGGACGTGCTCGGCATCGTGAACCTGCGCGGGCAGATCGTGCCGGTGCTCGACGGTCGTCGTCGCTTTGGACTCGACCTTGCCACCGAGGCTGACGACGATGACGCGCGCCGCGTCATCGTTTTCGACGAAGGTGGCACGGTGGTCGGCATGCGCATCGACGTCATCGGCGAGATGCTCACCTTCGATCCCGACGATGTGGCGCCGCCCCCGCCCGGTCGCGCCGAACGGCGCGACGACCCCGTCAGCGGCGTCGTCACCCGCGACGACGGCTTCATCGCCCTGGTCGACGTGCCGAAGTTGTGCCGCGCCTGAGCAAGCGGCGGTGATCGTCCCGCAGGCGATGGCGTCGTCCGCGGGTTCGCCGTGCCGCGCTCGCTGTCATCGATCCGATCCCTGCGACCTACGCGGGGGACGCCCTGCGCCGCTTCGAAAACCGCGCGCATTGGGTTACCGTGTGCCGCGACCTCACGGAGTCCCACCTGCATGAACGCCGCCATCGGATACGTGCTGATCGCTCTTGCGATCCTCAACCTCGTCGGGCTGCTGCTCCTGTTCCGCCGCGTGGGTGGTGGCGCCTCGGCGGCCCCACGCAGTGAACCCGCAGCTCAGCCCGTCCCGCCGGCTGCCGCCCCACCGGAGCCTGTCATTGCGGAGGACGTACTGGCGAACATGCTTCGCCGGCTCGATCACCGCCTGGGCGATATCGAGGACCAGGTCCGCCGTACGCCGACCTTGTCGGCGGCAGGCGACCACGGCGCAACCTCCGATCGCGCGCTGGCCCTCGCGCAGCGCCTCGCTCGGCAAGGGGCGTCCCCGCAGAACATCGCGGAGACCTGCGGTATTTCGCTGACGGAAGCCGAACTCCTGCACCGGTTGCACGCGCCCCAGTAACACCGGAGCGCGACGCGTCCGGCGGCTGGTCGCCGCGTTCGTGTACGCTTTGCGGCCGGCAGCGACCCCAAGCGACTCCTCATGGCACTCAAATCCACGGTCTTCAAGGCTGACCTGCAGGTCAGCGACATGGACCGGCACTATTACCAGTCCCACGCGCTGACGATCGCCCAGCATCCGTCGGAAACCGACGATCGGATGATGGTGCGCGTCCTGGCCTTCGCGCTGAATGCGGACGAGGCACTGGTCTTCGGCAAGGGCATCAGTTCCGACGACGAGCCGGACCTTTGGCGGAAGGAACTCACCGGCGAGGTCGATCTATGGATCGAGATCGGACAGCCTGACGAGCAGCGTATCCGCCGCGCCGCCGGTCGCGCCAAGCGCGTGATCGTCTACAGCTACAGCGGCCGCAGCGCGGAAGTCTGGTGGAAGAAGACGGCGGCGGCCGTGGCCCGGACGAAGAACGTATCCGTCATCGATATCGCCCCGTCGACAGTCGAAGCGCTCGCCGCACTCACGCAGCGCACGATGCAGATCCAGTTCATGGTGCAGGACGGCCAGGCCCAGGTCATCAGTGGCGATGCGATCGTACCGATCGAGCTGACGACGTTGGCTTGACGTTCTTCGGCTCCGTTGTCATCCACGCGCCGGTGCGCTGTGGGGGGGGCGTCGACGAGCATCCCCTCGCGGGCTAACAGTCCGCCTGCGTCGTCACTCCGCCGCGGCTGCCGGTTCCACAGCACGCGACTTTCTCATCCGTGCAAATAGCATCACCATCAACGGCATGAGCATCAGGGGCAGGTTGCTCGGACCTGGCCACCAGATAGCGAGGACACCCGAAAGCAACGCCATCAGCGGCAAAGCCATCGTTCGGCGCCGAAGCGTGGCGACCACCTCATCGGTTACGTCTTCCCGAAGGAATGGCGCGCGCAGGACGCGCTTGACCAGGCGGTGCTGGAGCAGGCCCGCCAGCAGCAGGGTGCCCGTGTAGAACCATTCCGGAACGCGCTCGGTGGGGTGGGAACTCATCAGTGCCGAGGAAAATGGCATGAATGCAACGACCATCAGCAGGAACAGATTCGGCCATACGATGGACGGATCGTAATGGCGCAGTAGTCCGAATACACGATGATGGGCCGCCCAGAGCGCGCCGATGACGATAAAGCTGAGGATGAAACCGACGAAGTGCGGCGTGAGTTGAAGCAATGCCAGCAACCACGCCCGGTCGCTCAGGTCCTCAGGATGCGGCACGTGAATTTCGATCACCAGCAAGGTGATGGCAATGGCGAAAACGGCGTCCGAAAAGAACGTCAGCCGTTCGAGCTGCTGATCCTGCGCCTGCGACATGCGTTACCCCTTTCCCCTGGCTAACTCCCCTGGGGATCATCGCCCGAGCCGGTTCTGAGGGGAAGGGGTATGGCCTTGCGACTGCGTTTCATTGTTGGAAAGCCGCGTTTCCCACGATGAGGTCGGCCCAGGTTCGTGTGGCTCAGAGGCTTTCGCGCTGCGTCTGCGGACCCGGTAGCGGTTTCTGGAGTATCGAAGGAACGTTATGCAGGCTGCCAGATAAGTGATTGTAGCAACGGAATAGAAAGCGGCATTGTGCTCGACATCGTCATAGTGGCCAGCAGCGAATCCAAACATGAGCAATGCGGCGAAACCGGCGCATTGCCAAAGCCACTCTTTAACCCATGGCTCCACCGTTAATACAAGGTGCTCAACAGCAATCCCGCTGGGGTTTGGCGCAGCATAGACCCGGCAATACGACCGGCTACAGCCGAAGGACCCTCAGTGGAACCAAAAACTGCGCTATAGAGGGCCCCAGCCACTGTGTGTTTGAAAGTGGTGTTCACTAAGCTGCTGAACGCAGCGTCCACAGCGGCGTCGCCGGTTAGCCCAGCTTGCGGCGGAGGCGTTCCGCCCGCGACGAAATTACATTCTGTGTAAGTCAGGCTTCTCATGTTGTCTCCTTGCGAGGTTGATGTTGCGGAAAACCGGTTGTGATTATCAGTGATATAAGGACGGATTGCGGGCAGGCATTACCTCGCGGCTCGCGGGTATTCGGCTAAAAATTTGTCAGATTTTCTCTTCGTTCGAACGTGGCAAACCTGGTTCGAGGCTTATCGCTTGCGAAGAAGCCACAGGTTTCGTCCATGTAGGACGGGGAGAAGGGCTTGGCCGAGAATGATCGGCAGCTTGTCGAGATGTAGCGCGTACAAGAGCGAGATGAGACTTCCCCAGAAGCTCAAATGCCAAAATACAGGCGGTACGACCACGCGGCCCGAGCGTTCGGAGCAGATCCACTGAACGACAAAACGAGAGCCAAAGAGCGCGGTTCCGAAAAGTCCGATCGCCGTCCATGCGGACGAATCCGCATAAAGCCACGGGGTCACGGATTCCAGGCGATTCTGAAGAAATGACATCGTCGGTCTGCGTTCAGTGGTGAGCAGTCGGCAAAGCCGGGGTGCCCTTAATGCGGCGCGGTTAGCACGTTTTGTGTAGACCCATTACCTGTTCTGCTGGAAATATCGAATAGAAACGATGCAGCAAAGCAAATAGCACACGCCTCCGGTAGCGAAAAAGAGAGTGTCATGCTCTATGCCGTCGTATTGGCCGAGGTGAAAGCCGGCGACGAGAACAAGCGCGAAAACCATGCAGGAAGAGACCCATTCGGTGACCCATCTTGGATTACTTTTCGATCGCTTCGACATGGCGTATTTTTCTAATCATTAAGTGTCGCTTGCGGTGCGCACGTTGTTCAGCTCTCGCCGAGGCAAGCTGCCCTATCCACCGGGGATCAAGCAACGCTTGCGGGATATATCTCAGTAAACCGCCCGTCCACCAACGCGACAACACGATCCGCCGCGCGAATCGTTTCCGGGCGATGTGCAACGGTGATGCGCGTCATCTTCAATGCTTTCAGTTGTATCGCGACGTCGCTTTCCGTGGCCAGGTCGAGATGGCTTGTCGCCTCGTCAAGCACCAATACCGAAGGCTTTCGGTAAAGAGCGCGGGCCAGGACGATGCGTTGTTTCTGTCCGCCCGATAGCCCGGAGCCCATGTCCCCGACGAGGGTGCGGTAACCCATAGGCATCGCGCAGATATCGTCGTGTATCTTGGCAAGAGATGCTGCGGCGTAGATGTCTTCCATGTTTGCCGAAGCGTCGAAGAAACAGATGTTGTCGGCGATCGTCCCCGAAAAGAGGTGATCGTCCTGTAGCACGATGCCAGTGCGGTCCCGGAACGACGATTTGCCGAGATGGGCGAGATCGATGCCACCGATGCGCACGCTCCCCTCGCAAGGATCGATGAGGCCGAGCAACAGGCGGAGCGCGGTGGTTTTCCCCGCGCCCGATGCTCCTACGATGGCGATGCATTCGCCCGGCTCGATGGATAGGGAAGCATGTCGGAGGATCCAGGGTGAGTTACTCGAGTACCGGTAACTGACGTCGTCGAATCGTAAGGATGGCGCATGCTCCGGCCCCTGATAAGACCCGTGCATGTGGGGTTCTTCCGGTGCCAGGACGACATCCGCAACACGCTCGCCCTGTATCTTGAGCAACCGTAGCTGGATGATGTAGTCGATGAGGGCGTTCGATCGATGGGAAAACTGGTCGGCGTACGCCGAGAATGCCATGAGCATGCCGGCGGTCATGTGACCTCGCATCGCGAGGGACGCGCCTACCCAGAGAACGATCACCCGTTGGACACCCGCGAGGATGCTGCCGACTGCCTCGAAGAGAATTCCAAGCTTGTCGCTTCGAAACTGGTGTGCCTGGACGGACGCCGTCTTATTGGCATGCAGCGCAGACCTGATCGCGGTCTTGTTGTTCAGGCGAATGGTGCGAATGCCACGAATGCACTCGACAAGATCGGTTCGTTGCGCGGCCGCCGCCTCGATCTGATCGATGCCAACCTCGCGGAGAGGCCTGTATATCGAGAGTCGCAGGAGCGTGTAGGCCAGCGTGCCGCAGACCACGACGCCAGCGAGCATCGGACTGTAGACGAGGAGCAATGCGAGCGTGGCGACACCCACCATGCCGTCCATCAGCGCACCCACGAGCTGGTTGGTGACGGCTTGCTGGATAGTATGAACGGCATCGAGCCGGGACACGACGTCGCCCACGTGCCGACGTTCGAAGTAGTTCTGCTGGAGACGAAGCAGGCGATCGAACAGCACACCCGTCCAGCGCATGCCTCCGTGAGCGCGAAGCCAGGCCACGGACCAACTGCGGCAGGCCGAAACCGCCGACGAAATCAGCGTAAGGAGAACGAAGCTGATTCCCACGAGGGTCAGCAGGTCATAGTCGCCGTTGGCGAGCACCTGATCCACCACGGTCTGCACGAGTTGTGGCATGAGGAGGGCGAGCACTTCCAGTGCCAGCGAGAACCCGAGAATGGACCACAGCGACGACGCGTAGCCATTCAACATGCGAAGCATCGATGCCAGAGGAATGTCCGGCTTCTTGCGCGCACTGATGAAGTGGTCGGCAGGCACGGCTTCCATGGCAATGCCGGTAAAGAGTCGCGACACTTCGGCTAGGGGAACGCTCCTGCGACCGGCAGCGGGATCGTGAACGATCGCATGCTTGCCGGATACCTTGATGAGTACGACGAAGTGATCCATCCGCCAATGAAGAAGGCATGGGGTCTGAAGCTGCCCTAGCTCTGCCAAATCCAGACGCAATGGCCGGCAACGTAACCCGCGTTCACCCGCGACGTCCATGAGATCGTTAAGGCTGGCGCCGCGTGACGAAACGTCCGAATGCTTGCGCAGGTCGCGTAGTGACACGTGCTGACCGTGGTGGCCGAGGATCATGGCGATGCAGGCCAGCCCGCATTCGTTCTGCTCGGACTGCCTGATGATGGGTGTTCGCTTGCCAAATCCCAGCCGCTTTGCAAGCCCCCAGGTGTTGGATGGCGACTCGTTCACGGCATTCATGGCGTCGACGCCTGGCTGTCCATGCGCTTGTTCATCGCTATCAGCGGTTCGAACATCCATTCGATGAGCGTTCGGCGGTCAAGTAGAAGATCCGCGGTTACTTCCATGCCTGTCATGAGAGGTTCCTCCTTGCCGTAAACGCTAACGGTCTGATGCGGCAGGTCGACGTCGACGCGATAGGCCGCTACCGTCGAACCGAGGTCTCGCGAGGCGGATATCGCGTTCGCCTCGATCGCCGATCCGGGAACTCTCGAAACGTGCCCGTGATGCAGTCCGAATTTTTCGTAGGGGAAGGGCTGATAACGAATGGCGACGGGTGTTCCGCGCTTAATGAAGCCAATGGCGCGGCTGTCGACGAGAACTCTCGCCACGAGATCGGACTCACTCGGAATGAAAGTGATCAAGGTCTCTGAGGGAGATGCGCCGCTTCCTTCGGCGATGAAGATATTGGTTACTTCGCCGTCGGTTGGCGCATTGACCAGCAGGGAGCGCTGGGTCTCCGTCTGCAGGATGGCCTGCTCCACGTTCGATAGTCGGTCATTGACCAGCCCGAGTTTTTCCGTGAGCTCGTCGGAAAGACGTTTTAGGCGGGACGCCAGGCTGGCCTCCGCTTGTCGAGCGTCTTCGTATTGTGCCGATATCGATTCGAGTTCGGATTCGGCCTGCAAACGCTCGGATTCCCTTTCCTTGTATTGGAGCGACGACACATACCCCTTGGCCAGCAGCGGTGACATCCTGTCCAGAAGATCTTGTTTGATCGCGATCTTCCGAACCTGCAGGTCGCGCTGGGTCGCCATTCGTGTGGACCTCGATCGCGCTGTGTGGAGTTCATCGGTCAAGGTGCGTTCCTGTTCCTTGAACGACCTTTCCACACTGGATGCTTCTATGCGGAGGCGACGTCGGTCATCGAGCAGTCGGTTGAGTTTCGCCGCACCCTCGTCACCATGTCGTTCTGTTGTCTGATCTGCGGCCAGCGTGAGGAGCGTAGCTCCTGCCTTGACCTTGGTGCCGGGGGATACGTGGATCTTCACGACCTTGCCCGGCATGGGGGCGCGAAGGTGTATCACTCCGTTTCGTGGCTCCAGGACGCCCTTGACCGCAACACGCCGCGTATAGGAGCCGATACATAGCCATGTGACGAGCGCGACGACGACCCCAACGGCCAGCTTTGCCGCAATTCCCACGGCATTCGGCGGCTTTACGGCAACGCCAAAGTCCGCCGATTTGAGGTGATCGAGAGCTTCCTGCCGGTAAAGATCTGCCTTCATGGCCATGTCGTTCCGAGGTCAAGTAGCGTAAGTACGAAAATCGTTACCAACTTTCGCGCAGATGCTCAGCGGTGCGTGCGGGCGATTCACATGCAGACGGACATCTAGTCCTGATGCGTTAGACCGAGCATTTGCGCAATACAAATACAGACGATCAGCACCAGTACGGCATTCCTGGCTACTCGATTTTTCGTCAGCATGCTGATGACGCCGCCGACGATGACGGCCAGTGACCACGGGTCCACGCTACGGGGAAAAGAATGACGAGCAGGCCATTTGTCCCACGGCGTTTCCGAGCGTTGCACCCGCACCGAAGCCGATCCCTGCACCGAATCCGAAGGTTCCCGAGCCGCCGATGACGGCGCCTGCGCCACCGAAGATGAGGGACGTCGCCCCAACGCAGAATTCGACTCTGTTGAGCAGGCCGCCGTTTACGCAGGCAAGTTCTTCATGGGTTAGATCGCGCATGGTCGCTTCCTCCTTGATGGCACGTGTTGTGCGGAGGTGCTATTCCAGCAGTTTGTCAGTGTGGACACCCGCGGGCGGCGCCATCTTCACGTGTAGGAGTATGTCTCGCTGTCGGTAGGTTTTGCCAAGTGGTATGGCGCTTTTTCTAGGTTCATCGTGGAATTCCGGGGCGCTGTCTGGATACGCCGATTCATTCGCCGCGTGACCGCATGTGTCCAGCGGCTGGAGCTACCGCTAGCTCGTGCGACGAGGCCTGAGCCTTCGGTGTCCCCCTCGCTGCTCAGACAGGTCCTCCGCGTTCGGAAAGGATGGCCGCTGGCGCGGCCCGTGTACCTAGTGGCCTTCGGCCGCTCTCTTGTGCGGAAACTCGCATCGAGGGGGACACCGAAGACTCCCGCGATGACTGAGGTCGCGTGTCGGGAGAGGCGCCGCGCTGCGCCACCTTGCCGTCGTGACTGCGGAGGCAGTGACGCCCAGCGAAGCCATGCGAACGCGGTGCGAAAATGTTGAAGCAGATGTTCGCATTGCGCGAACCTCTGCCCGATAAGGGAATGATGTCAACGCTTCTGATTGCGCTGCCTGCGACGTACATCGATCTCCGCCTGCTTTCTCAGTGCCCACCGTCCGAGGGGGTATCCCCCTAGTCCGTATATCAAGCCGAAGAAAAGACATCGGATGGCTGTTTCCATAAACCAGTCGGGATTATCGATGTCAGTTGCGACTTGGTAAGAACTCAGGAACATTATCGGGGAGAACCAGAAGATTCCCGCTCGCACCGTGTAACCAAGCAGACTGCCGGTGGGGAGGAAATACCATCGTATGCATCGCAGTAGTTTCGAGCGAAGCGTCTCGGTGCTGTCGCAATCTTCAGCCATTTTGTCAGCGTCTGTATTGACGCAAGTCGTTGGCACAGGTTTGAAGTTGGCCTATTCCTCCAATCGATGCGCCAAAGAGCATCCCGGAGAATCCGACAGCGGGACCGCCAGCAAAGCCCGGAATGCCAGCCAGCGCACCGTAACCCGCTGCCGTGAGCATGGATCCAAGAGAGCAACTAGCAGGCAAGGGCCGGTTCGGCAATCCACCGGATACGCCACGCGTTTCAAAGATAGTAAGTTCACGCACTGCGACTCTCCAGTTTTTAGGGAGAGCGAACACTAAACGTGCGTTCCAATTCCTTCAGTCAGCGAATGCTTCTCGTTGTGTAGGCATGAGTCCGTCGTCTCGGACGGTTTGATCATTCAACCAGCACTCCTCGTACGCCAACACCATCTGGCTTACTACCGCTCCAACCGATAGTTCAAGCTCGCGCGGCTGAAATCCGTCGCGTTCTGCGCCTCGAAGTTCCAGCGGCGGCTGAACAGGTAGCGCAGGGTAATGACCTGGCCGGGGTCGAAGAGGCCAACGCCGTAGCTCAGATAGAGGCGCGGCGAGAGGTACTTGCCCACGGTGAATGCGGAGGTGCCACCCAGGGCATCGTTGTTGCTGACGCCTATGTCGTCGATGCCGATCTTCGAGCCGACGCTCTTGGCGAGCAGGTCGCCCGCGGCGGAGCCGAGTGCCTGGGCCGCGGCGCCTACCATGTTGCCTTCGCCGCCCTTGACCTGGGAGAGCGGCTTGCCCGTCACGAGGTAGGAGAGGGCATCGGACTGTTCCATCACGGGGTTGGAGAACACCGTGAGGATCGGGCGACGTGCGGTGCCCGATACGTAGAGACCGACCTTCTGGCCTTCGTCGATAGTGGCGTTGGGATTGAGCGTGCGCGCGGCGCGAATGTTCAGACCTGGATTGTCGATGGGCGTGGTGGCGAAAAGCAGTTGTCCCTGTTCGATGCGCAGGTCCTGACCGTAGGCCTTGTAGGTACCGTCGACGCCGATCTGGCCCTGTCCCGTCGTGGCGCGCCCTGGGCGTTCGCGCACGTCGAGCTGCCCGGTGATGCGACCGTCGATGCCGAAGCCGACGAGATGCACCTTTTGTCCGAGATCGACGCGGATATCGGCGCTGATGGGGGCGGATTCTTCCGCGGCTTCGCGTTGCGCGTCGTCGAGCACCACGATGTCCGGCGATGCCTTGGTGGCACCTGCGCCGGGCAGACGTTCGACGTTCACGTCGGCCATGTCGATGTTGACCTTGCCGCTGACGTTCATGCCCTTGGCATCCTGCACGATGGTCACGTTCGGCGACACGACCGCTTTCGCGGCAGGGATGTCCACGGCGGTGAACCTGGCGCCTTCGATGCCGAGTCGCATCTGCGCGCCCGCGCCGAGCGCGGCGTTGCCCTTGATGGACAGGCTGCCCTCGCCGGAGCGCACGGTACCGTCCACGAGATAGTTCTTGGCGTCAGTTGTATCGATGGCAAGCCGCCCGTCCTTCAACTTGAGGCCCGCACTGGGCACCTCCGCGGCGAATCCGTTCACCACGGCACGCCCGGTGATGGCGGGCGAGGCGGCAGTACCGCCCAGATTGAACTGCGCGTCCAGCGCGCCTTTCACGTCCGCGAGTTCGGTGGTGAAGAGTTCGATGACCGAGAGGTTCTTCAGTCGCAGCGATACGTTTCCGCCAAGTGCCTGTTGCGCACCGCGGATGGTGACGTCGCCGTCCAGGCTGCCGCCGTCGTTCAGTGCGGCGCGCAGGATCACGCGCTGGTTGTCGGGTGCGAGTTGCGCGTTGGCCGTGAGGTTGTCATAGACGACGAGCGGTCGATCCGTACGGTCCGCATAGGCCACCGAACCGTGGGCCGAGGTGATCGTGGCCTGACCGGACAACGCGCCAGCGGCCGTGCGGCGCACATTGCCATCGCCTTCGATGATGCCGTCCGCGCGCATCGGGCTGTTCGACGCCTCGGCTGCGGTCATCAGCAACGCGAGCGGTACACGACGCAGGCGGTAGCTCGCGTCGAGATTGCCGGCCTTGTCCTGCTTCGCTGCCACGCAGAGCAGCGGTTCGCCAGCGGTAAGGCAGAGGTCGCTCATGCTCGCAGCGCCCTGGTTCCAGGCGAGCTGGCTCGGCCCCTGCAGGCGCCACGGGGGCAGGCCCTGGTAGTCGATGTTCAGCGCGGACAGCGTGCCGTTCCACGCGTCGTTCTTCATGGCGCCGGTAAGACGCAGGTCAGCCGAAAGCTGGCGTCCCTTGGCGGAGACGCTCAGCTGGTGACGTTCCTGATTGCCGTCGGCGGCGATGGCAACGCGGTCGAATACCAGCCCGCCGCTTACCACACCCGTGCCAACGACATCGAGCTTGCCACCGGGCGCACTGATGTCCGGAATGTCGGCATCCACCGTGAGCGCGTCGACTTTCTGGTCGGCATAGACGATGGCATTGCCGCGGAGGTTGGCCTTGACGGCGAGCTTGGGCGGGATGCCCTTGGCCGAGATATCGCCGTTGACGCGGCCGCCCGCGTTGGGAAGCCAATCGCCGAGCGAGGCGATGGCCAGTTTCAGCGTCGCGTCGTTGGAGGTCTCGCCGCGCGCGTCGAGACGAATGGTGCTGCCACCGGAGGCAAGGTCGAGCTGTCCGTTGACGACGGTATGCGGCTTGAGCGTCAGCTTGCCGTTGCCGCGCAGCGGGCGCTTGCGCAGGGTGCCGTCCAGCTTGCGCAGGTCGAACGTACCGAGCGGCTCATCCTGTACGAGCTGTCCTTCGGTGTTGAGGTCGACGTCGAGCGCGCCCGGCCACTCCGCGAAGAGCTGGCCGGGATCGAAGCGCTCGCCCGTCACCTCGAGGTTCCATGCCAGGGCGGGTTGCAGCGTGAGCGTGCCGCGTGCCCCCAGTTGCCCCTTCGGTTGCTTCAACTGCACGTTGTGCAAGGTGACGAGTCGGGGCGTGCCGTCGACATCGAGCGTGAACTTGCCGACCTGGCCCGGCGGTCCGATATCGACGTCGCCAGCAGCGTGGTAGGCCTCGGCGCTGCCCTTGAAGGTGAGCCGGCCCGTGCTCGCCAGATCCTGTCCCGCGACGTTGGCCGGCACGAGGACGTCCGTCCAGCGCAGGGCAAGATCGGCGGACACCGGTTGTGTCGCGACGTCTACCGTTCCCTTCGCGGTCAACGATCCCCGTACCTGCGGCGAACCCACGGTCAATTCGTCGAGCGTCAGGCGCTTGTATGCGTGATCGAACGCGCCCTTGATGGGTGCAAGGCGCACGCGGTAGTCATTGAGGTCCACGTCGCCGGTGAGGTTGGCACCATAGCGGTCGCCGGAACCTTGCAAGCTCAGCCCGAGCGACGTGAGCGAGCTTTCACCCAGCAGCGGCTTCGGATCGAAACGCGGCGCGTCGATCTTCGCGTCCCACGGGAAATCACCGCTTTGCACGAGATTGGCGTCTACCTGCGCCACGAAAGGCAGGGTGAGGTTCACGAGGGTATGCGCTTTCGCTCCGTCGCTGTGCGCCTCGATCGTGCCCGCGTAATCGATGTCACCGAGCTTCCAGCGGAAGCCTGCCTTGCCGTCGCCCTTGTATCCGTTGCCGATGGCGAGCGTGCCGCCGAGATCGACATGTCCATCGTCCGAGCGCAAAGCCAGCGATCGCAACGCAATGCCTTCGCTCGTCCACGAGCCGGCGAGGTCCAGCGAGTTCGACGAGAACAGCGTCTGACCCTGCTGCGTGACCTGGACGCGTCCGATCTTCACCCGGTCGAGAACGATGTCCAGCGGCGGCTTCAGCGAGAACGGCTGCGCGGGGCTATCCGGTTCGGTGGAGGTGGGGCCGAGCTCCACGGCAATGCCATCTGCCGACAGATCGTAGACATGCGCGCGGCGGCGCAGGAGCGACCCGAACGAGCTGTCGAGATGCGCCTTCGCGACGCGTACGTCCATGCCGCTGCCATCGCGGTAACGCACGCCAGCGAGATCGAGCGGCCCTGCGAGACGGCCGTGCGCCTCCTGCACGGTCAGTGCGCCGTTGGTGAATCCCTGTGCGCGCGCGAGCGCGAAGCGCAGGCCCGAGGCGGTTCCTACGAGCCACCACACGCCCAGCGCAACGACGACCAGCAGCATACCGAGAGCCACGCCGACGCGGATCAGCCATTTCATGCCGGTGCTCCTCACAGGTCGGGCCCGATGACGACGTGCAGATGGATGCCGTGCTCGTTCTTGTCGCCGACCGGCACCGCGACGTCGAAGCGGATCATGCCGACGGGAGACAGCCAGCGCACGCCCAGGCCCGCGCCGACGCGGGGGCTGTAATCGGTGCCGGTGAAGGCGTTACCGGCATCGACGAACGCAGCCATGCCCCAGTTGCGAGTGAAGTAATGTTCGACCTCGGTGCTACCGACCAGCAAGCCTTCGCCACCGATCACGCGTCCATAGACATTGCGCGGGCCAATGCTCTCGTAGTCGTAACCACGCACCGAACGGTCGCCACCGGCGAAGAAGCGGAGCTGCGGGGGGAGTGCGCTGAAGTTGCTGGTCCAGATCTTGCCGGCGCTGCCGCGCAGGATGAGGCGGTTGTTGCCCCAGAACGAGCGGATCCATTTCACGTCGCCGATGAGCTGCGAGAAGCTCGCGTCCGAGAGCAGAGGACCCGCGGTGCTGCGGCCGGTGACCGTGATGGACCAACCACTGCGGACGAAGGTGGGATTGTCGCCCTTCTTGCGGCTCAGGCTCACCTCGGGGTAGAGCAGCGTGCTGCGACCGCGCTCGAGACCCTCGGCGTTGTCGCCCTCGCCACCGCGCTTGCCGACGGTGAATGTGCCGGAGAGCGCATTGATGCCGATGGTCCGCTGCCAGCCGTACCAGAGGCGCGTTTCGTTCGCGACCAGTTGCAGGGTGCGCGACTTCGAGGTCACCGTGTCCGCGTCGCGGAAATTGGCGCCGAAGTTGAAGCTGCGCTGGTTGGGGCCTGGCATCGGAATCTGGTACAGCGTTGACAGCGTCTTCAGGCGCTGCGCGAGCACCAGTTCGTTCTTCCACTTGTGTCCGCGATCGTTGATCCAACGCTTCTCGATACCGCCACGCAGGCCGGCCCCGGTATCGGTGCCGAAGAACGGGCCGCCGGTGTAGATCGTGCGCTTGGCCGGGGCCAGTTCGACGTTGATGTCGATCGTGCCGTCCTTGGCGTCGTCGGTATCGGGTATGACGTTGACGACGGCGAAGTAGTCGGCGCCGTTCAAGGCCTGCTGCAGTTCGAGCAACTGGGACTGATTGAAATAGTCGCCGCTCTTGAACGGCACGTAGCGATCCAGAAAGCCGTCGCGAAACTGCGAGTTCTTGAAATGGATCTGCCCGTAGCGATAGCGCGGTCCGGCGTCCCAGGTCAGCTTGACGGCCGCGCTGTGCTCGGCGCGATTCACTTCCACCGTGTGCACGGTGAGCTTGGCGTCGAGAAAGCCGGTGGCGGTCAGCGCGCCGCTGACGGCGTCGCGCGCGCCATCGTAAGCGCCGTCATTGAGCTGCTGGTCCTTCAGGCCGGTGACGCCACGCAGCGCGCGACGCACGGCCGGAACCTTTCCCGCGACGTCGTCGATGTTCACCTGGACGGTGGTGACCTTCACCGGCGTGCCGGGCACCACGTGCAGCGTGACATCCCAGTTGGTACCCACCTGCTTGAGGTCGCCGGTGGCCGTGGCCTCGTAATAGCCGTAGGGTCGCAGCGCCGCCTGTACCTCGTCGGGTGCCTTTTCGTAGAGACGACGGACCTGCGCGGCGGTGACGTCGCGCTGCGCGTATTGGCTCAGCTCCACGCTCGCCCGTACGGCGTTCGTCAGGGTTTCGTCGACACCGTCGACATGAAGCACGATCCCCGCGTAGGAGATCGATGGAAGCAGGAACCACGGCAGAAGCAGCAGTCCATGGCGTCTGGTTAGGCGCATGAGCGTCCCGTTCCGGTCGTGATTCGAAGGCCGCGCGGTGCGACCGCCAGCGAGAGGCGTCCATCGCCTCCCGACGTCAGATCAACCGTAAGTTACCGCGCGTAGCGCGGCAGGTCGATACACGAATGTGAACGAACGCTCAGCCTGCCTCGTCACCCGCGCGATGAGCGATCCACGCGCCCACCAGTGCAGACACGTACGGTATGGACTGTGCAGCGAGGATGAACATCCACAGTTCGCTTTCGACGTAGTTCGTGCCGTAGTGCAAGGCCATGCCGATCACCGCCAGGAGCAGGGCGATCGCCATGAGACCTTCCTCACGTACCGGCGCGAAAGCGGCAAAGCTGCTGCCACCCATGCGGCGACTCTTGGCCGTGACGACGAAAGCGGTCTTCTCGCGAGTGAGGCCGTGAAGAATGCCGCGCGCAATGGCGTGCGAGAGGCCCATGCTGGCGACGGAGGCCATGAGCGTGTCGTACCAACCGCATGGGACCCGCGCCCGATACAGCACGATGCCGAATATCGCCTTCGCAAAGAAGAATCCGATGACGGGGATCAGGAACAACTGCATCGGCAGGTTGAAGTATTCCGGCGCGTAAATCATGCCGGCGGTCCAAAGCAGGCCCATCATCGTGAAGACGAAGTGCAGCGCGTCGGCAAACCAACTGAACCAGCCGGTGAGGAAGTGGAAGCGCTGGCCGGCCGAAAGCGGACCCTTGCGCGTCATCCAGCTCCAGCGGCCCTTGAGGATCTGCATGGCGCCGAAGGCCCAGCGGTAGCGCTGGCTCTTGTATGCCTTGAAGTCCGCCGGCGTGAGGCCCTTGCCCATCAACTCGTCGACGTAGACGAGCTCGTAGCCGGCGTGCATGAGGCGCAGACCAAGCTCCGCGTCTTCGCAGATGGTCCACTCCGACCAGCCACCCGTGCCTTCCAACGCGGAACGCCGGACCATCGTCATGGTGCCGTGCTGGATGATGGCGTTGCGCTCGTTGCGATGGTGCATGCCGATACGGAAGAAACCGTCGTATTCCCATGCCGTCATGCGGCGGAAGCGGTTCTTTTCGAAATCGCGGTGGGCTTGTGGGCACTGCACCACGGCCACCTTGGCGTCGTGGAAATAGCCGGTGAGCGTCGAGAGCCAGTCCGCGCGCACCACGTAGTCGGCGTCGATCACCGCCACCACTTCCGCGCGTTCGTCAGTGGCGGTGAGGCCGAAGTTCAGTGCACCGGCCTTGTAGCCGGGCCAGGGTTCGAGATGGAAGAAGCGGAACTTCGGACCCAGTTGCTTGCAGTATTCCTCCACCGGCTTCCATACCGCTGGGTCCTTGGTGTTGTTGTCCAGGACCAGGACTTCGAAGTTCTCGTAGTCCAGCGCGGCCAGCGAGTCCAGCGTGATCTGGACCATTTCCGGTGGCTCGTTGTGGCAGGCGAGGTGGATGGACACGAACGGCTGCTTCTCCACCGGATCGGGCGGAAGCATGCCGGCGTGGCGCACCCAGCCGCGCCGCCAGAGCACTTCGGTGAATTCGAAGCCATTGATGAGCAGGATGCCGAGGATGGCGATCTGCGCCGGGAACAGCAGGATCAGCATCGCCCAGTCGAACGGGCTCAGGTAGAAATTGAACGGTAGCGTCGCCGACCAGACGATCAAGCCACAGGCAAGCTGGATCAGCGCCATGAAGAACAGGCGGCCGGCGAGCTTGAAGCGGTTGAAACGGATGCCGAACCAAAGCATCGGGAAGAACGCGAGCAGGGAGGCGGCGAAGGCCTTCCACGGCCAGCCCACGTCCTCGGTCACCGGGCCCGTGAAGGGGAACTTCAACTGGCGGTCCGCGTTGAACATGCCCCAGTAGGCGCCGGTGCGGCCCTCGCCCAGGTTTTCCTTCCACGGCTGATCGATGGCTTCGAGGACGTAATAGTCGTCGATGCCGTTGGCCTTGGCCTGGTTGAAGAATGTGCGCAGGAAGATCGCTTCGTTGGAGACGCTGGGATAGGCGTACTTGTAGCGGTCGCCGTTGGACGGCCAGCCGATTTCGCCGATGGTGATGTGCTTGCCGGGGAATTCGGCGCGCAGCGCCTTGTAGCTCTCGACCGAGTCGTTGACGCCCGCCTTCGCCTCGATGCCGTTCCAGTAGGGGAACAGGTGGACCGTGATGAAATCCACGTGGTCGGCGAGTTCGGGATTCTGCACCCAGACGTGAAACGGCTCGGCCACCGAGACCGGCTGCTGCACGGCGGCGCGCACGCGGTCGAGGTAGGACATGACCTGCTCGGGCTTCAGGTCGCCGCGGAACAGCACCTCGTTACCCACGATCACGCGGCTGATGGTCTTCGGGTAGCGGTGGGCCTGGGCGATCAGCGCCTCGATCTCGCGCTCGTTGTTCTCGAGGCGGGTATCGATCTGCGCGCCGGCCATGACGTCCAGGCCTTCCTTGTCCGCCAGGCGCACGACCTGGGGGTTTTCCAGCATGGAGTAGGTGCGGATGCGCGGCGAGTACCGCTTGATGAGGCGCAGGTCGCTATCGATTTCGGGGTCGGTCGAGACGTCGCCCTTCATCGGATTCTGGTAGCGCTGGTAGGCCGTGAAGGCGAACCCCGGGATCGGGCCGTGCCAGTCGTCCGGTCCGTTGGGCAGGTTGGCTACCAGCCAGAGGCCCACATTCAGGGCCGCCACGAGGATCGCGAGGATCAGCGCGGCAAGGATCGGATGGCTTCGTTCGGTCGTGGTGGCAGCGCTCAAAACAATCCCCGGACCGGTCGGCCCCCGAATGACATCAATGAGGTAACCGGGGGAGCTTAACGAACGGGGCGTGACGGCTCAACGCGCAGCGGGCTGTCCGGTCAGGCTGAACTCAGCGTCGGTCTGACCGAAAGGTGGCGTGCGCCCCGGGGAAACGGGGCGCACGCGCGTCGGATGTGCGCTTATTTCAGCAGCGAGCGAAGCATCCAGGCGGTCTTCTCGTGGTCTTTCAGGCGACCGGTGACCATGTCTGCCGTGCCCTCGTCGCCGGCGGCGTCGGCGGCCTTGATCGTGTCGCGCGAGGTGGCGGCGGCAATCTCGTGGCCTTCCACCAGTTGGGCAACCATGTCCTTCCAGTCGGGTACGCCGGTCTCTTCCTTGATCGAGGTCAGCTTGCCGAACTGGCTGTAGGAGCCCGGTGCGAACACGTCGAGGATGCGGATGCGCTCGGCCACCTCGTCTGCGGCCAGCCACAGTGCGTTGTACTGGGTCTCGAACATGGCATGCAGGCTGTTGAACTGTGGCCCGGTCACGTTCCAGTGGAAGTTGTGGGTCTTCAGATACAGGGAATAGGTGTCAGCCAGCAGCTTGGAAAGATGCTTGGCGACCGCCTCGCGGTCCTTCTTGGCAATGCCGATATCGATGGCCATGTTGCAATTCTCCTTGGATTTTCTCGGATCTTTACAGCGAAAATGCTAACGAACGGCGACGGTGAGAGGAAATGAAACGTTCCAATGCCGTTGATAGGCGCACGCTATTATTGGCGTTCCCATGAGTACCTCCACAAGCCCCGCCCGATCTTCCTCCCCCGATCCGCGCCTGCGCCAGCTGCGCGACGCGCTCGACCGGGTCGCCAGCCGCGACTTCGGCCGGCTCCTGGGCCGCTGGCGCGCGCTGTCGCGCAAGCCGGACAGCGGCAAGCTGCAGGCGCTGGAGGCCGACATCGCCGTCTCGGCCGCGCGCCGCGCGGCCCGCGCCGCGTCCAAGCCTGCCGTCACGGTCGATGCCTCGCTGCCCATCGCCGCCCGTGCCGACGACATCGTCGAGCTGATCCGCAAGCACCAGGTCGTGGTGATCGCGGGCGAAACCGGGTCGGGCAAGACCACCCAGCTCCCCAAGCTCTGCCTTTCCGCCGGGCGTGGCGAGGCGGGCATGATCGGCTGCACCCAGCCCCGCCGGCTCGCCGCACGCTCGGTGGCGACTCGTGTGGCGGAGGAACTCGGCACGCCGCTGGGCGACAAGGTGGGCTTCCAGGTGCGCTTCACCGAGAAGGTGTCCGACCAGGCGCTGGTCAAGTTCATGACCGACGGCATCCTGCTTGCCGAAACGCAGTCCGATCCCTGGCTGTCCGCCTACGACACGATCATCATCGACGAGGCCCACGAGCGCAGCCTCAACATCGATTTCCTGCTGGGGTATCTGAAGCGCCTCGCCGTGCGTCGACCCGAGCTGAAGATCATCGTCACCTCGGCCACCATCGACACCGAGCGCTTCGCCGAGCATTTCGGTGGCGCCCCCGTCGTGGCGGTCGAGGGACGCACCTATCCCGTCGAGGTCCGCTACCGGCCGCCCGGCGAGCGGGTCGAGGGCAATCTTGCTCAGCAGATCGCCGACGCCATGGATGAGATCACCCGGGAGGACCCACGCGGCGACGTGCTGGTCTTCCTGCCGGGCGAGCGCGAGATCCGCGACGCGCACCTGCTGCTGTCGCGAAGGCAGTACCGGGAAACCGAGGTGCTGGCGCTCTACGCGCGACTGTCGGCCAACGAACAGGACCGCGTGTTCCGGCCGGGTCCGAAGCGTCGCATCGTGCTCGCCACAAACGTGGCGGAAACCTCGCTGACCGTGCCGCGCATCCGTTACGTGGTGGACTCGGGCACGGCACGCGTCAAACGCTATAGCCAGCGCGGCCAGCTCGAGCGGTTGCATGTCGAGCCCATCTCGCAAGCCGCTGCCAACCAGCGCAAGGGCCGCTGCGGTCGCGTGGGCCCCGGCATCTGCTACCGCCTCTACGAGGAAGCCGACTTCGTCCTGCGTCCGGAATACACGGACCCGGAACTGCTGCGCTCCTCGCTCGCGAACGTCATCCTGCGCATGCTCGCGCTGGATCTGGGCGAGGTGGAGGATTTCCCGTTCCTCGAAGCTCCCGATCCGCGCGTCGTCGCGGACGGTTATCGGCGCCTGGCGGAGATCGGCGCGATCGGCGAAGACCGCCGCCTGACCGAGATCGGCCGTACCGTGGCGCGGCTGCCCATCGACGTGCAACTCGCGCGCATGCTGGTGGAAGCGCGCCGGCTCGGCAGCCTGGCCGAGCTCACCACCGTCGTGGCCTTCCTCAGCATTCAAGACCCCCGCGAGCGGCCGCCGGACGCCCGTGGGCAGGCCGATGCCGCGCATGCGCAGTTCGCTGATCCCAAGTCCGACGTCGTCGGCGTGCTGAACCTCTGGAAGGCCTATCTGGAGGCTGCCGAGGAACTCACCTCGTCGAAGCTCCGCGACTGGTGCTCGCGGCATTTCCTGAGCTTCATGCGCATGCGCGAATGGCGTGAACTGCATCGGCAACTGGTGCTGGTCATGCGTGATCTCGCCTGGTCGGACAGCCCTGCGCAAGCGGGGCGTCCCGAAGGCGACGCGCTCTTCGAAGCCGTTCACCGCAGCCTGCTTGCCGGCCTGCCGACACAGGTCGGCCACAAGGACGAGAAGGGCGTCTATCGCGGCACGCGTGAGCGTCGCTTCCAGGTATTTCCCGGTTCGGCGCTGGCCAAGTCGCCGCCGGCCTGGATATTCGCCGCGCAGATCCTCGATATCGGCGGCAAGGTGTGGTCGATGATGTGTGCGCGCGTCGATCCGGCGTGGATCGAGTCGCAGGCGGGCCATCTGGTGCGATCGACAGCGCGCGATGCGCACTGGTCGCGCAAGCGCGGCACCGTGGTGGCCTACGAACAGGTCACGCTGTTCGGACTGGTCCTCGTCGAGCGTCGCCCGGTGACCTTCCGTCGCCAGGATCCCGCACTGGCTCACCAGATCTTCGTGCGTGAGGCGCTGGTGCGCGCCGACCTCGACAGCCGCGCCGACTTCGTGCGCGCGAACGCGCGCGTTCTTGAACAGGCGCACGACATCGAGGCGAAGCAGCGCCGCGCGGGTCTGCTGCGCTCGGACGAAGACCTCGCGGCCTTTTTCGACGGCAAGCTGCCCGAGAGCATTGCCGATACGCGTGCGCTGGATGCCTGGTATCGCAAGGCCTCGCCATCGGAGCAGGCGGCTTTGCGCTGGACGCTGGCCGATGTCATGGATACCGGTGCCGGTCTCGATCCGAAGGCGTTTCCCGCCTCTCTGGAGATCGGTCAGCACCGTTACCGGCTCGAGTACCGCTTCGTGCCAGGCGACCCCGCCGACGGCGTCACCATGCACGTGCCGCTCGCGTTCCTCAACGCGTTGCCGACGGCGCGCGGCGACTGGCTCGTGACCGGCCTGCTGGCCGACAAGGTCGCCGAGTTGATCCGTACGCTGCCCAAGGCGCTGCGCCGCAATTTCGTGCCGGCGCCGGACTTTGCGCGCGCCTTCGTCGAGGCGGAAGCGCCACGCGACGAGCTGCTGACGGCGGCCCTCGCGTCCTTCCTCAAGCGCACCACGGGTGTGGACGTGGGGGCGGACGCGTTCGCCGATGCGGAGTTGCCGCCCCATCTGCTGATGCGCTATCGCGTGCATGACGAAGACGGGCGCAGCGTGGCCGAGGGCCGCGATCTGGCGCAGATTCGCGCACGTTGGGAAAGCAAGGCGCGCGAGGCGTTCTCGCGCAAGACGGACGTCGAACTCACGCGCGAGGGCATCGTCGCGTGGGATTTCGACGCCATACCGGAAGCCGTGCGTTCCGACGCCGGCCTCCAGGCGTATCCGGCGCTGGTGGATCTCGGCGAAGCGGTGGCGCTGCGAGTTTTCGAGCGCGCCGACGAGGCGGCCGAGGCGCACGTCGGCGGCGTGGAGCGCTTGCTGCGGCAGGCGCTGTCGCCCGAGTTCAAGCGGGCACGGCGCCAACTGCCCATCGCCAATCCGCTTTCGCTGAAATATGCGCCGCTGGGCAGCATCGACGGCCTTCGCGAGGATCTGGTCGAAGGCGGCTTCGCCGATCTGGTGGCACGCCGGTCGTTGCAGGTACGTACCCAGTCGACGTTCGAGGCGTTGCGCGCCGAGCTGGCGCGGGAGCTGTTCGGTGCGGCGATGGCGCGACTCAAGCTGGCGGAGCCGATCATCGAGGCGCAGGCGGAACTGAAACCGTGGATGGAGCCCCCGTTGATGGGCTTTGCCAAGGCCAGCTACGACGACCTCAGGGAACAACTGGCGGCGCTGGTGCAGCCCGGCTTCCTGCGCGAACTCCCGCTGGACCGCCTTGCCCACTTCCCTCGTTACCTCCGCGCCATGCGCCTGCGCGGCGAAAGGCTGCGCCAGGACCCGGCGCGCGACCAGTCGCGTATGCTGCAAGTGCTGCCGTACTGGCGCGCTCTGCTCAACGCGGGCGGCACGGGATTGAACGACGGAATCTGGGGCGAGCTGCGTTGGCTGCTCGAAGAGTGGCGTGTCTCGTTGTTTGCGCAGGAATTGAAGACGGCCGAACCTGTATCGGCGAAACGGCTCGCCCGGGCGCTGGAAGCGGCGCAGGCGGCACGATGAACGGAGGCAGGCCATGAGCGGGACCCTCCCGGCGGAGGTGAAGGACCAGGCGATGCCGTTGACCGAGCAGGCGCGGGAGGCGTGCGCCGCACTGCCGGTGACTGCCCGTGCCGAAGTCGAGACGGTGATCGAGCTGCTGCGCTCGCTTGGATGCGACGACGAGACCTGCGCGTCGGCGTTGTGGTTCGCGCTCTCCTGTGGCGTGCCCGGTGCGACCGACGAGGCCGCGAAAACCTGGCGACCGTCATTGCGCCGGCTGGTCGAAGGGCAGGGCGAGGCGGAGAAGGTCTGGGCCCTGCACGCGCAGCACGGTCCGCGCAGCGGCGCCGAAGGCTTGCGCCGTCTTCTGCTGGCGATCATTCGCGATCTTCGCGTGGTCTTCGTGCTGCTGGCGCGGCAACTCGCCGCCATGCGTACGGCCATGGCGTTGCCTGACCACGAGCGCCGTGAGCTGGCGCAACTAACCTCGGACATCCACGCGCCGCTGGCCAATCGCCTGGGTATCTGGCAGTTGAAGTGGGAGCTGGAAGATCTTGCCTTCCGTTACCTCGAACCGGATACCTACCGGCGCATCGCGCGGCTGCTGGACGAGCGCCGCGCCGACCGCGAACGCTTTATCACCACCAGCCTCGCGCAGTTGCGCGTCCTGCTCGAAGGCGCGGGTATCCGCGCCGACCTCGCCGGGCGACCGAAGCACATCTTCTCGATCTGGAAGAAGATGAAGAAAAAGGGGCTGGAGTTTTCCGACCTCTACGACATCCGTGCCGTGCGTATCCTCGTGGACAGCGTGGCGGACTGCTACGCGGCACTCGGTCTCGTGCACAGCCTGTGGCCGCATCTGCCGGGCGAGTTCGACGATTACATCGCACGACCCAAGGGCAACGGTTATCGTTCGCTGCATACGGCGGTGCTGGGTCCGGAAGGCAAGACACTCGAAGTGCAGATCCGTACGCACGAGATGCACCGCGCGAACGAACTCGGTGTCGCCGCGCACTGGCGCTACAAGGAAGGCGGCGGTGCGGACGCCGAATTCGAGGCCAAGATCGCCTGGATGCGCAAGCTGCTGGAGCCGCGCGGCGAGGACGAAGCCGAACTGGCGGCCGGGTTCGAAACCGAATTGATGGAAGATCGCGTCTACGTGCTGTCGCCGAAGGGCGAAGTGGTGGACATGCCGCGCGGCGCCACGGTGCTCGACTTCGCGTATCACATCCATACCGAGGTCGGACACCGCTGCCGCGGCGCGAAGGTCAACGGCCGCATCGTGCCCCTCTCGACGCAGCCGCGCAGCGGCGATCGCGTGGAGATCCTCACCACGAAGGTCTCCGAGCCGAGCCGCGACTGGCTGTCCACGCATCACGGATACCTGACGACCTCGCGTGCGCGGGAAAAGGTGCGCGCGTGGTTCCGTCGCGAGGCCCATGAGGCGAACGTCGTGGCCGGCAAGGCGGCACTGGAGAAGGAGTTGCGCCGTTTGGCGCTCGATGACGTCGATCTGGCGAAGCTTGCCGCCCAGTTCCGCCTGAAGAGCGTGGACGAGCTGTACGTCACTGTGGCGCTTGGCGAAGTCACGCTTGGCCAGGTGGCCCGTTCGCTACAGGAACCTGCGGAGCCGGAGATCACGCAGTCGGGCAATCCGGTGGCGTCGCGTGCCGCGCAACACGACCGCGGGGCACTGTCCATCGAAGGCGTGGGCAACTTGCTCACGACGCTCGCGCGTTGCTGCCAGCCTTTGCCGGGGGATCCCGTGCGCGGTTTCATCACTCGCGGTCGTGGCGTATCGGTGCATCGCGCCGACTGCGTGTCGCTCGCTCGCCTCGCACGCCGCGATCCCGATCGCGTGATCGAGGTGAGCTGGGGCAGGGTGGACGTGCAGAACTACGAAGTGGACGTAGAACTGCGCGGCTACGACCGGAAAGGCCTGCAAAAAGACGTCGCCACCACGATCAATAACGTGGGGCCGCACATCGTCGCGTCCTCGAGCCGCGTGCAGGTGCGCACCGGCGAAGTGGAGATGCGTTTCACCTTGCGCGTCAAGGATTACGAACAGCTCTCGACGCTGCTCGGACGGCTGTCGGCGTTGCCGAACGTGACGGACGCGCGGCGCCTCGGCGGTCGCTAGCTCGTCGTACGTTGGCACTCGCCTTGCGGCGAGTGCCATGACGCCTCAGGCGCCGAGCAGCAGTCGCGTGCCCCAGTCCGACAGTGGCTGCGCCACAAGGATGCGAGCCAGGAACAATCCCAGCAGCACCGCCGTGGGGGAGAAATCCAGCCCGCCGATCGTGAGTCGGCCACGCAGTGGGCGCACCAGCGGCTCGGCAAGACTGGAGACCAGTCGCGCCACGGGGTGATAGCGGTCCGTCGAGAGCATGCTCATGATCGACCAGACGAAGACCAGCACGATCCATGTCAGCAGGAAGAAGTCGAGCGTCTCGGCCACGGCGGCCACCAGCACGCCAAGCGGCGCGGGAGCAAATCCCGCCAGGGCGACGATCAGTACGACCTTCAGGGCCTCCAGCGCTACGATGATCAGCAGCGCCGCCGTGTTCACCCGGCGCACCGGCGGCAGCACCTTGCGCAGCGGACGCAGTACGGGATTGGTGAATCGGTAGAGGAACTGGCAGATCGGGTTGTTGAAGTCGGCGCGGTTGGCCTCGGCGAGCAGCCGCAGCACGAACAGCGTCACGAGCGCTCCGAAGGCGAACTGCAGGAGCAGCACGCCGGCATTGGTCAGGTAATTCACAGCATGGATTCCATGTCTTCGGAAAGTTGGCGGCCACGGCGGCGTGCCGCGTCCACGGCGCGTGCCACGATGGCCGGGAAGTGGTCCGCGCGGAAGCTGTCCAGCGCGGCCTGGGTGGTGCCATTCGGCGAGGTGACGCGTTGGCGCAGCGTCGCCGCGCTTTCGCCACTCTCGACAAGCATCCGGCCTGCGCCGAACGCCGTCTGCGCCGCAAGGGCCCGTGCGGTCTCGCGCGACAGACCCTGGTCGTAGGCGGCGTTTTCCAGCGCTTCCACCAGCAGGAAGAAATAGGCCGGTCCGGAGCCGGACAGGGCGGTGACGATATCGAGCTGTTCCTCGTCGGGAACCCACACGGTGAGGCCGGCAGCATCCAGCACGTGCTGGGCCTCGGCGCGCTGTGGCGCGCTGACCCGCGCATTGGCATAGAGCGCCGTGGCGCCCGCGCTGACCATGGCCGGCGTATTGGGCATGCAGCGCACCACCGGAAGCGCCGCGTCGAGCCAGCGCTCGATCTGGTGCACACGGATGCCGGCGGCGATGGAGATCACCAGGGGGCGGTACTTCTGGACCGCCGGCCGCAGGTTCCGGCATACCTCGGCCAGCATCTGCGGCTTCACCGCCAGAACCAGGATGGCAGCGCCTTCCGCGGCGTCCAGGTTGTCGGTATAGGTTGCCACCCCATACTCGCGGGAAAGCTCCTGCAGCGCTTCCGCGCGCGGTTCCGAAACCGCGATGCCGCCCGGCTGGGCGCCGTGGCGGATCATCCCGGCGATCAAGGCGGTGGCCATGTTGCCGCCGCCGATGAAGGCGATCCGATTCATGGGGTATGCGCTCCGTGGGCGACGACGTTCACAACCTGGAAGGATATACGGAGCCGCGGCGGGTGTGTCCCTTGTCGCGGCCCCCCGGGCATGGTTACCTATGCCGACCAAGACAGGGGACCACAATGGATATCGCCGAACTCCTTGCCTTCTCCGTGAAGAACAAGGCCTCCGACCTGCACCTTTCCGCGGGTCTGCCGCCGATGATTCGCGTCGACGGCGACGTCCGGCGCATCAACATCCCGGCTCTGGAACACAAGCAGGTCCATTCGCTGATCTACGACATCATGTCGGACAAGCAGCGGCGCGACTATGAGGAATTCCTCGAAGTCGACTTCTCGTTCGAGATCCCGGGCCTGGCTCGCTTCCGCGTCAACGCCTTCAACCACAACCGTGGCGCGGGCGGCGTGTTCCGTACCATTCCGTCCGAGGTGCTGACCCTGGAAGACCTCGGCGCGCCGAAGATTTTCCGCGAGCTGATCGAGCAGCCGCAGGGGCTCATTCTCGTGACGGGCCCTACCGGCTCGGGCAAGTCCACGACGCTGGCGGCCATGGTCGACCACGTCAACAAGACCGAATACGGCCACATCCTCACCGTCGAGGATCCGATCGAATTCGTGCATACCTCGCAGAAGTGCCTGGTAAACCAGCGCGAGGTGCATCGCGACACGCATGGATTCAACGAGGCGTTGCGCTCGGCACTGCGCGAAGATCCGGACTACATCCTGGTCGGTGAGTTGCGCGATCTGGAAACCATTCGCCTCGCCCTGACCGCCGCCGAGACGGGGCATCTGGTGTTCGGCACGCTGCATACGTCGTCCGCGGCGAAGACCATCGACCGCATCATCGACGTGTTCCCGGCAGGCGAGAAGCCGATGGTCCGCTCGATGCTCTCCGAATCGTTGCGCGCAGTGATCTCCCAGTCGCTGCTGAAGAAGGTGGGCGGCGGGCGACTGGCGGCACACGAGATCATGGTGGGTATCCCCGCGATCCGTAACCTGATCCGCGAGGACAAGGTCGCGCAGATGTATTCCTCCATCCAGACCGGCCAGCAGTACGGCATGCAGACCCTGGACCAGAATCTGGCCGACCTGGTGAAGCGCGGCCTCATCACCCGCCAGGAAGCCTCGACCTACGCGAAGAACAAGGAAGGCTTCCGCTAGGGGCGTAAGTCGGCCCTTTGGGCCTGTGAGTCGCGGCCGAAGGCCGCTGGAAAGAGTAAGCTGGGGCTAGGGGCTAGCTTACGGTTCACGCTTCACGATGCCCCGGCGCAGCCGGGGCCAACTTACGGACTTCCGATGAGCGACTTCGATTTCACCTCATTTCTCAAGCTGATGGTGCACAAGCAGGCATCGGACTTGTTCATCACCGCTGGCGTGGCACCTTCCATGAAGGTGCAGGGGCGTATCGTCCCCATCACCCAGAGCCCGCTGTCCGCGCAGCAGTCGCGCGACATGGTGCTGAACGTGATGACGCCTGCGCAGCGCGAGGAATTCGAAAAGACCCACGAGTGCCAGTTTGCGATCAGTGCCTCGGGCATCGGTCGTTTCCGCGTGTCGTGCTTCTACCAGCGCAATTGCGTGGGCATGGTGCTGCGCCGGATCGAATCGAAGATCCCGACGCCGGAAGAACTGAACCTGCCGCCGATCATCAAGCAACTGGCGATGACCAAACGCGGCATCATCATCTTCGTCGGCGGTACCGGTACCGGTAAGTCCACCTCGCTCGCGTCGATGATCGGCTACCGCAACCAGAACTCGACGGGGCACATCATCACGATCGAGGATCCGATCGAGTACGTGCACAAACACGAGGGCTGCATCATCACCCAGCGCGAACTCGGCATCGATACCGACAGCTGGGAAAACGCCCTGAAGAACACGCTACGCCAGGCACCCGACGTGATCATGATCGGTGAGGTGCGCACACGCGAGACCATGGAGCATGCGATCAACTTCTCCGAGACCGGTCACCTCTGCCTGTGCACGCTGCATGCGAACAACGCGAACCAGGCCCTGGATCGCATCCTGCACTTCTTTCCCGAAGATCGGCGCCAGCAGCTCTTCATGGATCTCTCGCTGAACTTGAAGGGCATCGTGGCGCAGCAGCTCATTCCCACGCCCGATGGCAAGGCGCGTCGCGTGGCGGTGGAGGTGCTGCTCGGTACGCCGCTCGCCCAGGATTACATCCGCCAGGGTGAGGTTCACAAGCTCAAGGAACTGATGCGCGATTCCAACCAGCTCGGCATGCGCACGTTCGACCAGAGCCTCGTGGAGCTGTACCACCAGGGCGAGATCTCCTACGAGGACGCGCTGCGCCACGCGGATAGTTCCAACGAAGTCCGCCTGCGCATCAAGCTCGCGCAGGGCGGCGACGCGCATACGCTGTCGCAGGGTCTGGAAGGCGTGGAGATCGACAAGACCACCGATCGCAACACCTTCGGCGGCATGCTGCATCGCTAAAAAAGTAGGAGCCGCTATAGCGGCGAGGGAACATACCTCACCGCTACGCGGCTCCTCTTACATCTAACCGCTACAAGGGCAAGGCAACATACCTCGCCGCTTCACGGCTTCGTGGGCTTCTCGCCGCTGTAGCGGTGGAAACAGGCTTCGCTGCTTCGCCGCTTCGTTGGCTTCTCGCCGCTATAGCGGCTCCCACATGTGCCTTATTTTTACTTAGCGGCGCCGGAGACGGTCAGGCCGCTCGCATCGACGCTCTTCACGCCCTTGATCTTCTTGGCGATCGCTTCAGCGTGGCTCTTTTCCTTCGCCGTGGCGACCGTACCGGTCAGGGTAACGACACCTTCGGTGGTGCTGACCGAGATATCGGTCGCCTTTACCGACTTGTTGGCAGCGAACTCGGACTTCACCTTGGTGGTGATCCAGGTGTCATCGGCCTTGCCGGCGACCGTCTGGTTGTCACCCTTCGACGTGGCAGCAGCCGAGTCCTGGGCGTGGACCTGCGCGAAGGGAACCGTGCCGAGACCGGCAACGAGGGCAGCGGCAAACAGGGCCTTACGAAGGTTGGCATGGCTCATGGATAACTCCTTTCTCGCACTGAAAAATGGATGGCGATGGCGCCGCGCGCTGTGGCTGCCGTTTCGCGAGGCCTATGGAAACAGCGCATCCGTGAACGATCCGTGCCGGCTCAGTCGGGCTGTTCAGCTTTGTGCAGGGGAGGGCGGTACACGCGTCGTCGAGTGCGCACGTGGGCCGCTATACAACGAAAAAGGCGCTCCGAAGAGCGCCTTTTTCGTGTCACGTGTAGCGATGGTTTACTTGTATTCGACCGCGCCGGAAATCACGAGGCCCTTCTCGTCCATGTGAGATTCGCCGGAGACCTGCACGATGCGGGCAGCCTGCGCCTTCATCGCTTCGAACTGTGCCTTGGAGCGGTCCGCCGCGGAGGCCTGCTTGGCCGAGTCGTCGGCCGCGCCATCGGTGCCGTCCGCACCAGCGGCCTGGCTCATCGCATCGGCATAGGACTGTGCCTTGTCGGCCATCAGGTCCACCCAGTTGCGATACATGTCGCCGTTGAGATGCATGCGGCCCAGGCGACCGGCGTCGCCCGTGGAGGCCATCAACATGTCGTCGAGCTTGGCGTCCTCGCCATCGCCCACGCCGATCACGATGGCCTGACCGTTCATCGCAGCCCAGCCGGGCATGCCCAGCATGCCGGTGATGTTCTGCGGAAGCGCTGTCGGCTTGCCGTCGCCGGTGAGCTTGAAGTCGCCACCGAGCATGGCCTGACCCATCGCGACGAGGCCCGCCGGATTGCGCGTGCCGAGCAGTACGCGGCCGGTGAACTTCGGCATCTGCTGACCTGCGGCGGCCGGCGTAAACGAGTCGAGCACTACGCGCAGACCGCGGATGTCGCCGATCGGCGGGATGGCTGCCTGCTGCATCGTCGAGCCGAGCTTGGCGAAGCTGTCGTTCATGCTGGCGAAGGCTGGGCATTCGAACGGCTTGGCGGCGACGGCTTCGGCCTGCGCCGTGAAGAACGTGCGGATCTGTTCCATCGGCAGTGCGAGAGAGACGTCGAACGGACCGTCCGCTTCCTTGCCCAGCCCCGGGACCTCCACCTTGAGACCCGAGAAGGCCTTGGTGATGTCGTCGGCCAGTGCCACGTCGACGCGCTGTTCCTGATGGTGCATGTCCAGTCGCGTGTAGCCGAAGCTGATCGACGGCACACGCGTGGCGATGCGGCTGGCCTCGGTGGTGCAGCTCGGCGGCAGTGCCGGTACCGGCTCGCCAGTCTGCTGCGCCTGGTGCTTCAGGAAGGTCGAGAACAGCGGGTCCTTGCCGGCGGCCACGAGCGGCAGCAGGCGAACGAGATCGAGCTGGCCGGCGTAATCCTTATAGCCCTTGTCCTTGGCGAGGTCGGCAAGGCGACCGTCGTCCTGCAGGTTCTTCTCCGGACGATCCGCACCGAGCGCCTGGCGGATCATCGGCTGCGCGGCGTCGGCCGGCAGCAACGAGACCACGGCCTGCTTGCCCACGGTGGCAATCACCAGCTGCAGACCGGAATCGGACAGGGCCACGTGACGGTAGGCCTGGCCACCGGCGTCTGCGCTGTCGAGCTTCTTGCCGTAGGCAGTTTCGAGGCGGCCGACGAAGGCGTCCCATGCAGCGGGATCGGCCAGCGCCACGCGAGCGACCGGGCTGAGGCCCAGACCGTAAATGGCCGAGCCCGTCTTGATGTCGAGGCCCATGTTCTTCAGCGCGGCCTCGGCCGTCTTGCCGTCGAACTCCGCGGCGAAGGCCTTGAGCAGGCGCGCACCGTCCACGTTGCCCTTGGCTTCGAGATCCTGGGCGAGGGACTTCATCTGCGCGACCTGACCGGGAAGTTCGGTATTGGCCTGCGAGACGATGGCCTCATAGGCGTCGTCGTCGAGTTTGTCGAGGTTCGCCACGACGTAGGGCGTGTCCGCTGGCACGAAAGCCAGAGGGGCGTCCTTGTCCTTGTGGCCGCAGGCCGCCAGCAGCACGCTGGCGAGGCCGAGCGCGATGAGTCGCTTCGTCGGTCGCATTCTGTATCCCATATAGTTGGTCCCTTGGTCCGGCCATTATGCCGGAAGCGTCGGACGGGAAGACGTCCGACGCGCCCCCTCGGCGCAAATTCTTACGCGGGCTATCGGCCCATGACCTCGGCCAGGACCGCCATGCGCACGAAGACGCCGTTGCCGACCTGTTCGAGGATGCGCGACTGGGCGCCGTCGGCGACCTCGGGGGCGATCTCGATGCCGCGATTGATCGGGCCCGGATGCATCACGAGACAGCCCTTGGCGGCGCGGGCGAGGCGGCGGGTGTCGAGACCGAAGCGCTCGAAGTACGCCGCTTCGTCCGGCAGGTCCGTGGCGGCCATGCGCTCCTTCTGCAAGCGAAGCATGATGACGGCGTTCGCGCCCTCGATGGCTTCGTCGAAGTCGTCGTGGTAGCTCACGTTGCTCAGCTCGCCCTCGGACGGGAGCAGCGCTGCCGGGCCGACGATGCGGATGTCGCGTGCGCCCAGCGCGGTAAAGGCATGCACGTCGGAGCGCGCCACGCGCGAGTGGCGCACGTCACCGCAGATGACGATGCGCAGCTTGCGGAAATCCGGATGGTGGTTGCGGATGGTCAACGCATCGAGCAGGCCCTGGGTGGGATGCGCGCGATTGCCGTCGCCGGCATTGACCACCGCGACGCCGCTCATCGCGTGGCGGACCAGCGACTCCGGCGTGCCCGATTCCTTGTGCCGCACCACGATGGTGTCGAGATGCATCGCCTCGAGCGTATGCAGCGTGTCGAACAGTTCCTCGCCTTTGGCGGTGGAGGAAAACCCGATGTCGAAATTGACGACGTCGGCACCGAGGCGGCGCGCGGCGAGTTCGAACGACGTGCGCGTGCGCGTGGACGGCTCGAAGAACAGGTTGAGTACCGTCCGGCCGGCGAGCAGTTCGAGCTTGCGGGTACCGTGCGCGGTCGCTTCGCGCATGCTGTTGGCGCGGTCTAGCAGGCGTTCGATCGTCTCGCGCGGGACATTGTCGAGGGTGGTCAAATGGCGCAGGCGTTGTGACATGACGTCCTCAAGGTGATGGATACGGAAGATCTGCGGCGGCGCGTTTCATGCCTGGACCAGGTACGACTCCAGGATCACCGCGGCGGCCTCGGCGTCGATCGACTTCGCGTCCGAACGCTTGCGCGTGCCCGCGGCGCGCGCGGCGGCGAAGCGCCGTGCGGCTTCCTGCGAGCTCATGCGTTCGTCGGTCAGGGCAACGGGAAGGCCGTAGCGCTCGCCGATGCGCTCGGCGAAGCGGCGCGCGGTGCGCGACATGGGTTGTTCCTTGCCGTCGTTGTCGAGCGGCAGACCCACCACCAGTTCGGCTGGCAGCCATTCGCGCCGCAAGGTGTCGAGCGTTTGCCAATCGGGCTCCCCGTCACGCACGGGTATGGCCGCGAGCGCGCGCGCGGTGCCGGTGAGACGATTGCCGACGGCGACGCCGACGATCTTCGTCCCGACGTCGAAGCCGAACAGGCAGCTCATCGTGCTGGGGTGATCAGGCGTGACCGGCGTAGCCGGCCAATTGGGATGGGTCATGTACGCCGAGCTTGCGCGCGGCGGCGATCCAGCGCTCGTCGAGGGGCGTGTCGAAGACGATACGTTCGTCGGCCGGGATGGTGAGCCAGGCGTTGTCCATCACTTCCTGCTCGAGCTGGCCGGCTTCCCAGCCCGCATAGCCAAGGGTGACGACGGCGCGGCGAGGGCCTTCGCCAGCCGCCATGGCGACGAGGATGTCGCGCGAGGTGGTGACGGACCAGTCCTCGTTGACGCGGTAGCTGGAATCCCAGTTGCCGGGCTCGCGATGCAACACGAAGCCACGCTCCTGCTGCACCGGTCCGCCGATGAGGACCGGATGATCCGCGATCTCGGGATCGTCGCAGGACAGTTTCATCTGGGCCAGCACGTCCCCCAAACGGTATTCGGAAATCTGGTTGATCAGCAGCCCGACCGCGCCGTCTTCGCCATGCTGGCAAAGGAAGGCTACCCCGCGCGCGAAAGGCGGCTCGGCAAGCGAGGGCATCGCTATGAGGAATTGCCCGGCGAAGGTATTGGCGATCGTCATGGCCGCATTGTAGCCGCTACGACCATGAGCCGTGTGCGAAGGTTAAGCTCGAAGCGCTTACCGTGTGGCTCCATTGCAAGGAGCTATTCCCATGAGGAAGCCTATGTTTACAAAGGGTTTTGCCGTTGTTGCGTTGCTGGTTTCAGGAGCCGCGGCCGCCTCGGCGCCCGACGCCTGGAAGGACTACAACCAACGACTGGTGAAGGCCTGCGTCGCGGCCAGCGGCCTCAAGGGAGCGACGCCGGTGGGCGGTCCCATTCAGTACGACGACCGGGTACCGGTCACGGCCCTGGTACTGGCGGGCCGTTATCCACAGACGCACATGAAGAATCGCCCCGGTCGCGAGCTGTGCGTATGGGATCGCAAGGCGGAAAAGGCATACGTCAGCGAGGCGGATCAGTTGTTGCCGAAGTAGCGCGGCGCTCAGTAATTGCGCAGCACGTTACCGGGCAGGAACTGCCATGTCCGGGTGATGTAGAGCTCGTCCACCCGCGTCTTGTCGGCGGGCAGGGCGGGGAACGGGGCCGCCAGCCGCACGATGCGCTGCGCGGCCTCGTCCAGCAGCGGATGTCCCGAACTCTTGATGACGTCGATGCTCTTGATCGAGCCGTCGCGGTTCAGGCCCACCGTGAGGACCAGTTCGCCGTAGAGGCCCTGGCGGCGCGCCTCGTCCGGGTAATTCAGGTTGCCGACGCGTTCGACCCGGCCCACCCAGCCCTTCATGTACGCCGCATACGCGTACTCGCGGGTGTTCGATGAGATGTATTTCTTTTTCGGGCGCTTTGCATACGCCTGCGACTGGTCCCGCACTTCCGCCGCCAGCTTGGCCATTTCGGTCTGGCGCTGGGTGTCCTCGTCGGCTTCGGGCAGGGGCTGCGACTTTCGCTCGACCTGCTGCTTGTCGGTGTTCACGGTGAAGGCGGTCTGTCCCGACGTCGTCAGCAGCGTGTCGGGCTGGGCTTCTCGCGGTGCGGGCGCACGGGCTTCCTTCGGTTCCACGGCGTCGCTGCGCTGCGGCGTCGGCAGCGGGCCGGAGACGCGCTCCGACGGGCGCGCTGCCTTGTCCTGATCGCCACCGCCCGAGTTGTTCGCCTGGGCGAGGAAGTCGGCCTTGTCCGGCGGCTCCTGGTTCGCCACGTCCACCAGGGTCACGTCGAGGGTCGGGACGCTCGGGCGCGGTGGTTCCGCCCGGAAGGTGATGCCGAGGATGACGATGCCATGCAGCAGGAGCGAGAACAGCAGGGTGGCGCCGATCAGGTCGGCGCCGGTGGGACGGGTCGTCATCGGGCCTCGATCGCGTCGAACATCAGCCCCGCGATGTTAATGCCGAACTGGGCGTCGAGTTCACGCACGCCGGTCGGAGATGTGACGTTGATCTCGGTCAGATAGTCGCCGATGACGTCGAGGCCGACGAAACGCAGGCCTCGGCGGACCAGCTCCGGGGCGACCTGGGCGGCGATCCAGCGATCGCGCTCGGAAAGGGCGATGCCTTCTCCGCGTCCGCCTGCCGCCAGATTGCCGCGGAACTCGTCGCCCTGCGGAATGCGGGCGAGCGCATAGGGCACCGGTTCGCCATCGATCAGCAGGATGCGCTTGTCGCCCGCCGTGATTTCGGGGATGTACTTCTGGACCACCGTGAAGTTGCGACCGCCGTTGAGCATCGTCTCCAGCATGGAGTTCAGGTTGGTATCGCCTTTCTTCACCCGGAAGATGCCGCGGCCGCCCATGCCGTCCAACGGCTTGAGGACCACCTCGCCGTGCTCCGCCACGAAGGCTTTCAGCTCGGCTGCGTCGCGCGACACCAGCGTCGGCACGATGCACTGCGGGAAGTCCAGGGAGAACACCTTCTCGTTGCAGTCGCGGAGCGAGCGGGGATCGTTCACCACCTTGCAGCCTGCCCGCTGGGCACGTTCGAGCACCATCGTGTCGTAGATGAACTGCGCATCCACCGGCGGATCCTTGCGGGCCAGCACGATGTCCACCTCGGCCAGCGGTCGCCACTGGGGCTCGCCCAGGGTGAACCAGCCGGCGGGGTCTTCCTTGACGGTCAGGGGCCGCAACCTGGCCCAGGCCTCGCCATTGCGAAGCGCGAGGTCGCCCTGTTCCATGTAGAGCAGGGCGTGCCCACGCCGTGAAGCCTCGAGCAACATGGCGAAGGTGGTGTCCTTGGCGATCTTGATGGCGCGGATCGGATCCATCAGGACGGCGACGGAAAGCGGCATGGGAATATCCCGGGAGCAGGAAAACGCCAAGTCTAGTGAAGAGCGGCGTCCGTTGGCACGGGCCGGCGTCAGGGGACGTCAGGCGCCGTGGGCAACTGCCGATGGTGGGCTTTAAGAAGAATTCATCTTGACGGGACCCCAGCCAACCATTAAACAGCGATCGGGAGGAACGCCGAAAGAGCGGGCCGTCGGGACCGTGGGGTTCCGGACATCGACCTGGCGCACGGAATAGTCGGCAAGAACCGGCTATCCTGCGACAGTATTTGCGGTTTTTTGCGTGGCACCGGGGGCGCAGTGAACGAAAACGGACGTGGTAACGACCTGGCCGGATTGCGGGTCATGGTCATCGACGATTCGAAAACCATCCGACGCACGGCCGAGACCCTGCTGAAGAAGGAAGGCTGCGACGTACTGACCGCCGTCGACGGGTTCGAGGCACTGGCGAAGATCTCCGACCAGAAGCCGAACATCATCTTCGTCGACATCATGATGCCGCGCCTCGACGGCTACCAGACCTGCGCGCTGATCAAGAACAACGCCCAGTTCCGCGGTACGCCGGTGATCATGCTGTCCTCCAAGGACGGTCTGTTCGACAAGGCCCGCGGACGCATCGTCGGGGCCGAGCAATACCTCACCAAACCGTTCACACGCGACGAGCTTCTCGGCGCGATCCATCGCTACGCGACGGCCAGTTGACCGCATTCCACCGTATGACGACGTCCAGGGGGACGTGTGGCAAACATTCTCATCATCGACGACTCGCCCACCGACGTTCGCGTGTTCACCACGCTGCTCGAAAAGGCGGGCTTCTCCGTTTCCAGCGTCGATAACGCCGAAGCGGGACTCGACCGTATTCGCGCGAACAAGCCCGACCTCGTGATCATGGACGTGATCATGCCCGGTATGAACGGCTTCCAGGCCACGCGCACGCTGAGCCGCGATCCTAAGACGGCCGACGTGCCGGTGGTGATGATCACCACCAAGTCGATGGAGACCGATCGCGTCTGGGGCCTGCGACAGGGTGCCAAGGCCTTCATCACCAAGCCGGTGAACGAGAAGGAGCTGCTTTCGACTATCGCCAGCCTCCTGCCGAACACGACGCATTGAGGACGCCATGAGCGAGAACGCGGCACTCACGCCTTTCGAACTGCTCGCCCACTATGAGCGGGCATGCCTTGCGCACTCCGCCGACGCACCCGAGAGCGTGGAGTCGCTGGGTCTGTGGCGCGGCATCGGCTTTCGCGTGGGGCGCCGCGCCTTCGTCAGCGGCATCGAGGAAATCAACGAACTGCTGGCCGTCCCACCGTTGACCCACGTGCCGGGCGCGCAGCCCTGGCTGATGGGCGTGGCGAACGTGCGCGGCAATCTCGTGCCGGCGATCGACCTCGGGCGCTTTCTGTTCGACGAGCGCACGCCCGCATCGGAACGGGCGCGGCTTCTGCTGGTTCGCCAGCACGGCGGTACGGTCGGGCTGCTGGTGGACGAAGTGTTCGGCCAGCGCACGATGGACGAGGGTCAGCGCGACACGGGTAAGCAAGAGAACGACCCGCGCCTGACGCGGTTCGTCAGCGAGAACGTCCAGCTCGGCGAGCAGACGTATGGGCTTTTCAGCATGAGCCGTCTGGTTCGTGCGCCGGACTTCCGGCAGGCGGCGTTGTAACAACGCCTCCATGGGGGAGGGGACGGCCGGAAGGCCGACCCTTTACAGGATGGGCGGTAACGGCTTCGGCCGATGCTGCGATGGGAACGGAGGGGCGGTCCGCGGACCGCTTCGTCATGCCGGTGGCCAGTGAGGCGTCGGCGGCTAGCTTTGCCAGGTTTGGGTGAGGTGGATATGAGCACGACAGCAGGCGGCGCAGGCCGGGAACGTGGCTACACGATCGTCATCGTGTTCCTGCTCCTGGCGATCGGATTGGCGTCGGTCGACTTCTGGTGGCTGAACAACAAGAACGGCGAGGACCGCGAAGCCATCGCGCTCACGACGCAGGTGCAGGTGCTTTCGCAGCAGACCGCGAAGTACGCGCTGGAGGCGTCCGACGGCAACCGCGACTCGTTCCGTGAATTGTCCGCCACACGCAACACGATCGATTCGGCGGTGCAGCGCCTCGTGAACGGCGATGCCAAGACCGGCATGCCTGCCTACGCGGGCGACGGCAACCAGGCCGGACGCTCCATCGGCGCCCTGGCGAACGCCTGGCATCAGCTCGACGCGGACATCGGCAAGATCCTTTCGAACAAGGACCTGGTGCTGTCCTCGGGCGAGCGGGCCGACCTGTTCGCCAAGCAGATGCCGCTGCTGAACGCACGCACGGACGAAGTGATGAACATCGTCCAGCAGAAGAATGCCTCGGTGGAGCAGACCTTCACGCTCGCCCGCTGGATGTTGATGGCTGACCGCATGATCCGTCGCGTGCAGGAAATCCTGCAGGGCGGCGATGGTGCGCAATCCGCCGCCGACGGTCTCTCCCGCGATGCGCAGCTCTACGGCGCCGTGCTCAAGGGCCTGGTCGACGGCAACGCCGAAGGCGGCGTTCGTGCGATCAGCGACGCGAATGCGCGGAAGATTCTCGAAGGCATGCAGAGTTCCTGGGGTGACCTCGTGGACCCTGTGAACCAGTTGGTCGCCGCGTCGCCGAATCTCCAGGACGTGAAGCGCGCAGGCAACCAGGCCTCGCTGGATTCGCAGACCGTGCTGCTGCGCGCGAATGAGTCCGCCGACCAGATCGCCAAGTTGCCGCTGACCCGTCTCTTCCCGAACGTCTGGTGGGGCCTGCTCGGTGCGATCGGCGCCGTGCTGTTCGCGCTGCTGCTGGTCTACAACCTCGTGCGTGACCAGCGCCGCCGTTTCGAGACCACCTCTGAACTCAATCAGCGTAACCAGACCGCGATCATGCGGCTGCTGGACGAGATGGGTACGCTCGCCGAAGGCGATCTCACCATCAAGGCCACGGTGACCGAGGACATCACGGGCGCCATCGCGGACGCCATGAACTCCGCGGTGGACGAGATGCGCAACCTCGTCACCACGATCAACGAGACCGCGGTGCGCGTCTCCGCCGCGGCACAGGAAACCCAGGCCACCGCCATGCACCTCGCCGACGCGGCGGAGCAACAGGCGCAGCAGATCACGTCCGCGACCTCGGCCATCAATCAGATCGCGACCTCGATGGATACGGTGTCGAAGGACTCCGCCGAATCGGCCGACGTGGCCCAGCGCTCGGTGCAGATCGCTTCGCGTGGCGCCGAAGTGGTGCGCGAGACGATTCAGGGCATGGACTCGATCCGCGACCAGATCCAGGAAACCTCCAAGCGCATCAAACGGCTGGGCGAGTCGTCGCAGGAAATCGGCTCGATCGTGGAACTCATCAACGACATTGCCGAGCAGACCAATATCCTCGCCTTGAACGCCGCCATTCAGGCGGCCTCGGCAGGTGAGGCCGGTCGCGGTTTCGCGGTGGTGGCGGACGAAGTGCAGCGCCTCGCGGAACGCTCCGCGAGCGCGACCAAGCGCATTGAAACATTGGTGCAGACGATTCAGTCCGATACCAACGAAGCGGTGAGTTCGATGGAACAGACCACCGCGGAAGTGGTGGCCGGTGCGCGTCTGGCCGAGGACGCCGGCACGGCACTGGGCGACATCGAGCGCGTGTCGAACGACCTGTCGGCACTCATTCAGAACATCTCGGCCGCTGCTCGCCAGCAGTCGGCCGCGGCGACGGACACCTCGGCGACCATGAACGTCATCCAGGAGATCACCTCGCAGACGTCGCTCGGCGCAAGCCAGACGGCCGAGTCGATCGGTAACCTGGCCCAGCTCGCGAACGACTTGCGCCTGTCCGTCGCGAACTTCAAGCTGCCGGGCTAATGCAGTGAGACTTCAAGACCATACCGATTTCACCACGCTGCATTGGGTCAAGGCCGAGCTCGACGACGCCTTGTCCAAGGCACGCCAGGCCCTCGAGTCGTACGTCGAGGACTCGCGCGACGCCTACGTCATGCACACCTGCGCCGCGGACCTGCACCAGGTCCACGGCACGTTGCGTATGGTCGAGCTCTACGGCGCCGCGATGGTCGTCGGCGAAATGGAGCAATTGGTCGCCGCACTGATCGACAACCGCGTCGCCCACCGCGACGATGCCTATGCGGCGCTGATGCGCGGCATGATGCAGATGCCCGACTATCTGGAGCGCCTGCAGAGCGGCCATCGCGACGTGCCGATCGTGCTGCTGCCGTTGCTGAACGACCTGCGTGCCAGCCGCGGCGAGCAGTCGCTGCACGAGTCCGCGCTGTTCACGCCGAATCTCGACGCGATGCTGCCGCCAGGCGCACCGGGTGCCAGCGATCCCGCTACCGCAGAAGCAGGGCGCGGCGAGCTGGCCGAATTGCGCGCGCGTTTCCAGCAGCAGTTGCTGGCGTGGTTTCGCGGGCAGGGCAACGAGCGTCAACTCCTCGGCATGCGTGCCACCCTCGATGGCATCGCTGCGCGTTGCTACACGATCGCCGGCCGTCGCCTGTGGTGGATCGCAGCCGGCGTGCTGGAAGGTCTCGAGCGCGGCGTCCTGCGCGCGCACGAAAAAGACGTGCGCCAGCTCATCGGCCGCGTCGACCGCTCGATCCGCGAACTGCTCGACGGGGGCGAGGAAGCACTGCTGGGCGGAGACGCCGACGAACTGGCGCGCAAGCTCCTGTACTACGTGGCGCAGGCCAAGCCGGGCAGTGACCGGATCGAAGAACTGCGACAGACCTATCGGCTCGACGGCCTCCTGCCGCGCGAAGCCGAGGTGGAACATGCGCGCGGCTCGATGTCGGGCCACAACCGCGCGCTGCTGGACACCGTGTCCGCGGCGATCAAGGACGACCTGCTCCGGGTGAAGGAATCGCTCGATCTTTTCCTGCGCCGTCCTGACGGCGATCCGGCGCAGCTCGGTCAGCAGACCGACGTGCTCGATCGCGTAGGTGACACGCTTGGTATGCTGGCGCTTGGTGTGCCGCGCCGCGTCGTGGGCGAACAGCGCCGGATTCTCGGCGAGATCGCCACGGGTGCGCGCGAGGCCGACGAGGAATCCCTGCTCGACGTGGCCGGTGCGCTGCTTTATGTCGAAGCGTCCCTCGACGATCACATCGAGCGGCTGGGCGCCGAGGGCGACCAGCATCCATCGTCGGGCGACGTCGGCCCGTCGATGCTGCCGCGCAGCGAGGCACGGCACATTCTCTCCACGCTGATGCGTGAGGCCACGACCAACACATCGAGGGTGAAGGACGCGATCGTCGGCTTCGTCGAATCGTCGTGGGATCACGAACAGCTTGCCGGTACCCCCGAGTTGATGGGCGAGATCGGTGGCGCGATGCGCATGCTTGGCGCCGCACGTCCGGCGGAACTTGCCGATGGCATCGGCTTGTTCATCCATCGCGAGTTGCTGGGTGACCGTCGCGTGCCGAACGGTGCGCAGATGGATCGCCTCGCCGACGCGCTGGCCGCGTTGGAGTACTACCTCGAAGCCGCACGCGAACACCGCGGCGGCCTGGAACATATCCTGGACGTCACCCAGCAGAGCCTCGCTCAGCTTGGCTATTGGCCGGTGCCGCAGGATGTCGCCGAGCCCGAGGCGCTCGGCGAGGAAGCCATCGAGACGATCGAGGCCGAGGCGATCGAACACATCGCCGTGCCCGAGAGCAGCGAAGACACAGGCGAGACCGTGTCCAGCTTTGCCGATACGTTCGACTTGCTCGACGAACCGCCCGCGGACGAAGACACGTCGGCCGTCGCGCCCGCCGCGACCACGCCGGACGTGCATGCCGAGCCGCCCGTCGCCGCTGCTGTCGGCGAAGAAGACTGGGTGGAGATCGAGGAAGAAGTCGAACAGGAAGTCGGTGGTCCCGGCATGGCCGAGTTCGCCGGTTTCCAGATCACGGTCGATGGTATCGACGACGAAATTCGCGAAATTTTCCTCGAAGAAACCGAGGAAGAGATCGGCAACCTGCGCGCTGCGTTGGGTCACTGGCTGGCCGAACCCGAACGCGCCGACGCTCTGGTGCCGATCCGCCGTTCGTTCCACACCTTGAAGGGCTCCGGCCGCCTGGTCGGCGCACGCCTGCTGGGCGAGTTCGCCTGGAAGGTGGAAAACATGCTCAACCGCGTGCTCGACGGCACCATCGGTCCGCACGAAGGCGTGCAGGCGCTGGTCCGTCATGCCGTCGATGCGCTTCCGCAGCTCAAGGCGGCCCTCGAAGGCGATGCCACGCCGGCCGCACCGATCGCCGCGATCATGGAAACTGCCGATCGCCTCGCCATGGGCGATGTCGCCTTCGTGGAAGACGTGGCGCGGAACGCCGTGCAGCGCGTGCGCAGCAAGGTCAAGCGTCGCGTCCCGCGCGATACCATCGCCGCCGTGCCGACCGCGGCGTTTGCGTCGTACGGTCAGCCACAAACCGGCACGACGGCATCGACCGATGCCGTCAGCGCGGATCCGTTCGCGACGTTGCCCGACATGGCCGAGATGGCCGAGATGGAGGATATCCCGGCCGAGCCGATCTACAGCGCGCCTTCGCTGCCGCCGGTGGACGCGGTACTGCTGGATATCCTGCGCACCGAAGTCGCGCAGTACCTGCATGTGATCCGTGGTCACCTGGCACGCGCCGAAGAGGGCGAGCTGCCGGTGGACGACGCGCTGCTGCGCGCGGTGCATACGCTGCACGGCGCCATCGGCATGGTGGACATCCCGGTGTTGATCCAGGTGCTTGCGCCCTTGGAAGGCCTGATCAAGCGCGTGCGTGCGACCGGCCTGCCGCTGCGTCCGGAAGGCATCGCGGTGCTGACGGAAGCCGCCGACCTGGTCGATCACGTGATGGACCTGTTCGATGCGCACGAACCGAGCGTGCCGGATGTGGCGACCCTCGCCGCCCGCATCGGTGCGCTGCGCGACGAGCAGCCGGAAGCCACCATTGCGCACGTTCTCTACGAGCCCGATCCGCTCTCGCTGGACGACGAAACACTTGAGGAGCTGGCGGACGAATCGTTCGTCGCTGCCGAGTTGCCGCAGGACGACGAGCCGCTCGAGGCCGTGGCCGAGGAGTCGTCGCTCGTTGTCGAGCCCTCCCGCGACGAAGCGGAAGCCTATCTGCCCGAGCAGACTACGGAAGGCCTCGTGCCGACCCTGGATGAAGGCTTGCTCGCCGACGAGCTGGCCGAGGCGTCCGCCGAGGACGACATTGGCGAGCAGAGCTCAGAAGAGGGCGAGACCGAGGACGACCTGCCGGGTATCGAACTGGCACCGTTGGAACCGGTGAGCGAAAGCGACGCGTTGACCAGCGAAGTGCTGGCGTCGTTCGACACCTTCGAGATCGAGAAGCCGGAAGGCGAGATCAAGCCGATCCAGGCCTACGATGCCGAGGAAGATGCGGCGTGGCGCTCGTTGATGAACGAGCTCGAAGGTGTGACGTCGCGTCCGTCCGACGAGCCGTCGCTGCCGCAGCCCATGTCGCACGACGGCGAGGTGCTGCACGCCGACGACGGCCAGGTCGAGCCGCTGGCCGACACGGCGGCACCGACCTTCGAAATGCCCCGCCTGGCCGACGACTTCCGCCTCGATCTGCCGCAGGACCTTACGCTGGACGCACCGTCCGACGAAACCCGGGACGACGTCGCTCCGGTCTCCGAACCTCATGCTTTCGAGGCGTTGCACGACGAAGCATCGCCCCATGTGCCGTCGGACGATGTAGAGATCGCCGCCGAACCGTCGCACGAAGCGGTGTCGCTCGATGAGCCGACCGCCGAGGAGCCAGTCCTCGACGACGCCGAGGAATCCACACCGGTGTTTGCCGATGCGGAAGCGCCGGTGGTCATCGAGGATCAGTCGCACGAGCCCGTTGCGCCGCCGGTGCACACGCCCGACGACGAGCCGGCCCCCGCGCTGGTCCCGGAGCTGTCGCCGTATGCGGACATCGATCCGGACCTTCTCGAAGTATTCGTGGAGGAAGGGCGCGAGATTCTCGATCACGCCGATGCGGCGCTCGCTTCGTGGCGTGCCGAGCCGGAGCAGGCGGAGCACGTCGCTGCCCTGCAACGCGACCTGCACACGCTCAAGGGCAGTGCACGCATGGCCGGCGTGGCCGCCGTGGGCGATCTCTCGCACGCGATGGAAGCCTTGCTCGACGCCGTGGCCGGTGGTCAGCGTGCGAGCGACCGTCCGGCCATCGAAGCGACGGAGAAGGGTTTCGACCGTCTGCACGGCATGATTCAGAGCGTGGCCCACGCGAAGCCGATCGCGCTTACCGACGCCGACATCGAACCGTTCGCGCGCCTCGCCGGTGCGCCTATCGCGCCCGACACCGTGACTGCCGAGGCCTATCGCGAAGAGCGCGAGGCCGCCGTGGTCGAATTGGCCATGCCTTTCGCGCCGTTGCCGGAAGTGGCGCCGCCACCCGTCCTCGATCGCGATCTGCCGGATCTTTTGCCGGAGTTCGAGGAAGAGGAAATCCAGCGCGCTTCGCAGGAGCAGATCCGCGTTCGCGCCGACATGCTCGACACGCTGGTGAATCACGCGGGCGAGGTGTCGATCTACCGCTCGCGCCTGGAACAGCAGACGGCGAGCTTCCGCTCGGCGCTCACCGAGCACGAACAGACGGTCAGCCGTCTGCGCAGCCAGTTGCGCATGCTGGAAATCGAGACCGAAGCGCAGATCATTGCGCGCTATCACCAGGAACATCGCGACAACGGGGTATCGAACTTCGATCCGTTGGAACTCGATCGCTTCTCGCAGCTGCAGCAGTACTCGCGAGCGCTGGCCGAGTCGGTATCCGATCTCGTGTCGCTGCAGACAATCCTCGACGAGCTGACCCGCCAGTCCGAAGCCCTCCTGCTCCAGCAGCAGAAGGTAAACGCGGAACTGCAGGAAGGCCTGATGCAGACGCGCATGCTGCCGTTCGACGCCATGGTGCCGAACCTGCGTCGCACGCTGCGCCAGGCGGCGTCCGACGTCGGCAAGCGCGCGCAGTTGGTGGTGGAAGGTGCCAACGGCGAAATGGACCGCAACATGCTCGACCGCATCAAGGCGCCGTTCGAGCACATGCTGCGCAACGCGGTGGCGCATGGCATCGAACCGCCCGAGCAGCGCGAAGCCGTGGGCAAGAACCCCGAAGGCACCGTACGCATCCAGGTGGCCCGCGAGGCTACCGAGGTCGTCGTGCGGCTATCCGATGACGGCGGCGGCATGGATCGCGACGCCATTCGCGCCAAGGCCATCGAGCGCGGCCTGCTGCGTCCGGACGCGCGCGTGTCGGACGAGCAGATCTTCCAGCTCACCCAGGTTCCGGGTTTCTCCACGGCCGAGAAGGTCACTCAGGTGGCGGGTCGCGGCGTCGGCATGGACGTCGTGGCGAACGAGATCAAGCAGCTCGGCGGTACGCTGGCGATCGAATCGCAGAAGGGCAGCGGCACGACCTTTGTGATGCGTCTGCCGTTCACCCTCGCGGTGACCCAGGCCCTGATCGTGCGCATCGGCGAGACCAACTTCGCGATTCCGATGACGTCGGTGCACGGCGTGGCTCGCGTCGCGCCGAACGAGCTGGCCCATCGCATGGCGGACGCTTCGCCGAGTTTCGACTACATGGGCGAGGAATACGGCATCCACGACCTGCCGCAGTTGCTCGGCGTGCATGTCGTGTCGTCTCTCGAAGAAGGCGATATCCCGCTGCTGCTCGCCCGTTCGGGCGATCTACGTGCGGCGATCCGCGTCGACGCCGTGCTCGGTTCGCGCGAAATCGTGGTCAAGCCGGTCGGCCCGCAGGTGAGTTCGGTGCCGGGCATCCTCGGCGCCACGATCATGGGCGACGGTTCGGTGCTGATGATTCTCGACCTCGCGCCGCTGGTTCGCCACGGCGTGGCCCGTCGCGCGTTCGAGGCGGACGCCAGCGTGCCGCACGCTCCGCGCGCGCAGGACGAAGTGCGCGTCAAGCCCCTGGTGATGGTGGTGGACGATTCGATCACCATGCGCAAGGTCACCGGCCGCGTGCTGGAACGTCACGAGTTCGAGGTGATGACGGCGAAGGACGGCATCGACGCATTGGAGAAACTCAACGAGCGCGTGCCCGACCTGATGCTGCTGGACATCGAGATGCCGCGCATGGACGGCTACGAGTTGGCCACGCAGATGAAGGCCGACGAGCGTCTGGCAGGCGTGCCGATCATCATGATCACCTCGCGTACCGGCGACAAGCACAGGCAACGTGCCTTCGATATCGGCGTGGATCGCTACATCGGCAAGCCGTACCAGGAGAACGATCTCATCGTGCAGATCAACGACGTGCTCGGAGTCCACCATGGTTGATCGCGAGGCGACGGTCGCGCTGCTGTTCGACGACGCCAGCCTCTCCGCCCACCTGCGCGACGCTCTCGTGACGCAGGGTGCGCGCATCGTCTACGAATCGGACCTGCGCTCGTTCGCGCCCGCCGAACTCGTCGGTTCGTCGGCTGACGTGGTGGTGGTCGATCTCGACGATCCGAGCGACGACGATCTCGATCGTCTTTACGACACCGTCGAGGGCGGCCATCCGCGCCTCGTGTTCAACGATGCCGACGCCAGTCGCAAGCTCGAAGGCTGGGATCGTGCACGCTGGGCGCGTCATCTCGCCGCCAAGCTGGTCGGCGAGATCGCGCTCGATCCGCCGCGTCCCGAAGACGCTCGCGCCATCGAGCCACGCATCGCATCGCTAGCGGGTGTGGCGGCACCCGTGGAGGTTCCGCTCGACGAGCCGCTGAGCGAGGATCTTTCCCTTATCGGCAGCCATGACTACGCCGAAACGCCGTCGTCTGCGAACGACCTCGACGGCGAACTCCACGACGATGCAGGCACGGAGACGGAGACGTTCGAGGCGTTCGCGTTTTCCGCCGACGAGCCCTCATCCACGGACGAAACGGCGTTTGTACTTGACGACGTCCCCGATAGGGCGGGCGAAGCGCTCGATGAACTTGCGTTCTCCACGCCCCAGCTTGATGGCGCGGGCGATGAAGACGACGTGCCGCCCGCCGATCTGGCCGCGGAACTCGAAGCCTTGCTCGCAGAGACGCCCGAAGGCCCGCTCGATACCGATGGCATCGACATGGTGCCGTCGTCGCCGGTGGAGCTGACGGAACTCGCGTCGCTCGATCTGTCCGGTTTCGAATTGGTCGAAGAAGCACCTGCACCGGCACCCGAGCCGGAACCCGGTTTCAATGCCGCCGACTTCAGCCTCGCTTCGCTCGATGATGACGCCGCCACCAACGTCGCGACGCCTTCCATCGAAATCGAGGGACGTGCGACGGAATACGTGCCTCCGCCCGTACCCGAATGGGATCTTGTCGACCATGACACGGTGGTCGTCGAACCGGTGAACAAGCCGGACCCGGGGGCGTTCGGCATCGAGACGATCAGCGCCGCGGAATACCTTGCGCAGGATGTCGTCGACGACGGTACTCACGGGCTCGAAGCGGGTCTCACCTTGGAACTGGTGTCCATGGAAGAGGCCGTCGCACCTCGCACCGATGGCGACTTCGCTCACGAGATGTTCCTGGAAGCGAACGCCCGCGCGGTGCGTCGCGTGATCGCCCTTGGCGGCGCGCGCGCGAGCGAGACGGCGATCGCGAATTTTCTCGCCGCGCTGCCGGAACGTGTTCCTGGCGTGCTGCTGGTGGCGGCACACCATGCCGACGATCCGACGGCCTTCGCGCAGCGCCTCGGGCCGCGTGCGCGCGTCGCTGCCGACCGTACGCATACGGCGCACGGCGAGTGCCTGGTCGTACCGCGCGGTTCGCACGTGCAGATTCGCCGCGACGGCAGCGTGACCGTGCGTGAGGACGGCAGTGCGATGGCCTCGACCGGTCCCTCCATCGACGGCATCCTGAGCACGCTTGCCGGTGGCTTCGGTGCCGATGCCCTGGCGATTGTCTTCGCCGGCCACGGCAGCGACGGCATTGCCGGTGCGCAGGCCGTGTACGACGCTGGCGGTCGCGTGTGGGTTGAAACGGTCGCCGTGGAGCACGAAGCGGGGCACATCGTCACGGGCATCCGCGAAGAGCGCGTGGCCGATTTCGCTGGCGACGCGCACGCCCTGGCGCAGAAACTTGTCGAGGAATTCCCATGAGCGAGCCGTTACCGCGCGAAATCCGCTGCGTCCTGATTCCCAGTGCCGGCGTGCGCCTGCTGCTCCCCAATGCCGCGGTGGCCGAAGTCATCACCTTGGCCGGCGTCGAGCCCGTGGCGGACGCACCGTCGTGGTTGCTCGGTCGCATCGCATGGCGCGGCTGGAGCATTCCACTGGTGAGTTTCGATCACGTGGCCAGCCCCGCCGACGATGCGCCGGTGCAGGCCACGCGCGTGGCCGTGCTCAAGGCCGTGGGCCGGCATCCGGACATGCCTTACCTCGCCGTGCTCATCCACGGCTTCCCGCGCCTCGCGACGCTCAACGCCGAACTCCTGCTGCCCACCCACGACGGCCACGACCTGCCGTTCGGCGTGCGCGCCCGCGTACTGGTCCGCGACGACACGGCGGTCATTCCGGATCTGGAAGCGCTGGAAAACACGTTGGTCGAGATGCTGGCGGTGGCCTGATCGCGTTAGTGAATGCCTCGGTGCCGTTGTAGGAGCCGCCATGGCGGCGAGGGAAAACTTGCCGGTGTAAGCCACTTGCCGGTGTGAGCCACGCCGGTGTGAGCCACTTGCCGGTGGGAGCCAGCCTGCTGGCGATGGGTGCTTGCCTCACCGCTAAACCGCTTCATTGGCTTTTTGCCACCAGGTGGCTCCTACCCTCGCTTCGTAGCCGGTCCCATCTTCTCGTCGCGACTCCTTCGCCATGCGGGCTTGACTCGTAATTGAGAATCATTATCATCAACTCCGCACCCTAACGCGGAGTCACGATCATGTACCTTCGAACGCTCCCTCTGACCGACAACGGCGGCCGCGACAAGGTCGTGGCCTTGCGCCCGGCGCCGACCGTCGCCCGCCGCATCGAAAGCAAGAGCCTGCTCGACGGCTCGCGCGAACTGGTGATCGAGCACCAGGGCAGTGAGTACCACCTGCGCCTGACCCGCAACGACAAGCTCATTCTCACCAAGTAACCGGCTCCCCGACGCCAAGCCACGCGGCTCTCCCCGGACCGCCCAGCCAGGCTTCCCGCCCGTCCACGTCACACGGGAGACGCTTGTGTTCGGCTGGCTTACATGTTTCGGCGTGCCTTCGCGCGCCCGTTCCACCGCCATAACGACGCGCTGGCTGGCACTGGCGCCGTCCGGCCTGTTCGAAGGCCTCGGCCAGCTTGGCGGAGTCCTCTATCTCGCGGCGTCCCATCCGATGGATGGCGATCCCGATGCACCACGTGGCTGCATCGTCGAGGCGGCGGAACTGGCGCCGTTGCTGGCGACGCGTCATGTGGGTCTCACGTGCGCGGTCACGGCGGAAGGTCCGCGCGAATGGATCGATTGCGTGAGCGGAGAGGGCAGGATTGTCGCGCGCATCTATCTTCTTCCCGACACCGATTACCTCGCTTGGGACCGGCTTTTTGCCGACGCCCTGCCAAGCGCTCCGCCGGACCACCGCCGGCCCGAGCGCATGTGGCTTCGCGCGTGCCGTGCCCGCGTCGTCTCCTTCACGCGACGTCAGTGGGCGGGATTGACCGTACTCGGTATAGGCGACGCTCCTATCTCGTCCCTGGGCCTGGGCGTGGCGCGCGACATCGCGGTTTCGGAATCGATCGGCATCGCTGCCTGAGCCTTCGCCCGTGTACTGTCCGCATCGCGGACAGTAGTCGAGTGTCCGGGCAGGCTGTCCGCGGACACACCACCTGTCTGGCGCTCTCCGTTCCATCTCCTTGATCGCAAGCGATTTCCCGGCTTGGCACGGGGCTTGCTGACTGTCCCTGCAAACCGCTCAGGGACTCTCACATGATCCGCGACACTTCCGCTCAGGACCGCCTCGTCGAGGTCCGCCCCAACCGCTATCGCAAGCTGCTGCTCATCGGCGGCGGCGTGGCGGCGGTTGCTCTCCTTGCCCTGGCGGCACCGCGTGTGGCGACGATGCTTTCGTCGGATGGTTCGGTGAGCGCATCGCGGCTGACCTTCGCCACCGTGACGCGCGGGCCGTTCGTTCGCGACATTGCGGCCGAGGGCAAGGTCGTGGCGGCGGTGAGTCCCACCTTGTATGCCGCGTCCGCCGGTGCGGTGGTGCTCAAAGTGCACGCGGGCGACGTGGTACGGAAGGATCAGGTGCTCGCGACCATCACCAGCCCCGAGCTGACGAGCAAGTTGGCGCAGGAGAAATCCGCGGCCGATGCGATGCAGGTGGAATACCTGCGTGCGCAGATCGACGCGAGGAAGAAGCGTTCCGAACTGCAGAAGGCGTACGACAACGCGTCCATCGACCAGACTGCCGCCGAGCGCGATCTGAAGCGCTACCAGACCGCGTTCGACAAGGGCGCCGTGCCGGTGGCGGACGTGGACAAGGCGAAGTCGACGCTCGACAAGGCGCAGGTCACCGCCAAGCACGCGGAGACCGATCTTTCCATGGACAACGACAGCCTCACGTTCGACGTGCAGGCGAAGAAGCTGGCGCACGAACGCCAGGTGCTGCTGGTGCAGGATCTCGAACGCCAGGTCGAGGACCTGAACGTGAAATCGCCGGTCGATGGTCAGGTGGGTCAGCTCTTCATCGCCGAGCGCGCCACAGTGGCGAAGGACGCACAGCTGCTCAGCGTCATCGACCTCTCGGCGCTCGAAGTCGAAATGAAAGTGCCCGAGAGCTTCGCGCGCGACCTCGCCATCGGCATGCCGGGTGAAATCAGCGGCAACGGCAAGCAATGGAACGGCAAGGTCAGCGCCGTGTCGCCCGAAGTGGTGAACGGCGAAGTCGCCGCCCGACTGCGCTTCGATGGCGAGACGCCGAAGCAACTTCGCCAGAGCCAGCGCCTGTCCGTGCGTGTCCTGCTCGACCGGCGCGACAACGTACTTACGGTGCAGCGTGGCTCGTTCGTGGACGAAAGCGCGGGCCGCTACGCCTACGTCGTCAACGACGGCATGGCCGATCGCCGTGACATCCGTGTCGGTGCCAGCAGCATCGACAAGGTCGAAATCCTGGACGGCCTGAAGGAGGGCGACAAGATCGTCGTCTCCGGTGCCGACACCTTCGGCGATGCGAAACACGTTTCCATCAGCCGCTGATCCTACCCGCCGTACTCATCACCGAGGGATATCCCATGCTCAAGATGACCCACCTCGCCAAGGTCTATCGCACCGCCGTCGTCGAGACCTATGCCTTGCGCGACTTCAACATCGACGTAAAGGAAGGCGAGTTCGTCGCGGTGACCGGTCCGTCGGGTTCCGGCAAGACGACGTTCCTGACTATCGCGGGCCTGCTGGAGACCTTCACGGGTGGGCACTACCACCTGGATGGCGTGGAGGTGAGCCAGCTCAACGACAACGAGCGCTCGCGCATCCGCAACGAGAAGATCGGTTTCATCTTCCAGGCGTTCAACCTGATCCCCGACCTCAACGTGTTCGACAACGTGGAAGTGCCGCTGCGCTATCGCGGCATGAAGGCGGCCGAGCGCAAGCAGCGGATCATGGACGCGCTGGAACGCGTGGGCCTGGCCTCGCGCGCCAAGCACTATCCGGCAGAGCTGTCCGGCGGTCAGCAGCAGCGCGTCGCCATCGCCCGCGCGCTCGCCGGCTCACCGCGTCTTCTGCTCGCCGACGAGCCGACCGGCAACCTCGATACGCAGATGGCGCGCGGCGTGATGGAACTGCTCGAGGAGATCCATCGCGAAGGCGCCACCATCGTCATGGTGACCCACGATCCCGAACTGGCCGCGCGAGCGCAACGCAACGTCCACGTGATCGACGGTCAGGTGGTCGATCTCGCCGAAGAGCCGCGCTTCCACGCGCAGACTCAAGCAGCCCATTCCTGATCCCACCGATCCCCAGGGGCCGACCATGTTCAGCTATTACCTTCAACTGGGCCTGCGCAGTCTGCGCCGGAATCCGATGCTCACCGCACTCATGGTGATGGCCATCGGGTTCGGTGTGGCGGCGTCGATGACGACCTACTCGGTGTTTCGCGCCACGTCGCGCGACCCGATCCCGCAGAAGTCCGATGTGCTCTACAACATACAGATCGACAACTGGGGGCCGGAGAACACCAAGGAAGGTGAGCCGCCGCCCGCGCTCAGCTACAAGGACGCGACGGCGTTGCTGCGTGCCAACAAGGCGAAGCGGCAGACCGTGACCTATCCCGTGGGCGTCTCGGTCATTCCGGAGGATCCGTCGCGCATGCCGATGCGGCAGGGCGCCTACGCCACCGGTGCGGATTTCTTCCCGATGTTCGACGTGCCGTTCCTGCAGGGGCAGGGCTGGACCCGCGACGACGACGAGAAGCATGCAGACGTCATCGTGATCAGCAAGTCGCTCAACGACAAGCTGTTCAACGGCGGCCCCAGCGTCGGCAAGCAGGTGAACCTCGATGGCCACCTGTTCCGCATCACGGGCGTGATGCAGGATTGGTCGCCGCAGCCAGTGTTCTTCGATGTACCCAACACGTCGGGATTCAACGAAGGCGCTACGGTGTATGTGCCCCTCACTCGCGCACTGGATTTACGCCTTCCGAACAACGGCAACAACAATTGCGTCAAGGATCCTGGCGAAGGTTGGGACAATTACCTGCGCTCCGAGTGCATATGGTTGTCGTTGTGGGCGGAACTGCCTAGCAAGGCGGACGCCCAGGCCTATCGTGACTTCCTCACGGGCTACGCAGCGGAAATGCAGCGCTCCGGCCGCTTCAGCTGGGCGCCGAATGTACGCGTGCGCGACGTGATGGACTGGCTGTCGGTGCAGAAGGTCGTACCGCGCGAATCGCAGGTGTCGTTGCTGGTATCGCTCGGCTTTCTGGTCATCTGCCTGGTCAATACGATTGGTCTCTTGCTTGCGAAGTTCATGCGTCGCGCCCCGGAGATCGGCGTGCGTCGCGCGCTCGGTGCGTCGCGCCGCGACATCTATGCGCAGTTCCTGATCGAGGCAGGCACCATCGGCATCGCAGGCGGATTGCTCGGGTTGTTGCTCACGGGTCTTGGCGTGCTCAGCGTCGGCCTCGTGTTCCCCGATGAGGTTGCACGCCTCGCGACGTTGGATCCCACCCTGATGCTGCTTACGCTGACGGTGGCGATCGTCGCCTCCGTCGTGGCCGCTTTCTATCCCACGTGGCGTGCCGCTCAGGTGCAGCCCGCGTGGCAGCTCAAGTCGAACTGAGGTAACCGCCATGCAGATCAAACCTATCCTGGCCGCGTTGCGCAGGCACAAGGCCGGTACCATCCTCATCGCCTTGCAGATCGCCTTGACGCTCGCCATCGTCTGCAATGCGCTGTTCATCGTGCACGAGCGCGTCGAACGCGTCAGTCGCCCCACCGGCATGAACGAAGCCAACGTGGTCGCCGTCCAAAACCTCTACGTGGGTGCACCGTCGACGTATCTTCCGCTCATCAAGACCGACCTGCAGGCGATTCGATCGATGCCGGGCGTGGAAGACGCCTACGCCACCAATTCGTTCCCTCTTCGTCGTGGTGGATGGTCCACGAGTGCGCAGAGGACCGCCGACGCTACCAAGGACGGCGTGCAGAGCGCGCTCTACTTCGCCGACGAGCATGCGCTGGCGACGCTGGGCGTGAAGCTGATTGCCGGGCGCAATTTCACGTCAAGTGAAATCTCGTCGATCAATCGCGAACAGCAGCCGGCACCGCCGCAGGTGATCATTACCAAGGCCATGGCCGACGAGCTGTTCCCCGAGGGCAACGCGCTGGGCAAGACCATTTATTACATCAAGGGGCGGCCGTCCACGATCATCGGTATCGTCGAGAAGTTGACTGTGCCCTGGATCAGTACGGATTTCATGGACAACGTCACGATCATGCCGCTGACGTTCGACGGCGGTTATCAGACCTTCGTCATCCGCACCAAGCCGGGTCAGCAGGACGCGGTGTTCAAGTCGGTGGCGGATAAGCTCTACGGTGTGAGCCGCATGCGCGTGCTTCCGGAAAAGAGCGGCGTACGCACCTTTGAAATGGTGCGGCAGAAAGCCTACGAGGCCGACCGGGGCATGGCGGTGCTGATGAGCGTCGTGTGCGGTGTGCTGCTGGCGATCACCGCGGCAGGCATCGTGGGCCTGTCGAGCTTCTGGGTGGGGCAGCGGCGCAGACAGATTGGTGTACGTCGTGCGCTGGGTGCGAGCAAGCGCGACATTCTCAGCTACTTCATGACCGAGAACCTGCTGATTGCCCTGGCGGGCGTGGCGGTGGGCGTGATCCTGGCGCTGGGCATGAACCAGTGGATGCTTACCCAGTTCGAGATGGAGCGTCTTTCCATGACGTACCTCATCGTGGGCGTGGTGATCCTCCTTGGCCTGGGGCAGGCAGCCGTCTTTGCACCTGCGCTACGTGCCTCCCGGGTGCCACCCGTCGAGGCGACACGCAGCGTGTGAGTCGACAGCGGTCACCCCGCCCGGGGTGGCCGCTGTGTTTAGAATGAGGGGAATGCCGGCGGAGGATGCAACCTTTTTGCCGGGGGAGGCATCCATGCCTGCATGCGAAGGGACCAGATGCGCTGCGTATTGATCATTGACGACAACCCCGCGGTTGGCGAGGCGCTGTCGCTTGCCTTGAGCCTGCACGACATCCGACCGCTGGTCGCCCTGACGCCGGACGAGGGGCTTGCCACGCTCGCCCGCGAGCGCGTGGACGTCGTCATCCAGGACATGAATTTCACGGCCGACACCACGTCGGGCGAGGAGGGCGCCGCGCTGTTCAAGCAGATCCGCGCTCGCTATACCGACCTGCCGGTGATCCTGCTTACCGCCTGGACCCATCTCGAGGCGGCCGTGGAACTGGTGAAGGCCGGCGCCGCCGATTACCTTGCCAAGCCCTGGGACGATGCCAAGCTGCTCGCCACGGTGGAAAACCTGCTCGAGCTGTCCGAGTCCACGCGCGAGGTCACGCGCGCCCGGGTGGAGCGCAAGCGTCGTCGGGAAGCGCTGGAAAGTCGGTATGACCTCGACGGCCTGGTCTTCGCCTCCGAGGCGATGGGCCGCACGATCGAGTTGGCCTGCCAAGTGGCGCGGTCCGACGTGCCGGTCCTGATCACTGGCCCCAACGGCGCCGGCAAGGAACGTATCGCCGCCATCGTCCACGCCAATTCCGCCGTACGTCGCGGCCCGTTTGTGGCGGTGAACTGCGGTGCGCTGCCGGGCGAATTGATCGAGGCCGAACTGTTCGGCGCCGAGGCGGGCGCGTATACCGGCGCCAACAAGGCACGCGAGGGCCGTTTCGAAATGGCCGACGGCGGCACGCTGTTTCTGGACGAGATCGGTAATCTGCCGCTGCCGGGTCAGATGAAGCTGCTGCGCGTGCTCGAGACCGGCCAGTTCGAACGCCTGGGTTCGGGCCGCACGCGGCACGCGAAGGTGCGCGTGGTCAGTGCGACCAATGCGGATCTGAAGGCGATGATCGCGGGAGGGACGTTCCGCGAGGATCTCTACTACCGCCTCAACGTCATCGACGTGAATCTGCCGCCGCTGGCGGAGCGCACCGACGACATCCTGCCGCTGGCCGAATTCTTCCTCGACGGTAAGGCCACCTTGAGTGAAGACGCGCGGGAAGCGCTGCTGGCGCATCACTGGCCGGGCAACGTGCGCGAACTGAAGAACGCGATCGCACGCGCCGCGTTGCTGGCCGCGGACGGGCGCATCGAGCCGATGCACCTCAACCTGCCCACGCCGGCACCCAGCGCCACCCGCAATCTCGACGAGCCCAGCCGCGAGTCGGTCGAGGCGGCCCTGGCCTCCGCAGGCGGCGTGATCAGCCGCGCGGCCACCACGCTGGGGCTGTCACGACAGGCGCTGTACCGGCGCATGGAGCGCTACGGGCTGGCGGTCTGATACGTTCGCGCTCATGAAGACGTTCTCGCTCGAAGGGCGGATGACGCTGGTGGTGGCCTCGTCGGCCATCGTGGGTGCGCTGGTGTTCGCGGGCGTGTCGATCTGGCCGTTCCCGCAGATGCTGGCCTGGATGCGCGCGGTGCCCGACAAGGCGGGCCGGCTCCCCGTGGGTGGCGTGGTCGAACCGTTCGACGTCAGCACGGCCCTGCTGATCTGTTTGTTGGTGCTGGTGCCGCTGGCCGCCGCCGTGGCGCATGCCTTGGTCGAGCCGCTGCGGCGGCTGATGCGCGCCCTGGAGAGCGCCGTGGCGAGCTATCGTGACGGCGATTTCAGCATGTCGATCGGCACCGACCGGCGCGACGAGCTGGGCGACCTGATCCGCATGCACAACGCGCTCGGCCAGACCTTGCGCGATCAGCGCCAGCACCTCGCGCAGCGTGAGCTGTTGCTCGATACCGTGGTGCAGAACACGCCGGTGGCGCTCGTGCTGACCGAACCCACGGGCAAGGTCACCTACGCCAACATCGCGGCGCGACACCTGTTCAACGAAGGACGCTCGCTGGCGGGTCTCGATTTCGAGACCGTGCTGAGCCGCATGCCGCAGAGCCTCCGCGATGCGTCGGCCGGCGGCGAGGACGCATTGTTCTCCGTGGAAATGGATGGCAGCGAGGAAACCTTCCATCTTTCGCAGCGCGGGTTCCGGCTGCAGGGCAGGCCGCATCGCCTGCAGTTGTATCGGCGGATGACGCGCGAGCTGTCCCGCCAGGAAGTCCATACGTGGAAGCGTGTGATCCGGGTCATCAGCCACGAACTCAACAATTCGCTGGCGCCGATCTCCTCGCTGTCGCACTCGGGTGCCGAGCTGGCGCGCCGCGGCGACCTCGCGCGGTTGCCCGGCGTGTTCGCCTCGATCGGCGACCGCGCAAAGCATCTGCACAGTTTCATCGCCGGCTATGCGAGCTTCGCCAAGCTGCCTGCACCGCAAGCCCGCGAGGTGCCCTGGGCCGCGTTCCTGGATGCGCTGGCGCTCCATGCGCGCTTTCGCATGGCGGCGCCGCCGCCGGAAAAGCCGGGTTGGTTCGATCCGACCCAGGTGGAGCAGGTGCTCATCAACCTCATCAAGAATGCGCACGAGGCAGGCGGCGAGCCGGACGAGGTGACCCTGGCCGTGCATCAGCTCGGTCGCGACACGCTGATCGAGGTGGCCGACCGGGGGCCCGGGATGAGCGAGACGGTGCTATCGCAGGCCTTGCTGCCGTTCTATTCCACCAAACGTTCCGGTACCGGGCTCGGGCTGGCGCTCGCGCGCGAAATTTCTGAGGCGCACGGCGGTCGTATCGCTTTGGCGAACCGCGACGGCGGCGGCCTGCGCGTGACCTTGATCCTGCCCGCCGGTCCGCCCTGAGCGCTTCGCCTATACTCCCGAGACACATTGGAAAAGGGAGTGAGCATGGCCATGGGAAGTCTCGTCGCGCTGGTCATCGTGGTGGTGGTCGTCATCGTGCTGGCAAAGCTGATCCGCATCGTGCCGCAGGGCTACGAGTGGACCGTTGAAATGTTCGGCAGGTACACCGGCACCCTCACCCCTGGCCTGCATTTCCTGATTCCGTTCGTCTACGCCATCGGCCGCAAGATGAACATGATGGAGCAGGTGCTGGACGTCCCCTCGCAGGACGTCATCACCAAGGACAATGCCGTGGTGCGCGTCGACGGCGTGGTCTTCTACCAGGTGCTGGATGCCGCCAAGGCCGCCTACGAGGTCGCCAACCTCGAAGCCGCGGCGCTCGCCCTGATCATGACCAACATCCGTACCGTGCTGGGCTCGATGGATCTCGACGAAAGCCTCAGTCAGCGCGACGCGATCAACGCGAAGCTGCTCGGCGTGGTCGACGAGGCCACGCACCCCTGGGGCGTCAAGGTCACCCGCATCGAGATCAAGGACATCTCGCCGCCGCGCGATCTCGTGGATGCCATGGCGCGACAGATGAAGGCCGAGCGCGAGAAGCGCGCCAACATCCTCGACGCGGAAGGCTTCCGGCAGGCGGCGATCCTCAAGGCGGACGGCGAGAAGCAGTCCGCGATCCTCGAGGCCGAGGGCAAGAAAGAGGCCGCCTTCCGCGAAGCCGAGGCACGCGAACGCCTGGCCGAAGCCGAGGCCAAGGCGACCACCATGGTCTCCCAGGCCATCGCGGGCGGCGACGTCAACGCGCTGAACTACTTCGTCGCCAACAACTACGTCGAGGCGCTGAAGGAAATGGCGAAATCGCCCAACCAGAAGACCTTGCTGCTGCCGATGGAAACCACCGGCATCCTTGGTTCCCTGGCCGGCATCGCCGAGCTGGCGAAGGACTCTCTGTCGTCGCAGCAGCGTACGACCAGCGATTCCGCTTCACCGCGCACGCCACCCATGCCGCGGTGACGCCATGGAACACGTTGCCGTGCATTACCTCTGGTGGATCGTCGCGCTGGTGCTGATTGGCGGCGAGGTGATCCTCCCCGGTTACTTCATGCTTTGGATCGGCATCGGCGCTGCGGCGACGGGGCTGGTCCTGCTGCTGATGCCCGACCTCGGGCCGCTCGCGCAGGCGATCGTCTTCGGCGTGCTCGCGTTTGTCTCGTGCTTCGTCTACTGGAAATTCGTGCGTCCGCGGCTGGAACGTGTGCCGCCCGGCAATGCACGCCTCAATCGGCGCGGCGAGCAACTGCTCGGTGAGCGCTACGTGCTCTGCGAGGCCATTCGCAACGGGCGCGGCAAGGCGCGCGTCGGCGACGGCATGTGGCTGGTCACCGGGCCCGACCTGCCCGAAGGCGCCAATGTGGAAGTGATCGGCATCGAAGGCACCACCCTGCGCGTGAAGGCGGTGGACGTTGGCTGACGCTGTGCCGCTGACGGTACCGGTGAGCTTCGCCACCACGGCGATCAACACCCGCATCGCCTTTCTGACAGAGCTGGCCCGCCGGCTGCATCAGTACGGCACTACGGCGCCGCGTCTGGAGACGGCCATCGGCCGCTCAGCGCAGCGCCTGGGCCTAGCGGCAGAAGTATGGTCGAGCCCGACCGCGATCATCGTGTCCTTCGCGGACCTGGGGCAGGGCGAGGAGAGCGTGGCCCAGGTCACGCAGGTCATGCGGCTCCCCCCGGGCGACGTCAACCTCGGTCGCCTCTGCGAAGCCGACCGCATTGCCGATGCGGTGATCGACGGGCAGATGGAAATGCGCGAGGGGTTTCACCTCCTGCGCAAGCTCGGCGCTCCGGAAACGCTCCGCGACAAGGTGGGTCTGGTTGCGAGCTACGGGCTCTGCGCCGCTGCCGTCGTGGCCTTGCTGCTGCACAGTGCGTGGCCCGACCTCGTCACCGCCGGCATCATCGGCACGATCATCGGTCTTATCACCGTCGCATCGGGCAGTCGGCCGCGACTGTCGGCGGCGAGCGAAGCCATCAGCGCCATGGTCGCGACGGCCATTGCCATCATTGTCAGCGCTTACATCGTGCCACTGGCGGTGAAGTCGGTGATTCTCGGCAGCCTCATCGTGCTGATGCCCGGCATGGCGCTGACCACCGCGGTGCGCGAGATTTCCAGCCAGCACCTCGTCGCGGGAGTGGCCCGCATGGGCGGCGCGATAGCGACATTGCTGAAGCTGACCTTCGGCACCGTGGCGGCGAGCCAGTTGTGCGAGGCCTTCGGCATCATGCCGCGCGACTACGCGCTCCCGCCGCTGCCGGCATGGACGGACTGGCCGACGCTGCTGCTCGGCGCGTTCTCGTTCGCGATCCTGTTCCGCGCCGCTCGTCGCGACTGGCTGGTGGTGATGGGCGCGGTGATCCTGGGTTACCTCGCCACGACCTGGGGCGGTCGGATTTCCGGCAGCTTGCCGGGCGCGCCGTTCGGTGTATTCGTCGGTGGCCTGCTGCTTGGTTCGCTCAGCAACATCTACGCGCGTTACGCGCAGAAGCCGGGTGCGGTGGTTCGTGAGCCGGGTATCATCCTGCTCGTGCCTGGCTCGGTCAGTTTCCGCAGCGTGTCCTACCTGCTGGATCGCGATGCCTCGCTGGGCATGGATACCGGGCTGCTCGGCATCACGCTCCTCGTGTCGCTGGTTGCCGGGTTGCTGTTCGGCGACCTGCTGGTGGCACCTCGCCGTTCGCTTTGAATCGTGGCAATGATGCGGCGCACCACTGCCAAGCCCGTCACAGAACCGTTTTCCGCCCTCTAGCGGGCCGCATCGCGCGGTGAGATGTTGGATCGATCCAAGGCGACCCACCCCACCGAAAGGACGATGCCAGCATGAACCTCTCCACGTACGGATTTCGTTCGTCCCTGCTCGCCGCGGCGCTCGCGGCTGCGGGTACCGCGTCGCCGGCCTTCGCCGATTCCGCCATCTATGGCGGCGGACCCTTCTACAGCGGCGGCACCGCCGTGATGAACGATCTTCGCGCCTCGGGATTCACCACGGTCATGCTGTGGAGCATCCACGTGGACGCGAACGGCGACCTCAACCTCAACGATCAGAAGTTGATTTCCAACGGTACCTATATCGGTTCCAACACGAACTGGTCGGCGCAGTTGCAGATGCTCAAGCAGGCCCCGACCTCGATCGACCGCATCGAGGTTTCCATCGGTTCGGGCGGCGTCGCGGATTTCGAACACATTCGCGATCTCGTCAACAGCACCGCACCGGGCGGCGGCACCGGCACGGACAGCATCCTCTTTCGGAATTTCGCGGTGTTGAAGCAATTGACTGGCGCCGATGCCGCCAACTTCGACGACGAGAGCGCCTATGACCTGGCTTCCGCCACGGCGTTCGGCCAGATGCTCGCGGGGCAGGGCTATCGCATCACGTTCGTGCCGTACACGAACCAGGCGTTCTGGTCGTCGCTCAAAAGCAACCTCGCGGGCAGCGTCGACCGGATCTATCTGCAGGTCTACGACGGAGGCGCGAGCAACGATCCGAAGCAATGGTCCACCGCGATGGGCATGACCGTGCGCCCCGGATTGTGGTCGTTGCACGGGACGGGGTGCCGGTCGGGCGACAGTCCGTCGTCGGTGAAGACGAAAATGAGCGCGTGGAAGAAGAGCAGCGGTATTCCCGGCGGTTTCATGTGGCTGTATGACGATATCCAGGCGTGTTCGACTCAGGACCGCGAGACGTCGGACTATGCCGCCGCGATCAACAGTGCCGTCGCGACCCTCTCGCCGCGCGCCGACTTTGGCGCAAGCAGCCAGGGGCTCACCAGTCGGTTCACGGGGCAGTCCAAGGCCGGCGATTCGCGCATCGCTTCGCAGCGCTGGACCTTCGGCGACGGCACCCAGGCAACGGGGGAGGCGCCAACGCATACCTATGCGGCGCCCGGCACGTACCCGGTCACACTGACCGTCACGGATGCGCAAGGCGCGACCGATATCCGGACGCGTACGGTGACCGTCGTCCGTTGAACGGACGTTCCATTTTTTGCTGACAATAAAAAACCCCGGTACGGATACCGGGGTTTTCGATGAAACGCTCAGTGATTCAGATGAGCAGGTCTTTTTCTTTCTTTCCGGCTTTCAGTGCATCGTTGAACCAACGCGGACGCTTGCCGCGACCGGACCAGGTATTTTCCGGATTGGCGGGATCGCGAAATTTCGCGGCCACCGTCACGCCAGTGCGCTTGGACTTGGCGCCGCGGGAGGGGAAAACGTCATCGATCGTCATCCGCTCGGCCTTGAGGATGGCCTGAATCTTCTCGCGAACCTTGCCGACGCGCTCCTTGGAAAGTTCGTTCTGACGGGCCTGTGCCTTGGCGATCAGATCGGCAAGCTGGTTTTGGTTGAGGTTCTTGATATCGACGGCCATTGGCGACTCCGGTTGTGGTTCTTTTCAATGCCTATGTATCAGTCAGGCAATCATTGCTTACGGGCGAGGCCGGATTGTGCCTAATCGATTCGGTAATGTCAGCCACCTAATTCGCGTATTTGTCGATTTGTCATCCATTACCGTCGTTCGTAAGGATTAATACTACACGATGCGGCGTAATGGCCTTATGTCGCGCGCAGTGCTCGCTCAAGAAAGTAAGGAAACGTCATATTCAAGGGAATGCACCGATGAAATACCCCAGGGCCATGCTGACTCTAGCTGTCGCATTTTGCGCGACAACGAGTCATGCAACGACATTTCAGGCGAATTTTCCGTCGGGCAGTATCGGCGAGGTGACTCGCCTCGATGCCGACGGGCTTCAATGGCAGCTTGCCTTGCGCGACGACAACGATAACGCCGCGTTGCCCCATAAATTTCGCGCCTGGTGGTATGTGCGTGCGAACGACGTCAGCGTGACGAAGCCAATGACCCTGGCTTTCACGCGCATCGGCTGGAATTACGAGTTCAGGCCGGTCTATTCCTACGACAACAAACGATGGCATTACTTCGAGGATGGCGAGGCCCGCTTCGAACCCGGATGCCGCATTGCGGAGCCGGACACGTGCCGCATGACGATCACGAAGGCATTCGAGCGCCCCGTCGTCTGGATCGCTCGTACCTTTCCGTACACCTATGCCGATCTGCGGGCGTACTTGAGGAAATTCACATTCTCGCCGTATGTGAAACGGGTCGGCATAGGAAAATCGCCCATCCTTGGCAAGACCGTACCCGTCGTCAGAATCGCTTCGCCTCGGCAGGGACAACGCCAGCGCATCGTTATCCATGCGCGTACCCACGCGGCGGAGACAGGGCCCAGCTACGTGGTCGAAGGGCTCATGAACGCATTGACCCGGAACGATGCGCTCGGGCAGCGACTACGGGATCGCTATGTCTTCGACATTGTCCCCATGCACAACATCGACGGTGTGCAACTTGGCAACTACCGCACCAACGGCAGCAGCCTCAATCTGGAAAACCGTTGGTTCATGGATAAGGCGGTGGCGTTTCCCATCAGCCTGCTGCCCGAGGCGCCAGAAGAAAACCAACAGCTCAACCGTGCGGTCTTCGCCCCTGCGGTGAGCGACCAGGAAACGCCGACCGTGCTCGCGCTCAACCTGCATGCATCGAACTCCGCACCGAACACGCAGGCGTTCTTCTTCCCGCACTTTGGCAGCGATCCGGCACGATACTCATCCGAGCAGAGCGCGTTGTGGCGAAAGCAGCTGTCGTTCATCCGGGCCGTCGCTTCCCATTACGACGGCCGCATCGAGCAGCCTCCTGCCGATGGAGGAGCTGGCTTCCTCAACTCAGCTTTCGTCGAATCGTGGTGGTGGCATCACCAGCAGGAACAGGTCAACGCGATCACCCTGGAGACGACCTACGGCCGGGCCGGCTTCGATCACTGGATTACCCAGGACGATCTACGGCGATTGGGAGAGGCCTTGGCCCTGGCCATCGATGGCATGGATCGGCCCCATTCCCGTTCGGTGCGCTCACTCGACGATCCGGCACGGGTGAACGACGTTTTCCGCGAGCCGTTCAAGCCCGAAATCTACGAGAACGAGGCTGAGCACTGACCGACGTGCCTTCGATGATCGAAGGCACCCATGCCAAAGCATCCCCTGGGACTTGGTTGACCGTTCGGGTCAGCCAAGCAGCCCGAGCAGCTCTTCGCGTGTGACGTTGCGTGCTTCGGTTTCGTTGCGCGCGCGGTACTCGAATGTGCCACTTTCCAGGCCACGGGCGCTGACCACGACGCGATGCGGAATGCCGATGAGTTCCATGTCCGCGAACATCGGGCCGGGGCGGAGGCCGCGGTCGTCGAGCACCGTGTCGATGCCTTCCTGTGCCAGCGACTGGTAGAGCGATTCCGCCGCTTCGGTCACGACGGGATCGTTCTTCGGGTTAATGACGCATACCGCCACGCGCCAGGGCGCCATGGCTTCGGGCCAGACGATGCCGGCGTCGTCGTGGCGCTGTTCGATGGCGGCAGCGACGATGCGGCTGACGCCGATGCCGTAGCAGCCCATGTACATCGTGCGCATCTTGCCCTGGTCGTCGAGCACGCCCGCGCCCATGGCCTCGGCGTACTTCTGGCCGAGCTGAAAGATGTGACCGACCTCGATGCCGCGCGCGAAGCGGATCGTGCCGCGCCCGTCGGGCGACGGGTCGCCCTCGACCACCTTGCGGATGTCCGCCACGCGGCTGACCTGCGCGTCGCGACCCCAGTTGGCGCCGGTGTAGTGGGTGCCGTCCTGGTTGCCGCCGCAGACGAAGTCGGCGAGCACGGCCGCGCTGCGGTCGACGATGACGGGGATGTTTGCGGGCAGGCCCACGGGGCCGATGAAGCCCGGGCGCGTTCCCGTAGCGGCGAGGATCTCGTCCTCGCTGGCGAGTTCCGACTCGTCGGGCAGCTCGGGCAGGTGCGAAGCCTTGACCTCGTTCACCTCGTGATCGCCGCGCACGCACAGCGCCACCAGGCCTTCACGGCCGCGGACAAGTATCGTCTTCACGGTGTGTGCGGCGGGGACGCCGAGGAGAGCGGTGACTTCCTCGATGGTCCGCTGCGTGGGCGTTGCCACGCGTGCCAGCTCGGCCGAGGGCGACGGACGCTCGATCGACGGGGCGAGGGCTTCGGCCTTCTCGATGTTCGCCGCGTACGGCGACGCATCGGAATAAGCGATGGCGTCTTCGCCGGAATCGGCGATGACCTGGAACTCATGGCTGGCGCTGCCACCGATGGCGCCGGTATCGGCGTCCACGGCGCGGAATTCCAGGCCCAGGCGAGTGAAGATGCGCGAGTAGGCGTCGTACATCACCTTGTAGGTTTCGCCCAGGGACTCCGGCGTCACGTGGAAGGAGTAGGCGTCCTTCATCAGGAACTCGCGCGCACGCATCACGCCGAAGCGCGGGCGGATCTCGTCGCGGAACTTGGTCTGGATCTGGAAGAAGTTGAGCGGAAGCTGCTTGTAGCTCTTCAGCTCGTTGCGCGCGAAATCGGTAATGACTTCCTCGTGCGTGGGGCCGTAGCAGAACTCCTGCTCCTTACGGTCCTTGATCTTCAGCAACTGGCCGCCGAACTTCTCCCAGCGGCCGGTTTCTTCCCACAGCTCGCGCGGCTGCACGGACGGCATCAGCATTTCGATGGCACCGGCGCGGAGCATCTCCTCGCGGACCGCAGCCTCCACCTTGCGCAAAACACGCAGGCCCAGCGGGGCCCAGGTGTACAGGCCGGAGGCGAGCTTGCGGATCATGCCCGCGCGCAGCATCAGCTTGTGGCTGATGACTTCGGCGTCGGCAGGGACTTCCTTGACGGTGGCGAGGTGGAACTGGCTGAGGCGCATCGGCGAGCGGTCCGGACGGTAAAGGCGCGATTATAGGCCGTTTCGTCCGTACCGCCGCCGTGCGTCGGCGCTCAACTTCCGCAGTACAGGGTCATCTGCGCCTGCGTGGTCTTGATCTGGCTCTGCCGTTCTGCGTCGTCCACCTGCTTCATGCCGCCCTTGCCGTCGTCCATGGTCACGACCTTCTCGTTATTGAGGATCGTGAGATTCTTACGCAGTTGCTCGCACAGCTTCTTCCGGTTCTCGGGCGTGTCGGTGTTCGCCGACGCGCCGTTCGACGGTGCCTTGGCGGCTGCGGCAGTGGATGCCGGAGCCGGTGCCTCGACCGTGCCGGTGGTCTTGATCTTCTCGTAGCGAACGTTGCCCGGCGGCGGGGCGTCGGCGTAATGGGTCACGCCCTGGGCGTCCTTCCACTTGTAGGCCTGGGCGAAGGCGAGCGGACAGGCCGTCACGAGGAGTGCGAGGACGAGGCAACGACGCATGGGCATTCCGCCGGTTGGGTTGGGTGGCGGCAACAAGTACCACCCGGCCGAGGGGCGCGCAAGCGACAGGGGTCGCGGTTCTTCGCCGAGGTGCGGGCGCGGGCCCGACTGACCGCCCGACGGCCACTGGGCTACACTGTCCGCCCATGTCACGGAATGGCCCATGAGCGATCCGATTCAAGTCCGGGGGCCGCGCCATCGCGGTATCTACCTGCTACCGAACCTGTTCACCACGGGCGCCATGTTCGCGGGTTTCTACGCGATCGTCTCCGCGATAGGCGGCCATTACGCTGTCGCGGCCCTGGCGGTATTCGTGGCGGGCATCCTCGACGGCATGGACGGGCGCGTCGCGCGCATGACCAACACCCAGAGCGAGTTCGGCGTGCAGTACGACTCGCTGTCGGACCTGGTGAGCTTCGGCCTCGCTCCTGCGCTGGTCATGTACACCTGGGCGCTTTCCTCGCTGGCCTTGTACGGACCGGTCTGGGGCAAGATCGGCTGGGCCGCCGCCTTCATCTACGCCGTGTGCGCTGCGCTTCGCCTGGCCCGTTTCAACACCCAGGTCGGCGTGGCCGACAAACGTTACTTCCAGGGGCTGGCGAGCCCTGCGGCGGCCGGCCTCTGCATGTCGTTCGTCTGGACCATGGAAAAGTTCGATATCCCGGGCCCGTCGGTAGCGTTCTTCGCGCTTCCGCTGGCCGTGATCGCTGGCCTGCTGATGGTCAGCAACGTGCGCTACTACAGCTTCAAGGCATGGCCGAAGGGCGACCGGGTCCCCTTCATCTGGCTGATCGCGGCGGTGTTGATCGTCGTGCTGCTGCTGGTCGATACCGCCCGCGTGCTGTTCGCGGTGGCGGTGATCTACACGGTTTCCGGCCCCGTCATGACGCTGTGGGGTCGCGCCACCCGGCGCCGCCGCGCACGTCGCCACGCCAAGGCGGCGGACTGACTCGCATGGCTGCCGCCCCCGACCGCCGCCAGCGCCTGCTGGGTGCCATGGGCATCACGCCGTGGCGGCTGCGCGTGGGGGGCGTGGCGCCGGAGCCCGAGGTCGCGCCAGCCAATGACACCGCTCGTGGCGGTTCGGCGGTCTGCGTGGTCGTGCTTCCCGCAGGATGCAGCGAGCGCGAGTTGGATCTCGTGGGTCGTGCGCTGCGTGCCTACGGCGCGGTGACGGGGCGCGCTGCGCGCCTGGAAGTCGGCGAACGCGGCTTGGGTGATGTCCCCGCGGCGCGGGCGTATCTCGTCTTCGGCGAAGCCCAGGCCCGCGCACTCGGCAGGGATTTGCCCGCCGCGGTCATGAGTGCCGCGCAGATCGTGCTGGTGGATACACCTTCCGCGATCCTCGTCGACCCGGCCGCGAAGCGGCGCCTCTGGAATGGCCTCCGCGCGCTGGGGCCCACGCTTCGCGGCGCCTGACACCATGGTTGCCGTCGCCCATCCTTCCACCGAAGTGCGCGCGATGCGTCGCGAAGACCTGGACGCGGTCGTGGCGATCGAGCATGCCTCGTACGAATTCCCCTGGAGTGCGGGCATCTTTCGCGACTGCCTGCAGGCCGGTCACAACTGCTGGGTGATCGTGCACGACGGCGTAGTCGCCGGCTACGGCATCCTTTCCGTGGCGGCAGGCGAGGCCCATGTGCTCAACCTGTGCGTCGGCGATGCCCATCGTGGCCTGGGTTTCGGGCGACGCATGTTGCGCCGCCTGCTCGATCTCGCGCGCTGGTATGGGGCGGAGCGCGTGTTCCTCGAGGTGCGGCCGTCCAATCCGGTCGCCAAAGCCTTGTACGACTCGCTCGGTTTCGCCGAGATCGGCCGCCGGCCGGCGTATTACCCGGCCCGCGGCGGTCGCGAGGACGCCATCGTGATGGCGCTGGACATGCATCCTCGCGACTGAGTCGCCGACGGCTCGCTAGCCCTCGCGCAGCAGCGCCATCGGCGACGTACGCAGCACGCGCCGCGTGCCGTACAGGCCGATGATCATCACCACGAACGCCGCGAGCGCTGCCGCGCCGACGAGCGGCCAGAGCGGTGGTACGAAGCCCTCGATCCGGAACACCGCGTTACCGAGCCAGATGCCCGCGCCGGTCGCGCCGAGTGCGGCGGTGAGTCCGGCGACGAGACCGAGCAAGGCGAACTCGCAGGCCGCCGCCGCGCGAAGCTGGTTGCGCGTGGCGCCCAGCGTGCGCAGAAGAGCGGCCTCCTTGCGTCGCTCCTGCGCGCTGGCGGCGAGCGCGGCGGCGAGCACCAGCGCACCGGCAAGCAGGCTGAAGCCGAGCACCCAGCGCACCGCACCGCCGACACGGTCCACGATGTCGCGAACGCGATCGAGCAGGGCGTCCACGTCGATGAGGCTCAGGTTGCCGAAGTCGCGCGATACCTTCGCCAGCGCGTCGCCGCGACCGCGCGGCAGATAGAAGCTGGTCAGCCAGGTATGCGGCAGTTCGCGGGCATGAGCCGGGTCGAGCATCAGAAAGAAGTTCACCCGGAACGAACTCCAGTCCACCTGACGCACACTGCTCACGCGCGCGTCCAGCGTGCCTTCGCCCACCTCGAAACTCAGGGTGTCGCCCAGCTTCAACTGGTAGCGATCGCGCCACGATGTGTCCACCGACACTTCGGCCTGCGCAGGCTTGGCGCCCGGCCACTGGCCAGCTACCACACGGTTGGACGGAGGCAGGTCCGTGCTCCAGGACAGGCGCAATTGACGGTCCGCATTGTCGCGCGCGTCGTCGTTGGCAAAGGCGATGCTGTCGATGGGCTTGCCGTTGATCGCGGTGAGCTTGCCCACCGCCAGCGGCATCATGTTCGCCTTCGTGGCGCCCAGCGAATCCAACGCATGCGTGAACGCCTCGCGCTGGTCGTCCTGCAGGTTCAGGGCGAACCAGTTCGGCGTGTCCGTGGGCAGTTCGCGACGCCAGCCATCGAGCAACGACGGTGCAATGACCGCGAGCAGGAGTAGCGCACAAAGTCCCAGCGACAAGGCCGTGGCCTGGACCAGCGACAATCCGCGTCGGCGGGCGAGCGCCGCAAGGCCAAGACGCAGGGCCGGATGCGCGCCGGGCGCCACGCGCCGTGCAATGACCAACAGCAGGGCCGAGAGCAGCGCGGCGACCACTGCCACACCGGCCAGGCTCACGGCCAGGATACCGGCGAGCTTCGCCGAGTCGGCCTGCACCCAGACCAGCGCGATGGCGGTGACGAGCGGGACGAGATAGAGCACGTCGAAGCGACGTACGCGCCGTTGCATCGATTCGCGGAACACCGCCACGGGCGGCACCTCCGCCAACCGTACGAGCGGCGGCAGGGCGAAGCCGGCGAGCACGGCCAACCCCATGGCTGCCGCGGCGAACGCGGGGCCCAGCGGCAAGGTGGTCGGAATGTTGTCGAACAACTGCCGCGCGAAGTACCACGCACCCTGCGCGAGCGCGAGAGCGATCGCCATGCCGAGTGCGGCCGCCGGCAAGGCCAGGGCAGCCAGCGTCGTCACCAGCAGCGCAGCGACGCGGCGACGCGGTGTGCCCAGCGCGCGCAAGAGGGCGACCTCGCCAGCCTTGCGCCGCGCGTAGCGCGCCGCGGCGAGAGCGATCGCCACGCCTGCGAGCAGCGCCGAGAGCAGGGCGGTGAGGCGCAGGAATGAACTGGCGCGATCGAACGCCGTACGCATGCGCTCCTGCACCTTCTCCGGCGTGATCCATTCGCCGCCCTGAGGCAGCTTGATCTGTTCCGCTTCGGTGCGCCACGTTGCGACGGCGCCCTGCGGGCCGGAGACGAGCAGGCGATGCCGCGCGCGGCTGCCGACGGAGAGCAGCCCCGCCTCGGTGGCGTCGTCGAGATTCATCACGGCGCGCGGTGCCAGGGCGAACAGCTCACCGCCGTCGGGCTGGCGCAGCAGTTCGCCGGAAACCACGAGATCGCGGCCGCCGATCTGGAGGGTTTGCCCCGTGCGGATGCCCAGCCCCGTCAGGGCGCGGTGATCGAGGTACACCTGTCCACGCGCGGGGCCATGCGCCACGCGCTGGCCGCCCTGTGCGTCGCGTATTTCCAGCGTGCCCCGCAGGGGGTACGCGCCGTCGGTGGCGAGCACGTCGAGCAACTGGCTGCGATCGCCTACGAAGGACACACTGCGGAACGTGGCGCCGCGGGTCGCGGCCAGATGGTCCGCCCTGGCGGACGCGAGCAGGGAATCCGGCAGCGGTGCGGGCGCCGACACGCCGAGGTCGCCGCCGATCAATTCGGCCGCGCTGGCGAGGATGCCGCGCTCGATGCGGGTGGAGAGCGTGGCGACCACGCCCAAGGCGATGACCGCGAGTACCAGCGACGCCGCCAGCGTGCGCAGTTCCACGAGGTGCCATTCGCGGCGCAGCGTGCGCCAGGCCAGCCGCGCGACGTTCACGCCGACACCCCGAGGCGACCTTCATGCAGTTCGGCGGAGCGTGCGCAGCGCGCCGCGAGGCGGGGATCGTGGGTCACCAGGATCAATGTGGTGGCGTGCTGGCGATTCATCTCGAACAGCAGATCGCCGATGTGCTCACCCGTGTGCTGGTCGAGGTTGCCGGTCGGTTCGTCGGCAAAGAGGATGCGCGGTCGGTGTACGAAGGCGCGCGCGAGTGCCACGCGCTGTTGTTCGCCACCGGATAGTTGCGCGGGGTAGTGGCGTCGGCGTGCCCCCAGGCCCACCGCTTCCAGCGCGGCCTGCGCGCGCTCGCGTGCCGTGTCGTCGCCCTCCAACTCCAGCGGGAGCATCACGTTTTCCTCGGCGGTGAGCGCGGCGAGCAGGTGAAAGGACTGAAACACGAAGCCGACCAGGCGTCGGCGGATGGCCGCACGGGCCTCTTCGTCCATGCGTTCGAGCGCCTGCCCGTCGATGCGGATGCTGCCCGCCGTGGGCACGTCGAGGCCGGCGAGCAGGCCGAGCAGTGTGGTCTTGCCGGACCCCGAGGCGCCGACGATGGCGAAGCTTTCTCCCTCGGTCACCGCCAGGTTCACGCCGGAAAGGATATCCAGGCGTCCCTCCGGACCGAAAACCGACTTGCTAACATCCGCCACTTCGAGAAGAACACGGGAAGAATCGCTCATGCGTCGTTGCCTGGTCCTGTTGCTGTTCGTCTGGTGCGCCATCGCCTCCGCGGCGGATACGCCGCGCAAGGTTCTGGTGCTCGGGGACTCGTTGTCGGCGGCGCACAACATTCCGGTGGAGGCCGGGTGGGTGCGTTTGCTGGACGCTCGCACAAGCAAGATGGCGACGCCATGGACGATGGTCAATGCCAGCATCAGCGGCGAGACGTCCTTGAGTGGCCGCAACCGCTTGCCGGCACTCCTGGCCAAGCAGCGGCCGCAGGTCGTGGTGATCGAGCTGGGTGCCAACGACGGCCTGCAAGGCCTGCCGCTGGGCAAGCTCGCGGAGAATCTCGACGCGATGATCGGGGCGGCCACCTCGGCGGGCGCCAAGGTGCTGCTGCTGGGTATCGAGCTGCCGGTGAACTACGGCCCGCAATATCGCGATGGCTTGCGCAAGGTCTACCAGGACGCCGCGAAGAAGCACGGCGTGGCCCTCGTGCCTTTCCTGCTCGATGGCGTGGCGCTCGATCCGGCGCTGATGCAGGATGACGGGCTTCATCCCACGTCGGCCGGCGAGCCGCGGGTCGCGGAGAACGTGTGGAAAGCGCTTAGCCCGATGCTCGATTAGAAGACGCCACGTGCACGTACTCGTACTCAAAATGAACCTTCGTTTTCGGTCTTCACGCTGTTCTCACCGGTCCGACCGTTAACTCTTCACATTTGTGAATCACAGAGGAGTGGAGCGATGAGCACACGCGACGAACAGGCTGGGTTGATCCTTCTCGTCGAAGACAACCGCCAGATCGCCGAGATGGTCGGCGAGTTTCTGGAACGCCGGGGCTACTCGGTGGATTACGCTGCCGATGGCGTCAGCGGCCTGCATCTCGCCGTCTCCAACAGCTACGACGTCATCGTCCTGGACCTCATGCTCCCTGGCATGGATGGCCTCGATGTCTGCCGCAAGCTGCGCAAGGATGGCAAGAAGTCCACGCCGGTCCTGATGCTGACGGCGCGCGACACGCTGGAAGACAAGCTGGTCGGCCTGGAAGCCGGCGCCGACGATTACCTGGTGAAGCCCTTCGAAGTACGAGAACTCGAAGCCCGGTTGCGCGCTTTGATCCGCCGCGACCGCCGTCAGGTTTCCTCCGAGGTTCTCAATGTCGGCGACATGACGCTCGACACGGCCACGCTGCGCCTTACCCGCGGCGGCCAGGAACTCACCGTATCGCCGATCGGGCTGAAGCTCCTCGCGATCCTCATGCGCGAGTCGCCGCGGGTGGTCAGCCGCCGGGACATCGAGCGCGAGATCTGGGGCGACACGCTTCCCGATTCGGACACCCTTCGCTCGCACCTCTACAACCTGCGCCGCGTGATCGACAAGCCGTTCGATCGGCCTCTCCTGCACACGATTCATTCCGCAGGATATCGCCTGGCCGACCTCGATTCCGAAGTCGCCGCGTCGCAGACGGCATGAGGCGGGAGCAGCACCGGATCTAATCGATGGAAGGCAGGGCACCGCAGGGGACTCGCCGACGGCGCGGATCATTCCGTGTACGCGTGGCGATGGTCTTCGCATTGCAGACAGTCGTGATGATCATCGCGTCGCTGATGGCCGCCAACAACGTGGCGCCATTGGGCGCCGCGATCGCCATCATGTTGTGTTCGGGCGGACTCGCCTGGATCGCCGTGTCGCGGGAATGGATTCCCGTGGCAGCGCTCGCGCGTCTGCTGGAGGCGTGGGATCCGGAGCGCCCCGACATCGAAGGCCTGAGCCGTGAAGGCGGCAAGCAGTCGGACAACGACGTATCCACGCTGATCCGCGGACTGAGCGGGCTGGTGACACGTATCGAGGGCTACAGCGAGCGCGAACGCAATTTCACCCGTGACGCCAGCCACGAACTACGCAGTCCGCTTACGGTCATCAAGATGTCTTCGGACATGCTTGCCGACGAGACGGAGATGTCGGAGTTCGGTCACCGCTCGCTGGAACGCATCCGCCGCTCCACGCGCGAACTGGAAGCCTTGGTGGAAGCCTTCCTGATCCTCTCGCGCGAATCGGACCAGGGTCTGGCCGAAGAAGATTTCGTCGTCAATGCGGTACTGCGACAGGAAGTGGAGTATGCGCGTGAATTGATTGCCGGCCGTCCCGTGGAGCTGGTATTCGACGAGCCGGCGAGCTTCGCGCTGCATGCATCGCCGCGTGTGTTCGCCGTGCTCTGCGGCCAGCTGATCCGCCATGCCCTGCAGCAGACCGACCAGGGCAGGATCGTGGTCACGGTGATGCCGGGCAGCGTGAGCGTGATCAATCCGGCGCTGGACACGCCCGAGGCAGGCAGCCGTCGACATGCGTCCGTGGACCGGCATGGCTTCGACCTCGCCATCGCACGTCGTCTGTCGGATCGCTTCCAATGGCCGCTGGAATTGCGGGCACTCCCCGGCGCCAGCCGTATCGCCAGCGTACGTTTCCCGCATCCGCAGCCTATCGAGGCTTGAATCCCTGACTGCGCAGTCCTTGGTGTGATGCGATCACGCCAAGGCGCGGCATCACTCCAGAAGCTTCGCCACACGCGCGGCGTCCAGCGCGCCGCTGACGGCCTTGCGCGAGCCGTCGGCCTTGATGGCGAGGGTGCGCGGGGTTTCGCCGCCCCAGTTGGGATCGATCAAATAGTTGATCCGATCCGGTGTGGCATCCGCATAGGCACGCGACGGCACGGCGTCGAGCTTCGCCGCTTTCAGGCGGGCGGTCAGCGCGGTCGCCTGGTCGATGGTATCCGTCGCGACAAAAACGAGGTCCGTGTCGGGATGCGTGCGTTGGTAGGCGAGCAGGGCGGCAAGGTTCTGTTCGCAGTAAGCACAGTCCAGCGACCACAGCGCGATCACGCGCGTGCCCTGCGTCGGTGGCGCAACCAGTGTCGCTACGTCGGTCGGCCGCAATGGCTGCGGTGTCGCAGCCCAGGCGGGTGATGCGAGCACCGCGAACAGCAGCGCGCAGACGGTGCGACGTGTATTCCCGTCGGCGCCGTATCGCATCACAACGCTTCCGTGGCAACGAGCCGGAAGGTGCCGCCCGGGTTCCACGCCACGAACGCACGGTGTTGCCAGAGGACGAGCTTCGGCCAGCCGGATGCGCCTTCGGTGTGCGCGATGGCGCGAGGCTCGGAGAACGTGACACCGCCATCGGTCGATACGCGCAACATCAGATCGAGACCCTTGACGGACATCTGGTGATAGGCGATCCACACCTGCTTGCCATCGACTGCCAGGTCCGCATGCGACGCACCCGCGCCAGCGATCGTGGTGAGGTGTGCCGGCGCGTGCCCCGGTTGCAGTTGGCCGTACCAGATCACGGCTTTGCCGTCCGCTGCACTGAACCACACCGCATGTCGCACGCCTGTGCCGTCGATCGCGAGAGAGGGCCCATGATGCGGGCATCCCTCGATGTGCCATTGGGTGAAGGTGGCGCGTTGCACCGACGGTGCGCTGCCATCCGTCGGCAGCGAGGCAAATGCATGATCGCGGATGTTGTCGCCGTAGATCGCGCGGAAGAACGCGTCGATGCTGCCATCGGGAGCGCGCGCCAGCGCGACCCGACAGCACTCGCAGCTCTGGTCCACGATCTTGCGCTCGGGTACGAAATGGTCGCCGCGGTCCGAGGACCAGCTGTAGTAGGTGGCAGCGCCGAGATACGGTTTGCCCGAGGCCTTCGCGGCTTCGACGTCGCGCTTGTCGATCCAGGCCACGATCACGTGGCCATTGCCGTCGACCGCAAGCGCGTCGAAGCGATGGGTGATCTCGGTACGGTCCGTATGCACAGTCTTCGGAGCATCGAAATGTTCGCCGCCGTCGAGCGATCGGGAGAAGCGCACAAAGCCGGTCCACGGCAGCTTGCGTGGCTGCGACCAGGTGACATAGAGCTCGCCTTTCGGCCCGAGCGCGATCTTGGGGCGATTCTCGCCTTCCGCGTAGAGCGGCTCGCCCGTGGGATTGACGATGGTGGACAGCGGAAAGCTGCGCCCCATGTCGTCGGACCGGCGCACGCGTACGTGCTCGCCCATCGTGTCCACGACCCAGAGATGTCCTTGTGCATCGAGCGCCGCATCGAAGCCGAGCGGCGCCTCGTGGCCCATCGCCATGCCGGCCATGTCATGGGCGCCCGCAGCGGCGCAAACAAAGAGCAAAACGAGGGCGATGAGTCGGCGCATGATCACTGGTCGGCAGGGCGTTCGCGGACGGGGTGCTTGCTGAGCTTGCGCTGCAGCGTACGGCGGTGCATGCCAAGGCGACGTGCCGTTTCCGAGATATTGCCTTCGCATTCGGTGAGCACACGCTGGATGTGCTCCCATTCGAGCCGGCGCAGGGGCAGTGGCGCGTCCGGAGCGTCGACGAGATCGTCGGGCTCGGCGGGGCCGTCGCCATCGAGCAGCGCACGCACCACCGCATCCGCATCCACCGGCTTGGCGAGGTAGTCGTGTGCACCACGCTTGATCGCTTCCACGGCGGTCGCGATGGAGGCGTAACCCGTAAGCAACAGCACGCGCATGTCCGGCACCAGCGCCTGCAGATCGGGGATGAGCCGTAGGCCGTTTTCGTCGCCCAGCTTCAGATCGAGCACGCAATAGCGCGGTTGATGGCGGCGTGCCAGGGCGCGGGCATCGTCTGCGTTGTCGCTGCTGATGACCTCGAAGCCACGCGAGGTGAGCGCGCGGGCCAGTACACGGGCGAAGGTGGCATCGTCGTCGACGATCAGCAGCGGGCGGCCTGAGGGCGGGGCGAGCTCGTTCATGCGTGGTCTCCAATGACCGTAAGAGGTAGACGCAGGCGCATCTGCGCGCCGTGGCCGGTGTTGCTGGCGGCGAGTTCGCCGTCGAGTCGTTCTGCGGTGGCTTCGGCGAGCGCAAGACCGATGCCCAGGCCCGTCGCCTTCTGCGACAGGCCGAGCGTGCCGAGTTCGTCGAACTCGTCGAAGCCGGGACCTTCGTCGGTGACGACGAGTTCCAGCCACGGTCCCACGATGCCCACGTGCAGGGACACCGCCGCACTGTCATTCAGCGCCGAGGCGTCGGCGGCGTTGTTGAGCAGGTTGATCAACGCGTGGCGCAGGCCCGGTGGCGAGCGCAAGGCGATCCGCCCCGCCCCGGGTTCGATCGCGAGGGTGACGTCGGCCTCGGGACGCAGCAGCTGGAACCGCTCCATGCAGCTGTGAATGAACTGGTCCAGCGTGATCCGTTCGGGCACCTGCGACAGCTGCGCCTGGCCGAACGCCACCATTTCGCGAAGAATTGTACGGCAGCGCTCGACTTGACCGTCGAGCAGGTCGAGATCCTCACCGAGCGCGTTGTCGCCAGCGTGCTCGCGCCGGATCTCCGGCAGCAATGTACGCATCGTCGACAGCGGGGTATTCAGTTCGTGTGCCGCGCCGGCCGCCTGGGTGGCGATGGCGAGGATGCCTTCGTCACGAAGCGCACGCTCGCGCACCCGCTGCACCTCGCTCTGCTGTACGCGAATCGCCTTGGCGAGATTGCTGATGAACACGCCGAGGAGGATCGCCATGATGACGAAGTTGACGCCCATGCCGGCCACGTAGAGATCGAAGTCGCGGCTCTTGTCGCCGAGCGTCGGCAGGGGCAGGTGATAGGGCACCAGCAGGACGTAGGCCACGCCGGTGAGGATCGCGACCAGCGACACGCCCGGGATGGAAAGCGCTGCCGCCGACAGTGCGATAGGCACCAGCAGCAGCGTCACGAACGGATTGGCTGCGCCGCCCGTGAAATAGAGCAGATAGCCGAGGACGAGGGTGTCGGCGGCGATGTGCACGATCGCCTCGCCCTCGCTGACTTTCCACGGCATGCCGAGACGGAAGGACGCCGCTGCAGCGAACACCGCCAACACGCAGACGCCGATCATCAGCGGAAGCAGCGGTACGTCGAGCTTGAGCAGCGTGACGCAGGACAGGATGGCCACGCTCTGGCCGGCGATGGCGCAGAGCCTCAACCAGGCGAGCGTGCGGGCCAGTGCGAAGGGGCCGGAGCGTGCGGAGGGGTTATGCAGGGAATCGCTCACAGCAGGTTTCTCATGACGAAAGGGCCGCTCCGTCGGGAGCGGCCCTCGCCGCATTACAGGTCTTCGTTATGTACCGGGGGAACCGGCGGCACGTTGGCCAGCGCGTGGTTCAACGAGAGCTTCTTCATCAGCGGCAGCATTGCGATCGCGATGGCCGTGCAACCGATGCCGACGAAGCCCAGCTTGTTGAACAGGCTGGTGTAGATCGCCAGCGATTGCAGCGGATCGGTGATGTCCTTGGGAATGGCGGCGTAGTTCGCCACCACGCTGCCCATGTACTGCGACACGCCCGAAGCGACGTAGTAGGCACCCATCATGAAGCCGCCCATGCGCGCCGGCACGTAGCGGGCGATCATGGCGAGGCCGAGGCCGCTGACCAGCACCTCACCCAGTGAGTAGAAGCCGTAGCCCCAGACCATGTACCAAGATGAGATCGCACCGTTCACCGCGGTGGTGGCGCCGAGTCCGTACATGAAGAAGCCGACGGCGACCGCGGCAAAGCCAAGCGCGAACTTGGCGGCGACCGGGAAATCCTTGCCGTGCTTGCCCAGCGAGTTGTAGATGCCCACCAGGATCGGCGAGAGGATCACGATCCAGATCGCGTTGAGCGATTGGAACTGCTCGGGAATCCAGCGGAAGATCTCGTAGCCGAAGATGCCGAACGACAGATCCACGTTGCGCTGCGCGAACAGGTTCAGCGACGTCGACATCTGCTGATAGAAGATGAAGAAGAAGATCGTCTGAATCGTGAGCACCAGCGCCGCGACCAGGCCGGCGCGCTCGCCCGGTTCGCTGGAGCGGATGAGGTGCACGAAGATGCCGAGGATCACCACGCCCGCGGCGTAGACGCAGAGTTCGGCCACGCTCTGGTTTTGCAGGATGTAAGCGGAGACGGCGATGATGGCGAGACTGCCGACGACCACGCCGAGGATATTCTTCGCCTTCGGCGGATGGTTGTCGGGTTCCGAACCGATGTGCGCCAGGGTGCGGCGCATGAAGTAGTAATTGATGAGGCCGAGGATGAGGCCGATCGAGCAAACGCCGAAGGCCGTATGCCAGCCCAGCGCGTCGCCGTAGTGCTCGCCGACGTAGTCGCGAATCCAGGGCGTCAGCAGCATCGAGATCGTCGAGCCGACGTTCACCGCCATGTAGTAGATGGTGAAGGCGCTGTCGATCTTGACGTCGTCGCCTTCGTAGATCTTGCGGACCAGGTTGCCGGCATTGGGCTTGAACAGGCCGTTACCCAGAATGATCACGCCGAGGGCGAGGTACAGCGCATACGTGCTGTTGGTCGGGATCCAGAGCAGGGCGTAGCCGATCATCAGGATCACGGCACCGCTGAGCATGGTGCGACGGGAGCCGAGGAACTTGTCGCCGATCCAGCCGCCGATGGCGGGGGTGGCGTAGATCAGCGCGGAAGCCGCGCCCCAGACGAGGTTGGCGTCGACGTCGGCAAAGCCGAGCTTCTTCACCATGTAGGTGACCATCAGCACCTGCATGCCGTAGAAGCCGAAGCGCTCCCACATTTCGATGAGGAAGACGGTGCTGAAGGACTTGGTCTGTGAAACGGGCGGGTTCTGGATTGCCATGTATTTTCCGGACGGATTGGAACAGTGAGCTAGGGTCGTAAAAAACCGCGCTCCCGTCGCCGTGACGCTGAACGGAGTCACAACCGTTCAAGCGTAATACAAATGCTCGGTTCGATTATGCTGCGGCGCCATAGGGGCGCGGCGATTCGCCACGGTCACCGGTGGCCTAAGCCGGATGCAAGGCCGGCTGTGGCATGATACCGGGCCGTTTCCAGCCCACAGCCGCCTCATGTCGCAGCCCTCGTTCTTTTCCTCCGCCGTAGCCCCCGGCTCGGCCCCGGCCCTGGCGGCCTGACCGCCCATGGCATCGAAGGTACGGCGCGGGCCCCGGCAGATCTACGCGGCCTTCCAATGGTCCATGAAGGGTCTGAGCGCCTGTTTTCGGCACGAGGCATCGTTCCGACTTGAGGTCTTTCTCGCCCTTGTCGTCGTGCCCCTCGGGCTTTGGGTGGGCCACGGACCGATCGAGAAGATCGTCCTCATCACTTTCCCGATGCTGGTGCTCTCCGCCGAGTTGCTCAATTCGGCCATCGAGGCCGTGGTGGACAAGGTCAGTCCCGAATTCCATGAATTGGCGGGCCGCGCCAAGGACATGGGCTCGGCGGCGGTATTCCTGCTGCTGGTGATGGTCGTGGCGAGTTGGGCACTCATTCTTATCCCGCGCTATCTGAGCTGAGGGGCGCCCGGTGGCGAGCCGCCGGTTTTAGGGTAAGTTGTTGCGGCATACCTCAAGGAATTGCCGCCATGAAGACACTCCTCCGCACGTTCGCTCTCGTCCTTCTTGCCGGGTTCCTGTCCGGCTGCGGCTACAACGCCATCCAGCGCGAGGACGAAGCGGTCAAGGCCGCCTGGTCCGAAGTACTCAACCAGTACCAGCGCCGTGCCGACCTGGTGCCCAATCTGGTCAACACCGTGAAGGGCTACGCGCAGCACGAAGAGCGCGTATTGACCGAGGTGACCAACGCGCGTGCCAAGGTCGGCCAGACCCAGATCACGCCCGAACTGCTCAACGATCCCGACGCGCTGGCGAAGTTCCAGGCCGCGCAAGGCCAGCTCAGCAGCGCGCTGTCTCGTCTGATGGTGGTCAGCGAGAACTACCCGCAGCTCAAGGCCGACGGCTCCTTCCGCGACCTGCAGGCGCAGCTCGAAGGCACGGAAAACCGCATCACCGTGGCGCGTAATCGCTACGTGGCCGCCGTGCAGAGCTACAACACCCTGATCCGCTCGTTCCCTAACAACCTGACCGCGAAGGTCATGGGATACAAGGTGAAGCCGAACTTCAGCGTGGAAAACGAGAAGGCGATTTCCACCGCCCCGACCGTCGACTTCGGCTCCACGCCAGCCCCGGCTTCCACGGCCGGCCGCTGATGGGTCGTCTTGCGGCAGCGCTGCTGTTCGCCGTCGTTCTCCTGGTCTCGCCCTTGGCGAGCCGGGCGGACGAGGCGGCGGTGCCCAAGCTCACCCGGCACGTCACCGACCTGACCGGTACGTTGACGACCGAGCAGGTTGCCCAGCTCGATGCGCGCCTCGTCGCGCTCGAAAAAGCGAAGGGCTCTCAGGTCGTGGTGCTGATGGTGCCAACCACCCAGCCCGACGACCTGGAAAGCTATTCGCTGAAGGTGGCCGAAGCGAACAAGGTGGGCAGGGAGGGGCCGGACGACGGCGTCCTCGTGCTGCTGGCAAAGAACGATCGCCGTGTGCGTATTGAGGTCGGTTATGGCCTTGAGGGCGCGCTGCCCGACGCCATCGCGTCGCGGATCATTCGTGAATACATGGCGCCCAAGCTGCGTGCCAATGATTACTACGGCGGTATCGACGAGGCGTTGAATGCCATCACGCAGATCGTGCAGGGCGAAGCCTTGCCTGCGCCGGTCACGCCGGACGAGAGTCACGAGCGTCGCCGTGGCGGTGGCGGCAGCCTGCTGCTGCCGTTGATCTTCGGTTTCATCTTCTTGCGCGGCATCCTCGGCCGCGCGCCGCTGGGATTGCGCATGCCGCTCGGTGGCGCCGTTGCCGGAGGCCTGGGCTGGCTGCTCATGGGCTCGCTCTTCGGCGGCGTGATCGGTCTGATTGCCGGTGCGCTCGTCATGGCCATTCCTCTCGGTGCCGGCCGCTCGATCGGCGGTGGTGGCTGGGGCGGTTTCGGTGGCTGGGGTGGCGGCGGCTTCGGTGGCGGCGGTGGTTTCGGCGGAGGCGGCGGTGGCGGCTTCAGCGGAGGCGGCGGCAGCTTCGGTGGCGGCGGCGCGTCGGGGAACTGGTGATGGACATGCAACGGATCATGGCAAACCTGTTCGGCGCGTGGTTCCAGATGGGACGGCAGTTTCCACCCGCTACGCTCGACGCCATCGCCAGGACGGTCGCGGAAGGCGAGGATGCCCATCGCGGCGAGTTGCGTGTGGCGATCGAGTCGCGCCTGCCCCTGTCTGCCGTGATGGCCGGCATGACGGCCCGCGATCGCGCGGCACTGCTGTTCTCGCATCTGCGCGTGTGGGACACCGAAGAGAACTGCGGCGTACTGCTTTACGTGCTGCTGGCGGAACACCGCATCGAGATCGTCGTGGACCGAGGTATCGGAAGAGCGGTCGCGACGGCCGAGTGGGAAGCCATTACCGCGCACATGCGCGACGCGTTTGCACAGGGACGTTTCCGCGAAGCGGTAGAAACGGGCGTGGCCGAAGCCGGCGCGCTGCTGGCGCGGCATTTCCCCGGCAACGGACAGCCGCGCGAGAACGAACTGCCGGATCGGCCGCTGATTCTCTAGCACCGCGTCGCTCTTGTGTGAGCCGCCATGGCGGCGAGAAGCCAACGAAGCGGTGTAGCCGCGAGGCAAGTTCCCCTCGCCGCCATGGCGGCTCCCACAAGAAGAACAAAAAAAGGGCCGCCCGATGGGCGGCCCTTTCGCGTTGGCGACGCCGAGGCGACGCCGCAGCGTCTTACAGGCTGAAGTCGTACTGGACCATCAGACGCACGTAGCGCGGCGTCTGGTAGTAGGTCGGCACGCGGTAGGTCGTGCCGTAGTACGTCTGATCCGCGCCGTTCTCGCCGATTTCGTTGATCGCGATCGGCTTGTCGTTGTTGAAAGCGTTGATCAGGTCCAGCTGCATCGTCAGGCCCTTGGCGTAGGCCGGGGTGTAGACGACGTTCGGGCTGAGCGTCCAGGTCCACGGCAGGCGCTTGGCCCGGCCACGGCCCGAGATCTTGCCTTCGCAGTAGAAGAACTCGGAGTTGTAGCCCGGGATGCCGCCGACGGTCTCGTCGCCGCCACCGAAGCAGCTGGTCGGACGACCCGATTCGAGCAGGCCGTTCACACCCACCGACCATTCCGGTGTGATCTTGTAACCGCCGTAGATCTTGAAGCTGTGGCGACGGTCGTTCGGCAGGTAGCCGGTGGCGCCGGTCATCAGTTCCGGGTAATCGAACGCACTGGTCGTGCCGGTGTCGTCCTGACCGTTATCGGACTTGACCAGGCCTTCCGTGTTGCCGCGGTTCTTCGACCAGGTGTACGACGCATTGACGTACCACTTGTCCGTGGCCTTCTCGGCCGACAGCGTGACGGATTCGTACGTGCGCTTGGCCTTTTCGCCGAACGCCTTGCCCGGGATGGTGACGTTGCGCAGCACGCCGCTGCCGTCGAGATCGACGTCCACGGAGACCTTGCTGCCCGGGTTGTAGATGAAGCAACCCGGCATGGTGGCCGGCGGCGTGAACTGGTCGCCGTTCGCGTCCATGTCGAGGCCGATCGACTTGCCGTACGCGTAGAACGGACGCCAGTCGCAGGTGTCGTCGATCGCGTTGTTGAGCTTGCGGTAGGTCGCCTTCGCACCGACCACCCAGTCGTTGAGGAAGTCGTTGTCGCTGGTGATGCGGTGCTGGAAGCCGAGGATGTATTCATCCTGCGAGTAAGGCTTGAGATCCTTCGTGGCGACCGAGCGCGGGTCCGGCGTGCTGCCGTTCTCGCCGTTGAGGATCGCCTGGCTGTTCAGCGGTGCGCCGAGGGTCGGCACGCCCGTCACCGGATCGATGCCCGTGTACGAGAAGTTCTGGAACGTGTAGTACGAGGCGGTGGCGGCGCGCAGGGCGACGTTGGCCGCGATCGGCAGCGAGTAGCGGCCGGCCGTACCGAAGATCTTGGTGGTGGAGTCGCCGAACAGATCCCACGAGAAGCCCAGGCGCGGCTGCCAGATGTTGCCCTGGCGGACGAAGTTCTCGGCAGCGCCGTTCTTGTTGTTGAACGAGTCGTTGCGCACGCCGATGTAGGCGAGGAACTTGTCGCTGACCTGCCAGTTGTCCTGCAGGTACCAGGACTTCTGGTCGACTGCCACCGAACCACCGGTACGGTAGTTGTACAGCGAGACATAATCCTGGCCAGCGGCGTTCGTGCGGTAGTAGTACAGCGCGCCACCGGCATAGCTCTGGCCGGCGTCGGACGACCACTTCTCGCGCGAGAAGCCGCCCGCCAGGTCGTGGTCGCCGATCTTCCAGTCGAGGTCGATGCGGTAGGCCGTGCGCTGGTCTTCACCGTTGAAGCGGTCGATGGTGCTGTCGAGGTAGCACGAGCGGACCGGCGCGGTGGCGCCGCTCAGGGTGCTGGAGCGACGGTCGATTACGTACGGGCAACCGGAGTTGGCGCCGTTGATGTCGCCGTTGTACTTGGTCACCGTGCCGTCGGCGCTGACGTAGTCCGAAGAGTTCTTGCTCTTCATCTTGCCCCACTGGGCGGACAGGGTCAGGTCATCGGTCAGGTAGCTGGTGTACTTGAAGACGTTGATGTCGCCACCGGTCTTCACGTGACGGCGGCCCAGGTAATCGTCGGTAAACGGCTTGCCGTCAGCGTCGATCTGGGAGTCGTAGTAACGATTCGTGGTGTGCTTGGTGTTGTTCATCCCCGTCCACTCGAGGATGTTCGAATCGTTGATGTTCCAGTCCATCTTGATCAGATAGAACGGATCGCTGTACGTATTGCGCTGCGCGGCGGCCGACGACGTGGCGCCCGGGTAGTTGGTTTCCGTTTCGCGATGTGACTGGAAAATGCCGTAGAAGAACAGCTTGTCCTTCACCAGCGCGCCACCGAGCCACGCCGAGTAGACGTTGTCGTTGTCGTTGTTCTTCTGGTACGTGCGGTAGAGGTTGCCGTCCTTCGTGTACGTGGTCGGCTGCTGCTCGCGACCCCATGCCGGCGTGTAGACCCAGCTGGCGCCGCCCTTCCACTCGTTGGTGCCGCGCTTGGTGATGACCGAGGTCACGCCGCCGGTCGAGAAGCCGTACTGGGCGCCGTAGCCGCCGGTCTGCACGTCGAGCTGCTGGATGGCCTGGAACGGCACTTCCGAGAACGACAGGTTGTTGTACAGGTTGGTGACGTTGAAGCCGTTGACGTAGTAGCTGTTCTCCGCGACCGACGCGCCGCCGAACGAGGGCAGGTTGCCGAACCGGGAATCACCCTTGGTCGTGCCCGGCGTCAGGGCAGCCACGTCGACGACGTTGCGCGGCACAGGCAGGCTGTTGAGCTGGTCGGCGGTGAAGCTGGTGCGCGATTCGACCGAAGCGACGTCGATCGCGGCGAGGGCGTTGGCGGACACGGTGACCGTGTCGAGTGCCTGCGCGCTGGCGTCCGATGCGGCGGGCGCGGCGAAGTTGACCTGCGCCGACTGACCGGCGACGACGTTGATGTCGCGGCTGGAAACGGTCTGGCCGTTCTGCTGGACGTTGATGCGATAGCTGCCGATCGGCAGCGACGAGGCGCGGTAGCGGCCGTCTTCGCCCACGGTGACGGTGCGCGTGGCGCCCGAACCGAGATTCTGGATCTGGATCGTCTGGGTGGCGGCGGCGCTGCCATAAATGTCGCCGACGGTGCTCTGCGCATACGCGGTGCCCGCGATGAGGCAGGCGCCCAGCGCCGACACGAGGGCGGTGCGCTTCAGCACGCGCGAACGCGTGAGCAGGGTGGTGCTTGTCATGAGGTCAAAGTCTCCCTGGCCCTGCACTGCGGCAAGGCTGAACAGCTTGTAGTAGCGCCGCGAAGGGCGCCCGTTGTGGGGGTAACTGGGTTTGGATGTGGGGACATCCACGTCGCGCCAACCCGAAAGCGTGAAACGACGTAACGGGAACATAACGCGGCAGTCACGTCACTGCAAGAACTTGAGAGTGTCCCCCATCGGTTCTTACGAGCGGTTTTGCTCGTGATAAACCGGGAATTCCATAACTACGGTACGAGGGCGCAGGCGCTGCGGCTCCGTAGGAGCGTGCCTTGTGGCGGTGTCAGAACCGCTGCTGGTAGCCGACGTAGTAGTAGCGATCGACATCGAACGCAGGATCGTACGGGGGGCTTCCGCCGCCTGCACTGGAGACGTTGTAGTAGAGCGGACCACGGCGTCCGAAAACGTTGTTGACGCCAACGCGGAAGTTGCCGTTCCACGGCGCCTGCCAGCGCAACTGGAGATCGTGGAAGGCCACGCCGCCCTTGCGGCTGACGCCCGTGGCACCCGTGAGCGCATTGATTTCGGTGGGCCGGTTGCACTCGACGTCCGCCGACCAGCAGGCGTCTTTCAGGCCCGAAAAATAGCGCGTGGTCCAGGTGGCGCCAAAACGGCGCCACGACCAGTCGAGCGAGAGGTTGGAACGCACGCGGTAAAGCCCCTGCACCCCGTTCATGTAACCCGCGAGGTGGCGGGGCGCTGCGCCCGGGCTGCTCACCTGCGTGTAGTCACTGAGGTAGGTGCTGTCCGAGAGCAGAGTGAATTCGCCGAAGCGCGTCTCGGGAAAGCGGTAGTGCACGCCGAGATCGTAGCCCTCGGTGCGCAGCGAGCCTAGATTGGCGAGGCTCTCGTCGAGCTGAACGATCTCGCCGCTCGCAGCACGCGTGAAGCGGCCGCACCAGGTGGGATCGTTGCGCACATAGCAGAAATTCAGGATATCGCCCGCGACGATCGGCGTGATGACGTCTCGGATGTCCACCTTGTAGTAGTCGAGCGTCACGTCCAGGCCCTCGACATAGCTGGGGCTGTAGACGAGGCCGGCGGTGCGGGTGATCGAGGTCTCGGGTTTCAGCTGAGGGTTCGCGCCGGTGCGGAAGGCGACCGGATTCTGCCCGCCGGTCGCCGACGCGATCTGCGCGCCGGACTGGTCGACCTGGCGATAATTCGCCGGTACCCCGCTGGTGGCGCAGCGTGCGCGGACCGCGGCATCGGTGGCGGCGGCGCCGTAGGCGCTGTCGCACGGATCGACGAAGCTCTCGAAGGTCTCGCTCGATCCGGCGTAGAGATCCGCCACCGTCGGTGCGCGGAAGCCTTCGGCATAGGTCGCCCGCAGCAGCAGATCGTCGAACGGCTTCCAGCGAAGGCTGTACTTGTTGTTGGTGCGTCCGCCGAACGCGGAGTAGTGGGAGTAACGCGTGGATGCATTCACTGCCAGCTCGCGCGCCAGCGGCAGGTCCGCGAGCAGGGGCACGTCGAATTCGAGATAGGCCTCGTTGGCGATGTAGCCACCATCGGTGGGATCGCTGGCGAGTTGGGTCGTGAGCCCGGCGGAGTCCGCGGTGTCGGGTTCATAACGGCCATGCTCGCCACGATGCTCGATGCCGCCAGCCACGCGCAAGGTGCCGGCCGGCAGGTCCAGCAGGCCACCGGTGAGATTCGCGACGACGTCGTTGGTCCGCGTCGTCTGCCGTGCGGTGCTGGTCGAGGCGACGTAGTTCCACACCGCGTCGGGTGTGCCGCCAGGGCCGGCGAGGATGTTCCAGGGCACGCAGCCCGCGGCGCGATCGGCGGCATCGGCACACGCTACGCGGCCGTCGATGACGGTGGTCGGACCGAGTGCCTTGCGCGCGTTCACGAGATCGATGTTGCCGGAGGTGACCCGGCTGGCTCGCGTCTCGGAATACGCGTAGGTGACGTCCCAGTTCCACGCATGATCCAGCCACTGGAAGCTTCCCTCGGCGCCGCCGTCCGCGTGGAAGGTCTTGCTCTTGGCCCAGCTCACGCGCGGCAGTTCGGTGGTGCGCCGGAAGAACGAGGTGGCGTAACCGGGAAAGGGGTTGTACGCGTTGTCGGGATCGATGCTCAGACCATCGCTGCGTCCCGAACTGCTCTGCAACGGATAACCCGCGCTCTGGCTGCGCGTGTCGCGCACGCCATAGCTGGCCATGCCGCGCAGTGTCACGTCGTCGGTGAGGTTGTAGCGTCCGGTGCCGAACAGGTTGCGCAGCTTGCTGCCCGAGCGGAACGTCATGTCCTGGGTGGTGGCGTACTTGTCTGCGTTGTCGTTGACGTCGTACGGATGATAGTTGGCGAGGTCGGCGGTATCGCCCACCATGCCGCCGGGATGATTCACCACGTAGCGATTGGCGTCCCAGGTGCCGCCCGGCGCGTAGCTACCGGCACCGGGCGTGCCGGAGGGTCGCGGGTCCACCACGCCGCCATACGGCCCCATGCCGAAGCCGGCATCGGGATGACGCGGGCCGTACGGACTGCGGGTCAGGGCGCGCTTGTCGTCTCGCAGGGTATCGGCGTCTTCGTAGGTGGCACCGAGGATGAGCGACGCGCGCTCCGTGCTCTTGCCCCACGTGAAACTGCCGTTTTTCTGTGTACCGTCGCCGTGGCCATTCACGCCGTAGAGAACGTCGGCGGAAGCACCTTCGAAGCGATCGGTGGTCAGGATGTTGATCACGCCGCCGATGGCGTCGGAACCGTAGATGGAGGACGCGCCGTCCTTCAGCACCTCGATGCGTTCGACGATGGCGACGGGAATGGTCGAGAGGTCGGTCAGCCCGCCCAGGCTCGTCGTCCAGCGACGGCCGTTGACCAGCACGAGTGTGCGTACCGCGCCGAGCTGGCGCAGGTTGGCATAGCGGCCGCCCGCGTCGGTGCCGGAAGAGAGCGTGTCCTGGGGTGTGATTTCCGCGGTACCGGCGGAAGGCATGCGGGCGACGATGTCGCCGAGGTTGGTCAAGCCGGTGGCGCGGATCGCCTGGCGATCCATCGTGAATACAGGCTGGGCAGTTTCGACGTCGGTGCCGCGAATGCGCGACCCGGTCACGGTCACGTTGACCGGCGCGAGCATCTGCGCCGGGGAGGCGGTCTCTTGTGCATGAACCACACCGGACATGGCGGCCATGAGCGCGGCGGCCAGCGCGATCCGTCGTCGCGCGACGTCGCGGCTGTGCCCGGTACTGACGTGCATCCTCAAGCCTCCCAATCCCCCGCCATGCCCCATCCGGGCCTGACGATCACGCGACCATAACGCCTGCACCCGAGCCGCGCAACCGCCGGAACGCATGGGCTCCGGCGGTTGTGCGAGACGGCGGCGTGGCCTCGTTACGGGGCTGCCGCCGTCGCTGCCTGGCCGCTCCCGATGTTCTTGTCCAGGAAGGCCTGCAGCCGGTTATAGAACTCTTCGATGTTCTCCGGCTTGACGAAGCCGTGCCGTTCGTCCGGCTTGGTCAGTGTCTCGTACGGCTTGTGTGCGGCATCGAGCGCGGCACGCATCGCCTTGAACTGCGCGAACGGGGCGCGCTGGTCATCCTCGCCATGGACGAGGAACACCGGCACGTCGATCTTGTCCGCCAGATGCGTGGGCGAATTGGCGGCGAGGTCGCCCTGATCCTTTCCGATCACCGTGGTGAGGTAGCTGCGGCCGGTCTTGCTGTCCTTGATGTCGCCCTTGTTGTACATCATGTCCAGGTCGTAGATGCCGTCGTAACCCACGGCGCACTTGAACATGCCGGGCGCACGCACCGTGGTCATCATCGCCGCGTAGCCGCCGAAGCTCGCGCCGTAGACGCAGACCCGCTTGGCATCGGCGTAGTTCTGGGCAATGGCCCACTTGACGCCATCGATCAGGTCTTCCTGCACGCGCGTGCCCCACTTGAGGTAGCCCGCCTGCTCGAACGCGCTGCCGCGGCCGCCCGAGCCGCGGTAGTTCACCTGCAGCACGAGGTAGCCGCGGTTGGCGAGGAACTGCGCATCTTCTTCGTAGAACCAGTCGTCCGAGATGCCATGCGGGCCACCATGCGGAATGAGCACCATCGGCAGGTTCGTTTCGCTGCGGCCCTTCGGGAAGGTCAGGATGGCTTCCAGTTCGAGGCCGTCGCTGGCCTTGAAGCGCATCGGCCGACGTTCGGACATCTTGGCCGGATCGATCCAGGGCACCGCGTCGAAGAGCTTGGTGACCTTGTAGGTCTTGGTATCGATAAGCATGTAGCGACCGGGCTCGCGATCGCCCGAGACCTTGAACATGAGCTCCCCGCCGTCTTCGCTGAAGTCCACGAAGCTGACGAAGTTGCCGGGGAATTTCTGCGACAGCGCCATGTGCAGCTTGGAGATCGGCGCCTGCGGATCGATATAGGTGACCTGCGGAATGCCGGTGGTGGAGATCGTGCCGAAGGGGCGCAGGGGCGCGGGCGTCCACAGGCCGGAGGTCGTGACTTCGCTGAAGTCGTCCTTGCGGATCACCCTCAGGTTGCCGCCGTTCTCGTCCTGCTCGACGAACTCGCCGCCCTTGCCGTTCGGGCTGAACTTGGCGTAGATGCGGTCACTGCCGGCCACCGAGGCCACGGGCTCGAAGTTCTGGCGCTCCTCGCTCCCGGCGAGCTTGTTCCAGCCGGAACCTTCGCGATGGAAGACTACCCACTTGAAGTTGTCGTCGGTGCCGAAGGCAAACCGCGTGGTGCCGTCGGGCGCGATCATGAAGCTCATGCCGCCGAGGCCGATGTCGGCCATCTGCTTGCGCGCGCTGGTCTTGGCATCCACGTCGTAGAGCGTGCTGCGGTTCTGGTCGGTCCACGAGGTGGCGCGCATGTAGAAGTGCCCGTTGCTCTGGGGCGGCACACCCTCGATGGTGCCCCAACCTCGGTCGGTCGCGCGCGTGGCCGCCCGCTTGCCGTAGGCCTCGTAGCCGTAGAGATAATCCGGGTTCTTGCCGTCGACGTCGATCGCCATGATCTCGCCGGTGTAGGACGCGGCGCCGATCGAACCGTCCACCTTGCCGCGCGCCACGACGAGGCGCGTCGGGCTCGCCCAGACCATGTTGGCTGGCATCTCGTAGGGCGGCATCCGGATCAGCGACACCGGCTTGGTCATGTCGCCCACACGATAGATCGCGAGGCCATGCGTCTTTCCGTCGGGATCGTGGTACGCCAGCGAGACGTACTGCCCATCGGGCGAGAGGCGCGGGCTGGTCAGCGGCATGCGCCGGGCGAAGTCGGCGACTGGAACAAGGTCGGCGGCCACGGCGGCGGTCGAGGCAAGGCAAAGCACGGCCAACATGGGCCGCACAAGGCGGTACGTCATTGGTAGTCCCCTGGGTCGATGGATCCCTATCGTGCCGTCCCCCCAGGACGGCATCCGAAGGTCGATATAGCCGATCCGCGGCGCGACCACAAGGCGATCTTCGTACGGGGGGAGCGTTACACTTGGCGTCTGCTTTCGATCCGGGCACGCCATGGCCACTCCGTTTGTCGTCCACTTCGACCCCGTCGCCTTCTCGCTCGGGCCCGTCCACGTTCACTGGTACGGTCTGATGTACCTGGGTGGATTCCTTGGCGGCTGGGCGCTGGGCGAATACCGCCGCCGTCAGGGTCGCCTGCCGGTGAGTGCAGACCGCTTCGGCGATCTCATGTTCTACGCGATGATGGGCGTGGTGATCGGCGGTCGCGTGGGTTACATGCTGTTCTACACCGCGATCGACTGGATCTGGACCGACCCGCTGGCGATCTTCCGCGTCTGGGACGGCGGCATGTCCTTCCATGGCGGCTTGCTCGGCGTGCTCGTCGCGGGCCTGTGGTGGTCGCGCCGCAATGGCATCAAGTTCTTCGACACCGTGGATTTCGTGGCGCCGCTGGTTCCCCTGGGGCTTGGCCTCGGGCGGCTGGGCAATTTCATCAACGGCGAGCTCTGGGGCAAGCCCACCGACCTGCCCATCGGCATGATCTTCAAGAACGCACCGGACGCGTTGCCCCGGCATCCCAATCCGCTCTACGAGTTCGCGCTGGAAGGCGTGACGATGTTCGTGGTGCTCTGGCTGTTCTCGATGAAGCCGCGTCCGCGCTACGCGGTGTCGGGCATGTTCGCGCTGCTCTACGGCGTGTTCCGCTTCACCATCGAATTCGTGCGCGTGCCCGATCCGCAGCTCGGCTATCTCGCTTTCGGCTGGGTCACGATGGGGCAGATCCTGTCGCTGCCGTTGATCGCCGTCGGCATCCTGCTGCTGATCCTCTCGCACCGTGCGCCTTATGCACCGGTCGCGTCGCCCGTGGCGGCGGCCGGCTGACGTCGTCGACGCCATGCGGCTCCGTCGCGCGGGCCGCTTGCAACCTTACCCACCCCTGCGGCCATTGGATGCCGCCGCGGGGCATCACCGCCAGGTCTTCTGCCATGCGCCATCCCGAGTTCCAGTACCTTGATCTCATGTCGCGCGTCCTGGAACAGGGCGACAGGCGCATCGACAGGACCGGAGTGGGCACGCTCTCCGTGTTCGGTGCGTTCGCGCGTTTCGACGTGAGCCGCGGCGAGTTTCCCGTGCTCACGACGAAAAAAGTGCACTGGAAGCTGGCGGTCAAGGAGATGCTCTGGTTTCTCAGTGGGCAGACGAATATCCGCCCGCTGCTGAAAGAGGGCGTAAGGATCTGGACGGATTGGCCGCTCGCCAGATTTCGTCGTGAAACCGGGGAAGAGCTCTCGCAGGAGGCGTTCGAGCAGCGCATCCTTGACGACGAACGCTTCGCGGAAACCTGGGGCGATCTCGGTCCGGTCTACGGGAAACAATGGCGTCGCTGGCAAGGCGCCGATGGCGTCGTGCACGACCAGATCCAGGCACTGATCGAGACGCTGCGCAACAATCCGTACAGCCGGCGCATGCTTTTCCACGCCTGGAACGTGGCGGACATTTCCAGCATGGCCCTCCCGCCATGCCACATGGTCTACCAGTTCCACGTCAGCACCGACGGCAAGCTGAGCTTGATGATGTACCAGCGCAGTTGCGATCTGCTGCTGGGCGCGCCGTTCAACTGGGTAGGGGCCGTGGCGTTGATGCTGATGGTGGCACAGCAGGCGCAACTGGAACTCGGCGAATTCGTTTGGGTCGGGGGCGATGTCCACCTCTACCTCAACCACCTCGACCAGGCGCGATTGCAGCTGACCCGCGAGCCACGCGCGTTGCCGACACTGAAACTCGTCGGCAACGCGGCGAGCATCGACGATTACCGCATCGACGATTTCGAACTATCCGGTTACACGCCGCACCCTGCCATCAAGGCGGACGTCGCGGTTTAGGGACGTCAGCCGCATCGGCGGTAGCCGAGCGTGGTGGCAATCATGCCGAGCACGTGTCGCGCGGTCTCGCCGCCGGAGCAATCGCCGGTGTTGACGCCGGCGTTGTGCCCGCCGTAGGGCGCGTAGACGGCCATGGCGGTGACGCGAAAAAGCCCAATGGTCGTCACGCCCGCTGCCGCGCCCAGGTGCATGACGCCGCAGTCGGCGGTGATGAACAGGTCCAGGCCCGCCAGCACAGCCGCCATGCGACGGATGTCCGACGAGTAGTAGCCGGGCCATTTCTCGCGCAGCATGGATTGCCCGTGAGCGGGGATCACCTCGATGATCGACGCGGTGGGATGGGCTTCACACAGCGTCGCCATGAAATCCGCCCACCAGTCCGTCGTGTAGCGCTTGGCACCCGTCGCGTTGCCGAAGATGCCGATGCGCAGGCCGTTCTCTCCTTTGGTGCGCTGGGCGGCGGCAAGCGCGGCGACGACATTGCGTCCCTCGGCGCGCTCCTCCTCGTTCAGATGGACGGCTAAAGGCGGATAGCGGTAGGAGGCGGGCGCGCCGAAGGCCCAGCGCAGCAGATGGATGGGGCGGAGCGCCATGTGCCGACCTGCAAGCTCCCGTGGCGCCGCATGCGTGAGCGCTTTCGTCGGCGTGTCGCTGAACCCGAGCTTGTACCGTCCACGCGATAGCCGTGTCAGCGTCCTGGCGAAACCGGAGCCCACGTTGGGGTCGACGACGAGATCGTACCGGGTGCGCCTGACCCGGGAGAGCATCCGCAGGAAAGCCAGCGGATGCTTGAACCCGCGGCGGGGCAGGCAGAACACCTGCTTCACGTTGAACCACTCCTTGAACACGTCGTGAGCAATGTCGCCTTCGCTCACGATGTCGATCTCCGCTCCCGGATACAGCGTCTGCAGTTCCGTGATGAGAGGTGTCAGCAATAACGTGTTGCCCAGCCGATGGTTCGGGCGACAGACGAGAATGCGGTAGATCCCATGACGAATGGGGACGTGCGGGGTGCTCAAGGTATGCCCCTCGCGTAGCGGGTGAGCCCAGGAAGTGCCTTCTTCAGCGCGCCATCGACCAGCGACGGAAGGACGCCGTTGAGGCGGGCGAACAGGCTTTCGGGAAAGCCGAGGTAGGCTTCGTTCCGCTCGTTCTCGATGGCGCGCACGATGCGCGCCGCGACCCATGACGGTTCGTCCATGTGCATGAGCCTGCGCTCGGCCATGAGGTGTACAGCCGGAGGATTGAACGCCGTGCGGACGGCGCGTGGGGCGACGTAGGTGACGCCGACGCCCGTGCCGTGCAGTTCCCGGCGAAGTGCCTGCGAAAACCCGCGCAATGCAAACTTGCTGGCGGAGTACGCGGCGAAACCCGGATAACCGATGCTTCCAAACGTGGAGCCCACGTTGACGATGCGACCCGAGCCGCGTCCCAGCATCGCCGGAAGCACCTCGCGAGCCATCTGCATCGGTGCTTCGACGTTGACCTGCAGTGCCCGCGTAATGGCGCTCGCGTCGGCTTCGTCGAAGAAACGGAAGTCGAGCACGCCCGCCAGATTGATGAGGATGTCCAGGCCGCCGTAGGCCTGGACCATGCGCCACACGGCGGCTCTGCGCGCGGCTGCATCGGTCAGGTCCGCCTGGATGACAATGGCATCCAGGCGCTGTGTCGCCACGAGATGGTCGAGGCTCGCCACTGACGCATCGGTGCGACCGAGCAACCCCAGTCTTGCGCCTTTTGCGGCGAGTGCTTCGGCGAGTTCGCGGCCGATGCCGCCGGCGGCACCCGTGAGAAGAATGCGTTTGGAGCGGAGATCGAGGCTCATCGTCATTTCTCCGCGCCGATGGTGTCGATCAGCTTCTGCACCTGCGCCCGGCGGCCCTTGTCGGCCAGCTCCCGGTCGGGCCGAGGTGCCGCCGCGAGAGCTTTCTTCAAGTGCTCCATGGCGCCTGCCTTGTCGCCCGTCTTGTAGAGGAAGTCGGCGTAGAAGTAGTTGGGATCGATGCCGTCGGGATCGATCTGCAATGCCTTTTGCAGCAGGGTCCGGGCCTTGTCCTTGTCGCCGAAACCCACCGGCCAGCCGGGTACCTGGTAATAGAGGCTGCCCAGCGTGGTGTAGATGGAGCCGTGCAGGACGTCCGGCTGGATCTTCTCGGCCTCCTGCAACAGGTCGCGTGCATGTTTCGCCATGCCGAGCGCGCCCAGCCCGCCGTGTTCGCCGGCATGCGTCGACAGAATGATGGCTTGCCAGACGCGCGGTTCGGCACGCTGAGGGTACTGCGCGATCAAGGCCGCACCACGCGATTCGAGCGCGTCATACGCGTCGTCCTGCTGTGCCTTGGGCAGGGTGTAAGTGACGCGCGACCAATCCTGGCTGAGGGTCTTGATGGCGGCATCCACATCGTCGGCATGAGAAAGCGAAGGAACGAGCGCCAGACACGCCCAGGCGAATGTGGCCGTCAGCGAACGGAAAAGGGTCATGGGGTGTCTCCTTCGGAAGGGCGGTGGTCCAGCTCGCGGAAGATGTCGCCATACAGCGCGTAGAAGCGGTTCGCGGCGTGAATGAGGACCTGGCGGTCCTCTTCGGTATCCAACCGGTCGACGAGGCTTTCATAGAAACCCACGTGATCGACATCGAGAGCGCCGTGCGACGCCAGATAGCGGAACGCGGACTTCGGCAGTCCGAGCGCCACTTGCAGCGTGGCAGCGGCACGCGTGGCAAGCGCCACGCTGACGCCTTCGAGAACGAAGACCATGCCGAGGAAGGACACCGGATTGCCTCGCGCTATGCCGTCGTGGGCGTAGGCGATCATCAACTCGGTGGAGCGCAGAGGAGGCGCACGGCGGACCGCTTCCGGGTCTTCGCCACATGCCTGCAGGTCGTCGAGGATCCACTCGTCATGGCCGATCTCTTCCTCGATGTATTCGGCCACGGCGGGCAGCATCCAACGAAGGCGTTCGGGCAGGTGGTAGCCCATGCCCATCATGAGCGGGACGGTCTGTCGTACGTGCTGATAGGCCTGACTCAGGAAGGCCGTGTATTCGTTCCGGTTGACGTCGCCGCCGAGCGCGCGCTGGATGATGGGAATGGACAGGAATGCCTGTCGGCTCGCTTCGGTTTCGCGCACAAGACGATCATGAGTGGACATGCGGAGCTTCTCTTTCGTAAAGGGCTTCGAGCGGAGTGGCGTAACGGGTGGCGATGGCTTGCCTGTCCAGCGCGCCGCTGGGTCTGGCGAGTCCGTCGCGGGGACTGAAGGGGGCCGCCGCCGCGCACCAGGAGCGGACGCGGGCGTAGTCGGGAAGCCGCGCATTGGCGGTCTCGATGGCGTCGTCGATCTGGTCGGGAGAGACGCCGGGTGCCGGCACGATCACGGCAACGTTGTAGTCGCGTCCTTCTCCGAACACGGCCGCCTGGAGAACGGCACGGGTCGCGACCAGTTCGCTCTCGACCCACTCCGGAGACACGTTGCGTCCGAACGCCGTGGCGAACGCCGTCTTCTTACGGCCGCTGACGTAAAGAAAGCCGTCGGCATCGAGCCAGCCGGTATCCCCGGTATGCCAAGCGTCGATGGGCGGTCCGTACTGTCCGAGATAGCCGCCGAAGAGCGCGCCGGAGACGATGATCTCGCCGTCGTCCGCAATGCGTACCTTTGCGTGAGGCAGAGGTACGCCGACGCTGCCCGGTCGTTCGCGACCGGGTCGGTTCATGCTTATGACCGACGTGGCTTCCGACAAGCCGTATCCCTCGAATACCGGTATGCCCAGCGCTTTCGTGCGAAGGATCAGCGGTGCGGAACACGGCGCGCCGCCGACGGCGACGAAACGTAGCGTGGGTGGAAGGGGATTGCCGCCCTGGACACATTCGACGAGAAGCTTCAGCAACTGCGGAACGAGAATGGTTGCCGTCGGCGCGAAGCGGTGAAACGCGCCGAGGAACGCTTGCGGTTGCACCGCGCTCGATCCACTGAACCCGCAGCGCCCCATGCCGGGGAGCAGGGCGGTCGCGCCGCGGCTGAGCGGCACGTAGATACCGCCGATGTTTGCAAGCAACGTCGACAACGGTAGTACGGTGAGGCTGCGATCGCCCGCTTGCGCGGACGCCGCGTCCGCCAGGGACTCGGTGACACGATCCATCGCCGCATAGGAGATGCACACACCCTTCGGCTGGCCGGTGGTGCCTGAGGTGTAGGTGATCTTGCCTGTGTCGGACGGTAGCGTCCTGGGGTGTCCTGGCTCCAGGGCGAGAAGATGCAGTTCCGTTCCGGCGACGCTGATCGTCTTGCGGTAGCGTGTGCGCGACAGCACTGCCGGCGGCGTCGGACGATCGCTGATGAGCAGATCCGGTGCCGCGTCCGAGAGCAGATGCTCGATCTGCGCGTCGCTGAAGAACGCGGGCACGGGTATCGAGACCGCGCCGCACGCGGCAATGGTGAGATCCACTACGGCCCACGCCACGCCGTTGTCCATCATGACGGCGACGCGCTCGGCCGCGATTTGGGCACCCAGGTCGCTGATGGCACGGCTGAGATCGCGGTAGGTCAGCGTGGTGTCGTCATCCGCCAGCGCGATCGTTTCGGGCTGGGTGAGCGCATGTCGCGCCATCTGCTTCAAGACGTTTCGCATCACTCCACCCCGCACGTCGAGGCGCGCATGAAGACGCCGGACGCGGCGGTTTCGCGGCTTTCACGTAGCAGCGCGCGAAGCCACGGCTGCGTCGGGCCGACGTGCCGATGCAGCTTTCGGTGGCCGGATTCGATGTTGCCCGCGCAGACGACGGGCTTGGTGCGGTAGTAATCGCCCCAGTGCTGACCGCCGTCGGCGAGGCGGGAGGCACGCGCGGTCGCCAGCTCGATCGGATGAAGCCCTAGCCGCTGGAAGGCGTTGACCAGTGCCCTCGTTGCCGTGAAAAGCACCCAGCGGTAACCGCGCGCGTGCAGGTGCTGCGTCGCCGCGGCGATGACCCAGCGCGCATCGCCCGGATGCTCGAGCGCGAGATGGCCAACTTCGACGAGTTCGTCGCGTTCGATCTGCACGCCCAGGCGATCCGCGATCATCCGCGGTGCCGTGTCGGGCAGGTATTGCTCCGAAAACAGTTCGCCGTCGTGACCGCCGCGAAAGCCGACGACCGCACGATGATTCGCTTGTTCGTGGAAGCTCAGCAGGGTCGGATGAAAGCTCCGCACGTCGGCACCGTAGCGGCGTGCGAACACGTGCTTGACGAAGGTCTCGGCCGAGGGGCGGTCAGGATGCTGCGCATGCAGGACGTTCACCCGTACCGGACTGCGAAGCTCGGCGAGCAGTGGCTCGACCGTGTCCAGTACGCAGGGGTCGGACGGGGAGGGCGACAGGGAGTCGGACATGGGCATCGCTCGCGATGGGGGGATTGACCCTCATGGAGCGAGAACCGTGCCAGCGGCGTATCCCATTGATAACGCGGGATATAACGAAACAATTACGGCAATATCGGGGGCTGCATCCGTTGCAGTGCGCAGGAAATGTCTGCAAGAAATGTCGGATCGATCAGGCCGCAGCCTGTTACGGGCAGGTCGGCGTCGCGCCCGTCCACGGCAGCAGCATCACGATGTGGACGCTTGCATCGACATGACACGACGCGACGTAGCCGACGGCGCCGGGCGTGGTCGCGACGAACCTGACCACGGCCTCGTCCGAACCCAGGACGTAAGGCGGACTGACGCCCTGGAAGTATTGCTTGTCCCAGTAATCCTGCATCCGTTCGTCCGACATGCGTACGACCGCGCGCGAGAAGGCGTCGCGCACAGGGGTGCCCGGCGGAAGGTTCACCGGCGTGAGCTTGGTGCCTTCGGCGTCCACGAAGATGCGCTTGAGATAGACGTTGCGCAGGGTGTCGCGATCGAACGAAAGATGCGGTTCAGCGGGTGCCGTTATGACGGCGATCTGCACCTGCGCCGCCCATGCCTGTTGTCCCGCGGCCAGGAGGCCCAGGAAGCATAGCGCGACGCGTCTGCCGGTTCGCATGGCTCAGAACAGCACCGACACGGACGCCAGCCAGCCCGCGGGCACGATATCGCCGCCGCGCCCGTTGCGGTGTTCGACCTTCAGCACGAGTCCGGGAATGGGCCGGTAATTGATGCCCGCGGTACGGACGGTCGTGGTCGTTTCAGGGATCGAGGTGTGATATCGCTCCACGCGGCCGATGAGGTAAAGCCGTGGGGCGATCGGAATGCCGGCCTCGATGAAGCCTCCGCGCTCGTCGGAAAGCTGGGACGGGCCCGAGCGGTAGATCGCCTCGCCCGTCAGTTCCACATACCGCGTGGTCCAGGTGAAATCGACGCCGGCCAGTTGGTAATCGTGACGCGGCTGCTCCAGCTGGTAGCTGACGAACGACGCGCCCACGTTGATGCTGTCGCCCGCCAAGTGATACAGCACGCGGCCGCCAACCGCGTGGCGAAAGTTGTTTCGAGGGCTGCGGTCGCCGGTGTAGTCGGTAAACGCATCGTCGGCGTCCTGGCCCAGCCCCAGGTTCTGGCTGTCGTCGGCGAACACCCAGTAGTCGAGATCGCGGCCCTGGACGTTGACCGTACCGAACGCCATGGCGCCCGTGGCGTGGCGGGCGAACGCTGCCGAGGTGGATAGCGGACGGGAGACCGTCCAGGTCAAGGGATCGGCGTGTACCAGGTTCCATTCGCCGATCGGCGTCAGGAACTTGCCGAAACGGAACGTGACGGCGGGGCTGGCGTGAAAATCGGCATACAGCCGTTCCACGTCCACTTCGGCGTCGCCGCCATCGTTGCTCGCGCCGGCCACGTTGACCGTGCGCGACATCGCCAGTTCGGTGAAGAGCTGCCAGCGGCTACCGATGTCCTTGGTGACGAAGAGGCTCACGTCGCGAAGGCTCGACTCGCTGCGTGAGCCGTCCAGGTCGAAGTAGTGGACGTCGGCGTATCCGCCGATCCGGAGTCCGAGCGCCGGGAAGTAGAGCCCTTGGCCCAGGGTGTAGGGGGCGGGCTGCCAGGCGTGTTCGTCCACGGGATCCGCCGCGAACGACGGTGACGCGCCGCAAAGGGACGCCAGGAGAGCGATCACGCCCAGACCCAGGGCACGACGTGGGTACCGGCTCATGGGAGATACCTTTCCGGGGACGAAACGCGTGGAGGTGAAGGATGGCATAGGCCGCGCCCGATTCTGCGACACTGATGGCGGCATCCGCAAAGCTGACCTGCCTTGACGACTCGATCGGCTCTATTCCGGCTCCTTTTATGGACCATGCTCGGCACGATGATCGTGGTCGGCGCGCTGTCGTTCTTTCAGTTCCGCAGCGCTCTGCAGTCTGAAATCGCCGGCAACCTCCGCTTCGGCGCCACGGCCATGATGCAGCGCATCGATACCTTTCTCTTTGCCCATGTCGAGAACATGCGCGTGTGGCGGGGACTCGAGGTGATGCAGGACATCCGGGTGAAAGACGTCGACAAGCGGCTGTCGAACTTTCTGGCGAACCTGCGCGCTGGACAGGACACCGTCTACGACGTGCTGCTGTGCACCGATGCCCAGGGGCACGTCGTCGCCGCGAGCGATCCCTCGTACATCGGTAGCGAAGCGCCGCGCCTTTCGGAGTGGCGTACCGTGCCCGGCCAGGGTCTCGATACGATCTCGCTGGCGTTGGCCTCCCGATCCGGTGCCACGAGCGCCATCGTTCTGCGCAGTCCCATCGCCAACGCCTTCGGCGAAGGCACGATTGGCTACCTCTACGCGTTCCTCGACTGGCGCGCCGTGCAGGACCTGCTCGACAATGCGGTCAACCATGGCACGCGCAGCCTCGTGTTGGCAGGGAGCGACGGTCGGGTGCTAGGCGCCTCCGACGATCTGCGCCACCGAACGGAACTGTCCCGGCTGCACCTGGAAGGTTGGCGGCTGCCGCGGGCAGGGTCGGCTTCGTACATCCAGGACGGCGCCGCGCTGGGGCATGGCGACCTGCTCGTCGGTGCCGCGACGTCCAGCGGCTCGCCGCCTTTCGAGGGCCTGGGCTGGCATGTCCTCATGATCGAGCCGACCTCGGTCTCCTTCGGGCCTATCTGGACCCTGCTCTGGGCCATGCTCGGCGTGCTGCTGGTGGTCCTTCTGACGGGGCTGTGGATTTCGTCGCGCGTCGCCGATCGCATCGCGTCCCCCATCGTCGCGTTGACCGCGTTCACGCGGGGCTTTCGCCAGGGGGAGTCTTCGCTTCCGGCCATGCCGTCGCGCGCGACTGCCGAAGTCGACGAACTGCATCGCGCCTATATGGAAATGATCCAGGCACTCGAGCAGTCGCGAGAGCAAATCGTCCGCGCGGGCAAGCTGGCTGTCGTGGGCGAGATGGCAGCGATCATGGCGCACGAGGTGCGCACACCCATGGGCATCCTGCGCAGCGCCGCTCAGTTGCTGCAGAGGCAGGCGGACCTCGACGACAGGCAGCGCGAGCTGATCGGATTCATCTTCAGCGAGACCGAGCGACTGAACCGTCTGGTGACTCTGCTGCTGGAATGCGCCCGGCCTAATCCGCCGGACTTCATGTCGCACGATCTGCTGGAGATCGTCGACAGCGTTATCGGTCTGCTCGAATCGCGTGCCGAGCGCGCGGGTGTCTCCTTGTCGCGGCAGTCCGACGGCGGCGACATCGTGCTCCGCTGCGACAGGGAGCAGATGATGCAGGTTTTCCTGAACCTCATCCTCAACGCCTTGTCCTTCGTGGGCGAGGGTGGGCATATCCGCGTAAGTACGCACAGCGACGAAGATGCATTGTGGGTCAGCGTCGCCGACGACGGCCCCGGCGTGCCGCCTGAACTGCGCCAACGGATCTTCGATCCCTTCTTCAGTCGTCGGGAAGGGGGCGTGGGCCTGGGTCTCACCATCGTGCAGCAGATCGTCCATGCGCATGGCGGCACGCTTTCCGTGGGCGAAAGCGCCTGGGGCGGCGCATCCTTCAACCTGCGTTTCCCCCATCAAGAACCCGAGACATGACAGCGAAACGTATCCTGGTGGTGGACAACGAAGCGAAGATGCGTCGCATCCTGGAACTCTCCCTGAGATCCATGGGGCACGACGTGGAGCAGGCGGGTGACGGCCAGGAGGCACTGGCCATGCTCGACACCGGGTCGTTCGATCTGGTGCTGACGGATCTGCGTATGCCCCGGCTCGATGGCATAGGGCTGCTGCGCGCCCTGCGGGAGGCGGACAACGACATCCCGGTGATCGTGATGACGGCCTACGGCACGATAGAAACCGCCGTGGCCGCGATGAAAATCGGTGCGGCCGATTACATCATCCGTCCGTTCGAGATGGAAACCATCGAAATGGCGGTGAGCCGTGCGCTGACGATGCAGGTCGTGCAGCGGGAGAATCGCTTCCTGAAGGAAGAGATGTCCCGTGGGTGGGGCGACTTCGTGGGCACGAGCAAGCCCATGCAGGACCTCTACGACCTGCTCAAGCAAGTGGCGCCGACGCGCAGTAGTGTCTTCATCGTTGGCGAAACCGGCACCGGCAAGGAACTGGTGGCGCGTGCGCTTCACGTGGCGTCAGGACGCAACGGCCTCTTCGTGCCGATCAATTGCGCAGCAATTCCCGCCGAACTGCTCGAAAGCGAATTGTTCGGTCACGTGAAGGGTGCATTTACGGGCGCCTTGCGCGACCGTGTCGGCAAGTGCGAGTTGGCGAGCGGCGGCACGCTGTTCCTCGACGAGATCACGGAAATGCCGATCGGTCTCCAGGCAAAGTTGCTTCGCGTGTTGCAGGAAGGCGTCATCGAAAAAGTGGGCGGCAACGCCGTCACGCCGGTGGACCTGCGCGTCGTCGCGGCCACCAATCGCGACCCGCAGCAGTCGGTGGATGCGGGCCTGCTGCGGCGCGACCTCTATTTCCGGCTCAACGTGGTTCGCGTCGACGTGCCCTTGCTGCGGGACAGGCAAGGCGATATTCCGCTGCTCGTCGAGTATTTCGTGCACAAGTATTCGGTCGAACTCAGTCGGACGCCGCCGCGGATTTCGCCCGATGCCATGGCGATCCTGGAAGGTTATGCATGGCCGGGGAACGTCCGCGAGCTGGAAAACCTCATCGAGCGCGCCATGGTGCTGTGCCGCGGCGATCTGATTACCGTCGCGCACCTGCCCACGGGGCTTGGCCCGCTGCCCGCCGTTGCCAAGGAATCTGGCGCCGCCCCGAAGCCGGCGTCGCGCGCTCCCGACTCCCTGGCCTTGCGCCCGCATGTGGACGAGCTCGAGCGCCATCTCATCCATGAGGCGCTGCTTCAGGCCGGCGGCAATAAGGCCGCCGCCGCCCGCTTGCTCAAGATCAGCGAGCGTGCGCTCTGGTACAAGATCAAGCGGTACGGATTGACCTGAGCGTCTGCCGAACCGACAGTCCGGCTGCGAGGGCGGCTTGATCCAGATCAAGCATCCGGTGGGGATGAGGGGTAAAGCTGCGTGTGGACGTTTAAGCGGCAGGGCATACACGTCCTATGCCGCGATTCCACACCCCAACGACCATGGACCACCCCATGCATCGCTCCGATCGATACGGATCGCTTTCCCGTTGGACGCACTGGCTGACCGTGGTCGCCATCGTGGCGGCCTATGTGTTCGTGGATCTGAGCGACGACAGCGAGGGTGCATCGGCGACGATGCGATGGCATTACCTGGCAGGACTCGCGGTGCTGGCCCTGCTGATTCCGCGCATGCTTGCGCGGCTCACGGGTGCGGTTCCGCCTATCGTGCCAGCGGCCGGCAAGGTGACGAAGGTGGTTGCCCAGATAACGCATCTGGCGTTGTATGCGTTCCTGCTCGTGCAGCCGGTGCTCGGCATCCTTCAGGTCAACTATGCGGGCGAGCTCGTGACCCTGCCATGGAGCGGTTGGTCGCTTCCGTCGATCGTGGCCCCTGACCCGGCGGCACGGGAAGCCGTTGGCGAGGTACATGAGACGCTAGGGGAACTCTTCTATTGGGTGATCGGCGCCCACATTCTTGCGTCGCTCTGGCATCACTTCATTCGTCGCGACAATACGCTGCGCCGAATGGTCTGATCCGCGTTTCGGCCTACGGCCATCCACGGCCACGACGTCGTCCCCGTGACGGCTGTCGTGACCGTGGATTTTTTTCGCTGACGTCTAGGCGAGCTTACTTGCTGCTAGCCGCGGCTCCGGGCAGCTTCTTCGCCATCTCGAGGTGGTCCTTGAGCGTCGGCAGTGTCTTCGTCGCAAAGGCCTTGAGTTCCGGGTCCTTGCCGCTGGTGGATTCCTTCGTGAACAGCGCGACCGCCTTCTGGTGGTCGGCGACCATCTTTTTGGCGAAGGCCTGGTCGAACGCGTCGCCCGACTTTTTGCCGAGCGCAGCGGCCGCCTTTTCGTCGGCGGGCATCGGCGCGGACGCGACGGTCAGGTTCTTGCCGCTGGCGATGGACTTGAGTTCGTCGTTGGCCTTGGTGTGGTCGGTAACCATCTGCTGGCCGAACTGCTTCACATCCGCCGAGTTGCCCTGCGATGCGCCGAGCTGTCCCAGAGCGACTTCGGCAAGGCCTGCGGCGCTGGCTTGCTTCACGAAGGCGGCGTCGGCCGCTGCATGCCCGCTGGAGGCGGAGGCGGCATCCTGAGCGAAGGCGGCGCCGGGAAGGATGACGGCGGTGGCGAGAGCCGCGGCGAGAAGACGGCGGGGCATGCGGTTCATGGGGTGTGGCTCCGTGGCTTGGGCGCGACGCGCCTGGGAAACCAAGGTGTCGCATCGCCGGCATGAACGGCGCGTGCAACCTGGATCAACAGGAAAAACCATTCCTGTTTTCACATTTGTGTGGCTGGCTTCACTTTGGCGGGCGATGGCGTCCACCGGCACGATGGCAACGTGGAGATCCATCGCATGAGGAGACGCCCATGAGCAAAGACGACGTACCGACCCACAACCCTCGCGAATACGACCAGTCCGCCAAGGATCGAGTGGAGAAGAAGCCTAAATCGCCGGAGTCGCCGCAGCAGGAACACGATAACGAGGATCACGGCTAGACCATTCGCTACCGCATGTTGATCCATCGGCACGGGCGCCTTCCGGAAGGAGGGCGCCCGTCTTCGTCTGGCGGGGTTTCGTGGGAACCTGCGATTTTCCACCGCGCGCGCATGAGGCTACTATCCGCAGCGCAGGGCCACGCTGCCCGATCGTTTCAACTCACCCGCTAAGGAAGTTCCATGGCCGTTCACCTGGTTGCCGCGCTCGACGAAAACTTTGCCATCGGCAAGCAGGGCGGGCTGCCCTGGCATCTCCCCGACGACCTGAAGTACTTCAAGAAACTCACCCTCGATCGCGCCGTTCTGATGGGGCGCAAAACCGCTGAATCGATCGGCAAGCCGTTGCCGGATCGCAAGAACTACGTGCTGACTCGGAAGGGCGAGGCGCCGTTTCCCGGCCAGGTGACCGTTCGCTCGATCCAGGAAGCCCAGGCGAGCTGCGGGCACACTGGACTGATGGTGATCGGCGGCGGCGAGGTCTTCCGCGAAGCGCTTCCGTACGCGCGCACGCTGTACCTCACGTGGGTCTATGCGGCCGTGGATGGCGCCGACGTGTTCTTCCCCGGCATCGACTTCAAGGAATGGACCGAGGTGTCCCGCGTGCACCATGGCGTGGACGCGGAGCATAAGCACGCATTCGACATGGTCGAATACGTCAGGAACGTTTGATGCACGTGGTTGCCGGCGTCCTCGTCGACGGCAACGGCAGGGTACTCATTGCACAGCGTCCGCCGGGCAAGCACCTGGCGGGCCTGTGGGAGTTTCCGGGTGGCAAGCTGGAGTCGGGCGAATCCGCCATGTCGGCGCTGGAGCGGGAGCTCGACGAGGAGCTCGGTATCGCGGTCGATCCGCATACGTTCGAAGCGTTGATCCGCATCCCATGGCGCTACGGCGAACGCGCGATGTTGCTGGAGGCGATGGTCGTACGTGCGTGGACCGGCGAGCCGAAAGCACTGGATGCCGCGGCCATCGCATGGCGCGATCCCGCATCCATCGATCCGACCATGCTGGCGCCCGCCGACCGGCCGATTCTCGCTGCGCTGCGTCTACCGCTGCATTACCTGGTCTCTCCCGCGGGAGCCCCCCCGGATCGGGTAAGCGAGTGGATCGCGGAAGCGCTGGCACGCGGCGAGCGCCTCATGCAGGTACATCTGCCTGGCCATCCCGACGACGTCGTCCGCAGCGTCGTCGCCGGTGCGCTGGCGGAGGTACGCCGACACGGCGCACACGTGCTGCTTTATGGCGATGTCGAAGGCGCGGAAGCGTTGAGCGTGGGCGTGCATCTGGATTCGTCGCAGCTTCGTGGATGGACGGAACGGCCGTTGCCGCTGGGCACGCTGGTAGCGGCGTCCTGCCACGATGCCGACGATCTGGCCCATGCGGTTCGTCTTGGGTGCGATTTCGCCACGTTGTCGCCGGTGTTGGCCGGGAGTGCATCGGGCCACGAGCCACTGGGCTGGCCGCGTTTTGCCCGTCTGGCGGAGGCCGCGTCGTTGCCGGTGTACGCGCTTGGTGGCGTGGGCGCTGACGATCTCGGCGAAGCGCGCATGCACGCGGCGCAAGGCATCGCGGGCATGTCGTGATCTCGCGGTCCCGACGCACGCGTCGGGACCGTCATGCCACGCTTTATTTAGGTTCTTCGCAGAAGTGCGGGGCGCTGTCTGCATACGTCGATTCCTCCGCCGCGTGACGGCATGTGTGCAGCGGCTGGAGCTCCCGTTAGCTCATGCGACGAGGCCAGAGCCTTCGGTGTCCCCCTCGCTGCTCAGACAGGTCCTCCGCGTTCGGAAAGGATGGCCGCTGGCGCGGCCCATGTACCTAGTGGCCTTCGGCCGCTCTCTTGTGCGGAAACTCGCATCGAGGGGGACACCGAAGACTCCCACGATGACTGAGGTCACGTGTTGGGAGAGCCGCAGCGCTGCGCCATCTCACCGTCGTGCTGCGAAGGCAGAAGCATCCGGCGACTCCACGCGAACGATCGCCGAAGCAATCCACAGCGCCAGCCCTAAGAACATCACGCAACCCCACCGTCCGATGCCAGCGCCCGTTCCCCCCGCCCGGACGCCCGGGTCCGCTGCGGCGCAAGCCATATGACATGGAGCCGCGAAGCGGCTCTCCTTCCGCAAGGAACGACATAAGCCTTCGCGGCGAGGGGGACGGGTGCTGGCTTCCCGCAGCGGCACAGGCGCCGATGCGAGGCCAAAAGGCGAGCCAAACCCACGAAGCGGGTCGTCAACAGCAACAGCGAGAAAAACCTTCCCCGGTAATGCGCGATGAACCTTTATTTAGCGTGACTTCAACCGCGCGACGAGCGCGTGGAGTACGGACTGGGTTTCGTCGGCGAAGAAATCGTCGATGAAGCGGGGATCGAGAAGATTCGTGGTGTCACCCCATACCGACACGAGATCGGCACGCGCCATGGCGCGCGTGCGCAGCATGGCGTTCGGCGGAAGTTTCAGCAGATCGTTGAGCCAGAGCACGGCACGCGTCACGACCTGCTCGACGGTGGCCAGTTCGTCCACCAGCCCGATGGCGTGCGCCTGCTCCGCATCGACCATGGCGCCGGCGACGATCAGCCGCTCCGCGCGGTAAGCACCGACGATGCGGCGCATGGCGAACTGGATCGGATCGGGCACCGACATGCCGACCTGCACCTCGTTGAGGCCGATCTTGTAGACGCCGTGCGCCATCACGCGATAGTCGAAGAACAACGAGATCACTGCGCCGCCCGCGGGGCTGTGCCCGGTGATGGCGGCGACTGTCGGCACGCTCGACACGGCGATGGCGCCGCACAGCGCGAAGAACTCGTTCCAGAACGCTTCCACGCCTGCGCGATCGCATTGGAGCAGGGCGGGTACGTCCACGCCCGCGGAGAACATGCCCTGCGCACCCGAGACCACGATGCCGCGCGCGCCGTTGGCGGGCGCTTCGGTGATGGCTTCACGCAGGGCGCGAACGAGGTCGATGGTGAGCGCGTTGACCGGAGGCCGCGCCATGCGGATTTCGTGGATGCCGCCGTCGTGCGGAAGGATGTCGAGCATGGGCGTGGTTCCGATGGAAGAGAGGATCGGTAAGGGCGCCACGCATGGTGCGGCGCCCTCACCGGTTCACGTTACTTGGGAAGATCGGCGTCGACCCAGGTATAGCGCACGGCGTAGTCCAGGATGGCACTGCCATGCGCGGGCACGTCGACCTTGAATTCCAGGCGTTCCGGCGAGACCTTCGTCGGCTTCACGGACGACGAGGTGACCGTCCATGCGCGCCAGCGATTCGGGTGCTCGCGGACGGTGATCGTGCGGGCCGCATCGCCGGCATTCGACAGCACGATGCGGAAGGCTTCGTCGATACGATGTGCGTTGGCATCCGCCGTAAACGCCGTCTGCTCCCGGGTCGCCGTCAGGTCGAAGGCGTTGCCCAGGGACACGTTGGTGTCCTTGTTCTTCGGCGTATCGTCGATGTGGCCTTCGCCCAGCAGCTCGGCATTGCCGTCGCGATCCGTGGTGAGCACGCGCACATAGCCCGCGGGAAGGGCATCGAAGGCCTTGAAGCGCAGGTTTGAGACGATCGGCGTACCGTCGGGCGGCCCACTCATCTGGCGATCAAGGTTGGGCTGCGGTGGGAACCAGCTGCCGCCCGTTTCGTAGACCGCCTCGCGCTCGCAGTCGAGCGTCTGGCGATCGTAGAGCGGGGTTTGCGTCACGCTGCCATCGGGCAGATCGACGGCGGTGGGAAGGGTGTAGGTGCGCAGGTCGCCCAGCGTGGAAGGCAGGGGATTGGACGACGCAGCTTCGACATCCATGGCAGCGACGCCCTTGAACATGCGAGCCCGAGGCGCCTGCGGCGGCGCCTTCGCGCGTCGCGCATCACCGGCGACGAGCTTGAGTGACACGTCCTTCCAGTCGCGCCCGCTGCGGTTGGCGATGCTCGCCGCAGCGTCGAAGGTCATGCGACAGGCGTTGCCCGGCGCAAGCGTGGCGACATAGGCACCGCGCCAGCCAAGGCCGGAGGTGGGGTAGTCGAGTTGCGCGTTCGCGCGGCCCGCGTTGCTGCCGACCACGCGCACCTGCAGCGTCGAACCGCGGGCGAAGTCGGAGGTGTCCGCGGCCTTGAGCGCTGCGTACTGGCGCACCAGTGTGGCCTGACCGCTGGCATCGCGGACGACGAGCGCGTCGCCGCCGCGAACGAGCGTGCCGCTGGCGATGGGTTGCCCGCTCTCGCCGATGACGCTGACGTTGCGACCGATCAGTCCGGCGACGGCGCCGTCAAATCCCTGTCCAAGCAGCAGCCGCTGCGAGGCGACGCGAGCATCCTTGCCGGGAAAGCGCAACGACAAGGCTTCGCTGTCGAGCGCGGCCGGCAGGCCGTCGATGCTGAGATCTTGCGTGCCTCCCTTGAGGTCGAAGGTCCGGCGCTCGTGGACGATGGCGTAGCCGTCGCTGGAAACGGCGTCGCCGCCCGTGGAGAACAGTTGATCGCTGTTGGCGCGGTACAGCGTGAGCGCGGTGCGCTCATCGGCCGCGAAGGCGGGCAGGGCGACGGCGCAGGCGATCGCCAGAGCGAGGGAACGTTGCAGCATGATGCTCTCCATGTAGACCCTCGCGGATCATACCGGGGAGACGTGAACGTTCGCGATCTTCTGCGAGGTTTATCGCCGACGGGTCGGTTCCCACCAATCCATGGTTCGGCTCCCCACGAGCCGGCAGGACGTCTGCCGAAACCCGAGGTGCCGATGCCTGGTGGGAGTCGACTTGTCGGCGATGGGGCGGATCAGGCGCGCGTGGCGTCCGCCACAGCGTCGCGAATCGCTTGCGGCAGCGGCACAGGGCGGCCGCTCTTCGTGTCGATCCAGACCATGGTGATGCTGCCGTCGCAATGGATGCGCGTGGCGTCCTGCGAGTCGACGATGCGGTGGCCGATGGTCATGGAGCTGGTACCCATCCGATTGACGAACAACTCGATCTGGATGTCCGCCGGCCATTCGATCGGCAGGCGGTAGTTGAGTTCGCTGTGTGCCATGACCGGCGCGGCGGATGGGCTGTACCAGTCACCGGGAATGTCCTTCAGCCACTTCAGTCGCGCTTCCTGTAGGAACACGAGGTAGTTGGCATTGTTGACGTGGTTGTATGCGTCGAGATCCTGCCAGCGCACATCCATGGGCGTGATGAAGAGCGGAACAGGTGCGGGCGTGATCGAGGCTTCGGTCGTCATGCGGTCTTTTTCTTTTTCGCGGAAGGCGCCGGCTTGGCGGCGGATTTCGTGGTCGTGGCCTTGCTGGCGCGGCGCGCGGCCGGCTTGGCCGCGGACTTGGCGGCGGGCTTCGCCGCTTTCGTGGCCTTGACGGGTTTCAAGTGCGGCAGCAGGAAGCGGCCCGTGTGCGAGGCGGACGTGGCAGCCACTTTCTCCGGCGTGCCACTGACGAGAATGCGTCCGCCGCCGGCACCGCCTTCCGGACCGAGGTCGATCAGCCAGTCGGCCGTCTTGATGACGTCGAGGTTGTGCTCGATCACCACCACCGTATTGCCGTGGTCGACGAGCTGATGCAGCACGTCGAGCAGTTGCTCGATGTCGTGGAAGTGCAGGCCCGTGGTCGGTTCGTCGAGGATGTAGAGCGTGCTGCCCGTATCGCGCTTGGACAGTTCCTTCGACAGCTTCACGCGCTGCGCCTCGCCACCGGAGAGCGTCGTGGCACTCTGGCCGAGCTTGATGTAGTCGAGTCCCACTGCGCGCAGCGTTTCCAGCTTGCGCGCGATCACCGGCACGTTCTCGAACAGCTTGAACGCGTCCTCCACGGTCATGTCGAGCACGTCGGCGATGGTGTGGCCCTTGTACAGCACTTCCAGCGTTTCGCGGTTGTAGCGCTTGCCGTGGCACACGTCGCACGGAACGTAGACGTCGGGGAGGAAGTGCATCTCCACCTTGATCATGCCGTCGCCTTCGCAGGCTTCGCAGCGTCCGCCGCGCACATTGAAGCTGAAACGACCGGGCGTATAGCCGCGCTGGCGCGCTTCCGGCACCTGCGAGTAAAGCTCGCGCAGCGGCGTGAACAGCCCCGTATACGTCGCGGGATTGGAGCGCGGCGTACGACCGATCGGCGACTGGTCGATGTCGACCACCTTGTCGAACAGCTCGAGGCCTTCGATGGATTCGTACGGTGCCGGCTGCTCGCCTGCACCGTTGAGTTGCATGGCGGCGAGGCGATAGAACGTGTCGTTGATGAGCGTGGACTTGCCCGAGCCGGACACGCCGGTCACGCAGGTGAACACGCCGACAGGAATACTGACGTCCACGTCCTTGAGGTTGTTACCGCTGGCACCCTTCAGTTCGATCCACTGGTCGTCGCGGGCTTCGCGGCGCTTCTCGGGTACCGCGATGCCGCGCTCGCCGCTCAGGTACTTCGCGGTGACCGAGCGGGGCGAGGCGAGTACCTGGTCGAGCGTGCCTTCGGCGACGATGGCACCGCCGTGCACGCCGGCACCGGGGCCGATGTCCAGGATGTGATCGGCGGCGCGGATGGCATCCTCGTCGTGTTCCACCACGATCACCGTATTGCCGAGGTCGCGCAGGCGCGTGAGCGTGCCGAGCAGGCGCTCGTTGTCGCGCTGGTGCAGGCCGATCGACGGCTCGTCGAGCACGTACATCACGCCGACGAGGCCGGCACCGATCTGGCTGGCCAGACGGATGCGTTGCGCTTCGCCGCCGGAGAGGGAGTCCGCCTGGCGATCGAGCGTGAGGTAGTTGAGGCCCACGTCGTTCAAGAACGTGAGGCGCTCGCGGATCTCCTTCACGATCTTCACGGCGATTTCGCCACGCCAGCCCGGGAGCTTCAATTTCTCGAAGAACGCGAGGGCATTGTCGATGGCGAGCGAGGTCAGTTCGGGAATGGCGCGATCGGCGACGAACACATTGCGCGCGGAAGGATTGAGGCGTTGTCCTTCGCAGTCCGGGCACGGGTGGTCGGCGATGTAGCGGGCGAGTTCCTCGCGCACGGCCGCCGATTCGGTGTCACGGTAGCGACGCTCGAGATTCGGAATGATGCCTTCGAACTTGTGCTCGCGCGTGACCTTGCCGCCGCGATCGGTGATGTAGCGGAACGGGATCAGTTCACGGCCGGAACCGTTGAGCACGGCGTTCTGCACCGACTTGGGCAACTGGCGCCACGGCGTTTCCGGATCGAAGCCGTAGTGCTTCGCCAGCGAAAGCACCATCTGGTAGTAGTACGGATTGCGCCGGTCCCAGCCGCGGATGGCGCCGCCGGCCAGGCTGAGTTCGGGATGACCCACGACACGCGCTGGATCGAATACCTGGGTGATGCCCAGGCCGTCGCAGGTCGGGCAGGCGCCGACCGGGGAGTTGAACGAGAACAGGCGCGGTTCCAACTCCGGCAGCGAGTAGTCGCACATCGGGCAGGAGTAGCGCGAGGAGAACAGTTGCTCCTGCGCCTTGGCATCGTCCATGTCCACCAGGATGACGATGCCGTCGCCGAGCCGCAGCGCGGTTTCGAACGACTCGGCGAGACGCTGCTTGATGTCGTCGCGCGGACGGAAGCGATCGATCACCGCCTCGATCGTGTGCTTCTGACGCAGCGTCAGCGGCGGTACGGCATCCAGGTCATAGACCTCGCCATCGACGCGGGCACGGACGAAGCCCTGCGCGCGCAGCTGGTCGAAGACCTGCACGTGCTCGCCCTTGCGCTCGCGGATCACCGGCGCCAGCAGCATCCAGCGCTTGTCGGCGTCCAGTGCCAGCGCCGTGTCCACCATCTGGCTGACCGTCTGCGCCTCCAGCGGGATGCCGTGGGTCGGGCAGCGCGGGGTGCCGACGCGCGCATACAGCAGGCGCAGGTAGTCGTACACCTCGGTGATCGTGCCGACGGTGGAGCGGGGGTTGTGGGATGTCGACTTCTGCTCGATCGAGATGGCCGGCGAGAGGCCTTCGATCGTGTCCACGTCGGGCTTTTCCATCATCGAGAGGAACTGTCGGGCATAGGCCGACAGCGACTCGACGTAGCGACGCTGGCCTTCGGCATAGATGGTGTCGAAGGCCAACGAGGATTTGCCCGAACCGGACAGCCCCGTAATGACAATGAGCTTGTCACGGGGCAGGTCGAGGTCGATGTTCTTGAGATTGTGCGTGCGGGCGCCGCGGATGCGAATGCTGTCCATGTGCCGACGTAGATGGGGGAAGCCGATGACTATACCAAGGGTTTTTGGCCTTCATCCGACGTCGACCTGTGACGGTTCATCACATTTGTTATGAGGGGTAGGAACCGCGGCCCGCGGGCTTACACCGCGCGCCCATGGCGACTACCATGGCCCGGCCCCGGGGAGGGGTCGACAAGCCATTCATCCGAAGAGGAAGACACGCATGCGTAAGTGGACAGGGATCGCTGCCGGCCTGGTGCTGGCGGGTTTTGCGGGCCAGGCGCTGGCAGCGCCGCCCACCGAACAGCAGGTGCGCCAGTTGATGGATGCGGTGGGTATGGGCCGCATGCTCAGTCAGATGAACAGCCAGATGGCGGGCGTGATGCAGAACGCGCTGCCCTGCGTACCGGCGAGCTATTGGCAGGGTTTCGTGGACGCCAATGCCACCAACCAGCTCATCGGCCGCATGGTGCCGGTCTATCAGAAGCATTTCACGGCCGAAGACATCGACGGCCTGCTCAAGTTCTACCGCTCGCCGCTGGGCCAGAAGGTCATCACGCAGATGCCGGCGACCATGGCCGAGGGCATGCAGATCGGCAAGCAGTGGGGCCAGGAGCGTGGCCAGCAGATGATCGCCCAGCTGCAGGGGCAGGGCACCCTGAACCAGCAGGGCCAGTGCCCGGCGACAGGCGCCGCCAAGCCCGCCCCTGCGCCGGCCGCCGCGCCCGCGGCTCCGGCGAAGAAGAAGTAAGCCTGCCCGGGTGCGCACGGGGTCGGCCCCACGCGCACCCCTGGGCTGCCGTACAGGTCATCCTGCGCCGGATCAGGCGCTCGGTGTGGGGTACTGTGCCAGGGGTTGCCGTAACCTATTGAGAGCCAAGGTTTTATGGGGCTGTCCGCGGCTTGCTCGCCGACGCGCAGGTGTGTCTTAACCACCTGATTGACCTTGCCTTTTGGCTCCCGCTATAATTCGCGATTCGCAACACCCGCAAGACCCCAAGAAGAACTACATAATCAGGAAACCACCATGAGCTACGCAGTCATCAAGACCGGTGGCAAGCAGTATCGCGTGATGGCAGGCGAAGTCCTGCGCGTCGAGCTGCTCAACGCCGAAGTCGACTCCACCGTTCAGTTCGACGAAGTTCTGCTCGTCGGCGAAGGCGAGTCGATCACCGTTGGCGCCCCGCTGGTCGCCGGTGCCACCGTCAGCGCGAAGGTTCGCGCCCACGGCCGCGCCGATAAGATCCGCATCGTCAAGTTCCGTCGTCGCAAGCACTACAAGCGCACGCAGGGACATCGTCAGCACTACACCGAAATCGAGATCACGGGCATCAACGCCTGAGTCGCCGGAGGATATAAGTCATGGCACATAAAAAAGGCGTAGGTTCCAGCCGTAACGGCCGCGATTCGAACCCGAAGTACCTCGGTGTGAAGATCTACGGTGGCCAGGCTGTCGAAGCCGGTAACATCATCGTTCGTCAGCGTGGCACCAAGTTCCACGCTGGCGTGGGCGTCGGCCTCGGCCGCGACCACACCCTGTTCGCTCTGGTCGACGGCACCGTGTCGTTCAAGACCCGTGGCGACAAGGGCCGCAAGTTCGTCGACGTCGTCCAGGCGTAAGCCTCGCTCGACGCGATAGCGAAGGCCCCGCCATAGGCGGGGCTTTTTTTTGCGTAAAGCGTTAAAGCGTGAACCGTGAACCGTAAAAGCAGGTATTCACTCTTCACTCTTCACTCTTCACTCTTCACGGTTCACTTTTCACGGTTCACTTTTCACGGTTCACTCCCCTATGAAATTCGTCGACGAAGCGCAAATCAGAGTCTCGGCCGGTGACGGCGGCAACGGCTGCGTCAGCTTCCGTCGAGAGAAGTTCATCCCGTTCGGTGGCCCAGACGGCGGCGACGGCGGCAATGGCGGGTCAGTGTGGCTGGTGGCTGACGAGGGGCTCAACACGCTCGTCGACTTCCGTCACATGCGCGCGTTCAAGGCCCCGCGCGGGCAGGGTGGCATGGGCAGCCAGATGTACGGCAAGGGTGGCGAGGACATCGAAGTCCGCGTGCCGGTCGGTACAGTGGTGACCAATGTGGATACCGATGAAGTCATCGGCGACCTCACGGCTCACGGTCAGCGCCTCAAGGTGGCGCAGGGCGGCCGGGGTGGCCTCGGCAACATCCATTTCAAGAGTTCGGTGAACCGCGCGCCGCGCAAGTCCACGCCGGGTACGCCGGGCGAGGTCCGCGATCTCAAGCTGGAGCTGCGCCTGCTGGCCGACGTGGGTCTGCTGGGCTTTCCCAATGCCGGCAAGAGCACCTTTATCCGTGCGGTGTCGGCGGCGACGCCGCGCGTGGCGGATTACCCGTTCACCACGCTGCATCCGAATCTCGGCGTGGTGCGCATCGGCACCGACCAGAGCTTCGTCATCGCCGACATCCCGGGCATCATCGAGGGGGCGGCCGACGGCGCGGGTCTGGGCATCCAGTTCCTGCGGCACGTGTCACGCACCAGCCTTCTGCTGCACGTGGTCGATATCCGCCCGATCGACGGATCCGATCCGGTCGAGCAGGTCCGCGCCATCGAGCACGAACTGCAGGCTTTCGATACGGAATTGGTCGAGCGGCCCCGCTGGCTGGTCATCAACAAGTCCGACGTCATCGATGACGAAAACGAGCTGAAGCAGGTGGTCGACGACATCGTGGCCCGCCTCGAATGGACCGCTCCCTGGTTCGTTGTTTCCGCGGCCGGCGAGATCGGCACCTGGGACGTCTGCCTCAAGGTTCAGCAGTTCTTCGATGCGGAGCGCGCCGCGCGTCGCGAGCGTACCGAGGCGGCCGACGACGTGCGCATGCGCGGCGAATAAACGGGCGTTGCCCTATTTGTAGAGCCGCCATGGCGGCGAGGGAAGTTTGCCGGTGGAAGCCAGCCTGCTGGCGATGGCAATTTGCCTCGCTGCTACACCGCTTCGTTGGCTTCTCGCGGCCATGGCGGCTCCCACAGGGTGGTGCCTGACGGTATGGACACACAAAAAAGCCGGCTTGCGCCGGCTTTTTTATGAACAGCGATGTCGCGCAGGCGTTACGCCAGGTCGCGGATCTTCGCGTTCAGGCGGCTCTTGTGACGGGCAGCCTTGTTCTTGTGGATCAGGCCGCGGGCAGCGTAACGATCCATCACCGGCACGGCGACGGCGTAGGCGCTGACGGCGCCAGCCTTATCCTTGGCGTCGATCGCCTTGACGACCTTCTTCAGTGCGGAACGCACCATGGAGCGCGCGCTGACGTTGCGCAGACGGCGCTGCTCCGACTGACGCGCACGCTTCTTCGCGGACTTGATGTTGGCCAAGGTAAAGCTCCAGAGTTCGGTTGGTTTTAAAAAAGACGCCCATTTTGATGCCAAAGGCGGGGCGCGTCAATAGCTTAGGCCCACGCCGGCACGGTGGCCAGGGGCGGGTAGGGCGATTGCCCGGGTATCTCCAGGGCATGGACTGTCCTCCGCCCGGGCGCCGCTGTCAAACTAGGGGTTTGCGGCGGCCTTTGGGGCCGTTCGATCGTCTCCAGGAAAGCTTCGACCGGATGAAAGCCCCCAGTCTCCTTCGCGGCATGCTCAGCTTCAGCGGCATGACCATGGTCTCGCGCGTTCTCGGCCTGGTTCGCGACATGGCGATCAACGCCTCCTTCGGCGCCAACGCCGCCACCGACGCCTTCTGGGTGGCGTTCCGCATACCGAATTTCATGCGCAGGCTGTTCGCCGAGGGCTCGTTCTCGACGGCCTTCGTGCCGGTGTTCACCGAGGTGAAGGAGACCCGTCCGCACGCGGATCTCAAGGCGCTGATGTCGCGCACGGCCGGCACCCTCGGCGGCGTGCTGCTCGTCGTGGTGGCGTTGGGTATCGTCTTCGCCCCGCAGGTCACGGCCTTGTTCTCCCCGGGCGCGGTGGAAACGCCGGAGAAGTTCGAGCTCACGGTGGACCTGCTGCGGCTGACCTTTCCGTTCCTGCTGTTCGTGTCGCTGACGGCGCTCAGTGGTGGCGCGCTCAACAGCTTCCATCGCTTCGGCCTGCCGGCGCTGACCCCGGTGATTCTCAACCTGTGCATGATCGCCGGTGCGCTCTGGCTGGCTCCGCGGCTGCACACGCCGATCATGGCGATGGGTTGGGCGATTCTGGTCGCGGGTATCCTGCAACTGGCCTTCCAGCTTCCTGCGTTGCGGCAGTTGGACCTGCTGGCCCTGCCGCGTTGGGGTTGGAGTTCGCCGGACGTGCGCCGGATCATGCGTCTGATGGTGCCTACCCTGTTCGGCTCGTCGGTAGCGCAGATCAACCTCCTTTTCGATACGGTGATCGCCTCGCTGCTGATTGCCGGATCGCAGAGCTGGCTGTCGCAGGCCGATCGCTTTCTCGAACTGCCGCTGGGCGTGTTCGGGGTGGCGTTGGGCACGGTCATTCTTCCCTCGCTGTCGCGCCATCACGTGGCGACCGACAAGGACGCGTTTTCCCGCGCGCTGGACTGGGGCCTGCGCACGACCCTGCTGATTGCCGTGCCGGCGATGTTCGCGCTGATGATTCTTTCCACGCCGCTGGTGGCGACGATCTTCCAACATGGCCGCTTCACCGCGTTCGACACGCATATGGCGTCGCTGTCGATCTCCGCACTGAGCTTTGGCCTGCCGGCTTTTGCGCTTGTGAAGGTCGTGCTGCCGGCCTTCTACGCACGCAAGGACACCCGCACGCCGGTGCGTGCGGGTGTCGCCTCGCTCGTGGCGAACATGGTCTTCAACGTCGCTTTCCTGGCCCTGTTGTTCTTCCTTTGGGCGACCCCGGCGCAGAAGGCCGGGTCGTGGATGCAGGCGCTCAGCGCGATCCCCGGTCTGCACATGGCGCTGGGCATGGCCAGCGCCCTGGCCAGTTACCTCAACCTGGCGCTCCTCTGGCGTTGGCTCGGCAAGGCCGGCGTGTACGCTCGCCAGCCGGGCTGGGCACGGCACCTGATTCGCCTTGCGGTCGCATGCGCCGTGATGGTCGCGGTATTGCTCGGTGGTCTGTGGATCTGGCCGGAGTGGACCGACGTGGAGAAGTGGGTGCGGGTCGGCCGCCTGGCTGTGCTGGTCGCGGCTGGCGGCGGCGCCTATCTCGTGGCGCTGTTCGCACTGGGCTTCCGGCTGCGCGATCTGCGCGCGCATTGAGTCTGCGCAAGGCGCGGCGCCGGGGCTCGCATTGTGCGGCGCAACCGGGCCGCTATACTGGCCCGATGGCTTTTATTCCGCATCGATTCCAGGGCGCCCGGGCATGACGCTGCGACTCCATCGCGACGTCGACGGCCCCTGCCTCGCGCCCGAGGGCAGCGTCCTCGCGATCGGCGCTTTCGACGGCCTGCATCTGGGTCACCAGGCTATCCTCGCGGAGGTCTGCCGACGTGCGGCCGCGCGCGGCGCAACGCCTGCCGTCATCACATTCGAACCGCTGCCGCGCGCGTTCTTCTCCAAGGAACCCGTGCCTCGCCTGTCCGGCGTGCGCGAGAAAGCCGAAGGCATGACGGCGGCCGGCATCCGCGAGCTGCTGTCGTTGCGTTTCGATCGCGCGTTGACCGAAATGGCCGCGGAGACCTTCGTGCGCCAGGTGATCGTCGCGCGCATGGGCGCGCGCGAGGTCTGGGTGGGCGAGGACTTCCGCTTCGGTCACCGCCGCACCGGCGACTTCGCTTTGCTCCAGGCGATGGGCGCCGAGCTGGGTTTCACGGCGCATGCCGTCCCGCCCGTGCTCGTCGACGGTGAACGCGTGTCGTCCACTCGCGTGCGCAGCTTGCTCGCGGCCAGCGATTTCGCGGGTGCTACGCGTCTGCTTGGCCGGCCCTTCGTGATCGACGGTCACGTCGAACGGGGCCAGCAGTTGGGGCGGACCCTTGGTTATCCCACCGCGAATGTCCATCTCAACGAACGGGTGAGCCCGGTGCACGGCATCTTCGCGGTGCGGATCGGCGTCGGCGATGGCCCGTGCAGCTGGCCGGGCGTGGCCAGCCTGGGCTACCGCCCGACGGTCAACGAGGTTCGCGAGCCGTTGCTCGAGGCGCACCTGTTCGATTTCTCCGGCGACCTCTACGGACAGCGCATCGGCGTGGAGTTCGTGCGGAAGCTGCGTGACGAAGAAAAGTTCGCCGGCCTCGACGCCCTGACCGCCCAGATGCGCAAGGACGAGATCGCCGCCCGGCAGGCCCTTGGGATGAACCCCATACTTGTCGATGCATGACGGAATGCGCGTCCCGCGCTTTCGCCCCGAAACCTACGGTTCCCAGCGATGACCCAGGATTACAAGAACACCATCAACCTGCCGCAGACGGACTTCCCGATGCGCGGCGACCTGCCCAAGCGCGAGCCGGGCTGGCTTGCGACCTGGGAGCGGGTGGGCCGCTACGCGCAGATTCAGGAGAAGACGGCCGCACGCGACAAGGTGTTCGTGCTGCACGACGGCCCGCCGTACGCCAACGGCGCCATTCACCTGGGTCACGCGGTGAACAAGGTGCTCAAGGACGTGGTGGTCAAGTCCAAGCTCATGGCGGGCTACCGCGCGCCGTACGTGCCGGGCTGGGATTGCCATGGTCTCCCCATCGAGATCGCCATCGAGAAGAAGTTCGGCAAGGCCGGCGACAAGCTCGACGCCGCGGCGTTCCGGCAGAAGTGCCGCGAATACGCGATGTCGCAGATCGACCTGCAGCGCACCGACTTCAAGCGACTCGGTGTGCTCGGCGACTGGGAGCGGCCGTATCGCACGCTCGACTTCACCTACGAAGCGGACATGATTCGCGCGCTGGCGCGCATCGTCGCCAATGGCCACGTGGTGCGCGGCGCCAAGCCCGTGTACTGGTGCTTCGATTGCGGCTCGGCGCTGGCCGAGGCGGAAATTGAGTACGCGGACAAGACTTCGCCTGCCGTCGACGTTGCCTATCGCGCCGTCGATCCGGTCTCCTTCGGTGCGCTGTTCGGCGTCGCCACGGGCGATGCGGACATCGCCGTGCCCATCTGGACCACCACGCCCTGGACGCTGCCGTCCAGCCAGGCGGTGTCGCTGGGTGGCGAGATCGAATACGCGCTCGTGGAAGGCCCCGTGCACAACGGCAAGCCGCTGCTGCTCGTGATCGCCTCCGCGCTGGCGGAGAAGGCGCTCGCGCGCTACGGCGTCGAGAGCGTGAACGTGCTGGCGCGCGTGCAGGGTGCCGTGCTGGAGAACCAGCCGTTGCGCCATCCGTTCTATGACCGCAAGGTGCCGATCATCCTCGGCGACCACGTGTCCGCCGAGGACGGCACCGGTGCCGTGCATACCGCGCCCGACCACGGCGCGGAAGACTTCGCGGTGGGGCAGAACTACGGCATCGGCACGCTCAACTACGTGGATGGTCGCGGTGTCTACCGCGCCGATCTGCCGTTGGCGGGGGACGTGTCCTTCGCGGGCATCCATATCTGGAAAGCCAACGACCAGATCGTCGACCTGCTGCGCGACCGCGGCGTGCTGCTCGCGTCCGCGAAACTCACGCACAGCTACCCGCACTGCTGGCGGCACAAGACGCCGGTGATCTTCCGCGCCACGCCGCAGTGGTTCATCGGCATGGAGCAGGCCGACCTGCGCCGCACCGCGCTCACCTCGATCAAGTCCGTGCGCTGGGTGCCGGGCTGGGGCGAGGAGCGCATCGCTGGCATGGTCGAGGGACGTCCCGACTGGTGTATCTCGCGTCAGCGCACCTGGGGCGTGCCGATCACCTTGTTCATCGACAAGGACACGCACGAACCGCATCCTGACTCCGTCGCGTTGATGGAAAAGGTGGCGAAGAAGGTTGCGCTCGAAGGCATCGACTGCTGGTTCACGCTGGACCCGCGCGAACTGCTGGGCGACGACGCTGACCGCTACGAGAAGGTCACCGACGTTCTCGACGTCTGGTTCGACTCCGGTGTGAGCCACTTCGCCGTGGTCGGCGCGCGTCCTGAGCTTCAGGCCGGCGATGCCACCGAATACAAGGTGATGTACCTGGAGGGTTCCGACCAGCATCGCGGCTGGTTCCAGTCGTCGTTGCTCACGTCGGCGGCGATCCACGGCCGCGCGCCTTACGACCACGTGCTGACCCACGGTTTCACCGTGGACGCGCAGGGCCGCAAGATGTCGAAGTCGCTCGGCAACGGCATCGAACCGCAGGACATCATGAAGACCCTGGGCGCGGACATCCTGCGTCTGTGGATCTGCTCCACCGACTATCGCAACGAGATGTCGCTCTCGGACGAGATCCTGAAGCGCGTCGCGGACACGTACCGTCGTATCCGCAATACCGCGCGCTTCCTGCTCGGTAACCTGGATGGTTTCGATCCGGACAAGCACCTGTTGGCGACCGGCGCGTGCCTCGATCTCGATCGCTGGGCCGTGCAGCAGGCGGCGGACACGCAGGCGGCGATAGTCGCGGCTTACGAACGCTACGACTTCCCCGAGATTGTCCAGCGCGTGCAGAACTTCTGCACCAACGAACTCGGCGCGCTGTATCTCGACATCACGAAAGACAGGCTCTACACGATGCCGACCGACAGCCACGGTCGACGCAGCGCGCAGAGCGCGATGTACCGCATTCTCGAGGCGATGCTGCGCTGGCTCGCGCCGATCCTGAGCTTTACTGCCGAGGAAGTCTGGGCGCACATGCCGGGCTCGCGCGGTGAGTCGGTGCTGTTCGAGACCTTCTACGACGGGCTCGACGTGCGCCAGGATGGCAACGCCCGCGGTCACTGGTCCACCTTGCTGGCGATCCGCGAAACCGCCTCACGCGTGCTCGAAGGCATGCGCAAGACCGGCCAGATCGGCGCCTCGCTCGATGCCACGCTTACCCTGCATGCCGATACGGCCACGCAGGCCGCGCTTGCGGCCTCGGCGTCGGAACTGCGTTTCTTCTTCATCACGTCCGATGTCACGCTGGCCCCGATGGATGACCGGCCGGCCACGGCCGAGCGCGTGGAACTCGAGGGGGCGGAGGTCTACGTTTCCGCCGCCGTGAGCGAGGCCGTGAAGTGCGTGCGTTGCTGGCATCATCGCCCAGATGTCGGCGTCGACCCGGCGCATCCGGAGATCTGCGGCCGTTGCGTGGAGAACGTGACGGGGCAGGGCGAGGATCGCCGCTGGTTCTGATCCGGCGTTCCTCTGCCGTACCCGTGCCGGCAACGGCGCGGGCCCTTCGTCACTCTTGGCTTTTCGAATGACTGCACGCCCCCAACCCAACGCCCTGTCCTGGCTGTGGCTCGCCGCCGCCATGATCGGGCTCGACCAGCTCACCAAGTGGTGGGCCCTGACGGCCCTGCAGCCGGCGGAGACGCCGCACCCGGTCATTCCGGGCCTGCTCAACTGGACGCTCACCTTCAACACCGGCGCCGCTTTCAGCTTCCTCGCGGACAGCGCCGGCTGGCAGCGCTGGTTCTTCGTGGCGCTGGCCGTCGGCGTCAGCGTCACGCTGGGTGTCTGGTTGTCTCGTACCCCGCGCGGCGACTGGCGCACCGCAGCGCCGTTGGCGTTGATCCTGGGCGGGGCCCTGGGCAACGTCATCGATCGGCTGCACGCCGCCAAGGTCACCGATTTCATTCAGGTATTCATCGGCAGCTACCCGTTCCCGGTGTTCAACGTGGCCGATTCCGCCATCAGCGTGGGCGCCGTGGCGCTGATCGTGTTCAGCCTGTTTGGCGGCCAGAAGTCCGCGACCTGATGGGCTCCCACAGACAGGGTTTCCCATACACACAGGCTCTGATAGGCGGGTCGTGCGATAATCGCCCTGTTCCGCGCCCCTAGGCGCCCAGCCCGCTATCACGGCCCCCTGCGGCCCCCGAGGTTCCCTTGGACATCCTCCTCGCCAATCCCCGTGGTTTCTGTGCCGGTGTCGATCGCGCCATCGCCATCGTCGAGCGTGCCCTGGAGTCGTACGGTGCGCCCATCTACGTGCGCCATGAAGTCGTCCACAACCGCTACGTCGTCGAGCGCCTGCGCGCCGATGGCGCGGTGTTCGTGGAAGAACTGGACGACGTACCCGATGGCGCCACTGTGATCTTCAGTGCCCACGGCGTGCCCAAGGCGGTGCGTGAGGAAGCCGATCGCCGCCGCCTCAACGTGTTCGATGCCACCTGTCCGCTGGTCACCAAGGTGCACATGGAAGTCGCGCGCCTGGGTCGGGCGGGCCACGACGTGGTGCTGATCGGCCACGCCGGGCACCCCGAGGTGGAAGGCACGATGGGGCAGTGGAACCCCGCGAACAGCGGACACATCTATCTCGTGGAATCGGTGGAAGACGTGGCCGCCTTGCGCCCGTCGCAGCCGGATCGCCTCGCCTTCGTCACCCAGACCACGCTCTCGGTGGACGACACCATCGCCATCATCGGCGCGCTGCGCGCCAAGTTCGTCAACATCGAAGGTCCGCGCAAGGACGACATCTGCTACGCCACGCAGAATCGTCAGGATGCGGTACGCCGCCTGGCCGACGCCGTAGATCTGGTGCTCGTGGTGGGCTCGGTGAACAGTTCCAACTCGAACCGGCTCAAGGAGCTGGCCGAGAAGCAGGGGGTGACCTCCTACCTGATCGACGGCGCCGAACACATCGAGCGCAGCTGGCTGGATGGCGCCTCGCGCATTGGTGTCACGGCGGGCGCCTCCGCCCCGGAGAAACTGGTGCAGGAAGTGATCGCGCGCCTGCAATCCTGGGGCGCTGGCAGCGTGCGGGAACTGGACGGCGAGGCAGAAAACATCACCTTCGCCCTGCCCAAGGAGCTCCGTCTCGCAAGCTGAGGCTTGCGCCACGACGCCGGGTTCCCTAGAATCCCGCTTCTCGCCGGAATAGCTCAGTTGGTAGAGCGCGTCATTCGTAATGATGAGGTCGTAGGTTCGATTCCTATTTCCGGCACCACAGATTGCTTCCCGGATTGCCGCTGGCGCGGTCCCGGAAGACATAAAGAAACCCGCTCTCGCGGGTTTTTTTATGTCTGTCGTTCACGTCATGGCGCACGATCGGCCACGTTGTCGTTGAACTGCTCGAAGAACCGACCGTAGCTACGGTTCGCTTCGGCGGCGGCTCCGTGCGGGGAAGGGATGTGCCAAGCCCAGGCCGGCTACGATCCCGTGGAAAAGCAGGCGCCCGAAAATTCCACAGTTGCGAGGAGCGATCGAGGTCGTCGACGATACGCGGCATGAACATGCCAACGTCTCCCGAGTTTCTCACCGCGCGCCTGCGCTTGGACCGCCTGCTGCCTGCGGATGCTACAGCGCTGTACGACTACCGCAGCGACGCGAACGTCGCGCGGTATCAGGGCTGGTGGCCTACCGATCTCGCGCAGGCGGAAGCGTTCATCGCGACGCAGTCCGCGCAGGACTTCGGCTCACCGGAAAGCTGGTGCCAACTGGCGATCCGTGATCGCGACTCATCCGAACTGCTCGGGGATCTCGGTATCCATTTCCCGGGCACGACCGACGACGCCATCGAGTTTGGCGTCACGTTGCGTCCCGACCGGCAGGGCAGGGGTTATGCGCGCGAGGCGCTGGGCAAGGCGATCGATCTGGCGTTCCGCGAATGGGGCTATCGCCGTGCGGTGGGCTCGGTCGACCCACGCAATGCAGCCAGCATGACCTTGCTGCGGTCGCTGGGCTTTCGCCAGGAAGCACATCACGTCGCCAGCTATCGCTTTCGCGGCGAATGGGTAGATGACGTGATCTTCGCGATGCTTGCGACGGAGTGGCGGGGCACCTGACGCCCGCCACGAAGAAACTACGCCATTGCCAATCGAGCCAGCGCCGCTGCGCTGGGCGGCGGCAAATGGGCGAGCGGGGCGTCGGGTAAGAACCGCCAGTCGCTCAGGCGACGGGGCAGGCGAGCCTCCGGATAGAACGTGCGGAGGTCGCGAATCGCTTCCTCCGGCGTTTCATAGCGACCGACTTCGATGTCGTCGCGAAGGGCGCGCCAGCGATGACCGTGGCGCACGATGCGGAAAGGGGTGTCAGCGGGAGTGAAAACATACTGCGCGAGCACGGGGACGAACTCCTGTCTTAGCCCGCTCATTCTCACCGCGACACCGTGACCGCTGCGTTATACCGACGCGACGCCAATGTGTCGGTGCGGGTCGTGGCGTCGCATCGGAAATCTTCCATTCAGTCTGGCGCTTTCGCCGGCACGAATGGAGAGACCGGATCGCTGGCGGGGAAGGTCTCTTCCAGTGCCTGATCCTGGTTCTCGTCGGCGTGCTGCTTGCGTTCCTTCTTCTCGACATCCGTTTCCGGATGCTTGGGCTTTCCATGATCGGGATGGTTGACGTCCTGGCGGTCGTGGGTCATGGCGGCGTTCCTCTGTGATGACGCCACCATGGAGCGGCAGGGGCCGTGAACGTCCCGTGCCCGGCGCGTGGCCCCCTGCATGACGGCACGGGCTGACCATTCATCGGGCAATTCCCGCCGCTTGTCCGCGGACGCTGGATAGCCTCACGGCGACGGACTACGTTACGCCTGCCGGATCCGGCCCAGTTGGGGGACATCGTGAAGCAACGCATTCTGTCGCGGGCCAGCCGCGCATCGTCGGGTTTTACCCTGATCGAACTCATGATCGTGGTCGCGATCATCGCCATCCTGGCGGCCATCGCCGTGCCCATCTATCGGGACTACCTGATCCGCGGTTATCTCACGGAGGCGCAGGCGGGCTTGTCGTCCGTCCGCACCATGCAGGAGCAGTACTACCAGGACAACCGTTCGTATCAGAAGCCGAACGGCGATTGCGGCGCGTCCATGCCCGCGTCGACGAAATTCAGCTACACCTGCTCGCCCGCCAACAACGGGCAGACGTGGTCGGCGCAAGCGAGTGGCATTGCTGGCACGGCCGTCGCCGGGTTCACGTATTACATCGACCAGACCAATATACGGAAGACGACCGGCACGCCCCCCAAATGGACGGCCAGCACCACCTGCTGGACCATCCGCAGGGACGGAAGCTGCTCGTGATGCGGCGCGCGGCCCGGGGCTTTTCCCTGATCGAGCTGATGGTGACCATTGCGGTGGTCGCCATTCTGCTCGCCATCGCCACGCCGAATTTTCGCGACTGGATGAACAACTCGCGGATTCGCTCGGCGAGCGAGTCGATTCAGAATGGGTTGCGCGTGGCGCGCAACGAAGCCGCCCAGCGCGGTACCTGGGTGCGTTTCCAATTGTCTTCCGCCAGCGTGGCGTCGTGGCAAGTCTGCCAGATCACTTCGGGAACGGGAGCCTGCAGCGATTCTGATGCCACTGCTATCGAAAACCGCGGTGGTACCGAGGCCCTGGTCAAGCTCACAGGCAGCACCACCGCCGCCTCCCAGACGACGACCACGACGACGTTGACGGGCGGTATCCCAGGCGGCATCACCTTCGATCCGCTGGCCCGGCCGTTCGCTACGGGCACCACGCCGCTGAAGCGCATTGACGTGGCCGGCGCCAACGACGCGGGGCGTCGCCTGGTCATTCTGATCTCGGCCGGCGGCATGGTCCGCATGTGCGACCCGGACGCGACGCTCGCGGCCACGAATGCGCAGTCGTGCAAGAGCAACTAGGAATCGCCATGAATCGTCCTCGTCACGCCGACACCCGTGGCTTCGTGCTGCTCGATGCCCTGATCGCAGTGCTCATCTTTTCGTTCGGTATTCTGGGCATCGTGGCGCTGCAGGCCAGCGCGACCAAGCTCGGCGGTGATGCCAAATACCGTACCGATGCGGCGCTGCTTGCGGATCGTCTCATTGCCGACATGTGGGGCGCGGTGCCCTCGACGCTCGCGACCGATTACGTGACTGGCGGTACGGCCTATGTGGCGTGGCGCGACAACCTCGTCGATTGCGCCAAAGCAAAGGTGCTGACCAATTGCCTTCCAGGCGTGGCGGCCAACCCGCCCACCGTCACCGTGGGCACGAACAATCTCGTGACGATCACCGTCAAGTGGCAGGCTCCGCAGGAAACGAGCCCGCATCAATACATCACCATCTCCCAGATCCAGCAATAGGCGCGTGCACATGACACCTTCTCGTATGCACTCGCGTCTGCTTTCGGCTACGCGCGGATTCTCGCTGATCGAGCTGATGGTCGGCATCGTCATTTCGATCATCTGCACACTCGGCATGATGGCCGCTTTCTCGGCCTATGAATCGCAGAAGCGCACCACCACGAACGGCAGCGATGCGCAGCAGAACGGCAGCTTCTCCACCTTCATGCTCGAGCGCGAGATCCGCACGGCGGGTTCGGCGCTCGTCCAGGGGCGCAACTACGGCATCTGGGGCTGCGCAATCGATGCCTGGTCGGGCGGTACGAAGCGCCTGCCGCTGACGGCAGCCCTCGCCGCGCCTTTCGACAACTGGCCGCTGACCACGCGCGCCGTACCCGTGCTGGTCGCTGCCGGTACGGGCGACAAGGCGGACGTCATCGGCATCGTGCGCGGCAATCCGATCGCGCGCACGTTCCGTACCAACATGGTCTCCGCATCGGGCACGACAGTCACGGTCGACAACACGATGGCGATCTTCCCGGGCGAATACCTGCTGATGTCCGACAAGTCGGGCAAGTGCACGTTCGGCCTCGTCAGCACGGTCAACGGCACGTCGATCGGCCTGGATACGGCGGGTAGTGCTTCGGACGGATTCTCGGCGCCCGCGCATTACACGGCCTCCTTGTCCGCTTACATCTTCGACATGGGCGTGAACCCTGCCGTCACACTGTTCAGTGTGAATCAGACCAACAATTCGCTGGTGGGCTACGACCTGCTCCAGCGTGGCGCCGCATCAGGCGCGAGCATCGCGCCATACCCGCTGGCCGACAACGTTGTGCAGCTGAAGACGCTGTACGGCCTGGCGGCCACGCCCAGCGACGTCACGGTGGATTCATGGGTGAAGCCCACCGGCACGACCTGGGGCATCGCCGCCCTGACGCCGACCCCCGACACGCAGGACGCGAACAACGCGCGCTCGCGCATTCGTGCCATCCGCATCGCCGTGGTGGTGCGTAGCCGGCAGCAGGAACGTGCGGCGCCTGCCAGTGCGGCGTCGTCGGACGTGGCGTACATCGGCTACACCGGGTCCACGACGTTGACGCTGTTCGGCGATCTCGACGCGACCTTGCAGTACTCGGTGACGACGGATCCCACGTATCGCTACAAGGTGTACGACCTGGTCATCCCCGTCCGCAACAACCTGATCACCAAGTTCTTCTAAAGGACCGGCCCATGTCCAAGTCCATGTCTTCCTACAGCCGCCTCGGCGCCGCATCGCGTCAGAAGGGCATGATCGCCACGTTGATCGCGCTGGTGGTGTTGGTTGCCACCTTGCTCGCAGCCATGGCGCTCATGCGTTCCGTCGACACCGCCAATTCCATCGCGGGCAGCATGACCTTCCGGCAGGGCGCCATGCAGGAGGCGGAGCGCGCGTACCAGGACATCCGCACCAAGCTCGAGTCGTCGTTTGCGCCGCCAGTGAGTAACTCGGACAATCCGAGCATGGGGTACTACGCGTCGTTGCAGGCGCATACGTCGACCACACGCCCGGACATCCCCGACATCCTGCTCAACAAGACGCAGGGCGCTGTCGTGAAGATGGATCAGAGTGACACGAAGAACGACGTTTACTACGTCGTGGAGCGCCTCTGTCCCACATCCAATACGCCAGCGACCATCAACACGTGCATCGTGCCGGGTACGGCGATCAGTGGCGGCACCAGTTCGAATCTCACGACCGATCCCGGCATCCCGTTCAATACGACCGGCTCGGCCGCCGCGTTTCGCCTGACGGTGCGCGTGGACGGCCAGCGAAACGCGGTCGCCTACGTCCAAACGATCCTCCGCTGACCATGACCCTGGCCTCTCTCGGGATACGCGCATGAACTCTTTCCGCAAGGTCGCTCAACGGTTGCTTGCCCTCGTTGGCCTGTTGGCGCTCGGATTTCCGGCTTCCGTCGGCCTGGCAGCCGATACCAAACTGTCGAACCTGCCGTTGTACAGTGCGTCCAACGTACCGGCCAATCTGATGCTCGCGCTCTCGGTCGAATTCCCGACCGGCACGGTGGCGGCGTATACCGACAACGCCGGTGTGGCGCTGGTGACCGGAAGTACGTCGTACAGCTGCGGTGGCAAGGTCACCGATTCCAATGCGTCATTTGGCGTGTGCTACTTCCCCGCCATGAACTACCTGGGCTACTTCGATCCCTTGAAGTGCTACCAGTACTCGTCGTCGGACGGCTATTTCAAGCCGAGCAAGACGCTGACGTCGTCGGACAATAGCTGCGGCGGCGACTGGAGCGGCAATGCGCTGAACTGGGCGACCATGACGGCGCTGGACGAGTTCCGCAAGACGCTCACCGGCGGCAACCGCGCGGTCGACACGGCGACGGCCACGGTACTGGTCCGGTCCAATCTCAACAACCAGAGTAACGAAGGCAACTTCCCCAACAAGCGTCTGGGTGCCAACAACAACGTCAATCTGAAGGACGTCGCTGGCGATGACGTCAAGAACTGGTCGGTGGCGTATTTCCGTTCGTACGGCCTGGGCACGACGTTCAGGGTGTCAAACAACCCGGCCTTCTCCTCGACCGGCAAGACCAACGGCGTCAACAACGTCGTATTGACGTATAACGCGCAGGTCTCGGTGTGCGAAAAGAATACCGCGGAAGACAATTGCACGGCCTACGGCAGTAACTACAAGCCGGAAGGCCTCATCCAGCAGAACTACCAGCGCATCCGCGTCGGTGCGGCGGCCTACGCCAATACCTCGGGCGCTCCCAATCCCAATGGCCTGGTTCGTGCGTTGCTGCGCGATAACGGCCCTACGACCTACAACGGCAACGGTGCCCGCCAGCCCAACGCATACGCGGAGTGGAGCGCGACGGACGGTACGCTCTACAGCAATCCGGCGGCCAACGATTCCAACCTCGCGACCGGACCGGACGGCACCGCGTTCTCGCAAAGCGGCGTCATCAATTACCTCAACAAGTTCGGTACGAACGGTTACGAAACCTACGACACGATCAGCGAGCTTTACTGGTCGGCGCTTGCGTATTTCATGCGCGCGCCACTCGACCCCGCTTACAGCAGTTCGCTCAACGCCACTAACAGCCTCGACAAGGCCTTCCCCGCCTTCAAGGGGACCAAGGCGGACTCGTCCGACTCGAACGACCCCATGCAGTACAAGTGCGCAGCGAACGCGATCCTCGTGATCGGCGACTCGCATACGCACTGCGATCGCCGCGTGCCGAGTTCGACAGGCCCGTCCGGCACCAACGGTTACTGCGCCATGCAGGCCACCGAAACGGTGGTCAAGGGCGTGGACGCCGGAAAGTACACCACGAACATGGGCAACCTGCCGCTGATCGAAGCCGACGGCAACAACGGCACGGCGTCGGCCTCGTTTTCCGCGGCCAAGCTGGGTGGCAACGCCGCAGGCACCAGCTTCGTCAACAGTGGGCAGCTCTCGACCTACTTCATCGCTGGTCTCGCTTACTTTGCGCACACCAATGACATCCGCTCGGACCTGACGGGCAAGCAGACCGTCGATACCTACGTGGTGGACGTGATGGAGCCGGGTGTGTTCTCGGGCGCGAATGGCCAGGAAATCTACAACACGGGCAACGGTAGTGCAGGCCCCAACCAGTACTGGCTCGCGGCCAAGTACGGCGGTTTCGCCGATACCAAGGGCGATGGCAAGCCGTCGTCGTTCCTCACCTGGCACACGAATACGTCGACCGTGGCGAAGAAGGATCTGCGTCCGGACAATTACTTCGTCGGTAACCGTCCCGACCTGATCGTGGCCGGCTTGGCGAGTATCTTCTCGAACGTCAGCACCACGGCGTCGCTGAGCGCGTCGGGCCCCAGCGTATCGCCCACGCGCGTGCTCTCCGACGTGACGGCGAATGCGGCACCTTACAACTCGCCGGTCGCAGGCTTTCCGATCTACACGGTGACCTATTTCCCCGGCACCTGGAGTGGCGAGGTCACCGGTTTCGTGGCTTCCGCCGCCGTTGGCGCTGACGTGCAAGCCGCCACGGGCAGCAATACGTGGAGCGCCCAGACGCGCCTCGATGCGCTAGGTGCTTATGCCGACAGCACCAACTCCACGCTTGGCTGGCGGGACATCCGCCGTGTGTTTACACGTGTCGGGAGCGCAGGCAAGCCGTTCCGCTGGGCGAGTCTCAACGCGACGCAGCAGAGCAATCTTTCCAGCGACTCGACGCTGCTCGATTTCCTGCGCGGCGACCGGTCGAAGGAAGGCACGAGCTTCCACATCCGCACGCACCTGCTTGGCGACATCGTGAACTCGCAGGCCACGCTGGTGCAGGGCGCACTGTCCACGTCGTATACCGACGGCAACAATCCCGGCTACAGCGCGTTTGTTACCGCACAGTCGAGTCGCATGCCAGTGGTTTACGTCGGTGCCAACGACGGCATGGTCCATGCGTTTGAAGCCGACTTCTCGTCGGGTGGCACCAACTCGCTGGGTGGCGGCGGTGCAGAACTGTGGGCCTACGTGCCGAACCTCGTCTTCGCCGGACCGAACAACACGCCTGCCGTTGACGGTCTCGCCGCGCTGGCCAACCTGAAGGGCGCGACCACGAACGGTTATGACCACCACTTCTACGTCGATCAGACGCCGCAAGCGGCTGACGTCGATTTCGACTGGACGGTCAACACGGCGGGTACTGCCGGCACCAAACCGACGACCAACAATTGGCATACGGTGCTTGTCGGCGGCCTCGGCAAGGGCGGCAAGGGCTTCTATGGCCTCGATATCACTACGGTACCTAACGCGCCGACGACCACGAAGGACACCACCATCGAGTCGACCATTGCGACTGCCAAGTCGCTCTGGGAATTCACCGATTCGACGATGGGTTACACCTATGCACGTCCGTTGATCGCGAAGACACGCAAGTATGGGTGGGTGGTCATCGCGACCTCCGGTTACAACAACGCCGATGGCAAGGGTTATCTCTACGTCATCAACGTCAAGACCGGCACCTTGCTCGAAAAGATCGCGACCACCACGGGGTCGACCACGAGCCCGATCGGACTCTCGCGTCCGTCCGCATACATCAAGGACGTGACGGACAACACCGTCGAGCAGGTCTATGTGGGTGATCTGCAGGGCAATGTGTGGCGCTTCGATCTCTCCGGCACCGGTGCGTATCCGAGCCCTGTCATCCTCGCCAAGCTGACCGATCCGAGCGGCGGTGCGCAGCCGATCACCACGGCGCCCCGCATCGAACTGAACTACGACTCGACCGGCACCGGCACGCGTCGCTGGGTGTTCGTCGGTACCGGCAAGTTCCTCGACAGCAGCGACCTCACCGATACCCAGACGCAGACGATGTACGCACTGCGCGACGGGACCGGCGTATCGCCCAACCCAATCAGCACGCCAATCACCCGCGCCAACCTGCGTCAGAACAACCTGGTCGACAACCTCAACATCCAGGATGCCGATTACGGTTGGTACTACGACCTGACGGGAACCGCGCCGGGTACTGGCGGCGCCACGGAGCGTATCGTGGTCGATCCCGACGCAGTGGCCGGCATCTTCTCGATCAACTGGGGTACGTTGATCCCGACCGCCGACCCCTGCGCATTGAGTGGTGCCGTCTACTCGGCCGCGTACGATTCGGGACAGAGCAACCTGCTCTCGTCGACCGGTCAGTCCGTGAAGTTCCTGACCGCCAATACGGCGATCACGAACCTGCAGATGGTTCAGCTACCGAACAACGGCAAGTTTGTGCTGCTGTACGGCCAGACGGGCCAGTCGCCGCAGACGGCGAACATGGTGCAGCCGGGTAATTCGGCGCTGCTCCAGCGCACCAACTGGCGGGAAATCCTCGACTGATCGGGGCAGGGCGGGGCATTGACCGAGGCGGTACGGCTCGTTATCATGCCCCGCTCGATGGGCGGTTAGCTCAGCGGTAGAGCACTGCCTTCACACGGCAGGTGTCACAAGTTCGATCCTTGTACCGCCCACCATCGAATTTAAAAGCCCGGCCCCAGTGCCGGGCTTTTTATTGGTGCGCTCAGCGAACGGCGGCCGGCTCGGAGCTTTGCCGTTGTGCGGGGCGCTACGCCCCTCAGCCATGACCGCCGCTTAGAATGGGTGGAACGTACGCCCGGACACCGCCATGCACGACGCCCTCGCCGATCTCCACCTGCTGACGCTCACGCCCTGGAAGATCATTGGTCTTCTCGGCACCTTGCTCTTCACCGCGCGCTGGTTCGTCCAGTTCTATGCGACGAAGAAGAACAAGAAGGTCACCGTGCCCATGTCATTCTGGTATCTGTCGGTCAGCGGCAGCGTGCTGACCCTGGCCTATTTCATCTGGGGCAAGAACGATTCCGTGGGCATCATCCAGACGGCGTTCCCGATGCTGGTGTCGTTCTACAACGTGTTCGCGCACCTGAAACACCGGGACAAGCAGGAAACCGTGCGACCGGGCGGCGCCGAAGACTGATCTCGCGCTCGTTGTAGGAAGTCTACGAAGCGAAGGTGGGAGCCACCCTGGTGGCGATAAGCCAACGAAGCGGTGTAGCGGCAAGGCATGCCCCGATCGCCAGCAGGCTGGCTCCCACCGGAAAGTAGTAGTCCCACCTGCAAGCTTTCCGTCGCCGCCATGGTGGCTCCTGCACGGGCCGTCTCAATCCGGATCGTAGTCGAGATACGGCGCAAGCCAGCGCTCGGCCTCTGTGCGATCCCAGCCCTTGCGCTTCGCATAGTCCTCGACCTGCTCGCGGCTTACGCGGCCGACGACGAAGTACTGGCTGTCGGGATGCGCGAAGTACCAGCCCGACACCGCAGCGGTGGGATACATGGCGAAGCTGTCCGTGAGCTGCACGGTGGTGTGTTCGGTTGCCCGGAGCAGATCGAACAGCGTGCGCTTTTCCGAATGTTCGGGGCAGGCGGGGTAACCCGGCGCAGGCCGTATGCCGCGGTACGACTCGGCGATCAATGCCTCGTTATCCAGCGTCTCGTCGGGCTGGTAGCCCCAGAATTCCTTGCGCACACGCTCGTGTAGACGTTCCGCAAAGGCCTCGGCGAGTCGGTCGGCTAGTGCCTTGAGCAGGATCGACGCGTAGTCGTCGTGGTTCGCCTCGAAGCGGGCCACGTGTTCGTCGATGCCGATGCCGGCCGTCACCGCGAAACCGCCGATCCAATCGGCAACCCCACTGTCCTTCGGTGCAATGAAATCGGCAAGGCAGAAGTCCGGCCGGTCGGCTGGCTTGTCCACCTGCTGGCGCAGGTGGTGCAGCACGGCCATAGGCTTGCGCTGCCCCGGTTCGGCGTAGACCTCGATATCGTCCCCCGATTGCGCCGCCGGCCAGAAGCCGATCACGCCCTTGGCGGTCAACCACTTCTCCGCCACGATGCGATCGAGCATCGCCTGCGCGTCGTTGAACAGTTCCGTGGCCTGCGTGCCTACGACTTCGTCGGAGAGGATTGCGGGGTACTTGCCCGCCAGTTCCCACGCGTTGAAGAACGGCGACCAGTCGATGTAGCGGCGCAGTTCCGCCAGGTCGTAATCGTCGAACACGGTCAGCCCGGGCGAGCGTGGTGCGGGCGGGGCATACGCTTGCCAATCGCAGGTGTAGCGCTGTGCACGCGCCTTCGCCAGCGGCACCAGTTGCTTGCCCGTGCCGCGGCTCTTGTGCCGTTCGCGCACCTCCGCGTATTCCGCGCGCACCTTCGCCATGAACTCGTCGACGAGATCCTTGCTGACCAGCGATTGCGCGACGCCGACGGCTCGCGAGGCGTCCTTCACCCATACCGTGGGCGAGGCGTAGTGCGGCTCGATGCGCAGCGCGGTGTGCGCGCGCGACGTCGTCGCACCGCCGATCATCAGCGGCACGTGGAAATCCTGGCGCTGCATCTCACGCGCCACCTGGCTCATTTCTTCCAGCGATGGGGTGATGAGGCCGGAGAGACCGATGATGTCGGCGTTCTCGGCACGCGCCGTATCGAGGATCTTCTGCGTCGGCACCATCACGCCGAGATCGATCACCTCGAAGTTGTTGCACTGGAGCACCACGCCCACGATGTTCTTGCCGATGTCGTGGACATCGCCCTTTACCGTGGCGAGCACGATTTTGCCGTTGTTCTTGCCGGCATCGCCTGAAATGCGCTTTTCCTCTTCGATGTAGGGAATGAGGTGCGCCACGGCCTTCTTCATCACGCGTGCGGACTTCACGACCTGCGGCAGGAACATCTTGCCCGCTCCGAACAGGTCGCCCACCACGTTCATGCCTGCCATGAGCGGGCCTTCGATGACATCGAGCGGACGTCGCGCTGCGGCGCGTGCTTCCTCGGTGTCTTCCACCACGAACTGGTCGATGCCATGCACCAGCGCATGGCTGAGCCGTTCGGCTACGGGTTTTTCACGCCACGCGGCGGCTTCCACCGCGACCTCGCCCTTCCCGCCCTTGTAGCGCTCGGCGATCTCCAGCAGCCGCTCGGTGCCATCGGGGCGACGGTTCAGCACGACGTCTTCCACGCGCTCGCGCAGGTCTTCCGGCAGGTCGTCGTAGATCGCCAGGGCGCCGGCATTGACGATGCCCATGTCCATGCCCGCCGCAATCGCGTGGTAGAGGAACACCGAATGAATGGCCTCGCGCACGACGTTGTTGCCGCGGAACGAGAACGACACGTTGGATACACCACCGGACACGTGCGACGAAGGGAATCGCTTCTTCAGTTCGCGCGTGGCCTCGATGAAGTCCACCGCGTAGTTGTTGTGTTCCTCGATGCCGGTGGCGATGGCGAAGATGTTGGGGTCGAAGATGATGTCTTCGGGCGGGAAGTCCAGCTCGTTCACCAGCAGCTCGTAGGCGCGCGAACAGATCTCGATCTTGCGCTCCTTCGTGTCCGCCTGGCCGGCTTCGTCGAAGGCCATCACGACGACGGCGGCGCCGTACTGGCGCACGCGACGCGCGTGTTCGAGAAACGCAGCCTCGCCTTCCTTCATCGAGATGGAATTGACGATGCCCTTGCCCTGCATGCAACGCAGGCCGGCTTCGATCACGCTCCATTTCGAGGAGTCGACCATGATCGGCACGCGTGCGATGTCGGGCTCGGACGAGATGAGGTTGACGAACCGCGTCATCGCCGACTCGGAATCGATCAGGCCCTCGTCCATGTTGATGTCGATGATCTGCGCGCCGTTCTCCACCTGCTGGCGCGCCACTTCCACCGCTTCCTCGTAACGGCCTTCCTTGATCAGCTTGCGGAACTGCGCCGACCCCGTGACGTTGGTCCGTTCGCCGACGTTGATGAAATTCAGGTCCGGCGTGAGGACCAGCGGTTCGAGACCGGAGAGACGCGTATATCGAATGCTCATGCGGCTTGCGCGGCGTCCTTGGCGATACGGGGCGGGTAGGGCGCCACGGCGGCGGCGATGGCTGCGATGTGTGCGGGCGTGGTGCCGCAGCAACCGCCCACGATGTTGATGAGACCATCCGCGGCGAAGCTGCGGATGGTCTCGGCCATGCTCTCGGGGGTCTCGTCGTACTCGCCGAAGGCATTCGGCAGCCCGGCGTTGGGGTGCGTGCTGATGGCACTGCCGGCGATGCGCGCAAGCATCTGCACATGCGGACGCAGGTCTTCGGCACCGAGTGCGCAATTGAGACCGACCGACAACGGCTGGATGTGCTCCACCGAATAGAAGAACGCTTCCGCCGTCTGCCCCGACAGCGTGCGTCCGGAACGGTCGGTGATGGTGCCTGAGATCATCACGGGTACGCGCGCGCCAAGCTGATGGAACAGCTCGCTCAAGGCAAACAAGGCTGCCTTCGCGTTCAAGGTGTCGAAGATCGTCTCCACCATGATCGTGTCCGCACCGCCTTCAATCAGCGCGCGGGCGGATTCCATGTAGTTTTCCTTCAGCTCATCGAACGACACGTTGCGGAAGCCGGGGTCGTTCACGTCGGGAGAGATCGACGCGGTACGGCTCGTGGGCCCGAGCACGCCGATCACGAAGCGCGGCTTCTCAGGCGTGCGCGCCGTCATGGCATCGCAGGCCTCGCGAGCGATGCGCGCACCTTCGCGGTTGAGTTCCGGTACCAGGTGTTCGAGGTGGTAATCGGCCTGGCTCACGCGCGTCGCGTTGAACGTGTTCGTCTCGATGAAGTCCGCACCGGCTTCCAGGTAGGCGTCATGCACGCCGCGGATGATGTCCGGTTGGGTCAGTAGCAGCAGGTCGTTGTTGCCCTTGAGGTCGCACTCGCCGGGGTGGTCGTGAGCGTGCTCGTGCAGCCCGTCGCGCCCCTGCGCGAAGCGCTCGCCGCGGTAGCCGGACTCGTCCAGCCGATGGCCCTGCAGCATGGTGCCCATGCCACCGTCGAGAATCATGATGCGTTCCGCCAGCCCTTTCTGGATGAGGGCGACGCGTTCGGGATGCAGCCACGGTAGTTGGCTCATGGGTCGTGCTCCCTCAGGGCTTGCGTGCAAGAAGGCTGATGACTTCGAAGTGAGGCGCGCGGCGCTCGCGACTCAGGCGTTCGCAACTGACCACCTCGAACCCGGCCTGCCGCGCCATGGCCGTCAAGCCGTCGCAGGTAAAACCGAGGTTGCGGTGATCGAACGGCTCCACGACGGCGCGGTGATCGTGTTCGCCCAGGGTAGACACGAGCAGGCGACCGCCCGGCTTCAGGACCTTGCTCACCTCGTCGAACACGGCCTGCGGCCGATCGGAGTAGGTGAGGGCGTGCAACAGCAGCACCAGGTCGAACTGGCGCCCACCGAGATCCAGCGCATGCATGTCGCCCGTGCGCACATCCACATTGGCGAAGCTGGACAGTCGCTGGCGCGCGGCCTCGACGACACGCTCCGAGCTGTCCACGCAGACGATCGAATGCGCGTGCGGCGCCAGCAGCTCCGCGGTCACGCCGTCGCCCGAGGCGATGTCCAGCACGTCGCCAGTGGCAAGTAACTGCAGAAGCGAGCGCGCGAGCGTTTCCCAGGTGCGTCCCGGCGAATAGTGGCGTTCCATGTCGCCAGCGACGGTATCGGCCCAACCCTCGGCGCGAGCGCGCTGGGCGAGCACCGCAGGCAGGCGTTCGGCATCCTCGCGGAGCAGGGCGTCGCTCAAGGTGTCGCGCAAGGAGGCGACCAGGGCCGCCAGGGTAGGATCGGCCTCGGCGTTGGCCCGATAATAGGCCGACACGCCTGCGCGGCGATCGCGCACGAGCGCGGCTTCCTTGAGTTTCGCAAGGTGCGTGGACACGCGCGGCTGGGCCAGGTGCAGTACCGCCGCCAGTTCGGCCACGGTGAGTTCCTCGCGGTCCAGCAGGGCGAGGAGGCGGACGCGGGTGGGATCGGCAAGGAGCCGGAGGGCCGTGGATGCGGTCGACAGATCCATCCAACATCCTTATATCGCGATACAGAGATACGTAGGATGCGGCCGGCATGGCCGGGCGTCAAGGGCGCATGTTGCAGTGCAGGGCGGCAAGCGCTCGAACGACCGTTAGAATGGCGGGCTCGTCTCCACCCCAAGACTGCCGCCTACAGGTCGGCGTGAGGAACACCCCATGGATTTCCGCTTTACCGACGACCAGTTGTCGATCCAGTCCATCGCCCGCGATTTCGCGCAGAAGCGCATTGCACCCGTGGCCGCCGAGTTCGACGCCAAGGGCGAATTCCCGCTGGAAAACATCCAGGAGATGGGCCAGTTGGGCCTGATGGGCATCGAGGTGCCGGAGGCCTACGGCGGCGCCGGGATGGACCCGGTGGCCTACGTGCTGGCGATGATCGAGGTCGCCGCGGCCGATGCCGCCACGTCCACCATCATGTCGGTGAACAATTCGCTGTTCTGCAACGGCATCCTGAAGAACGGCACCGAAGAACAGAAGCAGAAGTACGTGCGTGCCATCGCCTCCGGCGAAGCGATCGGCGCCTACGCGCTGACCGAGCCGCAGTCGGGCTCCGATGCCTCCAACATGCACACCCGCGCGGTGAAGAACGCGGATGGCGACTGGGTCATCAACGGCAAGAAGAGCTGGATCACCTCGGGCCCCGTGGCCCGCTACATCGTGCTGTTTGCGGTCACCACGCCGGGGATCGGCGCGCGCGGGGTGTCGGCCTTCCTCATCGACACAAAGCGCGAAGGTTTCCTCGCCGGCAAGACCGAACCCAAGCTCGGCATTCGCGCCTCGGCCACCTGTGAGATCGAGTTCCACGACTACGTATGCCCGCAGGAAGACATGCTCGGCGAGGAAGGCAAGGGTTTTGCCATCGCCATGGGCGTGCTCGACGCAGGCCGCATCGGCATCGCCTCGCAGGCCGTCGGTATCGCACGCGCCGCCTATGAAGCCACCCTGCAGTGGTCGCGCGATCGCAAGGCGTTCGGCCATCCGATCGGCACCTTCCAGATGACTCAGGCGAAGATCGCGGACATGAAGTGCAAGCTCGACGCGGCCCTGCTGCTCACGCTGCGCGCTGCGTGGACGAAGGGTCAGGTGGAGAAGACGGGTGGGCGCTTCGGCACCGAGGCCTCGATGGCGAAGCTGGTGGCGTCCGAAGCGGCCATGTGGATCACCCACCAGGCCGTGCAGATCCACGGCGGCATGGGCTACTCCAAGGAAATGCCGCTGGAACGCTATTTCCGCGATGCGAAGATCACCGAGATCTACGAGGGCACCAGCGAAATCCAGCGCCTCGTCATCGCCCGTTCGGAAACCGGCCTGCGCTGAGTAAGCCACCGCGATCGCATCGGCACCTGCCGATGCGATCGCTCGCACGGATATGCCGCGCGCCGCCGTGCCGACAGGGCACCTCGTCGAATGCGCTAAGCTCTCCAGGCCATCTCTCCTGGGGACTCTCATGATCGACCACACCGGCGTCATCGTCAGCGACTTCGAACGCAGCAAGCAGTTCTACCAGGCGGCGCTCGCGGCGATCGGATACGAACTCCTCGTGATCCTCCCCGCCTCGGTAACGGGTCGCACGAATGTCGCCGGCTTCGGCGAGCACGGCAAACCCGATTTCTGGATCACCGAGGGCCAGCCCAACCAGCCGCCCGTCCACGTCGCCTTCCGCGTGGAAACGCAGAAGCTCGTACGCGAGTTCCACGAGGCGGCACTCGCCGCCGGTGGACGCGACAACGGTCCGCCCGGCCCGCGCTCCCACTATCACGCCGGCTACTACGGCGCGTTCGTCCTCGATCCGGACGGCCACAACATCGAAGCCGTCCACCATGCTTCGTTGGACGTGGCGGCATCGATCGCATCGGCATAAGGCTCGGACGGCAAACCTGTGGGAGCCGCTACAGCGGCGAGAAGCCAACGAAGCGGCATAGCCGAAAGGCGCATCCCCAACCCCAAAAAAAACCCGGCTTGCGCCGGGTTTTCTTCGTTACGGTCGTTCAGTACCCCGTCGAGGGTCCGAATCGAAGGCTCTCACATCGCCCACGTTCGGTGCATGCGGGCCGACGTTGGTCGACGGATTGCCGCCACCCTGCGGGCCATGGCCGCCACCGTCCGGACCGTGATCATCGCCATCCGGGCCGTGGTGCGGCAGCTTGTGCGACACCTCGTCCAGCTTGTCGCCCAGCATGCGGCGAACGCTGACGTAGAACACCGGAATCAACAGCAGGCCGAGGAACGTTGCGAACAGCATGCCGCCGATCACGCCGGTACCGATCGCATGACGGGAGTTGGCACCCGCGCCGGTAGAGATCGCCAGCGGGAACACGCCGAGGATGAAGGCCAGCGACGTCATCAAGATGGGGCGCAGTCGCAGGCGAGCGGCTTCGATGACGCTTTCGCGCAGCGTCTTGCCACCCTGCTGCTGCTCCACCGCAAACTCCACGATCAGGATCGCGTTCTTCGCCGCAAGGCCGATGACCGTGATCATGCCGATCTTGAAGTAGATGTCGTTCGGCAGCCCGCGCAGCATCGAGAACACGATGGTGCCCAGGATGCCCAGCGGCACCACCAGCAGCACGGACACCGGGATCGACCAGCTCTCGTACAAGGCGGCAAGGCAGAGGAACACGATCACCACCGACAGCGCGAGCAGCAGCGTCGACGAGTTGCCCGAGAGGATTTCCTGGTACGACTGGCCCGTCCAGTCATAGCCGAAACCCTTCGGCAGCTTGTCGTTGACGATGCCCTCCACGATGTTCATGGCCTGGCCGGTGGAGTAACCCGGCGCCTGGTTGCCCACGATTTCCACCGCCGAGTAGCCGTTGTAGCGGTTGAGCGTCGGTGCGGCCAGCGACCACTTCGAGCTGACGACGCTGGAAAGCGGAATCATCGCGCTGTCCACGGCCGTCGAAGCGCTGGCGACGGTCGACGAGGTGCTGCTGGTGCTGCTGTTCGTCGATGCCGTGCTGAGCGTGCTCGGGGTGAAGATGTGCTGGAAGGCATCGGTGCCCATGCGATAGGGCGCGTCGGCCTGCAGCATCACGCGCTTCACGCGACCGCCGTAGGAGAAGTCATTGACATAGACCGGTGCCAGCGTGAGCTGGATCGCGGTGTAGATGTCGCTGACCGACAGGCCCATCGTCTGCGCCTGCGTGCGATCGACGTGCAACTGCAGCAGCGGCGCGTCTTCGAGCGTGTTCGGGCGAACACCGACCAGCGCCTTGTTCTGTGCGGCGGCGCCGAGCAGGATGTTGCGGGCCTGGGTCAGCTCATCGCGCGACTGGCCGGCGCGTGCCTGCAGGTACATGTCGATACCGCCGAACTGCGAGAGACCGCGAATCGTCGGCAGGTTGACGACGAAGATCGTGGCATCGCGCACGGCCTGCATCTTGCCGTTCGCCTGCTGGATGAACTCGGTGGCGGTCATGTCGCGGTCGCCCCAGTCCTTGAGGCGGATGAAGCTCATGCCGACGTTTTCGCCCTGGCCCACGAAGCTGAAGCCGGAGATCTGGAAGACGCCGTCGACGGCGGGGTCCTTCAGCAGGATCGCGCGCTGCTGCTCCATCACCTTCTCGGTACGGGCGATGCTGGAACCGGGCGGCAACTGCACGATGGCGAGCGCGTAGCCCTGGTCCTCGTCCGGCACGAAGCTGGTCGGCAGGCGAGTGAACAGGAAGCCGCAAAGCACCGCGATCAGCACGAACACCACCATCCAGACCGGGGCACGACGCACCGCACCGCCGATGTGGCCGGAGTAGGTGTGCTGAACCCAGTCGAAGACCTGGTTGAACTTGCGATAGACGATGTTCTTCTTTTCGTCGTGGGTGTGCTTGAGGATCGTGGCGCACAATGCCGGCGTGAACGACAGTGCGAGGAACGCCGAGAAACCCATCGACACCGCGATCGTCAGCGCGAACTGCTTGTAGATGATACCCGAGGCGCCCGGCTGCAGTGCGGACGGCACGAACACTGCCGCCAGCACCACCGTGATCGCCACGACGGCGCCAGTGATCTGGCCCATCGCCTTGCGCGTGGCTTCCTTCGGCGACAGTCCTTCCTCGGACATGATGCGTTCGACGTTCTCGATCACGACGATCGCGTCGTCGACCACGATGCCGATAGCGAGCACCATGCCGAACAGGGTGAGCTGGTTGATCGTGAAACCGAGCGGCGACAGACCCAGGAAGGTACCCAGCAACGCCACCGGGATGACCAGGGTCGGGATGATCGTCGCGCGGAAGTTCTGCAGGAACAGCAGCATCACGAGGAACACGAGGATGATCGCCTCGACGAGGGTATGCACCACTTCCTCGATCGAGATCGTCACGAACTTGGTCGTGTCGTACGGTGCGAACCAGGTCACGCCATCGGGAAAGCCGCGGGCGAGATCGGCCATCTTGGCGCGCACAGCGTTTGCCACGTCCAGCGCGTTCGCGCCGGGCAGCAGCTGCACACCGAAGGAGCCGGTGGCCGTGCCGTTCCACTGTGCGTTGAAGCCGTAGGTCTGCGGGCCGAGTTCCACCCGCGCGACGTCCTTCAGGCGCACCACGGTGCCGTCGTTGTTGGCGCGCAGGATGATGTCGGAGAACTCTTCCGGCGTAGTGAAGCGGCCTTCGGCCGATACCGTCGCACTGAAGCCCTGGCCGTTGACCGCGGGATCCGTACCGATGGAGCCTGCGGCGAACTGCACGTTCTGCGTGCTGAGCGCATTGCGCAGATCGGTGGCCGAGAGGCCGTAGCCGCGCAGCTTGTCCGGGTTCAGCCAGATGCGCATGCCGTACTCGGAACCGAGCTGACGCGTGTTGCCCACGCCCGGGATACGTGCGATCTGGTCGAGCACCTGCGACGACACGATATCGGTCAGGCGGTTACCGTCGATCGCCGGATTGGACGAGGTGAGCGCAATGAACATCAGGAAGTCGGGGTTGGACTTGGCCACCACGACGCCCTGCTGGGTCACCTCGGAGGGCAGACGGGGCGTCGCGAGCGACACCTTGTTCTGCACCTGGACCTGGGCAATGTCAGGATCGGTACCGGTCTCGAACGTCAGCGTCACGGTGGCCGTGCCGCTGGAGCTCGACGCGGAGCTGAAGTAGAGCAGGTGATCGATACCGGTCAGCTGCTGCTCGATGACCTGCGTCACGGTCTTCTCGGTGGTATCCGCGCTCGCACCCGGGTAGGTCGCCGTGACGACGACCTGCGGCGGGGCGATGTTCGGATACGACTCGATACCCATGTTGAGCAGGGAGATCGTGCCGCACAGGCTGATCAGGATCGCCACGACCCACGCGAAGATGGGGCGGTCGATGAAGAAACTCGGCATGACGAAACTCCCTTACTGCTGACCGGCGGGGGCAGCCGCACCGGGGGCACTCGCGGCCGAAGCCGGAGCGGCCTGGGCGGGCGATGCCTTCACCGGCGCGTTTTCCCTCGCCTTGGGCAGACCCTGGACGATGATCTGGTCACCCGGCTTCAAGCCGCCGGTAACCACCCAGTTGGAACCGCTGATGCGCTCGGCCTTGATCGGGCGACGCACGGCGGCCGAGGGCACGGTCGTGTCCTTGCCCGTCTGCGGGTCCTTGGCGTGGCCTTCGCCGACGACCATCACGTAGGCGTCGTTGGCGTCGCGCAGCACCGCGGCCTGAGGAATCAGGAACACGTTGTGCAAGTCGCCGAGGGTGGCCTTGACCGTCACGAACTGGCCCGGGAGCAGGCGCAGGTCCGGATTGGCGAGCTGCGCGCGCAGGTTCACCGTGCCGGTCTGCGGATTGACCGTGGCCGACGAGAAGTCGAGCACGCCCTGTTCGCCGAAGTCCGAGCCATCCGGCAACTGGATGCGCACGGTGGCCTTGTCGGTGGGCGACAGCGTGGCGGCACCGTTGGCCGCGGCACGGCGCATGGCATCCAGGTCGGAGACCGACACGCTGAAGTTCACATAGACCTTGTCGATCTGGTCCACCTGGGTCAGGAGCGTGGTCTCGTTCTGGCCGACCAGCGCGCCCTCGGTGACCTGCTGCTGGCCGGCGCGGCCGTCGATCGGCGAGACCACGTCGGTGAAGCCCAGGTTGATCCGGGCCGACTGCACGTTGGCTTCGGCCTGCTTCACGGCGGCTTCGGCCGTGCGCTGGTTGGCCTCGGCGGTATCGAGATCCTGCCGCGAGACGTAGTTCTTGCCGATGAGGCCGCGGTTGCGATCGGCCTGTGCCTTGGCGTTCACGGCCGTGGCGCGGGCGGAGGCGAGGTTGGCCAACTGGGCGTCCAGTTCTGCCTTGAGGGGCTGCGGATCGATCTGGAAGAGCTTCTGGCCCGCCTTCACGTCCGTGCCTTCCTCATACAGACGATGCAGCAGGATGCCGGGTACGCGCGCACGCACGTCGGCGGTGCGGAACGCGGACACGCGACCGACCTGATCCTGGACCAGCGGGGCATCCTGCGGCTGGGCGGTGATCGTGCCGACTTCCGGCGGGGGCGGCTGCTGGGGAGCTTCCTGCTTGTGGCAGGCGGCAAGCGCTGCGGCGAGGCCGAGGGCCAGCAGGGACGAGCGCAGGGGCAGGGGATTCATGAGAACTCCGTTCCTTTTCCAGGTTTCTTGTTCGTTCGCGCCGGTTCATCCGGCAAGATGTCGTACGCATGCATAAATACTGTTACCGCGTGCCTCGCCCAGCCGTCCTGTGCCTTCTGGCCTCTTGCGCGCATGCCAAAGAGGCGACGGTCCCCCTCCAGTCCATGCAGCATGGACAGGAACAGTTCCGCAGCGACGTCCGGGTCTTCCCTGCGCATCCTGCCGTGCTCCATGGCTTCCGCCATACAACGCGACAACCGGGCCGCGACCGTGTCGATCGCGATCCGGAAGAAGGCCTTTGCCGCCGCCGGAAAGCGCGGGGCTTCCGCGATCAGCATGCGGCCCAGGGCCACGTTCTCGTGGTCCATCACGTAGGTCTGGTGCGCCCGGGCCAGGGCATGCAGCGTCGAGGGCAGGTCGCGGCTCTCCGGGGTCAAACTGGCGTGGAGAGGCAAGACGAGTTGTTCGACGGCGGCGTGGAACAGGGTGTCCTTATTGTCGAAGTGCGCATACACGGTTTGCTTGGACACGCCTGCCTCGCGTGCCACCGCTCCCATGCTGACGCGGTAACCGTCACGCAGGAACAACGCACATGCCGCCTGGAGCACCCGCTGCTGATGGTCTGATACGGGGCGGGTATCCAGGGTCGCCATGGGATTTCCCTGCTGGACTATACCGTCCAGTTTAGAATCTCCCCCGGACCAGCGTCAACGGTGCTCAAATACATTCGCGTGCGAATTGTTGCGATGCATCCATCGCGACGACTCGCGCACGGCGCGCCGCGCGATCGAAACGCACCGGCGCGGATGCGGCGACGCAGTGAAAATTCCCGTACCGTATCCACGCCTCGGTGTGGCTACATGACATCGCAGGGAGCTATGCTTTCGCGGATTTCCGACTCCCCACATCGATATCCGCCCATGAATGCGATTCGCTCTGCCGAAAACGGCTCTTTCCAGGCCGTCGTCTTCGATGAACTGAAAAAGCTGGATTACCCCGCGGAGCGCCTCAATGAGGCGCACTTTTTTATCGAGGCCTTCTTCGAGCGGATCGCCCCCGCCGACCATGCCCTGCATGCGCCGGACCGCTGGGCCGCGCTGATCGCCGACCTGCTGGCCTTCGCTCGCGAGCGGGTGCCGGGCAAGGCGAAGGTCCGCGTCTACAACCCCGGTGTTTCCGGGTCGCGTGCCGTGGTTGAAGTGGTCACGGACGACATGCCCTTCCTCGTCGATACCGTTTCCATGGTCGCCGCCGCTCATGCGGACATCCACGCCACCATCCATCCGGTGGTGCCAGTGGTTCGTTCTGCGGCGGGCGTGCTCGAGTCCATGGGCTCCGGTTCGGCGACCGAATCGATCATGCGTTTCGAGATCGACCGCCTCGACGACACCGAACTGGACACGCTCAAAGCCAACGTGGAAGCCGCCTTGGCGGACGTTCGCGAAGCCGTCACCGACTGGCGCGCCATGCGCGACAAGATGCTCGACGTGGCGGGGGACCTCGCCAAGCGCTCGCTGCCGTATACCGCGGAGGAAGTGCGCGAAGCCAGCGAGTTCTTGCGCTGGGTCGCCGACGACCATTTCACCTTCATGGGTTACCGCGAATACGAAGTGGCGGCCGATGCGGGCGATCAGGTCCTGAAAACCGTTGAAGGCTCCGGCCTGGGCATCCTGCGTACGGCGGAGCGTTCTCTGGCACCGCGCTCGCTGCGCACGCTGGTGGCTAGCGAACTGCCGCGCTCGGGTTCCACCGACGCCATCATCCTGACCAAGACCAATGCCCGTTCGCCGATGCACCGCGCGGGCTACATGGATTACGTCGGCGTCCTCAAGTTCGACGGCAACGGCCGTCCTGTCGCCGAGCAGCGCTTCCTCGGCCTGTTCTCGTCCAATGCGTACATGGCGCATCCGCAGCACGTGCCGCTCGTGCGCGAAAAGTGCGAAGCGGTGATGACCCGCTCAGGACTCAAGCGCGACTCGCACTCGGGCAAGGCGCTACGCCACATCCTCGACACGCTGCCGCGTGAAGAGCTGTTCCAGTGCAGCACCGATGAACTCTACGCCCTGGCGATGGGCCTGCTCGAACTGGCCCAGCGCACGCGCACGCGCCTGTTCATCCGTCGCGACAGCTACGGCCGGTTCTTCTCCTGCCTGGTCTACATTCCGCGTGACCGTTTCAACACCAACGTGCGCGAGCGTGTGGAAGGTGTGCTGCGCGAGGCCTTCCACGGCGAGCACGTCGATTCCGCCGTGCTGATGGGTGAGGCCGCTCTGGTCCGCCTGCACGTGGTAGTGCGCCCGCGCATCGGCGACCACCCGATCTACGACGCGGCGGCCATCGAAAGCCAGATCGTCGCCATTGCGCGCAACTGGTACGACGACCTGCGCGATCGCCTCATCGAAGTAGCCGGCGAACAGCAGGGCATCATTCTCGCCAACCGTTATGGCAAGGCGCTGCCGGCCGGCTACGTGGACGAAGTCTCGCCGCAGGTAGCCGCTGCCGACGTGCGCGCGCTCGCGGGTCTCGACGGTCCCGATGCCATCAGCATGTCGTTCTACCATCCGCCGCACCGCCCGGAAGAACTCCGCTTCAAGGTCTACCGCTCGGGCTCGGACATCGCGCTGTCGGAAGTCCTGCCGCAGCTTGAAAACCTCGGTCTGCGCGTGCTCACCGAGCACATGTACGAGGTGAAGATCGGCGACGGCTCCCTGTTCGTGCAGGATTTCGAAGTGCAGCCGGTCGGCCGCCTCGCCTTCGAGGTGGAGCAGGTCGGTTCGCTCTTCGAAGATGCCTTCGAACAGATCTGGCGCGGCAATGCGGAGAACGACGGCTTCAACCGCCTCGTGCTCGGCGCGAAGCTCGGCTGGCGCCAGGTCGCCGTGCTGCGCAGCTACTGCAAGTACCTGTTGCAGACGGGTGTGGCGTTCTCCCAGGCGTACATGGAAGACGCACTCAATCGTTACCCGGCGATTGCCGGCCTCATCATCGAATTGTTCAACGCGCGCTTCGATCCGCGCCGCGAGAGCCTCGACGGCGACGAGCGCGCACGCGCCGAAAGCCTGCTCTCGCACGAGATGCATACGTTGATGGACACAGATACGCTGGCCGCGCATCCGGGCCTCATCGGCAACCTCGTCGCGTCGCTCAGTCGGCCGCGCGAGGAGCAGGTCGCCGCGGTGGAGGAGGCGATCAACGCACTGCTGGATAACGTCTCCAGCCTCGACGAGGACCGCATCCTGCGCAGCTTCATCGCGCTGGTGCATGCCACGCTGCGCACGAGCTTCTTCCAGGCATGGGACGGCGCGTTCCGTCCGTACATCAGCTTCAAGTTCGATTCGCACCGCGTGCCCGACCTCGCCAAGCCGGTGCCGTTCCGCGAGATCTTCGTGTACGCGCCGCGCGTGGAGGGCATCCACCTGCGCTTCGGCTCGGTCGCACGTGGTGGCCTGCGCTGGTCCGATCGCCGCGAAGATTTCCGCACCGAAGTGCTGGGCTTGGTGAAGGCGCAGATGGTGAAGAACACGGTGATCGTGCCGGTCGGCTCCAAGGGCGGCTTCTTCGTGAAGCGTCCGCCGGTCGGTGGCGATCGCGACGCGCAGCTTGCCGAGGGTATTGCCTGCTATCGCATGTTCATCAACGGCCTGCTCGACATCACCGACAACCTCGTCGAGGGCAAGGTCGTGCCGCCGCACGACGTGGTGCGGCACGACCAGGACGATCCGTACCTCGTGGTGGCGGCCGATAAGGGTACGGCCACGTTCTCCGACATCGCCAACGCCATCTCGACGGAGCATGGCTTCTGGCTGGACGACGCTTTCGCCTCGGGCGGTTCCAACGGCTACGACCACAAGGGCATGGGCATCACGGCCAAGGGTGCGTGGGAGTCGGTCAAGCGGCACTTCCGTGCGCTGGGCCGCGATTGCCAGACCCAGGATTTCACCGTGGTCGGCGTGGGCGACATGTCGGGTGACGTGTTCGGCAACGGCATGCTGCTCTCCGAGCATATTCGCCTCCTGGCTGCGTTCGATCACCGCCACATCTTCCTCGATCCGAACCCGGATGCCGCCACATCGTTCGCGGAGCGCCAACGCATGTTCGCGCTGCCGCGTTCGTCGTGGGACGACTACGACAAATCGCTGATCTCCGCCGGTGGCGGCGTGTATCCGCGCAGCGCCAAGTCGATCCCGGTGTCGGCCGAGATCCGCGCCGCGCTCGGCATCCGTGCCGAGGTCACGCACATGGCGCCGTCGGATCTGCTCTCCGCGATCCTCAAGGCGCCGGTCGATCTGCTCTGGAACGGCGGCATCGGTACCTACGTGAAGGCCACCAGCGAAACGCATGCCGACGTGGGCGATCGCGCCAACAACGCGCTGCGCGTCAATGGCAACGAGCTGCGCTGCAAGGTGGTGGGCGAGGGCGGCAACCTCGGCATGACCCAGAAGGGTCGCATCGAGGCCGCGCAGGCCGGCGTGCTGCTCAACACGGACTTCATCGACAACTCCGCGGGCGTGGACACCTCCGATCACGAGGTGAACATCAAGATCCTGCTGAACGACGCCGTGCAGCGTGGCGAGCTCAGCTTCGAGGGTCGCAACCGGCAGCTTGCCGAGATGACCGACGAAGTCGCGCGCCTCGTGCTGTGGGACAACTATCGCCAGAACCAGGCCATCACGATGATGGAGCACCAGTCGGTGCGCCGCCTCGGTTCGATGGCTCACTTCATCAGCACGCTTGAAGCCGAGGGCCTGCTCGATCGCCAGGTGGAATCGTTGCCCACCTCTGCCGAACTGGCCGAACGCAAACAGCGCGGCCAGGGCATGACCCGTCCCGAGCTGTCGGTGCTGCTGTCCTACGACAAGATCCGCCTGTTCCAGCAGTTGCTGGAATCGGACGTGCCGGAAGATCCGTACCTGTCGCGCGAACTGGTGCGCTACTTCCCCTTGCCGCTGCACGAGAAGTACGCCGAGCACATGCAGCGCCATCGCTTGAAGCGCGAAATCATCGCCACGGCGGTGACCAACTCGACGATCAATCGCATGGGCGCCACCTTCATGATGCGCATGCAGGAGGATACCGGCCACGGTCCTGCCTCCATTGCCAAGGCGTATACCGCGGCGCGCGAGATCCTCGACGCCCGCGACCTGTGGGCTGAGATCGAGGCGCTGGACGGCCAGGTGGCGGAGGACACGCAAATCGACGCGATCCTGCAGATCTGGTCTCTGCTGCGTCATCTCACCCGCTGGTTGCTCAACCGCCCGGGCGGCTCGCTGGACATCGCGGCGAACGTGGATCGTTACGCCAGCGAGGTCACCGTGCTGCGCAAGGCACTGCCGGACGCGCTCACGGATACGGGCCGCGGCGACTTCGCCGCCAGCCAGGAGAAGTGGGAAGGCCTGGGCGTGCCGAACGCGCTGGCTGTGCGTCTGGCGCGCATTCCGGTGCTGCGCTCTGCGCTGGACATGGTCGAAGTGTCCAAGCAGAGCGGCAAGGGCGTCGCCATGGTCGCCACCGTGTTCTACGAACTGGCCGAAGCGTTGGATCTCGACTGGCTGCGCGGGCAGATCGAAGCCTTGCCCGTCGAAGGCGCGTGGCATGCGCAGGCGCGCGGGTCGTTGCTCGACGAACTCAATGCCCAGCATCGTGCGCTGGCGTTGCAGGTGCTCAGCGTGGCCGGCGATCGCACGGATGTCAGCCCGGTCAAGGCCTGGCTCGAGCGCGACGACGCCACGCTCAAGTACACCCGCGCCATGCTGGCGGAAATCCTCACCCAGAACGCGGACTACCCGATCGCCTCGGTCGCCGTCCGTCGCCTGGCCCAGCTCGCGCAGATCCCGGTGTAAGCAACCCTGTGGGAGCCGCTACGGCGGCGAGAAGCCAACGAAGCGGTGTAGCGGCGAGGCCGAATTCCCTCGCCGCCATGGCGGCTCCTACAAGCTCGCGAGAACGCCCCACAGTACTGCGTTGTAGGAGCCGCTACAGCGGCGAGAAGCCAACGAAGCGATGTAGCGGTGAGGCGAATTCCCTCGCCGCCATGGCGGCTCCTACAACGCGGGGCTCTATCCGCTGCACGGCGTTAGGCACTAAGCTCCGTGTTGGTTCCGGATGCCCACTCCTCAATGCGCCTAGCCTTCGTTGCCAGCGAAACCGATGTGGCCCAGCGGGCCCGCGCCACCCTCGTCAAGCGCTATCGGGGGGTGGAGCCTGGCGATGCCGACATCATCGTGTCGCTCGGTGGCGACGGCTTCATGCTGCGCACGCTGCATGCGCATCGGACCCTCGGCGTGCCGTTCTACGGCATGAAGCTCGGCCGGCTCGGCTTTCTCATGAACCATCACGACGTCGACCATCTTCCCGAGCGTATCGAGAAGGCGCACCCGGCGGTGCTGCATCCGTTGGAAATGCACACCACGTGCTGCGATGGCGTGGAGCACCGCGCGCTCGCCTTTAACGAAGTGGCGCTGTTGCGACAGAGCAACCAGGCGGCGCATCTGCGGGTCAGCCTAAACGGCGAGGTGAAGCTGGACGAGCTGGTTTGCGACGGGATTCTCGTGTCCACGCCCGCCGGCTCCACGGCGTACAACCTTTCCGCGCATGGCCCGATCTTGCCGCTCGATGCGAACGTCCTGGCCTTGACGCCGATCAGCCCTTTCCGGCCGCGTCGCTGGCGGGGTGCGATCCTGCCGCACGCGACGCGCGTTGGCTTCGACACGAAAGATCCGAACAAGCGCCCGATCAGCGCCACCGCCGATTTCCACGAAGTACGCGACGTGCGCTCGGTGGAGGTCAAGCAGTCGCGGCGGCATGCGGTGCGCCTGCTGTTCGATCCGGAACACAACCTGCAGCAGCGCATTCTCGACGAGCAGTTCGCGCCCTAGCGGATCGGTGACGGGTGGCCGGTGTACGATGAGCGCCGGCTCGTCTCGATGGAACGCCCGCGCATGAACTCGCCCGAAGACAATCCGCCCAATGCCCACGCCGATGCGTCGGTGCGCGACAACCGCCTGGTGGTCGCCATCTCGTCGCGGGCGCTGTTCGACATGGGCGACAGCCACGAGCTGTTCGAGCGCGACGGCCTCGATGCCTACCGCGCCTATCAGATCGAACACGAAGACGATCTGCTTCAGCCCGGCGTGGCCTTTCCGCTGGTGCAGAAGCTGTTGGGCTTGAACGCGTTGTCGGGTGACCTGCCGGCCGTGGAGGTGATTCTGCTTTCACGCAATTCCGGCGACACCGGGCTGCGCATCTTCAATGCCATTCAGCACTACGGGTTGGGCATTTCGCGAGCCGCATTCACCAGTGGCGCGCCGACGTCGGATTACATCGGGCCGTTCAAGGCCGATCTGTTCCTTTCGGCCAATGCCGAAGACGTTGGCCGCGCGTTGCGCGCGGGCGTGGCGGCGGCCACCATCCTGCCATCGACCGCGCCACAACGGTCCAGCGAACAGCTCCGCATCGCCTTCGACGGCGACGCTGTCATCTTCGGTGACGAAGGCGAGCGCGTGTCGCGAGAGGAGGGTCTCGATGCCTTCCACCGCAATGAGTCGGAGCGCTGGGCAGAGCCGCTGTCGGGTGGCCCGTTCCGGGGTTTTCTTGCGGCGTTGCATCGTCTCCAGGCGGCTTTTCCCGCGGAAACCTCGCCCATTCGCACGGCGCTGGTCACGGCGCGCTCGGCACCGGCGCACAAGCGTGTGATTCTTACGCTGCGTCGCTGGGGTGTGCGCATCGACGAGGCACTGTTCCTCGGCGGGCGCGACAAGGGGCCGTTCCTGGATGCCTTCGGCGCGGACATCTTCTTCGACGATTCTCCGGCGAATGTGGAATCCGCGCGTCGCCATGTGGCGACCGGGCACGTGCCGCACGGCGTGTCGAACCTGTAGTGGCCGCCATGGCGGCGAGGCGATCTGCCTGTGGGAGCCGCTATAGCGGCGAGGGAAAACTGCCTGTGGGAGCCGCCATGGCGGCGAGAAGCCAACGGAGCGGTGACGCGGTAAGGCGGATTGCCTCGCCGCTATAGCGACTCCCACAATGCCTCTTAGACGATATTCGTCCAACGCCACCAGTTGGTTTTCTTTTCCTCGCGTACGAAGGTAAAAAGGCCGGCGCCGAGGATCATCACGATGCCGATCAGCATCGGCCAGTCCAGATGGTCGTGGAACAGCAGATAGCCGAACAGGATCGCCCACAGCATCTGGCTGTACTGGGTGGGGGCGACGCGGTTGGCGGGTGCGTTCTGTGTCGCGAGCATCAGCAGCACCGCACCGGCGGCGGCGAGCAGGCCGTAACCGAGCACCAGGAACCACTGGTGCGCGTCCGGCCAGACGAAGTGCGGCAGCATCATGATGAAGCCGGCAATCATGGGCCCGATGACACCGGCACCGTAGAGCGTGATGCGTTTTTCGGTGGCGCCAGCCATGCGCAGGGCGATGATCGACAGCGCGCCGGTGATGCCGCAGATAATGGCGGCGACGTGGCCCACGCCGAGGTGGCGGAAGCCGGGCCTCAGCACCACCAGCACCCCGAGGAAACCCACCACCACGGCGGACCAACGACGCCAGCCGACGTGCTCGCGCAGGAACACGACCGAAAGGATCGTAACGAAGATCGGCAGCAGGAAGATCAGCGAGAACGCCTCGGCCATCGGCAGCGCGGTGAACGCCATCACGGCGGTGACGTTGCCGATGGCGCCGGCCATGGCGCGCAGCAGCCACAGGCCTGGCATTTTCGAGATGACGATCTCGCTCCAACGGTCGCCGGGCTTCTTCAGGAAGGGGAACGCCGCCATGGCCAGTACGGCGCCGAAGAACACGGCCTCGTAGGCGGGCAGGGTGCCTTCCAGCGACTTGACGAAGGCGTCGCTCCACGCATAGGCCGCGTAGCAGGCGAAGCCGAGAATGACGCCTTTGAACATGGGGAGATCCGGCGACGAGGGACGGACCATTATGGCGCGTCCGGCGTGAACGTCCGTGGCTCGCGTCACCCCACCCGGTCTCGGGTCGCCTGTCCCCGGAGCGCGTGGTCGGGCACGGACGATTGCTGCGCCCCGCCATGACCGGACGCGGCGGCGTGGTTACAATCGTGGGCTTTCCGGCTGCCAACGTACGAGTCCCCGCATGGCCCCACGTCTCGACCCGCTCGATCTCTACGACGTCCGTTCGCTGCTCACCGATGAGGAGCGCGCCGTGCAGGACGCCGTTGGCCGCTTCGTCGACGAAAAGGTCCTGCCGATCATCGGCGATGCCTTCGACCAGGGCCGCTTCCCAGCCGAGCTGGTCCCCGAGATCGCCGACCTCGGCCTGCTGGGCGCCACGCTGCCCGAGGAATACGGCTGCGCCGGCATGAACGGCGTGAGCTACGGCCTGATCTGCCAGGAACTCGAACGCGGCGACTCCGGCCTGCGCAGCTTCGCCTCCGTGCAGAGCTCGCTGTGCATGTACCCGATCTTCGCCTACGGCTCCGAAGAGCAGAAGCGCGAATACCTGCCGCGCATGGCGCGCGGCGAGGTCATCGGCTGCTTCGGCCTGACCGAGCCGCATGGCGGTTCGGACCCCGCCAACATGAAGACGGTGGCGCGCAAGGATGGCGGCGACTGGGTCATCAATGGCGCCAAGATGTGGATCACCAACGGCAACCTCGCCCACATCGCCATCGTCTGGGCACAGACCGACGAAGGCATCCAGGGCTTCATCGTGCCGACCTCCACGAAGGGTTTTGCCGCACAGGAAGTGCACAAGAAGATGAGCCTGCGCGCCTCGGTCACGTCCGGTCTGTTCTTTGACGACGTGCGCGTGCCCGACAGCGCACGCCTGCCCAACGTCAAGGGCCTGAAGGGCCCGCTGGGCTGCCTCAACCAGGCCCGCTACGGCATCACCTGGGGCCCCATCGGCGCCGCACAGGCGTGCCTCAAGGAAGTACTCGATTACACCGGGCAGCGCATTCTGTTCGGTCGTCCGCTGTCCGCGAACCAGGCGGTACAGGTCAAGCTGGCGGACATGGCGCGCCGTATCACCACGGCGCAGCTCCTGTCGCTGCAACTGGGCCGGCTGAAGGACGCAGGACGCCTGCAACCCACCCAGGTCTCGCTCGCGAAGTGGAACAACGTGCGCATGGCGCTGGACGTGGCACGCGAGTGCCGCGACCTGCTGGGCGGCGCGGGCATCACCACCGAGCATTCGGCGATCCGCCATGCGTTGAACCTGGAATCGGTCATCACCTACGAAGGTACCGAGACGGTGCACCAGTTGGTGGTCGGCCGCGAGCTTACCGGCATCAACGCGTTCTGATGCCGCCATGCACGGCCTCCGCATTGAGACCGACCGGCTGATTCTCCGCCCCACGGCGGCGGAGGATTTCGATGCCTGGGCCGAATGTATGGCCGATCCGGAGGTCAGCCGATTTCTCGGCGGCCCGCAGCCGCGCGCGCTGGCCTGGCGCAACTTCATGACGATGGCAGGCTGCTGGAGCATCGACGGCTTCGGCATGTTCTCCGTGATCGAGCGCGCGAGCGGGCGCTGGGTCGGCCGGCTCGGGCCGTGGGAGCCGGAAGGGTGGCCGGGTCACGAGATCGGCTGGGGTCTGGTGCGCGAAACCTGGGGCAAGGGCTACGCCACCGAAGGTGCCGCGGCGTCGATGGACTGGGCGTTCGCGAACCTCGGTTGGGAACGGATCATCCACTCGATCAATCCCGACAACCTTGCCTCGATCGGCGTGGCGAAGAAGCTCGGTTCGACCCTGCTGGGCCCGGGAACCCTGCCACCTCCCTTCGAGGGCGACGTGGTCGATCTCTGGGGCCAGACCCGCGAGCAGTGGCTTGCCCGCCGTCGTTGATTCCCACCGCGAGACTCCCTCCTTGACTCCCGAACAGCTCCCCACCGTGTACGGACTGCGTGCGTCCGGCAACTGCTACAAGCTGCAACTGCTGCTGGATATGCTAGGTCGTCCCTATCGCTGGATCGAGACCGACAGCACGCGCGGCGCCACACGCACGCCCGAATTTCTTGCCCTGAATCCGAATGGCAAGGTACCCCTGCTGGTGCTTCCCGACGGGCGACGGCTCGCCGAATCCAACGCGATCCTGTGTTATCTCGCCGACGGCACGCCCTACCTGCCGGCCGATGCGTGGGAACGCGCACGCACCCTGCAATGGATGTTCTTCGAGCAGTACAGCCACGAACCCTATGTGGCGGTGGCGCGGTTTGTCCGCCGCTGGCTGCCCGAAGATCATCCGCGCCAAGCCGAGATCCCACGGCTCATCGAAGGCGGTGAACATGCGCTGCGCGTGATGGAAGGCCATCTTGCGCAGGAACCCTGGTTCAGCGGCGGCGCGTTCGGTATCGCCGACATCGCCTTGTTCGCGTACACGCATTGCGCCGCCGATGGCGGCTTCGAACTTTCCCGCTGGCCTCACGTGCTTGCCTGGCTGGATCGCGTTCGCGCGCAGCCTGGCTTCACGCCGATGGCCGCCTGACCTTCTCCTTCCGAGTCTCCCATGTCCGTCCCGCAACCCATCGCCGCCCGTCACAAGGGCTTCAACCGCGCCGAGATCGTCGATCGCAATTTCGTGGAGTTCGTGCAGTCGTGGCAGGGGCACGCCGCTGCTGCGCCGCGTGACGACGAGCCCGTGCTGCCCGGCAGCGCACTGGACGCGCGCGGTTTCCGCGAGCTGTTCGAATCGCAGTTGATCAGCCGCCACCTCGACCTGATGGCGCGCGTGCTGCGCGTGCAGAACAAGGTGTTCTACACGATCGGTTCGTCGGGTCACGAGGGTAACGCCATGGTGGCGCGGCTCACTCGCCACACCGACCCGGCGTTTCTGCATTACCGCAGTGGCGGTTTCATGGCCGAGCGCTTCCGCAAGCTGCCCGGCATGGACCCCGTGATGGATTCCGCGCTGTCGTTCGCCGCCAGCAGCGAGGATCCGGCGTCCGGTGGCCGGCACAAGGTGTGGGGCAGCAAGCCGCTGTGGGTGCTGCCGCAGACGTCTACCATCGCCTCGCATCTGCCCAAGGCGCTCGGAACGGCCGTCGCCATCGAACAGGCCCGTCGCATCGGTCATGCGTTGCCGATACCCGACGACGCCATTGCCATCTGCTCGTTCGGCGATGCATCGTCGAACCACGCCACGGCGCAAACCGCGTTCAACGCCGCCGCCTGGACGGCGTACCAGAAGCTGCCGGCCCCGGTGCTCTTCGTCTGCGAGGACAACGGCATCGGCATCTCGGTGAAGACGCCAAGCGGCTGGGTGGCGAACAATTTCCGTCATCGCGCCGACCTCGATTATTTCTATGCCGATGGCCTCGATCTCGCCGCGGGCTACGGTGCGGTGGAACGCGCGGTGACGCATTGCCGAACGACCCGCCGGCCCACCTTCCTGCACCTGGGCACTACGCGGATCATGGGCCACGCAGGCACCGACTTCGAGATCGAATGGCGCTCCGTGGAAGAGCTGGTAACGCTGGAGGCCACCGATCCGTTGCTGCGCAGCGCGGACATCGCGCTCGCCTCCGGCTTGTACGATCGCCAGTCGCTGCTCGATCTGTATGAAGCCATCCGCAAGCGCTGTTTCGATGCCGCGGACGAAGCGGATCGTCGCCCGAAGCTGGGCGCGCTCGACGAGGTGATGGCGCCGCTGGCGCCGTATACGCCGGATGCCGTGCGCGCTGAAGCGGAGCGCACCGCCGATGCCGCCGAGCGCGAACGCGTCTTCGGCGGTGCCGACAAGCTGCCGGAGAACCAGCCGCCGCGGCATCTCGCGATCCAGATCGGTCAGGCATTGCACGACCTGATGGCGAAGTATCCGGAAAGCCTGCTGTTCGGCGAGGACGTCGCGCAGAAGGGTGGCGTGTACACGGTGACGAAGGGGTTGCACAAAGCGTTCCGTAACGCGCGGGTGTTCAACACTTTGCTGGACGAGACGATGATTCTCGGCCTCGCGCAGGGCTACGCCAACATGGGCATGCTGCCGCTGCCGGAGATCCAGTATCTGGCCTACTTCCATAATGCCTGCGATCAAATTCGCGGCGAGGCGGCGTCGCTGCAATTCTTCTCCAACGGCCAGTATCGCAATCCGATGCTGATGCGCGTCGCCTCGCTGGGTTACCAGCGTGGCTTCGGCGGGCATTTCCACAACGACAATTCCATCGCGGCGCTGCGTGACATTCCGGGTCTCGTCGTCGGTTGTCCGAGCCGGGGCGACGACGCCGCGACCATGCTGCGTACGCTCGCCGCGCTGGCGAAGGTCGACGGTCGCGTCACTGCGTTCCTCGAACCGATCGCGCTGTACATGACCAAGGATCTATACGAGGCGGGCGATGGCCAATGGCAGTTCGCCTATCCCGCGCCGAGTGAATTCATGCCGCTTGGCGAGGGTCGTGTGTATGCGGAAGACGCCGACGATCTGGTGATCTTCACCTTCGGCAACGGCGTGCCGATGAGCCTGCGTGCCGCGCGCCGCATCGAGGCGCAGCAGGGCTGGAAGGTGCGCGTGGTGGACCTGCGCTGGCTGGTGCCGCTCAACGATGCCTTCATCGCCGCGCAGGCCGCGAATGCGAAGCGGATCCTCGTGGTGGACGAGGGGCGCAAGAGTGCGGGCGTGGGCGAGGGCGTCATTACGGCGATCGTGGAAGCCGGCCTGGGGCATCTGCCGCTGCATCGCGTGGTGGGCGCGGATACCTTCACGCCATTGGCCGGTGCGGCGTTCCTGGTCCTGCCGGGCGATGACGACATCGTGGCTGCTGCCACCGCCCTGTAGGAGCCGCCACGGCGGCGAGGCCAAGCTTGCCGGCGGGACCACCCTGTCGGTTGCCACCCTGCCGGTGGGAGCCAGCCTGCTGGCGATGGGGCCTGCCTCACGGCTACACCGCTTCGTTGGCTTATCGCCACCAGGGTGGCTCCCACCGCGCTACTGTTGTGGGAGCCGCCATGGCGGCGAGGGAAAGCTTGCCTTGAGGTTTGGTGATGTAGGGCTGGGCGATGTGGGTTTCGGCGTCATCGCTTCGTTGGCTTCTCGCCGCTGTAGCGGCTCCCACAATGCGCTCCGTTTGCTTCCACCATGGCGGCTCTGCACATGCGCTTCGTCGTTACTGCGCCGCCTTGGCATCTGTCCGGCGCACCAGCACCGGGCCGTGCCCTGCGCACACCGCCCGGTTGCGACCGGACAGCTTGGCCGAGTACATCGCCGTATCGGCGCGCTCGACCAGCGATTGCACGCTGTCCGACGGCGTGCGCATCGCGACGCCGATCGACACGGTGAGCAGCACTTCCGCCGATCCGATGTGCACCTCGAGGCGGTGCACGCGTCGGCACAGGCGAGTAGCGATCTGCATGGCGTTTTCCTTGTCCACGCCTTGCAGCAGCGCCACGAACTCCTCGCCCCCATAGCGCCCGAGCAGGTCGGACGGCCGCAGCTCGTGGCGTAGCGCGGCGGCTACGGCCACGAGAGCACGATCGCCGCTAGCGTGCCCATGCATGTCGTTGAGTTCCTTGAAGTGGTCCAGATCGAAGAACAGCACGGCGACGGGACGCGCCAGCCCTTGTTCGAGCACCGTCTGTGCCGCTTCGGTCCAGGCGCGGCGGTTGAGCAGGCCAGTGAGTGGATCGCTGTCCGCCAGTTCGCGTGCTCGGTCGCGATCGTGGCGGATCGTAAGCGCACGATCGGACAGGCCGATGGAAAGCACGATGGCTTCGAACGCGCCTGCGGCGATCGCGGCGTCAGGCAGCCAGGGGGCGCTGGCAAGCATCCCCTGCTGTTGCGCGCCGCAAAGCGCGGTAAGCACCAGCAACGGCGTCCACCCCACGAGGAAGAACCAGGCGTAGCGCGAACCGCGCGATGCGGCGATGGCGGCGGCTATCACGAACAGCAAGGCACCGAGCAGCACGAGCGGCTGGAGCAGCAGTTGCGCCATGCCGACGAGCAACTCGACGCCGCTCGCGCGCAGCACGATCAGCACGGGCATCACCACGGCAAATCCGAGCACCGGTATCCGCAACAGCGGTACGTACTCGTCTACCTTCGCGAAGCGCAGCATGAACAAGGCGGCGAACGATACCGAGAGTGCGGTGGCCGCCGCACCCAGCGCATCCGCTATGCCTGCGAGCCCCTGCAACTCCAGAGGGTGATAGACGAAGCCGGAGCGTAGCCCCTGGATCAGGGCATAGCAGATCAGGTACGCGGCGTACCAGCCGAAGGTCATGTCGCGCAGGATCAGCGTGAAGCACAGCGCCATCAGCGCCATCGTCATCATCACGGCAAGGCAGCCGGTGGCGAACACCATCCAGCCGCCGTCGTCGCGCAGGTAGTCCGGCCATGACGACAGTTTGATGGTCACCGCGCCCGGCGGTGCCGTACTGGCCTCGAACTTCAGCAGCAGCGGCCGGGATGCCGGAATCGAGGCGGGTATGTTGAAGATGAGCCGCCCGTGTCCGTGCAGGGGCGGCCCGAAGTCATCCAGTGACGTCGTCGCGATCAGCCGGTTCTCGTCGTAGAGGGAGACCGCACCGAGCCCTGGATGCCGCACGCTCAGCACACGCTCGTCGGTGGTCCACGGTGGCAGGGCGCGGACGACGACCCAGGTGCCGGAAGGGGCGTTGGGAAGGATCTGCAGATTTTCGGGATCGAAGGAGGGCAGGGGGCGCGCCGCGGCCTCCCGCAGGATCTCCGCCGGTACGTCGCCCGACCTGGCCTCGCGCCAGTGGGTGGTGATCGTCGTCGCCGCTCCCGCCGCGCCGGCCGCCCACAGACAGCACGCGGCCATCGCCTGAAGAAGGCGAAGAAACCACGGGTGCTGCCGGTTGCAGAAGCTCATTCCGGTTCCTGCGGCTAGCGTGCGCGCCAAGGCGCTCGGCGTGGATCCGGAAGCGTTCGATCGAAAGCCCGTATCCCCTGGAAAAGCGCCTGCATTGTGCCCTGGGCGCGGCGCGTTGTCGCCTTGGCCGTTCGGGCTAATCGACCGGTTGAGCGCCTTGCGGAGCGGTGCTCAACCGGCCGTGGGCGCGGCAATCCCGCCGAAGCGCTCCAGCAACTGGGTCTGGGCATCCCGTACGGGCTGTCCCGCTGCGGGCTGGAGCAGCACGTAGGTGCCGTCGGGCTGCTGCACCCAGGCCGAGTGGTTGTCGCTGAGGTAGACGTCCAGCTCCCGGCGGACGCGCTGGCGCAGCTTCTTGCCCTCGATCGGGAAGCAGGTCTCGACGCGGCGTTCCAGGTTGCGTTCCATGAGGTCGGCACTGGCCAGATAAAGGGCCGGCTCGCCGTCGTTGTGGAACCAGTAGACCCGGCTGTGCTCAAGGAAACGACCCACCACCGAGCGAACCCGGATGTTCTGCGACACACCCGGAATACCGGCGCGCAGGCAGCACATGCCACGGACGATGAGTTCGATCTTCACGCCCGCCTGGCTGGCCCGGTACAGCGCGCGGATCAGTTTCGGGTCGGTGACCGCGTTGACCTTGCAGACAATCTCGGCCTTGCGACCGGCGGCGGCGTGCGTCGCTTCCCGCGCGATGAGATCGAGCAGCCCTTTCTTCAGGGTGAAGGGCGCGTAGAGCATGCGCTTCATCTTCAGCGCCTTGCCCATGCCCGTGAGCAGGCGGAACAGGCGATGCACGTCGTCGCACAGCGCTTCGTCGGACGTGAGCAGGCTGTAGTCGGTATAGAGGCGCGCGTTGCCCGAGTGATAATTGCCGGTACCGAGGTGCGCATAGCTCACCAGCTTGCCGTTCTCCCGGCGCTGCACGAGCATCAGCTTCGCGTGCGTCTTCACGCCCACGACGCCATAGGTGACCACCGCGCCGGCCTGCTGTAGGCGCGAGGCAAGGGTGAGGTTGGATTCCTCGTCGAAGCGCGCGCGAAGTTCGACCACGGCGGTGACTTCCTTGCCCGCCCTCGCGGCCTCTACCAGTGCGTCCACGATCTCGGAATTGGCACCGCTGCGGTAGAGCGTCTGCTTGATCGTGAGCACCTGCGGGTCTTTCGCCGCCTGGCGCAGGAAATCCACCACCGGCGAGAACGATTCGAACGGATGGAGCAGCAGGATGTCCTGCTTGCCGACCACCGAGAACATGTCTTCCGCTTCGGCCAGCGCCTTGGGCAGGGCGGGTACGAAGGCAGGGAACTGCAGGCGCGCATAGGCGGGCTGCAAGGTCATTTCGAACAGACGGGCGAGGTTCACCGGTCCGTTCACTTCGTAAAGCGCGTCCGCCTCGAGGGAATACTGCTTGAGCAGGTAGTCGACCAGCGGCTTCGGGCAGTTGTCCGCCACCTCCAGACGTACCGCGTCGCCGTACCGGCGCGAGAACAGCTCGCCGCGCAAGGTGCGCGCAAGATCCTCGACGTCTTCTGGATCGATGGTGAGGTCGGCGTTGCGGGTGAGACGGAACTGATAGGAACCGAGCACGCGCATGCCGGGAAACAGGTCGTCGGCATGGGCGTGGATGATCGAAGACAGCAGCACGTAGTTGTCGCCACCTTCGCAGACCTCCGCAGGCAAGCGCATGAGGCGCGGGAGAATGCGCGGCGCAGGCACGATGGCCAGGCCGGAGTCGCGACCGAAGGCATCGGTGCCTTCGAGCTGCACGATGAAGTTCAGGCTCTTGTTGACCAGTCGGGGAAAGGGATGCGTCGGGTCCAGGCCGATCGGCGTGACCAGGGGCGCCACTTCGTGGCGGAAATAGCGGCGCACCCAAAGCTTCTGCTTGTGCGTCCACTGGTTGCGGCGGACGATGCGAATGCCCTCCTGCGCCAGCGCGGGCAGGATCTTCTCGTTGAGGATCTGGTACTGGCGTTCGATCTGCCGATGTGCCACTTCGGCGATTTCGGCGAGCACGCGGCGCGGCGGAATGCCGTCGGCGCCGATCACCTCGTGGTCGAACGCGATCTGTTGCTTGAGACCCGCCACGCGGATCTCGAAGAACTCGTCCATGTTCGCCGAGAAGATAAGCAGGAACTTCAGCCGCTCGATCAGCGGCTTGGACTCATCCAGCGCCTGGTCGAGAACGCGAATGTTGAACTGCAACTGCGACAGCTCGCGATGGACGTAGAGGCTGGGATCGTTGAGGTCGACGTCCGGTGTCTCCGCGGGCACCTGCGGCCTGCTGGAGGATTTGGCGGCGGGAATGGCGGATTCGGTGGGTGGCGTCATCGTGTCCAAAAAACATCCTCGTCGCGGGTTGCGACGCCCCGATGGTACGCCGCCCGGCGGGGAGCGTATGACCGTAGCCTTGCAGATGTGTGACAGCCGGTCTGGCGTGGGCGCCACGGCCCGCCAGCTATCGCTTTGATCCCGAATGATATGCGGGGCGGGCTCGGTGAAGCGCCCTTCCGGTTGGCACCGCGCCGTAACAAGTCACGGAACGCGTACCGTGACCTCTGCGACCTGCAAATGGTTCATCACCACGGCGTCCGCGGCACTGAAGCAGTACGCATGGATGGTATGGCCTCGTCGACGCAGCTTCTCGATCATTTCGTGCTCGGTGATACCAGCCAGATTATCGAAGATCGTGTTTTTTCCGCTGCGTGCGACGTGGGCGTAATAAGGGCGTCGTTCCTCTTCCCTGCGAAGGTGATCGTTGTGGAGTGGATACCCACGCTTGTAGTCAGGCCAGTTCATGCCGTCCCGCCGGCCATGTACGCCACTGAGGATATAGACAGGGATAGGGTCAGCGGGGTTGGTCTGGAATTTGGCGATCTCTTTCAGCACAGGATCGATATCGTCGTGCAGCATGGCACTGTCCACGACCCATTGGGTGGATTTGTCGTTGTCGACGCTGAAGGCCTTCCATGCAGGTTTGATGCGAACTCTATCTTGCGGTGCGTGCCCGCGGCTGTGCGGAGGGCTCGTGTTGGGTCTCACGATAGTTACCCGGCCGGCGCGAGGCTGATTCGATGGCAGACTCTTCGCCCGCTGCGACGAAGATGGGATTCGCCCTCTGCGGGCATCCAAACCCGTTCTCAGCAGCCCGAGAGCGTCATGTTTTGTGCTTCCGGCGCCTGCCCCTGTGACCCAGGCCAACCTGGCCTTCGGCGTTGTATCCATCTGCGCCACGACCGTTTGCGCGAATGTTGTGGGTGTCTGCGAGCTCAAGTCGGAGCCTCGAAGCGAAAACTGCGTCTTCAACCACGTCCACCAGGAGCTGCCGCTGGGATCGACGCGGTTGACGGGATCGCCCCCGCAATAGGTGTAGCGATTCAGGCCTCCGTCGCCAAAAGGGCTGGCAGAGTCTGCACTGAGGAATCGGCGTAGGCCGGGAGAGTAAGTGCGACTATCCAGTGCATAGCAACCCGTCTCCTCTTCGACACGGTTGCCAGCAAACGCCGTGAGTGCCTTTCGCGGGACATGGCCAAGGCTGCCGTACGCGTCGTAACGTCGGATTGTTATTGCCATGGTTGGGTTCTCGTCCCTGCTGCGTACCGCTACCTGCCCGGTGGCCTGGGGAGGTCGATGATGATGGAGGAGACCTTCCCGTCAAGTCTGCCGTCTTCCCAATAGTACCGAATGGCGTATTCCGGCTTGGTTTCGGTGACCTCGAAGTACCATACGACGATGCGGGGCGTCGCTTCGCGAAGCGTAACTATGTGTGAATAATCGTCGCTTTCTGCGTAATTGGGGTTGTCGTAGACGTAGACGACGCTGCCCGGCGGAGTGTTCTCGAATGTTACCGATTTCGCCTCATCGTTCTTGCAGATACGCTCCTTCACGAAGAATGGAAGCGTGTTGGTAATGTACGTGCAGATATTGCTCTGTGAGGCGCCGTAGCCTTCGTAGAACCTCACGAAAGCCACGGCCTTCGCCCCTTTACCCAGGCCGGTGTTCGCCTGAGGCCCCGTCCCGGGCACGTTCACGATGAAACAGGACGCCTTGCCCTTGTCTCTGTTGGGATGCGAGTAGTTGATGTCATATCCCTTCTGCGTTTTGCTCTCGTCGAAGGTTTTCACCACGACCGACGGGGCCGACGCGGTGAATGTGATCACCGTGTTGTCTTCGCTATCGCCACAGTCGGGCCGGTCATAGATCCAGAGTGCGGCATCCTGTTTTGCATTTTCGTACCGCAGCGAATGGATCTCGTCGTTGCCACAGCCGCGTTCGGCGAACGTCGACCTCAGTAACGTGCCGTCTTTGACCGGCACGGTGCAGACGACCTTGCCCTGGCCGTCGTTTCCTGCATAGAACACGAGCCTGCCGGTCGTACCGGTGGGCGGGGGCCGCACGCATCCCGCGATCGCGATAACGGCAAGAAGTACGGTTCCGATCCTTGGCATGACGCGCTCCTCAAGAAACCCATAGGTCGATGGACCGTCGCATCCCCTCACCTGCCCGGCGGTGACGGGATGTCGATGATGACGCAAGATACCTTCCCGTCGAGATTGCCATCCTGCCTGTGGTACCGAATGGCGTACGCGTCATCAGGATCGTTGTCTTCGAAGTTCCACACGACGATACGGGGGTTGGCAAACCGGATCGTCGACATGACTGCCCAGTCGTCTCCTTGGTCGCAATTTGGATTGTCGTAGACGTAGACGGTGCTGCCAGCCGGCACGTTCTCGTACTTCAACGACTTTGCTTCATCGTTCTTGCAGGGCTTGCCCTGGTGAAAATAGGGCAAGGTGTTGATGGTGTACGAACAGAAATTGTCCTGCGAGCCGTTATAACCCTCATAGAACCTCACGAACCCCACAGCCTTCGCGCCTTTACCCAAGCCAGTGTTCGCCTGGGGTCCCGTCCCGGGCACGTTCACGATAAAGCAGGATGCCTCGCCCTTGTCTTCGTTGGGATGCGAGTAGGTGATGTCATATCCCTTATGCGTTCCGCTCTCATCGAAGGTTTTCACCAAGGTCGACGGGGCCGACGCGGTGAAGGTGATGACCGCGTTGTCGCTGCTGTCGCCGCAGTTTTGATCGTCGTAGATCCAGAGTGCGGCATCCCGTTTTGCATTTTCGTACCGCAGCGAATGGATCTCGTCGTTGCCGCAGCCGCGTTCGGCGAACGTCGACCTCAGGAACGTGCCGTCTTTGACGGGCACGGTACAGACGACCTTGCCCTGGCCGTCGTTCCCTGCATAGAACACGAGCCTGCCGGTCGTGCCGGTGGGCGGGGTCTGGGGCCGTATGCATCCCGTGATAGCGATGACGGCAAGAAGTACGATTCCGATCCTTGGCATGACACGCTCCTCGCTTCCGTTCGATGTACTTTTCATCGTTGGCGCGGCGACAACCATAGGCCGATCAGCGTAGGGTGCGTCATTTCGGCAATCTGATGCGACTCGCGTCCTGATCGACTGACTATGCGTCACGATGGCGAACGGACCGCAAAGCCACGTCGCTACGGTGCGTAGCAATTAACGCCGACGACGGCCGCTCCCGGTTGCGCAAGTTGCGAATGCATGCCGCCGTTTCACGTCAAGGCGACGGGGCGTCGGGGACGGGTACCGGATGAAGAGAGCGGGAAGTCACGTCGGTGATATTGAGCGCTTGCATGAGCACAAGGTCGGTAGCACCGTAACAGGTAAAGTGAATGCCGACACCTTTGCCGTACTGCATGTGGTTACGCATATCCTTGGCGTTGACATCAGCGTAATTCACCAATGTGACCGACCATCGGAGATCGTTGACTTTCCTTTCGACCGAGTCGAAGAATCGCTGCTCAAGATGTTTCCTTCTGCCATCGGTCTCCCAGACTTTCATGCCCTGGCCACCATGAGCTCCCGCAAACATGGTGATGGGAACACCGGGATGCGCAGCATCGATGTAGTTTTTCAGGGATCGCATGTAGCTCAAATTGACGGGAGTGGTGGCAGCGAACTGAATGCCCCCGTTGTCGTTGGTTCGTTCGAGCCAGTGTGGATATGTGATGCCACGGGCCGCACGGCTTGCGCGCTTCGGGTCGTTGCTGAACGCGCGGGGTCCCGTAATGACATGGATAGTGCGCCTGTCCGGCGTGAATAGTGTGGCCGATAAGGTCTTGCCGACGCGCGGCCACTGCACACCTGGAAAGTCAGTGCCGAAGAGCATGCGAGTCTGTTGACTGCCTGGTCCGCTGACTGGCACGCGGGCATTTCCGTAGCTGCGAACCTCTCCCACGAGCTCGTCCAATGGGGCGCCCCTTCGTATCGCAGTGCGCAATGCAGCCGACTCGGGGCGCAACACGGACGTTGCCGCCAACTTCGGAGTCGTAAATGCGTCGTGACTTCCCGAAGGGCGGCGCACCGTCGTGATCGGCAGTTCGATCCGGTCCATCGTGGAGGCAACCCAGGACCACCAGGAACGGCCGCTGGGGTCGCTCCTGCCGATGGGATCCCCGCCGCAATACGCGTATCTGTTGATGCCGCCGCTGCCGAATGGACTGGTGTCGTCGGGACTCAGGAGGCGACGCATCGCCGGGACGTACACGCGCATTCCAAGCACGTACCAGCCGGTGCCGTCTTCCCGAATCTCGCCGGTGTACGCGGCACGGGCGTGCGCGATGGCGCCGGCCCGGTTGCCATAAGCGTCGTAGATATGTGTTTCGAAGACCACGGTGCGACCTCCCTGTTCGCGTGTTCATGCACGGCTACGCGTCCGCCGGGGTCTGCCGGGACGTATCGCACGCAAGCGCTACAAGCGGTCTGCTCCTTGGGGCCGAGCTCCCACGACCGGCAGGGGTCACGGTAACGGACGCCTTATGAGGCGTCGAGTGGAACCGGCACGCGAAAACGGAATCTCCTGGCAATCCGCCATTCAAACGACCAACGGCTCCGGCTCCAGGATCACGCCGAACTTCGACTGCACGCCTGCGATGACCTTCTGCGCGAAGGCCCACAGCTGTGGCCCGGTGGCCTTGCCGTGGTTCACCAGCACCAGGGCGTGCCGGTTGGACATGCCCGCGTCGCCATCGCGCTCGCCCTTGAAGCCTGCGGCCTCGATGAGCCAGCCGGCAGAGATCTTGGCTGTGCCGCCGGCATGTGGCCAGACCGGCAGGCCGGGGTGCGCCAGCGCGAGTGCTTCCGCCTTCGCCATCGGCACGATGGGGTTCTTGAAAAAGCTGCCGGCGTTGCCGATCACGGCAGGGTCGGGCAGCTTGCGCGAACGCAGGCGGACGACGGCTTCCGCCACGTGATAGGGCGTGGCACGCGCGACGCCCATCTTCTCCACTTCCTCGCGGATGCCTGCGTAATCCAGCGACAGCGGTCTTTCGCGCGGAAGGGCGAACGTCACGGCCACGACGATCCACCGACCCGCCTGCTGCTTGAACGTGGAATCGCGATACGAGAACGCGCAGGCGGCCTTGTCGAGCACCACGAATTCGCCTTTGTGCGTATCCCAGGCTTCGACCGTGTCGATGAACTCCGCGACTTCGACGCCGTACGCGCCGATGTTCTGGATGGGCGACGCACCCACGGTGCCCGGAATGAGGATCAGGTTTTCCAGGCCTGCAAAGCCCTGGCCCAGCGACCAGCGCACGAAGTCGTCCCAACGTTCGCCGGCAGCGACTCGGATCAATACACGATCGTCGCGCTGGAAGGTCTCCACGCCGCGCGTCGCCATGGCGAGTACGGTGCCGTCGTAGTCGCCCTTGATGAGCACGTTGCTGCCTTCGCCCAGCACGAGCACCTTGCCGGCTTTCACGGCAGGGTAGGCCAGCAGTTCGGGAATCTTCGTCGGGTCGCGCACTTCCGCGAGCAGGCGCGCTCGCGCGTCCACCCGCAGCGTATTGCGGCCACCCAGAGCGGCGTCGCTGGCAAGCGTGAAGCCGCCCATGTCTACCGGAGCGTTGTTCATGCGGCCATCCCACGACGACGAATTTCAGAGACCGCTTCGGCGATCAGTGCCGGGCCGCGGTAGACCAACCCGGTGTAGACCTGTACCAGTGAGGCACCCGCGGCCATTTTTTCGGCCGCCGTGTCGCCATCGAGAATGCCGCCTACGCCAACGATCGGTAGTCTGTTTTCAAGACGAGCGCGCATGCCGCGCAGAACCCCGGTGGACTTCGCGAACAGAGGTCGGCCGGAAAGACCGCCGGTCTCGTTCGCGGCCGGATCGCCCGCCACGTCGGCTCGGTCGATGGTGGTATTCGTGCAGATGACGCCGTCGATCCCGGAAGCGAGCAGCACCTCGGCGATGGCGTCGAGTTCGGTCTCGGTGAGATCGGGCGCGATCTTGAGCAGCATCGGTTTGCGTTTGCCATGCTGCGCACCGAGGCGTTCCTGTGCCTCGCGCAGTGTTCCGATGAAGCGGCGCAGCGTTTCCTCTTCCTGCAGGTCGCGCAAGCCTTGAGTGTTCGGCGATGAGATGTTGACGGTGACGTAGCTGGCAAGCGGATACGCACGTTCGAGGCAGATCAGGTAATCGTCGATCGCGCGCTCGTTGGGCGTGTCCTTGTTCTTGCCGATATTGATGCCGAGCACGCCGCGGAATGTGGCTTTTTCAACGTTGCTTACCAGCGCGTCGATACCGTCGTTGTTGAAGCCCAGTCGATTGATGACGGCTTCATGGTGCCGCAGGCGGAACATACGTGGCTTGGGATTGCCGGCCTGTGGCCGCGGCGTGACGGTCCCGATCTCGACGAAGCCGAAGCCCAGCGCGGCGAGGCCGTCGAGGTGGGCGCCGTTCTTGTCCAAACCTGCTGCCAGACCGACCGGGTTAGGGAAGTCGATACCGAACACCCGCACGGGCAGGTCCGCGGGCGGCTTGGCAATGAAGCCCGACAGCCCGCTGCGCTGCGCGACGTCCGAGGCGTAGAGCGTGAGACCGTGCGCGGTCTCCGCGTCCAATGCGAAGAGCAGGGGTCGGATCAGTTCGTACATCAGGCGTGTTCCGGGCGACCCGCAAAGACGCGGGTGTCGTAGTCGAAGTCGATGGTGCCGCCGTCCTGTGTCGCCTCGAACAGGGCATGCAAAGCGCGGAGCATCGGCTCGTGGTTGGGATGGCCCGGCTTGGGTGCGTATGACGATGACATCAAACGACCGCGCAGCGCTTCTTCGTCGAGTTTCTGTCCATGCGGAAACGACGCCATGCCGCGGTAGCCGCGCCCGAACCAGCGGGCCATGCTGTCGTCGTCGGCATAGCGCTCGGCGACACCCACATAGTCCACGCCGTATTCGTGCAGCAAGCGCTCGTAGCCTTCGAGAAACGGTGTACCTACGAGGCGACGCGTGTTCCAGAAGACGGCGACGAGCCCTCGTGGCGAAAGCACGCGCGCAAATTCTGCGCGTACCTTTTCGGTGTCGAACCAGTGGAACGCCTGCCCGGCAATCACGAGATCGACGGAGCCTTCTGGCAGGCCGGTGCCTTCGGCGCTGCCATTCACGGCATGAAAGCGCGCGTCCGCGGCAAGCCATCGTTCTGCGGCTTCGCGCATGGCTGTATTCGGCTCGACGCCGGTCACGCGGTGACCGGCGTCGAGGAACAGCTTGCTGGAGATGCCCGTACCGGCGCCGATGTCCGCGACGGACCAGTCCGCATGGACGCCGAGGCCATACAGCCAATCGACCAGCGCGCGCGGATAGTCCGGACGGTAGCGGACGTAGTCCTCGACGCGATCGGAAAAACGTTCCGTGGAGCGCAGGTCAGTCATGGCATCACCGGGCGGTTCAGAACTCGAACTTGATGCCCTGAGCGAGCGGCAGCGAGTCGGAGTAGTTGATGGTATTGGTCTGGCGGCGCATGTAGACCTTCCACGCGTCCGAACCGGACTCTCGACCGCCGCCGGTTTCCTTCTCGCCACCGAACGCGCCACCGATCTCGGCACCCGACGTGCCGATGTTCACGTTGGCGATGCCGCAGTCCGAACCCGCAGCAGACAGATACTGCTCGGCTGCCTTGAGGTCCTGGGTAAAGATCGCGGACGACAGGCCCTGCGGCACGGCGTTCTGCTCGGCGATCGCTTCGTCGAGCGTGTCGAACGGCATGACGTAGAGGATCGGCGCGAAGGTTTCCGTCTGCACCACGTCATCGCGATTGCGCAGGCCGGTGATGATCGTCGGCAGCACGAAGTTACCCTTGCGATCGGTGAGTGCCTTGCCGCCCGTGCGCACCGTGCCGCCAGCAGCCTTTGCGCGTTCGATGGCGCTCAGGAAACCCTGCACCGCCTCCGGGCTGTTCAGCGGACCCATGAGCGTCGTGGAAAGGGTAGGGTCGCCGATCTTCTGTTCGACCTGGCCGTAGGCCTTGACCAGCGTGTCGACCACGGCGTCGTGCAGCGACGCATGCACGAACAGACGGCGCGTGGTCGTGCAGCGCTGACCCGCCGTACCGACGGCACCGAACACGATGGCGGGGATGGCGAGCTTCAAGTCCGCCGACTTGTCGAGAATGATGGCGTTGTTGCCGCCGAGTTCGAGCAGGCTGCGCCCCATGCGCTTCGCTACACGCTCCCCGACCATGCGGCCGACCTTGGTGGAACCGGTGAAGCTGATCAGCGGAATGCGCTTGTCGTCGACGAAGGTCTGCGCCAGTTCGTTACCCGCATCGTTGAACAGGAAGAAGATGTCCGGGAAACCGCCTTCCTTCAGCGCCTCATTGCAGATCTTCATCGTCGCGATGGCGGAGAGCGGCGTCTTCGGAGACGGCTTCCAGATGCAGATGTCGCCGCAGATGGCAGCCAGGAACGCATTCCAGCTCCACACGGCCACCGGGAAGTTGAACGCGCTGATGATGCCGACGAGGCCAACCGGATGCCACTGTTCGTACATGCGGTGGCCGGGGCGTTCCGAATGCATCGTGTTGCCGTAAAGCATGCGGCTCTGGCCCACGGCGAAATCGGCGATGTCGATCATCTCCTGGACTTCGCCATCGCCTTCCGGCTTGATCTTGCCCATTTCGAGCGCCACCAGCGAACCGAGGGCGTCCTTGTGCTTGCGCAGGGCTTCGCCGCACAGGCGCACCGCTTCGCCGCGGCGCGGCGCGGGGGTGGTGCGCCAGATCGCGAAGGCTTCCTGCGCGCGCTGCACGATGGTCTCGTAATCCGCCGCGCTGGAGGCCTGCACTGTCGCGATGACCTCGCCGGTGGCCGGATTCACAGGCGTGATGGTGCCGGCGTCGTTCGTACCGGCCCACTGGCCGCGGCCGAGGTAGGTACCCGACTCGGTGGCGTTGAGACCGAGCGCTGCGAGGATCTTGGCGGACATGGGAACTCCTTTGACGGACACCCGGGCGGGATGCCGGGGTGCGCGGATAAAACGGCGATTCTAGCAAACACCGCCTTCACGACTCGTTGTGCGGCGCGGGACGAACGTCACGGCGGCGTCGGCGCAGTTCCGGCCTCCGACGACCTGGCAATGACGCGAGCAAGTCCAAGCTGGGCCTGAACTTATCGCGCAGCGGAAGGCCTTATGACCCGCATTTACGAGATCTCGTATCACCCCGACGACGGCTCGTCGTGGACCTTGCGCCTGGACGGGCGCCCGGTGGGACGTTTTCCTTCCCGATTCGAGGCTTTGCAAGCCGCGGTGAACCGTGCCGCCGCGGATGGCGTTGGCACCGGGATTGCCATCGAAGGTGCGGACGGCATCTGGCGCCCCTTTGGCAGCGACGCGAAGCGTCCGGCCGAGCTGCCGCGACTCTCGGTGGGCCGATACGCCGCTGCGCCCGTAGGCGCGATGCCCGTTCCTATGGCACGGGGAAGTAACGGAGGGCACGGGCGGAATTAGCCCGTCGTGGGGCGCGTAGAATGGCGCGGACCCTTCATCGGAGCGTCCACGTGCCGCCAGACATCACCACCTCTCGTGGCTCCTGCCATTGCGGCGCCGTGCAGTTTCGTGTCGAACTCAGTGACGGTCTGCGTTCCGCACGGCGCTGTAATTGTTCGTATTGCCGCATGCGTGGCGCGGTGGCGGTATCGGCACCGCTGTCGGGCATCGTGATCGAGCAGGGCGAGGACGCGTTGACCGTTTATCAGTTCAACACGCGCACCGCGAAGCATTTTTTCTGCTCAAGGTGCGGCATCTACACGTTTCATCAGCGGCGCTCAGACCCTTCGCAGTACGGCGTGAACGTGGCGTGTCTGGAGGGCATCAGCCCGTTCGACTTTGCGGAGGTGCCGGTGTTCGACGGGGTGAATCATCCTGCCGACCGCGCCGCCGGAGTGAACGAACCCGTGGGGGTGCTTCGCTACGTGCGGGGATAGAACGGTATGGCGATATCTCGGGCGGATCGGTGCGCCCGTTATGGGCGTTTGGGCGCAGTCATGAGAGTCGACCCTGTCGCGCGTACTCCCTTTCGAAGACGGCCACAACGGATAGGTTGAACGCCTTGAGCACTACGGGGTCTGCTATGCCGTAGCAGATACCGAGGATATGCACGCCGTCGCCCGCAAGCCGGGCTTCCATGTCATGGAAGGTGAGCGCCCCCATGTCCACAGGGGTTACGGCGATCGAAAAGTCGTTCGCCGCACGCGACTGGGCCTCCTTGCCCCAGGCTGAGTCATCCGGGACCTGAAGCAGTCGTTCGCCGGTCTGCCGATTCCAATTCCGTCCAGCGAGGTCGCCGTGGGCTCCGTGATAAACGTTGGCCGTGGCAACGCCCTGGCTGCTGAGGTGCTTGAAGATTTTCTTCAGGCTCAGCAGGTTCATCACACTGTCGACCACCCAGGTGGTGCTCGCCGGGTTCTGGGGATGTTGCAGCTCGATCCAGCTCTTCCTTGTGCCTGGCGATTTTTGATCCTTCTTCATCTTCATTCTCGTCGCCGGCATGTGCAGCTCGCCTACGTAGACGACCTCGGACGGCTTCATGTCACCCGGTGCGCGTCGCTTCAACCAAGGTTGTTGCCCGATGAACGTTATCCGCGGCGTGGCTGTCCGCGTGGACGCCGCACCAGATGACGCGGCTGCGCTGGCGCCCACGGTGGGGCCCAGCGTCGGGGTAGACGATGGACCCGCGGCAGGGTGGGCAACGGGCAGGATCGCCACTGCAACGCCCGCGACGTCAGCCGTGGATGTCGCTGCGATGGCCGTGGCGGACGGCGTGACTGCAGTCGCGCCCAGCGGTGGACTGGTGGGCGCGGTGCGGCCGCGGATCGGTGCATGCGAACTGACGTTGAAGCGGAATGGGCCCCGCGACCAAGGCTCCCATACGTTGCCGGTGGGATCGACGCGGTTGATCGGATCGCCGCTGCAATAGGCATAGCGGTTAACGCCGCCGCGATCGAAGGGGCTGCTCGGATCTGGCGAGAAGAACCTCCGGCATGTAGGGCTGTAGGGACGCTCACCGAGCATGTGCCAGTCAGTCTCGCGTTCGATAACGCTTCCCGCGTACGCTGTGCGCGCCGATGTGCTACCAGCCGTCACGCCATAGGCACCGTAGCGCCGTGTCCCCGTGGGGTTCGATGCAGGTCGCTTCATGGCGTCTTTCTTACGTAAAGAGTGACGGTCTTGAGGTTCAGCGATTCAGCGACGACTTCGTCCGCAATGCCGAAGCAGAACCCCATGATGTGTGCGCCACGCCTGCTTAGAGCTTGGCGAAATTCGTCCCGAGTGAGACTGCCGATGTCCACGGTGTTGATCCGTGCGCGCCCGTTAAGAAGGCGGTTTATCTCGTCCACATAAACGGCATCCATCTCGAAGTATTTCCGGTCTAGATAATGCCGCTGGCCAGTCCGGCGATCCCAGTTTCGCCCGTCCGGTACGCCATGGGCGCCGGTATACAGGGTCAGCTCCGGAAAGCCGGAAGCCATCAGCTCGCGGAATATCTTCAGATAGCTGGCCAAGTGAACTGTTGTATCCGCAGCCCAAACGACACTGCTCGGGTTGTTTGGATGCACAACGCCGATCCAGCTCTTCTTGTAGTCGGGATCCCCACGACGGTTTACCTTGCGAATGGACTCCGGTGGATCCTTAAGTCTGATGTTCCGCTGCTGTCGCGCGGTCCCGGCGGGGTAGGTCGACAGGCGCCCCGGTGGCCGCCCGATGTAGTAGTAGCTGGCGCGAGGGCCGGTTCCCAGGGAGGGTGCCGAGGCCGTCTTGAGGATTCCAAGCGCGCTGTTATCGGGAAGTCTTTCGCCAACGGCGAGGGTTGCTGCACCAACCGCAGCCACGTTCTCCACGATGCTCCGCACGCCGGCAGCCAACGTGGTGACCGCCGTCGGTGTGGATGTGCCGGAATCGATACCTGTCGTTCCCGCCCCTGATGTACTCGCTCCCTGTTCCGCAGAGCTACCTTGTGCCGTCGCGTTGCTGCGGAAGTGCCGACGCAGCCAGTCCATCCACGCATGCCCGGTGGGGTCGATGCGATTGATCGGATCGCCGCTGCAATAGGTATAGCGGTTCAATCCACCGCGATCGAAAGGGCCGAGAGAGTCCGGTGCGAGAAAACGTCGAAGCCGAGTGTCGTATGGACGTTCTTCGAGCATGTACCAGTCGGTGGATGGCTCCTGCACCTCTCCCGTGTAGCGGGTTTTCGCGGCTGTCGACCCTCGCGGTGAGGCGCCGTAGGCGCCATAGTTCGCCAAGGCGATCATGTCGATGGCCTGCTGTGTGGCGGCGATGTGTACACGGTCAACTGACGGATCCTGAGCGCTTTCATCACCTCCCTGTCTGCCGCACCGTAGCAGTACGCGATGATGTGCACGCCGTCCTGCTTGAGGTCCTGCCCGAAACCCTTCCTGTCGGTGACCATCGCGTCGTAAACGTCCAGATCCAGATCGTACGAGTCCGACGCCAAGCGCTTAGTCCAAGTGGCGTCCGTTTCGTACGATTTCGAATCGAGGCCTCGTCTTAACCCTCTCCTGCGGCTCCAGTTCCTGCCGTTTGCAGCGCCATGAGCGCCGGTATGAAGATTGGCCTTCTTGATTCCCCGTCGATTCAGTTCGGCGAATAGTGGATTGAGGTCGCTTACGCTGATCTCCGTATCAGCGGCCCAGATGGTGCTCTTCGGGTTCTTGCGATGGGGGAGACCTAGCCAGCCAATGACGGGCCTAAGGGACTGATGGCGGTCGGTCCAAGTCATGTCGTCGGGCAGCGATTCCAGCGCTACCTGGGTGATGCATCGTCGCGACTTTCCGGGCGGCCTCTCGTGCGAGATCGTTGGCATCCGTCCGATGTATTCGGCGCTCTCCAAGATCCGCATTTGGGAGGCCGGTACCCTGCGGGCCGTGTCATTCGACGTTCGCGCGAGCTGCCCCAGGGCAATGTTTCCTGGGGGGCCAGCGGGTTCCAGCGAGCCCGACGGGATGGCGGCCGCGGCGGTCAGGTCGATGATGGATGCGGCGGTCTGGGCGATGGTGCTCGGCGTGCTTGCAGATCCCGATGTTCCAGCAGCATTGTTCGCACCCATCGACGATGTCTGGCTGCCGCCGGCCGTGGGAAAGCGAAGCGGTGATTGTCTGCTCGACCAGCGAGTGGGGATTCTCCCGCTGGGATCGATGCGATTGATGGGGTCGCCGGCGCAGTAAGCGTAGCGATTCAGTCCTCCGCCGTCGAACGGGCTCATGCCATCGGCACCAAGAAAGCGGCGCTGCAAGGGGGCGTAGGGTCGTTCGCCGAGTAGATACCAGCCGCTGCCGTGTTCGAGGACTTCGCCTGCGTAAGCGGTCCGCGCCAAATCGAGCGTTCGGCCTTCCCCATAAGCACCATAGGCACGTGGTGAGCCCGGTTTGCGCGAGGAAGGGATGTTCATGCGGACTCCGCGCCCCTCGTCACATGCTCGCGCGTATCCGGCGCGCGTCGTTCGACGTGCCTTCGGGGAAGTTCAACGAGGCCAGCACCGACGTGTCGAGCAACCCGAATGTTTTAGAGGTTACGGCGACGCCGCTTTCGTTCAACCGCTGTCGTGTCTGTTCCTGCGTCAGGCGGTCTGTCTCCACGACGCTGACGTCTGTGCTGGCCGTTCTGCTCTGACGCGCGAGATTGTGTGGATCGCTGCGCACGGGCGTTCGCGCACCGATAACTGCGCCGGCACGTTCGGGCTGGCGCCGGGCGCCGGGCGTGCCGGTGTAGACGGTGGCGCTGCGTGCGCCGCTATCGCTCACTCCCTGTACGGCGCTCCGGAGTTCAGGTGCCTGAAGCTGGCGGCCAAGGGAAACGATGGCGCGACCGCTTGTGCTCTTCGGCGCCGTTACGTTTCGCACGGCGCTCGTCGCGGCGGCCGTTGCAAGCATCGTAAGGTCGTCCACGATCCGTGCGGGTGAGCGAGCGGCAGTGATCGCACGTGCCGAAAACATGGATGCTGCGCCGGCGGACGACACGGCTCGGGAGGAGGTCGCTTGCGCGGCTTTTCCGACGCCTTTTCCGAACTCGGCTCCTTGTTTGACGGCCGCAGTCATGGCAGCGCCCGAGACCAGTCCGGCCCCAAGAGACACCCAGCCGAAGATGCCATTGAGCTTGGAGTCCTGGGTGGCCATGGTAACTGTCGAGCCGATCGTGGCCGACAGCACGACGACATCGGCGACAGCGGCCACCGTGGTGGCGACGATGCCCGAGGTGGCCGCGGCGGCGGCGAGGGATCCGGCGGCGGCGATCGTACCCGCAAGAGCGCCTGCCGAGACCACCGTGCCCACCACGGCGAAGGTCAATGCAATGCCCACCATGAGCCAGTCGGTCCATGCCTCGCCGGTGGGATCGATGCGGTTGATGGGATCGCCGCTGCAATAGGCATAGCGATGCATGCCACCCTTGTCGAAAGGACTCGACGTATCCGGTGCAAGGAAACAGCGGAGCGTCGGACTGTACGGTCGGTTGCCGAGCAGATACCAGCCCGTATCCGGCTCCGCCACCTGGCCGGCAAAGGCGGATCGGGCTTGGGGCAGGGGAACGCCAGACCCGTAGGCAGCGTAGGCGCGTGGCGGTACAGGGATGGCAGTGATCCTGTGCATCGTGTCTCCGTCCTTGTCGTCGGTCAGTCCACGCCGGATTCGGTCACCACCGATCCCTGTGGATCGGTGCCGAGTAGAAGCACTTCGCGAATGGATGCGGCAAGTCGCGTTTCGGCGACGACGCCGCCTTCCGCGCGTATGTAGCGCCGCGCTTCCATTGCATCGGTTTCGAACGCAATCTCGCCGTCTTCGCGGTAGCGATACGTCGCTCGTCCCGGCGTCTGTACCTGGCTGATCCGCCCGTCGGGGCCGTGCGTGTAGCGAATGACGGTGCGATCTGCCAAGGTCACCGACATCAGTCGGCCGGCGCCATCCCATTCGATGAGCCTGCCCTGGCCGTCGTCGATGAGGTTACCGTTCGCGTCGTACACGAGCGTAAGCGGTATGTCATGGCCGGGGTAACCTTCGAGGCTGTTGCTTACGCTGGCCAGGCGATCGATGTCGACTGCATCGTAGCCATAGGTAGTGACGTTCACTCGCCCATCGAGCAGTGTGGTCGTTACCGTCAGCAGGTTGTCGATGCAGTCGTGCACGAACTGTTGGCGCACGTAGGGGTGCTGCATTTCATCCTGCGGATATTCTCCGGCCTCTGCAGCGTCGATGACATGGTCGACGAGACGACCGCGATCGTCGTAGTCCATCGTTTCCTCGCGCAGCAGGGCACCGTCGTTGCGGTACCAGTGGCGACCGATCAGTTTGTCGTCGGCACGCCAGGTCAGCGCAAGCCAATAGCGCTCGGTGGAGGACGGCGCGACGTGTTCCCAGGACTGGACGAGCACGCGGCCCAACGCGTCGTACTCCGTACTCTGGATCACCGCACGCCCGTCGGCCGATGTCGCGACACGACGTTCAAGGCGCGAGAATGCGTCGTATGCCAGCGTGATCGATACGTCCTCGTCTTCGACGCCGATCAGTCGACCTAAGCTGTCATAAGCGAACATTCTGCGGATGCCGTCTGCACCGGTTCGCTCCGTTTCCAGCCCGCCGGGCGTCACGGCGACGTGACACTCGCGGGGCGTGGTGCCCGCCAGAGAGACTACCTGGTCGGTCATGCGGCCCAGGTAGTCGAGGCCGATATCCATGCTGCCACCGGGCGTCTGGATGCGCTCGGGTAGCCCAGCCCGCTTGTTGTACGACGCCTCGGTGACGGCATAGGTCGTGGCGTGTCGCGCGTCGGTGAGCGTGGAACCAAGCAGCGCCTCTCGCAGGCGCAAGTCGTACTTCATTGCAATCTGGCTGCCGTCGGGCATCGTCTTCCTGGCGGCGCTGAGCTGGCCCGGAACGTAGTCATGCCGGGTTTGCAAGCTCCCCGCCTGTTCGATGGCCAGCCGACCGAGGCCATCCCACAGTCGGGTTCCCAACAGCTGTTCGTCTGAGCTGCCCGGCGCGGTGACGGTCAATCGTGCGATCAGCTCGTCTTCGTGCCCCGGCGCGTAGTAGCGCGTCACGATCGTTCCGTCAGGAAGCACCGTACTCGTCAACCGGTCGTATGCATCCCAGGTCTGTCGCGTTATTCGCTCGATGCGCGTGCCGGTGTGCGCCAGTGGAAACGATTCCATCGTGGCTATGCAACGACCCATACCGTCATAGACCCAGCGTGTTGCAATGTGCGGTAGAGGCAGCCCGATTTCAGACCACGTACCCGCTTCGGCGCGTACCTGCCTGCCCGCGGCATCGAGATAGCTGGAACGCCAACCTGTCCGCGCGCCCTCTGGCGTGATCTGCCATTGTTCTGTCCGCTTCAATACCTGCCCGGCCTCGGCATCGGCGACGAGCGTTACCGAGCTGACGGTCTGGCTGCCATCGGGGGCCGTCTCGGCCTTGCAACGCCCCCAGTCGTCATAGGCATAGAGGGTCTCGCGGCGCACCAGCGACTGGTCGGCAAGGCGATCGCTGTCCACTTGGCGAACGAGCTGACCGAACACGTCGTACGCCAGTTCGTTCACGGTCATCAGTGAGCCGTTCGGGAGCGGTTCGTCACGGCGCATGACCCGCCCTTGTTCGTCCATCCACACGCGGTGCGGAAGTCCGGTGATGCCGATGCGCTCAACCCAGCGTTCGCTCAACGTCAACTGGTATCGCCAACGGGTCTCGACCCGGTATTCGTCACTGTCGGGGTCGAGCACTTCGCTGACGCGCCGGCCCAGCGCGTCGTAGGTATAGACGGCTCGGTTGCCCAACGCGTCCTGCGTGGCTCGCACCAAGCCACTCGGGCGATGGAGCGTCTCGCTCGTCCGGCTGACGATACCGTCGTGCGTGGTGTGGATCGTGTGCGTGGTGACGGTGCGCTCTGCATCGTCTGACGTGTAGGTGAACTCGCGGGTCTCTGTGAGGCCATCCTGTTCGCGCGTCTCGCGTTGAAGGCTGCCGTGCTGGGCCCCATGGTCGACGATGAAAAACTGTTCGCTGTGTACGAGCGTCGCGATATTCCCGTCCACGACCTCCTCGCTCATTTCGTCGCACGCCTGAATGTAGTACGTGCGGTCGACCGTCCATGCCAAGGCGTTCTGCCTCACCGGGACGCGTACATATCGGTAGTGTGTGCGGCGGATCGGGCCGCCCTTCTCGCCGGGCTCCGTCGACTGGCTCTTCAGGCGCCGTACGAGGCCGAGCGGATCGGGCGGACAATGCTCCGTGCCGTCGTCGTCGTTCTCGCCCTCGGCAGGGTAATACGTGGAACGCTCGGTGGTGTCGTTGGCGCTGTCGTAGAGCACCAGAACGTTACCCATGTCGTCGTATGTGCTCTGCACGTAGGTAGCCTGCTCTACCTCCGGCGACCCGGCTTCGTACAGACTGGTCGTAACCTTGTGGGGAAGCTGGAAGGTTGTCGGCTGCTGCTCGAAGGGTGTGCCCGGCTTAGCGCCGTAGGTGGTCACGATATCTTGCACTACCGAGCCGCGAACGGTGCGTTCACGCGTGATGAGGTGGTACTGATCGTAGTCGCGCGCGATGGTACACACCACCGAGCCGTTGTCGAACTGTGTCTCCGTAGAACCGTACTGATATGCGTCCGCGCCGATCAAATGCAGCAGTTGATCCTGGGCACTCTCCCAGTTGCGCACCGCCGGGTAACCGTAGAAATTGTGCTGGTTGTGGCGGTTGTAGGTGTACGAGCTTTCCTGGATGACTTCCTGGTTGCTGGCACGGCGTCGCCTGCGCCTGCTGACCGCTGGCATGTATTCGCGCGGCGCACCGGTCGGCAGTCGCAGCGCCATCCGATCGTAATCGACGGTGTCGCGTATTCCATCGGGATAGACGACCGAGGCGAGCAGAGGCATGCCATCGAGGATTTCGTAGTCGAACTCCCAGACCGCCTCGTCGGCCTCGATGGTGGGGAAGCTGTTCAAGGCGGCGATGGCCGGGACGACGATGCGTTTTAGCATGCCCTGCTGACGGATGAAGCGCACGGTCAGTTCGGCATGCCCGAGGGGAATGGTTAAGCCGAGGTCGCTAGGTAGTGCGTGGTCGATGGCGAGGACAAGCTCGCCCTCATCGTCGGTAATGTGAGTCAGTGCATAAAGGCCGCTGGGCACGTAATCCCAATGCAATTGCAAGCTGTCGCCGCTGGCGTTGACGATGCGCCTGGGAATCAGCAGGTCGGGGCTGCCGCGTTTTGCCTCCAGGTGTTCGGTCACACCTGTGATGTGTTCCACCACGGCTTCCCGAAGAAGGTTGCCGATCATCGTCAGTGAGCAGCTTTCGAGCTTTCGGTCCGGGAAGCTTGCACGCGCACCGGGGCGAAGGCCACTCACCTTGTGAGTGTCGCCGCTCGAAAGGGTAAGCATCGACAATGCCGTGTCGAGCTCGGTGAGGCTCATGCGCCAGCCGCGCCCAAAGCCTTCGTCGACGTCGCTCAGTGCGCTGTACGAGAGCCGGAACGGGAAGCTCGGCCCTCGCAAGCGATTCCCTTCGCCAGAGGTGAGGTCGACGTTAGCGCTGAACATGCCAGTGCGTGGATCGACGCTCGCGCTGATATGGCTGTAGAACTGGAACGCAGTCGAGTACATGTCCCCCTCTTGCAGAGGGCGCGGGACGTCCTTGTCCATCATGGCTTGGCCTTCCTGTTCATTAGTGGCGCTATCTGACGTCGAGCTCGTCCCGTGTGCCTTCGACGAATACGATGCGGCAGGTCTGCGAACTGCCGTACGCGTCGATGAGGTTGACGGTCATCGGTCCGCGCGGAGGATTGGCGTGGTCGGCGCGTGGAATGTCGATACGACCGCAAAGCAGAATCATTCCCTTGGCCGCATCGGGTGACGACAGTGTCGGCAGCGGGCGGGATCCCTTCGGCACCTCGGGATTCCAATGGACCTGCGATTCGCCTGGCGACGCGTAGCCCGTAAAACACGGATTGGATGTCACCGGCAGATTGTTGATCCAGTGAATCATCCCCGCTGGAGCGCATGTCATCTGGCGTATGTTTACTAACTGGCCACCTGGTTCGGCGATCGACAACGTGACGATGTCGTCGAAGATCGGAGCGGCGGACTCTTCCGCCTTACTTCGAGTTGCGCTCGTGTTTGCGAGCGGCCGCCGGTCGAGACGGAAACTCTCGGCGGTGTATTGGCGAGGGGGTTCGGAGGTCACCGTTAGCGACCCATTGTTGAAGGCCGCCGCGAAGTAGCGATCGCCGGTCGGCCTGGTGATCCATCCATTGGAACGCCACGTGGAGCCATCGTCGCCTTTGACGGCGAATGCGAGCGTCAGGGTATTGAGTTCTGCAGCCAGATCGTCTGCGGACACGTGGAACGTCAGCGTTTCACCCGGGCCCTGTCGCGCATCGGTTCCCGTGGCGAGAGGATGTGGCTCGTAGCCGCGGTGTCGACGTTGCGCGGACCATCCCTTGTACGAGCTGGACGAGCCGTCGTCGGTGAACGGCAGCATCTTGTCCTCTTCGTAGTAGTTGAACAGGCGGATATTCTGCCGCTCTTGCTCGGTGAGCTTGACGAGGACGCCATCGAGCTCAGCTTCTACGTACAACCGCACCGTGGCCTGCTGGCGCCCGTTCCGGTATAGCCGCGTCTGCTCGATGGAGGCATTCATGCGCTGGAGGAACCAGTCGCCGACGCGGGGTTTGGGCGATATAGGCGAACCTATCTCATCGTTTGTATGGGCACGTGCGGCGGAGAGCCGGAGCTGATTGGCTCTCGTGCCGAACGTCAGCGATAGCGCATGTGCGTTGCCGTACTCGTCGACGATGTGTAGCACCGCATTGGTTTTGTCCGGCACTTGCTGGCCAGACGCATTGAGGAACCTGACGCTGAGGTTGCCCATGATTAGGCCGACCACGACGCGTGTGCTGGCGGCCCCCTCGATTCGGCCCACGCACCGCTTGAACATATCCAGCGGAAAGTAGATGTTGTTTTGCCGTTTCGAGGGCGCTGAAGCTTCGCGTGCAGGGGCGCTCGCAAAGTACTGCTCGACCTTGTTCAGCGGCGGCAAAGGAAAGTGTTCCGGCTGCGTGGCGCCGGGCTGGCCGTAGTAGCTGATACCCCATTTGGCGTCGTCGAAAAAACTGCCTTGCTTGTAGACGGCGAAACCTGCCGAGCCAGTTGGCGTGGCACTGACCGACTTCAACGGGAGCAGGCGGCCATTGAACCGAACGTGTATGTGGTGCTCCTTCGCCCAGTAGAAATTTTCCCGGTTGCCGACATCGAAAGGGAGAAGGGTGCCGTCGCTGGCAAATTCTCCGTATTCGCTGGCGGGAAGGACGGGGAACGTGGCGGGCTGCAGGAGGACCGACGAGTTGAAAAGCTTATTGGGGCCGCCGGTGCCGTCGGTGTCGTCGAAGCCAACGTGATTGGTGGATATATAGGCCGTTCCGCCGGGCAGGGGAATGCGAGCGGCAATCTGTAGTCGAGACGTCGCTTTCGCGGAGACGAACAACTGGATGGTCTGCGCGCCCTGGCGCGGTCCAACCGCCATTTGTGTAGTGGCATCGGGCGCGTCGTCCTGCGCCTCGGCGATGATCGTCTCGTCCCAGACGTAGTCTCTTTGGTTTGAGGTGTACTGATACGCCTGATGGTTGGCGAGATCGTCGCTGCGCGGCAAAGGCTGATTGCTAATGTATTCGATCAGTTCGATTGTCCGCAGATCGGCCTCGCTCAATTGAACGGGACTGCCGGCCTCGTTTGCTGCGATGATCGATATCCTGATCGCGCATTGCTGCCTGGTATTGTTGAACAGCCTTGCGGTCGAATGTGACTCGCCTGCGAAATCTTTGTAGATCCTGAAATAGATGAGCGAATCCCACGCCGCTTCCGTCTGATCTTTCGAATCCTTGCTGCTCATGGGACTTCCTTGTCGTTTCGGCGAGATGGTTGCCTGCCATTGAGCGCCGATCGCTCGGTTCTGCCCATAGGCTGCATGACGTAGGTGACGCTGTTTCGGCAACGACGAGCTTTCGAAGATCCACGCCTTCCTCTATCGGCGCATCATCCGATCTGCGCGAAAGGAGCATCCGGAGATGCGGTACTATTCCCAGGGCGCTCGGCAGGGCAAAATATCGTCCCTGTGCAGCGACATTGCATGGCCCCGTAGCTCAGCTGGATAGAGCGTCCCCCTCCTAAGGGGAAGGTCGCCCGTTCGAATCGGGCCGGGGTCACCATCTGCCGCCGTTCTGGCGCATCCGTTCCAACACCTCATGCAAGCCGCCAGCGCCCGGCTTCGCTAGCATGGACGGACTTTTCTCGCCCGGAGCCCCGCCATGACCCGTACCTTCGACGCCATCATCGTGGGGGCTGGGCAGGCCGGGCCGGCCCTGGCAAATCGCCTCACGGGCGCGGGCAAGACGGTCGCGATCGTCGAGCGGCATCTGGTCGGCGGCACCTGCGTCAACACGGGCTGCAAACCCACCAAGACCTTGGTCGCGAGCGCATACGCGGCCCGGCTGGCCCAGCGTGGCGCCGAATACGGCGTGCTCACTGGCCCGATCGCCATCGACATGCCGACGATCGCGGCGCGGGCGCGCAAGGTGATCCTCGACTCGCGCAAGGGCAACGAAGACTGGCTGGCCAGCATGCCGGGCCTCACGCTTATTCGCGGCCACGCACGCTTTACTGCCCCGCGTCGGCTTGAAGTGAACGGCGAGACGCTCGAAGCGGCTCAGGTGTTCCTCAACGTGGGCGGCCGTGCGCGCATTCCGGATTTTCCCGGGGTCGACGAGGTGGACTACCTCACCAACAGTACGATCATTCCGCTGGAATCCGTTCCCGAGCATCTCGTGGTAGTCGGCGGCAGCTACATCGGTCTGGAGTTTGCGCAGATGTACCGGCGCTTCGGCGCGAAGGTGACTGTCGTGGAGCAGGGACCACGGCTGATCCAGCGCGAAGACGAGGATGTCTCGGTCGAGGTGCGTGCCTTCCTCGAAGCCGAGGGCATCGTCGTGCGTACCGACGCCTGCTGCATCCGTCTCGCACAGCACCCGGGCGGCGTCGCCGTTGGCGTCGATTGCAACGAGGGTGAGCCCGAAGTCGTTGGTACGCACGTGCTGCTCGCCGTGGGCAGGCAGCCGAACACGGACGACCTTGGTCTGGACAAGGCGGGCATCGCGGTAGATGAGCATGGTTACATCGTCGTGGACGATGCGCTGGCGACCACGGCCGACGGGGTCTGGGCGATGGGCGACTGCAATGGCAAAGGTGCCTTCACGCATACCGCCTGGAACGATTACGAGATAGTGGCGGCGAACCTGCTCGACGGCGGCAAGCGCAAGGTCAGCGAGCGCATCCTTGGCTACGCGCTTTACGTCGATCCGCCGCTGGGACGCGTCGGCATGAGCGAAACGCAGGCACGCAAGAGTGGTCGCCCGTTGCTTGTGTCCAAGCGCCCCATGACGCGCGTGGGCCGTGCCGTGGAAAAAGGCGAGACCCACGGCTTCATGAAGATCGTGGCGGATGCGGAAACCAGGAAGATTCTTGGTGCAGCCATCCTCGGCACCGGTGGCGACGAGGCCATCCACGGCATCCTCGACATGATGAACGCCGATGCCGCTCTCGACACCTTGCAGTGGGCAGTACCCATCCATCCCACGGTGTCGGAGCTCATCCCCACCGTGGTCGGCGACCTCAAGCCGGCCTAAGGAGCATCCCTAGACGTCGCGCATCACCATCAACCGCGTCTCGGTCATGTCCTCGATGGCATAGCGCACACCTTCGCGGCCGATGCCGGAGGACTTGGCACCGCCGTAGGGCATGTTGTCCACGCGGAAACTGGGCACGTCGTTGACGATGACGCCGCCCTGTTCGAGTTCGTCCCATGCACGCATCGCGTGGTTGAGGTTGTTAGTGAACACGCCGGCCTGCAGGCCAAAATCGGAGTCGTTGACGATGGCGATCGCTTCGTCGAACGTCATGAATCGTTCGAGCAGCGCCACCGGACCGAAGGCTTCCTTGCGCTGCAGCGTCGCGTTGCGCGGTACGTTGTCGAGCAGGGTGGCTTCGAGCATCGCGCCCTTGCGTCCGCCGCCGCACAGAACGCGTGCGCCGGCCTTCTTCGCCTCAGCGATCCAGCCTTCGAGCCGCTCCGCCGCGGCCTCGTCGATCATCGGGCCGAGAAAGGTGGATTTCTTCTTCGGATCGCCCGCCTTCAAGGTCTTTACCTTCGCCACGAGCTTGCGCCGCAGCGCATCGTAGAGATCGTCGTGAACGAGGATGCGCTGCACGCTGATGCAGCTCTGTCCGGACTGGTAGAACGCGCCGAAGACGAGACGATCCACGACTGCGTCGAGGCGGTCTTCCTGGTCCTCGTCGATAATGCAGGCGGCATTGCCGCCGAGTTCCAGCGTGACTTTCTTGTGGCCTGCGCGCGCTTTCAGATCCCAACCGATGAGGCCACCCGTGAACGACAGCAATTTCAGTCGCGGATCGGTCACCAGCGGTTCCGCGTGCTTACCGTCCAGCGGCAGGATCGAAAACGCGCCCACAGGTAGATTCGTCTCGGCGAGGATCTCGCCAATGATCAGCGCGCCCAGCGGCGTGCGCTCCGAGGGTTTCAGCACAAAGGGACATCCCGCTGCGATGGCGGGTGCGACCTTGTGCGCCACGAGATTGAGCGGGAAGTTGAATGGTGTGATGAAGGCCACCGGTCCCAGCGGAACGCGGCGCGTATAGCCGTGGTATCCGGCCGATCGCTGCGAGATCTCCAGATTGATCGTCTCGCCGTTGATGCGCACGGCCTCTTCGGCAGCGATCTTGAACGTCTCGATCAGGCGGGTCACTTCACCGACCGAATCGTTGATCGGCTTGCCCGCTTCCACGCAGAGCGCGTAGGCCAGCTCGTCGCGGCGTTGTGCGAAGCGCTTGATGCAATGCTCCAGTACCGCCTGCCGCTCATAGGGCCGGAATCGCTTCATCGGACCGGCAGCGGCGTGAGCTGCCGCGATGGCCTGCTCCAGTGCGGCACTGTCCGGCAGGGCGACGCGTGATGCAACCTGGCCGGTGTACTTGTCGACGACGTCGAGCTTCTTCTTGCCGGCCTTTACGGGCCGGTTGGCGAGGTAGTACGGGTAGCTTTTGGCGAGCATGGCGTTCTCAGTACGGCAAGCAAGAGACGAAGCATGAGGGTCCAGACGTTCACTCGCCGTATACGTTCGCCGGCCGAGCTAGTCTTCCCGGCGAACCGCGATCTCGCCGTTGCCCAGCATGATCCGCAGACGATCGCCGATGGCAACGTCCGTCGAGCGACGCACCACGGCGTTGCGCTCGTCGAAGACGATGGCGTAACCACGTTCGAGGGTGGCGAGAGGGCTCACCGCGTGCAGTGTGCGCGCTTGTTCCGAAAGGCGCAGCCGGTCGCGCTCTACGCGGCGCGACATCGCCACGACCATGCGCTGGCGCAGGTCGGCGATGCGAATCCGCGACGGCGTGAGCCTCAGCTTCGGGTGCTGCGCGGCGAGGCGGGCCTGCAGTCGTTCGAGACGGGCGCGTCGCAGGTGATTCGCTTGAGCGACACTTGCATAGATGCGGCGGCGCAGGCCTTCCAGGCGCTGTGCGTCGCGCGCGAGGCGGGCTTGAGGGCGTTGCGCGTTGAGCCGGGCCTGCCAATGGTCGGCGCGCTGCGCGGCAGCCTGCAGTCGCCGCGTGGTCAGTGTCGCCATGCGCTGGCGCAGGCGATCCAGTTGCCGGGCAAGATCGGCGCCATCGGGAACCAGCAGTTCGGCGGCTGCTGACGGCGTTGCCGCGCGGAGGTCGGCCACAAAATCGGCGATGGTGAAGTCCACTTCGTGGCCCACCGCCGAAACGACCGGGATCGCGCTGGCGTGGATCGCACGCGCCACGCTCTCGTCATTGAAGGCCCAGAGGTCTTCCAGCGAACCGCCGCCACGCGTGACGAGCAACACGTCGTAGCGACCGCTGGCGGATGCCCGGTGCAGCATCGACGCAATCGCGGGCGGCGCCTCGCGTCCCTGCACCGGTACGGGCAGCACGTCGACCTCGGCCAGGCCGAGACGGCGTCCGAGCACGCTGAGCACATCGCGAACGGCCGCACCCGATGCCGAGGTGATGACACCGATCCGGCGCGGAAAACGGGGCAGGGTGCGCTTGCGTTCGGGAGCGAAAAGGCCCTCCGCGCCGAGCCGGGCTTTCAACTGCTCGAATTCGCGCTGCAACGCACCTTCGCCAGCCGGTTCCATGTGGTCGGCCACGAGCTGGAATTCGCCGCGAGCCTCATATAGTCCGACCTTCGCGCGCATCAGCACGTGCATGCCGTCCGTCGGGCGGAAACGCAGGCGCGACGCCGCCATGCGAAACATCGCGCAGCGCACCTGCGCGTTGGCGTCCTTCAAGGTGAAGTACACGTGGCCCGAGGCGGGTCGGGCCACGTTGGACAACTCGCCCTCGATCCAGACGCCCATGGGCAGGGCGTCTTCCAGCAGATCGCGCACCAACCGGTTCAATCCGGAGGGCGTGAGGATCTCGGGAGGGGCGCGGTCGTCAAGGTCGGACATGGACCGCCGAGGTTAACACGGCGGTCGCATATGTCGATGGGGTAGGGACTTAGGCCACATTCCTGCCGGTCGAGTTACATGCGGAAGACGCCGAATCGGCCCTGCTCGATCGGTGCGTTCAACGACGCGGAGATCGCCAGGCCGAGCACGCGGCGCGTGTCGGCCGGGTCGATAATGCCGTCGTCCCAAAGCCGCGCGCTGGCGTAGTACGGATGGCCCTGCCGCTCGTATTGCTCGCGCACCGGTGCCTTGAAGGCTTCTTCGTCTTCCGCGCTCCAGGTGCCGCCGCCGGCTTCGATGCCGTCGCGGCGAACCGTCGCCAACACCGACGCGGCTTGCTCGCCACCCATCACGCTGATGCGCGCGTTGGGCCACATCCAAAGGAACCGAGCGCCATAGGCACGGCCGCACATGGCGTAATTGCCGGCGCCGAAGCTGCCGCCGATGACGACGGTGAACTTGGGCACGTGGGAGCACGCCACGGCCGTGACCATCTTTGCGCCATCCTTGGCAATGCCGCCGTTCTCGTACTTGCGGCCGACCATGAAGCCCGTAATGTTCTGCAGGAACACCAGCGGAACATTGCGCTGGTTGCACAGTTCGATGAAGTGCGCCCCCTTCTGCGCCGATTCGCCGAACAGGATGCCGTTGTTCGCCACGATGCCCACCGGATAGCCGTGGACGTGCGCGAACCCGGTCACCAGCGTCTTGCCGTACCGCGCCTTGAACTCGTGGAACTCGGAATCGTCGACGAGTCGCGCGATGACCTCGCGGATATCGAATGGGCGCCGCGTGTCCTCGGGGATCACGCCGTAGAGTTCTTCCGCAGCAAAGCGCGGCTCACGCGGTGGACGCAACGCCAGCGGCTGCGGCTTTACCCGGTTGAGCGAGCCGACGATGTCACGCGCGATGGCCAGCGCATGCACGTCGTTCTCGGCGAAATGATCCGCCACGCCGGACACCGACGTATGGACGTCCGCGCCACCCAGGGCTTCGGCATCGACCACCTCGCCCGTGGCGGCCTTCACCAGGGGCGGGCCACCGAGGAAGATGGTGCCTTGCTCGCGCACGATGATCGTCTCGTCGCTCATGGCCGGCACGTACGCGCCCCCCGCGGTGCACGAGCCCATCACGACGGCGATCTGCGGAATGCCCTGGGCACTCATGCGCGCCTGGTTGTAGAAGATTCGTCCGAAGTGCTCGCGATCGGGGAAGACTTCGTCCTGCAACGGCAGGAACGCGCCGCCGGAATCCACCAGATAGACGCAGGGAAGGCGGTTTTCCATCGCCACTTCCTGCGCGCGCAGGTGCTTTTTCACGGTCATCGGAAAATACGTACCGCCCTTGACCGTGGCGTCGTTCGCCAGCACGACCACTTCCTGGCCCATGACGCGGCCGATCCCGGCGATGATGCCCGCGGCCGGTGCCGCACCGTCGTACATCCCATGTGCCGCCAACGGCGCCAGTTCGAGAAACGGAGAGCCCGGATCGAGCAAGGCCCGAATGCGCTCGCGTGGAAGGAGCTTGCCGCGCGCGACGTGTTTCTCGCGCGCTTTGGCGCCGCCGCCCTCGGCGGTCAAGCGCAGCGTTTCGCGAAGATCCTCGGTCAGCGCGCGCAGGCGCTGGCTGGCCGACTGGAACTCGGCGGAACGGGTGTCGATCTGCGATGGAAGAATGGGCATGGGCGTTCGCGCAAGGACGAAACGGCCATGATAGCGGGCAGGGCGTCGGCGAAAACGCTGCGCTGCGGCAGCGCGCATAAAAAAACGGCCACCCGAAGGTGGCCGTTTTCATTCATCGGAAGCGAGCGTGAGGGCTTACTTCTTGCTGTCGTCCGCAGCGCTCTTCGCGTTGTCGGCAGCGTCCTTGGCCTGGTCGGCAGACTTGTCAGCCTGGTCGGCAGCGTTGGAAGCAGCGTCCTTGGTGGCGTCCGAAGCGCCGCCAGCGGTCGAGGCCGAAGCAGCAGCCTGGGCCTGCGAAGCAGCGTCCTTGGCCTGGTCAGCGGACTGCTGAGCCTGGTCAGCGGCCTGGGAGGTCGCGGCGTTCTGCGACTGGTCGGCGGCCTGCTGGGCCTTGTCCGCCTGCTGCTGAGCGTCGGCGGCCGACTTCTGGGCGTCTTGCGCGGAATCCTGCGCGCCGTTGCTGCAAGCTGCCAGAAGCGCGACGAGCGCAGAGGCGAGAAGGGTACGCGTCAAATTCATTGTGTTTCTCCTTAGCCGTGGAATGCCGTGAGGCGGGCGTATTAATAGCTCAGTTGTTGATACTTAGCTACACATCGTGCCATTTCGCTTCAGGGCGCATTAAAGCCGATGGATATGGCGTGACGATTAATCCATCAATATCTGTCGACGTCGGGTTCACACCAATTCGATGGCGATCGCCGTTGCCTCGCCGCCACCGATGCACAGCGCGGCGACACCCCTTTTTGCCCCACGCGCCGTCAACGCATTGAGAAGGGTGACGACAATGCGCGCGCCGCTGGCACCGATAGGATGGCCCAGGGCGCAGGCACCGCCGTTGACATTGAGCTTGTCGTGAGAGACGCCCAGCTCGCGCATGACCGCCATCGGCACCACGGCAAACGCTTCGTTGACCTCGAACAGATCCACGTCCTCGATCTTCCATCCGGCCTTTTCGACGACCTTGGCGATGGCACCGACCGGGGCGGTGGTGAACCATTCCGGTTCCTGCGAATGCGTCGCATGGGCGGCAATGCGCGCGAGGGCGGTGACGCCGCGCGCCTTCGCCTCGTCGGCTGAAAGCAGCACTAGCGCCGCGGCACCGTCGGAAATGCTGGACGAACTGGCCGCCGTGATCGTGCCGTTTTCCTTACGGAAGGCAGCGCGCAGCGTGGGAATCTTCGCCACGTCGGAACGGCCCGGCTGCTCGTCCTCGGCGAACGCCTGCTCGCCCTTGCGACCCTGGACGGTCACCGGAACGATCTCGTTGGCGAACGCGCCCGACTTCTGCGCGGCCTGCGCGCGCTCGACGGAAGCGATGGCGTACGCATCCTGTTCCTCGCGTGTGAAGTGGTACTTATCGGCGCACTGTTCGCCGAACACGCCCATGGCCTGGCCGTCGTACGGGTTGGTGAGGCCGTCCCATGCCATGTGATCGACCAGTTGGCCGTCACCGTAGCGAATGCCGGTGCGCGCGTTGACCATGTGCGGCGCATTGGTCATCGACTCCATGCCGCCCGCGACGACGATCGAGGCCGAGCCGGCCTTGATGAGATCGTGGCCCAGCATCAGCGCCTTCATGCCGGATCCGCATACCTTGTTGATGGTGGTGCAGCCGGTGGACACCGGCAGACCCGCGCCGAGCGATGCCTGCCGCGCAGGCGCCTGGCCGAGATTGGCCGGCAGGACGCAGCCCATGATCACTTCGCTGACGTCGGCGGGAGCGACTCCGGCGTGTTCGAGCGCGGCCTTGATGGCGACGGAGCCGAGCTTCGGCGTGGGGACACCGGTGAACTGGCCGAGGAAGGAACCGATGGCGGTGCGCTTCGCGCCCGCGATGACGATGTCGGACATGGGGACTCCGTAGGACTCGGATGGCCGCCTTTCGAGGGCGGAAAACTCGTCGAGTATCGCAGTGGCGTTGGGGGCGGGGCAATCTGCGCCGCGTCACGCCGCCTTCCCGAATGGGGGCAACGGGCCGCTCTGCCAAGCCCCGGGATGGCGCGGTCGGCCTCGCGCCGCCCGTCCCGCCAGGGCCCGGCGTGCGCTCGAGCACGGTTTGGCGATCGCCTTGATCTTTCTCGTAGGGTCTTATGGCACCATCCGGTCCAGGGTGCCCACGGATCGCGGGCATGACATTGACGTCGAGTCAGGGGACAACATGAATACGATGCAACTGCCGCGTCGGCGCGACCTCGCGCTGGCCATCTGTGTGGGTATCGGTCTGACCGCCTGTGGCGGCGGTGGAGGGAACGGCGGCGTCCGCAGTTCGAACGTGCCTTCCGTACCGTCGAGCAACATTCCCTCGGTGCCGTCCAGCAACATCCCCAAGGACGACGTCCCCTCGTACAACATCCCCACACCCCCGCCATCGTCGGGCGCGACGATCAAGCAGCCGCCCGTGGACGTCCAGTTGACGGCCACCAACGTGCAGGCCGCCCACGACGCCGGCTTTACCGGCGCAGGCGTCGTCATCGGTATCGTGGACTCGGGCATCAACGCCGCCAACCCGGCGCTCATTGGCCGCGTGGGCCCGCAGTACAACTACGTCGATCCCGCCAGCAACAACCTCAGCGTAGGCGACGTGCTGGGTCACGGCACCTTCGTGGCGCAGGTGGCGGCGGGTCGTCCGGTCGGCATGTTCACCGGCGGCGTGGCACCGGATGCCTCGCTCGTCTCGGCGCGCATCATCGCCGACAAGGAGCCCACCGACGACGGCTCGGGCCAGGGCAACAAGGTCACCTCCGCCGATCCGCTGGGCGACGTCAACGCGAAGATGCTGGGCGCGGGCGCCCGCATCATCAACAACTCCTGGGGCGGTCTCTACTGGGATGCCGCCGATACCGCGACCACGGCCAGCTTCAGCAACGCCTATGGCGCGGCGAAAACCGGCGCCGCGCTGTTCGTCTTCGCGGCGGGCAACAGTGCCGACGCCAATCCGTCCACGGTTGCCGCGCTGCCGAGCCTGGATGCGTCGCTGGCGAAGGGCTGGCTGACGGTCGTGGCGCTGGATAGCGACCACACCGACACGATCGCTTCCTATTCCAATCGCTGCGGCGTCGCCAAGAGCTACTGTCTAGCAGCGCCGGGCACCGTCATCGTCACGTCGTCCGATTCGACCACCAGCAAGACGTCCTTCGTCTACGGTGCGGGTACCTCGTTTGCGGCACCGCAGGTCTCGGGTGCGGCGGCCGTGGTGATGCAGGCGATGCCGTCGCTTTCGCTGGACGACGTACGCCAGGTGCTGCTCGGCACGGCGGACGACCTCGGCGATCCGGGCCCGGACGCCGTCTACGGCTACGGTCGTCTCAATCTCGGTCGCGCCATCCGCGGCCCGGCAAAGTTCGACTGGGGCGACTTCCAGGTCAACGTAACGGGCGGCAATCTGACCTTCGCCAACGACATCTCCGGCGCTGGCGGCCTGCAGGCGACGGGTAATTCCCGCCTCACGCTGAGCGGTACGAATTCCTATACGGGCGCTACGACCGTCGGTTCGACCCTGACGCTGGAGGCGATGCACGGCATTCCCGCCGCGCTCACCGTGCAGGGCAACGCCACGGCGATCGTCCACGGCGACATCGGCGGCGACACCCTCGTCTCGTCCATTCTGCAGACCGCCGACGTCACCACGCACGTCAACGGCAATTACACGCAAACGCCAACCGGGCGGCTATCGCAGTTGCTGGGCGCCCCGCTGATCGTCAGCGGCAGCGCTTCGCTCGCAGGCGATTTCTACGTGGCCGGTGCCGTATCGGGCTATGTGCCGACGTCGCACCAGCAGGTGGTCGGTGCACAGTCGATCACCGGCACGTTCGCGACGACGACCAAGGCGAACGGCGTGTTCCTCAACGCCACCCTGCAATATCTGCCCAGCGAGGTGTGGATCAATACGACGACGCTGAGCGTCAGCCAGGTCGCGAGCACCAGCATGAGCCAGTCGGCGGCGGCGCAGTCGTCGGCCCAGCGTCTCGACGGCGCGTTCCAGCAGATCGACCAGGGCCTTTCGTCTTCCTCGGTCAGCGGTACGTCGTTCGCGACCGGCACGCTCGTCGCTGCGGGTGGCATCCAGCAGGCGGCGAACGTCCAGGTGGCGCAGGCATCCCTCGAATCGCTGTCCGGCCAGCTCTATGCGGCCAGCACGGCCGTGACGCTGGCAGGCATCGAAGCCGGCAACGATGCCTTGATGACGCATCTCGACCAGCAGGGCGCCGGTGGTGCCTGGACGCAGGCGTTCAACGGCCAGGGCGGGTTGAGCCGTGGCGGTTTTGGCAACGTCGGCTTCAGCCTTGACGGTGGACTCGCCGGTACCGATGTGCGTCTCGGCAGCAACGGTTTTGCGGGCGTCGCGGTCGCGCAGATGCAGAGCAGCGGCCAGCTTTCCGGCACCTTCGATCGCCAGCGCAGCCGTTCCACCGAAGGCATGTTTTACGCGGGCTCGCGCGGTGCGAACTGGTATGGCGTCGGGCGCCTGGGTTTTGGCAGCTTCCGCGGGAATACCCAGCGATTGCTGCGCTTCGGCGACCAGGCGTCGTTTGCGGGTGGCGACAACACCGGCCGCTACAACGTGGCCTATGGCGAGGTCGGTTACCGCACCGATGTCGGTGCGTTCTCGCTGTCGCCCTTCGCGAACGTGGAGTACGCGAGCATTCGGCGCGACGGCTTCCAGGAATCCGGCGGCGAAGGCTTCGGCCTCAGCGCCAACGGCCAGACCACGTCGCGCTGGCAGGCCGGTTTCGGCCTGCGCGCCGGCGCGTCGTGGCTCACCTCCGCGGGCAAGCTGCATCTCGATGCGAAGCTGGGCTGGCAGAACGCTTTCGCCACCAAGGGTGAGGTGTTCTCCGCACGCTACACGGGCATCGCGCAATGGGCTCCGGTGGACGGTATCGGCCTTTCGCGTCGTGCAGGCACCGCAGGCATGACGTTGGGCTGGGATGTGAGCGAGCGCACGCAGGTTGGCCTGGACGTCGATCAGCGCTTCGCCGATCGCGATCACTCGCGTTCCGCAAGCGCCACGTTCCGCATGGCCTGGTAAGCCGGGGGGTGGGGGTCTCGGCTTCATCGCTTCGTTGGCTTCTCGCCGCTATAGCGGCTCCCACATCTGTTCGGTTTCCTTGATATTGGGTGATCTGGGCGATGGGAACCTGCGGGTGGGAGCCAGCTTGCTGGCGATGGGAGCTCGCCTCTCGGCTACACCGCTTCGTTGGCTTTTCGCCACCAGGGTGGCCCCTACCTTCGCTTCGTAGGTTTCGCACCGCGATATAGCGGCTCCCACATTGCCCGGCGGCGGATCAGGATTTGCCGTGGAACAGTTCGCGGCCGATCAGCATGCGGCGGATCTCGTTGGTGCCCGCGCCGATTTCATAGAGCTTGGCGTCGCGCAGCAGGCGGCCGGCCGGGTACTCGTTGATGTAGCCGTTGCCGCCGAGCGCCTGGATCGCCTCCAGCGCCACCTTCACCGCATTGGTGGATGCATTGAGCAGGCACGCCGCCGGATCGATACGCGACTTCACGCCGTTGTCGAACTGCTGCGCCACCATGTAGGCAAAGCCACGCGACGACTGCAGCGCGGTGTACATGTCGGCGACCTTCGCCTGCATCATGCCGAAGGTGCCGATCGGTGCGTTGAACTGCTTGCGCTCGCGCACATAAGGCAGCACCAGATCGACCGCGGCCTGCATGATGCCGATGGGGCCACCCGAGAGCACGAGACGTTCGGTGTCGAGACCGCCCATCAGCACGCGCACGCCTTCGTTCACTTCGCCGACGATGTTCTCGGCGGGAATCTCGCAGTTCTCGAACACCAGTTCGCAGGTGTTGGAGCCACGCATGCCGAGCTTGTCGAGCTTTTGCGCGGTGGAGAAACCCTTCATGCCCTTTTCAATGATGAAGGCAGTCATGCAACGGCTGCCGGCAGGACGCGGCGCGGTGCGCATGTAAACCAACAGCACGTCGGCATCGGGTCCGTTGGTGATCCACATCTTCGTACCGTTGGCGACCCACACGTCGCCCACCAGCTCGGCGTGGCAGCTCATCGAGCCCACGACGTCGGAGCCGGCGCCCGGTTCGCTCATCGCCAGCGCGCCCACCCACTCGCCGCTGGTGAGCTTCGGCAGGTACTTGCGCCGCTGCGCCTCGTTACCGTTGTGATAGATGTTCTGCACGCAGAGGTTGGAATGCGCACCGTAGGACAGACCCACCGAGGCAGAGGCGCGGGAGATCTCCTCCATCGCCACCATGTGAGCCAGGAAACCCAGTCCCGAACCGCCGTATTCCTCCGGCACGGTGACGCCGAGCAGGCCCATCTCGCCGAGCTTCAGCCAGAGGTCTTCCGGAAAGACGTTCTCGCGGTCGATGCGATCCGCCCGCGGCGCGATTTCCTTCTCGGCAAAGGCGTGCACGCTTTCGCGCAGGAGGTCGAGGTCTTCACCAAGGGAAAACGGGCGCATGCGTGGAACTCCGGGGGGCGAGAAAAGCTGCCCATCGTAGCGTGCGGGGGCAGCCAAGCCACGGCGCGACGCAGCAAAGGTCGTTCGATCGCCATGGCGAGCTGCGCGCTGCCCGCCTGCCGGCATCAAGATAGGTCAGTGCACCGACGTGACGAAAAGGGCTGCGACTTTCTCGTTGACGCGGATCAGCAGCAGGCATTGATCGGCGACGAGGCGCATGGCCGGGGAAGGTTCGGTCGTTACGGGCTCTGGTAGCGCGAGAGGCTTCGAGGGGATCGACGGCACGTTTCCCTGGCGAACGGCCACCGCCAGCTCGTCGAAGCGGTCGGCAACGGCCGAACACAGGGCATCGACCACGGCCGATTCGTTCGCGGGCAGCGCTCGCCGGTGGACGCCCAGCGTCGACAGATGGGACAGGCCCGCCTGCAGGGCGGCAAGCAGACGCAAGGCCTGCTCGCCGCGCTCGCTGGAGTGGCCCGGCTCTGCAAGCAGTTCCGCCACGTTGCCCGCGACCGCGGCCTGCGCCGCATGCGCGTCGCGGCGAACGATGCGATAGGGCAGGTCGTCCTGCCTGCCGGTGGCGTACTGCGCCGCGATGACGCGCAGGTAGCGCGCATACGCTTGCAGGGCATCCGCGGCGATGTCTTCGAGACGCCGCACGCGCCAGTCCGGCAGCACGAAACGAATGGCTGCGATGGCGATCAAGGCGCCCAGCAGCGTGTCGAGCAGCCGCGGGCCGATGGCGTCGTAGCCCGCGCCGACGAGATCGAAGCACAGCAGCACGAACAAGGTGATGACGGCGGTCGCCAGCGTGTAGCGTCGCAGGCGGAAAGCGAAGAAAGCCGCGCCGGTCGCCACCAGCACGGGGAGTCGCCACTCGCCGCCGGGCAACAATTGCAGCATGGCCCAGCCGGCGACGAGCCCGGCGGTGGTACCGGCGATGCGTTGCAGGGTGCGTCGGCGCGTCGCGCCATAGCTGGGCTGGCAGACGAACAGCGTCGTCATCAATATCCAGTAGCCGTGCGTGGGATGCAGCAGACGCATGGCGAGGTAGCCGGCAAGCATGCCGCTTGCCAGGCGCATGGCATGGCGGAAATGCATGGAGCGGCGATCGAGGCGGACGCGAATGCGTGCGAACGCCTCACTCACCGACTCCGGCTCGCTGTCCTGCAGCGATACGTCGGTGCCTTCGCGCAGGGCACCTTCGTCACCGATGGCTTCCTGCAGTCGTTCCATGTTGTCGAGGAGCGCGGTAAGCGCGTCATCGAGCGTCCGTGCCAACGTCTGGGTACGGCGGCAGTGCGCCACGGCGTTGCGCACGTCGTCGAGGGCGGCGCGCGGCAAGGCGATCGTACCGATGGGCGCACCGTGGCGCACCGCATCGGCGCGCCTGCGGCAGGCGATGGCCTGAAGGCGAAGCAGGCGGCCGAAACGGAACATGACGTCGCTGTGATAAAGCGCTTCCGCCATCTCGTCGTACGGGTAGTGCGACGAGGTGATGCGTTCGTGGATGTCCTGCGCCACGAAGAACATGGCCAGCCTCGCGGCGGAGCGTCCGCGCGGCTGGCGGTGACCGATGCGATCCAGCAGCGCGGCACGGGTGGCGCCCAGTGCATCGACGGTGAGTCGGTTGCGTCGCGAGTACTCGACGGCAAGGGCGTCGCGGTCGAGGTCGTGGACCGGTTCGAACAGGGCGGCCTTGGCGTCGATCAGCGCCGCGAGCGACTCGAACAGGCGGGCCAGCGCGTGGCGTAGCGCCCGTTGCGGTGCGAAGGCGCTCCACAGCAGCGAGAGCAGCCCGTACCACGCCGCGCCACCGAGGATCGCGAGTGTGCCGAGTCCTTCATGCTGCCCGGCGTGCACCGCGTCCGAGGCGATCATCGTATAGACCGAGAGGATCAGGGTCGCGGTGGCGATGGTCGCGTAGCGTCCGCTCGCGGCGCCGAGCATCACGAGGCCGAACGTGCCGACCGGCAACAGCAGCGCAAAAAGGAGAGGGGAGCCGATGGTGGCCTCGACGATGGTCGCCGCGGCGCCAAAGCAGGCCAGCGTGACGAGCAAGCCGCGCAACCGTCCGCGCCAAGCGTCGTCGGTTTCGGCCAGCGCGCATGCGATGGCACCGAGCAGGGCCGGGACGATGGCTCCGGCATCGCCTTGCCACGTGCACAGGGCGACGATGCCGGCATGCGCCAGGAAGACGCGGACGACGTCGGCGAAACGATCCGATTGGGCGATGCGGTGAAGGAAACGCATGGAGGTAGCTTATCGCGATGACGGCGCCGCTTCGCGGCGCGCCACCGTGGAAGGCTATCGCGCCGCGTTTTTCAGCACAGGCCGCCGTTGACGGCGAGCACCTGGCGGGTGATGTAACCCGCTTCGGCGCTCAGCAGGAAGCGGACGGCCGCGGCCACTTCCTCCGGCGTTCCCGTGCGTTCCATGGGAATGGCCTTGAGGATGTGCTCCACCGGCACTTCGGGTTCGAGCATGTCGGTATCGATGAGGCCGGGGGCTACGCAGTTCACGGTGATCTTGCGCTTCGCAAGTTCGACCGCCAGCGCCTTCGCGGCGCCGATAACGCCGGCCTTGGACGCGCTGTAGTTCACCTGCCCGCGGTTGCCGACAAGTCCGGACACGGAGGTGATGCAGACGATGCGTCCGGCGGCTCGGCGTCGGATCATCGGCATCACCAGCGGATGCAGCACGTTGTAGAAGCCGTCGAGGTTCGTGCGCAATACCTGATCCCAGTCGTCCCCGCTGAGTGCGGGGAACGCGCCGTCGCGGGTCAGGCCGGCGTTGCAGACCACGCCGTAGTAAGCGCCGTGCGTCGCGACGTCCGCTTCCAGGGCGGCCGCCGTCGCGGCGCGATCGGCCACGTCGAACTGAACGATGCGCGCGGCGCGGCCCTTCGCCACGATCTCGGCGACGACGGCTTCGGCTTCGTCGCGACGCGAACGGCAGTGCACGACGAGGTCATAGCCGGCATCGGCGAGGTTCAGCGCAATGGCGCGGCCGATGCCGCGGCTGGAACCGGTGACGAGGACGGTATCGGTCATGAAAGGCTTCCGTTGGAATCGAGGTTGTTGCGGGGATCGAGGAATGGCGTGGGGTCAGGCGGGCTGAAGACGCTGAGGCGCGCCTCGGCGTGCATGCCCGGCGCGTCGATGCGGCAGGCGAAACCGCCCATGCCGTCGTCGTCGTGGAAGCTGCGCACTGCTTCGATGACCAGGCGCGCGCCCAGAGGGAAGGCGTCCACATCCGCGCGGTAGGTGCGCGTGCCGAGCAGGAAACCGGGCCGAATGTCACCGCCGGCGGCAAGCACCTGGCAGCCATTCCATGCGGCGATGGTCTGGGCCATCAATTCGACGCCCGCCCACGCGGGAAAGCCTGCGGCTTCCACGAACGCATCGCCACGCCGCACGGTCCGCTCGCAGACGATGCGTTCCGCCTCCCAGGTCACGACGCGGTCGAGCAGGATCATCGTGCCAGCGTGCGGCAACAGCGTTTCGATCGGCCAAAGCGTCATACGTCACCTGCCAGGATCAGGCTCGCGTTGTTGCCACCGAACGCGAAGGAGTTGCTCATGAGATAACGCTGGCCCGAAGGCAGCGACGCCCCCTTTTCGGTGAACGCGAGCGGGGGCAGGGCGGGATCGGCTTCGCCATTCCACGCATGCGGTGGAAGTCGTCGCTGCGGGTCGTGCAGCGCGAGCCAGCAGAATCCCGCTTCGAGTGCGCCTGCCGCACCCAATGTGTGGCCGGTGAGCCCCTTGGTGGACGAGCAGGGCACGGCGCGGACGAAGGTGTCCGCCATGGCATGGCTTTCCATGGCGTCGTTGTGCTCGGTAGCCGTGCCGTGCAGGTTCACGTAGTCGATCGTTCCTGGGTCGATGCCTGCCATGACCAGAGCTTGGTGCATGGCGTCGCTGGCGCCACGTCCATCGGGTACGGGCGACGACATATGGTACGCGTCCGAGCTGGCTCCGCCGCCGACGAGGGCGACCGGCGCGGCATCGCGGGTCATCAGGAACAGGGCAGCGGCCTCGCCGATGTTGATGCCCCGGCGTTCGCGGGAGAACGGCTGGCACCGCTCGGGCGAGGTGGCTTCCAGCGCGTGGAAGCCATGCGTGGCGAGGCGGCACAGCGTATCGGCGCCGCCGCAGATCACGGCATCGCACAGGTCCAGCTTCAGCAAGCGCCGCGCGCTGATGAGCGCTCGTGCGCCGGACGTGCACGCCGTCGAGATCGCGTAGCAGGGCCCCGCCACGCCCAGCCATTCGGCGAGAAACGCGGCCGGTGCGCCGAGTTCCTGATCGCTGTAACGGTAATCGTCCGCCCAGGAACCATGGACCGCGCGCGCGGCGATCTGCGCCGTGGCCTCTTCGATGCCCGTGGTGCTCGTGCCCACGACAACCGCCACGCGTGCCGCGCCGAAGCGCGCGATGGCGGCGCGGATGTCGCTTTCGATCTCCTGCGCGGCGAGCAGCAGCAGGCGGTTGTTTCGTGTGTCGCGATGCGCGAGACCTTCCGGCACCGGCGGCAGCGCCGCGCCGACCTCGCCCAGAGGCAACGAACGTCCGGGCACCCAGCCTTCGATGGAGCGCAGACCGTGCGTCGCGGCGCCGAACAGCGCCTCCGCGACGGCGGCCTTGCCGACACCCAGCGAGCAGGCGATGCCGAGTGCGTTGAGGTACGCCTGGCTCATGCGTCGGCGAGCGGCTTGCGTGCTGCCACGTTCACGAGGGTTTCCTCGCGCCGGCCGGGCGGCGGTGGCGCCTTGAGACCCCAGCGCTCCAGCAGGCCGAAATCTTTCGCGCGGCTCCACCACAGGTACGGCAACGAGACGTTGGTCTGATCGAACACGAAACCGCGCTGGCGCAGCATCGCCAGGTATTCGTCGGCGCTTTTCTGCACGTGCATCGGGTGGCGGAAGAACCAGCGGATCACCCAGGTGTCGATGTACGCCTTGGTCGACTCGGCGAACAGCAGCAGGCCGCCGGGCTTAAGCACACGCCAGAATTCGTCCAGCGCACGTTCCTGCTCCACCAGGTGATGGAAGGTCTGGTGGCAGAAGAGGACGTCGACGCTCGCGTCGGGAAGATCGATGCGTGCGCAATCGCCCAGCAGCAGTGTGGCGTCGATGCCTTCGCGCTCCGCCTCCGCCTTTGACAGCGCCACGCTGTGCGGATCGGCGTCGAGACCGATCAAGCGTCGCGGCGCGAACGCATCGCGCAGCAGGCGGAAGGAACGACCCTGACCGCAACCCACGTCGAGCAAGGTGCCGCCGCTGACGGGCGGATCGCCGACGAGGCGTTTCAGATCGTTGATGGCGACCCGCAGCACATGGTGTTGCCAGGTATGCGTACGCAGGAAGACGAAACCGATGCGGGTTTCCTCGACGTAGGTGGCGCTGGCGTACTTCATGCGTGGGTTCCAGGTGCGGGGAGGGACGACGCGGCGGCGAGCTGCCGCTCGATGTCGTCGACGAACACGGCAGGCGACACCAGTTGCATTTCGCCATTCGCAAGGCTCACGGCGACCTGCACGGTGCTGCCGCGCGTGAGCCGTTCGCCCGTCGCGGCATCGCTGACGGTGTAGTGAATCTTCAAGCGGTTCTGCCATTCCACGAGTTCGGCGCGCACGCGAAGCGCCTGGCCGAAGCGCGCGGCGCGTGCGTAGCGGACCTGCAGGTCGATGATGGGCCAGACATAGCCGGCATCCTTCATGCGTACGTAGTTGTGGCCGAGTTCGTCCAGCAGGACGCAGCGCGCCACCTCGAAATACTTGACGTAGTGGCCGTGCCAGACCACCTCCATCGAATCGACGTCGAAGAACGGCACCACGAGATCGATCTCGGTGGCGTACACACCTTTAGCGCGCATCGGCGGCTCCGTGGGTAGCGTGCCAGTAGGCGTGGAAGTTGAACCATTGCAGCGGTGCTGCCAGACAGCGTTCGCCGAGCCAGGCAGCGTAGCGGCTGACGGCGTTCGCGATGATCGTGCTGCGATGGCCACGTTCCCAGGTGGCCGCGTCGTCGAAGCGGCGAAGATGGATGCGGTAGCGCTTGCCGTACTTCAGACAGCAGACCAGGTTGACCGGGCAGCGCAGCATCGCCGCGACCAGCCACGGGCCCTGTGGAAACGGCGCGGGGGAGCCGAGGAACGGCGCGTCGACGGTGCGGCCGCCATGCGCCGGCACGCGGTCGCCTGCGATGGCGATCCATTCGCCGCGATCGAGACGTTGCGCAAGGTCGAGCATCGCTGCGGTGTCGAGGTCGCCCACGTGCATGAGGTTCAGGCGACGATCGCCCGATTCGCCGAGCAGTCGGTTGAAATGCGCCGCGTTGGGCAGGTGCATCAGCACGTTCAGCATCACGCCTTCGCCCAGTTCGGCCATGGCGCGGCAGACGTCGAGGTTGCCCAGATGGGTGCACACCAGCAACTGCCCGCGTCCACCCGACAGCAACGCGTTGCGCACACCGTCCGGATCGTCCATGTCTACCGAGGACAGGCGCAGCTTGCCGCGCCATACGTCGAAGCGATCGAGCATGCATTCGCCGAAGGCGAAGTACTGCGCCAGCACGGGGCGGACACGGGGGAACAGATCGGTGCGGCCGCTCCACGCGGCGAGGCGCTGTTGGTATTCCGCGACGTGCTGGCGTGCCGCGCGTCCTGTCGCGAAGAAATACAGCACCACGAGCGCGATGACCGGCGACACGATGCGCCGCCCGAGTACGCGGATCGCCATGGCGGTGAGCTTCATGCCGAGGAAGCTGCCGCGTTCTTTCTGCGCGGTCCAGTGTCCCGTCGCTGCGGCGTCAGGCATGCGCTGTCTCCAGGCGGAGCTGCGCCGAAGACGCCGGCGCGTCCCCCACGGCGTAGGCGAAATGCAGTCGACCGCGCGCGGCATCGTGGCGAAGCGTCAGGCGCAGCGTGTCGCCCGGTCGCAGCAGCCGCTGGAACTTCAATGCGTCGATGGCGCGACACGTACGGGGCGTGCCCAGGCGAGTGGCGGCGAAGTCGAGTGCCCAGCCGATCTGCATCACCCCCGGGAGCACCGGCGCATCGGGGAAGTGTTCGGCGAAGCAGGCGAGATCGAGCGGAAGCACCAATTCGAGGACGTAGCTGTCGTCCTCCCGCCGCTCGGAGGTGACCGTGGCTACCGTCGGCAGGGGCGCGCGCAGCAACGCATCGGTCTCGCCCGGCTCCGGCAGTTGCTCTACGAAACGCCACGCCATCGGGGTGGACAGGGGGTCGTCGCCTGCGGCGTGCTGGCCCAACTCGTTCACGACGCCTGCGCGGCCATGGCGCAGCAGCGCGGTTCGGCCCGAGGGACTGAGCGCCACCACCATGCCCGGGCCGACCTTGCCGGCATAACCGCCCGCCGCTGCCGCCACCCAGGGATGCGATGCGAGCCGCGTCGCCGCGCCGTCCATGGGCGCCTTGTTGATCCGCCGCCGCAGGCGCTGGCGCAGGATCCATTCGCCGATGAAAAGGACACCCATGACGGAGTAGGCGAGGATGCCGTTGTAGAACGTCCACCACGACAAGGGGCCCCATGCGGCCAGCAGCCCCGACACGGTGCCGTTCAAGGCGAAAAATGCCACCCATACCCAGGTCACCCGGCGTGTATAGCGTACGGCGACCGGCGGCAGGTCGGGCTCGGTGACACGCGCGATGCGCTCGATCATCGGCGGACCGAATTTCAGGCTCAGGCCGAAGGCAGCGAGCAGCAGCGCGCAGATGAGGCTGGGATACCAGCGCAGCAGATGCTCCTCGCCACCGAAGGCCAGCACCGCGCAGTACACGAGGGTTATGCCGAGCATCCAGCGGCCGCCCGGCTGGCGCATCAGCGCGGGGGCGCGCACGAGCCACAGTGCGCCGAGGATCAGGCCGAACAACGGCGTCGACACGTGGTCCATGCCGAAATACACGATGAAGGGGTAGAGCACCCCCACCACCAGCAGGATGAGATCGCTCAGCTTGCGCATGACGACTCGCTCGCCTGCACGTAAAGGGCGAGGCTGCGTACGGTTTCGAAATGGCGGCGCGCCTCGCGGGAGTCCGACGCGATGGCGAGGCCGTAGCGGTTCTGCAACGCCAGTGCCAGTTCCAGCGCATCCACGGAATCCAGCCCCAGGCCCTGGCCGAACAGCGGCTGGTCCGGGGCGATGTCGTCGACGGAGAGATGTTCCAGCGCGAGCGTATCGATGATGAGGCGGGCGATGTCGCGTTCGAGATCGGTCATGCCTGAAGTTCCCTGGCGTAGAGCGCGTGGAGATGTTCGTTGATGCGGCGCGAGGCTATCGGCGCGGGAGCGCCTTCGCTGAAGGCCTCCACTGGAATGTCGTCGCCGACGCGCAGATGCATGCGCACGCGGCGATGCGGCACGCGATACCACGGCTCGGCCTTGGTCAGCGTCGTGGGCCGCACGGTGATGAAGACCGGCGTGATGACGCGCGCGCCACGCACGGCGATGGCCGCGGCACCACGGTGAAATACGGGCGGCTCGCCGGGCGTGGTGCGTGTGCCCTCGGGAAACACGATCAGCGTCTGGCCTTCCCGCAGGACGTCGGCAGCGCGGTCGAGCATCTCGGCGCTGCCGTCGTTGCTGATGTACTGCGCCACCGTCACCGGTCCGCGCATGCAAGGGTTCTTCCACAGGCTGTGCTTGACGATGCAATTGGCGTCGGGCACGTGGCCGAGCAGGAACACCACGTCGATGAGCGACGGGTGGTTGGCGACGATCATCTGCCCCGGGCGTCCCAGGCGTTCGAGCCCTTCGAAACGGTAGTCGAGCACGCCAGTGCGATACATAAACTGCGAATGCAGCCAGAAGGCGCGACCTACCGTGCGCCGCGCGCGGCGGCGCCGACGTGCCGGCGGACCGGGCCAGTGCAGCACGACCGGCAGGATAAGCACACGCAGCAGCACGCCACCGATGCCGAACAGCGCGAAGCTCAGTGCCGTGAAAACGAAGCGCCACGCCCAGGCGTCGCGGCGGCGGGTCACGCTATCGGCTGCCAGGTCCATCGTCGTGTTTTCCACGGGTGGTCGAGGGGCGCGCCGTGATGCATGGCGCGGACGAAGCGCAGGGCGTGCGGCAGGTCGTCGCCCGCCGCGCTGCCGTCATGGGCGCGCAGCGACAGCCGCCAGCGCGGGCCGGGCCCCGCCAACGACAGCCGCAACGCCAGCGTATACGAGAACGGCACGTCGTCGATCCATCCGTCATAGGCGGTGGCAGGCCGTTCTTCGGCGATGACGGCGAGCACGGATGGCGCACCGTCCGCCAGCAGGGCGGCGGCCTCGACGATGGCGTGCTCGAACGTGTCGGCCTCGCCGGCCAGGGCGATCGATTCCCCGCGCTGGCCGCGCAGGATCGACCATTGGCCTGCAATGGCATTGTGGACGGACAGGCCGAACTGCGTCGGCGAGAGCGGCGCGCCTCGTCCGATCTCGTCGAGCATCGCGAAGGTGCGGGTGGTCTCGCCGTGGCGGGACGCGAACACGAAGGGCAGTTGCTCGTCGTCGTCGCACAGCGGCCAGGCGGTGTGCATCACGATGCGCGCCAGGCGGCTCAGCCGGCGGCGCTGCATCGGCGGGACGAAATCGCAGGCCGGTTGTTCGCCGTGATCGACGATGGCGTACGGTGCATCCGCCCAGGCGGCCCAGGCGGCGGCGTCTTCCACACCGGGTGCCCAGGCGCGCCATGCGTCGATGCAAAGCTCGATCACGTGGCTTGCTCGTCGAAACGGCGGAGGGTAAGCGCGGCGCAACTGCCACCGAAGCCGAAGGTGTTGGACAGGATGGTGTCGACGGCAAGGACGCGTTCGCCCTCGATCAGTGGTGCGTCCGCAAACGCAGGATCGCGCCGAACCGGCGTCGCACCGCCCAGCAGCACGCCCTCGGTCAGCATGGCGATGGAGGCGATGGCATCGAGTGCGCCCGCCGCGGCTGGCGCGTGACCGATCAGGCCCTTGATCGAAGACATCGGCGGCACGGGTGCGCCGCGCTCGCCGAACACGCGGCGCAGCGCCTCCCATTCGGCGAGATCGCCTGCCACGGTGGCACATGCATGCGTGTTCACGTAGTCGGGCAGGACGCCCGCGAGATCGATGGCCTGATGCATCGCCTCGGCCATGCCATCGGCTGCCGGGCTGATCATGCCGTCGGGGTCGGAGGCTGCGCCGTAGCCGGCCATCTCGGCCAGGATGTGGGCGCCGCGCGCCAGCGCGTGGTCCAGCGATTCCAGCACGAGCACGCCGGCACCGCCGCCGAGCAGGATGCCGTCGCGATCCGCGGCATACGGCGTGGACACCCGCTGGCCCGCGACGCTCGTCGTGGACAGCGCGTTCATCACGTCGAAGCACATGGCGGCCTTGTCGTGCAGTTCCTCCGCGCCGCCGCAGACGACGATCTCCTGGCGGCCGAGCTGGATCCATTCCATCGCCTGGCCGATCGCATGAGCGGCGCTGGTGCACGCGGAGCCGACGGTGAAACCGCGACCGCCGAAGCCGAATGCCTGAGTCAACGTGGCGGTAATGGCGCTCCCCATGCTTCGCGGCACGATGAACGGCGAGAGCCGACCGATGCCCTTCGCGTGGAAGACGTCGAGGCCTGCCTCGTATTCGCTGAGCGCCGCGGCACCGCCCATCACCACGCCCACGTCGCGTTCGCGCACGCGTACCGCGTCGAGGCCGGCTTCGGCGAGCGCTTCGCGTGTGGCGTGCCAGGCGAACTCGCCGGCTTGCGGCAGATAGCGGCGGAGCTTGCGCGGCGGTGGTTCGAGGTCGGCGATATCGGCCGGCGCACCGACCTGGCAACCCATGCCGAGCGCGGTGAACTCCGGCATGGCACGAAAACCCGCGCGTCCCGCGCGCAATCCGTCGAACAGCGCGCGCCGGCCTGCACCGAGGCAGGACACCGCGCCCATGCCGGTGACGACCACGCGCCGCATCAGGCGTACGCCTTGAAGACCAGCGAGGTGTTGATGCCGCCGAAGGCGAAGTTGTTGCTCATCACGTACTCGGTGCGGATCTCGCGGCCCTCGCCGGTGAGATAGTCCAGCGCGGCGCATTCGGGATCGGGCGTGTCGAGGTTGATCGTCGGCGCGAACCAGCCGCCGCGCATCATTTCGATAGCCCACCATGCTTCCAGCGCGCCGCACGCACCCAGCGTGTGGCCTACGTAGCTTTTCATGGAGCTGATCGGTACGCCGCCGCCGAGCACATCGGCCGTGGCGTGGCTCTCCGCGACATCGCCGCGGTCGGTGGCCGTGCCGTGTGCGCTGACGTAGCCGATCGCCGTGGCGGGCAGATGTGCGTCGGCGAGCGCCATGCGCATCGCGGCCGCCATCGTCTCGCGCGTGGGCTGGGTGATGTGTGCGCCATCGGAATTGGTACCGAAGCCGACGACTTCGGCCAGGATGCGCGCGCCGCGCGCCACGGCGTGCTCGTACTCTTCAAGCACGAGCGTGGTGGCGCCTTCGCCGACCACGAGGCCGTCGCGTCCGGCATCGAACGGGCGGGGCGTGAGATCCGCCGTGTCGTTGCGCGTGCTGGTGGCGAACAAGGTGTCGAACACGGCTGCGCCGGGACCGGAGAGTTCTTCCGCGCCACCGCACAGCATGAGCAACTGCTTGCCCTGCTGGATCGCCTCGTAGCCGTAGCCGATCGCCTGGCTGCCCGACGTGCATGCGCTGGACGTGGTGATGACACGGCCCTTGAGGCCGAAGAACACGCCGACGTTCACCGCGGTGGTGTGCGCCATCATCTGGATGTAGCTGGTGGCGGTCACGCCCTGCATGGACCCGGTTTCCAGCATGTGACCCACGGTACGCGCCGGTTCGATGCTGCCGCCCGAGGAGCCGTAGGCCACGCCCATGCGGCCATCGCCGATGCGCTCGTCGCCCAGCAGGCCGGCATCGGCCAGTGCGCGTTCGCTGGCCGCCACGGCCAGTTGCGCCACGCGACCCATGGAACGTACGTGCTTGCGCGACCAGTGCGGCGGCAGGGTGAAATCGTCCACGGGGACGCCGAGCCGGCCGTTGAGCTTGTCGAAGTAATCCCATTCGCCCATGCGGCGCACGGCGTTGCGGAAGCGGCGCAGCCGCGTCTCGATGGTGGCCCAGTCGTGGCCGAGCGGCGTGATGCCGCCGATGCCGGTGACGACGACGCGCTTCATGCCGCGTGCTCCCTTGAGACGATGGGTCGATTCATGCGTTGGTTCTTTGCCGCGGAAATTTGCGAGCGATCAGGCGTGGCACGCGCGGCAGCATGCCGAGCACGAGTCGCGTATGCATGGCGGTGATGCGAGCGTTGTCGCGCCACATGCGGAAGTGCGAAAGGCCGTTCTCCGGGTAGATGACCCGGGTAGGCAGGTTACGCACCGGCACGCCGCGCCAGAAGAGCCGCACTGCGATCTCGGTGTCGAAGTCCATGCGCGAGGGCAGGGGCTTGCGCGCGATTTCCGCCCGCGTCTCGTCCAAGGGATAAAGACGGTAACCGCACATCGAATCGTCGATGTCGAAGGACAGCGTCTCCAGCCAGACGAACGCGTGGGTGAGGTAGCGGCCATAGAGGCGCGCGCGGGGCACGGAGTCGTCGTAGATCGGTCGGCCACAGACCATCGCGTTCGGTACCGCACGGCCGGCCTCGAGAAAGCGAGGCACGTCATTGGTGTCGTGCTGTCCGTCGGCGTCGATCTGCAGCACGTGGCTGTACCCGGCCGCATGCGCCGCGATGAAGCCCGCGGTGAGCGCCTTGCCCTTGCCGCCGTTCACCGGCAGGCGGATCAGGCGCAGGTCATCGCGTCCTTCGACCAGGCGGTCGAGCGCGTCGCGCGTCTCAGCGTCGGACCCGTCGTCCACCAGGAACACGGGAAGGCCGTGCGCGACGAGCGCATTCGCCGTGGCGCCGACGGTGCGGCCATGGTTGTAGACCGGTATGACGGCGCAGGGCGCGAACGTTCGCGCCGCATCGCGCGGTCCGGGCCTGCCCCCCACGGGTCCGCTCAGCGAACGAGCAGTGCCTGCACGGTGGCGACCACGTCGCCTACCGTACGCACGCTCTTGAAGTCTTCCGGCTTGATCCGGGTGCCGGTCATGTCCTGCACCTGGATGGCAAGATCGATCGCGTCGATGCTGTCCAGCTCCAGATCCGTGAACAGATTGGCATCAGGAGTGACCTTGGCAGGGTCGATCTCGAAGGTCTCATGGAGGACGGAGCGCAGGCGCGCGAGCACGTCATCGGAGGTGAAGGTTTCGGCTGGGATCGCGCTCATAGCTCGGTAAGTCCATTTCATCCCCGGACGGGCGTGTCCACGTCCCGAAGGACAGCGGCGCCACGCGCCACCACCGAGGCGACGAAGTGATCGGAATGCGTTGGTTGTCGCCGCCCCCTCGGGCGACTCCCCTGACCCAAAAGCATCGCGTAGGCAAAGCCTTACATGAGCATTCGGGCTCGGAAAGTGTAACAGATCACGATCGCGAGCAACGGGTTCTTCACATTTGCGTCTCGCGTACGGAGGCGCGTCCGCTCGGACAGTGGTTGTCCTCGGACGTCCTGCCGGGGCCGGGATGCCCCGAGGACCCCCGGCCCAGCGCGCCAGGGGACCGCTAACGCGTTCCGCTCAATCGTCGTCGATCAGCCGCACGTTCATGGCATACGGCGGCCCATCGACGCCCTGTCCGATGTCGAATTCGACGCGGTCGCCTTTCCTCAGGCGTGGGGCGCCGGGAGGCATGCGGAACGTCGGCTCGGAGGAGGTCGTATCGTCCGGGGGGACATGCGTCTGGCCCGGATCGTTTCCCTCTCGCGATTTGCGCTTGCTCATTGCAGCATCCTCCCTTGCCGTTGGGGATGATGGCGTCTGCCCGGTCAGCTCACCTTGGTGACTTCTTCGGCTTGCAGGCCTTTCTGGCCCTGAACCACCTTGAACTCCACCTTGTCGCCTTCCGCCAGGCTCTTGAAGCCGTTCCCCTGGATAGACCTGAAGTGAACGAATACATCCGTTCCGCTTTCTCTGGAGATGAAGCCAAAGCCCTTCGCATCGTTGAACCACTTCACCGTACCCGTCTCACGTGCACCGCTGTTCATGACCGCCTTTGCTCCTTCGATGAATGACCGTGGCGGTGCAAAACACGGCAACGCCGAGATCACGCTGCGCCGACTCGCATACACCGTCAATCAGCCAAAAGACCAGGCGCAAAAACGGAAAAAGCCGCCGGTTTCCCGGCGGCTTTCGTTGTCCACTGCGTGGCGATTACTGCCCGCGCATGCGGCCCTGGAAGCGCGGTGCGCCGTTGCCCATGTGCGGCAAGCGGATCTTGCCGATCGCGCTGATGCGCTCTTCGGCCATGCGGTCCGCCGCCTTGTAGGTCGGGATGCTGTCGCGCGCGGCGATCTCGAAGATGCGACCGACGTTGTAGTAGATCGTGCGCATCATGCGCATGGCGCGCTCGCGGTTGTAACCGTCGATTTCCAGCGAGACGTTCATCACGCCACCGGCGTTCACGGCGTAGTCCGGGGCGTAGACGATGCCGCGGCGAGCCAGTTCGTCGCCGATCGCGTCCGTGGCGAGCTGGTTGTTGGCCGCGCCGCAGATGATCTTCGCCTTGATCCGGTCGATGGTCTGCTCGTTGACCGTGCCGCCCAGGGCGCACGGGCTGTAGACGTCGGCGTCGACGTCGTAGATCTCGTCCAGACCCACGGCCTCGCAACCCAACTCGTCGACGCAGCGCTGCACGGCGTCCTTGTTGATGTCGGTGACGAACACCTTGGCACCCTGCTCGCGCAGCAGCTTGATGAACTCGCTGCCGACGTGGCCGCAGCCCTGCACGGCGTAGCTGTACTTGCCGACGTCTTCATTGCCGTGCTTGTGCTGCAGCGCGGCCATCAGGCCCTGCAGCGTGCCGAACGCGGTGAACGGCGACGGATCGCCCGAACCGCCATGCACCTGGTGCACGCCGGTGACGTATTCGGTTTCGCGGTAGACGTATTCCATGTCGTTGACGTCGATGCCGACGTCTTCGGCCGTGATGTAGCGGCCGTTGAGCGAATTCACGAAGCGGCCGAAGGCGCGGAACAGCGCTTCGGACTTGTCCTTGGAGGGATCGCCGATGATCACCGCCTTGCCGCCACCGAGGTTGAGGCCGGCCACGGCGTTCTTGTAGGTCATGCCGCGCGACAGGCGGAGCACATCGTTGACTGCATCCTGCTCGGTCTTGTACGGCCACATGCGCAGGCCGCCCAGCGACGGACCCAGCACGGTGTTGTGGATCGCGATGATGGCCTTCAGGCCGGCGTCTTTGTTATGGCAGAAGACGACTTCTTCGTGGCCCGTGTTGGCGATGGTTTCGAAAATCATCGAACGCGTTACTCCGGTGACAAGCGGCGGCAGCACCGCCTTTAGGTGGAAACCGGCGGTGGGGACCACCGGGTGGATGGTGACCGTCCAAAAAAATCGCCCCGGCCTTGGAGGCGGGGGCGATATGTCGTGTCAGCTACCTAGTTTAAACCGTTGCGGGGCTCCGTGTGGGTGCGGCGCAACAGAGCGTGGTCAACGGTGCCAATGCGGGTCGCGGTACCAGGTCTCACGCTCGATGCGCCAGCCGTGGCCATAAGGGCGCCACACGGGCGGGCGATAAACGTACCCGGGGCGGCCGGCGTACCAGTGGCCGCCGACCCATACGTAGCGACCGCCGTACCAGTTCCAGTAGCCCGGCGCCCAGACGTAGCCGGCGCGCGGCGGCGGTACGCGCTCCCAGCGCGGCGGAGGCGGGCGCGTGCCGACGGTCACCGAAACGTACTCCCGCGCAGCGGCGGGCGGCGTATAGGTCGCGGCGCCAAAGGCCAGGCCAGCGGCGGCCAGGGCGGCGAGGGTGCGGATGGGAAAGGTCATGGCGTGTGCCTCCTTCGGCGAGCCCGCGATCGCGAGCGGTTCGCGAGCCAAAACGCGATGCCTTGCGACGGGTTGACCTCGCTACGCCTGGACGATTCAGCTTCGTGAAGGGCGTGGCATCGGGTACGCCTCGGCTACCATGGGCCGTCTCATCAGCGCATCGTCTGCCTCCATGAAACCTCCTCGCCGTTTCGGCGTGCGCACCGTCGCGACCCTCCTGGGCCTCCGTCTCGCCTACCGCATGGGCAGCCGGTTCGCCCCCGCGCGCACCGTGGCGCATGCGGCGCGCGTCTTCCAGACGCCGCTACCCAGCAGTCGCGAGCGCGCGGCTCATGCCTTGAGGACGACGTCGGCCCGCCGGGAAACGGTCGAGGTGGACGGCGACGCTGTCGCCACTTATGTATGGGGCGACCCTGCGAACCAGCCGTATGTGTTGCTGGCCCACGGTTGGTCGAGTCTCGGCCTGCGTTGGGAATCCTGGGTGCCGCACCTGCTCGCCCGAGGCTGGGCTGCGGTGGCCTTCGACCAGCCGGCGCATGGACACAGTGCGGGCGGGTTATGCACGCTGCCGGACTTCGTGCGCACGGTGCAAGCGATGGGACGGCACTACGGGGACGCGGAAGGCGTGGTCGGCCATTCGCTCGGTGGCGCTGCGGTGACCCTGGCGCTCGATCACGGCTGGACAGCGAAGCAGGTGGTCCTGATTGCGGCCGCGGCCGATCCACAGGGCGCGACGCAACGCTTCGCGCGTTTCGTGCGTCTTCGTGAGACCTTGCGTCCCGCATTGCACGACGCGCTGGCCGCGCGTACGGGCATCGCCATCGACGAGCTGCACATTCGGCACCACGCACCGCGGCGAGGGCAGCCTTTGCTCGTCATCCACGACGCGCAGGACCGCGAGGTACCGGTGGAAGAGGCACGCGCGTACGCGGCGCACTGGCCGGGCGCACGCCTTCTGATCACGCAAGGCCTGGGTCACCGCGCCATCGTGGACGACGATGCGGTGATCGAGACGGCGCTCGCGTTCCTCTCAGGAAGCGAGGCTGCATGAGCGCTCGCGTTGCGCCGCAGCATGGGGCGGTGACGCCCGCGCAGTAGAATTCCGGGGTTCCCAACGCCGTTGCCGTCTTCCCCGGAGTTCCCATGAGTTCGCAGCCCAAGCACATTCCCGCCAGCAGCACGGACGCGGAGGCAACGCCGCTGCGCTTTGTCACGGCGGCGAGCCTGTTCGACGGGCACGATGCCGCCATCAACATCATGCGGCGGATCATTCAGAGCCAGGGCGCAGAGGTGATTCACCTCGGCCACAACCGCTCGGTGGAAGATGTGGTGCGTGCAGCCCTCCAAGAAGACGCCGATGCCATCGCGTTGTCGTCGTATCAGGGCGGCCACGTCGAATACTTCAAGTACATGGTGGACATGCTGCGCGAACGCGGCGCGGGCCATGTGCGCGTCTTCGGCGGCGGTGGCGGCACGATCACGCCGGAAGAAATCAGGGAACTGCAGGCGTACGGCGTGGAACGCATCTATCACCCGAACGACGGCATGAAGCTCGGTCTGACGGAAATGATCGAGGACGTGATGGCCCGCACGCGCGAGGCGGCCAGCCGTCGCGTCACGGTGGCGCCGCCTGCCGCCTCTGTGGATGACGAGATTTCCATCGGCGCGATGCTCTCTGCCATCGAGGAGGATCGCCTTGGCGACGAGGAACTGGCCCGCCTGCGCAAGGCGTGGAAGCTCGCCGGTGGCAAGACGCCCGTGCTGGGTCTCACCGGTACCGGCGGTGCGGGCAAGTCGTCGGTCGTGGACGAACTGCTGCTGCGCTTCCTGCAGGCCTTCCCGCAGATGCGCATTGCCGTGCTCGCCGTCGATCCGACGCGCCGTCGCAGCGGCGGCGCGTTGCTGGGTGACCGCATCCGCATGAACTCGCTGCGCAGCCCGCGCGTCTACATGCGTTCGATGGCGACGCGTCGCCAGCATGCCGCCACGTCCGTTGTGCTGCACGACTGCATCGATTTCCTCAAGTCACAGGCCTATGACCTGGTGATCGTGGAGACCGCCGGTATCGGTCAGAGCGATTCGGAGATCGTGGACCTCGTCGATTTCCCGGTCTACGTGATGACCAGCGAGTACGGCGCGGCCAGCCAGCTCGAAAAGATCGACATGCTCGACTTCGCCGAGCTGGTGGTCCTCAACAAGTTCGACAAGCGCGGCGCCGAGGATGCCCTGCGCGACGTGCGCAAGCAGTGGAAGCGCAACCGCGTGGCGTTCCAGCTCGCCGACGACGCCGTGCCGGTGTACCCGACGATTGCGAGCCAGTTCAACGATCCGGGCGTGACCTGGATGTTCGCCAATCTGTGCCGTCTGCTGCGCGACAAGCTCGCCTTGCCGGAGTCGGCGTGGACGCCCGATGTCGACACGACCCTGCGCGAGCCGCGGGCCACGGTGCTGATTCCCGGTCAGCGCGTGCGCTACCTCGCCGAGATCGCGGAGCAGGGGCGTGGCGTCAACGGCGCCATCGCGAAGCAGGCCGAGGCGGCCAGCAAGGCGCAGCATTACTACGAATCACTGAAGGACATCGGCGACGAGGCGCTGCCGCGTGCGCTCGATCTCTACGATCACGGCCTGCTTAACGTCAGCGGCGACCGCTCGCTGGCGACCTTGCGCCAGCGCTACAACGAAGCGGTGCGCGAGCTGTCGAGCGAGGCCATCGGCCTGCTGCGCGAGTGGCCGGCACGCTTCGAATCGGTCACCGCCGAATTCAACGAGTATCAGGTGCGTGACAAGGTGATCCGCGTGGAGAACTACCGCGAATCGCTGAGCCACCAGAAGATTCCCAAGGTATCGCCGCCGAAGACGAAGGACTGGGGCGACCTCTTGTCGTTCCTGATGCGTGAGAACCTTCCGGGGCATTACCCGTACACCGGCGGTGTGTTCCCGTATCGTCGCGCAGGCGAGGATCCCACCCGCATGTTCGCGGGCGAGGGCACACCGGAACGGACCAATCGCCGTTTCCATTACTTGTCGCTGGGCGGTGGCGCAGCACGCCTGTCCACGGCCTTCGATTCGGTCACGCTCTACGGCGAAGATCCGGCACCGCGCCCCGACATCTACGGCAAGATCGGCAACTCGGGCGTTTCCATCGCCACGCTCGACGACATGAAGAAGCTGTACTCCGGCTTCGATCTCTCGGCGCCGACGACCTCCGTGTCGATGACGATCAATGGTCCCGCGCCGATCATCCTCGCCATGTTCATGAACACGGCGATCGACCAGAACGTCGAGAAGTACCTCAACGAGGATGCCTCGCGCTGGGAAGCGGCGAACAAGCGCATTGCCGAGCTGTATCCGGACGGCAACCGTCCGCGCTATCACGGTGAGCTGCCGAAGGGTAACGATGGCCTCGGTCTTGGCCTGCTCGGCGTGTCGGGCGCGGAAGTGGTCGATGCCGAGACCTATGCACGGATCAAGGCGTACACCCTTGCGACCGTACGCGGCACGGTGCAGGCGGACATCCTGAAGGAAGACCAGGCGCAGAACACCTGCATCTTCAGCACTGAATTTGCCCTGCGCATGATGGGCGATATCCAGCAGTACTTCGTCGATCACAAGGTGCGCAACTTCTACTCGGTGTCGATCTCCGGCTACCACATCGCCGAAGCCGGCGCGAACCCGATCAGCCAGTTGGCCTTCACCTTGTCGAACGGCTTCACCATCGTCGAGTACTACCTCGCACGTGGCATGAAGATCGACGACTTCGCACCCAACCTGTCGTTCTTCTTCTCCAACGGCATGGACCCGGAATACACGGTCATCGGTCGCGTGGCCCGCCGCATCTGGGCCCGCGCCATGCGCGAGCGCTACGGCGCCAGCGCGCGTAGTCAGATGCTGAAGTACCACATCCAGACGTCGGGCCGTTCGCTGCACGCGCAGGAGATCCAGTTCAACGACATCCGCACGACCTTGCAGGCGCTGTACGCGCTGTTCGACAACTGCAACAGCCTGCACACCAACGCATACGACGAGGCGATCACGACGCCGACCGAGGAAAGCGTGCGCCGCGCGGTGGCGATCCAGCTCATCATCAATCGCGAGCTGGGCCTCAACTTCAACGAGAACCCGTGGCAGGGCAGCTTCGTCGTCGACGAACTGACCGACTTGGTGGAAGAGGCCGTGTACAAGGAGTTCGAGGCGATCAGCGAACGCGGCGGCGTGCTCGGCGCGATGGATACGATGTACCAGCGCGGCAAGATTCAGGAAGAATCGATGTACTACGAGCACCTGAAGCACGACGGTACGCTGCCGCTCATCGGCGTGAACACGTTCCTGCCGAAGGACCATGGCGGCGAGATCGCTACGGAAATCGAGCTGATCCGTTCCACCGAGGAAGAAAAGGGCCAGCAGATCGACAACGTGCGCCTGTTCGGCAAGGCCCGCAACGACCTCGCTCCCGAGAGCCTCAAGGTTCTGCAGAAAACCGCACGCGACCGCCGCAACGTCTTCGAGCAACTGATGCAAGCCGTGCAGAACAACTCGCTCGGCCAGATCAGCCACGCGCTATACGACGTGGGTGGCGAGTATCGGCGCAATATGTGACGGTCAGGGTTCCCGCGTCGATCGGGAACCCTACTCAGGCGTTCGCGTGAGTCGACGTTTGCTCGCTTTTTTCCTGGCTGCGTTGACGGTCTCTACGGCATGGGCCGATGAACGGGTACGTCGCGTGCTCTTCATCGGCAACAGCCTCACCTATGTCAACGACCTGCCCAATGCGTTTGCCTCTCTTGCGCCACCGGGGACACATATCCAGGTCGACATGATTGCCAGTGGCGGCGCCACGCTGGGGGATGCAACGGGCAATCCGTCGGTCAGTCGCGCGCTGGCCGAGGGCGGCTACACGGACGTGGTCCTTCAGGAGCGGGGTGGCGAAGCGTTCTGTCCGTCGGTCTGCCAACAGAACGCCGCTGCCAGCTTGCCGGCGATGCAGTCGGCGAGAGACCTCTCGCGCAGGGCGCGCGCCAGCGGCGCGCACGTGTTCTACCTCGGCACATGGCAATCCAGCAAAGAGACGAACGAAGCGCTGGAATTTGGGGAGAGGGCCATTGCCAAGGCGAACGACGCTACGTACATCGAGATCGCCGAGCCGCGCCGGAAGCTCATGTTGACGCGTCCTGAGATGGCGTGGACACATGCGGACCGTCAGCATCCCGGTTATGCCACCACGGCCATGATGGCGTTGCGCACATGGCGTGCCGTGTTCCATGCGATGCCTGCGGCCGCACCGTGCGTCGCGGGCGAGGTGCATTATCACGCGCCGAAGCCGGACGGCGTGTTGCACATCGATACGTCGGCGACGCCGCGGACCTGTCTCGTCGCCGAGGATGAAGTGCCCGTGCTGGCGGGCGGCTGACGCAAGGGCGCTTCCGCTCAGTCCGTGCTGCTAGGCTAACGGCCGGGCAAGCAGGGGCGGATGTATGGCGGAGGACGGGTCGGCGGTGTCTATGTGGCAGCCATCAGCGGCGTGGCGGCTGTTCTTTACGGTGGTGATGTACCTCTATCTGGGGATGATCTTTGCCTTCATCGCCGCGCTGCTCGGGTTTGGATCGCTACATCGGTTTCATGCCTTGCTGTTGCTCATCGGCGCGTTCGTCGTCTCGATCGTGGTTCATGAAATCGGCCATTACGTCGCGGCGCGACAGCTCGGCATGCAGGTGTTGCGCCTGCGTCTGTGGTGGCTGGAGATTGCTCCTCTGCGGCGCGGCTGGCGATGCCGGATCAAACGCTACGCGCACAAGATGCCGACGGGCAGCGTACTGGCCCTGCCGGCCGTGGACAGGCCATGGCGTCGCGCCTTCATCGTCTTTGCCCTGGGCGGCGTTGCGGCGAACGTGCTGCTGTTGTCGATACTTGGCGCGGCGCTGGCTTTCGTGCGCAGCGATGGGGCCGCCATCGCGCTATGCTTGGTGTCGTGCATATGCGCCATGCCGTTGGTGAACCTGCTTCCCATAAAAGCCGTGGTGGACACCGACGGCATCGTCGCGTGGCGCTGGTGGCGCCATCCGCCCGCCGAGTCGGATCTGCTCGGTATGCGCGCCTTGTCGCGGCTGATCTCGGGCACGCTATTGTCCGCCTTGCCACAGGACGAGGCGGCGGCCTTTGCCAGGCTGAGCGAGGCGCATGCCGTGTATTACGCGGTGGTCCTGCATCAGGAGCGGGGCGAATGGCGCGAGGCAGCGGCGCTGGGCGATGCTCTGGACGCGGCCGTGCCAAAGAATGCCGCACTTCGATCCGCCTATGCGGAGCTGATCCTGTACGTACGCGCGGAAATCGCTTTTTCGCGCGCTGCTGCGGATCGGGACGCCTCGTTTTTGCCGGATAGTAAAATGCTGCGACAGGTGCGTTGGGCCCACGACTGCCTGCCGGCGCGCTGCGGCGCATTCCGCGCCTGGTTGCAGGGAGACGCCGGGAAGGCCGACGTGATGGTGCGTGAGACCCTGCGTCGAGCCGCGTTGAGTATCGAACGCGCGTCGCCACAAAGAGAGCGCCTCCTGCTGGAGACGCTCTTTGGCAGGGCTGTCTGATGCATTAGGGGAGGACGACGTGCAGCGTGCTTTCCCCTTGGATGTTGTAATCGGACAGCGTGCGCTTGTCCTCGAGTTGCTTGCCGGCGAAGATGAGTCGCTGGCTCTCAGGAGGAGGCAGGCCTTCCTGGTCGGAGAGCTTCTGTTTGACGTTGTCGATTGAATCGGTTGGCTCGACCTGTAGCGTAAAAGTCACGCCTGTCAGCGCCTTTATGTAGATGTTCATATCGCTTCCTTGCAGTGATGCTCCGTTTCGTCTTCTTACGCCAGTACCCGTTAAATCACGGTAATCCAGTACCAGCGTCGCCGATAATTACAGGGCCAGAGGCAAAACTTGCGATTCGGCTGCGCCAAACGCCAATTTGCCCTCTGAAGGTGCTCATCCTGGCCATTATTGTGTGGTCCCATGAGGGCGCTGCGTCGGCGTTAGTTTGAACTCGATCCGCCATTCGTAGTCCCATGGGCCTTGGTCGTTGCGGGAGCGGTACGTTGAGCAGTCAGTCGTCGGGTTCGAAATGGGTTGCGGGTTTGCTGGTCGTGGCGATTGCGGTCGCCGTGGGCATTTTCGTCTACCGCGAGAAACAGGCGCGGGATGCCGCGGCTGCACCGACCGCGGAAGTCGCGCCTTCTGCCGCGGCACCGCAAACGCCAGGGCACGACGCGACGGCGCCGCTGCATCCGGTCGATCCGGCCTCCGCGGGTTCCACGTCACTGCCGACGCTTGACCAGAGCGACGACGCGATCCTGTCGGGTTTGCTCGCGCTTACCAGCGACGACGCGTTGAAATCATTGCTTCGCCAGGACGCCATCGTGTCGCGCATGGTGTCCACGATCGATGCGCTGCCCAAGCAGACGGTCGGCATGAACGTGCTGCCGCTGCGTACGCCCACGGGACGTTTCCAGGTGCAATCCGACGATGGCATGTTCGTCGAGTCGAAGAAGAACCTCGATCGCTACGAGACTTATATGTATGTCGCGGATCGGATCCATCCGCAGGCCGCTGCCGCCTGGTACAAGCGCAACTATCCGCTGTTTCAGCAGGCCTATCGCGACCTCGGCACGGGTGGATATTTCAACGACCGCCTGATCGAGGTGATCGATCACCTGCTGGCCGCGCCGGAGCCCAAAGGCAAGCTGCAACTGATTCCGGCGAAAGTGGGTTACGTGTACGCGGATCCGAACTATGAGCAACTGTCGGTGGGACAGAAATTCATGATTCGCGTGGGTAAAGCCAATGAGGCGAAGCTGAAGGAGAAGCTGCGGGCGCTGCGCGAGGCGATTGTGGCCGACGCGCCTGCTGGCGCGTCGGCGGGGTAGTTGTGTGGGAGCCGCCATGGCGGCGAGGGGAGCTTGCTGGTGGGAGCCACCCTGGTGGCGATGGGAATCTGCATCGGCCGCTTCATCGCTCCGTTGGCTTATCGCCAGCAGGCTGGCTCCCACCGGTGCTTTGGCTTATCGCCAGCGGGCTGGCTCCCACCGGTGATTTGGCTTATCGCCAGCAGGCTGGCTCCCACCGGTGATTTGGCTTATCGCCAGCGGGCTGGCTCCCACCAGTGCTTTGGCTTCTCGCCGCTATAGCGGCTCCCACAACAGGTATCAGGGTTTCTTCGAGGGGTCGCGCACCGGCACGCTGATGTTGCACAGGTCGATCTTGCCGGCGGGGCGGGTGTAGAAGTCGTCGCGGCGGTTGCGCTTGGCTTCGACCACGGCGGCGAAGGTCTTGCTGTCCGTGCGCAGCACTTGAATCGGCGTGCGTTCGGCTTCGGGCACATCCGCCGCGAGACGCACGCTCTTGATCGTCACGCGTTGCTCGGGCTTGTCGTAGAAGCCCATGGGCTCGCCGCCGCGCGGGTAGGCCGAAAGAATCTCCATGCCCTTGATGACCTTGCCGGCCACGGCCAGGTTGCGGTCGAGGTTGCGCGGCGCCTGGCCGATGATTGCGTAGAGCGAGCTGCCGTTGCCGCTCTCGGCTCCGGTGTCGCGAGCGACGCCCACCGTGCCGTAGCAGTGCGTGATCCACGCCTCGCCCTTGCCGTCTCGTGCCACGGGGAAGCCATCCGAGAATCCGACCTCGGGTGCGTACACGTCGCCGTCCGGCAGCTTCGTGAAGGGATAGGGTTTGCCATCCTTGCGGGTGAACTCGGGGGCGAGGGTTTCCTTCGCGGTACCGAGGCTCTTCGCTTTCTTCTTGTCGTCCCCGTCGGGGTCGCCCCATTGGGTAACGAAGTTGTCCTGCACGCGGATGATCTGCGTGCCGTCGAAGTAATGCTCGCGGACCAAGGTGCGGATGTTCGCGGCATGCAGCGGCGACCAGTCCTGCGCCAGTTCGATGACGACGCGGCCCTGCGGCAGGTCCATGTAGACCAGGTTCTGCGGATCGGGCGTTCGCCATTCGGCCGGAGTGGACTTCGCCAGCAGTTCCTTGGGCGTGGGCGATTTCTTCGCTTCGTCTGCCAGCGCGGGCAGGGCGAGCAGGAGAGCGAGAGCGAGACAGGTACGGGCGAGCATGAGATCCCCTGGGCTGATTGACCCAGGGGACGTTATCAGACGCACGCCGGTTGTAGGAGTTCGATCAGAGCCCCAGCACCGCCTTCGGCTCCAGATAGGCCTCCAGCCCAAAGCGTCCGTACTCGCGACCGAGCCCGGATTGCTTGAATCCGCCGAACGGCGCCTTCGGATCGTGGGTCAATGTGTTGACCATGACCCGACCGGCGTCGATGCGCGCGGCCACTCGCGCTGCACGCGCTGCGTTCGTGGAGTGCACATAGGCCTGCAGGCCATAGGACGTATCGTTGGCGATCGCGATGGCGTCCTCTTCGTCGTCGTAGCCAATGATCGACAGCACGGGCCCGAAGATCTCGTCGCGGGCGATGGTCATGTCGTTGCGTACGTCGGTGAATACGGTGGGGCGCACGAGCCAGCCGCGGTCGTAGCCGTCGGGCCGGCCTTCGCCGCCGACGAGCAGCCGGGCACCTTCCTCGATGCCCTTACGAATGTAGCCCTGCACGCGTTCCCACTGCTTCGCACTGACCATCGGTCCGATCTCGGTGCGTGGCTCGGCCGGGTCGCCGGAGACCGTGGCTTCGACCGCCGCCTCGGCCAGTGCCTCGAACTCGCCCATCCGCGAGCGCGGCACGAGGATGCGCGTGCCGGCGATGCAGGCCTGGCCGCTGTTCATGAAGCCTGCAGCGATCACCAGAGGCACCGTGGTCGCAAAGTCCGCGTCGTCGAGGATCACGCTGGGCGACTTGCCGCCGAGTTCGAGCGTCACGCGCTTCAGCGTCTCGGCGCTGGCGCGGACGATGCTCTTGCCGACGACCGTGGACCCGGTGAACGAGATCTTCGCGACGTCCGGGCTGGCGACGAACGTCTCGCCGACCACATCGCCACGGCCCGTCACGATGTTGAACACGCCCGGAGCTGCGCCTGCCTCGTGCAGGGCTTCGGTGACGATCTGGGTTTGCCGTGCGCTCATTTCACTGGGTTTGATCACGGCCGTGCAGCCAGCCGCGATGGCGGCGGCGAGCTTGCCGCAGATGAAACCGGCGTTGCTGTTCCACGGCGTGATGAGAGCAGCGACGCCCACCGGTTGCATCACCACGGTAGCGCTGCCCATGCGCCGTTCGAAGTCGAACTCGCGCAAGGTGTCGATGGCGTCGCGAAACACGTTGGCGGCGTGCGCAGCCATCCAGCGGCCGCGCGACGAGGGAGCACCGTATTCTTCGACGATCGCGGCGAAGAGCTCGTCCTCGCGCGCCGCCACGGCGTCGTGCATGCGTTGGAGCAGGGCAATGCGCTCGTCGATCGATGTGCGGGAAAACGCTGGAAACGCACGCTTGGCCGCGGCAATGGCGCAACGGGCGTCTTCCTCGTCGCCCAGGCGTACGGTGCCGATGACCGCTTCGGTCGCAGGGTTGTGCAGCGGGAAGCGCTCGCTGCCATGGGGCCGGACGAAGGCGCCGTCGATGTAGATCTGGTCGATGGAATACATGGGGGAGTTCCGTGGGAGGGGACCCGACCAAGGATGCGGCCGGGCTATTAGTCTGATAAGAAGGACAAACCTGGATGACCTATTAAGCAGGGGCGGACAATGCGCTCGGGCCTGACCGAACTGGAAGCCGTGGTGGCTGTGGCACGCCACGGCAGTTTTCGTGCCGCGGCGGCAGCGCTGGGCCTCTCCACGTCGGCGTTGAGCCAGGCGGTGGCGTCGCTGGAAGCGCGCATCGGTGCGCGGCTGTTCCACCGGACCACCCGCAGCGTCCGCCTGACCGAGGCGGGGGAGCGCTTCGTGGACGAGGTGGGCCCGGCGCTGGTGGACATCCGCGCTGCGATCGAGCGCGCGGGCGACGACGGTGGCGAGCCCTCCGGCAGCCTGCGCATCAATACATCGGCGGGCGCGGCGCGCTGGGTGATGGAGCCGCTGCTCATACCCTTTCTGCGCCGCCACCCTGACGTGCGCCTGGACCTCGTGACCGAGGACCGCCTGATCGACATCGTGCGCGAGGGCTTCGATGCAGGCTTCCGCACCGCCGACGTCGTGCCCGGCGACATGATCGCCGTCCCGTTCGGGCCACCCGTGCGTTTCGCGGTGGTGGGCTCGCCGGGCTACTTCGCGGAGCGCGGCTCGCCGCGCACGCCCAACGACCTCGCGAGCCACAGCTGTATTCGCGCGCGCATGCCGGCCGGGCATCTGTACCGCTGGGAATTCGAGCGCCACGGCGACGCGTTGGCGGTCGAGGTGGATGGGACGCTGACGTTGGACGAGCCGACGTTGATGCGCGACGCCGCGGAGGCCGGCCTGGGGCTCGCCTACCTCGCCGAATTCCACGTTGCCGGGGCATTGGCGGCCGGCCGGCTCCAGCGGGTGCTCGACGACTGGACGCCACCGTTCGATCGGCTATGCCTGTACTACCCCGGCCGACGCCACGTACCGGCTACGCTCCGTGCGCTGGTCGAGTTCATCAGGGAAACCGGCTGAGCCAACGCGCCGGACGCATCCCACCCTGATCGTGAGAATTTGCGCATGGCCCATGGGTCATGGCAAACCCTTGCGCTTCCGCAGGCATCCTTCCCGCAGGTTTTCACGCCCCGGATCGTCATGCGCTTGCGTTCACTCCTTTTCGTCGTCCTCGGCGCCGTCGTGGCGCTTCCCGTGCAGGCGGAGGTGACGATCGATGGGCATATCGACCCCGCGGAATGGCGTGGCGCTCAGCACATCGTGGACTTCCGGCAGACCCAGCCCTTCACGGGTAAGCCGGGCAGCCAACCGACCGAGGCCTGGGTGTTGTCCACGCCCAAGGGTCTTGCGGTGGCGATACGCGCTACGCAGTCGCCGGACATTCCGCGCTCCCGGCAGCAGGCCCGTCGCGACGAGAGCGCGCTGGTCGATCGCATCAACGTGATGGTCGACTTCAATGGCGACGGCCGCGTTGGCTACGACTTCGAGGTGAAGTCGCAGGGTGGCGTGGCCGACGAGGTCATCACCAACGAATCCGACTTCAGCTACGACTGGGATGGCCGCTGGGACCACGCCGTCAGCGAGGATGCGGATGGCTATTCGGTGGAAATGCTCATCCCCTGGTACATCGCGCCCATGCAGAAGGCGCATGGCGACGTGCGCACGATCGGGCTGTATCTCGATCGCGTCGTCGGCAGCACCGGCGAACGCATGGGCTGGCCGACCATCGCCTTCGATCAGGGGCGATTTCTCTCGAGTTTCCAGCGGGTGGAGTTGCCGGCGTATTCGCAATCGCTGGTCGCGGTCACGCCGTATCTCGTGGGCAGGGTGGATCGTGCCCATGGCGGCACGTCGTTCGAGCAGGGCGCCGACATTCTCTGGAAACCGAACGGGCAGACCCAACTCACCGCCACGATCAATCCGGATTTCGGCCAGGTGGAGAGCGACGACCTCGTGGTGAACTTCTCGCCCGAGGAAACCTTCTTCACGGACAAGCGCCCGTTCTTCACCGAAAACCAGGGCATTTTCGATTTCAGCCTGCTCGATGACGACTCGCAGCTCGTCTACACGCGCCGCGTGGGAGGCGCCTCCGACGATGGCCACGGCGCAGCGGACATCGCTGCCGCGGTGAAGGTGAATGGCAGCGTGGGTTCCACCAACTACGGCATTCTTACCGCGCAGGAAAAAGGCGATGCGGGCCGCACCTTCGGCGCGTTTCGCCTGAGCCAGAACCTGGGCTCGCAGACCTTCGGCATGCTCGCCACGCGCGTGAATCACCCGTATCTCGACCGCGACGCGAACGTGCTCGGCTTCGATCATCGCTGGCAGCCGAACGACGTCTTCACCATCACGAGCAACGTCGTGGGTAGCCGGATCGACCAGCCACAAGCCGACAGCAGCGGGCTCGGCGCCACCAGCATCGCCTATTGGCAAATGGACGACACATGGAGCCAGCAATGGCTCGGGATGTACTTCGGCCGGCGCCTGGAGATCGACGATTTCGGTTACCTCCCCCGCAACGACATGGCCTACCTGCATTGGGAAGCGCGTCGCCGTGTGACGGGACTGCCGGAGGATTCGGCCTATAGCTCGCACCTGTGGCGATACCGGATATCGGCGCTCGACAATACGCGCGGTCTCACCGTGCATCGACGATTCCGCATCCAGCGCGACAGCCGCCGACGCGACGGCGGTAACGAAACCTGGCGCCTGGACGCGTTCACATCCGCGTACGACGATCTGCTCACCCGCGGTGGCAACGCCTTGCATACGCCACCGACGGCCAAGTTGACCTACGAGCGTGAGCGTCCGCGCGTCGGTCGCTGGGCGTGGGAAGCCGAAGGGTTCGTCAAGGGCAATGCGCTCACCGGCTATCACCGGCTCGGTTACTACTTCAAGTTCACGCCGACGTACTTCATCACCGATGCGTTCAGCGTGTTCGCTGGCGCAAGCTACGAGTGGGACCCCAACTGGCTGATCTGGCAGCACGACAATCTGGTCGGCGCCTTCGACGGACGCACCATCGGGATCGACAGTGGCGTGAACTGGAACATCGGGAACAAGCAGGAGCTTCGGGTGAAGCTGCAGACGCTTGCCGTGGGGGCGAAGCTGCGCCGGGCGCTGGAAGTGACGCCGACGGGCGGCGCTGTGCCGAGCGACGAGCCGGTGGACGCGCTGGGCGTGGCTAACCTCGGTTTTCAGATCCGCTACCGCTACGAGATCGCACCGCTGTCGGACCTGTACATCGTCTACAACCGCGGCGGCTACGTGGACGACACCAACGACGACCTCGGATCGCAGTTCCGCCAGGGTTTCAGCCTCAAGGATGTGAACGAGGGCCTTGTGAAAATCGCTTATCGCCTGGAGTTCTAGGAATCCGCGGTCGTCAGTAGAGGAAGGCTTCACGCGGCCTGTGGCATTTCTCCGCGCCACGACGATTGGCGGAGAGGCACGTGCCACAGCGAGAGAACCCGGTGCCGGGGCGGACCATCGGCGAGCACGGCGTCATCGGCAATCTCGACACGGTGGCGTTGATCGCCAGCGACGGCACCCTCGATTTCATGTGCTGGCCGCACCTGGACAGCCCCACCGCGTTCGCGGCGCTGCTCGATCCCGACAAGGGTGGATCGTTTTCCATCACGCCAGCGCTCGATGACACACGTCGCATGCAGTTGTACGTGCCGGAGACGAACATCCTCGTCACTCGCTGGATGAGCGAGCAGGGCAGCGTGGAGTTGACCGACTTCATGCCGCATCCGGAGGCGAAGGTGCGTGTGCCCCGCTGCGTGGTGCGGCGCGTCCGCGTGCCGCGCGGCCGGGTGCGCATCGAGGCATGCTGCCGCCCGCGCCTCGACTACGCCGCCGGTGCCCCCGAGGCGAACGAATACGGCGACACGGTGGTGTTCGTGGACGGTGCGAGCGCGCTGCGCCTGGGTGCGTCGGTGCCGCTGACGACGGGCGACGGCGAGGCGCGAGCGACCTTCGAGCTGGACTCGCGCCAGGAAGCCTGGTTCGTACTCTGCGACGAGGAGTACGATCCGCTGGACGCCGCGGAGTGCAAAGCGGCGCTGGACGCGACCGCGGACGCCTGGCGCCATTGGACCCGACGGTCCAACTACCGTGGTCGCTGGCGCGAATACGTCGAGCGGTCCGCCCTGGTCCTCAAACTACTGACCTCGCGCCGGCATGGCTCGATCGCGGCGGCCGCGACGTTCGGCCTACCTGAAGCGACCGGCGCCGAGCGCAACTGGGATTACCGGGCGACCTGGATCCGCGATGCCTCGTTCACCGTCTACGCCTTCATTCGCCTCGGCTACATCGACGAGGCGGAGCACTTCCGGCGCTGGATCGAAGAGCGGATGGTGAATCTGGATGACGACGCCACCTTGAAGGTGATGTACGCCCTGGACGGGCAGGACGCTCGCGACGAGGACACGCTCGATCATCTGGCCGGCTATGCCGGATCGCAGCCGGTTCGCATCGGCAATGCCGCACGCTCGCAAACCCAGTTGGACATCTACGGCGAACTGTTGGACAGCATCTACCTGTCCAACAAGTACGGCACGGCGATCAGTCATGCGGGCTGGGAGCACGTGAAGCGGCTGGTGGAGCATGTGCGCGCGCATTGGCGCGATCCGGACGAAGGCATCTGGGAAATTCGCGATGCGCCCCGGCATTTCCTCCATTCGCGTCTGATGTGCTGGGTGGCGCTCGACCGAGCCGTAAGGCTGGCGGGCAAGCGTTCGCTACCCGGTCCGCTGGTGGAGTGGGCGCACGAGCGCGATCTCATCGCCGAAGACATCTGGGCGCACTATCGCCATCCGGAACACGGCTACTTCGTGCAGTCGCGCGGCGGTCGCGATCTGGACGCCGCGCTGCTCATGATGCCCCTGGTCCGTTTCGTCTCGGCCACCGATCCAGTCTGGCTGGCGACGCTGGACGCGATCGGCGAACAGCTCGCCGACGATGGTCTGGTGTTCCGCTATCGCAATGCGGACGGACTGGAAGGCGGCGAGGGGGCGTTCACCACCTGCACGTTCTGGTACGTGGAATGTCTTGCACGCGCCGGTCGTCTGCACGAGGCGCGCGAGATGATGGCGCGTGGCGTGCATTACGCGAACCATCTCGGGCTGTTCTCCGAAGAGCTGAGCCTGCGCGCGGAGCCGCTGGGGAACTTCCCGCAGGCGCTGACCCATCTGGCGTTCGTCAGCGCCGCGTATTACCTCGACCGGCAGCTTTCCGATCCGGACGGGCAGGTGTGGCAGCCCTAGCGGCAGATCAGATCTCGTTCTCGTCCGGATCCACGAACTCGATGGCGGCTTCGCGCGTGCCCGCCGTTTCCTCGGCGACCTCTCGCACGCGCTCGCCGATCTTCTCGTTGGGAACCTCGACTTCCAGGACGTAGGTACGCGAACTCATGTCGTCGGACAGGTTCTGCGAGCTCGAGTCGTCACGAAAACCCATCATGAGATCGTCGATTTCCTCCACCCGCTCGACCCTGTTCACGCCGTGGATGGCATTCATCACGTCGTCGAAGATGTCGCGGTCACCGGTGATGCGGAGCTGGATAACGGGCATGAGTGTCTCCTGGGCAATTAACGAACGATGCTGCGGCGGCCTATGTATGCCGGAGGTGTAGGCAGCGGCTACCATGGGTCTTTTCGAGCCGAGCCCATGGCCAAGACCTACGACCAGGCGTACTTCGACAAGTGGTACCGCAGTGCCGAGCACGCGGTGCGCTCCCCGGCCGAACTCCAGCGCAAGGTGGCGATGGTACTTGGACAGGCCGAGTTCTATCTTGGTCGCCCTGTGCGCAACGTGCTCGACGTCGGTTGCGGCGAGGCGCCTTGGCGCGCCGTGCTGCGGCGCCTGCGCCCCGGCATCGACTACCGCGGCCTGGAGGCCAGCGAATACGCGGTGGCCCGCTATGGGCGTTCGCGGAATATCGGTTACGCGCGCTTTGGGCAATTGGCGGAACTGCGTTTCGATACGCGGTTCGACCTGATCGTCTGCACCGACGTGCTGCATTACCTCGCGCCAGCGGAGATCCGCGCCGGCCTGATTGGCATCGGCGAGATGGTGGAAGGCCTCGCGTTCCTTGAGGTCTACACGCGCGAGGACGATCCGGGCGGCGACCGCCAGGGCTTCATCGGCCGGCCGGCACGCTGGTACCGCGAGGCGTTCGCGAGCCAGGGCCTGATCCCGGTGGGTTCGCAGTGCTATGCAAGCCCGCGGCTGGCCCGCCACGTGGCGTCGCTGGAACGACTCTGACCGTTACTGGTTTGCGGTAGCGGTGAACCAGGCGATGGTCGCCAGCGCATTGTTCGCTGCGTGGGCCACGAACGCGGGCCAGAGCGAGCCGCTGCGCACGCGCAGCCAGGCGCAGAACAGCCCCACCAGGATCAGATTGGGCACGGCGTACCAGAGCCAGCCCAGGTCGGGCAGGTGGACCGTGCCGAAGATGACCGCGGAGAGCACGATGGCCCAGTTGTCGCCGAGGCGGGTACGCAGGATGGACAGCAGCGCCCCGCGGAAAAGCAGTTCCTCGACCGCGGGCCCCACTAGAACGACCACGGGCAACAGGGCGATGCGCATGGCGAGATGGGCGTTGTCCGCGATCTCGCTGACCGCCTGGGTAACCTCGTGGTCGCCGGCCAGTAGCTGGGTGAGCAAGCCGCCGAGGACGGGCGCGGCAATGCCCAGCGCGGTGCCGATCGCCACGTAACGACCCTCGGGCTGCGTGAAGCCGAGGCCCTGAGCACCGGCGTCCGTGGCGCGTCCAACGCCCCAGCGCCGCAGCAGCAAGGCGAAGGTCAGGCTCGCCGAGCACAGCAGGGTAACCACGACCACGAGGATCAGGCGATCGGGCGCAGCCGGCACCTGCTCCGGATAGTGCCGCGCGATCAGCATCGAGATCCCGCCGAACAGGCCGCCGAAGGCGAACTGCATCACGAAATACGCCGCGATGCAGAGCACTGTCTCGATGACGCCGGGCGGTGCGCGAAGCGGGCGGGGCAGGGCGGGAGGGAAGGAGTCGTCGTAAGCCATGCGGCACCCTAGCCGACGCACGCGATACGGGCAACGACGCTTCCGACACAGAACGTCACGCCGCCCCTGTATAGTTGATCGCCCCTAAGGAGGAAACCGGGCGCCTCGACGCGCCGACTCATGTTCGCATTCGACTGGCTAGCCGACCCTTCGGCCTGGGCGGGTCTTCTCACGTTGATCGTGCTGGAGATCGTGCTCGGTATCGACAACCTCGTCTTCGTCGCGATTCTCGCGGACAAGCTCCATGCCCGGCAGCGCGATCATGCGCGACTCCTGGGCCTCGGCCTCGCGCTGGTCATGCGCCTGTGCCTGCTCGCCGCCATGTCCTGGCTGGTGACCCTGACTCGTCCCCTGTTCGAATGGAACGGCTTTGGCCTGTCCTGGCGCGACCTCATTCTGTTGATCGGCGGCGCGTTCCTTCTGTTCAAGGCCACGCTGGAACTTCACGAACGCCTCGAAGCCTCCGAGCACGACGACGGCAAGGCCGGGCGCCGGGCCAGTTTCTGGCTGGTGGTGGCGCAGATCGTGGTGCTCGACGCCGTGTTCTCGTTGGACTCGGTCATTACCGCCGTCGGCATGGTGGACCACCTCTCGATCATGATGGTTGGCGTGGTCATCGCCATGGCCTTGATGATCACCGCAAGCAAGCCGCTCACCGCCTTCGTCAATGCACGCCCGACGGTGGTGATCCTTTGCCTGTCCTTCCTGCTGATGATCGGCTTCAGCCTCATCGCGGAAGGCTTCGGGTTCCATATTCCCAAGGGGTATCTGTACGCCGCGATCGGCTTCTCGATCATGATCGAGGTGTTCAACCAGACCATGCGGCGCAATCGCCGCCGTTCGCTGCTGGTCGGGGGCCGGGCCATGCGCGATCGCACGGCCAAGGCCGTGCTGCGTCTGCTCGGCGGTACCACGGACGACGAGGCCGAGGGCGGCAAGGGCGAGGCTGCGCCGGAAGCGACCGAGGCCGCCGTCTTCGGCAAGGACGAGCTGGAAATGGTCCAGGGCGTGCTCGATCTCTCGCAGCGCCCCGTGCGTTCGATCATGACGCCGCGCACGGAGATCGTCTGGGTCGACCCCGACGAGGATCTGCCGATTCTGCTTACCGAGGCCCGCGAGTCCTCGCATCACTGGATGCTGGTGGCGCGCGGCGATCTCGACGCGCTGGTGGGTGTGGTTTCCTCGCGCGACCTGCTGGCGAGTCTCAACGATCACGGGCGGCTTGACGACGCCGTGGTACGCAAGCCGATCACGGTGCTGGAATCCCTCAGCGTGTTGCGGTTGATCGACGAATTTCGCCGTGCGCCGTTACAGGTAGCACTGGTGGTGGACGAGTACGGCAGCATTCTCGGACTCGTCACGCCGGCCGACGTGCTCGAAACCATCGCTGGCGAATTCCCCGACGAGACCCGCGAGGGCGATCCGTCCGCCGTGAGCGAGCCGGACGGAGCGTGGCTGCTCGATGCCAGCCTCGACGTGCGGCGTGTGGAGCACCTGCTGGGTCATCGACTGCCGGGTGCCGGCGAAGGCAACTTCGCCACGCTCGCGGGCTTCGTGCTGCAGCAATTGGGGCGTCTGCCGAGCGTCGGCGACCGCTTCGAAACCGATGGCCTCGCCTTCGAGGTCACGGCCATGGAAGGTGCCCGTATCCAGCGCCTGCGCGTGCTGGCGCTGGAACGCGACGAGGAGTAACGCTGCCTCCGGAAGTTTAGTTTGTGGGAGCCGCTATAGCGGCGAGAAGCCAACGAAGCGGTGTAGCGGTGAGGAAGGCCCCATCGCCAGCAGGCTGGCTCCCACCGGCAAGTAGGTCCCCACCGGCAAGTAGTAGCCCCCACCGGCAAGTAGTAGTTCCCGCCTGCACGTTTCCCTCGCCGCCATGGCGGCTCCCACAAGGAATCGGTGCGGTCAGGTTCCGGCCGCTTCCTCGACGGGCGTGGCGTTGTTTTCCATGATGGCCATGCCCATGCCGCCCGCGGCCATCAGCATCAGTGCCGCCCAGGCGATCATCGACACGATGTAACCCGGGCCGCGTCGCGCAGGGTCGCGAAGGTAGGCTGCGGCGTACCAGACGCGGCCTACCAGCCACACGAGACCCGCGATGCCGGCCCAGAGGGGATCGACGTACTGCGCGGCCAGCCATAGGGCCGGGATGAACATCACGGCGTTTTCCAGCGTGTTCATCTGTACTCGCCAGGCGCGCTCGAACGCCGGATCGCCGGAGATCGAAGGCGCCTTGATGCCATAACGTTCACGGGCACGGCCTACCATCCACACCGTAGCGAACATGAGGAGCAGGGTGAGAAGGGTGACGACGGCGGGGAGTTGGCTGGTCATAAATGATCCGTGGGTCGACTTCGACCGCGGAGTGTACCGGCAACGGTCTGTGCGAACATGCCTACAGCGTCTCGCTTGGGGCGCAACGTGAGGGGTTGAACCATGCTCTGGCAAAAAGGGCGTAGAAGCGACAACGTGGAAGACGCCGGTCAAGGCGGTGGCGGAGGTCCGTCGTTCGGTGGCCGTGGCTTGGGCATCGGCGGCATCATCATCCTCGCCATTCTCGGGCTGGTCTTCTTCAAGGATCCCACCGCATTGCTGGGCCAGGGCGACCCCGGCGCGACGGCGCCGCCGTCGACGCAACAGGCCCCCCATCAGGCGTCGGCCAACGATCCGCAGGTGGACTTCGTCCGCGCGATCCTTGGCGAAACCGAGGACACCTGGGGCGAGATCTTTGCCGCGAATGGGCAGCAGTACGAACAACCGAAGCTGGTGCTGTTCCGCAACGGCGTCCGCACCGCATGCGGGTCGGCATCGTCCGCGGTCGGCCCGTTCTATTGCCCTGGCGACCACCGCGTCTATCTGGACCTCGGCTTCTTCCAGGAGATGCAGTCGCGTTTCCACGAGGCCGGCGACTTCGCCCGTGCTTACGTCATCGCCCACGAAGTGGGGCATCACGTGCAGAACCTGGTGGGCGTCTTCGACAAGGTGAGTGACGCTCGTCAGCGTGGCGCACGCCTTGAGGGCGCTACGGGTTTGTCCGTGCGACAGGAATTGCAGGCGGATTGCTTCGCAGGCGTGTGGGCCAATCATTCGCAGCAACGACAGCACTGGCTGCAGCCGGGTGACATCGAATCGGCAATCAACGCAGCCACGGCCATTGGCGACGATGCCTTGCAGGAGCAGTCACAGGGCAGGGTGGTGCCGGATTCCTTTACGCATGGCACATCAGCGCAGCGCGTGCACTGGTTCCGCACGGGGCTGGACAGCGGTGATGTCGGCAAGTGCAACACGTTCTCGGGACCGATCTGAACCATGCTCCATCCTTGCCTGCGCTGCGGCGCCTGCTGCGCGACGTATCGCGTCGCGTTTCATTGGTTGGAAACCGACACGGCCGGCGGCATCACGCCGGCCGCTCTCACCGAGCATCTCGATCCGCATCGTGTGGCAATGCATGGCACGAACGCGTACGAACCGCGCTGCAAGTCGCTGGTCGGTGAGGTCGGAGTCGCCGCGCATTGCGGCGTCTATGCGGTACGCCCATCGCCATGCCACGAGCTGCAGCCCGCGTGGGAAAACGGTCAGCCCAGTCCGCAATGCGACAAGGCGCGGATCAGGCACGGCATGCAGCCGCTGACGCCTGCGGACTTTTTGTAGAAGCAGGTCTAGAGCTTGCCGGTGGGAGCCAGCCTGCTGGCGATGAGAATCTGACTCACCGCTACACCGCTTCGTTGGCTTATCGCCACCAGGGTGGCTCCCATCCTTGCCTTCCCAACCGTGCCTTCCCGCTCGTGCCGGGGATCAAAATGACAAAGGCCCCGTTTCCGGGGCCTTTGTCGTTACGCGTCGCGCTTCTTGCGAGGCGGTTTGGCACCGCCCGGACGTCCGCCCGACGGGCGGAAGTTGCCGCGAGGACGCGGCGCGCCGCCACCACCGCCACCGCTCTGCGGCGACTCGGTGCCGTCCCATTCGCGGATCTTCAGCTGCTGCTGGGCGACCCACACCTTCTTCAGGTGGTTGAAGGTCTCCGCGGGCATGCCGTCGGGTAGGTCGATCAGGCTGTAGTCGTCGCGAATGCTGACGCGGCCGATGAACTTGGCTTCCACGCCGCCTTCATTGGCGATCGCGCCCACGATGTTGCCCGGCTTCACGCCGTGCTCGTGGCCGACTTCGATGCGGTAGGTGCGCTTGCCGGCCTCGGTGACGTGAGGACGCGGCTGGCGCATGCCTTCGCGCACGGGACGACGATCGTTGAAGTCGCCGCCGTCGCGCGACGGACGCTCGCGATCGAAGTCGCGCTGAGGGCGCTCACGGTCGAACTCGCGCGGCGGGCGTTCGGTGTACTCGCGCTTGGCCGGCGGCTCCAGCAGCAGCGGCTGGTCGCCCTGAGCGATGCGCGCGAGTGCCGCGGCGATTTCGATCGCCGGTACGTTGTGTTCCTGCTCGTACTTTTCCACCAATTGCTGGAACAGGCCGAGATCGCCCGTCGCCAGCGTTTCGGTGATGCGCTCGTTGAACTTGTTGACGCGGGTATCGTTCACCGCTTCGATCGTGGGCAACTGCATCTGTTCGATCGGCTGACGCGTGGCGCGCTCGATCTGACGCAGCAGGTTGCGCTCGCGCGGCGTGACGAAGAGGATCGCCTCGCCACTGCGGCCCGCGCGACCGGTGCGGCCGATGCGGTGCACGTACGACTCGGTGTCGTGCGGGATGTCGTAGTTGAGCACGTGGCTGATGCGTTCCACGTCGAGGCCGCGCGCGGCGACGTCCGTGGCGATCAGGATGTCGAGCTTGCCCGTCTTCAACTGGTCGATGACGCGCTCGCGCTGCGCCTGGGCGATGTCGCCATTGATCGCAGCCGCTGCGAAACCGCGCGCCTGCAGCTTGCTGGCGAGTTCTTCGGTGGCCGACTTGGTGCGCGCGAAGACGATCATGGCGTCGAAGCTCTCGGCCTCGAGGATGCGCGTCAGGGCGTCGAGCTTGTGCACGCCGCTGACCCACCAGTAACGCTGGCGGATGTTCGCCGCCGTGGTGGTCTTGTTCTTGATCGTGACTTCGGCAGGGTCTTTCAGGTAGGTCTGCGCGATGCGGCGGATCGGTGCCGGCATGGTTGCGGAGAACAGCGCCACCTGGCGGCCTTCCGGCGTAGCCTGCAGCAGCTTCTCGACGTCGTCGATGAAGCCCATGCGCAACATTTCGTCGGCCTCGTCGAGCACCATGAAGCGCAGCCCGGACAGATCGAGCGTGCCCTTGTCGAGGTGGTCGATCACACGGCCAGGCGTGCCGACGATGACCTGCGCGCCGCGCTTCAGACCCTGCAACTGCGGGCCGTAGCTCTGCCCGCCGTAGATCGGCAGCACCTGGAAGCCGGGCAGGTAGGTGGCGTACTTCTGGAAGGCTTCCGCGACCTGGATGGCGAGTTCGCGCGTGGGCGCGAGCACCAGGGCCTGGGGCTTGTTGCCGGCACGCAGATCGATCCGTGAGAGGACCGGCAGCGCGAAAGCGGCGGTCTTGCCGGTACCGGTCTGCGCCTGGCCGATCACGTCGCGGCCTTCGAGCAGCGCCGGGATGGTGGCGGCCTGGATGGGGGAGGGGGTCTCATAGCCGACCTCGGTCAGCGCGCGCACGACGTTGGCGTCGAGGGCAAGCGCGCTGAAACCGGGCAGGGCCGGAGCGTTATTTGTATCGGGGGATGACATGGCGACCTCGGGAGGGGCGCGGCGGCGACATTCGGCGCCGGGCAGTAGACGTATTGTAGCAGCGATGGGCGCGTTTCGCCGTGCATCCTGGCCTAGGTCCGTGTCGGCGTTACACTCTTTAGTCAGCTTTTTGTCAGGACGGGCCTATGACGGCGGTGGAAACCATCTCGGAACAACAGTGCTTCGGCGGTGTGCAGGGCTTTTATTCCCATGTGTCGGAGGCCTGCGGCGGGCCGATGCGCTTTGCGGTCTACCTGCCGCCGAAGGCCACGCAGGGCCCCGTGCCGGTGCTCTGGTTCCTCGCTGGGCTGACCTGCACGGCGGAGACCTTCACGATCAAGGCCGGCGCGCAACGCGTCGCGGCCGAACTGGGCCTGGCACTGGTCATGCCGGACACCAGCCCGCGCGACACCGGGATCGAAGGTGCCACGGGCGACTGGGAGTTCGGCGAGGGCGCCGGTTTCTACCTCGACGCCACCGAGGCGCCATGGCGCGAGCGCTTCCGGATGTACAGCTACGTGGTGGACGAACTGCCCCGCATCGTTGCGGGCCGGTTTCCGCTCGACATGGGCCGGCAAGGCATCTTCGGTCATTCCATGGGCGGGCACGGTGCCCTGACCCTCGCGCTCCGCAATCCCGGGCGCTATCGCTCCCTCTCGGCCTTCGCGCCCATCGTGGCGCCGGCCAGTGTGCCCTGGGGCGAGAAGGCCTTTCCGCGCTACCTCGGCGAGGATCGCAAGGCCTGGGCCCGGTACGACGCTACGGCCCTGGTCGCCGACGGCGCACGCTTCGCGGGCACCATCCTCATCGATCAGGGCGAGGCGGATGGCTTTCTCGTGAACCAGTTGCAGCCGCAGCGCTTCGAAGCGGCCTGCGAGGACGCAGGCCAGCCGCTGGAGCTGCGTATGCGCCCCGGGTACGACCACAGCTATTACTTCATCCAGACCTTCGTGGAGGAGCACCTGCGTCACCATGCGGAGATCCTCTGCGCATGAGCGAGCCGATCCGCATGCGCACCGCGCGCGCCGTGATCCGCCTGCTCGACATAGAGGAAGCCGAGCTGCTGCGACGCTATCGTGTGGAAAACCGCGAGCATCTTGCGCCGTGGGAGCCGCTGCGCAGCGACTCGCACTACACGCTGGCGGGATGCCAGCAGGCCATCGAAGCCGGGCTGGAAGCGGCGCGTGCGGATCGGGGCTACCCCTTCGCCGTGCTGACGCCCGATGCCAGCGAGATGATCGCCAGCTTCACGCTGGCGAACGTGGTGCGCGGCGTGTTCCAGGCGTGCCATCTCGGCTACGGTATCGGGCGCCGACACGAAGGGCAGGGGCTGATGTACGAGGCGCTGGACGCCGCCATTCGCTACGCGTTCGGCCCGCTGGATTTTCATCGCGTGATGGCGAACTACATGCCGCGCAACGACCGCAGCGGACGTCTGCTGGAACGGCTCGGTTTCGAGAAGGAAGGCTACGCGAAGCGCTACCTGAAGATCGATGGCGTCTGGGAGGACCACGTCCTCACCGCGAAGATCAGAACGCAGGCCTGAGCGGCGCCGGTTCCGCCGGTTCGCGCGACTTCCGTTCCGCATCGAACATCGCACGCCATGCGGCCCGTTCTTCCCATGCCAGCAGCAGGTATACGGCGAGCAAGGGGATGTGCGGTCCGAGCGTGTGACCCTCGGTGACGAAGTGATAACCGAAGATCGTCACCACGGGGGCGGCCAGCAGAAGCAGGGCCAGCGGCACGAGGCGTGCGGCGATCAACGCCACGCCGGCATAGACGAACAACACGCCGAGCAACGGCATGACGAAGCCACTGGCTTCGAGACCTGCCATGAAGGTGCGTCCCGCGATCGTCAGCGGTTCGGGCGGCTGCCAGAAGCCGAAGATGTGATTCAGTCCGGAGAAGGTGAAGAGCGCACCAAAAGCCGTGCGCAACACGACGACGCTGTAGCGGTGAATGCGGGACATGCGGAATGGATACCTGATGGAGTGGCCTGCCACCCCGCATCATCCGGATTGCCGCATGGGTCAGCTATCGCCCATGCGGCTAGGCCGTCAGGCCTTGTTCGTGGCCGGACCGCGACGCTGGCGACGACGCTTGTGGCTGCCGGTGCTCTCGCCGGTGCCTGCCGCGGCGTGACCATGCGGGCGATGCGAGGGCGAACGCCCGCCACCGTTGCCACCCTGGCGACCCTGGCTGCTGCCACCCGGACGACCCTGACCGCCACCGCTCTGCGAACGCGGTTGGCGTTGCTGCTGCTTCGGACGAGGCGCGCCGGCATCGAGACGCAGCGGGGTGCTGGGTTCGAAGCCTTCGATGTTGCGGATCGACAGATCGGTCTTGAGCAGGCGGCCGATGTCGCGCAGCAGGCCCGACTCGTCGTGACTCACGAGCGAGATGGCCTGGCCTTCCGCACCCGCACGGCCGGTACGACCGATGCGATGCACGTAGTCTTCCGCGACCATCGGGAGGTCGAAGTTGATCACGACCGGCAGCTGATCGATGTCGATGCCGCGTGCAGCGATGTCGGTGGCGACCAGCACGGTGACGCGACCGGTCTTGAAGTCCGACAGGGCGCGCGTGCGCGCGTTCTGGCTCTTGTTGCCATGAATCGCGGCGGCACGAATGCCGGCCTGTTCCAGATGGCGTACAAGCTTGTCCGCACCGTGCTTCGTACGACCGAACACCAGCGTCTGGCGGCGGCTGTCCTGCGCAAGGATGTGCAGCAGCAGGTCGCGCTTGGCGGCGGCATCCACCGGATGCACCACGTGGGTCACGGTGTTGGCGACGGTATTCGCAGGCGTGGTGGACACTTCGTGCGGATCGCGCATGAACTGCTGCGCCAGCGCCTTGATCTCCGGTGCGAACGTAGCCGAAAACAGCAGCGTCTGACGCTGGCGCGGCACGGCGGCGAGGATGCGCTTCAGCGCGGGCAGAAAGCCCATGTCGAGCATGCGATCGGCCTCGTCGAGGACGAGCATGTCCACCTTCGACAGGTCGACGGAGCGCTGCTGCATGTGGTCGATCAGACGGCCCGGCGTGGCGACGACGATGTCGACGCCGCGACGCAGCGCCTGCAACTGGTTGCCCATGCCGACGCCGCCGAAGATCACGGTGCTGGAGAGACGCACGTACTTGCCGTAGTCGCGCAGGTTTTCCTGCACCTGGGCGGCGAGTTCGCGGGTGGGCGTGAGGATCAGCGCGCGGATGGGCCGACGGCCCTCGGTGCGATCTTCACGCGCCAGGCGATGAAGAAGAGGAAGCGAGAACGCGGCGGTCTTGCCCGTACCGGTCTGGGCAGCGGCCATGAGATCGTGGCCGGCGAGGACTTCGGGGATGGCGGCGGCCTGGATGGGCGTCGGCTTTTCGTAACCGGCTTCGGACAGCGCACGCAGCAACGCGGGCGCAAGGCCCAGCGAATCGAAAGACATGGAGGAACTCCTGCTTGACCCGAGCGTTCCCTGGAACCGCGCTGCGAGTTATGGATTGGCGGCCGCTCGCCATGACGAAGACAGCAGGCTGGCCGGTGTCGAGCGCGCGTCCGGGGGTGGGGGAACGGGCGGGAAACTTTCCACGCCGAGGGTCCGCAAGGGAGTCGGAGCGCAGCACGACCCGCCGAGTATACCTTATTGCGCCGCACAATGGGGTTGGCCTGCGAGAGTCGCTATCGCCAGCAGGCTGGCTCCCACCAGTGCCGCGGTCGGAGCCAGCCTGCTGGCGACGGGGAGTAGCAACAACCCTCAGGAGCCGGTGGGAGCCAGCCTGCTGGCGATGGGGAGCAACAGAATCGATACCGACCGGCTGGAGACTCTGTAGCGGTCAGAAGCTGACGGGGCGACGATGCGGTGGGCGGTTTTCCTCGCCGCCATGGCGGCTCCCACACGGAGGTTCGCCGGTCGACATGATGGTGTGTTGTGGGAGTCGCTACAGCGGCGAGAAGCCGACGGAGCAGTGAAACGGCGAGGCTGCTCTTCTGCGGCCTACCTGCGCGAAGCCGTCATCAACCAACTGTTGTACGGCGTGCGGCCGAACAGCGGGCGAAAGTCGACGTGGATGCCACGGGGTTCCAGTACCTGGCGGATGTCGTCCTCGGTCGGAAAATACTGCGCGCCGCCAGGAATCCAGCCCACCGCCTCGATGAATTTTTCTTCCCACACCGTGGCGCGATAGCGCCAGGAACCGTCGCGGATCACGTTGCGCAGGACCAGCACGCCGTCGTCGGCCAGATGATCCACCGCAAAGGCAAGCAGTTCGCTCTGACGTTCGCGCGGCAGGTAATGCAGCACGTCGAGCATTGCCACGTGCCCGCGTACGGGTTGTGGCGTGGCGGCGTCCGCTTCGCGCAGGGCGATGGCATCGCCAAGACCGGCCCGTTCGGCCGCATCGCGGCCCATGGCGATCTTGCGCTGGTCGTGGTCGAGGCCGACGTATTCGTCGAGCGCACCGCATGAGTGCAGGTAATGACCGAGCAGTCCCAGACCGCAGCCGATGTCGAGCAGCGGAAGACGGCGGCCGGCGATCGCGCGAGCGGTGGCGGCGTAGACGGGGTCGGTAGCGAGCTTGCCGTGGATGTAGATCCGATCGCCGCGACGGCGGAACCGGGCGGCGATGCGTCGCCTCGTGCGGCTATCGGGAATCATGGCGGCTGTCCCTGCGAGGATGGCCGGGGCGCATGCACCCCGGCCGAACGATTACTGCTGCGACTGCGGCCGCTGACTATTCTTGTTGATGTAGGCGTCGTATTCGCTCTTGTCGACGCGCCCATCGTGATTGAGGTCCGCTTCCGGGAAATGCGCTCGCAGTTCCTTCAGTGCATCGACGTCCTTGGGGATATCGCTGCGCTTGATGGATTTGCCGTCCTTGCTGATGTCCGAGAAGGCGGGAGCGCCGCTGTCGCCCGATGCATCCTGCGGTGCGATGCCGTGAGCGAGGGCGGCACCGGAAACCAGCGTGCCGAGCAGGGCGAATGTAACGAACGATCGGGAGTGCTTCATCGATTCCTCCGTGTGTCGTGGTGGCGGCCAGTGTAGTGCCGCAGCGTTATGGCGCCGTGAGGCGCGTGTCGGATAGTAGCGCTGTGCTAGCCTCGGCGCGGCCCGAGTTTGAGGAAATTCTCATGCAGCTTCCCGCCGCCCTGCGCGACCTGGATTCCACGCAGCGGCACACTGTCGTCGCGAGTTTTCTAGGCTGGACGCTCGACGCGTTCGATTACTTTCTGTTGACCTTTGTGATCCTCGCCGTGGCTCACGAGTTCGGTGCGTCGAAACAGGAGGTGACCTACGGTTTGTTTCTGACGCTAGCCGCCAGACCGATCGGTGCGTTGATCTTCGGACGGCTCGCCGATCGCTATGGACGCCGTCCCGTGTTGATGGTCGACATCGTGTTGTTCTCGGTACTCGAAGTGGCCTGTGCGTTTGCGCCTAGCCTGGCCGTGCTGCTCGGCCTGCGCTTTGCGTTCGGTATCGCCATGGGGGGCGAGTGGGGCATTGGCGCGTCGCTGGCGATGGAGTCCATCCCGGCGAAGTCGCGCGGCATGGTTTCCGGCTTGCTGCAGAGCGGTTATCCCTGTGGCTTCTTCTTGGCGGCGCTCGTCAACTGGCTGCTCGTGGATCACATCGGGTGGCGCGGTCTGTTCGTCGTCGGCGCGCTGCCCGCGCTGCTGGTGCTCTACATCCGCCGCAAGGTGCCGGAGTCGCCGGTGTGGGAGTCGCGCCGTCATCACGCGCGGGAAAGCGTCTTCGTATCGATGCGCGGGCACTGGAAGCTGTTCGTCTACCTCATGCTGCTGATGGCAGCGTTCAACATGTTCAGCCATGGCTCGCAGGATATGTATCCGACGTTCGTGCAGTCGACGCTGAAGCTCCCCGCGGGGTCGAGCACAGCGTTCCTGCTGACGGCCCTTCTCAATCTCGGTGCGTTGGTCGGTGGCCTGAGCTTCGGTGCGCTTTCGGAGCGAATCGGCAGGCGCCGCGCGATCATCATTGCCGCGCTGCTCGCGCTACCGGTCATTCCGCTGTGGACCTACGGGGGTTCGCTTCTGCTGCTGGGTTTGGGCGCCTTCCTCATCCAGGTGATGGTGCAGGGCGCCTGGGGTGTGGTTCCCACACATCTGAACGAGCTGGCGCCCGACGCCGTGCGCGGCACGTTGCCGGGATTCGCCTACCAGATGGGCAACCTGCTCGCGGCGATCACCGCCACGGCGCAGACCTGGGTGGCGGAGCGTCGTGGCGGCGATTTCGCCTTTGCGATGTCCTCATGGATCGCCGCCGTGGCGGTGCTGCTGGCGTTGCTTACGTGGCTGGGCCCGGAAGCCCGCGGTGTGGGCTTTGGCCGCCACAGGGCCGCGCGTGACGCCGGGGCCGGCCGCGGCTAAAATCCCCGGTTTTCCTCCGTTGGAAACCAACATGCAGGCTGGCAAGGACAAGGTCGTTTCGTTCCACTACACGCTCACCGTCGACGGTGAGAAGGTCGAAAGCTCGGTCGAGGGCGGCGAACCGCTGTGGATCCTGCTCGGCCACGGCCAGCTCATCCCGGGTCTGGAAGCCGGTCTGGAAGGTAAGTCGGTTGGCGACACCTTCGATGTCGAGATCGCACCGGAGCAGGGCTACGGCCCGCGCCAGGAAGGCCTGACCCAGCGCGTGCCGAAGAAGTACTTCCCGAAGCAGGGCAAGGGCCTCAAGGCGGGCGACAGCACCGTGCTTTCGCTCAAGGAAGGCGGCAATCGCGTCGTGGTGGTGCAGAAGATCGGCTCCAGCGTGGTGGACGTGGACCTCAACCATCCGATGGCCGGCAAGACCTTGAACTTCCACGTCGACGTGCAGACGGTGCGCGACGCCTCGGAAGAGGAAATCGCCCACGGTCATGCTCACCCGCAGGGTGACGGCGCCCACTGAGCCGCCGTTCCTTCCGTGCAAACGAAACAAGGCGCCTCACGGCGCCTTGTTTCGTTTCCGGCCTGGGGATCGTGAATTACACGACCTTCTTGCCGTTGACCGAAATGTCCACGTCGATGTTGCCGCGCGTGGCATGCGAGTACGGGCAGACGTCTTCGTGCGCAGTCTTCACGATCTCCTGCGCGGTGGCGTCATCGACGCCCGGCAGGGTGACTTCGAGCTTGGCCTGAATCGCGAAGCCGGAGCCCTCGCGCGGACCGATGCCGACGCTGCTGGCGACCGACGCGCCGTCGACCTTCACCTTCTTCTGGCCGGCGACGAAGCGCACGGCGCCTTCGAAGCAGGCGGCGTAGCCGACCGCGAAGAGCTGCTCCGGGTTGCTGCCGCCACCGTTGCCGCCCATTTCCTTCGGCAGGCGCAGATCGAGCTTGATGAGGCCGTCGTCGGTCTCGGCGTGACCTTCGCGCCCACCGGACACCTTGGCGTGGGCGGTGTAGAGGATCTTCTGTACTTTCGAGATGTTGCTCATAGTCGTGAGTCCTTCGGTGAGGTGAGGGAAGGTCCGGCGATACCGGCCTTGAACATATGAAAGCACACAATTAAATCGCGCGCAATTGAATTATTCTGAGTGACGCCTGGCGTTGGCATCCATTCAGTTAAGGACGCGGCGTCCGTAGACGAAGTTGTCCTTCCAGTAGGCACCATCCAGGTTGTCCAACCGTACCGTGCCGCCTGAGTTTGGCGCGTGGACGAAACGACCCTCGCCCACATACACGCCCACGTGGGTCACGTGGCCGCGGCCAAAGAAGACGAGATCGCCGCTGGCGAGGTCCGCTTCACCCACCTTGGGCTTGTCGAGCGCGGCCATCTCCGCCGAGGTGCGCGGCAGGCGCATGCCGGTGGACGTCAGATAGATGTAGTTGATCAGCCCGCTGCAGTCGAAGCCACCTTGCGGGGTGTTGCCGCCCCAACGGTAAGGGGTGCCGACCAGACCGATGGCGCGGAACAGCACGTCGTTGGCCGCATCCGCAGGAGGCGCGGCGGCAGGTTTCATCGACCAGCCAAGGTTTTTGGCAATCGGCACGGCGGAGGCGGGGTTGCGCTGCTGCGAGGTGGATGGTTTGCGCGGGGCGCTGCCGCAGGCGGCAAGCAACGAGAGCAGCGCGGCGATGGCCAGGTGGCCAAGCCATGCCAGCGGGCGAGGATGGCGGTCGATGGGCAACATCGGCAAGTCCGATCGATGAACGGCGGGTCGAGGTTATCAAATCAATGGCTTGCAAGGAATACCTGGGAAACCGCACGAGCTGGGTGGCCGGGGCGCGCTACCGGGGCTTCGCATGGCCTTCTGTTACGGTGACGCCTCCCCAACCCAGGAGCGATGCATGACCGTGGAAACCTTCGACCTCATCGTGATCGGCGGCGGATCGGGCGGCCTGTCGGCGGCGATCCGGGCGTCGAAACACGGCGCGAAGGTCGCGCTCGTCGAGCCGAAGGCCCTGGGCGGTACGTGCGTCAACGTCGGCTGTGTGCCGAAGAAGGCGATGTGGTACGCCGCGCAAATGGCCGAGGCGCAGTACATCGCCGTGGACTACGGGTTCCACGACAAGCCTGGCAGCCTCGACTGGCCCCGTTTCATCGAGCGACGTCAGGCGTACATCGAACGTATCCATGGGAAATACCAGCAACTGCTCGATACGGGACACGTCACGCTGGTGCACGAAACGGCCCGTTTTCTGGCGCCCGACCGCGTGCTGGCCGGTGGGCGCGAACTGACCGCGCCGCACGTCATCGTCGCCACCGGGTCCGCGCCGAACCGGCTGGACAAGCCGGGCTTCGACCTCGGCATGACCTCCGACGGTTTCTTCGACCTGCGCGCCTGCCCGAGGCGCACGGCCATTGTCGGAGGCGGCTATATCGCGGTCGAACTGGCCGGCGTGCTGCGTGCCCTGGGCAGCGACGTGGACATGTACGTGCGCGGTCGCCTCATGAGCGACTTCGACGAAGAAATGGCCTACGGTCTGGGCGAAGAAATGCGTCAGCACGGTATCCGAGTGCATTACACCTGCCAGATCGAGGCCGTACACGAGAAGGACGGCATGCTCCTGCTCGACTGTGACAAAGGCGACCATCCCGGCCCCTACGATGCCTTGATCTGGGCCGTGGGAAGGCACGCGAACACTGCGGCGCTCGACATCGACCGCATCGGCCTGCGCATCGGAGGCGAGGGTCACATCGAGATCGACGACTACCAGAACACCAACGTGCCGGGCGTCTATGCCGTCGGCGACGTGACCCAGAGGCTGGCGCTCACGCCGGTCGCGGTGGCGGCAGGGCGCAAGCTGGCAGACCGGCTTTTCGGCGGCAAGCCGGAGGCGAAGCTCGACTACCAGAACATTCCCAGTGTGGTGTTTTCGCACCCGCCGCTCGGCACCATCGGCATGTCGGAGGGGCAGGCGCGCGAGCGCTATGGCGCGGACGTGCACCTGTACAAGCAGGCCTTCGTGCCGATGCAACTGGCGCTCGCGGGGCGGCCCATGACCACGCGGTTCAAGTTGATCTGCGTGGGCGCAGAGTCGCGCATCGTCGGCATGCAGATGCTGGGCCCGGGCGTGGACGAAATCCTCCAGGGCTTCGCCGTGGCGATAAAGATGGGGGCGACCAAGGCGGACCTGGATGCGACGCTCGCGATCCATCCGACCTCCGCCGAAGAGATGGTGCTGATGGGGGATCGCGTGCCCGGTTGAGCGTTACACTGCGGCCATGAGCCCGTATACCCTGCACCGCGGCACTGCACCGCTTCTGATCAGCCTGCCGCATAACGGCAGCGCCATTCCCGACGATCTGGCCGCGCGCATGAAGCGCCCCGCGCGGCGCTCACCGGACACCGACTGGCACGTGGCCGAACTCTACGATTTCGCGCGCGGTCTGGGCGCCAGCGTCATCAAGCCGTTCGCCTCGCGCTATGTGGTCGATCTGAATCGCCCGGCGGATGGACACGCGCTGTATCCCGGGCAGAGCGAAACGGGTCTCGTTCCCACGGTGCAGTTCAGTGGTGAGCCGATCTACCGTGGCGGTGCGGAACCCGACGCTGAGGACATCGGGGATCGGGTCAAGCGCTGGTGGAAGCCTTATCACCGCGCGCTGGCCGACGAGCTGGGTCGCCTGCGGAAGGAATTCGGTCGGGTGGTGTTGTGGGAAGGTCACTCCATCCGCAGCCACGTGCCCATGTTGTTCGAAGGTCGCCTGCCGGACCTCAACCTGGGCACGGCCGACGGCGCGAGTTGCTCCCCCGGTTTGCAGGCCGCGCTCGCGGCCGTGCTCGAAAGCCAGGACGACTATTCGTTCGCAGTGAACGGGCGTTTCAAGGGCGGCTACATCACGCGCCATTACGGCCGGCCCGACCAGGGCGTGGATGCCGTGCAACTCGAACTCGCCCAGCTCAACTACATGGACGAAGAATCATTCGAATATCTGCCGAAGAAGGCAGCCAACGTGCAGGTGCTCATCGGCGAGATGCTGAAGCATTGCCTGGATCACGCCCGCGCGGGTTGAGCATTGCGGGCTCGGCGCATGGCATGCAACGTGTCGTCAGGAGCCCAGTGCGGCGATGCACTTCAACTCGATGGCGATCGGCGTCGGCAAGGCGTTGATCTCCACCGTGGTGCGGCAGGCATCGACGCCCGCGAACGCTTCTGCATATAGGCGGTTATAGGTCGGAAAATCGCGCGCCATGTCGGTCAGGTAGACGGTCACGTCGACCAGGTCTTCGAACCTTGCACCGCTGCCTTCCAGCACCGCGCGCACGTTGGCGAAGACCTGCCGGCATTGCGCCTCGATGTCGTAGGAAAGCAGTGCGCCTTCCGCATCGAGCACGTTGCCGGGAATGGCATTCGTGGCGGGGTCACGCGGGCCGATGCCTGAGAGAAACAAGAGCGCCCCAACGCGGCGGGCGTGCGGGTAGGCGCCCACGGGTGCAGGGGCGCCGTCGACGCGAATGACGTCAGTGTCCATGATCGATGCAGATGTTCCTGGCTTCGGTGAAGAAACGCATGGCCTCGACGCCGCCTTCGCGACCGACGCCCGATTGCTTCGTGCCGCCGAACGGCGTTCGCAGATCGCGCAGCATCCAGCAGTTGACCCAGACGATGCCGACATCGAGGCGCGCGGCGAAGCGGTGCGCGAGCGACACGTCGCGGGTCCACACGGAGGCGGCCAGGCCATAAGGCGTGCCGTTCGCGATGGCGAGGGCTTCCTCTTCGGTATCGAAGGGAATGAGGCTGACCACCGGACCGAAGATTTCTTCCTGGTTCGTGGCAGCGTCCGGCGGCAGGCCTTCGATCACGGTGGGAGCGACGAACCAGCCATCGGCACAGCGGCCCTCGACCACCACCCGTTCGCCTCCGATGAGGATGTGCCCACCTTCGCGGCGAGCGCGCTCGATGCAGGTGATGACCTTGTCGAAGTGCGCTCGCGAGACAAGCGCGCCGAGATCGCTGCCGGCGTCACGTGGATCGCCTACGCGCAGCGCGCGCACGCGTTCGAGGTAAAGCTCGCGAAAGCGCGCATAAATCGATCGCTGCACCAGCAGACGCGATCCGCAAAGACAGATCTCGCCCTGATTGGCGAAGCCGGAGCGGACGATCGTCGCCATCGATGCGTCGCTGACATCGAAATCGTCGAAGACGATCGTGGGATTCTTGCCGCCGAGTTCCAGTGACACCTTCTTCAACTGGGGCGCTGCCGCCGCAGCGATGGCGAGACCGGTGCGCGTGCTGCCCGTGAACGAAACGGCCTTGACCCGCGTGTGCGTGACGATGGCTTCGCCGACCGTGGGACCGTTGCCGTGCACGATGTTGAGTACGCCAGCAGGAAAACCGGCTTCCTCGGCGAGTGTGCCGAGCAGCCACGCCGTATACGGCGTCACCTCGGAAGGCTTGGCTACCACGGCATTGCCCGCCGCGAGGGCCGGCGCAATCTTCCACGTGAAAAGGTACAGCGGCAGATTCCATGGGCTGATGCAGCCCACGACACCGAGAGGCAGCCGCAGCGTGTAGTTGATCGCACCGTGTTCCATGGCGTGCGATTCGCTGCTCCATTGGCCGGCAGCCGCGGCGAAGAAACGCAGATTGGCAATGGCGCGCGGGATGTCGAGCGAGCGGGCGAGGGCGATGGGCTTGCCGCTGTCCTGCGATTCCGCTTCGGCGAAGGTATCCAGGCGCGCCTCGATCGCGTCCGCAAGCCGATACAGGCAGCGCGCCCGCGCCTCGGCCGGCAGGGCGGCCCAGCTGGGCGCCGCGCTTGCGGCAGCCGCGACAGCGTCGCTTACGTCGTCGCTGCTGGAGTCCGGGCACTGAGCGAACGGGCTTCCCAGCGCCGGGTCGACGACGTCGAGATACCGGCCGTCGCGCGGCGCACGCTGCCGGCCGTCGATGAGGTTGGCCAGAATGTGCATGGCGACCTCAGCTGAGGCCGCGGGTGCGGCCACCGTCGACGGCAATACTGGTGCCGTTGATGTAACCCGCCGCCGGGCTGGCGAGAAACGCGATCAACGCAGCGACCTCCGACGGTTCCGCGAAGCGTGCGGCGGGCACGCTGGCAAGCAGCCCGCGTTCCACTTCCTCACGCGTGCGGCCCGCTTTCACGCTGGCGTCCACCAGTGACTGCAGCCGCGGCGTGCGGGTGTAGCCGGGCAGCACGTTGTTGACGGTGATGCCGTCGGGCGCCACTTCGCTCGCGAGGGTCTTTGCCCAGCCGGCCATCGCGGCCCGCGTCGTGTTGGAGACGCCCAGGTTCGGGATCGGTTCCTTCACGGAGGTTGAAATGATGTTGACGATACGGCCGTATCGGGCCTCGCGCATGCCGGGAAGGCACGCTTGCGTCAGCACCTGGGCGGCAATCACGTGCTGCCGGTAGGCGGTGAGGAAGGCCTCCGGCTCTGCATTCCACAGGGGGCCGGGCGGCGGGCCGCCGCTGTTGTTCACCAGCACATGGACGGCGTGATCTCCGATCACCTCGCCCACGGTCGCCGCCAAGGCGTCGGTGTCGAGCATGTCGGCCACGACGTGGCTGTGCGTCTGTCCGGGTTGGCGTGCGGGCAGTTCGGCCGCGAGGGCTGCGAGGGCATCGGCGGAACGCGAGAGCAGGGTGACGCTGGCGCCGAGTTCGGCCAGTTCGAAGGCCGTGGCCCGGCCCAGGCCCTGCGAGGCGCCGCAGACCAGCGCGTGACGACCGGTGAGACGTAGATCCATGCAGCGCTCCCCTCGAACGGTGGGCGGGCGGGTCAGCCCTGTTTCATCGCCCACCACTGTATCGCCATTGCGGCGAACCAGCACGGCCAGGCAAACCAGGGCGTGAGCCGCCAGACGCGCTGCCAGCGATTGAGGTCATCGTCATTGAACAGGGCCGGTGCATCCGAGCGCAGCACACGACGCACGCGCAGCCAGTTCGCCATACCGTTGGGTCGTCCGGTGTCGGCCTCGACGATGGTCTTCCACTGGTCGGGATAGCGCTTGCGCAGCAAGCTCGTAAAACGCCACTGCGCCGCGAAGTGCAGGAGGAAGAACGCGACGGCGCCGAGCAGGAGCAGCAGATAGAGGTAGACCGCGATCTGCATGGATCAGGAGCCCTTTTCCTTGCTCTTGTTCTTCTTCTGTTCCGGATCGTCGCCGAGGATGTCGGTCGTGACCACGCTGCGGATCGTGGAGATCACGCCGTTGCCTTGCTCGGCTTTCGAGCACACGGCGTTGTTGATGGCTTTTTTGTACGTGTCGTTCTGCATGCCGACGAACAGCACGCCATCGGGGCCATGCGGGATCTTGAAGCTGCCTGCGGAGTTCATCTTCACCGGCGCCTCGGCCGAGAACGTGGTGGGCGACTGCTCCCAGTAGGTCTGGCCCTGCTGCTGCTTCGCCGACGAATACACCACGAGGTAGCGTGCCTTGTCGTCCATCACCTTGAACTTGCCGAAGGCACCGGTCGTCTCGCTGGTCCAACCGATGTACTCGCACAGCGAGATATCTTCCGAATGCAGCGGCTGGAAGGCATCGTCGAGCAGCACGACGGTGGGAGCGAAAAGATAGCTGGCACTGAGCCAGCGTCCGTTGAGTTCCGACTTGAACGCGATGGTGTACGGCACCTGCGCGCCCTGGGGCAGTCGGAACGCAAGGAAATAGCTGCGGTCGCCGTTGAGATTGGCGACCGGGCTGTCCTTGCTCAGCTCGAACCGTTTCGGCTGCCAGGGCAGCATGTCCTGATAGGAAAGGTCGGCGAAGCTGCCGCAGCACGGTGCGGCCCCTTCGAGCGTCTTCCGCGCGATGACGACCGTGTTCGTCGGACTCTCCGGCGGGCGGAGATTCGGCGGCACGATGGCGTTGCAAGCGCCCAGCGTGACGAGCGCGAGGGCGAGCGGAAGAAGGCGGGACGGGGAAGGGGGCATGATGGTTTCGCTGTACTAGAACTCGGCGCTCCCCGCCGCACGGGGGTAGGGGATGGCGTCGCGGATGTTGGACAGACCACAGACGTAGACCAGGAGGCGCTCGAAACCCAGGCCGAAACCGGCATGCGGCACCGTGCCATAGCGGCGCAGGTCGCGATACCAGTCGTAGGTAGCCTTGTCGAGGTGGAACTGGTCCATGCGTCGGTCGAGGTAGTCGAGGCGTTCCTCACGTTGCGCACCGCCGATGATCTCGCCGATGCCGGGCGCGAGCACGTCCATGGCCGCCACGGTCTTGCCGTCGTCGTTGAGGCGCATATAGAACGCCTTGATCTGTTCGGGGTAGTTCATGACGACCACGGGGCGACCGATATGTTCCTCGGCCAGGTAGCGCTCGTGCTCGGTCTGCAGATCGATGCCCCAGGCGACGGGGTGCTCGAATTTCTTGCCGGACTTCTGCAGGATCGACACCGCTTCGGTGTAGTCGATCCGCTCGAACGGCTTGGCGACGAAGGCTTCCAGTCGCGTGATCGCGTCGGGCTGCACGCGCTCGGCGAAGAAGGCCATGTCGTCGGGACGCTCGTCGAGCACCGCCTTGAAGATGCCCTTCAGGAACAGCTCGGCGAGATCGGCGTTGTCGTTGAGGTCGGCGAAAGCCACCTCGGGCTCGACCATCCAGAACTCAGCCAGATGGCGTGTGGTGTTGGAGTTCTCGGCGCGGAAGGTGGGGCCGAAAGTGTAGACCTTGCTCATCGAGAGCGCGTACGCCTCGACGTTGAGCTGGCCGGACACCGTGAGGAAGGCTTCGCGTCCGAAGAAGTCCTTGCGCCAGTCGATGCCGCCCTTGTCGTCGCGCGGCAGGTTGGCGAGGTCCAGCGTGGACAGGCGGAACATGTCGCCCGCGCCCTCGGCGTCGGAGGTGGTGATGATCGGCGTGTTGATCCAGAAGAAGCCCTGTTCGGTCAGGATCCGGTGGATCGCCGTCATCATGGTGTGGCGCACGCGCGTGACTGCACCGAACAGGTTCGTGCGCGGACGCAGGTGAGCCACCTCGCGCAGGAACTCCATCGAGTGCTGCTTGGGCTGGATGGGGTAGGTGAGCGGGTTCTCGACGAAGCCGGTGACCTCGATCCGGGTCGCCTGGATCTCGAAGGCCTGGCCTTTGCCCTGCGAGGGCACGAGCTTGCCGGTGGCGATCACCGCAGCGCCGGCCGTGAGGTGCTTGACCTCGGTCTCGTAATTGGCGAGATCGGCGGTGGCGACGACCTGGATGGGCGCGAAGCAGGAGCCGTCGCTCACGTTCACGAAGGAGAGTCCACCCTTGGACTCGCGCAGGGTGCGTACCCAGCCGCGAACCGTTACTTCGTGCTCGCCCGTTGCCGTGCCCCCCGCGAGGGCCTGCTTGACGCTTACCACCGTCATCGATTGAAACTCCAGAAAAGGCGCCGCATGTCAGGCGCGTAAGACGCGACCTCGCATGATAGTGTAAGGGTCGCGTGAACGGCACCGTTCGTCGGTATACCACGGCTAGAAAACGTTTTCATGACCATTCAGATCACTTCCGCCGCCTCCGACCGGATGCGCGCCTTCCTCGATCGGGCTCCCGCGGCTGCCGGCGTGCGTTTCGCCGTCAAGCGCATGGGCTGTTCGGGGTTCGGCTACGTCGTCGACCTCGCCGACCGCATCGCGGAAGACGACCAAGTGCTCGACATCGACGGCATCCGCGTGGTGGTGGACCCCAAGAGCTTGCCCCTGGTGGACGGCACCTTGATCGATTTCCAGCGTCAGGGGCTCAACGCCTCGTTCGTCTTCCACAACCCCAACGCCACGGGCGAATGCGGTTGCGGGGAGTCGTTCACCGTCGCCTAGTTGTGGGAGCCGCTATAGCGGCGAGAAGCCGACGGAGCGATGAAGCGGTGAGGCAGGTTCCCCTCGCCGCTATAGCGGCTCCTACAGGGCTGTCCCTATTGCCCTAACCTCCGATTTCTCCTTACAATGCGCGGCTGGCCCTCTCTCAGGAGGGTCTTCTTGCCTCACCGCCACTGCGCGGGAGGCTGCCATCCCCGTCAGGGGTGCATCCACAAGGAGCCACCATGCGTCATTATGAAGTCGTGTTCCTAGTCCATCCGGACCAGAGCGAACAGGTGCCCGCCATGATCGAGCGTTACAAGACGCTGATCGAAGGCGACAACGGCAAGATCCACCGCCTCGAAGACTGGGGCCGTCGTCAGCTGGCCTATCCCATCGAGAACCTCGCCAAGGCTCACTACGTGATGCTGAACATCGAGGTTTCGCAGAACGTCCTGAACGAGCTCGAGACGGGCTTCCGCTTCAACGACGCCGTCCTGCGCCACCTCGTGATCCGTCGCGACGAGGCCGACACCGAGCAGTCCTTCATCCTGAAGAGCAAGGAAAAGGACGAGCAGAAGGGTTCGCGTCGCCGTGACGACGACAGCGACGGCGACGACCGCCGTGGCGGTCGCGACAACGACAACGATCGCGACAGCGACGACTAATCGGGGATCACAGCCATGTCCAAGTTTTTCCGCCGCCGCAAGTTCTGCCGCTTCACCGCCGAGGGCGTGAAGGAGATCGATTACAAGGATCTCAACACCCTCCGCCAGTACGTCACGGAGAACGGCAAGATCGTCCCGAGCCGCATCACCGGCACGAAGGCCCGCTACCAGCGTCAGCTGGCGACCGCGATCAAGCGCGCTCGCTTCCTCTCGCTGCTGCCGTACACCGACAACCACGACGTCTGATCGTCACGCGCCCTCCTTACCGGGAGGGCGCGCCGTGAAAGATATTTCGGACAACCGTCCTGGCTGCACGGGGCCCATTCCGTGCTAACGAAAAGGAACATCCCATGGAACTCATCCTTCTTGAGAAGGTGAAGAACCTCGGCAATCTCGGCGACAAGGTCAACGTCAAGCCGGGCTACGGCCGTAACTTCCTCCTTCCGACCGGCAAGGCCGCTCGCGCCACCGCCGACAACCTCGCCGCGTTCGAAGCGCGTCGCGCCGAATACGAAGCCAAGGCCAAGGAGCAGCTCTCCGGTGCCGAGGGTCGTGCCGCCAAGCTCGAAGGCGCGGAAGTCACGATCGAAGTGAACGCTTCGCCGGAAGGCAAGCTGTTCGGTTCGGTCACGCCGCGCGACGTCGCCGAAGCGCTGACCGCCAAGGGTTTCGAGGTCGACAAGAGCGAAGTGATTCAGGCCGAAGGCCCCTTCCGCAACGTGGGCGAGTACGAGGTCGTCATCGTCCTCCACGCCGACGTGCAGCAGACGGTCAAGGTCAAGGTTATCGGCGCGTAAGCCCGAGTCACCTGCGATCCGGACGGGCGCCGCAAGGCGCCCGTTTTCGTTTATACGCACAGGTTATCCACAGACTTATCCTCTCAACGGGTGAGACAGGTGCGCGTATGATCGCTCCACGGCCCGCCGTTCCGGTCGGCGCCGTCCGCAACACGAGGTAATCCATGTCCTTCAATCCCGAGCGAAGCGAGCGCGGCGACCGCAAGCGCCGACGCGAACCCTCCGCCATCGACGCATTGCGCATTCCGCCCCATTCCATCGAGGCCGAGCAGGCTGTGCTGGGCGGTCTGATGCTGTCGCCGGATTCCCTGGACAAGGTCGCGGACAAGCTGGTCGACGACGATTTCTATCGGCGCGATCACCGCCTCATCTGGCGTGCCATCAACGAGCTCGCCAACAAGGGCATGCCCTGCGATGCCATCACCCTCGGCGATTGGTTCGTCGCCAATGAAATGGCGGAAATGGTCGGTGGTGCCACCTACCTCATGGAACTGGCGAACTCCACGCCCAGCGCCGCCAACATCGCCGCGTACGGCGACATCGTTCGCGAGAAATCGGTGCTTCGCCAGTTGATCGACGCCGGTACGTTGATCACCGAGGACGGCTTCCGTCCCGAAGGCAAGAGCGTGCAGGAAGTGATGGAACTCGCCGAACAGCGCGTGTTCCGCATCGCGGAGTCCGGCGCGCGTGGCAAGAAGGACATCGTCTCCGTGCGCGAAGCCACGGCCGAGGCCTTCCGCATGCTCACGGAGCGCTACGAGAAGCGCGGCCAGCTCACCGGCCTGTCTACGGGCTTCACCGACCTCGACGAACTCACCTCGGGCCTGCAGCCGTCGGATCTGATCATCATCGCCGCGCGACCGTCGATGGGTAAGACCGCGTTTGCCTTGAACCTCGCTGAAGCCGCGGCGATGCGCGGCAAGAAAGCCGTCGCCGTGTTCTCGATGGAAATGTCGGCATCGCAGCTGGCGTTCCGTCTGATCTCATCGCTCGGTCGCGTTCACGCGCAGCACCTGCGCAACGGCGATCTTGCGGAAGAAGACTGGCCGCGCGTCACCTCCGCGATCACCATGCTTTCCGACGCCAAGATCTTCATCGACGACACGCCCGCGATGTCGCCCGTGGAAATGCGTTCGCGTGCGCGACGCCTGCAACGCGAACACGGCCTGGGCATGATCGTGATCGACTACTTGCAGCTCATGCAGGTGCCGGGCAATTCGGAAAACCGTGCGACGGAAATCTCGGAGATCTCACGCGGGTTGAAGGCGCTGGCCAAGGAACTGAACGTGCCGGTGATTGCGCTCTCGCAGTTGAATCGCTCGCTGGAACAACGTGCCGACAAGCGGCCGATGATGTCCGACCTGCGCGAATCCGGTGCTATCGAGCAGGACGCGGACGTGATCATGTTCATCTACCGCGACGAGTACTACAACAAGGAATCGGCAGACAAAGGCCTGGCCGAGATCATCATCGGCAAGCAGCGAAACGGTCCGACCGACACGGTAAAGCTGGCCTTCCTCGGTCACTACACCAAGTTCGAGAACTGGGCGCCCGATTCCTACGTCGGCAGCTTCGACTGAGCATCGGCGGCAGTACGGGCAACGTGGTTTCGCATCGTCCAGACAGAGGATTCCCATGGCCCGTCGTTACCTGATCCTCGCGGCCTGCATGGTCATGACTCAAGCAGGCGCGGCGACGCGTATCGAGATCCCGGAGCGCCCCACAGCCGAGCAACGGAGCGGTATCGAAGCGCGGCTCAACGATTGGGCCGAGCTGGGTCGCTACGCCGCGGACAACGCACGGTTGCCCGCGCCAAAGGCCGGCGAACGGCGTGTCGTGTTCATGGGCGATTCGATCACCGATTTCTGGGGTCGCCCGACCGGTACCTTTTTTCCGGGGAAGCCGTATATCAATCGCGGCATCAGCGGGCAGACCACGCCACAGATGCTCGTGCGCTTCCGCGCGGACGTCATCGCGCTGAAACCGTCGATCGTGGTGATTCTGGCCGGTACCAATGACATCGCCGGCAACACGGGCCCTTCGTCGCTGGCGATGATCGAAGACAATCTCATGTCGATGACGGAGCTGGCCCGTGCGCACGGTATCCGCGTCGTGCTGGCCTCGCTGTTGCCGGTGGCTGCGGATGCCGAGCAAACAACGCGTCGACCGCCCGAGAGCATCCGTGCATTGAATGCATGGATGCGCAGCTATGCCGCGAGAGAGCACCTGGGTTTTATCGACTACTACGACGCCATGACCGACGCGCAAGGCGCGCTGCGGAAAGATCTCACCGATGACGGGTTGCACCCGAACGCGGCGGGGTATGCGGTGATGGCGCCGCTGGCGCAGACGGCCATCGACCACGCATTGCACGACGATCACTGACGATCTGGCGTGGCAAATCGCTCGCCCATTTTAGGATGACATCCTAAAGACGTCCCTGTTGGCGTTACCTAGCATGGACCGCTGCGTGACGGCCTTCGTGCGCATGCGCCCGGGCGCGCGAGGGCACGACGAATCGGGCCTTTCAGGAACCACCAACATGGACTTTTCCCTTAAAGCGGTTGCCGTCGTGGCAGCCTCGGCTTTCTGCGCTTCGTTCTGCACGCCGGCCTCCGCGGGCCTTCCATTCTTCAACAAGAAGAACAAGGCGCATGACGAAAAGGTCGCGCAGATTCCCAAATGCGCGAAGAAGCTTGGTTCCCTCTCGGTCATCGAGCCGGAGGCGTCGCAGAACTGGTGGTCGGGGCGCCAGCTTCCCGCGCCGACGAAGCTCATCAAGGTATTCGTCGCAAAGTCCGGTTGCTTCACCCTGGTCGATCGCAACGCGGGCATGGATGCGGCCATGCGCGAGCGCGCGCTGGCGTCGGGCGGTCAGCTTCGCGGCGGCTCCAACGTCGGCAAGGGACAGGTGAAAGCCGCGGACTACGTACTCGTGCCCGATCTGGTGGACAGCAACAATGATGCGGGCGGTGGTGGCATCTCCGGGCTGGCGCAGAGCCTCCTCGGCGGCGCCGCGGGGCGCGTGGCCGGCGCGGTCAAGTTCGATTCGAAGACGGCGGACGTCACGCTGACGGTCACGGATGTGCGCTCCTCGGAGCAGGTGGCCCTGGTCGAGGGACACGGTGAGAAGAACGACATCAGCTTCGGCGGGCGTGGGCAATTGTGGGGCAGCGAAAGCCTCGGCGCGGCCGGTCTCGGCGGCTACACGAATACGACGCAGGGGCAGGTCATCACGATGGCGTATCTCGACGCTTACACGAAACTCGTCGCCGAGTTGGGTGGGATGCCCGGCGACGCGTCTGCGGCGAACAGTCGTCAGTCCGGTACGGTGGCCGTCGCAACGCGCCTGTGGGCGCAGTCCAGCGGCAAGGGCAAGGTCGTGCGCGGGTTGGAACCGGGCATGACGGTCTATCCCACCGGCGACAAGATCGGTCTCATGTGGGAAGTGGAGGACGAGCACGGCAATCGCGGCTGGGTTTCCTCTGCGGACTTCGATCTAGCGAAATAGTCGCGCCACGCCTGCCGAGGTCGGCCATGCCGTTGCCACGCGATTGCCCGGCCGTTGCGGATAAACTGTGGGGTCGCCACTTTCCGCCAGCCAACGCCATGAGCCGTACCACGGTTGCCACGATCCACCTCGGCGCGCTGCGTCACAACCTGGCTCGCGTACGCGCCATGGCGGGTACGGCCAAGGTGATGGCCGTCGTCAAGGCGGATGCCTATGGCCACGGCCTCGAGCGCGTCGCGCGTGCGCTGGACGCGGACGCCGAGGCCTTTGCCGTGGCCGCCATCGCGGACGGACTGCGTCTGCGAGCGGCGGGACATCGGCAGCGAATCGTCGTGCTGTCCGGTCCCGATACGCCGTTCGACATCGCTGAAATGCAGCGCCTCCGCCTGGAGGCGCTTATTCACCACGATGTGCAGCTGCCTTGGCTGGCAGCCGCCGATCCGGCACGCGGGCCGCTGAGAGTCTGGCTCAAGATCGACACGGGCATGCATCGCCTGGGTTTTGCGCCCGAACGCGCGCGCGAGGTCCACGCCGCCCTGCTGGCGATGCCGGCGGTCGATCGGGACATTGGTTTCATGACCCATTTCGCCTCGTCGGAGGAGTTCGAGGGGCGCGAGACGGCCTTGCAGATCGCGCGCTTCAAGGATGCCACGGCGGATCTGCCGGGGGACCGCGCGCTGTCCAATTCCGCAGCGCTGCTTGGCTGGCCGGATGCACGCGCCGACTGGGTGCGCACGGGTGGCTTGCTGTACGGCCTTTCGGTGGTCGAGGGTCGCTCGGGCATCGATTTCGGCTTTCGCCCCGCCATGTCGCTCGCCACCCGGCTGGTGGCGATCAATCACCTCGTGAAGGGCGAGCGGGTCGGCTACAACGGTACGTATGAATGCCCCGAAGACATGCCTGTCGGTGTGGCTGCCATCGGCTATGGCGACGGCTATCCGCGCAGCGCCGTGGCCGGCACGCCGGTGCTGGTCAACGATCGTCTCGCGCCGCTGGTGGGACGCGTGTCGATGGACCTCATCACGCTCGACCTGCGTGACGTGCCCAACGCCCGCGTCGGCGACAAGGTAACGCTATGGGGCGAGGGCCTGCCGGTGGAAACCGTCGCCGCCTCAGCCGGCACGATCTCCTACGACCTCACCTGCGGCATGACCCGACGCGTACTGTTCGTCGAAGACGAGAACTGAACTGCGCCACGGTGACGCGTATCGCACTGTGCGACACGCCCGCGCTATATATCGACCTTCGCAACAGGAATCTCCCCGATGGCCAAGGCCAAGACCGCCTACGTCTGCACCCAGTGCGGCGCCGAGCACAGCAAATGGCAGGGTCAATGTGCCGAGTGTGGCGAATGGAACGTGCTATCCGAGTTCGTCGTGCAGCCGGCGAAGCCCGCCGCGGTATCGACCGGCGCGCGTCGTGGCGGCTATGCGGGTGAAGCGGCCGGCGCGCCGCGTATCACGCCGCTCACGGAGGTGCTGCTGACCGCGGAAGCGCGTACCAACACCGGCATCGGCGAGCTCGATCGCGTGCTGGGCGGCGGTCTGGTCGATGGCTCGGTGGTGCTGATCGGTGGCGACCCCGGGATCGGCAAGTCCACGCTGCTGCTGCAGATGCTGGGCACGCTGGGCGCCAGCCTGCCGAGCCTCTACGTCACCGGCGAAGAATCGCTGGGGCAGGTGGCCGGTCGCGCCCAGCGTCTCGATCTTCCATTAGGGCCGTTGCATGCGTTGGCCGAGACCTGCATCGAGCGCATTCTGGAACAGGCTGCGTCGGCGCGGCCGCGCGTGCTGGTGATCGATTCGATCCAGACTATCTGGACGGAAATGCTGACCGCAGCACCGGGCTCCGTGAGTCAGGTGCGCGAGTCCGCCGCGAAGCTGACGCGGTTTGCGAAGGAGACCGGCACCTCGGTCTTCCTCGTGGGTCACGTGACGAAGGAGGGCGGCATCGCCGGTCCGCGCGTGCTCGAGCACATGGTCGATGCCGTGCTGTATTTCGAAGGGGAATCCGGAAGCCGCTTCCGCGTGCTGCGCGCGTTCAAGAATCGCTTTGGCGCGGTGAACGAACTCGGCGTGTTCGCCATGTCCGAGAAAGGACTGCGCGAAGTGCCCAATCCTTCTGCGATCTTCCTCTCCGCGCACGCCGGACCGACGCCGGGGAGTGCGGTCATGGTCACGCGCGAAGGCACCCGCCCGCTGCTGGTGGAGGTGCAGGCGCTGGTGGATCAGTCGTCGCTGGGCAATCCGCGCCGAGTGGTGCTCGGCCTTGAACAGAACCGTCTCGCGATGCTGCTTGCCGTGCTTCATCGGCATGGTGGCGTGGCGGCGTACGACCAGGATGTGTTCGTCAACGTGGTGGGCGGCATCCGTGTGCAGGAAACCGCGTCCGATGTACCGGTGATCATGGCCGTGTTGTCGAGCTTGCGCGATCGTCCGCTGCCCGAAAAGACCATCGCCTTTGGCGAGGTCGGTCTGTCCGGTGAGATCCGCCCCGTGCCCAACGGCGAAGAACGCCTGAAAGAAGCGGCCACGCACGGTTTCCGTCGCGCCGTGGTGCCAGCGGCGAACGCGCCGAAGCGTGGCCGCGTGGGCGAGATGGAAGTGATCGGTGTCGAGCGCTTGTCCCAGGCGATCGACGCCAGCCGCGAGTGATTCCGGCGCGGCCGTGGCGGTAAGCCGCCACGGCCGCATCGCACGGCGGAGCACCCGCTATTGCGGTGGCCCGAACAACACCACCGCGCGTTCCTTCCAGGTCCGCGCGGATTTCATGGTGCGAAACATCTGTAGCCAGGTATGGAAGGCGATGCGGACGGGGTTGTGGCTGTATATCGGCTTCACCAGACCGTACCGAGGCGGTTCGTCCTCACGCTCTCTGCGGAACGAACCAAACATCCTGTCGAACACGATCAGCACACCGCCGTAGTTGCAATCGATGTAATCCGGATTGCTGGCATGGTGCACGCGGTGGTGCGACGGAGTGTTGAACACGAACTCGATCGGTCGCGGCAATCGTCCGATCAGTTCCGTATGCAACCAGAACTGATACAGCAGATTCACCGCCAGCGCGGCGAGCACGACGGGCACCGGAAACCCGAGCCATACCAGCGGCGCGAAGAAGATCGTGGCGCCAGTGATCTTTCCGGTCCAGCCAAGGCGATAGGCGGACGACAGCGTGTACTGGTTCGACGAGTGGTGAACCGAGTGATTGAGCCAGAACCAGTGGATGCGGTGATCGGCACGATGCATCCAGTAGTAGCAGAACTCCTGGCCCACGAAGAGCAAGGCCCAATGCCACCATCGGTCCATCGTGAAGGTGGCGATGCGCCATGGCCATACTGCATAGAGCAACGCTCCGATGATTCCGGCCCCGAGCAGTCCGTTGATCAGCACGCGGCCTGCTGCATCCCCGAGCGACGCCCAGTAGGCTTTCCAATCGTGGCCGAGTCCGCGTCGTTGTCGCAGCCAACCTTCGGCGGCGGCGATGAGTACTAATAGCGGCAGCGGTAGCACCAGCAAGCCGAGCGACGAGGTATCCATGGTGATCGCCTTGCTCGTTCAGCGGCCGAAGCGCTGTCGCGCGACGTCGACGGCCTGCTTGAGTTCGGCGGCAGACAGCTTTCCATCGTGGTTGGTATCGATCTTGTCGAAGTTCTTGGCGACACGCGGCAGGCTGGCTTCGGCTTCCTGGCGATCGATAAGGCCGTCGCCGTTGGCATCGGCAGCCTTGAGGCGTGCCTGCATGTCCTGCTTGGCCTGGGCGGCGCCTTCGCTCTGCGCGAAGGAGGAGGTGGAGGCGACGAGCAGCGTTGCGGCAAGTAGGTAGGGACGTTTCGGCATGGGATACCTCGTTGGCTGAAAGGGTGGCCATCCCTGGCCTGGGGGAGGGTTGGGCATCAGTTACCGCGGCACGCGATCGTCTCGCCTACCGCGTTGGTGCAGGTGCCGGTGTGGGTAACCGTGCCGTTCTGGACGGTGGTCGAACCGTTGTAGGTGTTTCCGCTCTGGCCGGTAGCGCTGGTGCTGCGACTGCCATTGACGTTGCCGGACGCGTCGCGCGCGATGCTTCCGCTGGTGGTCGCGGTGCCACCGTTGGGGCCGTTGACCGAGGCACTGCCCTGGCGACCGGCGCTCCCGTCGGCATTGCGGTAGAAGCTGCCTTGGCGCTGCGCGGTGCCGCCGTCGGCACCGGCGGCATACGCGCCGCTGCGGCCACTGACATTGCCCTGGCCATCGCTGTCCACACGGTGTCCGCGCTCATAGGAACCGCGATCGCCACGGGCGGCCGCACCGGTGACGGCAGTACGCCCGCCATCACCGGTATGGACTACGGCGTGGCCGCGGACGCGGCCTTGCGCCGAGACGTCCGGAATGGCGGCAACGGAAGCGCCGGCCAGCACAAACGTCGCCATCAGCAGGGTCGTTCTGTTCATGGGTATCTCCTTCGGGTCGGCGCGAGGCATCCTCGCGGTGAGGCCAAGCTAATCCCGGCCCGGACCGAACGTATGTCGCCATCGCCACCAGATGTTTCGGCGGGGCGCCTCGGAAACATTTGCTTACAAACGGCTCCGAAAGGGCGTTGCGCCGGCTCGCGGCCAGCCGCGATAGTGGCCCCATGGACGAAAACCTTGCCCGCATCCTTCTGGTCGACGATGACGCTCGCCTGCGCGACCTGCTGCTGCGCTACCTGGAATCCCAGGGTTTCGAAGTCAAAGGCGTGGGCGATGGTATGCAGATGCGCCAGGCGCTGGACCGCGGCCACTACGACCTCATCGTGCTGGACTTGATGCTGCCCGGCGAAGACGGCCTCGATATCTGCCGTCGCCTGCGCGGTCAGGGCGACGCCACGCCGATCGTGATGCTCACGGCCAAGGGCGACGAGATCGATCGCATCGTCGGCCTGGAGATCGGTGCCGACGACTACCTGCCCAAGCCCGTCAATCCCCGCGAGCTGCTGGCGCGCATCCGCTCGGTGTTGCGGCGAGCGCGCCCGACGCCGGGTGCGCCGGAGCCCGACGGTGGTATCGTTCGCTTCGGTCCGTTTCGGTTGGATCTCGGGCGCCGCGAATTGAGCAAGCACGGCGAGATGCGGCGTTTGACCTCCGGCGAATTCGCCGTGCTGACGGTGCTGCTGCGGCACCCGCGACAGCCGCTCAGCCGCGATCGCCTGATGAGCCTCGCACGTGGCCGCGAACACGATGCGTTCGAACGCAGCATGGACGTCACGATCGCTCGCCTTCGCCGGCTGCTGGAAGACGACGTGCGCAACCCACGCATCCTCCAGACCGTGTGGGGCGTGGGTTACGTGTACGTGCCGCCGGATGAAAACGCATGATCCGCCTTCCGCTACCGCGCAGCGTGTTCGGGCAACTCGTGCTGGTGATCGGGCTGGTGTTGCTCGGGGCGGCCGTGTTGGCTGTGGCGATGGGGCGGCAGATGACCACCCGCCCGGCTGCCGTGCAATTGCTGAAAGCGATGGACGGCTTTGCGGATGTCGCCGAGGAACTGGCACGCACCCAGCCCCATGAACGCGTGGTGGCCCATTTGCGCGACGCCGGGCTGGCAGTGAGCGAGTTGCCGCCGCCATCGCGGGACCTCCGTGCCGTGCCAGTCATGCGCGAGTTGATCGAACAGGCGCCGCAACAGCTCACACACGGTCGCGAGGTGCGTCTGGGGCGCCTCGGAACGGCGAACGTGGTGTGGCTGAAGCTCGATACACAGCCGGCCCTGTGGGTGTCGTTCGCTCTCGATCAGCGTGCCAGTCGCGTGTTGCGCTTTTCGGTACTGATGTTGATCGTGGGTGCCGTGCTGGTCTGGCTTGCGGCGGCATACTACGCACACCGTCTGGTGGTGCCGTTGCGGCGCCTGGCGCAATCCGCACCGGCGATCGTGCGGGGCGAATCGCCATCGCCGGGGACTCTGGCGGGGCCGCAGGAAGTGGAGGAGCTGGCGCGCGCGCTTGCCGATTCGAGCAAGGAGGTACGCGAGGCGGCCGAGGAACGCGCACTGATGCTGGCCGGCATCTCGCACGACCTGCGCACGCCGCTGACGCGCCTGCAATACGCCATCGAACTGGTGCCCGGTGTCGATTCGGAACTGCGTGCCGGGATGCATCGCGATATCGCCGATATCGACGCGATCCTTTCGCAGTTCATTGCTTACGCGCGGGATGGCCGCGACGAAGCGAGCGAACCGCTCGACCTGGCCGTGCTTTGTCGCAACGCGATCAGCGCGTGTGAGGGCGAGTGGCAGGTCGATACGCCTGCCCACGCGCCGATGACCGGCAGACCGATGGCGCTGTTACGCGCAGTGGGCAACCTGCTCGTCAACGCGCAACGGCACGGTGCGCCGCCTTACGCGCTGGCACTTTCGCGTCAGGACGACGCCTGGTGCGTCGACGTCGTCGACCACGGTCCGGGCTTGCCCGAGCAGGTTGCCGAGCGCGCTCGGCAGCCCTTCGTGCATGGCGAGGGCGGCGGTACCGGCCTGGGGCTGGCGATCGTCGAGCGCGTCGCACGTCAGCATGGCGGCGAGCTGCGGCTCGCGCCGCTCCGACCTCATGGGTTGATGGCAACGCTTGTGTTGCACGGAAGTTGAACGACTCCACCTCTCGGGCAGACATCATGGGCATGAAACGAATACGTGGGATTCTCGCTGCGGTATGCATCGCCGTAGGTGTTGGCGGTATCGCGCATGCCGCGCAAGAAGACGTATCGCGAACCGATTCGAGAGTCCTGCGCGACGTGGCTTATGGCGACGACCCTCAGCAGCGTTTCGACGTCTATCTGCCGCCGTCGCCGCGCCATGCGCCGGCGATCTTCATGGTGCATGGAGGAGCCTGGGTCATCGGCGACAAATCCAATCCGGGCGTGGCCGATAACAAGGCGGCGTACTGGTTGCCGAAAGGGTATGTCGTGGTCTCGGTAAATTACCGGATGCTGCCCGCGGCCCGACCGTTGGAGCAGGCCCGGGACGTCGCTCGCGCCTTGGCCACGGCGCAACGCATGGCCACCTCATGGGGCGCAGACCGCGATCGATTCGTCCTGATGGGCCACTCGGCAGGCGCGCACCTGGTCGCCTTGCTGGGTGCCGATCCCGACATGCTGACTGCTGCTGGGGCCGTTCGGCCGCGCGGGGTCGTTTCGCTCGACAGCGCCGCCATGGACGTGGTGCAGATCATGGAGTTTCCGCGTCATCCCAGGCTCTACGATCGCGCCTTCGGTGACGATCCGCGCGAATGGGCTGCTGCGTCGCCGTACCATCGACTCCAGGCAGACGCGCTGCCAGTGTTGGCGGTGTGTTCCAGTCAGCGTTTCGATGCGTGCCCGCAGGCACGGCGCTTCGCGCAGAAGGCGGCAGGGCTCGGTGTACGTGTCGACGTGTTCCCGCAGGACCTTTCGCACGCCGAGATCAACCGAACGCTGGGGCTGCACTCCGATTACACCGAGCGGGTAAATGCGTTTATCGCCGGACTCGTGGTCCCGTAGCGAGACGCATGGTGTCCAGGCGCGCCGTCTCGGGTTAGGGCGTTCTGTGCAGGATCAGCTCGAGCACGGCCTTCGTACCGAAGAACGCGAGCAACAGGATGCCCATGCCGATCAGTGTGAGATACACCGCGCGGATGCCGCGCCAGCCGTATTGCCAGCGGCCCCACAACAACACGCCGAACACGATCCAGGCGGCGATCGAGAGCACGGTCTTGTGGACGAGATGCTGACTGAAGAGATTGCCGACAAACAGCGTGCCGGTGACCAGCGTCAGCGTGAGAAGTACGAAGCCGACCGCGATCAAGCGGAACAGGAGCACTTCCGTCAGCGTAAGCGGGGGCAGGGCGCGTAGCCAGTGCCCGAAGCGACTGCGGCGCAAGGCACGTTCCTGAATCGCCAGGAGCACTGCCAACGCGGCGGCGAGGGAAAGGATGCCAAAGGCTAGGATCGCGATCGTGACGTGCAGTTCGATCTGCCAGGTCATCGCCTCAGGCGCGGTGCGCGGGGCGAGGAAGGTGTCGATGGCCAGGAACACCGCCGACAACGGAAAGATCAGGATGCCCAGGCCGGCGATGGGGCGCGAAAGGTTCACCACAATGGTGAGCGCAGAGGCGATCCAGGCGACCAGCGAGAGCGCAGCGAAGAAGTGCAGGTCGAGCGTGCCGCGATGCGCGGAGAGCAGCACTGCGCCGTGCGCAATCGCGGCGACGGTCGCCAGCGCCATGCCGGCGCGCGCAAGCGGTTGTCCACCTGTCGCGAGCGGCCGGGCGAGGACGCCGGCAGCGGTCAGGTAGAAGACGATGGCGGCCAGGGACAGGATGGTAACGGTCATGGACGCGCAGTGTGGCATAGAGAACAGGCGTTGTAGTTGTAGGAGCCGCCATGGCGGCGAGGGAAACCTAGCCTTGAGCCTGCATATGGGCTTTGGCTTCACCGCTTCGTGGACTTCTCGCCGCCATGGCGGCTCCCACACAGGTCCGTGTGCGCTTCGAGCGGAGCGGTGGTGTGTGTGGGGTTCGGCTATAATCCCTGGTTTATTGCATCTTGACCGAATCCCCATGTTCGAATCGCTCAGCCAGCGCCTGTCCGACACCGTCAACCGCCTGCGTGGCCGCGGGCGGCTGACCGAGGAAAACATCCGCGAAACCCTGCGTGAGGTTCGTATCGCCCTGCTCGAGGCCGACGTGGCCTTGCCGGTGGTGAAGGCGCTGGTGGAACGCGTGAAGGTTCGCGCCGTCGGTCAGGAGGTCCTGAAGAGCCTGTCGCCGGGTCAGGCGCTGGTCAAGGTCGTCAGCGACGAGTTGACCACCCTGATGGGAGCGGCCAATACCGAACTGAACCTGGCGGCGCAGCCGCCGGCAGTCGTGCTCATGGCCGGCCTGCAGGGCGCGGGCAAGACCACCACCGTCGGCAAGCTCGCCCGCTTCCTGAAGGAGCGCAAGAAGAAGCGCGTCATGGTCGTGAGCTGCGACGTCTATCGTCCGGCCGCGATCGAACAGTTGCGCACCCTGGCGTCGCAGGTCGACGTCTCGTTCTTCCCGTCGGAAGCCGGGCAGAACCCGGTGGACATCGCCAAGGCCGCCGTGGCGGCCGCCCGTCGCGAAGTCATCGACGTGCTGCTGGTGGATACCGCCGGCCGACTGCACGTCGACGCTGCCATGATGGACGAGATCAAGGCGCTCCACGGGGCGCTCGATCCCATCGAGACGCTGTTCGTCGTCGATTCGATGACGGGCCAGGATGCCGCCAACGTCGCCAAGGCCTTCGCCGATGCGCTGCCGCTTACCGGCGTGGTGCTCACCAAGACGGACGGCGATGCGCGCGGCGGTGCTGCGCTTTCGGTGCGCTACGTCACCGGCCGGCCGATCAAGTTCCTTGGCGCGGGCGAGAAGTCCGACGCGCTCGAGCCATTCCATCCGGACCGCGTGGCCCAGCGCATCCTCGGCATGGGCGACGTGCTGTCGCTGGTCGAGGAGGTCGAGCGCAAGGTCGACCAGGAGAAGGCCCAGAAGCTGGCCGAGAAGGTCATCAAGGGCAAGCGGTTCGATCTCAACGACATGCGCGACCAGCTCGAGCAGATGAGTAACATGGGCGGCCTCGCCGGTCTCATGGACAAGCTGCCGGGCATGGCCAGCATTCCGGATAGCGTCAAGTCCAAGGTCAACGACAACGAGCTGAAGCGCATGGTCGCCATCATCGGCTCCATGACCAAGAAGGAGCGCCGCCATCCGGACCTCCTGAACGGCTCGCGCAAGGCCCGCGTCGCGCGCGGCTCTGGCACCCAGCCGGCGGACGTGAATCGCCTCCTGAAGCAGTACATGCAGATGGAAAAGATGATGTCCAAGCTGTCCAAGGGCGGCAGCAAGGGCCTTCTGCGCCAGATGCGCGGCGCCATGAAGGGCATGGGTGGCATGGGCGGCATGCTGCCGCCGGGCCGCTAAGGCGGCCCAGAGTGAACCGTGAACCGTAAACCGCAAGTAAGGGTGGCGGTCCCGGGTCCGCGGCGGCAGCTTACTGTTTACGGTTAACTCTTTACACACTCGAAATTTTCACTACAATGTCCGGCTTTACCGCGCCCGCTTCTCGCGCGCGCCTTGCCGGTCTTCGGCATTCTGGAGCTCGTAACTTATGGTCAAGATTCGTCTTTCGCGCGGTGGCGCCAAGGGCCGTCCGTTTTATCACGTCGTCGTGACCGACCAGCGCAGCCCGCGCGACGGTCGCAACATCGAACGCGTTGGCTACTACAACCCGGTCGCTTCGGGCAACGACAAGCGCCTCGAACTCGACGTTTCCAAGGTTGAGGCCTGGATCGCGAAGGGTGCGCAGATGACCGACAAGGTCCGTGCCCTGGTGAAGGAAGCCGGCAAGCTGGCTGCTTGATGTCGACGGAGTCCGGTAAGCGCGTCCGAGTGGGACGCATTGTCGGGCTCCATGGCGTGCAGGGACAGGTCAAGCTCGAAAGCTGGACCGAGCCCCGCATCCAGATCTTCCGCTACCAGCCCTGGCTGCTGACCGCGCCGGGCGTTGAGCGGGAAATGGACGGAATCCGCGGTCGCGCTCAGGGCAAGGGCATTGTTGCCACCCTGCCGGGCATCGAGGATCGTGATCAGGCGGCTGCCCTGGTCGGCTGCGAGATCACGGTCTCGCGCGACAAGCTGCCGCCGCCCGCGCCAGGTGAGTTCTACTGGACCGATCTCGAAGGCCTTGAGGTCGTAACCACGGAGAACGCTCATCTGGGTCGGGTCAGTCATCTCTTTTCCACCGGCGCCAACGACGTCATGGTGGTAAGGGATGGCGACAAGGAACGGCTGGTTCCGTTCGTCCAGGGCCCTTACGTGCATTCGGTCGATTTCGACGCCGGGCGCATCGTGGTGGACTGGGATCCCGAGTTCTGACGGCGAAACCTGAAGATCATGCGTATCGACGTGGTTTCGCTTTTTCCCGATTTCGTCCGCCAGTCGGCTGCGATCGGGGTGGTCGGAAGGGCGCAGCAGCGCGAGCTTTTGCAGGTGGAAACCTGGAATCCTCGCGACTTCGCCACCGACAATTATCGCACTGTGGACGGTCGCCCCTTTGGCGGCGGACCCGGCATGGTGATGCTGATCGACCCTCTGCGAGCGGCGCTCGCGGCGATTCGTGAGGCGGCACCGGAACCGGTGCATGTGATTTACCTCAGCCCGCAAGGTGCGCGGCTGACGCAGAAAAAGGTGGAAGCGCTGGCAGGCATGCCGCGAATCGCCTTGATTTGCGGACGTTACGAGGGTGTGGACGAACGCCTGATCGAGCACGAGGTCGACGAGGAGCTCTCAATCGGCGATTATGTGCTGTCTGGCGGTGAACTCGGCGCAGCGGTGATCATCGATGCGGTGGGTCGTCTACAGGAAGGCGCGTTGAACGATGCGCAGTCCGCCCAGCAGGATTCCTTCTCGGATGGTCTGCTGGATTGCCCGCATTACACCCGTCCCGTGCATCACGATGTGTGGGGCGGCGTGCCGGAGGTGCTGCTTTCCGGCGATCACGCGGCCATACGCCGCTGGCGTCGCAAGCAGTCGCTGGGTCGTACCTGGCTGCGCCGGCCGGATCTACTAACGCAGCGTGCGCTCGATGACGAATCGAGAGCATTGCTGGATGAATTCCGCCGTGAGTACACGCGGCCAAACGGTGCGGTCGGTAACGACCGCCGTAATGAAAATTGACAGGTGCGCCATGAACAAACTCCTCCAACAGTTCGAAGCCGAGCAGATCACCCGCCAGCTGCCGGATTTCGGTCCTGGCGATACCGTGATCGTCAACGTCAAGGTGAAGGAAGGTAACCGCGAGCGCGTCCAGGCGTTCGAGGGCATCGTCATCGCCAAGCGCAGCCGCGGTCTGCATTCCGCCTTCACCGTGCGCAAGATCTCGCACGGCACGGGCGTGGAGCGCGTGTTCCAGAGCCACAGCCGCTCGATCGACTCCGTCGAAGTGAAGCGCAAGGGCAAGGTCCGCGGCGCGAAGCTGTACTACCTGCGTGGTCTGGAAGGCAAGGCTGCGCGCATCAAGGAAGACGTCGCCGCCGCCGCTGCCGCCAAGGCTGCGAAGAAGGCTGCCGCCGCCGCCGAGTAATCGGCTGCGAGGTGCACGAAAAAGCCCGCGAGCGATCGCGGGCTTTTTTGTTTCTGGGGTTGCCGAAGAGACCCTGTGGGAGCCGTGTCCTCACACGGGCATGTATTCCTCGGCCAGCACCTTGGCGGGTTCCTGCAGGAAGTTGCCCTGGATGAAGTCCACGCCGCAGGCGAACAGCAGCGACGTGCTCACAGCGTCTTCGACCCATTCGGCGACGGTCTGCTTGCCGGACGAGTGGCTTTCCTTGCAGATCTCGGCGATCTTCTTCTGGTTTTCCGGGTGCTGCGGCAGGTCGGTCATGAAGCTGCGGTCGATCTTCAGGTAGTCGGCCTCGACGTGGTTGAGCATCTGGAACGAGTTGAGACCCGAGCCGAACTGCTCGATGGCGAAGCCGCCACCCGCCTTGCGCCACCCGGTGACGAATTCCTGGGTCGGTCGCAGGCTGGTCAGTACCTTCGATTCCGGCATCTCGATGACCAGCTTGCTGCGGCGCAGGTTGGCCGTCTGCAGGCGGCGGATGAGCCACGGCAGCAGTTCCGGGTCTTCCAGCGATTGCAGCGTCATCTTTACGAAGTAGGTGGTCGTGAGCCCATCGTTCTCGCGGTGGGCGAGGGCATCGATGGCATGGCCGAGCACCCAGCGGTCGATCGCAGGTAGGAGGCCGTTGCGTTCGGCGACCGGGAAGAAGTACGAAGGCAGCACGTCGCCCTTGGGCCCGCGCATGCGGACGAGGATCTCGTAGAACTCGCCGGCGGCGTCCTGCAGGCTGATGATCTGCTGGTGGTAAAGCCGCAGGCCGTCTTCCGAGAGCGCCTGACGGACCAGATCCAGCCAGTACTGCTCGCGTTCGGCGTCGGCCTTTTCGCGCGCCGCCGGATCGTGCAGTTCGACGCGGTTTCCGCCTTGGTTCTGTGCCGCACGCAGCGCGGTGCTGGCCTGATCGAGCGCCGTTTCCGTGTTGGCGTTCTTCTCGGCGAGCAGCGTGCCGCCGAGGGTGACGGTGACGGTGAGAGAGCGGGAGCCGGCGTCGAAGATGGTTTCGGCGATGGTGGTCCGCAGACGCTCGGTGAGCGCCGCGTGTTCAAGGTCGCCGCGTGGCGACAACACCAGGCCGAACGTATGGTCGCCGAGCACGCCGGCAATGTCTTCGTCGTCGATGGACTCGTTGACCTTCGCCGCGATGGCGGCGAGCAGGTGATCGGCATTGCCGATGCCCGCACTGGCGACGAGATCCTTCCAGTTGTCCGGTTCGAGCAGCACCACTGCCTGCCCGGCGCGACCGGCCGCGGCAGCGGCCACGGCCTCGTCGATGCACTCCAGCGTGTGTGCGCGGTTGAACAGGCCGGTGACCGGATCGCGCTGCAACTGCGCCACGAGCGCCGGGTCTACGGTCTGCTGGCGGAACACGATCTGCAGGCAGGCCTCGCCTTCGAAGGTCGCGTGGGCGAACTCGACCATGGCCTTGAACGTGCTGCCGTCGTCGCGGCGCGCGAGCAGTTCCATGGCGGGTGGCACCTTGTCGCCCTTCGACAGCCCGCGCAGCGTGCTCTTGAAGTCGTCGGCATGGGTGCCGGCAACGAGATCGAGGATGGGCAGGCCAATGATGTCGTCGACCTCGGCAAAGCCGAAGGCTTCGAGGTAGGCCTGGTTCACGCGCACGTGCATGCCTTCGTGGACATAGGCGATGGCGTCGCGGGAGGAGTCGAGCAGCGCGTCGCAGCGCCGCTCGGTTTCGCGCAGCGAGGTTTCGAGGCGGCGAACGAGCCGGCGGGTGGACAGCGCGTCGAATTCTCGCTGCACCACGGTCAGCACCTGATCGGCGCGCTTACGCAGCACCACGCCGCGTACGCCGTTGGCGAACATGTCCGCGATCGTCTCGTCGTCGAGGGTGTCGACGACGGCGATGAGGGAGAGATCGCGGCCGCTGGCGTCGAGCTGCCGCATGACCGCGGCAGGATCGATGCCCGGCACGCCGGGATTCATCAGTACCAGGTCGGGCACGGTGTCACCGAGGGCCGCCTGGATTTCGTCCGGACTGGTGGCGCGGGCGGGTCGCACGGCGATGCCGCCGTTGCGCAATACATTGATCAAGAGTTCGGCGTCTTCGACCGAGTTCTCGATGAAGAGGATCCTGATGACGTTGTCGTGTTTCATGCCGTTCCGGTTGCCGCTTGCTCATCCCGCGGTGCGGCGTGGCCGTACCGCTCCCCCATAGCGCGGTCCGGCAGGTTCATGTCTGCCGGGTGTTGCCCATACTAACGCGCGAAATCGGCAATGGGACGTTTCGAGGGATCGCCCGGCAATTCACGGACCAGACGGGGGACCAGGTAGCCCGGCAGGCGGCCCCGGAGGCCTTCGAGCAGTTCCAGCGCGCGGTCGTCTTCGACCTCGAAGTGCGCTGCGCCCTGCACCTTGTCGAGCTGGTGCAGGTAGTAGGGCAGCACGCCGGCCGCGAAGGAGCGTTCGCACAGCGCCGTCAGCGCGTCCACATCGTCGTTTACGCCACGCAGCAGTACCGACTGGTTGAGCAGCGTGGCGCCCGCGGCCCGCAAACGCGCACAGGCCGCATCCACGGCGTCGTCGAACTCGTTGGCGTGATTGGCATGCAGCACCACGACCTTCTGCACCGGCAGGGCCGATAGCCAGTCGACGAACGCGTCGTCCACGCGTTCCGGCAGCACGATGGGCAGGCGCGTATGGATACGCAGGCGGATCACATGCGGCAGGTCGGCCAGGCCCCGGGTGAATTCCTCGAGCTTGTGGGTGGCGAGCGACAGGGGGTCGCCCCCGGAAAGGATCACCTCGCGGATCGAGTGGTCGGCATGCAGGTGCGCCAGCGCCTCGCGCCATTGCGCCGCCGCGGCGATCTCCTCGCCGTACGGGAAGTGGCGGCGGAAGCAGTAGCGGCAATTGACCGCACAGCTCCCGCTGGCGATCAGCAGGGCCCGCCCGTCGTACTTGTGCAGCACCCCATGTCCGGCGCGTGAGGCCATGTCGCCCACGGCGTCCACGGAAAAGCCGTCGGCCGTGGCGGCCTCCTGGGCGCGTGGCAGCACCTGGAGCAGCAGGGGATCGGCCGCATCGCCCTGGCGCATCCGTGCGACGAAGCCGCGGGGCACGCGCAGGGGGAACCCCGCGTCGCCCGGCGGCAGGAGGTCGGGGCGATGCGCGAGACCGACGGCGGCCAGGAGTTCGCCGGCATCCGTGATGGCGTCCCGCCAGAGCTCGCGCCAGCCTACGGTGGGCGGCGATAGGCGGGGAGTGGGGCTTGCGGTTATCATTGCGGACCTTGGATCGGGCCGTAATGCCCGTGACGGACCCTATTTTAGCCGCCCACGGGGCGGATTTAACCCTGGAGCAGAAAGCGCATGGCGAGTCTTGGCCTCAATGACGTCAAAACGGGCAAGAAGATCCTTCACAATGGCGATCCGTGGGTCATCACCGAGGCCGACTTCATCAAGCCGGGCAAGGGCCAGGCGTTCACCCGTATTCGCGTCCGCAACTTGAAGGACGGTCGCACGACCGAACTCACGCTGAAGTCGAGCGATTCGTACGAAGAAGCCAACGCCACGGATACCGACGCGACGTTCTCGTACGTCGAGGGCACCGGCAACGATCGCGAGTGGGTCTTCATGCACTCGGAGACCTTCGAGCAGTACCGCGCGAACCTGGCCGCCATGGGCGACGCGTGGAAGTGGCTCAAGGGCGACGAGGAATGCGTCATCACCATCTTCAATGAAACCCAGATCATCGCCGTGCAGGCGCCGAAGTTCGTCGAACTGAAGATCGTCGAGACCGATCCGGGCGTGCGCGGCGACACCTCGGGCGGCGGCGGCAAGCCGGCCACGCTTGAGACGGGTGCCGTGGTTCGCGTGCCGCTCTTCGTCAACCAGGACGAGATCATCAAGGTCGACACCCGCACGGGCGAGTACGATAGCCGCGTCAAGTAAGGCCACTCTTCGCCCTGATATCGCGGCACGGCAGCCTCGGAGCACTTCCGAGGGCCGTGCCGCTCTTGCATGAGGCTCCCGCTTTTCCCACCGAGGCCCCGATGACCGCCAGCCCTACCGATATCGATCTGCTCCTTGAGGCCCGTTGGGTCGTGCCCGTCGAACCCCATGCCGTGGTGCTCGACGAACACGCCGTCGCGGTCCACCGCGGCGAGATCGTGGCGATCCTGCCCATCGCGGAAGCCCGTGCCCTCTACGCCCCGCGGGAACGCGTCGAGCTACCGGAGCATGCGCTGATTCCCGGCCTGATCAACGCGCACACGCACAACCCCATGACGTTGTTGCGCGGCCTGGCGGACGACCTGCCGCTGATGACCTGGTTGCGCGAGCACATCTGGCCCGCGGAAGGGCGGGTGATGGGGCCCGACTTCATTCGTGATGGCGTCGAACTCGCCGTGGCGGAGATGATCCGCGGCGGCACGACCTGCGCGAACGAAAACTACTTCTTTCCGGACGTCATCGCGGCGACCTATCGCGCCATGGGTTTCCGTGCCGTGATCGGTCTTCCGGTGATCGACTTTCCCACCGCGTGGGCGAAGACGTCCGACGAGTATTTCAGTCGCGCGCTGGAAGTGCACGATTCGCTGCGTGGCGAGCCGCTGCTCACCACGGCGTTCGTGCCGCATGCGCCGTACACGGTGTCGGACGAAAATTTCGAACGCATTCGCGTGCTGGCCGACCAGCTCGACATTCCCATCCACCTGCACACGCACGAAACGGCGCACGAGGTGGAAGAGGCGGTGGAGAAGGACGGCATCCGCCCGTTCCAGCGCCTGCAGAAGCTCGGTATCGTCAACGATCGCCTCGTTGCCGTGCACATGACGCAATTGACCGACGCGGAGATTGCCGCGTGCGCGAAGGCCGGCGTGTCGGTGGTGCATTGCCCGGAGTCGAATCTCAAGCTCGCCTCGGGCTTCTGCCCCGCCGAGAAGCTGCGCGCGGCCGGCGTCAACGTCTGCATCGGCACCGACGGTTGCGCCTCGAACAACGATCTGGACATGTTCGGCGAGATGCGCACCGCCGCCCTGCTGGCGAAGGCCGTGGCGGGTGACGCGGCCGCCTTCGATGCTGCGTACGCGTTGCGTGCGGCCACGCTCAATGGCGCCCGTGCGATCGGTCTCGGTGAACGGGTCGGTTCCATCGAGGTTGGCAAGCGTGCCGATCTCGTCGCCGTGCGCCTCGATGCTCTCGAAACGCAGCCGCTGTACCACGTCGCTTCGCAGCTGGTGTATGCCACGGGGCGGCATCAGGTCAGCGACGTGTGGATCGACGGCCGACGCAAGCTGGCGGACGGCGATCTCGTCGATATCGATACCGCGGCCATCCGCGCCAAGGCGCGCGCCTGGCGCGAACGCATTGCAGCGGGAGATGCCGCATGAGCAAGCCGGTGCACCTTTACCTTGTGCTCGCGATGCGCACGCCGCATTTCCAGGCAGAGGCTGGCGAGGCGCACAAGGCGTTTCTTGCGGCGCTGACCGAACAAGGTGTGCTGGACGCCACCGGTCCCTTCACCGATGGCAGTGGCGGCGCCTATCTGCTGCGTGCGGCCGATCTCGCGACCGCTACCGAACTTGCCCACCGCGATCCCTTGCACATCACCGGATCGTCGACCCTTACCGTCCATGAGTGGCGCGTGCGTCGCTTTGCGGCGAAGGAGTAACACCATGCAGACCCAAGCCAATCCCAACGTCAGCGCGGAAGAAATCGCCCGCTTTGAAAAGCTCGCCGCCCGCTGGTGGGATCCCGATGGCGAATCGCGACCGCTGCACGACCTGAATCCCGTACGCGCCGCCTATGTCGCGGGCCGCGCAAACCTGCGTGGCGCCCGTGTGGTCGATGTCGGCTGTGGCGGCGGCCTGTTGAGCGAGGCTCTGGCACGCGCAGGCGCCAACGTCACGGCGATCGACCTGGGCGACAAGCTCATCGAGATCGCCAAGCTGCATCTGTTCGAATCGAACCTGCAGGTCGATTACCGCGTGCAGTCGTCGACGGCACTGGCCGAGGCCGAGCCGGCCTCGTTCGACGTGGTCTGCTGCATGGAACTGATCGAGCACGTGCCCGACCCGCAGGCGCTGATCCGCGACCTCTCGGCGATGCTGAAGCCCGGCGGTCAACTCTTCCTGTCCACGCTCAACCGCACGCCTGCCGCGTTCGGCGCGGCGATCGTTGGCGCGGAATACGTCATGGGTCTGCTGCCGCGCGGCACGCATCACTACGCGCAGTTCCTGAAGCCGTCCGAAGTCGCCACGATGCTGCGTCGCTTCGAACTTGAACTGGAAGACATCAAGGGGCTGGCTTACAACCCGCTCACGCGCAACGCCAGCCTCTCGTCCAACACCGCGGTCAACTACGTGCTGGCGGCAAGGAAGGCGGGATGAGCATCCTGCCGTTCCGGCCGGACGGGGTGTTCTTCGACCTCGACGGCACGCTGCTCGACAGCGCGCTGGATCTCCATGCTGCGCTGGTCGATCTGTGCGCGGAGGAGGGCGTCGCCCCGCCGCCGTACGAGCGCGTGCGGCCGGTGGTATCGCGTGGTTCACGCGCCATCATCGGCGTGGGGCTTCCCGAGATCACCGCGGAGGCGCTGCTGGCGCTCGTACCGCGCTACCTCGCTATCTACGAGGCGGCGATGTCTCGCCACACGGTGGCCTTCGATGGCGTGGAGGCCCTGCTCGCGGGTCTCGACAACGCCGCGATCCGCTGGGGCATCGTCACCAACAAGCCCGGGTTCCTCACGGACGCACTGCTGCCGCAGGCTGTGCCGCACTGGGAGCCGGCAGCGGTCGTCTCCGGTGACACGCTGCCGGTGAAGAAGCCCGATCCGGCGCCGGTGCTGCATGCATGCGCGCTCGCCGGGTGCGAGCCGACACGCTCGGTGTTCGTCGGGGACGACCGCCGCGACATTCTCGCGGGCAACGCGGCGGGGCTGTTCACCGTGGCGGTGCGCTGGGGTTACCTCGACGGCGGCGATCCGGACGCATGGGGTGCGGATGCCGTGCTCGACCACCCCGACGATCTCGCCGCCCTGCTGGGCGTAAGGGAGGCTGCGGCGTGAGCGACAGTGCCACCCAGAGCTTCATCGACAAGTGGCTGGCCGTGCAGCCGCAGCAGCGCGTGGCGCTTGGTTTCGTCGCGCCGTCGGTGCGCGACGAGCGCGTGGCGCTCGCAGCCTTCGAGCAGGAATTGGTTGCGACGGCCTACGGCATCCGTGAGCCGAGCGTGGCCGCGGCGAAGCTGCAATGGTGGGCGGAGGAATTGTCAGGTGCTCCGGCCAGTGGCGGCCGCCATCCGCTGACCCAGGCACTGTTCGCGAGCGAAAGGGCCCGCGCGATCCCTATGGACGGCTGGCTGGCGCCCGTGCTCGCAGCGATGGCGCAACTGGAGCAGGGCACGCCGTCGGATTTCGCAGCCCAGGTCGCGGCCTCGCAAGGGCTGCACGGCGCGCTGGCGCGCCTGGAGAACATGTGGTGGTTCGGTCCCGACGCGCCGACCGAGGCCGCGTCTCGTGTGGCGACGCTGTCGCATCTGGTGTTCGCCTTGTCGCGGCTCGAACTCGATGCGGAACGCGAGCGCCTGCCTTTGCCCATGGCTCGACTGGCGCGGCATGGCCTCGCGCGCGCGCAATTGAAGACCGATTCGCCAAGCCGTCGCGACGCGTTGCGTGCGCAACTGGGCGAACTGGCCGACGGCCTGCGTGAGGCGCTGGCGCAGGGTGAGCCGATGAGCACCTTCCGCGGTTTGGAGGGGCGGACCTCGCTGTCCACGGCGCGCTCGGCCGCCCGCGCGGGCGAGCCGTTCGCCGAGTTGCATCGGCGCCAGTCGCGCACCGGCCCCGCTACGGCGATCCGGGCATGGCTTGCGGCGCGGCATGCAGAGCGATTCAACTGAACGGACCGTTTCCCGGCACTCACCATTGAGCCACCTCCCCGGGCCCCCATGTGGTCACGGTAAGCCGCCAGCGGCACGTCCCAAGGATTTTCCCTGATGTACATCCACGATTCCCCCCATCGCCTGCTGCCTGACGTCGCTTCGCAGGAACATGCCCTGGCCGTCGGCACGCTCGACTGGGTAGGCATGGACGGCATGGAAATGCCTGTGGCGTTCGATGCCGGCGACGGCGACGTCCGCTCGACCGGCGCGCGTGTCGGTGCCTTCGTCGATCTCAAGAAGCCGGAAGCGCGTGGCATCCACATGTCGCGGCTCTATCTGCTGGTCTCCGACGCCTTGTCGGCGGGCCCGCTGACGGTAGCCGGGGTACGCAGTCTGTTGCAGTCGTTCCTGTCCTCGCACGAAGGTCTGTCCGATCGCGCGCGCATCACGATCGGCTTCGAGCATCTCGTGCGGCGCAAGTCGTTGCGCAGCGAGAACAGCGGCTGGCGTGCGTACCCGGTCACCATCGACGCCACGCTCAACGGTGACGACTTCCGCATCGAGATCACCACGGACGTGGTCTATTCCTCGACGTGCCCGGCCTCGGCAGCGTTGTCACGGCAGCTGATTCAGGACAACTTCGCCAAGACCTTCGCGGCCGGTGAGCCGCTGGATCGGGAGACGATCCTGGCGTGGCTGGGTACGGAGCAGGGCATCGTGGCTACGCCGCATGCGCAGCGGAGCACTGCCACCATTCGCGTTCGTCCCGTGGGCGAGGGCGTGTTCCCGCTCGTGGACATGATCGACAACGTGGAAGCCGCGCTCGGCACGCCAGTGCAGACGGCTGTCAAACGCGCCGATGAGCAGGCATTCGCCCTCGCCAACGGGCAGAACCTGATGTTCTGCGAAGACGCGGCGCGGCGCATTCAGAAAACGCTCGAGGCCGATCCGCGGATCGCCGATTTCCACCTGCGCGTGGCCCATCACGAAAGCCTGCATCCGCACGATGCCGTGGCGTTCGCTTCCAAGGCGCGCTGAAGCGGCTCGCGTCCAGGGCCTGTTACAGGCCCTGGACAGGCCCTAGGAACTGGGTTCGATGCCCGGCAGCAGCAGGGGATCGAGCCGCACACCGAACCAGTTGAAGCCCCAGTGCAGGTGCGGGCCCGTCGCGCGGCCCGTCTTGCCCGCCGCGCCGATGATCTGCCCCTGGTGAACGCGCTGGCCGACCTTCACGTCGATCCGCGACAGATGCAAGAAGTTGGACGACAGCCCGAAGCCGTGGTCGAGCAGCACCGTACCGCCGGTCAGGTAGAGATCGGGGGTGGCGAAGGTGATCACGCCGTCCGCGGGCGCCTTGACCGGCGTGCCTTCGGGCACGGCGATGTCCATGCCCGAGTGCGGTGCTTTGGGATCGCCGTTGTAGATCCGCTGGTTGCCGAAGCGACCGCTGATCCGGCCCGTGACGGGCCAGATGAAGCCATGCGCGAAGTCTTCCCGGGCGTCGTCCCGCGAACGTGCCGCGACGACCGCTGCCTGTTCGCGCTCGATGCGCGCGGCCACGGCCGGCGGCGGGTTCACGGTGGCGGGCGGCACCCCCTCCACGCGCTCGATCGGCCAGTCGCGCGGGACGACGGCGAGGTTATGTCGCACGTCGCCCACGGTCACCACGACCGGGCCTTTCTCGTCACGCCCCACGCCGAAGACGTAGACGCCATCGGGGCCCACGTGTACCGGCCTGTCGTCGATGAAGACGCGGGCTCCGGGTTTGGCATGTGCGACCACGAGCGCGCCCTGGGATACGCTTGCCGGAAGGTCCTGGGCAGCCGCTTGCATCTGGGCGGAGAGCAGTAGCGCGGTGAGCGCGCCGGACCATCGCCTCATCGATCGAACGCCAGTCGCTGGCCGCGTACGTTGCCGTCCACGGTCTTGCCATCCCACACGCGCTGGCCGTTGACGAAGGTGGAGACGATGCTGCTGCTGAAGGTGGTCCCTTCGAACGGCGACCAGCCGCACTTGGACAGCACCTCTTCTCGCGTCACGGTGTGCTTGCGCTTCGGATCCACCAGCACGAGATCGGCGGCGTAGCCTTCGCGCAGGAAACCGCGTTTTTCGACGTCGAACAGCTTCGCAGGCGCGTGGCAGACGGTTTCGACCACGCGCTCCAGCGTGAGCTTTTTCTCAAATACGCGCTCGAGCGCGGCCTGCAAGGCAAACTGGACCAGCGGCAGCCCCGACGGCGCCTTGTCGTACTTCTGTGCTTTTTCTTCGAGGAGGTGCGGCGCGTGGTCCGTGGCGAGGACATCGAGACGGCCCTCGGCCAGCGCCTTTGTGATCGCGTCGCGATCGGCTTCGTCCTTGATCGCCGGGTTGCACTTGATGAGGAAACCCTTCTCGTCGTAATCGGCCTTGCCGCCGAAATGCAGGAAGTGCACGCAGGTCTCCGCCGTGATCCGCTTGCCCTCGATAGGACCCGGCTCGAACAGGGCGAGCTCGTCGGCGGTGGAGATGTGCAGCACGTGCAGGCGGGTGTTGTGCTTTCTCGCGAGCGAGATCGCGAGGCGCGTGGACTTGATGCAGGCCTCGCGCGAACGGATGTGCGGGTGTTCCCAGGCGGGGATGTCCTCGCCGTACTTTTCGTGCGCCTTCGCGAGGTTCGCATCGATCATCGGCGTGTCTTCGCAATGCGTGATGATCGGTGTCGGCGCATCGCGGAAGATGTGGTCAAGGGTTTCCGGGTTGTCGACCAGCATGTTGCCGGTGGAAGCGCCCATGAAGACCTTGATGCCCGGTGCGCTCTTCGGGTCGAGTGCGCGGATGGCCTCGAGGTTGTCGTTGCTCGCGCCGAGATAGAACGCGTAGTTGACCACGGAGGTTTCGCCAGCGCGCGAGTACTTGGCTTCGAGCGAATCGCGGTCCAGCGCCGGCGGCTTCGTATTCGGCATTTCCATGAAGCTGGTGATGCCGCCTGCCGCACATGCCCGGGATTCGCTGGCGATGTCGGCTTTCTGCGTGAGGCCGGGTTCGCGGAAATGCACCTGATCGTCGATCATTCCCGGCAGCAGCCACAGGCCGGTGGCGTCGATGACCTGTTCGTCACGCCGATTTTCCAAGCCTTGCGCGATCGTTTCGATTTTTCCGCCGCTCACGCGGACGTCGGCGATGAAACGTCGGCCTTCGTTGACGAGTTCGGCGTTCTTGATGAGCCAGGCGTCAGTCATGGGTATGTGCTCCTTGAGCGCCGCAGCGGCGCAGGACGAATTGGTCGGGTACGGGATCGTGGCCGCCTTCGCAAAGCGGCTGGCAGCGCAGGATGCGCCACGCACTGAGCGTGCCGCCGCGCAGCGGACCGAAGCGGGCGATGGCAACCCGGGCATAATCGGAACAGGAGGGATGGAACCGGCAGCGGGCTCCGAGCAGGGGGCTCAGCCAGCGTTTGTAGAGGGAAAGCAGGAATAGGAGGAGGCGGGTCACTGTGTGTCGGTGTTCGCCGGCATAAGCAGTCCACAGTATCCCAGAAGATAGGTTGCTGGGGTAACGCATCTGGGCTATAACACCCCGCCGCCACGGCCACCGAGGTGAAGGAAATGGCGAAAGACGCTCGTAGTTCCGCAACCGCCAAGGGCACCGCCAAGAAGGGCGGAGCCGGCGACGTGAAGAAGGCCAGGACGGTAGTGGCCGGGGTGAAGTCGACCAAAACAACCGCGAAGACGGCGGCCAAGGCTGCCCCGAAGAAAGCGGCTGCGTCGGCGAAGAGCGCCGCAGCAAAGCCTGTACCGAAAGCGGCCGCCAAGAAGGCGCCAGCGAAGGCTGCCCCGGCGAAGGCTGCCAAGGCGGCACCGGCAAAAACCGCCACGAAAACTCCGGCGAAGGCCACAAAGGCGCCTGTAAAGGCGTCTCCGGTCGCCGCCAAGAAAGCAACGCTGCCGGCCGCTGCGAAGAAAGCGCCGTCGGCACCGGTGAAGTCGGCGCCCGTCCCGGCGCCCGCACCCGCCAAGAAAACCGCAACCGCCGCGCCCGCCGCCAGCCCTGAAAAGGGTCGTTCGGCATCGGCAGTTGCCGCCGCTCCACCCCGGACTGCGTCCGCGGTGGCCGGCACCAACCCATCCAGAAACGAGAAGTCCGCTCAAGCAAGCATGAACAGCACTGCCTCCCATACCGCCGATAACGGCATCACGCGCGAAGATGGCCGCTATGCGCTGCCCGCTTCGACCGTCATTGACCTCCCGAAGGGCTACAAGCCGGGTGACGACGAGGAGTACATGAATCCCCGTCAGCTCGCCTATTTCCGTAACAAGTTGAAGGAATGGCGCGAGCAGCTGGTCGAGGAATCGCGCCAGACGATGGACAACCTCCGCGAGGAAGTCCGCGACGTCGGCGACGAGGCCGAGCGCGCCACGCGCGAGACCGAGAACTCGCTCGAACTGCGCACGCGCGATCGCTACCGCAAGCTCATCTCCAAGATCGACAAGGCCCTGCGCCGTATCGAGGAAGGCCGCTACGGCTTCTGCGAGGAGACCGACGAGGAGATCGGTGTCGATCGTCTCGACGCGCGCCCGATCGCCACGCTGTCACTCGACGCGCAGGAACGTCGCGAACACCTGCAGAAGCAGATGGGCGACTGATCGTTCTTTCCGGCACCCGGTAACGAAAGAGCCCCGCAACGCGGGGCTCTTTCGTTTTTTGGGGAGGCCAATGCGGCGATGGAACTCGCCGGTGGGAGCCAGCTTGCCGGTGGGAGCCAGCCTGCTGGCGATGGGGGCTTGGCACGCTGCTACACCGCTCCGTCGGCTCTCGCTGCTATAGCAGCTCCCACAAGGTATTCGCAGGCGCCGCCTCTTGTCTGCCTCAGCCCTTTGCGAGCGCTTCCGCCGCGTACGCCTTGAGCTTCGTCAGCATCGCTGCCAGGCCGTTGGAGCGCGTGGGGGAGAGATGCTTGGCGAGGCCGATCTGCTCGATGTAGGTCGGCTCGGTCTCAACGATTTCTCGGGCGGAGCGATCGGAATAGACGCGTAGCACCAGGGCGATGAGGCCGGAGACGATAGCGGAGTCGCTGGCTGCGTCGAAATGCATGCGCGAGGCGTCTCCCGAGGGCACCAGCCAGACCATCGACTGGCAGCCATGCACGCGGTTTTCCTCGGTCTTGCGCTCATCGGGGAACACAGGCAACTGGCGGCCCAGATCGATGAGGTACTGGTAACGCTCGGTCCAGTCGCCGAAGAAGGCGAACTCCTCCGCGATGGCTGCTTGGGCTTCGGCGGCAGTGGCTTCGCGTGGGGTCGTCATGCCTTCACCACGCTCCAGCGCGTGCCTTGCGCGCTGTCCTCGATGGCGATGCCCAGTGCTTTCAACTGATCGCGGATCGCGTCGGAACGTGAAAAATCCTTTGCCGCGCGGGCGGCACGACGCTCTTCGAGCAGCGCCTCGATGGCGGCAGCGTCGATCGCATCGCCGGGGTTGCCCTGCCGGAACCACGCTTCGGGATTTTGCTGGAGCAGGCCGAGCAGGGCACCGCCGCCCAGCAACGCGGCCTTGGCGGCAGCACGGGCGTCACCCTGAGCGCGACGCGCCTCGTCGGCGAGTTGGGAAAGCTCGGCCAGAGCCTGCGGCGTGTTGAGGTCGTCGCACAGGGCGGCTTCCACCGCCGCGGGCACGACGGGTTCGCCAGCATCCACGTCGGCGAGGTCGCGCAGGGCGCCGTACCAGCCGTCGAGCGTGCGTATGGATTGGGTCATCGCGGCGTCCGACCAGTCCAGCGGTTGCCGGTAATGGCCGCGCAGCAGCATCAGGCGCAGGGCCTCGCCCGGATGCCGCTCCAGCAGTTCATGCAACTGAAGCACGTTGCCGATCGATTTCGACATCTTGCGTCCCTCGAACGTGAGCATGCCGTTGTGCAGCCAGTAGCGGGCAAAGGGCTTGCCGCCGTGGGCGCAGACGCTCTGGGCAATCTCGTTCTCGTGGTGCGGAAAAGTCAGGTCGACGCCGCCGGCATGGATATCGATGGTGTCGCCGAGATGGGCCTCGCTCATGGCAGAGCACTCGATGTGCCAGCCCGGGCGGCCACGACCCCAGGGGCTGTCCCAGCCGGGCAGGGTGGCATCGGAGGGCTTCCAAAGCACGAAGTCGCCCGGGCTGCGCTTGTACGGCGCGACTTCGACCCGCGCCCCGGCGAGCAACTCGTCGGGATCGCGCCCCGACAGTGCGCCGTAAGCCGGAAACGATTCGACGTGGAACAGCACATGCCCTTCGGCCTCGTAGGCATGGCCCGTGGCGATGAGGCGCTCGATCATCGCGATGATCTGCGGAATATGCGCCGTGGCGTGGGGCTCGACGTCGGGCGGGGCCACGCCCAGCCGCGCGATGTCCTCGCGGTAGGCCTTGGCGTAGCGGTCGGTGATCTCCACGATCGGCACGCCCGCAGCGGCCGCCGCGGCGTTGATCTTGTCGTCGACGTCGGTCACGTTGCGGGCGTACACCAGCTTTGGGTAATGCCGGCGGATGAGCCGGGCCAGTACATCGAAGACGACCGGGGGCCGGGCGTTGCCGATATGGATGTAGTTGTAGACGGTGGGCCCGCAGACGTACATCGTCACCCGCTGGGGATCGAGCGGCGTGAACGCTTCCGTGCGGCGAGACAAGGTGTTGTAGAGCGAAATCTGCATCGTGAATCCGTGGACGAGCGCGGCGGGCGGCCGGTCGCCGATAGTACCAAGCCTGCCCGCATCCCGGCGTACGCGCAGGCGCTGAATCGGTTGACACGCGGCACGCTGCCGCACCCGTCCGTTCTAAGCGTGGATTCAGCGTGAACTTGTTGAAATGCACGCCAGTAGGCGCTCCTTTTGCGCCTGGCTGGAGGTTCTCCCACATGTCTCGCCTGTTGTTCATCCCCGCTCTCGTTCTCGCGGTCTTCGCCAGTGGCGCCATGGCGCAGGATGGTCGTTACGGTCCGCCGCCCGGGCCCGACGACAACACCCATTTCGGCTGGGCGGACGTCCTGCGGGTCGATCCGGTCTACGGCGTGGCTCGTGTCGAAACGCCTCGCCAGGAGTGCTACGACCAACCCGTCGTCCGCCGTGAGTCGAGCGGCAACAGCACGGCCGGCACCATTCTCGGTGCCGTCGTCGGTGGCGTGCTGGGTAACACCGTCGGCAAGGGCGACGGCCGCAAGGCCGCTACCGTGGTCGGCGCGGTGGCCGGCGGCGCGGTCGGCAATGGCATTGCCCGTAACGGCGACCGTACCTACGAAGGCACGGAGACCCGGTGCCGCGACGTCAGCTCGATCTCCGAGCAGCGCCGCATCGCCGGCTACGACGTGGAATATCGCTATCGCGGCGAGGTCTACGTCTCGCGGCTCAACTACGACCCGGGCGAGCGCCTGCGTGTTCGTGTGAGCGTCGCGCCGGCCGACTGACCCGGTCGGTGGAGCCCCTGGAAAGGCCGCGGGAAACCGCGGCCTTTCTCGTTTCCGCCACGCCGGGGCCGTGTGGGCCCCGCCCGCCTGCCTTGTTGCGCGTCGCACCAAATCCCGGCATGATCGCGGTTCAACGTTTCCAGGCCCAGCCGTGTCCCACACTGTCTACACCGCGATTGTCTTGACCAGCGCCCGTATGGCCGCAGGAATGACGTCGCGTGCTCGTCGACCGTACATGGGACCATCGGCCGGGTAGGCTGTCGCGCGCGTTTCATTCGTACCGACTAAAAAACCCGGCCATGTGCCGGGTTTTTTCGTTTCCGATTTCTCTTTCCTCCACCGCCTCCGGGCCATCGACCCATCTGGATCGCCATGACCGTTCGCCATTTCCTTTCCACCCAGGACTACAGCCGCGCCGAGATCGACGCCCTTCTCGACCAGGCGGCCGAGTTCAAGCGCTCGCCCCAGGGCCAGCAGCTGGCAGGCAAATCGATCGCGCTGTTGTTCTTCAATTCGTCGATGCGCACGCGTACGAGCTTCGAGCTCGGTGCCTTCCAGCTCGGCGGCCATGCGGTAGTGCTGTCGCCTGGCAAGGACGCATGGCCGATCGAGTTCGAGGTCGGCGCCGTCATGGATGGTGAGACCGAAGAACACATCGCCGAGGTCGCTCGGGTGCTCTCGCGGTACGTGGATATGATCGGGGTGCGCGCCTTTCCGAAGTTCGTCGATTGGTCGGTGGACCGCCAGGACAAGGTACTTGCCGCGTTCGCGCAATACGCCACGGTGCCGGTGATCAACCTGGAGACCATCACGCACCCGTGCCAGGAACTCGCCCACGCGCTCGCTCTGAAGGAGCACCTCGGCGACCTGCAGAACCGCAAGTACGTGCTGACCTGGACCTACCATCCGAAGCCGCTGAACACCGCTGTGGCGAACTCGGCGCTGCTGATCGCGACGAAGATGGGCATGGACGTGACGCTGCTGTGCCCGACGCCCGAGTATGTGCTCGACCAGCGCTACATGGATTTCGCCGAGGCGAATGCCCGCGAGAACGGTGGATCGCTGCGCGTATCGCACGACATCGAATCGGCCTATCGCGACGCGCACGTCATCTACGCCAAGAGCTGGGGTGCGATTCCGTACTTTGGCCGCTGGGATGAGGAAAAGGCAATCCGCGATGCGCACCGGCATTTCATCGTCGACGAGGCCAAGATGGCGCTCACCGACCACGGGTTGTTCAGCCACTGCCTGCCCTTGCGCCGGAACATCAAGGCCACCGATGCCGTGATGGATTCCCCCGCATGCATCGCCATCGACGAAGCCGAGAACCGCCTGCACGTGCAGAAGGCGGTCATGGCCTCGCTCATCTCGCAGTCGTCGGGCGCACCGTCCGGCCTCGGCTTCTGATTCGTCTCGCCCCTTTCGATTCCATGACTTTCTCCGGAGCCAGCATGTCCAGCAACGATATCGTCCTCGCCTTTTCGGGCGGCCTCGACACCAGTTTCTGCGTCCCCTACCTGATCGAGCGCGGCTATGCCGTGCATACCGTCTTCGTGGACACGGGCGGCGTCTCGGCCGAAGAGCGCGAATACATCGAACAGCGCGCTCATGAGCTGGGCGCAGCGTCCCATCGCACGGTAGACGCCGCGCAGGCCATCTGGGACAGCTTCGTCACCCCGCTGATCTGGGCCGGCGAGTTCTACCAGGGGCAGTATCCGCTGTTGGTGTCCGATCGCTATCTGATCGTGAAAGCCTCGCTGGAGCGTTGCGACGAACTCGGCACGAAGTTCTTCGCGCACGGCTGCACCGGCATGGGCAACGATCAGGTGCGTTTCGACCTCACCGTCAAGGCACTCGGCGACTACACGATCATCGCCCCCATTCGCGAGATCCAGCGCGAGCACACCCAGGTGCGTGCGTACGAACAGAAGTACCTGGAAGACAAGGGCTTCGAAGTGCGGGCCAAGACCAAGCACTACACGATCAACGAGAACGTGCTCGGTGTGACGATTTCGGGCGGCGAGATCGATGCGTGGGAAATTCCGGAAGAGGGTGCGGTCGCGTGGTGCGCGCCTCGTGCCGAATGGCCGTCCGAACCCTTGCGCATCGAACTCGGCTTCGAGAAGGGCACGGCCGTCTCGTTGAACGGCAAGCCGGCCTCGGGCCCCGAGATCCTCGGCTTCCTCAACCGCGAACTCGCCAAGTACGGCGTCGGTCGCAGCATGTACACAGGCGATACGAATATCGGTCTCAAGGGCCGCATCGTGTTCGAGGCGCCGGCATTGACCGCGCTGCTCACGGCGCACCGCGCGCTGGAGGAAACGGTGCTGTCGAAGCAGCAGAACCGCTTCAAGCCCGAGATCGGCCGGAAGTGGACCGAGGTTGCCTATGAAGGCTTCTTCAACGATCCGATCAAGGCGGACCTCGAAGCCTTCCTCGTCTCCACGCAGCGCAAGGTGGACGGCAAGGTCGTCATCGAAACTCGCGGCGGCACGGTGTATGCGGTGAAGGTCGAATCGAAGCACATTCTGCAGTCCTCGAAGGCCACCTATGCCCAGGCTGCCGACTGGGGCGTGGCCGAGGCCGAAGGTTTCATCAAGCTCTACGGCATGAGCTCCACGCTCTGGGCCGAAGTCGATCGCGCCAACGGGAACTGATACAGGCTCATGGATAAGCTCCTTCAGGACACACTCGACCATCTGCGCGCGCTCGTCGGCTTCGACACGCGCAACCCGCCACGAACGATCGGCACCGACGGGATCTTCGATTACCTGCGTTCGAACCTCCCCGGTTTCGACGTACAGGTAACGGACTTCGGCGCCGGTGCCGTGAATCTCTACGCCGTGCGCGGCAAGCCGAAGTACCTGTTCAACGTGCATCTGGACACCGTGCCCGATTCGCCGCATTGGACGGCCAGTCCGTTCGAACTGCGCGTGGGTCAGGATCGTGCGGTCGGTCTGGGCGCGTGCGACATCAAGGGCGCAGCGGCCGCGCTCGTGGCGGTCGCCAATGCGACGCAGGGCGACATGGCCCTGCTGCTTTCCACGGACGAAGAAGCCAACGACGCACGCTGTATCGATGGTTTCCTGAAGACGCCGCGCGACTACGAGGCGATCATCGTTGCCGAACCCACGCGCGGTGAAGCGGTGCTGGCGCATCGCGGCATCCATTCCGTGCAGATGCGTTTCCAGGGCCGTGCCGGACATGCGTCGGGCGAGCAAAAGCCTTCCGACAGCGCCTTGCACCAGGCCATTCGCTGGGGCGCGTCAGCGCTCGATCACGTGCAGGCACAGGCGCACGAGCGCTTCGGCGGTCTGACCGGCCTGCGTTTCAACATCGGCAAGATCGAGGGCGGCATCAAGGCCAACGTCATCGCGCCGACGGCGGATGTGCGCTTCGGCTTCCGTCCGCTGCCGTCGATGGACGCCGACGCTCTGCTGGAAACCTTCCGCACGCTGGTGGAGCCGCTGCCGGTGGAATACGGGGAGACCTTCCGCGGCGATTCGCTGCCGGCGGGCGACACCGCCACGGCCGAGACCCGGCGCCTTGCCGCGCGCGATCTTGCCGACGAGCTGGGCATCCCGGTCGGTAACGCCGTCGATTTCTGGACCGAAGCGGCGCTGTTCTCCATGGCCGGTTATACGTCCTTCGTTTATGGCCCTGGCGACATCGCCCAGGCGCACAGCGCCGACGAATGGGTCGCCCTCGAACAACTGGCGGACTACGCCAAGGTCATCCATCGGATCGTCGAAAGTGGACGCTAATAAGAACACTCGCAAGACCATCGTCCGCCTGCTGTCCTCCATGGGCAGCGCGCGGGAAATCCAGCAGTACCTCAAGCGCTTCTCGCAGTTGGATGCCGCCCGCTTTGCCGTGGTGAAGGTCGGTGGCGCCGTGCTGCGTGACGAACTGCCGGATCTCACCTCGTCGCTGGCATTTCTTCAGCAGGTGGGCCTGACGCCCATCGTGCTGCATGGCGCCGGCCCCCAACTGGACGAGGAACTGGCGGCAGCGGGTATCGAGAAGAAGACGGTGAACGGCCTGCGGGTGACCTCGCCGGAAGCCCTGGCGATCGTTCGTCGCGTCTTCCAGGCGCAGAACCTGCGTCTGGTGGAAGCGCTGCAGGAAGCCGACACGCGAGCCACGTCGGTGCCGTCCGGTGTCTTCACCGCCGACTTCCTCGATCAAGATACGTTCGGCCTGGTCGGTCGCGTGCGCGACATCAACCTCGCGCCGATCGAGGCGAGCCTGCGTGCCGGTTCGATTCCGGTCATCGCGAGTCTCGGCGAAACCGACGCGGGTCAGATCCTCAACATCAATGCCGACTTCGCCGCCAACGAACTCGTCCGCGTGCTGCAGCCCTACAAGATCGTGTTCCTCACGGGCACGGGCGGTCTGCTCGACGGTGACGGCAAGGTCATCGATTCGATCAACCTGTCCACGGAATACGAGCAGCTTCTGCATCAGCCGTGGCTGCATTCCGGCATGCGCTTGAAGATCGAGCAGATCAAGGATCTGCTGGACGACCTGCCGCTGACGTCGTCGGTGTCGATCACGCGCCCCGCCGAGCTGGCGAAGGAACTGTTCACGCACAAGGGCTCCGGCACGCTCGTACGCCGCGGCGAACGCGTGCTGCGCTTCGAGTCGTGGGACGGCGTGGACCTGCCGCGCATGCAGCAGTTGATCGAATCGAGCTTCGGTCGTGCGCTGGTCGGCAATTACTTCGAGCGGACCAAGCTGTATCGCCTCTACGTTTCGGAAAACTATCGCGCTGCCATGGTGCTGACCCAGGAAGAGGGTTTCGCGTACCTGGACAAGTTCGCCGTGCTCGACGATGCGCAGGGCGAAGGCCTGGGGCGCGCGGTTTGGCAGGTGATGCGCGACGAGAATCCCCGGTTGTTCTGGCGTTCGCGGCACGGTAATCCGATCAACCATTTCTACTACGCGGAATCGGACGGCTGCTTCAAGCAGGCGCGTTGGAAGGTGTTCTGGTACGGCCTGAACAGCTTTGCCGATATCGAGCGCTGCGTGGCGCATTGCGCCACCCGCGAACCCACCTTGCAGGACTGAACGCTCATGGCCACCAAGACCATCGGCATCGTCGGCGCACGCGGTCACACCGGTGCCGAACTCATCAAGCTCATCGCCGGCCATCCGGAACTGGAGCTGGCCTTCGTTTCGTCGCGCGAACTGGACGGCCAGCGCCTGGATGCGCACAGCGATGCCTATCGAGGCGATCTCGCCTTCGTCAACTTCGACCCGGCCGCCGTCGCCGCGACTGCCGTAGACGTGGTGGTGCTGGCGCTGCCCAACGGCAAGGCGGCCCCCTATGTCGACGCCATCGACAAGGCGGGTACCGGTACCGTGATCGTGGATCTTTCCGCGGACTATCGCTTCGACGAGCGCTGGTACTACGGGCTGCCCGAGTTGTACCGGGATCGCTGGCGCGGCGAGAAGCGGATCAGCAATCCCGGCTGCTACGCCACCGCGATCCAGGTCTCCATCGCTCCGATCAAGGACCTTCTGGCCGCGCCGCCGGTGTCCTTCGGCGTATCCGGCTACTCCGGTGCGGGCACGACGCCATCCGACCGCAACGATCCGGACAAGCTGCGGGACAACCTCATGCCGTACGCGCTCACGGGCCACATGCATGAGAAGGAAGCCAGCCGACACCTCGGCATGCCTGTCGAGTTCATGCCGCATGTGGCACCGCATTTCCGTGGCCTTACCGTTACCACCAACCTCTATCTCGCCAAGCAGGCCAAGCGTGAGGACATCGTGCGCCGGTTCGAGGCACGCTATGCGAAAGAGAAGCTGATTCATGTGGTGGACGAGGCGCCCTGGGTGAGCCAGATCGCGAATCGGCACCACCTCGACGTGGGTGGTTTCGCCTTGTCGACCGATGGCCGTCGTGTCGTCGTGGTGGCGACGCTGGATAACCTGCTCAAGGGCGCCGCCACCCAGGCGATGCAGAACGTCAACCGCGCGCTCGGCTTCGACGAGCTCACCGCCATCCCGCTCTGAGAAAGGACGCCCCCATGACTCAACCCCTCTGGCAGAAGTCCGACACGCACGTCGACGCGCGCATCATGCGTTTCCTCGCTGGCAACGACGTCGTGCTCGATCGCGAGTTCTTCCTGCACGACATCACCGCGAGCAAGGCGCATGTGGAAGGGCTCGCCAACATCGGCATCGTGTCGTCCGACGAGCAGGCTGCGCTGCTGCGCGAACTCGATACGCTCGCCGTCGATTTTGCCGAAGGCCGTTTCGTCCTGGACGACCGCTATGAAGACGGTCACTCGGCGATCGAAGCGCGCCTGACCGAGCGCCTGGGCGATGCCGGCCGCCGAGTGCATACGGGTCGCAGCCGCAATGATCAGGTCCTGGTAGCCACGCGGCTCTGGCTCAAGGAAAAGCTCGGCACGCTGCAGGCGCTCTGCCGCGAAGTGGCCGAAGTCTGCCTCGCACGCGCGGAACGCGAATCGCTGCCGATGCCTGGCTATACGCACATCCAGCGCGCCGTGGTCTCGTCCACCGGCATGTGGTTTGCCGCGTTCGCCGAGGCCTTCATCGACAACACGCTGCGCGCGCGGCAGGCTCTCGACCTGATCGATGCCAATCCATTGGGCACAGCCGCCGGCTATGGCGTCAACATCGCGCTCGATCGCGCGCACACCACAGCGGCGCTCGGCTTCGCGCGCATGCAGGTGTCGCCGATCTACGCGCAGCTCTCGCGTGGCAAGTTCGAGATGGCCGCGCTCGATGCCGTCGGTACGGCACTGCTCGATACGCGCCGTCTGGCGTGGGACCTCTCGCTGTTCACCACGGCAGAGTTCGACTTCGTGAAGCTGCCGCCGGAGTACACCACCGGCTCGTCGATCATGCCGAACAAGCGCAACCCCGATGTGGTGGAACTGCTGCGCGCGAGCTACGCCTCGGTGGCTGCCGCGCGCACCGAGATCGAGCAGTTGCTTTCGCTTCCCTCGGGCTACCAGCGCGACCTGCAGTTCTCCAAGGGTTCGCTGTTCCACGGTTTCTCGATGGGCCTGGGCGCTCTGGAACTGCTGCCGGATATGCTCGCTCGCCTGGAGTGGAAGGCCGAGAGCATGCGCGCCGCCATCGAGCCAGCGATGTACGCCACTGATGTGGCGATCGAGCAGGCGGCCGCGGGCGTGCCGTTTCGCGATGCCTATCGTGCAGCAGCCGCTACCGCCGCCTCGGCGGGCGAGGGCCGCACTCCCGAGTCCAGCCTCGCCGCGCGCACGTCGCCCGGCGCGGGGTATGGGTTGATGTTGGACGTGTTGCGAGACAGGCTGGCCGCGATGGCGGGCTGACGTTTCGCGGGCGCCGACCCCTTCGGCGATGAGGATGGCGAGAGGTGATGGACGAAGCGCAGGGATTCACGCCGCAGCCGCTGCCACCGTGGCATCGCGCCGTGCTCAAGGTCGGCAGCAGTTTACTGACGACGCCGGACGGCGCACTTACGGACGTCCACGCGCAAGCGCTCGCGAGCTTCGTCGCGCGTAGCCGGGACGCGGGACGCGAGGTGGTGATCGTATCGTCCGGTGCGGTCGCAGCCGGCCGCGGTCTTGCGCGCCCGGATCGCAGTACGGGACTTCCCGGGCGGCAGGCGCTCGCCGCCCTGGGGCAGACCCGGCTCGTGGCGCTGTGGCAGGGCCTGTTCTCCGTGCCCGTGGCGCAGGTACTTCTGACACACGATGATCTGCGCCATCGTCGTCGGTACCTCAACGCGCGCGCTACGCTTCGCGAGCTGCTTGCGCTAGGCACGGTGCCCGTCGTCAACGAGAATGACACCGTGGCCGTCGACGAGTTGAAACTCGGCGACAACGACAACCTTGCCGCGATCGTCGCCGCGCTCGTCGATGCGGATGTGCTGCTGATCGCCTCCGACGTCGCCGGATTGTTCACCGCCGATCCCCGAACGGATGCGCGTGCGCGGCCCGTACAGGACATTTCCGCGCTTGCCACGTCGTCGTTCGCCACCGCCGGTGGGGCAGGGAGCAAGGCGGGAACTGGCGGCATGCGCACGAAGCTGGAAGCGGCCACCAAGGCCGCCGCTGCGGGCATCGAAACCGTGCTGTTCGACGGGCGTGACCCCGCCTGCGTGGCACGGCTCGCTGCCGGCACGCTCACCGGCACACGGTTGCGTGCTCCGCAAAGCCGCATGGCCGCACGCAAATACTGGTTGCGGCATACGCCTCCGACCGGACGCGTGCTGGTCGATGCCGGCGCGGCGCAGGCATTGCGGGCGCGAGGCGCGTCGCTGCTCCCCGGTGGCATCGTGGGTGCCGAGGGCGACTTTGCACGCGGTGACGTCGTCGAGATCGGCGACGGGCAGACGGTCTTCGCCCGCGGTATAGCGCAGTACGCCGCGAGCGACGTTCGCCGTATCGCGCGTCTGCATACGCGCGATATCGAAGCCGTGCTCGGCTACAGTTACGGCGAGACCGTCGTCCATCGCGACGACCTCGTTACTTTCGGAACAGAACCATGACGACGCCTCTTCGCCAACGTGCCCTGGCCTGCCGTGACGCGGCGGCGGCAATCGCCGCCCTGGATACGACGAGCAAGCGGCGACTGCTCCATCGTATGGCCGACGAACTCGCGGCATCCGCAACGCATGTGCTCGATGCCAATGAGCGCGACATGGCCGCCGCCAAGGCGAACGGGACGAGCGCGGCCATGCTCGACCGACTGTTCCTCGATGCACCGCGCATCGCCAAGATAGTCGCCGCGATTCGCGACGTGGCAACGCTGCCCGACCCGGTCGGTGTGGTGACGCGGCGTGAGACGCGGCCGAATGATCTTGTCGTCGAACGCGTGCGCATTCCGCTCGGCGTCATTGCCATGATCTACGAGGCCCGACCCAACGTCACCGCCGACGCGGCTGCGCTGTGCCTGATGGCCGGCAACGCCGTGATCCTGCGTGGGGGCTCGGACGCGTTGCATTCCAACACCGCCATCGCCGAGGCATTGCGGCGTGCGCTCGTGGCGGAAGGTTTACCCGTGGCCGCCATCACGCTTGTCGACGATACACGCCGCGAGACGATGGTCGAGCTGTTGCAGTTGACCGACGTGGTCGATCTCGCCATTCCCCGCGGCGGAGAGGGTTTGATCCGCTTCGTCACCGAGCACGCGCGCGTGCCGGTGATCAAGCATTACAAGGGCGTCTGCCATCTCTACGTGGATCGTGCGGCGGAACCCTCGATGGCGCTGCACTTACTCGTGGACGGCAAGACCAGCCGGCCGGGCGTGTGCAATGCGCTGGAGACTCTCCTGGTGCATCGCGATGCGGCGGCCGCTTTCCTTCCTCCGGCCATCGCACGCTTGCGCGAACTTGGGGTTGAGGTTCGTGGCGATAACGCGACACGCGGGCTCGTGCCGGATGTCGTCAGCGCCACCGACGACGACTACGCCGCCGAGTTTCTCGACCTGGTGATCGCCGTACGCGTGGTGGACGATCTGGAGGCCGCCATCGCACACATCCGTCGCTACGGCTCCGACCACACGGAAGTCATCGCCACTCAGGACGAGGCCGCCGCGGATCGATTCGTCCACGCACTGCGCTCCGCCGTCGTCATGGTAAACGCGTCGTCGCGTTTCAGCGACGGCGGCGAGCTAGGCCTGGGCAGCGAAATCGGCATTTCCACGACGCGCCTGCATGCCTACGGCCCCATGGGCGCCGAGGCGCTTACGGTGGAACGATTCGTGGTGCGCGGCACCGGGCAGGTCCGCCATCCCTAGTGGGATGGTAAAGCGTTCACATCCCGATGTTGGATACGCTGCGCGACGGGTCGGTCACGATGACGTGGTGCGTAGCTGATTTCGGTGTGCCACTGAGAGCTAATGCGGATGCTATCCCAGGCGGCCCACATGAATGTCGGAAAACACTGATACGGCGTGCTCTTGTTTCGGACTACCGTGCAGGACCGTTTGCACGTCCGCAAGCGGGTTAACCGACAGGAGTTCGACATGTACCGCATGGTCCAACGGGAAGTAGAGGCCGTTTGCGTATCCATCGAGGATACCGCACCGATTCAACCCGTCCTTGCAACCTCGCCGCTTGAGGCCATGAACATGGCTGGATGCGACAAAGGAGCAAACGTACTTCCGATTACCGTGACTATCACGCTCACCACCGTTCTCTGGCCGGGTAAGGCGCACTAATCACTATCAGGGAGATTCGGCCATGGAAGGCACTGATGTTGTTCTCGAGCGGAATGATGCTATCGAGCGGTTCCCTTCGCCACGCGACTTTGGTGACGTCGACTGGGCTGAAACGCCTCACTGGTATGGAGTCGGAACTCCGTCACGACAGGTGAGCCAGGGCTGGAAGCTCTATGTGTCTGCAACTCCCGCAAACTACATAAGTCTGATTCGGAATGCGGCTCCCGTCTTCCTGCGCCATGGGATTGCGTTCAAGTATCTCCGTTCCATCGATGATCTCTGCCAAGCCAATATTGGCTTGTTCGGCTTTTCGCAGGTTGGAAAGAATCTCGTTGCCTACCTTGAGACCCCGGAAAGCAGTGCAGAAGCTTTAACTGCATTGCGCCAATGGCTCGGTGCTAGTGGGCACTTCGGTCCGGTCGTTCCCAGACTTCAGCAGCTTTGGCGGGGGATACCAGTTTTCCTTAGGTACGGGGCCTTTCGCGGTACGACGTTGTCGATCGATGGTCGCGACGTAATCGACGACAGGGATGACCCGAAGGCAGTGATTGACGTTCTGGACCAGGACGCACTGTGGGATGTTGTGAGACATAGGGAAGCACCCCCAAGTAGGCACGACAGCCCATCGCTGCTGGCTCGATACCCTGTCCGTTCGGCGATCTGCAGATCCGGAAAAGGAGGGGTCTTTATAGCGACGGACGTTCGTTCGGGCGATGAATGCATCGCGAAATTAGGTCTACGGCATGGTACGGAGTTGCCCGATGGTCGAGACGGTGCGCATTTCGTGCGTCATGAGGCACGGATGTATGCGTTGATGACGGCGAGGGGGATGGGCACGCACTTGCCTCATGTCATCGAATTTTCGGACGAGGCTGATGCATCAATCCTGCTTCTTGAAAGGTTGAGCGGTGAAGACCTGTTTGCCGCCAGAAGCTCCTTGTCATCTGACGCTTCATGGGTCGATAAGGCAGTCGATATCATTTCCAAAGCGCACTTCGCGGGGTTCGTTCTTGGGGACGCCAAGCTATCCAACTTCGTCGTGACCGGATCATCGTTGCGATTGATTGACCTCGAGTCGTGCCAGGATGTTTGCTCGGATCGAAAGGAGGATGTGCCTGTCTCGTTTCGTGCGTTCGGCGTTGACGATATCGATCGATTCACAGCGGATTCCATGCACTTTCTTCTGTCGGTTCTGTTTGTGGATGGAGCGAAGGAATCCCTTCGTGCCAATCGCATTGTCGATTTAAATGAGCTGCTAGCTAGCCCGCCGAGAAGGGATGCGTGGGATGAGTTCGCCTTGGCGGCGTTGAAGCGCTTGATGGGGAAAATGACCCCAGGTTTTACGTGGTTTGGACGAAAGCCTCTCCCGTCGAGTTCAGAGGGATAAGCCAGTGAATTCTGTGACAGTTCTCCTTGCCGCGAGAGCTAGTTGGCTCACCTATCGGTATCGATCCATCGCGTACTTCGCAAGAGAGAGGCGCACCATATTCACCGTTGCGTTTGTTCTGGCTCCTCTCGCGTCGGTACCCGAACTGCTCATGTCACCCGTTCTCATCATGGGTGACCACACCGCTGATATTCGGCTTCGGGTCGGTGCGTTTTTTCTGGTCTTGCTGCTCTGGTCGACCTGGGCGGGAGTGAATCGTCCGTTTCAAGCCTGCACGACGCATTTTATGGTGCTCTCGGTGGTGGCTCCCCCAAGGATAGCTCGTCTCAACGCCGCAGTGCCGCTCGTTATTACCGGCTGGCCATTGGTTCCTTTATCGTTCGGCGCCGCGTTCGTCGGTCGTCCGGAGCGGTTGCCGTGGTACGTGGCGGCGTTGTTTCTTTCCGCCGCCTCAGGTTTCATCGTCGATGCGTTGGGTTGGCGCTACGGGCAACGATGCGCGGTGAAAATTCATGGTGGCGCCTCTCGACGGAGTGTCTTGGTGCGTCACGCGGTCGTTGACGCACTGCCGATGGGTAAGCCTTGGCTGGCAATGCGCTATCTGCTCATTGCCTTATGTGCGATGTGCGGCTTTCGATGGATTGACGAGGGTGACATCAGCGCGCCCGAGGTGCTTTGCGGCACGGCTGGCATCATCGTGTGGGTTTTGCGTGGCGTGGCTGATGTGCTCCGCGTGGAGACCCATCGCTTGGTGCCGATGCTCTCGACGACACGCTCGTTGCATAAGCTGTGTGTGGCGCGCTTGCTTGTCTTGACGATACTCGCGTCCGCGATTGTGCTGATCGTTGGTATGTTCGTGTCGAGCAGCTTCGCTTCCATCGCCGTGCTGCTGTCGGCAGTGATTGGGGGTGCCACCCTGCTCGGTATGCTTCGGCACCTTCGCATGGACGGGGCCGCCGACTGGCTTGCTGCATTCAGTCCCTTGATTGCAGGCATGGCGAGGCTCGCATGGCCGAGCTGATCCTGGACGGCGTCCGCAAGGGCTATGGGTCGCGTTGCGTCCTCCGCGATGCCACGGCCGTCCTGCGACCCGGCGTGCACCTGATCGAAGGGGACAATGGCGTCGGTAAGAGCACGCTGCTGTCCATCATGTCGGGCACGTTGGCGCCGACAGCTGGACGCGTTTTACTCGATGGCAGGGATATGTTTGCCAAGCGCCCGCAGCGTCGGAGGCAGCTCGCTTTCGTGCCTGCGGAGCCAACGTTCTTCGAGGGTGTCACGGTGTCGTCCGCCTTACAGCTCTATCTTTCGCTGCAGGGAGTGCGCTGCGTAGCCGATCCGCTCGATGTCGCCGATCCGTTCGGGCTCCATCAGGTGTCGGAGTTTCGCTTTGGCGATCTGTCCTTGGGTTGGCGCAAGCGTGTCCTGTTACACATGGCGTTGGTAACGGTCGCAGAGTTCATCGTTCTCGATGAACCAACCGTAGGATTGGATCAGGATGCCGTGCGTGTTCTAGTCGAATTGATCCGTACCCAGTCTGTCGACCGGCTCATCGTTCTGACGTGCCACGAACCGTCCGTACTCGCGCGAGCCGAGCCCCGCAGGCACCAGTTGGAGAGCCAGCCCGGCGGCAGCATTCTGCGCTCTTGAGCCCAACGTCCCTCCTCACACCATCTGTCCCAGCCCGCTGCGGATGCGTTCTGAAACGGCGATCATGGCGTACCACGCCCGCTCGATGGCGTTGGCGAGCGCATTGCGGTCGAGGGCTACGGTTTCCGCGCGGCCGCCTTCGTCGGGCGAGTATTCGATGAGCACGCGTCGTCCATCGATCCACGCTTGCTCGCCAGCGAGGTAGAGAGGTTCGTCGTAGGCGCCCATGCCGGGTTCGAGTGGCATGGCGAAGGCGGTGCGGGTGTCTTGTGGTGCTTCGCGCAGGAGTTCCATCGCGCGGGCGAAGGAGCCGTCTTCGTCGTCGAGTTCGAGGTCCACGCGGTCCATGCGTGATCCGACGAAAAGTTCGACCGAGCCGGTGAAGATGATGTGCGTGGCGTAGCCGTCGAGGCGCAGCCGTGGGTGCTTGAGCACCGTGCGCAGTGCAGCGACGTATTGGTCGATCACCTCGGGACGGTCGCGTAGCCAGACGCTGCTGACGTCGTCCACCGCGGTGACGTGACCATCGACCTTCGCCACGATGCCGCCGTGCGAGACCGTCGCAGGGCGGTCGGGCAGGGCGACCGGCAGGCCGCCCGCCTTGAGACCCAGCAGGACTCGTCCGGGTGCGATGCGCAGCCAATGCGTCACGGCCTGCACCGCGAATCCATCGCCGCGCTCGCTGTACGGCAGAGGGTAGAGTTCCTGCTCGCTCATGCCGACGTCGCCTGCCAGGATGCGATGGTGTCCACGGCACCGAGGCAATCGAGATAGCGGTTGTAGAGCGGCGTCGGCGACAGGCGGATCACGTCGGGTTCGCGCCAGTCGCCGATCACGCCATGACGTTCGAGATGCGTAAACAAGGCTCGACCTGCGTCACGTCCGGCGCGTACGCGGATGGACAACTGTGCGCCGCGTTGCGCAGGATCGTTGGGCGTGACGATGTCGAGGGTATCGTCGAGACGCGTGCGGATGAGCCAATCGAGGTAAGCCGTAAGCCGACGGCTCTTCGCGGCGAGCCGCGCCATGCCCGCCTGCGTGAACAGTTCCAGCGATGCCCGCAGTGGCGCGAGCGCCAGGATGGGCGGATTCGACAACTGCCAACCGTCCGCACCCGGCGTGGGCACGAATTGCGGTCCCATTTGGAAACGCGTGGCCTTGTCGTGGCCCCACCAGCCGGCGAAGCGTGGAAGCTCGGCACGCGCGTGTCGTTCGTGGACGAAGGCGCCGGCCACGGCGCCCGGACCGGCGTTGAGGTACTTGTACGTACACCACACGGCGAAGTCGGCGCCGCTGTCATGCAGCGCGAGAGGGAGATTGCCGACCGCATGGGCGAGATCGAAACCGACCACGCAACCCTGTGCATGGCCGAGCTGGACGATGTGCGCGAGGTCGAACACCTGGCCGGTGCGGTATTGCACGCCTGGCAGCAGGATCAAGGCCACCCGGTGCCCATGCTCGGCGATGGCGCGTTCGATCGCGTCCATGGACAAGATACCGCCAGGACCGTCCGGCGCGATCTCGATGAGATCGTGCGAGGGATCGTAGCCATGGAAACGGACCTGCGATTCCAGCGCATAGCGATCGGTAGGAAACGCGCCGGCCTCCATGAGGATGGCCGGCCGCTCCGCCGTCGGGCGATAGAAGCTGACCATCATGAGATGCAGATTCACGCCGAGCGAGTTCATGGCCACCACTTCGTGCGGCTGCGCCCCCACCACCTCGGCCATCGCGTCGCGCACGTACTCGTGGTAATGCATCCATGGCGAACGACCGCGGAAGTGCGCTTCCACCGCCAGTTCCGACCAATCGGCCAACTCGGCGTCGATCGCGGCGCGCACGGTCTTCGGTTGCAGCCCGAGCGAGTTGCCGCAGAAGTACAGCGCGTCGCCGCCGTCGTGTGGCGGGATGTGGAAGGCGTCGCGGAACGAGCGGAGAGGATCGGCGGCGTCCTGGGTTTCAGCCCAGGCGCGCGTCGCTTCGAAATCATTCATGGAATCGACCGTCAGGAGGGTATGCGTGCAGCGAGTTCGGCGCAGCCCTTGTCGAAGGAGGCGCCGAAACGCGCGTCGTTCGCGGGGCGTACGCAACGCAACTGGATCGCATAGCCGTTGCTGTAGAAATAGCGTTCGAAATAGGCGAGCGTCACGGCGCCTTCCTTTGCCGTGTAGACGTTCTCGGTCGGCGCTGCCGCCTTGCCCGGCGTGTATTCCGTGAGGCCGGTGGCGTGGCTGCGCAGATTGCCCGCGAACTGCTGGAACCCGTTGAGGTTGGGCACCTTCTGCGCCGTGATGGAAACACGGGCCAGGGTGGCGTCCGCCGCACTGGAGCCGGGCACCTGGAACACCTGGGTTTCTTTCTCGCCTTCCGACTGCATGATCGGCACCCATTGATCCGGCACCGGGAAACGAATGGCGCCTCCCATCATCGAGACGTCCGTCGCGCCGAGCGCGGGACTGGCGAACACGAGGGCGGTCAGGAGGACTCGCAGAGGGCGGTTCACGGCGTGGGATTCCCTGTTGGAGCGCGTCGGCGCGCAATCCGCGGCATTCTGGCACAGGGCGCGAACGGTTATCGCACCCGCGGTGTGCGCCAGATCACGCGACGGCAGCCACGGCCTGGAAGCGCGATATCGGCACGCCGAGCCATTCCAGCGCGGTGCCATGGAACAACCGTGCGCGGGAGACGTCGTCGAGGCCCAGCGCATCGATGCCGCTCCCCGGCTCCTGTTCGCCGAGCGGGAAGGGGTAATCGGTGCCGAGCATGATCCGCTCGCTGCCGGCCGCGGCGATCAGGTAGCGCAGCGCAGCGTCGTCATGCACGCAGGAGTCGAAGTAGAGCCGGGATAGATATTCCCGCGGGTTGCGCGCATTGTCCGTGGCGACGAGGTCGGGGCGCATGCGGAAGCCGTGCTCGATGCGTCCGATGGTGTACGGGAAGCTGCCGCCGCCGTGCGCGAGCATGATCTTGAGCGACGGCAGACGTTCCAGTACGCCGCCGAAGATCAGCGCGCAGGCGGCGCGCGATTGCTCGGCCGGCATGCCTACGAGCCACGGCAGCCAGTATTTCGGCATCGTGTCCGCGCCCATCATGTCCCACGGATGCACGAGGATCGCTGCGCCGAGGTCTGCCGCTGCCTCGAAGAACGGAAATAGCGCGGGTGCATCCAGGTTCCACTCGTTGCAATGCGAACCGATCTGCACGCCTTGCAGGCCGAGCTCATCGATGCAGCGTTCCATCTCGCGGATCGCCAGTGCGGGAGCTTGCAGCGGCACCGTGCCGATGCCGGCGTAGTGGCGCGGATGCGCCTGGCATATGTCCGCCATGGCGTCGTTGAGATGCGTATGCAGTTCGAGCGCCTGATGACCCTTGGCCCAGTACGAGAACATGACCGGCACCGTGGAGATCACCTGAACGCCCACACCGAAGCGCGCGTAGTCGGCGATGCGGTGCTCCGCATCGAAGGCCGACTCCCAGACTTCGCGGAAGAACTTGCCGTCCTTGTAGATCCGGTGGTGGCCGCTGGAATGGGTCATGACCGGGAACCGATCGTCGCCGTACCGGGTGGCCAGATCGGGCCAGTCGCGGGGCAGGATGTGCGCGTGGGTGTCGATCTTGAGCATGCGGCCGAGTGTAGCGCCGCCCCGCGCCCAGAGCCTCTCGCGCTGCAGCAAGTTCAGGCCGGCGCGGTCGAGCGGCGATTCACCACGTGAGCGATCGTGTCCACGTTGTCGGTGAGACGGTCCGTCAGGCGTGCCACGGCCTCGGCCAACTCGCGATCCCGGGTGCGCGATACCGCCTCGACCAGGGTACGCTGGTGCTCGCGCAGGCCTTGCGGCATGCCGATGCCAACGCCCTGATTGAGTGCGTCCGCTTGCTGGCGCAGCGTCACTGAGGCTTCATGGATGAAGGCGCCGACGGTGGGCCAGGCTTCCGGTACCTCGCCATCGTCGATCAGGGCCTCCAGTGCCATCGCAGTACGCGCGAGGCGGTTGCCATTCGCGTATAGGGTTTCCGCCAGCTCCTGAAGCACGGCGGGCGTACCGGGTTCGGCACGCATGCGATCCAGGGACGCCTGCGCGTTGGTGCGCGCCGTGCGCGTGCCCGTCCGAACCGCGTAGCGTGCGTGGCTGTCCGCCGGCGCGACGAGTGCATCGAGGTAATCGGCGTACGCACACAGCATCTCGGAAAGCGCCGTGCGCGCGCGGTGGCGCTCCCAGGACGGCCACAGCACGTAGGCCAGCAAGGCCAGGCCGCTTCCCAGCGCGGTGTTGACGACGCGGTCCGACATGGCCGCATGCGGGTCCACGCCCTCGAACGAAAGCAGCACCACCACGGTACCGGTCAGCGCCGCCACGGCGATGCCGTAATGTGCTCCGGCGAGATAACGGAACGCGACGCAGAGCGCGCCCATCACGCCGATGTGCGCCCACACGTCGTCCGGCGCGAGGCGCAACACGAAGGTGGTGAGCATGAGCCCGAGCACGGTGCCCACCACGCGGAGCAGACCGAAATTGAAGGTGGCCGCAAAGTCCGGGCGGAGCACGATGGCAGCGGTCATCGGCAGCCAATAGCCATGGGGCAGGGCGTAATGCCGCGAGACGACGAAGGCAAGGGTGAGGACCACCGCGCAGCGAACCGCATGGCGGAATGCCACGGCATCGGGCGTGAGGTTGGCGCGCAAGGTGGAAAGGGCGGACGCACTGCGCAGCGTTTCCGGTAGCGCGGACTCTGCACGCTGCGCGCGCTCTTCGCCGCGCGAGCCGGCCCAGTTGGCATTGCGCACCACGGCGGCAAGCTGGCCGGAGAGCGCCTGGATATGTGCGCCGAGGCCCATGCTCGTGCCGCCACCGGCCAGCAGGGCGCGCTCGCTGGCCTGCAACGTTGCCAGTGCCCGTTCCGCGCGTTGGGGCGGCTCGGCGGCGTCGAGCGCGTCGGCCACGGCGCCCAGCACACGAGCCGTGTCGTTGCGGAACATCTCGCCCATGCCGTCGCGGCGGGTCTCCAGCTCGGTCATCGCAATGAGTTCGAGGCGGATGCGCTCGGCCAGTTCGAGCAGCACGCGGAACGCCTCCATGGCGCGCCCTCGCGCATGGTGTCGGCCGAGCAAGGTGGTCTGCAGCGCGTTCATCGCGTCGGTCAGGCCAGGGGCCTCGCCATCCTTGTGCGGCTTGCGCGCCAGGTCGGCCAGGCCGCGGTAAACGATGGCGAGCGCCTGCCGTTCCGGGCGATAGCGTTGCAGGGGCCACGCCGCGATCGAGAACACGGCCAGCAGCATGCCGCCCGCGAAGATCAGGCTGCCACCGGCCAACGAGCCGCCGAGATCCTTCGGCGTCGCCGCAGTGATGACCAGCAGAAGCATGCTGGTCATGCCGACGCGAGCGATGTCCGGGCCGAAGACGACAAGCATGCCGCCAAGGAACCCGCAGATCGCGCAGGCGATCGCCATCGGCAACACCCAGTCGCCGATGAAAAAGCCCACGAGCGAGGCCGTTCCCGCTGCCAGGGCGGCGAGGAAGAGTCGATTGAGACGTTGGAGGTAAGGGCCGGGCTGATCCGAGAACATCGTATCCAGCGCGCCGGCCGCGATGCCGATGCCCACCTGCGGATAACCGGCCAGCATGCCCAGCGCGAGCGGCAGCACCACCGCTGCCGTATTGCGCAGGGCGACCCGCAGGGGGACGTCCGGTCGTTTCGTCCGGAGCAGCGTCTGGATGACGCTGGCGCGGAGCGAGTAGCCGTTGTTCATGGTGTCTGCGGGCTCATTCTCTGAGCCGCACATTTTGCCGCAGTCTCGCTGACTGGACGGCAAGCGAGGGACGGAGACGCAAGAGCGCCTCCGTCCTAACGGTTACGATGCGCGGCCCGCGAATTCGCCGGTCAGCGTGTTCACGGTCACTTTCTCGCCCGTGGTGATGTACTCGGGCACCTGCACTTCGATGCCGGTCTGCAAGGTGGCCGGCTTGGTCCGCTTCGTGGCGCTGGCGCCCTTCAGTTCGGGGGCCGTGTCGGTCACCGTGAGCACGACGGACGTCGGTACCTGCAGGCCCACCGGTGCATCGTCGATCACCTGCACGTAGTAGCCTTCCATGTCCTCGACGACGTAACCCGCGTTGTCGCCGATCACCTCGGGGCCGAGGGTGTACTGGGTGTAGTCCTCGTCGTCCATGAAGACGAAAGCGTCGCCATCCATGTACGAGAACTTCGCCTGGCGACGGGTCAGCTCGACTTCCTTCAGATCGTCGTCCGCACGGAGGCTGAGGTCGTACTTGCGGCTGCCGGGAATCGAATAGAGGGTGAAGCGGAAGGTCACATTGCCGCCGCGCGCGGTCGGAGCGCTGCGCTCGATGTCGCGGACCTGGTACACGGTACCGTCGTGTTCCACGACGTTACCTTTCTTGATGTCGGATGCTTTCATGTCGGTTCGACTTCGATGTCGTTGAGGGGGATTACTTCGGGGCGAGGCGCACGGCGCCGTCGAGACGGATCGTTTCGCCGTTGATGTAACGATTGGCGAGGATGAACGCCACGGTCTCGGCGAATTCCTCGGGCTTGCCGAGGCGCGACGGAAACGGGATCGACGCCGACAGCGATTCCTGCACCTGCGCGGGCATGCCATCGACCATCGGTGTCCAGAAAATGCCCGGAGCGATCGTGTTGACGCGAATACCGAAGCGAGCCAGCTCGCGCGCCATCGGCAGGGTCATGCCGACCACCCCGCCCTTCGAGGCGGAATACGCGGCCTGGCCGATCTGGCCTTCGTAGGCGGCGACGGAAGCCGTGTTCACGATCGCGCCGCGCTCGCCGTCTTCACCGGTCGGATTGGCCTGCATCAGTTGAGCAGCGGCCTTGGCGACATTGAAGCTGCCGACGAGGTTCACCATCACGGTCGTGGCGAACGTCGACAGCGGCATGGGGCCCTCCTTGCCGAGCACGCGCCCGGCACCGAGGATGCCGGCGCAATTCACCACCACGTTGAGACCGCCCATCGCGTCGCGTGCGGCGGCGACGTTGGCGGCCACGCCGTCCTCGGACGTGACGTCCGTGCGCTGGAACGACGCGTTCGCGCCGAGCGTTGCTGCCGCGGCCTGGCCCTTCTCCTCGTTCACGTCGAACAGCGCCACCTTGGCGCCCGCGGCGACGAGGCGTTGCGCGACGGCATAACCGAGTCCGGAGGCACCGCCGGTGACGACGGCCCTGACTTCTTCGAGCTGCATGAAGACTCCGCTGTGTGCGAATGGCAAAGAAGCGCATCTTAGCGGAGGGCGGGTAGCGATGCTTTCCGCAGCGCCGCGATGACCGTGCTCGGGTCAGCTGCGCGCCAGCAGCGCGTCCAGATTCGGCGTGCCGATCAACTGGGCGAAGGGGACGACCGGGGACGGCGGGTTGGCCGGCTCGGAAAGAAACCGGCTCCAGACGCCGACGTCCCACCACTGGCCGAGTTTGTAACCCGCCTTCGGCCACACACCGGCCGGTGCGAACCCCATGGCTTCGTGCATCGCCACGCTGGCGTCTCCGGGCAGGGTGATGACGCCGACGGCCTGGTTGATGCCCTGCATCGCCATCGTGTCGAGCAGGGCACCGTACAGCCGGCGGGCGATGCCGCGGCGGCGCGCGTTTTCATGCACGTAGATCGAGGTCTCCGCGACCCAGTCGTACGCGGCCCGTTCGCGGAAGCGGCCGGCATACGCGTAGGCCAACACGATGCCTTGTTCTTCCCACACCAGCCACGGATGGTTCGCCAGTCGGGCCCGGATGCGTTCTACCATGGCGTCGTCGCCCGGCGGCGCGGTCTCGAAGGTGATCGCGCTGGTCCCGACGACCGGCGCATAGATGGCGTGGCAGGCGGCGGCGTCGGACACCGTGGCGACACGGATCACAGCGGCTTCTCCATGAAGATGCTACCCGGTTGCTGGCGATGTTCGCCGAAGGCGCGGCAGCGTCTGTAACCGGCGCGTTCGTACAGCTCGATCGATTCCGTCTGCGCCGTACCGGTTTCCAGCTTCACCATCGTGCCGCCCGCCGAACGCGCCTGTTGTTCGAGCGCTTCGAGCATCTGCTTGCCCAGGCCCATGCCTCGACAGGCGGGCAAGACGTACATGTATTTCAGTTCCACGTAGTCGCCGTGATCGACGCTGGCGCCGCATGCCAGCGGCAGGCCATCTACACGTGCGGTCATGAAGGTCGTATGCGGCTGGCGCAGGCTTTCAACACCTACCGACGGCGGCGGGAGATGCCTGTCGAGTTCGGACAGGTATCCATGCAGCTGCTCGATCAGAGGCAGCACGTCGTCGCGACCGGGATCGTCGATGGCGAACACCAGCGACGGCGGCTTGGGGGCAACGAGCAGGTCGCCGTCGTTGAGGCTGCGCACGTAGAAGCGGTTGCAACCGAAGTGGCCGGTGCCGCCCATCGGCGCGTCGATGCGGGTGAAGCCATGACGCACATAAAGCGCCTGCGCCGCGTCCATGCCGGTGAGTGTTTCGAGGTAACAACGCGAGAATCCCGCGCGGCGGGCGGCGTCGAGGCAGCGACGCATGAGCTGCGAGGCGGCGCCGGTACCGCGTGCCTCGGGCAGGAAATACATCTTGCGCAGCTCGCAGGTGTCGTCGTCGCCGCCTTCCAGCGGTGCGATACCGCCGCCGCCCACGGCGCGGCCGTCCATCTCGACGACGAAATACGCGGTGCGGGGACGCGTGTAGGCGGTCGACATGGTCGCGACTTCGGTGTCGTGAATGGCGAAGCCAGGCCCGTCGGCACCGAACTCGGGCATGACCTGGCGGATCACCGCGGCGATGTCGGCATCGTCGCGCGGCTCGATGGGGCGAATGAGAAAGTCGGCAGGCATGGTCGGATGCTGCCACGTCTGCCAACGGCAAAGAAGCCCGCGCCGCACGTTGCCTGCGCTGTGCGGGTCGTGTGTCGTAGCCGGCGGTCAGGCCGCCGTGCGGGCGCGCGTCACGCGACTGGCCGTGGTGGTGCCCAGGCGCGCGGCAAGCCATGCGCCGGTCTCCACCAGACGATCGAGATCCACGCCGGTCTTCATGCCCATGCCGTGCAGCATGTACACCACGTCCTCGCTTGCCACGTTGCCCGTGGCGCCCTTGGCATAAGGGCAGCCGCCGGTACCGGATACCGCGCTATCGATCACGCGTACGCCTTCTTCAAGGCATGCCAGGATGTTCGCCAGCGCCTGCCCGTAGGTGTCGTGAAAATGCACGGCCAGGGCGCCCATCGGCACCTCGTCGGCCACGGCACGCAGCATCGCACGCGCCTTGACGGGCGTGCCGACGCCGATCGTGTCGCCCAGCGAGATTTCATGGCAGCCGAGGTCGTGCAGCCGACGCGCCACGCGGACGACGTCTGCGACGGCGACCTCACCCTGGTAGGGGCATCCCAGCACAGTGGATACGTAGCCGCGCACCGCGACGCCATCCGCGCGTGCCCGTTCCAGCACCGGTAGGAAGCGGTCGATGGACTCGTCGATGCTGGCGTTGATGTTGGCGCGGTTGAACGCTTCCGACGCCGCCGTGAACACCGCCACTTCGGACGCGCCCACCTCGCGCGCGCGTTCGTAGCCTTGCAGGTTCGGCACGAGCACGGGATAGCTCACACCCGGCGCCTTGTGGATTGCACGAAAGACCTCGGCCGCATCCGCAAGCTGCGGCACCCACTTCGGGCTGACGAAGCTGGTGGCCTCGATGGTGGCAAGGCCGGTCGCCGAGAGGCGATCGATCAGCTCGATCTTCACCGATGCGGGCAGCAGCGTCTTCTCGTTCTGCAGTCCGTCGCGAGGGCCGACCTCGACGATGCGTACGTGATGGGAAGCGTTCATGGCAACTCGCAGGTCAGGTCGTTTCGGCGAAGCGGACGAGGATGGCATCCGCCTCGACGAAGTCGCCTTGGGTAGCGGATATCGACTCGATAGTGCCGGCACGCGGTGCCTTCAAGGCCAGTTCCATCTTCATGGCTTCCATGACCAGCAGTTCCTGCCCTTCCTCCACCACGTCGCCGGGCTGGGCACGCACCAGAACGATGCGCCCGGGCATGGGTGCAGCGAGCTGTCGCGCCCCGCCGGCTGCTTCGCTGGCCCAGGCATAGGCGGGCGAGCGCTCGAACGTCCAGCGGCGGCCGTGCTCGTCGTGCAGACGCACCCGGTCTCCGTGCAGCACGAGCGGCACGCGGCGTGCCCGATCGTCGAAGCGCGCAGAAAGCACGCCATCGGCGAAGCGCGCCCCGGTGACGGTGCATGCGTGCCCTTCGTGGTGCAGCACGTAGTGGCCGGCGTGACCGTGTGCATCCACTTCGTGGCGACGGCCATTCTCGGTCAGCGCGACCACGCGCTTGCCGTGATGCCCAAGGCGCCATGCGTCGGCAGCCGACCAGGGCGAATACGGATCGGCCTCGACGACGTGGGGCGACGACTCGTCGGCCAGCAGCAGTGCGGTGGCCGCGGCGGCGTAGTCGGCATCGCCGGGCGCGGCGTCGCCGACCAGGAATTCCTCGAGGTGGCGGTCGAGGTAGCCCGTATCGATGCGACCTTCGACCACCACCGGATGGCGTACCAGGCGCTCGAGAAACGCCACGTTCGATTTCGGACCGACGATCTCGGTCTGCGCCAACGCTTCGCGCAGACGCTCCAGCGCTTGCGTGCGATCGCGATCGTGCACGATCAGCTTCGCGATCATGGGGTCGTAGAAGATGGTGACCGTATCGCCGGCAACGACGCCGCCATCCAGTCGCACGTGGCGGGAAACGGGGGGCAGGGCTAGCGCGCTGAGGCGTCCGGAGCCCGGAAGGAAATTCGCTTCGGGATCTTCGGCGTAGAGCCGCACCTCGATCGCATGGCCGACGGCGTGTATGGCGTCCTGGGTCAGCGGCAGTGGTTCGCCCGAGGCGACACGGAGCTGCCATTCGACGAGGTCCAGCCCCAAGGTTTCCTCGGTGACCGGATGCTCGACCTGCAATCGCGTGTTCATCTCCATGAAGAAGAACTCGCCGTCCTGACCCACGATGAACTCGACCGTGCCGGCGCCCACGTAGTCCACGGCACGCGCCGCGGCCACGGCGGCGGCACCCATGCGTGCGCGGCGTTCGTCGTCGAGGAACGGCGAGGGCGTCTCTTCCAGCACCTTCTGGTAGCGGCGCTGCGCGGAGCACTCGCGCTCGTTCAAGTGAATGATGTTGCCGTGGGTATCGCCGAAGACCTGGAACTCGATATGGCGAGGGTGCTCGACGTAGCGTTCCAGGATCACGCGGGTGTCGCCGAAGGCATTGGCAGCCTCGCGTTGCGCGGAAGCGAGCGCTTCAGCGAAAGCCGCGGCGTTGCGCACGATGCGCATGCCCTTGCCACCACCGCCCGCAGCGGCCTTGATCATGAGCGGGAAGCCGGTGCGCCCGGCTTCGTCCGCGAGCCGCGCGGGATCCTGGTCTTCGCCGTGGTAGCCCGGCACCAATGGCACGGCGTGCTGCGACATGAGCGCCTTGGCCGCGGCCTTGGAGCCCATCGCATCGATGCTTTCCGGCCGCGGCCCGATGAAGACGATGCCAGCGGCCGCGCAGGCACGGGCGAAGTCCGTGTTCTCGGAAAGAAAACCGTAGCCCGGGTGGATCGCCTGGGCACCGCTGCGTTTCGCCACCTCGATGATGGCGTCGCCACGCAGATACGATTCCGCGGGACGCGGGCCGCCGATCGGGTACGCCTCGTCGGCAAGGCGGACGTGTTGCGCATCGGCGTCGGCAGTGGAATACACGGCGACGGTGCGGATGCCCAGTCGGCGGCAGGTCCGGATCACGCGGCAGGCGATCTCGCCACGGTTGGCGATCAGAATGCAGTCGAACATGCGGCTCCGGCGAGGTCGAATGATGGAGGGGGAAAAGCGGGAAAACTAGCAGATTGCGGGCGCGCGGCGGGTTGCGCCGCAGCATCGCGAAGGCGTTGTGATTTGCAGTACGGGAACGGGTCGCCTAGCCTTGGGGGTCCGGGAGGGCGTCCATCGTCTTCCTTCACCCCTCCCACAGCGAGAATCCCATGCAGATCGCCAATCGCCACGCCGTTTCCTTCCATTACACGCTCACCGACGGGCAGGGCAACGTCATCGACAGCTCCGATGGCCGTGAACCGCTTGCCTATATCCATGGCGAAGGCCACATCGTGCCGGGTCTGGAAAAGGCGCTCGAAGGCCGCTCGGTCGGCGACCAGTTCAAGGTCGACGTCGTGCCCGAGGAAGGCTACGGCCCCCGTCATCCGGAGCTGGTGCAGGTCGTGCCGCGTGCGGCGTTCCAGGGTGTAGAGGATCTCCAGCCGGGCATGCAGTTCCAGGGCCGCAACGACCAGGGCGCCATCAACGTCACGATCAGCAAGATCGAGGGCGACAACGTCACCGTCGATGGCAACCATCCGCTCGCCGGGCAGACGCTGCATTTCGCTGTCGAGATCACCGGCGTACGCGAGGCCACCGACGAAGAACTGTCGCACGGTCACGTGCATGGCGAAGGTGGTCACCACCACTGATCGCGGTCTGACGGGGAGCCGCGGCAGCGGCTCCCCGTCGTTTCAGTACCAATCCAGCAACGAGACGCCGAGGCCCAGATAGGAGGCCCGGTGGTTGTAGTCGATCAGGCTTTCGCCATAGCCGTTGAAGACTTCCAGGTAACCGCGCAGGTTGCCTGCCAGCGGGAAGCTCCAGGTGCCGCGCAGCGAGCCATGCGAGCGGTCGCCGCCGCGGAACGAGTGACGCGCCGTAAGGGCGAATTCCTGCCGCCCCACTTCGTGCACGACCTGAATCTCGCCCCGGCCCATGTAATCCTTGATGTCCGGATTGTCGTCGTCACGGGCGCCTTCAGGGATGCGCCACCAGGGACGAAGCATGATGGTCCAGCCTTCGCGTTCCAGTCCGACATCGGCGATCACCCGATTCCAGCTGCGTGACAGCGGATCGGCGCGGCCATTGGACTGATGATTGATGCCGATCCCGGCCAGTCGTCCCGTCCACCCGAGAATCTCGTAGTGGGTGTTGAACACCAGCATGGCCTCGGGCTCGTAGTTCGTCTCGCGGAACGGGCGCGAGTTCTCCTTGTTGTAGACCTGCCAGCGCGAGGACTGGGTATAGCCCACCCAGACGTCGCCGTTGTCGCCGAAGAGGTTTTCCGCGACCTTGGTCTTCAGGCTGATCTGGAACTTGGATTCGACGTTGTCCAGCTCCTGCGGCGTGGTGACCGTATGGTCGGGAGCCGGACTGTGCGGCGTGGTGTTCTGCTTGGTGGTCGCGAACACCGGCAAGGCGTACGTGGGCTTGTAGCCGCGCAGGTTGAAGGTGCCGAGCTTCGACTCGGGCGACAGTTCCCAGCGGCTGTCGAGCAGGGAGAGCGGGCGGGCCACGTCACGAGAGTCGCGTGTCGCCAGATCGACGCTCACCGAGTTCGCGTCCGGATCCTGCTTTTTCGCCGCCTGCGGTAACCGGTCACGCCCCACTGCCTTGTCGTAGCAAAGCAGCCGTTGCGAATCGGTTTCGATACCCGCGCACGCGCGGATGTCCAGCGGACTGGGGTTTTGCGCGTAGACGGCGCCCGCTTGCAGGCACGCCAGCGCGACAACGCTGGGGGCGCGGTAGGACTTCATTCTCGTGTAACTCCCTGCTAACCGGGCTGTTCCGGCAAGGCGGGGAGTGTAACGGCCTCACATGTGTGAAGAACGTGCAGCGGCGCGGTAAGGACGCGGTACAAAGGCAGAGGGACGCCATGGTGGCGTCCCTCCGTGTACACCTGCTGCGCTTAACGACGCTTACTGTCCAGCAGCACCGGACTTGGCGACCCAGCGCTGGTATTCGCTCTTGGAGATTTTTCCATCGCGGTTTGCGTCCGCGTACTGGAAATCGTTGGCGAGCAGCGGATAGGCAGACGCCTCCGACTCCGTGATGTAGCTCTTCTTACCGGCGAGCGTCGCGAAATCAGGGGCGGGACCAGCCGGCTTGGCCGGGGCAGGACCGCTGTTCACCGTAACCTGACCCTGCGGTGTAGCCACGGTGGCGCCCGACGAGCCTGCTTCACCTGCCGGCGGCGGGGGCGGCGGCGGTGCCATGCTCGCGGGTTCACCCGGCGGGGGCGGCGGAGGCGGTGCGTCGGCCGCCGGAGGCGGCATGTTCGGATCCGGGGCTTGCGTCGTGGCCGGTGGCATAGCGCCGGCCGGGGGCGGCGGCGGAGGCGGTACCGCGCCAGGCGGCGGGGGCGGCGGCGGGGTGGCTTCACCCGGCGGCGGAGGCGGAACCTGGCGCGAGGCGGGGACATCTTGCGCGAACGCCGCGCCGGCAAGCAGCAGCGAAGCACCCATGGCGATGGCGCTTACTTTCTTCTTCATCGAAAGGCCTCCTTTCAAGGTGGTGGTGGCGTCGCACACGCGATCGCGGCGACATCGTTGCCGACGCTACCAAGTAGCGATTTAATGGCGCCCCAACTGGAATAAGGCTTCTACCGTGCCGTCACGCGTATCCGACACGCCCTGCACGGACGACGTGCTTCGTCTCGGCGCACGGGCGGCACAACTGCTGCATCTCGCTGCGCAGGGCCTCTTGAAGCGCGGCACCCGCAAGGCGCGCAAGGCGGACGTTGGCACGACGATCGCGCGCATGGGGCTGTTGCAGATCGACACAATCAACGTCGTGGCGCGCAGCCCTTACATGACGCTGTTCTCGCGTCTGGGTGCCTACCGCAACGAATGGCTCGACGAACTGCTGACCGAGGGTGTCATCGCCGAATGCTGGGCACACGAGGCCTGTTTCGTCCCTGCGTCGGAATTCCGCTATCACCGCGATTATCGGGCGGGCCGTGCCAGTCACTGGGCGCATAAAAGCGCCGAGCGCATACACGCCGAGGCTCGCGGCGACATGGACGCACTGCTCCAGCGCATCCGTCTCGAGGGGCCGCTCCGTGCCGCCGACTTCGAACGCGAGGGGCCGGCCACGAAGGGGTGGTGGGGCTGGAAACCGGAGAAGCGCTGGCTCGAGGCGTGGTTCGCGCTCGGGCGATTGATGGTCGCGCGCCGGGACCGCTTCCAGCGTGTGTACGACCTTGCGGAACGTGTGATCGCGCGCTGGCCGGAGCAGCCTCCGGCCGAGATTCTCGACGAAGCGACGGTGCGCCAGCATTTCATCGCCGAGAGCGTGCGCGCCCTGGGCATCGCGAAAGCCCGCTGGGTAGCGGATTATTTCCGGCTGCGGCCAAGGGTCACGGACGCCGAGCTGGCGCCGATGGTGGCCGACGGCAGGTTGCTCCGTGTGTCCGTCGAAGGTTGGGACGTTCCGGGGTACGTCCATCGTTCCCATGCAGACCTGCTGCGGGACGCGCAGCGAAATGCCCTGCGCGCGACCCGCACCACGCTGCTCTCGCCGTTCGATCCGGTCGTGTGGGATCGCGCCCGCGCGCTGGATCTGTTCGGTTTCGAGTACACGATCGAGTGCTACACGCCGGCAGCGAAGCGCACCTACGGCTACTACGTATTGCCCATCCTGCATCGCGGCCGCCTGGTGGGGCGGCTGGACGCGAAGGCGCATCGACAGACGGGCCTGTTCCAGGTGCTCGGATTATGGTTGGAGGCCGGTGTGGCCGCGTCGCCGGCTCTGGTCGAAGGGATCGCCGAAGCCATCGGCGAATGCGCGGCGTGGCATGGCACGCCGCGCGCAGTGATCGAGCGAAGCCAGCCGAGGTCGCTGGCCGCACTCGTCACAAAGCACCTGGCGCGTTGATCAGCGCGTGGAAGCCGGTGCCGGCACGTCCGCGCAGGACTTGCCGTGCAGCGCTTCCTTCAACTGGGTAGCCAGCGAGGTGCAGCGGTTGCCGAGCTGATCGCGCATGTCCGGATCCTGCGACTGGCGCAGCAGGCTCGTGCGCATCATGTCGTAGCGGCTGTCGATCTGGTCACGAGCGTAGATGCCCGCGGCGAGGTGGCAGCTCTTGTAACTGGCGAGGTACTCGTCGCACGAGGCGATGCCGGTGCTCTCGGGCAAGGCCCCCTGAGCGGCGGCGGAGCGAGTGCTCTTGGTGGTCGTCGTGGACGTCGTCGCCGTGCGCGGCTTGGTCGAACCCGTCGTCGTGCTCGTCGAGCTCGAGCTCACGGTGCGCGTGGGCTCCGGGGCGGGCTTGGTCTTATGGTCGGAGCAGGCGGCGAGCGCCAGCGCGCCGATAAGAAGCGGAACGAGGCGGATGGTGGTTTGGTTCATGGACGTCGGTCCCCTTGGCGAGCGTGGAACGGATGGTAGCCAAAGTCGCATCGGCGATGCGACGCGGCGCAAGGATGAGCCCACCGGGGGTGAAATCGATGTCAGCGAGGTTCCAGGCGACTTGCCGTGCCATCGCTATTTAATGAATTGACGCGTATAGTTCTCGGACTGTGTTTGCCGGGGTCATAGAGTTACGTTGACCCGATGCAGCTGATCACGTATCCGCAACATCGCTTCGCTCCTCGCGTTTCCTTGCACACCAGTAATGCAGCGGCTTATTCCAAGCTGCTGGTTTCATTCGTAAATAGTTTTGGAGTGTTTCTATGTCGGATCGTGAAATCGGCGCCGTCAAGTGGTTCAATGACGCCAAGGGCTTCGGCTTTATCTCCCGTGAAAATGGCCCGGACGTGTTCGTTCACTTCCGCGCGATTCAGGGCAATGGCTTCAAGTCGCTTGCCGAAGGCCAGAAGGTCTCGTTCAAGGTCGTGAATGGCCAGAAGGGTCTGCAGGCTGAGGAAGTTCAGCCGCTCTAATCGGCCGAACTGACTTTGTCGAAGAAGGCCGGGCGGCGACGCCCGGCCTTTTTTTGCCCATCGTTTTGGACGATTCGTGGCGCGGCTGCGGCAAATCGCCGTTTCTGCGCATGATTTCGCGTGATCCGCGTCAAAAAATCGACCTATGTAAGATTTCCCCTACAGAACTTTGGGCAAATGTGGTTATCATCGGACCTACTGTGTCTGCGCGGTCACGCGAGTGACCCGATGTAAGCGAGCAGTTCTAGCGCTCCATCGCCTCACCCCGGTCCTGCATGCTCAGTAAGTCGCCGGCTCGCGAGCCGGGTTTTCGTGTGTTGGATAGAGGTGTGTGTGATGGCAACTGGTACTGTGAAGTGGTTCAACGACGCTAAGGGCTTTGGCTTCATCACTCAGGATGAAGGCGGTCCGGACGTGTTCGTGCATTTCCGTTCGATCCAGGGCAACGGCTTCAAGTCGCTTGCCGAAGGTCAGAAGGTGGAATACACCGTGACCCAGGGACAGAAGGGTCCGCAGGCGGACAACGTCGTCCCGAAGTGATTTATTCAGGTCGGCTGCCTACGGGCGGCCGGCCCGATTAAACCTGGCTCCTCTGGCGCTACGCGTCGGAGGAGTTTTTATGAGCAGCCGAATCGAGGCGCGCAAGTCGTCTCTCTTTCCGGTGCGCGCTCGGTCGGTCTTGTGAGAGCCGCCATGGCGGCGAGGGACCTGCTGCTTCTATCCAGGCATTGAGTGGTATGCCGGCAGCGCTTCCTTCCCGAGCAGTCCCGCGCCAGCGGACGAACCGTCAAGACGTACCTCCGACAGTCGGGTAGGCTTTGTGCTTCACTATCGAGGCCCGCCATGACCGCCATTTCTATCGACGGCAAGACGCGTGACCTGGGCGGCGGTTTCGTCGTTCGACGCATGCTGCCGCACCTGAAGGCCCGCCACGTCGGCCCCTTCGTTTTCTTCGATCAGATGGGCCCCGTGGCCTTCGACGATGACGCCGGCCTCGACGTCCGTCCGCACCCGCATATCGGTCTGGCGACCGTCACCTGGCTGTTCGATGGAGTGATTCGCCACCGCGACAGCCTCGGCAGCGCCGTGGACATCCACCCTGGCGACGTCAACTGGATGACCGCCGGGCGCGGCATCGTCCATTCCGAGCGCACGCCGCCCGAAGCGCGGCACGATCACGAGACCCTGCACGGCATCCAGGTCTGGGTGGCTTTGCCTGCCTCGCATGAGCGCATCGAGCCGGAGTTTCACCACCATCCTGCGGCCGAGCTGCCAAAGGTGGAACGCGACGGCGCCCGGCTCGTGGTGATCGCAGGTGAGGCGTTCGGTGCGACGTCGCCCGTTCGCGTGTTTGCCCCCATGTTCTTCGTCGAGGCACGCCTCGAAGCCGGCGCGCGTCTCCCGATGCCCGAGCAGCACGCCGAATGGGGCGCGTATGTGGTGAAGGGTGCCGCGCGGTTTGGCGACGTGGAGCTGGGCGCCCTGGACATGGCGGTGGCGCATGACGGCGCACCCCCGGAGCTCGAAGCGAAGGAACCCTCGCTGATCATGCTGTTCGGTGGCGCGCCACTCGATGGCGAGCGACATCTGTGGTGGAATTTCGTCGCCAGCTCCCAGAATCTCATCGACGCCGCAAAGGCGGATTGGGCGGCGGGCCGGTTCCCGCTCGTTCCGGGCGATGAATACGAGCGGATTCCCTTGCCGGAGTGAGCGGGAGGTCGACGTGGAACGTTTCGCCAGCTTTCGCGAGTTCTATCCGTACTACCTTGGCGAGCACGCCGACCCGCGTTGCAGGCGATTGCATTTCGTCGGCAGCTGGGTCGTGCTCTTCGCGATCGCCATGCTCGTCTCGACCGGACAGTTTCTGTGGCTCGTGCTTGCGTTGGTGGGCGGCTATGGCTTTGCCTGGGTCGGTCACTTCGTCTTCGAGAAGAATCGGCCGGCGACGTTTCGCTATCCCGTTTACAGCCTGATGGGCGATTGGGTGATGTTCGCCGACATCCTGCGTGGTCGGGTGTCGCTGCGCTAGGGATGCTCCGAACAAGTTTGCGCTTGTGAGAACTTGTTCAGAGCATCCCTGGGTCGCCGGCCGTCTGGCTCACGCCACTTCCGCCGTTGCGAGTGCGCGCTCCGCGTCCCTCCTGGAACGGCGCGTCGCGCTCCACGCGTCCAGTTGCAGCTCGCTTCGTGCGGTCCGGCACACACTGATCAGGCGCTCGACATCATCGTCGCTCATGCCTGCGTTGAGAGTGAGGCGTAGGAGTGATCGATTGACCGTCGTTGCGGGTGCGCTGAATACGGACCCGAACACGCCGTGCCGTTCCATCACGTCGCGCACGTGCCCGGTCAGGATTTCCTGGCCAGCTTCGAACGCCACGATCTGTTCGGTACCGTCGCCGATCGGATAACCAAGCGTCGTGAGTTCCTCGCGCACGTAGCGCGTGACCTGGCGCAGGCGCTGCCGCCGCCAACCCTCGGTCTGGATGACCCGATGCGACGCCGACAGCCCAGCCAACTCGTGCGGCAGCAACGAGGAACTGAAGATCGCGGGCAAGGCTTCGCAGCCGAAGTAGTCCTTGAAGCGGGTCGTGCACGCGATGAAGCCTGCCCGTGAGCAGTACGCCTTGGCCAGGCTGGCCGTGATGAAATGCACGCGGTCGTTGAGGCCCATGCTGGCCACCAGCCCCTCCCCACGCGAACCGTGCGTACCGAGCGAGTGGGACTCGTCCACCACGAGCACGCAGCCTTGCGCCTGGGCGATGTCCGCGATGTCGACCAGCGGGGCCACGCTTCCGTTGGTGCTGTACACGGCATCGACGACGATCACTCCGGGGCCGTTGCGCAGTACCTGGCGCTCCAGGTGCGCCGGGTCGTTGTGCAGCACCGACACGGCCTTTGCCCCCGCGCTGCGGATGCCCTCCCACAGCGAGGCGTGCGCCAGCACGTCGATGTACACGGGCACGCGTTCAGCCGCGATGGATTGGATCAAGCCCACGTTGGCGGCGAAGCCCGATTGCGCGAGGATGCCGTCCTCGCTGCCGACCGCGCGTGCCAGCTCCGCTTCCACACGGTGCAACGGCTGCCCGTCGTCTTGCTGGAAGAGAGCGGACATCATCATGCCGAGGCCCCCTTCCGCGAGGGCGTCACGCTGGGCCTCCACGATCTCCGGGTGCCCCGCGATGGCGAGATAGTCGTTGCTTTGGAGCATGAGGGCGTCGGGTCCCGGCTGCCGCCCGCGCAAAATGTGACGGCCACCCCAATCGATGGCGATGCGTTCGTTGTGAAATCGATCGACCCTGCGTGCAACGAAATCCGGAAGTGCCGGCGCCTTGGCGATCGGGTGGAGGATGGAAACGTTTTCCATGGGATTCTCTCTCTGGTTGAGGGCGGGCGAAGTCCATACCTGCCACCAGAAAGCGAACAGGCACGCGCCGGCCTCGCCCAGGCAGGCGCGAAATCACAGGAAGAGGCGTTTACCGGAAGCCCTGTGAAGGGCGCCGCGCCTCAGGCCATTACCAGAGAGACGTATGACGGACCGTAGGGTCCGAACGAGACGATTTCCAGACGACCGACCGCGCTGCGTGGCGACGGTCGGAAAGGTGCTGCTGCCGTTGGCGCGGGAGGCGCCGGTCGTCTAGAGGAACCGCGAACGGCTGTCCGCGGCGAGGCTCAGGTCCTGTTCGCGCAGCCATGCACGGTACGACTTGACGTGTTGCAGGCGGAAGCGCTGCACCTCGTCGATCAGTGCGTAGTAGTACCACTGTTCGCCCGACACCGCCGTAGCGGGATGCAATTGCGATTCCGGATCGATCACGCCCTTGTGATAGAACCCGTCGCGCGAATTGAACCAGGGCAGGGCGGAACCGCGCTTCAACGCTTCGAGAACGGCGGTTGGCGCACCGAGATCTGCCGCAATTTCATAGTGCGTGCGCAGGTCTTCGTCGGTCTGGACCAGCAGGAACCGCCCGATGCCCCAGGCGTCGACCAGCAGAAGACCAGTAGGGTTGCAGTGCACGTAGCATTCCACCGGCTGGAAGGTGGCCGTGACCCCTTGCAGCACCTCGCGGAAGGCAGGATCGCGAAGGAAGCGGAAGTTGCCCAGGGCGAGGGTTTCCGCCACGAAGGCGCTGGCGCGCTCGAAGTAGCGATGCTGCAGCTCGGCGATGGCGGTCTGCAGCTTTTCGATCGCCGCAGGGTCGTTCTTGCGGATGAAACGATCGATCACGCCGGAGTTGAAGGCGTCGATGGCCGTCGCGTCATCGGCGCGGCCCGTGAGAAGAATCTTGCCAATATGCGGATTCGGCAAGCGCTTGCAGAAGGTGATGCCGTCCATTTCGGGCATCGCCTGATCCACCACGACCACCGAGATCTCCGCGAAGCGCTCCGGGTCGTATACGACGCGGTGGATGGAATCAATGTCCAGCGCGACCAGTTCCTGGGTCTCGGAGGGGCGGTCCTTCCAGCGATACAGCCAGCCGCCGCCGGGCACGGGACGGCTACCGTTGTTGCCCAGCGTGGCCAGCGCACTGCGCGGCGAACTGAAGGTGCGCACGCGCATCATCGGGTCGAGCAGCAGCGGCACGACCTCCAGGTACTCCTCGTGGTCGTCGACGAGTACGGTCGTGGTCGGGAAATGGAAGGGCTGGATATCGCCCTGAGAGTTCAACGTCATCACTGCCGGTCCCCGGTCTCCGGATGCGGGAAGGAGAGGGTGAACTCGGTGAATTCGCCCAGATTGGTACGGCATGCGATGCCACCGCCCATATGCTCCATCGCCGCGTGACAAAAAGCGAGCCCTATGCCGAGGCCAGTGACCGTGCCGGCCCCCGCGCTGTCGCTTCCATAGGAATAGAAACGGTTGAAGATGCGCGGGACGACGTCGGGCGGGATGCCGGGGCCGGTGTCGTAGATGCGGATGCGGTTGGCGATTTCGTCGGGTTCGATGAAGATTTGGATCTCACCCTTGCCGGCCCGGTCGGTATGGAACAGAGCGTTGCGCAGGAGATTGAACACCACGTGGACGACCAGTGCCTCTTCGCCCAGCAAGGTGAAGTCGCCCGTGGGTGAGAGGGTGATGCGGTCGCGCTCGGCCCGGGAGCCGTAGGGGAACCGTCGAAGCGCCTGCTCGACGCACTCGCGCGCCCCCAGCGTCGTCAGGGGTACCTCGCCGATCGGTCGTGCCGAAAGCAGGAGCATGTCGATGATGGTGTTCGCGTAGGTCACCTCGCGCTCCATCACGCCGATGCTGCGCTCCAGCGCATGCAGGTTCTGTGCTCGCATGTCCGGCACGGGAAGCCCCTCGCGCTCGGCCAGACGATGACTGCGAATGAGGTCGGGCATGAACCGCGCTACCGCCCGCGCGGCGATACGCAACGAGCCCAGGGGGGTGCGCAGCTCGTGGGCGATGTTGTTCGACGCAGCCGTCAGGGCATCGATGCGCGACTGTTCCGCCATGTTCGCCGAGACCGTGCAGGTGGCCCCGCCGACCATCGCGAACAGCAGGAGCGGGATGTATTCCAGCATCGTCCGCGTCTGCAGGTGGGCTTCCGGGGACAGGGCGAACACGAGTCCTGCGAGCATGCTGCCGATGGTGAAGACCACGAGGAAGCTCGCGATATCGAACAGCATCATGAGCAGCATGACGCAGGCAAGGTGCGTCATCAGCCATGCCGGCGTGGCGTTGCGCAGGGTCATGTAGCCGACGAAGAACGGCATCGCCACCGTCATGGCGAAATACCAATAGGTGGGCAGGTGCGCGCGCAGGCTGCGCGGCCACCAAGGCAGCAGGGCGAGCGGAATGAAGGTGGCGCTGCACAGCAGCCGCATCGGCAGGTTTTCGTAGGGCTGCGGGAAGAGGTAGGCCCAGACCGGGTAATACACGGCCAGGCAGAAGCTGCCCACCACCCCGATCGCGACCATCTTCGGCTGCGAATAGCGCGTGCGCAGGAACATCGTGTTTTCGAAGCGCGACATTACCCGTAGCAGCCAGAGCCGCAGGCGGAGGGCAGCGCTGGTTCGAGCCGGTTTGTCCGGGCTGGTGGACATGGGCGATAACGTGGACGTGAAAAGGTCGGAAGACACGCGGAGGCCCGGGTGTGCGGATGCCGCCAGCATAGCCCACGGTCGCGTTCCGTCGATATGAGACAATCGGCGGACCCTTTTCCTCCAGAGCATTCCGTGAGCACGGCACAGGCCGAACGTTTCGCCGGTATCGAACGCCTCTATGGGCGTGGCAGCCTGGACCGCCTCGGCGAGGCCCATGTCTGCGTCATCGGGGTCGGTGGCGTCGGTTCGTGGGCCGCTGAGGCCCTCGCTCGCAGCGGCATTGGCCGCCTGACCCTGATCGACGGGGACGATGTCTGCCTGTCCAACACCAATCGCCAGTTGCACGCGCTGGACGGCCAGTACGGCAAGCCCAAGGTCGGTGTCATCGCCGAGCGTGCCCATGCGATCAATCCCAGCTTGAGGCTCGAAGCCGTGGAGCGGTTCCTCACGCCCTCCACGCTCGACGAGCTGCTCGATCGCCACTACGACGTGGTGATCGACGCCTGCGATGCGCTCAAGGTGAAGCTCGAGACCATCGTCTGGTGCCGGCGGCGCAAGCTACCGCTGGTGACCGTGGGTGCGGCGGGCGGGCGCACCGACCCCACGCAGATCCGCGTTCGCGACCTGTCGCGCACCGAGCACGACGCCATGCTTAGCATGATCCGGAAGAAGCTCCGCCAGGAGCACGGTTTTCCCCGAAATCCGGATCGGTTCTTCGGCGTGTCCGCGGTGTACTCGCTGCAGAACGTGCGCTACCCGCAGGCAGACGGCAGTGTCTGCGGCGTGCGGCCGCCGGGCAGCGATGCCTTGAAACTCGATTGCGGTGGCGGTCTCGGCGCGGCTACGCACGTCACGGGTGCCTTTGCCTTCGCTGCCGTGGGCAAGGCGCTGGAAAAACTGACGGCGGCCAGTGCCAAGCGCTGAGTCAGAGCACCTGCGCGACGAGCCGCAACGCCTTTTCCAGCCGCGCGGGGTCCTCTTCGGCACCTAGCGCAAGGCGAATGCCCGCGGGTTGGCGATCGGCAGACACGAATCCGCGCGATGCGGCGATGCGTACGCCGTGCGCGAGCAGGCGTTCCTCCACCGCGACCGGATCGGCGAAAGGCAGCCAGGCATGCAGGCTCGATGCGTGGGTTACCAGCTCGGGACCAAGGATGCGACGTGCCGTCGCGTTGCGCTCGGCCATCGTCAGGGCCAGGGTTTCCAACAGCGCATCTGCCGTGCCGTCGTCCATCCAGCGGCTGACGACGGACGGCCAGAGGGTAGGTATGCCGTCATGTTCGCGCTGCATCGTGACGGCGGTGAGCGCGCAGGTCGGCGCATCGGGATGCAGCAGCCAGCCGACCCGGAGTCCCGGCCCGAGGATCTTGCCCACACCGCCCGCGTGCAAGGTGCGCTCGGGCGCCAGCACCGCAAACGGCGGCACGGCATCGCGGCCATGCCAGGCGAGCGGACCGTACACGTCGCCTTCGATCAGGGTGAGTCCGAGCGCTTCCGCCACGGCAGCGATGTCCATGCGCCGGGACAACGGCATCGTCGCGGTCGTGGGGTTGTGCAGCGTGGGCTGGACGTAGACGACGGTGGCACCGTTGCGCTCCGCTGCCAGGGCAAGCGCATCGGGGCGCATGCCCTGGCCGTCCATGCCCACGTCCACGCAGCGCAGCCCCATGGCATCGGCGAGCGCACGCACGCCCTGGTAGGTATGGTCTTCCACAAGCAGCACGCCGTTCGGCGCGCGCGCTTGCAGGAGCGCCAGGCGCAACGCTTGTCGGGCGCCGAGCGTCAATGCGATGCGTGACGGGTCGACCGCGCCGTGGCCGCCAACGCGCCGCAGCCAGCCAGCGATGGATCGGCGCACTGCCAACGCGCCTGCCGGATCGGGGTAGCCGAGGTCTTCCACGGCGATAGCGGTCTTGGCAACGGCGTTTCCGAGCGCTGCGGCGACGTCGGTTCGCAGCGGCAGATTCACGGCCAGATCGTAGGGGGGCGTCATGCCGACACTGTAGGAGGGCGACGAGGCCGCTGCCAGGGCCTAGACTTCGCGCATGTGGTGCGTCTATCTCATCGAATGCCGCAACGGCGCATGGTACGCCGGGATCACCAATGATCTCGACGCGCGTTACGCAGCGCACGTGGCGGGGAAGGGCGCTCGGTACACGCGTGCGAACCCGCCAGTCAGGCTGCTCGGTGCGCGCCCTTTCGCCGACCGTTCGGCCGCTTCGCGGGCGGAGTACGAGGTAAAGCGCCTGCCGAAAGCCAGGAAACTCGCCTGGCTGCTTTCTAACGACGACGCCTAGGGCGTGTTCCTAAGGCAGGCTGTAGTCGAGGTCGTAATGGTGCGTGCCGTCCTTGGCGATGTCGATCGACAGGCGGCCTGCGATGCCTTGCAACTGCCCTGTGCCGGAATCGGGAACGATGCCGATCGTGAGCTCACGGCCCGCGGAGGACATCACACCCCGGTGCACTAGGGCGAAGCTGCCTATCCGGCCACCGAGGGTGCCGGTGAAGCGCTCGACAGCGACATAGGCGGCGGAACCGGTCGTGCCGCTGCTGGATGCGGTGAGCATCGTGCCCTTGGAGGTGCCCTCCCACTCACCGTGGAACACCTTGGCGAGCGCCATCGAACCGAGCACGGAACCCTCGCCCTCGTCGGGCGCCCCAGCAGGTGTGATGGACACGTCGAACGTACCGTGTGCGTGGTGATCGGACATTGGGGTACCCCTATGCGTTGGACTGACTTAGGATGAATGCGACACGCACGCTCCGATGCCATGAATGCAGGATTCCTTCCGATCGGAGCCTCATGGCGAAAGGGAGTTCGATGAACGACAGAGGCCATGCCATGGGATCCCGCCTGCACACAAAGGTTACCGCGGACTGGCATCGCTGGCTCGCCGAGGCCGTCGCCGCGGGATACGCCGCGCCCGACCTGCTGACGACGATGAAGGAGAACGGCTTCGACGAGCGCGCCTCGCGCGATGCTATCGCCGACGCGCTGTTCGGCAGCCCGTCGCCGCCGTCGAACGCGCCGGAACCAAGTACCTTCCGCAGCCACCTGCGTGCCGGCCATGTGCTCGATGCGGGAGATCGCCAGGTCAGAGTGTTGGTTCGCGTGGCACGCCCCACGATCGCCGTGCTGGATGGCGTGCTCGATCCGTCCGAGTGCGAGGCCTTGCGCGCGCTCGCCACCACCCGCCTGGCGCGGTCCCAGGTGGTCAACCCGGGCACGGGTGTCGGTGTGGTGCAGGATATCCGCACCAGCGAGGGCGCCAACTTCGGCCGCGGCGAGACGCCACTGATTGCGCGGATCGACGCACGTGCCGCGGCGATCATGAACCTGGATCAGGAACACGGCGAAGGGCTGCAAGCCATGCGCTACGGCCCGGCCGCCGAGTATCTTCCGCATTTCGACTACTTCCCGCCGGACGACCCCGGTAGTCAGGCGCATCTTCGCAACGGCGGTCAGCGGGTCTCCACGTTGATCATGTATCTCAACGACGTGGATGCGGGCGGCGAGACCATCTTTCCGCGGATCGACTTCAGCTACGTACCCCGGCAAGGGCAGGCGCTGTATTTCGAGTACAACGCGCCGGACGGTTCGCTCGATCTGCTCTCGCTGCACGGTGGTGCACCCGTGCTCTCGGGAGAGAAGTGGATCCTCACCAAGTGGATGCGCGAGCGACCGTTCCCCGGCTGAATGCATGCGCGCCCTGGCGTGGCGGGGAAACGTGACCTTTGGCCTATATCGGCGCGCCGCCACGTCAACGCACTCTCATCGGCATCAAGGGGAGGATGCACCGATGCGCCGCAAGGCAGCCAGAATCGTTCGTTTCGTCGCGGCCAGCACGCTGCTTTTTGCGTATGGCAGCTCGGCGCAGGTAGCGTCGCCGCCGCCCTCGGTACCGGCCGCCGCGTCCTCCGCGGCAGCCCCTTCCACGACAGCACCTACCGCGGCAGCCGGCGAGATTCCCTTCGCCTCGCCGCGTGCGGCCTTCGTGCGCACACCCAGCGCGCCGACGGCATGGGGCGGCCCGCGTAGCGGCAGCGAAGCCACGCTGTCCGACCGCGTGGTGTCCTATCGGATCCAGGCGCGCCTTGACCCGGCCAAGCACACGGTGGACGGCCAGCAACAACTGACCTGGCGCAATCGCAGCGACCGGCCGGTGTCGGCCGTGTTTCTCCATCTCTATCTCAACGCGTTCGAAAGCGAGGGCAGTACGTTCTTCAGCGAGCGCCGCGTGCTCGCATCGCAAGGCGGCTCGCGCGGCATCGCCGAAGTGAAGAAGGGCGAGTGGGGCTACATCGACCTGGGCAACGTGGAGCAGGACGGCGCTGCGTTGAAGTGGCACTACGTGCATCCCGACGGCGGCCCCGCGACTGACCACACCGTGGTGCGCGTGGACCTGGCGCAGCCGGTGCCCGCGGGTGGCAGCGTCACCCTGGACATGAATTTTCACAGCCAGTTGCCGCGCGTCATCGAGCGCACGGGCTATGTGGGCTCGTTCCACCTCGTGGGGCAATGGTTTCCGAAGATCGGCGTGCTGGAACTGCCGGGTGAGCGCGGGGCGACGGAACCGCGCTGGAACGTGCATGAGTTCCACTTCAACAGCGAGTTCTACGCGGACTTCGGCGAGTTCGACGTCCGCATCACCGCACCGCACGACTATGTCATCGGTGCCGTCGGCGAACAGCAGGGCGAGCCGGCGCCGGAAGGCAACGAGCTGACCTGGCACTTCGTGCAGGCCGATGTGCATGACTTCGCCTGGATGGCCGCACCCGGATATCAGTCGATCGACGGCGAGTACACCGGTCCCGGCAGCCCTCGGGTCAAGGTACGCGTAATCTATCCCGCCGAGTACGCGGCAAGCGCCAAGCCGGTGTTGAAGGCATCGATCGATTCGCTGGCCTATTTCTCCTCGACGCTTGGTCCTTATCCGTACAAGACGCTCACTGCCGTGGTGCCGCCGTTCAACGCGGCCGAAGCGGGCGGCATGGAGTATCCAACCTTCTTCACCGCGGACAGCTACCGCGACGTTGAGCCGAAGACGACGAACGAGTACCTCCTGGACTTCGTCACCATCCACGAATTCGGTCACGGTTACTTCTATGGCCTGCTGGCCTCGAACGAATTCGAGGAACCGATGCTCGATGAGGGTCTGAACGAGTACTGGGACGATCGCATGCTGCGCGAGCGCAAGCAGGTGCTCTATCTGACCACGCCGTTCTGGAAATTTTTCGGCGTGGAGCCGCCGATGCCGTCCTTCATGCTCGAACGCATGACCGCTCGCCTGCGCAAGCCGTCGGACCCGCTCGGCGAAAACTCATGGGATCGCCTTTCGAGCGCCGACTACGCCACCGTGTACTCGCGAACGGCCACGGCGATGCACGATCTGGAAGAACGCCTCGGCAAGGACGTGATGGAGAAAGCCTTCCGTCATTACTATGACCTGTGGCATTTCCGTCATCCGTCCATCGCCGACCTTCAGGCAGCCGTGGCCGAATCCTCGGGCAAGCCGGAGATCGTGGCGCAGGTATTCGATCAATACGTATATGGCACCGCGCGCATCGACGACAGCGTGACCGACATCGTCAGCGAGGAAGTGCTGCCGCTGGCGGGCGTGTCGATGAAAGACGGTCGTCGGACAGAGGTGTCGTCCGACGACAACGACAAGGCCGTGGAAAAGCAGCGCGAAGCGTGGAAAAAAGCCCATCCAGATGCGGCGCCCGGCACAGGGCCATTCCCGTGGAAAACGACGGTCACGGTCTGGCGCGATGGCGCGTCGGTCCCGCAGACCCTCAAGGTGTCCTTCATGGACGGCTCGGTGGAAACCGTTCGCTGGAACGACGATCGTCGCTGGGCGCGCTTCGCCTTCACCAAGCCGGTGAAGGGGGCCTCCGCGGAGCTCGACCCCGACCGCAAGATCTACCTCGATGCCAACAAGCTCGACGACAGCCGTACCGTGGAAGCCAACCACGCTGCCTCGAAGCGCTGGACCGCCGACTTGGCCGCCGTGCTGCAAGGCCTCTTTTCGGTTCTGGGGACGCTATGAACGCTCATCAACGACGCTCGCCTTTCGCTGCACTCGGCACGGCCGCCGTGGGAGCGCTCCAGTGGCGACTCATGCTCCTGTGGATCGTTGTGACGCTGTTGCCGACTCTTGTTGTCGCCTTGCCCCTGTGGGGCCTGCTCGACAACCTGCTCGGGCACAGCGTGCATGCCGACTCGTGGGCGGCGCATTTCGACGGGCTCATGTTCGCCGACGTGATGGCAGCGTTGCGCGGCGGGAAGGGCTGGATCGGCATGGCCTTTGTCGCGGGCGTGCTGGTCACCCTGCTGACGGCACCGTTCCTGGCCGCCATGGTGGTCGCGAGCGGGCGGGCGCAGCGGGCCCTCGGTTTCGGCGGCCTGCTGCAAGGCGGCGCGGCTGAGTACGGGCGAATGCTTCGGCTCTCGATCCTTTCACTGATTCCCTATGGCATCTTCATCGCGCTCACGCATGGCGTGTCGTCCTTCGCGGATGACAAGGTCGACGCCGCTTTGAGTGTCGTACGTGCGGATACCTACCAGCATGCCGCGCTGGCCGTAACGTTGCTGATCTTCGTGATAGCCCAGGCGATCGTCGAATCGGCGCGTGCGCAATTCATGGCGGACAGCAGTCTTCGTTCCGCCTTCCGCGCCCTCGGCCGCGGTACTGTCGCTGCGCTGAGGCGACCGTTCGCCACGCTGTTCGTCTATGGCGTGATCACCCTGGTGGGCATGGTCCTGGCCGTGGCGATTGCGTCATGGCGCGGGCATACGACAGCCGTGGGCAGCGGCTGGCTGGCCGGCTTTCTGATCGTGCAGCTAGGGGTGGTTGTGCTGGCGTGGATGCGCACGGCGCGCCTGTTGGCGCTGGCGGGTTTGGTGGCGGTGAATCCGCGTCGGCGTCGCACCGACTTCGCCCCGGCGCTCTAGCGCCTGGCGAACGCGCGCCGGTCAACCGGCGCGGCGGACTTCGCGGTGCGGCGGGTAGTACGCGAACAGGTGTGTCGCGCCGCCGAGAAAATCGATGTTGTCGATGTGCTCGCCGCCAAGCCGCTCCGCGACGTGGTCGGACGCTTCGTTGCCAATGCGCACCATGCTGATCACGCGCTGCGCGTGCAGCTGGTTCCAGGCGAAATCGAGGATCGCTTCGCCGGCTTCGGTGGCATACCCGTGGTGGCGGTGTTCCGGCTTCAACATCCAACCGAGTTCCAGGTCGGGCCAGCCTTCGGGTTTCATCAGGCCGGCGCGGCCGATGAATTCGCCGGTGTCCTTCAGTTCGATGGCCCACATGCCGCAGCCACGCAGCGCCCAATGGCCCAGCAGCATCGCCATGGAACGCCACGCGTTCATCCGGTCGAGCGGTTGGCCGTCGCCGATCCAGCGCGTGCTCTCGGCGTCCGCGAGCATGGCCGCGTAATCGTCGAAGTGGCGTTCGGTGAGGGCTGTGAGCCGCAGGCGCGGCGTTTCCAGGACGGGAATGTCTGCAATTGCCATCGAAGTGACCAGGTGTCAGCCGAGCAGGCGGGCCAGGGCGCGGGTGCTTTGCGCGAGGCTCTCATGCCAGGACAAGCCGGTTATTTTCTCACCAGTCGCCGCGTCTTGGAAGCTCTCGTCCTGCCCAGGGGCGAGGAGATGACGGTAATCCACCGTAATTTCAGTGCCTTGCGGGAGGTCTTTCGCGGCGAAGATGAAGCCGAGGTGCCAGAGGCCGGTGGGCTCGAAGCTGTGGTTCACGTAGCACTCGTCCGGCCACTCCGGGGAGACCGTGTAGCGGTCCTCGAACCAGCGGGCGGCTGAGTACAGGTTGGCGGCGAGGGCGGGGGTGGCCTGGATCTCGTCCCAGCCATGCGTGCGATCGATCTGGTCGGGCGCCGTTACGACGCGCCCGGCGGCCACGAACTCGTCCACGAACAAGCCCTTGCCGGCCCCAGGAATGCCCGAAGCGGCGATGCGGTAACGCGGCAGGATCATTGCGACATCAAGCCCCTGTGACGTACGGGAGGGCGAGTGCCGACCCGACATGGGGCGCGAGTGTAGCGCGTTCGGCGGCCGGTGGCGGATCGCCGGGGCCGAACGCGCTAGGGGATCAATAACGGTGCGAGCGATCAGTCCTCGTCGTCACCGGCGCGGGGGCGCGCGGGCTTGGGCGCCTTGGCCTTCTTAGCCGTCTTGCCGCCGTCGACCTGGATCGCGTCGCGGTTGCGGTCCACCAGCGATGCGCCGATGCCTTTGACCTGCGCCAGCTGGTCGGCGTTTTCGAACGCGCCGTTCGCCTCGCGCCACGCGACGATCGCCTGTGCCTTCACGAGGCCCACGCCGTCGAGCGACTCCGCGAGCGCGGCGGCGTCCGCCGTGTTGATGTTCACCGGCGTCGAAGCGAGAGCGAGCGGCGAGAGCAGCAGCCCGGCCAGGGCAATGAGATAGCGTTTCAAGAGCGTCTCCTTTGGGGATGCGTCGAATGACGCCGGATCACTCTGCGGGTCCGCGGGTTGTCCGCGAACCGGCGCGCCGAGGGAAAGCACGTGCGACACCGCCGTGACGGCGCAACCGGCGGGGACCACATCGAAAGGGGCGTCGCTGTCGTCGCTGCTACAATCGGCCTTTGACCCGACGAGCCTTTTCCTCATGGATACCTCCCGCATCTCTTCCTTCGTCAGCGGCCTCTGGGACGCGGAAATCGTGCCGCAACTGGTCGAATACATCCGCATCCCGAACAAGTCGCCGATGTTCGACGCGCAGTGGCGGGAGCACGGTTACATGGATCAGGCCGTGGCGTTGATGGCGTCGTGGGCGCGCTCGAAACTCGGCGCCTTCGAAGGCGCGGCACTGGAAGTGGTGCAACTGGAAGGTCGCACGCCACTCATCTACATCGACATTCCCGCGCAGGGCGTGCAGGGGAAGGGCACCGACGAGACCGTGGTGCTTTACGGACACCTCGACAAGCAGCCGGAAATGTCCGGCTGGGCCGATGACCTCGGCCCGTGGACGCCCGTCATCAAGGGCGACAAGCTCTACGGCCGCGGCGGCGCGGACGACGGTTACGCCATCTTCGGCTCGCTCGCTGCGTTGCTCGCCCTTCGCGAACAGGGCGTGCCGCATGCGCGTTGCGTGATTCTCATCGAAGCGTGCGAGGAGTCCGGTAGCTACGACCTTCCGTACTACGTGGATCATCTGGCCGATCGCATCGGGCATCCGGCGCTCGTCGTTTGCCTCGATTCCGGCTGCGGCAACTACGATCAACTCTGGCTCACCACGTCCCTACGCGGCATGACCGGCGGCAATCTCACCGTGCAGGTGCTGGAAGAGGGCGTGCATTCGGGCGACGCCTCGGGCGTGGTGCCCTCCAGCTTCCGCATTCTTCGCGACCTCCTGAGCCGTCTCGAAGATCCGCACACCGGCACCATCGTGCCGAAGGAACTGTACGTCGACATTCCGGCGCAGCGCGTCGATCAGGCGCGTCGCTCCGCGGAGGTGCTGGGCACCGCTGTCTACGACAAGTTTCCGTTCGTCGAAGGCATGCAGCCGGTGACCGACGATCTCACCGAACTGGTGCTCAACCGGACCTGGCGCCCGCAGTTGGCCGTGACCGGCGTCGGCGGCATGCCGCCCCTGGACAGCGCGGGCAATGTCCTGCGCCCTCGTACATCGGTGAAGCTCAGCCTGCGCGTGCCGCCGACCCTGTCGGGCGCGGAAGCGGGCCGCTTCCTCAAGGAATTGCTTGAGAAGGATCCGCCGTACGGCGCAAAGGTCACGTTCGATCTCGAGAAGGACGGCAGCGGCTGGAACGCGCCGGCGCTGTCGCCGTGGCTGGAGCAGGCCGTTGCCGAAGCCTCGCAGCACTACTTCGGCGCACCGGCCGCCTACATGGGCGAAGGCGGCAGCATTCCGTTCATGGGCATGCTCGGCGAGAAGTTCCCGCGGGCGCAGTTCCTCATCACGGGCGTGCTCGGCCCGCATTCCAACGCGCACGGCCCGAACGAGTTCCTGCACATCCCCACCGGTAAGCGGGTGAGCATGGTCGTGGCTGATGTCGTCGCTCGGCACTTCCAGGAAGCGTCGAAGGCATGAGCGACGCCCCGGGCACGCTAGCGGGTCGCTTCGCCATCGTGCAGGCGTCGGTTGCCGATGCTTGCCTGCGTGCGGGGCGCGATCCTTCCGAGGTTGCTCTGCTGCCGGTAAGCAAGACTTTCGGTGCCGACACCGTCCGTGAAGCTATCGGCCTGGGCTGGCGACGCTTCGGTGAGAACAAGGTGCAGGAGATCCAGGCAAAAGCCGCGGCACTCGCCGACGAAGACGTGTCGTGGGTCGTCATCGGCCACCTGCAGACCAACAAGGCCAAGGCGGTCGCCGCCTTGGCCAGCGAGGTTCAGTCGCTCGATCGCCTGGACCTCGCCGTCGCTCTGGACAAGGCCTTGCAGGCGCAAGGCCGCAGCCTGGACGTGCTGGTACAGGTCAAGACCTCGCCCGAGGAAACCAAGCACGGACTGGCGCCCGACGACCTGCTTTCGTTCCTGGATCAACTGAAGGCGTTCCCCTCGCTGCGCCTCCGCGGGCTGATGACGCTGGCTGAGGCGTCCGAGGACGAAAGCCGCGTACGGGCCTGTTTCCAGCGCCTGTATCGCCTGCGTGACACCGCCCGCCAGGCTGGCCATTCGGCCGATCGTCTGTCCATGGGCATGAGTGGCGACTTTGCACTGGCGATTGCCGAGGGAAGTACCGAGGTGCGCATAGGCAGTGCGATCTTCGGGGCACGTTCGTACAAGGCGTGATGCCTTTCATTCGCTCCGAACAACGTCATCGGCCCTCACATTCGTGAAGGCAAGTGCCTAAGGTTGTTCATGTTTTCGGCCTCCAGCCCGCAGTTTCCTACGACTTCTATGAATGTTTCCTAGGAATGGCCGTTTTTAACTTTATGCCAACAACAAGGGTGACTCGGTTTGGTAACTTCACCCCTCGTTCACGGTCGTCTCACCTTCACGGCGGCTTAACTCCACGATGAATAGGCCTTTCCGCTCATGTATTTAAAGCGACTGACCGCTCTCGCGTTAGCCACTTGCTGTACCGCCGCCGTAACACCCGCTTTTGCCGATACGATCCAGGCTCCACAAGGTCTCGACCAGTCCGCCACGCTTCTCCTCACCGATCTTCCGGTGTTCGCGCCCGCCACGGCGCTGGCCCAATCAGCGGTTCCCGACGCCACCTCGCTGATCGCCGCTCCGAAGGCCGCTTCGAACGCCCCGCTCACGGCCGACACCGACGCCGACGCGGATGACGACGACAGCCTCGTCGCCGCCGCCACCGACAAACTCGCTGGTCACGTTGATGGCCATGCCCGCGAGGCGCTTCTCGCCTTCGCCATGAAGCTCCGTGACATCCGCTATCACCGCGGCGGCCGGGCTCCCTCCACCGGTTTCGATTGCAGCGGCTTCGTCCGCTACGTGTTCATGCACAGCATCGGCCTCGACCTTCCGACCAACTCGGCCAGCCAGTTCCTCGCAGGCCTCAAGGTCAAGCGCAACGAAATGAAGACGGGCGATCTGGTCTTCTTCCGCACCCGCGGTAAGGCCGTCTCGCACGTCGGCATCTACATCGACAACGGCCAGTTCATCCATTCGCCGTCGGCCGGCAAGACCGTACGCGTCGATAGCCTCAACGAGGCCTACTGGGCCAAGCACTTCGTGGGTGCCAAGCGCCCCGAAGGTATCGCCAAGATCTGACGGGCACCCTTCAACGTATATTTCCGAAACGGCATGCTCCGGCATGCCGTTTTTTTTGGTTTCCCGTGGGAGCCGCTATAGCGGCGAGAAACCAACGAAGCGGTGTAGCGACGAGGCAAGCTCCCATCGCCAGCAGGCTGGCTCCCACCGGCAAGATTCCCTCGCCGCCATGGTGGCTCCTACGAGAGCGCTGAGGCGGCTCCCGCAAGGGGCCGATTTGTCACGGTATCCGGGCGCGAGGGGCGCAGCCATAAGCCACACACGGCCGCGCAGCGGCCTCTCTACCCAAGCGACGGTGAAGCCGATGCGCCGAGAGCGGCGGCCGATGGCGTTTCCCTCAAAGCTCCTAGCGCTACACCGCTGGCGAAGCCGAGCGACGAGCGGCTTAGCCCCAGCCCGATCTCACCCGCGAAAGAACGGGTAGGGCGCGAGGAAGATGAGCCAAATCATCACCACAATGCCTGCGTACTTCAGCACCCGAAAGAGCTTCGGATTCGCCTTCTTGAAACGCCGCGTGCGCTCACGCCCACGCTGATTGAGCGCGAACATGCGATTGACGAAACCGACCTGCTCCTTGCCATCGTCGCTGTTCGGCGAGGCCGTGATCGACCCCATGAACGCGCCCACGCGCTTGTTGATCGCCGTCATGAGACCGCTCTTCAGCGGGCGCTCCACGTCCGCGAAGAGGATGACGCGCGTCTGGTCCGTGCGATTCTCCGCCCAATGCACATAGGTCTCGTCGAATACGACGTCCTTGCCGTCGCGCCAGGCATGCATCTCGCCGTCGACGAAGATGCGACAGTCGTCGGAGTTGGGCGTGATCAGGCCCAGGTGATAGCGCAACGAGCCAGCAAACGGATCGCGATGCGGGTTGAGTTTGCTGCCCGGCGGCAGCAACGCGAACATCGCCGCCTTCACGCTCGGGATCGCATTCAGCAGCTTCACAGTCTCCGGGCAGAGCGCTTCCGCAGACGCCAGCGGTTCGCCGTACCACTTCAGATAGAAGCGCTTCCAGCCTTGCTTGAAGAAGGAGTTGAACGAGGCATCGTTATGCTTCTCGGCCGAGCGGATAAATCCCTCGTCGAAGAGATGCAGGGCTTCTTCGCGGATTTTCTGCCAGTTGTTCTGCAGCAGGTCGAGCTGCGGAAACCCGCGGCGGTCGAGAATAGGGCGCGCCGGTACAGCGGAAAACGCGTACATCAACAAGTTGTACGGCGCGAAGATCGCCGAATGATCCACCAACTGGCGATCGAAGCGGAGGCGCGAGCGGCCGCGGAGGTGCACCAGCAACACGCACAGCGTGAACAGGATCAGCACATACAGAACGATGAAGCGAGGTCCGAGGAAATTCATGGAAGGGACTCGATGGGAACCTTTCGATGGCCGCACCCGCGCGCGGCCGTATCAACGGCCATAGGATACTCCTGGCCCACCGAGCCGGCACACCCGAGGCCGCTGTCCTCGCCAGCGGCCGACGATGTCCCAGGGCGCGGGCGGTGCGCCCGCGCCCCTTTGTTTACAGCGGTTACAGCGCTTCCGACGCGAAATCCGCCAGGCGCGACCGTTCGCCGCGCTTCAGCGTGATGTGTCCCGAATGCGCCCACATCTTGAAGCGGTCCACCGCATAGGTGAGGCCCGAGGTGGTCTCCGTGAGATACGGCGTGTCGATCTGTTCCACGTTGCCCAGGCAGATGATCTTCGTGCCTGGTCCGGCGCGGGTGATCAGGGTCTTCATCTGCTTGGGTGTGAGGTTCTGCGCTTCGTCGATGATGAGGTAGCGACTCAGGAACGTGCGCCCGCGCATGAAGTTCAGCGAACGGATCTTGACCCGCGATGCCAGCAGATCGTTGGTGGCCTGACGCCCCCACGAGCCGCCTTCCTCGGGATTGGCGAGCACTTCGAGGTTATCGGTCAGCGCGCCCATCCAAGGCGTCATTTTTTCCTCTTCCGTGCCCGGCAGGAAGCCGATGTCTTCGCCGACCGGCACGGTGGCGCGGGTCATGATGATCTCGCGGTAGCGCTGCTGGTCCATCACCTGGGCCAGGCCGGCGGCGAGCGCGAGCAGCGTCTTGCCCGTGCCCGCGGTGCCCAGCAGGGTCACGAAGTCGACGTCCGGATCCATCAGCAGGTTCAGGGCGAAATTCTGCTCGCGGTTGCGCGCGGCGATGCCCCATACGCTGTGGGCCGCATGCGTGTGGTCGTCGAGCAGAACGAGCCGGGCCTTGCGCGCATCTTCGTCGCCGAAGATTTGCAGCACGCGCAGTTCCACGTCGTTTTCGCCCGGCATGTACAGGCACTGGTTCGGGTACCACTGCTCGTCCTCGTGGACGTTCACCTCGTAGAACGTCCGACCGCGCTCGTTCCAGGAACGAAGCTCCGGATGCCGGCTCCAGAAGTCTTCCGGCAGCGCGTCCGACCCCGTGAAGAGCAGGGCGAAATCGTCCAGCGCGCGGTCGTTCTCGTAGTCTTCGGCGGTGATGCCGTAGATGGACGCCTTGATCCGGAGGTTGATGTCCTTGGTGACGAGGATCACCGGACGGTCCGGATGCTGGTCACGCAGGTCGATGACCGATGCCAGGATCTGGTTGTCGGCCTTGCCGTTACCGTGGCTTGCGCGCTGCTGGAAGAACAGGCGACCTACCGCGCCACGCTTGAGCTTGACGCCTTGGGGGTTGCTGAGTTCCAGGCCGTCGCGAAGGCCCTGGCCGCCACCGCGCTCGATCAGTTCGTTGATGAATCGGCTGACCTGGCGGCCGTTGCGCGAGACTTCCGAGCCACCTTTCTTCTTTTCGTCCAGTTCCTCCAGCACCGTCATCGGTATGAAGACGTCGTGCTCCTCGAAGCGGAACAACGACGTCGGATCGTGCAGCAGCACGTTGGTGTCGAGGGCGTAGATGCGCTTGCTTCCGGTCATGCGGAAGTGACCTCATGCGGAGGTTGCGGAACCCGGTCGCGCGGCGACGACCGGGAGGAGGGTGCCGCTTGACGCGGTAGCCGTCACGCGGCGGGGACACTCTCTAATACGGCCTGCGCGTGGCCGGGGATCTTGATGCCGCGCCATTCCGCGGCGAGCTTGCCGCGGGGATCGATCAGGAAGGTGCTGCGCACGACGCCCAGGTAGCGCTTTCCGTAGAGCACCTTCTCGTGGATGACATCGAACGCGCGGCACCAGGTTTCGTCGGCGTCGGAGACCAGAGGAAAGGGCAGCTCATGCTTTGTCGCGAAGTTGGCGTGCGAACGGACGGAGTCGCGGGACACGCCGACGACTTCGGCGTTACGCGCCTTGAACGCGGGGTAGAGATCGCGGAAATCGCGGGCCTCGTTGGTGCAGCCCGGCGTGTTGTCCTTGGGGTAGAAAAAGACGACGACCCACTGGCCCTGGAGCGAAGCCAGGGACAGCGTGGAGCCGTCGCCAAGCGTGCCTTCGAGTTTCGGTAGCTTCATGCTCTTGCCGGTCATGCGTACGTCCGCTGCTCCTCGCGGTTTTAGAACTTGACGGGATCCATGATGGCGTCGAGGTTGAGGCCATCGCACAGTTCGAGGAAATCGTCGCGCAGCGCGGCGATATGCGTTTCCGCGGGAATGCCGATCGTGATCTGCGCCTGGAACATCTCCGCGCCGGTCTGCATCGCCTGATAGCGCATCGACGAGAGTTGTTCGACGCTGATGTCCCGGCGCGAGAAGAACTCGATGATCTTCACCAGAATGCCCGGGCGATCCGCAGCGATCACCTCCACCAGATAAGGCAGCAGGTGCGCGGTGGGTTCGCGTGGCGTCGTGCGGTAGTGGACGATCTGCAGTTCTTCATCGCGACCGAGCTTGCCGAGCGACGTCTCCAGCTTCGCCACCGCATCCCATGCGCCGACGGCCAAAAGCATCACAGAGGTGTCGTTGCCGATGGTGGAAACTCGCGCGTCAGCGAGATTGCAGCCGGAGTCGGCGATCCGCTTGGCCAGCGCGAGGATCGGCGCGCGATGCGCCGGCGACAGCGTCGAAATGAGAAGTTGGTTATCGGTGGCGGCGTTGCGTGCTGCAGAACGATTCAAGGCGGGACTACCCATGGCGCATCCCGCGGGGCGCGGGACCAACGCTTTGGGGGCAGCTTACTTGGCCCCGTCGCACGCTAGCAAGACACGGCACGTCCGCCGGACGGGATGGGGCCGAATGGACTAGCCCGAAACGCCCCGGTAACATGCGAAGCGTTGATTGCACAACGGGTTTCACCTTGGATATCTCAGGCAGCATCACCGCGCTGGCGACGCCTTTCGCCGCCGACGGTTCCCTCGATCTGGACGCGTTCGGCCGGTTGCTGGACCAGCAACTGGAAGGCGGGACGCAGGCCGTCGTGGTGGCCGGCTCGACCGGCGAGTCGCACTTCCTGGAACATGACGAATACGACCGCCTGCTGGCGTTCGCGGTGCAGCGCGTCGGCGGGCGTGTTCCGGTCGTCGCCGGTACCGGCGAGGCGGGCACCGCAAAAACCATCGCCACCACGCGCCGCGCGGCTGCGCTGGGCGCAGATGCCGCGCTGGTCGTCGCGCCGTTCTATGTGCGCCCCACGCAGGAGGGCCTGCGCCGGCATTTTCTCGCTGTGGCCGATCAAGGTGGCCTGCCTGTCATTCTGTACAACGTGCCTCCGCGCACGGGCTGCGACATCTCTCCGGAGACCCTGGCTGTGCTGCGCGACCACCCCGGCATCATCGGCGTGAAGGAAGCCCGTGGCGACGCCGAGCGCATCCGCGCCGTCGCGGAACTTATCCGGCCGGATTTCGTCTACCTGAGCGGCGACGACGGTTCGGCTCCCGAGGCCATGCTGGCTGGCGCCGCGGGGACCATCTCGGTTGTGGCCAACCTGGTACCGAAGGCTTTTCGCGAGTTGTGCGACGCCGCCCGTTCGGGCGACGCGCAGCGCACGCGGCAGGCTGCGGAACGGCTGGCCCCGCTCATCGATGCCTTGAATTGCGCGCCGAATCCGATCCCGGTCAAGGCTGGCCTGGCCGCCCTGGGGCTCGGTTCCGCGGCTCCGCGGCTGCCCCTGGTCGAGCTGGAATCTGGCCCGGCGCTGGCGAGGCTGCACGAAACCCTCGCGGCTCTGGCACCATTGGCGTCTGCCGCCTGACGCTCACCTTCCCAACGGAACCCAAAGTTCATGAAGAAAACCTCGTACGCGCTGGTCGTCCCGGCACTGCTCCTGTCCGTCCTGGTCGTTTCCGGTTGCGGCGCGTTCCGCTCCACGAAGGAATGGCAGAAGGCCCAGCAGGAAGCTCCCCTGGAAATCCCGCCGGGCTTGGATACGCCCTCGACCAGCGCCGCCCTTGTGATTCCGGACGTGGGCGCCGGCGCCGACGCCAACGGGAACGCTTCGGCGGCGCCCGTCTCCGACGGTTTCGTGCTGACCGATGCCCCCGACGCTGCCTACCGCCGCATAGGTGAGCTGCTGAGCGTGGGCGACCTGGGCAAGGTCGTCGGCCACGACGACACTGCGCACAGCTATCAGATCGCTGTGAATCGCGGTAAGCCGGAAGGCCGCCCGGGCCTGTTTCGTCGCATGTTCGGTGGCGGCAAGAACGCCGATCAGGATGCGAAGGACGCTCCGTCGTCGCAGGGTGGCGCGCACAGTGTCGTGCTGTCCGTCATGCCGAGCGGCACCGGCAGCGAAGTTCGCGCGCAGGGCGATGCCGATGGCGTCCGTCGTGTCGTGGACGCGCTGAAGTCGCGGATGGGCAGCAAGTAACGCGATCTATCAATTGAGCATCACGCCCACGTAGATCGTGGGATGGCGAGATGCGACAAAGGCGGCCCTCGAAAGAGGGCCGCCTTTTTTGTCGTTGCGCTGCGCGATGAGGCGACCGGCTCGGGTGCGCACTAGAGCTTGACCGGGGCGAAACCACGCCGAGGGGTGCATCCGAGAGAAAGTCTTCGTGCATTGGATGCCTCGGCAGCTTGTGCCGGATATCGCCTGCGGTCGCCTACGACCGAGGGTCGATATCGGGCCGCTTCGCCCGGTGCCAGACTGCGGTTCACCGGAGATTGCATGCGGCTTACATGGAGGTAGGCGATGGACACGAGGATTGCTCGCTCGTTTCGGATCGTATCCCTTGCGACAGCGGTCGCCCTCTTTGCGGCATGTGCAGGCCACGAGGCTCGCCATTCAGGCGGAGTGACGGCGTTCCCTTCGGGGGGCGAGGTGGTAACGAACATGCTGGCGCGTTTCAGCAGCCTAAACATCCAGTGTGGAGGGGGCACCAAACCCAGGCTGACGTGCAGTGGCGTGTATATGCGTGCCACGAAGCGCGGAGAGGACTTTCATGTCTGGAATCCCAACCCGGAATCGCAAAATAAGAACTCGGTGTCGTTTTCCTGGCTGAACAAGTCAGGCTCTTTCGGTGGCCTCGTGTTCGGCTATGACAACGGGTTCACCCTCCTGCCCCCCGATCAGGCCTGGGAAGCAGGCTTCGACCCGATCAGTGCGCTCTGCCTTTTCCCCTATGACGCAGCGACATGGAATCGCAGCGACGATGGATGCGGTGCGTATCCGGGTATCCCTGACAGCGGACCTTGTCAGGCACAGGGCATTACCGAGGCCGATCAGTGGATCGCCCGCTACCGAGATCATGGCATGTACGGGCATCAGTGCAGTTTCGATACCCATCTGGTGTGGCCCGTCTATCAGGGATGGGAAGTCAGGTCCAAACTGCCAGACTTGCATAAGCTACACAACGAGGTCATGTTGCGCGCGTGGCGAAAGGATGATCCTGGCCTGCCGCTGGAATCCTTTTTCTATATCGGCGGAAGCGCGAAAGGGCGCGGTGAGGCCATGGCGAATCAGAGAGATTTCAAAGCGGTGATAGGGCGTTGGGTGCCGGTCGTCCAGATTGTTCTGCCGCAGAGTGAAGGGAGCGACGCGTACTTCCGCTACTTACCCGAAGACCAGGCGGTGCCGGAGACGCGGACCGCCTCAATACCTTCCGCCATGCACTGAGCATGTGCATGCTGGTGATGCGGTGCCGATGTAGATTGAGCGATCGTTTATTTGCAGGCCAACACAGGGAGGTGTTGGATGAAAGCTCGACTCATGCGTGCATGGCGCTCCCTTGGCGTCGCTGTCGCCGTCGTTCTTCTCGCGGCGTGTGCGGGGCAGGGGTATCGTTCGCATGGCCCGTACGGTTTTGCCTCCGGTGCGGACGTGGCGCGGCATCTCAAAGAGCGCTACGACGAAACCTTTGCCTCTTGCACGAAATACCCAGGGGATCCTGACCCGAAGCCCGTACTGCTTTGCTCCGGAATTCTGATGAGGGCGACCCAGCGCGGGCCCGGTTTCTATGTCTGGAATCCGAATCCTGCTTCGCCGATAAAAAAGGGCGTGTCGTTCTCCTGGCTTCGACGTGACGCGGGCTTAAGTAATCTGGTCTTTAACTACAAGAACGGCTTCATCATCCTGCCGCACTACTACGCCGATTCGCCTTCGGATGGCTTTACGCAGCTCTTTGTCCTTTGTGCGTATCCGTACGACGCCGCGACGGTGGGAAGGGCCACCGGAAAGTTGGACGGGTGCGGTGTGTACTCCGGCATCCCTGACAGTGGACCCTGCCAGGAGCAGAACATCCAGGGGGAGCCTGCCTGGACAGCGAAGTTCGGCAACCGGGGTTTTTACGGAAACCAGTGCGGGTTTGGGTTGCTTCCCGGCACCGCCAATGCGCACCTGGCGTTCCAGGCTATCGGGCAGATCCGGCTGAAACTGGGCAACTTTGGCTTGCAGAACGAGATCATGATCGGAGTCTGGCCACAGAATGATCCGAAGATTCCCCTCGAAGCATTTTTCTATCTCTCTGGGTCTGCGGATGGATTGAACCAGGCAAGGGCGAACCAGAGCGAGTTCGTGACATTGACGAGGCGTTGGGTTCCGGTCATTCAGGTGACCCTTCCGGGCGGTCCGGGCGGTCCGGCTTCGTTTCTGTTCCGAACCGCCGATCAAGCGGTCCCAGAGCCCAGCCGGCCACCCCGGCAGCGGCGTCATGCGTGACCTTGCTGCAAGCCATCACTAAGGAAGGCCAGATCCATCACCAGGAGCTCGGTCCCATGGTTAAAGGACAATCCCTGCGACGGCTCGCCATTGTCATGACGGCGGCCGCGTGGCTGTCGATTGGCGGCAGCGCGCTTTCCGATTCCCGAGACGCGCATCGCGACCACGATGCGGAAGGTATCGCCGTGGCCGCAACCATCCAGGCGCGTTACGACGACGAGCGGACAACCACGTGTGCGGGGTCCGACACTGCGCCCTCGTTCCTTTGTTCGGGCGTGATCCTGCGTAGCACGGTGTATCCGTCCACGGGTCACGTCTGGGATCCGAAGGGTGCGGCGAACCCGAAGCCCGGAGGCATATCGTTTTCCTGGATGCGCCGCGATGCCCAGTTCAACAAGGTGGCGCATCGTTATGCGCAAGGCTTCCTGTTGGTGCCGGTGCTGAAATACGGCGACAGGCCGTTTCGGAACATGGAAGTGCTGTGCGCATTTCCTATCGATGCGGCATCGGACGAGCGTGTCAATCGCGGGTGCGGAGCCCATCGCGATTACCCGACGCAGAGCAGGCCATGTCAGATGCAAGGCATTGTCACCGCGCCGTCGTGGGTGGCTCACTACAACGTCGTCTCGGACAAGTTCGAGCGGCGCAACCATCAGTGCGGCTTTACGGTGGTATCGGGTACGACCGGTTCGTCGGCGATCTTCGAGGCTGTCCTCGCTGCCATGCGCGCGATCAAGGATGAGTCGTTCGGCGAACAGAACGAACTGGTCATCGAGGAATGGGGCTTTGGCGAGGGGACGCGACTGCCCATCGAAGCGTTCTTCTACGTGGCAGGGCACGACGGCCCGATCGGCGCCATGGCCTATCAGCGCGACTTCTACGTCACGACGGGGCGCTGGGTGCCGGTGATACGCCTGACGATGGCGCGAAAGCCCGGCGATCGGGCGACGTTCGTCTACCGGCCGGAAGACCAGGCCATTCCTTGATCGATCGATACGTTCGCAGCCGCGGTGCTGGCAGGATCGGGATGTATCGGAGCGTTTGGGCTCAGCGCTGCAGCAGCTTGAGCTTGTCCGGTTTGCCTTCCCATTCCTTGGCGTCGGGCAGGCCGTCCTTGCGCTCGGTAATCACCGGCCAGTCCTTCGACAGATCGGCATTGAGCGCAACGAACGCCTCCTGACCCGCGGGAACGTCGTCCTCGGGGTAGATGGCGTTGATCGGGCATTCCGGCTCGCAAAGCGTGCAGTCGATGCACTCGTCCGGATTGATCACCAGGAAGTTCGGACCTTCATGGAAGGCGTCCACCGGGCAGACTTCGACGCAGTCCGTGTACTTGCACTTGATGCAGTTATCGGTGACGACAAAGGTCATGCGATGGGTTCGATGCCGGATAAAGTGGCGCTCCCTACGAGGTTCGAACTCGTGTTCCCGCCTTGAGAGGGCGGTGTCCTAGACCACTAGACGAAGGGAGCGGGTCGTACTGAGAGTACGAAGCGCGCTAGTATATCCAAATTCGTGCAGGCGGCAATGGGTTTCCGGGCCGCTCGTGGAATTGAGTCTAATTCGTTACATTTGACCCATTCATCCCGACACCGCTTGCCGGTGGGGGGCAGCCACTTGAACGGACGCCAGAGCGTCCGCCAGGACTTCGACCGCTTGAATCCCGATACCAGGAGTGACGTTCCGCCGGTAATGCGCATTATCCCGCGTGAACAGCATTCCATTTCCCGCAAGAACATCAGCAAGGCCGCGCTGCGCGTGCTTTATCGCCTGCACGACGCGGGTTTTGCCGCGTATCTCGTCGGCGGGGCGGTACGCGACCTGCTGCTGGGCGGGCATCCGAAGGACTTCGACGTCGCCACCGACGCCACGCCCGACGAGGTCAAGGGGCTGTTCCGCAATTGCCGCCTGATTGGTCGGCGCTTCCGGCTGGCTCATGTGGTGTTCGGCCCGGAGATCATCGAGGTCGCCACCTTCCGCGGCACGGGGGAGGAAGGCGGCGAGGGCGACCGCCACATCGTCGACGGGCGCATCGTCCGGGACAATATATGGGGCACGATCGAGGAGGATGCGGTTCGCCGCGACTTCCGTGTCAATGCCCTCTACTACGACATCTCCGATTTCAGCGTGCGCGACTACGTCGGCGGCATGCGCGACCTCGAAGACCGCAGCATGCGCCTGATCGGCGATCCCGAGCAGCGTTACCGCGAGGACCCGGTACGCATGCTTCGCGCGGCTCGCCTGGCGGCCAAGCTGGGCTTCACGATCGATCCCGCGACGGCGGCGCCTTTCGCCACCCTTGGGCACCTGCTGGGCGAAGCGGCCCCGGCACGCCTGTTCGACGAGTCGCTGAAGCTGTTCCTTGGCGGTCATGGCCTCAAGAGCTTCAAGATGCTCGAGGCCTGCGGTCTGCTCAAGTTCCTCTTTCCCGCCACCGCGCGTGCGCTCGAACGCGGCGACAACGCCTTGCGCGCGCTCGTGGAACAGGGCCTCGCCAATACCGATGCGCGCATCGCCGAGGGCAAGTCCGTCACGCCGGCCTTCCTGTACGCGGTGCTCCTGTGGGGCGAGGTTCGCGATCAGGCGCAGGGATGGATCGCCCAGGGCTACGACGCCAACGAGGCCTGGCAGCGCGCGGCGGTCCACGTGGTGGGCGAGCAGTGCCAGCGAGTCGCGATTCCGCGTCGTTTCACCTTCACGATGGAAGAAATCTGGGCGCTGCAGCCGCGTTTCGAGCAGATCCACCGCAAGCGTGTTTTCCGCTTGATGTCGCATCCCCGGTTCCGCGCTGCGTTCGACTTCCTGCTGCTGCGTGCGCACGAATCGCCGGGCATGCGCGAACTGGGCGAGTGGTGGGCGCATGCCCAGCAGTTGCCGCCCGAGATGCTCGCCGCCGCGCTGGGCGGCGGCGGGGTTCCCGCGCACGAAGCGACCGCCCCGGCTGCCGCAGTGCGCAAGCGTCGGCGTCGGCGCAAGCCTGCCGGGCGCGGCAAGGGCGATTCGGGCGGCGCGTGAGCGTTCGCGCCTTCATCGGCCTGGGGGGCAATCTCGGCGAGACCCGGCTGATCCTCGATGCAGCGATCGCTCGACTCGGCGAGCACTCGGGTATCCGGATCACGGGGCGCTCGCGGTTCTACCGCACGCCGCCCTGGGGCCCGGTGCCACAACCGGATTTCGTCAATGCGGCGATCCGGATCGAGACCGACCTCGCGCCGCACGCTCTGCTCGACGTACTGCTGGGCACCGAACGTGCCTTCGGCCGCGTGCGCGATGGCGAGCGTTGGGGGCCCCGTGTGCTCGATCTCGACCTGCTTTCCTACGGCGACGTCACGCTGCACGACGACCGCCTGCACGTGCCTCATCCGCGCATGGCCGAGCGCGCCTTCGTGCTGTTGCCTCTGGCGGATATCGACGAGGGATATGTCGTTGCCGGACAAGGCTCCGTGTCGGCGTTGCTGGAAACGCTTGGTACGCAGGGCTGCGAACCGCTTCCTTAGGCTCCCGCCACCGGCGTAGCATCGCTCCGACGCCAGGAAGGCGAGTGCAAGGAAGCGCATGGACGCAGCGGATCGCAAGACCCTTTTTGTGCAGATTCCCGCTTACCGGGATGCCGAACTGTTGCCCACGCTGGTCGATATGATCGAACGGGCGAGCAGCCCGCAGCGACTGCGCGTAAGCGTTTGCTGGCAGCACGATACCTTCGACGATCCCACGCGTTTCATGGATGGTGGCTTCAGCGTGACCCGCGACGTCTTCAAGGGACGTCTGCGGCATACGCTGCGTCGGCGGGGCGCAACGATCCAACTGTTCGACTACGCCATGGACGAATCGCGTGGCTGTGGTTGGGCACGGGCGATGGCCCAGCAAGGGTTCTGCGATGAGGATTATTCCCTGCAGCTCGATTCTCATCACCGCTTCGCCCGGCACTGGGATCGTGACCTGATCGAGATGCTCGAAGACCTGCGTTGTCCGGCCTATCCGCGCCCCGTGCTGGTCGGGCATCCGCCGGCCTATGTACCGGGCGAGCGTATGCCGGAACGCTGCGAGGAAAGCCATCAGATGGATTTCGTCGCCTTTGGTGGGCTTTGCGTCGTTCGCACCCGATCCACTCCCATCCACCCGCCAGCGACCCGGCCGGTGCGCGCGCGATTCTTCAGCGGCGGTTTCGCGTTTGCCGATGGCAGCATCGTGCGCGACGTGCCGGCCGATCCCGATCACTACTTCAATACCGAAGAGATCACGCTTGCCGTGCGTGCCTATACGCACGGCTACGACCTGTTTCATCCCCACCGTCACGTGCTCTGGCATTACTACGGACGCGAGGGTGCGCCGAAAGTCTGGGAGGACCAGTCACTGGCGCGCGCTCGCGGTGAAACCGCCCTGGACGGCGGTCAACTGGGTGTGCGCGCCATGGCCGCCGTGGAAGCGGCCTTCGGCATGGGCGAAAAGCCGCCTGTGCCCGTGCCGTGGCTGGGCACCCGGCGCACGCTCGCCCAGTACGAACGATACGCCGGTCTCTGCTTCGCCCGGCGCGCCGCGACCCCGGAAACGCTTGCCCGTCTCGCGCCGAGCGACGCGGACCAGGGGCTGGATGAAGCGGCCTGGGAGGCGCGCCTGCGCGCCGCGCCGTGGATTCCTTGAGATAGCGGCCGGGTAGGCGGACAATCCGTCTTTCTACCCATGAGGCGACAAGAGCGTGTACGTCGAAAAAACGAGTGCGCCGGCGCGCAAGCCGGTGACCGTGCCGGGCCTGAAAGCAATGAAAGCGGAAGGCCGGAAGATCGTGATGCTCACCGCCTACGATGCGAGTTTCGCCGCCCAACTGGATGCCGCCGGTGTCGACGTGGCGCTGGTGGGCGATTCGCTGGGCATGGTGGTGCAGGGCCGGTCGAGCACCTTGCCCGTGACGGTCGATGCCATGGTCTACCACACCGCCGCCGTGGCGCGAGGTCTGTCGTCCGCGCTGCTGGTGGCCGATCTCCCGTTCATGAGCGACCGCGACGTCCCGACCGCCATGGACGCCGCGACCCGCCTCGTTGCCGAGGGCGGCGCGGCGATGGTCAAGATCGAAGGCGCCGGGCGTATCTGCGAAGTGATCGCTGCGCTGGCCGAGCGCGACATTCCGGTCTGCGCGCATCTGGGCCTCACGCCGCAGTCCGTGAACAAGTTCGGCGGCTACAAGGTGCAGGGCAAGACCGAGCAAGCGGCTGCCGCGCTGCTGGCCGACGCCAAGGCGGTCGAGGCCGCCGGGGCGGATCTGCTCGTGCTCGAATGCGTGCCGGCCGCGCTGGCCGCGCGCATCACGGCCGAATTGTCCATTCCGACCATCGGCATCGGTGCAGGCGTGGATTGCGACGGCCAGGTGCTGGTGGTGTACGACCTGCTGGGCCTTACCCCGGGCAAGCGACCCCGTTTTTCCAAGGATTTCCTCGCTGGACGCGATTCCATCCAGGGCGCCATCGGCGCCTATGTTGCCGACGTGCGCGAAAAGCGCTTCCCCAGCGTCGAGCACAGCTTTACCTGAGGACATTCCAATGCAGACCGTGACCGATGCCGCCGCGCTGCGCGCCGCCATCAGGGGCTGGCGTACCGCCGGGCAGACCGTCGGCTTCGTACCGACCATGGGCAATCTCCACGCCGGCCACCATTCGTTGCTGAAACTGGCGCGTGCTCGCGCCGATCGCGTGGTCGCGAGCGTGTTCGTCAATCCTACCCAGTTCGGTCCGGGCGAGGATTTCGAGCGTTACCCGCGTACGCTGGCCCAAGATCAGGCAGGGCTCGCCGAAGCGGGCTGCGACATCCTCTTCGCTCCGGACGTCAGCACCATGTATCCGTTCGGTGCCGCGGCCAGCGTAAGCATCCATGTGCCGGTCATCACCGAGACACTGGAAGGCGCCCACCGACCGGGTCATTTCGATGGCGTGGCGACTGTGGTCGCCAAGCTCTTCAGCCTCGTCCAACCCGATCTCGCCGTGTTCGGCCAGAAGGATTTCCAGCAGTTGAAGGTGATCGAGCGGATGGTCCGCGACCTGTCGCTGCCGGTGAAGGTGATGTCCGCACCGACCCTGCGCGATGAGGACGGTCTGGCGATGAGCTCCCGCAACCAGTACCTGTCGACGGCTGAACGTGCCCGTGCGCCACAGATCCACGCCACGCTGGTCCAGATGCGCGAGCTGTTCCGTCAGGGGCATGCCTGGCAGGCCCTGGAGCAGGCCGCCCGGGCCCGCCTGGAGCGGGCCGGCTTCGTGCCGGATTACGTGGCGATCCGCCGGGCCGACGACCTGGCCGAGCCTGGCGAGGAGGATCGCGAGGGTCTGATCGCCTTGGTAGCCGCCCGACTGGGAGGCACCCGGCTCATCGACAACCTCTCGTTCGACTGAATCCCTTCACGGTCCGGGACTTGCGTTTCCGGGCCGTCTCCCCCATAAAGCGCACCGACAGAGGCAGCCCTCACGACGGACGGGCCACCCTCCGTTAGAATGGGCGTTTTTTTGCAACAACACCCCAGAGACCGCCATGCACCTCAACATGCTCAAGTGCAAGATCCACCGCGCCACGGTGACTCACGCCGAGCTGAACTACGAAGGGTCGATCGCCATCGACGGCATCCTGCTGGACGCCGCAGGTATTCGCGAATACGAACAGATCCACGCTTGGGACATCAGCAATGGCGAGCGCTTCGTGACCTACGCACTGCGCGCGGAAGAGGGCTCGGGCATCATCTCGGTGAATGGCAGTGCGGCCCGCCGTGTGTCGACCGGCGACCTGATCATCATTGCCGCTTTCGTCGGCCTGTCCGAAGCGGAGCTGGCCAAGTACCAGCCCGACCTCGTGTACGTCGATTCGAACAACATCATCACGCACACGAATCACGCGATTCCGAAGCAGGCGGCGTAAGTCGGCGGGCTGGGCCCTGCCTGTGAGTCGGCCGCTGCGCGGCCTGTAAATCGCGCTACGCGCAGTGAACAGTAAGCAGAGCGCGCGACGATCAGCTCTTACTTACGGTTCACAGGCCGCGCAACGGCCGACTTACAGGCGGCCCGTGGCCGCCGACTCCCGGAACATACAATCCGCTTACGCTGCACTGCGGTAAGATTCCGTCTTCCCTCCGTTGCAGCCAAGTGGAAGCCATGGAATCAAAGCACGTCCCGTTGCCCTCGTTCGAGGAACACGCCTCCCGTCTCGCCAAGACGCACCTCCGTGACCTCGTTCAAGACGAGGCCCGCGGAGAGCGCCTGCGCCGCCGCATGGGGCCCATCCTTCTCGACGTCTCTCGCCAGAAGCTCGACGTGGCCGCGCTGGATGCGGTTGGCGAGTACATCGAAAGCACCGGCTGGAAAGCCGCGCGCGATGCAATGTTCGAAGGCAAGCACATCAACACCTCGGAAGACCGCGCCGTGCTGCATACCGCACTTCGCGGTGGCGCATCGCGGCATCCTGCGGCACCGGCCGACGTTCGCAAGGACGTTGCGGACGCGCTCGACAAGATGGAAGCCCTCGTCAATGCCGTGCACAAGGGCGAAGGCCATTCGGTCGGCCTGATCGACGGCGTCACCGACGTGGTGAACATCGGCATCGGTGGATCCGACCTGGGCCCGCGCCTGGCCGTCCACGCGCTGGAACAGTTCCACGTGAAGGGCATTAGCAGCCACTTCCTCACGAACGTCGACGGTCAGGCCGCGACCGACCTGATGAAGAAGCTCGATCCCGCGCACACGCTGGTCATCCTCGTCTCCAAGAGCTTCAACACGCAGGAAACCCTGCTCAACGGTGGCGTTTTCCGTAACTGGATCCTCAAGGCCAACGACGGCGACGAAAAGAAGACCGCCAGGCATTTCATCGCAGTCAGCTCCAACGTCGAGGCGGTGCAGAAGTGGGGCGCGTCGCAGGTGCTCCCGATGTGGGACTACGTCGGCGGACGCTTCTCGCTGTGGTCCGCCGTGGGCGCCTCGATCGCATTCTCCATCGGCATGCAGGGCTTCCGCGAGCTTCTCGCCGGCGCTGCCGAGGCCGACGATCATTTCCGTACTGCGGCGTGGCAGGACAACCTTCCGGTGCTCCTCGCCATTGCGGAAGTCTGGAACCGCAACATCCTGGGCCGCAACAGCCGCGCGGTCGTGCCGTATGTCGATTCGCTGGCCGATCTTCCTTCCTACCTCCAGCAACTGGAGATGGAGAGCCTGGGCAAGCACGTGCATCCGGACGACGGCAGCGAGGTGCAGCAGCCCACGGTTCCCGTGGTGTGGGGCAGCATCGGCACCAATGCCCAGCACGCGTATTTCCAGGCGTTGCATCAGGGCACCGATACCGTGCCGCTGGAATTCATTGGCCTGGTGAAGCCGGCGCATCCGCTGCGCGAGAACCACGATGTGCTGCTATCGAACCTGCTTGCACAAGCCGCCGCGCTCTCGCTGGGCAAGACCTTCGACGAGGCGCTCGCCGAGGCGAAGACGGGTACCGAGGCCGAGCGCCGCGCACTGGCAGCACAGCGCACCTTCAAGGGCGATCGCCCGAGCACGGTGTTCATGCTCGACGCACTTACGCCGCACTCGTTGGGTGCATTGATCGCGTTGTATGAGCACAAGGTGTTCCTGTTGGGGCACCTGTGGGGCATCAACGCGTTCGACCAGTGGGGCGTGGAGTTGGGCAAGGTCATCGCGAAACAGATTTACCCGTCGCTGGCCAACGACAAGGACCCGGGCGACCTCGCTCAATTCGACGGCGCCACGCGCGCCTTGATAGGCGCCATTCGGGCGCGCCGCTGATCCACGAGAAACCCGGCTTCGGCCGGGTTTTTCTTTTTCCCTGCCGAAAAGGAAGCAGCAGCGCTTACAGCCGATGGCGTATCGCCCGGCCATTTCGTCTGCTGCACAATCGAGTTGGATTTTTCCCACGGATAGGGAAGACGGATCATGGAACGACATCGTTCCGCTCGTTCGCGATTGTCGCCTTGTCTTTGCTCGCGGGCTGCGCGCTGCAACGCACGCCGTCCATTGTGATAGCGCCCCCAACCGAATCGGGACCTAATGACGCAGCATCTGCAGGAGCGTTCGGTCAGAACGCCTTCTTTCAACACGCGCAGCGTTGGATGTCGGTGACTCGCTGGGCGCCGGTCAGTTAACCGTCGGGGTTCGCGACGCGCACCTGCGCCCCGGTCGATCAGGAAATCCAACCGAGCCGCAAACGCCGAGGCCAATCAAACGAAGTTTTCATCCGCATTGAGTGCGGACATTTCCAGGGACGGGGGTGCATATGAATACGCGATGGACGAGGCCGTTGGCCGCGCTGGCGTTTGTATGGGTGAGTTGCTTTCCCGATGCGCAGTCGACGGGATTTCAACAAGCGGATGTCGTGTCGCCGGCCTTGACCAAAGATTACTCGGGAAAGAAGGTGGCGGAGAACTTGCAGACACGCTTCAAGGACACTCGATACGATTGCGGGAAGAACAAGGCCGGGCACCCGCATCCCGCGTTCCTGTGTTCCGGCATCCTCATGCGTTCCACGAGTTCGTCGCCAAAGTATTTCTCCTGGACTCCGAGCCCTGACACGGCCGCGTGGGGCGTGTCGTTCTCGTGGCTGCGCCAGGATTCCAATTTCCCGGAGAACTATCCTTCGGCCAACGGGTTTATCGTCTATCCATGGTTTGACTACCCGTCGGGGAAAGGGTATGTCCAACTCATGGTGCGATGCATCTTCCCCCAGGACGCCTGGACGGGAGCGCCGGATCGGTGTGTCACCGATCGTACGATCCCCGTTGAGGGCAGGCCGAAATCCACAACGCAGAAAATCTGCCAGGACCAGGGCATCTATTCGGACAAGACGTGGATGGCGAAATTCACCAACGACGAGAACCAGTGTGCCTTCGGTGTCGAGGACTGGCGACAGACGAACACGGCCGAGGCATGGCAGCAGGCTGTGGACGTCCGCAAAAAGATGAATATCTTCGTGCGCAACGAGGTCGTCGTGACGGCATGGCCTAAGGATGTCGGCGCGCATATGCCCGTGGAAGCCTTCTTCTACCGGGACAATTGCTTCTACACGGATAAAGACTGCGGCAAAGTAACACCTGTCGCGGACCGGCTCTCGCGCAGCGACGCCATCCGCAAGCGTATAGGGGCCGCCAAGAGCGATCAGGAGGCTTTCGCGAAAGAGGCGAACCGCTGGGTGCCGATCATTCACTGGACGCCCGCAACTGAGATCGGCGGCCCAGCCACCTTCGAGTACATCAAGGACGATCAGGCCGTTCTGCAACCGCCGGACCCGCCGACACCGTGAGCGCTCAGACTTCCAAGGTCGCCAGATCGCCCTTGTCTTCCAGCCACTGCTTGCGGTCGCCCGCGCGCTTCTTCGCCAGGAGCATGTCCATCAGCTTCTGCGTGCCGTCGTCGGTGTCGACCGTGAGCTGCACGAGGCGGCGTGTGTCGGGATGGATGGTGGATTCGCGCAACTGCGCGGGATTCATCTCGCCGAGGCCTTTGAAACGGGTGACGCTGACGGCGCCCTTCATCTTCTCGCGCTCCACCTTTTCGAGCATGAGGCGCTTTTCTTCCTCGTCGAGGCAATAGAACACCTGCTTGCCCACGTCGACGCGGAACAGCGGCGGCATCGCCACGAACACGTGGCCCTCGCGGACGAGCGACGGGAAGTGGCGCAGGAACAGCGCGGAGAGCAGGGTGGCGATGTGCAGGCCATCCGAATCCGCGTCGGCGAGAATGACGACCTTGCCGTAGCGCAGGCCGGAGAGGTCGTCCTTGCCGGGGTCGCAGCCAATGGCGACGGCGAGGTCGTGCACTTCCTGCGATGCCAGCACGGCTCCGGATTCGACTTCCCACGTGTTGAGGATCTTGCCGCGCAGCGGGAGGATCGCCTGGAAGTCCTTGTCGCGTGCCTGCTTCGCCGAGCCACCGGCGGAATCGCCCTCGACCAGGAACAGCTCGGTGCGGGTCAGGTCGGTGGCAGCGCAGTCGGCCAGCTTGCCGGGCAGGGCAGGGCCTTGGGTGATCTTCTTGCGAACGACCTGCTTCGCGGCCTTCAAACGCGCGCTTGCGCGCTCGATCGCGAGCTGGGCGATCTTCTCGCCCAGGTCCACGTGCTGGTTGAGCCACAGGCTGAAAGCATCGTGCACCACGCCTTCGACGATGCCGGCGGCCTGGCGCGACGAGAGGCGCTCCTTCGTCTGCCCGGCGAACTGCGCGTCCTGCAGCTTGACGCTGAGCACGAAGGCGAGGCGCTCCCAGACGTCTTCGGGCGCCAGCTTCACGCCGCGCGGAAGCAGGTTGCGCAGGTCGCAGAATTCACGGATGGCGTTGGTCAGGCCGGAACGCAGACCGTTGACGTGCGTGCCGCCCTGCGCCGTGGGGATGAGGTTGACGTAGCTTTCCTGGACCAGTTCACCTTCGGGCAACCAGGCCAGGGCGACGTCGAGCGCGTCGGTATCGCGCGCGAAATGCTTCACGAACAGGTCCGACGGCAACGCCTCGGCGCCTTGCAGTTCGCCGCGGAGATAGTCGGACAGGCCGTCCTCGTAGTACCACTCGCTGGTCTCGCCGCCTTCCTCGGTCAAGCGCACGGTCAGGCCCGCGCAGAGCACCGCCTTGGCGCGCAGCAGATGCTTGAGCTTGGAGACGAGGATCTTCGGCGTATCGAAATACTTCGGGTCCGGCCAGAAGCGCAGCGTGGTGCCGGTCTTCTTCTTCGGCACGCTACCGATGACTTCCAGGTCGCTGGCGCGATCGCCATGCGCGAAGGCCATGCGGTATTCCTGGCCGTCGCGGCGGATCGTGACGTCGACGCGCGTGGAGAGCGCGTTGACCACGGACACGCCCACACCGTGCAAGCCGCCCGAGAAGGCGTAGTTCTTGTTGGAGAACTTGCCGCCCGCATGCAGGCGCGTGAGGATCAGCTCGACGCCGGGCACCTTCTCTTCCGGATGGATGTCCACCGGCATGCCGCGGCCATCGTCGCTCACTTCCACCGAGCCGTCGTTGAAGACGGTGACCTCGATCGTCTTGGCGTGACCGGCCAGCGCCTCGTCCACGGAGTTGTCGATGACTTCCTGGGCCAGATGGTTCGGCCGCGAGGTGTCGGTATACATGCCGGGGCGGCGCTTGACCGGGTCAAGGCCGCTGAGGACTTCGATGTCTGAGGCGTTGTAGCGAGTGTTCATCGGATGCGTTGCTCGTTCGTAGCCGGGCAGGATGGGGCGAGGGGCAAGGGCGGTCAAGTTTGCCTGGCCCCCATGTCACGCGGTGAGATCGGCCGGCACGAAATTGTGGGAGCCGCCATGGCGGCGAGAAGCCTACGAAGCGAGGGCAGGAGCCACCCTGGTGGCGAAGTCAGAGCATGGTGGGAGCCACCCTGGTGGCGAAAAGCCAACGGAGCGGTGTAGCGGCAAGGCAAGCTTCCATCGCCAGCAGGCTGGCTCCCACCGGCAAGCAGTCGCCACCTGCAATTTCCCTCGCTGCATGGCGGCTTTCGCCGCTGCGGCGCGTTTCAAGGGGATCACAGCGGCGCGCAGTGCCATTCGAGCCATTCGCGATCGGCGCCGTCGAGCAGTGGGGAAAGGGCGGCCCGCACCGTGGCGTGGTAGTCGTCCAGCCATGCGCGCTCGGACGGTTCCAGCAGGCGCGGTTCCAACGTGCGCCGATCGAACGGACACAGCGTCAGGGTCTCGAACGCGTAGAACTCGCCGAACTCGGTGCTGTCGGCCTGGGTCACCACGGCGAGGTTCTCGTGGCGGATGCCGTGACGGCCCGGTTTGTACAGTCCCGGCTCGATCGACGTGATCATGCCGGTTTCCAACGGCACCAGTGCGCCGCCCGCGACGGGTGGACGGATGCTATGCGGTCCCTCGTGTACGTTGAGGAAGTAGCCCACGCCATGGCCGGTGCCGTGGCCGAAATCCATACCGGCGGCCCACAGCGGCGCCCGTGCCAGGGCGTCCAGTTGCGGGCCGCTGGCACCTTTGGGGAAGCGAGCGCGGGACAGCGCGATCATGCCCTTCAGCACGAGAGTGGAGTCACGCCGCTGTTCGTCCGTCACCGGGCCCAGAGCCAGCATCCGCGTAATGTCGGTGGTGCCGCCCAGGTACTGGCCGCCCGAATCCACCAGCAGCAGCCCTTTCGCAGCGAGCGCGCTGAAGCCCGCTTCGGTGGCCCGGTAGTGCGGCAGCGCGCCGTTCGCTTCGTAGCCGGCGATGGTCGAAAAGCTTTCGCCCACGAACCCGGTCTGTGCCGCACGCGCCTCGCGGACGATGGTGTCCACGTCCAGTTCGGTCAGTGGCTCACCGGCGGCGAGGCCGGTCTCGATGCGGCGGAAGGCGCGCACGAGCGCGGCGCCATCGCGCCGCATCGCATCGCGGATGTGGTCCAGTTCTTCCGGGGTCTTACGCGCTTTCTGCGCCGTGGACGGATTCGCCGCCCGAACATGCTTGACGCTGGCCGGCACGCCTTCCAGCAGCGCGACGACGACGCGGGCCGGGTCGTATAGGAGCGTGGCCTCGTCCGGCAGAGCGGCGATCGCGGACGCGGCGGTGGCGTAGTCGGCCAGCGAGATGCCATCGGCCGCCAGCGCGGCTTTCACGTCGGCAGCTACCTTGGCCGCGTCGACGAACAAGGTGGCACCCGCATCGCCGATCAGCAGGTGTGCCAGGAACACCGGGTTGTACTCGACGTCGGCACCACGCAGGTTCGTTAGCCAGGCGATGTCGTCGAGGCTCGACAGCAGGTGATGCGTGGCGCCGGCCTTGCGCATCGCCGTGCGCACGTGGCGCAGCTTGTCCGCCCGCTCGACGGTGGCGAACGGGGCGCCGTGCGCGAACACGGGCGCCGACGGGCGGGCAGGGCGGTCGTCCCAGGCAGCGCCCGGCAGGTCGAGGTCGGTGCGCAGCGTGGCGCCGACGGCTTCCAGCTTTTTAGCGAGGTTCTCGGCGCCGGCCACCGAGAGGCTGTCGCCTGCCACGGCCACCATGTCGCCGGTCTCCAGGTGCTCGGCGAGCCAGGCCACGTGCTCTGGCGTGTGCGCCACGTTCAGCTTCATCAGCGGCAGGCCGCTTCCCGCCAGTTCGGCCTCGGCCTGGGAGAAATAGCGGGAGTCGGTCCAGAGGCCGCCCCCGGTCGCGGTGACGACCAGCGTGCCGGCCGACCCGGTGAAACCGGAATAGCGCTCGCGGGCCTGCCAGCGCGGCGGCAGGTACTCCGAAAGATGCGGGTCGGCCGAGGGGACGACGACGGCGGCGACACCTTCGCGGGCCATGGCGGCGCGAAGCGATTGGAGACGGGAGGCGATCGGGGATGCGTTCATCGCCCCATGGTAGCGAGAGAAACGCCGGTGGGAAGCGCGCGGGCGGCTGACTGGGCACCAGATCGAGCCGGCGAGCGCCCCGCGACGCATCGCCGCTGGCGGTATCGTTCAGGTGCCACTCGCGAGCGGCGCGCCGCTTAGGTAAAATACAAATTTCCAGCACTGGCTGCTCGCATGACTCCCCTGATTTTCGTGACCGGCGGTGTGGTGTCTTCCCTCGGGAAAGGCATCGCGGCGGCGTCGCTCGCCTCCATTCTCGAGGCGCGCGGTCTTTCCGTGACCATGATGAAGCTCGATCCTTACATCAACGTGGATCCGGGCACCATGAGTCCCTTCCAGCACGGTGAGGTCTATGTCACCGACGATGGCGCGGAGACGGACCTCGACCTGGGCCACTATGAGCGCTTCGTCCGCACGCGCCTGACCGGCAAGAACTCCATCACGGCCGGCAAGATCTACGAGTCGGTGATCCGCAAGGAGCGCCGCGGCGATTACCTCGGCGCCACCGTGCAGGTCATTCCGCACATCACCGACGAGATCAAGCACTCGATCCACGAAGCCACACGCGGCTTCGACGTGGCGCTGGTGGAAATCGGCGGCACCGTCGGCGACATCGAGTCGCTGCCGTTCCTGGAGGCCATCCGCCAGTTGCGCATCGAGCATGGTCCGGAGAAGTGCATGTTCGTGCACCTCACCCTGGTGCCGTATATCAAGGCGGCGGGCGAGATCAAGACCAAGCCGACCCAGCACTCGGTGAAGGAGCTGCGCTCGATCGGTATCCAGCCCGACGTGCTGCTCTGCCGCTGCGAAGAACCGCTGCCGGACGGCGAGCGTCACAAGATCGCGCTCTTCACCAACGTGCCGAAGAACGCCGTCATCAGCACGATCGACGTCGACATCATCTACAAGCTGCCCATGTGGTTGCACGAGCAGGGCCTCGACGAACTGGTCATCAAGCGTCTCGGCCTCGATGCCGGCCCGGCCGACCTGTCCAGTTGGGAGCGCACGGTGGAAGCCGTGGAGCACCCGCGTGACGAGATCACCGTTGCGATCGTCGGCAAGTACGTGGAGCACAAGGACGCCTATAAGTCGCTGGGCGAGGCGCTGCGCCACGGCGGCATCAAGCAATCCACGCGGGTCAACCTGCGCTGGGTCGATTCCGAAGACGTCGAGGCGCGTGGCGCCCGCACCGTGCTCGGCGACGCCGACGCGATCCTCGTACCGGGCGGCTTCGGCAAGCGCGGTTTCGAAGGCAAGATCCTCGCCGCGCAGTTCGCTCGCGAGGCGGGCGTGCCGTACTTCGGCATCTGCTACGGCATGCATGCCGCGGTGGTCGAGTTCGCGCGCAACACCGCGGGCCTGACTCAGGCCGATTCCAGCGAGAACGATCGCAACACGCCGGACCCCGTCATCGCGCTCATCACCGAGTGGACCACGGCCAGCGGCGAGACCGAAGTACGCACCGAGCGCTCCGACCTCGGCGGCACCATGCGTCTCGGCGCGCAGGAGTGCCGTCTCAAGGCCGGTACGCTCGCTCGCGAACTCTATGGCGAAGACGTGGTGCGCGAGCGCCATCGTCATCGCTACGAGTTCAACAATCGCTATCGCCAGTCGTTCGAGGATCTTGGCCTCGTGATCTCGGGCAAGTCGATGGACGACCTGCTGGTGGAGATCGTCGAGTTGCCGCGCCAGGTCCATCCGTGGTTCCTCGGTTGCCAGGCGCATCCGGAATTCACCTCCACGCCGCGCGAAGGGCATCCGCTGTTCATCGGATTCGTCCGTGCCGCGCGCGAATACAAGGCCGTCCGCGACGGCGAAAAACTGGCCGTCCGTTCCGAGGAGTCTGCCGCATGAAGCTTTGTGGTTTCGAAGCCGGTCTCGACCAGCCCCTGTTCGTGATTGCCGGCCCCTGCGTCATCGAGTCGATGCAACTGCAGCTCGACGTGGCCGGTAAGTTGAAGGAAATCACCGATCGGTTGGGCATCCACTTCATCTTCAAGTCGAGCTTCGACAAGGCCAACCGTTCGTCCGGGTCGAGCTTTCGCGGCCCGGGCCTGGAAGAAGGCCTCAAGGTGCTCGATGCGGTGAAGAAGCAGATCGGCGTGCCGGTCCTCACCGACGTGCACGAATACACGCCGATGAACGAAGTGGCGGCTGTTGTCGACGTTCTGCAGACGCCGGCCTTTCTCGCCCGACAGACCGACTTCATCCAGAACGTGGCGCGCGCCGGCAAGCCGGTGAACATCAAGAAGGGCCAGTTCCTCGCGCCGTGGGACATGAAGAACGTGGTGCAGAAGGCGTTCGACGTGGGCAACCACGACATCATGGTCTGCGAGCGCGGTGTCAGTTTCGGCTACAACAATCTGGTGTCGGACATGCGTTCGCTCGCCGTGATGCGTGAAACCGGTTGCCCGGTGGTCTTCGACGCCACCCACTCGGTGCAGTTGCCGGGCGGGCAGGGCACCAGCTCCGGCGGCCAGCGCGAATTCGTTCCCGTGCTGGCCCGCGCGGCAGTGGCCGTCGGCATCGCCGGGCTGTTCGCCGAAACCCACCCCGATCCGTCCAAGGCGCTGAGCGACGGCCCGAACGCCTGGCCGCTCGACCAGATGGAAGAGTTGCTCGAGACCCTGATGGAACTCGACCAGGCCGTAAAGCGTCGCGGGTTCGCCCATCACGCTTGATCGCTCCCGCGGGACGGTATGATTGACGGGATCCGGCGCCCTTCGCGCCGGCACCCAACGGTGGAGCCGCGAGGCTCCCGGGGAGACGGGCCGGATGACAGATGACAACGGGATCGACGACGTCGGCGCGTCGCGTCAACGTGCGGCACGCATGCCGCAGTCCGGTCACGGTATCGCGTCGTTCGCCATCGCCCTGGTCTCCGGCGCCGCGGTCTTCACGGGCATCGCCTTTTCCGCCCTGCTCGTCAGTGCCGGGGAAGCGGGGCAAAACCTCCTCGTCTTCGGGCTCATCGGCCTCGTGCTCTGTTTCTTTCTGGCGCTGTCGCTCGCTGGGTTGATCCTCGGCTTCATCGCCGTGCGCCGCCAGGACCGCCGTCGCACCTTCGGTGCGATCGGGCTCGGGCTCAATGCATTCATCCTCGTCGGTACCGCCGGTCTCGTGCTGGTCGGTACCTTCTTCAGTCATTCCAACTCGTAACGGGAAGCGCATGACCACGTCCATCACCACCATTCACGCCCGCGAAATCCTCGATTCCCGCGGCAATCCCACCCTCGAAGCCGAGGTCACCCTGGCCGACGGTTCGTTCGGCCGTGCCGCCGTACCCAGCGGCGCCTCCACGGGCACGCGCGAGGCGGTCGAGCTGCGCGACGGCGACAAGAGCCGCTACGGCGGCAAGGGCGTGAAGAACGCGGTGGCGAACGTCAACGCCACCATCGCCAAGGCACTCGACGGCTTCGACGCCGCCGACCAGAAGGGGCTCGATGCGAAGCTGATCGCCCTCGACGGCACCGACAACAAGGGCAAGCTCGGCGCCAACGCGCTGCTTGGCGTGTCCATGGCCGCGGCCCATGCCGTCGCAGCGTCGCGCAAGCAGCCGTTGTGGCAGTACCTGATGGTGGATGGTGGCGGTTCGCTGCCGGTGCCGATGATGAACATCATCAACGGCGGCGCGCATGCCGACAACAACGTCGACGTGCAGGAGTTCATGGTGCTGCCGGTGGGCGCGCCGAGCTTCGCCGAGGCGCTGCGTTACGGTGCGGAGATATTCCACGCGCTGAAGTCGGTGCTGAAAGGCCGCGGCCTCAACACGGCGGTGGGTGACGAAGGCGGTTTCGCCCCGAACCTCAAGTCCAACGTCGAAGCGCTCGACACGATCCTGGAAGCGGTGAACAAGGCAGGCTACAAGGTCGGCAGCGACATCCTGCTCGGCCTCGACGTCGCCAGCTCCGAGTTCTTCAAGGACGGCAAGTACGATCTCGAAGGCGAGGGCAAGGTGTTCACGCCGGAGCAATGGGTGGACACGCTGGCCTCGTGGTCGAAGCAGTACCCCATCGTCACGATCGAGGACGGCATGGCTGAAGGCGACTGGGCCGGCTGGGCACATCTCACCAAGGCCATCGGCGAAGGCATCCAGCTCGTCGGCGACGACCTGTTCGTGACCAACCCGAAGATCTTCGCCGAAGGCATCGAAAAGAAGATCGCCAACGCCATCCTGATCAAGGTCAACCAGATCGGCACGCTGTCCGAGACGCTGGAAGCCATTGCCATGGCGGATCGCGCGAAGTACGCGGCTATCGTCTCGCATCGCTCCGGTGAAACCGAAGACACCACGATCTCCGACATCGCCGTAGCGACCACCGCGACGCAGATCAAGACCGGTTCGCTGTGCCGCACCGATCGCGTGGCCAAGTACAACCAGCTTCTGCGCATCGAAGAAGCGCTGGGTGCCAAGGCCCGCTACGCCGGCCGTAACGCATTCCCCAGCCTTTCGAAGCTGCCCGGCTGAGTCGTGCCTTGAGCAACGCGGCACTCCTGCGCTGGATCGGCCTGATCCTCGTCATCGTCCTCATCGCGCTGCAGCTCAAGCTGTGGGTTGGCGGTGGGGGCATGGCCGAGGTCGATTCGCTGCGCGAGTCGGTCAAGAAACAGGCCGATGAAAACGCGTTGCTGCAGAAGCGCAATCAGGCCCTGGCGGCGGACGTCGAGGATCTGAAGCACGGCGAGCAGGCGACGGAAGCGCGTGCGCGCCAGGAACTGGGTCTCGTCAAGCCGGGCGAGACGTTCTACCAGGTGGTGGAGCCGGGGGCCGCGACCAGCGTGCCGCCGCCTCCGCCGCCCGTCGCTCCCGGCGGCCAGTGATGGATGCGCTGTGGTGCGTGTTGCCGGCGGCTGGCAAGGGCGTCCGGGCGGGCGGCGATCGGCCGAAGCAATACCAGCTGATCGACGGCCGGCCGATGCTCGATCACACGCTTGAACGGCTGTCCGCGCATCCGCGCATTGCCGGTTTCATGGTGGTGATCGCGGCGGACGACCGGCATTTTGGTGCCATGGATTCGATCGGCGGTAAGCCGCTCAAGACCGCCATAGGCGGCGGCGAGCGTAGCGACTCCGTGCTCGCCGGACTGATGGCCTTGCCGGCTTCCGTCGGAGACAACGACTTCGTGCTGGTGCATGACGCGGCGCGGCCGTGCGTGCGACTCGACGACATCACCCGCCTGATCGAACGTGCTGGCCCCGTTGGCGGCGGTCTGCTGGGTGCGCCTTTGCGGGATACGCTCAAGCGTGCCGATGCCGAGTGTCACAGCGTCGCCACGGAACCGCGCGAAGGTCGCTGGCGGGCGTTTACGCCGCAGATGTTCCGCCGGAGTGACCTGATGCGTGCACTTCGTCTTGCCGCGGAGGCCGGTATCGTACCGGGCGACGAGGCGATGGCGATGGAACGGGCAGGCGCATCGCCGCTGCTGGTGGAAGGATCGGAAGACAACATCAAGGTGACGACGCCCGCGGATTTCGCGTTGGCAGAGTTCCTGCTCAGGAGGACACGGTAGTGCGCATCGGCCAGGGATTCGACGTTCACGCTTTCGGCGAAGGCGACCACGTAATGCTGGGAGGCGTGCGCGTGCCGCACGCCAAGGGCGTGCTCGCTCACTCGGACGGCGACGTGGTGCTGCATGCGTTGTGCGATGCCTTGCTTGGCGCGCTGGCGCTGGGCGACATCGGTAAGCATTTCCCGCCGTCCGACGAGACCTGGCGCGGGGCGGACAGCCGCCAGTTCGTTCGCGCCGTCGCAGCGATGCTCGCCGAGCGCGGCTATGTGCTCGGCAATGCGGATATCACGGTGATCTGCGAAGCGCCGAAGGTCGGCCCGCATGCGCAGGCCATCCGTGAGGTGATTGCCACGGACCTCGGCGTTGAGCTTGACCGCATCAGCGTCAAGGCCACCACGACCGAGACGCTCGGCTTCACCGGGCGTCGCGAAGGTATCGCCGCGCTCGCCACGGTGCTGGTCGTGCACCCATGAGCGAGATCGAAGCGCGCGCTTCTACGCCCCGCCTGCACGACAGGCTGGAGACGATCACGGATCTGTTGCGTCGTCGCGAAGGCCTGCTTGCCTTCGCGGGCGCCGCGCCTGAGACCGACGATGCCGCGCTGAATGCCGCCGACGCAGAACTCCAGGCGCGTCTCGACGAGCTGCACCCGGCGGACCTCGCCGACGTGCTCGAATCCTTGCCATTGCAGGACCGCCTCGCCGTCTGGCAGCGCGTGCGTTCCGATCGCGACGGCGACATTCTTCTCGAGGTATCCGACTCCGTTCGCGAATCGCTGATCGCGGACATGGACGATCGCGAGATTCTCGCCGCCGTCGAGCCGCTCGACGCCGACGAACTCGCCGACCTCGTCGACGATCTGCCGACCGAGGTGCTGCCTGAGTTGATGGCGAGCCTCGACGCGCAGGAGCGCGAGCGCGTGCAGGCGGCCATGTCCTACGAGGACGACCAGGTCGGCGCGCTGATGGACTTCGACATGGTCACCATCCGCGAGGACATCAGCCTCGAGGTGGTGTTGCGCTACCTGCGCCGCTTTGACGAATTGCCCGCGCAGACCGACAAGTTGTTCGTCGTCAACGCCGATAACGTGCTGACCGGTGTCCTTCCGTTGCATTGGCTGCTGGTGAACTCGCCGGAGAAGATGGTCCGCGAGATCATGGCGCCGGACGTAAACACGTTCCATCCCGAAGACGACGCGTACGACGTGGCGCAGGCCTTCGAGCGCTACGACCTCGTTACCGCACCGGTCGTCGATGCGCACCAGCGTTTGATCGGCCGCATCGCCGTCGATGCCATGCTCGACTTCATCCGCGAGGAGAGCGAGACCGAGGCGCTGTCACGCGGCGGTCTGCGCGAGGAAGAGGACATCTTCGCCTCCGTGTGGAAATCCGTGCGCAACCGCTGGGCGTGGCTCGCGATCAATCTGGTCACGGCGTTCATTGCGTCGCGCGTGATCGGTCTCTTCGAGCATTCGATCGAGAAGCTGGTGGCGCTTGCGACACTGATGCCGATCGTCGCCGGCATCGGCGGCAACTCGGGCAACCAGACCATCACCATGATCGTGCGTGCCATGGCGCTGGAACAGATCGGCGTGGCGCAGGTGAAACGGCTCTGGCGCAAGGAATTGGGCGTGGCGCTGGTCAACGGCATCGTCTGGGGCGGTGCCATCGGTATCGTGGCGTGGATGCTCTACGGCAGCGCGTCGCTCGGGCTCGTGATGACCGCGGCGATGACCTTGAACCTTCTCCTCGCGGCGTTCATGGGCGTCGCCATTCCCATGCTGATGACCAAGATGGGGCGCGATCCGGCCCTGGGCTCCAGCGTGCTCATCACGGCGATGACCGACAGCGGCGGCTTCTTCATCTTCCTCGGCCTGGCCACGGTCTTCCTGCTTTAGAGACACCCTGAGTACCCCCATGACCGACAACGAACTCCCTTTCGCCTTTGGCGAGCCTCCGCTGCGCGCGCGCCTGCGTACTCAGCCCGAAGACTTCTTCGTGGAGGAGATCCTCGGCTACGAGGCCGACGGCGCAGGCGAGCACGCCTTTCTGCGCGTGGAAAAGCGCGGAGCGAACACCGACTGGGTGGCGCGCGAGCTGGCGAAGTTCGCCGGTACGGCTCCGATGAACGTCGGTTACGCCGGCATGAAGGATCGCCACGCGGTCACCCGCCAGGTGTTCACGGTGCAGTTGCCTGGGCGGGCCGATCCCGACTGGTCCGCGTTCCCGCATGCCGACGTGCGCGTGGAATCCCTCGGCCGGCATTCGCGCAAGATCAAGCGCGGCGCGCTGCGTGGCAATCGTTTCGTGCTCGTCTTGCGCGAACTCGACGGCGATCGCGCGGCGGCGGAAACGCGTCTGCGCCAGATCGCCGAACATGGTGTGCCGAACTACTTCGGCGAACAGCGCTTCGGATTGGGTGGCAACAACGTCGCGCAGGCAAGGGCGATGTTCGGTGGCCGTCGCGTCGATCGCGACAAGCGTTCGATCCTGCTTTCGGCCGCGCGCTCGCACATCTTCAACGGCGTGCTGGCCGAGCGCGTTATCTCGGGCACGTGGAATGCGCCGATGGATGGCGAGATCTGGTCGCTGGAAGGCTCGCGTTCCTGGTTCGGCCCCGAGCCGTTCACCGATACGCTGGCTGAGCGCTTGGCCCGTTTCGATATTCATCCGTCCGGCCCGCTGTGGGGGCGCGGCGAAACGCCCGCCGCCGACGCCGCGGGCGACTTGGAACGCGCCGTGGCCGCGCGCGACGAGGATCTTGCCAAGGGCCTCGCCGATGCGCGCATGGATCAGGAGCGCCGCGCGCTGCGCCTGCAACCGCGCGAGTTCACCTGGCGATGGCTCGACGGCGACGCGCTGGAGGTTTCCTTCGGCCTGCCAGCCGGCGCATACGCCACCACGGTCATCCGCGAACTGGCTACAACGTGATGCGCCGCGGGGCCGCCCTGTAGGAGCCGCTATAGCGGCGAGGGGAGTGTGCCTCACCGCTTCATCGCTTCGTAGGCTTCTCGCCGCCATGGCGGCTCCCACAATGCGATGTACCTCGCGGCTTCACTGCTTCGTTGGCTTCTCGCCGCTATAGCGGCTCCCACAAAGGTGCCGAGGCATCACGCCTTCAGCAGCACCACTACCGCGCCGGTGCCGCCTTGCATGGGGCGTGCGGACGCGAACGCCACCACGTCGTCGCGGCGGCGCAGGAGGCGATCGGTAAGTCCTTTCAACACCGGGCCGCCCGCTTTGGAGCGGAGTCCCTTGCCGTGGATGATGCGCACGCAGCGCACGCCATCGTGGCGGCATTCGGCGAGAAACTCCGCGATGGTGAGTTGGGCCGCGGCGGCGTTCATCTGGTGCAGGTCGACATCGGCCTGGATGCTGAACTGGCCGCGCTTGAGCTGCTTCAAGAGTTTTGGCGGGTAGCCGTCGCGCAGGTACGAGAGTTCTTCGCCCACCTCCAGATCGGCAGGGTCGTAGTCGAAGACCAGCAACTCACCGGGCACGGCCGCCTCGTCGGCATCGCGCATGTGCGGATGCGGTTCGGGGCGTGGCTTCTCCGGCACCGTTTCCGTGACGAGCATGGGGCGCACGTCGCCGATGGCCTCGCGAAAGAGACGGCTATCGTCCTCGTTGACCTTGGGCGGGCGTCGCGTCATGCCACCATCCTACGGGATGCCTTGCTGGATGTGGCGGCTTACGTGTGGCTGGTTGTGGGGCGTGTCCGGGTTCCGTGAATCCCGCTGCCCGGTCCGGTAGACTTGGCCGGTCGGGCGGCTCAATGACGATGGGGCCGCCGCACCCGATTTTCGATCTGGATCAGCATGCAAGTTCTGGTTAGCAACGACGACGGCGTGGAGGCTCCTGGCATCCAGGTGCTGGCCGAGCGCCTCGCCGAATTCGGCACGGTGACGGTCGTGGCACCGGACCGTGACCGTTCGGGCGCGAGCAACTCCCTCACTCTCGATTCGCCGATCCGGGTGAAGCGCCTCGATCCGAGCACGTACCGGGTCGCTGGCACGCCGACCGACTGCGTGCATCTGGCGCTGTCCGGTCTGCTGGCGCATGAGACCGACATCGTCGTTTCCGGCATCAACAACTGCGCCAACCTCGGCGACGACGTTATCTACTCCGGTACGGTCTCCGCCGCGATGGAAGGCCGCTTCCTCGGTCTGCCCGCGATAGCCGTGTCGCTCGTCACGCGCGACGACAGCGGTCGGCATTTCGACACCGCCGCGCATGCCGTGCTCATGCTGATGCGCCGCCTCATCGTCGATCCGCTGCCCGCCGACACCATTCTCAACGTGAACGTGCCGGATCTGCCTTGGGAGCGCGTGCGCGGTTTCGAAGTCACTCGCCTGGGCAAGCGCCACCGCTCGGCGCCCGCCGTTCGCGCACTGGACCCGCGCGGCCGCGAAATGTGGTGGATCGGCCCGCCGGGCGAGATCGACGACGACGGCCCCGGTACCGATTTCGATGCCGTGCGCCGCGGCTATGTTTCCGTGACGCCGATTCACACCGACCTCACACGCGTGCAGGCGCTGGAAAAGGTCAGCGGCTGGATGTTGCCGCTCTCGGCGGCAATGAATGGCGAGGAGGCGGCCTGACATGGTGAACATGCATGCGCTTCCGCCATCCGCTTTGCGCGGCGAGGGCATGACCTCGCAACGGGCGCGCGATCGGCTTGTGGCGAAGCTTGCAGAGGAGGGCATTCGCGACGAGCGCGTGCTCGAAGTGATCCGCCAGTTGCCGCGCCATCACTTCATCGACCAGGCGCTGCACTCGCGTGCCTACGAGAACACCGCGCTCCCGATCGGGCACGGACAGACCATTTCGCAGCCTTACATCGTGGCGCGGATGACCGAGGCGCTGATCGAGCATGGGGTGCCCGAGCGTGTCCTGGAAGTCGGTACCGGCTCGGGTTACCAGGCCGCGGTGCTCGCAGGCGTGGTGCCCACGGTCTACACCGTGGAGCGCATCGAAGAACTGCTGCGTCAGGCACGCCGTCGCTTCCGTCAGCTAGGCATCGAAAACCTGCGCTCGCGGCACGACGACGGCAAGCTCGGCTGGGAATCCGATGCCCCGTTCGACGGCATCATCCTTACGGCTGCCGGCGATCGCATTCCGACCCGGCTGCTGGATCAACTCAAGCCCGGCGGTGTTCTCGTTGCGCCAGTGGGCAGTCCGAGCCAGCAGGTGCTGGTGCGCCTGCGCAAGGACGAGCAGGGTGCGGTAACCCGCGAGGATCTCTGCGCGGTGAGCTTCGTGCCCTTGCTTGGCGGCATCGGCTGATGCCGCTGCACGTCTAGTCAACTCATCAAGGAAACCCGCCGCATGCGGATGTTCGCTTCGCTCTACGAGCGCGCCATCGTCTGGGCACGCCACCGTCACGCGGTCCGCTACCTGGCCGGGCTTTCCTTCGTGGAAGCCTTCATCTTCCCGGTCATGCCGGAGGTCATGCTGGCGCCGATGATGCTGGCGGAGCCGCGCAAGGCGTTCCGTTTCGCCAACTGGAGCCTGCTGTTCTCGTTGCTCGGTTCGCTGGTGGGCTATGCGCTGGGTCACTTCGCCTACGAGGCGCTGAAGCCGCTGCTCGAATCGCTGCACCTGCTGGCACCCATCCAGAAGGGCGTGGAGAACCTGCGCCAGGACATGCAGGCGCATTCGCTGGGCCTGTACATCGTGCTGGCGATGGCGGCGCTGCAGCCCGTGGTGCCGATGAAGTTCGTGACCTGGGCCTCGGGCATCGTCGGCGTGCCGTTCCTGCCGTTCCTCCTGTGCATGCTGATCGGCCGCGGCAAGCGGGTGTGGCTGCTTGCCTTGCTGATTCGAATCTTCGGTGAACGCGCGGAGCAGATGCTGCGTAAACACATCGAGTGGATAGGTTGGGCTGTTATCGTAGCGCTCGTCCTGCTTGCCGCCTGGTGGTTCTTGTTGCGATGAGTGACCGTGAAGGGAGATCCGCGATGCTCACGATCCGTCCGCTTGCCCTGATTGCCGTCGTGGCGGCTGCGGGTGTGCTTGCTGGATGCGACCTCACCCGTAGCTCGGTCGTCGTGACGCGCAGTCCGGGGAGCACATACACGACCACGCGCGCACCTTCGCCGCCGCCACCGCCCGGTGGCAGCTATCGGGTCACGAAGGGCGACACGCTCTACAGCATTGCGTTCCGCAACAAGGTGGACTTCCGCGACCTCGCGAGCTGGAACGGCATTGCCTCGCCCTACACGATCTGGCCGGGTCAGGATTTGCGCCTGTCGCCGCCGGGCCGCGATACGAAGGCCGCGCCTGCCACGACGCAGGTCGCACCAGTGGTCGCCGCTGCGGCGCCTGTGTCACCTGCCACGCATCCGGCCCCCTCGCCGGTCGTGCCGGTGAAGGAGCCTGCGTCGACCCCGTCACCGTCGACCGTGGCCATGGCGCCGGCCCCCGCGACGACGACCAATACCCCGGTCGTGGTGGCCGGCAAGCCGGGCGAGTCGCTCGTGCCGCCGCCTCCCGCGCCCAGCGCGCCGGCCACACAGCCGCCCGCACCGGTCGAAAACCCGCCGGCTTCGACGCCGATCGTCGCCAGTGGCGCCACCCGCAGTGCGGGCGGCATCACCTGGCGCTGGCCGGCAGACGGCGCGCTGCTCAAGAAGTTCTCATCGAGCGACGCCATTCCCGGCATCGAGGTAGGCGGCAAGGCGGGCGATCCCGTGCGCGCGGCCGCCGACGGCGTCGTCGTGTACAGCGGCAATGGCCTGGTGGGCTATGGCGAACTCGTCATCATCAAGCACAGCGACAGTTTCCTGTCGGCTTATGGCCACAACCGCAAGCGTCTGGTGAAGGAAGGCGAGAAGGTGAAGGCAGGGCAGACGGTGGCCGAGATGGGTTCCACGGGCGCGACCCGGGACGAGCTGCAATTCCAGATTCGCCGCGACGGCAATCCGGTCGATCCGTTGCAGTATCTGCCGTCGAAGTGATGCTGCGCGCCTAGGGCGCGCGTGACTCGCGGGCGCGGCGCACGTCGAACGCCTGCAGGTGCGCGAATGCCACCTCCAGCAGAGGCGCGGCAATACCGGCATCGCGCGCCCGCCTCAGCATGTCGCCGATGATGTGATCGGATTCGATCCGTTGCCCTGACTCGAGGTCGCGCAGCATGGACGCCGTGAGCGGCGAATCCTGCTGGGTCAGCGTTTTCCAGGCGAAGGCGCGTGCGTTGTCCGGCACCGCGTGCCCTGACGCCCGTGCGATGGCGAGGCATTCCTCATAAGTGCGTTCGATAAGCACGCGTCCGTCGTCTGTCGCGACGATGTCGCCGACGCTGGCCCGGAACAGACACGTGGTGGCCGCAAGCGTGGTGAGAAACGAGAACTTCGCCCAGAGATCCCGTTGGATATCGCTGGAATGCGTGTGGTCGAGTTTGGCGGCCGCGAACACGTCGGCGATGGCAGCGCAGCGGTCGTCGTGGAGTTGGCCGTCGCGTTCGCCGAACGTAACCGACGCGCCGTTGCCGAAGTGGATGATCTCGCCATGCGGCCCCTTCGCCGCACTGATGACGCACAGGCCGCCCAGCACGCGATCGGGACCGAAGCGTTTGTCGAGCACGGGGTAATGCGCCAGCCCATTGAGGATGGGCAGGATCACGGTGGTGTCGCCCACGGCGGGATCGATCGCTTCCATCGCGGCGTGCAGGTCATAGGCCTTGCATGACAGCAGCACGAGGTCGAACGCACCCGTCTCGGACACGGTGTCCGCTGTGACGTGCTTGACCTGCACCGTCGCATCGCCGAGGGGGCTCAGGATGACCAGTCCCTTGTCGTCCAGCACCTTGGCGCGCTCGGGGCGAACCAGAAAGGTGACGTCCAGGCCCGCCTGGGCCATCCGGCCGCCGAAGTAGCCGCCTGTGCCGCCGGCACCGAGAACGAGAATGCGCATGGATGCCCTCAGGGCAGGATGAACGCCGCCACGACGCGCCGGCCTTCCCCAGCCAGCAACGTATAAGTACGTGCCGCGGCACCGTTGGTCATGGCTTCGATGCCGATCCCACGGCGAAGAAAGGCCGCCATGACCTCGGCGGGCGGAAAGACCTGGCGCTGGCCGGTACCGAGCAGAACCAGCTCGGGCGCCAGCGCGACAATCGTCTCGATGTCGGCAAGGCCGAGCTGGGTCGCATCGGTAACGCCCCAGTCCTCCACCACCTTCTCGGGGGTCAGCAGGAGACTCTTGTGGAAGTCGCGATCGACGATGGTGATGGTGTCGGCGCCGACGCGGCGCACGAAGAGGTACTCACCGGGATGTTCGAACGAGAGTTCCATGGGGTTTACCGGGGCAGGGCGAGCTTCGGATCCTGCTCGTTACGGCGGAAGAGGACGACCACGTGGCCGATCTCCTGCACGGTTTCGGCGCCGGTCTGGCCCGTGAGAAAGGCGATCTGTTCCTGGCGCTCGTCCTTGTCGCCCCCGGAAAGCTTCACCTTGACCAGTTCGTGGATATCCAGGGCCTGGCCCAGTTCCTTGGCGACAGCCTCGGTGGCGCCCTTGTTGCCCAGAAGGATCACAGGGCGGAGGTCGTGGGCGAGGCTGCGCAGGTAGCGGCGCTGTGTAGGGGAAAGCGACATTGCGTTCAGGTTCGATGTGCGGCGGATAGGCGGCAAAGGGTATCATGCGTGGCCCTAACACTTCTCCCGCCGGTCGGACTCCGATGTCACGCAGCAAGAGCAGTTCCCGCTGGCTTCGGGAGCATTTCGACGACGTTTACGTCAAGCGTGCCCAGGCAGAGGGGCTGCGCTCCCGCGCGGTCTTCAAGCTCGAAGAGCTGATCGACCGCGACCGCCTGATCAAGCCGGGCATGACCATCGTCGATCTCGGCGCCGCGCCTGGCGGCTGGTCGCAGCTCGCCCGTCAGCGGCTCGGCGACACCGGCAAGGTCATCGCTCTCGACATTCTGCCCATGGCCGGGCTGGCCGGCGTGGATTTCATGCAGGGCGATTTCCGCGAGGAATCGGTGTTGCACGAGCTCGAGGCCAAGCTGGACGGTCAGAAAGTCGATCTTGTCCTGTCCGATATGGCCCCCAATATGTCCGGTGTGGCACTCGCCGACCAGATTCGCGCCATGGACCTTTGCGACCTCGCCCGGCAGTTCAGTCTCGATTGGCTGAAACCTGGGGGATCGTTCCTGGTAAAACTGTTCCAGGGCGCGGGATTCGACGAGTACCTCAAGAACTTGCGCGCGGACTTCAGTCGCGTGACGATGCGTAAACCGAAGGCCTCCCGCGCGCGTTCGCGAGAGGTCTATGCTCTGGCGACCGGCCTCAAGTCCGCGTCCCGGCAACCTGGCGAGAACCGCGCATGAATGAGATGGCAAAAAACCTGTTGCTCTGGCTGATCATCGCGGTGGTCTTGCTAACCGTGTTCCAGACCTTCAACCCGCACGCCGGGTCGTCGCAGGACATGTCCTACACGACCTTCGCGCAACAGGTGGACAACGGCAACGTCGCGAGCAGCACGATCACCTCGACGGCTCCCCCGACCATTACCGGCAAGCTGAAAGACGGCAGCGCCTACCGCACCGTGGTGCCGGTGGTTGGCCTGTCGACCAGCGACCTCGTGAAGCAGATGCGCGACAAGGGCGTCGAGCTCCGCCAGGAGCCCGCGGACAACGGCTTCTCGCTGCTCGGTCTGCTCTTCAACTGGCTGCCCATCATCATCTTCGTGGCCGTGTTGATCTGGTTCATGCGCCAGATGCAGGCAGGCTCCGGTGGTCGTGGTGCCATGAGCTTCGGGCGCTCGCGCGCCAAGCTGCAGGGCGAAGACCAGGTCAAGGTCAACTTCAGCGACGTCGCCGGTTGCGACGAAGCCAAGGAGGAAGTCGGCGAACTCGTCGAGTTCCTTCGTGATCCGGGCAAATTCCAGAAGTTGGGCGGCAAGATTCCGCGCGGCGTGCTGATGGTGGGTCCGCCCGGTACCGGCAAGACGCTGCTCGCCAAGGCGATTGCGGGCGAAGCCAAGGTGCCGTTCTTCTCGATCTCGGGTTCCGACTTCGTCGAAATGTTCGTCGGCGTCGGTGCCAGCCGCGTACGCGACATGTTCGAGCAAGCGAAGAAGCACGCCCCCTGCATCATCTTCATCGACGAAATCGACGCCGTCGGTCGCCATCGCGGCGCCGGCATGGGTGGCGGTCACGATGAGCGCGAGCAGACCCTGAACCAGTTGCTGGTGGAAATGGATGGCTTCGAGGGTACCGAGGGCATCATCGTCATTGCCGCCACCAACCGTCCGGACGTGCTCGACCCGGCGCTGCTGCGCCCGGGCCGCTTCGACCGCCAGGTGGTCGTAGGCCTGCCTGACGTCAAGGGTCGTGAGCAGATCCTCAAGGTGCACATGCGCAAGGTGCCTACGTCCTCGGACGTGGACGCCATGACCATCGCACGCGGCACACCGGGGTTCTCCGGTGCCGACCTCGCGAACCTCGTGAACGAGGCCGCGTTGTTCGCCGCGCGCGAGAACGCACGCGAAGTGCGCATGAGCCACATGGACCGCGCGCGCGACAAGATCCTCATGGGTGCCGAGCGCCGCTCCATGGCGATGAACGACGAAGAGAAGCGCCTGACCGCGTACCACGAAGCGGGCCACGCCATCATCGGCCGCCTCGTGCCGGAACACGATCCGGTCTACAAGGTCACCATCATCCCGCGCGGTCGCGCGCTGGGCGTGACGATGTACCTGCCGGAAGGCGACCGCTACAGCATGAACAAGGTGGCGATCGAATCGCAGCTCTGCTCGCTGTACGGCGGCCGTGTGGCGGAAGAGATCATCTTCGGTCACGACAAGGTCACCACCGGAGCCTCCAACGACATCGAGCGCGCTACGAAGATGGCGCGCAACATGGCGACGAAATGGGGTCTGTCCGACGAGCTCGGTCCGGTCACGTACGGCGAGGAAGAAGACGAGGTCTTCATCGGTCGCTCCGTTACGCAGCACAAGAGCGTCTCGAACGAGACCGCACGCAAGATCGACGAAGTGGTGCGCACCATCCTCGATCGCGCCTATGCGCGCAGCAAGGAACTGCTCACCACGAATATCGACAAGCTGCACGTGATGGCCGAGGCGCTGCTGCAGTACGAGACGATCGATGCACGCCAGATCGACGACATCATGAATGGTCGCGAGCCGGGTCCGCCGGCCGACTGGCAGAAGCCGGGTCCGACGCCGCCTCCGCCGCCGCGTGGCGACGCGGGCTCCGCACCGGACAAGGTCGGCAAGCCAGCGACGCAGCTTTAAGAGGGAAGGGCGGCCATGTGCCGCCCTTTTCTTTGTCCGCAAAGCCTCGGTGAAATCGCTGCACGCGTTCGCGTTCGGACGGCTATTTACCGTCGTGTTACCGATTCGCGAAAAAAAAGATGCAAAAAGTGTTGACGCACACGTCGGATATCTGAATAATTCCGCTTCTCGACACGGCGGCAACGCTTCACGGCGAAAGTCACCGAGTCAAAGGTTTAAAGTGTGCGCCCGTAGCTCAGTTGGATAGAGTACCAGGCTACGAACTTGGTGGTCGGGAGTTCGAATCTCTCCGGGCGCACCATCTTTAAGCAAGACCGATGCGCTAGCGCAAAGGTCGCGGTAGTTGAAAGTGTGGTGTGTTCATACGGATTGACGGGCTTGGCTTTGACCCGTAACATTTGAAAGCTTCACCCCAGCAGTATCGGGATGGTGCTTAAAGTTTCGGGGTATAGCTCAGTCTGGTAGAGCGCCAGCTTTGGGAGCTGGATGTCGGGGGTTCGAATCCCTCTGCCCCGACCAGTTGGCGTTCTACGTACAGTGCCTGCGCCTGTAGCTCAACCGGATAGAGCATCGGCCTTCTAAGCCGACGGTTGCAGGTTCGATTCCTGTCGGGCGCGCCAGATGGTGTTTTATGGTGGGCGTAGCTCAGCTGGTTAGAGTACCGGATTGTGATTCCGGATGTCGTGGGTTCGAGTCCCATCGTCCACCCCACTTACAACGCAAGTTTCAAACGGGCCGTTAGCTCAGTTGGTAGAGCAGTTGACTCTTAATCAATTGGTCGTAAGTTCGAATCTTACACGGCCCACCAATTCGAAAGGCCCGGAGAAATCCGGGTCTTTTTTTGTTTCGGATAAGGGAATTTGCATGTCGGCGTAAGGTCGGAGTGCACCGAATGCAAACGCGATTCTGGACCCCGTTCACCCCTGCGCCCTAGAATGACGACGCGCGAGAGTGGCGGAATTGGTAGACGCACCAGATTTAGGTTCTGACGCCGCAAGGCGTGCGGGTTCGAGTCCCGCCTCTCGCACCATCGTTCTAAGACGCCAACGTCATTGACGTTACGGCGTGCGCGTCTCACGCACGCGGCTCCGTCCGCCGCGCAACGATCGTACTCACCACGGCGAGCGCCACCGTAATGGCGAAGTTCGCAGCGAACGCAGCTGTCGCCGACACGTCGAGCAACACGCCGAACAACGACCCGCCGATGGCGAGCGTCGTCGCTACCATGAGCGATTCGCACAACTGCAGCGCGGAGCTGTTTGCGCCTTGCTCATGCTCGCTGGACATCGACAGGGCGAGCACGGCGACCGTGCCGTAGAGCATCCCCATGCCGAGCCCGGTGAGAAGCCAGCCCGCGACGGAAGCTGCGACCGGCATCCACGGGAAGGTGCTCATCGCGGCAGCGATCGAGCCGAACACCATCAAGACGGTGCCCCGGCGTAGCAGCGTCTGCCGCGAGACCTTCGCGTAGTGACCCTGATACCACGATCCCGAAAACCAGCCGATGGCGCCGACGCTGATCGCCAGACCGGCCCACATCGGTGACAGGTCATGCTCGCGGGAGAAGGCCAGCGGCAGGAAGGCCTCAGTGCCGAAGAAGGCGGAAGCGGCTACGCCGCGTAGCGCGACCACGGCCGGAAGGCCGCGCGCGGCGCGTAGCGTGCCGGGGGGCAACAGTCGCCTGCCGCAGACGAAGAGAAGAACCAGCGCCGGCACCAGCAGGGCGGCTACCGTCCAGCCGTGCTCCTGGCCGGCGACGAACAGCAGGCAGGCACCGAGCGACGCTCCGATGGCGTTGCCCATGCGGCTTGCCGTGCCCGATGCATGGCGATCCGTGGGGCCGAGGTTATGCATCGCACCGCGCAGGCCCGCGGCAGCGGGAATCGCCAGCAGTGGCACGGCGAGAAATACCCAGCGCCAGCCGAAATGCTCGACGACGAAACCGCTGAGCGCCGGGCCGATGAGAGCAGGTACCACCCACCCGGCGGAGAACGCCGCGAAGACTTTCGGGCGCAGCGCTTCGGGATAAAGCCGACCCACGATCACATACAGCGCCGGAGACAGGCAGCCGGCGCCCAGGCCCTGAACGAGCCGGCCCAGGAGGAGGGTAGGCATGTCGCGGGCAAATCCGGCGAGCAGCAGGCCGACCACGAAACCGGCAAGACCCGTCCACATGGCCGGGGCTGGACCGCGTCGATCGCTCCATCGGCCAGATAGCGCCATGCCGATGACGCTCGTGGCGAGCACGCCACCAAAGGCGAGCGCATAGGCCTTGAGACCGTTCAGCTCGCGCGCCACGGTCGGCATGGCGGTGGTGACTGCCAATGCCTCGAAGGCGATCAAGGAAATGAGGGCGACCATGCCCAGGGTGGCGGCCCGGTAGGGCGGCGCGAGAATCCCCTCGGCCCGGGATGTGGCGGGAGAGGCAAGGAGGTTGGGGTCGGATGTTCCCACGTTCATTCGTGTTCCTGGCGGGGCGGGGAGTGTCGCACGCTTGCGCGGGCGGTCAGGGCGATGCAGGATGCAACCTCAACCATTATTTAGGTCAAGCGATGCGGGAACTGACCGTGGGAGAAGCGGCGAAACGCTCGGGCCTCGCCGTGTCGGCGCTGCACTTCTACGAACGCAAGGGGCTCATCCGCAGCCTGCGTACGGCAGGCAACCAGCGCCGCTACGGAGCCGACGTGCTGCGGCGCCTCGCCATCATCCGGGTAGCCCAGCGGGTGGGTATGCCGCTGGAGGCGGTCCGTCGGGCCTTCGATACGCTGCCGCACGAACGCACCCCCACGCGCGAGGAGTGGGCGCAGATGTCCGCGGCGTGGCGCGACGAGCTGGAGGCGCGGATTGACCAATTGCTCAATCTCAAGGATCGGCTGACCGACTGCATTGGCTGCGGCTGCCTCTCTCTGACGGCCTGCAGCCTCGCCAATCCGGGCGACTCCCTGGCTGCGGAGGGAGCCGGCCCGAGGCGTTGGAGCGCCGGCTGAGGCAGGTTGCGGCGGCAGGAGGCCAAAACGTAGAATGGGCAGTCATTTGCGGGGTTTTTCGCCGCTGGGGAACAGGTCGCGGCGACCGGCCCGGTTTCGCGGTGGATCCCTTGGTTTCGGTTACGGCGACGGATGTTCGCCATCGCGCCACGTCCGTGGTGGTTTCAGGAGAGGTCATGCAGGTTTCGGTTGAGAATGTCGGCAAGCTCGGGCGCAAGCTCACAGTGAAGTTCCCGGCTGAGCGTCTGGAGACGCAGGTCAGCGAGCGCATCGCGGAAATGGGTCGCACGGTGCGTTTGAAGGGCTTCCGTCCCGGCAAGGTCCCGGCCAACGTGATCAAGCAGCGCTTCGGCGCGCAGGTCCGTGGCGAGGCGCTGTCGGAGCTCATCGGCAGCACGCTGCGCGACGCGTTCCAGCAGGAGAAGCTGCAGCCGATCGCCAACCCGTCGGTCGACACCACGGGCAACGCCGAAAACGGCGAGATCGCCTACACGGCCACCTTCGAAGTCATGCCGGAATTCCCGGCCATCGACGTCGCCTCGATCGAGATCGCCCGGCCGAAGGCCGAGGTGAAGGACGCCGACATCGACAAGATGATCGAGACCCTGCGCACCCAGCGTCGCAGCTTCGATGACGTGTCGCGTGCCTCGAAGGACGGCGATTTCGTGATGTTCGAATACGCCGCCGAAGCCGGCGACTACCGCTTCCCGGCCGAAGGCCTGGAGCGTGCTGGCAGCGTGCTCGGCTCCGGCACCCTGTTCAAGGCGCTCGACGAGGCCCTGACCGGCCGTAGCGCGGGCGAGGATCTGGTCCAGGACGTCGCCTTCCCGGCCGACTTCCGCAACCCCGATCTGGCCGGCAAGACCGCCAAGGTCACCTTCAAGATCGTGAAGGTGCAGGAGCCCAACCTGCCGACCGTGGACGCCGAGTTCGTGAAGATGTTCGGCGTCGCCGACGGCGACATCGAGACCTTCCGCAAGGAAGTCCGTGCCAACCTCGAGCGCGAGCTCAAGGCGACGCTCATGGCTCGCCTCAAGGCCGAAGTGGCCGAGAAGCTCGCCGCGGCCTACCCGGACCTCGATGTGCCGGAGCTGATGGCCAACGCCGAAGCCCGCAGTCTCGCCTCCGGTAACCTGCCGCGCGGCCAGGAGCCGAGCCCGCAGATGGTGGAAGAAGCCCTGCCGTTCGCCCGCAAGCGCGTCACCGCGGCGCTGCTCATGGGCGAAATCGCCCGCAAGAACGAGCTGCGCCTGGACCGCAAGCGCATGAACGAGATGCTGGCCGCCATCGCCTCCACGTACGAGGAGCCGGAAAAGGTCATTGAACTGTATAACGGTGACCCCCAACTGATGTCGGGACTGCAGAACCGCGTCATGGAAGATCAGGTGGCCGAGTGGGTGGCGGACAACGCCAAGACCACCGACCAGGAACTGAGCTTCGACGAGGTAATGCGGCCGATCGGCGCCTAAGCGCCGATCCATCGCAACAACCGGGCCCCATACGAAGGAGAGACCGCATGTCCATGGCTCCGATCCAGAACCTCAACTTGGTGCCCATCGTCGTCGAACAGACCTCTCGCGGAGAGCGTTCGTACGATATCTACTCGCGCCTGCTCAAGGAGCGCGTGATCTTCGCGGTCGGCCCGGTCGACGATTACATGGCCAATGTCATCGTCGCGCAGCTCCTGTTCCTTGAATCCGAAAACCCGGACAAGGACATCAGCCTGTACATCAACAGCCCGGGTGGCTCCGTTACCGCGGGCATGGCGATCTACGACACGATGCAGTTCGTGAAGCCGGACGTCAGCACGATGTGCATCGGCCAGGCCGCTTCGATGGGCGCGCTGCTGCTGGCCGCCGGTGCGGCGGGCAAGCGCTACTCGCTGCCGCACTCGCGCATCATGATCCACCAGCCGTGGGCGGGTGGTATCTCCGGCCAGGCCACGGACATCGAGATCCACGCGCGTGAAATCCTCACGATGCGTGAGCGCCTCAACGCGATCCTCGCCCACCACAGCGGCAAGACGGTGGAAGAGATCGCTCGCGACACCGAGCGCGATCGCTTCATGAGCGGCGCGGAAGCGCAGGCTTATGGCCTGATCGATTCGGTGCTCGACAAGCGCACGGTCGAGACTGTCCGTTCAGCTTGATTGTACTTTTCGCTTGTGAAAACCAGCACTCCGCCCCCGATTCCCGGGGCGGAGTGCTGTGCTATTCTCAAAGCGCACCTGGATTCTCAGTAGGGCCCAAAGCATGAGCGACGAGCGGCAGAGCCGTTCCAACGACGGCGGCAAGATTCTTTACTGCTCTTTCTGCGGCAAGAGCCAGCACGAAGTGCGCAAGCTGATCGCTGGCCCCAGCGTATTCATCTGCGATGAATGCGTCGAGCTGTGCAACGACATCATCCGCGAGGAATTGGAAGAGAAGGCGGCCTCTGGCCGGACCCAACTCCCCAAGCCGCGCGAGATCATGGAAGCGCTCGACCAGTACGTGGTCGGCCAGACGCGCGCCAAGAAGGCGCTGTCCGTCGCGGTCTACAACCACTACAAGCGTATGGAGTCGCGTCAGAAGAACGACGAGGTCGAGCTCGGCAAGTCGAACATCCTCCTGATCGGTCCGACCGGTTCGGGCAAGACGCTGCTGGCCGAAACGCTGGCGCGGCTGCTCAACGTGCCGTTCACCATCGCGGACGCCACCACGCTGACCGAAGCGGGCTATGTGGGTGAGGACGTCGAGAACATCATCCAGAAGCTCCTGCAGAAGTGCGACTACGACGTCGAGAAGGCGCAGAGCGGCATCGTCTACATCGACGAAATCGACAAGATCTCTCGCAAGAGCGAGAACCCGTCGATCACCCGCGACGTGTCCGGCGAAGGCGTGCAGCAGGCCCTGCTCAAGCTCATCGAAGGCACGCTTGCCTCGGTGCCGCCGCAGGGTGGTCGAAAGCATCCGCAGCAGGAGTTCCTGCAGGTCGACACGCGAAACATTCTCTTCATCTGCGGCGGCGCGTTCGCCGGCCTGGAGAAGGTGATTCAGCAGCGTTCCGAAACCACCGGCATCGGCTTCGGCGCCGAGGTTCGCTCCAAGGAGCGCACCGAGAACGTCGGCAAGATGCTTTCGGAAGTGGAGCCGGCGGACCTGGTTCGTTTCGGTCTGATTCCGGAATTCGTCGGTCGTCTGCCGGTCGTTGCCACGCTCGATGAGCTCGATGAGGCCGCGCTGGTACAGATCCTCACCGAGCCGAAGAACGCCGTCACCAAGCAGTTCCGCAAGCTGTTCGACATGGAAGGCGCGGAGTTGGAATTCCGCCCCGAGGCGTTGTCCGCCATTGCCCGTCGCGCGCTCAAGCGCAAGACCGGCGCACGCGGCCTCCGTACTATCCTCGAACAGGTGCTGCTCGACACGATGTTCGAACTGCCCTCGCTGGAGCACGTCAGCAAGGTCGTGGTCGATGACGCCGTGATCGACGGTCAGGCTGAGCCGTATCTGATCTACCGCGGCAACCTGCAGCAGCAGCGGATCGCGGGCGAGGGCGGCGACGCCGCCTGATTGCGTCCCGCAAGAGCGACTCCGGCGGCCCCGGCGTCTCATGACGCCGGGGCCGTTTTTTCTTGTGGGGATGCGCTCTTGATCGGTCCTTCGCGAACCACCACTTGACGTGTATGGCGGCTCCGGCGCAGTGTCGAGTCGCGCCCCATCCATCCGAGGGAAACCCCAAGCACATGGCGAAGAATCGCAGCCAAACCCCGATCGGATCCGAGCTGGACCTGTTGCCGGTCCTGCCTCTGCGAGACGTCGTCGTCTATCCGCACATGGTCATTCCGCTGTTCGTGGGGCGCGACAAGTCCATGCGCGCGCTGGAGCGGGCCATGGAAGGCGAGCGGCAGATCCTGCTCGTGGCGCAGAAGAGCCCCGACATCGACGATCCCACCATTGCCGACCTGCATAACGTGGGCACGCTGGCGGGTGTCCTGCAGTTGCTGAAGTTGCCCGATGGCACCGTGAAGGTGCTGGTCGAGGGGCAGTCGCGCGTGCAGGTCGACGCTTTCGAAGACGAAGCCGGCATGATGAGCGGCCGCGCACGCGTCATCGAACCGATCTACAGTAACAACGAACGCGAGCTGGACGTCGTGTCGCGCTCGCTCGTCTCGCTGTTCGAACAGCTGGTGAAGCAGAGCCGCAAGCTCCCGCCGGAAATCCTCGCCACGCTCTCGGGCATCGACGATCCGTCGCGGCTTGCCGACTCCATCGCCGCGCATCTTTCCGTGCGTATGGCGGACAAGCAGCGCGTGCTCGAAACCGCTGACGTCGGTCAGCGTCTCGAACTGCTGATCGGCCTCGTCGATGGCGAAATGGATCTCCAGCAGGTCGAGAAGCGCATCCGCGGTCGCGTCAAGTCGCAGATGGAGAAGAGCCAGCGCGAGTACTACCTCAACGAGCAGATGAAGGCCATCCAGAAGGAACTGGGTGAGGGTGAGGAAGGCGCGAACGAGATCGAGGAACTGCAGAAGAAGATCGATGCGGCCGGCATGCCCAAGGCCGTGCTCGCAAAGGCGCGCCAGGAATTCAACAAGCTCAAGCAGATGTCGCCGATGTCCGCGGAAGCGACGGTCGTGCGCAACTACCTCGACTGGGTCGTCGGTGTGCCCTGGAAAAAGCGCAGCAAGGTTCGTAAGGATCTCGCGCTGGCCCAGGAAACCCTCGACGCCGATCACTTTGGCCTGGAGAAGGTCAAGGAGCGCATTCTCGAATACCTCGCGGTCCAGCAGCGAGTGAACACGATGAAGGGTCCGATTCTGTGCCTCGTCGGTCCGCCTGGCGTGGGCAAGACGTCGCTCGGCCAGTCGATCGCGAAGGCGACCAATCGCAAGTTCGTCCGCATGAGCCTGGGCGGCGTCCGTGACGAAGCCGAAATCCGCGGTCATCGCCGTACCTACATCGGTTCGATGCCGGGCCGTATCGTGCAGAACCTTAACAAGGTCGGCACGAAGAACCCGCTGTTCGTGCTCGACGAGATCGACAAGATGTCGATGGACTTCCGCGGCGACCCGTCGTCCGCGTTGCTCGAGGTGCTCGATCCGGAGCAGAACAACGCGTTCAACGATCACTATCTCGAAGTGGATCTCGATCTCTCCGAGGTGATGTGGATCGCCACGGCGAACTCGCTGAACATTCCGGGGCCGCTGCTCGATCGCATGGAAGTCATTCGCATCCCCGGTTACACCGAGGACGAGAAGCTCAACATCGCGCAGAAGTACCTGCTGCCGAAGCAACTCAAGGCCAATGGCCTGAAGGCGGAAGAGCTGGCGATCGCGGAGGATGCGCTGCGTGACATCGTGCGCTACTACACGCGTGAATCCGGTGTGCGCAATCTCGAGCGCGAAATCTCGAAGATCTGCCGCAAGGTGGTGAAGGAGATCGCTCTCGGTACCGTGCCCGCACACGCGAAGGCGAAGGTTGCCAAGACGGCGCGCAAGGGTAAGGCGCTCGCGCCCGATCACGTTCGCGTCGATGGCGGCAATCTCGATCATTACCTCGGCGTACGCCGCTTCGACTTCGGTCGTGCGGAGCAGCAGAACGAGGTGGGTCTGGTCACCGGTCTCGCATGGACGCAGGTGGGCGGCGATCTGCTGAGCATCGAGGCATCGGTGGTGCCGGGTAAAGGCAGGCTGGTGCATACGGGCCAGTTGGGCGATGTGATGAAGGAATCGATCCAGGCGGCGCTCAGCGTCGTGCGCGCACGCGCAGCGGGCCTGGGTATCGAGCCGGACTTCCACGAGAAGCTCGACATCCACATCCACGTGCCCGAAGGCGCCACGCCGAAGGACGGTCCGAGCGCGGGTATCGCGATGTGCACGGCGCTCGTCTCCGCGCTCACCAAGGTGCCGGTGCGCTCCGAGGTGGCGATGACGGGTGAGATCACGCTGCGTGGTCGCGTGCTGCCGATCGGTGGTCTCAAGGAGAAACTGCTTGCGGCGCATCGCGGCGGCATCACTACGGTCATCATTCCGGAAGAAAACCGGAAAGATCTCGTGGACCTGCCGGAGAACATCACCAGCTCGCTCGACATCCACGCGGTGAAGTGGATCGACGAAGTGCTGGACCTCGCTCTCGAACGCCCGCTGGGCCCGAAGGCGGCGACCGATGGCGGCAGTGTCGTCGAGGTGCCGAAGGGGCAGGGCAAGCGCAAGGGCAAGGCCTCGCCGTCGCTCACGCACTGATCGTTCATCGTTCAACCACACGAACAAGGGCGCACTTGTGTGCGCCCTTTTCGTTTTCGTCGTCCTGTCACGGAGCATTCGCGATAATGCTTTTTCGGCATTCGTGCAAGCCTCCGAAGTCCATGCTTCAAGCTGAAAGCCTTGGTATTGCTTGTATTGCGATGGTTGGGGGGCACTGGTATAAAGGCCACACCGCCATCGCCCGCGCCGCAAGGGCGCCCTGGATCGCGGGGTTGCCTTGTTGTCCCCGGGCGGCATCAGCAGCCCGAAGTCTTCTCGTGAAGGATCGCCGTCCGGCGATTCGAATTACCTTTGAAGGGAGTTACGTAATGAACAAATCCGAGCTCATCGACGCCATCGCCGAAAAGGCCGAACTGTCGAAGGCCGACGCTGGCCGCGCTCTGCAGGGCCTCATCGAAGCGGTGAAGGATGCCCTCAAGAAGGGTGACGACGTCGCCGTCGTCGGCTTCGGTACGTTCAAGGTGCGCAGCCGCGCTGCCCGTACCGGCCGCAACCCGCGTACGAACGAAGAGATCAAGATCCCGGCGTCCAAGGTTCCGGCTTTCACGGCTGGCAAGGCGCTCAAGGATCACGTAAACTAACTGGTCTTACCGTAGGGGTGCTTAGCTCAGCGGTAGAGCGTCGCCTTTACACGGCGCTGGTCGGGGGTTCGATCCCCTCAGCACCCACCAACGGAAAGTGGAGTGGTAGTTCAGTCGGTTAGAATGCTGGCCTGTCACGCCGGAGGTCGCGGGTTCGAGTCCCGTCCACTCCGCCATTGGTCCGCAAAGGCGCCCGCGTGGCGCCTTTGCTTTGTCTAACGCCGGTAAGGAGTTTTACCGGCGCAACCCTGCGAGTCGCATCATGCTGCAAGCCCTGCGTAACAAGATCCACGGCTGGCCCGCCGCCATCGTGCTCGGCGTCTGCGTTTTCGCCGTCGCGTTCTTCGGCATCGAGTCGTACTTCGTATCGCGCGTCGATACGTACGTTGCGAAGGTGGGAGATCACGAGATCTCGCAGCAGGATTGGCAGCAACGCTTGAACGAATTGCGCCAGCAGGCCGCGCAGGATCCGCGTTCGCCGTTCACGGCCGCAGACCTCGAAAAGCCTGAGCTCAAGCAGCGCGTACTCGACGGCATGATCAGCCAGCAGTTGCTCCTGCAGGCGAACAGCGATCTGGGTCTCACCGTTTCCGATGCCAGCGTGCGTGCCGCCATCGGTGGCGATCCTGGCTTCCAGGTCAATGGGCAGTTCAGCCCGGAGGCCTACCGCGCCATCCTCTCGATGCAGGGCATGAGCCCCGCCATGTACGAGGCCAAGGTGCGCGCGTCGCTTGCCACGCAGCTCATTCCGAGCGCGATTTCCAACACCACGCTGGTGAGCGATGCCGACGTGGATACGTTCTTTCGCCTGCGCCTGCAGCAGCGCGACCTGCGGTTCGTAGAACTCCCGCGCCCGTCGCTCACCGATGCGAACGTGTCCGACGCGGACATCGATGCGTTCTACAAGTCGCACATCGCCGACTACACCACGCCCGAGCAGGTCTCGGTGCAGTACCTCGAAGTGAAGCAGTCGGACCTCAAGCTCGGCGAGCCGACCGACGCGCAGCTTCACGAGTTCTACGACAAGTTCAAGCAGCGCTACGCGCAGCCGGAGCAGCGCGAGGCTTCGCACATCCTCATCAACGTGCCGAAGAACGCCACGCCCGAGCAGCAGAAGGCTGCGCTCGACAAGGCCAAGAAGATCGCGGCGGAAGCCACGCCCGAGAACTTCGCCAAGCTCGCCGCCGAGAATTCGGACGACCTGGGTTCCAAGCGCGGTGGCGGCGATCTCGGCTGGCTGGAGAAAGGCGTGGCGAACCCGGCGTTCGATACCGCGCTGTTCGGCATGAAAAAGGGCGAAATCACCAAGGAACCCGTGCTGTCGCCGGAAGAGGGTTATCACATCATCTGGCTGCGCGATGCCCGCGAAGGCGACGCGAAGCCGTTCGACGAAGTGCGCAGCCAGCTCGCTGCCGATTGGGCGAAGAACGAAGGCGAGCGCCTGTACAACGAGCGCGCCGGTCAGCTCGGCGATCTTGCCGAACGTAACCCGGGCTCGCTCGAACCGGCTGCGAAGGAGCTTGGTCTCGAGATCAAGACCTCGCCGCTGTTCAGTCGTGACGGTGGTGCCGGCATTCCGGACGATCCGAAGTTCGTGCAGGCCGCGTTCGCCGACGACGTGCTTAACCAGGGAAACAACTCTTCGCTGGTTCAGATCGGCAAGGGCGATGCCGTGGTCATGCACCTCGCCAAACACAATCCGGCCGCGCCGAAGGCGCTGGCAGACGTCAAGGACAGCGTGCGCCAGCGCATCCTCGACGAGCGCGTGGATGCGCTGGCGAAGAAGCAGGCCGACGAACTCGTCGCGCAGCTCGCCAAGGGTGGTGACATCGCCAGCCTGACGAAGGCGCCGGTACGCAGCCTCACGGGTCTGGACCGCAACAAGATCGGCGCCATCACTGACGTCCCGCCGGCCATCCTGCAGCAGGCATTCACGCTGCCGCATCCGGTCGCCAACAAGCCGTCGTGGGCGACCGTGCCGACCGGCAACGGCACCTACGCGCTGGTGTCGGTGGACAAGGTCGTGGAAGGCGATCCGTCGAAGGTCGAGAAGGCTCAGCGCGACGCGCTGCGTGGCCAGATGATGGACGCCATGGCCCAGGCCGCCGCGCTCGAATACATCGACTCGTTGAAGGCTCGCGCGGACATCAAGATCGCGCAGGACCGCATGTAAGACCGTCTCGCTCGCAAAGGAACGACCCGTGATCATCCAGCCCAAGGTCCGTGGCTTCATCTGCACCACCGCTCATCCGGTGGGTTGCGCGAAGAACGTCGAAGAACAGATTGCCATCACGCGCGCCAGCGGCGCGTTTGCGGATGGCCCGAAGCGCGTGCTGGTGATCGGCGCGTCTACCGGCTACGGTCTGGCGTCACGCATCACCGCGGCGTTCGGCCACGGTGCTGCCACGCTCGGCGTGTTCTTCGAGAAGCCGTCCAGCGAAGCGAAGACGGGTACGGCAGGTTGGTACAACTCGGCGGCGTTCGATCGTCTTGCGCGCGAGCAGGGGCTGTTCAGCCGCTCGATCAACGGCGACGCGTTCGCCGACGAGACGCGCGCGAAGGCTATCGACATCATCCGCAATGAGATGGGCGGCAAGGTCGATCTCGTCGTCTATTCGCTGGCGTCGCCGGTGCGCAAGCTGCCGAAGACCGGCGAAGTCGTGCGTTCCGCGCTGAAGACCATCGGCGAGACGTTCACCGCGTCCTCCGTCGATACGAACAAGGACGCCGTGGTCATGGCCACGGTGGAGCCGGCGACGGAGCAGGAAATCAAGGACACCGTCACCGTCATGGGTGGCGAAGATTGGGCCCTGTGGATCGATGCGTTGTCCGAGGCGGGCGTGCTGGCAGACAACGCCACCACCATCGCGTACAGCTACGTCGGTACCGAGATCACCTGGCCGATCTACTGGCATGGCACGCTGGGCCAGGCCAAGCAGCACCTCGATCGTACAGCGAAGGAGCTGCGCGAGCGCCATGCGGCGAACGGTCTGCGCTCCTATGTCGGCGTGATGAAGTCGGTGGTCACCCAGGCCAGCTCCGCGATCCCGGTGATTCCGCTCTACGTGTCGATGGTTTTCAAGATCATGAAGGCCAAGGGCATCCACGAAGGCACGATCGAGCAGATCAACCGCCTGTTCCACGATCGCCTCTATCGCGCTGACGGCGCGGTACCCGAGACCGACGCCGAAGGCCGCCTGCGCCTCGACGACTGGGAGCTGCGCGAGGACGTACAGAGCGAATGCAAGGCGCTGTGGCCGAACGTCACCACCGAGAACCTTTGGGAAGTGACCGACTACGCGGGCTACAAGCACGACTTCATCAAGCTGTTCGGCTTCGAAGCGAACGGCGTGAACTACGAAGCGGACATCAGCCCGGACGTCCAATGGGACGTCGTGCAGCTTTGAGGCGACTCAGCGCGACGCCGTCAGCTTGAGAACCTGCCCAGGCTTCACCGCCTGGGTCTGCAGGTCGTTCCACTTCATCAATTGCTCGACGCTCACCTGATGACGGCGAGCGATCGACCACAACGATTCCCCGTTGTTGACCTTGTGGATGACGACTTTCGTGTCGTCTGCCTTCGTCTTGCTCGTCACCGGTGCCTTCGCGACATCGGCAGCCTTCGTGCGCGAAGGCGTCTTGCCGCTCTTGGCCGACTTAGCGGTCTTGCCGCGCTTGCCGGTCTTGGTCGGGACGTCGGCGTCTGCCTCGTCCACATCCGCATCTGCGACGTCAGCCACCGGATCGACAGGCCCCAGGCGATACTGATCGGCGGCCGACTTCGGTAACAGCAGGCTCGAACTGACGGTGCCCTTGGTGGTGCGATACGCAGGATTGAAATCGCGCAGGTCGTTCATCGACAGGCCCGACTGCTTCGCGGCTTGCGCGAGCGATTGCGGCCCCGAGACGGTCACGACCTGCAAGGTGTTTTCCCGATCCTGCCGCGGCAGGCTGACATTGAAGCGGGCGGGATCGCGCACGATGCACGCCATCGCCATCAGCTTCACCAGGTGTTCCTTCGTGCCGGCCTTCATGGGCACATCGGGCAGGCCGTCGTCGCCGCTGGGGCCGCCGTGCTTGTCGATGGTCTTCTTCAGCCCGAACTCGCCCGCGTTGTAGGCCACGTCGACCAGGCGCCAGTCGCCGAGGTCGTCGTAGTAGCGGCGCATCATGTTCATCACCGACTCGGTGGACTTGGTGATGTCCAGGCGCTCGTCGTAATTCTTGTCCACACGCAGGCCGAGCGTGCGCGCGGTCTGCGGCATGATCTGCCACATGCCGGCAGGGCGATTCTTGCCGCCCGGCACGTGCCGATATTGGCTTTCCACCCAGGGCAGCAGGGCGAACTCGCCTGCCACGCTGTGCTTCATCGCCGACTTGTGCGCGTAGACGATGAGCGGCAATACCTCGTTCACCTGCTGCTCGAAGCGATTCGGTTGCCGGGTATACATGCGAGCCCAGGCCAGAACCTGCGGGTCGGCTTCGCAGCCCGGCATGGCGAAGCTGTCGCGCATGTCGGCCCAGAAGTCCGCCGGCTGGTCGGGGCGCATCAGCTTCGGTGCCATCGCCACGTCCTCCACCGGCGCCACGGGCGCGACGGTGGGGGCTGCCGCCTGCGGTACCGGCTTCGGCACGCTGCCGGCACACGCCGTCAGAAACAAAGGAATGAGTGCAGGAAGCAGGCGGCGAGCGGGCAGGTTCATGCGGCGAATGTGTCCTTGGCCTTGCGCAGCGCGGCGAAGCGCGCGATGCGTGCGGCCTGATCGTGTCCTTGAAGATCGGCCCATTGAGCGACCGATGGGCTGTCCACGCGTAGGAAGGGATTGGTGGCGTATTCGTCGGCGAGGCGCGAGGGCACGCTGGGTGCTCCCGCTGCGCGCAGCTCGGCCACTTCGTCCCGGCGGCGCAGCAGGGCGTCGTTGTCGGGTTCCACGCTCAGCGCAAAGCGGATGTTGGACGTCGTGTACTCGTGCGCACAGCAGACCAGGGTGTCCGGCGGCAGGTCGGCAAATCGGTCCAGTGACGCGAGCATCTGCTCTGGCGTGCCTTCGAAGAGGCGACCGCAGCCGACGCTGAACAAGGTGTCGCCGCAGAACAGGAAGCCCTCGCCGTAATAAGCAATGTGCGAGGAGGTGTGCCCGGGCACACCGATGACCTTGAAGCTCGCGCGTGGCGCGTCCAGGGTGAATGTGTCGCCGTCGCCGACGATCTGGTTTTTCGGCTGGATGCGCGGATCGGCTGAGGCATAGACCTCGACGTCGTGGCGGCTCACCAGCTCGGACACGCCGCCGACGTGGTCGTTATGGTGGTGGGTCAGCAGAATCGCCGTCAGCCGCCAGCCGCGCTCGGCCAGCGCGGCTTCGACAGGGGCGGCTTCACCGGGATCCACGACGAAGGCATTGCCCTCGTCGTCGGCGACCAGCCAGATGTAGTTGTCGCTCAAGGCCGCGACGGGGACCCAATGCATCGGGCGAACTCCGTGACGTCGATGGGGCGCGAACACCCGTGGAATGGCCGCCGGGAAAGTGTGAAGACCGGGCGGGGCGCGCCGGACTATATCAGCCGGTTCTGGGCTGCTCGTTAGCTAGTCGTTAACGGTGCACCCCCCGTTCAACCCCACTACACTCGGCGGGCATGCCTCATTTCGCGCCCGACATTTACACCACGCCCCAGGTCGGCAAGCTGCTGGCGGATGAGGCGCGGGTGTTGGCGCCCTTGCTGTCTCGCTGTACGGGAGACCATGGCCTGCACCTCACGACCTCGTCCCCGGCCGAGCCACCGGCCATCCCGTTGCTCGGCCACTGGGCCACGGTGAGGGTGGCGGGCAAGGCGTTGGGCGGCGATGTGATCGCCAGCGGGCTGGAACCGCTCCCGTTCGTCGACGAGGCTTTCGGTGTGGTGCTGCTACGCCATGCGCTGGAAACCACATCGCGCCAGGACAACCTGCTGGACGAGGCGATCCGCGTGCTGGCGCCGGGCGGTATGCTGGCCATCACGGGCATCCACCCCGTGGGCCTGTGGTCGCCCTGGGTGGCGCGGCAGAGCCGGGGCCCGCGTCCGCGACTGACCTGGCCCTGGTGGTGGAGCCAGCGCCTCGTGCGCGACGAGTTCGATCTGTCGGTGCCGCGCCGCGTCGGCAGCGCCTGGCCGCGCACGGGCGGCACCGCGACCGGCGAATCCCTGTTCGGCGGCGGCTATCTGCTGGTGGCGCGCAAAAAACGCCCGGCAGCGGTACCCTTGCGCCCCCGCGCCGCGGTGGTGCCGTCGCCTATACCCGGCACGCTCGCCTCCGGCGCCCGCCGCAATGCCCGCGAAACTCTCTAGACGTACCCATGACCGATACCGTTGAAGCCTTTACCGATGGCGCCTGCCTGGGCAACCCTGGACCGGGTGGCTGGGCCGCGCTGCTGCGCGCCAAGGGCGTCGAAAAAATGATCGCCGGTGGCGAGCCCGATACCACCAACAACCGCATGGAAATGATGGCGGCCATCTCCGCCCTCGAAGCCTTGAACCGGCGCTGCAACGTGCACCTCATGACCGATTCCAAGTACGTGATGCAAGGCGTGCAGGAATGGGTGCCGAAGTGGCGCATGAACGGTTGGAAGACAGCGGACAAGAAGCCGGTCAAGAATCAGGATCTGTGGATACGGCTCGATGCCGCCGCCGCCGCGCACACCGTGACCTGGGAATGGGTGAAGGGTCACAACGGCCACGTGGAAAACGAGCGCGTGGACGTCGCCGCGCGTGACCAGGCCCTCGCGTACAAGGCAAAGGGGAGGGTGGCATGAGGCAGATCGTCCTCGATACGGAGACCACGGGTCTCGAGGCACACCTCGGCCATCGCCTGATCGAAATCGGTGCGGTGGAGATGATCGAGCGGCGCCCGACCGGTCGTACCTTCCACACGTATCTCAATCCCGAGCGTGCCATCGACGAAGGTGCGCGCGCCGTCACCGGCATCGAAGACGCGTTCCTGCTCGACAAACCGTTCTTCCGCGACAAGGTGGACGAGTTCCTCGAGTTCATTCGCGGTGCCGAACTCATCATCCACAACGCGGCATTCGACGTCGGCTTCCTCGATGCCGAACTGAAGATGGCAGGCCCGCAATACGGCCGCATTGCCGATCACGCCACCGTGCTCGACACGTTGCTGATGGCGCGCGCGATGTATCCGGGGCAGCGCAACAGCCTCGACGCGCTATGCAAGCGCCTGGGCGTGGACAACGCACACCGCGATCTGCACGGTGGCCTGCTCGATGCGCAGTTGCTGGCGGACGTCTATATCGCGATGACGTCGGGCCAGGTGGCTCTCGATTTCGCCTTCGATGCCGGTGCCGATGATCGCAACGCGAACGTGCTGGGCGACATCGTCATCACGCGGCGGCCGATCGTGCTGCGCGCCTCGAACGACGAACTCGAACGACACGCGCAACGTCTGGCTGCCATCGACAAGTCGGCAGGCGGGCAGAGCATCTGGCGAAAGCTGACGGCGGATGACGCCCGCGCTGCGGACGGCGAGATGGTGCGCTGAAACTCAGGCGGCGACGCGCAACAGGATCGCCGTGATGTTGTCGCGCGCGCTGCCAGCGAGTGCTTCCAGCAGCAGGTGATCCACGCACTCCTGCGCCGCGATGTCGCTGCGCGCGACGATCTCGCCGATGCGGTTGTCGTCCACCTCATCGGTCAAACCATCGGTACACAGCAGCAGACGCGCACCCGGTGCGAGTTCGCCACGAGCCAGACCGATGTGCAGTTGATCCGGCGCGGTGATTCCCAGCGCCTGGGTGAGCACGCTGCGCTGCGGATGGATGCGCGCCTGCGCTTCGGTCAGTTCGCCAGCCTCGACCAGCGCCTCGACGATGGAGTGGTCGTGCGAGAGCCGTTGCAGCGCACCGTCCCAACGATAGATCCGGCTGTCGCCGACCCAGGCCGCTTCGTAGCGGCGACCGGTCATGCGTACGGCGGCGATGGTCGTGCCCATAGGCCGCGCAGCTGCCTGACCGCTCGAACGGGCGATCAATGCCTCGTTGACCCGCTGCACCGCATCGACCAGCGACTGACCGGCGGTGACCTGAGCCACCACGCCATCGCGCGCTGTGGCCGACGCCACCTCGCCATGGCGATGCCCACCCATGCCGTCCACGACCAGGAACAACCCCAGGCCGGCATCGGCATAGTAGGTATCCTCGTTGCGCGTACGGCGAAGTCCCGTATGCGTGCCGTGTCCGAACTCGATCATGGTGGCCTTGCGAAACGCTGGAAGAGGGCGCCGTGGCGCCCGTGGCTCGGGCAGGATGCCCCATCGAAAGCCTGTTGTCACGGCACAGAAGACCCACTATCATTGCGGGCCCGGCAAGGCTAACCCCTCGCCGTCGACCGTTCCCGGAGAGGTGGCAGAGTGGTCGAATGTACCTGACTCGAAATCAGGCGTACGTGTAAGCGTACCGAGGGTTCGAATCCCTCCCTCTCCGCCAGTTTGCAAATGAGCCCGCTAACGCGGGCTTTTTTGTGCTCGGACAGGCGGTGAACTCCAAAAGCTAGTGATCCGAGAAAGACGGATGTCTAGCCACTAGGTGTAAAGTGGCGCCCACTTTGCCTCCTGTGGTTGTCACCTGACCGCAGGAGAACCAACGTCCTGCTGCATTTGCTCCTGCTGAAGCCCTTGCTGCAGCGACTGTGTCTGTTGCTGAGCGGCGTGATTCTGCAAATTCAAAGCCGTTTCCCGGCTGCTTTGCTCAAGCGGCGTCTGGATGGCCTGCATCACGTTGACTTCGGCGTGTTGTTTGAACGGTGACTGGAGATCTCCTTGCACTGCCCATCCCTTGCTCGCGTCGTCGCTCAGAACGACATGATCGATGCGGTTCAAGCCCGCTGCCGTGGCGGCTGACGTCAGGGAGCCCGCAAAGTTCTGTGTGTGCACCCCGGGCGTGCGGCCCTGGCTTTCATCAATGCGCGCTACGCAGGTATGTGCCTGCTCATAGATTCCATGAGCTGGGTGACGGGCATCAAGTAACGTCGGAACTGCTTGGTTATGTGCTTTTGCTTGATCTAGCGCTGCCACGGTCGCCGGACCAACTACGCCATCGGCTTTCAGGCCGTGAGCGGTCTGAAACGCCTCGACGGCTTCCTTCGTTTTCGGCCCGAAGTGCTGGTCGGCATGGATGGTGCTGCCGTCTTTTGCGGTAAAACCAAGAGCGGCAAGGTCGGCCTGCAGTTTACCGACGGCTGCACCCTTGTCGTTCTCGCGCAAAACCTCGGCGTGGCTGCCGCCATGTTCGTGCGCTTTCTCGCCGGTCGCCAACGCAATGCCGGCGCGCATGGTTGGGCCATTGGCTACGTTGATGATGGCGCGGGCGTAGTTCGGACCGGTTGCGTAGTGCGCCTTTTCCAGTGCCTCAGCCTCTTTTTCGAGGTTGCCCTTCACACCTTTGTCGAACAGTCCAGCCTTTGCATAGCGTGGTTGGTCTTCGAGGAATTTCTGACGGTCGCGGAGCGCGTCCTCGTACGAATCGTAGACGCGAAACTTCTCCTTGGACATGTACATCTTCTTGTTTTCGTCATATTCCGGAACGGTGAACTCCTTGGTCTTACCGTGCCAGGATGCATCCGCCTTGACGTTGAACAGGTTGTTCGTGCCTGGGAGTACCTTCTGTCCCCAGCCCGTTTCCTGCGCAGTCTGCGCCAGGATGAGTTCAAGAGATGTACCCGATTCGTCGGCGACCTTCTTGGCCGCGGGATAAATGTCGGCAATGAATTGCTGGGACGGGTTAGTCATCTCAATGGCCTCGCTTGCCGGCAGGAGACGGCGAAGCCGTAAACGGCGTCTCCTCCGCACGGTCGGGCAGCATCGTCCAGGTGCCGGTGACGACGGGCTGTCCGTTCTTTAATTCGAAATGGGATGCGTCCTTGTCCACCGACAAGGAAACCCTGCCGTGGACGCCGGGAGCGACAACGGGGGCGACGGATAGGAGGCGCCCGGTGGTCATGTCGAACGACGCCACGTCGACGAAGGTCTGGGCGGAGGACGCATCGGACGCCGTATCGGACTGGATGAGGGCCTGCACCTGCTTGCCATTCACCAGGCAGTGGGTGGCCTGGTTCTGGTACCAGCCCTTGGCAAGCGGGACCGGTGTTGCCCAACGGACCTTCTGGGTTTTTGCATCCTCAACCGCGACCCAAGCCCTTGCGTTCATTCCATCGGCGTCAGTGGCATTGCCGACGACGCACTGAAGACCGGAGGCCACATCGGCTTTTGCATTGACGTCGAAATGCGGCGGCAAGTTCGCGGCAAGGCTCGTATGGGCATAGCCGAACGTCAGGGCCAGGATGGCGGTAGCGAAAGGCCGACGGCGATGAATAAACGAAATGCGATGCGATGTGGGCATGGGAACTCCTTAGGGGACGCCGACGGGCCGATGTAGCGAAGCATCGTAGGCCACGACGCAGAGATTACCGTACCCAATCCACGGCGTTTCCTGAACATCGTCACGTCCGTGAGGGCATGGCGACGGGTCTCTGCCGACACTAGTGGAGCCCCCAGCCCGTGGGGAACCACCGCGCCGGCCCGGATCAACGACACTGCAGCTCAAGGAACGCCGAAGCCTCGTTCTGCGCCTCGGCTAGCTCGCTCACCGAAAGCTTCCCGGTGAGCGCAGCTTGCTCGCCAGATGCGATCAGTCCGACATACAACTCCAGCAGCTCGCGCTGGAGAACGTAGGCAGCGCGCAGGTCTTGCGCGAAGAGGGGGCCGCCTTTCAATCGTTGCCGGTATAGCGCAGCGATGGCGTCGACGTGGCATCGGTTCGCCAGGGAGTAGAGATGCTGTGCGGCACGTTGCTTGTCGTCCGTAGGCATGGAAGGGCGATGGGTATGTGTGGCATCGGGTGTCGAGAACGCAGTGCGTGTCGTAGCGAACACGAACATCGCCGCTTCATTGCCCTGGTCGGCGGCACGCATGAGCCATGAGCCGGCCTCTTTGACCTCATCGTCCGAGACGCCTCCGCAATAGGTGAACGCGAGGTCGGTCAATGGGTGCTCGCGCAGCGCGCGGCATTTCGCCAGACCTGCGTGGATGGCAGCCGAGGCGTTACCGTCTCCGGCTTCGGCATGCTCTTTCAGCTGGGAAAGCGCGATGTGCAAGGGACCTTCGGGCGCGGGAGGTTCGCGGTGGTGGGAGGCCTTTGTGTAGACAACGGGCGCCCTTACGGACGGTATTTGCTCGGGAAACGCGCCACCCGACGCGGTCGCCATCACCAGTAACGGAAGGATCGATGCCATGCCTAGCCCCTGCAAAAGGGCCTCATGATCGACGCGCGTTGGCACCCTGCGCTGTCGGCGACGTCGTCAATCCGGGCGAGCGCAGAAGGGCGCTTGGCGCCAGATGTGAGGATCGCCGTGACATCTTCGCGACGGTACGCAAAGGCCGGCGGGTCGAGCCTTTCCAGCGTGCCTCGTACGGGCACATCCGCCATTGGAGAAGCCATGACAACGCCGAACGTCAACGACGACCCTAAACACCGCGTGCAATCCGGCGATCGCAACAACAACTATGTCGCTGACAAGGATCGCCCCATTCACAAGGAACGCGACAAGAAAATCGAAGAGGGTGAGAAGAAAATGGACGACCTGAGCAAGCGCGACGAAGGCGTGCGATAGCACGCCTTCCCATCCTTAAAGCAGAACCTCCGCGCGAAGCGCCAGCGAGTGCCCGTCATCGCGTCCGATCATATTCCCGCTGCGGTTATTCGTTTCCCAACGGATGTAATTGAACATCAGACGCGACCAGTCGTTGAGGTACCAATTGAGTGCCATCGTGGCGCTTCGGCCGGTGCCGCCTCCGGGTGCGTCCGCGAAGTCGTAGTGATCGATGCGGCCGGCCACTTCGAAGGCGCCCGTGCCGCCGGACGATACGGGGTTGGCGACCTTCACGGCTTTCCAGCTTCCCGAGCGGCTGGAGAATCCGGGCGCTTCGCCAGTAATCATCCAGCCGGCCGCGACGCTCGTGCCTTGACGGTGGACGCGCCCGTTGTGCCGCGTATGGATGGTGCGCTTGCCGTGCTCTGCGATTGCCCAGGTACTGCGATGTACGCCGCCGAGTTCTAAGCCGGTGCCTCTGTTATGCGTTGGATCGACCACAGGGCCAGCGCTCACCATCAGCAGCTTGTTGAATGCGGTAAGCGGCATGGCGGTGTCGATGGAAGACACGCCGCCACCAAGACTTTCGTAGTAGTGCCATCCGCCCACGTGCACAAAGCCGTCCTTGGTCTTCCACGGGTTGACGTGCGCGCGCGTGAGATAGGTCACCGTCTCCGAATACTTGCCCGACGTGCCCGTCTTGGGGGCGTTGCCCGTGACGGATAGCGTGTAGTGCCAGCGGTCGCCGTACACGCGCACCTGCGTGCCCATGCCGAAGTAGCTGACGAACGGCCGCGCCACCGCGACGGCGGCGTTGCGCAGCAGGAACGGCACGCGGGCGAGATCGGACGATCCCTCGGTGCCCAGATCCTTGAGGAAGTTGCCCAAATAGAACGTCGCCTCGTTGCCGGCCACGGTGGTGTTATAGCTGAGGTAGGCGGGCTGCAGGGCGACGCTGTCATTGGCGAACTCCGCTTCGATGCGATAGCCCAGCGCGCCGATGGCACCTTCGCCACCGAGGCGGAGATTCGCGACCTCGGAGCCATGGAGGTTCCGTGTCGCGTGACTCGATCCGTGCGTGCGACTGAAATCCATGAGCAGCCGACCATGCGGCTTGAAGGTGCGTTGGCCGTCATCGCTGGCAAAGGTCGGCGCGGCGTCGCTGCGCTTCCAGCGCACGTTGCCGGCGAGGTCCTGGGACGCCTTCTTTGCGGGCGCGGAAGGTGACGGCGCAGCGGCCGCGGTCATGCCGCTATCCGAACGTGGGGCGCCGTTGGCTGACATCGACTTTTCCAGCTGTGCAAGCCGCGAGGTCAGTTCATCGATCTTCGCAGCCTGCTGTTCGATACGCGTCAGCAATTCAGCCGTTGGCGGATCGTCCGTCGCGAAACAGACCGGGGAGGCGCTGGCGAGTAGCGTCGCGGCAAGCGTGGCGCGGGGGCGGGATGTCCTTGTCGTCATGCAGTCCGTCTCGTCGTGGTCAGGGCGTGGCGTTGCCGTGGTTGAGGCTCGTGCCGTTGCCGGTTTGCGCGCCGTCGGTGCGGCCGGCGAGCGTCGCCGCAAGCGTTCCGCGATCGAGTGCGCCTTCCCAGCAAGCCACCACGATCGTCGCCACGGCATTGCCGATGAAGTTGGTCAGCGAACGGCATTCGCTCATGAAGCGGTCGATGCCGAGGATCAATGCCATGCCTGCCACGGGAAGCGAAGGCACCACCGAGAGCGTCGCCGCCAGGGTCACGAATCCGGCACCGGTGACGCCGGCCGCACCCTTGGAACTCACCATCGCCACCAGCAGAAGCGCGATCTGCTCGCCGAGCGACAACGGCGTGTTCGTGGCCTGCGCGATGAACAGCGCGGCGAGCGTCATGTAGATGTTGGTGCCGTCGAGATTGAACGAGTAGCCCGTGGGCACCACGAGACCGACCACGGACTTGTCGCAGCCCGCGCGTTCCATCTTCTCCATCAGCGAGGGTAGTGCTGCCTCCGACGAGGATGTGCCAAGCACCAGCAGCAGCTCCGACTTGAGGTAACGCAGCAGGCGGAAGATGGAAAACCCGGCGATGCGCGCCATGGTGCCGAGTACCACCACCACGAACAGCAGCGAGGTGAGATAGAAGGTGGCGACCAGATAGAGCAGGTTAGACAACGAACCGATGCCGTAACGGCCGATGGTGAAGGCGATGGCGCCGAAGGCGCCGATCGGCGCGGCCTTCATCAGCAGGTGGACCAGGCGGAACACAGGCGTGGTCAGTGCATCGAAGAAGTCCACCACGGGGCGCGCGCGCTCGCCTGCGAGGGTCAGCGAAATGCCGAACAACACGGCGAACAGCAGCACCTGCAGGATGTTGCCGGAGGTGAACGCGCCGACGACCGTATCGGGAATGATGTCGAGCAGGAAGCCCGTCAGCGTCATATCGTGCGCCTTGGAGGCGTAGCTGGCGATCTCCTTCGTGGAAAGCGTGGCGGCATCCACGTCCAATCCGGCGCCGGGCTGCACGACATTGGCGACGATGAGTCCCACCACCAGTGCCAGGGTGGAGAAGACGAGGAAATAGGCCATCGCCTTGAACACCACGCGACCCACCGCGTTGAGGTGGGGCATGCCGGCGATGCCGGTGACCACGGTGAGAAAGATCACCGGCGCGATGACCATCTTCACCAGCTTGATGAAGGCGTCACCGAGCGGCTTCAGCGATTCGGCGAAGGCGGGCGAGTAGTGGCCCAGCAGCGCGCCGAGCGCGATGGCGGCCAGTACCTGCACGTAGGTCTGGCGATAGAAGGGCGTCGAGGTTTCGGGGCGTGGGGAGGGCATGGCGGCACGTGGTGGTCGCCTCGAAGGCGGTGCCGTGTTGTAGCCCGCGACGCCTCCCTGGCCCATAACACATTCCGGCTAGAGGCCCATGGGGCTGTGCGACCATTGGCAGCCTGATGACGCGATTCTTCCGTATTCCCAAGCTCGCCCTGATCGCCGTGCTGGCGGCGACCATGCTCGCCACCTCGGCCGGGGCCGGCTGGTGGGCCTGGCATCGCGAACTGGCGGATATCGCGCATGCCTCGGCAGACCGTCTGCATCTGCGCGCGTCGGCGGTACGGCGCCTGATCGATCGCTTCACGGTCCTGCCTGACGTGCTGGCGCTGGACCCCGAGTTGCGCGGGGCGCTACGTGGCCCCTTGTCCCCGAGCACCGTCGCGGCGCTGAACGAGAAGCTGGCGCAGGCCAATGGCGCCGTGCACTCGTCCACGCTGACGCTGCTGGATCGCGAGGGCCGCGCGGTCGCGGCGAACAACTGGGACACGCCGGGTAGCAACGTCGGCCTCGATTACCGTTTTCGTCCCTATTTCCACAACGCCATGCGCGACGGTCGCGCCACGTTCTACGCCTTGGGCGTATCGACCCGCGTGCCCGGGTACTTCATCGCGCGTGCCGTCGACGACGAGATGGGACAGCATCTGGGCGTGGTCGTGGTGAAGATCACGCTCGACGAGGTACGCGAGGACTGGGCGCTCAGCGACGATACCGTCGCCCTCGCCGACGAGCACGGCGTCGTGTTCCTCGCCAACAGCGACGGTTGGCTCTATCGCGCACTGCGGCCACTGGCACCGCAGGACGTGGCCGCCATCGACACCACGCGGCAATACGGCAACCGTCCGCTGACGCCGGTCGCGCGACGCGTGCTTGGCACGGTGGGTGACGGTGCACTGCGCGTCACGGTGGACTCGCCGGCGGTACCGCACGAAGTCGTCTGGCGCAGCATGCCTCTGCCACGGCAGGGTTGGACCCTGCACTTGCTCGCCGATGCGCGGCCGGCATGGGACGCCGGGCGAAACGCCGCGCTCGTCGTGCTGGCCGGATGGTTGCCACTGATTCTTTTTGGCCTGTTCATTCAGCAGCGTATCGGTCTCGCGCGCCTGCGGCAGCGCAGCCGCGAGGAACTCGAACGCATGGTGGCGCACCATGCCGCCGCACTGCGTACCGCGCAGGACAGCGTCGTCGCTGCGGCACACGAGGCAAGCCAGGGCGGGCACAGCAATCTCGATCACCTTCCGCAAGGGGTCAGCGTCATCGACGGCGAACTGCGTCTGGTGGCCTGGAATTCCCGCTACCGCGAGATCTTCGGCTTTCCCGACGAACTGCTGAAGGTAGGGCAGCCCATCGAGGCGCTGTTTCGCTTCAATGCGCGTCGCGGTCTGTTGGGGCCGGGCGACGTCGAGGAGGCCATCCAGCGACGTCTCGATTACCTGCGTGCCGGCAGCCCGCACATGTACGAGCGCGAACGACCGGACGGCACCATCCTGGAAATTCGCGGCAATCCCTTGCCGGGTGGCGGGTTTGTCACGAGCTATGCCGACATCACGGCCTACAAAGCGGCTGCGCGTGAACTGCGCACCTTGGCGAGCACCCTCGAACAGCGCGTGGATGAGCGAACCCGCGATCTGCACGAGGCGAAGGCCGAAGCCGAGCGCGCGAGTCGCTCGAAGACCCGCTTCGTCGCCGCGGCCGTGCATGACTTGCTGCAACCGTTGAACGCCGCGCGCATGTTCATCGGAGCGCTGGCGGATGGCGCGCTGGCGCACGCGGAACGCCAACTGGTCGAACAGATCCGCTCGGCGCTGGATACGCAGGACGACATGCTCGCGAGCCTGCTCGATGTGTCGCGCCTGGAAGGCGGCGCGGTCGAAGCGCGTTTCAGTGCGGTGTTGCTCGGGCCGATGCTTGCGGAACTGGGGCGGCAGTTTGCCGTCCTCGGCAAGGCGCGCGGGCTGGACGTCCGCCAGGTCGAAACGACCGTGGTGGTGCGCAGCGATCCCTTGCTGCTGCGTCGCGTGCTGCAGAACTTTTTGTCGAATGCCGTGCATTACACGCCACGCGGGCGCGTGCTCATCGGCGTGCGGCGCCAGCACGGGCAGGCCAGGGTCGAGGTCTGGGACACCGGTATAGGCATTCCCGAGACCAAGACGCGGGCGATCTTCGACGAGTTCCTGCGCCTCGACAACGGTGTGGATCGCGAGCGCCGCGGCGCGGGGCTGGGCCTGTCGATCGTGGACCGGATCGCCCGTCTGCTCGGCGCGCCGGTAACGGTACGCTCTTGGCCTGGGCGGGGCAGTGTGTTCTCGATCACCTTGCCGCTCGCCCTCGAAGGCATCGGGCACGCTGACTCCGCCGACTACGGGGTGGACGATTCACCATTTCGCGGCAAGCGCGTGCTGCTTATCGATGGCGATGCGGCGGCGCGGCGGGTGACGTCTGCGTTGCTGTCGTCGTGGGGCTGCGACGTGGTCACCGTCGGCAGCGCCGAAGCCGCATTGCGCCATGCCGAGACCGACGAGGCTCCGGCCATCCTGTTGCAGGAAGATCCACTCGACGGTGCGAGCGGCGACGAACTGCGCGCGGCGCTGATCGCCCGCTGGGGACGCTCGCCACCGACGGTGTTGCTGTCGGTCGCGCCGTCCGCCGCGGCCATCGAACATGCGCGTGGCCTCGGGCTGCGCTATCTCATCAAGCCACTGGCCCCGGCGCGCCTGCGTGCGGTCATGAGTCGTCTGCTGATGACGTCCGACTAGCCAGGGTGCGAACCGTCGACGCCTTCGTCGACGTCGAGCGATTTCACCAGCACCGCGGCCTGCGTACGTGAGCGGCATTCGAGCTTGGACAGCACGGCGGTGACGTGAATCTTCACCGTGTTCTCCGCGAGCCCGAGTTCGGCCGCGATCTGTTTGTTGAGCAGCCCCTCGGCCATCAGCATGAGCACACGAAACTGCGCCGGCGTGAGCCGTGACAGACGTGCCGCCAGGCGAGCGTCCTCGTCGCTGCGTTCAGCACGGGCGGCCGTGAAGGCCGTGCCGCCGGCCATCACCTGGGCGACGGCTTCGCGCAACGCTTCGGCCGATGCGGACTTGGACACGAAACCTGCCGCGCCGAACTGTTGGGCGCGTCGTACGTTGCGTGGGTGGTCGTTGGATGTGACGACCAGCACGGGAATGTCCGGGTGTTCCCCGCGCAGCCACAGTAACGACGAGAACCCCATCGCCCCGGGCATGGTCAGGTCGAGCAGGACCAGATCGATTGGGTGGCCCTCGGCGAGCACCGCCTCCATCGCACTGTGGCTGGCCGCTTCCCGTGCCGTGCCGCCGCGCAGGGGCTCGGCGAGCGCATGCAGCAAGGCGGCGCGGAACATGGGGTGGTCGTCGGCGATCAGCAGGTTCAAGGCCATTGCGCCATTCTAGGGCCCACGCGATGCATTCGCTCCGGTTTCTTGCTCTCCCGTTCACATCCTGTGCGCTTCGTCTTTATCGGCTGCCCGCGATGGTGGTGGACTTGAGGAGAGACGAAATGAAGAAGGCCTTTGGTGCCGTCAAGCAAACGGTCGTATCGGCGGTTGACGGATTCAGCGACGACGAACTGATGACCCGCGCGGCGGCGCTGTCCTTCTACGCCGCGCTGTCGTTCGCGCCGTTGCTGCTTCTGCTGGTGTGGGTCGTCTCGATGCTGCATCCGGCCTGGCAGGACGAACTGTCCAAGGCGCTCGCGGGTGTCGTGGGCGACCGCGCTGCGGAGGCCCTGAACGGCGTGATCGCCAGCGCCAAGTCGCATCCTCGGCTGGGCGATCTGGCCGGCGTGATCGGCATTGGCGTGACGCTCTTCGGTGCATCTGCAGTATTCGCACAGTTGCAGGGCACCCTCGACCGCGTGTGGCGGGTGAAGGCCAAGCCGGGTGAGGCGGTGGGCGCATGGCTGCGTGCCCGCGCTAGGGCGTTCGCGCTGCTGGGCGGTATTGCCTTCATGTTGATCGTGTCGTTCGTCGTCAGTGCGGTCATCCACGCACTGTTCCGCGACGATGCGACGGTCTGGAGCGTCGCCGAATACGTCGTGTCGGTGCTGGTGTTCATCGCCGCCTTCGGTGCCATGTACAAGGTCCTACCGGACGCGCTGATCGACTGGAGCGAGGCGCTCATCGGTGCGGTGCTTACTACGGTGCTGTTCCTGGCGGGCAAGTACGCCATCGGCCTTTACATCCAATACTCGAACGTCGGCGGTGCGTACGGTCCGGCGGGAGCCTTCATCGTGCTGCTGACATGGACGTACTACTCATCGATCATCGTCCTCCTGGGTGCGGAGTTGACCCGGGGCGTGGCGGAAGCGCGCGGCAAGCCGATCCGCCCGAGCGAGCACGCGGTCAAGATCGAGGCCGCACCCGCGGAGCTGCCGCCGGAAGAGCCTCGGAAAAGTGCGTCCAGCCACGTAGGGCATCTGTAGTATGGTGACTCACAGTGGCGCGATCCCCGCCGCCACGGGGTGGTGAGCATGCTCCAGAAGGTCTCGCCGGAGCTTCCCGAAGAACCGGTCATGCGCGAGGTGCTCGACGGGCGCCGCCGTGGCTTCGCCGGTTTGCTGCCGTTCGCCGGGCCCGCCATGGTCGTATCGGTGGCATACATCGACCCTGGCAACTTCGCTACGAACATCCAGGCCGGCGCACGCTACGGGTACGCCTTGCTGTGGGTGGTGGTGCTCGCGAACCTCGTGGCGATGCTGTTCCAGAGCCTGTCTGCGCGGCTGGGTATCGTCACCGGATTCAACCTTGCCCAGCTATGCCGCGCCCATCTGCCCAGGCCGCTGGTCTACGTGATGTGGGTGGTGAGCGAACTCGCGGCCATGGCGACCGACCTCGCGGAATTTCTTGGTGGGGCGATCGGCCTCGCGCTGCTCTTTCACATGCCGCTGCTGGTCGGCATGGGTATCACCGCGGTGGTCACGTACGCCTTGCTGCTGCTGGAAGGCAAAGGCTATCGACGCCTCGAACTCACCATCGGTGCGCTGGTGGGCGTGGTGGGTTTGTCGTACCTCGCCGAGCTGTTCATTGCGCCCGTCGGTTGGGCATCGCTCGGTCAGCAGATCTTCGTGCCCCGTCTGCCGGATAGCGCCGCCATCGCGATCGCTGTCGGCATCATCGGTGCGACGGTCATGCCGCATGCCTTGTTCCTGCACTCGGGGCTGACCGAGCGGCGAGCGCGTCCGAAGACCCGCGACGAGCGTCAGCGGATCATCCGCCTGTCCAACCTCGAGGTGATTCTTGCGCTGTCCTTAGCGGGCCTCATCAACCTGGCGATGGTCGTCATGGCGGCCGGTGCGTTTCATGGAAGCCATCCGGATGTGGCGAAGATCGAGACGGCCTACCAGACCCTGGTGCCGTTGCTGGGCGGCGCCGCGGCGACCATCTTCCTCGTTTCGCTGATCGCCTCGGGCTTTTCCAGCTCCGTGGTCGGCACGATGGCGGGGCAGATGATCATGCAGGGCTTCGTCGAGTTCCACATCCCCCTGTGGCTGCGCCGATCGGTCACGATGCTGCCGAGCTTTGCCGTGGTGCTGATGGGCGTGGATGCTACGCGTGCCCTGGTACTGAGCCAGGTGGCGCTGAGCATCGCGTTGCCGTTCCCGATGATCGCTCTGGTCTGGTTCACCAGCCGGAGCGAACTGATGGGCCCGTTCCGCAACCGCCCCGCGGTGAGCATCGCTGCTGTCGCAGCCGCCCTGGTGGTGCTGGGGCTCAACATGGTCTTGCTGCTGGACGCGTTCGGCCTGATTTCGTTGGAGGCTTAGCGCGACGCCAGCCGCACGGCAAAGCTGGTAACCTCCGCCGCCTGACCGACCGGAGATCGACCATGAGCCTCATTCAGACCCCCGTTTCTTACGGCGAACTCATCGACAAGATGACGATCCTCCAGATCAAGCTGCAGGAAATCACGGATGAGGCCAAGCTTGCCAACGTGCGCAACGAGCTCGAATTGCTCGATGCCACCTGGAAGAACGACAAGGCCTCCGAAACCGATATCGCCGACGAGACGGCGCGGCTGCTCGCGGTGAACAAGCGCCTTTGGGATATCGAGGACCGCATCCGCCTGAAGGAAAAGGCACAGGCATTCGATAACGACTTCATCCAACTCGCGCGCTCGGTGTACTTCGAGAACGACGAGCGCGCGGCGATCAAGCGCGAGATCAACCTGAAACTGGGCTCCACGCTGGTCGAAGAGAAGTCGTACCAGGATTACCGCGCGCCGCAGGCCTGATCGTCGGCAGCGGCGCCGCGGTGGCGGTGCTGCTGTCGGTCAGCCGGCCAGGTGAAGGGCGAGGTGCGCCGCGCAGGCTTCGAAGCGCTCGATCATCTCGTCCACCCGCACCAGATCCATCACGCCGGGCTTCTCGATCTTCGTTCCCCAGGGAATCTCGGACGCGGGCTTGCCGAGGAACTTGCGGGCCGCTTCGTCGTATTTGTCCACACACCAGCGGCGGTCGGAGTATGGACCGGACCGGTGCGGATTGCTCGCCGCATGCAGGCCCAGCACCTTCACGCCGGCCGCGTTAGCCATGTGCATCGGGCCGGAGTCGGGCGTGAGGATCATGGCGCTGCGCGCCAGCAACGCCATGAAGCGCTTGAGCGTGTCCTTTCCGGTCAGGTCGATCGGCTTCTGGCGTACGGCCGCGAGTATCGCGTCGGCAAGGGCGCGTTCGCCCTCGGAAGGACCGCCGACCAGCGCCACGCGCATACCGCGCGCCGTCGCGTGATCGATCACGGCCGCGTAGCGCTCCACGCGCCAGTTGCGCACGGTATGGCTCGACATCGGGCTGACCAGCAAGGTCGGCGTCTCGCCCTGCAATTGCTCCGCGGCCCACGCGTGCGCCTCGTCAGGCACGGGAATGTTCCAGCGTACGGCCGTCTGTTTCAGGCCCAACGGTTCGATGAAGCTCGCCATCGCATCCAGTACGTGCTCGCCGCTGCGCGCTTCGATGCGCTCGTTGACGAACAGGCCGTGTAGATCCTTCGAGCGCGCCTTGTCGTAGCCGATCCGCCGATCCGCCTTGACCGCGAGGCTCAGCAGGTTCGAACGCAGCGCCACCTGCATATGCAGTAGGGCATCGAAGCGGCGACCCGCGAGCGCATCGCGCACGGCCTTCATACCTGCACGTCCCGCGGCCTTGTCGAAGGTCACGAATTCCACGCCGGGAAGGTCGCCGACGAGGCGGCGTTCGAGCTTGCCGACGATCCAAGTGAGCCGCGTTTCCGGCGCCTTTTCCTGCAAGGTGCGGATAAGCGGAACAACATGGGTCACGTCGCCGATAGCCGAAGTGCGCAGGATGCAGAGGCTGGAATCTCCCGGCGGGAGGGGGTGGCTTGTTAGACTGGGCACGATCGGGTTACCGGATGGGTGGCCGCGGAAGGCGGCCGGCAAATGACAGAGCAACGAGTGGAGGAGGGTGCGGGCGGAACGATTCTGTTCGACGCGGCCCGTGTACCTCAAGTCGACGCCAATTGGTTCTTGCCCCAGTACTGGCGCGAGCGCGATGCCTTGCGCTCGCAGCCGGGCGGTCGCGGCGGCGTGGCGATCATCGACACGCCGGCCGGCGAGGCCGTGCTTCGCCATTATCGCCGCGGCGGCATGGTCGCGCGCCTGCTGGGCGACCGTTATCTCTTCACGGGCGCGCGGCGTACCCGCAGCGCACGTGAATTCCGCCTGCTGGCCGAGCTGTGCCGGCGCGGCTTGCCCGTGCCGGCACCCCTGGCGTCGCGCTTCGTGCGCCATGGCCTGCGCTATTCGGCCGATCTCATCACCGCGCGCATTCCCAGCGCCGCCACGCTGGCCGAGCGCCTGGCCGATGGCGCGTTCAATGCGGTACTCGCGCGGCGGGTGGGCGAGCTGGTGGCGCGCTTTCACCGTGAAGGCGCGTGGCATGCCGATCTCAACGCGCATAACGTGCTGGTCAACGATAGCGGTCTGTACCTGATCGATTTCGATCGTGGTCGGCTGCGCACGCCCGCGGCGCGCTGGCGCCAGGCGAATCTGGCTCGCCTGAAGCGTTCGCTGATAAAGCTCGGCGCACGCGATGCCGCTGGCGACACCTTCGATGCGGAGTGGTGGCCGGCCCTGATGGAGCAGTACGAACGGAGCCTGCACGCATGAGCTGGGATCTGCGTTTCCTCGGCACCGGTGCCGCGCATGCCGTGGCGCTGGGTTCCTCCGCCGTGGTGCTGGAGCGCGACGGGTGCCCGCTGCTGCTGGTGGACTGCGGCCCCGATACCCTCGATCGATACACAGACACCTACGGTGCGCCACCCTCCGCGCTGTACATCACGCATACGCACATGGATCACGTCGCCGGCATGGAGCGGCTGTTCTTCCGGCTGTGGTTCGACGACGCACTGCGTGGGCGCACCAAGGTCTTTTTGCACGCGGGACTGCTGCCGTGGTTACAGGGCAGGGTGGCGGACTATCCCGGCGCGCTCGCCGAAGGCGGCGTCAATTACTGGGAGGCGTTCCGGCTCGTGCCGTGCACGCGCGGTTTCTGGCATGAAGACCTCTGGTTCGACGTGTTTCCCACGCGGCACCACGTGCAGGGCACGTCCTATGGTCTCGCCTTGCGCGGCAGCTTCGTCTTCACCGGCGACACGCGTCCCGTGCCCGAGGCGCTGGCCCTGCATGCCGTCAACGGGGAGCAGATCGCGCACGATTGCGGGCTGATCGGCAATCCGTCGCATACCGGCGTGGACGACCTGGAACGCGAATACCCGGCCGGGCTGCGCGAACGCATGACGCTTTACCACTACGGCAGCGCCGAGGACGGTGAGGCACTGGTCGCGCGTGGTTACCGTATCGCGCGCCCGGGAGACCGCGTCGCACTGCCGGAACCGAAGCCTCCGCGGCCCACCGCCGGCTGACGAAGCCGGTCTCGCGCCAGTCGCGACGCTTGTTTCACCTCGCCCGTCCCGTTATCCTTCCGCTTCTTTGCCGGACAGGATGCCGGGGAAGAGGAAGTACCAGTGCGGAGAGGTGTCCGAGTGGTTTAAGGAGCACGCCTGGAAAGTGTGTATACGTTAATAGCGTATCGCGGGTTCGAATCCCGCCCTCTCCGCCAGTTGCAAGATTGTGGTCATCCCGACGCTGCGGCTCCGTTTAACGAAGCCTCGACGTGGGGGCGGGATTTGAACCCGCGCGGTTCGACGAATTTGTATGGAACAAATTCGGTCGGCCGCAGGCCGACCCCGGAGGGGCGAGGGCAGGAAAGCCCGAGCAATCCCGCCCGGCGTGAACAAGTTAGGTAACCTGCTTTTCGCGATGCGAAGCGAGCAGTAAACAACGTTTTATGGTGACCCTGTCGGTCCCCCCGCGACGATAGTCCGTAAACTCCGCCAGGTCCGGAAGGAAGCAACGGTAGCGGACGATTCGGGTGCCGGGGTGTGGCTGGCAGGGTCATCGCCTTTTCGGGGCGTGCTTTCGCGACCCTTCGCTCCTTGGCACAATCGGCGGACAGACCCGGCCCTCAGCGACGAATGATGGGGTGACCTCTGGAAGGGCCGCCTGGATGCCCGCATCTCTTGGACAGAGAGCCCTTCTTCCCGGCGCGACGCAGACACCTTGGCGACCTTTGCGGGCGCCATGGCGCTTACGATAACGGGCCGGGGTTTCCTGGCCGTTCCAAGGTACAACGCATGTCCTATCAGGTCCTCGCACGCAAGTGGCGCCCGCGCAAGTTCGCAGAGCTCGTGGGCCAGGAACACGTGGTTCGAGCGCTCACCAATGCGCTCGACTCCGGGCGCATGCACCATGCCTATCTGTTCACTGGTACCCGTGGCGTCGGCAAGACCACCATCGCGCGCATCTTCGCCAAGTCGCTCAATTGCGAGCGTGGCGAATCGGCCGATCCGTGTGGCGAGTGCGCGGTCTGCACGGCGGTGGATGCCGGCCGTTTCGTCGACCTGCTCGAGATCGACGCGGCCAGCAACACCGGTGTGGACGACGTGCGGGAAGTGATCGAGAACGCGCAGTACGCACCATCGCGCGGGCGGTTCAAGGTCTACCTCGTCGACGAGGTGCATATGCTCTCCAAGCCGGCGTTCAATGCGCTGCTGAAGACGCTGGAAGAACCGCCGCCGCACGTGAAATTCCTGCTCGCGACCACCGACCCGCAGAAGCTGCCGGTGACGGTGCTTTCGCGTTGCCTCAAGTTCAATCTGAAGCGTCTGCTGCCCGAGCAGATCTCCGGGCAGATGCGGCACATTCTCGCGGCCGAAGGTATCGAGTACGAAGACGACGCCATCGGTGAACTTGCCCACGGCGCCGACGGCTCGCTGCGCGATGGCTTATCGCTGCTCGATCAGGCCATCGCCTATGGCGGTGGTACGCTGCGCGCGGCCGACGTGCGCGCCATGCTTGGTAGCGTGGAGCGCGGGCAGGTGCTCGGCGTGCTTGAAGCACTGGCGACCGGCGACGGTGCGGCGCTCATGGCGGAAGCCGATCGCATCGCTTCGTTCTCGCCCGACTTTGCCGGTGTGCTAGACGATCTCGCCACCGTGTTGCACCGTGTCCAGTTGCTCCAACTGGTGCCGGGTTATCGCGGCGAGGAAAGCGACGAAGGTCTCGCGTCCCTCGCCGAACGCTTGAGCCCCGAAGACGTGCAGTTGTACTACCAGATCGCCACCAACGGCCGCCGCGAACTGCCCATGGCGCCTGATGCGCGTATCGGCTTCGAGATGGTGCTGTTGCGCATGCACGCGTTCCGTCCCGCGGATGCAGCGCAGGGCACATCGGCCGTGCGTGAAAGCGCGCCGACGCCATCCGCTGCGCCGCGTGCCCGCCCGGCACCGCCGGTACCCGCTGCTGCGCCGGCTCCTCGCGCACCACCTGCGCCAGCGGCACCGGCGCCCGTGGCTGCGCCGACGCCCGCCCCGGCCCCGGCACCCGCCCCGCAGCGTCCCATCGCCATCGGTGCCGACGGCCTGCCCGATTGGCACGACATCGTCGAGCGAGCGAACCTGCGCGGCCCCATCGGGCAGCTGGCGCAGAACTGCTCGCTGCGTGAGATCGACGGCGAGAGCATGGTGCTCGCACTCACGCCCTCGCACATGCATCTGGCCGTGGAGCCCTTGACCAGCCAGATGGAAGAAAAGGTATCGCACGCCCTCGGGCGTCGCGTGCGTTTCCGCTTCGTTGCCGATCGCGGCAATCTCGGCACACCAGCGGAACGTCGCGCGCAGGCGCTCAGCGATGCGCAAGCCCATGCGGAGGCCTCGATGGAGACCGATCCGCTCGTACAGACGCTCAAGCGCGAATTCGACGCGCGCGTCATCCCGCAATCGATCAAACCCGTGGAGCCAGGAACGTGAAAGGTCAAATCGGTCAGCTCATGCAGCAGGCGCAGCGCATGCAGGACGAAATGAAGCGCGCGCAGGAAGAACTCGCCAAGGCGGAAATTACCGGCAGCGCCGGTGGCGGTCTGGTCACGGTCACCATGTCCGGCGGGCACGAAGTGCGTTCGGTGCATATCGATCGTCAGGCGTTCGCGGACGATCCGGAAATGGCCGAGGATCTCGTCGCCGCCGCCATCAACGACGCCGTCAACAAGATCGCCGAACTCAGCCGTAGCCGGCTGGGCGGCGTCACCGCCGGGCTCAATCTGCCGCCTGGCTTCAAGATGCCGTTCTGACGGAACGCCGCCCTCACCATGAGTAACGGCTCCCGCCTTCTTGGCGAACTGATCGACGCCCTGCGCTGCCTGCCGGGCGTCGGTGCGAAGAGCGCCCAGCGCATGGCCTTCCATCTGCTCGAGCGAGAGCGGCAGGGTGGCTTGCGTCTGGCCTCCGCGCTGGAATCCGCCATGCGCGACGTGGGCAACTGCACCCGCTGCCGCAACTTCAGCGAGACGCCGGTGTGCAGCCTCTGCGCCAGCACCAGCCGCGACGGCCACGTGCTCTGCGTCGTGGAGTCGCCGTCGGATCTCGCCGCGATCGAACAGGCTACGGGATACCGCGGCCACTACTTCGTACTGCTTGGCCGCCTCTCGCCGCTCGATGGTCTGGGCCCCGACGAACTGGGCCTGCCGCTCCTGGCGGAACGCCTGGGCGAGGGTGACGTGGAAGAAATGATCATCGCCACCAATCCCACCGTCGAAGGCGAAGCCACCGCGCATTACATCGGCCAGCTCGCCCGCGCCGCCGGCATCCGCGCTACGCGCCTCGCGCACGGCGTGCCGCTGGGCGGAGAACTGGAATTCGTCGACCGCGGCACGCTGGCGCATGCCTTCGGCAGCCGCCAATCCCTCTAGGACTCCGATGACCGACACCATCTTTTCCAAGATCGTCCGCCGTGAGATTCCCGCCGATGTGGTCTACGAAGACACCGAGGTGCTGGGTTTCCGCGACCTGAATCCGCAGGCGCCGGTGCATGTTTTGTTCATTCCGAAGCGACCGATCGCCACCCTGGACGATGCCGTTCCCGATGACGCGGAACTCCTCGGCAAATTGCTGCTCGCCGCTGCCGCTTATGCCCGTGCCGAAGGCTTCGAAAAGGACGGTTACCGCACCGTCATCAACACGCGCGATCACGGCGGCCAGACGGTGTTTCACATCCATGTACACCTTCTTGCTGGCCGCCAGATGAGTTGGCCTCCGGGCTGATTGTGAGGCCGAAACCATGTGGCTGTGAGGTGTGTTTCCTCGCCGCCATGGCGGCTCCTACAACGGTAGGGGCCGCAGACCTGTGGGAACCGCTATAGCGGCGAGAGGCCAACGAAGCGATGTAGCGGTGAGCAAAAAAAAAGCGCCCCTCGAACGAGGGGCGCTTTTGTTAGAACACCAGCATCGAAGTGCCGGATTTCCTTTACTTGCCCCGGGGCGGGGGCGGCGCGTGATAGACGGGCCGTGGCACCACGATCGTGCGCGGGCGGTACCAGAACGGGTCGCCCCACGGGCCGTAACCGTACGGACCCCAGCCCGGGCCCCAGAACGGGTCGTAGAAGCCTGGCGGGTAGCGGTTTACCGGTACGCGCTTGGGCCACAGGTAGACCACGTCCGCTTCCACGCGCGGGTAGGCATAGTCGAAATCGCCGACCTTCTGCGTGACGGCGCCGCGAAGGGTGCCGGTCACGGTGATTTCGCGACCTCGGGTAAAGACCTCCGGATCGTAGAAACCGTCACGGCAGGCCACGAAGCGGCCTTGGCTTTCGGTCTTGCCGGCGGTCGGCCGTGCTTCGCTGTCGAGCGGTTCGGACAAGACGAAGAAGCAGGTCTGCTGCGGACCTGGCTCCGTCTTGATGATCTCGCCGCCCCAGCGGACCTTGGCGCCCGGCGCGCCGCCCTGCTGGGCGCCCGCCGTGGATACATCGTTGAACTGGCCCTGCAGCGGCTGAGGCACGGTGGCGCAGGCGCCTAGTGCGAGGGTCGCCGCGGCGATGGCCAGCGGTTTGTACATCGACATGTCACGTCTCCTGGAGATACCGGGCATGGCCGGAGCCATGCGTCATTTGACCACGCCGCGCGTCTTTAATTCCTTCACTGCGCGTCCGAATTCAGTGACGAGTTCAGGCGGCGGTTCGTCATGCCCGTAGCGCAAACGCAAGTAAAGCTCGCTCAACCTTTCCAAGGCATTTCTTTGTCCGGGCAGCGCGCGGGCGGCACGGGCGAAGAAATGCTTCGGACCTTCGCCGCTGCGCCGCACCACGCCCGTCCGGGCCAGCTTCCGTTGCAGACGACGCATCCATGCGTCCAGTGCGTCGCCTTCGCGCCGCTGGAACAGCGCCCAGGCCAATGCGCCCGCCACCAGCAAGGCACAACCGATCGCAAAGACCAGCGCCAGGTCGGTGACCTCGGCATGGGCGATGCCGAACGGTTGCAGCAATCCTTGCTGACGGAGTGCATCGAAGCCGATAACGCCGCGGTTCCACCATTGGTTGACCACGTCCCAGCGGTCGCGCAGGTTGCGCAGCCAGGGCATGTCGAACAGACCGTCGCCGCCGCCGTGTCCGGCATTGGCCGCGCTGGCGCCCAAGTGCACGCGCTCCGGCCGCACCGCTGCGGTGGGATCGAAACGTACCCATCCGCGACCTTCGAGCCATACCTCTGACCATGCATGCGCGTCGGAGCGTCGCACCAGCAGGTATTTGCCCGTGGTGTTCCAGTAGCCGCCCTGATAGCCGGTAACCACACGGGCGGGCAGGCCGGCCGCACGCATGAGGAACGTGAAGGCGGACGCGTAGTGCTCGCAATAACCTTCGCGCGTGCCGAACAGGAAGTCGTCGATGCGGTCGCGGCCGAGCGGCGCGGGGGCGAGGGTGTAGGAGAAGTCGCCGTGAAACATCGAAAGCGCGGCGCGAATCACGGCCGACGGGTCGCCGGCATGTTGTTGCGACCAGGACGCGGCGAGCGCGCGCGCGCGCAGGCCGACGCCCATGGGCAATTGCAGATTGTCGCGCCGCACGCCGTCGTCGAGCGTAGGCTCGAAACGGTAGCTGGTGGCCGCCAGTGCCGAGAAGGTCATCACCTCGTCGATGCGCTTGTTCGCCAGTACCGTATGGTCCGGCCGCAGCACGGTATCGTTCGGCGCCATCGTCGCCAGGTCGAGCATGGGCACCACGCGGTCGTGCGTGGGCTCCAAGGACGCCTGGTAGCTCACGCGCTTGCCGTAGTCGGCGGTCGATGGCGGGCGCCGGGTGCTGCGCGAGCCGGGACTCCAGCCTTCGCCATCGAACCACTGCATCGTATAAGCGCGGAAATAACGTGCCTCGTTCGGCGGCGGCGGTCCGTCGAAGGTCAGACGCATGGCCGGCGTGTCGTCGGTCATGAGGTCGAGCATGGTGCCGGGGGAGAGGCGGTTCGACAGCCCGGTCATCGCCTGGCCGCTTTGTGGCGTGCCCCATAGCGGCGTGCTCAGCCGAGGAATGAACAGGAACGCGAACAAGGACAACGGCACGGCCGCGAGCAGCGCCAGCAGTATCGGCACGAAGCCTCGCTTCCACGACGTGGCCTGCGGATCGACCGCTTCCAGAGAGCGCAGCGTCGCCAGCGCGGGAACGATACCCAGGCTGACGAAGAGGCTGGCGACCAAGCCTTGATCGAACAGCAATGCGCTCATGAGCGCGAAGCAGGCGAAGGCGACACCCACCCGCGCATCGCGGCGATGTTCGCTTTCTAGCAGCTTGAGCACGAGCAGACCAACGGCGAATGCGCTGCCGGGCTCGCGTCCGAACAGCGTGCCGTTCTGGACGATCACCGCGCCGAGCAGCAAGCCGACCAGCGGCAGCTTGATCCAGAGCGGCGGCTTGCGGTGACCGAGGCGGCGCTGGCGCCAGCGTGCCGCTAGCACGACCGCCAGCGCACCCGTGAGCCAGAGGGGCAGATGGCTCGCATGCACCAGCAGTACGAAACCCATGGTGAGGCACAGCAGGTCGAATGTGCGGGGGGCCAGCACGGCCTCAACCGGACGATCGCGCAACGACGGGCGAACGCCGGTCATGGGCGTACCGCCAACGCGGTCATGCAGCGGTGATAGTGCTCGTCGCCTTGGGCCACGTCGAAATACCCGTCGGGCAAGCGGAGGCTCCAGCGGCGACCGGTCTCTCGCGCCTCATCGATCCAGCGTGCGAGCCGCGCGATGCGCGACTCGTCGTCCAGACCATGCATGCCGTCCCAATCGAGCCGCCAATCTTCCTGCGGTGCCGGTTGCTCCAGATCCTTTACGAGCAGACCGTGATGACGCGCGCTGAGCTTCCAGGCGATCTGTCGGCGCGGATCGCCCGGGCGGTATTCGCGCAGGGCGGCCAGTTCGTCGCCGGGGCGCGGGCGGCCGCGGTCCGCATCCCCCTGCGGTTCGAACGGATCCGGCCCGAAGGCTTCGGGACGCGGATAGACGAGCACGGCGCGGTCCGGGTGCAGCCAGCTCCATGCGCGGAAAAGACCCAGTGGCCAGCGGCTGTGCAGACGCATGCGCGGCAGGGGCAGCCAGCCGCGGAAGTCGGTAGGCAGATCGAACTCCACCGTGACGGTGCCGCCAGCAGGAACGACGAACACATGCTCGCGCTCGCCGACGTCGAGTCGTACCGCCATGCGCTCGCGCTGGCTGGCGCTGACGTCGAGCGCCACGTGGATCGGTTCGCCAGCGCGCGCGGTACCGGCGCGCAGGCCGCCGATGGTGAGTCCGTTGAGCACGCGAAACGCCACGAGCATGCTGCCCGCCGTGGCGGCACCCAACTGGCAGGTGAGCATCAGGGCCGCGTTGTTCGCATAGTTCAACGAGCCCACCAGCATGACCGCCAACAGCACCGAGAAACCCACGCCGAAACCGGTCGGCACGATATAGATGCGCCGCCGGTGCAGATGGATCGGCAGCGGTTCGCGCTGGCGCAGGCGCGTCAACGAAGGCAGTCGCCGCTCCGCCCAGGCGATGAGCCGCGTTGCCTGCGCCCGCATCAGGGCACCGGCGTCTCGGCAAGGATCGCCCGCGCGATCGCCTCGCGCTGGCTGCCGCGTGCGGGTACCAGGCGATGCGCGGCCGCAGGAACGAATACCGTTTGCAGGTCTTCCGGAATGACGTAATCGCGACCGCTGAGCAGGGCCCACGCACGCGATGCACTGAGCAGCGCAAGGCCGGCGCGCGGCGACAAGCCGACGCGCACCTCGCCGTGCTTGCGGCTGGCGGCGAGCAGCGCTTGCAGATAGTCGAGCAGGGCACCGCTCGTGCGAACGGCCTGGGCCGCGGCATGCAACTGGTCGATGGCTGCAATGTCGAGCCGAGGCGTGAGCGTCGCCATCATGTCGCGGCGATCCTCGCCGGTCAGCAGCGCGCGTTCGGCCGCGGGATCGGGGTAGTCGAGGCTCAGCCGGAGCATGAAGCGATCGAGCTGCGAGTCGGGCAGGGGAAACGTGCCCGCAAGATCCAGCGGGTTCTGCGTGGCGACGACGAAGAACGGCTTGGGCAATGCGCGCGTGACCCCGTCCACCGTGGTCTGGCCTTCGGCCATGGCCTCGAGCAGGGCGCTTTGCGACTTCGGTGTCGCGCGGTTGATCTCGTCGGCGAGAAGCAGGCTGGTGAAGATCGGGCCGGGATGGAAGCGGAACTCCCCGGTCTCGCGCTCGTACACGCTGACCCCGATAATGTCCGATGGCAGCAGGTCACTGGTGAACTGAATGCGCTGGAATTCGAGATCGAAAGTGGCCGCCAGCGCGTGGGCGAGGGTGGTCTTGCCGACGCCCGGTACGTCCTCCAGTAGGAGGTGTCCGCCTGCGATGAGGCAGGTAAAGGCCAGTTTCACCTGGCGTGGCTTACCCAGCAGCACACCGTTGACCTGGGCAAGCGCTGCATCGAGGCGATGCCGGAGCATTTCATCGTGGAGTGGATTCGTCGCAGACATGATCGATGCACCTGCCCCCTGGCCTGCCGATGAGTGAGCGTTCGAGTGTAGCCGTGCCTGCGCGATCCTGGCGAGGCGTCTTCTTCGGCGTGTTCGTCGTGTCCCTCGCGATCAAGCTCGTGATAGCTCGCACGTTGTCGCCTTTCGGTGACGAGGCGTTCTATTGGCAGGAGAGCCTTTCGCCCGCCTGGGGCTATAGCGATCTGCCGCCGCTGACCGCATGGCTGATCGCGTTGTCCGAGCGCTGCGTCGGCCACGGCCTGCTGGCCATGCGCCTGCCGTTCCTGGTCATCGGTGCACTGATCCCGTGGCAAGTCGGTGCCATCGCCAGGCGTTACGGCGGCGAGGTCGAACGCTGGCAGGCGGCCACGTTCGCGTCGCTCCTGCCGCTCGTCGGCAGCCTCGGCGTGCTGGCGCTGCCCGACGTGCCACTGACCTTCGCGATTCTGCTTGCCACGCAGGGACTGCTTGCGGCGCTGGACCGCGATCGCCTGTGCGATTGGGCGCTGCTGGGCACGGGCCTCGCGATCGCGTGGGCTACGCATTACCGCGCGGCGATGCCCATGCTGGCCGGCCTCGTGTTCCTGCTCGTCATGCCTCGCGGGCGTCTGCAATGGCGTCGACCGGGGCTCTGGCTGGCGATGGGTATCGCTGCGCTCGGCTTGCTGCCGATCGTGCTCTACAACGTCTCCGCCGGTGGCGCAGGCGTGGCGTTCCAACTGGTCGATCGCAATCCGTGGCAGTTTCATGCCGATGCGCTCGTGCAGCCGCTCGAACAGGCCATTGCCTGCACGCCGATCGCCTGGGTCGTGCTGCTGTGGGCGCTGTGGCGCGCATGGCGCGAGAAGGCGCAGCCACCCTTCGATGCAGTGGCTGCCATCGCCGGCACGTTCGTCGTGGGCTATTTCGCGCTTGGGCTGTTCGCCGACGACATCCGTTTCCGCGCGCACTGGCCGCTGCCAGGCTACGTGCTGCTCTGCGCGATCGTGCCGCATCTGCTGCCCAGTGCGGGACGTACGTGGCGGCGCATCGTTATGGGTGGTTTCGCGTTGGGCGGGGTGGGCCTAGCCACCGGCTTCGCCTATCTCGGTCTCGCCGCATCCGCGCACGGCGCGACCGTACTCAGCGACCTGAAGGCCTTCCCATCGCTCTTCACGGGCTGGCGCGAAAGCGCGGCGGCGGTACGGATGGCAGCCGGACCGGAGGATATCCTCGTTGCCGACAACTTCATGCTCGCGGCGGAACTGCGCTTCGAACTCGGTGGTTCGCGCGTGGTGTATTCGCTCGACAGTCCCTTGAATGTGAAACATGGTCGCGCCGCGCAGCTCGCGGCGTGGGGGCTCGACGAAGCGGGGCTCACGACGCATGCAGGCCAACGCGTGCTGCTGGTCGTGGACGAGACCGCGCTGCGCGAGCGTGAGGTCAAGGCATGGCTGGGTTCGGTCTGCGCGCGCGTGGGCGTGAGCCAACCGCTCGCGCGCGTGGAGGCTTTCGACGGGCGTCGTCGTTTTGCACTTTACGAGGCAACCGCCAGGAGCCATCGTGGCCCGATGGGAAATCCGGATGATTGCGTGGTCTGGACGAACGCCTATCGCACCATCCAGGCCCTCGACGCAGGCGCGCGCTGAGGCTCAGGGCAGCACGACGCCCGCCTGGCGCAGCAGGCGGGCCGTAGCGATGAGCGGGAGCCCGATCAACGCCGTCGGGTCTTCGTTGTCGATCCGCTCGAACAGCGCGATGCCGAGACCTTCGCACTTGAAGCTGCCCGCGCAGTCCAGCGGGCGTTCGCGTTCCACATAGCGCGTGATGTCTTCGGTGGAAAGCTCGCGGAAGCGCACCCGCGTCTCGTCCACATGCGTCGTTGCGTCGCCACGCAGGTCGACCACACAGACCGCGGTATGGAAGACCACCTCGCGCCCGGAACTGACGGCGAGCTGCTTGTGCGCCGCATGTACGGTCACGGGCTTGTCGAGCACCGTGCCCTCGAGATCGGCGACCTGGTCGGAACCGATCACCACGGCGCCGGGTCGCGTTGCCGCGACCGCACGTGCCTTCGCTTCGGCAAGCCGCGCGGCCCGCACAGCCGGTGCCTCGCGCTCGATAGCGAACTCGTCGGTGCCGGGCGCCGCCTGTTCGAAGTGCTCGAGCAGGCGGCGGAGCAGGGCGGCCCGGTAATGCGAGGTGGAAGCGAGAATGATGGTGGCCTGCGGTGACACGGTCAGAATTCCTTGTGGATGTGTTCGCGTACGGCGGTATCCAGCGCGGCTTGGGCGTCATCCAACGCGCGCAAGCGGGGTTCGAGCTGATGCCGCGCACGGACCAGGGCGTTTACTGCCTCATCCAGCTCACGCTGACTGGCATCCGGCGCGCGGTCGCGAATCCACAGCCGTTGCTGGAGCAGGGCGCGCAATCCCGAATCGACGGCCTGCTGGGCCTCCACCTCGCCCGTGGCGGGAAGGTCTGGGCTGACCGACATGACGGCGTGGGCCCGCTGCAGGCGGTCGCGGCAGTCCTTGAGATCGGTCTCGAGCCGATCGGCGTTGTCCATGAGATCCTGCAGCGCCCCGTGGCGTCGCCGTGACCGCTGGTGGCGGAGCAGCCACGCGCACAACACGACGGCTATGCAAGCCACCGCGGCAAGTCCATAATATGCAAAGGAAAACACCTGGCCTCTTCTCCGTCGTGGGCAGGTCGCCGCACCCCGGCCCTGTGCCTGCGAGTCTGCCCGAAAGTCGGCGCCCCGCGCAAAATGACCGCATCGGTGCCTTCACATGCCTAACCGGTTGACTTCAAGGGTGTTGATGCCTACCATTTCCCGATTATGTCCGTGACATTGCCATCGTCCGTGGACGCTTGGCGCGAGGTTCGTGCGCGGCGTTCGTTCCAGGGTCAACTCCCCGTGTCGGCGTTCTCGCGCCTGGGCGAGGTGATTGCGTCCACCGAAGGTGACGTAACCTACGCTCTGGATTTCGGTCGCGACGAATTCGGTATTGCCTATGTCGCTGTGCGCGCGAAGGCCGACCTGACGCTGATTTGCCAGCGTTCGCTCGAACCCTTCCAGATGCCGGTGGAAGTCGATGCCCGTCTCGGATTGATCGTCGAGGAAAGCGAAGAAGCGTCGCTGCCTCCCGGGTACGAAGCCTTGCTGGTCGAACAGGACGGCAAGCTCGATCCGGTCGCGACGATCGAGGATGAACTGCTGTTGGCGCTGCCCCTGGTTCCGGTCAATCCGGACTACGAGTTGCCCGACGACGTGAAAGGATCCGACGAGGAAGACACCGCCTCGCAGGAAAAGTCTGAAAACCCGTTCGCGGCACTCCGCGGACTCATAAAGTAATTTCGCTGGAGATTTGTCATGGCCGTTGCCAAGAGCCGCAAGACCCCGTCCACCCGCGGCATGCGTCGTTCGCACGATGCGCTGAAGACCGTGCAGCTGTCGACCGACCCGACGAGCGGCGAAGTCCACCTGCGTCACCACGTGACGAAGGACGGCTTCTACCGTGGCAAGAAGGTCATCGACACCCGCGGTGCGGTCGAAGTCGAAGACTGATCTCCCTCCCATAGGGACGATCACGACGCAGGCGGCGCGGTAACGCGCCGCTTTGCGTTTGTGGCCTCCCATGATTACGGCCCCGGGCCGGTTCACGCCGTCCGGGTGAATCCTCCCTAGCATGGGGATACGGTTCTGAAATACGCCCGCATCATTGGCACCGGCAGCGCGCTTCCCGAGAAAGTGCTGACGAACGCCGACCTCGAAAAGATCGTCGAAACCAGCGACGAATGGATCCGTACCCGCACGGGCATCACCGAACGCCACATCGCGGCGGAAGGTGAAACCACTGGCGATCTCGCGTTTCTCGCTGCGCAGCGCGCGCTGGAAGCGGCGGGTGTCAAAGCGACCGACATCGACCTCATCGTGCTTGGCACGACCACGCCCGATCTCATCTTTCCGTCCACCGCCTGTCTCGTGCAGCACCGCCTGGGTGCCAACGGCTGCGCGGCCTTCGACGTCAACGCCGCCTGCTCGGGCTTCGTCTACGCGCTCGGCGTCGCCAACGCGTTCATGCGCAGCGGACAGTCGAAGAAGGCGCTGGTGATCGGTGCCGAGACGCTCACGCGCATGGTCGACTGGACCGAGCGCGAGAGCTGCGTGCTGTTTGGCGACGGCGCCGGTGCCGTCGTGCTCGAAGCCTCCGACGAACCCGGCATCTACACCACGCGCATGCGCGCCGATGGCGGCTTCAAGCATCTGTTGTTCAATCCGGTGGGTGTGTCGGTGGGCTTCTCCGACGCCCCCAACCACGGCGTGCGCATCAGCATGCTTGGCCGCGAAGTATTCAAGGTCGCGGTGAAGACGCTCGACGCGCTGGTGGGCGAGACGCTCGAGGACGCCGGCATGACGGAAGACCAGATCGACTGGCTGATTCCGCATCAGGCGAACCTGCGCATCATCGAGGCAACGGCCAAGCGGCTGAACATGTCGATGGATCGGGTCATCGTCACGGTGGACAAGCACGCCAATACCTCGTCCGGCTCGGTGCCGCTGGCGCTCGACTATGCCGTGCGTTCGGGCAAGGTCCAGCGCGGGCAGAACCTGTTGCTGGAAGCCTTCGGCGGCGGTTTTACCTGGGCCTCGGCGCTGCTGCGCTACTAATTAATAAAAATGTGTGGGAGCCGCTATAGCGGCGAGAAGCCCACGGAGCAGTGAAGCGGCGAGGTAAAGTCCCCTCGCCGCTATAGCGGCTCCCACAGTTGCTCCGCCGCGCTACTGATTGCCTTGTCAGGTGGGAGCCAGCCTGCTGGCGATGGGTGCTCGCGGCAAGCACCCATCGCCAGCAGGCTGGCTCCCACCTCGGCACCTCGGCACCACCGGCACCACCGGCCACCGGCCACCGGCACCACCGGCGCCACCGGCGCCTCGGCACTAACGGCACTACCGGCATCACCCAGATCACCGGCACCACACGCCTGCGAATGGTGCATTAGCCCCCGGCTTGCTGGCACCATGCGCGGTTTGAAGTACCGGAATCGCCACGCATGACCTCAACCAGCGCTTCGCTTGCCTTCGTTTTTCCCGGTCAGGGTTCGCAGTCCGTCGGGATGCTCGCCGAATTGGCTGCCGTCCATTCGGAGGTGCGCGCTACCTTCGACGAAGCCTCGGAAGGGGCGGGTATCGATCTGTGGGACATCAGCCAGAACGGGCCCGAGGAAAAGCTCAACAGCACGGAAAACACGCAGCCCGCCCTTTTGGCGGCGAGCGTAGCCGTTTGGCGCGTGTGGACGAAGCAGGGCGGTCGCGTGCCGGCCCGGTTGTCGGGCCATAGCCTTGGCGAATACAGCGCGCTGGTCGCTGCGGGCGCCCTGTCGCTGAAGGATGCCGCCGGACTGGTTGCCGAGCGTGGGCGCCTCATGCAGGCGGCCGTGCCTCCTGGCGTCGGCGCCATGGCCGCGATCCTCGGCGGTGACGATGCACAGATCGCCCAGGTCTGCGAAGAGGTTGCGCAGGGCCAGGTCGTGGCGCCTGCCAACTACAACTCGCCCGGCCAGTTGGTTATCGCCGGTCATGCCGAAGCGGTGGATCGCGCGCTCGCACGCCTTGCCGAACTCGGTGTGAAGAAGGCCGTGAAGCTGGCCGTGTCCGTGCCCTCCCATTCCATGTTGATGCGTGACGCCGCGGACGCGCTCGGTGAGCGCATGGCCGCCATCGCCTGGCACCTGCCGACGATTCCCGTCGTGCAGAATGCCGACGCCAAGGTGCACGACTCGGTGGATGCGATTCGTGGTGCCTTGCAGCGTCAGCTCTACCTGCCGGTCCGCTGGACGGAATGCGTGCAAGTGCTCGCTGCCGACGGCATCACCCAGGCGCTCGAGTGCGGCCCGGGCAAGGTGCTCGCTGGCCTTATCAAGCGTATCGACAAGTCCATCGAGGCGAAGGCGATCGGTACGCCTGCCGAACTCGATGCTGCGTTGCAGGCCTGATTCCCCGCTCCCTCGCAAGGAACTCCCATGACTCATCCCCTGAAGGGCGAGATTGCCCTCGTCACCGGCGCAAGCCGGGGTATCGGCGCCGCCATCGCTGACAAGCTTGCCGCACTGGGCGCCACCGTGTTCGGTACCGCCACCAGCCAGGCCGGTGCCGATGCCATCGGCGAGCGTCTCGCCGCGCATGGCGGTCACGGCCGCGTGCTGGACGTGACGGACGCGTCGATGATCGAGGCTCTGGTCGACGACATCGCCAAACAAACGGGCGCCGTTTCCATTCTCGTGAATAATGCTGGCATCACGCGCGACCAGCTCTTGATGCGCATGAAGGAAGACGATTGGAGCGCCATCATGGAGACCAATCTCACCTCCGTGTTCCGTACGTCGAAGGCGGTGATGCGCGGCATGATAAAAGCGCGCAAGGGTCGCATCGTCAGCATCGCCTCGGTGGTCGGCGTCACCGGCAATCCGGGGCAGGCCAATTACGCGGCTGCCAAGGCCGGCATCATCGCGTTCTCGAAGTCGCTGGCCCGCGAGATCGGTTCCCGTGGCATCACCGTGAATGTGGTCGCCCCCGGATTCATCGATACCGACATGACCCGCGCTCTGCCCGAAGAGCAGCGTGCCGCGCTCCTGTCGGGCATTGCGCTGGGCCATCTGGGCGAAGCGAACGACATCGCCGAGGCCGTGGCTTTCCTGGCGTCCCCGGCGGCCAAATACATCACCGGCGAGACCCTGCACGTGAACGGCGGCATGTACATGCCCTGATCGGGACGGCCCCGGCGGCACGCTGGCAGTCGCCACCGGCCCGATTTTGAGAGACAATCGTCATTTCGCGCCCGGCTTTAAGAAAAACCGGGCGTCATCAACGTGGCGGTGTGTGTTGGCGGGCTCCGGTCTCAGCCACTACAATGCCGCCGGAATTTTCCCTCGGGAGGTAAAGGCAACATGAGCACCATCGAAGAACGCGTCAAGAAGATCGTCGTGGAACAGCTGGGCGTCAAGGAAGAGGAAGTCACCACCAACGCGTCGTTCGTTGACGATCTGGGCGCCGATTCGCTGGACACGGTCGAACTCGTGATGGCTCTCGAGGAAGAGTTCGAGTGCGAGATCCCGGACGAGGAAGCCGAGAAGATCACGACGGTCCAGCAGGCGATCGATTACGTCAAGGCCCACGTCAAGGCCTGATCGAGCGACTGGTTGTCGATCGGAGGCGCCGCCTCCCGTCGATCTCCGAGCGACACGGAAGCTGCGCCGTCATGGCGCAGTTTTTGTTTGCGTCTAACGCAACCTGCGCCCGCGTATGGTTGCGCGGAACAAGTGAAGGATGAGAACGCATGACTAAGCGACGTGTGGTAGTGACCGGCATGGGCATTGTCTCCCCGGTCGGCAACGATCTCGCCACCGCCTGGAAGAACGTCGTCGACGGCAACAGCGGCATCGGCCCTGTTACCGCTTTCGACGCCACCGCGTACGCCACGCGCATCGCCGGTGAGGTTCGTGACTTCGATCCGGTCGACGCCTATTTCGCCGGCACCGACACGCCGGATGACGAGCGTCGCTCCATCGCGAAGGACTTCAAGCGGATGGACCCGTTCATCCACTACGGCATCGTCGCGGGTACCCATGCGTTCCGGGCGTCCGGACTGGTGGTGACCGAGGAAAACGCGGGACGTATCGGCGTCGCCGCGGGCGCCGGCATCGGTGGTCTGCACACCATCGAGGCGACGGCGATCGAGTTGGCCGAGAAGGGGCCGCGCAAGGTGTCGCCGTTCTACGTGCCGAGTTCGATCATCAACATGGTCGCCGGCAACCTGTCGATTTATCACGGGATGAAGGGCCCGAACATCGCCCTCGTCTCGGCATGCACGACGGCGGCGCACAACATCGGCATGGCCATGCGCCTCATCCAGTACGGCGATGCCGACGCCATGCTCGCCGGCGGTGCCGAGTTCGCCACCACGCCGACGGCCATGGCGGGCTTCTGCTCGGCCAAGGCGATGTCCACGCGCAACGACGATCCCATTCATGCCAGCCGTCCGTGGGACGTGGGCCGCGACGGCTTCCTGCTCTCCAACGGCGCCGGCATGCTGATGCTCGAGGAATACGAATTCGCCAAGGCGCGCGGTGCCAACATCCTTGCCGAGATCGTCGGCTTCGGCATGAGCGGCGACGCGTACCACATCACCGCGCCGAGCGGCGATGGTGCGGAACTGGCCATGCGCAACGCGCTGCACGACGCCGGTTTGAACGCGTCCGACGTGCAGTACGTGAATGCGCACGGCACGTCCACGCCGGTGGGCGATCTCGGCGAAGCCAAGGCCATTCGCAGCGTGTTCGGCGACCATGCCACGCGCAAGGGCAGCTTCGCCGTCAGTTCGACCAAGTCCGTGACGGGTCATCTGCTCGGTGCGGCGGGCGGCGTGGAAGCGATCTTCTCGATCCTCGCGCTGCGCGACGGCATCATGCCGCCGACCATGAACCTGGAAGAGGTCGATCCGGAAGTAGCGGCCCTCGGCATGGATCTCGTGCCGAACAAGGCGGAAGAGGCGAAGATCGACGTCGTGTTCTCCAACTCGTTCGGTTTTGGCGGCACGAACGGCACGCTCGCTTTCCGTCGCGTCTGACGCGTTGGCCTTCGTCACGCGAACCCTGGCAGGCCGGCGCGATCTTCTCGCGCCGGCCGCGTCGTATCCGGATCGCTATGCCGCGCTGCTCGCCAGCACCGTCAACGGTACGCCGCAGAGCCGGTTCGACATCCTCTTCGCCGCTGGCGACGCGTCGCTCACGCTCTCGGCCGATGGCCTGACGCGCGACGAGAACAGCGTCTTACAGTCGGGTAGTTTCCTTGACGCGTTGGATCGCGCGTGGTCTTCGCGGCGCAAGGCTCGCGTGGCAGACGGCTTGCCTTTCCACGGCGGCTGGATCGTCTACCTTTCCTACGAACTTGTCGGGCAGATCGAGCCGAGTCTGCGTCTTCCCGTCGCGACGGGCAGTGCGCCCATGGCGTTCGCGCTGCGTGCGCCCGCGGCCGCCATCGTGGATCACCTGGAACAGCGCACCGTTCTCGTTGCCGAGGCGGGAGCGGAGCACTGGCTCGATGTGCTGGCTGCCGACCTCGACGCGTCGATGGCGGTGACGCCGCTCGCCGTGCCGTTGACGGTGGACGAAGACGAGCCGGCACGTTTCATCGAAGGCGTGCATCGTGTGCACGAGCATCTGCGCGCGGGTGACGTGTTCCAGGTGAACCTCTCGCGCCGCTGGACGGCGCGCTTCGCGGAGGCGCCGACGCCCGCTCAACTCATGCTGGCGCTTCGTGTGGCCAACCCGGCGCCGTTCGCCGGTCTTATCCAGCAGCCCGGCTGGGCGGTCGTCAGCTCGTCGCCGGAACGACTCGTGGCGTCGCGCGAGGGCATGCTGCAAACGCGTCCGATTGCTGGCACGCGGCCGCGCGTCGCGGGTGACGACGATGCGGCGCGCATTCGCGAACTCACCGCACACCCGAAGGAGCGGGCCGAGCACGTGATGCTGATCGACCTCGAGCGTAACGACCTCGGCCGGGTCTGCGTGCCGGGCACGGTGGAAGTCGATGAACTCATGGTCGTGGAGAGCTATGCCCACGTTCACCACATCGTTTCCAACGTGCGCGGACGCATGCGCGACGACGTGACGCCGGGGCAGGTCATTGCTGCGACCTTCCCGGGTGGCACGATCACCGGATGCCCGAAGGTGCGTTGCATGGAGATCATTGGCGCGCTGGAGGGCGAGGCGCGCGGTGCGTATACCGGTGCGCTCGGTTATCTCGACGACAGCGGCGACATGGACCTCAACATCCTCATTCGCAGTTTTGCCGTCGAAGGCAACGCGGTGTCCCTGCGCGCGGGGGCCGGCATCGTCACCGACTCCGTACCGGAGCGAGAACTGGACGAAACCCGCGCGAAGGCACGCGGTTTGCTGCGCGTGTTCGGCGTGGCATGAGCATCACGCGCACCTCGGTCGACTTCGTCGATGCGGATCGGGTGTCCGTTGCGGATCGTGGATTCACCTACGGCGACGGACTGTTCGAGACGCTGCGGATGGTCGGCGGGCGCGCGCCGTTGTGGTCGCGTCATGCGCAACGTCTTGCGGAGGGCTGTGCGCGATTGCGCATATCGCCGCCGGACATGGCCGCGATCCATGCAGAAGTGCTGCGCCTGGCCAACGGACTCGACGATGCCGTTGCTCGCGTGACCGTCACCCGCGGCGTCGGCGCGCGTGGCTACGCATTTTCTGACGACGCGCGCCCGACGGTCGCCGTGACGGTGTCGTCCCTCGTGCTCGATGCGAGCGCTTATGCCGAGGGAATCGTCGTTCGGCAATGTGCCATGCGACTCGCGGTGCAGCCCGCGCTGGCGGGCATGAAGCACCTGAATCGCCTCGAACAGGTGCTGGCCCGCGCCGAATGGAACACGCCGGACATCGCCGAGGGCCTGATGCTCGATATGGAGGGTCATGTCGTCTGTGCCACGGCGGCGAATCTCTTCGCCGTGGTCGCCGGCCGACTGGTCACGCCGTCGGTGGTTGGTTGCGGGGTGGCAGGCGTCGCCCGGGCCGAAGTGGGCGCCGTGCGCGAGGTTGCCGAGGTGCGCCTTTCGCTGGCAACGCTTGTCGAGGCCGACGAGGTCTTCCTCACGTCTGCCGTTCGCGGCATTCTCCCGGTTCGGGTTTTCGCGACCCGCTCGTGGCAGCCCGGCCCCGTCGCCCGTGCCCTCCAGGCGCATTGGGCTGAGATCGGACTGCCGTTGCCCACTGGTTCCAAGGATTCCGATCGATGAAAGTGCGCGGCATCGCCCTCTGGCGTGTCATCTTGCTGGTGCTGTTGCTTGCGGCGATCGCGGCGGGTTCCTGGCTGTGGTTCGACTGGGCGCGTTTCGCCCGGTCACCGCTGACAGTCGCTGGCACCGCGCAGAGCATTGACGTGGTGCGCGGCGCGTCCTTCAAGGACATCGTGCGCGACCTGCGCAACCGCAAAGCCTCGCAGGCCTCGCCGCTTTACTGGCGCCTGCTCGTGATGCAGATGCATGCCTCCGGTCGCCTGCACGCCGGCGAGTACGCGCTGCGCCCGGGCATGTCGCCGCGCGATCTCATCGCCGACATGGCCGCCGGCAAGGTCATGCAGCGCAACTTCACCATCGTGGACGGCTGGACGGTCGCCGATCTGCGCCGCGCGCTCGCCGCGGTAGACACGCTCACCCACGATACGGCGGATCTCGACGACGCCGCGCTGATGAAGCGCATGGGCGCCGAGGACGAGCACCCCGAAGGTCGCTTTCTGCCCGAGACCTATGCGTACGTGAAGGGCGATCCCGATTCAACCATTCTGAAGCGTGCGTATGTCGCGATGTCGCGCACGCTCGACGAGGCCTGGAAGAACCGCGCACCGGACCTGCCGCTCGCCACACCGTACGAGGCGCTGATCCTCGCGTCGATCGTGGAGAAGGAGACGGGCAGGGCGGACGAGCGTCCGCGCATCGCGGGCGTGTTCGTGCGTCGCCTGCAACAGCACATTCTTCTGCAGACCGACCCCACGGTGATCTACGGCATGGGTGCCGCCTATGCGGGCAACATCCACAAGAGCGATCTGACCGCCGACACGCCCTACAATACGTACACGCGCGCGGGCCTGCCGCCGACGCCGATCGCATTGCCTGGGCGCGCCGCGATCGAGGCGGCGCTGCATCCGGCAGCGGGCAGCGAGCTTTACTTCGTCGCCCGCGGTGACGGGAGCCACGTCTTCTCGTCCACCCTCGAAGAACACAACCGGGCCGTGGCCTGCTATCAGTTGAAGCGATGCAAGTGACCGACTCCCAGCGTGGCCGTTTCATCTCCCTCGAAGGCGGCGAAGGTGCCGGCAAGAGCACGTTGCTGCGCGGCCTGGAGGCGCACCTTCGCGCGCAGGGCGTGGATCTCGTGGTCACCCGCGAGCCGGGTGGTACGGCGGTAGGGGAGGCCGTGCGCGGCGTCGTGCTCGACGCGGCCAACAACGAACTGTGCGCGGAGTCGGAACTGTTGCTGATGTTCGCCTCGCGCGCGCAGTTGGTGCGCCAGGTCATCGAGCCCGCGCTGGCGGCCGGTGAGTGGGTGCTCTGCGATCGCTTCACCGACGCCAGCTACGCGTATCAGGGCGGCGGCCGTGGGCAGCCCGCCGAGCGCATTGCCGAACTGGAACGCTGGGCCGCAGCGGGCCTCAAGCCGGATGTCACGCTGCTGCTGGACCTGCCGGTCAGTACCGGGCGCGCGCGCGCCGCCGGGCGTGGCGAGGCCGATCGCATCGAAGTGGAAGGCGATGCCTTTTTCGAGCGCGTGCGCGGCATGTATCGCGCGCGCGCGGCGGCCGAACCCGCACGCTTCCGGCTGCTCGACGCCAGTGCCACGCCGGAGGATGTGCTGGGTCAGGCGATCGCGAGCCTCGCGCATCTTTTTGCGGGACACGCGCCATGACGCTGCGTCCGTGGCACGCCGATGCATGGGCGCGCCTGCAGGCGCGGCGTGAGCGCGACGCGCTGCCTCACGCCTTGCTGCTGGCCGGCCCGGCCGGGCTGGGCAAGCGCGATTTCCTCGCCGCCTTCGTCAAGGGGCTGCTCTGCCAGCGCCCCGTGGATGGCGTGGCCTGCGGCACCTGCCGTAGCTGCGAGCTCGTCGCAGCCGGCACACATCCGGACCTTATCGGTCTGTCGTTCGGCCTGCGCAAGGACGGCGTCACCCGCAGCGAGATCGTGGTGGACCAGATTCGCGACCTGTCGCAGCGCCTGTCGATGGCGAGCCAGTTCGGCGGTTGGCAGGTCGTCACCATCGACCCGGCGGACGCGATGAACGCGGCGGCAGCCAACGCCTTGTTGAAGACGCTCGAAGAGCCGACGCCCGCCACGCTGCTGGTCCTGCTGGCCGATGAGCCGGCGAGGCTGCCGGCGACCATTCGCAGCCGCTGCCAGCGCATCGATTTCCTGCCGCCCTCGCGCGCGGTGGCCCTGGACTGGCTGCGCGCCCAAGGCGTGACCGATGCGCCGGCTGCGCTCGACGCCGCGGGCGGCAATCCGGGTATGGCCCGTACCTGGGCGACCGACGGGGCGCTGAAGCAGCGCGGCGAGGTTCGCCACGACCTCAAGGCCTTGGCGGCGGGGCGGGGCGACGCGATGGAAGTGGTCAAGCGCTGGCAAGCCGCCGACCCGGCCCGTTATCTCTGGTTCGCTGCGCAGACCGCGGCCGATGAACTGCGGGCCCGCGCCTCGGGTCAGGCCCTCCCGCTGGACAGCCAGCTCGACGACGAGGGGCTGGACGGCTGGTACGCCAGGGCCAACCGCGCCCGCGACGCCTTGCGGGGACCGCTGCGCACGGACCTCGTTCTGCTGGAACTGCTTGCGGCGTGGCGTTGACGCATTTTTATCGCGCTATCGGTCTTAATCGAGTCGACGTCTCGATCTCCTAAGGAATCCACCGTGTCCCGCCATCCCGTCATCGACAGCAGCACCCGGCTGCTGGTCGTTGCGCCGCACCCCGACGACGAATCGCTCGCAGCCGGCATGTTGATCCAGCGCACGCTGGCCGCCGGTGGACGCGTCGACGTGCTCCTGCTCACGGATGGCGACGACAACCCGTGGCCGCAGCGCTGGCTGGAACGCCGCCTTGTTATCGATGCCGCTGCGCGCGCGCGCTGGGGCGCGCGTCGTCGGGGCGAGGTCGCCGCGGCCCTGGCCCGGCTGGGTGTCGGCCCCGACCATCTGCACGCACTGGGCTGGCACGACATGCAGGTGACCGATGCCCTGCGTCGGCGCCACGCCTCGGCGTTGGAGGCGTTCCGCCGCGTGCTGGAACGCACGCGACCCAATCTGGCGGTGATTCCCGACCTGGGCGACACGCACCCGGATCACGGCTCCGCGCATGTCCTCGCGCGCCTGGCGCTGGCCGCGGTGGGCTCCACGGCGGACGTGCTGACCTACATGGTCCACGGCATCGAGCGGTCCGCACAGGAGGACCTCCTCGTGCCGGACGCCGACCCCGAGCGGCAGGCCACGAAGTGCGAGGCCGTGCTGGAGCACCACACGCAGATGGCCTTGAGCCGCACGCGGATGCTCCGGATCGCCTCGCGCCCCGAACGCTTCGACCGTCCCCCGCTCGCTCCCGGGCAGGGCGTCCTTCGCCTGCCGTGGCGGCCGGGTCCGTTCGCTCGCTCGCGGGTGCGACTCGTCCTGGCGGATGGGCGTGGCGTGGCCGAGTGGCTTTGGCGCAAGGCGCCGGTCGAGCGGGCCGGCGACGACTGGTTGCTGCCGTTGCGCGATGCGCCGGGCCCCGCCTTCGTGAAGCTCACGGCCGACCTTTCCACCCCGTGGATCTACGACCGCTACGGGTGGGCCGGGCAGGAACCCGAGCCTGTCGGGCTTGTCGCACGGCCCGTGGGCTAGCTAGGATGCAATCTACCCAGGGAATCCGACGTCCATGACCGCCATCAGCTCATCGCCGCGACAGGGCATCCTTTCGCTGAAGATCAAGGACGTGAACTCCCTGTACATCTCGTACATGCCCTACCTGAAGACCGGCGGGCTGTTCGCGCCCACCGCGCAGCGCTACAGCCTGGGCGACGAAGTGGCGCTGCTGGTCACCCTCATCGACGAGAACGAGCGCGTCTCCGTGGCCGGCAAAGTGGTCTGGATCACGCCCGTGGGGGCCCAGGGCAACCGCACCGCCGGCGTCGGCGTGCAATTCAACGAATCGCCCGAGAGCGAAGCGGCGCGTCAGCGCATCGAGGGCCTGTTGGCCGGCACGCTGTCGTCGGAACGACCGACCCAGACCATGTGACCGTCGGACGCATCCGGCGTCGATCGTGAGCCGACGAGGCGACAAAGCCGCCGATTGCACCATGAGGATGCAGTTTTTCCCTCATTAAGGCTTGTCGTCATACCTGCACGCACTGGTACAATAGTTCGGTTCCCCAACGTGAGATTGTGGATATCCGGAGTCGTTGGCGTGCCTGCCGCGCCGACACGGGTCGGGCCGTTTGGATCGATTCGAAAAAAGCTTCGGCGACACTAGCCGGACCGCTCGTCCCCGCCGACGGTCACTGATGCGCCCAGCGAGGCGCGGAGGTACGCAGCATCGTGCTTGCCCAATACTGGCCCGTCCTGTTGTTCATCGCCGTCGCCATCGGCCTTGGCATCGTCCTCCTGGCGATCGGCATGCTTGCCGGTCCGAAGCGTCCCGACGCGGACAAGCTCGCACCGTACGAGTGCGGCTTCGAAGCCTTCGAGGATGCGCGCATGAAATTCGACGTGCGCTACTACCTCATCGCGATCCTCTTCATCATCTTCGACCTCGAAATCGCCTTCCTTTTCCCGTGGGCGGTGGTCTTCGCCAAGATCGGTGCCATCGCGCTGATCGAGATGGCGCTGTTCCTCGCGCTGCTCGTGGTCGGTTTCGCTTACGTCTGGAAGAAGGGAGCGCTCGAATGGGAGTGATGACCAGCATCGACCGGGTGATGCACAACCCGGAACCGCTCAACCTCGTCGACGACATCCTTCGTCCGAACGGCGATGCCCCGGTCGTCAACCGCGGTTTCGGCGTCACCAGCATCGACGCGCTGATGAACTGGGCACGCACCGGTTCCATGTGGCCGATGACCTTCGGTCTGGCCTGCTGCGCCGTGGAAATGATGCATGCGGGTGCGGCGCGCCTGGACCTCGATCGTTACGGCGTGATCTTCCGTCCCAGCCCGCGTCAGTCGGACGTCATGATCGTGGCCGGCACGCTGGTCAACAAGATGGCCCCGGCGCTGCGCAAGGTCTACGACCAGATGCCCGACCCGAAGTGGGTCATTTCGATGGGCTCGTGCGCCAACGGCGGCGGCTATTACCACTATTCCTATTCGGTCGTGCGCGGGTGCGATCGCATCGTTCCGGTCGACATCTATGTGCCGGGTTGCCCGCCGACGGCCGAAGCGCTGATCCACGGCATCCTGCAGTTGCAGAAGAAGATCCGCCGCACTCACACGATCGCGCGCTAACAGGGCCAGGGCATCATGAGCGTTACTAACGAGACCTCGCTGGTCGAACGGCTCGCCGCGCGCTTCGGCGACATGCTGAGCGTGAAGGTCGAGCGCAACGAAGTCACCGCCGAGGTGGCTTCGGGCGACCTTATTTCCGTTGCTACCGCCTTGCGCGATGAAGCCGGCTTCCGCTTCGGCACCATCATCGACGTCTGCGGTATCGATTACCTCGGTTACGGCAAGACCGAGTGGGACACCGACACGGCGCACGGCGAGAGCTTCTCGCGCGGCGTGGAAGGCCAGGCCGTGGGCCGCTTCACGTGGGAAGAGCGTCCGCGCCTCGTCGAGCAGCAGCGCCGCTTCGCCGCGGTGATCCACTTGCTGTCGATCGAACTGAATCAGCGCATCCGCCTGCGCGTTCCGTGCGAAGACGACACGTTTCCGGTCGTACCGTCCATCACGCCGATCTGGCCGGGCGCCGACTGGTTCGAGCGCGAGGCCTTCGATCTCTTCGGCATCATCTTCGACGGCCATCCCGACCTGCGCCGCATCCTCACGGATTACGGTTTCGTCGGCCATCCGTTCCGCAAGGATTTCCCGCTGATCGGCAACGTCGAGGTCCGCTACGACCCCGAGCAGAAGCGTGTGGTGTACGAACCGGTATCGATCGAGCCTCGCGTGCTGGTGCCTCGCACGATCCGCAACGACGCCGACCTCGATCAGGCCAGGGCGGAATCCGCCGACCACTGGCGGGAGAATTAAGCCGTGGAAGAAATTCGCAATTACACGATGAACTTCGGCCCGCAGCATCCTGCTGCGCACGGCGTGCTGCGCCTCGTGCTGGAGATGGACGGTGAAACCATCGTCCGCGCCGATCCGCACGTGGGTCTGCTGCACCGTGGTACGGAAAAGCTGGCCGAGTCGAAGCCGTTCAACCAGTCCATCGGCTACATGGATCGTCTCGACTACGTGTCGATGATGTGCAACGAGCACGCCTATGTGCGCGCCATCGAGAACCTGCTCGGTATCGAGGCGCCCATCCGTGCGCAGTACATCCGCACCATGTTCGACGAGATCACGCGCATCCTGAACCACCTCATGTGGGTGGGTTCGAACGCGCTCGATCTTGGCGCCATGGCCGTCTTCCTCTACGCGTTCCGTGAGCGCGAGGAATTGATGGACGTGTACGAGGCGGTGTCGGGCGCGCGCATGCACGCCACGTACTACCGCCCGGGTGGCGTGTACCGCGATCTGCCGGAGCAGATGTCGAAGTACCGCGAGTCGCCCTGGCACAAGGGTGGTGACCTGAAGCGCCTCAACGCCTGGCGCGAAGGCTCGATGCTGGACTACCTCACGGAGTTCACCAACGACTTCCCGGCGCGCGTGGACGAATACGAAGCGCTGCTCACCAACAACCGCATCTGGAAGCAGCGTACCGTCGGCATCGGCGTCGTTTCGCCGGAGCAGGCGCAGGCCTGGGGCATGACCGGCGCCATGCTGCGCGGTTCGGGTATCGCCTGGGATCTGCGCAAGAAGCAGCCGTACGCCATGTACGACAAGATGGACTTCGACATTCCGGTCGGCGTCAACGGCGACTGCTACGACCGTTACCTCGTGCGCATCGAAGAAATGCGCCAGTCCAATCGCATCATCCAGCAGTGCGTGGCATGGCTGAAGGCCAACCCGGGCCCGGTGATGGCGCGCAATTACAAGGTCGTGCCCCCCAGTCGTGAAGAGATGAAGAACGACATGGAAGCCCTGATTCACCACTTCAAGCTCTTTACCGAAGGCTACGGCGTGCCCCCGGGCGAAACCTATGCCGCGGTGGAAGCGCCGAAGGGTGAATTTGGCTGCTATCTCGTGTCCGACGGTGCGAACAAGCCGTTCCGCGTGCATCTGCGTGCACCGGGCTTCGCGCACCTGTCCTCGATCGACGCCATCGTGAGGGGCCACATGCTCGCCGACGTCGTCGCGATGATCGGCACCTACGATCTCGTCTTCGGCGAAGTCGACCGCTAAGTCGACGGAGTGAACTGAATCATGAAAGCCACCGGTCATTTCGAGCAGGTCAAGGACGTCGATCCTCTCGTCGTGCTCAACGATCACACCCGCGCCCACATCGACCACTGGGTCTCGAAGTTCCCGCCGGATCGCAAGCGCTCGGCGCTGATCCAGTCGCTGATGGGCGCGCAGGAACAGAACCAGGGTTACCTCACGGACGAACTGATCACGGCGGTCGCCAAGTATCTCGACCTGCCCGCGATCTGGGCCTACGAGGTCGCGAGCTTCTACTCGATGTTCGAGACGTCGCCCGTCGGACGCAACAACGTTGCCATCTGCACCAACATTTCCTGCTGGCTGAACGGTGCCGAGGGCATCGTGCGCCATTGCGAGAAGAAGCTCGGCATCCGCACCGGCGAAAGCACGGCGGACGGTCGCATCTATCTCAAGCAGGAAGAGGAATGCCTCGCTGCGTGCGCAGGCGCGCCGATGATGGTCGTCAACGGTCATTACCACGAGAAGCTGACGACCGAATCGGTCGACGCGATCCTCGACGGTCTGAAGTGAGGTAAGGGCAATGGCTAGCACCACTGGTCCGGTTGGACCCGCACCGCAGGAACACCAGGTCGTCTACACGACCCTGCATTTCGAGAAGCCCTGGGCGCTCGAGAGCTACGAGAAAGTGGATGGCTACAAGGCGTGGCGCAAGATTCTCGCCGAGAAGCCCGATCCGGCCGCGCTGATCGAAGAGATCAAGAAGAGCTCGCTGCGCGGTCGCGGCGGCGCCGGCTTCCCCACGGGTTTGAAGTGGTCGTTCATGCCGCGCAATGCGCCGGGGCAGAAGTACATCCTGTGCAACTCGGACGAATCCGAGCCGGGTACCTGCAAGGATCGCGACATCCTGCGCTTCAACCCGCACGCGGTGATCGAAGGTCTGGCCATCGCCTGCTATTGCACGGGCTCGACGGTCGCCTACAACTACCTGCGCGGCGAGTTCCACCACGAGCCGTTCGAGCACATCGAAGAAGCCCTGAAGGAAGCCTATGCGGCTGGCCTGCTCGGCAAGGACATCGGTGGCTCCGGCATCGACGTGGACATCTACAACGCCCTCGGCGCGGGTGCTTACATCTGCGGTGAGGAAACCGCGTTGATGGAGTCGCTCGAAGGCAAGAAGGGCCAGCCTCGCTTCAAGCCGCCGTTCCCGGCGGGCTTCGGTCTGTACGGCCGTCCGACCACCATCAACAACACCGAGACCTATGCCTCGGTGCCGGCCATCCTGCGCAACGGCGCGGAGTGGTTCCTCAACATCGGCAAGCCGAACAACGGCGGCCCGAAGATCTTCTCGGTCTCGGGTCACGTCAACAATCCCGGCAACTTCGAGATCAAGCTCGGCACGTCGTTTGCCGACCTGCTGCAGCTGGCCGGTGGCGTGCGCAACGGCAACAAGCTGAAGGCGGTCATCCCCGGCGGCTCCTCGATGAAGGTGTTGCCGGCCGACAAGATCATGGAATGCACCATGGATTACGACTCGCTGCAGAAGGCAGGTTCGGGTCTGGGTTCCGGTGCCGTGATCGTGATGGACGAGACCACCTGCATGGTGCGTGCCTGCCATCGCATCTCGCGCTTCTACAAGGCGGAATCGTGCGGCCAGTGCACCCCGTGCCGCGAAGGCACCGGCTGGATGTATCGCGTGCTGTCGCGCATCGTCGAGGGGCAGGGCACGCAGGATGACCTGCACCGCCTGAAGGCCGTCGCCGGTCAGATCGAAGGACACACCATCTGCGCGTTCGGCGAAGCCGCCGCGTGGCCGGTGCAGGGTTTCCTGTACCACTTCTGGCACGAATTCGAATACTACGTGCAGCACGGCCGTTCCATCGTGGACGGTCCCGCTGGCACGGTCACCACTGGAGTCGCTGCATGAGTGCGCAGCCCGTAGCCAATGCCGCGCCGGATCTCGTCAACATCGAGATCGACGGCGTTCCGGTGCAGGTAGCCAAGGGGTCGATGATCATCCAGGCGGCCGATGCCGTCGGTATTCCCATCCCGCGCTTCTGCTACCACCGCAAGCTCCCGATCGCCGCCAACTGCCGCATGTGCCTGGTGGAAATCGAGAAGATGCCGAAGCCGGCACCGGCATGCGCCACGCCGGTCGGCGAGGGCATGAAGGTCTTCACGCGTTCCGACAAGGCATTGAAGTCGCAGCGCAACGTGATGGAATTCCTGCTCATCAACCATCCGCTCGACTGCCCGATCTGCGATCAGGGCGGCGAGTGCGAACTGCAGGACGTGTCGCTCGGTTACGGCCGCTCGGTGTCGCGCTTCAACGAGCGCAAGCGCACCGTGGCCGACGAGAATCTGGGGCCGCTGGTCGCGACCGAGATGACCCGCTGCATCCAGTGCACGCGCTGCGTGCGCTTCACCAGCGAAATCGCGGGTACCTACGAACTCGGCGGCATGAGCCGCGGCGAGAACCTGGAGATCGGTACCTACATCGGCAAGACGATCGAGAGCGAACTGTCGGGCAACATCATCGACGTCTGCCCGGTCGGCGCGCTGACCAACAAGCCGTTCCAGTTCCAGGCCCGCGCGTGGGAGCTGATTGCGCGTCCGTCCATCGGTTACCACGATGCGCTCGGTTCCAACCTGTGGCTGCACACCCGCCGCGGCGAAGTGCTGCGCACGGTGCCGCGCGACAACGAAACGATCAATGAGTGCTGGCTGTCCGACCGTGACCGCTACAGCCATCAGGGCCTGTACGCCGCCGATCGCGTGAAGACCCCGATGGTCAAGCGCAATGGTCAGTGGGCTGCCACCACCTGGGATGACGCCCTTTCGGTCGCCCGCGAGGCGCTGAAGAGCGTTGCCGGTTCCGATCTCGGCTTCCTGGTTCACGGCGCCACCTCGAACGAGGAAGGCGAGCTGCTCGTTCGCCTCGCACGCGGCCTCGGCAGCGCGCACGTCGATCACCGTCTGCGTCAGCTCGACTTCGCCGACAATGCGTTTGCCAAGCCGTTCGCTTCGACCATCGCGTCGTTCCAGACGGTGAAGAGCGCGCTGCTGGTCGGTTCGGACCTGCGCCACGAAGTCCCGTTGCTCAATCACCGCCTCCGTCAGGCCGTGAAGAAGGGCGCGAAGGTCTACGCCGTCAATCCGGCGCACTTCAACTTCAATTACCCGCTTGCCGGTGAATCCGTCGCTGCGCCGCACGCGCTGGTGAACGAACTGCTGGTGCTGGCGAAGGCCGCCAGCGAAGGCGGTGCGTCGGTACCGGATACGCTCGCGGGCGCCTTTGCCGGTGTCGAGACCACGGACGATCACCGCGCCGCCTTCAAGGCGCTGTCTTCCGACGGTTCGGTGGTGGTGTTCGGTCAGGCCGCGGCGACCCATCCGGAAGCCTCCTGGCTGCGTGCCATCGCGCGCTTCATCGCGCAGGCCTCCGGTGCTGCCTTCAACGAGATCCCGGTCGGCGCCAACGCACTGGGCCTCTCCGCCGTCGGCGTGCTGCCGAGCGCGGGTGGCCTCGACGCGCGCGGCATGCTGGCACAGCCGCGCAAGGGCTACGTGCTCTACAACGTGGAGCCGCCGCACGATTTCGCCGACGGTGGTCTGGCGTTGCAGGCGATGCACTCGGCGCAGACCGTCGTGGCCTTTGCGGCCTACGCGAGCGACGCGTTGAAGGACTCGGCGGATGTGATCCTGCCGATCGGTCTTACGCCGGAAATCGATGCCACGCTCGTCAACGTCGAGGGCAATGCCCAGGCCGTCGTTGCCGGTGCGAAGGCACCGGGCGAAGCGCGTCCGGGTTGGAAGGTGCTGCGTGCCCTGGGTGGTTCGCTCGGCCTGCCGGGCTTCGAGTTCGACGATCTCGTCGGCCTCCGCGAAGGCATCACGGAGCGTGCGGCCGACAGTCGTCAGCAGCTCGGTTCGCGTGCGTCGGGTGTGTCCTTCTCCCGCCTCGCCACGCTGCCGATCTATCGTGCCGACGCCGTGCTTCGTCGCGCCGGCGCCTTGAACGCGCATCCGCTGAACCGCGCGCCGGCCATCCGCATCAATGCGGACGACGCCGGCAAGCTGGGTCTCGTCGAGGGCGGCAACGCCCGCATCGGCGACGCCGTGCTGCCGGTGGCGATCGATGCCGCCGTGCCGACGGGTGCGGCGTGGATCGAGGCTGCGCATTCCGAAACCGCCATGCTGCCTCCGTACGGCGCGGCCATCACTCTGAGCAAGGCATAAACCATGGGTCAGCAACTCTGGGACCACCTGTTGATGCCCGTGCTGTTCATCGTGGCGATCGTGCTGCCACTGATCATCGCGGTGGCCATGTTCGTGTACTGGGAACGCAAGGTCATCGGTTGGATGCACGTGCGCATGGGGCCGAACAAGATCGGTCCTCTCGGTCTGCTTCAGGCCTTCGCGGACGTCGTGAAGCTCCTGCTGAAGGAAGTGATCCTTCCGACCAACGCGAACAAGTTCCTCTATTACCTCGCACCGATGCTGGCCCTCGTGCCGGCGCTGGCGGCTTGGGCGGTGGTCCCGTTCGGTCCGGAAACCGTGCTCGCCAACCTCAATGCGGGCGTGCTCTACCTGCTCGCGATGACCTCGATGGGTGTGTACGGCATCATCCTCGCCGGCTGGTCGTCCAACTCGCGCTACGCGATGCTGGGTGCCATGCGCGCTGCGGCTCAGGTCATTTCGTACGAGCTGGCCATGGGCATGTCCATCGTGTGCGTGCTCGTGCTGACCGGTAGCCTGAACCTCACGGCCATCGTCAATGCGCAGAGCGGCAATTTCTTCGACTGGTTCTGGTTGCCGCTGCTGCCCGTCTTCGTCATCTACTTCGTCTCGGGCGTGGCTGAAACCAACCGCGCACCGTTCGACGTGGCGGAAGGCGAGTCGGAAATCGTGGCGGGCTTCCACGTCGAATACTCGGGCTCCGCATTCGCGATCTTCTTCCTCGCCGAATACGCCAACATGATCCTTGTGAGCTTCCTCACTTCGATCCTGTTCATGGGCGGCTGGCTGTCGCCGTTCCCGGAGTCCTGGGGCCTTGTCGGTCACGGCGGCTTCCACTGGCTGTTCATCAAGGCATTCCTCTTCGCCTTCCTGTTCCTGTGGTTCCGCGCCAGCTTCCCGCGCTACCGCTACGACCAGATCATGCGTCTCGGCTGGAAGGTCTTCATTCCCATCACGATCGTGTGGGTCCTCGTCGCCGGCTGCATGAAGTACTTCGGCTGGGTCCACATCGGTACGGGAGCCTAAAGAGTCATGTCCCGCGTAACCCACTATTTCAAGAGCCTTCTGCTCATCGAACTGTTCCAGGGCATGGCGCTGACCATGCGCTACATGTTCAAGCCGAAGTACACGATGCGCTACCCGATGGAGCACATCCCCAAGTCGAACCGCTTCCGCGGTCTGCATGCGCTTCGCCGTTATGCCAACGGCGAGGAACGCTGCATCGCGTGCAAGCTGTGCGAGGCGGTGTGCCCCGCGCTGGCGATCACGATCGACTCGGCACCGCGTCCGGAAGACGGCCAGCGTCGTACCACGCGCTACGACATCGACCTGTTCAAGTGCATCTTCTGCGGCTTCTGCGAAGAGAGCTGCCCTGTCGATTCGATCGTCGAGACGCACGTGCACGAGTACCACTTCGAGCACCGTGGCGAGAACGTGGTGACCAAGGGCCAGTTGCTGGCCATCGGTGACCGCTTCGAGCAGGACATCGCTGCCGCCCGCGCTCAGGACGCGGCTTACCGCTGAGCGCCCGGAGACCTATGCGATGAATAACGACCTGCTTCAACTCATCTGTTTCTACCTCTTCGGTGGCGTGGCCGTGATTGGCGCGCTTATGGTCATCACCGTAAAGAACTCGGTTCACGCCGTGCTCTCGCTGGTGCTGACCTTCTTCAGCATGGCCTGCGTCTGGCTGCTGGCGGAGGCCGAGTTCCTTGCCATCGCCCTCGTCGTGGTCTATGTCGGCGCGGTGATGGTGCTGTTCCTGTTCGTGGTCATGATGCTCGACATCAAGCAGGAGGCGGTCCGCGAGGGCTTCATCCGCTACCTGCCGGTGGGCATCGTCGTGGCCGTGGTTATGCTGGTGGAAATGCTGGCCATGATCGGCGTCCGCGCCATGCACGCTCACACGCTCGGCCCGAATCCGGCCGGTGATTCCAACGTCGCCTGGCTCGGCCAGGCGCTGTACACGGAATTCCTGCTGCCGTTCGAGATCGCCGCGCTCATCCTTACCGTGGGTATCGTCGCCGCCGTGGCCTTGACGCTCCGTCATCGTCCGGGCGTGCGCTACCAGACCGCCGCGCAGCAGGTGGCCGTCAACGCCGCCGACCGCGTCCGCGTGGTCAAGGTGGCCAGCGAGAAGATGGCTTCCGTCAGCCCGGCCCCGGTCGTCGTGCCGCCGCAGGAGAACGCTCCGTGATCACGCTTTCCCATTTCATCGTCCTCGGCGCGATCCTGTTCTGCATCGCCGTCGCCGGCCTGTTCATCAACCGCAAGAACGTGATCGTGCTGCTCATGGCGATCGAGTTGATGCTTCTGGCGGTGAACACCAACTTCGTGGCCTTCTCGCGCTTCTTCGGCGACGTGGGCGGCCAGGTGTTCGTGTTCTTCATTCTCACCGTGGCCGCGGCGGAATCCGCCATCGGCCTGGCGATCCTGGTCCTGCTGTTCCGCAATCGCAGCACGATCAACGTCGCCGAAATCGACAGCATGAAGGGTTGATCCGATGAGTCTCTCGCTTTCAATCCTGCTGACGATCGCCCTCGCACCGCTGGTGGGTTCGATCCTGGCCGGCCTGTTCGGCAAGGTGATCGGCCGGGCAGGGGCGCACACCGCGACCATCCTCGGCGTGGCGATCGCCTGCGGCCTGTCGTTCTACGTGCTTTACCAGCTGGTCTGGGGCGGCGCGCAGAACTTCAACCAGGACATCTACACCTGGTTCGAGATCGGCCGCTTCCACGCCTCCGTGGGCTTCATGGTCGATCGCCTCACTGCCATGATGATGGTGGTGGTGACCTTCGTGTCGCTGCTGGTGCATCTGTACACCATCGGCTACATGTCGGATGACCCGGGCTACCAGCGCTTCTTCAGCTACATCTCCCTGTTCACCTTCTCGATGTTGATGCTCGTCATGAGCAACAACTTCATGCAGCTGTTCTTCGGCTGGGAAGCGGTGGGCCTGGTGTCGTACCTGCTGATCGGCTTCTGGTACAAGCGCCCGACGGCGATCTTCGCCAACCTCAAGGCGTTCCTGGTCAACCGCGTGGGCGACTTCGGTTTCCTGCTCGGTATCTCGGCGATCCTGTACTTCCTCGGCACGCTCGACTATCAGACGGCGTTCGACCACGCGCCGGAGCTGGTCGGCAAGACCCTGCAGATCACCCAGAACCACGCGTGGGATGCCGCAACGGTCATCGGCGTCCTGCTTTTCATCGGTGCCATGGGTAAGTCCGCCCAGGTTCCGCTGCACGTGTGGTTGCCGGACTCGATGGAAGGTCCGACCCCGATCTCGGCACTGATCCATGCGGCGACGATGGTCACGGCCGGCATCTTCATGGTCGCGCGCATGTCGCCGATCTTCGAACTGACGGATGCGGCGCTGTCGTTCATCCTCGTGATCGGTTCGACTACCGCGCTGTTCACCGGCCTTATCGGCATCGTGCAGAACGACATCAAGCGCGTCATCGCGTACTCGACGCTCTCGCAGCTCGGCTACATGACGGTGGCGCTCGGCGTCTCCGCCTATAGCGGCGCCGTGTTCCACCTGATGACCCATGCCTTCTTCAAGGCGCTGCTGTTCCTCGGCGCGGGATCGGTCATCATCGGCATGCATCACGAGCAGGACATGCGCCACATGGGCGGCCTGCGCAAGTACATGCCGGTCACCTGGATCACGATGTGGATCGGTTCGCTCGCGCTCGCCGGTACGCCGTTCTTCTCGGGCTTCTATTCGAAGGACGCGATCATCGAAGCCGTCGGCGAATCGCATCGCTGGGGTGCCGGCTACGCGCACTTCTGCGTGCTGGCGGGCGTGTTCGTCACCTCGCTGTACAGCTTCCGCCTCCTCTACATGACCTTCCATGGCAAGGAGCGCTTCACGGTGGAGCACAAGGCGCATGGTCACGGCCATGACGCGCACGCCGACCACCATGACGACGACCACGGCCACGGTAAGCCGGGCGTGCTGGCGCACGCGCCGCACGAGTCGCCCTGGGTGGTGACCGTGCCGTTGGTGCTGCTGGCGATTCCGTCGGTGCTGATCGGCTTCTTCACCGTCGGTCCGATGCTGTTCGGCGACTGGTTCGGCAAGGCCATCCACGTCAACGAAGTGAACGACGTGCTTGCCGAAGTCGGCCACGAGTTCCACGGCGCCCTCGGCATGGCTCTGCACGGCTTCACCGCGGCACCGTTCTGGCTGGCGCTGGCGGGCTTCGTCGTCGCCACCTACGTGTACCTCTTCAACCCGTCCGTTGCCGACAAGGCGAAGAACGCGCTGAAGCCGGTGTACGAGCTGCTCAACCACAAGTACTGGATCGATGAACTCTACTTCGCGGTGTTCGCGAAGGGCGGGGTGAAGCTGGGCGAGGGTCTGTCGAAGGTGGGCGATACCGCCATCATCGACGGCGCCGTCGTCAACGGCTCGGCCCACCTGGTGCAGCGCATCGCCGGTGGCGCACGCCGCCTGCAGTCCGGATTCCTCTTCCACTACGCGTTCGCCATGATCCTCGGTCTTATCCTGCTCCTCGGCGGGTATTGGCTGATCGGGCAATAAGGGAAACGAGCTCTATGTCGAATCACTTGCTCAGCCTGCTGATCTGGCTCCCGGTCGTCGGCGCCATCCCGGTGCTGTTGGCCGGCAATGGCCGGCCCGGCGCCGCCCGATGGATCTCGCTGCTGGTGGCGGTTGCCACCTTCGCGGCCAGCCTCGCTCTCCTGCCGGCCTACGACGCCAGCACCGGTACGCTCCAGTTGACCGAATCCATGAGCTGGATTCCGTCGCTGGGGATCAACTACTCGCTGGCCGTCGACGGCATTTCCGTCGCCCTGATCATCCTCACCACGTTCGTCCAGATCCTCGTGATCGTGGGCGCGTGGGAAGTGGTGCAGAACAAGCCGCACCAGTACATGGCGGCCATGCTGATTCTCGAAGGCATGATGATCGGCGTGTTCTGCGCCACGGACGCGTTGCTGTTCTACGTGTTCTTCGAGGCGATGCTGATCCCGATGTTCATCCTCATCGGTATCTGGGGTGGACCGCGCCGTGTCTACGCCACGCTGAAGTTCTTCATCTACACGTTCTTCGGCTCGATCTTCATGCTGATCGGCCTGATCTACCTGTATCACAAGACCGGCGGCAGCTTCGCGATGTCGGACATGGCGAACGTGCACCTCACGCTGACCGAGCAGAGCTGGCTGTTCTTCGCCTTCCTGCTGGGCTTCGCGATCAAGGTGCCGATGGTGCCGGTGCATACCTGGCTGCCGGACGCCCACGTCGAAGCGCCCACCGGCGGTTCGGTGGTGCTGGCGGCGGTCATGCTGAAGATCGGTGGCTACGGCTTCCTTCGCTTCAGCCTGCCGATCACGCCGGATGCGTCGCATCAGTTCGCCTGGCTGGTGATCGTGCTCAGCTTGATCGCGGTCTGCTACATCGGCTACATCGCGCTGGTCCAGCAGGACATGAAGAAGCTGGTGGCGTACTCGTCCATCGCGCACATGGGTTTCGTGACCCTGGGCATCTTCATCGCCTTCCTGCTGGTGCGTGAGACCAACAATCCCGACGCCGCCCGCCTGGGCATGCAGGGTGCGATGGTGCAGATGATCTCGCACGGCTTCATTTCGGGCGCCATGTTCAGCTGCATCGGTGTGCTCTACGACCGCATGCATACGCGCCAGATCAAGGACTACGGCGGCGTCATCAACGTGATGCCGATCTTCGCCCCGTTCTACGTCCTGTTCGCCATGGCCAACAGCGGCCTGCCGGGTACCAGCGGTTTCGTCGGCGAGTTCATGGTCATCCTGGCCTCGTTCAGCGCCAACCCGTGGATCGCACTGTTCGCCGCGTTCACGCTCATCATCGGTGCTGCCTACACGCTGTGGATGGTGAAGCGCGTGCTGTGGGGTGACATCAAGAACAAGCACGTGGCGGAGCTGACGGACGTCAACGGTCGCGAGATCTTCATGCTGAGCGCGTTCGCCGCCGGTGTGCTGGTCCTCGGCATCTGGCCGGAGCCGCTGGTCCACCTGATGGATGCGTCGGTCGCTCGTATTGTCGAGCAACTGGCCATCACCAAAGTCTGAGCGGGAACTATCCATGCCGAGTATCAACGACATCCTGATCCTGCTCCCCGAGGTCTACCTCGTGGTCGCGGCTTGCGTGCTGCTCCTTCTGGATGCGTACCTCAAGCCCGGCCAGAAGGGCGCGGTCCATTGGCTCTCCATCCTCGTGCTGCTGGTCGGCGCTTTCCTGGTCGTGGACGGCCAGCCGGCGTCGTCCGTCACAGCGTTCAGCGGCATGTTCGTCCGCGACGGCGTGTCCGAGGTGCTGAAGCTGTTCTCGCTGCTGATTACCGCGGTGATCTTCGTCTACGCCCGGCCGTACCTCAAGGAACGGGCGATCCCGTTCGGCGAGTTCTACACGCTGACGATCTTCGCCACGGTCGGCATCATGTTTCTGGTTGCCGCGGGTAGCCTGGTCACGGTGTACCTGGGCCTCGAACTGCTGACCCTGTCGTCGTATGCGCTCGTGGCGTTGAACCGTGATTCGCGTCTGTCCTCCGAAGCCGCGATCAAGTACTTCGTCCTGGGCGCCCTGGCGTCGGGCATGCTGCTCTACGGCATGTCCATGATCTATGGCGCCACGCACAGCCTCGACCTGCATACGATCCACGCCGCGATCGTCGGTACCGAGTGGAAGACCCTGATGCTGTTCGGGCTGGTCTTCCTGATCGTGGGCATCGGCTTCAAGCTGGGCGCCGCGCCGTTCCACATGTGGATTCCGGACGTCTACCAGGGCTCGCCGACCGCCGTCACTGTGTTCATCGGTTCCGCGCAGAAGCTGGCCGCGTTCGGCATGGCCTATCGTCTGCTCTCGACCGGCATGGGCGACGTCGCGGGCGGTGCGTCGGGTCTGGCCCCGCAGTGGCAGCTGATGCTCGCCGTACTGGCCGTGCTGTCGCTGGCGATCGGTAACCTCGTCGCCATCGTGCAGACCAACCTCAAGCGCCTGCTGGCCTACTCGACCATCTCGCACATGGGTTACCTGCTGCTCGGCCTGGTCAACGCCGGTCCGGAAGGCTACTCGGCGTCGATGTTCTACGCCGTGAGCTACGCGCTCACCAGCGCAGCGGCGTTCGGCATGATTCTCGTGCTGTCGCGCTCGGGCTTCGAGTGCGAGGAGATCGACGATCTGCGCGGCCTCAACCAGCGTTCGCCGTGGTTCGCCTTCATGATGCTGCTGGTGATGTTCTCGCTCGCTGGCGTGCCGCCGCTGTTCGGCTTCTTCGGCAAGCTGCTGGTCCTCAAGGCCGCGATCGATGCCGGCATGATCTGGCTGGCTGTGGTTGGTGCCGTGTTCGCCATCGTCGGCCTGTACTACTACCTGCGCGTGGTCAAGGTGATGTACTTCGACCAGCCCGCCGAAGGCACGGACGTCCGCGCCACGGCCGATGCGCCGGCACGCTGGGTGTTGTCCATCAACGCACTCGCACTGCTGGTCCTCGGCTTCACCTGGGCGCCGCTGCTCGCCTGGTGCCAGAAAGCATTCGCGAGCTGATCGTCACGAGCCATGTGTGTTTGAAAAAGCGCCTGCCTTGCAGGCGCTTTTTTTTGGTTCTTCGCGAAACGATGAGTCACCAACGAAGCAAAGGTGGGAGCCACTCTAGTGGCGAAAAGCCAACGAAGCGGTGTAGCCGCGAGGCAAATCCCCATCGCCAGCAGGCTGGCTCCCACCGGCAACTTCCCATTGCCCAGATCGCCCAACCTCAAGGCAAGTTTTTCCTCGCCGCCATGGCGGCTCCTACAACAGCAAGGCGGTAGGAGCCGCTACAGCGGCGAGAAGCCAACGAAGCGATGAAGCCGAAACCCATGCCGCGGCTGTGGGAGCCGCCATGGCGGCGAGAAGCCAACGAAGCGATGAAGCCGAAACCCACATCGTCCAGCTCGAAAGCCTGCGTTATCCTGCCCGCATGTCGTCTCGTCCTCCTCGTTTCCCTGTCTCTCGTACGCGCCGTCCATCGGGACCGGTCCATGGGCTGGCGCGTGTGCTGTCGAAGCGCGGGATCTGTTCGCGCAGCCAGGGCGAGAAGTTCGTGCGCGAGGGCAGGGTACGTGTCGATGGGCGTCTCGTGCGCGACCCGGAGTTTCCTATCGCCGGGCATGAGCGCATCGAACTGGACGATGCCACGACGGAAGCGGCTTCGTTGGTGTACATCGCCATGAACAAGCCGCGTGGCATCGTGGTTTCAGCTTCGGACGAACGCGGACGCGACACGGTGTATTCGCTTATCGACGGTGCTGGCCTGCCTTGGCTCGGACCCGTGGGCCGACTCGACAAGGCCAGCGAAGGTTTGCTGCTGATGTCGAACGACACGGTGTGGGCAGCGGGCATCACCGACCCGGTGACCCATGTGTCCAAGACCTATCACGTGCAGGTGGTGGGGCATCCCGACGAAGCGACGCTGGCCGCCATGCTCGAAGGCGTGACGGACGAGGGCGCTCTGTTGCGCGCGCAGGCGGTCGAAGTGCTCCGCCGTGGCGAGCGTACGGCGTGGCTCGACGTGACGTTGGACGAAGGGCGCAATCGCCACATTCGCCGTCTGCTTGCCGCCTTGGGTTTCGAGGTGCAGCGGCTCGTCCGCGTTTCCATCGGCGACCTGACGCTCGGTGAGCTGGCAAAAGGCCAGTGGCGCCACCTCAGCGCCGACGAAGTGGCGCAGCTGCGTCGGCGCTGAGGCGCGCCGACGCTTCGATCCCAGGCATGTGTGATGAGCGGCGTCGCAGCGCGACACCGCTCGTGACGATCAGCCCTTCAACACACCGAGCTGTTTCCCCACCTTCGTAAACGCGGCGATCGCGCGATCCAGATGCTCGCGCGTATGCGCCGCACTCATCTGCGTGCGGATGCGCGCCTTGCCCTGCGGTACCACGGGGAAGAAGAAGCCAGTGACGTAGATGCCTTCGTCGAGCAGCGCCGAGGCCATGGCCTGGGCCTGCTTGGCGTCGTAGATCATCACCGGCACGATCGGGTGCTGACCCGGACGGATGTCGAAGCCGGCTTCGGTCATCTTCTCGCGGAAGTAGCGGGTGTTCTCTTTGACCCGTTCACGCAGGTCGCCCGCGGCGGCCAGCATCTCGAACACCTTGCTTCCGGCGGCGACGACGTGCGGCGGAAGCGAGTTGGAGAACAGGTAAGGGCGCGACCGCTGGCGCAGCAGTTCGATCACTTCCTTGCGGCCGGTGGTGAAGCCACCCAGTGCGCCGCCAAGCGCCTTGCCGAGCGTGCCGGTGAAGATGTCGATCTTGTCCATCACGCCGTGCAGCTCGGCAGAGCCGCGGCCGTTGTCGCCGAGAAAGCCGGTGCAGTGGCATTCGTCGATATGCACCAATGCGCCGTACTTGCGTGCCAGAGCGGTGATCTCGTCGAGCGGTGCGACGAAGCCGTCCATGGAGAACGCGCCATCGGTGGTGATGAGCTTGGTGCGCGCACCGGCGGCATCGGCGGCCTGCAACTGCGCTTCGAGATCGGCCATGTCGCAGTTGGCGTAGCGGAACCGCTTGGCCTTGCACAGGCGGATGCCGTCGATGATCGACGCGTGGTTGAGCGCGTCCGAGATGATGGCGTCCTCTTCGCCGAGCAGTGGCTCGAAGAGCCCACCGTTCGCGTCGAAGCAGGCGGCATAGAGGATGGTGTCCTCGGTACCGAAGAAGTCGGCGATCTGACGTTCCAGCGTCTTGTGCAGGTCCTGGGTACCGCAGATGAAGCGGACGCTCGCCATGCCGAAGCCGTGCGTGTCGAGCGCGTCCTTGGCCGCCTGGATGACCTCGGGGTGATCGGCGAGGCCGAGGTAGTTGTTCGCGCAGAAGTTCAGGACCTTGCGCCCGTCCTCCAGTTCGATCTCGGCCGACTGCGGCGAGACGATGATGCGCTCGGACTTGAACAGGCCCTGTTCGCGGATGGATTCGAGTTCGCTGGCGAAGCGGTTCTGACCGGGGTATGACATGGCGTGGGTTCCGGGACGGGGAATCCGCCGATTGTGAGGCCTACGGCCGAGGGATAAAACCTGGCGTGCGTGTCAGTGAAGTCCGAAATCCACCCGCGTGGTGCGGCCCCCGTCGTCGATCCCCTTGGCGTCGGTCTTTGGCGCCACCACGAAAACCCGCTTGTCGTCGACCTTGCCCTGGAGCCACTGCCGCACGGCGTTGGCACGGCGCTCGGCGAGATGGCGCAGGGCGTCCGCGTCGACGGGCATGTTCGTCTCCATGAGGTCGCGCATGACCTCCGGCGGCTGCGACTTGGTCAGGCCGATCAGGTTCTTCGGTTTCGGGAACGACGCGTGGCGGTAGGCGCGCTCGAGGTACTTTTCCTGTTCCTCGGCCGTGGGTGGCGTGGTGTCGTCGCCCTTGTCGTTCGCCCGCTCCTGGTCCACCAGGTCGTCCACCATGACCCGGCGCAGGCCGGACTCGTCCTTGTCCGGATCCACCCGGCCCACGATGTCGAGGCTGATGGACGGCTTGTCCGTGAGGACCTTCACGATCTGGGCCAGCTTGTCCTGCGCGGCGGCGTCCAGCACGGCAGAGCCTGGCGCGAACTCCACGTAGCCCAGGTCTTCCCGGCTGCCTCCGATCGAGGCGAGCAGCCGGAACGGCGAGGTCACCGCTTTGACGATAAGGTTGCCGATGGCACGCCAGACGAGTCCTCCCACACTGAACTGGGGATCGTCCAATGAGCCGGAGACCGGAATGCGAACGTCGATCCGGCCTTGGGAATCCTTGAGCAGCGCCACGGCGAGCTTCACCGGCAGATGGCTGATGCCCGGGCCCTCGATGCGGTCGCCGAAGGTGAGCTGGTCGATGAAGATGTGGTTGTCGGCGGTCAGCTTGCGCTGGTCGAGCAGATAATGGACGTCTACGTTCAGCCGCCCCTTGGTGATCGGGTAGCCGGCGTACTTGCCGGAGTAGGGCGACAGATTGGCGAGTTGAATGCCTTCCGCGGTGGCCTTGATGTCGAGGAAGGCCACGGGCGTGAGCGGGTTGATCGTGCCGGTGATGTCCACGGGCGCGTTTTCGTCGAGCTGCCCGCGCAAGGTCAGCTCGGCCGGCGGGCCGCCGGCCGTACCGAAGGCGCCGATCTTGCCGGTCAACTGCGTCACGTCGGCCGTGTAGTTCGGCTTGATGAAGTTGTCCGTGTAGTTCAACCGTCCCTTCGTGAGGCTGATCTGGCCAATGCGGATATCCGCAGCAGGCGCGATCGGGGCCTCCGTTACGGTCGCCTTCGCCGGCGCTGGCTCGGCCTGGGCTTGCGTGACCGACACGGCGCCAGGCGCTTCGGGGCTGGCGACCACGTCCTGCAGGTTCAACCGACCATTGGCGTTGACGATGACCCGCGCATAGAAATCGTCGAGCGCAATGCCTTCGATGGCGACGTGCGGCGCGCCTGCGCCCAACTGCACTGCGAGGCCGGAAGCACTGAGCGACGCCCAACGGACGAAGTCCTCGTTGGTGAGCTTGTCGAGCACGCGCACCCGGCCGAGCGTGGCCTGACCACGGTAGGCGACCTCGGGTGTGCCGTTGCCACGGGCACTGTAACGCACCTGACCATCGAGGCTGAGCAAGCCGCTGCCGACGCGCACGTTGAGCGGTACGGTCGCCAGCGATTGCAGCGGCGCCACGTCCAGTCGCGTGGCCTTCACGGTCAGCTTCGCATCGAGGGACTGGGGCGTTATCTGCCCATCGACGGCGAGGGTTCCCTTGCCGATCGCACCATCGAAGGCAATCGTGATCGGTCGGCGCATGTCGTCCGATAAGCCGTCGATGGCGAGCGACGTGGCGCGCAAAGTCACCGGATCGCGGGTGTCGTGTGTCTTCGCATCGCGCCAGGCGAGCGAGCCCTGACTGAGTCCTACGTGCCCGATGCTCCAGCGCCATGCCGTAGAAGGCGATGCCTTGGCCGAGGGCGCGGGAGAGGGTGTGACGATGCTCGCCAGATCGAGGCTGCCATTGGCGAGACGCTTTACGTCGAGAGCGAGCCCGTCGAGCGTGAGCTGATCGAGGCGCGCTTCGCTGCTACCGAGGTCGAGCAAGGCGATGGACGCCGCCATGGAGGTCCAGGTCACCGGCGACGCGCGGCCGTTGCGTGGAACGAGGCGAAAGCCATCGAGTCGCGCCTTTGCGGCGGTCATCCGCACGGCGACCGCGTCGTGCCAATCGAGGGCGAGCGTGCCGTCGGCATCGATGCTGCCGCCATCGACGTCTGCGTCGAGCAGCGGGGGAGCCAGTGGCATGAGCTTGGCGAGCGACACACGGTTCAGCGACAGCGCGCCCGTGTAGTGCTGTGCGGCGAGGTCGAGCTTGCCTCGCGTAGCGACGTCACCATCGGCCATGCGTGCGGCCGCGTCCAGCGTCGCGATCGGCGCAGTGACTGTGCTGAGTCCGCGCAAGCTGCCGTGAAGATCGTCGAGCACGAGATGCGCCGGCGATGGTGCCGCGAGATCGGCGTATTCGACATGCGCGTTTTGCCAGCGCAGCGTGTCGATGCGTACGTCGGTCGGGCGCGCGTTCGGTGCGGATTGTGCGCCTGGTCCGGCGGACGACGGCCCAACGAGTGTATCGATATTGCTGCGGCCACCCGGCAAGCGTGCATAGCGCAGTCCCAAACGATCAAGTGACACGGTGGCGAGTCGATAGCGCGCGGTAAGCGGTTCGAGTGCCGTCAGTTCGGCATCGCCGTGGCCGAGCGCCAGCAGCGTGGTGCCGCTGTTGTCATTGACTTGCAGATCGTCCACCGCAAGCCGCCCGCTGAGGGTCACCCGCGGCGCGTCGTTCGTCATCGCAAAGCGCAGGTCGAGCATGCCGGACAGCTTGCCGCTGGGTACGGTGACCGGCAGCGGTGTGGGCACGAAGCCGAGATAACGCGGCAGGTCGAGGTGATCGAGACGGAAGCTCACCAGCGATTCCCGGCTGCTGGCGAAGGGCTTGGTCTGACCTTGCACGCGCAGCGGACTGCCATCCACGTTCATGGCGAGCAGCGGCTGGACGAAGATGTCCGTGTCACTGGGGAGGCTCGCGATAAAGGGCACACCCAGTTCGATGTGGTCGACGCGGTGGGTGGCGTTCAATACGCGATCGTCGAAGTCCACCTGCCCATCGTGGATGGCGATGTTGGACACGGCGAAACGCGCGGGCCCGGTGTCGGGTTCACCTGGCTTCGCCGCGAAGCGGTCGAGCAGGTCCGAAATGTTGAAGCGCTGCGGTGCATCCCGGCGAAGGCGGATATGCGGCCCTTGCAGCGTCACGGCATCGAGAATGGGTGCCGCACGGAAGAGCGATGCCCACGAGGCGTCGGCGACGAGCCGATCGACGTCGACGAAGGCGCTCTTGCCGTCGCGCTCGCCGATGTGCAGGCGGTCGATGCGGAGCGCAAGCGTGAACGGATTCAGGTGCACCTGCCCGATCGTGACGGGGCGACCGAGTGCTGCGCTGGCGCGTGAGGCGAGCTGCGAACGGATGAGCGGTGGTGCGGCGAAGAATCCGAGCAACCCGAAGAGGACGATGGCGATCAGAAAGCCCGCCGCGATGCGCCGGGCCCGATGCGATCGATACACCGCCAGCGCACGTTCGCGCTGTCTCCCCCAGTGAACCCTTGCCTTCGCCTTCAGCGTTTCCATACCGCCGCTCCCGCACACGTGAGCCCCCGACGCAGTGTACCCGTCGGGGATAGCGGGAGGACGGTCAGACGATGCGGATTACGTCACGTCCAGGAGCAGACGACCTTGCCGCACTGGCCGGCGTCCATGAGATCGAAGCCGCGCTGGAAATCGTCGATGGCGATCTGGTGGGTGAGCACCTTCTGCAGCGGGAAGCCGGTCAGGACCATCTGGGTCATCTTGTACCAGGTCTCGTACATGCGCCGACCGTAGATGCCCTGCAGGGTGAGACCCTTGAAGATCACCTTGTCCCAGTCGATGCCCGCACCGCGCGGCATGATGCCGAGCATGGCGATCTTGCCGCCGTGGTACATGCATTCGAGCATGTCGCCGAAGGCGCGCGGATTGCCGCTCATCTCCAGGCCCACGTCGAAGCCTTCGATGTGCAGATCCTTCACCACGTCTTTCAGCGACTGGTTGGCGACGTTGACCACGCGCGTGGCGCCCATGTCCGCCGCGAGCTTGAGGCGGTAGTCGTTGACGTCGGTCACGACCACGTTGCGCGCGCCGACATGCTTTGCGATGCCGGCGGCGATGATGCCGATCGGGCCAGCGCCGGTGATGAGCACGTCCTCGCCGATGAGGTCGAACTCCAGGGCGCAGTGCGCAGCGTTGCCGTAGGGATCGAAGAACGCCGCCAGTTCGGACGGGATCTGGTCCGGGATCGGCCAGAGGTTCGACGCGGGCATGGTCATGTATTCCGCGAACGCGCCATTGCGGTTCACGCCGATGCCGATGGTGTTCGGGCACAGATGCTGGCGACCCGCACGGCAGTTGCGGCAATGGCCGCAGACGATGTGGCCTTCCGCCGAGACGCGATCGCCGATCTTGTAGCCGGTAACGCCTGGGCCGATGTCGGCCACGCGGCCGACGAATTCATGGCCGATGGTCAGGCCGGGCTTGATCGTGCGCTGGGACCATTCGTCCCACTTGTAGATGTGCAGGTCGGTGCCGCAGATGGCGGTCTTCTCGACCTTGATCAGGACTTCGTTCGGGCCGACCTGCGGCACCGGCACTTCTTCCATCCAGATGCCTTGCTCGGGCTTGCGCTTGACCAGCGCCTTCATCGTCTGCTGCATGGGGTCTCGGGTTCCGTGCGGGGAAGGCCCGCGGCGCGGACCCAAACCGTCATTATATGCCGTGGCAGCTGCCGCCCGTGGTGCATCGCGGCATTGCCAGCGGCACAGAACCCCCTCTATGGTCGGCGCGCACCGCACGATCCAGAAGGGGTAACCGAACGATGCGAATTCGCACCATGATGCTGGGCGCCGCCGTGGCGCTGGCGCTGGACGCCAAGGCCGACGAGGGGATGTGGCTGCCGTCGCAGCTCCCTCAGATTGCGAAGAATCTCAAAGAGGCGGGGTTCCGGGGCGACCCGGCCGCCCTGGCCGATCTCACCCGGGCGCCGCTCAATGCGGTGGTCCGCATCGGTGGGGGCACCGGTTCCTTCGTGTCTCCCGATGGTCTGGTGGTCACCAATCACCACGTGGCCTTCGGTGTCATCCAGTACAACTCGCGGCCGGACCGCGACCTGATCACGAACGGCTATGTCGCGCCCGACCGTGCGGGGGAGCTGCCTGCCAATCCGGACTATCGGTTGCGCGTGACGGTCGGCTTCGACAAGGTCACGGATCGCGTGCTTGCCGCGGCGAAGGGCAAGGAAGGGCGGGCTTACTACGACGCGGTGGACGCCGTGAGCAAGTCGATGGTCGCGGAGTGCGAGAAAGAAGAGGGCATCCGTTGCAGCGTCGCCAACATGTTCTATGGGCGCGACTTCTATCTCGTGAAGCAACTGGAACTGCGCGACATCCGCCTGGTGTATGCGCCGCCCCGCGCGATCGGCAACTACGGCGACGAGGTCGACAATTTCGTCTGGCCGCGCCATGCGGGCGATTTCACCATTCTGCGTGCCTACGTCGGCCCGGACGGGAAGCCCGCCGATTATTCGAAGGACAACAAGCCCTATCACCCGCCCTCACATCTGTCGCTTGCGACCGACGGCGTCGCGGAAGGCGATTTCGTGATGCTGGCCGGCTATCCGGGCATCACCTATCGCCATCGCACCGCCGCCGAGTTCGCGGATCAGGTGGAATGGCGCCTGCCCACGGCCGTGGCGGTGTTGAAGGCGTTGCAGGATGTCATCGAGACCCAGGGCAAGACCGACAAGGACGCCGGCATTCGCTATGCCTCGCAGTTGCAGACCTTGAAGAACGGCATCAAGCGCTTCACTGGCGAACTGGAAGGCCTGCGTCGCAGCGATGCCGTCACCGTTCGCCGTGAGGACGAAGCGGCGATGCTCGCCTGGTTGAAGAAGCGTCCGGAGGGCGCCGCGTTGCAACCCGAGATCGACCAGGTCATGGCGGTGATTGCCAAGGGCAAGGACGTGCGCGAGCGCGACTTCCTGGTGGGCCTGCTCTCGTCGCAGACGCAACTGCTGCGCGGCGCGCTGTCGCTTGATCGTCTCGCGGTCGAACGACCGAAGGCGGACGCCGATCGCGAGGCTGGCTATCAGAAGCGCGACGAGGAGCTGATCGCGAGCCAGCTCAAGCAGATCCAGCGTCGCTACGATCCGCGCGTGGAGAAGGCGCTGCTCACGTCGGTGCTGTCGCGCTACCAGGCCTTGCCGGATGCGCAGCGGCTGCCGGAACTCGACACGCTTTTCGGACGTACGCCCGCCGAGCTGGTCAAGGCGCTCGACCGGATCTATGCGGACACGAACCTGGGCGACGAGGCCGAACGCACGCGCCTGTTCGCGGCCACGCCGGCTGAGATCGACGGCAGCCACGATGCATTGCTCGTCGCGGCGCGGACACTTCGCCCCGCGCTGCTTCGCATCGACGACGAACGCAAGACGCGTGAAGGCGATCTGCTTCGCCTGCGCCCGGCGTACATGCAGGCCCTCATCGCGTATCGCGAAGCGCAGGGCAAGGCCGTATACCCCGATGCAAACTCCACGTTGCGCGTGAGCTATGGCAAGGTCATGCCGCTGATCGCTCGCGATGCGGTGGCCTATGCGCCCATGACCACGGTTGCCGGCATCGTCGAGAAGAACACCGGCAAGGAGCCGTTCGATGCGCCGAAGCCGTTGCTCGACGCGATTCGCAAGGGTGACTTCGCGGGTTACGCCGATCCTGCGACGGGCGCCATGCCGGTGGACTTCCTGAGCAATCTCGACACTACGGGTGGCAACTCCGGTTCGCCGGTGCTCAATGCGAAAGGCCAGATGGTCGGCCTGAACTTCGACAGCAACTGGGAAGCCGTGAGCGCGAGCTGGATGTACGACCCACGCTACAAGCGCGCGATCCATGTGGACATGCGCTACATGCGCTGGCTGATCGACAAGGTGTACCCGTCGCCTGCGTTGTTGCGCGAGCTGGGCGTGCCGGCGAAGTAACGCACCGAAGCGCATGGACGGCGTTGCGCCGTCCATGCGCGGTTATCCACACCGTGTGTGGATACCGACGGCATAACCATGTGGACAAGTCCGAATGCGCGTTGCGTGGCGCGCACTTGCGTTGCGCTGGTCAATTACGCGCCACTGCCTCGATACGCGTGCCACGATATCCACAGCGTGTGTGGATACGCACTGCATAAGCATGTGGACAACTCCGTTTCACCCTTGCGTGGCACGTACTTGCATTGCGTTGGTCACGCCGTGACCACACCGGTACGACTCATCCGCTGCGCGCGATATCCACAGCGAATGTGGATACGCACTGCATAAGCATGTGGACAACTTCGTTTCGCCCTTGCGTGGCGCGCACTTGCATCGTCTTGGTCATGTCGTGACCACGTCGTGCCACCGATACGGGCGCGCGATATCCACAGCGAATGTGGATACCCGCTGCATAAGCATGTGGACAACTTCACTTGCGCCTTGCGTGGCAGGCACTTGCGTTTTGCTGCTTACGGTTTGATCACCGTTGGTCGCAGCTGCGTTAACCTCGCAGGATGCCTGCCGACGTTCGCCCCCTCTCCATCTTTCTCATGGGCCCCACTGCCTCGGGGAAGACCGCGCTCGCCTGTGCCCTCGCGGATCGCTTCCCGGTGGAACTGATCAGCGTCGATTCGGCGCTTGTGTACCGTGGCCTGGACATCGGGTCGGCCAAGCCGGATGCGGCGACGCTGGCGCGTTATCCCCATGCGCTGATCGACATTCGCGATCCGGCGCAGCCGTATTCGGCAGCCGACTTCCGCGAGGATGCGCTGGCGGCGATGGAGACGATCCGAGAGCGGGGTAACGTGCCGTTGCTGGTCGGCGGCACGGGTCTGTATTTTCGGGCGCTCCAGCGCGGCCTGTCCGATCTGCCGGAGGCCGATCCCGCCTTGCGGCAAACCCTGGCCGCGGAGGCGGCGAGCATCGGGTGGGCGGCCATGCATGCACGCATGGCCGCCCGCGATCCCGTCGCAGGTGCACGAATCCGGCCGGGCGACGCCCAAAGGATCCAGCGCGCCCTCGAGGTCATGCTTCTCACCGGACGCCCCCTCACCGAACTCCAGCAGACGGGGACGACGCAGCGCTTTCCGTGGAGGGTGCTGAAGCTGGCGCTCCTTCCGGACGACCGCTCGCTGCTCCACGAGCGCATCGCACGGCGTTTCGACGAGATGCTGGCGGCGGGTTTCCTCGACGAGGTTCGCCAGCTGAAGCGGCGCGCCGACCTCCATGCCGACCTGCCGGCGATCCGCGCGGTGGGCTATCGGCAGGCCTGGGAGTACCTCGAGGGGGAGGGCGACGCCACGACATTCCGGAACCGTGCTATCTATGCCACTCGTCAGCTCGCGAAACGCCAGGTCACCTGGCTACGCAGCGAGTATGACGCCCGCACGTTCGACCCGGATCGGGGGGATCCGACGCCCGAGGTGGCCCGCGCGGTGGCGCAGTTCGTGGGAATGCCAAGACCGTGACGGTTAACGCTTCCTGCGGGCATTTAAAAGCAGTTAAGATTCAAAGCACTTGGGCCGGGGCGCCATTGGCGTTTTTTACCCGGACCCGTACGAGAGGCGTAGGGGAGAAGAAGAATGTCCAAAGGGCAGTCGTTGCAGGATCCGTTTCTGAATGCGCTTCGTCGCGAGCGCGTGCCGGTCGCCATCTATCTGGTGAACGGCATCAAGTTGCAGGGCACGATCGAGTCGTTCGACCAGTTCGTGGTGCTGCTGCGCAACCAGGTGAGCCAGATGGTCTACAAGCACGCCATCTCCACCGTGGTTCCCAGCCGGAACGTCCGGGTCGGCGGCCATGAAAACCATGCCGACGCCGGGTCGGGCGACGGCGAGGGTTGAGGGGACCGCAGCGGAATCCCATGTAGGATGGAGTGCGCGCACGCCGAGGCGGCGCGCACTCTTTCTTCATACCCGTGAGGCATCCCGCTAAGTGTTCGATAGACAAAAGAAAGGCGATCGCGCCGTGCTGGTGTTGCCGCATTCCCGCGGCGAAGGCGATGCGGTCCGCCGGGGCGAGGAATTCGCCGAGCTGGTGACATCTGCCGGCGCGGAGATCCTGGCCAGCATTCCCGCGCGCGTGGAAGCGCCCAATCCGCGGTTCTACATCGGCAGCGGCAAGGCCGACGAAGTCGCCGAAGCGGTCCGCGCCCTGGAGGCCGACCTGGTCCTCGTCGACCATGTGCTCAGCCCCGTGCAGGAACGCAACCTCGAAAAGCACCTCAAGGCCCGCGTGGTCGATCGAGCCGGGCTCATCCTGGACATCTTCGCCCAGCGCGCCCGGTCCCACGAAGGCAAGCTCGAAGTCGAACTGGCCCAGTTGAAGCACCTCGCCACGCGGCTCGTGCGGGGCTGGACCCATCTTGACGCGCAGCGCGGCGGTGCCATCGGTAACCGCGGCCCCGGCGAGACGCAGCTCGAAACCGACCGCCGCCTGCTTGCCGAGCGGGTGAAGATGCTGACCAAACGCCTCGAAAAGGTGCAGGTCCAGCGCGATCAGCAGCGTCGTGCGCGCCTGCGCAATACCGTGCCGCGTGTGGCGCTGGTGGGTTACACCAACGCCGGCAAGTCGACCTTGTTCAACGCGCTGACTGCGGGCGCCGTGTATGCGGCTGACCAGTTGTTCGCGACGCTGGACCCGACCGTGCGCAAGATCGATGGTCTGTCCTGCGGTCCTGCCGTGATCGCCGATACCGTCGGCTTCATCCGCGAGCTGCCGCACGATCTCGTGGCGGCGTTTCGCGCGACCCTGGCCGAGGCCCGCGATGCGGATCTACTCATTCATGTGAGCGACGCCGCCGACGAGGAACGTGAACTGCTGGCCCGCGTGGTGAACTCGGTACTCGAGGAAATCGGCGCGGGCGACGTCCCGCAGCTCTCCGTGATGAACAAGGTCGATCTCGTCGAGACCGAACCCCGCGTGGACCGCGGCGACGACGGCAAACCGCGGCAGGTCTGGCTCTCGGCGGCGACCGGCGCCGGACTCGATGGTCTGCGGGTGGCGCTGGGCGAACTGCTCGGCGGCGAACGCATCCGAGCCGGGCTTGAGCTTCCTCTCAGTGCGGGACGCCTGCATGCGCGGCTGAAGGCCGCTGGCGCGATCGCCGCCGAGCAGGTCGACGAGCTTGGTTGGCACCTCGACATCGACGCCCCGCGCTCCGTGCTGGCGCCCCTGGTAGGCGATGACGCCCATTCGGGTTCGCTGCGCGAGCTGATCGGCCAGGACCAGGCCGACCACTGAGCGAGCATTCGATCGCAGCCATCTGGTAGAATTCACGTCGTTTGCGCGCCGGAATGGCCGCGGCGACGGGTGTTCGCGCTCCCGACGTCTTTGTCCCGCCGCGGCGGGTCCACCCCAAGGCTTGCCAGCCACCCACCCTCCGGTCCCCGAAGGAGACTGTCGCCCATGGCTTGGAACGAACCCGGCAACGGCCAGAAGGACCCCTGGAATCGCAACCGGTCGAACGGGCGCAAACCCGATCTCGACGGCGCGATCAAGAGCATCAAGGCCCGGCTCGGGAAATTCGGCGCAGGCAGCGGTGGCGTGTTCACCATCGTGCTCGTGTTCGCGGTGGCCTGGTTGCTGGTCTCCAGCTACACGGTGATCGATGCGCGCCAGGTCGGCGTGGTGCTGCGCTTCGGCCAGTTCTCGCGCATCCTGCCGCCCGGCTTCCACCTCAAGGCGCCGAGCCCGGTGGAAACCGTGACCAAGGTCGAAACGACCCAGGTGCGTTCGGTGTCCGACAACGTGTCGATGCTCACCCGCGACGAGAACATCATCGCCATCGACTTCAACGTGCAGTACCAGGTGTCCGACGCGCGGAAGTTCCTGTATTCCAATGCCGATCGCGACGAGAACACCATCCATAACGCCGCCGAAGCCGCCGTCCGCTCCGTCGTCGGCGCGAACATCATGGACAACATCCTGACCACGCCGGGCGTGGACACGCCCGCGCCGGCGCAGGCACCCGTGGCGGGTGTAGCGCCGGCCGCCAAGGAAACCCTGCAGCAGCAGACGCGCGACATCCTCCAGGCCACGCTCGACAAGTACAACGCAGGCATCCTCGTCACGGGTGTCAGCTTCCAGAACGTCTCGCCGCCGAAGGAAGTGAAGGACGCCTTCGACGACGTCAATGCCGCGCGCGAAGACAAGCAGAGCGAAGAAAACAAGGCGCGTGCCTACGAAAGCCAGGTCGTGCCTGTGGCGCGTGGCGACGCCGCGCGCATCGCTGCCGAGGCCGAGGCGGATCGCGTCGAGCGTATTGCGCGCGCCAACGGCGAGGCGGAGCGCTTCAACCTCCTGCTCAAGGAATACCGCGCCGCGCCGGAGGTCACCCGTCGCCGACTCTGGCTCGAAACCGTCGAGGAAGTGATGGCCGGCAATCCGAAGGTCATCGATGGCAGCAACGGCAAGAACATCGTGCAGTTGCCGGTGGAAGCCAATGGCGCCGTGCGCAACGTGCCCGGTGTGGGAACGGTCATTCAGTCCGCCACCACCGACGCCGCCAATCCGAACCAGCCGCAGGGGAGCGCCCAGTGAAGATCGTTTCCGGCCTCATCGTCGTCGCGCTCGTCCTGCTCGGCTTCAACAGCGTCTTCGTGGTCAAGGAAGGCGAGAACGCGCTGCTCCTGCAATTCGGCCGTATCGTTCGTGCCGATTACCAGCCGGGTCTGCACTTCAAGATTCCGGTCGTGCAGCAGGTGATGCGTTTCGATAACCGCATCCTCAGCCTCGATGCCGAACCCGAGCGCTACTTCACGCTCGAAAAGAAGAGCGTCAACGTCGACTTCTACGTGAAGTGGCGCATTGCCGACAACGCGGCGTTCTACCGTGCCACATCCGGCGAGCAGGTCCAGGCCACACAGCGCCTGACGCCGATCGTGAAGGATGCCCTGCGCTACGAGTTCAACGCGCGCCCGCTGGAAGACCTCATCGCCGGTGGCCGTAAGGACATCACCGAGCGCGTGCGCCAGCAGACCGATGCGGTGGCTCGCAAGAATCTCGGCATCGCCATCGTCGACGTGCGGATCAAGCGCATCGACCTTCCCGACGAAGTGAGCGGATCGGTCTACAAGCGCATGCGCGCCGAGCGCCTGCAACTCGCCAACGAACTGCGCTACACCGGCCAGGAGAGCGCCGAAACCATTCGCGCCGATGCCGATCGCCAGAAGCAGGTACTGCTGGCCGACGCCAACCGTGATGCCACCAAGGTGCGCGGCGACGGCGACGCCCAGGCGGCAGCGATCTACGCGCAGGCCTATGGGCAGGATCCCGAGTTCTTCGCCTTCTATCGCAGCCTTGCGGCCTATCGCAAGGCGTTCGCGGACGGCAAGGGAACCTTCGTGTTGAAGCCCGATTCCGAATTCCTGCGCTACCTCAACGACGGCCCCGGCCGCCAGCGCTGAACCCGATCCACATCGCCCGCCAGGGCAACCGCAACGAAGAGAACCATCACATGGGCAAGTCAGTCGTCATTCTCGGCGCGCAATGGGGCGACGAGGGCAAGGGCAAGATCGTCGACCTCCTCACCGAGCGCGTGGGCGCGGTCGCGCGCTTCCAGGGTGGCCATAACGCCGGCCACACGCTGGTGATCAAGGGCAAGAAGACGGTCCTCCACCTGATCCCGTCGGGCATCCTGCGCGACGACGCGCTCTGCCTGATCGGCAACGGCGTCGTGCTGTCGCCGGCTGCGCTGATGAGCGAGATCGCCGAACTCGAAGGGCAGGGCGTCGACGTGCGTCCGCGCCTCAAGATCTCGCCGGCCACGCCGCTGATCATGCCGTACCACATCGCCGTCGATAAGGCGCGCGAAGTCGCCTCGGGCGCCAAGGCCATCGGCACCACCGGCCGCGGTATCGGCCCGGCGTATGAGGACAAGGTCGCGCGTCGCTCGATCCGCGTGGCCGACCTCATGTATCCGCACGAACTGCCGGAGAAGGTGAAGGCCGCCGTCGAGTATCACAACTTCGTGCTGACCCAGTGGCTCAAGGCCGAGCCGGTCGATTACCAGACCGTGCTGGATGAGGCGCTGACCTGGGGCGAGTATCTGCGTCCGATGGTGGACGACGTGGCGACGATCCTGCACGACGTCCGTCGCGATGGCGGCAACATTCTTTATGAAGGCGCGCAGGGCGCGTTGCTCGACATCGATCACGGCACGTACCCGTACGTCACCTCGTCGAACACCACCGTGGGCGGTGCGCTTGCCGGTACGGGCGTGGGCGCGCGCGACATCGACTACGTGCTCGGCATCTGCAAGGCCTACGCTACGCGCGTCGGCGGTGGTCCGTTCCCGACCGAACTCAACGACGACATGGGCGAACTGCTGCGCAAGAAGGGCAACGAGTTCGGTGCCAGCACCGGTCGTCCGCGTCGCTGCGGCTGGATCGACCTCGTGGCGCTGAAGCGTGCGGTGCAGATCAACGGCATCGACGGCCTCGCCATCACCAAGCTCGACGTGCTCGACGGGCTCGAGTCGATCAAGGTCTGCATCGCGTACGAATACCGCGGCAAGCGCCGCGAGCTCGCTCCGCTGGATGCCGACGGTTGGGCAGAGTGCAAGCCGGTATACCTGGAATTCCCGGGCTGGGAGGAATCCACCGCGGGCATCCGCGACTGGAACAAGCTGCCGCCTGCGGCGCGCGCCTATCTGCGCGCGGTGGAAGAACTGTCCGGCTGCAAGCTGGCGCTCGTTGCCACCGGTGCCGACCGCGACGACACGATCATCCTGGACGACCCGTTCGGCGACGACGGCAGCTGCTGATCGTCAACGCGTGAGACGACTCGCCGCCTCGGTGTGACGCAAGGTCACGCCGAGGCGGTTCTCGTTTGTTCCGGCGAAGGTTTCACCGTTATCGATATTGCCGCCGGTGTGCTCGGCATACTCGCGTGCATCCCTTCCAGTGCATGCAGATCGAGTTCCGACACGGGAATGGGCCGGTGGGCCTCGCTGAAGGCCACGTCTCCGAGCCGCCAGCCCGCGCGGCAGGTCACCGCACCCCAGAAGCGACGCAACGCCGCCCAGTGCAGGCCGACGAGGCCCTTGTCGTTGTCCGCATCCACCATCGGATCGCCCACGCCGGTCGGGCGGATGGGTTCGCCATGCAGTGCCGTGCCGAACAGCGTGTCCCAGATCGCAAAGACCTGCCCGTAGTTGCAGTCGTGCAGCGTCGGACGGTCGGGATCGACACGCATGTGGTGCAGGCGATGAAACACGGGCGACACCAGCACGCGGTCGAGCACCGGTCCGAAGCGCACCCGCACGTTGGCGTGCGAGAAGTTCTGCACCAGTTCGCCGAGCAGCATCAGCCAGGCGAATTCGGTCGGCGCCACGCCGATGAACAGGCCCACCGCCGCCAGCACCATCGATTGCAGGAAGCCGTCCACGAGGCTGCCGCGATCGTTGGTCCAGCAGCTCATCTGCCGCGTGCTGTGATGCATGCTGTGCAACGCCCACCACCACGGCAAGGCGTGCTGCAGGCGATGCATCCAGTAATACACGAGGTCGTAGATGGCGTAATAGACCAGGAACAGCAACAGCGGATGGCCGTTCAAGCCGGGAATCCACAGCGCGATGCCCGATGCCGTGGTCGTGCCATCGTCATCGCCGCCGAACAGATGGCTGATCGGTGTCAGTACGAGGTAGCTGAACATCGGAAAGATGCCCAGCAGCATCATCAGCGTGTATTGCCAATCCACGCGCGTCAGCCGTCGATCGGTCCAGCGTTCCGCCGGCATCAACGACTCCAGCGGACGGAACAGGCAGGCGATGATCAGCACCTGCAGGATCGAAATGAGGATGGCCTCGGCGATCTCGCGAGGATCCCCCGCCAGGCCCGTCAGATGCAGCAGCCCGAGAAACGGAACGATCGCGTGTGCGCTCGTCCAATCGACAAGGTGGGCCCAACCCGGGAACATGCCTTCTACCTTCGCCAGGGTCGCCATGCGTGCGACCGGTCGCACCATTAAGCGTCGCGCCTCTTTCGTCGGGCTTTCCGGCGTGCCAATCTCCGCCCCCTCGTACGCAAAGAAGCTGGCATGACCCGCACACTCGCCGAATGGCTCGCTTACCAGGAAAGCACGCATCCGCGCGACATCGCCCTGGGCCTCGATCGCGTCCGCGCGGTGTGGGAAGCCATGGGCGCGCCGCGACCGGCCCCCATCGTGCTCACCGTCGGCGGTACGAACGGCAAGGGTTCCACCGTGGCGCTGCTGGAAGGCATGTTGCGCGCCGCCGGCTACCGTACCGGCTGCTATACCTCGCCACACCTGCTTCGCTACAACGAGCGCATTCGCATCGACGGTAACGACGTCTCCGACGAGGCGCTGGTGGCTTCCTTCGAACGGATCGAGGCCGCGCGCGGGGCCATCCCGCAGACGTATTTCGAATTCGGCACGCTGGCCGCGATCGATCTCATCGCCCGTGCGTCGGTCGACGTGGCCATCCTCGAGGTGGGGCTCGGCGGTCGGCTCGATGCGGTGAATATCGTCGATGCGGACGTCGCGGTCGTGACCACCGTGGACCTGGACCACCAGGACTGGCTGGGCAACGATCGCGACAGCATCGGGCGCGAGAAGGCGGGTATCGCGAGAAGCGGTCGTCCCGTGATTGTCGGCGAGCTGGCGCCGCCGCAGGGCCTGCTCGACGCGCTGCGTGGCATAGGGGCCGACGTCGTCCGGGCAGGCGAAGCGTTCTGGGCGCAGTCCGCGAACGCATTTGCGACGGGGGAGTGGTCGTGGATCCACCGCGACGGCACCGCGATCACGCTTCCGTTACCCGCGCTCGCCGCTCCCGTGCAGCTCGCCAATGCCGCCACGGCGCTCGCCGCGATCCATGCCCTCGGCACGCGGGTGGACGTGTCGCCTTCGGCGCTGCGTACTGCGCTGCTGGACGTGCGCGTTTCAGGCCGCCTGCAACGCATCGGAGACCATCCGCTCACCCTCGTCGATGTCGGCCACAACCCGCAGGCTGCACGCGCCCTGGCGGCATGGCTCGACGCGCAGCCTTCGTCGGGCCGCGTGCTGGCTGTCTATGGCGCCCTGGCGGACAAGGACGTCGCGGGCGTGGTCGAGGCCATGGGGGCCCGGATCGACCGCTGGTTCATCGCGGGCCTGGATCGAGACACGCCGCGGGGCCTCGCAGCGGACGCCCTCGCGGCGACGCTTGCCGCCGTGCTGCCAGCCGCGCCCGCCTCGACGTATGCGGACGTTTGCGCGGCCTGGGCGGCGGCGCGTGAGGCAGCTGGCGAAAACGACACGGTGCTGCTGTTCGGTTCGTTCTTCGTGGCTGCGGCTGCCCTGTCCCGAGCCATGTGAACGCCGCCTCGCGCCATCCTCCGGGGCAGGCCCATTGCCGGTTATAATCGCTGCGATTCGCATAGCGCCGGTCGTATGGAGCCTTCCTTGAAAACACGCCTGCTGGGTGCCGCCGTCCTGATCGCGCTGGCGGTCTTGTTCCTTCCGATGATGTTCCCCAGCACGCCGCCGAAGACCGATGCCGACCAGACGGTCAGCCTCGCCATTCCGCCGGCACCGGATCGCGAACTGCAGTCACGCACGCTGGACGTCGCCCCCGCCGGCACGCCGCCCGCGAGCGGCGTGGCCGCCGGAAGCACGCCCGCCACGCCGCCTGCGACGCCAGCCTCGGCGCCGACCGCCGTCGTCACGCCGGGCAACGGTAATCGCCTGGCTTCGGTGGAGATCGCGACCCGCAAGCCGGCCGACGCCTTGCCGGAAGACTTCGCCACGCCCGCTGCGGCCGGCAAACCCGCCACGATGACGGCGCCCAAGCCTGCCGCCAAGCCGGCGCCGGCCACCGCGCCCGCCGCGACGCCTCCCGCTCCCGCGCTGCCGGCAGGTACCGCTGCGCGCGGCAGCTACAGCATCAACCTCAGTGCCTACGCCGATCACGCCAAGGCCGACGCCCTGGTTCAGAAGGTGAAGGCGCTGGGCTATCCGGTCAGCACGGCCGCCACCACGCAGGCCGGCAAGTCGCTCACCCGAGTCACCGCTGGCCCGTTCGAGACGCGTGCGGCAGCCGAAGCGGCCCGGTTGAAGATCGTCGCCGCGGTGCCGGGTGCGCCGGCCAGCCTGTCGTCCAAGCCGGAGACGCAGACCGCCGACGTGGCGCCCGCGCCGCGTCCGGCGACCGCCCCGGCGGCGACGCCTGCCGCCAGCCCCGCGGTGCCTGCCGCAGCCCCCCGCGCAGGCGGTTTCGCCGTGCAGGTCGCGGCCGTCAGCAGCGAGGCCGATGCCACGCGCTTGCGCGACAAGCTGCGCGCCGCGGGCATTCCGGGTTACGTGGATAGCGTCGCCGCGGGCAGCGGCAAGCTCTGGCGCGTGCGCGCCGGTCCGCAGACGCAGCGCGACGACGCGGTGCGCCTCAAGGACCAGATCAAGGCCAAGGTTGGTCTCGACGGCGTCGTCGTCACGGCGCCGTAACGGCCGCCACCGCTCGCGCAGCCGGAGTAGCACGTGAACTGGGCCGATTACGTCATCCTCGCCGTACTGTTTCTCTCGGTCTTGATCGGCCTCGCACGCGGCCTCATTTCCGAAGTGCTTTCGCTGGTGATCTGGGTGGCGGCGTTCTGGATCGCGTGGTTGTTCGGCCCGGTCGTGGCGACCTACCTCGAAGGCAGTGTATCGCTGCCGACGGCGCGCATGGCCATCGGCTACGGTCTTTGCTTCATCACCGTGCTGCTGGTCGGTGCGGTGTTTCGGTTCGTTATTTCGCGCCTGGTGTCGAGCACCGGCATGGGCGGCATGGATCGCCTGTTCGGCATGTTGTTCGGTCTGGCGCGCGGCGTGCTCATCGTGAGTGGCGTGGTGTTCCTGCTGAACTTCACGCCCTTGCCGAACGAGCCGTTGTGGCGGGAATCCGCCATGCTGCCGCAGTTCGCCGCTCCCGCGGCGTGGCTGGGTCAGCAGGTGCCATCGAACGTGCGCAGTTACATGCACCCGCCCGAGGCGCTGCGAAACATGAAGATGCCTGATGTGTCATTGCCCAGTCGGGACGATTTGATGAAACTGCGCGACCTGGCGACCCCCGCGCAGCCCTCGCAACATCCGAATGCTCACCCTGCCGCCGCGTCCACGGCGGCCCCTTTGTAGAAGGCAACACCCATGTGCGGAATCATCGGCATCGTCGGTACCACGGAAGTGGCATCGGCCCTGTATGACGGCCTGACCGTCCTGCAACATCGTGGGCAGGACGCCGCTGGCATCGCCACCGTGGACGGCGCCCGTCTGCGCCTGCACAAGGGCAATGGCCTGGTCCGCGACGTCTTCAACTCGGCGGGCGTGAGCAAGCTGCGTGGGCGCATCGGTATCGGTCACTGCCGCTATCCCACGGCAGGCTCCGAAGGTACGGAAGAAGCGCAGCCCTTCTACGTCAACTCGCCCTACGGCATTGCCTTTGCCCACAACGGCAATCTCGTGAATACCGAGGCCCTGCGCAAGGCGATGTTCGAGGACGATCGCCGCCACATCGACACCGACTCCGACTCCGAAGTGCTGCTCAACGTGCTCGCGCACGAACTGCAGGTGGACGATCGCGGCGATCTCACGCCCGAGCATGTGTTCAAGGCCATATCGCGCGTGCATGCGCGCGCCCGCGGCGGCTACGCATGCATCGCGCTCGTGCTCGGCTACGGCTTGATCGCCTTCCGTGATCCCAATGGCATTCGTCCGCTGGTGCTCGGTGAGCGCGTGACGCCGGAAGGCCGCGAGTACGCCGTCGCCTCCGAGTCGGTGGCCCTTGACGTCCTGGGCTTCAAACGCGTGCGCGATATCGAGCCGGGCGAGGCAGTCATCATCACCGACGGTGGCGAGCTGCATGCGCAGCGCTGCGCGGAAGGCGCCGTGCATGCGCCGTGCATCTTCGAATACGTTTATCTCGCGCGTCCTGATTCGATGATCGAAGACGTCTCGGTGTACAAGGCGCGCCTGCGCATGGGCGAAAAGCTGGCCGAGAAGATCCTGCGCGAGCGCGGCCCCGATCATGGCATCGACGCCGTGATTCCCATTCCCGACACGTCGCGCACTGCTGCCAGTTCGCTGGCCCAGGCATTGGGCGTGCCGATGCGCGAGGGTCTCGTCAAGAATCGCTACATCGGCCGTACCTTCATCATGCCGGGGCAGGGCGAGCGGGTGAAATCCGTGCGCCGCAAGCTCAACGCCATCGATCTCGAGTTCCGCAAGAAGAACGTGCTGCTGGTGGACGATTCCATCGTTCGCGGCACCACATCGAAGCAGATCATCCAGATGGCTCGCGACGCGGGTGCGAAGAACGTGTACTTCGCCTCGGCGGCGCCGCCGGTGCGCTTCCCCAACATCTACGGCATCGATATGCCTGCCGCCTCGGAGCTGATCGCGGCCGGCCGTACGGTGGAAGAAGTGGAGAAGGCGCTCGGCGCGGATTGGCTGATCTACCAGGATCTGGACGATCTGATCTGGGCCGTGGCCGACGGCAACGAAGACCTCACGAAGTTCGATACGTCGTGCTTCTCGGGCGAGTACGTGACCGGCGTGGAAGCGGCCTTCCTCGAACAGCAGGAAGCGATGCGCTCCGACGCAGCGAAGAACGAACGCCGCAGCGCGTAGCCACCTGGGCGGCACGCCAAGCGTGCCGCCACACTGCATGAACGACCTGCACGCCGCCGCCCACCGTTGCCTCCAGGCCACCGATCCGGCCGAGAAGGTGCGTCTGACCTTTGAGGCATGGTCCGCGCTGGAGGCCGGTGCGCTCGCGCCCGATGCGTCGTCCGCAACACCTGCGCCGATCGGGCCGCCTGGACGTCCGTCGCGTCCACGTCTCGTGCCCGCGCGGCAGCTGGCTCAGCGCGGGCTCGGCACGGCCGAAGGCCGCGCCGCGCTCGTGCATGCCATCGCGCACATCGAGTTCAACGCCATCGACCTCGCTTGGGATGCGGTCTATCGTTTTCGCGGCAAGCCTGACGCCTACTATCGCGACTGGGCGTCGTGCGCCAACGATGAGGCGCGGCATTTCACGATGTTGACGGGTCGGCTCGCCGAGCTTGGCCATGCCTATGGCGATTTCGACGCGCACAACGGTCTGTGGGAAATGGCGGAAAAGACGGCACACAGCGACACCGCGCGCATGGCGCTCGTGCCTCGCGTACTCGAAGCGCGCGGGCTCGACGTTACGCCCGGCATGATGGAACGCCTGCGCCACCAGGGCGACGATCGCACGGTCGCGGTCCTCGACGTGATCCTGCGCGAAGAGGTGGCTCACGTGGCGGCGGGCACGCGTTGGTTTCACTGGTGCTGCGCACGCGACGGCATCGAACCGGAAGCGACGTTCGCGCAATTGCTGACCGATTACATGAACGGATCGCTGCGCGGCCCGTTCAATCTCGACGCGCGCCGCGAGGCGGGATTCTCCGAGTCGGAACTGGTCTGGTTGCGGACGCTCGGCTGAGGTGTCGAACAACGGCTCCGGCTTGCCTATGGGAACCGCCATGGCAGCGAGGGACGGCGCCTCACGCTACACCGCCTCGTAGGCTTCTCGCCGCTATAGTGGCTCCAACATGAGTTCCGCAAAGGTGGGAGCCAGCCTGCTGGCGAAAAGCCGACGTAGCGGAGTAGCGGCGAGGCAGGTTGCGATCGCCATCAGGATGGCTCCCACCGCACGCTTTCCCTCGCCGCCATGGCGGCTCCTACAAGGACATCGGCAACGTCAGGCCGCGTAGTTCCACCGATGGCCCATCGATGCGCAATACCGAACCATGGTCATACCAGTCACCGAGCACGATGCGCTGGGCGGGCTGCCCGTCGAGCGCGAAATCGTGGACGGCAGGGCGATGCGTGTGGCCGTGGACGAGCCGCCGCACGCCAGCAGCACGCATGGCGTCTTCGACGGCGCCCTGGTTCACGTCCATGATCGTCTCGTCGGTCTGACCCGTGCGCGACTTGCTGTCGCTGCGCGCCTTGGCGGCGAACGCGCGGCGGGCCTCCAGTGGCATGGCGAGAATCTGCGCCTTCCATGCTTCCGTGCGCACCTGCGCGCGCACGGCCTGGTATTCGACGTCGTCCGTGCAGAGCACGTCGCCGTGCATCAGCAGGGTGGGCGCGCCTTCGATCTCATGCACCGTACCGTCATCGAGCAGCGTCATACCGGCGCGCTCAGCGAAGGCTTCGCCGAGCAGGAAGTCGCGGTTGCCGACCATGAAGTACACCGGCACACCGGCGTCGCGCAGCGCGCGCGTCGCGGCAGCGATGCGCGCGGGCAGTGGGGCGTCGTCGTCGTCCCCGATCCACGCTTCGACCAAGTCGCCGAGGATGTAGAACGCGTTGGCCGATCTCGCCTCCGGCGAGGCAAGAAAGCGTTCGAACAGATCGGTGATGTCGGGCCGGGCGTCGTCGAGGTGCAGATCCGCGATGAACAGCGTGGTCATGCGGGCTTCTTCGCGGACTCGGTTTTCTTGTCGGTCTTCTTCGGCGGCCCGCTGTTCTTGGCGGGTTCCGCAGCACCCTTCGCCGGTGCGGTAGCCGGAGATGCGGCCTTTTCTTCGCCCACGACGCTGGCAGATTCGATGATGACGAGCGGATTGGGCACGTCGCCCACGAACGGACCCTGGGCACGTGTCGGCAACGCCGCGATCTTGTCGATGGTATCCATCCCCGACACGACCCGGCCGAACACGGCAAAGCCCCAGGTCAGGCTGCTCTGGTTGCTGACGTAGTCGAGCCGGCGATTGTCGACGAGGTTCACGAAGAACTGCGAGGTCCCGGAGTTCGGGTCGGTGCCGCGCGCCACGGCGACGGTGCCACGCAGGTTCGACAGGCCGTTGTCGGCTTCGCTGGGAATGGCAGCGCGGGTGCGGCGCTGGGTGAGGTCGCGGCTGTAGAGACCGCCCTGGACCATGTAGCCGTTGACCACGCGATGGAACACCGTGCCGTCGTAGAAGCCGTCGCGCACGTACTGGAGGAAATTGGCGACGCTCTTGGGCGCCTTTTCCGGAAACAGCTCCAGCGTGAAGTCGCCCTGGCTGGTGTGCATGTTGACCCGCGGGTGCTCCACCGAAGACGAAGGCGGTGCCGTTGGCTTGGTCGGCTGCTGCGCCATCGCGGCGGCGGGCAGGGCGAGGAGGGCGCTGGCGATTACGGCTCTGAGCATGGGTGACCGGTCGTGACGGTGAATCGATCTCGCCATGATACCCCCCTTTGCCCACCGGTCGTCGTCAGCCCTTCACTCGGTGACGATCTCCAGTTCCAGGCCCAGCTCGGCCAGTGGCTCGCGTTCCTGATCGAGGTCGGCCTCCGTCAGCGGATGCTGGTCGAGCCAGTCCGCGGGCAGGGACAGCCGCAGGCGCTGGCGCGTGGCCACCGCGCGGATGCGCGGCAGCGCCTCAGCACGGCGCGCGCGACGGAACAGCACGCCCAGCCGCAGGATGGCGATGATGTGCCTTGCCAGGACGCGATAGCGCACGGGCAACGCCGAGATCACCGACTTCTCGGGCTTGCGCCGGTGCGATTCGACGATGGCCGCCAGCAGTTGCTGTTCCTGCCGCGAGAAACCGGCGAGGTCGGCGTGACGCAGGATGTACGCGCCATGGCGCTGATGCTGGCTGTGCGCGATGGCGAGACCGAGTTCGTGCACGCGCGCGGCCCAGGAGAGCCACTCGCGCGCGTCGTCGTCCAGCTTCCAGACCTTGGCCAACTGGTCGAAGATCGACAGCGCCGTGGTTTCCACGCGCCGCGCCTGTGCGCGATCGACGCCGTAGCGGCTGGCGAGAGAATCGATGCTCGCCATGCGCGGATCGGTACCAGCCGAACGACCGATGAGATCCCAGAGCAGGCCTTCGCGCATCGAGCTTTCCGACACGCGCATGCGCTCGATGCCGAGCGCCTCGAAGGCGGCTTCGAAGATGGCGACGCCGCCGGCAAAGACTTCCGCGCGATCCTCGGCCAAGCCGGGCAATTTCAGGGCACCCGAAGCGCCTTGTTCGATCAATGCCTCGCGCACTGCCGCCAGCGCATCCGGCGTGATGCCGTCGTCGGACAGCTTCATCGCGCGCACCACGGAACCGATGGACTTGGCGGTGCCGGAAGACCCGTAGGCATCGGCCCAACCGGCTTCGCGGTAATCCTCGGAGAATTGCTGCAGCAGCACGCCGATCTCGCGGCGGGCACGCAGCCAGCGTTTGCGGGTGATCTTTCCGCCCGGGAAGAAGCGCATCGTGGACGCGATACAACCGACCTGCACGCTCTCGGTGAGGATCGGCGCGGTGCCGCGCCCGATGATGAATTCGGTACTGCCGCCGCCGATGTCGATCACCAGGCGGGGATCGCGCGACGCCGGAAGATCGTGCGAAGCGCCAAGAAAGATGAGGCGACCTTCTTCGCGACCGGAGACGATTTCCACCGGATGGCCCAAGGCGGCCTCGGCAGCCGACAGGAACGCATGCGGCGATGCGAGCCGGCGCACGGTATTGGTCGCCACCGCGCGAACATGCAGCGCGGGAATGCCCGCGATGCGCTGGCCGAAGCGGGCCAGGCTGGCGAGGGCTGCAGAACGATGGGTGGCGTCTAGCGTGCCATCGGGGCGCAGGCCAACCGCCATGCGTACGGGATCGCGCAGGCGGTCGATGACGCGCGGTTCGCCGTGTTCGTAGCGCGCAACCACCATGTGGAAGCTGTTGGAGCCGAGGTCCACGGCGGCGAGCAGTTCGCCTTCGTTGATCTGGGATTTAGCGGTCGGTGCCATCGGCGAATTCTGGCATGGCTGGATGGGTGAGGGTAGGCGCGCTTTTGTGGGAGCCGCTATAGCGGCGAGGGAAACTTGCCTCACCGCTTCATCTTCGCGTGCCTGGAGTGGTTCGGCTACACCGCTTCATGGGCTTCTCGCCGCCATGGCGGCTCCTAGAAGACTGCGACTCAGGAAGGACCTGAGACGGGACGAGACTTCGGCAACGCCGAAAGCACGAACAAGACGATGCAAAGGAAGCCGAACACCCAGTAATCGGTGGGCGCCGGTCCCCACCAGTGGCGATGCCACGGCACGTTTTCCGGAGTGAACCGGGCGAGGCCGAACGCGGGATTGAGCACGAACCAGAGGCCGTCCTCGGCCACCCAGAACAGCATCACGCAGGCCAGGACACGAACCTGCGCACGCCAGCTCCAGAAGCCCCGGAAGACCATGGGGAAATGAAACGCTAGCGCGATGAACGGAAAGACCCAGGCGTGATAGCCCGTCATCGGACGGCCACCCCAAAGCAGGTCGAGCAGCCAGTGATGCTCGATGCGCCAGGTCGGCAGGCTCGTGGCCCATCCGTGCGACCCCTCGATCTCGATTTCGACGTGGGCGAAGAAAAAGGCGAGCAGGAGGGTATACAGGGCGGTCGACACGACGGCGGCGACACGACGACGCGGCGAATGACTCATGCACCGTCCAGATGCGCGAGCACGGTATCGATCACGTCACGGGCGGCATGCGGCCGGCCGATCGCCCGCGCATTCGCCGCCATGGCGGCGAGCCGTGCGGGCTGCGCACGCAGTTCGCTCACGCGCCACGCCAGCGCCACGGCATCGATCGCCTTCCACGCGGCGCCTTGTTCCAGCAGGTAGTCGGCGTTGCGTTCTTCCTGGCCGGGAATGGGCGCGTTCACGATCATCGGCAGGCCCATCGCGAGGCATTCGGACGTCGTGAGGCCGCCGGGTTTGGTAATGACCAGATCGCAGCACGCCATCAGCCGATCCACGTGAGCGGTGAAACCGTGCGGGAACAGCCGGCCGGGGAAGCGCGTGGCGGCGAGCGCACGCAGGCGTTCGAGCGCAGCGGCGTTGCGGCCAGCCAGCACGACGAGTTGGAACCCTTCGCCGGTGGCGAGCAGCTTTTCGGCCAACACATCGAGCGCGCCGACGCCTGCGCCGCCACCCATGACCAGATAGGTCGGTTGGGCGGGGTCCAGACCGAACGTCGCGGCGAGCGCACGTCGGTCGTGCGTCTCGGCAAACGCAGGCATCACAGGGATACCCGTCGTGTGCACGCGGGAAGCGGGCAGCCCCACGGTACGCATGCGGTGCGCGATCTCCGGGCTCGCCGCGAAGTAACCGGTCATTTCGGGAATGACCCACATCCGATGCAGATCGAAATCGGTCACCTGCAACCAGACGGGCGTGCTGATGCGCCCCTTGCGGATCTGGCGCATGAGCATTTCGGCGGGCAGGAAATGCGTGCAGACGATCGCATCCGGCTGGAACTGTGCGATGGCGGCACGCAGCCGTCGCGTATGCAGCCGCTCGATGGTGCGGCGCATGCGCTGGGTCACGGCTTCGGGCCGGGTGTCGTCGGTGATCCGGTAGAGCATGCCCCACAACTGCGGATGCCGCGTGATGAGGCGCAGATAGAAGTCGGCATAGACGCGCCGGAAGCTCGAGGGCACATAGTCCATCACGTCGAGATGCCGAACCTCGATGTCGGCACCTTGCGCGGCGAGCGCACTCACCGTCGCATCGAGTGCCTCCGCCGCGCGCACATGCCCCGCGCCGGCCGACACAGACAGCAGGAGAATCCGCCGCGTCATCCGCTGTAGGCCACGAGCAGCGCCTGCTGCGCGTTGTGCGGTGCCTCGCCCTTGGCAGGGTGGCTGCGCGTATAGCGTCCGTCGCTGCGCAGAAGCCAGGCCTGCGTGTTGTCGCGGAGGTAGTTGTCCAGGGTTTCGTCGTAAACGCGCTTCGCCAGGGCGGGATCGAGGATCGGCACGCCGATCTCGATACGGCGCATGAGGTTGCGTTCCATCCAATCGGCACTGGCGCAGTACAGTTCCGGTTCGCCGTCGTTGCCGAACCAGTAGACGCGGCTGTGCTCGAGGAAACGTCCGACGATGGAGCGCACGCGGATGTTCTCGGAGATCCCGGGGATGCCGGGGCGCAACGTGCATGCGCCGCGGATGATGAGGTCGATCTGGACGCCCGCCATCGAGGCACGATACAGCGCCTCCACCACGTGGGCCTCATTCAGTGCGTTGAGCTTGGCGACGATGCGCCCGGGGCGGCCGTTGCGCGCATGCTCGGTTTCCCGCTCGATCTTGCCCATCACGCTGGAGTAGAGCGTGAACGGCGAATGCAGAAGACGCTTGAGCTGGATCATCGGGCCCAGCCCCGAGAGTTGCTGGAACACCTTGTGGATGTCCTCGCCGATCTCGGGATCGGCCGTCATCAGTCCGATGTCGGTATAGCCGCGGCTGTTGCCTTGGTGATAGTTGCCGGTGGACAGGTGCACGTAGCGGCGCAGTCCGCCGTTCTCGCGGCGAACGATCAACAGCATCTTGGCGTGCGTCTTGTAGCCCACCACGCCATAGACCACCTGCACGCCGGCTTCCTGCAATCGGTTTGCAAGCCCGATGTTCGCTTCCTCGTCGAAGCGCGCACGCAGCTCGACGACCACGGTCACGTCCTTGCCGTTGCGCGCTGCCTCGACCAGGATGTCGACCAGTGGCGAATCCTTGCCCGCACGATACAGGGTTTGTTTGATCGCCAGCACACCGGGATCCTGCGACGCCCGGCGCAGCAGATCCACCACGGAAACGAACGATTCGTAAGGATGGTGCAACAGCACGTCGCGCGTTCCCAGCACGTCGAACTCGTTCGTGCCTTTCTCGAAGACGGGCGGCAGGCGTGGCGTGAAACGCGGGAACTTGAGTTCGGGCCGATCGAGCTGATCGTAGATGACGCCCGCCCGGATGATGTTCACCGGGCCCTCGCAGCGATAGACGTCCGTTTCCTCGAGTTGGAAGTTCGCGATCAACATCTCCGTGATCGCGCGCGGACAGTCCTCGCCCACCTCAAGGCGCACCGGGCGCGCATAGCCACGGCCCGCCAGCTCTTCGCTCAAGGCGCGGGCCAGGTTCTCCACGTCGGCTTCCTCGACGGTCAGCTCGCTGTTGCGCGTGACGCGGAACTGGTACGCCGCGCATACCTGGAAGCCGGGGAAGATCTCGTCGGCGAAGGCCTGGAGCACTTCGGCGAGGAAGACGAAGTCGCCTTCGCCGCCGGACACTTCGGCAGGCAGGTGGATGATGCGCGGCAGCGAACGCGGTGCGCGGACCAGCGCCATGTGGCCTTCGCGACCGAAGGCGTCGCGGCCCTTCAGCACCACGGCCAGGTTCAGCGTCTTGTTGAGGATGCGCGGGAACGGATGGGCGGGATCGAGACCGAGCGGCGATAGCACCGGCATGATCTCGTTCTGGAAATACCCTTGCAGCCAGCGGCGCTGCTTGTCGCTCCAGTCGTCACGCGTCAGGAAGCGGATGTCCTCCTCGGCCAGCGCGGGAAGCAGTTCGTTGCGCCAGATGGCGAACAACTCGGAGAACAGCTCCAGCGCGCGTTCGCGGATGCGCGTGAGGATCTCGGTGGACGAAAGACCATCGGCGCCCGGTATGGCCGCGCCCAGCGCATGCTTGTGCTTGAGCACCGCCACGCGCACCTCGAAGTATTCGTCGAGATTGTTGCTGACGATGGTCAGGTAGCGCAGCCGCTCAAGCACCGGAACATCGGGATCGCGTGCCTGCGCCAGTACGCGGAAGTTGAATTCCAGCGCGGCCAGTTCACGGTTGATGTAGAGCTCGGGGGCACCGAGGTCGATAGGCTGGATCATGCGTTCCGGGGGTCCGTTCATGGCGCGATGGTGGCTCATCCGTGATCATGCCGAAAAGCGGCGATGCAGCAACCTGTGCTGCATCGGCTGGCGCGGCGCGGCGGCTGTCAAGGATGCAGCCCGGCCACTTCCTGCACCCGCGTGCCGTCGAGCAAGCGCTCGCTGCTGAAAATGCAGGCAAAGGTGGAGCCCTTGCCCGGTTCGCTTTCGATGGAAAGACGCGCCTGATGCAGGTTGAGCACGTGCTTTACGATCGACAGGCCCAGGCCCGTACCGCCCGAGTCGCGCGAGCGGCTGGACGAAACGCGGTAGAAGCGCTCGGTCAGGCGAGCGATGTGCGCAGCGGGGATGCCGAAGCCGGAATCCTGCACGGAGAACTGCGCGCCATCCTCGGCTTCGGTCCAGCGGATGGCGATGCGTCCACCCGTCGGTGTGTAGCGAACGGCGTTGCTCACGAGGTTGGAGAAGGCGCTGTGCAGGTCCTTCGGCGAGCCGAGCAGGTCGTAGGAAGTGGCGATGTCGAGCGAGACGGTGTGCCGGCCCTGGCTGAGCGCCTCGGCTTCCTTGCGCAGGCTGGCCAGCAGCGGTGCCATCTGTACTTGCTCGTCGGCCACGTGCTCCTGCGTTTCGAGACGCGACAGCGTCAGGAGGTCTTCCACGATCTGGCCCATGCGCTTTGACTGCGCGCGCATCTCGTCGAGTACGGGCGCGAGCTCGGGCACGTCTTCGGGATCGAGCAGTTCGAGGTAGCCGTGGATCACCGTCAGCGGTGTGCGCAGTTCATGCGACACGTTGGCGACGAAGTCGCGACGGATCTGCTCCAGCCGCGTGAGATGGCTGGTATCGCGCGCCAGAAGCAGCCGCTGCCGACTGCCGAAGGGCAGCAGCGTGGCCGTGACGTGGCGATTGGGATGGCCCGGGGCCGTCACATCGTTCAGCGGTTCGCGGGCCCCATCGGCCAGCCAGTCCGCGAGTTCCGTGTTGCGAAACAGGTCGGCTAGCGTCCGCCCGCGATCCCGCGGCCGCTTCAGGCCCAGGAGTTCTTCCGCGGCATGGTTGAACCAGCGCACGTGCAGCGAGTGGTCGAGCAGGACCACGGCGTCGGGAAGGGTCCCGGCCGCACTGCGCAGGTCGCGCAGGCGGGATGCGATTCGGCGGGTGCGAGTCATCAGACGGTCATGCTCAGGGTGGGGCGTGGCGGACGATTGCAACATTGGCCCCGACTTGTGACGGAACAGCGACAGCAGGACGACGATTTCCGCCAGCGCGACGATCGTCACGCCAAGCCAAGGCGTGCCGGCGAGCGCACCCACGCCGCCGCCTGCCAGGAGCAGTGCGGCGCACGCGGCGGGCAACCGCCAGGTGGAAAGAAAACGATCAGGCATGGACACGGCCGGTAACGGTCTGGTGAGTCGCACCATAGCGCGGCTGGCCCGCCGATACCTACTGGCCCGCCAATAACTAGGTGTTGGACGAGAACCGGTAGCCCGCGCCACGAACGGTCTGCACCATGTCGTCGAGCTTCCATGGCTCCAGCGTCTTACGCAGGCGTCGGATGTGCACGTCCACAGTCCGCTCTTCGACGTAGACGCTGCCGCCCCAGACATGGTCGAGCAGCTGGGCGCGCGAGTAGACCCGCTCGGGGTGGGTCATGAAGAAGAACAGCAGGCGATATTCGGTGGGACCGATAGGCACCGCCTCTTCGCCCGCGAACACGCGGTGCGCCGGGCCGTCGATACGCAGGCCGCCGAGTTCGACCACGCCGGAGCCGTCGTCGCCCTGGCTGCGGCGAAGCACGGCCTTGATGCGGGCGATCAGTTCGCGGGTGGAGAACGGCTTGATGACGTAGTCGTCGACGCCGGCCTCCAGGCCGTTGACGCGATCCATCTCCTCGCCGCGCGCGGTGAGCATGATGATGGGGATCTCGCGCGAGAGTTCCTCGCGGCGCAGGCGACGGGCCAGTTCGAGCCCGCTGGTGCCCGGAAGCATCCAGTCGAGCAGGATCAGGTCCGGCACGCGCTCGGAGATGGCCATTTGCGCGGCACGGGCGTCGGCGGCGTGCGCCGCGTCCATACCCGCCTTGCGAAGCGCGAAGGCGACCATGTCGCGAATCGAAGCTTCGTCTTCCACGATGAGAATGCGTTTGTGCACGCTGGGACCGCTCGGATGGCCTGTGACCGTCATATTGCAGCCCTGCCGTGTTACACGGCAATGACAATCGTCACAATGGCGTGCCGGAAGCCCGTGTCCGGGCCCGATTACTGGCTTCGGCCGTCCGGATTGTCGTCGGTCGTGATGCGGCGCTTGCGCAGTTCCATCAGCAGCGGGGTCAGGTCGCTGATGCGGGCCTGGATGCGCGAGCGCTGGTAATAATCGAGATCGTCGCGCTTGAGCAGCCGGCGCAGTTGCTCCATCGCGTCGAACGGGCGGCCGGAGAGATACGCGCTGTCCGCGTAGGCTTCCGCGGCACGGACCGAATCGCCCGAGCGCTCGCTGGCGCGGGCGAAAGTGCGGAAGATTTCCGGGTCGTCGCTGTCGTCGAGCATGGGGCGCAGCATCGTGGCCGCGGTGCGGGCATCCTCCGCCCGGCCGCTGTTGGCGAGGGCCTTGGCATAGCCCAGCGCCACCGCACGATTGCGCGGCGAGTTGTCGTGCAGGGCCTTGTAGATGGCCATGGCGTCGCCGTGCCGGCCAGCGTCCTCGTAGGCATCCGCCAAAGCAAGGCGGACCACGACGTTCCCCGGCTGGCTCGCCAGGAGCGGCTGGAGCTGATCCACCGCCTGTGCGCCGTGGCCGGTGCGGATGAGGGTCAGGGCGTATCCGTAGCGGTTGGCTGCGGTGTCGAAATCCTTGCGCTTGAGATTGGTGGCGTAATAGGTCGCCAGGCGCTGGGCGTCGCCCGAGAGCACCCGCACCCGCTCGCGCATCAGGGCATAGGTGTCGCCGACGCTGTCTTTCGCCACCTTGCCGGTCGTGCCGACCAGGGCGGTGGGATCCTTCACGAACAGGACGGGCGCGGTGCTTTTCTCCCAGGTGGCCTTGTCGATCGTGGAGAGGCGCGGCTTGTTCGCCTGACGTTCTTCGAGCACGCGGGCCCGCGCCTTGGCATCGCTGATGCGCGCCAGGGTCACCGGGTGGGTCTGGAGCAGGGCGGGCAGGGCTTCCTCGCCTTCGCCCACGCGCATGGTGTCCTGCATGCGGCCGAAGAAGTCGGCCATGGCGTCCGGATCGTAGCCGGCGTTGGCGAGGGTCTGGATGCCCACGCGGTCGGCTTCGATTTCGTCTTTTCGTGTGAAATTGATCTGCCGCTGGAGCAGCAGGCCCTGACCGCCCATCAGCACCGCGGGGGCGGCATCGCCCGCACCGCCGCCCGCGCCAGCGGCAATGGCGCCGAGCAGCACCAGGGCCATCAGCGGGGCGTTCTTCTTCGAGTCTTCGAAGGCCCGGTACAGGTGGTTCTGGGTGATGTGGCCGATTTCGTGGGCGATCACGCCCGCCAGCTCGCTTTCGCTTTCCGTGATGTTGATCAGGCCGGCATTGACGCCGATGTAGCCACCGGGTGCGGCGAACGCGTTGATCTGGGTGTCGCGGACGATGAAGAAGGAAAAATGGTCCTTCGGACGGTCGCTGGCGGCGACCAGACGGTAGCCCAGGTCGTTGATGTACTGGTCGAGCAGGGCGTCGTCGACCGTCAGATCGAGCGCGTGCATCTGGCGCAGCATCATCGCGCCGTACTCGTCCGCTTCGCGCGGGCTGATCAAGGCATTGGCGGAACTGCCCAGGTCTGGCAGGCGAATGGCGTCCTGGGCCCCGGCGACCAGGGTCGCGAGGGTGGCGGCGGCGAGGACGGCGAGACGGGGGAGGGACGGGCGCATAGGTCGAAGGACGATACCATCACCAAATGAAGAGATGCCTTCCACGCGGAACGCGTTGGGATGGCTTCGACCGCGAACACGGAGCGGGGTTCGTCACCTCCTTGTAAAATTCGCTTTCGGCCGTCATCTTCCCGCCATTCGGCCTCTCCGAGATCTCCGCCATGTCCACACCCGACATCACCATCTATTCCACCGCCGTCTGCCCTTACTGCGTCGCTGCCAAGAACCTCCTGAAGGCCAAGGGCCTGGCTTGGAACGAGGTGCGCATCGACACCGATCCGACCCAGCGCGACGTCATGCTGGAGAAGAGCGGTGGCCGCCGCACCGTGCCGCAGATCTTCATCAACGGCACCCACGTGGGCGGCTTCGACGACCTCGCCGCGGCCGACCGCAGCGGGCGTCTTGCCGAGATCCTCGAGGCGACGCACTGATGGCCGGCGATCGCGTGGAGGAGTTCACCGCATTCCGCAAGCGGATGAACGAGCGCATCCTGAGCGAGGACAACCAGGTCGTGAAGCGCTTCTTCGCGCTCGACACGCAGACCTACCGTCCCGGCGCGCTGGACGTAAAGACGAAGGAAATGCTGGGCCTGGTGGCCTCCATGGTGCTCCGCTGCGACGATTGCATCAGCTACCACGTGGCCCAGTGCAAGGAAGCGGGCGTGCAGCGCGACGAGTTCTTCGAGGTGTTCAGCGTCGGGCTCGTGGTGGGCGGATCGATCGTGATCCCGCACCTGCGCCGCGCCGTGGACTTCCTCGATTCGCTGGAAGCCGACGCCCCGGCCGACGCTGCCGCGTGCGCGGATCATCCCGCCGCGTGACCCGCCCGCGCCGCTGCAGTGGCGCAAACCTTGAAGGAAGCGGGCCGGATCGCCGATAATTGGGCGATTTTCTTCCCCTCGCGTGTCTTTCGGCGCGCACCGCGTCCCGCTTCCCTTCAGGAGTTTTTCCCATGAGCAAGACCATTGCCGTGATCCCCGGCGACGGCATCGGCCCCGAGATCATGGACGCAACGATCCGCGTTCTCGACGCGCTCGACTGCGGCCTTACCTACGACTACGTGGATGCGGGGGTGGTGGCGCTCGAAAAGCACGGCGACCTGCTTCCCCAGGCCACGCTCGACGCCATCGAGAAGCACAAGGTGGCCTTGAAGGGCCCGCTGACCACGCCGATCGGCGGTGGCTTCACTTCGATCAACGTCACGCTGCGCCGCAAGTTCGATCTCTACGCCAACGTCCGCCCGGCAATCAGCTTCCCGGGTACCAAGGCGCGCTACGAGAACATCGACATCATCACGGTGCGCGAGAACACCATGGGCGCGTACATGGCCGAAGGCCAGACGCGCGAGGGTGAGGGCGAGAACGAGGTGGCCGTCTCGGTCATCCGCAACACTCGCCCGGGCATGGAGCGCATCTGCCGCTACGGTTTCGAAATGGCGCGCAAGAAGGGCCGCAAGAAGGTCACGGCCGTGCACAAGGCCAACATCATGAAGACCTCGTCGGGCCTGTTCCTCGACGTGGCGCGTGAAGTCGCCAAGGACTACGTCGACCTCGAATTCAGCGAGATGATCGTCGACAACGCCTGCATGCAGCTGGTGATGAACCCGTACCAGTTCGACGTGATCGTTACCACCAACCTGTTCGGCGACATCCTTTCCGACCTCTGCGCCGGTCTCGTCGGCGGTCTCGGCCTCGCGCCGGGCGCCAACATCGGCAAGGACGCGGCCATCTTCGAAGCCGTGCACGGTTCCGCACCGGACATCGCCGGTCAGAAGAAGGCCAATCCCTGCGCGCTGCTGCTTGCCGCTGCCGACATGCTCGACCACCTCGACATGGTGGCGAAGGCGACCCGTCTGCGCAGCGCCATCCGCGATGTGATGGACGCCCGCGACCGCACCACGCCCGACGTCGGTGGCACCGGCACCACCGACACGTTCGGTGACGCCATTGTCGAGCGAATCCGCACGACGGCCTGATCCCTCGTTGCAAACGATATGTGAATAATTTTTTCCACGTATCGTCACAAAAGTGCTTGCAAGAATCTGGCCACGTCCATATACTTGCTGACTCTGATGCGGGGTGGAGCAGTCTGGCAGCTCGTCGGGCTCATAACCCGAAGGTCGCAGGTTCGAATCCTGCCCCCGCTACCAGTTTCAACTTTAACGGCGCGATCTCTCGTAGATCGCGCCGTTTCTTTTTGGGTGCTTGCCTGACGCCGGGCTTGGTCGCCCAACGTTCGGCACTGTCTGCCGGACCCGCGCCCCTCTAGCTTTGGCACTACCAAGACAAGGAGCGATACATGAGAGCGATCGGGAACATCATCTGGTTCGTATTCGGTGGGTTGGTCATGGGCCTCGGCTGGTGGTTGGCGGGGCTGGTGGCACTCGTCACCATCGTCGGCATTCCCTGGGCGCGCTCGTGCTTCGTCATCGGCCAGTTCGCGTTCTTTCCATTCGGCAAGGAAGCGATCGATCGCCGTGAGCTTTCAGGGCGGGGCGACATCGGCACCAGTCCGCTGGGCACGATTGGCAACATCGTCTGGTTCGTGTTCGCCGGGATCTGGCTGGCGATTGGGCACGTGTGTTCCGCCATCGCGTGCTGCGTGACGATCATCGGCATTCCGTTCGGCGTGCAGCATCTGAAGCTGGCGGGTATTGCGCTGGCGCCGATCGGGAAGACGATCGTCAGCACCGACGTCGCCTCCGCATCGCGGCGGATGAATGCGGAAGCCGCGGTGCTGAGGTCGCGCGGGATCGCCTGACGCGGACGCTTACTGCGTCGCGGTGCCGAAAACGGGGTCTTTCAGCCCGGCGATCGCATGCGAGCCGCCGGGCTGCATCTCCAGCACGACCACGTCGTTGCGACCTTTGCGCAACCACGACGCCGGCACATAAAGGGTCTGCTGCGGGCCAATGTTCCAGAAGCGGCCGAGATGGTGGCCGTTGATCCACACGTTGCCCTTGTGCCAGCCGCGCATGTCGAGAAAGGTGCCGGCAACGTGGGCGATCGTGAAACTGCCGCGCCAGAAAGCCGGGTCATTCGGTGTGGCGTCAGCTTTGAAGACCAGGCCGGAGAGATCGTCGAGGGGCAGGGGATAGACCGTCCATCCGGTGAGGTCCATGCCATCGACCTGCACCGCGGACGTGATCCCCTTGTTGTCGTCTTCCATGCCCGGGCCGATATTGATGCGGCCCATGTTCTCTACCAGCAGATCGAGCGTGCTGCCCGCGGGAAGATCGACCGGCATCGCGTGTTCCTGCTTCACGCGATCCAACGTGCCCAGTGGACGGCCATCCGCAAGCACGGTGGCGTAGTCGTGCACATCGCTGACGTCTAGTGTCCCCTTGGTATCGGCGTCCAGGCGCTTGCGATAAAGGATCAGTCCGTAGTTCTGCCCGAACGCTTCCATGCCGTGCGGCACGAGGCTGGTCTGCGGTTTGGACAGCGACGGGAGCGCATCGAGCAGCGATACGGCTTCGTGCAACTCGAAGCGCGGTATCGCCATGGTCGGCGAGGACGTCGGCGGTTCGGGGAGTCGTTCGCTTTTGGGCAGATGCGCTTGAATCACCTTGCGCAGCGCCGTGTATTTCGGCGTGAGTCGGCCCGCCTCGTCGATGGGCGAGTCGTAGTCGTAGCTCGTGGTGACAGGCAGGTACTTGGCGTCGTCGTTGTTCGCGCCGTTCATCCAACCGAAGTTCGTGCCGCCGTCGATCATGTACAGGTTGAACGAGATGCCGCGATCGAGCATCCAGCCGACGGCGCCGGTGACTTCCTCGGTGCTGCGCGTCTTGTGCGGCTCGCTCCAACGGTCGTACCAGCCGCTCCAGTACTCGCCGGCCATCTTCGGCATGTCCTGCATCATCGGCGCCGAGCGCAGGAAGGCGCGCTCGGTCTTCTTCGCGTCACCGGTGAAGTTGATGACGGAGACGAGACCGGGCAGGGCGCCGCGGCTCATCCAGGTCGGTCCGGGGCCGTTCGACATGAACAGAGGGACGTCGAAGCCGGCGTCGATCATCTGCTTGCGGATCGCTTCCATGTAGTCGCGATCGTTGCCGACGTAACCGTACTCGTTCTCCACCTGCATCATCAGGATGGGGCCGCCGCGCGTGCTGAGCAGTGGCGCCAGTTCCTGACCGAGGCGCTTGAACCATGCGGCGCTGGCGGCCAGGAAGCGCGGGTCGTATGAACGCGCTCGAAGGCCCGGCGTACGTAGCAGCCATGCCGGGAAACCACCAAATTCCCATTCCGCACAGACGAACGGGCCGGGCCTCACGATGACGTTGAGGCCTTCTTCCTGCGCCGTTCGCACGAAGGCGGCGATGTCGTTGTTACCGCTGAAATCGAACTTGCCCGGTTCGGGCTCGCTGACATTCCAGAAGGCATAGGTGGTGATGGTATTGAGTCCCATGGCGCGCGCCTTGCGCAGGCGATCGCGCCAGTCCGCGCGCGGGATGCGCGGGTAGTGCATCTCCCCCGAACGAATCACGTAGGGCTTGCCGTCGAGGAGAAATTGATCCCCCTGGATCGCGAAGTGCGGTGGCGTGGCAGCGAATGCCGGCGCGGAGAAGAGGGCGGCTGACGCAGCCATGCAGGTCGACAGGAGCACGCTCAGGCGATTCACGGCAGCCTCCACTTGGGGTAGCCACCGAAGGTACAGAGCCCGGCGTGACTGTCGCAAGCCGATTGCGTCACACGATGGAAGGCCGCCCTGCCGCGTTCTGGCAGCCGATAAACGCAAGATCGATCAGGCATCCGCGCAGCGCTCCCGTTAGGCTCTCGTCCCATGACCGACCCGACCTCACAACGTTTCCGCCGCGTGCTCGACCACATCGACCGCCACCTCGACGGCGACCTCTCGCTCCATGCCTTGGCCGACGTGGCGGCCTATTCGCGCCATCATTTCCATCGCCGCTTTGCCGCATTGACCGGCGTGCCCGTGCACCGCTACGTGCAGCTCACGCGTTTCAAGCGCGCTGCGTGGCAGGCCGCGTTTCGATCGGACGTCTCCCTGCTGGAGATCGCACTGGATGCCGGTTACGACAGCGCGGAAGCGTTTTCCCGTGCCTTCCGACAACGTCTAGGGCAATCGCCCTCGGCGTTTCGCGAGGCGCCCGACTGGCGCGTCTGGGCGATCGCCTGGCGCGAACTCGACGACGTAAGGAGATTCCACATGCCCGAGACACACCGGATGGACGACGTGCGCATCGTCGATTTTCCCGCGACCGCGGTGGCCCGCCTTTCCCATGTGGGGCCACCGGAACGTGTAGGCGAATCGATCCGTCGATTCATTGCATGGCGCAAGGCGCATGGTCTCTCGCCTGCAAAGAGCGCCACTTGGAATGTGCTCTACAACGATCCGGATACCACGCCGCCGGAGGACTATCGCATCGACCTCTGCGTGTCGTGCATCGAGCCACCGGGCGAGGGTGAGGGTGAGGGTGTGGATGCCGCGCTATTGGAAGGCGGTCGCTGCGCGGTGCTTCGGCATAAGGGATCGGATGCGTTGCTCGGCGACGCCATTCGGTTTCTTTATGGTGACTGGTTGTCGGTCAGCGGCGAGGAGCCTCGCGATGCGCCGTTGTTTCTGCAGCGCATCGCGTTTTTCCCCGATGTGCCCGAGCACGAAGCGATCACCGATATCTTCCTGCCGCTCTCGCCGCAGCGCTGAGTCTGATGCGCGCGCAACAACTTGCGAACCCTTCGCCATCCATCCAGGGGTGATTCCGCGCGCGATCACCAATCGGTTGAGAAAGGATTGTGCGCTTTTGCGGCATACGTCGCAGATCGTGGGGTTGCTCGCGCCGCGTTTAACTTCGATGAAAGCCTGACGAAAGCACGCCCATTGCTTCCTCGATGAACAGGGGGAGCAAAGAGGCGTAACGATGGGGCATCGTAATTTCCTGCGACATCAACGGCCGAGCATCGCTCGGACGGAGGGAACGCGTTTCCTTACGTTGCGCTTGAAGTGTCAGCGCTTCCGCTTCGGCGGCGGCAATCCACGGGCTAATGGAAGGATCAATCATGAAGATCGATGCTTTTGCTTCAGGGATCACTCGCAAGACGGTACTGACCGCGGCCATCGCACTGGCGATGTCGTCGCTCTCCGCACACGCGGCGGACGCCTGGGTGTCCACACATACCCAGGCGGCCATGCTTCCCGTCGCAGCAACGCAGGCACTTGCCACGTCGTCCACGGCAGCCACGCCGACGGCGTCAGGCTATGCGTTGAATATGACAGGTTCGCCACACATCGATGCCGCCGCGGTCACGGCAATGCCGGCCGATCATCCCCTGCATGTCGCGGTCAGTCTGAAACTGCGCAATCCCGACCAGTTGCAGGCTTTCCTTGCTGCCGTTACGACGCCGGGCAACCCGCTCTACGGCAAGTTCCTCACCCCTGAGCAGTTCAGCGCGCGCTTCGGGCCCACTCAGGCACAGGTCGACGCGGTCGTCGCGCATCTGCAGCAGGCGGGCTTCACCAACATCGACGTAGCGCCGAACCGCATGCTTGTCTCCGCAGACGGCAACGCAGGTGCTGCGGTTAACGGTTTCCATACGTCCATCAAGCGCTTCAACGCCAATGGGCGCGAGTTCTTTGCCAACGACGCGCCGGCCCTCGTGCCTGCCGCATTGGGCGATTCCGTCAACGCCGTGCTCGGCTTGCAGAACGTGTCGGTGAAACATCCGCTGCATCACGTGTACAAGCCGGAGGACGTCACCGTGCCCGGCCCCGCCAGCAGTACGCAGGCCGCGTCCGCGGTCGCTGCGCACCATCCGCAGGACTTCGCGGCGATCTATGGCGGCAGCAGCGTACCGACCGCGAGCAACACCGCAGTCGGCATCATCACCTGGGGTTCGATCACGCAGACGGTGACCGACCTCAACAGTTTCACTGCCAGCGCAGGCCTGCCGACGGTGAACTCCACCATTACCAAGGTCGGCAGCGGTACGTTCGCCAACGACCCCGACTCGAACGGCGAGTGGTCGCTGGACAGTCAGGATATCGTCGGTATCGCTGGCGCCGTGAAGCAACTGATCTTCTACACCTCGGCCAATGGTGACTCCAGCTCCAGCGGCATCACCAACGCGGGCATCACGGCGACCTTCAACCGTGCCGTGACGGACAACGTGGCGAAGCTCATCAACGTGTCGCTGGGCGAAGACGAAACGGCTGCCGAGCAGTCGGGTACGCAGGCTGCCGACGACGCGATCTTCCAGCAGGCCGTGGCACAGGGTCAGACCTTCTCGGTAGCTGCCGGCGACGCGGGCGTCTATCAGTGGTCGTCCGATCCGACCTCCGGGTCGCCGGGCTACGTCGCCAACTCGGCGGGCACGGTGAAGATCGATCTCACGCATTACTCCGTGAGCGAGCCTGCCAGTTCGCCGTACGTGATCCAGGTGGGCGGCACGCAGCTCTCCACCAGCGGCACGTCGTGGACGGGTGAGACGGTATGGAACGAAGGCCTGTCCGCGATCGCCCCCAGCCAGGGTGACAACAACCAGCGCCTGTGGGCGACCGGCGGTGGCACCAGCCTCTACGAGACGGCGCCGTCGTGGCAGTCGTCAGTCACCAGCTCGACGAAGCGTGTCGGTCCCGACGTTGCGTTCGACGCGGCCTCGTCGTCCGGTGCGCTGATCGTCGTCAATGGCACCACTGAGCAGGTGGGTGGTACCAGCCTCGCATCGCCTCTGTTCGTGGGTGCCTTCGCGCGCATCGAATCGGCGGCAAACAACGCCATCGGTTTCCCGGCGTCGAAGTTCTACCAGGCGTTCCCGACGCAGACCTCGCTGCTGCATGACGTGACGTCGGGCAATAACGGCTACCAGAACCACGGCTATACGGCGACGACCGGCTTCGACGAGGCGACCGGCTTCGGCAGCTTCGACATCGGCAAGCTCAACACTTACGCCCAGGCGAACTGGGTCAGCGGGGGCGGTGGCGGCGGTACGAACGCTGCGCCGGTGGCGAACTTCAGCGTCGTCACCAGTGGCCTCACGGCCACCTTCACCGACAGTTCGTCCGACAGCGACGGCAGCATCGCCTCGCGCTCGTGGAACTTTGGCGACGGTGCAACGTCCACGGCCACCAATCCCAGCCATACGTACACGTCTGCCGGTACCTATAGCGTCAGCGAAACGGTGACCGACAACGCGGGTGCCACCAACACGAAGACCTCGTCGGTGACGGTGAGCTCGTCCGGCGGTGGCGGCGGCAACGTGCTGCAGAACGGCGTAGCCGTCACCGGACTGTCGGCCGCGAAGAACGGAAAGCTCTACTACACCGTGGCGGTTCCCTCCGGCGCGACCAACCTGAAGATCGCGATCTCAGGTGGCACCGGTGACGCCGACCTGTATGTGAAGTTCGGCGCGCAGCCGACCACGTCCAGCTACGACTGCCGGCCGTATGTCACGGGTAACACCGAGAGCTGCACGGCATCGTCGCCGCAGACGGGTACCTACTACGTGATGCTCAACGGCTACAGCGCGTTCTCCGGTGTGACCTTGAAGGCCACCTGGACGAACTGAAAACTGGGGTGCGTAGGGAAAGGGCCGGCTCGCGAAGCCGGCCCTTTTTGTCTTGGGACGGGGGCGGGCAGTGGCGCGTTGTCGAGAAGTCGGGCAGGTTCACCTTCGGCTGAACGTGTCATAGGCAAGAACGCCCACAGCGGTATAGGCTCTTCGCATGAGCCGCACGCTGCTGGCACTCATGGTCCCCGAGGCCGAACCTCTCGTCGGCGACCTCCGCGCGCGCCTAGATCCTGCAGCGAAAAAGGGCCTCGGTGCGCACATCACCCTGGTCTACCCCTTTCTCGACACCGAACACATCACGCCGGCCATCGAGGAGCGCTTGCGCACGGTCGCGGCGGTGCGTCAGCCTTTGTCATTCCATCTGGACTCGGTACGCACCTTCCCGTCGACGGTGTGGCTCGCACCGTCCCCCGTGGAGGCGATCGCCTCGCTGGCCGCGGCGCTTCGCCTCGCGTTCCCCGAATCGCCCCGCCGGGACCGCGAATTTCCTGACTACGTGCCGCATGTTTCCGTGGCGCGCGACGTGCGCCGTGATCGAGACGCGATCGTTGCCACCGTGCAAGAGCGTTTGCATGCCCACGGCCCTGTGTCGTGCGTGGTGCGGCAGGTGCATGCGATGGAGCGCGGCCCTGATGGCTGGAAGACGCGGCTCATCGCGGAACTGGGTCGCTGCGGGAGGCCGCCCTAAGGGAGGCCGGAGCTGTCGAAGAGACGTCGGTGATCCCCATGGTCGTACCACTGAATGACGGAGCCCGGAACGAGCGAGCGAATGTCCACGTTGGCCGCCTCGAACAGCGCCCAGGTATCGAGCAGGGCCCGGGTGAGGCGAGCAGCGCCGGGATCGTCGGGCGCGTTGTGCCTGGCCCAGTCGAGGGTCTCGACGATGCGCAACGACCAGTCATGCAGCAGATCGGCGCGGGCCATGAGGTGATCCCGCAGCCACGGGCGCAGGCCATCGTGCAGCGGAAGGCCGTCCCCGTCGGCCAGTTCGCTCAGGAGAAGGCGCACCCGGTCGTAGGCACCGCGATACCACTCGGTGTGCCCGCCGGCCGTGGCGGGTACGACCAGCGGCGCCATGGCCCGGTCGTCGCGAAAGGCGTCGATGAGTGTCCGCTCGATGCGCCGCGCCTTCGCGACTCGCTCGGTATCCACGAGCAGGCCGCGGTCGAGATCGAAGAATGTGTAAAAACGGCGATGGAGGGTGCTGAAGCGGGCAAACGGATCGCGCGAGAAGCCCAGTTTGAGCAGATCCTCGTCCAGGCATGGCAATACATAGACGAAGGCCCGGCCTCGGCTGGCGAAGCGGGGGTAGGGTGTGTCGTCGGACATGCGGAAAGTATCCGCGACGCCTGTCTCAGGCATGTGGACGGACCCACGCCGCGCGGTCACGGGTTAGCCCGGGCAGCGCAATGGGATCAGCTTCCGCCTTGCGCGAACGAAGAAAAACGCGATAGAATCCGTGAATCTTAAGTGGCGTTCACCACGGTCTCGGCCGATGCAGCGCACTTCAGGAACTTTCTTTTTACAAGAAAGCCTCCTCGTGAGGCTTTTTTGTTGGGCGCACGGAGGCGTTCTGCGGCACTTTGTGAGCGCCATCAAGGCATTGCGCGTGACCGTTGGAGGAAAGTGTCGGGATACATCGGCGACGAAAGGAATGGGCCGTTCGCGCCCTTTTTTTGTTTCTGGCGACCGGAAAAATCGCAGGTAACGTGGATACCAACGCACTTTCACAACGATTCTCCGCCATCGTGGCCGATCTCGGTCTCGAGGTACTGGGTATCGAGTTTCTCCCGTCCGGCGGGCAAAGCACCTTGCGCGTCTATCTCGACGTGCAGGGTGGCGAGCGCGAGGTCACGGTCGACGACTGCGAAGCCGCGAGCCGTGAGTTCTCGGCGTTCCTGGACGTTGAAGACCCGATCCCGGGCAACTATGTACTGGAAGTCTCCTCTCCCGGTATCGACCGCCCCCTGTTCACGGCGGAGCAGTTCGCTCGCGTGCATGGCCAGGAGGTCAAGGTGCTGCTGAAGGCCCCGATCGAAGGGCGCCGACGCCTCAAGGGCAACGTCGTCGAAGTCGACGGCGAGCGCATCGTGGTCGAGGGCGAGGCAGGCAGATTCGAATTCGAGCATGCGGACGTCGAAAGCGCCCGCGTGGTTCCCGACTGGGTGGCCCTCGGCTATGCGCCGCAGCCGAAGCCCACGCTGGGCGGAAAGAAACCCAAATAACGTAACGATGGGATGCCGCGGGGCATCCTTACGGGAGTAGCGGCAATGAGCAAAGAACTTTTGCTGGTAGTCGACGCGGTCGCCAATGAAAAGGGCGTGCCGCGCGAAGTCATTTTCGAAGCCATGGAAGCGGCGCTGGCCTCGGCCGCCAAGAAGCGCTACCCCGATGAGGATCCCGATATCCGGGTCGAGATCGACCGCAACAGCGGCGACTACGAGACCTTCCGTCGCTGGGAAATCATTGCCGACGACGGCGAGATGGAGGATCCGTCCTACCAGATCCGCCTGATGGACGCGCAGGACGAAGCCGGCGAAGACGAAGTCGCCGAGGTTGGCGGCTGGATCGAACACCAGATCGAGAACGCCGAGTTCGGCCGCATCGCGGCGCAGGCGGCGAAGCAGGTGATCGTGCAGCGCGTTCGCGAAGCCGAGCGCCAGCAGGTGGTCGATGCGTTCCGCGATCGCGTGGGCGAGCTGGTGACCGGCATCGTCAAGCGCGTGGAGCGCGGCAACGTATACCTCGACCTCGGCAGCAACGCCGAAGCCTTCATTCCCCGCGACAAGACGATTCCCCGCGAATCGGCTCGCGTGGGCGACCGCGTGCGCGGTTACCTCTACGAAGTGAAATCGGAAATCCGCGGTCCGCAGCTGTTCGTTTCGCGCAGCGCCCCGGAATTCATGATCGAGCTGTTCAAGCTCGAAGTGCCTGAAGTCGGCCAGGGTCTGGTCGAGATCAAGGGCTGCGCCCGCGATCCGGGCGACCGCGCAAAGATCGCAGTGGTTGCCCACGACAGCCGCACCGATCCCATCGGTGCCTGCATCGGCATGCGCGGTTCGCGCGTGCAGGCGGTGTCGAACGAGCTCAACGGCGAGCGCGTCGACATCATCCTGTGGCACGAGAATCAGGCGCAGTACGTCATCAATGCGATGGCGCCGGCCGAGGTGCAGTCGATCATCATGGATGAAGAAAAGCACTCCATGGACATCGCGGTCGCCGAGGACAAGCTGTCCCAGGCCATCGGCCGCGGCGGCCAGAACGTGCGTCTCGCCAGCAAGCTCACCGGCTGGCAGCTCAACGTCATGACCCAGGATCAGGTTACGGCCAAGACCGAAGCCGAGCAGCAGGCGGCGCTCAACCTGTTCATGGAGCGACTGGAAGTCGATCAGGAAATCGCCGGCATCCTCGTTCAGGAAGGTTTCTCGTCCGTCGAGGAAATCGCCTATGTGCCCAGCGCCGAGCTGCTGGCCATCGAAGGCTTCGACGAGGACATCGTCGAGGAACTTCGTGCCCGCGCTCGCGACTCGCTGCTCACCGAGGCCCTGGCGGTCGAGGAAGGCATCGACGAGAACGGCCCTTCCGCCGAGTTGCTGGAGCTGGACGGCATGGACGAGCCCACTGCCTTCGCGCTGGCGGAGCGCAACGTGAAGACCCTCGACGACCTGGGCGACCTCGCCGTCGACGAACTGATCGATATCGAAGGCATGACGGAGGAACGCGCCTCGCAGCTCATCATGGCTGCGCGCGCTCCGATGATCGCCCGACTGGAGAAGGGTGGCTAAGCGCGAGTCCGGAAGCGCCCTGGAAGGGCGCCTTGTGGGAAGCCGCGAGGTTTCCACCCAGGGATGGAGGCAGCCGTACGGGTCATCGACGGCACGTAAGGTTACGCGCGGGAACGGCGGAGAATAAAGAACGATGTCGGACGTCACTATCAAACAATTGGCCCAGGTCCTGGAAATGCCAGTCGAGAAGCTCCTTGGGCAGCTCGATCAGGCCGGGATGAAATTCAACAATGCGGATCAGGTGATCAGCAGCACCGAAAAGGTGAAGCTGCTCGGTTTCCTGCGTCGCACGCATGGCAAGAACGAGGCCGCACCCGAAGCGGACGACTCGGCCCCGCGCCAGATCACCCTGAAGCGCCGCACCGTCGGCGAACTCAAGGTGAACTCGGGCACGGGCCGTGGCGCCGGTCCGGCCAAGACCGTGAACGTTGAGGTGCGCGCCAAGCGCACCTACGTGAAGCGCAGCGCCATCGCCGAAGACGCATCGCATGACAGCGAACGCGAGGAGGCCGCGCGCAAGCTCGCCGAATCGCAGGCGCAGCGCGAGCACGAGGAAACGCAACGTCGCGAGGAAGCCGAGCGTCGCCAGCAAGCTGAAGAAGCTCGCCAGCACGCCGAAGCCGAGGCTCGCCGCCAAGAGGAGGCCGCCGCCGAGGCGCGCCGCCAGGCGGAAGAGGCCGCGGCCGAACGCGCGCGCGTCGAAGAAGTGCGTGCCGAGGCTCCGGCTGCCGCCGCGCCTGAGGCTCAGGCTCCGGCCGCAGCCGGCGACGATGGCATCGGCCACCAGACCGCCAAGCTCGATACGCGTTCGCTGGGCATGATCCTGCCCCGCATCCACGAGCCGCGTAAGCGCGAGCGCGTGGTGTCCAAGCCCGCTCCGGCGCCCGCCCCGGCACCGGCTCCGGCGCCCGCCCCCGTGGCGGCCACGCCGACGGCGCGTCCCGCTCCGTCGGCAGCGCGCCCGGCCCCGGGCTCCGCACCGTCGTCGACGAACGACGCCCGCGGTGCAGCTCGTCCGAAGCACGGTGGTGGCGGCTCGCCCGGTGGTCGCGGTGGCGATCGCGAGCCGGGTGGCAAGCGCTTCGCTGCTGGCGAACTGCACCTGTCCGATGCCGATCGCGCGCGCCGTTCCAGCGGCAATCGTCGCGGCGGCAAGGTCAAGGGTCGCTCCGACATGCAGCGCGGCACGTCCGCTCCGACCGGTCCGCACGGCTTTACGCGTCCCACCGCTGCGGTGGTTCGCGATGTCGTCATCGGCGACAACAACCTCGTCACCGAGCTGGCCCAGAAGATGGCCGTAAAGGGCGCCGAGGTGGTGAAGGCGCTGTTCAAGATGGGCGTCATGGCGACCATCAACCAGACCATCGACCACGACACGGCTGCCCTCGTGGTGGAAGAACTCGGCCACAACCCGGTTCGCGCCACCGACAACGATGCCGAAGCCGCGCTGGCCTCGCATACCCAGAACGTGGAGCTGGAAGGCGATAAGGTCACGCGCCCGCCGGTCGTCACGATCATGGGTCATGTCGATCACGGCAAGACCTCGCTGCTCGACTACATCCGCCGTACCAAGGTTGCCTCGGGCGAAGCGGGTGGCATCACGCAGCACATCGGCGCGTACCACGTCGAAACCAGCCGTGGCGTGATCACCTTCCTCGACACCCCGGGCCACGCGGCATTCACCTCGATGCGTGCCCGCGGTGCGCAGTCCACGGACATCGTGGTGCTCGTGGTGGCGGCCGACGACGGCGTCATGCCGCAGACCCAGGAAGCCGTGAAGCATGCGCGCGCCGCCAAGGTGCCGCTGATCGTCGCGGTCAACAAGATGGACAAGTCCGACGCCAATCCGGACAACGTGAAGCAGGGCCTCGCGAACCTCGAGGTCATCCCGGAAGACTGGGGCGGCGACACGCAGTTCGTGCCCGTGTCGGCAAAGACCGGCGACGGCGTGGAAGCGCTGCTCGACGCGATCTCGATCCAGGCCGAAGTCATGGAACTCAAGGCCGTGGCCGATGGCCGCGCGTCGGGTGTCGTGATCGAATCCAGCCTCGACCGCGGTCGCGGTCCGGTCGCGACGGTGCTGGTGCAGCAGGGCACGCTGAAGAAGGGCGACTTCGTCGTCTGCGGCATCGAATACGGCCGCATGCGCGCGCTGGTCGACGAGACCGGCAAGCAGGTCAACGAAGCCGGTCCGTCGATTCCGGTGCAGGTGCTGGGTCTGTCCGGCGTGCCGGAGTCGGGTGACGACTTCGTGGCCGTCGAGGACGAGCGCCTGGCACGCCAGGTGGCTGCGGAGCGTCAGCAGAAGCGCCGCGAGAACCGCCTGGTCAGCAAGTCGAACCGCCTGGAAGACATCATGGCCCAGATGGGTCAGGGCGAAGGTCAGCAGACCCTCAACATCCTGGTCAAGGCCGACGTCCAGGGTTCGGTGGAAGCGCTGCGCGATTCGCTCACCCAGATCGGCAACGACCTGGTGAAGGTCAACGTGATCTCGTCCGGCGTGGGCGGCATCACCGAGTCGGAAGCTACGTTGGCAGCGGCCTCGAAGGCGCTGATCATCGGCTTCAACGTCCGTGCCGATGCCTCGGCGCGCAAGGTGATCGACACCAACGGGCTGGACGTCCGTTACTTCTCGATCATCTACGACGTCATCGATCAGGTGAAGCAGGCAGCGTCCGGTCTCCTTGGCGTGGAAATCCGCGAAGAGATCATCGGTATCGCGCAGGTCCGCGATGTGTTTCGTTCCTCGAAGTTCGGTGCGGTGGCGGGTTGCATGGTCACCGAAGGCGTGGTCAAGCGCTCCAAGCCGATTCGCGTGCTCCGCGACAACGTGGTGGTGTTCCAGGGCGAACTGGAATCGCTGCGTCGCTTCAAGGAACTGGTGGACGAAGTCCGCAACGGCATGGAATGCGGTATCGCCGTGAAGCAGTACAACGACGTGAAGGTTGGCGATCAGATCGAGTGCTTCGAGCGCATCGAAGTGGCAAGAACGCTGTAAGAGCGGGGGATGGGAGGTGGGAAGTGGGGGCGCATGGATGTGCCACGAGGTATCCGGTAGACCTTCGAGGCGTTGCCGGTTCCTCTGGCGCACAAATTCGCGCCCCCGCTTTCCATCCCCATCCCCTTTCTTGCCTCACGCCCCATGTAAAGAGGACCTCTCATGCCTTCCCGCGACTTCAAACGCACCGACCGCGTATCCGCTGAGCTTCGCCGCGAGATCGGCTTGCTCGTGCATGCCGCTGTGCGCGACCACGCGCTTCCCTCGGTCAGCGTGTCCGACGTGGAAACCACCAAGGATCTGGACTGGGCCACGGTGTGGGTCACCGCGCTGATGCCGGAACAGGCCGTGGAGGCGCTCAAGGCTCTCAAGGAACTGGCGCCGGAATTCCGCCGGGCGCTGTCGCGCTCGATGCGCCTGCGCCGCGTGCCCGAGCTCAAGTTCAAGTACGACGAGTCGGTAGACCAGGGCGAGCGCATCGAGCGCCTTCTGCGCGAGAACCCTGTCCCGCCGGCCGACGAAGAGCAGTAACGCACTTCCCCTGTGGTCGCCGTCGCGCCAGCAGGAGCCGCTTCGTTGTAGGAGCCGCCATGGCGGCTCCCCGATGTTTTCTTAATCTATGCGTCGAACCTTCCGCGACATCCACGGCATCCTCCTCCTCGATAAGCCGCTGGGCCTGAGTTCCAACCAGGCCCTGCAGACGGCGCGTCGTCTCGTGGGCGCTGCCAAGGGTGGTCACACGGGTAGCCTCGATCCGCTGGCCACCGGCCTGTTGCCGCTGTGCTTCGGCGAGGCGACCAAGCTGGCTGGCTGGTTGCTCGGTTCGCGCAAGGCCTACGAGGCCGAAGTCCGCCTCGGTGCCACGACCACCACGGCCGATCTCGAAGGCGAGGTGGTCGAGACGCGCCCCGTGCCGGCGCTCGATCCGGCCGCCATCGAGGCTGCCCTGGCGCCTCTGCGTGGGCGCATCGTGCAGGTGCCTCCAGCCTATTCGGCGATCAAGCAGGACGGCGTGCCGCTTTATGTGAAGGCGCGCCGCGGCGAGACGGTGGACGTGCCGTCGCGTGAGGTCGAGGTCCATCGACTCGATGTGCTCGAGCGCACGACCGACACGATCCGTCTTCACGTCGAGTGCGGCTCGGGTACCTACGTGCGTAGCCTGGCCGTGGACCTGGGCGCCAACCTGGGCTGCGGCGCCCACCTCACGGCGCTGCGCCGGCTCTGGGTCGAGCCGTTCATGGCGCCCGCCATGATCACCCTCGATCAGCTGAGGGTGGCTGCGGAGGCGGGCCCCGACCCGCTGGACGCGTGTCTGCTGCCCGTCGAGGCCGGCCTGGCGCACGTGCCCCGGGTCGATCTCGACCCCGAGGGCACGCGGGTACTGGGCTTCGGGCAGCCGGTGCCGCTGGGGGAGGGTGCAGCGCCAGGCCGCTGCGGCGTCTGGGGCGCCGATGGCCGTCTCATGGCCCTCGGCGACGTGGACGGGGCAGGGGTGCTGCGGGTGCTCAGGGGCCTCAACCTGCCGTCCGTCTGAGCGGGCTTGTTGACGCTACGTGCAGGACGTTACAATTACGTGCTCGTTTAACAGCTTTCATTCAAAAGCGAGGCTTGCGCAACTTCATCGGAGCCCGTTGAGGTTGCGCAAGTCTCGCATCCGCTTTTAAGGAATCGATACACATGTCGCTCACCGTCGAACAGACCAGCCAGATCATCAAAGACTACGGCCGTAAGGAAAATGACACCGGCTCGACCGAAGTCCAGGTCGCCCTGCTGTCCGCCAACATCACCGCGCTGCAGGAGCACTTCGCAGCCCACAAGCAGGACCACCACTCGCGTCGCGGCCTGCTGCAGATGGTCAACAAGCGCAAGTCGCTGCTGGCCTACCTCAAGAAGAGCGATCTCGCTCGCTACCAGTCCCTGATCGAACGCCTCGGCCTGCGCCGCTAAACCACCGGAACAGGACGAGGAGAGATCGAAGTGGCGAAAGTAACCAAGTCATTCCAGTACGGTAGTCACGAAGTCACACTGGAGACGGGCGAAATCGCCCGGCAGGCCTCCGGTGCGGTCATGGTCAGCATGGGCGGCACCGTCGTCCTGGTGACGGTCGTCGCGGCGCCGAAGGCACGCGAAGGCCAGGACTTCTTCCCGCTCACGGTCGACTACATGGAGAAGTTCTACTCCGCGGGTCGCATCCCGGGTGGCTTCTTCAAGCGCGAAGGCCGCCCGACCGAGAAGGAAACGCTCACCTCGCGTCTCATCGATCGTCCGCTCCGTCCGCTCTTCCCGGAAGAGTTCCGCAACGAGATCCAGGTCATCGCGCAGGTCGTGTCGCTGAATCCCGAAGTGGACGGCGACATCCCGGCGCTGATCGGTGCCTCGGCCGCCATGACGCTCGCCGGCGTGCCCTTCAAGGGTCCGATTGGTGCCGCCCGCGTCGGTTATGCCAACGGCCAGTACGTCCTCAACCCGACCGCCACGCAGCTCAAGACCTCGGACCTCGACCTCGTCGTCGCCGGTACCGCCAAGGCTGTGCTGATGGTGGAATCGGAAGCCAAGCTGCTCAGCGAAGACGTCATGCTCGGCGCGGTGGTCTTCGGCCACCAGCAGATGCAGGCTGCCATCGACACGATCAACGCCTTCGTCGCCGAAGCCGGCGCCAAGTCGTTCAAGTGGGAAGCTCCGGCCGCCAAGTCGGCGCTGTACGACGCGGTCAAGGCCGCCGTCGGCACGCGTTTCGCCGAGGCCTTCCAGATCCGCGACAAGCTCGCCCGTCGCGATGTCATCTCCGCGCTGAAGACCGAGGTCAAGGCCTCGCTTGCCGCGCAGGCGGAAGCCAATGGCTGGACCGATGGCGACATCGGTGCTGCCTTCGGTGAAGTCGAGTACCGCACGCTGCGCGACGGTGTGCTGTCCACCAAGGTCCGTATCGACGGCCGTCAGCTCGACGACATCCGCCCGATCTCGGTGCGCGTCGGCGTCCTGCCGCGCACGCACGGCTCGGCGCTGTTCACCCGCGGCGAGACGCAGGCTCTGGTCGTCGCCACGCTCGGCACCACGCGCGACTCGCAGATCATCGATGCGCCGGAAGGCGAGTGGAAGGACACGTTCCTGTTCCATTACAACTTCCCTCCGTTCTCGGTGGGCGAGACCGGCCGCGTCGGCAGCCCGAAGCGTCGTGAAATCGGCCATGGCCGTCTCGCCAAGCGCGGCGTGCAGGCCGTCAAGCCGACGATCGAGGAATTCCCGTACGTCGTCCGCGTCGTCTCGGAAATCACCGAGTCGAATGGTTCGTCGTCGATGGCCTCGGTCTGTGGTTCGTCGCTCGCCATGATGGACGCCGGCGTGCCGCTCAAGGCGCCGGTGGCCGGTATCGCCATGGGCCTGGTGAAGGAAGGCGACGACTTCGTCGTGCTCTCCGACATCCTGGGTGACGAAGACCATCTCGGCGATATGGACTTCAAGGTGGCCGGTACCGCCGATGGCGTGTCCGCGCTGCAGATGGACATCAAGATCGAAGGCATCACCGAAGAGATCATGCGCACCGCACTGGCCCAGGCCAAGCGTGGTCGCGTGCACATCCTCGGCGAAATGGCCAAGGTCATGAGCACGGCTCGCTCGGAAATGAGCGAGTTCGCGCCGCGCCTGCTCACGATCAAGATCCATCCGGACAAGATCCGCGAAGTGATCGGCAAGGGTGGCGCCACCATCCGTTCGATCACCGAAGAGACCGGCACCACGATCGACATCACCGACGACGGCAATGTCGTGATCGCCTCGGTCAACCGCGAAGCCGCCGAAGCCGCGCGCAAGCGCATCGAGCAGATCGTTTCGGACGTCGAGCCGGGCCGCATCTACGAGGGCAAGGTCGCCAAGCTGATGGACTTCGGCGCATTCGTCACCATCATGCCGGGCAAGGACGGCCTCGTGCACGTCTCGCAGATCTCCAGCGAGCGCGTCGAGAAGGTCTCGGACAAGCTGAAGGAAGGCGACATCGTCAAGGTCAAGGTGCTCGAAGTCGATAAGCAGGGCCGCATTCGCCTGTCGATGAAGGCCGTGACGGAAGAAGAAAACGCCGCGGGCTGATTAAGCTCCAAAGCGTACGAAGAAACCCGGCATCGCAAGATGTCGGGTTTTTTTGTGCCTCCCAACACTGAGGTTCCACTGGCTTGTCCGCCCGCAGACGCCGGTCCTAACGGCATTTACCTTGTCGGTTGTAAACGTTTACATTCGGGAATGTTTCCGTACCTGGAGAACGCGTTGGCCGCTCGATCCCAAGTCTCTTCCTGTTGTCGTGCGCTGTGCGCTGGGTTGTTTGCTACTCAGGCCGCATTCGCGCATTCCGCATCGATGCCCGAAATGGCAGCAGTTGCTCCTTCAAACGCTGCGCTGGCCTCGCCCGAGATCGAACGCAAGGTCGATGCGTTGCTGGCGCGGATGACCTTGTCGGAGAAGATCGGCCAGTTGGTGCAGTACGGTGCATCGGGTGGTGCCGACGCCGTCGATACCGACGCGGTCGCGGTCAATCCGGAGACGCGCACGCATGTCGACGTGATGGCCTTGGCGCGAAAGGGCGAACTGGGATCGATGCTCAACGTGACCGGTGCGGCGAAGACGCGACGCTTTCAGGAGGCCGCTTTGCGCAGTCGGCTCGGCATTCCCTTGCTGTTCGGTGCCGACATCATCCACGGCTATCGCACGATCTATCCCGTGCCGCTCGGCCTTGCTGCGACCTGGGATCCGCCGCTGGTCGAGGCGCTTTCGCACATGTCTGCCGCGGAAGCCACGACAGCCGGCGTTAAGTGGTTCTACTCGCCGATGGTCGATATCTCGCGCGACGCTCGCTGGGGCCGTTCCACCGAAGGGGCGGGCGAGGATGCCTATCTCGGCTCGGCGATGGCACGCGCCTATGTGCATGGTTACCAGGGCAAGAACCTGGCCGATCCACAGAGCGTGGCGGCATCGGTAAAACATTTTGCCGCCTATGGCGCCGCTGAGGCGGGCCGCGAATACAACACGACCGACATGTCGGACATCCGCCTGCGTCAGGTGTATCTGCCGCCGTATCGCGCGGCGGTCGAAGCGGGCGCCGTCACGATGATGAGCGCCTTCAATGCATTGAACGGCGTGCCTGCCACGGCCAATGCGTATCTGATGACGGACATCCTGCGCAAGGAATGGAGCTTCAACGGTTTCGTGGTGAGCGACTTCACCGCCGTCATGGAGCTCACCCAGCATGGCGTGGCGCTGGACGCCGCCACGGCGACGCGCAAGGCGCTGCAGGCGGGCGTGGAAGTGGACATGATGAGCCATTACTACGACACCCAGATTCCGACGCTGCTGAAGGAAGGCGCCTTGTCCATGGCGACCGTGGACGAAGCTGTGCGACGCGTGCTTCGCGTGAAGTTCGCCCTTGGGCTGTTCGATCGTCCCTATCCGAGCGGTGACGAGGTGACCAAGGCCGTGGAAGCGAATCGGCCGCTGGTTCGTCGTGCCGCGGCCGAGTCATTCGTGTTGCTGAAGAATGGCGGCAGCGGGACGCCACCGGCGCTGCCGCTCGACGCCCACGTGCGCACACTCGCACTCATCGGCCCCTTGGCCGATGCTGCCGGCGAGATGCAGGGTGCATGGGGTGGGGCACAGCAATTCACTGACGTAGTGACGCTGCGCCATGGCCTGGAGAAGCGCATGCGGGAACGCGGCGGCAGGCTGCTGTACGCGGAAGGCACGGAGGTGGAGACGGACTCGGCGGCGGGCTTCGCCGAAGCGCTCAAGGCGGCGGGCGAGGCCGACGTGGTGGTGATGGCCATGGGTGAGTCCTCGCGCATGAGCGGGGAGGCCGGGTCGCGCGCGTATCTCGATCTCCCGGGCAACCAGCAGCAGTTGCTTGCGCAAGTGGTCGCCACCGGAAAGCCCGTGGTGTTGCTGGTGTTCTCCGGCCGTCCTCTCGTGCTCGACTGGGCCGACCAGCACGTGGCTTCGATCATGGAAACCTGGTTCCCCGGCACCGAAGCGGGCAACGCCGTGGCGGACGTGTTGTTCGGCGACGTGGCGCCGAGCGGCAAGCTGCCCATGAGCTTTCCGCGCGCGGTCGGTTAGGAGCCGCTTTACTACAACCAGTTTCCAACGGGCCGGCCGCCGGGCGATGCCGACCTCAGCAAGCCGCCGTCGCGCCATACCGCTTTCATCTCGCGCTACATCGACGTGCCGAACGACGCGCTTTACGCCTTCGGGCACGGGCTGTCGTATACCACGTTCGGCTATTCGGACGTGCGCGTATCCCGCAGCAGCATTCCCCTGGCTGAGGCGAATCGCGCGGACGCGAAGGACCTGGTCAGCGTGAGCGCCACGGTGACAAATACCGGGCAACGTTCGGGAACGGAGGTCGTGCAGCTTTACTTGCGCAACCTCGGCGCGAGCGTGGAGCAGCCGGTGCGCAGTCTGCAAGGTTTCGAGCGGGTCTCGTTGCGTCCCGGCGAATCCCGCCGTGTGACTTTTACCCTCGGCTTCCCCGAGATCGCATTCTGGAATGCGCGCAGTCAGGAAGTGGTCGAGCCCACGCACTACACCGTCTGGGTGGGTGGCAGCTCCCGGGCAACGGCACAGGCGTCGTTCGACATCGCGCCCTGATCAGGGGCGCACCCGTCGGTTGGGTGCCGTACCATAGCGTCATGGCAGACGAACCCACCGATTTCATCACGCAATACCAGGCCTTCGTCCGGCAGGGCGTCGAGGCGTGGGCGAAACAGTTCGACCCGAAGGCCGAGCCGGCCGATATCCCTTCGCCGGACATCGTAGGCCGCCTGTTTACCGGTCTCAGCGGCTTCGGCGACTGGCTGCGTTCCGCCACGGGCGGTGCGACGCCGCCCGGCCCGTTCCCTGGCGGCATGCCGCCGTTCGGCTATGCGCCGCCAGCGGGCGCATCAGGTATGGGCGCGAACGCCGCGTTCGACGATTGGGCGCGCGGTGCGAAGGACATGCTGTCCATGCCGGCGTTCGGCCTCACGCGAGAACAGCAGGAAGAACAGCAGGCACTGTTCCTCGCGTGGATCGATTACACCGAGCACTACCAGCGTTATCAGTCGCTATTGCAAGGCGTCCACGAGCGCGCGGCCGCCACGTTGCGCGAACAGGCGCCGCCCGCCGATCCGGAGTCGATGCGCTCGCTCTACGATCGCTGGGTGAACCTCGCCGAGGAGAGCTACGCGGAAGCGGCGCTATCGGACGAGTTCCGCGACGTCTATGCGGCACTGGTGAATGCGCAGATGCGTCTCAAGCTGCTTCAGCAGCGGCAACTGGAGCGTGCCGCCACGCAGGCGGGCCTGCCCACGCGGCGCGAGTTCGACAGCCTCGCCGAGCGCCTGCAGATGGCACGCCGCGAGCTTCGCCGCATGCAGGGTTTGGCCGCCGAAGTAGAAGCATTGAAGGCCGAGGTCGCCACGCTCCGCGGGAAACCGAAGAAGGGCAAGACGCGATGAACGGATCACCGTTTCTCATCGATCCCGAACGCGCGCAAGCCGAAGTCGAAGCGTTCCGGCGCAAGCTCGAAGCGGGCATGGAGACGCTCAAGCACGTGGGCCCGATCGAGCTTGGCACCACGCCGCGCGAAGCGGTCTACCGCGAAGACAAGCTCACCCTGTGGCACTTCAAGGGCGAGAAACCGCCTACCGCGAAGACGCCGCTGCTGATCTGCTATGCGCTGGTCAATACGCCGTGGATGATCGACCTGCAGGACGATCGCTCGATGGTGCGCAACCTTCTGGCACAGGGCGAGGACGTCTATCTGATCGATTGGGGTTATCCCGATGGTGCGGACCGCTGGCTGACGCTGGAGGACTATATCGATGGCTACCTCGATCGCTGCGTGGACGTGGTGCGCCAGCGCCACGCCGTCGATGCGCTGAACCTGCTCGGCATCTGCCAGGGCGGCGTGTTCTCACTCTGCTACGCCGCGCTGCATCCGCATAAAGTGCGCAACCTGGTGACGATGGTGACGCCGGTCGATTTCCACACGCCGGACAACATGCTTTCGCATTGGGCACGTCACGTGGACATCGACCTGTTCGTCGATGCCGTGGGCAACGTGCCCGCGGACGTCATGAACTTCGCGTACCTCACCTTGAAGCCGCTGCGCCTCAACCAGCAAAAGTACGTCGGGCTGGTGGATATCCTCGACAACCCGAAGGAAGTGGAGAACTTCCTGCGCATGGAGAAGTGGATCTTCGATTCGCCCGATCAGGCCGGCGAAGCCTTTCGTGAATTCGCCCGCGATTTCTTTCAGAAGAACCTGCTGATCAAGGGCGAAGCACGCATCGGCGAACGTACCGTGGATCTGAAAGCGGTCACCCAGCCCGTGCTCAATATCTACGCCGAGCAGGACCATCTGGTGCCACCCGCGGCGTCGACGCCGCTGGGCGACGTCATCGGTAGCAGCGACTACACCGCGCTTGCGTTCCCGGGCGGTCACATCGGTATCTACGTGTCCGGGCGTGCGCAGAAGCTGGTGCCCCCGGCCATACATGCGTGGCTCGCCGAGCGATGACGGTACGCCTGGCGAAAATCGTCATGGCGCTTTCGTTGGCCGGTTTCGCCTTGCTGGTGGCCTTCGGCAACCTCGTCGACTACGGTTCCAACTTCGCGTTCGTACGCCACGTGCTGTCGATGGACACCACGTTCCCCGACAACGCCCTGATGGGTCGTGCGATTACCCGTCCCGTCCTTTGGCATGCCGGGTACGCTCTCATCATCGCGGCTGAGGCCGTCACCGGGCTGCTGCTGGTCGTGGGGGCGGCTTCGCTTTGGCGTGCCCGCTACGCAAGCGCGATGGCCTTCCAGGCGGCTAAACGCTGGGTAGTGGCCGGATGCACGCTCGGTTTCGTGCTGTGGTTCTTTGGCTTCATGGCGGTCGGCGGTGAATGGTTCGCCATGTGGCAGTCGAAGGTGTGGAACGGGCAGGAGGCCGCGTTTCGTTTCTACATGGCATTGCTGGGCGTCCTGGTGTTCGTCAACCAGCCGGATACCGAGCTGGCCTGACCGCGCGATCCCGGCGCGGGCAGCGGCCGGCATGCGATAATCGCCCGATGAACGCGACCACGTCCCACGACTCCATCCGCGCCGTGCAATGGCATGGCGACCGCCTTCGTCTTCTCGACCAGCGCCGCCTGCCGGCGGAAGAGACCTGGTTCGATTGCACCACTTACCAAGACGTCACCCAGGCCATTCGTGATCTCGCCGTGCGCGGCGCGCCGGCCATCGGTATCGCGGCGGCGTGGGGCGTGGTCCTGGCGGCCAAGGCGGGCGACGATCTGCCGACCGCGATGTCGACGCTGCGTGCCGCGCGTCCTACGGCGGTCAATTTGATGTGGGCGCTGGATCGCATGAACCTGCGTTCGCTCGAGGGCGCCGACGCCGAAGCGCTCGAGCGCGAGGCGCAGGCTATCCAGGACGAAGACCTTGCTGCCAACAGGCATATGGGTGAGTTGGGCGCGGCATTGATCGAGCCCGGTTCGCACGTGCTTACGCACTGCAATACCGGCTCGCTCGCTACCGCGGGCTATGGCACCGCGTTGGGCGTCATCCGCGCGGGCGTCGCGTCGGGCCATATCGAGCAGGTCTACGCGGGCGAGACGCGACCCTGGCAGCAGGGCGCGCGCCTCACCATGTGGGAGCTGGTGCGCGATGGCATTCCCGCGCGCCTCATCGCCGATTCCGCCGCATCGCACCTGATGAAGGACGGCAAGGTGAAGTGGGTCATCGTGGGCGCCGACCGCATCGCGGCCAATGGCGACACGGCCAACAAGATCGGCACGTACCAGCTCGCCATCGCGGCTCGCCACCATGGGGTGAAGTTCATGGTGGTCGCACCGTCCACGACCGTGGACATGGCGACGGCCACCGGTGCGGACATCGAGATCGAGCTGCGCGATGCCGCCGAACTGCTTTCGATGTCCGGCACGCGCACCGTGATCGAAGGCGCGGACGCGTGGAATCCGGTGTTCGACGTGACGCCCGCCGAGCTGATCGACGCCATCGTCACCGAACGTGGCGTGATTCTTAAGCCCGACGAGGAGCAGATGCGGATTCTGTTCCCGTGACGCGACTGCGTCGCGAGGTCGCGCTGTTCGCGATCGGCGGCGTGCTCGGTCTCGTCGTCGACGCGGGCATCGTGCAGGCCCTCGTGGGGCTCGCCGGCTGGAACGTCTACACAGCTCGCATCGTGTCGTTCCTGAGCGCCGCCACCGTCACGTGGTGGTGGAACCGCACGCACACCTTTGCGCACCGGGATTCCGGCCGTGGCCGCCACGCGGAATGGTTGCATTGGATGGCGCTGATGGCCCTCGGCGCGGTCATCAACAACACGGTCTACGTGCTCGTCTTGAAGCTGTTTCCGGGGCTCCATGAATGGCCCGCCGTGGCCGTCGCCGCCGGTTCGGCAGCGGGCGCCGTCGCGAATTTCGTGCTCGCCCGCACGATGCTTTTTCGCAGGTCGGAAACACCCGTCTAACTCGTTGAATTTGCGATCTTTTTAGCTGTCTTTTCCCCGCCTGTTGTGCTACCATCGACGGGTTGAGCCGGGGGCGTCTCGCGCATGCGAAACGCAATGACCGGCGGGGGCATTCACGCACATCCAGGAAGCCGATTGATGGCAGAACTCGCCAAAGAAGTCATCCGCGTCAACATCGAAGACGAGATGCGTCAGAGCTATCTCGACTACGCGATGAGCGTCATCGTCGGCCGTGCGCTGCCCGATGTCCGCGACGGCCTCAAGCCGGTACATCGCCGTGTATTGTTCGCGATGAACGAACTGGGTAACGCCTGGAACAAACCGTACAAGAAGTCGGCCCGCGTGGTCGGTGACGTGATCGGTAAATACCATCCGCACGGCGATGCGTCGGTCTACGACACCATCGTCCGCATGGCCCAGCCGTTCTCGCTGCGCTACATGCTGGTGGACGGCCAGGGCAACTTCGGTTCGGTGGACGGCGACAATGCCGCCGCCATGCGTTACACCGAGGTGCGCATGGCGCGCCTCACCCACGAATTGATGGCGGACATCGACAAGGAAACCGTCGATTTCGGCCCGAACTACGACGAAAGCGAGCACGAACCGCTGGTGCTTCCCACCCGCGTGCCGACCTTGCTCGTCAACGGTTCGGCGGGTATCGCCGTGGGCATGGCGACCAACATTCCGCCGCACAACATGATCGAGGTCATCAACGCCACGCTTGCGCTCATCGAAGAGCCGTCGCTCGGCATCGATGAACTCATGACCCATATCCCGGGTCCCGATTTCCCCACCGCCGGCATCATCAACGGTTCGTCGGGCATCGTTGAGGCCTATCGCACGGGCCGCGGTCGCATCCTCGTACGCGCACGGGCGGAGATCGAAACGGAAGCCAACGGCCGCGAGACGATCATCGTCCACGAGCTGCCGTACCAGGTGAACAAGGCGCGTCTCATCGAGAAGATCGCCGAGCTGGTCAAGGAAAAGAAGCTCGAAGGCATCAGCGAGCTGCGCGATGAGTCCGACAAGGACGGCATGCGCGTGGTCATCGAGATCCGCCGCGACGCCATGGCCGACGTGGTGTTGAACAACCTGTTCCAGCAGACGCAGTTGCAGGTCACCTTCGGCATCAACATGGTGGCCTTGCTCGACGGCCAGCCGAAGCTGCTGAACCTCAAGGACATCCTCGAGGCATTCATCCGCCATCGCCGCGAGGTGGTCACCCGTCGCACCATCTTCGAGCTGCGCAAGGCACGCCAACGCGCTCATATCCTCGAAGGCCTCACGGTAGCGCTTGCGAACATCGACGAGATGATCGAGCTGATCCGTACGTCCAATTCGTCGGCCGAGGCGCGCGAGCGCATGGTCGCGCGCCGCTGGGAGCCGGGTCTGGTCAAGGCGCTGCTTGCGGCGACCGGTGCTGCCTCGTCGCGTCCGGAAGACATGGACCCGCGTGATGGCCTGCGCGATGACGGCTACCAGCTGTCCGAAGCCCAGGCCACCGAAATCCTGCAGATGCGCCTGCATCGCCTGACCGGCCTGGAGCAGGAAAAACTCTCCGACGAATACCGCGAGATCCTCGACACGATCCGCGGCCTCATCGAGATCCTCGAGAACCCGGAGCGTCTGCTCGAAGTGATTCGCGAGGAGCTGGAGCAGATCCGCACCGACTACGGCGATGCGCGTCGTACCGAGATCCAGCATTCGCAGGAAGACCTCGACGTCCTCGACCTCATCGCACCGGAAGACGTGGTGGTCACGCTGTCGCACACCGGCTACATCAAGCGTCAGCCGGCCAGCCTTTACCGCGCGCAGCGACGCGGCGGCAAGGGTCGCTCGGCCTCGGCTTTGAAGGACGAAGACGTCGTGCAGCAGTTGTGGGTGGTGAACACCCACGACACGCTGCTCACCTTCACCAGCACCGGTCGCGTCTACTGGCTCAAGGTCTACCAGATGCCGGAGGCCGGTCCGGGCGCTCGCGGCAAGCCCATCGTGAACCTGCTGCCGCTGGGCGAGGGCGAAAAGGTGCAGGCCTTGCTGCCCGTGCGTGACTACGATCCCACCTGCTTCGTGTTCTTCGCCACGCGCCGCGGTACGGTCAAGAAAACCCCGCTGACCGAGTTCGCGTTCCAATTGCAGCGAGGCAAGGCCGCCATCAACCTCGACGAGGGCGATGCGTTGGTCGACGTCGCCATGACCGATGGCGAAAGCGACGTGCTGCTCTTTGCGTCGAACGGCAAGTCGGTGCGCTTCGACGAAGGCAGTGTGCGTTCGATGGGACGTACCGCCACGGGCGTGCGCGGCATGCGTCTTGCCGAGGATGCCGAGGTGGTGTCGCTCATCGTTGCCGCGGGTGAAGGCGACATCCTCACCGCAACGGCGCGTGGTTACGGCAAGCGCACCGCGCTGGACGAGTTCCCGAAGAAGGGACGCGGCACGCAGGGCGTCATCGCCATCCAGTGCTCCGAACGCAACGGCAACCTCGTCGCCGCCACGCAGGTCACGGATGAACAGCAGCTCATGCTGATCTCCGACCAGGGCACGCTGGTGCGTACGCGCGTCTCCGAGGTGTCGCAGTTGAGCCGCAACACCCAGGGCGTCACGCTCATCAAGTTGCCCAAGGAAGAGACGCTCATCGGTGTGGTGCGTCTTGCCGCCGAGGAAGAACTCGAAGGGGAGGGTGAAACGCTCGATGGCGAGGTCGCAGCAGACCTGCCGCCGATCGAAAGCGGCCCCGTCGACGAGCCCGAGAGCGAAGGCCAGGCCGACGCGTAACGAAAAACCCCGCGATCAAACGCGGGGTTTTTTTTGTGCCTATCGTTTTGAGTTCAGCGCGCTGCGCGTCTCACTCGTCGATAGCCTTCAGCATGGCTTCGGCCGACGAGACGCGGAACTCGCCGGGGGCTTCGATGTGGATCGCCTTCACGACGCCATCTTCTGCATAGAGCGCGAAGCGCTTCGCGCGGATGCCCATGCCGTTCTTGGTCCCATCGAGTTCGAGGCCGAGCGCCTTGGCGAAGGTGGCATTGCCATCGGCCAGCATCAGCAAATCGGGCGGCACGCCTTGCGCCTCGCCCCAGGCGTGCATCACGAACGCGTCGTTCACCGACATGCAGGCGACCTTGACCCCGCGCTCGCGGAAGTCTTCCATGTGCTGGATGAAACCCGGCAGATGCTTGTTCGAGCAGGTCGGCGTGAAGGCCCCCGGCACGGCGAACAGCACCACCTTGCCCTGGCCCAGTACGTCGAGGCTGGAAATGGTCTGGATGCCGTCCTTGAACAGGTTGAGCGAACCATCCGGTATGCGCTCGCCAATGGCGATGGTCATGGCGTTGCCTCTTTCTCGGGGAAAACGCGAGTGTACGTGAAGGGTGTGGAGCTGAAGGCAAGGCAACCTGATACCCCGACCACTTGAATCGGACAAGGGCGTTCATATCTTGGATACCAGGCGGCCACGGGGCCGAAAAATTCTTGGGAGTCAAAGAGATGAGCCAGCTTCGTCAGGTGTCGTTTCGTCGTGCGCCGGTGTTCGGTGGCGACGTCCGCAACGTGTTCGAACACTTCTTCGGCAATGACATTCCGGCACCGGCTGCCGTGAATGCGTGGGCGCCGCGCGTGGATATCCGGGAGGAGGCGGGGCGTTTCCTGATCCTCGCCGACGTGCCGGGCGTCGAGCTGTCCGACATCGAAATCCAGATGGAAAAGAACGTGCTGACGCTCAAGGGCGAGCGGAAGACGTTCACCAGCGAGGCGGAGGGCAAGTTCAGCCGCGTCGAGCGCTCGGTGGGCACTTTCAAGCGGAGCTTTACGCTGCCGGAAAGCGCCGATGCCGACGGCATCACCGCATCGGGTGGCAATGGGGTGCTGGAAATCGCCATCCCGAAGAAGGCCGAAAGCGCACCACGTCGCATCACCATTAACGCTGCGGGCTAAAACGGCCTAAGCTTGCAGGTCTGGCCCGCGGTGGACGTGTCTACCGCGGGCGTTTCATTTGGGTATTCGACACAAGCCCGGGAGAGCCTGTGGAGTTCAAGGATTATTACGAGACATTAGGGGTCAAGCCCGACGCGACCGACGCCGAGATCAAGGCGGCGTATCGCAAGCTTGCCCGCAAGTATCATCCGGACAAGAACAAGGATCCGGGGGCGGAAGAGAAGTTCAAGGCGGTCAACGAGGCGAACGAAGCACTCAAAGACCCCGAGAAGCGCCGCGCCTACGACCAGTTCCGCGCTGGCGGTTACCGCCAGGGTGAGCAATTTCGCCCGCCGCCGGGCTGGGGCCAACAAGGCAACGGGTTCGATTTCGGCGATCTGGGTGGCCGCGGCGGCGGCGACTTCAGCGACTTCTTCGAGAGCCTGTTCGGTGGTGGCGACGGTCGGAGCCGTCAAAAACGGCACACCCAGCAAGGGCAGGCGCAGCGCGGCCGCGACATCCAGGCCAAGATCGAAATCGACATCCAGACGGCCTACAACGGCGGCAAGACACGTGTGACGCTGAACGATCCACCGGACGGCGAGCGCGTGTTGGAGGTCAAGATCCCCGCTGGCATTACGGCAGGCCAGACGATTCGTCTGGCCGGGCAGGGGCGTCCGGGTGCCGGCGGCGGGCCGGCGGGCGACCTGCTGCTTGAGATCGGCATCCGCGACGACGCGCGCTTCCGACTGGACGGCCGGACGGTGACCCTCGTGCTGCCTATCACGCCCTGGGAAGCCGCGCTCGGTGCCACGGTGCCGGTGCCGACGCTCGGCGGTCATGTGGACCTGCGCATACCGGCGGGCTCGCAGTCGGGGCGCAAGCTGCGCCTCAAGGGCCGTGGGTTGCCCGGGACCGAACCCGGCGACCAGATCGTGGTGCTCGATATCCGCGTGCCTGTACCTGAAACCCATGAGGAGCAGGCGGCCTACGCGGAATTCAGGGATGCGTTCGCGGATTTCGATCCGCGGCGACGCTGAGTCATCGGGGCCGGCGTTGCCGTATCGCGGCGGCGCCGGCCTGACACTCGCAGCGCCCAAGGCGCCGTGGCGGGTCAGCCCGGCAGGTGTTCTTTCAAGGCGGCGACCAGTTCCTCTTCCTTGATCGGCTTCACGACATAAGCCTTCGCGCCTTGGCGCAGACCCCATACCTTGTCCGTGTCCTGGTCCTTGGTAGTCACCAGGATGATCGGGATGTGCTTGGTGGTGTCTTCCTTGCTGATGGTGCGGGTGGCCTGGAACCCATTGAGGTTGGGCATCACCACGTCCATCAGGATGAGATCGGGAATCTCACGCTTCGCCACCTCGACGCCTTGCGCGCCGTCCTCGGCGGTGATGGCCTCGTGGCCCAGCTTCTCGACGATGCGCTTGATACCCAGAAGCTGCGACGGCGAATCGTCGACGATCAGGATGCGAGCCATTCACTTTCCCCCGGGTCGATGCCCGATGTGTTCTTGCTGATGACACCGACCATCCCGGCAGGCGTCTCGGATCCGCGGTGACGAAAATACGTCGCGCGTGGTGCCTTTGGCGAGGGGCCATTCTACCGGGCACCGCGCATGGATCAATGGTGGCACGTCAGACATGTCTCAATGCAAGCGTCAGCCGGCGATACGGACCACGGTGCGGCCGAAGGATCCGCCAGCCAGCATGGTCTCGAAAACGCTCGCTACCTCATGGAGTGCGATCTCTCGCGTGCAGATAACGTCGAGGTGGCGTGGTTTCCATGCGCCGGCAAGTCGCTTCCAGACTTCATCGCGCACGTCGCGGGCGGTGCCGGCAGAAGCGATACCTAGCACGCTCACGCCGCGGATGATGAAGGGCATGACCGTCGTGGACAGCGCAGGGCTGCCGGCGAGGCCGCAGATGGCCGCATTGCCGTAAGGGGCGATCGACGGGAGGAAGCCGGCCAGCGTCGCGCCGCCGACATTGTCGAGAAGACCGCCGTAGCGGGCGGATTCCATCGGCTTGCCACTGAAGGCAAGTTCGTGGCGATCGAGGCACTGCGCAGCACCGATGCGTCGCAGGAACTCGAACCGCTCCGGCTTGCCGCTGATCGCATGCACCTCATAGCCCGCGCCGCTGAAGATGTCGATGCCGAGCATACCGACGCCGCCTGTGGCACCGGTGATGGCGATAGGCCCCAGGGCGGGCGTTTGGCGGTTCTCGGTCATCCGCAGAAGCGCCAGCGCGGCAGTGAAGCCGGCGGTGCCGATGATCATGGCCTCGCGCGTGGTAAGCGTGCGTGGAAGCGCCACCGTCCATGCGGCAGGAAGACGGACGTATTCGCTGTACCCGCCGTCGCGCGTTTCGGAGAGTCCGCTGCCGGTGGCGAGCACCTTGTCGCCTTCCTTGAAGGCCGGGTCGGTGGAGGCGACCACGGTGCCCGCGACGTCGATGCCGCCGTTCAAGGGGAACTGGCGAAGGATCTTCCCCTTCCCAGTGCCGGCGAGGGCGTCCTTGTAGTTGACGGACGACCATTCGACGCGCACCAGCACCTCGCCGGGGCTGAGCGCGTCGATGGACATCGTCTCGATACCGGCGTGGTACCCGGCATCGTCCTGACGGATGCGGAAGGCGCGGAAATCGGTCATGGCGGTGGCCCCGTTTATCGTTCGACCTGGCTGTCGATCGAGGTGGACGTGATCCACTTCGGCGTATAGGTGGATTCGTATTGCCGCATCCACGTGAACAGCGCATCGATCTCGCTGCCGAACCACACCTGGTCGCGCTGGATCGGCTTGACGAAGCCCTCGCTCACCATGTGGTCCATGCTCGCAGCCAGGCTGCGATAGAACCCGCGCACGTCGAGGAAGGCGCACGGGTAGCTGTGCAGACCGAGCTGAGCCCAGGTCAGCATCTCGAACATTTCGTCCATCGTGCCGAAGCCGCCGGGCAGGGCGACGAAGGCATCCGAGATCTCATACATGCGCGTCTTACGTTCGTGCATGGTCTCGACGACCTGCAGTTCCGACAGCCCTGTATGCGCGACTTCCTTCTCCACGAGCTGGCGCGGAATGACACCGACGACGCGACCGCCCGCAGCGAGCGCCGCATCGGCCACCGTACCCATCAGCCCGACCTTGCCGCCGCCGTAGACGAGGGTGATGCCTTCCTGCGCCAGCCGCGTGCCGAACGCCCACGCCGCTTCGGTGTATTCCGGATGTGCGCCGCTGCTCGAACCGCAGTAGACGCAAAGGGATTGGATCTCACGCATGGTGCGGTGTCCCGTCTGGTGTGCCGCGTGCCCTTGTGGGAGCAGTCGCTAGATACCTGTAGGAGCCGCCACGGCGGCGAGAGGAACCCGACTCACCGCTTCATGGCTTCGTTGGCTTCTCGCCGCTATAGCGGCTCCTACAGGTCCGATCGGCAACCGGGGGCGATCAGTTGCCCTTGTGGATGGCGCGCTTGTCGACCGCAAGGGCCGCTTCGTGTACCACTTCGGACAGCGCCGGGTGGGCGTGCACGATGCGGGCGAGGTCTTCCGACGAGCCCTTGAACTCCATCGCCACGACGCACTCGTGGATCAGCTCGGACACGACCGGGCCGACCATGTGCACGCCGAGGATGCGATCAGTCTCGGCGTGGGCGATCATCTTCACCTGGCCGATGCCTTCGTTCATGGCGACGGCGCGGCCGTTCGCGGCGAACGGGAAGGCGCCGGTCTTGTACGGCACGCCTTCTTCCTTGAGCTGCTCCTCGGTCTTGCCGACCCAGGCGATTTCCGGCTCGGTATAGATGACCCAGGGCACGGTGTCGAGGTTGACGTGGCCCGGCTTGCCGGCGATCAGCTCGGCCACCATCACGCCTTCTTCGGAGCCCTTGTGCGCGAGCATCGGGCCGCGCACGGCATCGCCCACGGCCCACACGCCGTCCACGCCGGTGTGGTTGTGTTCGTCCACCACGATGCGGCCGCGCTCGTCGAGCTTCACGCCCGTGTCGTCGGCCAGCAGGCCAGTGGTGTAAGCGCGACGGCCCACGGCCACCAGCAGCTTGTCCACGATCAGCGACTGGGCGTTGCCGTCCTTGTCGGTATAACCGACGTGGACTTCGTCACCCTTGACCTCGGCCGAGGTGACCTTGGCGTTGACCTTGATGTCCAGGCCCTGCTTGGCGAACTCGCGGGCGGCCATCTTGGCGATGTCCTGGTCGGCAACGGCCAGGAACTTCGGCAGGGCTTCCAGCACCGTGACATCGGCGCCGAGGCGCTTCCACACGCTGCCGAGTTCCAGGCCGATCACGCCGGCGCCGATCACGCCAAGGCGCTTCGGGACCTCGGTGAGATCGAGCGCGCCGGTGTTGTCGATGATGTGCTTGCCGTCGAACTTCGCGAACGGCAGCTCGATCGGCACGGAGCCCGAGGCGAGGATGACGTTGGTGGCCGAGATGGTCTGCACGTTGCCGTCGTTGCCGGTGACTTCGACCTGGTTGCCCTTCAGCAGCTTGCCCTTGCCGAAGAACGACGTGATCTTGTTCGCCTTGAACAGCATCGTCACGCCGCCGGTGAACTGCTTGACGATCTTGTCCTTGCGGCCGATGAAGGTGCCGATGTCGATCTTCGGATTCTCGGCGGTGATGCCGTGATCCTTGAAGTTGTGGGTGAGGTTGTGGAACTGCTTGGAGGAATCCAGCAGCGCCTTGGAGGGGATGCAACCCACGTTGAGGCAGGTACCGCCGAGGGCGGCCTTGCCGTCCTTGCCGACGAAGGCGTCGACCACGGCGGTCTTCAGGCCCAACTGCGCGGCGCGGATCGCGGCCACATAGCCCGCCGGGCCCGCACCGATGACGATGACGTCGAACTTGTCGCTCATTGCTCTTGCTCCGGATGTCACTGCGGTAGTCGTTACCGCCCTATATGGGGGTCCGAACGTGAAAACGGGAGTCTTTCGACTCCCGCCTTCACATTGCGGCTCAACCGGCCATCAGAGGCCGAGCAGCATCCGCTGCGGGTTTTCCAGTTGGTTCTTGATGTCGACCAGGAACAGCACGGCGTCGCGGCCGTCGATGATGCGGTGGTCGTACGACAGCGCGATGTACATCATCGGCGCGGCCACCACCTGGCCGTTCTCCACGACCGGGCGCTCCTTGATCGTGTGCATGCCGAGGATGGCGCTCTGCGGCGGGTTCACGATCGGGGTGGACAGCAGCGAGCCGAAGGTGCCGCCGTTGGTGATGGTGAACGTGCCGCCCTGGAGGTCGTCCAGGCCGAGCTTGCCGTCACGCGCCTTCTTGGCGTAACCGATGATGCCCTTCTCGACGTCCGCGAACGACATGTCCTGCACGTCGCGCAGCACCGGCGTGACCAGGCCCTTGTCGGTGGACACGGCGATCGAGATGTCCTGGTAGCCGTGATAGATGATGTCGCTGCCATCGACCGAGGCATTGATGACCGGATAGCGCTTCAGGGCTTCCGTCGCCGCCTTCACGAAGAAGCTCATGAAGCCCAGCTTCACGCCGTTGGCCTTTTCGAACTGCTCGCCCAGCGCCTTGCGCAGCTTCACCACCTCGGCGAGGTTGACCTCGTTGAACGAGGTGAGCATGGCGATCGAGTTCTTCGACTGCATCAGGCGCTCGGCGATGCGAGTGCGGATGCGGGTCATCGGCACGCGCTCTTCCGGACGGCTGCCCGGGGTCGGCTTCGCGGCCGGAGCGGCGGCGGCCGGGGCCGGCGCGGAGCCGCCCTTGCCGGCGTTGACCAGGTCTTCCTTCGTCACGCGGCCGTCGCGGCCGGTGCCGGCGACCTTGGACGGATCGATGTTTTCTTCCACGGCGACGCGGCGGCCGGCCGGCGACAGTTCGTCGACGCCCTTCGGCGCAGCGGCGGCTTCGGTCTTCTCGGCCTTCGGCGCCTCGGCGGCGGCCGGGGCGGGCGCAGGAGCGGCGGCAGCAGCGCCTTCCTCGATCACCGCAATGACCTGGTTGCTGGTAACGGTGGCGCCTTCCTCGAACTTGATTTCCTTCAGCACGCCGTCGACCGGCGCCGGGACTTCGAGGACGACCTTGTCGGTCTCGAGGTCGAGCAGGTTCTCGTCGCGCTTGACTGCATCACCGGCCTTCTTGTGCCAGGTGGCGATGAGCGCGTCGGAGACCGACTCGGGCAGGACCGGGACTTTGACTTCGATGGACATGCTTGTCTTACTCCGCTGCGTGATCGGTGCCGACCGGCGCGACGAGCGCCTGTTCGACGAGCGCCGTCTGTTCGGCGACATGAGTGTTGAGGTGACCCGCGGCCGGTGCCGGCGAACGAGCGCGTCCTGCATAGGACAGGCTGTGCTTCGGTCCCACGCAGGCCTGCAGGTGGTGACGGATCTGGAACCAGGCACCCTGGTTCATCGGTTCTTCCTGGCACCACACCACTTCCTTCGCGGAAGGGTACTTTTCCAGTTCGGCCGTGACTTCCGGGCGTGGGAACGGGTAGAGCTGCTCGACGCGGACGATGGCGACGTCGGTCAACTGGCGCTTCTCGGCGTCTTCCAGCAGGTCGTAGTAGACCTTGCCCGAGCAAAGCACGACGCGCTTGACCTTCTTGGCCTGCAGATCGCGATGCTCGCCGATTACCAGCTGGAAGCGGCCGTTCGCCAGTTCGTCCAGCGAGGACACCGCGAGCTTGTGACGCAGCAGCGACTTGGGCGTCATCACGATCAGCGGCTTGCGCACCGGGCGCACCTGCTGGCGGCGGATCATGTGGAACGCCTGCGCCGGGGTGGTGGGCACGCAGACCTGCATGTTGTCGAGCGCGCAGAGCTGCAGGAAGCGCTCGAGGCGGGCGGAGGAGTGCTCCGGACCCTGGCCTTCATAGCCGTGGGGCAGGAACAGTGCGAGGCCGCAGAGGCGGTCCCACTTGGCTTCGCCGGAGCTGATGAACTGGTCGATCACGACCTGCGCGCCGTTGGCGAAGTCGCCGAACTGGCCTTCCCAGATGGTGAGTTGGTCGGGCGCCGTGGTGGCTTCGCCGTACTCGAAGGCCATCACGGCTTCTTCGGACAGCAGCGAGTCGATGACTTCGACGCGCGCGTCAGCGCGGACCTTGGACAACGGCATGTACGTGTCGTCGGAGCTCTGGTCGTGCAGCACGGCGTGGCGATGGAAGAAGGTGCCGCGACCGGCGTCCTGACCCACCACGCGCAGGTCGTAGCCTTCGGCGATCAGCGTGCCGTAGGCGAGGTTTTCGGCGAAGCCCCAGTCGCCCGGCAACTCCCCCGCAGCCATCTTGCGGCGGTCTTCGTAGATCTTGGCGACGCGCGGATGCAGGGTCACGTTGGACGGCACGTCAAGGATGACGTCGAGCACCTTGCCCATCTGCTCGCGCGAGACGGCGGTGCTGACTTCCATGGACAGGCTGTTCTTCTGGAAGCGACTCCAGTCCACCGGAATGTCGCGGGTCGGCTGAGGATCGATCGCGATCAGGGGCTCGCCCTTTTCCAGCCGTGCGCGGTAATCGTCGAGCATCTTCTGGCCGTCGTCGGCGCCGATGGTCGATTCCTTCACCAGCCGCTGCGCATACAGGTCGCGCGTAGTGGGGCGCTTACGAATGATCTGGTACATCAGCGGCTGCGTGGCCGCCGGCTCGTCGGCCTCGTTGTGGCCGTGGCGGCGATAGCAGACGAGGTCGATCACCACGTCCTTCTTGAAGCGCTTGCGGAACTCGTAGGCAAGGCGGGTGACCTGGATCACCGCTTCCGGGTCGTCGCCGTTCACGTGGAACACCGGCGCGTTGACCATCTTCGCGAGATCGGTGCAGTACAGCGTGGAGCGGGCGTCCTCGCGCTTGGAGGTGGTGAAACCGACTTGGTTGTTCACCACCAGATGCAGCGTGCCGCCGATGGCGAAGCCGCGCGCCTGCGACATCTGCATCAGTTCCATGTTGACGCCCTGGCCCGCGAAGGCGGCGTCACCGTGGATGAGCATGGCGATGGACTTCTCGCGCGCCGTGTCGCGGCGACGCGACTGGCGCGCATGCACCGAGCCGGCCACCACGGGGTTGACGATTTCCAGGTGCGAGGGGTTGAAGGCCAGGGCCACGTGCACGCCGCCGTTCGGCGTCTTGACGTCGGCCGAGAAGCCCATGTGGTACTTCACGTCGCCGGAGTGGATCGGGCTGTCGTCGTGCTCGAACTTGCCTTCGAACTCGTTGAAGAGCTGCGACGGCGCCTTGCCGAGAATGTTCACCAGCACGTTGAGGCGGCCGCGGTGGGCCATGCCGATCACGATTTCCTTGACGCCGTTGTCGCCCGCGGCGCGAACCACGTCGTCCACCATCGGGATCAGGCTGTCGCCGCCCTCGAGCGAGAAACGCTTCTGGCCGACGTACTTGGTGTGCAGGTAGCGCTCCAGGCCCTCGGCGGCGGTCAGCGCCTCGAGCACGCGCACCTTCTCGGGTTTCTGCAGGCCCGGCGAGCCGCCGGCCTGTTCGAGGCGCGAGTGGATCCATGCGCGCTGGTCGTGGTCGGCGATGTACATGAACTCGGCACCCACGGTGCCGGTGTAGATCTGCTTCAGCTTGGCGAGCAGATCGCGAAGCTTCATGCGGTGGCCGCCACCGGCAAAGCTGCCGGCGTCGAACTCGGTGTCGAGGTCGGCATCGGACAGGCCGTGGAAGGCGAGGCCCAGGTCCGGGGTGTCGATGTCGGGGACGGTCAGGCCGAGGGGATCGAGCTGGGCGGCGATGTGACCGCGCGACCGGTAGGCCGTGAGCAGGCGGAGCACACCGGCCTGCTTCTGCGCGTAGGCGTTGTCGACCGGACCGGCCGAGACCGCTGCGCTACGACGCTGCTTCTGCGCCGCCTCGATACGGGCGATGGCGCCGGAGTGGGGGACGTCGCCGGCCTCACGGCCCTTCAGCGACTTGAAATAGCCATCCCATTCCGCCGGAACGGCGCTCGGGTCGGCCAGCCAGGCTTCGTAGACTTGCTCCACGTAGTCGGCGTTGCCGCCGGCGAGTTGGGAGGATTCGAAGAACTCGCGGATCAGGTTTGCGCTCACGTCACCACCGGCACACGAAAAGGACGGGCCGCCGCTCGGCATGTGGGGACCGCCCGCGGCAAAGAATCCGTTAATTATAGCCTCGTGCTGCTGCGCCGCGCCAACCTATTCGGCGCCGCGCCGACGGGCTCCGTGGGCGAGTGGTCTTATCTGCGCGTTGGGCTTTGTCCGCGCAAGAACGCGGCCGGCATGGGCGGCGAAACAAGAGGTCTCGCCGCAGGGAAGAGAGGTCGGTCCCTGGCCGTGGCCTGAACGTACCGCCACCGGCGTGACGGGGTGAGGGGGAGCCAGCGCTGATTTCTAGCTTAAGTCAGGATAACGCGGACGAGCTGGGTCATGACCGTGTGGCCGACATTCGGCTCCCACAAGATGACCTGATCACTGAGAAGGAGCGTTTTCCGCTCTTGCCCTTGAACGAAAGAGGAGGAAAGGAAAGGGGAGTTTGGATTTAGCACCGGCCGGGCCACAATCATCCCGCCCCCGTGCCCAAACGTCGTGTCCAGCGATCCATGGCGATCAAGTCTAGCCATGTACAGAAACGAGTCCAATCCGTCTTGCCAGGGACCGTGGAGAATGATTTTGTCGTCCTGCGTGGCAAGCGTGAAGATGACGCCATCGAAAACGAACATTTTGCCGTCGTTGAACTCGTCGTCCAGCGAGCCATCCGCGCGTATTCTTGCGATCCATCCAAATGACCGATGTGCGGTGTAGAGCGGACCGCCGACCACTACGGAGTCGTCGCGGTCAGACAGTGCAATGGCATTGGCGCGCATGCCGGAGTAATCGGGATGGCGGAGCATTACGTATCCTTTGCTGCCAAATGATGTGTCGACACCACCGTCCGCGTTCAGCCGTGCCAGAACGGCGTGCCCGCTTTTGGCGGAGTCTCCAGCAAGAAAGAGTTTATCGTCCTTAAGAACGGCGATCTTCAGGAAAGCCACGTGCTTAGGTAGACCGGAGACCATCCCACCTTTTCCGAATTCCGTATCCAGTTGCCCTTGACGGGTCAGCCTGACCACCCGCGGCTCCTCGTCCCATACGAAATAGTCGATGAGGACGAATAACGCCACGACGATCCGGTCGTCGGGCTGGATGGCGAAGTCGTAGAAGGTGTTGGCGTCGAGCTTTTCCTTGAAATGAATCAACGCGATACCAGCATTGCCGAACGATGTGTCGAGGTCGCCTTCCGACGTCATGCGCACAACGATTGGGGTTCCTGCGCCCGGGGAGAGCAGCATGCCGCCGATGATGAGGCTTCCATCCGACTGCACTCCCGCCTTGAGAACCTCGACTCTCCCGCTGAGGGACAGGTCCACAATCTTTCCCTCAGGGGGAAAGGATTCGTCTGGCGCGCCATCTTCCAGCAATCGCTGGACTTTGATCCTCGCCATCCCTGTCCGTTGGGGTTCTGTCAGGATCCAATGTTTGCCGTTGCCCGTCGGGAACCCCACACCGCGCGCAGCCTCCGTCAGAAACCCATTGTTCGCGAACGATGTATCGAGATCTCCTGGCCTCGCGGCCTTGTGCGAGGCCTTCGCTTCAATGTCAGGCATGAGCAGATCCTCCCATCCCGCCATTCTTTCAGAGAATTTTCCCCATCGTCCGGGAGAGAGCTTGATGTCGCCGGGGCGAAGCATGTCGATGATCTCGCGCATGGGAATCCTCCTTGATGAATCGTGTGATGCACGCTATGGCGCGGTTCCTTGCACCGGAATAAAGCCTTCGTTGTCATCGCGTCTATTGCGCTTCCCGGTCCGGCGGGTTGCAACGCGATATATGGGCTAGGACAGTGTTGGATGGATCGGTGAGCGGTTCTCGGCAGCGTGAATGCGAACCGACATGCTGAAGCCGGGCCGCCCACCGTGGTTCATCAAAGGATGATGCGGAGCAGTTGAGTGTCGATGTCCTCATCAAACACGTTGACGTTGCTGACGAGCAGTTTCCTTTGTTCCTGTCCTGCACTCTCAATGTGGATGTTGGCGTATCGAGAGGAAAATCCGATTTGCACAGGTCGTTCATAGATCACGGAGCCGTCGTCGCCGAATGTCGGATCGGGTAGACCATCAGGTCTGATCCTGCCTACGATCAAGCGCGAAGGCAGCCTTGGGCGCGAGGTGCCTTCGAAAACGATCCTGTCGTCCTGCGTTGCGATCGCATCGACCCAATCGTTGGTGAAGAATAAGATCCGACCGCGGTTGAACCGCGGGTCGAGGTGACCGCTCGAAAGGATGCGTGCTATGAAGCCACCAGCTACTCCCTCGTGGGAGTCCGCCTGGCCGCCGACCACTACGGAGCCGTCACTTTTTTGGAATTCCGCAGCCGCGACGGCTCCCAAACGTCGGTAGAGCGGGTGGCTTAGTCGGACGATACCCTCCTGGCCAAACGTTCGGTCGACTCTGCCATCTGCGTGTAAGCGCATCACAACGGCGTCTTCGTCAGTTGCTGACAATCCGTGCAATAACAGTTTCTTGTTACTGAGGACTAAAGTTCCGAACATATACACTTGCGCGGGCAGGTCGTAAGCGACTCCAAATTTTGCAAAATCGACATCTAGGGCGCCGTCTGCGTTCAACCTGATGATTCGTGGGAAACTCTTCACTTGCCAAGATGCCATCGCCGTGACGATGATCTTGTCATCGGGCTGCACAGCAATGTGGTACAGGGAGGTCAGCAAGGGGTTCCCTGATAATTGGATCAACTTGATGCCCTCGTCGCCGAACGAGAGGTCGAGTTCTCCTTCCTTGTTGATGCGCGCAACAAATACGGCCCGTTCGTCCGGTTCTTCCGTGAAATAGATGTATCCTGCGACGATAATGTTCCCGCTTGACTGTAATACCGCATCCGTTAGTTGAGTGTGGTCGGCGGATGGATGCAGATCTACGATCTTTCCTTCGAGGGCGAAGTCAGGATCCGGCGACCCGTAGCTCAAGAGACGAATCACATGCAATCGCGGGCCCTTGCCCATCAGGTTTAACTTAGAAACCACCCAGTATCTCCCGTCTCCGGTCGGTAATCCGATGCCGATGGAGGGGCGGGTCACCACTCCTTTGTCCCCAAATGACGTATCCAGGTCGCCTGGCTTTACGTCATCAATGACGTCTCCTGGCTCCGCCTGCTGTGCAAGCAGGTCTTCCGGGCGGATGAACCGTTCAGGAAATTGTTTGCTCTCGCCGAAGAATGGGTTGATGTCGCCGGGGCGAAGCATGTCGATGATCTCGCGCATGGGAATCCTCCTTGATGAATGCGTGCGAGGCACGCTCTGGCACGGCACAGTTCCCTGCGCCGGAATAAAGCTCTTTGCGATGGTCAGATGCTACAACCGTCCTACTCCCGCAGCGCGGACTCAACAGTGTCCACCGGCGGACGCGCCTCTTCAGTAAGCAAGAAGCGGACACGTTGGATCAATCTCTTAGGCTGCTTGTCGTATATCAAGCAGACACTGCTGACGAAGAGTGTCTTATTTTCCTCTCCGTGAATGGTGACGTGGTGATGCGCCGAATCACCTCTTGGAGCGTCTACATAAGATGGCGCAACTACGACTCCTTCGTTGCCGAAGGTAGTATCCGTCGCGCGATTCATGAGCGATGGTTCGGTAGATGAAACGTCTCGTCGATACGTCCAACCTTAACCTCCTCAGCGCCCTCGTTTTCGTTCATATGAACCAAAATGAAGCGGACAAGCTGGGTCTCGACTACGACCCCTCTGAAGAAGGTCTTGGATGCCCTGGAGTAGGTTCTGGTGAACCTTGTGGTCACGTCACTGACGAACAGCGTCGTCTCCTGACCGCGCACTTGAACGAAGGCATGGGACCTAAACACGTCATCTGAGGCATCGACGGGTGGCGGTACTACAACTATCCCTCCGCTGCCGAACGTCGTATCCAGCGATCCATCGCGATTGATGCGCTTGACGTACATTCGTGAAATATCAGGCTCCACGGTCGTCAGTCCGTGGACGACCAATTGGCCGGTCTGCACTGAAATCGTGGAAATTTGATCGTCGAAGAGCAAAAGCTTGCCGCTGTTGAATTCATAGTCTGGATGTCCACTGGGCAGGACTTTTGCTATCCAATAGCCCGAGTGCTCTTCCGTATTGATCCTTCCTCCCACTGCAATTGAATCGTCGTCATCGATGGCGAGGCATGTGATATCCATGGCAGCACCATCTGGTGCTTGCCATCTGACTATTCCTCCGGCACCGAATGTCTGGTCGTAGTTGCCATGCGTGGTCATGCGAACCAGAACAGCATCCGCATCCTGAGGTCCACCAAGCACCAGGTTGCCGGCTCTGTCGGCCGCCAGCCTGAGCATAGCCATTTCGGAAGGGTCAAGAACGACACCGCCGTCCCCGAAGCTCTCGTCCAGCCTCCCTTCGGCAGTCAGTCGGACTACCCGGGTATCCACTGTCGAGTTGATGGGGCCGGAAGCCAATACCGCCAACACAATCTTGTCGTCGGCCTGAATGGTAAGGTCCCGTACCCCGATTATCGGTGCGTTCTCGTCGAGTTCGATCAGCTTGATTCCGCCATCACCGAACGACGTATCCAACGTCCCATCCGGATGGATAGACGTAACGAACGATGCCTCGGGAGTGGCCTGTTCCAATTCACCGGCAATGATGATCTTTCCGTTTGACTGTAATGCCGCCGTGATTATGTCGATATTGCCTTCGGGATGAACGGTCACGATTTTCCCGTCCAGAGGGAAGTCTGGGTCTGGCGACCCATCCTCGAGGACTCGCTTGATTCGTATCGTTCCTGTGGTGTTCGTTCTAAGATTTGACAGGATCCAGTATTTTCCGTCATGGGTCGGTAGCGCCATGCCAAGGGATGCGTCGACCAGGCGACCGCTGTCACCGAACGAAACATCGATGTCTCCGGGTTTCATGACGACGTCTGTCGCGTCATCCATTTCGGTGCGTAGTCGAATCACGTCTTCGACTTTTTTGAAGCCTTCCGTGATTTTTTTGAGTCGGTCTGCAAGCGGATGGTTCGTTGTGTCGTTCATCGCGGTCATCCTTGAGATAAGGGGCCAGACGGGCCGGGATCACGGCAGGCTTTTTTCTGCGCACCCGTTCCATGTCTTGTGCGGTCAGCATCCTTCGCGGGGACGAGCGGCCCGGTAAACGCTTGTTGGCGAAGTGACGGGTGTCGCTGGGGCGAAGCACCTCTGTGCTCTCGCATGGGAAATCTTCCTTGACAAGCGTGCGCGACGAACTCTAAGCGGCAAGCTCCGTGTGCCGTAATAAGCCATTCGTTGTAATCGCGCCGCTTTCGCTGCACGGATCCGGCCGCTGCGAAGCGAAGTGTCCGAGGGGAGCGTCGGACCCGATCAGATACCCAGCGGTCGTATCTGCCAGGCGGCCTCGGCCCGTTCCCACACGTCGTCGAAATAGGCGGTCAAACGAGCGGTCTCGCCGGGCTCGCCGAGCGAACCGCGGGCTTCGTAGCGCGTGGCCACCGGCCGGAACAGAAAGCCGCTGATCTGATCGACGACGAAGGCCGATCCGTAGCGGAGCTGGGCGTCCTCGGTCGGAACGCGCAGCATGATCGCGGTGGGCAGGCGCTGGGCGAGGGCGATCAGACGATGCCCCTCGCGATGGGCGCGCTCGGCGTCATGGGTCAGTACGCGGATCTGCGCCTGCCGGCCACTGGTGGCGATGCGGCGCAACTCGGTCAGGGCCTCGTCGTCATCCAGCACGCCGGACTCGATGATCGGTAGATAAAGAGATACGCGGTGGCGGGCCTGGGCGAGCAGACGCACATGCGCGGCGCCGAGCGCCGCCTTGTCATCCGCTACCAGGCTCGCCGGGTCGTTCACCGGCGGCGGGCCTTGCGCACGGCGAGCTGCCCGTCGTTGAGCAGCGCCAGTAGTACGGCCTTCTCCGGCCCGGGCGGCGTGCGGTCGAAGCTCAGTTCGCGTTCGCCCGATAACCGCTCGGCGAGCGCCGCCGGGCATTCGTAGGCCTGGCCGCTGACGTACAGCGTGGCTTCCTTACGGCCTTTTACCCAGGCCACGCGGGCGTAGGGGTGGCGCATGAGGGTGGCGCCGCTCGCCAGCGCCTTGTCGAAGGCGGCCTCGGTGAGAGCCTTCGGGGGCGCGGCCGCCACCTGGGCATTGCGGTACCGGGTGATGAAGCGACCGAACCAGTCGGCGAGCAGGTCGCGGTCGAGGGTTGCCGCGAATGGCAGCGCCTGGCGAAGACGATTCAGCGCCGCCGTGTCGATTTCCCCAGCCCGTTTGGCGGGGGTGAGGTCGGGATCGGTGTAGCGCAGTTCATCGGGCATCCGCTCGGCGAGGAAATCGGCCAGATCACCGGTCAGTTCGGCCTGGGAGGGCGCGCGCATACCGACGGAAATCGTCATGCAGTTGCCGATGGCGACGCCGTCGTGAGGGACGCCGGGGGGCAGATAGAGCATGTCACCCGGTTCAAGAAGCCATTCGTGGGTCGGCTCGAACACCTTCAACTGCTTCAGCTCGACGTCCTCGCGGAAATCGAGCGGCGCATCGGGGTCGTCACTGATCGCCCAGTGCCGCTCGCCGATGCCCTGGAGCAGAAAGACGTCGTACTGGTCCACGTGCGCGCCCACACCGCCACCGTCCTCGGCATAGGAAATCATGATGTCGTCGAGACGCCAGCTCGGAAGGAAGGTGAAGGGCTCAAGCAATGCAGCCACGTCGGCGTCCCACTTGTCGACGTCCTGCACCAGCAGCGTCCAGTCGCGCTTCGGCGTCTTACCGAACTCGGCCTCGGCGAACGGGCCGTTCTTGACCGTCCAGCGATCGCGCTTCTCGTCATGGATGATGAGGCGTGCCAAGGCACCTTCCTCGCACGCGAGGCCGGCGAGGTCGTTCGGTTCTATCGGCGCCTGGAAATCGGGGAACGCGTTGCGGATGAGCAGTGGGCGTTTCTGCCAGTAATCGCGCAGGAACTGCGCCGCGCTCATGCCGAGCGGCTGGTTGGCGTTGCCGCGCACCTCGATCGGGAGCGGCTTGCGGGTGGGGGTCATGGCCATGTGTGCTCAGACCTTGCGCGCAAGATCGGCGGCGAGGCCGATATACGAAGCGGGTGTCAGCTCGGCCAGTGCCTTCTTCGCCTCGGCGGGCAGATCCAGACCGGCAATGAAGCTGCGCATGGAATCCTTCGTGATGCCCTGACCGCGCGTGAGTGCCTTCAACTGCTCATACGGCTCCGGCAGGCCGAAGCGACGCATGACGGTCTGTACGGCTTCGGCAAGCACTTCCCAACTCGCGTCCAGATCGGCAGCGATCCGCTCGGCATTGACGTTGAGCTTGCCAAGACCCTTCTGCAGCGATTCCAGCGCGACCAGCGTATGGCCGAAGGCGGTGCCCAGGGCGCGCAGCACGGTGGAGTCGGTGAGATCGCGCTGCCAGCGGCTGATCGGCAGCTTCTCGGCGAAATGGCCGAGCAGGGCATTCGCAAGACCGAAATTGCCTTCGGCGTTCTCGAAGTCGATCGGATTGACCTTGTGCGGCATGGTGGACGAGCCGACTTCGCCGGCCTTCAACGCCTGGCGGAAGTAGCCGAGCGAGATGTAGCCCCAGATGTCGCGCGAGAGGTCGATCAGGATGATGTTGATCCGGCGCAGCACGTCTGCGAATTCCGCGATGCCGTCGTGCGGCTCGATCTGCGTGGTATAGGGATTGAAGACGAGCCCGAGCCCCTCGACGAAGCGCGATGCCAGTGCCGGCCAATCCACATCCGGATAGGCGATCACGTGTGCGTTGTAGTTGCCCACGGCACCATTGATCTTGCCCGGGATTTCGATTGCCACGAGCTGGCGCCGCTGGCGCTCCAGTCGGGCGACCACGTTGGCGATCTCCTTGCCCATGGTGCTCGGCGACGCCGTCTGCCCATGCGTGCGCGAGAGCAGCGAAAGACCCGCATGATCGTGGGCGAGCGCGCGCAGCGTTGCCATCGCCTGATCGATCGCCGGCAGCAGTACGGCCTCACGTGCATCGCGGAGCATAAGAGAGTAGGCGAGGTTGTTGATGTCCTCGCTGGTGCAGGCGAAATGCACGAATTCCTTGGCCTGGGATAGCGCCGGATCGTTGCCGATCTTTTCCTTGATGAAGTACTCGACGGCCTTGACGTCGTGATTCGTGGTCGCTTCGATGGCCTTGATGCGCTCGCCGTCCTCGGCCGAAAAGTCGTTCGCGATAGCGAGCAGGCGATCGGCCGCGTCGCTCGGGAATGCCGGCAGTTCCACGATGCCCGGATGGGCACCCAGGGCCAGCAGCCAGTGGATTTCCACGTGCACGCGCCGGTGCATCAGGCCGAATTCGCTGAAGATCGGGCGCAGCGGCGCCGCCTTGGCAGCGTAGCGACCGTCCAGCGGCGAAAGAGCGGTGAGCGTGGCGTGGGACATGCGGGGTGTTCCTGAAGGCGGCGGGGCAGCCATCGATTATATGCCAGCCGCCGCAGTCGGCGGACCGCTACGGCGCCCCTGGGCGGCGCCGACACATTCCAGGCCCGCTGGCTGCGCTTTGTCGCGCCTTGGGGTGCCTGCGCGGTCGGGCCCGCGTCATTAAAGTGCGCGCCAGTCTCAAGGAAGTTCACCCTCATGAAAGGATTTTCCCTCAAGCCCCGGCTCCTGGCTGCCATGGTCGTGGCCGCGCTATCGGCCGGGACAGTGCATGCGCATACGACGGGCGCGTATCACCAGGACAAGACTCGCCCTGGCCTCGCTGACGGAGCGAATGCCGTGCCGGCGCCAGGAACACCGTTGGCGCTTCAAGGAACCACGGTAGCTTTCACTACGAAGGAGGATGCGCGCGCTTACTGGATCATGACCACCAAGGTACAGGCGCTGCCCGTGCCGGATGCCCGTATGGTCGCCAAGGCCTTGCTCAAGAAGCGCCTGGGCGTAGACGGCGATGCCTACGTGGTCGCGCATTTCGCGTCGCCTCAGGACTGGGCGCAGGGGCGGCCCGACAACACCATGCTGCTGACCGATGCGCTGATGGAGGCGTTTCCGGCGCACGACCGACATACGAGGTTTGCCGAATGGGCGGATGCGGTGGGCAGTGTGAGTTCGGGTGGCCAGGCGAGTCCCGGGCTGCTTGGCTTCATTGAAGGAGCGAGCCAGTGGCGCAGTGCCAGGCAGTGCTTTTCCAGTCTCGGTAGCTATCTGTGGAGCCGCAGCGGACCGGGCTACCTCTACAACCTGTTTTTCGCCAAAGGCAACATGGTGGAGACGGTACGCGAGGACGCCCGTCCTCTGGATGAGGCCTTTGGGGTGTTCGCCGTCGCCAAGGGATTCACCGGGCATAGCGACTTCGCCTTGTCGCGGATCGTCCGCTTGTTCGAAGCGGACGACGCTTTTTCGGAGCTTCCGTACGTGCGCAAGCTTCGCGCCGAGATGGACGCCTATTGGGTGACCAGCGGGAAAGACTGGCCTGTCATGGCCCGCTATCGTTTCGTCGAGCAGGCCCGCGAGGCGCGCAGAACGGGAAAACTCTCCAAGGAAGCCTATGCGCAGGTGATGCGAGAGGGTGCGCCGCGCGTGCCTCTCGATGGAACGATCACGCTCGCGCAGCTCCGCGATGGACAACGGGAGCTAGGTGGAAGAGCCGTGCGTCGTCTGGACATCAACGGATATTTCGCCACGGACATGCTCCGTTTCGTGGCGGCAGATGGAAGCGAAATCCTCTACATGCCAGGTGCCACCGAGCCCTTCGTATCGTTCGTCAACGAGGGAGCACTGCGTCGATGGGTCCTTACCCAGACACGGGATTCGCGGAAGCTGGATGCGCTGCTCTCACGATTCTCGCGTTACGACAGACAGGACGGAACGTTCTGGACAGGCGTCGAGCACGGGCTCGATAACATCGCGAAAGGCCTATGGAAACCCGATGCGAGCGCCATCGACCACGCCGATGGCGTGGTCGATGGCGATGTCTTCGCGGACATGCGGATGCAGGTAGAAAAGCACATGCGTGACGACGCGCGCGTGGTTGCCAGCACGGCATGGGAAGGCTGGCGCACCACGCTCAATCGCACGGCGACGGTGCTCGGTCCCTTAGGCTACGTGCCATCGTTGGCCATTCCCATCCAGTTGGGCACGGGTCTTGTCGGACTTGAGACGGGGCTCGACCAAGGATTCCGCGGACGGACGAACGACACGCGAAAGCGCGGCCTCGGGCACGCTGTCATGGCGGTCGTTACCAACGTGGCGCTCGGAGCGGGTTTTGCCAGTTCCCGGCAGGGCATTGGTGCCGAAGCGCCCGCACGTTCTCTTCCACCAGGGCAGAGGACCGGCAATATCGGTTACTTGGTCGGGCCGCCGACGTCGCTGCGGGCACCGCCCGCCCGTCTCGCCATTGAACCCCCTATCCGACTTGATCCGTTGCCCACGAGTAGCCGGTGGGCACCGAGCGGCCTTCAGGCCGAGGTGCGCGAGGACGGCTATGTGGTTCTGGCCGTGCCCGAGAACAGCGCCGATCGAATCGCCGCGATCATCGATCTGAAAAAGAACGCGATCAAGGATCTTCATGGCCAACTGAGAGATGTCGAAACGCCTACGACCACGCGTAATGCGCGCGGCTTCATGGTATCGACCGATCGGGCGCTGGTGTTTCGCGTGGACTCACGCTCGCCGATGAGCCTGCTGAACAACGGTGGTTTCGGACCCTCGCGGGAGTTCTTCGACGTGGATCCCATGCTGGATGACATCGCAACGATCGGTAGCCGCTCCCTGCGGGGCAGCAACCTGGTCTTCAAGCGCTGGCCCGAGGCTTCGGTGAACGCGCATCTCGGGGATTTCCATCAGTACGTGATCTGGACGCATGGACGTGAGGTCGCTGCGGTAGCCGATAACGACATGCCCTGGGCGGATAAGGCGCTCGAAGAAGTTCACTTCCCCGCGGACATTCCTGCCAGCGACATCTACCTCATCGACTCCACGAATCCGGCCTATGCCAAGGCCATCAGCGAGATCGTCGAATCCGACCACGTTGCCACCCCTTACGGCGTCCCGATTGAGGCCTTCACCGAGTATCTGGCCGGCCGACTGGACATTCATGCGCCGAACCGCTTTTCCGAGCAGCGGCTATAGCAGTCGGTGGACCGCTACAGACCGCCAAGATGAGCCTACGCATTATTGGCTTTCGGCCCGCGCTGTGACGGGCGATCCGGAGCATGCGCGGTTGGGCAGGGCCCACTAAAGTGCGCGCCAGTCTCAAGGAAGGTCACCATCATGAAAGGATTTCCGTTCGGCTCCCGTCTTCTGGCGGGGCTTGTCGTAGCCGCGCTATCGGCGAGCACAGCTCAGGCGTATACGACGATCACCTACTACGCCGACGAGGATCATCCGAGCGCGGACGACCACGACGATGTCGGGCACACGCCAGGAACGCCGCTGGCGCTTCCGGATTCGGCGCTCGGCTTCCGCATGCAGGCGGATGCGCGCGCTTACTGGGAGATGGCCTCCAAGGCCCATGCGTTGCCGATACCGGACGCCCGTAGCGTCGCCAAGGCACTCCTTCTTCAACGACTGGGCGTGGACGGCGACGCGTACGTGGTCGCGCATTTCGCCACGTCCCAGGACTGGGCACAGGGGAAGCCCGACCACACCATGCCGCTCACCGACGCACTCATGGAGGCGTTTCCGGAGCACGACCGGCATTCGACCTTCGCGGCATGGGCGGACACCGTGGGCGGCGTGATGACAGGTGGGCAGGCCAGCCCGGGCCCGCTCGCTTTCATCGAGCAGGCCCGTCACTGCCGCAGCGTGCGACAGTGTTTTTCAAGCATCGGCGGTTATCTTTGGAGCCACACCGGGCCGGGTTACATCTACAAGCTGCTCTTCGCCAGAGGCAATGTGGTGGAGACAGTACGCGAGGATGCCCGTTCGCTGGACGAGGCCTTTGGTGTGTTTGCCGTCGGCAAGGGGTTCGCTGGGCCGAGCGACCTCGTTCTGTCCCAGGTTATCCGCGCCTTCGAGGCGGATGGCGTGTTCTCCGAACTGCCCTACGTCCGCAAGCTTCATGCCGACATGGACGCCTATTGGGCGGCAAATCGAGACGAATGGCCGGTTCTGGCCCGGTATCGTTTCGTCCAGCAGGCCCGTGAGGCACGTGTAAAGGGAAAGCTTACCCAGGAAGCCTATGCGCAGGTCATGCGCGAGGGTGCGCCACGCGTGCCTCTCGAAGGAGCGATCACGCTTGCGCAGCTCCGTGACGGGAGCCGGGCAACGGGCGGGCGAGCGGTGCGCCGGCTGGATATCAATGGATACTTCGCTACTGACCTTCTGCGCTTCGTCGCCTCGGATGGAAGCGAAGTTCTCTATTTGCCGGGGGCTGCCGAGCCCTTCCTGGAATTCGCCAACGAGGAGAAGCTGCGTCAATGGGTGCTGGCCCAGACGGAGGACGCACGGAAACTGGATGCGCTGCTCTCGCGCTTCTCTCGCTACGACCGCCAGGACGGCACGTTCTGGACCGGCGTTGAGCATGGGCTGGAAAACATCGCAAAAGGCCAGTGGAAAGCGGATGCCAGCGCGATCGACCATGCCGATGCGGTAATGGCGGGCGACGTTTTTGTGGATCTGTGCGCGCAGGTCGACAACCGCATGCGCGAGGATGCCCGCGTTCTCGCCAGTACCGCTTGGGAGGGATGGCGCACGACGCTCAATCGCACGGCGGCTTTGCTAGGCCCTATCGGCTATCTGCCTCCGCTGGCCATTCCCGTTCAGTTGGGGACGGGTCTCGTGAGCCTGGGCACCGGACTCGACGAAGGATTCCGTGGAAGGACGAGCGAAGCAAGAAAACGTGGTCTTGGTCAGGCTGCCATGACGTTCGTGACCAACGTGCCGCTAGGCGTCGCGTATGCGAGCGTCGGCAAGGCAGGTGAAGGTCAGGCGCCGGCACGTTTCGTTCCACCTCGTCGGGTAAACGGCAAAATCGGGTACCTGATGGGGCCGCCGAAAGCACCGATGATGCCTGAGGAAGCCCATCCGCAGTTCGATCCGCTGCCTACGAGCAGCGTTTGGACGCAGCCCGGTCCGCATGCCGAAGTACGCAGCGGCGGCTATGTGGTTATGGTCGTGCCGGAGAACAGTGTCGACCGGGTGTCCGCCGTCATCGATCTGAAAAAGAGAACGATCGACGAACTGCATCGCCAGCTGAGTGATGTCGAAGAGCCTGCGACCACAGGTAATGGGCATGGCTTTCTGGTATCGACGGACCGGTCCTTGGCGTTTCGTGTGGACTCCCGTTCTCCTATGACTCTGGTGGAAAACGGTGGGTTCGGGCCGTCCCGGGAGTTCTTCGATGTGGATCCCATGCTGGATGGGCTGGCAACGATCGGCAGTCGTTCGCTGCGAGGCAGCGACGTGGTCTTCAAGTACTGGCCGCAGGCTTCCACGAACGAGCATTCCGGAGACTACCATCAGTACGTGGTCTGGACACGCGGACGAGAGGTCGCCGACGTGGCTGAAAACGAAATAGTAGGGGCCGACCATGCGCTCGAAGAAGTCCATTTCGCCGCGGACATTCCTGCCAGCGACATCTACATCATCGACTCCATGAATCCTGACTATGCCAAGGCCATCAGCGAGATCGTCGAGTCCGACCACGTTGCCACCCCTTACGGCGTCCCCATTGAGGCCTTCACCGAGTATCTGGCCGGCCGATTGGACATTCATGCACCGAACCGCTTTTCCGAGCAGCGGTTATAGCCGATCCCTGTAAAAGCACGGTGGATGGACTTACCTTAGGGAGACCCCTGAGCCTCGACCGGAGTTTTCGCATGAGCAAGTTCCGCACCGAACGTGACAGCATGGGCGAGCTGAAGGTGCCCGCCAAGGCGCTTTACGGCGCGCAGACCCAGCGCGCGGTGGACAACTTTCCGGTCTCGGGCCTCACCATGCCTCGCGAGTTCATCCGCGCGCTGGGCCTGATCAAGTCGGCCGCGGCCGAGGCCAACGTGAAACTCGGGCATCTGGACAAGGCGTCGGCCAGGGCCATCCGCGAGGCCGCTGCGCGGGTGGCCGCAGGGGAAGTCGACGAGCACTTTCCCATCGACGTCTTCCAGACCGGCTCCGGCACCAGTTCCAACATGAACGCGAACGAGGTGATCGCTCACCTCGCCGAAGCCGCGGGACGCAAGGTACACCCGAACGATCACGTCAACGCGGGGCAGAGTTCGAACGACGTCATTCCCACGGCGATCCTCGTCAGTGCCACCCTGGCGACCAGTGAGCGACTTCTGCCGGCTCTGAAGCACCTGCGCAAGACCATCGACGCACGTGCGAAGGAACTCAAGAAGGTGGTGAAGACCGGTCGTACGCATCTGATGGACGCCATGCCGATCACCTTCGGCCAGGAGCTGTCCGGCTGGTCGGCGCAGATCGCGGACGCCGAGGAGCGGATCGGCGACACGCTCAAGCGCACGCGTCGCCTTCCGCAAGGCGGCAGCGCCGTCGGCACGGGCATCAACGCCGATCCGAAGTTCGGCCCCGCCGTGGCGACGGAACTGTCGAGGCTGACGGGCGTGAAGTTCGAATCCGCTGCCAACTATTTCGCCGGCATGGCGGCACAGGACGCGCCGGTGGAGCTGTCCGGCCAGTTGCGCACGCTGTCGGTGGCGGTGATGAAGATCGCCAACGATCTGCGTTGGATGAATTCCGGTCCGCTTGCCGGGCTTGGCGAAATCGAGTTGCCTGCGCTGCAGCCGGGCTCGTCGATCATGCCGGGCAAGGTGAACCCCGTGATTCCCGAGGCCGCCGCCATGGTGGCCGCGCAAGTGATCGGCAACGACGCCACGATCGCCATCGCCGGGCAGTCGGGTAATTTCCAGCTCAATGTCATGCTGCCGGTGATCGCGTACAACCTGCTGCAATCGATCGAGATCCTCGCCAACGTGACGACGTTGCTGGCCGATAAGGCCATCGCGGGGTTCAATGTCAACGAGGAACATATCCGCGAGGCCCTCGACAAGAATCCCATTCTGGTCACGGCACTCAATCCCGTGATCGGCTACGAGAAGGGCGCGGCAACCGCCAAGCAGGCGTACAAGGAAAAGCGCCCGATCATGGATGTGGCGCTGGAAACCACCGGCTTGTCGAAGGCGGAACTGACGAAGTTGCTCGATCCCGCCGCGTTGACCAAGGGTGGCATCCAAGGCGGTGGAGGCGGTGGCGGCTGAGTTCGAGACCTCAGCGCTTCTCCGAGCAGAACTGCGGCTTGTCGTACGGATCGTATCCATTCCAGCAGAGTGGAAATCCCACCTTGCCGAGGATGTCGTCGAGCAGATAGGCGTAAAGAGACTCCCCCAGCGAGCTGTTGCTCATCAGCAGCACACAGGTCTTCGAACGCTCGAGACACACGAACAGGTTGTTGGTGCCGTCGTCGTGGCCTTCCTTGAAGAACACCGGGCCGCGCGGCGACTCGAACCTTCCGACGCCCAGGGCATAACCGAGCGAGATCGCATCGTAGGCCGTCGTATCGGGCTGGCCGATGGTCGGAAACTGCCGCACGGAGTGGATCTTCACCACCGGCGTCAGCCACGTGCGATAAGTGGCCGGCTTCAACCCGGCGCCGCGCGACATGGCTGCGACGAGTCGCGCGTAGTCGGCGATCGTCGTATCTATGGAGCCCGCAGCGCGGACCGATTCCCGTTGCTTGTGCCCCAGCGGCTTGCCGTTCTCGTCGTAACCGATGGCAAGGTTGTCGGCGAAGTCGTCGCGCCAGGTCATGCTGGTACGGGTCATGCCGAAGGGTTCGAACAGCCGCTGCTTCATGAGCGTGGCGACGTCGATGCCCTTGCCGTTCTCCAGCACGAACTGCAACAGGTTGATGCCTTCGCCGGAATAGCCGAACTTCGTGCCCGGGTCGAAATAGAAGGCTAGCTTGCCGTTGGGATCGAAGTCTTTGCCCGGTGGCCAGAAGCGGAAATTGGGGAAGCCGGAGCGATGGCTGAGCAGGATCGATGGGGTGAGTTTCCGCCAGCGCTCGTCACCTGCGAGGTCGGCGTACTTCGGGTATTCCGGCAGCGGACGGGGCAGGTCGTTCGCGATGCTGCCGTTGAGATCGAGCTTGCCTTGCTCGACGAGCGACATCGTGGCGTAGGCGAAAGCGGCCTTGGTCAGCGACGCGGCATACATCACGGTGTCGGTCGTGAGCGGCAGGTTCTTCTCGACGTCGCGCTGCCCATAGGCTTTGACCGAGGTCACCTTGCCGTCCTCGATGATCGCGACGGCCAGTCCGGGTACTTTCGCTTCCTGCATCAGGAAGGCGATGCGCGTGTCCAATGCTGCACCACGAAGTGGCGCTTGTTCGGCCCCGTGTGCCGCGGTGAACGTCAGTGCTATGAGGGAAAACACGGTGAACACGAGCGACTTGCGCATGGCACTTTCCCCATGAAAAGACGGCTCCCGAAGGAGCCGTCGTGTGACTTGGATCAGCTGTCGTCGCGCCAGCGGCGGAACCATATGGCGCCGGCGATCATCGCGGCACCGGCTGCGGCACCTATCCAGAGCGTCGGGCTGGCGAGGGCACTGTAGTTGTAGACCAGGCCCAGGCTATCCACCATCGCGGCAGGATTGTTGCGGTCGAGCCCCTCGAGCGTCGATGCATGGCTGATCCAGCCACCCGGGATGAGGCTGCCGAGCAGGCGACCGACCACGTTGGCCCAGAACCACTGGCTCGACAGTCCCGCCATACCCATGAGACCGAACCAGGAGACGATCACGCCGGCACCGACGGGCAGGGCAATCGCCCAGAGGAACGGCTTGCTGCGGGCCCAGGAGGAGCAAAGCATCAGCCAGCCGACGGTGGGCAGCGCCCAGATCGCATACAACGGGAGCAGCAGGATCAGGTTGAGCACGACGCGGAACGGATGCGCTTCCGCGAGCAGACTCCACACGCCCAGGCCGTGCATGGAGGCGACGGTGCCGATCAGGACGCTGAGCACGAGGCCGACGACCACGCCGACCACCACCGCGATGCCGGGAGCGAGCACCAGCGCGCTGAAGACCTTCGACAATACGGTGGAGGTATCCGACAGCGGCAGCGACTTCCAGAACAGCACGCTGCGGTCGCGACGCTCCTCGCAGAGCGTGCCGAGGCAGTAGAAGAACACCACGATCGCGGACACGCACAGGATGATGCCAGCGATGGCGTAGAGCATGATGTCGAGCCCTGCGCCTGCGTTGTGCAGGTCTTCCGGACTCATCGAGCCCTGGAAGTGCATGTCGCCGTTGTATTTGAACCCGCCCCAGTTCGTGCGGCGTCCGAAGACCTCGCCGAGAATGAGGCCCATGGTGTTGAGCACCAGGAACACGATGCCGGTCACGATGGGCGCCCAGAAGAACGCACCCTTGTATTCCCAGAACTCGCGCTTGACCAGCCAATAGAAGGTTTTCATGCGTAGGTTCCCTTCATGGTGGCGACGAACAGGTCGCCGATCGACGGCCGCCTCACTTCACCCAGTTGCTCGAGTTGCGGACGGCTGACGTTGTCGAAGATGAAGATGCTCTTGCCGAACACCTGGCGCTCGTCCAACGGTTTCAGTTCCCGTGCCGCGGGGGCCTGTTCGGCGCTGACCAGCACTTCGGCGAATCGCTCGCCAAGGCTGTCCATGTCCGTGTCGAGCACGATCTTGCCGTTACGAATGAACATCAGGTCAGTGAGGATGTGTTCGATCTCCTCGACCTGGTGCGTGGTGACCAGGATGGTTTTTTCCTCGTCGAAATAGTCTTCCAGAAGGCTCTGGTAGAACTGCTTGCGGTAGAGGATGTCCAGGCCCAGCGTCGGCTCGTCCAGCACCAGCAGCTTCGCGTCGATCGACATCACGAGGGCGAGGTGCAACTGCACGATCATTCCCTTGGAAAGCTGCTTCACTTTCTGCCCGCGTTGCAGCTTCGTGCGTGCCAGGAAGGCCTCGCACTTGGCGCGGTCGAAGCGCGGATGCGTGTTGGCCACGAAGTCGATAGCGTCGCCCACCTTCAGCCAGCGGGGCAGTACCGCCACGTCGGCAATGAAACAGACCTGTTCCATCAGCTTGCCGCGGTCCTTGCGCGGGTCCAGGCCGAGCACGTTCAACTGCCCGTCGAAAGTGGTCAGGCCGAGGATGGCCTTGAGTGCCGTCGTCTTGCCTGCGCCATTGGGGCCGATCAGGCCGACGATGCGGCCGGCGCCGATCTGAAAGCTGGCGCCGTCGAGGGCCAGCGACGACTTGTAGAGCTTGGTCAGGCCAGTGGCAGTGACGACCGCAGTCATGACGCATCCTCCTTCGAACCCGGGGCCTCACGCATCAGGGTTTTCAGATCGAGGCCCATGCGCTGGAGGCGGGCGAACAGAGCCGGCCATTCCTCGCGCAGGAAGCGCTCCCTCTCACTCTTGAGCAGCGCTTCACGCGCGCCATCGATCACGAACATGCCAAGCCCCCTCCGTTTCTCAACCAGTTGTTCGTCGACCAGCTCCTGATACGCCTTGGATACGGTCAGCGGGTTGATCTGAAAATCCCCCGCGACCTGGCGTACCGACGGCAGCGGATCGCCTTCGTTCAAGGCGCCATCCAGGATCATCGCCACCACGCGTTCGCGGAGCTGGCGGTAGATCGGGACGCTGTCGTTCCAGGTGATGGACATGTAGGTCATTCCTTCGCCGTTTGGCGCAGTGCGTTACCGAACGAATAGTAGGGCATGGCCAGTTGCGCGCCGATCAGCGCAGCGGCCCGATCCTCCGCGCTGCGCTTGAGCGCATCCGCGGCGGAATCCAAGGTGGCCTCGCTCGTCAGCATGGCCTCGCGCACGTCGGCGTCGGTGGGCCTTACTTCGAGGGAGGGCAGGTCGACGACACGCGTGCCGTTGACGAAGTGGGGTGCAGCGATCATCGCTGCAGCGCGGTCATCGAAGGAGCGCAGGGCGAACACGCTCGTGCCGGCAATCAAAAGGGAAGCGGTCAGTGCGATGAGGTTCGGCGCTTTCATGGGACGACTCCGATGACGTGCTGCGCGGTGGTTAGAGGGAGGCGACGTGTTCGCCCGCGTCGGCATAGACGACGATCGGGGCGAGGTTGGTGACCTTGGTGCCGTTGATCTCGGCGAGCGGGGCGGCGGTGGTCGAGGTACTGCTGAAGACGCCCAGGGCGGCGGCAGCGATGACGACGGAGGCGGCGAGGGCGATGTAGTTCGGGCTTTTCATGGTGTTTGCTCCTGTGGTGCTGTGGGTGACCGGTGTTGTAGTGAACTATAACACCAGAAAATGACCTGTCAACGAGAAATTCGGGAATTTCTATATGACTTATGGCCTATGCCGTGCCGGGGTGTGCTGGTGCGGCGCGTCGGCGTGGCACCCGTTCTGATGCCGGAATGGCGCCAAAGGTTTAGCTCTTGTGGGAGCCGCCATGGCGGCGAGACAAGATTGCCTTGAGGCAGGGGCTGAGAGGTTCTAGCGTCGCCGCTCCGTTGGCTTCTCGCCGCCATGGCGGCTCCCACAGAGAATCCGAGCTTGCCGGTGGGAGCCAGCCTGCTGGCGATAGGAGCTTGCCTCGCCGCTACATTGCTTCGTTGGCTTTTCGCCAGCAGGCTGGCTCCCACCTGTGCTTTGGTTTATTACAGCTCGCGGCTCATTCGGTTGGACGGCGACCCAACAAAAAGGCCGGCCCCTCGGGGCCGGCCTTCAGCGGATGACGATGACCGCTACGCTTACAGCTCGGCGCGGAACTCGATGCCCACCACGCGCGGATCATTGACGAACGCGGTGCGGTTGTTGAAGTCGATGCCGCCGGTGATCACCTTCTTGTTGGTGATGTTGCGGCCGTACAGGGCGACCTCACGCTTGCCGAAATCCCAGTTGTAGCCGACGCGAATACCGCCTTCGAGGAACGGCTTGCTGCGGAACTCCTGCGAGTCGTACAGGAAGAAGTTGACCTCGCTGCGGTAGTTCCAGTCGGTGTAGACGAAGAACTCGCCGCTCTCGCCGTACGGGATGCCGTAACGTGCCGTCCAGGTACCGATCCATTTCGGGGCATTGGGCAGGGTGTTGCCGTCGATCAGCGCGTTGCCCGTGGCGTCGAGCGGATCGAGCACCGTGCAGCCGCCGCCGCACGGCGCGACGGCGAGGTTACGGTCCTTCAGCTCGGTGTGGTTATAGCTGCCGCCGGCGGTCATGTAGAAGTTCGGCGTCAGGTAGGCTTCGAGGTCGAACTCGGCGCCGTAGCCTTCGGTCTTCTTCGCATTGATGAGCTGCGTGACGTTGGTGGCGCCGCCCACGGCCGTGAGCTGCTGGTTGTGCATGTTGTACTTGTAGATGTCGGCGTTGAAGCGGACCTTGTTGTCGTCCGTGGTCGACTTGAAGCCGATTTCGTACGACGTGATCGTCTCCGGCTTCGCCGTGGAGATGCTGTTGGCGAAGTTGATGCGGCCCTGCACGCTCGGCGCGCGGAAGCCGTTGGCGATGCGCGCGTAGACGTTCGAATTCTTCGACAACTGCCATGTGCCGGTCAGATCGCCGCTCCAGCGGGCGTCGGTCGGATCTGAAGTGAGCGGGCCGACGGGGCCGGTGAAACCGAGGAAGCGCTCGGCCTTGAAGTCGCGCTTGTCATGCGACCAGCGGGCACCGGCGCGCACGTCGAAGTCGTCGGTGAACTGGTAGTCGGCCGAGCCGAACACCGCCCATGCCTTCGTACGCTGGCTCTGGTCTACCCAGCCGTTGAGCACGTGGTTGTTGAGCGTGTCGTACGAGAAGTTGGTGATCGCGATGTCTTCGTCGAAGTAGTACGTCCCGACCTGCCACTTCAGGCGTTCGGCACTGTCGTTGGACAGGCGGAATTCCTGAGTGATCTGGCGATCCTTCGGCAGTGCGTCGGCGGTCTCGGAATAGAACGGGGTCACGCGGTTGGTGTAGCTCGGCTTCGCGGGCGTGCCGGACGCGTCGTAACCGCCGTCGACATCGCCGAGGCTGTAGGTCGTGGCGCGTTCCAGGCCGGTGATCGACGCGAAGTTGAGATCGCCGAAGTGCCAGTTCAGGTGCAGGTTGCTGCCCCAGGTGAACAGGTGCTGCTTGTTGCGGCCGTCCTGCGACACGGAATCACGATCGAAGCCCGGCACGAGCTGATCGCTTCCCAGGGTGATCGCGTTGGCGCGGTTGACCATCGCGCTGCCGTCCAGCCAGCGGCCATGTACGTTGATGAGCGCGTCGAAGTCGTCCGATGCCTTGTACAGCGCCTGCAGGCGCACGGCGCGGTCGTTGTAGCCGCCCAGGTCGTCCTTCTTGCCGGTGTAGTCGTTGTCGATCCAGCCGTCGCGGTGCTGGGCCAGTGCGGACACGCGGCCGGACCAGTTGCTGGCGAGCTTGCCGCCGATCGCGGCTTCGGCGTTGGCCGTGCCGTAGGAACCGTAGGAAACGCGGGCGTAGCCCTCGGTTTCCTGCGTCGGCTTGCGCGACTCGAACTTGATCACACCGGCAGGGGAGTTGCGTCCGAACAGCGTGCCCTGCGGGCCGCGCAGTACTTCGACCTGCTCAAGATCGAACAGCGGGAAGCCCTTGAGGATCGGGTTCTCCTGGACGATGTCGTCGTAGACCATCGACACCGGCTGCGACGCATTGAGGTCGAAGTCGCTGTTGCCCAGGCCGCGGATGTAGAAGCGCGGAAACTCGCGCCCATACGACGTCTCGGCATACACGCTCGGCGCGCGTGAGGCGAGCTGCAGCACGCCGTCGCCGGCCTGGCCGAATGCCTCGAGCTTCTCGGCCGTCACCACGGTCATCGAGATGGGCACCTTCTGCAGGTCTTCGGTGCGCTTTTCCGCGGTCACGTTGATGGTCTGCAGCGTGGCGGTCTTGGCCGGTGCATTGGACGCGGGCGTGGGCGTGGCGTCTTGAGCGAGGGTCGTGCCAGAGGCGAGTGCCGTGGCGATGGACAGCGCGATGACGAGACGTCGCGGCGTGCGCGAGCTTGCGAGAGACATGGTTTGGTTCCGCCTGGGGTGTCCTGGGTGAGAGTGCCTCGCCAACTGCGGTGAACACCGATCCCCTGGCGAGGGCGCGTCTGCCGCGAATTATCCACTGTGACGACGTCATGACGAAAGTGTTGCGCTGCGGCAACACGTTCTGCGTGACGGCGTTCACGCGTGTCACGGAAGTGACATGCAGCGAGGCTAACGTGCGCCCGTCTTCGGCGATCTGGCGCTTTGTCTGCAATTGATGACCTGATCGCCGACGTTTGAGGTTTTTCTCAAATTATTCGGAGCACGTAGCGCAATGAAAAAACTACCCCTGGCGGCCGCCTTCTGGACGATGTGTGGCGCTGCGGCGGCCGAAGGTTCGCCGCAGGCGGCCATCGAACTGTATGTGGACACGACCACACGGCAGATATTTGCGGAGCCGGGTCCGGGCAGGCAGCGTCTGGGCAAGTTCGTGCAGGCAAGCGAAGAGGCAGCGCCTGCCATGAGTACGGCCAGCGCGCAGGCCGAGAGCAAGCCCGTGGCAGCGAGTCCCACGACGGTCGCCGCCGCTCCCAAATCCGCGTCGTCCAAGGCGTGGTACGAGAAAATCGGCATCCGTGGCTACGTGCAGATGCGCTACAACCAGGAGCTGTCCGGCAGCGCAGACGCTTTGAAATCACCGGGCGACCGTTTTATCGGCCCGGAGCAGGGTTTCGGCATTCGTCGCGCCCGCGTCGTCATCAGCGGTGACGTGTCCGACCGCATGTCGATCTACATCCAGCCCGATCTTGCCAGTACACCGTCGGGGTCCAGCACCACGCACTTTGCCCAGCTGCGCGATGCCTACGCCGATCTCTGGCTCAATGACGAGAAGACCTGGCGCATCCGCGCCGGCCAGTCGAAGATCCCGTACGGCTGGGAAGACCTGCAATCGAGTCAGAACCGGCTCGCGCCGGACCGCGCCGATGCCTTGAATTCCGGCGTGCGTGATGAGCGGGACCTGGGCGTGATTGCCTATTGGTCCCCCGCGGTCGCGAAGGAACGATTCGCCTACCTGCAGAAATCGGGTCTGAAAGGCTCGGGCGATTACGGCGTGGTCGGTTTCGGCGTCTACAACGGGCAGGGCGCGAATCGCCCGGACCGCAACGACCAGTTGCACAGCGTGATCCACTTCTCCTATCCGTTCAAATTCGCCAACGGTCAATATCTCGAGGTTGGCGCGGATGCGTATGCCGGCCGATACAAGGTGAGTACCGGATCGGCCACGGTAGGAGGCGTGATGTTCACGCCTTCCGTGGATGCACCCGTGGCCGGTTCCACCGACCGCCGCGTCGCCGCGCATGTGGTGTATTACCCCCAGCCGTTCGGTTTCCAGGCGGAATGGACGGTAGGTAAGGGCCCCGAACTGGACATCGCCCGCCGCGTCATTCGCACCAAGTCGCTTCGCGGCGGCTATGCGCAGGTGATGTACAAGTTCGACGGCGGGTACGGTTCGCTCATGCCGTACGCAAAGTGGCAGACGTACCGTGGTGCGTCGAAGTTCGACACCGATGCGCCACGTATGCTGGTCGACGAACTCGAAGCCGGCGTGGAATGGCAGCCGTCCAGTGCGGTGGAGCTGGCCGTGGCTTGGGCCAACATGCACCGTACCGATGTCACGGCCGCACCGTACCGACGCGTCAAGGGTCAGTTGTTGCGGGTGCAGTTGCAGGTCAACTACTGAGGCATCAGTGGCAGCCACAAGGTATTAGGTGGGAGCCACGAGGCATTAGGTGGGAGCCAGCCTGCTGGCGATCTGGGCATATCGCGAGCCCGTATCGCCAGCAGGCTGGCTCACACCGGGAGCGAGAGCCGGACGGCCAGTTCTCACCGAGGTTGCGGCCCGCAGGCTGGCTCCGAACTCTCGCCCTTACCTCGTCTTCTTCGAGCCTGCCGCCAGCGACTTCTCGCGTGCGGCCTTGAACTCGCTGCCGTCCTTCCATTTGGGCCAGGTGTCGTTGTCGGCCAGTTTCTCGCCGAGCGCGTAGAACGCCTTGACGTTCTGGATCACGCCATCGAAGTTCCAGCGCATGTCGTAGACGTCGGTCGGCTGGTGGTAGCGGTTCTTTGTGTAGTCTTCTTCCGCCGCGAGGCCCGCGGCCTTGCCGCCCTGGACCATGTCGATACCGCCACCTGCGGACAGTGCAGGGACACCGGCTTTGGCAAAGTTGAAGTGATCCGAGCGGAAATAGTGGCCCTTCTCCGGAGACGCATCGCCGCTCACCACACGACCGTCGGCTTTCAAAACATCGGCGAACAGGTCTTCCAGGTCGCTCTGGCCCAGGCCCACCACTTCCATGTCATGCGTGGGACCGTTAATGCCCAGGGCATCCATGTTGATGTCGGCCACGGTTTTGGCGAGCGGGAAGGGCGGGTGCGTCACGTAGTACTTCGAACCGAGCAGGCCCGATTCCTCCATTGTCACCGCGGCGAAGATCACCGATCGCTTCGGTTTCTCCTGGGCGAACTTGCCGGCAATTTCCAGCATGGCCGCAATACCGGTGCCGTTGTCGATGGCGCCGTTGTAGATCTGGTGGCCTTTCAGTGACGGGTCGTGGCCGAGGTGATCCCAGTGCGCGGAGTAGACGATCGCTTCGTCGGGCTTTTCGCTGCCCTTGACCATGCCGATGACGTTGTTGCTCAGCGAATGCGTAATCGTGCTCTGCAAGTGAATGGAAGCCTTGGCGTCGAGCGGTACCGCCTTGAAGCCGCGCACATCGGCCTGCTTCGCCAACTCGTCGAAGTTCTTTCCCGCCTTGGCGAAAAGTCGCTGCGCCGCTTCATGCGTAAGCCAGCCTGCGACGGGGAGTCGCGGTGCCGGGTCTTCGCTCTCGGGTAGATCGAGGCGCGGCATGGTCCAGCCGCTGCGCACCACGTTCCAGCCGTAGGCGGCCGGTTCGGTCTGATGCACGATGAATGCGGCAGCTGCACCCTGGCGCGCAGCTTCCTCGTACTTGTACGTCCAGCGGCCGTAGTAAGTCATTTCGCGCCCCTTGAACAGCGACGCATCGTTGCCATTCCAGCCGGGATCGTTGACGAGGATCACCAGCGTCTTTCCCTTCACGTCGATACCGTCGAAATCGTTCCAACCGGCCTCGGGCGCATCGACGCCGTAACCGACGAAAACGATGTCGGAGTCTTTCAGATCCACGTCCGCTTTGGCCTGGAGCGTGCCGGCGACCATATCGCTGCCGAAGGGGAAATGCTCGGTGCCGCCGCCTTCCGCAACGTCCAGCGCGAGCGTGTCCTGTCCATTCAACGCCGTGGACACGGCGGGGACTGTCTGGATCCACTCGCCCTTGTTTCCGGGCTCCAGACCCATGCGCTTGAACTGTTCGATGATGTAGTTGGTGGTCAGGCGTTCGCCCAGGGTGCCCGGCTTGCGGCCATCGTATTCGTCCGAGGAAATCACTCGCAGGTGCGCGGCAAAGTCGGCTGCGGTGATATCCGGGGTGAACTCGTGATGCTCGTTGGCTACCGCGGGCAGGGGCGGCGGCGGTGCGGTCGAGGGGCCCGCCGGAGTGGCGGGGGGCGCCGCGGCGGTCTTGTCTTCGTCGTGGGACTGGCAGGCGGCCAGCGTGAGGGCGGTGAGGCAGGCGAGAACGAGGCGTCGCATCGGCTGGGCTATCCCTTCATTTGGCTGAACTGGCCGAGTGTAGCCGCAGCGTGGGGTAGCTGGCGCGTCGCCAAAGCATCAGTCTTGCCAAAGCGGCCCCTCGCGCACCATGGGTTATGTGCCGATTCGGCAAATTCACAAAGTGCTGGCATTTGCTCCGATACATCGTAAGTTATGCCCAACCGGCGGCTTTTTCGCCGGGAAAAGGCAAGGCAAGGGGCAGGACATCAGGAAGCGCGGGGAGCACCCGCGGAGGACGCGGGGGAACGCATGAACGTGGGGAATGGCCGGATCGTGAGAGGGGGCGTGCCTGGCATGAGGGTTCCGCAACGGAAGCCGCTTTTGCCGGTGTGGGCGACGAGAACCAACAGCGGGGAGGAAACCCTATGAGCCGACCCTCCGATATGCAGGGTCTGGAAGATTTTGACCTCGTGACGTTGGGCGCGACGCTCGGCGTATGCGAAGTCGACCTTCTGACCTTGAGCCCGGTACGACCACGCGCCGCCATTGCGTCGACGACTCACGACGGCGTGACGTATCTTTCCGCGCATATCGATTTCGACGTTCGCGGTTCGCTCACGGTGCCGGAAGACGCCTGCATGCTGGTTTACCTGCATGAAGCAGGCGAGCGCAGTTGGTGCCAGGGGATCGGCGTCGAAGCGGACATGGCGGTCACCTTGCTGCGTGGTACGCCCACCGATTTCATGTTCGAGCGCGGCACCCGGCTGACGCTGGTGGTGGCGCCGTACGCGCGATTCCGTTCTCGCTTTCTGGCGTCCGACCATGCCGACGTCGACATGGCGGCGCAGCGCTTGCGGCTTTTCTCGGTGCGCTCGGAACATCTGCGACGCGCCTATCGGCAGATCGCGGCGCGCGTCGCGTCGGGCGATGCCGCGATGGGGCCAATCGAGGATCTGCTCGACGAGCACATTCGCGTGGCGCTCGCGTCGTCTCCGGAAGAACGGCCGGTCGCGTCACGTGGTCGTCGTGCGCATTACCAGGTGGTGCGCCGCGCCGAGCGTTTCATGCGGGCAAACCTGCGCCGTGACATCTATTCGCAGGAGCTCTGCCAGGCGGCAGGCGCCAGCGAACGGGGCTTGCGCTACGCATTCGACGACATGCTCGGCATTCCGCCGAATCGTTATCTCGCCATGCTTCGCCTGTGCACCGCGCATCGCAGCCTTGTGATGGCGGAAGCCGGCCGGCGTTCGGTGAAGTCGGTGGCGCTCAGTTGCGGCATGTGGGATCTCTCGCGCTTTGCCGAGAAATATCGCAGCGTATTCGGCGAACAACCGCGGGAGACACTCACGCGGCACAACCTGTCGGAAGACATGGCCCCCACGAACGAATACGAGGAATGGTAGGACGCTCCCGTAATCGTCGGCGTTGAGTTGCAAGGCGTAGGGGCCGCTAGCATGCATGCGGCGATGCGTCGCGCGCTTGTGCGGAAGGCAACTGCGGGTTGCCTTCCCGCATGGCTAGCGGTATTGGTAGGCAATTCTCATCGTGCCTGCCATGCCTAAACGACTCGATATCCGCCTCCTCGCTCCTTCCGGATACCCGGACGACCGCGCAGCTTTCGAGCGAGGCGTAGAACGCTTGCGCGCCGCCGGACACCGCGTGCATGGAGAAGAAGTGCTCGACCGCGTCATGTTGCGGTTCGCCGGCAGCGACGCAGAGCGTGCTGCAGACATCAATCGCTTCGCCGATGCGTCCGAGCCATTGCCGGACATGGCGATGGTGGTCTGTGGCGGTTACGGCGCCATCGTGCTACTCGAACACATCGACTTCGACGGCCTTGCGCGCCGCTTCGAGAACGAATCCTGCGTATTCGTGGGTCATGGCGATTTCACCGCCATCCAGTGCGCGCTGTATGCGCGCAGCGGCATCCTGTCGCTGCATGGTCCCATGCTGGTGCGCGATTTCGGCGGCCCCTACCTGCGCGAGGACATGTGGCGACATTTCTGGCAAACCGTCTTGTCGCCCAGCACCGACGTGAGCTGGGCATGCGGTGACGATGCGTGCGTTCGCGTGGAAGGCACGCTGTGGGGGGGCAATCTCTCGGCGCTGTGCAGCCTCGTCGGCACGTCGTACCTGCCTAAGCTCGACGACGGCATTCTATACATCGAGGAAAGCGGAGAGCAGGCCTGGCGCATCGAGCGCATGCTGTTCGAGTTGAAGCTTGGTGGCACGCTCGACGGACAGCGTGCCATCCTGATCGGCGGCCTGGGTGGCCAACGCGTCAGTGAGTACGACAACGGCTATGACATCGAGCATGCGTTGCAGCGTTTCGGCCAGGCCTGTGGATTGCCGATCGTGCGCGGACTCGCCTTCGGTCACGGTCAAGACAAATGGACCTTGCCGTTCGGTGCGCACGCGGTACTCGATGCAGCCGGTGGAACGGCCCACCTGTCGGTCATGAATTACCCGTACGTTCGCGAATGAGGTGCCATTAGACGCCGCCTAGGTGTTCATCTGCGAGCCAGCTACGACGCCGAGATCCCGGTAGCCTTTCGCCGCAGTCCTCCATCGTAGCCAGACCATGACCGACCCCCTGCATACACCGCACGATCGTGCGGCGATTCCGCTCGCGCCTTCGTTGGACGATTCGCTTGTCGAGGCGCACATGCCGACGCGCTTGCCGTTGATAGGCGCACGCGTGCTGCGTATCTGCGCACTCGCCATCCTGCTCGGTCTCGTGGTGGGTGGCGTGGCGCGATTGCTCACGATGCTGATCGGCGTGGTGACGAACCTCGCGTTCCATCAAACGTGGAGTACCGCTTTCACATCGCCCGCGGGACATCACCTGGGCGCGTGGGTCATCGTGGTGCCGGTCATCGGCGGCGTGATCGTCGGTGCCATGGCGCGCTGGGGTTCACGCGCCATCCGAGGTCACGGCATTCCCGAGGCGATGGAGCAGGTGCTCACCAACGAGAGCCGCGTTCCCGCACGCATGACCTGGCTGAAACCCGTGTCCTCGGCCATTGCCATCGGCACCGGCGGCCCGTTTGGCGCCGAAGGTCCGATTATCGCCACGGGCGGTGCGCTCGGGTCGTTGCTGGGTCAGCGGCTTCCCGTGAGTTCCGACGAGCGCAAGACGCTGCTTGCTGCCGGCGCCGCCGCAGGCATGGCAGCGGTATTTAGCTCACCGGTAGCCGCGGTGCTGCTGAGCATCGAACTGCTGTTGTTCGAACGCCGTGCACGTTCGCTTCTGCCGGTGGCGTTGGCCGCGGTCACGGGCACGGGCGTGCGTTTCGCGCTGGAAGGGCCGGGTCCGGTGTTTCCGATGCCCGCGCTGGCGGCCGCCACGTCGACGGCGCTGGCCGTCTACGCGTTGCTCGGGTTGCTGATGGGTGTGGCCGGCGTACTGGTGACGCGGCTGACCTACGGCATCGAAGATGCGTTCGAACGCTTGCCCATCCACTGGATGTGGTGGCCTGCGCTAGGCGGTCTCGTGGTTGGCGCGGTCGGTTACGTCATGCCTGCCACGCTGGGCGTAGGCTACGACAACATCACCGCGGTCATTTCCGGGCAATTGGGCCTTGCCGCCATGGCGTTGCTGGCGCTCGCGAAACTGCTGTCATGGTCCGTCGCGCTTGGCAGCGGTACCTCGGGCGGCACGCTGGCGCCCTTGTTCACCATCGGCGGTGCGCTGGGTGGTGTGTGCGGGGTGGCATTGTCGGCATGGCCGCTGCTGCACGTCGATCCGCACATGGCGGCGCTTATCGGCATGGCCGCTCTGTTCGCCGGGGCGTCGCGCGCGTTGATGACCTCGGCGGTCTTCGTCTTCGAAACGACGATGCAGCCGCATGCCTTGTTGCCATTGCTGGCCGCATGCACCACGGCGTATCTCGTGTCGGGCCTGATGATGCGGCACACGATCATGACCGAAAAGATCGAGCGCCGCGGCGTGCACGTACCGACGGATTTCGTGGCGGACCGCGCGGGCTGAGTGAGCGCGCCCGCGCGGTCGCCGTGCGTCAGCCGAGCGCCGTGACCTGCGTGGCGCCGATCACGCCGATGAAGACGATCGACAGCATCCAGAACCGCGCCGGATCGCGCCACACGCAGACGCCGAGGCAGACGATACCCAGGACGCAGGACACGATGCCCGCAGCAGTCAGGCCAAGCGCGGCCAGGGAAGGATCGCCGCCGCCGGAAGCGAGCAGCATGGGACGGAAGATCGCATACCAGGCCAGTACCAGGCAGGCACCGCCGACGATGCCGAGAAGCCAGTTGGCGGGATGGTGCTTCGGCAACGTGCGGATACCGAGGAAGAGCGCGAGTACGACGACAGCGAAAACGACGAGCAGCAACGCCATGCATTAACCCCTTTGTCGTGGCCTGCGGTCCCCACCGCGAAGCCGGTTTCCCGAGCATGGCGCATGGGGACCGCCAGGTCATGCTGCGCCGCGCAAGCCCTCGATGCCGGCTCGACCTTATTTCGTCGCCCTATACCGCGTTTCGTCGGAAAGGCGGCCAGCGCCGCGAGGTCGCGTCGTATGCTCGCCGGCAATAACGGTGGGAGCGAATGGGATGGCGAGCCTAAAATTTCTCGGGCGCATCGGAGTGGCATGGTTCGCGGCGCTTTGCGTGCTGCTCGCGGCGTGGTCGAGTACGAACGACCGCGACTTCCCGTTCCTGTTCACGCTCGTGTGGTTCATCGGGCTATTCGTGGCGCTCGGCCGCGGCGTCACCCACTTGTATCGGGTCCGCACGATTGCCGGCCGGGTCGATGGCGAAACCTTGTCGAACCGGCAGCGTCGCCGCGTCGAAGTGCCTTATCCGGCCGACGAGGCGTTCGCGCTCGTGGAAGAGGTCATCCGGGAGCTGCCTCATGCCACCGATGTGAGCGGCACGCGTGGCGGACTGCAATGTCGCGCCGTGATCCGTCCACCTGTCGATCCGTCGCGCCGTCGCCGTCGCTGGGGCTTCGCCTGGCTCGATCGCGAGACGACGGTTTCCGCGACCGTCACACCTGCCGATGGATCGTGCAGCGTGATGTTCGTCTGCGAACCCGATCGAGGGGCCTGGACGGACTGGTTCAACCCCGATGGCGGCGCCTCGCTGGAATACGCCGAGACGATCGTTCGTGCCATGACGCAGCGGCTGTCCGACAAGCGTAACCGCGAGCGTGCCGACGCCCGCCAGACGGCGATGGAGAAGGAACTGACGGCGGCGCAACTCGGTCTCCTGCAGGCCCAGGTGGAACCGCATTTCCTCTACAACACCTTGGCGAGCGCCCAGGAGCTGGTGCGTTCCGATCCGGCGCGGGCCGATCGGATGCTCGGCCACCTTATCGATTATCTGCGTCGCTCGTTGCCACGTACGGACGGCTCGCTGTCCACACTCGGCGAGGAATTGGAGCGTTCGACGGCGTGGCTGGAGATCATGCGCTTGCGGATGGGCGAGCGGCTGGCGGTGCATACCGACGTGCCGCAAGACGCCATGAAGGCACCGATGCCCACGATGATGCTGCAGACCCTCGTCGAGAACGCCATCAAGCACGGGCTGGAGCCAAAACCGGGCGGCGGCGGCGTCTGGATTCGCGCAGGTGTCGACGGTTCGGGCCTGTCGGTCACGGTGGCCGACGATGGCCTGGGTTTCCGCAGCGACGGCGCGGGTACGGGCATCGGCCTGAAAAACCTGCGCGAGCGTCTTCGCCTCATGTACGGCAGTGCGGCGACGTTCGCCATCGGCAACAACTTCCCGCACGGCGTCGCCGCCACGATCACGCTGCCGCTGATGGGAGCGCCCGCGCATGGATAAGAAGGCGCCCCGTTGCATCGTGGCTGAAGACGAGAAGCTGCTCGCCGCTGCGCTCCAGCGCGAATTGGCAGCCGCGTGGCCCGAACTGGACGTGCTGGAACTCGCCGAAGACGGTGGCGCGGCGCTCGACGCCATCGCGCAGCACCGTCCCGATGTCGCGTTCCTCGATATCCGCATGCCGGGTCTCAGCGGTATGGCGGTGGCTGCGGCGGCCGCGGAGGTGAGTCCCGAAACGCTGGTGGTGTTCATCACCGCCTACGATCAATACGCCGTCGATGCTTTCGAGCGCGGTGCGGTGGATTATCTGCTCAAGCCCGTCACTGCCGAGCGGTTGGCGCAGACGGTGACGCGGCTTCGCGCGAGGATCGGCGACGCGTCGCGTCACGCGGGTCGAACGGCGCAGGTCGCCCGCGATCTTGCTGAGCGCATCGATGCCTCGCTCGACGAGCCGCTGACCTGGATCACCGCCAGCACCGGACGTGCGACGCGCCTGATCCTCGTCGAGGACGTGATCTATTTCCGTGCGGAGAACAAGTACACGTTGGTGGCGACGGCGGAAGGCGATGCCTTGTTGTCGCGCCCGATCCGCGACCTGCTACGTCAGCTCGACCCGAAGACGTTCCGCCAGATCCATCGTTCCACGATCGTCAACCTGCGTCAGGTGGGTTCGGTGGAACGCGACGACTCGGGCAAGGGCTGCCTGCGCTTGCGCGGGCGCCCCGAAACGCTGGCGGTCAGCCAGACGTTCATGACCCTGTTCCGCGCCATGTGATCGAGGAGACTTCCATGCGCATCTTCCTTTCCATCGTCTATTGCTTCATGAACCTGGCGGGCTGTACGGACGCCCAGAACCGCACGCTCGCGACCACGAACCGCGAGAATGGCATCGTGACGCTGGACAGTCGCACCGAGGTGCGCATGGGCCGCGCCCGCTTCGCCTGTGCCGCAAGCACCACGGGCCACTGTCACTACGCGGTGTTCGATGGCGACCGCCTGGTCCGCACGCTCACCCTGGCGGTGCATGAGGAACGCCTCGTCGATCGACTTCCTGCCGGCTTTGCCCTCTGCGTAACGCCGACCGACGTGAAGGTGACGGCGGGCTGCGCTTCTGCCTGAGCGCCGCTGTCACCTTCACTGCGGCAGCCCTAGGGCTGCGCGCGCGGCACCACGGTGATCGTGATCTTCGACGGATGCGCCGCATCGTGATGCACGGCATTGTGGGCGATCACACCCTTGGCCTCGTCGTAATTGTTGCCGCCGGTGTTGAGGTTACGGTCGAAGCGCGGGAAGTTGCTGCTCGTCACCGCCACGCGCAGCTTGTGCCCGGGGAAGAAGAAATTGCTGGTGTCGATCGGCTGGAAAGTCACCTTGTACACCTCGCCGTCCTTCATCCACACCGGCGGTTTGTCGTAACCCTCGCGGTAACGCATGCGCTGGATGTTCTCCGTGAGGTTGAAGGCGCGCCCGTCGGGGTAGACGTCCATCACCTTGAAGGTGAAGTCGGTGTCCTTCGCATCGGATGAGACATACAAGGTCACCGTGATCGGTCCGCTGACTTCCGTGCCCTGTGTGAACGGTTCTGAGTCGTACACGAGGATGTCGTTGCGGGCGAGCTGCGTGTTCTGGTCGAACGAGCCGAACTTCACCGCCGTGCCCTGACAGCAGCCGCCGCCACCCAACGTCGTGACCGGATTGGCGGGGTCGTAGATGAAGCGATCCGGTTGATCGGCGCCACCCGCGCTATCGACAAGCTTGCCATCGCCGTAGAGCGTGTTGGCCTTGCCGCCGCTGGTGAAGTACAGATCGCGGGTCTGTGCGCCCGCGGGCGGCCACGTCGGCGAGTCGTGCCACTTGTTCTCGCCCATCACGTAGTACATGACCTTGGGCTGCTTATCGACTACCGGGCTGTCCACGCCCTTCAGGAATTTGTCGAACCAGCCGAACACGAGGCTGTCGTAGTCGAACCGTGCATCGCCCACGTCCAGGTCGCCGATCATCGTATGCTCGGTGGCGCGGGTGAACGCGCAGTGCAGCACCGGCGCAATGATCGCGTATTGCTGATCGGCCACCGCCTTGGGCGCGGTGGCGCGCACGTGGTTGTACGCCGCAAGGTTGGGCGACACCGAAACGTCGAACCAGCTCATGAACCACAGACCGGGTTTGTCGATCTTCATGTCGTCGTGCCACAGCCCGCCCTTGTACCAGGCCGGGCTGTTCGGGGTACGCGCGATCATGTTGCCGCCCGTGGGCACGTCCATGGCATCGGCGAAGATGCCCTTCGGGCCGTCGGCGGCCTTCATGATGTCCTTCTCCGGCAATGTCCAGAAGGCCTTGTCCCAGTTCACTTCCGGCGGCTGCGAATCGAGGTCGAACATCTTTGACGCGCGGATCAGGTCGGCCTGCGACAGGTTCGCAGGGAACATCGGGCGAAGCTGGTTCTGTTCCTTGTAGAGCCACGCAATGAAGAGCATCTGCATTGCGCCGCCGCGGTACCAGTTGCCCTGCTCGTAGTAGGGGCCGACTCGGCCCACGCCAGCGCCGAACCCCTGCACGTTGAAGGTGGCGAGACCCGGCTCGTGCTGCGCCACCACGGCCATCTGCCATTCCGCCGTGGAAGAACAGCCCGTGGTGCCGACCTTGCCGCTCGACCAGGGCTGGGAGGTGATCCAGCGCACCGCGTCCACGCCATCCGACAACGGCGCGCCGAGAATGTCGTAGTTGCCCTCGGAGAAGTAATGGCCACGCTCGTTCATCTCGACGTACGCGTAGCCCCGCTTTACGGCGTCGAGTTCGCGGCTCATGTCACGCGGCGCGCCGAGCTTCACGTCCCAGAAATTGAAGTTGTAGGGCGTACGGACGAAGATCGTGGGCACCTTGCCGCTGGCGTTCTTCGGGCGGTAGATGTCCGCCGCCATGCGTTTGCCGTCGCGCATCTTCACCATGACCTTGCGGTCGACGACCGCGATGTCGCTCAGCTGCCTCTCGAGGTCGTTCCGCTTCGCGATCGTGGCCTGCTGCTCGCGGGTCAGCGTGCTCTGTGCGGCCACCGGCGCAGCGACTAGCGCGAGGCAAAGGGACGACAGGCCGACCGACAGCGCGGTCCTGACAAGGTGAAGGGCAGGGCGCTTGGCTCGCATTGGGGAGGCCTGTTTTAAGGGACGGTTCATCGAGTCTTGCAAAAGCGTCACGTCAGGTAAATGCATGACTTCCGGCAGGGGGCGGCGCACGATGCGAGGTGCGTGGAGTTCGGCAGCGCCGTCGCGCCCGCTAAGATGATCCGTTATCCCGGGGGACGCATGGCTTCGACCGAACTGTTCAAATTCGTATTGCTGTTGCTCGTGGCCATCCTGGCGTTAGAGCTGATTGCGCGAAAGCTTCGCCTGCCGTCAGCCGCCGCGCTGCTCGCCGGAGGCGTTGGCATTGCCTTCCTGCCGGGCATTCCGGCCGTGAGTTTCGACCCCGAGCTGGTGCTGATGGTGTTCCTGCCGCCGCTGCTCATGGATGGCGCGTTCTACACCGTGTGGTCGGAGTTCCGAAAGTATCTCGGCGGCATCCTTTGGCTCGCGGTCGGCGCCGTGGTGTTCACGACGCTGGCGGTGGGCGTCACGGTCCATTGGGTGCTGCCGTCGCTGCCCTGGGCCGCGTGCTTCGCCCTCGGCGCGGTGGTGTCGCCGCCCGATGCCGTGGCGGCCAAGGCGGTGCTCGGCAAGGTACGCCTCCCTCGTCGCTTGATGGTGCTGCTGGAAGGCGAGAGCCTGCTCAACGATGCCACCGGCCTGGTACTGTTCCGCTTTGCGGTCGCGGCGGCGCTGACCGGCGCGTTCAGTGCGCAGGGCGCGTTGATGAGCTTTGCCGGACTGGCGCTCGGTGGCATCGCGGTCGGCCTGCTGGTGGGTGCGGCCCTGATCTTTGCCCTGCGCCACATCGATCACGTCTTCCTTGCCATCACTGCTGCGTGCCTGTCGCCATGGGCGGCCTACATCGGCGGTGAAGCCGTGCACGTCTCCGGCGTGATGTCCGTCGTGACCTGCGGCATCATCTTCGGCTGGTACCAGCACGACGTGTTCTCCGCGAACGTCCGCGTGCGCAGCCTGGCGTTCTGGCAGGTGCTGATCTTCCTGCTCGAGGCGCTGGTCTTCATCCTGATCGGCTTCTCGCTGCGCGGCGTGATCGAACGGCTTGGCGGCTTGGGGCAGACGGTGGCGACCCTGGGCGTACCCATTCTCGCCGTGGTGGCGGCGGTGGTCCTGTCGCGCTTCCTCTGGATCTACGCCACGGACTATCTCCGCGTGCCCCTCGCCAGGATAGTGGGTCGGCGTCCGCTGCCGCCCTCGGCCAAGGCGTCGTTCCTGCTGAGCTGGGCGGGTATGCGCGGCGTGGTGACACTGGCGATCGCGCTGTCGTTGCCGGAGTCGATGCCGGGGCGCGACCTTACGCTGGCGGCGGCCTTTGCGGTGATCCTGGTCACCGTGCTGGTTCAGGGCGGCACCATGGGGCCGCTCATTCGCTGGTTGGGTCTGGATGGCGGCGAGCATACGGAGTCCTCCCATCTCAACGAGGCCGAGGCGTCGCTGCTGATCGACCGTGCCCAGTTGGAAGTGGTCAAGGCGTATGCGTACGACACGGACGGTACGCTGATCCATCCGCGCCTGCTGGAGCAGTACACCTATCGCCTGTCGGTCAGCGAACGCTACAGCGCGGCACCGCAGGCGATGGAGGGCGGCCGACGCGCGCATTACGACGTGGTGCTCGCCGCCGTGGCGGCCGGCCGAGCAGAGCTGCTGCGCTTGCATCGGTCCGGTCGCATCCACGACGAGTTGCTGCACTACATCGAGCGCGATCTGGATCTGCAGCAGATCGAGGCCGAGAACGACCGCCAGGGACCGGCCTGATGCGTCACGCAAAAAAACGCCACCGTTGTCCACGGCGGCGAGGGGAGTTTGCAATGAGGGGCCGTCCGTGGACCGATTGTTGTTGTGATGCCTGAATGTGGAATCGATTGGACGACGGCGGACCGCAGGGGCCGCCGTCGTCGCGGCGAGCTACGTGTGGATCAGAAGTCGTAGGTCGCGGTCAGACGAGCGTAGCGCGGCGTCTGGAAGTACAAGCCGGTGCCGTACGTATTCGAGACCGTGTACGGGCTGTCCTCGTACGTGTAGTCCTGCAGCAACGGCTTACGCTCGTTGGTCACGTTGAACACCTGCAGGCCGAAGGCCAGCTTGTGATCGGCGAACGACGGGCGGTATTCCACGGCAAGATCCAACTGCTTCACCCATGGCAGGCGCTGTTCGCCCGGGGCGTACAGCTTGCCGGCGCAGGAGTGGTACGAGGAACCGTATCCGATCGGATCCTCTTCATCCGGACCGAAGTACCCAAGGCAAGACTTCGGCGCGCCCGAGGTGATGCGCAGCGAACCGGAGAACATCCATTCCGGCGTGAGCTGGTACGAGCCGTAGGCCTTGAGCTGGTGCTTGCGGTCGTTGGCGAGGAGACCGTTGCTGTGGATCATGAGCGCGGCAGCATCCCAGTCCTGGGTCTTCGAAATATCGTTCTGGCCGATATCCGACTTCACCTGACCTTCCGTGTTGCCGTAGCTCTTCGAGAACGTGTAATCGACGCGTGCGAAGAACTTGCCGTCGAACGGATGCTCAAGATAGAGGTCGAGGGCGTAATACTTGCGCTTCGCGCCCGAGGTAAAGCCCCAATCCGCTGTACTCATCTTCACCTGCGTGCGGCCGACGCCGTTCGCGTTTGCGAAGCTGAATTCATTGGTCTTGCCAGGGTTGAAGATCACGCAACCGGGGACCGTGACGGTGTCGGGGTCGATGCCGCTGGCAGCCAGCTTGTCACTGACGCGGCCGGTATCGCAGACGTCGTCGATGGCCGCCTGGAGCTTGCGCAGCGTGAACTTCGCACCGGTCACCCAGTTCGAGCCCAGCGTCTTGTCGAAGCCGAGAATGGCTTCATCCTGGTACTGCGAATCCAGGTCGCGCGCCGTGATCGACTTGGCATCGTTGGGCTGGCCATATTCACCGTTCGACGAGACCGGACCCGGGCCGATGGGGCTGAGGCCGGTCGGCGCGCCGTTGGCGTCGATGCCGGTATAGGTGAAGTACTCGTTGGTGTACGTCGACGACGAGGCGCCGCGGATGGCAACGCTGTTCGGCAGTGCAAGGTAGTAACGACCGAGGTTGCCGTAGATCTTCAGGCTCGAATCGCCAAAGACGTCCCAGGCGGCGCCGAGGCGAGGTGCCCACTGATTGCCGCTGTTGACGTAGCTGGCACCGACGTTGTTGTAGTTGGTGAAGCGGTCGTTGCGCACACCGACCGTCAAGAGCACCTTGTCGGTGACCTGCCACTTGTCTTCCAGGAAGTAGGCCTTCTGATCGACCGACATGCTGGTGGTTGTGTTGAAGATATAGCGGCGGACGTAGTAACCGCGGCCTCCCGGCGCGCCAACACCGAGGCTGGGAACGAGCGGCACGTCGACATTGGCGGCGCTGGCCTTCCCATATATCCAGAGGTAGCCCGGACCGGTGGTCGCCACGCCTTCGTTGTGGCCGCTGTACTTCATGTTGTCGATACCGCCGGTCAGGCGGTGGTCGCCCACCTGCCATTCCAGGTCAGCACGAAGACCATGTGTCTTGCTGTTGGCATCCGGCGCGTTCTGCTGCGATGTCACGGTCGAACTGCGGATCGGATTGCCCCCGGTGATCAGCGGGTCCTGATTGGTCGCGCTGCTGATCAGCGGAAGATCGCTGTTGCCCGGGTTGCGGAGAATGTCGTCGGTGCGGCTGCGACCGTAGGTTGCGGAGAACGTGAGGTCATCGGTGATGTAGCTGGTGTACTTCGCGATGGCGTAACGCGACGAGATTTTGGTCGTGTCCGGATACGTGCCATTGCGCCCGGTGTTCTGTTGGGTGTCGTAGTCGTAGATGTCGTAGACACCGCTGCGTTCGTCGGTCGAACGGATCCCGGTCAATTCCACGATGTTGCTGTCGTTGATGTTCCAGTCGAACTTGGCGTAGTACTTCGGCAGGTTATACGTGTACTCATTGGTCGCCGGGTTGGCCGAAACGGCGGACGACGTGCTCCGGCCCTCCGTCTTTTCGGACTCGGCAGCCACGAACATGTACAGCTTGTCCTTGATCAGGGGGCCGCCGGCATATCCGCTGACCGTGCGGGTCCACTGCGTGTCGCCCTTGCGGCTACGGTAGAGCGTGCCGGGCTGATCCGTGTTGGTGTAGTCGTAGCCTGCGGGCAGGGTGCCATCCGGAAAATACTGGTTGCCGGGATTCGAGCGAGCGAACTTCGGCTCCCAAAGCACCTGCGCGCCAAAATGCCATTCGTTGGTTCCGCGCTTGCCGACCTGGCTGATGACGCCGCCATCGGAGCGGCCATACATGGCGCTGTAGCCGCCCGTATAGACTTCCTGCTGGTCGATCGCCCCGTAAGGCAGGCTGACGCCGCCGAGGTTGCGCAGCGGATCGGAGGTGTTATAGCCGTTGATGTAGTAAGCGTTTTCCGAAACACCCGCGCCGCCGAAGGAGACGACACGGCCGAAGTCGCCGGAACCGGTGACGACGCCAGGGGCGAGCAGCGCGATGGATTCGGCGTTGCGGCCAAGCGGCAAGCGGGCCAGCTGTTCCGACGTGACGACGGTGCGCGAGTCGGTTGCGGAAACATCGATAGGCGGCAGCGCGTTGGCCGTGACCGTGACGGACTCAAGGGACTGCGCGCCCGCCGTGGCGGCGGTACCGGTGAATGAAACTTCCGAACCAGCGCCGACGGTGAGCCCGACGTTCTTGCGAGAATCGACCACCTGGCCGTTCTGCACCACGTTGACGGTGTAGCTGCCCAGCGGCAGGTTGCCGATGCGGTAGCGGCCGTCTTGGCCGACGGCGACCTCGCGGGTCACACCCGTCGAGCCGGCCACTTGAATGGTGCTGCCTGCGGCGGCCTGACCGAAGATCGAACCGGTAGTCGCCTGAGCCAGGACGGCACCGGTGCCGCCGAGACCGGCGGCAAGGGCAAACGCCAATGCGGAACGACGCAGAATCTGCGCCTGACGAATGTTGCGTGAGTTCATTTACGGCTCCCCAGAATGGCCGATGGGCCAGCGAAAACGGTCGGCTGATGCCGATGTTCACGTAGAAAGCTTCCCCGTCGTGGACCAACCTCTCCCCGGATGAACACGGACGGGAAACTACGTGCCGCGGTGTAGTGCTACACCGAGGTGGTCCGAACATAAAACTTACATTTGCGGCCCGTCAAGCATTTCCCTTCGACTAAGTCGGGATTGACGCGAGTAGGTGTTTGAGAACTATATGTTTATGATTTTATGGCCGAATATCCTAGGAAAAAGTCCTAGGTTGCTATCGTGAATTCTTGCGCTTTTTGACGCTCACGCAGGAATGCGTGGACGGGTCGGCAAGGTATCGGACGTCGTCGACTTGGCCTGACTGGACGCATTGAGCAGGCTCGCAACGAAACGCACGGCCTTGTTGAGCACGGTGCCGATGAAGGGGAGTCGGCTCACTGGCACGGAAATGACAGCCACTTCTTCACGCACCAGATGGATGCTCGGTTCGGCGTGCCCCCAGGCGAGTTCGACCTCGTTCGGTGCATGCGATCGGCTGGGTACGTCGTCGTGGGTAATCCGCTGCGTCTCGCGATAGAAGTGCAGGTGGATGAAGCCATCGTCCGTCGGACCGGTGACAGCGACGCCGGTCGCGACGGCCGAGGTGAAGTGCGTGGGACGCACGTGCTGCACGATCTTCTTCGATGAGTTCGTCACGACGTTGCCTCGGGTTCTGGACACGAACGGGCAACGGTCGACGTCGATGCTGGCGGATCACCCGCTGCACCGGCGCATCCTCGAACGACACGGCCCCCTGGGCGGCGAGCATACGGGAAGTTCGATAGGCCGCGGCACGAGCCTCTGTGACGCAGTTCGGATTTCCAGCGTCCGTCAGTCGTAAGCGCCCCGCACCCGAGTCCCATGTGGGAGCCCATGGTCTGGCCCCACGACGGGCGACCGATGCCCGAATACGCCGTCTCGGACGATCGGTCGTTTGGACGGCTAAACGATTTCTGAATAGCAGGGCTTGAAATCCGTTCTTGGCTTCATAAATTACGCATGCCGGCCGCTTCGGGACCGGCCCGCCGCTCGCCGATGGGGCGGCTTGGAGACCATTCCGTATTGCTACGAAAGAGGATATGGCTATGCGAACCCTTCTTGATTTTGCTCCGCTGCATCGTTCCAGTGTCGGCTTCGACCGTGTGTTCGACCTGCTTGAGGCTGCTTCGCGCAATCAGGCCTCGGACAACTACCCGCCGTTCGATTCGATCAAGTTGGACGAGGACCGTTACCGGGTGACCATGGCGGTCGCCGGCTTCCGCGAAAGCGATCTCAATATCACCACGCAGGGCAACCTGCTGTTGGTGAGCGGCGAGCGCAAGGGTGAGCCCGAGGGCGAATACCTGCATCGCGGCATCGCCACGCGTTCGTTCCAGCGCCGTTTCGAACTGGCTGAGCACGTGCACGTGACCGGTGCGCGCCTGGCCGACGGATTGCTCTCGATCGACCTCAGGCGCGAAGTGCCGGATGCCATGCGCCCGCGCCAGATTCCGATCGGATCGGCCGACACCCTGGAACACAACGGCTCGGTGCGCCAGATCACGGACCAGCAAGCGGCTGCTTGATCGACCTGCTCTGGTGGGCTTCGAGCGTGAATGGCAAGGTACGGAAGGGGCGCGGAAACGCGCCCCTTCTTGCTGTGCTCTCGGTCGATCGAGACGGACTTTTACGGCGAAGGTGGAGTAGATTCGGCCGGGTTTCGAGCCGCGACGTCCACGCCGGATCGGGTGGGAGGCAGGGCGGGCGGCCATACCCTGGCGTCATCACCGTAACACCGTCATGAGGGAGATGGGCATGAAGCGAGTCACTGGCATCGGCGGCATTTTTTTTCAGGCGGAAGATCCTGCCGCGCTACGCGCTTGGTACAAGACGCACCTCGGCATCGATGTGCAGACCTGGGGCGGCGCGGCCTTCCGATGGACGAACGATGCGGGTGAACCGGTCGGTGGCACGACGGCCTGGTCGATCGGAGCACGCGGTGATCACTTCGCGCCGAGCAAGTCCGCTTTCATGATCAATTACCGCGTCGACGACCTCGACGCCTTGCTGCGCGCGCTGCGCAACGAAGGCTGCGACGTACTGGACAAGACCGACGACTCCGAATTCGGCAAGTTCGGTTGGGTCATGGACCCCGAGGGCAACAAGGTGGAGCTGTGGGAACCGCCGGCAGGCGGTTGAACCGTACCCATGGCAATACCGCCGAGCGCCTGCGCGCTCGGCGGTCGTGGTTCACGCCGCGAAACCGCCATCGATCATGAGGCTCGCGCCGGTGATGTTGCCGGCTTCCGGTCCCGCCAGATACGCCACGAAGCTGGCGACTTCCTCGGGATGACCGTAGCGGCCGATGGCGAGGTACGGAATCATGCCTGCCGCCATCGGTCCGTTCGCGGGATTCATATCCGTGTCCACCGGGCCCGGCTGGACGACGTTGACGGTGATCCCCGCCGGGCCGAGATCGCGCGCCAGGCCCTGGGTCAGGCCCTGCAACGCGGACTTGCTCATCGCGTAGACGGCGCCACCGGAGAACGGCATGCGCTCGGCGTTGGTGCTGCCGATGTGGATGATGCGCCCGCCCTTGCCCATGACACGCGCGGCGGCGCGGCTGGCGATCACGGCGGCACGGATGTTCACCGCGATCGTGCGATCGATGTCTTCCGTGGTGAATTCCGTAATCGGTGCGATGGCGAGTACGCCGGCACTGTTGACCAGAATGTCGAGGCTGCCGAAGGTCTCGACCGTCTTGGCGATCGCCGCTTCGACTGCCGCGTCGTCTGCACTGTCGGCCTGGATGGCAAGTGCGCGACCGCCGGCCTTGGTGATGTCTGCCACGATGGCATCGGCCGCCGAGGCGCCCTGCACATAGGTCAGGGCAACGGCGGCGCCACCCGCCGCGAGCCGGCGGGCAATGGCAGCACCGATGCCGCGTGAGCCGCCGAGTACCAGCGCGCTTTTGCTCTGGATCGAGTTGAGGTCGTTCATGAGGATCTCCGGAGGATGGATAAGCTTGCCCAGTCAATGTAGGCCGCCGTGTCCTCAGCCGGTAGCGCCTTTACGGTAGTTACATTCGATCCAACCGGTTTAGAGTGTGTGCCCATGGATACGCTCAACGGTATCGCTTGCTTCATCCGCAGTGCGGAGTCGGGGAGCTTTGCTTCCGCGGCGCGTGTGCTCGGTCTCACCCCGGCCGCGGTCGGCAAAAATGTGGCTCGGCTCGAGACGGAGCTGGGCGTCCGCCTGTTCCAGCGAACCACACGGCGACTGTCGCTCACCGAGGCAGGTGCAGCCTTTCTGCGGGACGTGCAGGGCAGTATCGATCAACTCGATGGTGCGATGGCCAATGCACGGGCGCGTACCGGCGGGCCGGCGGGCGTATTGCGTGTGGCCTTGCCTTACGCTTTCGGGCGCGAGTTCATCGTGCCGATGCTCGACAGCTTCCTGCAGGCGTTTCCCGCGGTAAGGCCGGACTGGCGATTCGACAATCGACCGGTCGACCTCATCGCCGACGGATTCGATGTCGCCATCGGCGGCGGTTTCGACCTCAAGCCGGGCGTGGTCGCTCGGGCATTGGCGCCAGCGCAGCGCATCCTGATCGCGTCGCCCGACTTCCTCGGTCGTGGGCCGCCGATCCTCACGCCGGACGACCTGGCCGGCAGGGAAGGCATTCTTATCCGTTCGCCACAGACGGGCCGGATCAGGGACTGGGTGCTCACACGGAGGAAGGGTGGTGAAGTCGCCATTGCGCTCGACCGGCGCGTCGTCTTCGACGATCCCGACGCGGCGTGCCGCGCCGCCGCGCTCGGCATGGGCGTGGCGCTCGTTGCGGTGCAGTCGGCGTTGCCGTGGTTCGAGCGTGCCGCGGTCGTACGCGTGCTACCCGAGTGGTGGGTCGAGGGCGGGAACCTGTCGCTGTATTACCCTGCGCAGCATCTGCTGCCACAGAAAACCCGGGTGTTCATCGATCACATCGTGGAGAGCTTCCGAATACAGGATTTGCCCACGCGTTTTTCCGCAGGGCATCCCGCCGTGTGCTGAGTATGCGATGCCGGCGCGTGCATATCTCTCGCAGGAATTTCACGGTGGTCCACTGATGGTAGGCGTCCCAGCCGCTGCCAGGACACATCGATGGATGCCATCAAACTTCTCAAGACCGACCACAAGCTCGTCAAGGAACTTCTGACGCAACTGGAAGAGACCAGCGAGCGCGCCACGAAGAAGCGTGCCGCGCTGCTTCACGAGATTCAGGTCAACCTGAAAGCGCACACGACGATCGAAGAAGAAATCTTCTACCCGGCCTTCAAGGCAGCCGGCCGCAAAGATGAAGCAAAGATGTACTTCGAAGCCCTCGAAGAACATCGCGCTGCCGAAGACCTCGTCCTGCCCGATCTGCTGAATACCGACCCTGGCAGCGTTGAGTTTTCCGGCCGGGCCAAGGTGCTCAAGGAATTGATCGAGCACCACGCAGACGAGGAGGAGAAAGAGATGTTCAAGGACGCCAAGGAGCTTCTATCCAAGGAAGAGCTCGCCGAACTCGGCGCACAGATGGAAGCTCGCAAGGCTGAGGTTATGGCATCGTTTGCCTGAGACCTTGCATGGCATACATAGCTATCCGGTATCGCGCGGTCGATGCCGGATAGCGACGGAAGCCTCGCGCAGTCCTTCACGACGGGCGTGGGTTAAGCAACCGATGCACGCCCATCCCCGCGATCATGGCGACCACGAACACCAGGGTAGGCCAGGGGACGATGACGAGATCGGCGAGTGCCGGGCCTGGGCACAGACCGACCAGACCCCAGCCCATACCGAAGAGCGCGGCGCCCGACAGCAACGCGGTATCGATGCGACGCGATGTCGGCACGTGAAATTGTTGGTCGAACACGGGGCGGGACCGCCGACGGCGAATCTGCCACGCCAAGGCCGATGGGATCAGCGCCGATATCATCACCAAGGCGAGCGAGGGATCCCATGTCCCGGCAACGTCGAGAAAGGCTTGCACGCGCTGGGGATTGACCATATCCGAAAGCGCCAGGCCGACGCCGAACAAAAGGCCTGCCAACACGCTGACGAATCGCGTCATGACGTATACCCGAGGATGTGACGCACGACGTAGACCGTGATGGCGGCCGTGCACATGAAGACACCTGTCGCCGCTATCGAACGTGGCGACAACCGTGCAAGGCCACAGACGCCGTGGCCGCTGGTGCAGCCGGAGCCGAGTCGCGTGCCGTAGCCCACCAACAAGCCACCGACGATAAGAACTGCCATGTTCGCGGTGGGCCCGATGGCAGGCCGGTGCAGCATCAGGTAGGTCAGTCCGGCACCGGCCATCGATGCGACAAGAAACAAACGGTTAGCCGTTCGATCGTGCCCGTCGGCCCAGCCGAGCGACGCGGCCGCCATGCCGGACACCCCGAGTATCCGGCCATTGAAAAGCAGAAGCATGCCGGCAGCAGTGCCGATGCAGAGGCCGCCGAGCACGGGCCAATACCAAGGCAGATGGGCGAGCGTTGCGATCATCACAGCAGGTCCAGCGGAAGCTTGAGATAGCGCACGCCATTGCCTTCCGGTTCCGGCAGATTGCCTGCGCGCATGTTCACTTGAACGGACGGAAGCAGCAGGCGCGGCATCGGCAGGGTGGCGTCTCTGGCTTCGCGCATGCGTACGAAGGTGTCTGCATCGATGCCTTCATGTACGTGTACATTGCTGGTGCGCTCGGCGAGGATGGTGGTTTCCCAAGCATAATCGTCGCGCCCCGGCGCCTTGTAGTCGTGGCACAGGAAGACGCGCGTGGCATCCGGTAGCGACATCAACCGTTGAATCGAGCGATACAGCGTGCGTGCGTCGCCGCCTGGAAAATCGCAGCGCGCGCTCCCGTAGTCCGGCATGAACAGCGTGTCGCCGACGAACACCGCGTCACCGATGACGTAGGCCATGCACGCCGGTGTGTGTCCCGGCACGTGCAGAGCCACCGCCTGCAGCCCGCCGATGGAAAACGTCTCGCCATCGATGAACAGGTGATCGAATTGCCGTCCGTCCCGGGCAAAGCGATCGTCCTCGTTGAAGATGTCGCCGAAGGTCCGTTGGACGGCGGTGATTTGTGCGCCGATGGCGAGCGTTCCACCCAGGCGCTGACGTAACCAGGGTGCCGCGGTCAGGTGGTCGGCGTGCGCATGAGTTTCCAGGATCCACGCGACCTTGAGCTGGCGTTCCGTGACGATCGCCGCGATGTTCTCCGCCGAGCGCGTGGCTGTGCGGCCGCTGGGTGCGTCGAAGTCGAGCACGCTGTCCACGATGGCGCAGGCATCGCTCGTTGGATCCTGCACGAGATGGCTGACCGTAAACGTGGCCGGGTCGAAGAACGAGGTGACGAGAGGCGACAAGGCCGGGGTGCCCATGGCGCCTTGCGATGTGCGAATGGCGCGTTGAAGGGAGGCATCGCCTGGGTAGGGTGTCATGGCACGTCACCGGGTTGGGATGGGATATATTTACATGATTTATGTATATATGTAACTATGGCTTTCAGCCGGTATGGCTTCTGGTCAGATTTCGTTGATGGAGAGCCCTTTGAACGCCGCTTTTCAAACTCCGCGCCCGTTGCGCCTCAACGAGCACGCACCCGATTTCCGCGCCCGGACCACGCAGGGCGACGTATCGCTCTCGGATTACCGCGGGCGCTGGTTGGTGCTGTTTTCCCACCCGGCCGACTTCACGCCGGTGTGCACCAGCGAGTTCATGGCCTTCGCGCAGGCGGCCGCCGAGTTCGCGGCGCTGGATTGCGCGTTGCTGGCGCTGTCCATCGACGGTCTTTACGCGCACCTTGCCTGGATTCGCGACATCAACGAGCGGTGGGGCGTGGCTATCGACTTTCCCATCATCGAAGATCCTTCGATGGCCATTGCGCAGGGCTACGGCATGCTCGCTCCGGATGCCGCCGATAGCGCGACGGCGCGCATCACTTATGTGATCGATCCGGAAGGCGTCATTCGCGCGATGAACTGGTATCCGATGGAAGTGGGGCGATCCGTGCCTGAACTGCTCCGACTGGTGGCAGCGCTACAGACCAGCGATCGGCATGCCGTTGCGACGCCGGAAGGCTGGCGCCCGGGATCGCCCGTTCTCGAACGTGTGGAAACGGACGCATCGAAGGCGTCTGCGATCCAGCCTCGCGATGGCGAGTCGTGGTATTTCCGGTGGCGCCCGTGTCCTTGAGCAACGACGCCACGCTGGACGCGATGAAGGCCGCCGTACCCGAGGTGGCGGAGTTGCTGCGTCTGTTGAGCGCACCTACGCGTCTGCTGCTGCTTTGCCATATCGCGCAGGGCGAATGTGCGGTAGGCGACATCGAGCGAGATCTCGGCATTCGTCAGCCGGGCCTTTCCCAGCAACTCGGTGAACTGCGCCAGGCGAAGCTTGTGACGACGCGGCGGCAGTCGCGGTCCATCTATTATTCGATTGCCGATGAGCGTGTGCGCATGCTGCTGGGCGCATTGCATGCCATTTTCTGTGGCGAAGGGCTGCCGATGGTGGCCCCATCGCCCGCATTGCCTGCCACGCGACAGGGCGGTGCAGCGCGCTTCGCGCGCGTGTTGCCTTAACGGTTGCGCGGAACGTAGACGCTACGACTTCCCGTTGCGCCAACGCCCCCGTCGAACCGTGCTCGCCGCTATAGCGGCTCCTACAAAGAGACGCGCCCCTCGTGCGGGAAACGCGCTCCGTTGCAGGAGCGCGCTTCGTTGTAGGAGCCGCTACAGCGGCGAGAGGCCACCCTCACCCTCGCCCGCGGATAGGCTCAGAGCTTGAAGCCGCTGACCACGGACTCGAGCGTGCGGGTCTGGTCTTCCAGTGCCTTGGCTGCGGCGGCCGCTTCTTCCACCAGTGCGGCGTTCTGCTGCGTCATGTCGTCGAGCTGCGTGACCACTCCGTTGACCTGCTCGATGCCCTGGCTCTGCTCGTGGCTGGCGGCCATGATCTCTTCCATGAAGGTGGCGACGTGCGCGACGCTGCCCGTCAGCTCGCCGATGCGCTCACCCGCCACGCGGACGAGTTCTGAGCCGCGCTCCACATCGTCCACCGATTCGGCGATCAGCGCCTTGATGTCGCGAGCCGCCTTGGCCGAACTCTGCGCCAGGCTGCGCACTTCGCCCGCCACCACCGCAAAACCACGCCCCTGCTCACCGGCACGAGCCGCTTCCACCGCGGCGTTGAGTGCCAGCAGGTTGGTCTGGAAGGCGATGCCGTCGATGACACCCACGATGTCGGCAATGCGCGCCGACGACTTCGTGATGGCATCCATCGTGGTGACCACCTCCGCGACCGTGCCGCTGCCACCGTGCGCCGCAGCTGCTGCTTCGCGGGCCAGCGTGTTGGCCTGGCGCGCATTCTCCGCATTCTGGCGAACCGTGGCGGTCAGTTCTTCCATCGACGCGGCGGTCTCTTCGAGCGAACTGGCCTGTTCTTCCGTGCGCTGCGAAAGGTCGAGGTTGCCGCTGGCGATCTGCGTGGCGGCTGAGGAAATGGCCGAGGAGCTGTCGCGCACCTGTCGCATCATGCCCTGCAGGCGCGCCACGAAGCTGTTGAAGCTTTCCACGACGCCGTTGTATTCGCTGCCGTTGCCTTGGGCGAGACGACGGGTAAGGTCTGCATCGCCCGAATTCAGGTCATCGATGTTGGCCTTGAGCGTGGCGAGCTGGCGCATCAGGGCGCGGATACCCAGCACAAGGGCAGCAAGCAGCAACAAGGCGAGCGGCACCTGCACGGAGGCCAGCTTGGTGAGAATGCGCGAACTGTTCTCGGTGAGCAGGCGAGTGGGCAGGCTGGTGGCAAGTACCCACGGCGTGCCGGCGATCGGCTTCAGGAAGAGCGTGTGCGATTCGCCGTCGGCATCGTAGTCATGCTCGATCTGTCCGGCTTTTGCCAGGCCGGGCAGGGCGTCCTTCACCTGAGCGATCATCGTCGAGCTTCCGGCGAGGTCGGCGAGCTTCTTGAGGACGATATCGTCCTTGATGTACGTGCTGTTGCTGACGATGGTGCCGTTCGGCTCGACGATCAGGATCTGGCCCTGAACCTTCTTTTCCATGTCGGCGACAAGGCGGTTGAAGAAGCCGAGAGTGACGTCGATGGTCGAGACGCCGAAGATCTCGTCGCCCTTGTAGATGGCCATGGCGCAGTTCGTGCGCGGCTGGGCGCTGGCATCGTCCTTGTATGCATTGGCCCACAGGCAGTGCCCGCGTGGTGCGCTCAAGCCGTTCTTGTACCAGCTCTGTTCCCAGTACTTCAGCGCGTCCGGCTGGTTCCAGTGCGTGTTGACGGCCAGCTTGCCGCTGGCGTCGCGCGCGAAGAAGGTGCTGTCGCGTTCCTTGGTTGCTTCGCGCTTGAACGGCAGGGGCCAGATGCCGCCGCCAAACACGTCGGCGTCGCCGTACTGATCGACCAGTCCGGGCTGGAGGCGATCGATGGACGCGCTGTCCATCAGGGCCACCGTCTGGGTGATGCTGCGCTGCTGCGCTTCCACCTGGTGCAGCTTGTTGGTAATGACGCTACCGATCTCGTCCACATTCCATTCGACCAGCTTGGCCTCGGTCGCGCGGAGGTCCGGACTGACGAACAGGCGGATGACGACAAGAGTCAGTGCCACCAGGACAAGAAAATAGGCAGCGACCGCCACCGTGTAGCGTGCCTGGGTCGACTTGAAAAGATTCACGCGGAGAGACCGTAGGGATATGGGAGTTCAATTAACGGCCCGGCCGGGCGGTTCTTTAGGGCTAAATTGTCAGTCTTTACAAACCTTTGCGTCTCGTTGGGGGTGAGACAAATCTAAGTAAACGCTTACGTCGTTGGGGCCCGGTCATGACACAGCGACTGCGGCGCCGAGGTCGTGAACGGCCGGGAGCGTGCCTGGCATGCCGATGTCAGGCGCATTCTGGGTTTCCCCCTCCTCTGCCAGACGTCGTAGCAGCGAGGCGACGTCGAGCAGCAACAGCGTCGTTTCCCCGGGTATCTCGGCGACTTCATGCATGTCCTGCCGCAGTTCGTCGTTCAAATGAAGGGCGATCAGGGCCGGGACCAACAGCTTGTTGGACGGTTCGATGCTGGTGATGCTACGCACGGCGTCGACGACCAGGCCATATTTGTGCCCTGCATGTTCCACGACGAGGATGCGGGTGTCTTCCGTTTCGACGAATGGCTCCATGCCGTACACGTGGCGCAGGTCGATCACGGTGATAAGCGCGTGGCCGGTGTTGAGCACCCCGCACACGTACGGTGAAGATCCGGGCGGGCTGACGAGGGGGTCGTGTGCACCGATGACCTCGCAAACCTGGTCGAGTCGCACCGCCATGGGGCGATCGAGATCGAAGGTCAGCCAGGTTTCCCGTTGAGTCTTGCGGCGGGCGTCACTGGAGTGTTCCTCCTCGTCGGTCACGAGGTACAGGTCATGATGGCCCTTCGCGAGGTGCGCCATGTAGGGGTTGGCAAAGAGCGCGCTGGTGCTGATCAGGATCAGGTCGCCTTCGCCGGTATCGCGTCGGCTGATGACGTTGGCGAACAAACCGATCTGTCCGCGCGTCGGTGGCATGGGCAGCAGCTGCGCCTCTGTGTGCGCCACGATGCTGTCGATGTCGTCGACGAGCAGACCAAGGTAGAAACCCTTGTCACGAAGCACGACGATGCGGCGCATGTCCTCCGCATCGGATGCGTCGGGTGAAGCCAAAGACGAGGCTTCGAGCCCCAGGAAGCTGGACACATCCAGCACCGGCACCGGGCGGTCGCGCAGGTTGAACCAGCCGCGACAGACGGAATCGGCCAATACCGAATGCTCCAGCTCCGGTACTCGTACGATTTCATGGATGGCATCCATGGCTAGCGCCATGTGACGACCGTTCACATGGAACGAAATGACCTTGCTGACTTTGCGCAAGGCGTTGCGTTGGCGCGCCTGCAGAGCGAGCAAGGCGCTGTTGGCCTGCGGAACGCCGGGGAGGCGAACGAGTGCTTCCGCAGACAGCACCTGGATGATGCGCTGGTCGAAGTGAAAAGCCCCGGCGATCAGGCCGGTGGCGTTCGCGCCGTTATCGAAGCGTACGATCTGGCTGCTGGCGAGGCGGAGCATCTCACCGGTATGGTCGAAGGTTACGCCGAGCAGGCTCTGGTCGGCTTTGATGATCGCGACGCGACGATTCGCCTGGTCGCCAACGGCAGGCTGGCCAAGGAACCGGGCCAGGTCCATGACCGGGATCATCATGTCACGGAGCAGGAACAGACCGAGGACATAGTCCGGCGCGAGAGGGATCTGCGTCATGCCTGAGGGGAAGCTCACCACTTCCTGCAGGACGTCGATCGGCAAGGCCAGTTCGAACTCGCCCAGATGGAACGTGCCGAACAGTTGCACGTTGGCCTGAGCACCGGGGGCGAGGTCTAGCGAAGGCATTTCCACGGTGAATTCCTCTAAATGACGCGTTCGAAACTGCGGACGACGAAGTGTTGCGTATCGCAGTGGATGCTCAGTTGCCTCCCGACGTGACCACCGGTTTCCGTGTGAATCACACGAATGCCCGCTTCGGCCAACAGACGTTGTGCTGTCAGGGCGTTGCTTTCGCCGATGCCGCCGTGAAGGATGGGCCGCGTATGCGGCATCATGAAAGCCCCGCCCGCAACAACGGCCTCCAGTTCCGCGTGGTGCTCCGCCGTTGCACCGATCGATGCCAGTAACGACGGAATTGCATCGGTGACGTACTTTGCGGAGAGTTGAGTCGAGGGGACGGCGGATTCAGGAAGCAGGCAGTGGGCGAGCGCACATACACCACGCTGTGGCCAAAGAATCCCGATACCCACGCATGAGCCCAAGGTGCTGCGCAGGATCTGCGCGCCCTTGCCCGATCGCACCTCACACATACCCACGTAGACATCCAACGTGCTCATCATGTTGTCTTCGTGTTTCGATAGATCAGCGGCTGCTCGTACGTCAAGCCGCTGCGGATGCGGTGCAGCGACTCCGATTCCCCAATGATCAGGGTGGACTCAGGTGCCATCGCGCGTCTTACGCGCTCCACGACCGCCTCCTGGCCCGGTTCGTCGAAGTAGATCAACACATTGCGCAGAAGGACGAGATCGAAGCGTGTCGGTTCGGTCAGATCCTGATAGAGGTTATGGGGGCGAAACGTCAGGTGTGCCTTCAGTGCAGGGCGAGCGCTGAATCCGTCGTCCTCCGGCGCGAAGTAACGTTCGACCATCTCAGGGCGGCTCGCCTGCAGCCCCTTGGCGTTCCGGCCCGCGTAGCTCCCTGCGGCGGCGATGTCGAGCACCGCTTGCGAGATATCCGTGGCGAGAATGCGGTAGCTGAAGTCCGGGTGCTTCTGGCGAAACTCGTTGGCGAGCATCGCCAACGAGTAGCCCTCTTCGCCCGTGGACGCGGCCGCGGACCAGATCTGCATCGTGGCGCCAGGATGCGCCGCGTGCCACCGAGGAAAAAAATGTTCCTCGAGGTACTGCCAGATACGCGGAGTACGAAAGAACGACGTTTCGTTGGTCGTGACCAGATCGATGAAACAGCCGACTTCGTGCTTCGACCTGCCCAAGAGGGCCAGGTAGGCTTCGTAGCCCGAGAGCTGAAGCTCCTGCAGACGCCGACGAAGCCTCCCGTGCAGCATCGTCCACTTCCGCTCGGCCATCACGATGCCGGTGTGCAGGCGTACCTGCGCGAACAGCGCCTCGCGAATGGAGGGATCGACGGCGGCTTCCCGATCGAACATGGCGGGTCAGGTCGCGAAGTCGTTGACGGTGGTGTTCAGTTCCACGGCGCCTTCCATCAGCGAGCCGCAGGCGCGAGCGATGCTGTCGCAGGTGGAGGCTGTCTTTTCGGTCTCCTCTGCGATGTGCTGCACCGCGCTGGCGACTTCGCGCGCGGCGACGGCTTGCTCTTCGGCACCGCACGAAATCTCCGACATCGCCTGCGTGGTGCTGACGACACCGAACAGGATCTTGTCGAACGCCTCGGAGGCTTCCTTGGCGATCTGGCTGCCCTGGGATGCGCGCTTTGCAGACTCGTTGATCAGCTTCGAGATTTCCTTGGAGGCCTGCGACGACCGCTCGGCAAGCTTGCGCACCTCGTCGGCGACGACGGAGAAGCCGAGGCCATGCTCGCCGGCACGCGCCGCTTCGATCGCTGCGTTGAAGGCGAGAAGGTTGGTCTGGCTGGCGATTTCACCGATGACCTTACTGATGTCACCGATGTCTTCCGACGACTTGTTGATCAGCTCCATCGCTTCGATGGACTTGCCAAGCGCCTTCGCGCCGCGCTCGGCTTCCTGCTGGGTGTCCTTGGCCAGCCGATCGGCGTTCTGCGAGTTGCTCGCGATGGAGCTGATGGATGCGGTCAGCTCCTCGATGGTGGCGTTCATCTCCTCCACGGTTGCGCCGAGCAGTTGCGCACCCGCGGCCATCTCATTGGACTGCTGGGCGATCTGGGTGGAGGCGGTGGAGAAGTCCGCGGCGCGGCGCTTCACCAGTTCTTCCAGTTCGCCCTGGAACGTGATGTCCGCAGCAAACTTGACGATCTTCCGCAGACGCCCATTGCCGTCGTAGATGGGGTTGTAGCTCGCCTGCAGCCAGACCCGGCGACCGCCCTTGGCGACACGGCGATAACGGCCGCGATCGAATTCACCGCGACGCAACCGTTCCCAGAACTCGGCGTACTCGGCGCTGGCGGTATAGGCGTCGTCGCAGAGCTTGCGGTGATGCTGGCCCACCAGCTCGTCGAGCGAGTAGCCGACTACCGCGAGGAAGTTCGCGTTGGCGGAAATGACATGGCCGCTGGGATCGAATTCGATCACGGCCTGCGACTTGTCGAGCGCCGTCATCTTCCCATCCAGCTCGGCGGTCTTATCGATCAGGGTGCTGATATCGGTCGCGAACTTGACGATCTTGTAAGGCTTGCCATCGCGGTCGAACACCGGGTTGTAGGAGGCGCTGAGCCATACCTCTCGGCCGTCCGCGGCGATGCGCTTGAATTCGCCGACCTCCGGATGGCCCGCACCGAGTCGCTCCCAGAATTGTTGGTATTCGTCTGCGGCGACGAACGCCGGCTCGCAGAACATGCGGTGATGGTGCCCAATCACCTGGTCGGCCGTATAGCCGAGCGTATTAAGAAAGTTTTGGTTCGCCGCGAGAATGTTCCCCTGCAGGTCGAATTCGATAATGGCCTGAACGCGGTGCAGTGCATCGCTCGTGGCCTTGAGGTCATTCACTTCTTGAGCGGCATTTGCACTTGCATTGCTGGCCATTTTCTTTCCCCGTCGCGTTTCGTTAGTGCCTACGGAGTTATCGCCGCAAAAACGGCAAACTTTAGGGCTATCTTGCTGAGTTGTAAGGCTAAGCTTATCCGAAGCTACGTGAAGGGGATGGCCCGTGGCGGGCCTTGATCGGCAGGCTGCGGAGCGAGTTTCAGTGCTTGCATTGTCGGCGAATAACCGTCAGAACCGTTTATTGGAGCGATATAAAAATTAGTGCTTGGGCAATTATTGTCGGTGTGCTTGGAACCTGGTTTTCGGCACCTTGTCACGCCGTGACTCCTTCGACATGAGGGCAGGCTGGGTTTCACCTCAGCTTTGTGAAAGATGCGGCGCGATGAGGCATCGGAAACACGTGCTCTCGACAGGAGAGCTGGACCGCTGGAGCCTTTCTCTTCCACGAGGAGAAGAGGCGGAGCGGAAGCGGTCGCAGACATGGTGCACCTTCAGCGCATGCGACCCGATGCGATGATGTTCTCGCCCGTGACCCATGACCTTGAGGGCCGCTTTAGTCACCATCAGCAGGCCTTTGACGTTCACGTTGAACATCTCGTCGAAGAGCACTTCGTCGAAGTCGGTCTATTCCATCGCCCGGCACGCCCTTGCAGCCCCCCCCTTCAAAAGGGGGGTGCTAGCGCGTCTGCTTGAGAGGACGAGGCAAAGCTCATGGACATTGCGGGGCCGCTCCAGGCGTTTAACGACGCTCGCCACGAGGATGGCTCACCGGCCTACGCCGTACGCCTGCTTTCCGAGCGAGGCGGCATGGTTCGGACAGACACCGGCGTACGGTTGGAAACACACCGGCTGGATCATCGCGCCGTAGAGGATGTCGACACCCTGCTGGTGGCCGGGGGTGACCTGCTTATGCCAGCTCACTCGACGGCTTCCCTTCGTGCGGCGCTCGGTCCACTGCTTGCCAAGCCGCGGCGGGTGGGTTCGGTATGCACGGGGGCGTTTGTTCTCGCCCAACTTGGGATGCTCGACGGACTTCCTGCAACGACGCATTGGGCCGCTGTGCGCCGCTTCGCCCAGCAGCATCCGGCAGTCGAACTCAGGCCTGACGCCATCTTCGTCACCGCCGGGCATATCTGGACGTCAGCCGGGGTGACTGCGGGGGCAGATATGGCGCTCGCGATGATCGCGGCCGATATCGGACACGGTGCCGCGCTCGCCGTCGCGCGTGCGCTGGTGCTCTATGTCAAGCGCCAGGGCGGGCAATCGCAGTTCAGTGTGGAACTTCAGCGCCAGACGCGCGATGCACGCGGGCGGTTCGACGCGCTTCACGATTGGCTGCGGCTGCACCTCGACGCCGACCTGTCCGTGCCAGCGCTCGCGGAAGCCGCCCGCATGAGTCCGCGCAATTTCGCCCGGGTCTACCAGAAGGAGACCGGCGAGAGTCCTGCCCGCACCGTTGAGCGCCTGCGCCTTGAAGCAGCAAGGCGTCTGCTCGAATTGGCACCCGACTCCATCAAGACGGTTGCGCGGCGCACGGGATTTGGCGACGACGAGCGCATGCGTCGAGCCTTCGTCAAGAACCTCGGCGTCTCTCCGCAGGATTATCGGGGGCGTTTTGGGGGCAGGGTGGTCTAGGCTGCCCTTCACCGACGGCGCCCCCATAACGTGACGTACCAACGCAGCAGTCTTCTAAAGGCGTGGCAAGGGCAGATCGGATAGCTATGTAAATCTATAATGGCCGTGCGTCCAAGCCCGACCTAGCATCGGCTGTCTTCACGCTTTGGCCTGACGGCCCATGACCGGTCCAACGTCTTCCTACGAATTCCTGCCCAGCGAGCGCCCCTCGTTTCCGGGCTCACCCTTCACACCGCGGCTTTCGCTGCCGCGACGTCTCGGTTACGCAGCGATTGCCTTGCTCGTCGGCGTGACTGCCACGTTGGGTAACGCCCTCGTCAATGTCAATTTGGCCGCCATCGCCGGAAGTGCCGGGATGTACGTGGTCGAGGCGTCGTGGCTACCGGCGATCTACGTGGCCTTCAACGCCAGTGCAAACCTCATGCTGGTCAAAGCGCGGGCGCAGTTTGGTATTCCCCGTGTGGTCATTACCGTGCTGGGGCTTTACGCAGCAACGGCCGCGCTGCAATTGATCTTTCCGGTATACCTCGGCGCGGTCGCCGTGCGCGCAGCATCCGGTCTGGCCGCTGCTGCCCTGACCACCTACACCGTGTATCACCTCATCGAGGCACTTCCACCGGCCAAGCGCGCTGGGGCGTTGGCCATCGGTATTGTGATCCCACAACTGGGTACGCCGCTGGCGCGCATGCTTCCGGTAGAGCTGCTGACGACGCATCAGTGGCGCGGTATTCATCTGATCGAACTCGCCACCGCATTGTTCTGCATTGCCGCGACGGTAGCGCTTCCGCTGCCGCCGACCGAGCGGTCCAAAGTGTTCTCTCGGTTAGACGTGCTCACGATGGGCCTGTTGTTACCGGCAAACGTCATGCTTTGCGGCTTTCTGAGTCTCGGTCGATTGCTATGGTGGGTGGATGCCACACAACTCGCCTTGCTGCTGTGTGGGGCCATCGTTTGCTATGTGGCGGCGTATCTTCTCGAGCGGCATCGGCGCGCTCCTTTATTGCAGATGCGGTGGATTACCACGAAGGACATCCTGCGCTTTGCTGCCGTGGCGATCTTCGTGCGCCTGGCGCTCGCAGAGCAGACCTATGAAGCCGTCGGGCTCCTCGCCAGTGGCGGGTTGATCAACGATCAACTCGCTGGACTGTTTGCATGGGTCGCACTCGCCATGATCGTCGGTATCGGTGTGGTTCTCGTTCTGCTCTCGCAGCAGCGATTGCCTTATCTCGTCATGGCGGCCAGTCTGACCATCGCGGTGGGCGCGATCCTGGACAGTCACAGCAATGCTTTAAGCAGGCCAGCACAGCTCTATGCCAGCCAAATGCTTCTGGGACTGGGCACCGCGTTGTTCATGGGGCCGGCGTTGCTGTATGGCCTGATGCATATGCGCTCGCAGGGACCCAACTTTCTTGTCAGCTTCGTCGTTCTCTTCAGTACCACACAGAACATTGGTGGCCTCGCGGGGTCGGCGATTCTCGGAACTCTTCAGACGATACAGACACGCGTGCACGCCACCAGCATGGCAACTCACCTTACCAGCGCCAACCCCGCCATCGCCGCGCAACTCCACGAGGGCGCTGCCGGCTTTGCCGGCGTGCTCACCGATCCGGTGGCCCGCCAGCTAGCCGGCGGACGTCTGTTGGGGCAGGCATTGAATACGCAGGCGGCCGCGGCGGCTTACGATGACGTTTTCGCCCTGGTTGCCGTTTTCGCCTTGGGGACGGCCCTTTATGTCGGCGTTGCGACATGGTCGACTCGCTACGTACGAAGGGACCGGAACGCATGAACACCGTAGAGACGCCGTCCGAACCGTGGCGTTCGGCCGAACATCATTGGCTTACGGTCATCACCGTGTGTGCCATGGCCGTCGTAGGAATCATGGCGACTCTCGCGTTCTGGCATCTGCCCCCCTTTGACCTCGGCGTCGAAGAAACGGAGAACGCCTATGTCCATGGCGAAACGACCGCTTTGGCTGCTCAGGTCAACGGCAATGTCGTCGAAGTGGCCGTGAGCGATTACGCACACGTGAGACGCGGGCAGACGTTGTTTCGCATCGACGACCGCATCTATCACGCGAAGGTCGAACAAGCCCAGGCGAACCTGGACGCGGCGCAGGCGCAGTTGGCAAATAACCTTCAGGCGCACGCGGCACGTGAAGCACAGATCCGCGCCCAGGAGGCGGCGCTACGCAGTGCAACGGCACAAAGCGTGCGCTCTGCGGCTGACTGGCGCCGTGCGCAAGCGCTGGTGACCGACGGTTCGATTTCCAAGCGTGAACGTGACCAGACTTTGGCGGGACAGCTCCAGGCAAAGGCTGCTGTCGAGCAATCGCAATCGGCGTTAGCCGTGGCTAGGGAGGATCTGCGCACCGTGGACGTTGGCCGAGGAGCGCTCGCCGCGCAGGTTGATGCAGCTCGCGCTGCCCTTCATGCAGCCCAGGTAGATCTGGATTACACCGTCGTGCGAGCGCCGAAAGATGGGCAACTTGGGCAGGTGGGCGTTTATCTCGGACAATACGTCGGGGTCGGAACGCAACTGGTGACCCTGGTGCCACCTGTGCGCTGGGTCATCGCGGACTTCAAGGAAGCGCAGACGGCGCACATCCATTCGCATCAGCTCGCGAGCTTCGCCGTGGATGCGCTGGCGGGAAGGCGCTTCACCGGGCACGTTGGGTCCATGGCCCCGGCGACCGGCGCCGAGTTTGCCGTGCTGAAACCGGATAACGCCACGGGCAATTTTGTAAAGGTGCCTCAACGTATCGGCATTTTGATTGAGCTGGATGCCAATCAGCAGGATGCCGATCGCCTTGCCCCTGGCATGTCGGTGGTCGCTCGGGTCGACACGCAATGAAGATCTGGGCAGGAGCGTTTGCCATGGTGTTGACGGCGTGTGCGGGGCCGCGACCGGCGCCGCCGCCCGACGCTAACGTGACGATTCCGACGGGATGGCAGCGCGGTGCAGCACAGATGGAAACGGGAGCGCTTACGCCAGCGTGGTGGAGCGTCTTCGGTTCGTCTGTGCTCAACGATCTGGTGGAGCAGGCGCTGGCGCACAACAGCGATGTGCTCGCGTCGGCCAGCCGGGTCAGTCAGGCGGAGGCGGAGTTGAACGCCGTTCGCGGCCAATCGAAGCCTTCGGTCGGCCTGGGCCTTGGCGGCGATCGCGAGCGCCAGGTGAACGCATTTGGGCAACCTCAGATGCAGCGTGCCTGGAGCGCTCAGTTCCAGGCGTCCTACGAAGTGGATATCTTCGGACGAATGGCCTCCGCATCCGCCAGTGCACGTGCAGCGTTGGCGAGCACTCGCGCAGTGCAAGCGTCCGTGCGGTTGTCCGTCGGCGCAACCGTAGCGCGTGCGTACATAGATCTGCTGGTCCAGCACGAGACGCTGTCTGTCGCCCAGCAGACACTGCAGGCTCGATTGGGGTCCAAAACGGTTGCTCAACGGCGATGGGACGCGGGTTACGGCTCGGAACTGGAACTGCGGCAAGCCGAGTCCGAATACGAAAACGCGGCTGCCCTGGTGCCGGCCACACGTCTGGCGATTGCCAAAGACGAGGATCTGCTTGCCGAGCTGACGGGCAAGCCGCCTTCGCCGATCGCCATTCACGAGCATCTCGGCGATATCCGTATTCCCCGCATCCCGCTCGCCATCCCGAGCCAGGTGTTACGGCAGCGGCCGGATGTCATCGCGGCCGAAGACACCGTCGTGGCCGCCGATCGTGCCTTGGATGAAGCGCGCGCCGAGTTCATGCCGTCCGTGAGCTTGATGGCTACCGGCGGTTATGTGGGGTCGACGCTGCTGGCGTCCCCGGTGAAGGTCTTTACCGTGGGAACCACCGCGCTGGCTCCCCTTTTCGAGGGGGGACGGCTACATGCGCAGGCCGACCGGGCAGCGAGCCTGCGCGACCAGGCCGCCTTTGCCTACCGCCGCGCTGCGCTGTCGGCTTTTGCAGAGGTTGAAGACGCGCTGGCTGCTTCGCAGCAATATGCGGATCGAGAACAGGCGCTAACCCGTCAACAGGACGCCACAGCGGCGGCTTACTCGTTAGCGCGCAACCGGTTCCGCGAAGGGTATGCGGACTACCTCGAACAGCTCGACGCGGAGCGCGCGCTTCTCGGTGCTCAGCTGGCTGCCTTGGAAGGGCGCGAAGCGCGACTCGACGCGTCGGTAGCATTGATTCAGGCCGTCGGTGGCGGATGGAACGACGCCGCACATTCGCAGCGGCCTCCCGCAGGTGCGCCCTGAAACGGTGGGCCTTGAGGCATGCCCGATCGGCGCGATCGATCGGTTACGCACTCAGTCTCGAACGAACCAGATGCACGGCAGCATCGCTGGGCGACCAGGGGGGCAGGCGCAGGCGATCTGCCATGCGTACGAGGTCGGCCAGCGACGCCGCCTTCATCTTCTCCATGATCTTGCATCGATGCGCTTGAAGGGTGACTTCGCGAATGCCCAGAATCCAGGCGGATTGCTTGTTGAGCAAGCCCGCCACGACGAGGTCGAGCACCTCCATCTCCCGCGGCGTCAGCGTGGCATAGCGACCTCGCAGTTGAGCGAGCCCCGACCGCACCACACGCTGCTCGCGATCGCAGGCAAGTGCGGCCGTCACCGTAACGAACAGTGCATCGTCCGAGCAGGCGCGCGGGAGCACGTCGAAGACCCCAGCCCGCATGGCTTCGACGGCCTGGGGTACGTCGATGTCATCTCCGATGCCAATCACCGGCATCCGGTCATAGGGCGCGAGTTCGCGGACGTGCAGGTTGCGCGAGCCTGAGGGCCACAAGTTGACGATGGCGCAACTGGGCGCGTCTGCCTTGGTCATGGTCTCGTTGGCTTCCGCACGGGAAAGCGGATGCGCTGCAAGGTTCATGGCGATGAGGCGTGCCATCAAGCGACCGCACTCGAACGGGTCCGTCTCGACGATGTAGATCATCTGGTCTTGGGATGCCATGAGATGTCATCTCTTCTGAAGCGCGGGGCCAGCTCATTCGAGGCATGCAGGCGTGCACATCCGCAGCGAACGACTGCGCGCCACACCTATTTACGTCGAGGCTTGGGGCGCGGATGTCACCCAATGCGCTGCGCTGGTGCCATAAACGACACCTCGGGCGCGATTGAGATTTCCCAGCGGACGGAACTCGGCGGGACTGTTCCAGGGATTGAAAGCCAGGCTTTGCACGAGAGCATGACCTGCTCGGGAGGTCTCGCTATGAAGATCTTGCTGCGGTAGCACCAAGGTTGCGATCTCCACGGAGGGCGATGCCTCTTGGGTCCATGGAACCGAAGCGTCTTCAATGGGCGTGAGTTCTTCGCTGACGAAGGGCTGGACGCCAAGGCGAAAGCGCAGATCGCCTTGATCGAGTCGACGAGCCAGATCGTCGAAGAGTCCGTCTGGACCCAGCGGTTCCGAGGGCGCCGAGCCGGGTTCGAGCACGGGGTGGATGGCGTAGCGAACCGGCTGCTTGCCCCATAGGTAGGCACCGCGACTCCAGAAATGCTCCCCGGCGAGCGTCGGGCATGGACGCATTCCGGTCTGAATGTTCGTAAGCATCCGTTGCGTTTCCGCGGGCCCGAAGCGCTCCAGAAGTCGTTCCATCATCGTGGTTTTGTCGCCCGAGGCAATGACCGCAAAGTCGACGAACTGCTTGGCATTCCGCGCATGCGACGCGGGAAAGTTCGTCATCAACAGGTCATGGGCAGGTGCCTCGGGCGGAAACAAGCGTACGGCGATGCCACGCATGTCGGCCAGGGTATCCGCCTGTGGCACGCCGCTCGCGTTGGAAAAACGAATCAGTGCAGGGATGCTGGCGCCGGGCTGTATGTAAAGGGACCGGTAGGCCTCCGGCAGGTCTGCATCGACATCCAGGCGTGCAATGGTGATGCCGGCAACGATCTTTGCATGCAGCGTACGCATCGGGCATGCCGCCTCTGCCGCCGCTTGATTGCGCTCCTGGACAATGGTCATGCAGCTAGCCAGTTGCTTGAACAGCGTCGCCTCTTCGCTGGCGGAGCCGCCGTCGAAGCGTTCGGACCAGACGGGGAAAGTGGCGTTCATGGGTATGTCCTGCGAAGGGATGAGAAGCCAACATCAGACGCGAAGGTCGCGATTACCGGTTCGTCTGGATCATTTCGAGAACGTCTGCGCCGCGTCCAGCCAGGACGGCGCGAGCCGAATAGAGCGCCAACCCAGCGATGGGTTTGACTTCCAAGAAGGGCGGTTTGACCAGCTCTACCGGATTGACGCGAACATTGAGCAGTGCAGGACCAGGGGTGTTGAGCCAGGCTGTCATTGCGTCTTCCAGCTGGGCAGCGTGGGTGACTGTGCGTCCAACCATCCCGATGGCGTCGGCCAGTCGGCCAAAGTCGGGATTGGTCAAATGGGTGAAGGTCTCCAGCATCCCCTCCGACTTTTGTTCCATCTCGACGAAGCCAAGCTTGCTGTTGTCGAACACCACGATCTTGATGTCGAGTTTCTCCTGCACCACCGTGAGCAGTTCGCCAAGGAGCATCGATAGGCCGCCATCGCCGCACATGGCGATCACTTGCCTATCCGGGGCGGCCTTCTTCAGGCCGATGGCGCTGGGCAGTGCCGTGGCCATGGTGCCGTGAAGCAAGCTCCCAAAGACCTTGCGTGCGCCATTGGTCTTGAAGAAACGCAACGCCCAGACGATGGGCGTGCCGTCGTCTCCGCTGACCAACGCGTCGTCGTCGGCCAGTTCGTTGAGCATGGCGGTCAGGTAGGAGCCGGGAATGGAGTCGTTCGGGCCTGGGTGAAGGTGTGCCCGCCAAGCGTCCATGGCCCTCCCGAATCGGCCTTGGTAGTCATCGAGAAACGAGCTGTCTTGCTTGGCGTCGAGCTTAGGAAGCAGCGCCTGCAGGGTGTGTTTCACATCGCCCACGACGCCGCAGGTGACCGGATGGCGGCGCCCCAGATGCGTGGCGTCGATATCGACCTGGATGATGTTTGCGTGGGATGGGTAGAACTGCTTCCACGCAAAGTCAGCACCCAGCAGGAGCAGGGTGTCGCATTCCAGGATGGCGTGATATCCCGCTTCGTTGCCGAGGATACCGGTAAGACCCACGTTGTACGGATTCCCATGCTCCATGACGTTTTTGGCACGTGAGGTATGGGCCACGGGTGCCTTCAGGCGCTCGGCCAGCGCGAGGATTTCTGACTTGGCACCTTCACAACCCGCACCGGCATAAATGGTGATGCGGTTTCCTGCGTTGAGGAGGTCGGCCATCCAATCCAGTTCTGTTGCGCTCGGCAAGATCACCGGGCGCGGCGTATGGATCGGATAGGCGGCATCGTGGGGCACCTCACTCTGCGCGACATCGACCGGCACGATGACCACGGCCACGCCGCGCCGGGTGACGGCAGCCTGGCAAGCCATGACCATTTTCTTTCGCGCCTGTTCCGGCGTCAGGATCATCTCGCAGTAGACCGAGCATTCCTTGAAGACCGTCTGGAAGTCCACTTCCTGGACGAACTCGAAACCCAACTCGTTCATCGTCACCTGGCTGGCGATGACCACCAGCGGGACACCATTGCGGTTGGCTTCGTACAGGCCATTGATGAAGTGGAGGCTACCTGGACCACAACTGCCGGCGCACGCGGTGAGCTGGTGGGTGAGTGTTGCTTCGGCAGCAGCGGCGAAGGCACCGGCCTCCTCGTGACGTACATGTACCCAGTCGATCGGACTGCGTTCGAGATGTTCGGCAAAGAGGTTGAGCGTGTCTCCTACGATCCCGTAGCAGCGTTGCACGCCTGCCTGGCGGAGTACATCGACGAGGACTTCGGCAACTTTGGTCATGGGGAGCCTTGATGCGCGATACGCGCCGAGAGGGGATGGGTGGTACGTCAGTCTCCCCCGCATGCGTTGGTCTGCGTATCCCCATGATGGGGGCACGGAGGGTCGCAAGAAATAGCGGGAGGCGTTTCTCACGTTCGCGCCACCAAACCTAAAAAGAACCAAGAAAAAACCTTGGTATCACGACAAGCCGAGGCGCTTGGCCTACGTTTATGTCGAATGCGCGATAGGCGCGATGCGCAACCTCCGGACCGTCAGTCCCCGGAGTTTGGATCGAATCCTGGGGGCGAGATGGACACCGAATTTCAGCACCTGGACAACGTAGCGTGCCTGGAGCCACAGACCGGTGACATGCCTGCGCGCGAACCGTGGTCGACGGATGCTCAGCAGGCGCTTCCTTGGCGCGAGAGCCTGGATCGCGCATGGCAGGCTGCCCGACAGATGGATGCAGAGGCCTTCTTCAAGGCACTTTCGGTGATCGACCGTGCCGAGAAGGATTGCGTTTCCGATCGGTTTCCCTCGTGGGCCCGGGAGGCGAGCACGCTCCACGCCATCGGTCAGGTATGGCGAGACGATGCGCAGTCCGTCGCGGCTTCGGTGGTCGAAGGACGAGGGCGGCACCGCTCTGCGGTCCACGCGGTCCTTCGTTATGCCGCCTGGCAGCGGCATGACCTGGCGCGGTTTCATCAGCTGGCCCGGATGGGTCGTCCCCGTGGCCCGCTGGCGGTGCTGTATGTGTTCGAGTTATCCATGCAGGCGGCGGCCGAGGCGGAACAATTGCGCTTCAAGCAAGCCGAGCGACTGGCCAAGGCTGCGCAGAGGATCCCACTGAACGGTGAAGCGGCCGGTCCGCAATACTTGCTTCCCACCTGCGTGCTGGCGGCCATAGCGTATGAAACCGGCGATCTCGACGAAGCCGATGTCCTGATTCGTGGGCGTATGGCGACGGTCGAGCGGGTGGGGGCCGCTGAGAGTGCCATTTTGGGTTTCGTCGTGTCCGCCCGGGTTGCTGTGGACCGCGGAAACATCAACGTGGCGTTGCTGCTCTTGGCGCATGGGGAGAGACTGGCACTTGAGCGAGGGTGGCTCCGTCTCGCGCTGCGCTGTGCCAGCGAGCGAATCCTCATTTACCTTGATCGAGGGAACTTGGAAGCCGCTCGCGCCGCGGAAGCCGAATTCGATGACGTGCTGCGCGCCACGTCCTTGCGCCTGACTGATCCTGACTTTGACAGGTGGCCGCTGGAAGTGGCCCGTTGCCGATTGGCCATGGCAAGCGAAAGACCCAGCGAGGCGGTCGCGTCAGCCAGCGCGCTGCGCTTCAAGGCCCGGTCGCGCGGCCAATTTTGGGTGTCCCTACGGCTGAGCGTGCTTATCGCTGGTGCGTCGATGGCTGCGGGCGACTGGTCGAATGGCCTCGCTGAGCTGGCGGGCAGCCTGGAAGAGGGCGCGCGCGTGGGCCTGTTTCGTACGTTCATCGATGAGATGGGCCTGCTCGTGGTCGGCCTGCGCAGGCTTAGGCAGGATGCCGAATTCTGTCGCGGCCACATGGCGGCCTATCTGGACGGATTGCTCGCTCATGAAAAGCCCCGGCCGCCGTTGACCCGAAGCCGACGAAGGCCGCACAGGGGGCAGATCGAGTCATTGACCGACCGTGAAATCGTCGTATTGCGCCTGATGAGCCTGGGGCTGTCCAATAAAGAAATCGCGCGTGCGCTCGACATCATGCCGGAAACCATCAAGTCCCATGCAAAACGCATCTTTGCCAAACTCGCTGCCAAGGCGCGCACCGAAGCGGTCTCCCGCGCCAACGAACTGGGCATCATGTGATCGGCATGCCAGGCATGCGACGGAAAGGACACCCGGGCGTGCGTGAGTTCGACGGATTTCGCCTGGATACACGGGACCACATGCTATGGCGAGTGGAGAATCCTGGCGAGGCAGTCCCGGTGGCGCTCGTTGGCAAAGCCTTCGATGTGTTGCGTTACTTCGTCGAGCGGCCGGGCCGCCTGGTCACGCACGAGGAACTGCTGGAAGCGCTGTGGTCCGGCGTTGACGTTCAGCCGGAAGTACTCAAAGGGTATGTCCTGACGATTCGAAACGCGCTGGGCGACACCGCGCGGGCGCCACGCTACATCGAAACGCAGCGCGGCCGGGGCTACCGCTTCATCGCGACTGTTCGCACCCCGCTCGAGTCCCATCCTGTCTCGTCCTTAAGGCATGAGGCGCCCCTGGTCGGGCGTGTCGCGGAGGAGGCGCGGCTTGACGCTTCGTTTCGGGCCAGTGCCGCGGGTGTGGCGCAGTCGGTGTTTATCCGCGGCGAGTCCGGCATCGGCAAGACGGCGCTGCTGGAACATTTCTGCACGACAGCGGCCTTCCGCGGGGCGTTGATCGGTTTGGGCCGATGCATTGAAGGATTCGGTGGCGTCGAACCGTTTTACCCTGTCATCGAAGCGCTCTCGACGTGGATGCGCGGCCCCGAAGCGGCACGCATTCAACACGCGTTGGTCAATCTTGCGCCGTCATGGGGAGGGTTACTCAGCAGCCTGCTCACGCGAGATCGCCGGGCGAAATTGCTGCGTGACCCGCAACTGTCGGCACGTAGCCGAATGATCGGCGAGTTCAGCGACTTCCTTGAACACCTGGCGCAGACGGCACCCGTGCTGCTCGCGCTCGAAGATATTCACTGGGCCGATCACTCGACGCTGGATCTGATCAGCGCGTTGGCGCGGCGACGATCCGCGGCCTCGATTCTCGTGATATGTACGTTGCGTTCGGACGATCCATCCGAAGGCACGTCCCGCTTCAAGCAGTTGATCGGCGATCTGGTGCTTCATCGCCTGGCTTCGGAGATGGAATTAGGCCCGCTATTGGCCGATGACGTGGCCACGCTTATCGACAGGGGCGGCTTGACCCCCGTGCCCGAAGTGGCAGACACGATGCTACGGCGTTCCGGTGGCAACCCGCTGTTCCTGTCGATCTTGCTTGACGATTGGAAAGGCGCAGCCGAGCGAATGCCGAATGACGGCCCGGAAGCGACGTCTGGCGAGCATGCGGCGATGGTGCCAGCCCCGATCCGGGCACTGGTGGAGTCGCGCATTGCCGCTTTGGATGCAGATTCCCGTCACGTGCTCGAAGCCGCCAGTGCGTGCGGAGAAACGTTCACACCGCCGGTGGTTGCCTCGGCCGCTGGCATGAGCGTGCGTCGGTTTGAGGAAATCTGCGAAACCCTGTGCCGGGACGAGGCGTTCATACGACGGCGGGACAAGGTTCAGACGGCGCGCGGGGATGCTCGTGTCTACATGTTCCGACATGCTTTGTTCCGCGAGGCCTTGCTCGATCGCCAAGGCCCCTTGCGCCTGGCTCGGATCCACGCGTTGATTGCCAAGGAGCTGGAAGCGCAAGACAACGATATCGATGATGGCCATCTGGCCTTCAACCTGGCCGTTCAGTTCTCCGGCGCCCAGGACTGGGCCAAGGCGACGCGCTATCTGGAGGCAGCCCTGCTGACTGCCAAAAAGCGATTTGCGCACCAGGACGCGTTGTCGATACTGGATCAGGCGGATTGGGTGGCGTCGCATCTTTCCGGCGCGGATCGCGAAGCCGCACGCCTGGAACTCCTGGAACACCGCGGAAGCATCTATGCGGCGATGCGCGAGCCCAAGGCACTGCAGGTGTTTGCCGAACTGGTCGACATGGCCGCGCGTGCGGGACGGGTGGATGTCCAGGCGCGGGCGGAGATTGGCTTGGCCTTTGTGTGGGGCTGGAAGGACATTGGCACCTGCGTGACTCATCTGGAGCGCGCAACCGATTTGGCTTGGCGCCAATCGACACCTCAATTACGCGCGCGCACACTTTTGAGCAGCGCATCGTGGCGCATATGGATCAGTGGCTGGAATCAGGCATTGTTCGAACTGTGCGAAGCGAATCTGAAACCATTGCGCAATGGGCCCGATCGTCAGGTTGCTGCATGGGGAATGGTCGAGTTCAGCATGATGTGCTTGTTGTCGGGCCGCTACCGGGAAGCACTGGAGACCATCGACGAGAATGTCGGCATTCTCATGAGGCATGCCATCGATCGGCCTGAATTCAACATTTTCCGTGCCATCTGGATGACGCATTTGGGGCGGCCTTGGTGTTATCTCATGCTGGGAGAGTGGGGGCGGTCGCTCGAAGAATTCGACGCGAGCGAACATCTCTTCGTCGTCAACGCCAACCGTTACAGCATTTGCACGCTCTTGACGATGCAGGGGTTGCTCAAGGTGTTCGCTGGAGACTTTGAAGGCATTCGACGCATCTGCATGCGCCTTGGCGTTTACAGGGACGTCGGAGGGCCGAAACCGGAACCTCTTTACACGCCGCTGTTACCGAACGAACTACGACACTGCGCGATCCTGGCGGGTATCTCGGAGATTGGCCTGGGAGAGGCCGCCGCCGGCATCGCCAAACTGGAAGCACTTGACCAGGAGATCCGCGAGCATGCGGTCAACATGGATTGGTATTGGCGTCTGCTGATTGCCTGGACCCTGGGCGATGCCTATCTGGCGGATAGCAACCTCGCCCGGGCTGCGATGGCTGCGGAGCGGATGCGCGACCTGATCGCCCCGATGGAAGAACCTACATGGCAGGTGATGGCGTTGGAGTTGAGCGCGCGAGTCGCCGCTCGACAAGCCCAATGGGATGCGGCGAATGCTTATGTTACTGACGCGTTGACTGTCGTCGCCCAAAGTGGTGCCCCGGTGGCGGAATGGCGTGTGCATTCGGTCGCAGCGGAAATCCTGCACACACGTGGCAGGACTGACGACGCCTCGGCGCACGACGCAGCGTTCGAGCAAAGCGTCACCCGGCTCGTAGATAGCCTTCCGTCTGGACACCCGCTGGCAGCCTGTTTCGGTGCCTACGCCAAGCGGGTCCGCGACTGCTGCATCTAGAGCCGCGACAAGCGCGCGATCAGTGGAGCAGAAGCGGCGACCAGATCGTGGAAGCGGCGGTGTTGAAACTCGGCGATGCTGAGGGCTCGAGCGAGAGTTTCAGGGCGGTCATCGATAGCTAGCGTATGAAGCTCACGGACGCTTTCCAGGCAAATGGCTAAGCCCATATACCAACCTACGAGATCCTTCGGTAGCGGCTCGGGTAGTACGCCAACCTGATGCCCCAAGGAATGGAAGATCGGGGAATAGTCCCGCTCGCCACGGAAATGGTGGGTCGGGGCATGCTCGCAAGCGCGCAGCGCCTTGAGGCCCTCTCGGAGCATGGGTAAGTAGGAGCCATCGATCCGGTCTCGAAGCGATCCCAATTCTCCGATCAGCGCGCACGCGATGCTTCGGCGAGCCCGACGGTCCTGAAGCCAACGATGGACGTTGTTCGACAAGAAACCGGAAAAGCTGCCGAATAGGCCGCCGGCAATCGCACCGGATACTTGTTCGAGGGAAGTCGCCATGCCGATGCTCGTGTGTGGCACGTGCGCCACTGACCGTTGTATCGGCACCTTCGACGAAGTGGTCGTCGGGTGCTATCCCCCGTCTGGGGCACGCGGGCACGCCACCGGCATCGAACCCAACCTCACCGATTCGGTGAGGTTGTGAGATGTAGTGTGCGTGACAACCACACTTCAGTTCGGTGAATGTCGCCGCTTCAGGGGACAACATTGGGGTGGGTAAAAGATGGGGACGAAGACGACGTGTGTCGCCAGCCATAACGAGCGGACGCGTGCCGCCATGTGGCGTGCAAAAGTATTGAGTGCGGCCATTTGTGCCGGCCTGGGCTACAGCATGTCAGGCCATGCGCAAACGGTCTGCAGTGACAGTCAAGGTGCCGCCGCAGGCACGGCAGTAGCGGCAGACGGCACGGCTTGCGGACATAACGCCTCTGCTATCGGCGACGGAAGCACGGCCTTCGGTGATTCCGCTATCGCGAATGGCGACCACGCCGCAGCATTCGGCGGTGGAGCAATCGCTAACGGCTTGAACACCGCGGCGCTTGGCGTCAACGCACTCGCCAACAGTGACGGCGCCATGGCGGTGGGTGCGTCAGCCGTAGCGACGGCCACGAGTGCTTTGTCGCTGGGCACGGCGGCACAGGCCCTTGCCGCGAATGCGGTGGCGCTGGGTGCCGGTTCGGTGGCTGACCGGAGCAATACCGTATCGGTCGGTGCCAGCGGCGCCGAGCGACAGATCACCAACGTCGCGGCCGGCACATTCGCCACCGACGCGGTGAACCTCGCACAACTGACTGACGCGACCCACACGGCAAGCACGTTCTTGAGCGTGGGCGACGCCAATGGCGATGGCGCACCCGCCGTGACGGATGGCGATGGCGCGGTCGCGCTTGGTCGGGCCGCGTGGGCATCCGGTTCGGAATCGGCGGCGTTCGGTGCCGCAGCGCTTGCGCAAGGAAACGGCGCAACGAGTCTCGGTAGCGAGGCTGTCGCTGCCGGCAACCTCGCTCTTGCGGGTGGATACGGCGCGTCGGCAACCGACGTGAACGCGGTAGCGCTCGGCGGCAATGCCAGTGCCAGCGGCGTCGCGTCGCTGGCGATCGGCGGAAGGAACGAGACGGCAGACGGTACCGCGATCTTAACGGGCACGTCGAACACGCTGGCGTCGGGTGTCGCGTCCATGGCCGTGGGCGCGGGTGCCCGGGCTACTGGCATTTATGCCAATGCGGTAGGTGCCGGCTCGTACGCCAGTGACCGCTCCGCCGTCGCGGTGGGCGGTGTGGTGGACGTGCTGTACGACGAGTTGGGCGAGGGATTCGATGGCGTGAATCTGCAGGCGACCGAGGCCACGGCCCGTCTCGCCAGCGCCTTCGGCTCGGGCGCCCAGGCGACTGAGTACGCATCCACGGCCGTTGGCACGATGGCTTCCGCGTCCGGCATTCGTTCGATTGCGATGGGTTACAGGACGACAGCCACCGGCTATGACGCAACGGCGATTGGCGACCGTGCAGCAGCCACGGCCGACTGGGCCACCGCACTTGGCGCGGGCAACGTGGTCAGCGTGACGGAAGGTACAGCGGTCGGCGGCTTCAATACAGTCTATGCACAGAGCGGCGTCGCGGTAGGTTACGGCAATCTGGTGGCAGGCGCCTACGCGACGGCAATCGGCTACGGCACCTGGTCTCAGGCAGACGACAGCGTCGCCATTGGTCATCAGGCCTTCGTCTGGCACTCGGGCCTTCCTACGGATGACCAGCCAGCGGTTCCCTTCTCCAATGACGTGGCCATCGGCTCGTATTCGGAAGTGTTCGGCAGCAACTCCGTTGCCCTGGGGCAGGGTGCCAGGGTCGGCAACAGCATCTTCTCGCCGGGTGACTCGAAGATCGTGAACAACAGCGTCGCCTTGGGTGCGGGTTCCTTCGCGGATCGCGACAACACCGTTTCGGTGGGTAGCAGTGGCGCGGAGCGTCAAATCACGAACGTGGCGGCTGGCGATCACGACACCGACGCCGTGAATCTTGCGCAGTTGCGTGCAGTAGCAGGAAACGTGGGCGACCTCGCCAACGGCGCCGTGACCTATGACGACAGCACGAAGGCAAAGGTAATCCTGGGCGGAGCGTCGGGCACCGTGATCGACAACGTCGCGGACGGGTCGCTGGTATCTACGAGCCACCAGGCGATCAATGGCGGCCAGTTCAATCAGGGCCTGTCCACCCTGGCAAACATCATCGGTGGCGGCACGATCGTCGATCCCACCGGTCACCTGAGGGGATTCAAGGTGTCGGTGCTCGGCCAGGACTACACCTCGATTGCCGGTGCGATTGGCGCGCTCGACACAGCAGTGAATTCGCTCTCGCACGGTGTGGCGCCTTCCGTGGCAGGAGGCATTGCCGTTGGGCAGGGAGCCGCTGCAGTCGCCACGTCGTCGGTATCGGTGGGTGACGCGTCGCGCGCTGGCGGACAGATGGCGACGGCGGTCGGCTCTCATTCGCTGGCGTTCGGCCCTGGCGATACCGCGGTGGGTGGCGGTGCGAATGTCGGAGCGGATCAGAGCACGGCGGTCGGCGCCAACGCCACCATCGCAGCCTCGGCACAGAACTCGGTTGCCGTCGGCGCTTCGTCTTCCGTGCAAAGCGCTTCGGGCACGGCGTTGGGGCAAGGGGCAGCGGTGACCGCAACCGGCGCCGTGGCGCTCGGTGCGGGCTCGGTCGCAGACCAGGCCAACACGGTATCGGTCGGCAATGCCACCACGCAGCGTCGCATCACGAATGTGGCGGTGGGGCAGGCGCCCACGGATGCGGTCAATCGTCAGCAGATGGATGCGGCCACGACGCAGGCGGTGCAAACGGCGCAGTCGTACGCCGATGCAGGCGATGCGCAGACGCTGTCCAGCGCCAACAGCTACACCGACACACGCGTGGCCAACGCGGTGAGTCGGACCGACTTCAACGCCTTTGAAAACCGGGTCGAGCAGCGCTTCGGTGCGTTGGATACCCGCGTGGCCCGTGTGGGTGCGATGGGTTCGGCGATGAGCGGTATGGCGGGTGCGATTGCGGCCGCCGAAGGCACGGATAACAGGGTGAGCGCCGCAGCGGGTGGTTATCGAGGTGAAGGCGCGTTGGCCGTGGGCTATGCGCATCGGCTTCCGGGGCGCGGCGCCATCATCGTCGGCGGCGCATTGGCAGGTGGCGGCGAAAGCAGCGGCACGGTGGGCGTCAGCTTCGGCTGGTGATCGGCCTGATACGCACCGCTTGCACAACATCAATTCCAAAGGGGCTAGACATGAAGTACCCAGCTAACAAGATGTGGATCGTCGGCGCGCTGCTGGCTTGCGCAGCGCCTTGCGCGCTGGCGCAGAGTATCGACGCAAAGGTTGCCAGCATGGCGCTGTCCTCCGGGCAGCGCATCGATGGCTTCATCGTGCATTACAAACCGGGCATGACGCCGAATGGAGCCGCCGCGGCGCAGGACATCTATGCGGCGAGTTCATCGCTCATGCGTTCGTCGACGGCCATGTCCGCCATTCAGGCCAATGCGCTGCGCACCGCGGGTTTCTCGTTCAAGCGGAAGACGTCGGTGGGCGGTTATGTCGTGCGTGCCAGCAAGGCATTGGATGGCCCGTCTGCGATGGCACTGATGCGCGAAGCGGCGGCCAATCCGGCGGTGGAGTCCATTGAGCCGGATGTGCGGCTTTATCCGTTCCGCGATTACCGTCTGGAAGACGTATCGACGGGTACGCCCAACGACCCGAATTTTTCCTACCAATGGCATTTCCGCGCGGGCGACGGCACGCCTGAGACGATCGGCCGCGATACCCAGGCCTTCGCGAACAAGGGCGGCTCGAACGCCGCCAAGGCATGGAGCCTGTCGCAGGGTGAGGGCGTCGTGGTGGCGGTGATCGACACGGGTGCGACGTCTCACCCCGATCTCGACACCTCGCTGACGGACCAGAGCTACGACTTCATTTCCGACGCGCTCGTCTCTGGGCGTGCGACGGACGGTCGAGCGAAAGGCGCCTGGGATTTAGGTGATTGGACCACCGACAGCAAATACCTGGCCAGCAATGGAGGCTGCGTCGACAACGTGGCGATCCTGCCCGAACCCAGCTCATGGCATGGCACGCACGTGATGGGCAATATCGCCGAGCTGACGGACAACGGCGTGGGCATGGCCGGCGTGGCAGGCAAGGCAAAGGTGTTGCCTATTCGCGCACTGGGTCACTGTGGCGGCGCGACATCCGATATCGCGGATGCCATTGTCTGGGCGGCAGGCGGCCACGTCGATGGTTTGGATGACAACGCGTTCCCCGCACAGGTCATCAATATGAGCCTGGGTGGCGAGGGGGCGTGCAGCGCTTCCACCGATCTGGGAAAAGCCATCAATACGGCGATGAGCCTCGGCACCACGGTGATCGTGGCCGCGGGGAACAGCGCTCAGGACGCCACCGGCACCAGCCCTGCCAACTGCCCCGGTGTGGTCACCGTCGCATCGAACGGCATCACGGGTAAGCCTGCCTTCTACTCGAATTACGGTGCCAACGTATCGCTGTCGGCACCTGGTGGCGGCGTGTATCCGAACGATGCCTCGTCGGGTACGCCGGTGGCCGCGGGTTTTGCCTGGTCTGCGATCAACTCAGGTACGACCGTTCCGGCGTCACCGACGTATGGCTCCATGGCCGGCACTTCGCAGGCCACCCCCGAAGTGGCCGGTGCGGCGGCGCTGATGATCGCTGCACGCAAGAAAGCCGGCCTGCCGGCGCTCACCCCCAATCTGGTCAAGGACTACCTGACCTCGACGACCCGTGGGTTCCCGCAGTCCAACGCGCAGTCCTATGGCATCGGCATCCTCGATACCTTTGCCGCAGTCACCAAGGCACTCGATCCCAACAGCAGCCCGGCGCAGAGTGCCATTCCGCTGGTCAACGGTGTCGTGGTACGCAGGGACGTGGGCTATAACGCCAGCGAGATCGTCTATAAGTTCGTCGTACCCGCCAAAACACGCGTGGCGACCTTCCGGACCATGGGGGGGAGCGGGGATGTCTCCCTGGTCGTCGGCAAGGACACGGTTCCCGTCACGACTACCGGACCGTACAGCTCGGCACACGTGGGGAACAACGAGTCGGTGACGATTTCCGCGCCCGCCGCAGGAACTTACTACATGCGGGTCACGGGTATCGGTCCCACGACCTCGTTCTCGGTCGTGGCCATGACGGTGCAGTAAGGCAAGCGGCCCGTCGGTGCATGGCTCCGACGGGCCGTTATCGCAGGCAGGCAGGGCGGAGCACAGCCCGGTACGACTCGCATAATCGGCAAATCCGCGCTACGGTAGGCCCCGTGTGCAGGGGACGTGGTGGGGGTGACCAGTGTTGGCGCGAGTTGCCTTGGTCGAGGACGACGACGATCTGCGCAAGGAAATTCTCGGGCCCGGCTTGGCGTGCTACGGCTTCGAGGTAACCACGTGCGCAACAGCCGAAGAGTTTCATTTCAAACGAGCCAGCCAGGCGTTCGACCTGCTGGTCGTCGATATTAATCTGCCCGACGATAGCGGTCTGCGTATCATCCAAGGGCTGCGTGGCGAAGGCTCACAGGCGGGAATCATCGCGTTGAGCGCCATGCCGATCGAGTCCGCTGGCCTCTCGGCGTATCAGTTGGGCACCGATCTTTATCTGATGAAGCCCGTCACTGTCGGCTTGCTGGCCTCGGCATTGCACGCCGTGCTCCGTCGAAGCTGGACACCTCGCGCAGCATCAGCCGGTCCAGCGGCGATGGCGGCTCCGGCGACGGACGGCTGGTATGTCTCTGGTCCCATGGGAGAAGTGCTTGCCTTGACTCAAGCGGAACGCATCGTCGTTCAGCGGCTGCGGCAAGGGCAGGGCAACCCCGTTGACCGGGAGTTACTGATCGAATCACTCACTACGGACGTGGAGGATTTCGATCCGCATCGGATCGAGGTCCTCATTCACCGCCTTCGTCGAAAGCTGACCCGTAGCGAGCGTCCTCACCTGGAGATCGTCACGGTCCGCGGCGCCGGATACGTCCTGGTGGAGTCGTGACCGGCGCTTCTGGTGGTTCGTCAGGCACGCCGCAAAGCCAGTTCGAATTGCGCGCCGTTGCCTGCATGCTCACAGAGAGCCAGACGTGCTTGCATCGACTCAGCCATCTGCCTTGCGCTGAATAACCCGAGCCCCGTGCCTTTACCTTGTTGCTTCGTGGTCCAGAACGGCTGAAACGCGTATTTGGCCTTGTCGGCATTTATACCCGGGCCTGTATCCGAAATGGTCACGACCACGGCATCGTCCCGTTCTTGTGCGCGCAATGAAAGCGTGCCGCGGCCTTCCATGGCGTCACGCGCATTGGCGGCGAGATTCAGGAGAATCAGCGCCAGTTGGGGCTCGTCGAAAAGGACCGGTGGCACGTTGTCCATATCCACCTCGACGTTGATCTGCTTCCCGACAGTGACTTTCAGGAGCGGCGCGATTTCCACCATGGCCGCGTCGAGATTGATCGGATAAGGCTCTCGCGCTTCGTTGCGCATCATGTCCATCACCTGGCGATTCAGCCGAAGCGCCTTTTCCACGGCACGCTCGATGCCATCCAAGGCCCGGGTCAGTGGCGTGTCCATGGTCACGACGGACTCCCACGCGAGGTTTGCGTAACCTTCGATGGCATTGAGTAGATTGCCGAAATCATGGGAGATGGCGGCCGATACCGATACGGCAGCATCGTGTGCCGCAGTGCGGTTCAAGCGCTGCTGCAAGTCCATGGTGTGATTCATCTGGTCGGCAAGTTGCCGATGTAACGCTTCGGATTCCGCTCGCCGAAGGTCGGCCGCTTCCATCGCGTTATGCAGCACCACGATCGTCCGATCGACCAGGCAAGCGGCGAGAGGCACCTGGAACAACTGCTTGCATAGGGCGACGATATAGGTCGGCTCGCGTATCGACTCCAGCCCATCGAACAAGAACTGATTGACCGCCGAGCCCAGCACCGCGGCGACGATCATGCCCGTCACCCACCAAAGCGCGCGCCGCCCCATCGTATATGCGGCGATGATCATGATCAGCAGAGGCAGGAGTGCGCTCGGCAGATCGCGCATGTCGTTCGATATGTAATGCCACGCCAGATAGAAGATAAGCCCCGCCAACAGAGCACGGCAGGCGTAGCTGAAGTTACGCGGCAGAAAGACCAGCGCCGCGATGCATGCGATGCCGAGCCCGACGTCTCGAACAAGGTGGGTGTAGGCGAACGGGGGATCGACCGTGATGTTGTAGTGGAAGCTGTAGGTGCCCAGGCAAACGTTAATGATGAGGACCAGCCAGGTGACCGTTCGTACCAGGGCGAGCTGATGGCGAATCAGACCGGATGGGGGCTGGTTCGACGGTGCGGTGGTGGCGAGAGGCGGAGTCATTGTGACCTCGGGGCTTCAGAGAGGCGGTGCCTGGTAGGTACTACAGCGTTCCTCTCATCATAAGCACCTTTCGGAGCGGTATTGAGTCGCGACTCGAATGGACTTCTCATGAATCTGTCGGCGCGATTGACGACGCCATCCTGCGGGGCATCAGCAGGCGAATCGAAAGAGATTGCGGCTTGGGCGCGGCCAAAAGGGCGATGTCATCCCTCCGCGAAGACCGTCGCCTCAGGGCGGCCCGACGCGCAGGGCGTTCTTCACCACGTCGAAGTAATTGTTGCCACCCTCGTCGTTCAGGCATCCGACAACGTGAAGTCCCAACGTTTGCAGATGGGCGACATACGCGTCCTCGCCCAGCGAACGGGAGGTTCGGCACGTCAGCAGGTCGTCCCATTGGCAGATTTCCCGCGGTGCACTGAAAAGAAGGCGACCGCCAGGCTCGAGTGCATCGGCGATGCGGCGAAGCACCTCGCGCTGGTCGTCTTCGTCGAGAAGAAAGATCAGGCCGATGGAAACAGCACCGCCGAATGGTCGGCAGAAGAACACGCTCTCCTGCGCGGCTTCGCAGGCCACGGGCATATCGGGAAAGCGCGCATGAAATGCAGCGACCAAGTTGGGTGAGGCATCGATCCCGAAGACGTTGAATCCGTCTTCAATCAGCACCTGCGCGATGGGTACGCCCGACCCGCAGCCTACATCTAGCACCGACGCCGATGGTGGAAGATTCTCCCGCGCCCACGCGCGCACCAGGGTTGCGCCAATACTGGACCGCGCCGCCAGGTACTGGTCGGCAACGTCGTTCCAGCCTTCGGATCGATCGCGGGGCATGGGGGCGGCCTGGGGGTGATCGGTATCGTTCGGAGCGTATCAACATGTGATGCTGCCATGCGATCGACGGCACTTGCTCTCAAGCACATGCGATGCACAGCGTGCGCTCGAATGCTCTGCAACGCTGAACCATCCAACCGTTGTGAGAATCCCATCACAGCCACGGCATGCTGCTATGCAGCATAATGCTGAGCGTCAACCGACAACGCTTCGATAACGGGGGGAATCCGTGAAAAGCGCTATCGGAGACGCTTAATGAAAAAACTGAACTTGGCCGCGTGCCTCACGGCCGCCTTGACCTCGACAGTGGCCGCCCCGGTGTCAGCCCAACAGACCCGCGGTGCTGCACCAGCGTTGCATCCGGCTCAGCGCTCGCTACAGGGCATTCCCGCCGTGCGCGGGCACGCCCCGGACTTTCTCCAGGACTGGCTGGCCGACCAGATCGCCGACCGCATCGTCAGAAAGATGACGTTGCAGGAAAAGCTGGACTACATCGGTGGCACCGGTGCCTGGGACATCAAACCGCTTACGAGGCTTGGACTGCCACAGATCTACGCGACCGACGCGTCGCTGGGCGTGCGGCTTTCGTCGCCGGCAGGCGTGAGTTACCCGGCTGGGCAAGCACTCGCGTCGTCGTGGGACACCCATCTCGCAAAGCAGTTCGGCTCATCGATTGGGCGTGACGCGCGCCAGCTCGGTTTCCAGAACATCCTCGGTCCGGGCGTGAACATGTACCGGACGCCGTACGCGGGGCGTGCGTTCGAATACATGTCCGGTGAAGATCCCTACCTGGGCGCCGCACTCGTTCCCCAGGTCATCGACGGCATCCAGGACCAGGGCGTCTGGGCCACGCTGAAGCACCTGGTCGCCAATGACGAGGAAAACAATCGCCTTGCGGTGAACATCTCGGTCGATGAGCGGACGTTGCGCGAGCTATACCTCGTTCCCTTCGAGTCGGCAGTCAAGGCTGGCAAGCCCGCAAACATCATGTGCGCTTTCAATGGTGTCAATGGTCCGCTTGCCTGCGAGAACGCGCATCTCAACAACGAGATCGTCAAACAGCAGTGGGGCTTCAAGGGCTTCATCGAGTCCGATTACAACGCGTTGCAGGATGGCACCAAGGGCGCGCTGGGTGGTACCGATCTGGACATGCCCAACGGGCAGTTCATGAATGCGACGACACTCCAGCCGCTTATCGCCAACGGCACGATTCCCCAATCGGTCATTGACGACAAGGTGCGCCGCATCGTGCGGCAGATTGCGTTGTTTGGCTTCACGGATAATACGGTTTCCACGGACAACACGCAGACGCCCGAGCAGCGCGCGCAGAGTCAGGCGATGGCACGAGACATCGCGCGTGAAGGCACCGTATTGCTGAAGAACGACCACAACAATCTGCCCCTGGCCAGCGATCATCCGCTGAAAGTGGCGGTCATCGGTTACCGCTCCGTCACAGCACCGCCGTCCGGGTTTGGCAGCGCCAACATCAACCCGAATGAGTACGTCAATGACATCGACGGCATTCGCGCGGCTGCACCCCAGGGAAGTCAGGTCGATTACATCGACCGGATGTCCCTCGATCCTGGATTGACTCCGAGCGTGGGTGGCTTCACCGGTGCTTATTCGTCGAACGGCCAGACTGTCACCCGCGACGACCGTCTGATCAATCTCGACTGGAACAATGGTGGCTCACCCTTCGGTAGCGCCATGCCGGATGCGGCCGTTTGGTCCGGAAAGATCACTCCGACGACGACGGGCGATCATGTCTTCAAGGTGAGGGCCGACGGTGCAGTGCGCGTCCAGATCAACGGGCAGGAGATCGTCAACAACGGCGCAGGCACCGTCATCACGCCGTCGATTCCACCGACCATCCCCTCGTACGGCACAATTCGCCTTCAGGCGGGCCAAACCTACGATGTGAGCATCCAGTACGAGCGCAAGCCAAACTACTTCGGCACGCTGGGCGGATTTCAGGGTGTGCAGTTCAGCTGGGCGTCGCTCGTCCCGACGACGGATCTGGGCCAGTACGATGCCGTTGTCGTGGTCGGTGGTCTGGGTTCCGAATACGAAGGCGAGGGTTTCGATCGACCGTTCATCCTCCCCGAGGCCCAGGACGAGCTGATCGCCAACGTGGCCGCGGCGAACCCTCGCACCACGGTCGTGATGCACGCCGGCGGCGGTGTCAGCATGCGGGCCTGGGTCGATAAGGTGGCAAGCGTGCTTTATCCCTGGTACGCGGGCGAGGAGGGCGGTGCGGCGATTGGTGAAATCCTGTTCGGCAAGGTGAATCCTTCGGGCAAGCTGCCGATCACGATCGAGCGCGATGAGAAGGACAACCCGACGTACGCCAACTACCCGTTCCCGCAGAACAGTACGGCGAACAAGGAAATCGTCTATTCCGAGGGCCTGCTCAATGGGTATCGCGGCTTCGAGGCAAAGGGCATAACCCCTGAATTCGCGTTCGGTCACGGGTTGTCGTACTCCTCGTTTACCTATGGCGCGGTGCATGTGACTTTCGGGAACGTGCCCTATCTGGACGACCGCCAGATCGTGGCCCGGGCTCAGTTCACGATCACCAACACGAGCCAGCGCGAAGGTACCGAGGTGGCGCAGGTTTATGTGGGCGAGGACGCGCCGCCCGTTTCCCGCCCGAAGAAGGAATTGAAGGGCTTCGCGCGCGTTACCTTGAAGCCGGGCGAAACCCGTCAGGTCGCGGTGCCGTTGAACGCACGTGCTTTCGCCTGGTTCGATACGTCGGTCAATACGTGGCGTATCGACCGCGGCAGCTATACAGTCTCCGTGGGCGGTGCGTCGGATGCCATTGCCGGTACGGCCAGCATCACCCTGCCGCGAGATCAGTTGTTGTCGGTGAAAGACAGCCTGCCGGTCGTCGAGTCGACCCGCCGCAACGAGCGGTAAAGAAACACTCCAGTGGGAGGCGGCATTGGCCGCCTCCCACTGGGATTCCGCTGTTCACGCGCTTTCACCAGACTCTGGAAGGCGTACATATCGAGTCATTCCACCGCTCCCTTTTATCTGCGCTGTTGCAGCGCATCCCGGAAGGAAGGCTCACGTTGGCGGAATACTTAATAGTCTGCGTTACGGTCGAGGATGATGGCGGGATTTAATGGACTACACGGTTCGCAATATTTGCGGACCTTGAATTACCCCAGCTTCTTGTTGGCTGTCGCAGCGTAAAAAAGCGAATTAGTTGCATTAACTGCCGAATTTAAGTTTCGACCGAATTTGCCGAAAACGTATAGGTAACCGGTCAGTACATCAGTCGCCAGGTGACCGTATGGTCATCACGACCCGTGCTTCCCGGCATTTCGGCAAAAGCGCCCGCTCCTGAAAACGGCGGTAGCTCGCGCCTTCTCTGCCCAGGAGGCACCATGCAATTCATCAAACTGGCTTCACGCAACAAGCTCATCTTCAGTGGTTTCGCCGCCATCGCCATGGTAGTGATCGTGCTCGTCGGACTCGTCTACGCCGCACTGCAGACCATGGAGCGGAGCACCCGCATGGACCTGCACTCGAACGAGGTGCTGCGGGTAGAGGGAGCGCTCCTGGGCGCCCTGGTCAACATCGAAACCGGTGAGCGCGGCTACCTGATCACGGGCAAGGAGGCCTCGCTGGCGCCGATGATCGCGGGACAGGCCGCCTATGCGGATGCCCTTTCCAAGCTGCGCCAACTCACGATCGACAATGCCGAGCAGCAGAAACGCCTCGCGGATATCGATGCGGTCTATCGCAGTTGGACGACCGATGCGATCGATCCAGTCATCGCTCTGCAGAAGAAGCAGCCGGAGAACAGCGGATCGAGCGCGGAGGCACTGGCGTACGAGCGCGAGGGCAAGGGCAAGGCCCGGATGGACGAGATGCGCGACCTGCTGGGAAAGTTCGTCGGTGCCGAGACAGCGCTACTTGACGAGCGTTCGGCTCAGGCCGCCACGACGCGTGCGCGTACCGACGGTATCCTCCTGGGCGGCGGTCTGCTCGCTCTGCTGGCGATCGTCGGCGTGGCGACCGCGCTCGTGCGCAGTATCCTCGCGCCGCTGGAACATGCCTCGGCCGTGACGGCGCGCATCGCAGCGGGTCACCTGGGCGAGTCGGTGTCGGTCACGCGCAACGACGACCTGGGACGCATGCTCAATGCGCTGCACGCCATGGACGAGAATCTCGCTCGCATCGTCGGCGCCGTGCGCGAGAACGCGGTGCAGGTTGAGCACGCCGCACGCGATATCTCGGCGGGTAACGACGATCTTTCCAACCGCACCCAGGAGCAGGCGTCCTCGCTGGAGGAAACCGCGGCATCGATGGAAGAGATGTCGTCCGCGGTCAAACAGAATGCATCGGGTGCGGCGCTTGCCCAGCAGATCTCCCAGGGCCTGCGCACCGACGCCAAGAACGGTGGCGCGGTAGCCGACGAAGCCGTGGAAGCGATGAAGCAGATCTCCGAGGCCAGCCGGAACATTGGCGAGATCGCGGTGTTGATCGACGAAATCGCCTTCCAGACCAACCTGCTGGCCTTGAACGCGGCCGTGGAAGCGGCGCGTGCGGGTGAGCAGGGCCGCGGCTTTGCGGTCGTGGCCGCCGAGGTCCGCAACCTCGCGCAGCGCAGCGCCGCCGCCGCCAAGGACATCAAGAGCCTGATCGGCACCACGGTGCAGCGGGTGAGCACCGGCTCGGACCTGGTCAATCGCACCGGGCAGGCACTGGTCACCATCGGCAACAGCGCGACCAAGGTCGCCGACATCGTCAGCGAAATCTCGGCCGCGTCGCAGGAACAGTCGGCGGGCGTGGAACAGGTCAACGTCGCCGTAGCCTCCCTCGACGACGTGACCCAGCAGAACGCTGCGTTGGTGGAGGAAGCCAGCGCCGCCAGCCGCCAGGCTCTCGAGCTTGCTCAGGAACTGACGCGTCAGGTGGCCTTCTTCAAGCTCGCGGACTCGGCGGCTGTGGTAGCTGGCGCGTCGTCGAAGCCGTCGCCGCAGCCCGTCAAGGCGGCTCCGGTGTCTGCACCCCGCGAGCCGTTGATGGCGATGGCGCCCGCGGCCCAGCCGGCCCTCGCTTCGGGACAGTGGCGCGAGTTCTGAGGGTAGTGGCTTTGGGTATCCCGACGCGGGGCGACACATCGCCCCACGTCGAAGCGGAGAAACTCACGGCTGCCGCGATCTCTAAATGAATATGCAGACGCCCGGCTTTTGGCCGGGCGTCATGCTTTGCAGCCGGCGCATTGATTCAAAGACAGCGGATTACCGCATTGCTTGACGGCTGCTGCCGCGTTCCTGCTGATCCTGTTGCTAGCCCGCGCGCGGCGCGTCATGCAAAACAAGTTGCCAGTCCGCATAGACGCGTGCGATGGCATTGACCGAACCAAGAAACACCTTGGGCACGTCAGCGGAATCGAAGAGCACACGATATCTCTTCCGGTTTCGCGGAGAGACGATGGCGATATGGTGCAGCATCGACAGCGTGACGTTGTCGCTCGCTCCATGCAAACCGCCGATCCGTGCCCGGTCACCGCGCGCCCGTCGCAAGTAACGGCCAAGACTGGTGAGCGTGGAAACATCCAGCAGCACCAATCCGGTCGATCGAGCCAGTCGCTCGGGGAAGCACGCGGAGTAATTGCCATCGATGACCCATCGCTCAGAAGCAATGGCTTGATCGTGTAGCTGCCGGAACTCGTCGTTCGGACGGGGCTGCCACGCGGTTCCAGGAAGGTGATGGAACTGATCCAGGTGTATCACCGGCAACTGGCGAACGCGGCCGATCGCATCGGCAAGCGTCGACTTGCCACTATTGGATGGACCGAGGATGCAGATGCGTTCTCCGAGTGCTTCGATTCGTAAAAAAAAATCATCCATTTGACTGATCCACACTCAGGGCCGGAAACCGGCTTCGGCACAAAACGATACCTCGTGGATGGGCATTTCAGCTCGAAATTGAGCCCCAAAAACGCAGCCTTGGCCCGAGCGTCGATTGGTGGAGGTGGCGGGACAAATCCGGCGGATTCAGGCAAATGCCTGATCTCCTTGCACCGACCTGCGGCCAATGCCCCACAGAACCCCCAGCCGTGATACCCGGGCTGTGACTCTAGTTTTGATCGATTCCAGGCGGCGGGCAACTCATGGCGAGCAGGCGGTTTCGTTCAAAGTGACGGCTTCTCGTCTTTTCTAACCTCAGAAGACGAGGATGCATCCCTCGCGGTGTCTGCTGGCGTGCCGGCCAACGGGTTGATGAAGACGAGCGCATCAAGGTCTGCGTTGTAGCGAACAAATAAACCGTGCCGTCCGTTCCCTGAGTCGCCAGCAATAGTCACGTTATCGGCGTCCGGTCCATGTAGTTGATTGAGCAACTCAAAAAAACGGGTGAGGGCGGGCGCCGGGTCCTCCCCTGGTGTAAAGACCAGCCTGATGGACGTACCCCCATCAAAATTGGCGATGACTCCGATCCGGTGGGAGTAGCGCGGGACATCGGGCAGTTTGCCGGGCGTACCCGTGAGTTCAACGTCCGGCCCGTTGTCGCCGAGAACGCGCTTGCTCAGCTTCTTGATGGCGCCTTCGAGCGCTTTGTAGCCCGCTTTGCCCGCCTCTTCAAAAAACGCTTTGAAGAGGCTATTGACTGCGAGCGCAACGATGACGGCCGGCGGAATGAAAAGCTCTAGCGCAGCGTATGGCGTGTTGGAGCGGACCGTGCGCCTGAAGACGATATTGCTGCTGGCGAGCTCTGATTCGAGGTCGTCAAAAGGCCTAGCTGGCATGCCCTCCAAGACGACTAAGTGAACGGTCGGCGTTTGTGTCGATTCGGTCATCACTAGGTTCTTCCTGTGGGTTAGGCGTGCATCGTCGCGGGTGCTGGTCGCAGTTCACGAGACGAGTGGCTCACCCGTCGCGCAACCGGTATCCGTTTGCCCGCCGCCGACCTTGATGGGAAGGGCAGCCCTTTAAGCGTTTCCATCGCGCCCCTGTATCTGACTACTGGAAAGGGAATGCACGGCACAGCAGAATGAGGTAATACATATGCACCAGGAAGTGATGCATGAAGGCAAACCTCAAGGGACTCGTCCAGCGACTCAAGCTCGAAAACGGCAAGGGGATGATGCCCCTCTACGAAGCCATTTCGAATTCGATGGACGCCATCATCGAAGCAGGCAAGGCCGGTGCGGCCGGTCGCATCGACATCAGGCTTATCCCGCTGCAAGACCTGGGAGCGAGCGCTGTTGAAGGCAAACTGGTCGTTGATGGGGTCGAGGTCACCGACAACGGTATCGGGCTGGATGATGGGCATCTCGCCGATTTCCGGGAAGCCCACACGGTCTCGAAACTCAAGGCTGGTGGCAAGGGCGTCGGTCGTTTTACCTACCTCAAGGTTTTCGATGAGGTCCGCGTAATCAGCGTTTTCGGCAAGGACCGCCAGCGCAGGCGGCGGGACTTCCCGTTCGACTTCGCCGACGAGGACCTGACCAAGGCCGACGCGACAACGTCTGTCGAGGAACCCACCGGAACCAGAGTGACCATGAAGGGCATGGCGTCCCAGTACAGGGCCTCCTGGCCCGCTGACGTCGAAGGTGTCGCCCGTCGCATCATCGAACACTTCCTTATCCGGTTCGCCTCCCGGGGATGTCCGCAAATCACGGTGTCGGCCCTTGGATTTTCGACCGTGGACGTCAATCGACTGTTTGACACCTCGGTCGTCGGGCAAATCCAGGAGGCAACCTTTGAGGTCAAGGGGCAGCAGTTCTCTGTCCAGGTCCTCCGCCAGTTGGGAACGAACCGCAGCCACGAATACCACCTCTGCGCGACCTCGCGGGATGTGGCATCGGCCAAGCTCAAAGACCTCCTGCCAGAGTTGCCGGACCGGTTTGTGGGCGAGGACGGCAAGGCATTCAGCCTGATTGCGTTGGTCACCGGTGAGTATCTGGACGAGAACGCCAACCAGGAGCGGACAACCATCACGTTCGAGAGCGACGAAGGGCTGGAACTCGATCGCGTTTCCATCTCCCGGCGGGCCCTCAACAAAGCCATTGGCGACACGCTGCGAACCCTGCTCGCCGAAGACCTGCGGGTGACCAACGCCGAGAAGATTGCCCAGATTGAGCGGTTCGTGGAGAAAGCACCGGAATACCGGGTCCTCACCCATGAGCGGTACCGCGCCCGTCTCGAATCCCGTGTCTCTCCAGGACTAACAGACACGCAACTCGACGAAACCCTGCTCCACATCCGCCGCGAAATCGAAGATGAGGTGTCCAGGGAGGAGAAGAGCCTGGCTGCCCGGATGGAGAAAGAATCGTTCGACAAGTATCAGGAACGGTTCAAGGTGCTCATGGAGGAGCTCAACGAAGTCGGCAAGGCCAAGCTGGCCTCCTATGTCGCCCACCGTCGGACCCTGCTGGACCTTGTTGATGCCAGCCTGAAAAAGTCCCGCACGGACGACAAATATCCGCTGGAGAAAGTGCTCCACAAGATGGTGTTTCCGATGGGAGCAACGTCGAAGGACGTGTTCTTCGAGCAGCAGAATTTGTGGCTCATCGACGAGCGCCTGTCTTTCCACACGTTGCTGACGTCGGATGTGGCGATGAAGAAAGCGCGGGGTCTGGAAGACACATCGGCGAAAGAGCCGGACATCCTTGCCCTGTTTTGGGACCGGCCGGTCGCCATCGCCGAGCCGGAGGCGCTGGCTTCCGGTGGGGTGGTTATTGTCGAGTTCAAACGCCCTGGACGGGACGACTACAACAAGGACCCGGGTGACCAGATAATCCAGCGCTTTGTCGAGATTTCAAAGGGCGGCGTCAAGGATATTGATGGGCGGCCCATCAATCCAAAAAGTGTCCGTTATCATGGATTCCTGATTGCTGACCTCACCCCCAGCCTCAAGAACCACGTCGAGTTCCGTTACATCGAGGCGTTTGACGGGGAGGGATATTTTCTCACCCTGCCAGGCGGCAACGGGCACGTCGAAATCATCTCCTACGACAAGCTCATCCGGCTTGCCAAGCAGCGAAACCGGATGCTGTTCGACAAGCTTGGGGTGCACAAACACTGAGTCCCTTGAGCCTTCTGCATGACAGTGCCCTCGGTGTTTTTTGTATGGTGATTCGCGCGCTCAACCTATTTGGAACTAACGGATGAAAGGCAAATCGAAGGTCAAGCTATCGACTCTCAATCTGGTCTATCCCCCGGTCTCGAACCGGGTGGCTTCCATGCACAGCGATGATAAGGAATTCGCCAGAATCATCTCCAACAGCGACTTTTATATGATTGGAGGGCGTGCGGCGGCATGCTTTGCAAACGTCGTGCAGGAAGCGGAAGAGGGTACGGTCTCATTTGATATTGTCGTTGCCGGTGGCCCTACAGCGACAGGACGTCTTCACTTCGGACGCATTAAGCGAATTCTCGAAGATGGCCGGGATGAAGTTCCGCTTCGACTGAGTTGGGGAGACGATGAGCTTTCGGTCTGGATAGCGGATGAAGCAGGCGAATCCAAGCTTGCTGCCGCATATAGCCCGGAAAGTGCCCTGATGACCGTTGGACGGAAGGACCCCAGCCCCCTTTCCGGGCTCGAGAACTATAGAGAACTGATGACTTTCGACCTTTTGTACGTCGGCATTGCGAAGGTCGGGGATACGTTTAGTCGGCTGATTGGACACGGTCACCACGCGCGCCAGAAAATCCTTTCGGAGGAACCGCAGCGCTATCCCGGCGCGTCGGTTACTGATGAGATTTTCCTCTTTGCGTTCGAGGTCGACCCGATGTTTGTCAGGACTTTCGGGGCCGATGCAGACATTGAAGATGAGGATGTGGACTTTAGTTATAACCCCAAGCCAATCGTTGCTGATGCGGAAAAGGCCTTCGTGAGTCTTCTCAAGCCGCCGTACAACCGCCAGCTGTTCGCAAACTACCCACGTGGGAAGGATGGGCTATACAACAATGGCCTCGACTCTTATTCCTACTCGATTGCAGAGGGCATGACTTTCCGCACGTCGTGGGGCGATTTCCATGGTGCGCGAAGCTTCATGTTGGATTTCTCGAATGAAGCGGATTCCATCATGGTCAAGGGTGACGAAATCACTATCTACATTGGCGAGACAGAAACATTCCTCGTATCGAAGGGCGGCGACCCGGAGAGTGAGGGAAGCAGCTGAGACATCAGCAGCCATTGTGCAACGCATGTATCGCCTTTATTCCTCAAAAAAAAGTGGTTCATCCTCTAGCATCTCCATCGGTGCCATGCGCCCGCTTCGCCCGGTCTTCGACCGCCCGTTGCCGGCGGAGGTAGGGCTCGAAGAACCCCGGCTTCCGGGGTGCAAGCTGCACCTCCGGGAACGCCACTTTGCTGATGTCTGAGAGACTGGATGTAGTGCCTCCTGAGCACCGTGCTGCCGGTGCTGTGTCCGGTTAGCTGGGCAATCCGACCGTCGGGACGCTGGCCCGTTCCGCAGCCGTGGCAAAGCTGTGCCGGAAGGAATGAAACACCTTGGTTGGGCTCGTGATGCCGCAGGTCTTTCGGAGGTATGTCCGGTTGAACCAGTCACCGATGGAATCCCCTGGCCCGTTGTCACCCCAGGTCAGGCCTGGGAACACGTGCTCGAATCGCGCCTTTTTGACGTCGACGAGGTAATCGAGAAAGCTGAGGCGGATGAGTTCCGGGTGCAGGGGCGCAAACCGGCGGGAAGCACAGTTTTTTGTCTTGCGTCGGATGTGCAGCCCCCAGATGCCGGCGATTTCCTCCACGTCTTCGACATGCAGCTGCCCGAGCTCGTTGACCCGTGCGCCGGTATACAGGGCCAGAATCGGGGTCCAGTATTTGTGCGGCAAGGTGTAGACGAGCTTGTCTGGTGAAAAAAGGGTCCGGAGTTCGGCAGGCGAAAAGGGTTCCCGTGTCTGGGACTCGTCCTCCGCCTTGCTGGTCACCTGGAAGCCATCGCAGGGATTGAAGTCCACCTTCTTGCGCTTGAGCCAGGTCCCGAAAAAGAGCCGCAGCCGGTCCAGATGCTTTTCCCGGGTCCGGGGCGCAAGACCTGGCGTGCGCTCGCGCTTCGCCTTGGCCACAACCTCCCTCGGTGTCAGGCCCCTGTAGGCGGGTTTCTTGCTCGCGTTCGCCGGCCACACCCGCATGGCGGCCATGAAGGTGTCAATGTCGTCAGCGGTGCAGGCCTGGGTCGGCTTGTCGCCCACGAGGGCCAGGAAAATAGCGAAGGTGTTTTCCGTGTCGAGCAGGTTCTTCTTGCTGCGGTTCTGCCCGCCCATGTGGCCCAGGAAGGCGGTGATGCGCGCTGAGAGCAGGTCGTCGGGGTTGGCCTTTGTTTCCGGCTCAATGACAGGGGCGTGGGCAGGTGCATTCAGGCGCTGGCCTTCGAGCTCCAGGGCGGCGAACGGGCCTCCGCGTTCTCCCGGGCCGAGCCGTCCGTAACGATTCGGACGCCGCCCGGGAGCTCGATGGTCAGGTCGACATGGGGGCCCCGTGCGGCAGCCAGCGCTGTCTCCAACAGGTTCTTATGGTCTGCCACAGGCTGCCCCCGCATCCGTTCATAGACCTGGCCCAGAACATACCCGATTTGCGCGGCCCGGAGGCGGGCCGCATCCGCCCGCTGGCCCCCCAGACTGAGCACGATGTAGCGCCGCCCGAGGGAGGGTTGCAGGAACGCAGGCACGAAAAAGCGGACGTGGAGTCCGCTTGGTCGGTGCAACAGCAATGGCTTTGGCACATGATACCTCGCGTGATACCTGACGGAATCAGCCGAGGCGGGCCATTTTCCCCGATGGACTGGGGACATGGACCAATTTGGTGGAGGTGGCGGGAGTCGAACCCGCGTCCGAAGGCGTTTAATCCCCGGATCTACATGCTTAGCTCACCGTTGGATCTCGTTTGCCGACAGCACGGCGTGCTAAGCGCGCCGACAAACCAGCCTGTTAGATCTAGTCGTAGGCTGAGAGGCGACAGCCATTGACGATCTCGTGATAGTGACCCTACACCGACGAGCACGAGCACAAGTCGGTTCGGGGCTTACGCCTTAAGCGGCGAGAGCGTAGTTGTCGTCGTTGGCAACTATAAGTTTGCTGCTGGATTAACGAGGAAAGCTGCCCCCTCGGCATGCACCAGGCAATCGCACTACCCCCGTCGAAGCCAGAACACCCCCGGGGAAAACGTTGTGTAACTACCTACCCGCAGTATAGGGGCGCCAACTCCCTGTCACAATGGGCGGGCGCCGGCCGTTCAGTCAGCCGGCGCGGTTGTGGGCGCGCATCGCGCGTTGCTTGTCGACCGCCCACTCGCGTTCCTTCTCGGCGTGGCGCTTGTCGTGCTCCTGCTTACCCTTGGCCAGGCCGATTTCGCACTTCACCTTGTTCCGCTTCCAGTAGATGGCGGTGGGGACGAGGGTGTAACCCTTGCGTTCCACGGCGCCGATCAGACGGTCGATTTCCTCGCGGTGGAGCAGCAGCTTGCGCGTGCGCCGATCGTTGGCCACCACGTGCGTGGAGGCGCTGATCAGGGGCGGAATCTGTGCGCCGACGAGGAAGACCTCGCCTTGCTGGATGATCGCGTAGCAGCCTTCGCCGAAGTTGATGCGGCCGGCGCGCAGGGACTTCAGCTCCCAGCCCTGCAGTGCCATGCCGGCCTCGAAGCGCTGGTCGATGTGATATTCGTGGCGCGCGCGCTTGTTCAGCGCGATGGTGCCGCCGCCTTCCTTTTCCGTGTCCTTTGCCTTCGCTTTTGCCATGTCCGTTAAAATCGGTCTATCGAGTCCCTGATACAAGGCCGGCGTGTCCATGCGCCGACGAAATAAGACGAGGTCCAACGTGATTGAAATCCGCCGCAGTGCGATCGTGCCGTTCACGCCCGCGCAGATGTTCGACCTTGTCAACGATGTGGAAGCATACCCAAAGCGCTTCGGCTGGTGTGACGCCGCCACGGTGGTGGAGCGCGACGAGAACGTGCTGGTGGCCCGGCTGGATCTCAAGTTCGCCGGGTTGAAGCAGCATTTCACCACGCGCAACACGATGCAGCGGCCGGAACGCCTGACCATGAAATTCGTGGAAGGGCCGTTTCGTTCGCTCGACGGCGTTTTTTCGTTCCAGGCCCTGGGCGACGTCGGCTGCAAGATCTCGCTGGATCTGGACTTCGACTACGCCGGCCTGGGCGGTTCGGTGCTGAAAATGGGCTTCCAGCAACTCGCCAACCGCATGGTCGACGATTTCTGCGACGAAGCGAGGCGCCAGTATGGCTGAGATCGGCGTCGAGGTCGCGTATGCCGGGCCGGAAGGGCAGGTGGTCCTGAAACTCGGTGTGCCCGAGGGCACGACGGCCTGGCAGGCCGTGCAGCAGGCCGCGCCCGCCTTGCCTGCCGGTGTCATGCCTGATCCCACACGGATCGGGATCTTCGCGAAGAAGGTGCCCCCGGAGCGGGTGCTGGAGGAGGGCGATCGCGTCGAGCTTTACCGCCCGCTGACGCTCGATCCGATGGAAGCCCGACGGCGCCGCGCGTTACGCGGCGCCTGAGCCATTACCGCTTGCTGGCGGGGCTGTCGTCCGACGAACCGCCGACGCTGAAGCCGCCGTCGTCGTCGCTCTTCTTGCCGCTGGTGTTCTTGTCGCCCTCGGCGCCGCCCGTCGGGTTGGCCTTGTACTTCTCGGAGTCCTTCAGCAGCTGCTTGGCATCCTGGGCGAAGAAATCGCCTTCGGTGCGCACCAGCGTGTCGTTGTTGAAGGTGAGGGTCAGCGTGCGGGTCGTCATGGGGCGGCCGCGATGCGAGAAGGTCGACACGTAGTCCCAGCGATCCTGATCGAACGGCGAGGCGACCGACGGCGTGCCGAGCAGTACGAGGACCTGACGCTTGGTCATGCCCGGCTGCAACTGATCGACGTTCTTCTTGTCGAGCAGGTTGCCCTGCTGCACGTCGGGGGTATAGACGAGGCCACAGCCCGCGATGGCGGTTGCCATCATGGCCAAACCCAGCGTGCGGATGAGCTTATGCATGCGTAGTAACGTCCGGATCGTGAAGCCTGTGATGATACACTAAGCGCCTTATGGCACCGCGAGGGGTCTCGACATGGACCAGGAAACCAAAGAGCTCCGCAAGGCGGGCCTGAAAGTCACCCATCCGCGCATGCGGATCCTGCAGATTTTCGAGGAGGCGGACGAGCGCCACCTGACCGCCGAAGACATCTACAAGCGCCTGCTGTCGCACCAGGAGGACATCGGGCTTGCCACGGTGTATCGGGTACTGACCCAGTTCGAAGCCGCCGGCATCGTCATGAAGCACAACTTCGAGGGTGGGCAGGCCGTCTACGAGCTGGACCGCGGCAAGCATCATGACCACATGATCGACGTGGACAGCGGAAAGGTCATCGAGTTCATCAGTGAGGAGATCGAGCGCCTCCAGCACGAGATCGCCGAGCGCCACGGTTACGTCATCGAAGACCACAGTCTGGTGCTTTACGTGCGGCCCAAGAAGAAGCGCTGAGCGGCCTGTATCCCCCGCGTAAGAGGGCTCCCATCGGGGGCCTTTTTTATGCCTGTCGCATGGTCGGAGGGCAGGCGAGCGCCCAAATAAAAACGCCGTCGGTGGGCTCCTGCCCACCGACGGCTTGATCCGGTGTTTTCATGGCTCGTGAAACGCGAGTTGCTCGCAGATCCACCGACCACCATGTTGCACCGGCGAGGCAACATCCTGTCGCCTCATCAGGTCGATCGTCCCCACGACCGACCTGGGCTCACCGTCTCTCGACGGCGGCTCCCCCACATCGATAATGAGATCGTAACGATGTGTTCACTCTCCGGCTATTGGAAAATTTCCTATGCCGGATCCGATACTTGTGCTGCGCAGCAGCACGCGTAGGTGAAGTCCTACAGGCTCCGGCCGAATGCGAAAGAGGCCGCCAAGTGCGGTGATGCGGTCGCTCATGCCTTGCAGTCCACGCCCGCCGCCATCGCTGCGATGACGGGCGGGCGGCGCGGACGAAAGCCCGGTGCCGTTGTCGCGGATGTCCAGGATCGCCACGGGGCCACTGTCGCGCAGGCCGATGCGTAGGCGCAGTGTCATCCGGCTGGCGCCGGAATGGCGAACCACGTTGGTCGCGCTTTCCTGCACCACGCGGTAGATCGCGGTAAGGGTGTCCTCGTCCAGCAGACGGGGCTCGCCACGGAGGTCGGTCACGTAGGTGATGCCGGCGGCGGTCAGCATGTCGCGGATCGGGCCTTCGTCCAGCGCGCGCAGCAGGCCGAACTCGTCCAGCACCGACGGCCGCAGGCTGTCGAGCATGCGGTGCAGCGCCTTGCGCATGTGGCCGAGGATGCCGTTGATCGATGTACCGATGTCCTCCATGCCCGCACTGCCGAGCCGACTCTGTGCCAGCTTGAGGTGGGTCTGGATGGCCGTGAGGTTCTGGCCCAGCTCGTCGTGCAGTTCGGCGGCCATGTGCCGACGCAGGTTTTCTTCGGCCTGCAGGTTGCCGCGCGCCGCGTCGCGTAGCTGGCGGGCCAGTTGATCGAGGCGCTGGTTCGCGGCCGCCAGGTGGGTGTTCTGTTGCGCCACGCGCTCGCTGCTGCGGCGTAGCGCATCGGTGGCGGCGCCGAGCATCAGCGTGCCTGTGCCGGCCACCGCGAGGAACAGGTGGGCCGCGGCCGTGGGCGCGCCGCGGCCGATCATGTCCTCGGTGACATTGAGACCCACGCTGGTGATCAGCATCGCCAGACCGGCACCGCGCCAGCCGTGGCGGAAAGCAAAGAACAGCACGGGTGCGAGAGAGAGCACGCGCGCGAACTGCGGTTGCGGCGAATACTCGGCCAGGGTGATGAGAATGGCGAGCGAGGGCAGCATTACCAACAAGCCATCGAGCAGCAGTTCTGCCATAGAGGCTTGCGTGGGGCGCTCGCGGAAGACCAGCACCATCACCGGCACGACCAGCAGCACGCCCAGGTAATTGCCGAGTAGATCGCTACCGAAGGTGGTGCCAAGCATTTCCACCGGGGCGGCGGGGTGCATGGAGGCCATCATCGCGGCGTTGCCCGCGGTGGCGACCGTGGCCGTGACCATGGCCGACAGCAGCAGACGCGCCACGTCTTCCGGCGTACTGAGGCTGGCGTGCAGGTGCGCCCGACGCAGAAGCCACAGGCAGGCCGCTACGGTGAGGGGTTCGGGAGCATCGCCCAGTACGAAGCCTGCGCCGCCGATAGGCAGGCCGCTGCGCCACTCGCAGAAAGCGCTGGCGACGATTTCCGCGCCGAGAATCCACGCCCAGTCGCGCGTTCGCATCAACAGCAGCGCACCGAAACGCAGGCCGAAGGGCAGCACCCAATAGGGCTGCTCTGTCGGCCACAGCATGACCCACGCGACAGCGTAGGCAAGGGCGAAGAGGGGGCCGGCGAAGCGGGGTTGTAGTCGCATGCCGGAATGTTACACGGGCGATGGAGGGCGTCGTGGCCCTCATCGCCCGTACGCCCGCGTCCGGAGCCTGCTACATTCTCTCCATGCCAAGAATCGTCCTAGTAGATGACCACGCTATTGTCCGTGAGGGTTTCAAACGGCTCATCGAGCTGGAACCCGACCTGGACGTCGTCGCCGAAGCACGTAACGCCGATGAGGCGGTAGAGGCGGTGACCCAGCACCGGCCCGACCTCGTGGCCGTGGATCTAACGCTCCCCGATGGCAGTGGCCTGCCGTTGATCGAGCATCTGGGTAGCATTTCGCCGGGCATGAAGATCGTGGTGCTGAGCATGCACGACGGCGAGCCTTACGTGTCCGAAGCCTTGCGGCGCGGTGCACGGGGCTACGTCACCAAGGGCGTGGCGCCGGAGGAGCTCGTGGCGGCCGTGCGTTCGGTGCTCAGTGGCGAGCAATACTTGAGCTCCGACCTGCGCCAGCGGCGTTCGGGTCGACCGTCGACGGATCTTGACCCGTTCAACCGGCTCACCGCCCGCGAGCGGGAAGTGTTCCTGCTTCTGGCTGCCGGCCGCGCGCCGAAACAGGTAGCCGCGGAGTTGGGCATCGGCCAGAAGACGATCTACATCCATCGTGCCGCGGTCATGAACAAGCTCAACGCAGGGTCCGAGCTGGACCTCTATCGGATGGCTCAGGAACGGGGCCTCATCCGGACCTGAGGCCGCTCCGTGGGATCCCTTTAGCGGCGCGAACCTACGAAGCAAAGGTAGGAGCCACCCTGGTGGCAATGAGCCAAAAGGTGCAGGTGGGAGCCAGCCTGCTGGCGAAAAGCCGACGGAGCGGTGTAGCAGCGAGGCAAGCTCCCATCGCCAGCAGGCTGGCTCCCACCAGTAAGCCCCTTCGCCGCCATGGCGGCTCCCACAAGGGTGGGGCTAGCCCACTCGTGGATGGGCTTACCCCTGCGCGCGGTCGAGCATCTTCTTGGCGTGGGCGCGCGTCTCTTTCGTGATTTCAACGCCGCCGAGCATGCGGCTCAGTTCGTCGCGTCGGCCATTCGCGTCGAGCGCGTGGATGCGCGTGCGCGTGGCTTCGCCATCGCTTTCCTTCGCCACGCGAAGATGCGCGTGTCCCTGGGCCGCTACCTGCGGCAGGTGGGTAACGCACATCACCTGCACGCGTTCGCCGAGCGCCCGCAGTTTCTGGCCGACCACTTCGGCCACGGCGCCGCCGATGCCGGTGTCGACTTCGTCGAAGATCATGCAGCCGATGTTGTCGTTGCCGAGCGTGGCGACCTCGATGGCGAGGCTGATGCGTGCCAGCTCGCCGCCGGAGGCCACCTTGCGCAGCGGCCGGGGCGGCTGACCTGGGTTGGCGCTGACCAGCAGTTCGCAGCGTTCGCGGCCTTGCGGGTCCGGATCGTCGCCTTCGGCGGGCTCCAGCGCGACTTCGAGCCGCCCGCCCGCCATGCCCAGCTCACCCATCAGCTCCGCCACCGCATGGCCTAGGCGACCGGCGGCATCGCGGCGCGTGGCCGACAAATCGGACGCTGCCTCGTCGTATGCCTTGCGCAGACGATCGCGCTCCTTGCCGAGGCGATCCAGCGCGTCACCGGCGCCTTCCAGCTCGGCAAGGCGCTCGCGGAGTTCGTCGGCCTTGGCCGTCAATTCCTCGATCGGCAGACGATAGCGACGCGAGAGTTCGTGCAGGTGGCTGAGATGCGTGTCCACCTCGGCCAGCCGTTCGGGGTCGAGTTCGACGTCCTGTGCGTACCGACCCAGCCCATCGACGGCTTCGCCCACCTGAATCTGGGCGCTGTCCAACAGTTCGAGCGTCGGTGCCAGTGTGGCGTCCAGTTCGGCCAGCCGGGACAGCTCCGCATGCGCTCGGAGCAGGGCACGACCGATGGCGAATTCGCTCTCGCCGTCGAGCATTTCCACCACGCCGTTGGCGCCCTCGGCGAGACGGCCGGCATTGGCAAGGCGACGGTGCTGCGCTTCGAGTTCTTCCAGGGCCGCAGGTGCCAGCGCCCAGCGATCCAGTTCTTCCAGTTCGTGAGCGAGCAGTTCGATCTGGTGATCCCGATCGTCGCCGCCGCTCAAGGTGCGGATGCGTGCCACGGTGTCGCGCCAGGCGCGGGCCGTGTCACGCACGCGAGCCAGACGCTCCTCGTTGCCGGCATAGGCGTCCAGCAGGGCCATCTGATGCTGGCGCGAGAGCAGGGCCTGGTGCTCGTGCTGGCCGTGGATCTCCACGATCAACGCGGCCAGGGCCGACATCTGCGCGAGGCTGGCCGGGCGCCCGTTGATCCAGCCGCGTGAGCTGCCCTCGGTGCGGATCACGCGGCGCAATTGGCAGGTCTCGCCGTCGTCCAGTTCCTCCTGGCGCAGCCAGGCGGTGGCTTCCGGCAAGCCGGCCAGATCGAACTCGGCGGCGAGTTCGGCACGATCGGAACCGGCGCGCACCATGCCGCTGTCGGCGCGGGCGCCGGCCAGGAGCATCAGCGCATCCACCAGCAGCGACTTGCCCGCACCGGTCTCGCCGCTGACCACGGTGAGGCCGGGGCCGAAGGCGACCTCGGCTTCTTCGACGACGGCGAACTGGCGGACGTAGAGCGAGGTGAGCATGGGCACCGACGTGGCGGAGGGAAACGCCGCGATTGTAGCGGGAGCGGAGTCGCAGGAGCCGAGACTTGCAAGCGGGGCGGCAAGACCTTATTGATAGCGGCAGCAACCGACCCCTTTCTTCATCCAGTCAGGCGCATGAATCCGTTTACCGGTCACGACATCGATGCTCGCGCGCGCCGGCTGCTGCGGACCCTGATTTCCCAATACCTTTCGGATGGCGAGCCGGTCGGCTCACGCACGCTGGCGCGTTCGTCGGGTCTGGAAGTGAGCCCAGCCACCATCCGGAACATCATGGCGGACCTCGAGGAGGCCGGGCTGGTCGCATCGCCGCATACCTCGGCCGGTCGGGTGCCTACGCCGCGTGGCCTGCGTCTTTTCGTGGACAGCCTGCTCGAACTCAAGCCGCTGCCACGCGACGAGATGGCGCGCCTGCAGGGCAGCCTGCCACCGCACCAGACCACCACGCGCGATCTCCTGGGCAACGTCTCGAACCTGCTTTCGGCGATGACGCATTTCGCTGGCGTGGTCACCGTGCCACGCCAGGGCGATTTCCCGCTGCGCCATATCGACTTCGTTTCCCTGCCGGACGCCCGCGTGCTGGTGATCCTGGTGTTCTCGGACAACCAGGTGCAGAACAGGGTGATCCAGCTTGCGCGTCCGATCGGCGCCAGCGAACTGGAGCAGGCGGCCAATTACCTCAACGCGCAGTTCGCCGGCTTCCGGCTGGCGGACATCCGCGCGCACCTTGCCAGCGAATTGCGCGAGGCAGGCGGCGAACTCAATCGCATGCTTGCCAGCGTGGTGGAACTGGCCACGGCTTCGTTCGCCCCGGACGAGGACGCCGACGACGTGCTGGTCAGCGGCCAGACCAACCTCATGGGGTACGCCGAACTGGCCGATATCGACCGGCTGCGCGACCTCTTCGACGCCTTCCAGCAGAAGCGCGATCTGCTGCAGTTGATGGAAATGTGCGTCAAGGCGCCCGGCGTGCGCCTGTTCATCGGAGAGGAATCCGGATTCTCGGCCCTGGACGGCTGCAGCATCGTCACCGCCACCTACGGCACCAACGGCCGCATGCTCGGCGCTGTCGGAGTTATTGGACCGACGCGTATGGCATATGAGCGGGTGATCCCCGTGGTCCAAGCCACGGCCGGATTGCTCAGCGACGCCTTGAATCGCGCCGCGGCGACCTCATAAACCGCCCCGGGAGGCGGGTTTACTAATTTCCCGCGAATGTTCGGCCCCTCGATCGAGCGGGCCGGTTGGCTGACATTTGGAGCAAGCATGCAGAACAACGATCCCCATGTGCCGGATCCGGCGCAGGATGGTACGGCGGAGCACGGCGTGAACGCCGACCTCGACGCCCTTACCGCGAAGCTGGGCGCCCTCGAGAACGAGCTGGCGCAGGCGCGCGAGACGGTGCTGCGCGAGCGCGCCGAAATTGAGAACCAGCGCCGCCGCCTGCAGCGTGACCTCGATCAGGCTCGCCGTTTCGCCAACGAAAAGTTGCTCGGCGACCTGCTCCCGGTCTACGACGGCATCGTTCTGGGCTTGGCCAATGAATCGGCCGACGCGAAGACCTTGCGCGAAGGCCTCGAACTCACGCTCAAGCAGTTGGAGAAGGTCACCCAGGCCAACGGCCTGAGCGTGGTCGACCCGCTGCACCAGCCGTTCAACCCGGACCACCACCAGGCCATCAGCTCGGTCGAGTCGAACGAGCATGCGCCGGGCACCGTCGTGGCCGTGGTGCAGAAGGGCTTCGTGCTCAACGATCGTCTGCTGCGTCCGGCGCTCGTCGCCGTGGTGCGCGACAACTGAACGAAAACCCCGTGCGGTGCGGTCTCGAGGCCGCCGGGGCGTCTCACCAGGCATTGAATCAATGGGGCAGAGCCCCACTTTCACAACAGTCGCGGCCGCGGGGGCCGCTTAGCATTCCGGAGCAACTTCAATGGCCAAGATCATCGGCATCGACCTCGGTACGACCAACTCCTGCGTTGCAGTGATGGAAGGTTCGACCGCGCGCGTCATCGAGAACGCGGAGGGCGATCGCACTACGCCGTCCATCGTCGCGTTCACCAAGGACAACGAGGTTCTGGTCGGCGCGCCGGCCAAGCGTCAGAGCGTCACCAATCCCAAGAACACCTTCTACGCGGTGAAGCGCCTCATCGGCCGCAAGTTCACCGACGCGGAAGTCCAGAAGGACATCAAGATCGTCCCCTACGGCATCGTCGCGCACGATAACGGCGACGCCTGGGTGCAGACCGCTGACGGCAAGAAGATGGCCCCGCAGGAAGTCTCCGCGAAGGTCCTCATGAAGATGAAGAAGACTGCCGAGGACTTCCTGGGCGAGCCGGTGACCGAAGCGGTTATCACCGTGCCGGCCTACTTCAACGACAGCCAGCGTCAGGCCACCAAGGACGCCGGCAAGATCGCCGGTCTCGACGTCAAGCGCATCATCAACGAGCCGACGGCGGCCGCGCTGGCCTATGGCCTCGACAAGACCGCCACGGGCGACCGCAAGATCGCCGTGTACGACCTCGGCGGCGGCACCTTCGACGTGTCGATCATCGAGATCGCCAACGTCGACGGCGAGAAGCAGTTCGAAGTGCTGGCGACCAACGGCGACACCTTCCTGGGTGGCGAAGACTTCGACAACCGCGTCATCGACTATCTCGTCGAAGAGTTCAAGAAGGAGCAGGGCATCGACCTGCGCCAGGACCAGCTCGCGCTGCAGCGTCTGAAGGACGCCGCCGAGCGCGCGAAGATCGAACTCTCGTCCTCGCATCAGACCGACGTGAACCTGCCGTACGTCACTGCCGACGCCTCGGGTCCGAAGCACCTCAACATCAAGCTGACCCGCGCCAAGCTCGAGTCGCTGGTGGAAGACCTGGTCAAGCGCACGATCGATCCGTGCCGCACCGCGCTCAACGACGCCGGCCTGCGCGTGTCCGACATCAACGAGGTGATCCTCGTCGGCGGTCAGACCCGCATGCCGAAGGTGCAGGAAGCCGTGAAGGACTTCTTCGGCAAGGAAGCGCGCAAGGACGTCAACCCGGATGAAGCCGTCGCCGTGGGCGCCGCGATTCAGGGCGGTGTGCTGGGCGGCTCGGTGAAGGACGTGCTGCTGCTCGACGTGACCCCGCTGTCGCTCGGTATCGAGACGATGGGCGGCGTGATGACCAAGCTGATCGAGAAGAACACCACCGTGCCGACCAAGGCGTCGCAGGTGTTCTCCACCGCCGACGACAACCAGACCGCGGTCACTGTGCACGTGCTGCAGGGCGAGCGCGAGCGCGCCAGCGCCAACAAGTCGCTCGGCAAGTTCGACCTGCAGGGCATTCGTCCGGCACCGCGCGGCACGCCGCAGATCGAGGTCACCTTCGACATCGACGCCAACGGCATCCTGCATGTGTCGGCGAAGGACAAGGACACCGGCAAGGAACAGAAGATCGAGATCAAGGCCGGCTCCGGCCTCTCGGACGACGAGATCCAGCGCATGGTGGCCGACGCCGAAGCCAACCGCGAGGACGACCGCAAGTTCCACGAACTGGTGCAGGTGCGCAACAAGGCCGATCAGCTGGTCCATGCCACGCGCAGCCAGCTGAAGGAGCACGGCGGCAAGATCCCGGCCGAGCAGTTGGCCAGCATCGACAGCGCCGTCTCCGATCTGGAGAAGGTGAAGGACGGCGACGACAAGGGCGCCATCGAAGCCAAGATCGCCAACCTCGAGCAGGTCGCCCAGTCGCTCGCCGCGGCGGCCCAGGCCGGCGGTGCGCAGGACGCTTCGGGTCAGTCGGCACCGGGCGGCGGTTCGGCCCAGCCGGACGACGTGGTCGACGCCGAGTTCACCGAAGTCAAGGACGACAAGAAGTAAGTCGCCTTGTTGAGCAAGCGATACGCCGCGGGTTCATGCCCGTGGCGTGTTTCCAACGGTTGAAGCGATCGATCGCGCCGAGGGGAAACCCGTCGGCGCGATCGTCCGTCAAGGGAAAGCAAGCGTGCAATGAGCAGCAGCAAGCGCGACTACTACGAAATTCTCGGTGTCGAACGCACCGTGACCGAGGGTGACCTCAAGAAGACCTTTCGTCGCGTCGCGATGAAGTATCACCCCGATCGCAATCCGGAACCGGAGGCGCTCGAGAAGTTCAAGGAAGCCAAGGAAGCCTACGACATCCTGTCCGACGCGCAGAAGCGCGCCGCGTACGACCAGTACGGTCACGCCGCTTTTGAAGGCGGTGGCTTCGGCCGCGGCCATGGCGCCGGGTTCGGCGACGTGGGGGATATCTTCGGCGACATCTTTGGCGACATCTTTGGCGGTGGCGGCGGTCGCCAGCGTGCGCGCCGCGGCGCCGATCTGCGCTATATGATGGATCTCGATCTCGAAGAAGCCGTGTTCGGCATCGAGAAGAAGATCGACATCCCCACGCAGGTGAATTGCCACCATTGCAACGGCACGGGCTCGGAAGACGGCAAGGTCTCCACCTGTACGACCTGCAATGGCCATGGCCGTGTGCGCATGCAGAACGGCATCTTCTCCATCCAGCAGGCGTGCCCCACCTGTCATGGCTCCGGCCAGAAGATCGACAAGCCGTGCAAGAAGTGCCACGGCGAAGGGCGCCTCGAAGAAGAACGCACCCTGTCGGTGCGCATTCCGGCGGGCGTGGATAATGGCGATCGCATCCGTCTTACCGGGCAGGGCGAAGCTGGTCCGGCCGGTTCGCCGGCGGGCGATCTCTACGTAGAAGTGCGCGTGCGCGAGCATCCGATCTTCCAGCGCGACGGTTCCGACCTGTACTGCGAGATGCCGATCCGCTTCGCTCAGGCCGCGCTTGGCACGGAGTTGATGGTGCCGACGCTGGAAGGCGAGGTGCCGGTGAGCGTGCCGCCGGAAACGCAGACGGGTCAGCAGTTCCGCCTGCGCGGTCGCGGCGTGAAGTCGGTGCGCGGCGGACGCACGGGCGATCTCATCTGCACCGTGGTGGTCGAGACGCCGGTTCGCCTGACCAAGGAGCAACGCGACCTGCTGCAGCAGTTGGAAGTTACATTCGTCGGCGAGGACGCCGCGAAGCACACGCCGCGCTCCAACACGTTCATGGATGGCGTGAAAGAGTTCTGGTCGCGCGTCACGTCGTAAGCCCAGATCGGCTTCCAGAGCCCAGGAAGCCGCCATCTTTGTGTGAGAGCCACCATCTTCGTGCGGGAGCCGCCATGGCGGCGAGGGAAGTTGCCTCGCCGCGTCATCGCTGGGGGGGGGCGGCACGTGTACCCGTGCCGCCTGGGTATCCACTAGCATTGACGTTCCTCGTCCGCAGAGTGCCTCGCATGTCCCGACCCGTCCGTCTCGCGATCAGTGGCGCCTCTGGCCGCATGGGGCTTGCACTGTTGGACCTTGCGCGCGACGACGAACGTTTCGAACTCGTGCGCGCTGTTGTCTCCCCGTCGTCGGGTCGTTTGGGCAAAGCGGTGTATGGCGACGTTTCCCCCATCCGCTTCGCGGACTGGTCCGGCGACGGCGATGTCGACGTGGTCATCGACTTCAGTGGTCCGGACGGCTTGCTCGCCGCAATCGAGCGTTGCGAGGCGAGCGGCGCGGCCCTCGTCACCGGAACTACCGGCTTGTCGCCGGCCATTGAGGAGCGCCTCGCCAAGGCCGGGGAAAGCATCGCGGTGCTGCGCGCGGCGAATTTCAGCCTCGGTGTCGCCGTGCTGACGCGCCTTCTGCGCGAAGCGGCCGCGGCACTGCCGGGCTGGGACCTCGATATCGTCGAGGCGCATCACAATCGCAAGGAAGACGCTCCCTCCGGCACGGCGCTCGCGCTGGGTCATGCGGCGGCTGCGGGCCGCGGCGCCACGCTGGATGAACTGGCCGTCTATGCGCGCGAGGGGCGCACTGGTCCGCGCCAGGCTGGCACGATCGGTTTTGCGGTGGTGCGCGGCGGCGACATCGTCGGCGAGCACCAGGCACTGCTGATGGGCCAGGGCGAGCGCATCGAGCTTGGTCATCGAGCGACGGATCGCTCGATCTTCGCGCGTGGTGCGCTCGAAGCGGCCGCCTGGATCACCGGCCGCGCGCCTGGCGCGTGGACTATCGAGGATGTGATTGCAGCGAAGGTGTGACGCCGACTGCCGGAGCCGCTGTTGCGGCGAAAGTCCAAAGGCACAGGTCGGAGCCAGCCTGGAGGCGACAAGTCAAAAGGTGCCGGTGGGAGCCAGCCTGCTGGCGAAAACCAACGAAGCGGTGTAGCAGCGAGGCAAGCTTCCATCGCCAGCAGGCTGGCTCCCACCAGCAGGTTCCCGTCGCCAGCCGCCGCCGGGTGGCTGCCCGAACCTCGAAGCCGTGTTAACATCCGCGCCGATGTCATTGGGGAGTAGCCATCCTCGTTCCCCCTGAGGAGTTCGCGTCAACAGACTTGGCGGTCGTTTTCGACCCCATGGCGCGAACGGTAGCGGCGCATGGAGAGTGCGCTGTCGGCCCGGCGAGACCTTTGGCCATCGACATGCTCACCCGGCCGGGCGAGCGGTGTCGTTGTGCCATCGGTTTCTTTCGCTCGCCCGGCCTTAAGTCGATCATGCTGCTGACGTGCTTCCTGTTCCTGGTGTCTGCCGGGGCCATCTATTTCGCCTGCGAATACTTCGTCAACGGTGTCGAATGGTTTGGGCGCAAGCTCAATCTCGGCTCGACCACCACCGGTACAGTGCTGGCCGCCTTCGGTACGGCCTTGCCGGAAAGCGCCGTGACCTTTGTGGCCGTCATGTTCGGGAAGAGTCCCGAGGCCCGTGACATCGGCGTCGGTGCGGCGCTCGGCGGCCCACTGGTGCTGGCTACCATCGCCTATGCGGTCGTCGGATTCGCTTTATATGCAGGCCGCAAGCGCCTGAAACGACAGGACACGCGGATTCGTGTGGACCACCGGCGGCTTGCCCGTGATCAGTCCTGGTTCCTCGCGATCTTTCTCGTGAAGCTGGGCCTCGGCCTGGTGGCCTTCGCGTGGAAGCCGTGGCTGGGCGTGCTGTTCCTGGCCGCGTATGCGTTCTACGTGTGGCGGGAAATGCGCGACGACACCAGCGGTCCGGAAGACGAGGAACTCGAACCGCTCACATTCCGCAGGCACGAGGCCGATCCGGCGATGGGCTGGGTGGTATTGCAGACCGGGCTGGCGCTGCTCGTGATCGCGATCGCGTCGCGCACCTTCGTCTGGCAGTTGGAATCGCTCGGTACGTTCTTCAACTTATCGCCGCACATCGTTGCGCTGGTGTTGAGTCCGGTCGCGACGGAACTGCCCGAAACGGTGAACGCGTTGATCTGGGTACGTCAGGGCAAGGAGAGGCTGGCACTGGCCAACATCTCGGGCGCCATGATGATCCAGGCGACTATTCCCAGTTCGCTGGCGCTGTTTGCCACGCCGTGGCTGTTCGATACGCCGCTGGTGGTGGCGGGCGTCATCACTGCCGTCGCCATCATCGTGCTCTGGGCCATGTTCCGCCGGGGCGCGGTCGAAGCCCGCTGGCTGATGCCAATCGGGGCGCTCTACGGCGTGTTCGCCCTGTTCGTGGCGTGGTGGTTCGGCGGCCGGTGAGGGTTCGCCACTCCCCGTAGGGGCCGCCGTCCCCTTGCAGGAGCCGCCATCCCCCTTGTAGGAGCCGCCATGGTGGCGAGGGAAGCTTGCCTCACCGCTATCGCTTCCCGCAAAAACTTCCCGCGTCGCCGCTCTGTTGGCTTCTCGCCGCCATGGCGGTTCCCACAACATCGCTTCGGAACTTGCTGGTGGGAGCCAGCCTGCTGGCGGCGGACGCTTGCCTCGCCTCTACACCGCTTCGTTGGCTTTTCGCCACCAGGGTGGCTCCTACCTCTGCTTCGCAGGAACCGCCATGCGGCTCCTGCGTGGCTCAGTCGGGGTGAGAGGCGTTGCGGTCGCGGTCGGCGCCGACCTTGCGGTCGAGCTTGCCGAAGATCTTCTTGAAGGCTCGCGAGAACTTGCCGCGCTTGGTCTTGCGGGCCTTCTCTTCCTCCGAGGTGAGCCAGGCCACCTGGATGACCCGGCGTTCGCCTTCGTACGGCAGATGGCCGTGGAAGGAGTTTTCCGCTCGGCGAAAGACCGCGAACTCGCCGTAAAGCGGCTTCAACTCCGGCGCAATCATGTCGTCGATGTCGTTGATCGAGCGAAGGAAACGCAGGCAGCCGTCGCTGGTGTCCGGCCACATCGGGTTGAGATAGATCAACGCCGTGGCGATCTTGGACTTGCTGTCGGTATGAATGGTGCCGTGGCGGCGGTTGAGCAGCCGGCACAGCGTGACCAGGGTGGGGTAGTTCTCCAGGCCTTCGATGCCCATATGGCGGCCGATCGCGGCGGAAAACGCGCGCGAGGTCATCTGTTCCACCAGCTCGTTTACCGATGGACCGCAATCGCTGGCGTCGTAGGGAAAGAACCCGGCGCTGCTGTACTGGGGGAAGTCGCGCTCCAGGTCGCTGCGCGCCTCGTCCGGCAGTTGCCCGTGGGCGATCATGAACGAGAACGGATCGTGCCTGATGTCTGTGTCGGGACGTTCCAGGCGGGCAGGGTCGAGCAGCATGCAGGCGATCTCGGTTCAGGGTTACCTTGCCGAGCATTGTATCGTGTCGGACCACGTTCCCTCGCGGCATTTTCCTACGCGTTCATTCATCGGATGAGGTGGACAGAAAGGCCTTTCGCGCCTATCATTCTTACCCGCCCTACGATCCTTATCCCCAAGGCCCACGAGCCGCTTCACGCAGGCTTGCGGGCTTTGCTGCACCTGAAGGCGGCCATCCCATGCGTACTCCTGCTCTGCTTGCTCTCGAAGACGGCAGCATTTTTCACGGCCACTCTGTCGGTGCCCGCGGTGAGACGGTTGGCGAGGTGGTGTTCAACACCGCCATGACCGGTTACCAGGAAATCCTGACCGACCCGTCGTACTCCCGCCAGATCGTCACGCTGACGTACCCGCACATCGGCAATACCGGTACCAACGACGTCGACGTCGAAGCCGACCGCGTTCACGCGGCGGGTCTCATCGTTCGCGACGTGCCGCGCCTCGCCAGCAACTGGCGCAGCGTGGAACCGCTGCCGCAGTACCTGCAGCGTCATGGCATCGTCGCCATCGCCGGCATCGACACGCGTCGTCTCACGCGCATCCTTCGCGAGAAGGGCGCGCTGAATGGCTGCATCGTTGCGGGCGAGGCTATCGACGCCGATGCCGCAGTGGCCAAGGCCAAGGCGTTCCCCGGCCTCAACGGCATGGACCTCGCCAAGGTCGTCAGCACGACGGCCACCTACCAGTGGAACGAGGGCGTGTACGACCTCGACAAGCAGGCGTTCTACAACGCGCCGAAGAAATTCCGTGTGGTGGCGTACGACTTCGGCGTCAAGCAGAACATCCTGCGCCTGCTCGCCGGCCGCGGTGTCGACATCACGGTCGTGCCTGCGCAGACGCCCGCGTCCGACGTCCTCGCCATGAATCCGGATGGTGTGTTCCTCGCCAACGGCCCGGGCGATCCCGCCGCGTGCGACTACGCCATCGAGTCGACCCGCCAGATTCTCGATACCAGGATCCCCACCTTCGGCATCTGCCTCGGGCACCAGATCATGGCGCTGGCGATCGGCGCGAAGACGCTGAAGATGAAGTTCGGCCATCACGGTGCGAACCACCCGGTGAAGGATCACGATACCGGCCGCGTGCTCATCAGCTCGCAGAATCACGGGTTCGCGGTCGATCCGGCCACGTTGCCGACGAATGTCCGCATCACCCACACCTCGCTGTTCGACGGCTCGCTGCAGGGCTTCGCCCTGACCGACCGGCCTGCATTTTGCTTCCAGGGACACCCAGAAGCGAGCCCGGGCCCGGAAGACGTCGGCTACCTGTTCGACACGTTCATTGCCGCGATGGAAGCGCACAAGGTGAAGCAGGCGTCCTGACGCCCGCCACCGCCCATCCATCCGCCATCGATTCGCGAGAGAAACCATGCCAAAGCGCAGCGACATCAAGACCATCCTCGTCATCGGCGCCGGCCCGATCGTCATCGGCCAGGCCTGCGAGTTCGACTACTCCGGCGCGCAGGCGTGCAAGGCGCTCAAGGAAGAGGGCTACCGCGTCGTCCTGGTCAATTCGAACCCGGCGACGATCATGACCGACCCCGAGACGGCGCATGCCGTCTACATCGAGCCGATCAACTGGCAGACGGTGGAGCGCATCATCGCCAAGGAGCGCCCGGACGCGGTGCTGCCGACGATGGGCGGCCAGACCGGCCTCAATTGCGCGCTCGACCTGGCCGATAACGGCGTGCTCGAGAAGTACGGCGTCGAGCTGATCGGTGCCACGCGCGACGCCATCCGCATGGCGGAAGACCGCGACCTGTTCCGCAAGGCGATGGCCGAGATCGGCCTGGAATGCCCCAAGGCGGAAGTGGCGCGTTCCATGGAGCAGGCGCTCGAAATCCAGACGACGGTGGGCTTCCCGACCATCATCCGTCCGAGCTTCACGCTCGGTGGTTCGGGCGGCGGCATCGCCTACAACAAGGAAGAATTCGTCGAGATCGTCGGTCGCGGCCTCGAACTCTCGCCCGTGCACGAAGTGCTGGTCGAAGAGTCGGTGCTCGGCTGGAAGGAATTCGAGATGGAAGTCGTCCGCGACAAGGCGGACAACTGCATCATCGTGTGCTCGATCGAAAACTTCGATCCGATGGGCGTGCACACCGGCGACTCGATCACCGTCGCGCCGGCACAGACGCTCACCGACAAGGAATACCAGCGCCTGCGTAACGCGTCCATTGCGGTGCTGCGCAAGATCGGCGTGGACACCGGCGGTTCCAACGTGCAGTTCGGCATCAACGCCGAAGACGGTCGCGTCGTCGTCATCGAGATGAATCCGCGCGTGTCGCGCTCGTCGGCGCTGGCCTCGAAGGCCACTGGTTTCCCGATCGCGAAGGTCGCTGCCAAGCTCGCCGTCGGCTACACGCTGGACGAACTCAAGAACGACATCACCGGTGGTCTCACACCGGCGTCGTTCGAGCCGTCCATCGATTACGTCGTGACGAAGATCCCGCGCTTCGCCTTCGAGAAGTTCCCGGCCGCCGATGCCCGCCTCACCACGCAGATGAAATCGGTGGGCGAGGTGATGGCGATGGGCCGCACCTTCCACGAGTCGATGCAGAAGGCCTTGCGCGGTCTCGAGATCGGCAAGACCGGCCTGAATCCGACCGGCCTGGACATCGGCAGCGAGGAAGGCTTTCTTACGCTCAAGCGCGAACTGCGCGAGCCACGTCCGGACCGCGTTTTCCACGTGGCCGATGCGTTCCGCGCCGGCCTGTCGCTGGAAGAAGTGCACGATCTCACGCATATCGATCCGTGGTTCCTTGCCGCGTTCGAGGACATCGTGATGACCGAGGGCGAAGTGCAGCGCCAGGGTCTCACGGTGCTGGACGAGCCGCGCATGCGCGAACTCAAGCGCATGGGCTTCTCCGATGCGCGCCTGGCCGAACTGGTCGGTACCGACGAGGGCGCCGTGCGCCACCTGCGCCGCACGCTCGGCGTGCGTCCGGTCTACAAGCGCGTGGATTCCTGCGCCGCCGAATTCGCGACCACCACGGCGTACATGTACTCGACCTACGAGGAAGAGTGCGAGGCCAACCCGACCAATCGCGACAAGATCGTCGTGCTGGGTGGCGGTCCGAACCGCATCGGCCAGGGTATCGAGTTCGACTATTGCTGCGTGCACGCAGCGCTCGCCCTGCGCGAGGATGGTTTCGAAACCATCATGGTCAACTGCAATCCGGAAACCGTCTCCACCGATTACGACACGTCCGATCGCCTGTACTTCGAGCCGCTCACGCTTGAAGACGTGCTTGAAATCGTCGATCTCGAAAAGCCGAAGGGCGTGATCGTGCAGTACGGCGGCCAGACGCCGCTGAAGCTGGCGCGCGCGCTGGAAGCGGCTGGCGTGCCGGTGATCGGTACCAGCGCCGACTCGATCGACCTCGCCGAGGATCGCGAGCGCTTCCAGAAGATGATCCAGAAGCTCGAGCTGAAGCAGCCGCCGAACCGCACGGCACGCAACGCGGACGAGGCGCTCGCGCTCGCCCGCGAGATCGGCTACCCGCTGGTCGTGCGTCCGAGCTACGTGCTCGGCGGTCGCGCCATGGAAATCGTCTACGCCGATGCCGATCTGTCGCGCTACATCCGCGAGGCCGTGCAGGTGTCCAACGAGTCGCCGGTGCTGCTCGATCGCTTCCTAGACCACGCGGTCGAGGTGGACGTCGACATCGTCGCCGACGCCGAGGGTAACGTGCTCGTCGGCGGCATCATGGAGCACATCGAGGAAGCCGGCGTGCACTCGGGCGATTCGTCGTGCTCGCTGCCGCCGTATTCGCTCAGTGCCGAAGTGCAGGACGAGATGCGTCGCCAGGTGAAGCTGATGGCGCTGGAGTTGAAGGTCATCGGCCTGATGAACACGCAGTTCGCCATCCAGGGCGATGAGGTGTTCATCCTGGAAGTGAATCCGCGTGCGTCGCGTACCGTGCCGTTCGTCTGCAAGGCCACCGGCATGTCGCTCGCGAAGATCGCGGCGCGCGCCATGGCCGGTCGCACGCTCGTCGAGCAGAACGCCACCAAGGAAATCATTCCTTCGTACTACTCGGTGAAGGAAGCCATCTTCCCGTTCCTCAAGTTCCAGAACGTGGACCCGATCCTCGGCCCCGAGATGCGTTCCACAGGCGAGGTGATGGGCGTGGGCCGCAGCTTCGGCGCCGCCTTCGCACGTGGCCACGAAGCCGCCGGCATCAAGGCGCCGCCGAAGGGCAAGGTATTCATGTCCGTGCGCGATGCCGACAAGGATCGCCTGCTGTCGATCGCCCAGGACGTGGCCAGCCGCGGCTACGGCATCGTTGCCACCTCGGGTACCGCCAAGTTCCTGCAGGACAACGGCGTGGCGTGCGAGCGCATCAACAAGGTGCTCGAAGGCCGTCCGCACATCGTCGACCTGATCAAGAACGGCGAGGTGGTGTACATCGTGAACACGACCGAGGGCAAGCAGGCCATCTCCGACTCGTTCTCGATCCGCCGTGAAGCGCTGCAGCAGCGCGTCACGTATTCCACGACCGTCGCAGGCGCGCGTGCGCTCGTGCATTCGCTCGACTTCCACGCCGATGGAGAAGTGAACAGCCTGCAGGATCTGCACAAGGAGTTGAACGCATGAGCAGCACTCGTCCTCCCATGACCCAAAAGGGTGCCGATCGCCTGCGCGACGAGTTGGAGTATCTGAAGCGCGTGAAGCGGCCCGAGATCGTCGCCGCAGTGGCGGAAGCACGTGCGCACGGCGACCTCAAGGAGAATGCCGAGTATCACGCCGCGCGTGAGATGCATGGCTTCAACGAAGGCCGCATCGCCGAGCTGGAAGCGGCGCTGTCGAATTCGGAAGTGATCGACACCGAGCGCCTCAGCGTGGGCAAGCGGATCGTGTTCGGCGCGATCGTGGACCTGGTCGACCTGGATTCGGATGCCAAGGTCACTTACCAGATCGTCGGTGACCTCGAGGCCGACATCAAGCAGAACCTCATCGCCGTGTCCTCGCCGATCGCGCGTGCGCTCATCGGCAAGAACGAAGGTGACGAGTTCGACTTCAAGGCGCCCAATGGCGTCAAGACCTACGAGATCGTTGGCGTTCGCTATAGCTGATCGGCTGCTCTTGACCTGGACTCGCGGCCGGCAGGGATGCCGGACCGCCCTAAGGCGCCGCATCGATCTACAGAGAAAGTGCGCCAGCGGGTAACGCAAACCCACGCATGCCGCTCACGATGCGGGCAAGCTTGTCTGGGTTTCGCTGTGCATGGATGCGGCGGATCGTGCTGCCATCGGTCGTGAAGGTCATCGCCGATTCCAGATGGCCCTGGATGTAGCGCAGTAGCGCCCACTCGCCGTTGATGCGCGTCGCGCGTACCTCGACGTCCGCGCCGTAGCGAAGATGCGCTGCGTAGAACACCTGCGCGATGCGCTGCCCGCCCAGCATGGGTTTTGGGAAACTGGTGACTTTGCCGCCGCCATCGCCGCGTAGTTCCGCATCTTCGGCGAGCATCGAACGGATGGCAGGGAAGTCGCCACTCGCCATGGCGTCGGCAAGACGCCGCACCAGTTCCCGTTGCGCGTCCTGCGGTACGTAGCGGGCCGGCTGGTCCTCGCGCACCTGATCCTTCGCACGATGCACCAACTGGCGGCAAGCGGCTTCCGTTTTGCCCAGCGTACGGGCGATCTCCGCATAATCCACGTCGAACACTTCGCGCAGCAGGAACGCCGCACGCGCCTCAGGGGAAAGCCGTTCGAGCAGCAGCAGGAACGCGACCGATACGTCGTCTGCCAGTTCGCTCAAGTCTTCCGGGGACGCGCCCTCATCGGTCCACACCGGCTCGGGCAGCCAGATGCCGACGTAGTCCTCGCGGCGGGCCTTGGCGGCACGCAGTCGGTCGATCGCGCGGCGCGTCGTCGCCGCGACCAGCCAGGCCTCGGCATGCTCGACCGTGTCGCAATCCGCGTTCCAGCTCAGCCAGATGTCCTGCAAGACATCCTCCGCCTCGGCCACGGAGCCGAGCATACGGTAGGCGATGCCGTGCAGGCGGGATCGCAGGGCGGAGAAAGTGGCAGTGGCGTCGCTCATACCCATCAAGACGATCCTGACGGGTGCTTTGTGACACGTCTTGGCGGAAGGCGTCCAGGGAGGCCGGCGGTCCGACTCAGGGGCCGGTCATGACCAGCGGCTTCTTGGCGTCCTTCAGGATGAACACCACGAACTTCGCCGGCTCGGTCTGGCTGGCGTTGCGGCCTACCGTATGGATGTCGTCGGGGCCTTCGTAGAACGTGTCGCCTGCCTTCAGGGTCTGCTCCTTACCACCCTTGACGCCCATCACGATCGTGCCTTGAAGCACGTACACGACGGCATGGGCATCGTGGTGGTGGATGGGTTCGACGGTCCCGGGTGGATAGTCCACGGAGATCAGCGTGATCTCCTTGCCCGGATAGTCCTTCAAGGCCTTGGTCATGACATCGCTGACGACCGGCAGGGGCGCCGCGCCGCCATGGCCGGCGGCATCGTGGGCGAGGGCAGCAGCGGGCGTCAACGCGCCGAGCAGCGCGAGCACTTTCATCATGCTCATGGGGTGTTCCTCATTCGATCGAAAACGCATCAGGACAGGTTCGCCTTGTCCAGGCCCCAGGCTTTGTCGTAGCTGCCCGGTTCGGCGCGGAAGGCGACGTTCGCGCGGTTCCATGCATTGATGATCATCACCGCGTAGGTGAGATCGGAAAGCTCTTGTTCGGAAAACTGCCCACGCACGCGCTCGTAGACGTCGTCGGAAACGCCTTCCACGGGAATCTGCGTCAGCACTTCGGTCCACGCCAGCGCGGCGCGCTCTTTCGGCTCGAACAGGTTGGACTCGCACCATGTGGCGATATGGTGCAAGCGCAACGGCCGCTCGCCGTGCAGTGTGGCTTCCTTCACGTGCATGTCGAGACAGAACGCGCAGCCATTGAGCTGCGATGCGCGAATCTTCACCAGATTCTGGATCGTCGCGCCGATGGACGATTTGGCGTTCACCGCACTGAGTTCCATCATCTTCTTGGTGAGTTCGGGCGACTGCTTCATGTAATCGATGCGCTGGGTCATGGCGTAGGTCTCGTGAGGTAAGGGGGAGCCGCCGTCATGGCGGGCACTCGAAGGCTAGGCTTCGCTCCAGGCACCCGGTAGATCCGCCGCCGAGTCCACGGTGTTGCGTCGCGCGCACCAATACGCCGTCACAAACCGCGATGCAGGCACGTCTAAGCAACATGGACCCGAAGACTTCCACCTATGGACGGCTGCGCAGCGCGCTCACGACACGCCATGCCGGCGACGTGCTCTGGCTCGACCTGATCGATGCCATTGCCGCCTTGCCGACCGATGCGCGCCTGGCACTTCTCCTGGCGGATGTCTTTGACGCGTCCCCCGAAGACATCGCGATGCTGCTTCATCGAAACCCCGATGCCTGCCGACGGCTGATCGACGACGCACACGCGCAGATCCACGCGGCAGCGAGTTCGAGGAAATAAGCCATGTCTCTACGAGCCATCACCTCATCCCCCGTTGCCCTGGTCGTACCCGACGCGCTGGCGACGTCGTTCTCGGCCACGTACGCGGGCGTTGTCGCATTCATCGCCGTGGCAACGGAAGGCAGCTTTGCGCGGGCAGCCGATCGTCTCGGTATCGGGCGGTCGGCGGTCAGCCGCAGCGTGCAGAAGCTGGAAATCCAGGTCGGTGCGCGGCTCTTTTCGCGCAACACACGAAGCACCTCGCTCACCCGTGAAGGCGAACGTTTCTTCGAGAACTGCCACCCGGGCATCGAACGGATCGCGCAGGCGCTGGACGATATGCGTGAACTTCGCGATGGGCCGCCGCGCGGCCAGTTGCGCATTGCTGCCCCGGTGGGATTCGGTCGCAAGGTCGTAGCGCCGCTGCTGCACCGGTTTCGCGACGCGTATCCCGAGATCGCGATCGATCTCATGCTGGACGACCGCGTCGTGGACTTCACCACCGACCGGGTCGATGTCTCATTTCGCGACGGACGCATGGAGGACAGCCAGGTCATCGCGCGGCAGATCATGCCGATGCATCTCTTCGTCTGCGCAACGCCGGGCTATCTGGAAAGACGCGGACCGATCGAGCGGATCGACGATCTACTCGCCCAGCGTGCGATCCATTTCCGCACCGCATCGGGACGGGTTGCCGAATGGGAATTCTCGGTGGATGGCGACTCGCGCAAGCTGTTGCCACCCGCGATGGATGCATTCAACGACAGCGATCTCGTGCTGCAGGCCGTGCTCGAAGGCCGTGGCATCGCGCAACTCGCGGGCTATCAGGTGAGCGAGTACCTGCGCTCGGGGCAACTCGTGGCGTGCCTTCCGCACTACGCACCCAACGATCGCGGGCACTACATCTGCTACCAGAGCCGCCGGCAGTTGCCGGCACGCATTCGCGTCTTCATCGACTTCATGGTGGCGTCTATCCGCGCGTGCAGTGCGTCGTATGCAGGGGAGGTCATGGCTGCGCGACTGGCCACTACCTCGTCGGTGAAGACTTCGCGCCACGCCCGGTACGCGACGACCGCCTGAAGGGAGGTTTGCATCGCAGGATCGCCGATCGCTTCGTTGTGCGCCGCACCGATGTTTTCTTGCGACTTTCTCGCGTCCTGCAACTCCAACCACCCGCCGTCCATAAGACCAACGTAGGGTGGTGCGCAGGTGGAACCTGCCTAAGATGCGATGCGGGGTGGGTCAACCTTCAAGCAGGGGGTAGGTCATGGGTGCAGGTGGATGGCTGTCGCGGGAACGTACGATCGCAGGACCGGGGTTCAATCGCTGGCTTGTTCCACCGGCCGCTTTAGCCATTCATCTATGCATCGGCATGGCCTACGGCTTCTCGGTGTTCTGGTTGCCGATGACCAAGCTGGTGCCGGGCGCGGATGCCGCCCTGTGCGCGAGCCAGGGCTTTCTCGATCAGTTGACCACCACGACGTGCAACTGGACCGTGCCCTCGGTCAACCACATCTTCGAAACCTTCATCGCCATGCTGGGTCTCGCTGCTGCCATCTGGGGCGGTTGGCTTGAGCACGCCGGTCCACGCAAGGCGGGGTCCATCGCCGCCTGCTGTTGGGGCGGCGGACTTGTGCTGGGTGGCATTGGCGTATCGATCCACCAGCTATGGCTCGTCTATCTCGGCTGCGGATTGCTTGGCGGCGTAGGGCAGGGGCTTGGCTACATCACGCCGGTCTCGACGTTGATCAAATGGTTTCCCGACCGCCGTGGCCTCGCGACCGGGTTCGCGATCATGGGCTACGGTGGCGGCGCATTGATCGGCGCGCCGATCGCGGTCAAGCTCATGGACGTCTTCAAGCAGGGCGACGTCCCGGGCGTGGCCGCGACACTGATGTGTCTCGGCGCGCTGTATTTCGTTGCCATGTCGCTGGGCGCGTTCGGCTTCCGTGTCACGCCCAACGGGTGGAAGCCGGCCGGATTCCAGCCCAAGGCGAGCGCCGCAAGCGCGCCGCTCGTCACGCCGCATCACGTCCATCTCAATCGCGCATGGAAGACGCCGCAGTTCTGGTTGATCTGGGGCGTGCTGTGCATGAACGTGACGGCGGGCATCGGGGTGATCTCGATGGCCAGCCCCATGCTCCAGGACGTGTTTGGCGCGCGCCTGGTCGGGGCCGATGCCACCACCGTGCTCACCACGGCCCAGAAGGCGGCGATCGCTGCTGCCGCGGCCGGGCTGGTGGGGCTCATCAGCCTGTTCAACTCCGTGGGCCGGCTGGCCTGGGCGTCGGCCTCCGACGTCCTCGGCCGCAAACGCACCTATGTGGTCTTCTTCGTGCTCGGCATCGCGTTGTATTGCCTGTTGCCCACACTGGGGCATCTGGGGATGGCGGCTGCCTTCGTGGTCACCGTGTGCGTGATCCTTTCCATGTATGGCGGTGGGTTTGCCACCGTGCCCGCCTATCTCGCCGATCTCTTCGGTACACAGATGGTCGGGGCCATTCACGGACGACTGCTCACCGCGTGGTCCGTGGCCGGCGTGGTCGGTCCGGTGTTGATCGCCAGCCTTCGCGAAGCGCAACTGAGCGCGGGCGTGCCCAAGAACCTCGTCTACGACCGCACCTTGTATATCCTCGCCGGCCTGCTGCTGGTGGGGCTGGTCTGCAACCTCCTGGTGCGGCCGGTTGCCAGCAAATACCACATGACCGAGGACGAACTCCGGCGCGAGCGTTCCCTGCAGCATGAGGCGCCGGCGTCCGCGATGGACCTCGCCGCTGCGGCGCGCGGACCGTTCGGTGTGCTGGGTGTCGTGGCCTGGGCGGCCGTAGGCATTCCCTTCCTCATCGGCGTGTGGATCGCCCTGCAGAAGGCGGCAGCGCTGCTCTAGCCCGCGGCCTTCACCTCGGGTTCTCGATCCGCGTCACAACCCTTCGAACCCGGCCGGCTGGCCTACTACTCCATCGCTCCCGGCCGGGGCTATGATCCGTGCGCGGGGGACCTCGAGGGGAGGACAGCCGCCAGGGCCAGGGTATGGCCCCTGCACTCAGAGGATGAGGTGATGGGGAGGAGGGTTATCCAGCATGCCGGCTGCCTTGGCAGCCGTGCGGCATTGTTCCGCGTGTCGTCTTCGGCACGAGGCCGAACTGCGGCGCGCGTACAGCGATGCCTACGCTGGGCTTTGGGGTTGCTGCTGGTCGTTTTCGCAACGGCCCAGGCGGGCGGCGTAAGCGATCCGACGCCATCGGCGATTCTCGACCGCGCCGATGCCGTCAAAGGTACGGACTTCGCTACGTTCTCTCGGCTGGTCGATCAGATGGCGCCGCGCGAGGCGGACCTCGAGCCGACCGAACGATGGCGTCTGCACTTTCTGCAGGGGTGGCGAGCGACCTGGCAAGGCGACTACGACGCAGGCCGTCGTTGGCTGAGCGACGTGGCGGATCATTCGACCGATGACGTGATACGGCTCCGCGCGATGGCGACGCTGATCAACCTGCTCGGCAACAGTCATCACTACGAGGAAGCGTTCACGCGCCTCACGCAATTGCAGGAACTGATGCGCTCGGTGCGCGATCGCTATGCATTGTTCGCCGCGCGTAGCGAGGCTTCGCAATTGCTCAGCTCGGTCGGTCAGTTCGAGCAGGCCGAAGCGTATGCCAAGGACATGATGGAAAACCCGCCGGCAGGTCAGACCATCTGCTTCGGTGCGCAGCACCTTCTTCGTGCGCGTCGCGAGGCGAATCGCCTGGTGTCGATTGATCCTTTGTTCGAACGTGCGCTTCAGGTGTGCGAGAGCACGGGCTATCAGGTTTTCGCGGAAAACATGCGCGCCGACATCGCTGCGTTCCATCTGGCGCAGGGGCGTCCGGCAGAAGCCGTGCAAGTGCTCGCGGCACACCGCGAAACCATGCGACGGCTCGATTACCCGGTGCTGCTGTCGGAGTTCGATGCAACGCTCGCCAAGGCCTATCTGTCGCTCGGAGACCTCGCCAATGCACGTCGCTTTGCGCAGTCGGCGGTAGCGGGCGCCATTCCTAACGAGTTCACCGATTCCCGTCGTGTGGGCTACGAGGTGCTGTATCAGATCGAACGAAAGCTGGGCAATGCATCGGCCGCTCTCGTTTTCCACGAGAAATACATGGCGGCGGACAAGGCCTATCTCGACGACGTCAGCGCGCGCAGCCTGGCGTTCAAGATGGTCGATCAGCAGGTCATCGCGCGCAAGGCAGAAGTGGATGCGCTGAGCCGGCAGAACGAAATCCTGCGCCTGACCGGGGCGCTCGACCGCAAGGAAGTAGAGACGGGGCGGCTCTACATCGTCGTGCTGATCGCGAGCCTCACCGCGATCATCTGGCTGGTGCTCAGACTGCGTCGCTCGCAGCTCCGTTTCATGAAGCTGGCGCGCCGTGATGGCCTCACAGGCATCTGCAACCGCGAACACTTCGTCGAGCAGGCGGAACGCGTGCTGGCCTACGGCGCGCGTTCGGACCGCGCGGCTTGCCTGATCCTGTTCGATCTCGACCACTTCAAGAACGTCAACGATACGTTCGGCCACGCTGTGGGCGACGAGGTCTTGAAGCGCGCTGTCGAAGTGAGCCGCCGTGCGCTGCACGCGTGCGATGTCTTCGGTCGGCTGGGGGGCGAGGAGTTCGCGGTGTTGCTGCCCGATTGCAGCCCGGCGCAGGCGCGTGCGCGTGCCGAACAACTGCGTTTGTCCATCGCCGCGGCGGCTGGTCTCCATGGGAAGCCGGCGCCGTCGGTCACCGCCAGCTTCGGCGTCGCCAGCACCGTGCCTTGCGGCTTCGAATTGCACCGGCTGCTCGTCGTGGCCGATGCCGCGCTCTATCGTGCCAAGCGAGCCGGCCGGAACTGCGTCTTCATGGGCGACACGGGCGATATTCCCGATTCGCCGTATTTGAGCGAGGCGCGCGGGTAGTCTGTCGACGAACCCTCAAGGCGATACCGGATCAAGATGTGCCTTTGGTGTCCTTTGCGAGCGTGCTTTTGCTGTAGGAGCCGCCATGGCGGCGAGGCCCGGTAGCGATGAGGCTTGGTTTACCTCGCCGCCATGGCGGCTCCTACAGGTGGACCGAGCAAAAAAAAAGACCGCTTTCGCGGCCTTTTTTTTCGACACGTCGCAGCTGGATCAGCGCTGACGAGCCTTGAAACGCGGGTTGCTCTTGCAGATCACGAACACTTTGCCGCGACGGCGAACGACTTTGCAGTCACGGTGACGCGACTTCGCGGACTTCAAAGAGGAAAGCACCTTCACGGCCAGCTCCTGAAACTTTACGGACAAGGAAAAACGGAATTCTAGCGATCTGGCCCAGGTTACGCAAGCCCCGGATGCCGTTCGTCTTTCAGCCGAGGCCGAGCTTCGCCTTGGCCTCGCGCACCGTGCGCAGGAAGCTCTCCAGCACGGGGGAGGAATTGTCCACGCGCGACGCCACGGCAAGCAACAGGTGCGCTTCCGGATCGTCCACGGGGACGAAGGTCACGCCGCTCATATGAACCGCGCGGAGCGAGGCAGGCACCAGCGCGACGCCGAGACCGGCGGCGACCAGTGGCAGCAGGGATGGAATCTGCTGGGCCTCCTGGCGGATGATCGGTCGGAACCCGGCCTTGTTCGAAAGCAGGGCGAGCCGATCGGTCAGCGTGGTGGCGTGTATCCGCGGTGGTGCGACAAAGCTGTCTTCGGCCAGGTCTTGCATGCGGATGGCGTCACGCTTCGCCAGCCGGTGATGCGGGGGCAGGGCGATCACCAGCGGTTCGCGGTCGATAACCTCGACATTGAGCTGACGAGCGTTGGCCACGCCGGAGGGATGCGCTCGCAGCAGTCCCACGTCGATCTGCCCGGAAAGGATCGCGTCGTACTGCGCTCCGGTAAGCATTTCACCGAGGTGCAGACTGACGCCGGGCGCGGCGTGCGAGAACCGCAGCAAGGTTTCCGGTAGGGCCGGGTGAAAGGAGACCGACACGGCGTAGGCCAGCCGCAGTTGGCCGGTGAATCCCGCCGCCGCTTCGGCTACCACGGTCCGAGCGCTTTCTGCACGCGCCAGGATGGCCTTGGCCTCCACAAGGAACAGTCGGCCGGGCTCGGTCAGCGCGACCCGTCGCCGATTGCGGTCCAGCAGGCGTACCCCGAGATCGGCTTCAAGCGATTGAATCTGCTGGGAGAGCGGCGGCTGCGAGATGTGCAGGCGTTGGGCCGCCTGGGTGAAACTGAGGGTCTCCGCCACCTCGACGAAATAGCGCAACTGGCGCAGATCGAACATAGTCGTTTTTCGTATAAGTGGGTGCTGAAAGATATATTGGCCGGAATTTCCTAGGAAATCTATGATTCTTTCCGGCCTACCACCAACCCCTCCCCCTGGGTCGGTAGGTTCCTCGCCCCGCATCGACGCTAACTACCGGCATCTGGCCTACCTCCCCCCCCGAGGCCCATGCTGAGGCGTCCTCTGCGGGGCGACTTTATTTCAGGCCACGGTAATTCAGCGCTCGCTGATTCAGCGCTCGGCGGGAGCTGGCCTGCTGGCGACGGGTGCTCGCGGCAAGCACCCATCGCCAGCAGGCTGGCTCCCGCCTTGGCTCTCTCAAAGACGCGACGTGAAGTTGCAGCCGGTACCGGCGCGCACCGTGGCCTCGTCCACGCCAGGGGCCAGTTCGATCAGTTCGAGGCCCGAGCGGCCCACGTCGAACACGGCCAGATCGGTGATGATGCGGTTCACCACCCCCTTGCCGGTCAGTGGCAGGGTGCATTCGGTGAGGATCTTGGGCGAGCCGTCCTTTGCCATGTGCTCCATCAGCACCACGACGCGCTTCACGCCGGCCACCAGATCCATCGCGCCGCCCATGCCCTTGACCATCTTGCCGGGCACCATCCAGTTGGCGATGTCGCCCTCGCAGGTCACTTGCATGGCGCCGAGGATCGAGATGTCGATATGGCCGCCGCGGATCATCGCGAAGGAATCCGCGCTGGAGAAGTACGATGCCCCCTCGCGTGCGGTGACCGTCTGCTTGCCGGCGTTGATGAGGTCGGCGTCCACTTCGTCTTCGGTCGGAAACGGGCCGATGCCGAGCAGGCCGTTCTCGGATTGCAGCCACACGTCCACGCCGTCCGGCAGGTGGTTCGCCACCAGCGTCGGCAGACCGATGCCGAGGTTCACGTAGTCGCCGTCGGAAAGTTCCAGGGCGGCGCGCTGCGCCATTTGATCGCGGTTCCAGGCCATGGTGATCTCCTTCAGGCGCGCACGGTGCGCTGTTCGATGCGCTTGGACGGCGCGGGGTTGTGCACGATGCGATCGACGTAGATGCCGGGCGTGTGGATCTGGTCCGGATCGAGTTCACCGATCTCGACCATGATCTCGACCTCTGCCACGCAAACCTTGCCGGCCGTGGCGGCCATCGGATTGAAGTTGCGCGCGGTCTTGCGATACACCAGGTTGCCCGACGGATCGGCCTTCCACGCCTTGACCAGCGCCACGTCGGCGACGATGGAGCGCTCCATCACGTACATGTGCCCATCGAATTCGCGGGTTTCCTTGCCTTCGGCCACCTGCGTGCCATAGCCGGTGCGGGTGAAGAAGGCGGGGATGCCGGCGCCGCCAGCGCGCAGTTTTTCGGCCAGCGTGCCCTGCGGCGTGAATTCCACTTCCAGTTCACCCGCGAGGTACTGGCGCTCGAATTCCTTGTTCTCGCCGACGTACGACGAGACCATTTTCTTGATCTGGCGGGTGGTGAGCAGCATGCCGAGACCGACGCCATCGATGCCGGCGTTGTTCGACACCGCTGTGAGGCCGGTGACCCCGGAGTCGCGCAGTGCCTCGATCAACAGTTCGGGAATGCCGCAGAGACCGAAACCGCCGACGGCGATGGTCTGTCCGTCGGCTACGAGACCCGCCAGCGCTTCACGAGCAGTGGCGACACGCTTGTCGCGCGAGTGCGACTTCACCTGGTTCATGCGTCATCGATTCCATCCGGACGGTCCCGCCGCCGGTTCGCCGCCCATGATAGCCGACGCCCAGCGTTTGCCGTGGCTGCCCTTTGGTCCAATGCACGCGCGCCGGACCCATGTTTCGTGCTGCACTGCAGCGGCGGAAGCCTCGCTGTGTCGGGTTCTTGCAAGACCCTGCACACTCGCTGGCGCTTGATGCTCGGAAGTTCGTCCTCAATGTCCATCCACTATCCCCGCGCGGAGGAAGCAACGTGAGCAAGCAGAAGATCGGCGTCATCGGCATGGCCGTGATGGGTCGCAACCTCGCCTGGAATATCGAGAGCCGAGGCTATGCGGTATCCATCTTCAATCGCAGCAAGGAGAAGACCGACGAGGTCATGGCTGCCAGCGAAGGCAAGAAGCTGGTTCCCACGTATACGCTGGAAGACTTCGTGGATTCGCTCGAGAAACCTCGACGCATCCTGCTCATGGTGCAGGCCGGCAAAGGTACCGATGCGGTGATCGAGCAATTGCGCCCCTTGCTCGACAAGGGCGACATCCTCATCGATGGTGGCAACACGTATTATCGCGACACGGTTCGCCGTGGCGAAGAGCTTGCCGCCGACGGGCTGCACTTCATCGGCACCGGCGTCTCCGGTGGCGAAGAGGGCGCCTTGAAAGGACCGTCGATCATGCCCGGCGGCCCGCGCGACGCCTACGACCTCGTGGCGCCGATCCTCACCGAGATTGCTGCGAAGGCGCCCGACGGTGCGCCCTGCGTCACTTATATCGGCCCGGGTGGCGCGGGCCACTACGTGAAGATGGTGCACAACGGTATCGAGTACGGCGACATGCAACTGATCGCCGAGAGCTACGCGGTGCTGAAGCACGTGGTCGGCCTCTCGAACGAGGAACTCGCGGAGGTCTATCGGGAGTGGAACGAGGGCGAACTCGACAGCTTTCTCATCGAAATCACCTCGAAGATCTTCCGGCGCAAGGACGAACGGACCGGCAAGATGCTCGTGGACATGATCGTCGATCGCGCGGCGCAGAAGGGCACGGGCAAGTGGACGAGCCAGAGCGCGCTCGATCTCGGCGTGCCGCTCACGCTCATCACCGAATCGGTCTTTGCCCGCGTGCTTTCTTCGATGAAGGAGGAGCGCGTGGCGGCGAGCAAGCAGCTCGCGGGGCCGGCGCGCGAGTCGTTCAGCGGGGACAGGAAGGCGTTCGTGGAGTCGGTACGTCGCGCGCTCTACATGAGCAAGATCATCTCCTACGCCCAGGGCTTCGCGCAGCTCCGCGCGGCGTCCGACGAGAACGGGTGGGATCTGCAATACGGCGAGATCGCAAAAATTTTCCGTGCCGGCTGCATCATCCGAGCGCGCTTCCTGCAGAAGATCACCGATGCTTACCAGCACGATGCGGGCCTGCGCAACCTGCTGCTCGACCCGTACTTCCGCGACGTGGCCCAGGAGTACCAGGCGGCGCTGCGCGAGGTCGTGGCCGAGGCGGTGCGTGTCGGCGTGCCGGTGCCCGGGTTCTCCGCCGCTATCGCTTATTACGATAGCTATCGCGCCGAGACCCTGCCGGCCAACCTCATTCAGGCTCAGCGCGATTTCTTCGGCGCGCACACCTTCGAGCGCGTGGACGACAAGGGCAGTTTCCACGCCGAATGGGCGGAATGACGGGCTAAGGCCAGGGGATGCGGCGCGAACCGGCGCCGCATCCCGCCGGTGGTCGGGATTTTTGGTGCGATCCATGACGCAAGTCCGCTGCCTGACGCTAGCACTGTAAGAACCCTCCCTTTAGAGTTGTCGGAATCGCCGGTACAGCTGTGTCGGTGTATCGTGCCGTGTCCAACGAGGGAGTACGTTGTTCCATGCTGAAAAGCTCTTTGATCGGCGCTACGGCGCTTGCGGTCGCGCTTGCCGGATGCACGACGCTGCCGCAGCCGCGCGACGACGGATCGTTGCAGCGCGAAGCGCTGGCAGGTACGGAGAAGCCCGTGCCACGCCCCCTCGCGGTGGGCACGGCCAACCCGGCGGTACCCCCTGCGGCGGCCCCGGACATCACCACGGGTACCGGCGAGTTCGTGAAGCCGGTTGGGCTCGCGAAGCCACGGCCGGTGGCCGCGGGCGAGGGCACCGTCACCTTCAATTTCGAGAACCAGCCGGTCGAATCGGTGGTCAAGGCCATCCTGGGCGACCTGCTGCACGAAAACTATTCGATCGTACCGGGCGTGCAGGGCAACGTATCGTTCTCCACCTCGCAGCCGGTCACCAGCGAGCAGGCGCTGCCGATCCTCGAGACCCTGCTGTCCTGGACCGGCAATGCCCTGGTGCGCAGCAATGGCCGTTACGTGGTGCTGCCGGCGAAGGACGCCGTAGCCGGTAACCTCGTGCCGAGTATCGGGGCCACGGCGCCCCCGGGCGGTCTGCAGGCGCGCCTGTTTCCGCTGCGTTTCATTTCCGCCACCGAGATGCAGAAGCTGATCAAGCCGTTTGCGCGGCCGGATGCCACCTTGCTGGCCGATCCTACGCGCAACGTGCTGGTCATGGCCGGCACATCGAGCGAACTGGACAACTACGAGCGCACGGTCAAGACCTTCGACGTCGACTGGCTGCGCGGCATGTCGGTCGGCGTGTTCAGCCTGCAGCGCGCCGAGGTAAAGGATCTGACGCCGACGCTCGACAAGCTCTTCGGCGACAAGGGCAACACGCCCATGGCGGGCCTGCTGCGCTTCATTCCGATCGAGCGGACCAACTCGCTCGTGGTCATCAGCCCGCAGCCCGCGTATCTGGAAGAAGTCAAGAGCTGGATCGATCGCATCGATCGCGGTGGCGGCAACGAGCCGCAGCTATACGTGTACGACGTGCGCAACGTGCAGGCCTCGGATCTCGCCGATTATCTTTCGGACATCTACGGCGGTGGCAGTGGCGGCAGCGGGTCGGGCGATCGCGGTGGCCGCGTCGGACCGGGCCTGACGTCGGGCACGCTCGGCGGCGACAGCGATCTCGGTAATCGCGGTGGTTCGGGTCTCGGCAGCACCACCGGCTCCTTTGGCAACAGTCCGTCGGGCAATGGTCTGCTCAACACGTCCAACAACGGTCTCAACGGATCGTCCGGCCTGAACGGGTCGTCCGGTTTGAACGGCTCTACCGGCAGCGGCATGTCGTCGTTCGGCAGCGGTGGGCTCGGCGATGACGACTCCGGTTCCCGCCGGCAGCGCAGTGGCCCCGTCACCACCGAGGACGGCGTGCGCATCACATCGGTGGATTCGAACAACCAGTTGATGGTGCGCTGCCGTCCGTCGCAATGGACGGAGATCGAGCAGGCGATCAAGCGCCTCGATGCCGTGCCGCTGCAGGTGCAGATCGAGACGCGCATCCTCGAAGTGGCCTTGACGGGCAGTTTCGAATTCGGCGTTCAGTGGTACCTCGAAGGCCTGGTCGGCAGCACCGATGGCAAGCCCACCCAGCCGGGCAACAAGCAGCAGTGGGCGTTGGGTAACGGTGGAGCCACGTACGGCGGCGAGAGCTTCTTCTACTCGTTCGTCAACAACAATCTCTCGGTCGCGCTGCGTGCGATGGAAACCAGCGGTAACACCAAGACCTTGTCCGCACCCTCGCTGGTGGTGCTGAACAACCAGAAGGCGCACATCCAGGTCGGCGACCAGATTCCGATCACGCAGACCTTCGTCAACACCAACGCGAACACGGACAACACAATCGGCCAGGTGGAATACAAGGACACCGGCGTGATCCTCAACGTGCGTCCGCGTGTGAATCCGGGTGGCCTGGTGTACCTCAACATCAACCAGGTGGTCAGCGCGCCGGGGCAGAAGGACACCACCACGGGCAACTTCCCCATCCAGCAGCGTGAAGTCTCCACGCAGGTGGCGGTGCAGAGCGGGCAGACCGTCCTGCTCGGCGGCCTCATCAAACAGCAGGAAGGCACTACAGATACCGGCATTCCGGGCCTGAATCGCATTCCGGTGTTCGGCCGCCTGTTCGGGTCCACCAGTCGCAATCGCGATCGCACGGAGCTGATCGTGCTGATTACCCCGCGGGTCATCAGCAACGGCGAACAGGCCAAGCAAGTCACCGACGAATACCAGCAGAAGTTCGAGTCGCTGCGGCCGTACCGCGGTCAGGCGGCAGGACCCGCCGCCGAGCCGACCGTGACGGTACCGCTCAAGCCGTAGCACGCGATGCCGCCCCGGTGCCGTCAGGGCAGCGGGGCGGTCAGTGCACCAAGGGATTCGGGTAGCTGGTTTTCGGGCGATAGGGCTCGACCGAGGTCCCCAGGTTCTGCCCCATGCGGTGACTGAGGCTGCTGGCGTTGTACAGGCCAAGCGTGTTCGTCGGTCGGCCGCCCACGGGCGTGCCGAGCCCGAAGTGTCCGCCGTCCTGCGTGGCCGCCATCGCGCGATTCAGGCATGCGTACGACAATGCGGCTCTCGCACCATCGGTCGTTTCGACGCAAGCCGTTTCGGCCGATGCGTGCACGCCGGGCAGGTCGACGACCATCGGCACCGGCACGGGCTACGCCTTCGCCACCGTCACCCCGACGGTGTCGGCCAAGGTCAGCACCTGTATCAAGAGCTGATAGCGCATACCAAACGATTCACGGAAGAACAGAGGAGGGGCTTTCGAGCCCTTCCTTTTTTTCATGCAGGCATGCGCCGTATCGGCAAACCAGGCGTCGCGTCATCGAGTCGACATGCTCTCGTGCCTAAGCTTCGAGCGACGAGGAGGGACGCCGTGCGACGGAATGATCGGGGATTCAGTCTGCTGGAAGCGCTCGCCGCCATGCTTCTGTTGGCGCTCTGCTTCGGTGCGCTGATGCACGCGGCGGGTGCCTCGATGGCCCTCGGCCTCCGTTCGGAAGGCTATACGCAGGCGTCGCTCTGGGCCAGTGGTTTGCTCGACCGGGTATTCGTCGCTGACTTTCCCACGGAGGGAATCCACCGTGGCGACTTCGACGACGAATATCACTGGACCATGCAGGTTTCTTCGCCTCCCGAAGAAGCTGCGGTACGTACGTCCACGCCGTTGCATCTCTACCGCGTGGAACTTACCGTCGAGTGGAAAGAAGGTGGTCGACCGGTCTCGGCGCGATTCGTGACCGTGCGCACCGTTTCGACGCGTCCCGCCGACACGCCGACACCAGCCGTGCAGGGGGATGCATGAAGAAATCGCGCGGCTTCAGCCTGATGGAGACGATCGCGGCGCTGGCCTTGCTCGCGTTGCTTTTGCTAGGCGTCACGGCGGCGTTGCAGACGCTGACCCGTTCGACACGCGCCGGTATGGCGCGAAGCCAACGGCTCGATGAGGTGCGTGCGGCGCAGGGCTACCTCCGTCATGCGCTGGCAAATGCGATGCCCTATCCGTGGAGCCTGGCGCACGACCGCAGCATGATCGTCTTCCAGGGCGATGCGAGCGAATTGGTCTTTGTCGCCCCCGGCCCCGGATATCTCGCCGCGAGCGGCCTGCAATTGCAGAAGCTCCAGATCATCGGGGACGGTGACCAGCGCCGTCTCGAAGCGGCGTTCGCACCGTTGGCATTGCGCGGCGGCTCGCCGATCGTGCCGGCCGATCCCGAGACGCTGGTGTCCGATGTGGTCTCCTTACGTTTCGTCTACAACGGCATGGACGACCAAGGGCATCTGTTGGGTTGGCAGGAGCGCTGGCCGTACGCGACGCGCCTGCCGACGATGGTCGGCGTGGAACTCGTGCTCAAGGGCGGTGTGCGCTGGCCGGTGCTGGCTGTGCCGTTGCGTATGGATGCCCGTGCGGTCAATGGGCGCGAAGGATTGGCGCGATTGACTACCTTCGCCAAGCCATGAACGTCACGGGGCTCGCGAGGCGTGCAACCGCGCAACGCGGTGTCGCTTTGCTCGTGGTGCTATGGGGTTGCACGCTCGCGGCGATCACGCTGGGCGCATTGGCGACCAACGCGCGCGTCGAGAGCCTGCAGGCGCGGACACAGTCGCTGCGTACCCAGGCCTTCTATGCAGCCGAAGCGGGCATCGACGTGGCGGTCTTTCACCTGAGTGACGCCGATGGGGATCGACGCTGGCAGCCCGACTGGCAGAGTCACGCCATGCGCGTCGGCGATGCCGACGTGTCGGTGTCCGTGTCGGCGGAAGAGGGGAAGCTCAACCTCAATCTGGCGACGCCGGAGCAGATTATCGATCTGCTGCGCGCCGCAGGCGTCGACGAAGAACGTATCGGACCGGCGGCCAAGGCGATCAGTGCGTGGGGCGATCCGGGCGAGGCCAAGGACACGGCGTTGCTGCTGCGAGGCGGCTTCACGAGCCTTGAGGAACTGCGCCGCGTGCCGGGCCTCGCTTCCGACATCGTCGACCGTATCGAGCCCGCGTTGACGCTCTGGACCGTGCAGCAGCCCAATCTTGCCTATGCCTCGCCTGTCGTTGTCGCCGCGGTGACGGGCGCGGACGCCGCAGCGGCGCGTGCCTATGTGGATCGCGTGAGCCGTACGCCCATGGGTGTGCTTCTGCTTCCACCGTTGCCTGGCACGAAGGCAGGCGATGCGTCACGCAGTCCCGTGGCGGCCTTCAACATCGTCGCCACGGCGACATTGAAAGACGGACAGGCGGTCACTCTGGACGTCGTGCTTTTCCTGAAGAACGACCCGGGTGATCCCGCCGCGTATCGCGTCGTGCGATGGCGCGAGCGTTCGAGCGCAGGTCGCGGTTGATCCGACGCGCGATGCACGCGCGTGGCTCTCGCATGGTTGCAACCGCTGTGCAATATCCAACGTCACCGCTGCGGCAATGCGCCGTCATGCCCGTGCGTTAGCGTCAAGCCACGCTTGCAGGCGATCCACGCGATCGAAGGCACGCTGTGTCGGCATCGTCGCGGGGAGCGGCGGCCGACAGTCCAGGCATCTTTCCTTCATCACGGTACCCATCGCGGTGCCGACGAACCCTATCGAGGTATGTCATGACGAACGAGAAGACGACGCTCAAGAGCCGTGTAAAGGTAAACCGTTGGCTCGCGCCTGCGGCTCGCTGCACCTTGCCCCTGTTGCTGGTGACCGCGGCGCTTCCTGCCATGGCCGCGAACCGTATCTATGTGGCGAATCAGATCGACAACACGGTTTCCGTCATCGACGCGGCGAGCAACCAGGTGACCGCGACCGTGCCGGTGGGCACGTTTCCCGCGGGCGTGGCAGTCAGCCCGAGCGGCAAGCGCGTCTACGTCGCCAATGCGAACGACAACACGGTATCGGTGCTCGATGCGAATACGAACACGGCCGTTGCCCTGATTGCCGTGCCGTCGACGCCGGTTGCCGTCGTTGTCAGCCCGGACGGTGCAACGGTCTACGTGGCCAACGCCAACGATGGCTCGGTGTCCGTGATCGATGCGGCGACGTACAGCGTCGTCGCCTCCGTGCCGGTCGGCGCCGTCCCTTTCAGCATGGCGGTGAACCCGAGCGGCAGCCGTGTCTACGTGGGAAACAGCGGCGACAACACCGTTTCCGTGATCGACGCCCGCGCGCGGAAGGTGATCGCCTCGGTGCCGGTCGGTGCCACCCCGTTCGGACTCGACGTGGGTCCGCTCGGCGCGCGTCTCTATGTGGCGAACGTTGCGTCCAACAACGTTTCGGTGATCGACACCTTCTCCAACAAGGTCGTGGCGACGCTGCCGGCAGGCAGCGGTGCCGACGCCGTGGCGACCAGCCCGATCGGGCTCCCGCTGTACGTCTCCAACTTCGGTGACGGCACCGTTTCGGTCGTCAACCCGCTCGACAAGAAGCTCCTGGCGACGGTTCCGGTGGGCAGTTCCCCGTCGTCGCTCACGGTCAGTGCGAAGTCGGGCCGTGTCTACGTCGCCAACGCCGACTCCAATACGGTGTCGGTAATCAATCCATTCACCAACAAGGTTATCGCGACCGTGCCGGTGGGCAGCGTGCCGTCCGCCATCGCCACCCAGCCGGAGTAACCGCAGGCCGGCCGTCCCCTATGGCCGGCCGGCTCCTCGGTTCATGCCTGCCGGATCCGTCGCAGGCCCCTGGGGGTCCCGGGGGGTCCCGGGGCCATTGACACACACGCGGCGCTCACGGCGCGCGTCGCAGATTGCCGGATATGACCTGAGAGGGGGAACTCCGGTGATCCACGACCTACGTACCTGGTCGAAAGTGCTGGAACTGATGCCCACGGCGATGTTCGTGCGGGATGCCCTGCACCGGTGGGTCTACGTAAACCGAATGGGCTGCGAGTATTTCGGCATCGCCTCCGCGGACGTTTTGGGGAAGCGCGACCTCGAACTCTTCTCGCCCGATCAGGCGGCACGCTTCGCGGCGGGCGACGATACGGTGCTGCGCGGACACGAGGTGGTCGAAACCGAAGAAACCGTGGCCGACACCAGCGGGCGTCAGCGCACGCTGCTTACCCGCAAGAGCTGCATCGACCTGGACGGCGAGCCGCACGTGCTCGCCTCCGTCACCGACATCACCGAACTGCGCGAATCCGAGGCGCACGTGCGCTGGCTGGCGTGCCATGACGCGCTCACCGGGCTCGCCAATCGCACGGCCTTGTTCAGCAAGCTCGACAAGGCCATTGCCCAGGCGGCCGGCGGCGGCAAGCCGTCGGTACTGTTCTATCTCGATCTCGATGGGTTCAAGCGCGTCAACGACACCTACGGTCATCTCGCTGGCGACGAGCTGCTGGTGCAGTTCGGAGCGCGACTGCGGGGGGCCGTGCGCGCGGAAGACACCGTGGCGCGTATCGGCGGTGACGAGTTTGCCCTGCTGGTGGAGGAGGCGGATGGCCTCGACGTCGAAGCGCTGGCCGAACATATCCTGCTGCTTGCCAATCAACCGTTCGACGTACCGGCCTATACGGCGTTTCTCGGTACGTCGGTCGGTGTGGTACCGATCGACGTCGACTCGGTAGCAGCGGGCGAAATGGCGCGCAAAGCGGACAGCGCGCTCTATGAAGCCAAGAAGGCGCGCAATCGCTGGGTGCTTTACGACGACGCGCTGGACGCTGCCATCGCCTACCGACGCGAGGTGGAACTCGCGCTCAGGGAAACGCTGCGTACCGGCGAAGGATTCAGCTGTCACTATCAACCGCTGGTCCGCGCCAGCGATGGCAAGATCGTCGGCGTGGAAGCGTTGGCACGCTGGAACCATTCTCGCCTGGGTAGCGTACCGCCGGTGCAGTTCGTGGCGGTGGCGGAAGAAACGGGGCTGATCGGTCCGCTCGGCGAGTGGGTGCTGCGCACGGCCTGCAAACGCGTTGCGCCGATGGGCGACCTGTTTGTGGCTGTAAACGTCAGTGCCGTACAACTGCGTGACGATCGGTTCGCGCGTGTGGTTCTCAGCGCATTGGCGGATGCCGGGCTGCCGCCCGAGCGGCTGGAACTGGAGATTACCGAGACGGCCATCGTCAACGCGGACCCGGCCACCGTGCGCCTGCTCAAACAACTGCGCCGCACCGGCGTACGCGTCTCGCTGGACGATTTCGGTACCGGCTATTCGAGCCTCACGTTGCTGAAGGACCTGGACGTGGACAAGGTGAAGATCGATCGCTCCTTCGTGCAGATGGCGCCCACGGCGGACGATTCCGCCGCGATCGTACGGGCGGTGTCGAACCTCGGCGCGGCGCTGGGCCTCTCGGTGGTGGCGGAAGGCGTGGAAACCGAGCAGCAACTCGCCTTCCTGCGCGAGGCTGGTTGCGACGAATTGCAGGGTTACCTCTTTTCCGAGGCGGTGCCCGGCGAGGGGCTTGAGCGCGTCGTCGGTTTCCCGGCGGGCAAACCGGGTCAGTCGGTCGGGTAGGCGTCAGCCGGCATGGGCCAGGTGCGGCGAAGGTCCGGCATGCCGGGCACGCTGGTCGGCTGTGGCAGCGGCAGCGGCATGCGTGTTCCGAGGATGCCCTCAGTGGCGTCGCCAACGATGGCGATGACGCATCCGCCACTGTCCTTCGAGGTGCCAAACGACAGCCGCCCCCAGGGCATCTGCATCACCAGATAGCGGTTGGGCAGCATGGACGGCGCGGCGGGCAGGTTCGTCTCGGAGCTGGGCGCGTGAAAGGCGTCGCCCACCTCGCCGCGCTGGAAGCACGGCCGCTGCTCGAGCTGGATGGAGGTGAAGCGAACCATGGGCACGTCACCGCCTTCATCCAGACCGCGCGCCTCGAAGGCGCTGACGCGGAAGCCATCGCGGGTGATGAACGGCGTGCTGCGCACGATCTGCGGCGGCGCGTCGGCCGTGGGATGCAGGCCGCCCGGGATCTTGCCCGCGAGCGAGTCCACGGCATTGGGCAAGGTGCCCATGGTGGCGTTGATGATTTCCACCAGCGTCTTGTCGCTGCGCTGCACACTCGCGATCGCCGGCTCGGCGCCAGCGGGCACGGCCAGGACGGCGGCGAGCAGCGGGGCCAGGGAGCGGAGAAGGCGCATGAGTTCCGGGCAAGGGTGATCGGGGCGCTAGTTTGCACGAGTTCGACGATTCTTACCGGACGTTTGCGCGTTGTCTGGCGGAAAGACCCCCTGGACCTCGCCGTGACGCTCCGCCGTGAGGTCAATGACCTTGCGTGCGGGGCGTCACGCCCGGATATCGTCAGGTGAACGCACAATCCGGGCCCCCGATGACAGACCTTCGCTTCGACAACGCTTTCGTCCGCGAGCTTCCCGCTGACCCTGACACCACGAACGCACCGCGCCAAGTGGTCGGGGCGGCGTTCTCGTGGGTGGACCCGACCCCTGTGCCGGCCCCGCGCACCGTCGCGGTGGCCCAGGAGGTAGCGGCGATGCTCGGCGTGTCGCCGGAGGCGCCGGATTTTGCGGAAGTGTTCGCCGGCAACGTGCGCTGGCCGGGCATGACGGGCTACGCCATGACCTACGGTGGCCATCAGTTCGGGCACTGGGCGGGTCAGCTTGGCGACGGGCGTGCCATCGGCCTCGGCGAGGTGCTGACCGAGCGGCATGGTCGCCAGGAGCTGCAACTCAAGGGCGCCGGGCGCACGCCGTATTCCCGTGGCGCGGACGGCCGCGCCGTGATGCGTTCGTCGATCCGCGAGTTCCTGTGCAGCGAGGCCATGCACCACCTCGGCGTGCCGACCACCCGAGCGCTGGCGTTGGTGGCGACGGGCGAGCAGGTGGTGCGTGACGTGATGTACGACGGCAACCCCGCGCCGGAACCGGGCGCCATCGTCTGCCGGGTAGCGCCGTCCTTCCTCCGTTTCGGCTCGTTCGAACTTCCGTCATCGCGCGGCGACGTGGCGTTGCTGCGCCGCCTGGTGGACTTCACCATCGCCACCCATTACCCGGAAATCGCGACACTCCCGGCAGGCGAGGGATACGCCGCGTTCTTCGCGGAAGTGTGCGAGCGCACCGCGCGGCTCATGGCGCACTGGATGCGGGTGGGCTTCGTGCATGGCGTGATGAACACGGACAACATGTCCATTCTCGGGCTCACCATCGATTACGGCCCCTACGGCTGGATCGACGATTTCGATCCGGACTGGACGCCGAACACGACCGATCGCACGCATCGCCGCTACCGCTTCGGCCAGCAGCCGCAGGTGGCGTACTGGAACCTGCAGCGTCTCGCCCAGGCCGTGTCGCCGTTGTTCGAGAACGTGGCGCCGTTGCAGGACGGCCTGAATCGTTACGTCGAGGTCTTCCAGGCTACCGACGCGGCGTTTTCCGTGGCGAAACTGGGTCTGGCCCGGCCAGACGACGCCGACGAGGCGCTTGTCGCCGACCTGCGCGGTCTGCTGGCGGCGGGTGGCATGGACATGACGATCTTCTTCCGCGATCTGGCGACGCTGGACCTCGGCGCGCCGCACGTGGCTACGGTGGATGCGGCGTTCTACGACGAGGCGGGACGTGCTGCCGTGGCGGAACCCTTGCAGGCGTGGCTGCAGCGTTACGCGACGCGGGTGCGGGACGACGAATCGTCGACAAGCGAGCGCGTCGCACTCATGCATGCCGCCAACCCGCGCTACGTGCTGCGCAATTATCTCGCCCAACAGGCGATCGACAGGGCCGAGCAGGGCGACGACGCCGGCATCCACGAGTTGCTGGATACTTTGCGCCATCCGTACGACGACCAACCGGGGCGGGAGCATCTGGCTGGGAAGCGCCCCGACTGGGCGCGCGAGCGCGTGGGTTGCTCGATGCTTTCGTGCAGCAGTTGATCGCTCAGGGCAGGGACAGCGGGTAGCTTACCCACGACCCGACCACGCCCGGCAACGCCGCCAGATGGCGCGCTTCGGCGACGAAATCGCGTCGCGGTATCTCGATCGCGCCCATGCTGAGCAGATGCGGATTGGTCACCTGCGCGTCCAGCAGGGGAAATCCCCATCCGTGCAGCAACTGGCACAGCGCGCCCAGGGCCGCCTTGGAGCCGCCGGTGCGTGCGCTGAACATGGACTCGCCGCAAAACAATCGTCCCACTGCCAGGCCGTAGATCCCGCCTACCAATGAGCCGCGGTCCCACACTTCCACGCTGTGTGCGTGGCCACGCCGATGCAGTTCCTCGTACGCCGCAATCATGCCTTCGCCGATCCAGGTACCCGGTTGACCGGCGCGGGGCGCGGCGCAGGCGCGCATCACGCGGCTGAACGAGGTGTCGGCTGTCACGCGCCAGTTGGACTGGCGCAGTTGCTTGCGCAGACTGCGGCTGACGTGGACGCCGTCGGTACGGAAGACGCAGCGCGGATCGGGGGACCACCAGAGAATCGGCTCGTCGGCGTTGAACCAGGGAAAGATGCCTTGGCTGTACGCCGCGAGCAGCCGTTCGGCCGAAAGATCGCCGCCCCAGGCAAGCAGGCCGTTCGGATCGGCGAGGGCGTTTTCCGGATCCGGAAACCAGCCGACCCGTGTGCGGTGCAGTTGCGGTAGCTGGATCATCGGTCGGCGTACGGCGAATGCGCCATGAGTTCCTCGCGGTACGCCTCGCGATGCGCTGCTTCCTGCACCAGCGCGTCGGCCACGGCGCGGCGGAAACCCTCATGGGCGATGTAGTGGCGCGAGTGCGTCGGCGTGGGAAGAAAACCGCGCGCGAGCTTGTGCTCGCCCTGCGCGCCGGGCTCGAAGCGCGCAAGACCTTCGCGGATGGCGTAGTCGATGCCGCGGTAGTAGCAAAGCTCGAAGTGCAGGCCGGAAACTTCCACGCTGGCGCCCCAATAGCGGCCATACAGTGCTTCGCCGCTGCGCAGGAACAGCGCCATGGCGACGATGTCGTGACCGTCCCGTGCGAGCGCCACCTGTACGTTCGTCCCGAGGGTGCGGCCGAGGTACTGGAAGAACCGCGCGGTGAGCGCCGCGTGGTTGCCCTTCATGTCGAAGGTGAGCTCATAGAGCGCGTGGATCTGCCGCCACTCGGCATCGGAAAATTCGTTGCCTCCACGCATCTCGACGGTGAGCCCCGCTGCGTGCGCATGGTTGCGTTCCTGGCGGATGTTCTTGCGCTTCTTGGCCGTCAGCGCCGCGAGAAAGGCGTCGAAGTCGGCGTAGCCCCGGTTGTGCCAGTGGAACTGATAATCGGAACGGATGAGCCAACGATCGTCGAACGCATCGAGGTCGGCCTCGGCGAGAAAGTTGGCGTGGATGGACGAAAGACCGAGACGGTCCGCTTCGTCGATCAGCGTGGCCGTGAGGAGATTGCGCATGGCGCCTGCGTCCGGCCCGTCGCGCACGAGCAGCCGCGGCCCGGGCACGGGGGAGTAGGGTGAGGCGACGAGCAGCTTCGGGTAGTAATCGCCCCCGGCGCGTTCCCAAGCCGCCGCCCAGCTCCAGTCGAAGACGAACTCGCCATGCGAGTTGCCCTTGAGGTACGTGGGTGCCGCGGCTACCAGGTGCTCACCCTCGAACACGGCGAGGTGGTAGGGCTTCCAGCCGTAGTCTTCGCGCAGGCAGCCCTTGGCTTCCATGCCGTGCAGGAAGGCATGCGACACGAAGGGGTTGCCATCGGGCACAAGGGCGTCCCAGTCGGCGGCAGCGATGCCGTCGAGGCTGTCGAGGAAGCGGATCGCGGGCATGCGAGGCATGCCCCGCGCCGGGGCGCGGGGCAGAACCGTCAGGCGAGCATGTGCTGTTGGTCGAGCCAGCGCTCGGCATCCAGCGCGGCCATGCAGCCGAAGCCGGCCGAGGTGATGGCCTGGCGATAGACGTGGTCGGCCACATCGCCGGCCGCGAACACGCCCGGCACCGACGTAGCCGTCGCCATGCCGTTCAGACCCGACTGGATTTGGATGTACCCGTCCTTCATCTCGAGCTGGCCTTCGAAAATGCCCGTGGCCGGGGTATGGCCGATGGCGACGAAGAAGCCCTGGACCTCGATGTCGCGCTTGGCCCCGGTGTTCACCTCCTTGACGCGCACACCGTTGACGCCCGAATCGTCGCCCAGCACCTCGTCGATCTGGTGGTTCCAGAGCAGCTCGATCTTGCCGGCCGCGGCCTTCTCGAAGACCTTGTCCTGCATGATCTTCTCGGCGCGCAGCTTGTCGCGGCGGTGAACCAGGTACACCTTGCGGCAGATGTTCGACAGGTACAGCGCCTCTTCCACGGCAGTGTTGCCGCCGCCCACCACGACCACGTCCTGGTCGCGGAAGAAGAAGCCGTCGCAGGTAGCGCAGGCGGACACGCCGCGGCCCTTGAACTTCTCTTCCGAAGCGATACCCAGGTACTTGGCGGTGGCGCCGGTCGTGATGATGAGCGCGTCGGCCGTGTACTCGCCACTGTCGCCCTTGAGGCGGAAGGGGCGGTTGCCGAGGTCCACGCTGTGGATGTGGTCGAAGACCATCTCGGTCTCGAAGCGCTCGGCGTGCTCGGCCATGCGGCGCATCAGTTCCGGACCCTGCACGCCCTTCTCGTCGCCGGGCCAGTTGTCGACCTCGGTGGTGGTCATGAGCTGGCCGCCTTGTTGCAGGCCGGTGATCATCGTCGGCTTGAGATTGGCGCGCGCGGCATAGACCGCGGCCGTGTAGCCAGCGGGGCCGGAGCCGAGGATCAGCAGGCGGCTGTGCTTGGGGGTGCTCATGTATAATCCTTGAGTTTACTGCGGCGTATTTCGGTCGTACCGCTCGCCTCTTGCGGCAGGATGCTAAGGCCGTGTCGAGGTCCGAAGAGGACATTGTCGACCCGGAAGAATGGGGAAGACGGAGGTGCGATTCAAGATGCTCGCCTCATGACGGCGAGCCGCGTCGTCCCCACGGCACGGCTTTATTCTTCGATTTGCTCGGCTCATTCAGGATCCTCCACAAGATGCGCATCGGTATTCCTTCCGAAACCAAGACCCTCGAAGGCCGCGTGGCCCTCATCCCGGCCGCCGCCGCCGACCTCGTGCGCCGTGGCCACGAGGTATTCATCCAGTCCGGTGCCGGCACCAAGAGCGGCTACGCCGATGCCGACTACGCTGCGCTCGGGGTCACCGTGGTGCCCGACGCCGCCGCCGTCTATGAAAAGGGCGAGCTGATCGTCAAGGTCAAGGAGCCGATCGAGGGCGACCTCAAGCTGCTCAAGAAGCACCACCTGCTGTTCTGCTACCTGCACCTGGCCGCCGAGCCGACGCTGACCAAGAGCCTGTTGGACATCGGCCTGACCGGCGTCGCCTTCGAGTCCGTGGACGAGAACGGCGCGCTGCCGCTGCTGCTGCCGATGTCCGTCATCGCCGGCCGCATCGCCACCCAGATCGGCACGACGCTCCTGCACCAGCCCAACGGCGGCAAGGGCAAGCTGCTGGGCGGCATGGCCTCGACCCCGCGCGGCAAGGTCGTGGTGCTGGGCGCCGGTGCCGCCGGTGGCAACGCTGCGGCGCTCGCCGCGTCGGCGGGTGCCAATGTGGTCGTGTTCGACAAGCGTCCGGATCGCATGGCCGAAATGATGGCCCTGGGCCCGAACGTCACCGCGCTGTATGCCTATGAATCGTCGGTGGCCGAAGAAGTGCGCAACGCCGATATCGTCGTCGGTGCCGTGCTGATCCCCAGCGCCAAGGCGCCGCGCGTCGTGACCGAAGACATGGTCAAGACGATGGAGAAGGGCTCGGTGCTCGTCGACATCTCGATCGACCAGGGCGGCTGCTTCGAGACCTCGCGCCCGACCACCTGGAAGGAACCGACCTACGACGTGCACGGCGTGACGCACTTCTGCGTGACCAATATGCCGGGCGCCGTGCCGCAGACGTCCTCGACCGCGATCTCCGCCGCCATCCTGCCGTACGTGCAGCGCCTGGCTGCCGGCAACGAGTGGCGCGACTACGCGCCGCTGGCCGCGGGCATCAATATCGAGAACGGCAAGCTCGTGCATCCGGCCCTCCAGGGCATGGCATGATGCCGAAAACCGGGACCGAGGTCGTTCGTTAGTGGCGCGTAGCGCGAAAGTCGTCAAAAGGCAGGCCAAGGCGCAGGTCAAGGCCCAGCGGGAGGGCTTGAGCGACGAGCTCAAGCGCCGCCTGCGCGAGGCCGGGGCACTGCTCCTGCTGCCGCTTGCCCTTTACCTTCTCGTCTGCCTGCTCAGCTACAACGACCAGGACCCGAGCTGGGGCCACATGGGCGTCGCCGAACACGCCACCAATTTCGGTGGCGCGGTCGGTGCGAACATCGCGAACCTGCTCCGGTACATCTTCGGCCTGGTGAGTTACGGCTTCCCCTTGTTGCTCCTCGCGCTGGGTATCCAGGTGATACGCCACCGCGGGGAGCGCAACGTGCAGCCGTGGGAGCCGTCGCTGCGGCTCATCGGTTTCGTGTTCTTCTTCATTACCGCGCCCGCGTTGATCTACCTCAACGTGGACGCCACGGTGCTGCCGGAAGGTCCGGGCGGCATCGTGGGCAAGTGGGTCGGTCGTGGCCTGCGCAATGCCTTTGGCGACAAGGGTGCGCCCCTGTTGCTGCTGGCGGTCTGCCTGATCGCCGTGACCCTCGCCACCGGCCTGTCCTGGTTCCGCGTGATGGACGCCACGGGCGAACTGGTCATGCGCATCGGCGGCTGGTTCGGCGGCAAGCTGCGCAGCGCGCCTGACGTTATGGCGGCGCGTTCCGCCCGCGCCGAGCGCGAAGTGGTCAAGAAGGCCGAGGCGGTCAAGCAGGCCAAGCGCGAGCCGGTCCGTATCGAGACCCCGACACCGATGGTGGTCAAGAGCGAGCGTGCCAGTCGCGAAAATCAGATTCCTTTGTTCACCGGCGCGTCGATGGATGGCGAGATTCCGCCGTTGTCGCTGCTGGACGAAGCGCCGCCGCAAGGCCCCGGGTACTCCGAGGAAACCTTGGAGGTGCTCTCGCGCCAGGTGGAACTGAAGCTCAAGGACTTCCGCGTGGAAGCGCGCGTGGTCGGCGTGTATCCGGGCCCGGTCATCACTCGCTTCGAACTGGAACCCGCGGCCGGCGTGCGCGGCAGCCAGGTGTCCAGCCTGGACAAGGACATTGCGCGCGGTCTTTCCGTCGTCAGTGTGCGCGTGGTCGACGTGATCCCGGGCAAGAACGTCATCGGCCTGGAAATCCCGAACACCAAGAAGCAGATCGTGTACCTCTCGGAGATCCTCCGCTCCGAGCGCTACGACCAGGTCAAGTCGCCCCTGGCGCTGGCGCTGGGCAAGGACATCGGCGGCAAGGCCGTCGTCACCGACCTGGCGAAGATGCCCCACCTGCTGGTGGCCGGTACCACCGGTTCGGGTAAGTCCGTGGCGGTGAATGCCATGGTGCTGAGCTTGCTGTACAAGTCCAGCCCCAAGGACGTCCGGATGATCATGATCGATCCGAAGATGCTGGAGCTCTCGGTCTACGAGGGCATTCCGCATCTTCTGGCGCCCGTGGTCACGGACATGAAGGAAGCCGCCAACGCGCTGCGCTGGTGCGTGGCCGAAATGGAGCGCCGCTACAAGCTCATGGCGGCCGTGGGCGTGCGCAACCTCGGCGGTTTCAACAAGAAGGTGAAGGACGCCGAGAACAGCGGCCAGCCGCTGCTCGATCCGCTGTTCCGCGCGAATCCGGACATGCCCGGCATGGTAGCCGAGCCGCTGCAGCCGCTGCCGCACATCGTCATCATCATCGACGAATTCGCCGACATGATGATGATCGTCGGCAAGAAGGTCGAAGAACTCATCGCACGTCTTGCGCAGAAGGCGCGCGCGGCCGGTGTGCACTTGATCCTCGCCACGCAGCGTCCGTCGGTGGACGTCATCACCGGCCTCATCAAGGCCAACATCCCCACGCGCATCGCCTTCCAGGTGTCGTCGAAGATCGACTCACGCACCATTCTCGACCAGTCGGGCGCGGAAGCGCTGCTGGGCCATGGCGACATGCTCTACCTGCCGCCCGGCACCGCCACGCCCGAGCGCGTGCATGGCGCCTTCGTGGACGATCACGAAGTGCATAACGTGGTGGAGTGGTTGCGCGCGCAGGGCACGCCGAACTACATCGAAGGCGTGCTGGAAGAAGTGCAATCCACCGCGGACGGCAAGATCATCAACGACGCTGGCCTGCCGCAGGACGCCGACGGCGATTCCGACAGCGACAACGCGCTCTACGACCGCGCCGTGCGCGTGGTGACCGAGACGCGTCGCGCATCGATCTCCGGCGTGCAGCGCCATCTGCGCATCGGCTATAACCGCGCCGCCCGCCTCGTCGAGCAGATGGAGCAGGACGGCATCGTCAGCGCACCGCAACACAACGGCAACCGCGAAGTACTCGCGCCGCCACCCCCGAAGGACTGATTCCGCATGAACGACATGAAGCCGGGCGCGCTACGCCAGCGTCCCTGGGGGCTGCTCGTCACCGGCGACCTTACGCCTACAGGCGAGGTGCTCGACGAAGTGGAGAGCATTTTCGAACTCAACCCGTCGATTCCGGGCCTGGAGCTGCGCGCCGACGACGGCCGCGCGTGCTTCGTCACGCGCGACTATCCGAGCGGCCATACGGCCGGCGTGGACGACGCGCTGGAAGTGATCTTCGCCGAGCAGCCGGAGATCGCTGAGGTCACCGTGCTGGGCCAGGAGGCGCGCGCCGTGCATACCGCCACTCGGGACGCACCGTTCTGGCATCGCGACGGCAAGGCCATCGCGGAGATCAGCGACAAGATGGAAGCGGGCGAGATCACGCCCACCGAAGCCATCGACATGCTTAAGTCGTTGTTCGAAAACGATCGCTGACAATCGCGCCGACTCTTACGGAATCCCTCCATGAAACGCTTCCTGCTTGCTGCCACGCTGTCCCTGCTCAGCCTGCCTGCGCTTGCCGCCGGCCCGGCGCGCGAGCGCCTGGATGCCTTCGCCAAGGGCATGCATTCCCTCAGCGGGCGCTTCAGCCAGACCATGTCCAACGCCAACGGCGATCCGGGCAAGACCAGCTCCGGCACCATGGCGTTGCAGGCGCCGCGTCAGTTCCGTTGGGAAACCACCGCGCCATACAAGCAGACCATCGTGGCCGACGGCAGCCGCGTGTGGCTCTACGATCCGGACCTGGAACAGGTCACGGTGCGTAAGCAGAGCAGCGAGGAAGCGCAGAGCCCGCTCACGGTGCTCACCGATCTGTCCCAGCTCGACAAGGATTTCAAGGTCACGGAACAAGGCGAGCGCGACGGCCTGCAGTGGCTGCGCCTGACTTCGACCAGCAAGGACCCGCAGTTCGAGTTCGCCGACCTCGGCTTCGACGTCAGCGGTCTGGCACGCATGACCTTTCGCGACCAGCTCGGCAACACGACGACGATCCAGTTCGCCGGATGGCAGCGTAATGCCGCTTTGCCGGCCGACACGTTCAACTTCGTGCCACCCGCAGGTGCAGACGTCATCGGCGACGCGCCAGTCCTCCAGACCCAACCGGTGAAGTAGCCCTAGCGTTGTGGGAGCCGCCATGGCGGCGAGAAGCCCACGATCAGGCCTCGGTCGTTCGCGCCTTCGTCGCATAGGCGATGTGGCCAGGAATCCTGAGGCGTATCGCCGAGCCTTTCCCGGGACGCGATACGACGTCGAGACGGCCGCCGATACGCGCGGCGCGCTCGCGCATGCCGACCAGGCCGAAGTGGTCGCCGCGCGGGGCAGCGTCCGTGTCGAAACCGTTGCCGTCGTCCTGCACGTCGATCTTGAGGTAACGAACCGCGTAGTCGATCGAGACGCGAATCGATCGCGCGTGGGCGTGTTGCGTGGCGTTGATCACGGCTTCGCGCACGATGGCATTCACCTCATCGACGACGACGGGATTCAGCGGGCGTCGGCGGCGCGAGGATGTCGACAGATGCAGCGGCGGGTCCATGTCATCGCCGAGTGCCGCGAGCTGCTGTTCCAGCGAGCCTTCTTCCACGGCATGGTCGCGAAGTCCCTTGACCCGATCGCGACCTTCGACCAGCAGCGCTTCTGCGCGGTCGATGGTCCGTTCCAGCGCCGCGCGGCGGCGATCGTCTTTCGCCAGGGCATCGGCGAACGCCTGGAACCGCAGGATGAGCCCCTGCACACCTTGCAACAAGGTGTCGTGCAAGTCGCGCGCAATGCGCTCGCGCTCGCGATGTCGTTCGTCCATCCGCCAGCGGAGGCGGCGCGTAAGCAGGCGCACCCGCCAGCGATGTACCTGCCATACCAGTGCGAAGGCAAAGAGAACGCACAACACCTGAAAGGAGGTCCGCTCGAAGAGACGTGGAGCCACCGTCACGCTCAGCGGATCCGAACGGCTCCAATGAACGCCGTCATACGATGCTTCCGTATGGAACGTATAACGCCCAGGCGGCAGGTCGGTATAGATAGCCTCACGACGCGTGCCGGCGTCCTGGTAGGCGACTTCGGCGCCGTCGAGCCGATAGCGGAACATCAGTCCACGCGGCTGCCCCGGGGCGAGCGCCGTATACGCCACACGCAAGTCGCGATTGTCGCGCAGTTCCACCGAGGCACTGCTCGGGAAGGTTCTGTCGCCGGCGACCACCGAGCGGATGACGACAGGGGGCGGTGAAGGGGGCGTCGGTTGCCGCGTCGGGTCCAGCCACGCCAGGCCTTGTGCACCCGCGAACCACAGGCGGCCGTCGCTGGCGGCGAGCACGGTCGGAAGCGGCCTCACGAGTTGGGTCGGGCCGGGGGCGCCATCCTCCATGGTGAGGAGGCGCGTAGCGACCGCTTCCGATGGCGCGCGTAGCACTGCCGCCCAGGCCTCTCGGCTGAATTGGACGACGCCAGCGATGCCGTAGGCCCAGACGCCGCCTTCCCGGCCTTGAACGATCCCCGTGATCGAGTCGAGGCGTCCGGCAGGCTGGGCCGCCACCTGCCGGAAGCGCTTCCCGTCGAAGAGGGAAAGCCCGCGCTCGGCACCGACGACGAGGGTTCCGTCGATCGTGGCGATCGAAACAATGGGCCCCTGGCGCAGGCCGTCGCCCGTTCCGAAGCGGCGTAGTACGTGCCCGTCGAGCATCGCGATGGTGCCGTCGAGATATCCGAACCACGCCCTGCCAGCCGGGTCGACGTGGATCGTCGCCGGTGCTTCGGCAGGGAACGCGGCGACCGTGGCGGCCGGAATCCAGCGTTTGCCGTCCTGCACGTAGAGGCCGCGCAGGCGCAGGGATGTCCAGAGCCGACCGGCGCCGTCGCGAGCGATGGCCTGGACGATGGTTTCGTGCGCCTCGACGTCCTCCGGCAGCGGAACGCGTGCAGGGACGCCGTCGCGCATATGCCAGAGCGTGCCCCTGCCGCCGAGCCACACGCTGCCATCGGCGTCGCGGTAGGCCGTGGTCACCGGGGCTGCGAATCCCGGGATGGGCACCGGCTCGGGTGTAAGCCGCCACAGCCGGTCCACCTTGCCGGTGTGCGCGGCCGTGCCCGTCCAGGTGTGCCCCTGTCCGTCTTCGACCAGCGCGAAGTAGACCTCGAGCTTGGGAAACCGCACACGCGACAGCCAACTGTCGCGGAACGTATCGAGTCCGACCTTGGTGCTCACCCACACGTGGCCGTCGCGATCTTCCATGACGCTCATCGTCGCCTGTGAGGTCATGCCGAGGTCTTCGCTGTATGCCTGCACCGCTGGCCCGCTCACGTCGCCGGTAAGGTGGGCGTCGACGTCCTTCTCGGCCACGCGGCAAAGGTTCGTGGCACAGTCGACTGTCCACAGGTTGGCTTCCGCGTCGAAGATGGTGGTGGTGCTGTTGGCCCGGCGCGGTTCGGTGTGCGGGAACGGCTGGCCCCATTCGTGCGGCAAGGGACGGATACCCGAGTTGGTGCGCGCCCACACGCTGCCGTCGGGATGGTTCAACAGTTCCCAGGGCTCGTCGCTCCCCAACCCGACATTCTCGAACCGCGAGGCGTTCTTCCTCAGTATGTAAACGGCGTTCTCGGTCGTTGCCCAGAGGTTGCCGCGCGCGTCCTCGAGCCACTCCTCGACATATCCCTGGATGCCGGAGTTCGCCGATACGTCGGTCCAACGGCGACCATCGAAACGGTATAGCCCCGTCTCCGTCGAGGCCCAGACGCGCCCCGCGCCATCGCTGCCAAACGCATCGATCGCGACGTGGTCGGGGAGCCCCTCGGCAGTGTCGTATAACGTGATGTCGCCATGCCGGAGGCGTGCGGCACCACCATCCGCGCGGCTGACCCAGAGGTCGCCACCAGGGGCTGCGTAGATGACCCAGGTGGCCTCGGTGCGGTTGCTGCCGGAAGGGAGGAGGTCGATCTTCTCGAACGTAAAACCGTCGTAGCGGTAGAGGCCCATGCGCGTGCTCAGCCAGAGCCAGCCGTCCTCCGTCTGCGCCATATGCGTGGCGCCACCCGGCGCACCGTCCTCCGCGCGGAGGGCGGTGTGGTGCAACTGCGCAAGCGTGCGTTGCGGGTCGGTGGCGCTCGCCGACGCGCAGGACACGAGCGCGATGATGAGAAACGCGAGGCGACGTACCAGAGGCATGCGGCATGATCGCCTGTTCGTCTTTCATTGGCGAGGAGCCTTCCATGGCTCCAACAACGTGACGGTTTCATGCCAGACTCTGCCGGGACATCGGATATATTGGGGTTAGAAGGACATGTATCTGGTTTGGGGTATCGTCGGCGCGGTGATCGGCGCCTTCGTGGGGGAGGGCTTTGGCGGCGGCATCGCCGGCTTCGCCATCGGTTTCCTTTGGGGGCGCACCTCGCAGCTGCGCCGTGAGCTCGACGACGCCCGCCGGGCGATCGAGCGCCTTGAAACCGCGTCGGTCACGCAGCCTGCCGTCGACGTCGGACCGTCGCCTGCGGTGTCCACGGTGCAGCCGCCCACGCCGCCGCCCATGCCGGAAGCGCCGACGCCTTGGCCGGCGCCCGAGCAGGCCTCGCGACCACGCGAAGCGCTGGTGGAGGACGTGCGGCACGAGCCGGCGCCGTTGCCGTCCGCGCCGCGCGAACCCTTGCCACCGCCGGGGCCTGCGGGCCCGACGGTCGTCGAGCGACTGACCGCCTCCATCAAACGCTGGTTCACCGAGGGCAACGTACCGGTCAAGGTCGGCATGCTCGTGCTGTTCGCCGGCATCGCGGCGTTTCTGAAGTACGCCTCGGACAGCGGCCTGCTGCGCGTGCCCGTGTCGGTTCGCTTGAGCCTCGTTGCGCTCGCAGCCATCGCGGGCGTCGCGTTCGGATGGCGGCAGCGTGACCGGCGCCGTGCCTTCGCCCTGTCGCTTCAAGGCGGTGCGATCGGCGTGCTGGTGATGACGGTGTTTGCCGCGTATCGCCTCTATGGCGTGCTGCCTGCCGGTGCCACCTTCGCGCTGTTAATCGTATTCGTCGGCGCGCTTGGCGTCCTCGCCGTGGTGCAGGACGCACTGGCCCTCGCGGTGCTCGGCCTGGTGGCGGGCTTTGCCGCCCCGATCATTGCGTCCAGCGGCCACGGCAATCACGTGGCGCTGTTCTCCTATTACGCCGTACTCAACCTAGGCATTCTCGGTATCGCCTGGAAACGCGCGTGGCGTGTACTCAACGTGCTGGGCTTCATCGCCACGTTCGGTGTCGGTACGGCCTGGGGCGTGCTCAGCTATAACCCGGCGTTGTTTGCGAGTACCGAGCCGTTCCTGATCCTGCATTTCCTGCTCTACGTGGCCGTACCCTGGCTGCACGTGCTGCGTTCGCCGCGGCGCGAACGCGCGATCCTCGATGGCTGCCTCATGTTCGGCAACCCCATCGCCTGTCTGTTGTTGCAAGGCGCTTTGTTGGACTGGCAGCCGATGCCGCTGGCGATCTCGGCGCTGGTCGCCGCGGCCATCTACGTGGCGATCGCGTTCGCCATTCGTCGCCGCGACGACATGACGCTGTTGCGCGAGACCTGGGCGGTACTCGCCGTCGCCTTCGCCACCCTCGCCGTGCCGCTGGCCCTGAGTGCGAGCGTGACGGCCAGCGTCTTCGCGCTCGAAGGCGCGGGGCTGATCTGGCTAGGCTTCCGCCAGGGACGTCGCCTCCCGCGCTGGTCGGGTGTCGGTCTGCAACTGGTCGCCGGTGCCGCCTGGGTACTCGCCACCGTGTTCCATTCGCACTACAACGACACGCCATTCCTCAATGCGGTCTTCATCGGCAGCCTGCTTTTGGTCGTGGGTGCCGTTGCGGGCGTATGGCAGTTCGATCGCCACGGTGCGTCGCAAGGTGTGTCGAGCCTCGCGCGCATCGGTCTGCTGGTCTGGGCGGTGCTCTGGTGGATGGTGGCATTCGCCTATGAAATCGAGACCTTCGTCGTCGACGATCGCATCGCTGCCGCGTCCTGGCTCGCGCTGCTGAGCGTGACCGGATGCCTGTTGGCGCTGGCATGTCGACGCGTGCGCAAGCTCGATCTTGGTGTGGTACTCGCGTTTGGACTGCCGTTGGCATTGCTGGCCGGCATCTCCGTCGTGCTGTCCGCGGCGAACGCGGGCATCCAGTGGTTGCTGGGTTGGCCGCTGCTGGCGGTGGCGATCGGCGCGGTGGCGGGCGTCTTTGCCTTGCGTGCGGTGCAGGCACATCGCGTCGCGTCCGTCACGCTCTGGTGGCTGCATTGGCTGGCGGTGTTCACCACAGCGATCGCCCTGGCGATCGATCCGTCCTGGTCGTTGGGGCAGGGCTGGCAGATGTTGGCATGCGCGTTGCCCACGCTGGTGCTGGCGGCGCTGGTGCTCTGGGGCGGACGTTGGCTCGCTATGTCGCTAGCCGACCGCGCCACGGACATCCGCTATGCGGTGGGCGCGTGCGCAACGCTCGCGATCATCATCGTGGGCCTGCAGGCACTGAGTTCTGCAGGCAATCCGAAGCCCTTGCCGTTCCTGCCGGTACTCAATCCGTTGGACCTGCTGCTGCTTGCCGTGTTGGCGTTTGCCGCACGGGCGATGTCCGATCGTTTGGTGCCGGGCCGCGTTCGTACATGGCGGCCAGCCGTGCTTGCGGCGATGTTCTTCGTGATCGCCACAAGCATGACCCTGCGTGCGGTGCATCACCTGGGTGGCGTGCCGTGGAACGACTACATGCCGCGCTCGAGCCTGGCGGAGCTGTCGCTCACCGTGGTGTGGAGCGCGATCGGCGTAGTGGCGTGGGTGCTCGGCTCGCGGCGTGGACAGCGACTGCTGTGGCTGGCCGGTGCGGCCACCATGGCGCTGGTCCTGTTGAAACTGCTGCTCGTGGATCGCGGCCATCTGGGCAACCTGTTCGGCATCGCTTCCTTCATTGCCTATGGCCTGCTCTGCACGGTCATCGGTTATCTCGCTCCCGCGCCGCCACGGGTGGCTGCGAACGATCCCTCGGAGTCCCCGCATGCGTCGTGACTGGCGTCGTTGTCTCATGGCCGCTGGCCTGTTTGTGGCGGCGGCACGTGCGGAAGCACCACCGTCGTTCGCCGTCGCTTATCCCCTCGCGATCGAGCCCGGCGCCAAGGCCTATGTGCTGGAGCTGCCGCAGGACGCTTACGCATGGGCCACGCTCGATGCTGGCCTCGCGGACGTCGTCGTGGTCGATGGTCAGGGAAGGCAGGTCACCGCAGGGCCGTACGTGGCCGCACCCCCGGGATGGCATCCGGTGACGCTCGACGCGCCGTTGCTGCCAGTACCGTCGACGGCCGATGGCATCGCCGGTCCGCGCATTCAGCGCAGTACCACCGGCGACATCATCATCGAGCCGGGGGCTGCGCCCGCCGACGGCGCACCGCATGAGTGGTTGATCGATGCGCGTCAGCCCGTGGCACCCGAGCGGCTGGAATTCGCACCGTTTCCGCGCGAGGCGAGCCTCGGCATCGACATCGACTCGAGCCACAACCTGCAGGACTGGACGCCGCTGGTGCGCGATGCATCGGTGGTGATGCTCGGCAAGGGCGACGACGCGGTGGACGTACGTGTCGTGAAGCTTGCCGGGAGCCCCGCACGCTACTACCGCGTGCGCGTGTCCCGCGGTGACGCGCCCTGGGGCACGAGCGCGACGACCGTAACCTTGTCGGGCAACGTCGAAGACGCGACGAGCAAGGATGTCGCGAAGCGTCGCTGGCTCGTCGTTGCGCCCACCGACACGCAGTCGAGCGGGCAGGGCGTCGATTACGACTATCGTCTTCCCGCGGCCCTGCCGGTGAGCGCGCTGCGGGTGAAGCTCGGCAAGAGCGACAGCGTGGCCCGTTTCGACGCCATTGCCGTCGAAGGCCAAATGAGCGGCGAGCAACTCGGCACGCTCGTCGTCACCCCCGGTGCCGACACCGAGGCGTCGCCGTCGCTGTCCGTGCCCGCCGCGCGACGTGACTTGCTGCGCCTGCATTCGGCGACGCCACTGCGCGAAGCGCCGCAGCTTTCCGTCGGCTGGCGACCGGATCGCATTGTCTTCCTGCCCGAGGGGCAGGGCCCTTACCGCCTGCTCGTCGGCAGCCGCTCGGCGCGGCGGCTGGCGTGGCCCATCGCCGACGCCATGACTGCGTTGCGCGCCGATGGCGGCCCGGCTTGGCGGCCCGCACCTGCGACGGTGGGCGAGGCCAAGGAACTGGAGGGCCGGAAGGCCGTTGAGGGCACCACGCCGTTCGACTGGACGCGTCCGCTGCTCTGGATCGTGCTGCTGCTGGGCGCCGCCCTCGTGGCCGGCATGGCCGCCAGCCTGCTGCGCAAGCCACGCCCAGGCGCCGAATGAGCCGTTGAGGCCGCTTGCACGGAGAACGCGCGATAATGCGCGTTCTCTCGCCGTATGCCTGCCCATGTCATTCCAGTCTCCCGGCCTGTTCGCCGAACCCGATGCCTTGAAGCCCCTTGCCGAGCGCATGCGTCCCCGCGCGCTCGACGAGATCGTGGGCCAGCAACGCGTGGTGGGCGAGGGCAAGCCGCTGCGCCGCGCGCTGGAGGCGGGCAAGGTGCATTCCATGATCCTGTGGGGCCCACCCGGCTGCGGCAAGACCACGCTCGCCTTGCTGGTGGCCCGCTACGCGGATGCGGACTTCCGCGCCATTTCCGCGGTGATGAGCGGGCTACCCGACGTACGCAAGGCTCTTGCGGAAGCCGAAGGCAAGTTTGCACAGGGACGCCGCACGGTGCTGTTCGTGGACGAGGTGCACCGCTTCAACAAGGCGCAGCAGGATGCGTTCCTGCCGCACATCGAACGCGGCGTCATCATCTTCGTCGGCGCCACGACCGAGAACCCGTCGTTTGAATTGAACTCGGCGTTGCTGTCGCGGTGCCGCGTGCACGTGCTCGACGCGGTGAGCGCTGACGACATCGTAGCGGCGTTGCATCGTGCGCTGGCCGACAAGGAGCGCGGCCTCGGCGAGTTGGGCTTGTCTGTGGACGAAGCATCGCTGAAGCTCATCGCCAGCGCCGCCGATGGCGACGTGCGCCGTGCGCTCACGTTGCTGGAAATCGCGGCGGAGCTTGCCGAAAACGGACGCATTGACGATGCCACCCTCGAGCAGGTGCTGGCCGACCGCACACGTCGCTTCGACAAGAGCGGCGAGCAGTTCTACGACCAGATCTCGGCGCTGCATAAATCCGTGCGCTCGTCCGATCCCGATGCCGCGGTGTACTGGCTCACCCGCATGCTCGACGGTGGTTGCGATCCGCTCTACCTCGCGCGCCGCATGACCCGCATGGCGGTGGAAGACGTGGGTTTGGCCGAGCCGCGCGCGTGGCGCATGGCATTGGATGCGTGGGACACGTACGAGCGTCTCGGCAGTCCGGAAGGCGAACTGGGCCTCGCCCAACTCGCGATCTGGCTGGCTATCTCGCCGAAGAGCAACGCCGCCTACATGGCCTATAACAAGGCCCGCGCCACGGTGAAGCAAATGGGCAGCCTCGATGTGCCCATGCATCTGCGCAACGCACCGACCAAGCTCATGAAGGGGCTGGGTTACGGCACGGGTTATCAGTACGACCACGACGTGGAAGGCGGTGTGGCGCTGGACCAGCAATGTCTGCCCGACGAGCTGGTGGGCACGACGTTCTACGAGCCCGTAGATCGGGGCCTCGAACTGAAGCTGAGCGAGAAGCTGGCGGCATTGCGTGCCGCGCGAGCCGCCGCACGCAAGTAAATGCAGCGCGTGCCTTTCGCGTTGTAGGAGCCGCCACGGCGGCGAGGCCCGGTTGCGATGAGGCGAGGTTTTCTCGCCGCCATGGCGGCTCCCACAGGCGGGCTGTGGCGATGATTCGCAGGCGATGCCGATCAGAATGCGAGGCTTCCGCGCATGCCGAGTTCGAGGTAGCTGCCGGACAGCCAGCGAATCCGCAAGGGATCGCCCGCATCGACTATCGATTCGGTGCTCACGTCGCGGCCCGTGCCGTAGTTGATCTGGACCTGGGGAATCTTAGGTACGCCAACCACCGCCACGATGCGGCTTCCTGCGGGGAGCAATCGCGCGGTTACCGTCTGGCTCTGGAATGCGAGGGTGATGGGCTGACCTGGCTGCAACAGGTGCCGGCGAGTGCGATCTTCCATGTAGCTCGCTCGGCCGAGATAAGAGGCCAGATCGAGATAGGTGCCGTCGGGCATCAACGCATAGAAGTTGACCGCCAGATCGAAGTCGCGCTTGTTGGTGACGATCTCGAATCGCCCATGAAACAAGCCATCGATCTCCAGTGATTTCGTCAGCCTCGATGTTTCGAACACCAGGGCGTTGCGCGTGTCGGGCATGCCCTCCGGCGGGCGGAAATCCGCATCACTACGGTCGGCGAAATTTACTACGAGCTCCGGCGCAAGGGACTGCCTGTCCGGTGTGTCATCGAACAACAACCGACCGCCTTCCTGACGGCCAGTGAGATAGAGGCGCCGGTAGCTCGCCGCCATATCGGCGAGCGTGGACGCGTGCCGCCAGGTGTTCGTGCCCATCACTTCGAAGTTGACCCGGTCGCTGAGCAGGTCGGGCAACGGTGCGCCGCGGAACACGTGTTCGAACCACTTCAGTCGCACGTCCTGCAGGTCGAGCAGCGCCGCCTTGTCGACGACATAGCCATCGATCTCGGGCAGCACGCCGGTCTGCATGGCGATGTGATGGTAAGGGCCGATCAGCATCCGGTCTTCTGCCGACGGGCGATATCGGATGTGTTGCTCGAAGTAGTACAACGCCCCCACCATGCCGCCGTCGTAGTAGCCGGTTTCGACGAAGACGGGGATGTCGATGTCGGCAAACTCGCGGCAATAGGGGATCAGGCGCTGCCAGTAGGCGTCGTAGGACGGGTGTTGCAGCCAGGTATCGAAGATCGGGTTGGGCTTGCCGTCGATCTTGTCCAGGTCGCGATAGGGCTTGCCGCTGACGTACCACTCGCGCTGGAGCGCGGCCCAATGCGCGCGATCGTTCATCGTCTCGCTATCGAGGCCCTTGGTGTTCGTTGTGTAGAACGGCCAGTAATAGATGAAACTCTGGAATACGTTGCCTTGCATCGGCGTATCGATGCCCGGGGCGTTGGTGGCGTGGGTGGCGATCGCCTTGAGTGCCGGCGGATGATGCTTGGCGGCAGCCCATTGGGTGAAACCGTTGTAGCTGCCGCTGAACATGCCGACGCGACCGTCGCTCCACGGTTGGCGTGCCAGCCATGCGATCACTGTCGACGCGTCTTCGCCATCATGGACGTAGGGCACCACGGCACCGGGACTGCGCCCCTTGCCTCGTGTATAGGCGACCACGCCGGCGTAGCCATGAGCGGCCATTTTCTTGGCGTCGCCCATGCTCCAGCTATCGTTGGCGTAGATCGTGAAGCTCAGCAGGGCGGTCAGCTTGGTCGCTGGGGCGGAGCGCGGGCGTACGAGGATCGCAGCGATCTCCGCACCATCCGGTGTCGGGATCAGGATCTGGTCGTCGATCAGGAACCGGCGTTGCGTATCGGCCTCGAGCAGCGGCTTCAAGGCGGGCACCAGGTAGGTCCAGGCGGTCAATCCTTGGCGAGCCGCGATCAGGTCTGCGGCGGAAGGACAACTCATCAGCCGGATTCCGGCGCAGGCTTTTTCCTGCTCCGCCACATGGGCGCGCATGGCGTCGAGATCGACGTCGTACCAAGGGCCGATGTCCACAGCCTGCGTATCGGGAAGGGAACCATAGAGTTCGAGAAAGGCTCGGCGCAAGGCGGCGGAAGCCTCGCTCCCGCTCGCCTCGTAGGCTTTCGCACGCGCGTAGATCTGCCAGGGCACGACCGAGGGAACCAGCCTAGGCTCGCTGGATCGATAGGCTGCGGTGAGGCGATCGAGGGTCGCCTCGGCATCGACGTAGCGCTCTGCGGCGAGTTGCAGCCGATACAGCACGATCAGCTCGGCGGGCTTTGCGGCCGAGGCATGACGGGCGATAAGCGTCGCCGCGATGTCGGGCATCGTGGCCTCCCTGGACGGAGGCGTGCCGGCATGGGCACCGGTGGCGACGAGGCCCCAGGCAAGCAGGAGGAGCAGGGCAAAAGCTTTCATGCGGTTCTTTCTCCGGATCATTCGGCCAATCTCGATTCGTCCTCGGCCGAGGGCCAGGACGGGGCGATGGTCGCGAGATACGGGAAGGAAAGGCCGGAAAATCGGTGAATGGACACGACGCCACGGTGAACGGGAACGGCGAGATGGTCAGATGACGCGGTAGCGCAGCAGCTTCGCCCCGTCGCGGCTGGTCGAAATGGTTTGGCCGTTTTCCATGTGCAGCAGCAGACGCCCGCCGCCGGCCGGCTCGGCACGGGCGATGCGATGGGTGTTCACGATCCACGAGCGATGAACGCGTACATACTTCGCCGGATCGAGCGACCTGGCGAATTCCGTCAGCGTCACACGCACCAGATGCTTCTCGTTCTGCGTGCGCACCTCGGCGTAGTCGTCCGCACCGCCGATGCTCACCACCGTATCCATGTCGAGTGGCCGGAGTTCGTCGCCTATCCGGACGAAATAGCGGGAAAGACTGCCATCGGCGCGTGCCTCGGGCTCCGCAGCAGGGGCGTCCGGCGCCGTAGCTATCTCCTTCTCCGCCGCACTGGCAGGGGGCGCCGCGATAGCCATGGGCGCAGCGTCTCCGGGCGGTTCACGGTGCAGCGCAACCTGCGCACGACTTTGGATCTGCAGGTACGAAACGGCTGCGATCAAGGCATAGGTCGTCACGTTCTCCAGCGATTGCCAGGCAGCTCCGGCGAGCGAGAAGGGGCGCACCACGAAACCCTCGGGACCGGCGCCGTTGAACAAGCCGAGCAGCACGATCAACAACACGTACGAGAGCGCCGTGAACGCCGCGCACAGCGCCAAGTGGACGACGAGTTGGGTTCCGGCTGGGCGCCCCACCAAGCGCTGCGCGACGATGCGGCGCACGGCCACTCCGAAAATGACCACGGGAATCGTATTGGCAGCGCCGCCCAGCAGGCAGCCGACAAGGTCAAGGCCCATGGCCAGTCGGATCGTGATCGTATAGGCCACGAAGACGCCAACAACGGCCAGGACATCGAAAGTGCGCTGCCTCATCCCCCGCCTAACCCTTGTTTCAGTGCCCAAAAAGCCGTCGTCTGAAGACGGGATGGCTCGCATGCTGCAATTGGCGGCCAGCGTCATCTGCCATGTACCCATCCAGCGTCACATGACGCGGTCGCCATCCTACCCCAAGGCCGTAGAAGGGCGCGAAACCAAAACGCCGTGCCGCGCGAGCCGCCGTTCCCACATAAGTGCGTCGTGCGATGCTTGCTCGGGCGATGCGTGACGACCATCGCCGGCTCGGCATGCCGGGCTCTAAAAATCAGCATTTGGCCGATACGGCGGATGGGGTGGCGCAACGTAGTGTGGCGCTATCGACCATCGACGGGGGTGTGCCATGTCTCGTGTTGATTACTGCCATCAGACGCCGGGTATGCCCCGGCGCGAATTCGGCACCATGGACCTGACCCAGGTTCGCAAGGCCTTGCTCCTGCCTACCCGATAGCGACGGGACCGATACGCGACGGCGCCCAGGATCGCGCGCCGGACATCGTGCAGGGATGGCCGGCGGGGGAGCCAAACTGGGGGCCCACATGCATCGCAACGACCTTCCCACCGCCCTCTGTGGCGGTGTTTTCGATTCTGTACCTCATACACGCGGACGGGAGCGCATCCCGTGATGCCCGTGACCGTGCTGCTTGCCGACGAGCACGCTTTGCTGCGCGAGGGTGTGGCTGCCTTGCTGGCAGCGCTGACGCGCTATGAAGTCATCGGCAGTACCGCCGACGGCCGCGAGTGCGTGCGCAGCGCCTTGCGCTGCCAGCCCGGCTTGATCGTGTTCGACTGCGCCATGCGCGGGTTGAGCGGTCTTGAAGCGATACGTCGTATCGCCCCGCGCTGCCCGCAGACGCGGTTGCTTTGCCTTTCCGGTTACGAGGACGCCCGGTGGGTGCGTGCGGCCTTCGACGCGGGTGCGCATGGCTACGTACTCAAGCGCGACGGCTTCGGCGTGCTGCGCGAGGCGATCGATAGCGTCATGCGTCACCGCTATTTCATCAGCCCGGACATCGCGCATCTGCTGGTGGACGGGCTACGCCGCAACGACGGGCCGGCCTTCGCGCCGCGCGAAGCATTGAGTGCGCGCGAGCGCGAGATCACGCAATTGTTTGCGGAAGGCTTGAGCGCACGCGAGATCGCGGAACGTCTGCATGTGAGCGTGAAAACGGTCGGTACGCATCGCGAACACATCATGGCGAAGCTCGGCATCAACGGCATCGCGCAGTTGACGCGCTATGCGTTGCGAGAGGGCATTACCACGCTCGAACCGTGATCAGCGTGTGCATGCGCGGGAATCAGGATTTTCCCGATCCCGCGCGGGCCAGCCTAAACGGAAAGTAGCTCCACAGGCGCAACGCCGAACCAGGAGCACACGACCCATGGCCGACTTCAACAGCTTCTTTCCCACGCTGCTCAAGCACGAGGGCGGATACGTGAACGATCCCGTCGATCCGGGCGGCGCCACCAACAAAGGGGTGACGCTGGCGACCTTCCGCCAGTGTGCGCAGAGCCTGCTGGGCATCGAACCCAGCCTCGACAATCTGCGCGCGCTGACCGACGCGCAAGCGGGCACCATCTACAAAGCGCTGTATTGGGACAAGATCCGCGGCGATCAGATCGCTTCGCAGCCGCTGGCGAACATCGTGTTCGATTTCCAGGTGAATGCCGGCGCCAACGCGTCACGTCTGTTGCAGCGTGTGTTGAACACGCTCGGCGCATCGCCGCAGCTTGCGGTGGATAGTGCGATCGGTGCGGGCACGCTCGCCGCGCTGGCGAAAGCGGACGCTGTGGCGGTGTACACGGCATACAAGCAAGGCCGCAAGGACTACTACACCGACCTGGTAAAACAGCGTCCGCCGCTGGCGAAGTTCCTGAAGGGCTGGTTGGCGCGGGTGGATTCGTTCCCCGACCTCACCGCCGCTCCAGCGGGAGGGGCCTGAGCCATGGCCGCGCAGACCTCGCTGAACACGTTGATCGAAGCCATTGCCGGCGCCGTCGTCGACGCGCAGGACCGCATCGAGCAACACCAGATGTCCCACCTGAGCGACTTCTTCGACGAGGACAACCGTCCGAAGAGTGTGGTGATCCGCATGCCGTCGCTGCACCCGCAGGCGGAAGAGGGCGACGAAGACCTGTACCGCGCGCCGATCCTGCCGCTGGTCTCGACCAACGTGCTGCGCATAAAAGACGTGGAAATCACTTTCGACGCGGACATCGGCCCCCTGGTAGAAGGCGACCCCACCGCGGACGACCACCCGCCGCAACCCGGGTGGAAAGGCAATGCTCCTGCATCGCGGCCGCACCTGCGCGTGGACCCGACCTCGGGGGGCGGGGATCGGAAGTCCGGCGCCGTACACGTGGTGCTGCGCGTGGAAGGCAGCGAGCCCACCGATGGCGCAGCGCGCCTCATGAACCACCTCTCGCAGACGCAAGGGGTCTTCAAGACGTTCAAACCGGGCGACTGATCGGTCGACCGCGTTGAGCCGCGGCGCGCATGTCGTGCGTCGCGTCAGATACCACAAGGAGTCACATCATGGCTGACGAACTCGTCAATCTATCCAGCCAGTTCAAGGGTCTGCCCATGGGCGACCTGATCGGCTCGCCGCTCAGTGCCGCCTGCGAAGCGCAGGTGAAGCTGGCCCAGGCCACAGCGGATTTCATCAAGGTCATCGGCTTTCTGCCGCCGGCCGCGAACGATCCCAATGGCGTGGGCGCGACCCGTACCGCGCAGTTCCGCTTCAAGCGTCCCGTGGACGATCCGAACAAGGCGGGCGGCATCGCCGAGGAAGACGTCGAACTCGAAGTGCCGCTGCTTGCCATCGTGAAGGTGCCCAACCTCAGCGTGACCAAGGTGGACATCACCTTCGACATGGAAGTGAAGTCGTCCTTCAGCTCCGCCGAAAAAGAAGACAAGTCGGGCTCGTTCAGTGCCGAGATGTCCATCGGCTGGGGCATCTTCAAAGCCTCGGCGAAAGTGTCCGGTTCCGTTGCCACGCACAAGGAAAATACCCGTTCGTCGGACAACTCGGCGAAGTACCACGTAGAGGTGCACGCGGAAGACAGCGGCATGCCGGAAGGTCTCGCGCGTGTGATGGACATCCTGCAGACCGCGTGCGCTCCGCGCAAGATCAGCGCGCCCGTGGCGGTGCAGGACACCACCAACACCAACACGAATAGCAACACGAACACCAACACGAACACCAACAACCAAAATCCTTGAGCAGTTCGTTCCAAGTGTGAATCGCGGCGTCGGCGTGGCGTCGCGGTTCCTTTCGGGAGATCACGATGTTCGACCTGAGCGACGTCAAGTTCGTCAAGCGCGTGGTGGTGGGTAGCGACGATCCGAACCACATGCAGAGCGAGGCGAAGATCGAGGAAGCACGCGCCTTGCTCAATCGCTGTTTCACGGAAACACCGAAGGGCACCATCATCGGTGTGGAGAAGAGTTTCACCGTGCTGCAGATCGGCGAGCACCAGATGGTGCTGCAGTGGCTCTGCTACCACGTGGGATTTCCGCGCAAGCCCGCCTGGCTGGAGGGCTAGACCATGGCGACATGCACACTCGATCAATGGTTGTACGCGCTGCGCATTGCTGTCGAAGCCGCCAATGAGTCACTACGACGTCGCCGCGCTATGCAGTACGCGGCGGGCGATGCGAGCGGACAAGCATTGCACGTGGACGTGCCGCGCGATACATCGGCGGATTCCCCCTTGGACTCGGTGGTGATTCCGCTGCGCTGGTTTCGCGATCCGCACGTGCCGCAGGTGACCGAGCTTTCGGTGGAGTTCTCCTGCCGTTTGCGCTACGAGCGCGGCCGAGGGGAAAGCGGTGGACTCATCATCGACCTGCATCCGCCGCGTCCGACGTGGTTTCGCCGCCGCTCATTGCATCGCATGCGCATTGCCTTCCGCGCCGCCGATGCGTGGGAGCCCAGTGTTTCGATCGACGAGCGCGTGGCGCTCATTCCGTGGCGGGGGAGGGCGTGATGCAGAAGCTATCCGGATTGCGTGTGCCGCCCGAATGGGAAGCGGCGCTCATCGCCTGCCTCGATCAACCGCCACGACGCGCTCGCAGCCGGCGCTCGCTATGGCTCGGCATCGTGCTGCTCGCGTTCGTTCTCGCCGGTATCGCCGGCACCGTGGCGTGGTTGGACCTGCGGGCCTGATCGCGCCATCTCACACCAGGAGACTGTCATGCACCGAACCACCGTAAAGACCTTTCGCCTCGCCGCGCTGCTTTGCCTGTTGCCGACGCTGGCTTTCGCCGCCGCGCCACAAGGCGCCTGGCGCGGATCGATTCAACGCGGCACCGACAGCGTACCCGTGGAAGCGAGCTTTTCGACCAACGCAGTCGAGGTGCGTTTTCCCAGCACCTTCGCCTGCAAGGTAAAAGCCGACTATGTGCGGCCCGAAGGCAAATCGCTCACGTATCGCTTCGGCCTGTCCATCAATGGCGGTGCGTTCTGCGACGGGCTCATGGGCAAAGCGTTGACCGTGACCGCAGACGGCAGCAACACCGTGACGCTGGCCTTCAGTTCCTCGGGCGACTGGACCGGAGAACTGACCAGGCAGTCGCCGACCCCGTAAGCGAGGTGCCACCATGGACACGATGCTGCTCTTCACTCAGTTCTGGTTGCTGCTGGCAGCGGTAGGAGGGGCCGTGCTCCCGGTGGCGCTCGGCAATGAACCCTCGCGCAAGCGCGCCGTGGTCCAGGTGGTATGCGGGGCGATGCTGGCGATCTTCCTCGCCCCCGCACTCGAACAGCGCTTCATCCCCGGCGCGTCGGCGCAGATCCAGGCCGGCGTGTCGTTTCTCATCGGTTGTTTCGGCCTGCGTGTGACCATGATCGTGCAGCGCCTGATCGACGACCGTGGCGAAGCGCTCGCCCAACGCGCGATCGATCGGATTGCAGGAGGCCGCCCATGAGCGACGGGCCGTTCTACATGTACGCCAACATCATTTGCAGCCTGGTGATGATGATCTGCGGGAGTTGGCTGCTCACCGACCGACGCCTGGGCCGGCTGCTGCGCGCATGCCACGCCTGCATCGTGGCCGGGGCGCTGGTGAATCTGCTGGGCATGTTTGCCGATCGTCTCGGCTTCCACGGCGTGAGCTACGGTCATGTGTGGCCGGGGGAGGTCGCCACCAATGCGGGCATCGCGGTGATCATGGCGACGCGCGTATGGCAGTCGCTCCGCGGCACTGCCGCAGAAAAGGCCGAAACGTCCTGAGCGGCAGCCCCTGCCGAAAGGCCGATATCGCTCGCCGCCGCGTGGTCGTACGCTCGGGCCAACGGACCAGGGAGACGGCTCATGCGTATCGCCATAGCGGGTTTGATCGGCGGGTTGGTGATGTTCTTCTGGGGCGCGTTCGCGCATATGGTGCTGCCGCTGGGCGAGATGTCCATGCGCGCACCGCTGGACGAGGACAAAGTGCTGACGGCCCTGCACGAGGGCCTGCCGCCGGAGCACGGCATCTACGTACTGCCGCATTTCGACCCGGCCGTGCACGGCGACGACACGAAGCTGGCAGCGTATTCGGCGAAGGCCAAGGCGTCTCCCTATGCCTTCATCGTCTACGCGCCCTACGGCAAGGATTCGCTGGCGATGGGCAACAATCTGTTCCACCAGTGGCTCTCCGACACCCTGGCCGCACTCATCATGGCCCTGGTGCTGATCCGCGCCGGCACCGGTGCCGTAAGGGGCCTCTGCATCGGCCTCGGCTTCGGCGTATTCACCTGGCTGGCGCTGAGCGTCCCGTTCTGGAACTGGTACCGCTTCCCCGGCGCCTTCACCATCGGCTACCTCATCGAGCAAGCCTTCGGCTGGCTGCTGGCCGGCGCGGTCATGGGGTGGTGGCTGGGGCGTAGGGCGAATGGCGCACTGAAACCGGTGGCCTGAGCCGCGGGCGCGTCCTGAGAGACGGCGGGGGGCCTTTAGCGGCTTGGTGGGAGCCGACCTTTCGGCGATCGCTACGAAGCGAAGTGGCAAATACGCTTCACGAGGGGCGCCGCATTCACGGCCCCCGAATTTGCGATAATCCCCGGTTCGCCACCCACGGAAGCAAAGAAGATGCTGGATCCCGCCCTCCTGCGCGGCCGCCTCGCCGAAACGGCAGAGCGCCTTCGCGCCGCCCGGAACTTCGAACTCGACGTGAGCACGATCGAGCGCCTCGAATCCGAGCGCAAGGCGCTGTCCACCGAGACGCAGGAACTGCAGAACCTGCGCAATACCCGCTCCAAGGCCATCGGCCAGGCCAAGGCCAAGGGTGAGGACGTGGCGCCGCTGATGGCGGAAGTGGCTGGCATCGGCGACAAGTTGAAAGCCAACGAACACGCGTTGGCCGAGGTGCAGGCCAAGCTGGCCGACATCGCGCTCGGCATCCCGAATCTGCCCGACGCGTCCGTGCCCATCGGCAAGGACGAGAACGACAACGCCGAGATTCTCCGCTGGGGCCACCCGCGTCCGTTCGACTTCCCGGTCAAGGACCACGTGGACCTCGGCGCACGTCACGGCTGGCTTGACGCCGAATCGGGTTCGAAGCTGTCCGGCGCGCGCTTCACGGTGCTGCGCGGCCAGCTCGCCCATCTGCATCGCGCGCTCGCGCAGTTCATGCTGGACATGCACACCACGCAGCACGGCTACCTCGAACACAACGTGCCGCTCATCGTGAATGCCGATGCGATGGAAGGCACGAGCCAACTGCCGAAGTTCGAGGAAGACCTGTTCGCCACGCAGGTGGGCGACACCCGGCGTTACCTGATTCCCACTGCCGAGGTGGCGCTGACCAACCTCGTGCGCGACAGCATCGTGGAAGCGGACGAGTTGCCCATGCGCATGACCGCGCACTCTATGTGCTTCCGCGCGGAAGCCGGCAGCTATGGCCGCGATACGCGCGGCATGATCCGCCAGCATCAGTTCGAGAAGGTCGAAATGGTGCAGATCGCCACGGCAGAGACCAGCTTCCAGCAGCTCGAGGAAATGGTCGGTCACGCCGAGGCCGTGCTGCAGGCGCTGAAGCTGCCCTATCGCAAGGTACAGCTCTGCACCGGCGACATGGGCTTTGCCGCCGCCAAGACCTACGACCTGGAGGTCTGGCTGCCCAGCCAGAACACCTACCGCGAGATCAGCAGCTGCTCCAACTGCACCGACTTCCAGGCCCGCCGCATGCAGGCCCGCTGGCGCAACCCGGCCACGGGCAAGCCGGAACTGGTCCACACCCTCAACGGCTCCGGCCTCGCCGTGGGCCGCACCCTGGTCGCCGTCATGGAAAACTTCCAGCAGCCCGACGGCTCCATCGAAGTGCCCGAGGTGCTGCGTCCGTATATGGCCGGCATCGAAGCCATCGCCTGAGGGCGAGGGCAGGGTACAATCACGCGCCGGGGGACCATCCCCGACGCGTGCGAAGTTGCAAACCGGCAGGGGTGCAATGCCCAGCCGGTGCAAAACACAACGGAGAGATGGCCGAGTGGTTTAAGGCAGCAGTCTTGAAAACTGCCGTAGGTGTAAGCCTACCGTGGGTTCGACAAGGCGGCGCAGCCGCCGCAGGACGCCCGGAGGGCGGTCCCGACCATCGGGAGGGATTCGTCGCGAAGCGGCGAACAATCCCACTCGGCTTCCGAGTCACCTTGTCGGTGATCGGAGCATGCGTTTAAATCAGGCGCGCAACGCGCCGAAGACAATACGGAGAGATGGCCGAGTGGTTTAAGGCAGCAGTCTTGAAAACTGCCGTAGGTGTAAGCCTACCGTGGGTTCGAATCCCACTCTCTCCGCCATGAACTCTCAAGGTGATCTTTTTCAGTCACTTACATGAGGCTGGAGAAATTCGGTGGTGGGCACCCGCATAGGCACTTCGCATGCGGATAGCACATCATCTTGATCGTTCCCCCACGGGGATGTTCCATTTTCGGCAAAAGGTGCCACTAGACCTACGAGAGGTGTTCCGACTCACGGTGATTCGCCGTAGTCTTGGGACGCGGGACCCTCGCATGGCACAGGTGCAGGCCTATGCCTTGTCCGCGCGCTACGCGGCCCTGTTCGACCAGGCAAGGAGGCTAAGGGGAATGAAGCAACCGGCACCCGACGATCCCTTTCTTTTGGATGTGGACGACCCCAGGCACCCGCTGCACATTGCCCCATGGAAGCTGGAGCGAACCGCCGACGGTTTCACCCTCGCCACCGAGTGCGATTCTGATAAGGAGCATGCCAAGGCCGTTGAGGTGCTCCGTGTGTTGATGGGCGCCCAACCGTTGCCGCCGCCCTCATTGCCGGTCGATGCACTGTCGCGCGGCAGGGCATCCGCATCGCGCACCAAGGTTGGCATTACGGTCGGTGAAGCCGCGCGGAAATATCTGCTGACGTTGGATTCGTCGTTGCTGCCGGATAAGACGCGCAGCCAAAAGAAAGCCGCCGTGAACGGATTCGCGCAATGGAAAGGCTCTGCAGAGCCCCTGGCATTTTGCTCGCGCACGGACATCGCGGAATGGGTGCAAAGTCTCCGTGCGGCACAGCTCGCGACCCCGACGCTGGCAAACAAAGCTTCATACTTGAAGGCATTCTTCGCTTGGTCCCAGGCGGCCGGTCATTACCCTCCGGGCGATAACCCTGCTCAGGGTCAGGTCAAATACGGTCTGCGCGAGAAGCGCTTGAGGCGAAAACTGGGGTTTGAGGCCTTCACAGCGGAACAACTTGCGGTGATCTACGGGCCCGCACTATCCAAGCTCAGGAAAGATGTTCAACTCGGCGCGCTGCTGGGTCTTTACACCGGTGCACGTGTGTCCGAACTCGGCCAACTGCACCTCCGTGATTTCATCGAGGAAGATGGGCTGCCATGCATCCGAATTTCGGCTGATGGGCAAGGTCAGAGCCTAAAAACCGACGCGAGTGCCCGTACTGTGCCGCTTCATCCGCGTCTCGTCGAGTGGGGCTTGATGCGGCATGTGGAGGCATTGCGAAACTCTGGACAAACCAGATTGTTTCCCAGGACCAAAGTCGGCTCCGTCAACGGTCATGGCAACTTCTTGTCTGCCGCGTTTGGTCGTTACATCAAGTCCATCGGCGTTGAACCGCGTGTTGGAAAAGTTGGCTTCCACAGCCTTCGAAAAACGATCGTTCAGACGATGCAGAGCGCTGGCGTGCCCTCGGAGTATCGAGCCCAATATGTCGGTCACGAATTGGGTGATGAGCATCACGCAGCCTATTCTCGTCGATACAGCATGTCTGAATTGGCGGCTAAAGTTCATCCTTCGCTGCATTCGTTGGGATATCGCGAAAGCATGGGTGAATGAGAATCTAAACCGGCAAACGGATGCTGACCTGCAGTGCCGCGCGGCTGAGCTTAACCGCCGCGTCAAAGTTGAGTATGCCGGGCTCCGCGGGTCCGAAGTGTGCTTTGACGACCATGTGGTCTTCTTGGCTCCCGAAACCACCAAGAGCGGGGAGGTCACGGCGGTCACGCTCGGCCGTGGGCGAAGGAAATCCTGCAAGCTCGCAAGGCTGCGAACGAGCGCCGACGGACTGACGATCCCAACGACTGGGTGTTCCCCTCACCATCCAGTGTTGGATCCGGCGATGGGTCCGCACATCTTCCTCGACGATATAGCCGAGGTCGTTGAGCGCTTTGAGACAGGCGATGAGTCCATCGTCAGGTTTTAAAGACCCTCGGGTCTTTGTCGACTGTCAAGCGAAGACTATTCGCTACGTCCTGCAATCCGCGCGATTCGACGGGATAATTGGTAGCTGCCGAAACTGTCCAGCCTCGCTTAATCTCTTGTCCGCCCAGCGCCGCCGTTGCGCTCGATACCCAAACGCGGTCGTAGGTCTAACACCCGGACTGTGAGGCGCACTTGGCCGTGCAGTTGTTGCTCGACGCGCTTGGCCTCATCGGAGAGAAGCTGACGCAGGCCGTTGATGTCGAGCCGCTCTCCAGTATCGGGGTGCTGCCATCCACGGTTGCTGCTCACGGTGACCAAAAGGCAGCCCGCGCGTCGATCCGTCGGCGCCAAGTATTTCCGAACCAGCTGGCTCTGGATGGTGTCTCGAAGCTCCGCGGCCGATGCATTTTTACCCACCTTGAGTTCGATCACGCCCGTGACCGATGAGGCGCTCGACAGCAGGCGGATATCGGTCTCTTTTTCGTCTGCGGACACGGCCTCTTGATTGACGCTATAAAGGCCTGCTGCCAAGCGATCCAGCTCGTGGCCAATGTTCCGACGCATCTCTCGCTCGATGGTCACCCGTGCCCATGTCTCTCTCGGCGACGTATCGGAGAGAAGCAGATCCTCCAGATCGTCGAGCCGGTGAGTCAACAGCGTGAACATCTGGGCTTGCGTCATGGGCGGCGGCGCCGCGCCGCGCAAGACGGCCCGCACCTGGGTGAGCGTGAGTGGATCGCCTTCGGCCTCCCGGGCAGCATGCGCGAGCGTCAGTGCACGGGCGCGGTCTGCGAAGGTTCCGATCAGCGGGTCGTTCGCCAGAGCCATTTTTGCGTCCCACGCCCCCACGCCGTCCGATTCAAGAAGTGCTGTCAGGAGGGCATCGCGGCCCTGCTCAGCACCATCGCGCGCATCGGGGGTGAACGAGCCGATATGCTCGACGTCGTCCCTCCGACGCACGTGGGCATACGCCAAGCGCGTAAGCCGCAACAACAGATCGGGCGTGAACCGCTCATCCCGAGCGTTGACACGCATGGCCTCGTGCCGATCGCCGAATAGGCCAGCCAGCAACCGCGCGCCTTCGCCCAGCTGACCAACCGGATATCGCGCCAAGCGCTGCTCGAGGATGGTGGTAGCTACCGGAGGATCCAGTGAGAACGCTGCGCAGAACCACAGCAGTTCCCACCCCCCGACCGCCGGACGCGCCAAAGCCTCAAGACTCGTGCTCAGCAGCGCGGCCGTCGCGGGAGAGCTGCCGTGCTTCAGCACCAGTCGAATCAGACGCTCAAATCCATAAGTGGGCTTGAGGGGTGTTGAGCGTGTCGTCAGGTTTACCGCGTGGGACGACAGCCAAGCCTCTAGCTGGGGCATGATCAGCGCTTGCAGCACCGGGTCGGCATATTCCACGTGCTGCAATGTCGTGGGGTGGGCCTGCGGGTCATGCAAGCAGGCCAACTCATCGTCGATCAACTGGGCCAGCGTGGTCCGAACCGGACCAGGATGGGCGACCGCCAATGCAGGCAACCACAGGGGAAAACGGTTGAGTTCGATAGGAACGTAGCGGGCCGCCAGAGCCGCTTCCGCAGGGGAGAGTCGCAGCGCCCAGCTCGCATCTTCCGATTCGGCGGCCAGCGCAGCATTGCCCATGCCCCACCGCACCAGCGTGGTGTTGCGCCCAGTCGGCGGGCGCTCGTGGGGAAGTGTCGGTTTGTCGGTGCGCCAAACATTCCGAAGGGCTTGCTTAAGCCGATTGGCAATGTCGACTCCAAGCTGGGCCTCCAAAAATGGCCGGTCCCATCCCGTGTGATGGTCGCCTTCGACCCGCCGGCTCATGACCAGCCAGATATTCCAAGCGGTGCCATAGGCACGGTCCGTGGTGAAAAACACATCTGGGTCCGCCAAAATCTCCCGGACAAACTTCTGCCAGCCGGCGCGTCGGTGGGCTTCCTTCTTGGTGTGTGCTTGGCGTCGGCGCACTTCGGTCGCGCGCATGCGTCGCAATTTGGGGTCGTCTCGTCGCGCACTGGCGACTTGCGCCACGCGCGCACTCAGTTCTGGGACGTCGGCAACTGCGCTAGCGAACGCCCGTAGACGGGCTGCCGGTGTGGGGAAAGCGGGGGCGATGCCTTGAAGGGCCGCGGTCAGCGCCGTGGCGCGTAGAGCGGGGGACTGGTTGCGGTCGGCAAGGATCGCCATGACCCAAGGTCCGTCCGTGACCGACAAGCGGACGAGGCCTGCCTCATCCAACGCATTCAAGCGGTCAAAAGGATTGTCCCCCGGATGAATCCCTTCCAGCAGCGCATGGGAAGCGACGAACGCCACACACCGCAAGGATTCTGGCCAAGCGGCGGCGGTGGCGCGCAGTTTCGCTGCGAAGTCGTCCGCGACCGATTCATTTACCGCCACTTGGACTGCGACGATGCTGGCCGCCAGCAGCGGACCCGAGAGCGGTTGCTCGGACAGCAGGCGCATGCATAGCGCGGCAAGCAATTCCGCCAAGTCAGGGCGGACCGTCCAATACCGGGGATATTCCGTTTGCGTCCAGTGCATCCCATCTACCACGCTGGCGACGAGACCGTCGCGCAGCCGCTCCAAATAGGTGGGTTCGAACGCCTCGTTGGTCAATTGGTAACAAAGCGAGCGCGCGAGATCGCGGCCAGGGCTGTTGCGCCCCACCACCATGCGGTCCAGCAGCGCGCGTAATGAGTCGGCACCGATGTGGCGCGGCACTAGGCGCAAGGCAACGGACGCGGCCACGCCATCGGGCCAACGAGCAGTATTCAACGCCAGTTCTTCGGCCAAGACGCGTAGGCGCGGGTCATTTGCCGCAATCAATGCCTCCGCAGCCCAAATCCGTTCCAAATGATCGCCGTTCGCATCCGTCAGCACCGCAAACGCGATCCGGGTGCCAGCCTCGCTGGGCCACGCCGTGAACATCTGCAGGAAGAGCTTTCGAACGTCGGGGTTTGTCAGACCCGTGTCCCAAATGTCCGGCAGTGCCGATACGACCTCGGCACAGGCAAATCGTTGGACCTGAACAGGGTAGAACTCCAAGCCTTCGCGCTGGCGGCTGCCGACACGGTTGACGTAGGCCATAAGGGCGCGCAGCCGGTCACGCTCATCCAGCGTCTCGGGGTCGCCGTATTGCAGCATCGCCTCAGGCTCGCGGGCGATCACCGCCTCGAACACTTCACGCGAATGCGCCGCCAACCAGACGGCCGTGGGGCGCATGGACGGACGGATGACTTCCATGCCCTGGGGGGTGATGGCGAACAACCGATCGGCGACATTGCGCCACGGGGCGCCGCCTTCCCTCAGTAACTTGAGTTGCTCCGCGGCTAGAAATTCGACGACGGAGCGGTGGTGGAATCGGACCCGCCCGTAACCTGCATGGCCGAACAATGGACGTTCCAAAAGCGCTTTGATTTCTTCGTCGGTCCAGTCTACGAGCACATCCCGAGGGTCCAGCACGGTCTCAACGGCATGCTCGCTGTCGGAGTCGGCGCCGTGCTTCAGCGCCAGGCGCCGGGTCAGCAGCATCGTCAGTGCCAGGATCCTGGCCCCTTTTATTGCTTTGTCGAACGGCAGCTGTCGCTCGTTGCGTCGCCGCGCGCCCCGGAGCTTTACTTCGGCGTTCAAGGCGACCTGATCGTGGTAAGTGCGCAGTCGACCCTCTGCCTTCCAGACGCCAATCAGCTCGATGAGATCCTGCGGGCGGCGTGCGAACGCAAAGGCGTTCTTCGCCGCAAGTGCGTCACTAAAAGCGGCGGGGTCGGTCACCCCGTGCGCGACCACAAACCGCTGCACTTCCGATTCCGACAGTGGCAGCAAGCCCACCGTGCGGACCACGGGGATCGGATCGCGGACTTCCTTTCGCTGTACCGCCGCTCGATTTCCCATAGCAGCCTCCACGAAGCCGTCGCCTGGCTCCGCTTCTGGCACATCTATCTCGGTGCATTCGGGGAACGGGAGGATCCTGATGACGGCTTGGCGATCGAAGTCGGTGGGTCGCGAAGTCACCACGAAGCGTGCTCGGTAGGCGCGCGGACCGATGGCGCGGTCAACTGCGATCAGCGCCTGCTCAAAGCTGTTCTTCATCAGCAAGAGTTCGTCCACCGAGTCGAGGAAGAAGGTGGCCACGCTGGACGGGTCGTCGAGCCAAGCCTGGAAGCGAACCAACGCCTCGTTCCCCAGGGTGTTTGGCAACTCGTTGCGCCCCAAACTGGCCAGCTCAATCCAGAATGCCGGCTTGCCTTCATCCCACATGCGACGTTGCTGGGCTTGGCATTCGAAGGTCTTGCCCGTACCCGCTTCGGAGACGATCAACACTCTCGGCGAGGCAAGCAATTCGTTCCAGTCGATCGAGCCGTACCCTTCGAAGGCCCAAGAGAACTCCGTGTCGCTTCCACTGGATTCAGTCAGGTCAGAGAAACGACGATCGAGCAGCACTGTTGTCGGCATGGGCCACATCATCCTTGGTGCGTTAGCCGTCGCAGGGCTGGGCACCGGTCCGGCCCGATTGTATCGATATACGGTGCGTTGGTGGACTCCAGAGAGATTACTGGTGGCACCTGCGCTTGCTCATGCAGGGAGGCCGATCATGTACCCGGTCTGCACATGGATTGCGGACGGTTGTATGAAGGAATCCGGTGTGGCCTATGGTCGGTGAGGTAATAGGCATTCGAGGAGCACCGGCCAATCTCGGGGGCGCCGTCACCAGGGCTATTCATGAAACTCGTTTGGACCGATGCGGGTCTCTATGCTTTAGGTTTCTTTTGACAAGCGAACGCTACTGGTTTGAAGGTGGCATCTCTGGTAGGGGAACGCCGCAGGAATGCGGCTTATTGGTTCGCTGACCTCACGTTGAACTGATGATCCACGGCGTGGTGTCGTCGTACAGGCGCTCGTCTTCGACGACGGAGACGTGCATGTGTTTGTCGTGTGGGTTCTCGCCCGCGTAAGGACGCCAAACCCACGGACCGTCGTTGGCATGGGCATAGGAACTGTACATCCGGCGGTTCCAAATGACGTACTTTATGCGGACATCGTGGCTGTGCTGAAGCCGTTCAGCCAGCTCGGCGCAATTGCATCCACCGGCGATGTCATGGGTTATGTCCAGGGCGGTGACAATACCCATCGCTCCATTACGCACGTGAGGGTTGTGATCCGATTCGCGGCCACAGTGCGCCGCATCACCGATGGTGCCGTCGCTATCTTTGCGCCGCCTTGGAGCCAGGGCGTTGATCTGATCGCGGAGAGTGATGAGGCTTTGCGCCACGCGCCAGGTTTGGGCGGCACACGGGTCTTCGAAGCGCGCAACAAGTAGCATCGTTCGAGACCGTACTGGTGCAAATTCCCTGGCCGCCGCCTCGTCGTCGCCCGCGTTGACTAAGGGCTGTCGGTTGAAGCGAGCTGAACTGCCCGGGTCCTCTGGATTCATGGCACCCCCTTAAGTGTTGTTGAACCACCACCCATATGGCGGTACACGCAGCTGGTATATCCGCACGGCTGTAACCATCGCAACTGTTTTGGCTGCGATACATACATTTTCGGCATCCGTCGGCCCCTCGAGCCGGCTTGCTGCCTTTCTTTGCGTCGGTGCGGACAGCTGCTAGCGTTTGGGTTGAGGGGATAGAGGCCAATTGTTGATATTTGATTGAGCCCCTGCAGCAATGCTATCCGCGAAGAAACGCCGCCGCCTGCTCGACGGTCGCTGATGAGGTCACTACAGCGGCGGCATACCCCGCTTGCGGTCGATGCCCAGGCAAGCCGAGCAGGTCGACCACTTGGACGGCCGCAGCATGCACCTCTGCATAGCCGGCTGCGGATGCCTTGGTGGCGAGCGGCCTTGCGCGGAAACGGGCCTCAGATAGGTCTCCATCGAGCAGCGCCTCGCTCAAGGCAACGGCATCGAGCAAGAGGTCTGCGGCGTCGAGCACGGCATCGTCTTCGATCATGAGAATTGCTCTGGTTCGGTAGCGGATATGCACCATGCCGGCGTTCGTAGGCAGTGCAAGCGGCTGTTGCGCAGATGATAAACGGGGCGGCATACCGACCGACTTACTTTATGCCCATTCGTGGCGGCGCAGCGCCTTCATATCGGCTCTTGCTCCGGTTAAGGGCGGGGCTCGGTCTTGCCTTGTGGGAAGGGACGAACCCAGAGCTTCAATCCCCGACTTTTGAATTAAGGGTATTGCGGTCGAGTTGTTCAGTCCTTGCGCGAAGGGTCCTGTCAAGCCGAAACCCAGGACATCAAACAAATCGACGAAATACGTGGGATGCATTCGTTCTTTTCCTCAGGTCACCGCGATGCTGCGAGCATCCAACTGAGTTGCCGGAAGCGTGCATGTGCGAGGTTGAATCAGCCCATCTGGCCGATGGCAGGCGGTCGGGAGCAAGGGTAGGGTAATCCTGCGGATTCACCAGGGAACCCTCCATGACCGTATCCACCGCTCGCGCCATTCTGCTGCGCCACGACGATGCTCTTTCGCTTGACCCGCACGCGCTCATCCAGCCCGGACATGTTCGTCTTTCCACGACGCTTCGGCTCGAGGCGTCGCACGTGCGGGCACCGCTGCCGAGTCCGGCCGGCGTGGCGTGGTCCTCGGTGCCCATCGAACCCATCGTGCCCGCTGCCTTGGATGCCGAGGCGCCAGACGCAGTGGCGAGCGCATGGGATGCAGCGCACGCGCTGGTCATCCATGCGCGGGCCGAAGGGGGGGCGATGAGACCTACGCTGAGCCGGATCTGCTCTACACACTCCCCTCCGATGTTCAGGCCGCCGCGGCACGCTCGGCAGCCTTGAAGCCCGCTCATACTGGGCAATGGAAGCCCGAGTGGCCGCCGTCCGCTGCTGACGTGCCAAAGCCGCGCATCGATTGGTTCCTCGACCACGCGAGGCTGCGCGATGCGCGCAGCCGCGTGATGGCTCAGCTCGTCTCGGCCTTCCGCGTCACCGTGGCTCATCTCGATACCGGCTACAACCCCAAGCACGTGGGTCTGCCGCGAGGCCTGCTTTGGGGCCATGGCATCGACTTCACCGTTGACCCACCGGGCAACGATGTGTCCGACCCCGGAGTGCCCGAACCCCTCCTGTCGTCACCAGGCCATGGCACCGGGACCGCTTGTCTGTTGGCGGGCGGTCACTGCAGCGCCACGGGGGAGGACTTGGGCGGGGTGCCGTTTGCCAACATCCTTCCCGTGCGCATTTCCGATCATGTTTGGCACCTGTGGACGAGCGTCATTCCCAAGGGCATCCACTACGCCATCGAGCAGGGCGCCCACGTCATCAATTTGTGCCACGGCGGCTTGCCGACACGGTCGTGGGCCGACGCCGTGAATGCCGCTTACGAGGCCGGTTTGGTCATCTGTGCGGCGACCGGGGACAACTTCGGCGGGCTTCCCTACCGATGGGTGGTTTGGCCGGCCCGATACCCGCAGGTCATCGGGGTGGCTGGCGTGACCTACGCGGGTAAACCGTACTTCAATGCCTCCTATGGCGTCGGCACGCTCGAAGGCAATTTTGGGCCGACGGGGGACATGGGCAATGTGATTGCCGCCTATACCCCGAATGTCCCCTGGGCACAGTGTCGGTTAGTCACCAACGGCCAACTCGGTGGCTACGTGACCGACGGCTACGACCTCGATGGCGGCGGCACCTCAGGCAGCACACCGCAAGTGGCGGCGGCCGTTGCGCTCTACATGCAATACTGGTGGCCGACACTGGAAAAATTGCAGGGCTGGCAGCGCGTCGAGGTGGTCCGTGCCGCGCTCAAGGCGTCGGCCAACACCTCTGCTCACGACGTTGAGCACTTCGGGGCGGGATGCCTCGACGCCATGGCCATGCTCAATCAGGATCCCGCGATCCTGGCGCCCACCGTCAAGAAGCTGATCCCTTCCGAATTCCAGTATGCATTTCTGACTCAGCAGCCTGGGTGGCCCGCGACCGTCGAAGGGGAGCGGCGCATGCTGCAGATCGAACTGACGCACATCGCGTTATCGAATCCGGGATTGTGGGAAGCAGTGAACGCTTGGCAGGCCTCCGGTGCCGTCACGGCGGATCCGCAGTTTCAAACCCTGAGGAACGCATTTCTGACGTGCCGAAATCCACGTCCCTCGAAGGCGCTTCGCGATCTGCTGATGAGCTAGGAAGGTCGTGTGCTGCATCTGCACCGGACGGCGCAGCAGCACGTCGGTCGTGGCGCGCTTCGCGCAATGGACCATCGCCATAGTTTTGGCACTCGATGTGAGCGTCACCCACCGCGACGGTGGTTTGTAGGGGAAATCCTACAGGACCTGTAGGTCTGCGCCGACACGCCGCTGAAGCAAGACTTTTCGATAATGCGGCACCTCTCCTGAGATTGCTGCGATGTCCACGACAAGGACTTGGTCCGCTCGCTCCCTGGTTCGGTTGATCGTCCAGTGTTCGCTCGCTTTACTGCTTTGCGTGAGCGGTTCAACCTGGGCCAAGTCAACCTACGGCGCACCCTATTACCTGACCAGCGGCTATAACGGGACCTTTTCGTCTCTCGACGCCGCCGTTGCATCGCTCGCGGCCCAGATGCGCGGCAACTGCACCACCAATTGCCCCACGCTTTATTATTACTATTACGACACTGATGCCCGTGACTCGGCGGTAGCCGCGGCGATAGCCACCCAACCCAATACGGCGGGTTATGGCGTTTGGGCGACCGAGTATGTTGCGCAGAATCCCGAGAAAAACCTGGGAGGTTGCGCGGCGGCGAATGGTGGAAAAGGCGGAGCGCTGGGCGGATCGAGCCCGCTACGAAGCTCCGGAGATGCTGCGAAAGAATCAGGGACCATGTGCCCAGGTTCCAACTTTGTCGGGGACCCCATCAACGCGTCCAACGGCAATAAGTACCAGCAAGACACAGACTTTCGAGACAATGAGGCGCTGACCTTTCGTCGCTTCTATAACAGCGACTCCACGGTCACCTCAACGGCCATGGGTGCCCACTGGCGCCACAGCTTTGACCGCTCGCTGGCGCTCCATGACGCCGCAGGGTCGAGCAATGCGCCGGTGACGACGGCCGCCGTTTATCGCCCCGATGGCTCGGTGGAGCGATTCTCAAAAGGCACGGGCGGATGGGTGGGGGCAGCCAATACCGTCAACACCCTGAGCGACGAGACCGATGGCACCGGGCACCTTGTCGGTTACGCCTTGTTTCTCGGCGCCGCGCGCGAGACGGAGCACTACACCCTGGATGGGACGCTCCAGTCGGTCGTGGATCTGTCCGGCGCAGTCACCATGCTTGCCTACAGCACGGCCAGCACCCCTTCGCAGACGGCGCCCCGTGCGGGTCTGCTACTGACCGTGACGGGGCCAGATGGGCGTGCTTTGAACTTCACCTACAGCAGCGCAGGCCGCGTGGCGGCGGTGACGCTGCCCGACGGGGCAGTGCTTTCGTATGGTTATGACAGCCAAGGCAACCTAGCCTCGGTGACTTACCCAGACAGTCACTCGCGCACGTATGTCTACAACGAGAGCACCCTCACAGGCGGCAAGGCTCAGCCCAACGCGATGACCGGTCTGGTCGACGAAAAAGGGGTGAGGTTCGAGACCACCACCTACGACAGCAGCGGTCGAGCTATTTCGGCGAGCTTCGCCGGCAATGTGGACACCTACCAAGTCACTTACGGTCAGCTGCGCAATACCGCGACCATGCCGCTGGGCGCGAAGACGGCACTCAATTTCGAGAGCTTCAAAGCCCAATCGCACGTCACCGGGGGTTCGGCACCTTGCGGCCCCGATTGCGCGCAACCCTATTCGACCATCAACTATGATGCGAACGGATGGCCCTCAAGCTTTATCGACTTCGCCAATCACGTTACGTCGGTGGTCAATACACCGGCTGGATTGGAAACCCAGCGCATCGAGGCGAAGAACACCACGGATCAGCGCACCACCGTGACCACGTGGGACACGCTCTGGCGCAATCCGCTGACGCGCACCATCAGCAATGCTTCAGGCACCGTTGTCGCCAAACTCGGATGGGCTTACAACGCACGCGGCCAAGTGACGGCCCAGTGCGAGATGGACCCGACCATCTCCACGGCTGCAAGTTATACGTGCTCGGCCACGGGTGCCGCGCCGGCTGGCGTGCGGCGCTCGACCATGACCTACTGCGACGCGGTCGACGCCACCCAGTGCCCACGGGTCGGACTGCTGCTGTCGGTGGATGGCCCCCGTGCTGATGTCAGTGATGTCACCCAACTGGGCTATTACCTCACGACGGATGAATCAGGGTGCGGCACGCTGGGCGGGGCGTGTCACCGGGCGGGTGATCTGGCACAAGTGACCAATGCACTGGGTCAGGTGACGCGAGTGCTGGCCTACGATCGGACTGGGCGACCGGTGCGTCGCCAGGACCCCAATGGGGTCGTGACCGATCTCAGCTACACCTCACGTGGCTGGCTGGCCAGCCAAACGGTGCGAGCCAACACCGACGGTACGGCGTCGGCCGGTGATGCCACGACCACCTTGACCTACGATTCGGTGGGCGCATTGACGTCGGTGACGGATGCGGACGGTGTGGCGGTCACCTACAGCTACGACGATGCTCATCGCTTGGTTGATGTGGCCAATGGCTTGGGGGAGCACATCCACTACACCTTGGATGCCTCGGGCAATCGGATCAAGGAGGAGACGTTCGACGCGCTGGGCGTGTCACGGCAAAGCCTCTCGCGGAGCTATAACACGCTGGGTCAGCTGGTCAGTGTGACCGATGGGCTGGGTCATGTCGTCTTCGACGCCACCGCCAGCGGCAGCTACGATGCCGACGGCAACCTGGTGTCAGCCAAGGATGCGCTCGGGACGGTTCAGAAGAGCGGCTATGATGGCCTAGACCGCGTGGTCAGCACCGTCGCCAATGCCAGCGGCACGGATGCTTCCAAGTCGAGCACGACCAAACTCTCGCTGGACGCTCTGGACCAGGTTAAGTCGGTGACCGACCCCGATGGCTTGGTGACCACCTATGGCTTCGATGGGCTGAGCAACCCTGCATCCCTGACCAGCCCCGATACGGGCACACAATCTTCCACCTTCGATCCTGCGGGCAACGCGCTGACCCGAACAGACGCCAAATCCACCGCGGCGAACCAAGCGTTTGATGCGCTGGGTCGCAAGACGTCCGTCAGTTACACGGACGCCACGCTCAACGTCGCGTTCCACTACGATGAGGCCGCGAGTGTCACCGGGTGTGCCAGCTCGTTCCCCGTCGGTCGTTTGACTCGGGTGGTCGAAAGTGCGGTCACCACGGTGTATTGCTACGACAACCAGGGGCGCGTGACCGAGCAGCGCCAGACGCAAGGCACGGTCACCGACATCACCGACTATATCTACACCAAGGCCGGTCGCTTGGCAGCGGTTGCCTCCCCGAGTGGACTCGTGACCGAATACGGACGCGATGCCGTCGGCCAGGTGACGAAGGTCACCGTCACCCCGGTCAAGGGCGCAGCCACCGCCGTTGTCAGTGCGGCTACTTATCTGCCGTTTGGCCCGGTAGCGAGTTACACCCTAGGTAACGGCCAAACCATCGTCCGCAGCTACGATGCCAACTACCGATTCACCGATATCACCAGCCCGGCCTTGAACCTGCATGTGGCGCGGGATGCGGTGGGCAACATCGTGGCCTTGGGCAACGCCGCGGGCGCATCGCCGGCCACGGAGACCTACACCTACGATCCACTCTATCGGCTCACCGGTGTTAAGGACGCCAGCGGCGCTCTCGTCGAGGCTTACACCTACTCGAAGACCGGTGATCGACTGACGAAGTCTGCTCCGGGCTTGGCCACAGGCAATTACGGATATCAAAGCGGCACGCATCGACTCACGGGCATCGGCTCCGAGTCTCGGACCTATGATGCGAACGGGTCAACCACCGGCAATGCCAGCGCTGGTATGGCCTGGGGGTACGGCTATAACGGACGTGGTCAGCTGACGGTGCTTCAGCAGGGCGGGGCGACGGTCGCGACCTACGCCTACGACGCCTCAGCGCACCGTGTTGCCAAGACGGTTGGCTCGACGACCACGCGCTACGTCTACGGTCCCGCTGGCCCGCTGGGCGAGTATGGGACCGCGTCGCGGGACTACGTGTGGATGGATAACACCCCGGTCGCGGTGGTGGACGGTTCCTCCATCAACTTCGTGCATGCCGATGGCCTGGATACGCCCCGCGCGGTCACCAACACCGCCGGCACGGTGGTGTGGAACTGGGCCTACCAGGGAAATCCATTTGGTGAGCAGGCGCCGACGTCGGCGAGTGGATACGTGCTGAATCTGCGGTTTGCTGGTCAATACTGGGACCAGGAAAGCGGATTTCTCTACAATATTCATCGCTACTACGACAGCGCTACGGGGCGATACATTCAGAGCGATCCGATCGGCTTGGCAGGCGGCATCAGCACGTATGCATATGCCAGTGGTAATCCGCTAAGTCTCTTCGATCCGCTGGGACTCACCGACCTAAACCTGTTCAAGCCGGGAACTCCGCAATATCAAAGCGCGCAAAGCTTTGTTTCACCGCCGGGGACCTATGTCGTAGGGGCCCACGGCAACCCGCTTGAAGTGCTTAATGACCAAAACAGCCGGATTCAAAAACTATCGCCGAGAGACCTTGCTGCGATGATCCAAGCGGATCCAAACTATTCGCCTGGTGAGACGGTGTTGCTGCTGGCATGCAACACGGGCGTTACGCCGGACCGCCGCATTTGGCATAAATCGGGCTCATTTGCTCAGTTGCTTGCCAGAGAGTTAAATGCTCCCGTCCAAGCGCCAGATAACTTCGGTTGGCTAGGCAAAGGGACATTTCAAAGCGCCGGCGCCCTTTCGAACGGGCAGCCCGTCACCTGGGACAGCCAAAATATTTCGCCCACTGGGCTGACTTTCGACCATGCCAACACCGGAACCATTCTGGAATTTCAGCCCTAAGGCCTTCTCATGAAGCAATCTAAAACGCTACTCATGTCAGTGCTCTGGTTAGCGGTTCAGACTGCCCACGCGCAAACTGCGCCGGAGCAGCCGGTGAACCTCAATCAAGACTTGGTCCTCACGCAGCAGCAATTGCAAACCCTTGCGGTTGAGGCGATGCGTGGGTCGTCGGAGGCGGCGTCAAAAATCTCCATTTTTTACGGTTTCGTGCTTCTTAACCCGATGGAGGAAAGGCGCTGGGCACTCATTGCCGCGGAGAATGGCGATCCGGTCGCGCAATACAATGTCTACGAAGACTTCATGAACAACGACACGGCGCTTGATCGCGAGCGTGCATTGTTCTGGCTGAGAAAGTCAGCCAACGCCGGATACAAAGAAGCGCAGGAAAAATTAAAGCGCGTTGGTGAAGATGGGAAGCGTGCATCGTTCCCGCATGCCCTAAAGCCGGATCCGCCGGGAAATTGAGCGATTTCTTCCGAGTGACCCAGACTCGGTATAACGACGAGCCTTGGCGAGCTTTGGCGAGCTTTGGCGACGCGGGGCGCGCAGCTGGACGTGCAAACGTGTCGCCGACCAACCCAGTGATGGTCAGCGGCCAAGCGATTGCTGACTTTCATAAACAAGTTTTCAACGCTATAGCGGGTGGCTCAGTGTCTTCCTGGGGCGCTCCGTGTTCGGGGGAGATCCCCCGTTCAGCAACTGGGCCGTCGATTGGTGCGAGGCGCAAGCATGTCATCCGTAATGCTTTCTCAACGTCGACTCTGGGCCGGGACGATAGTCACATCCCTATCCATCCCGTTTGTTTTCTTCCTGGCGAATTTTCTTTATTACTCTGCGATGGGTGACAGTTGGCCATGGAATGCTCTGTTGGGTTCCTTGGGTTTCACGTACCTCTTTGGGCTGCCTAGCGCCTTCATGGCGCTGGTCTTCTTAGGCTGGCCATGGTTGAAGGTTTTAGCGCGCTGGAAAAAGTTGTCTGTTAGATACGTTTGCGCTGGTGCAAGTGTCATTGGTGCAATCGTATTCGTTGTCACACTAACGGTTCTTCGTGGCAGATGGCCGTCTGAACTGAATATCTTGCTCGAGCAACTGGGTAAAGGGTTTGGCCTCGGACTTCTTTCAGCCCTGGGCTTTTGTGCCGCCGCCCGTGTGCCTATGCGGCCGGGATGAGCGGTGTCCCCAAAACCACTTGGGCCAGCTTTGGGGTGCGATGACCGTGCTCGTCCGACCGAGCATAGTTGCTTCGATGCGCTGACTAGACGATTGAGTGCCGCAGTGCGGGCGGATTTGATTATCCGGTAAATCTTTTCGAGATCCCCGGCCAATCTGGGTGAGTGCGTATACCTACGCCAGTTTGCAGCTGGGCCTCACGGACTCGACCGGCTGTTGCGCGAAAAACCCCAACAATCCCAAATGCAAATTGCCGATCGTGCAGCCGGCCATCACTAAAGTTTTTGGTAGCATGGGCAAAGAGCTTGGAATCGACCCGCTGTTTGTCATGTCCAGCGCGCTGCAGGAGAGCGGGTGGGACATGAAGCATATCTACGAGACGAACGCAAAATCTGGCGGCAAGCCGTTGAACAATCTTTTCGGTATGACGCGTCCAGGCAAGTCGAACTTGGCTTACCCCAGTTTTGGATGCTGCGGCGGATGCGTGGATAGCCAAGGGCATTCGTACTTCGATCTCTTGGCTGCCACAAAGCGGTGATGCGATGAACGTTTGTTCGTTGGGCTGCGCGAAATCGTCCCCGTTAACGGCGATCCGGCCCGGATACTCGACTCGAGTGCGTATCAAAGTGTTCTAAGCTAGGCTGACATGAGTATCGGCAACGAAGGACGGAATATTCCATGGAACCAATATGGCGGTCGCAGTGGTAACGGAGCAATCTACCGATGCTACGGAGAGGTTCAATTTTTTTCGCACTGTTGACTGCAGTCGTGAGTGCGCAAGCCAGAAGTGCAGATCACCCCGACTATGTCCCAGATAAGCGAACGGCTGAGGCGGTTGGGCTGGCGATTCTGCAAGCGAAATTCGGCGAAGCTGAGGTGAAAAAGCAACTGCCCCTAACGGTTATTCGGGGGCGTGGAAACGTTTGGATCGTTCAAGGAAATGCGTCCGAACCCATAGCAACGGGCGGCGGGATGGCTGTTTGGATTGATCGGAACTCAGGATGCATCGTTAACGTCATGGCTTACATGAAATAGGTGGTCATTTGACCCTCTTGATGACCGCATGTTGCCGACATCCGCTGACGAAGCATGGACTGATCAGCTATGCCCCGCGCTCGACCGGTGCCCCGCTTTAAGTAGCGGGGCGATTTTGAGTCCGGAGCTACTTTAACTGCTTCGCGCAGGCGGCAGGTGTCAACCCGCTCAACGCTTTTTTCGGTCGCTCCTCGTTGTATTCCCGTCGCCAGTGGTTGATCCCGCTTTCGACCTAACGCGAACACTGCGAGGGCTAGATTGCCTCAAGCCAAAAGGGAGGGCGTAGGCGAGTGGATATGTCTTTTGAATGTTTGAGCTGCGGCGCGCCCCTTGGTGTTGGCGAAATGCTCGATAACTGTGCAAGCTCGTCGACAGAACTGTCGGCGGTGTTCTTTTCGTGCCCGAAATGTCGATCGGAATGCCCGGTTGTGGTTCAAAAGAGTCGAATCGCCTGGGCTCGCGAGCTGCCAATCGAATCGTGGCTTACAGTGCCTGGCCTCGAAGTCCGCGCATTCTCTGACTTTGTCCACGCTTGGTACGAAGGCCGACATTGGGCCATTGCGGACCGTCATATGATCGAAACACCATCGCCGGGACGCTATCCGCATTAGGTCCGCTTTCGCGCCCCCCCAAGCGGACCTTCCTAAGGTGTCAACTATGCCCCGCTTTCCACGCAAGTATCTCTGCGCTGCGTGTCTAATAACCTGTGGGACGTTGAGTGGGTGTAAGCCAGAAGCTCTTGAGGCCGCTCGGCTAACAAGCCCCGATGGCTCTAAAGATGCAGTTGTGCTCGAAGGGGGAATAGATGGGACGTCGCCCTACAATTACGTCGTTTGCGTTGTTCCTGCCCAAAAGACTTGCGACGTAGATCAGGCGGTGGCTGAAATTTATGGCGCTACGAGAAACGCCCATGCGTACGGCGTGGACGTGCGTTGGGCATCACCGGGTCGGTTGGATGTGAGTTATCTGCACGCCAACAAGGCCCGAATGCTTCATTCTGTTGATTCGAAGTCTTCGGCCATTACCTTGTCGCTGAAAGATGGTATTGAAAACGCGCAAGCGCCTCCGGGGGCGATGGTGAAGGGTAATTAAGCGCGCCATCGGTCGATGGCCATTGTTCCTTGACCATCTGATTGGCTATTGCATGCTGTTCGACGGCGATACCGCCGTCGAACGCCCCATAACTTTCACTGGCGACTCGTGCGAGCGCTCGGGTGGCGCACGAGGACGCTGCCTCCTCTAAGGCCTCCTCGAGCGCGTCGCTCTGTTGCATGCGTGTCTCACAGGCGTGCCTTCGGTAGCGAAGCAGTCGGGCGCGTGATCCACTGGGCTTCGAGCTGCTCTGCGGTCAGCTTGGCATCCGCCTCAGCGAGGTGGCGTGCTTGCACGTCCGCCCATGGCGAGCCGTTTAGCGCGTCATGTAGGCGTGCCTCCGTGGCTAAGTCAGGACGGGCGCGCTACGGAAACGGGTGCTTGGCCCATCGCCAATGCACAGCATGGGCCGTCTCGGCCGCGGATGAAGGAATCGGCGTCTTTGGCGCGGGCGTATCAACCACTCTTAGCGTTCTAGCTGCTCGCGAGGCAGAGCGCTCATGATCGGTGCCGGAACTGTTCTATTTCCGACGCTGTTGAAGCGTACTGTCAGGCTACGCCATGTCTCCTGAGGTGGGTCGAAATGAGCAGACCTGCTGCCTCCGCTGATTTGAAGACAGCTATGCGAGTGGCAGAGTACATTCGCATGTCCACGGATCAGCAGACCTATTCGCCAGCGAATCAGTCCGCCGCCATCAGTGCTTTTGCTGATGCGCGGGGGATGCATATTGTTCAGAGATACTTCGACGGGGGAAGGAGCGGTGTTGGCGTGGCCCGCCGAGACGCTTTGCAGCGGCTCCTGGCTGACGTCAGCGGTGGACATGCCGATTTTGAGGCTGTGCTTGTCTATGACGTGAGTCGGTGGGGACGCTTCCAAAATGCTGACGAGGCTGCGTACTACGAATTCATCTGCACGAGAGCAGGAATCCCTGTCATCTACGTAGCGGAAGCCTTTACTGGTGATTCCTCTCCGTTCTCTTCGGTGATGAAGGGTCTTAAGCGGGTCATGGCTGCGGAGTTCAGCAGAGAATTGTCCGTCAAGGTCGCTGCTGGGCATCGGCGGCTTGTCGGTGAGGGCTTCCGACAGGGAGGAACCCCAGGCTACGCCTTTCGGCGCATGTTGATTGACCACAACGGCGTTCCGAAGCAAATGCTCGCGCCCGGAGAGAGGAAGTCACTTGGAACGGATCGGATCGTCCTGGTGCTTGGCCCGGAGAAAGAGCAGCTAGTAGTTAGGCGGATATTTAGAGAGTTTCTGGCTGGGCGAAACGAGGTCTGTATTGCCCGTCGGTTGAATCAAGAAAGTATCCCCAACGTGAAAGGGGAGCCATGGAAAGGAGTGAACGTCCACTCGATCCTGACGAATGAGAAGTACGTGGGGGATATGATCTACGGACGGACAAGAGGGCGGATTAACGGCCGAGTGATCCATGCCCCCGCAGAGGAGTGGACAACACGGAAGGGAGCATATCCTGCCCTTGTTTCTCGAAGGACCTTCGCGTCAGCCAAGCAGCGCATTCGGCTAAGGGGGCCACACATCACCGACGATGAACTCCTTGATGCCCTGCGCGAAATCTTGGCAAAACGCGGAAGGCTCACCACCGCAGTGATTCAGTCAGAACCCGGTGCATGGTCCATTCCTGTCTACATCCGGCGTTTTGGTAGCTTGCGGAAGACCTACGAACTGCTGGGATACGAGGCGACGCGAAGCCTCAAGTATGCCGACGCCCGTCGGCGGGTCGTAGAGGCACGTGCGAAATGTGTCGAAGACCTAAGCGAGCTACTTCGAGCGCGTGGAGTGGCGACCGTCGTAAAAGGGCGCAAGCTCGCCCTAAGTGCGGGGTTGGCTATCGCGGTCGTCGCACTTCGTGCCTATCCGTACAAGGGACGAGACCGGTGGTTCATCCGTCAGCGGCTTCAGTACGCCGAACTCGTGGTCTTCGCTCGCATGGACTCAGACGGCGAGACAATCCATGACTACGTGCTGTGGCCCCATGCGGTTTATCAGTGGGCTCCTAAGGAGGTGGCGACCAATGCACATCGATGGATCGCCAAGTACACGTTTGGGTCGCTCCGAGAAGTGGCAGCCGCAATCACGGGCTGCGCCAGCGACCTGGAGTACCCCGATGGAACGGCTGAGTTCGAAGAGGATCCCGGAGAAGCCTTCCGAGATCTGCAGCGTTGCTGCTCGTCCCATATCGAGGCTGTATCTCGTGCCGTTCCTGCGCTTGGACTGTTCCCAGGCCGGATCCATCCATCAGTGACACGCGAACTCAGCGTGAGAATTGACGGTCAACGGTCGGTGTTAATCCGAGACGCACAGCCAATATGGGACTTTGTGATTGTTCGGACGATCTTAGCTCGACTCGTCACACAAGCCGACCTGGTTGGGTGGCTTGCGCAGCACAAACCCGAAGAGCTGCGCGTCGTTCAGGCTGCAATCGATTTCTCCGGAATGGAGCAACGTTTTGAAATGGCTAGCTCATCCAGCGGTCAGCGATGGCTAGCCACCGTACGAGGAAGGACTCAAGTGCGTGAATCGACCGTCGAGGTGCCGGGACGGAAACACACCCCGGAGACGACCTAGTTCCCAAGCAACGGCAGGGGCGGTTGTGGTCAGCCCGGCTACAGAGGGGCAAATCCTATACGGCCAAGCTGGTCAGCTACGGCGAACATCGCGTCGCCGTAGCCTGATCGCGGCACCGCCCCCAGGGGCCCAAGTCGATCAAGCACGCGAGCCGCCGATAGCGATATATCAAGCAGCCCCACCGCATCCGCCTTGCCAACGATCAATTGCGCTCGAAAACGAGCCTCGTCAAAGTCGAAGGCAAGGGCAGCATCGTTCATTGCAGCCGAGTCTCGGACTATCTCGGCGACGGCAAGTATGGTTTCTTCACGCGGGTTCATGACTGGCCTATCGAGTCTTGTTAGAGGTCCGCGGCTCATGCGTTTCGCTTCACATTACGCGATAGAAGCATCGAGTGAAAGCGAGTTCGCGGCAGATCTCAACCGAAGAACACGAAGACAACCAAGACGGGACTCCCCCTGGTTTCTGGCCCGACGTCACGCCTCGCATCACATGAATGCGAAGGGATTTGGCCCAGCTCAGTTGATGTATTCTTCGTCGAACCCTGATGCCATTCGCGGTCAAGAACAAATCATGATTGAAAACTATGGTGGCGCGAGGCGATCGGGAGGCAATTCGGGCAATGAGATCAACGGTATTAGTTCTCAAAATCCCAAGGGCGAGGCTTATCGGCAAGCCGCACGAACGGAGTTTGGCGAGTGATGAGTCAGCGGCCGAAGCGAGTTCGCCCCCAAGCGGGAGAGGTCTTCAAGATATCCCTGGACGATGATGGATTGACTGCCTACGCGGTTGCTCTTAAATCGCCAAAATTTGCGGTGTTTGACGGCCGCGATGTCTCTGATGTTGAAGAGGCATTGAAACGGCATCCGATGTTTTATGTTTCCGTCATGGACCGCGCCGTCGTATCAGGGCGCTGGCCGGTGGTCAGGATGAACCCTGATGCTGTTCCTGCATTGAAGGCACCACCGACCTTCATTCAAGATCCGATCAACCCAGAGAAGTTTCAGATCTACGAAGGTGGCGTCATGCGTCCCGCAACGCGCACCGAGTGCGAGCCGTTGGAGCGGACCGCGGTTTGGGACCCAGAGCATGTGGAGGACCGCATTCGCGATGCCTACGCTGGGCTGGAAAATCGCTGGTTGCGATCCCTGCAAATCGATGCCGTCTGGCTAAAGCGCCAACCGTGAGGGAATGATGAGTATTGTGGATGAGCTGGTTTCGACCGTGAGCGCGGACATCGATCTGCTTCGAATCCGCGATGGCCAAGGGAACGTCTTCGCTCATCGTCGGCCGGTGGACTTTGTTTTCGTCACGGAAAGTGAGCCGCAAGCAACCAATGTGGCAGGTTTCTTGGCCGATTACCGGTATGCGGACACATCGGTCACTCCAGTCAATGGCGAGTTTCGCGTCGTCGCAACGATCGTGATGAGCGTAGAACAGCAAGAGCTGCTCGCCGTATCGGGATTCATGCGTTGCATCGCCGCGTTGTTCACCGTCACCTACGATGGGTGGGGCGCTCCCGTGGTGAAGTCGGCTTCGTAGAAGGGGCGGGCGCGGTGCGGGACGCAACGTCCTGCGCGCTGTGGAACGCGTCGCTGGCCATTGGTTCGCACTACGCTCGGACAATGGCCGATGATCTTGGACGCTTGGCATGTCCCACGTCGCCCCCGTCGAGGGAGCAGTGGGTGATAGTCCAGATGCAATTCGTCAGTTCGTGAGTGCGGCCCTCCTTTCTCACACACGGAAACGACTGGGCCGAGCATGTGACTTTCGCGTTGCATAAATGGGGTAGGCGGATACAGAGCTTCGAAGCACGCTTGCATCCTGCGCTCGGTCCTAGGTCGTTCAGCAGGCTCAGCAGGCGATGCCGGGTAGGAACGTGATGAGGCGAAGCGCGCGTCTATTTATTTCTTCGAAATAACGCGTCGAGCTTTGAGCCATGCATATGCGTTGAGTCAGGCCCGTGCAAAAACGCCAAGGCAGCCACAGGACGCTCGTCGGTTTGGACGAAACGGCCCGTGCGCGCGATAAATTACGAATGAGCAACGAACGCTCAGCAAACTTGACGGAGTTGGCAATACGCAGAATCGGCATCACGGAATGCTTGACGAACGTGAATTAGTCGCTTGAATGCAGGGCAAGGGGGCGGCGCTGAGGAAGACCTGAAGCGCCTCTCACGGAGTAAGAGAAGTCGGTCAGGACGACCGGCGCCTATGGCTGTTTAGACAAGGAATGTCATGAATCAACATTTTAGCGCTCGCCCCCATTTGACTGTGCACACGCGGTCGAAGAACCACTCGGCGGTTGCCGGGTGCGCGTATCGACTGGGTCTGAAGCTTTACGACGAGCGAACCAAAACTTGGCACGACTATAGAAAACGAGCACTGAGCCGCGCAGTGGTGCATGCACTGACCGTCGCGCCGTCCGACGCGCCACCGTGGGCGACGGACCCGGCAGCGCTGTGGAATGCGGCGGAAAGCGCGGAACGTCGACGCGACGGACAGGTGGCCAGAGACTACCGCGTCCCTGTGCCCTTGGGCTTCACCGACGAACAGGGTATTGATCTCGCCGAGGCCCTTGCCCGGTTCATCGCGGACGAGTTTGGAACTGCTGTGTCGTTCGCATTGCATCGAGATGCGGAGCACGATGCATTCGGAAAGGCAAAACCTGAGGGCATGCGGGGCCTGCATGCTCACCTGTATTTCCCCACTCGCCCCATCAAAACGGGTTCCATTGAAGGCGCACCTGCATTCGGCAGGAAGATCGCCGAGTTCCGGGACCAAGAGTCGGGGGCAGCGGCTATCGAACTCCTCAATAGCAAATGGGCGGAACTCAGTAATCTGATTGCGAACGCCGGCGGGCTCACTGTGCGTGTGGATCACCGGAGCTATAAGCGCATGGGCATCGCAAGGACGGCCGAGCCGGCGTTGGGGCAGGCCGCCACCGCGCTTGAGCGGTCCGGCCAACCCACTCGGCTTGGCAATGCTCTGCGCGCACACCGCGCCGCCAGAGATGGAGCTGACCCGAAGGACCAAGCGGTCACGGAAGGCGGAGGTGAGCCGATGCCATTGAATGCGAGCCCTGTGAATGCACCGGTTGCTGCTCCAATCGCTCCGAGCCTTACGCCGGGACAGGTGCATACGACCCCAGCGAGCGCTGCGCCAGCCCCACCTACGGGCGATCCAACCACGCCGCCGGTGGCACCCGCCAAGGCCCCGCCGGTCACGCACCGCCCCCCGAGGCTGACCCGTGCGATGATCGCCGAGTCGCCTGCGGCGTGGGAGGTGCCCCGTGCCGCCCCGTCGTTGGCTGATCGCTTCGGCGAGGCCTACGCGGCGCGCACAAAGGCCGCCGGCGTGCCGATGGACACCGCGGTGCTCGTGATCGTGCAAGCCGTCGGGAGAGCGCTGGCCGGACTAATGTTTGTCATGCGCGCGCTCCTGCACCTCGATGCGGACTACAAGCGGTTTGCGATGGCCAAGCACGACAACGAGTGGGCAGCGGACCAACAGCGCGGAGCGCTGGCCGACTTGCGGCAGGAACATGCAGCGGCGCGCAAACCGTATACGCCACGGATGTCGGCGGCGCACCGGGCACGCTTAGCCAAGATTCGCACGATCGAGGAAGAAGTGGCGGACAAATACCGGTTGTCGCAAAGCATCGATGAGCAGCTTCACGATATCTCGAGACGCTCACAGCCTTGGCGATTGCGCGGCCTCAATGAGCGCCGCTTGCTGAAGCTGAGCTTGGCGGAACTTCATGCGCAAGATGCGGAAGCGACGAATGATCTTGTGGGTGTGGCGGTCGATGACGAGCTGCCGTGGTTAAAGCTGCTCAGTGCCACAAGCGAGCCGACCATGTCGCTCCAAAAGCTCGCCGATGCGGCGGAAGCCGGCGAGCGCAAGACCAGCCAGGGTGCGCAGCACGCGTTCCGACCGCCGAAGCGCTGAGCGATCCCGTGTATGGACTGCAAGCGCCTCGACTTCTGGCGAGGCGTTCGCATACCCTGACCACACACTCGGACTGCTGTCGTAGGTTTATTGAAGTCCGAGTCGCCGGTCTTGTCATTCGTTCTCGGCGCGATTGTCACGTTGCCGGGGTTGGCGAACATGGTTTGGGATTTCGGCGGACGGGCCGTCAGACGCTCGCTTGCACCGAGGGCATCCGGAGAGTGAACATGGTTTCGCCGTCGTCATTGGACTGCGCGGTCAGGATGGCCGCATGTCCCCGAGCAATTTCTGACGCGATATAGAGACCCAGGCCTAAGCCGGGGCGAGGCGCGTGCGAAGTGGGGCGAACGAATGGGTGGAACAGTAGCGGCAGCATCGCCGACGGAATGGCGGTGCCACGGTTGGCTACCTGGATCTCAACAAAATCATCACCGGTGCGGCACCGAACCTCGACCGGGTGGTGTAGGTCGCCATGGGTCACGGCGTTGCCGAGCAGGTTGCCCAAAAGCTGGCGCATGCGTTTTTGATCGAACCGCGCGGTGCCGCACAGGCTGCCTTGAATTTCAATGCGGGCATTCGGATGGCCCATGCGTACTTCATCCACCGCATCGTGGATGACCGCGTCCAAGTCATGTCGGTCTTCCAACAGCAATTCCATGCCACTGCCCAGTCGGCCTCTGGTCATGTCCATAATGTCGGCAATCAGGCCATCCATGCGCTCGACTCCCTGAGCCGCGGTGCGCACCAAGCGTTGTGCGCGTTCCGTGACTTGCAACGGTTCCAGCAAGTCCGTCGCCAGCCTCACCGCCTGTAAGGGGCCGCGTAGGTCATGCCCGACGACTGCCAAGAACCGCTCGCGCAACTGTCCCACCTCTCGCTCGGCCTCTAGACCTTGCTCGGCCGCTTCGGCGCGGGTTTCCAACACCAGATGCGATTCGATGAGGTTGGCGAAGAGCTGAAGGGTCGCCACGATGGTCCCTTCATCAAAATCGCGTGGGACGCTGTCGATGGCGCAGAGAGTTCCAAAGAACTGATGGCCTGCCGTGAACATGGGCACCGACACATAACTCTCGAGACCGTAGATGCGTGGGGTGTGGTGCGTTGAGAAGACGGGGTGTTCGCTGGCCCGCCCGAAGATGACCGCATGGCCGTGTTGACGGATTTCGTCGCAAATGGTCGAGGTTAGCTCCAGCTCACCGCCGGGCAGGAGGCCAAAACCCATCCCGTCGGCCACCGCACAGGCCGTCCATCGGTCCTCCGTAACCCGAGCCACCGCGGCAAACCGCATGCCGGTCACTTGGCAGACTGTCGCCAAGATTTTGGGGACGATCGGCAGCGCCTGAATGGCTTCGATCGAGGCCTGTACGCTTTGTGGGGTCAGGCAGGCGGGCATATTCATGCGGCCATCATAGCCGTTCACCCCTTTAGGGCGCTCTGCGCAAGGCGCCGAGGCTGTCGATGGCTCCGAACGTTACTGCTGAGCCACTGCATGGGCCGGGCCTAGGCATGGCTCAGGTGCTGGGGTTGATGCTTCAAGCAAGTGGCTCCATTAGGGGGTGCCTTTGAACCGGGCAAGGAACCATGGCGCGCTTGATCACCCTGTCTGCTCCTGTCTTTGCCTGAGCGACGATGCCTGGAGCTGCGTGGCTAACCGCGGACGGCAGCAGCGTGGCGCCGGCGCTGTGTTCGGATGAGAAAGGTGCGGCACACCTGACCGCGCGTCTCTCACTCGAGGTCGCCGCTTACGCCTCACTTCACGAGTACCAGCTTGCCGTGTGCACGGCCCATCGAACGCAATGCCACCGCTTCCTGCCGCTCGTGCCATGTGAACGTGCGGCTGACGGGGACGTCGAAAAATACCTTTCGATGCGAGGCGCGTGCTCGGGTAGGGACTGCTCAATGTTCGGCCGCCGCGAGTCAGGATGTCTCGACCATCACGATGCCACATCCGCCGCCCGCGGGCAGTCTGTTGAGTTAGCCGGTAAGTGCCTTTGAGATCGCTGGTCGGGTGAGGTGAGCACGTACAGCTGTTCATTCCTTCTTACGTGGCCTCTGGATCCCAAACAGGCTGGCCATATAGGCATAAGTGCTTGATCTAGAATGAGCGCGAGGAAGAGGGTGCTGCCGCTGCTTTCCCCTATAAATATGGATGTGCTCGTTCACGCTGGTCAGCGTTCTCTATCGCGATGGCCTAAGCGACGCATCAGCGACCGCGCCAGAGCGAGGTTTCCGAGGTAAGCGTCGATGCGTGTCGCATGTCGGACGACCGGTCAGATGCGTGGGAATACGAAGTGTTGGCCAAAACAAAGGCCCCGCCGAAGCGAGGCCTTTGTTCCAACCGCGTCCATCAGGCCGCTTCCTTCACCTTCCTGGGCTTGCGGGCCGGATTCGTCACCCGCGTTACATGAGCGCTCCCGTTGGACCGCTGACGGCGACGCAAGGCCACCTGGTGGCATGCACCGCCAAGCACGCGTGCGTAGATGCCTTCGCGCGTGGCCACCTCAGCGAATGCTTTATCCCATTCGTCGGGACCATGGATGGAGGTGACGACCAGCGGCAAGCCCCTGCGGGTGCGCTCATCGAGCAACCGCCGGAACTGGACCGTTTCTTCGTCGCCCGCCGGCTCGGTGGCGAAGTCATCGATAATGAGCAACTCAGCTCGACTGAGCTGCTTGAAGTGCCGCTTGCGCTCCACCGTGCTCACGTCAGGGTCCAACAAGCGCTCCAGCATCGCCGGCGCCTGCACCATCGTCGAGCGAATGCCGTGGGCGATGGCTTCGCGGCCCAAGGCCGCGGCCAAGTGGGTTTTGCCCGAAAGGGTGGGGCCCGTGATGACGACGGTCTGGCCCGCCCGTGCCCAGCTCATGGCACGAAGATGTGCCATGCAGAGATCATCCACCCCAACTCGCAGGCCATGCTCGAAGGTGGCCAAAGCGAAGTGGGACGGCAAACCGGCCTGGCGAAAAAAGGCCTCGAGCTTGGTGTGATCGCGCGCCTGGAGATGAGCGTCGAGCAAGAAGCGCAGGCAGGCCTCCGGCCCCTGCTTGGCGTGACGGGGGTCCGCCGTCCAGACCTCCCACGCTCGAGCGAGCGTGGGGAGCCGAGCAGCAGAAAGGTCGCGGAACAGGTCAGTCGAACGGATCGGGGTGTTCATCGGAGCGCCTCTTGGCAGGAGTGAAAGAGCCGGGACCCAGCGCGTTTTTCGAGCGCGTGGGTTGGCGTGGAGTGGCACCCTCCTTGGCTTGGATCGACAGCTTCCGTTTCAACGCCGTCACGTTTGCAGCATCCAGCGACGGAAAATCTTTCAGGGCGCGCTCGACGGCCGCGGCGCCATAGCGCGATACGAAGGTTTTCACCTGGTCCGCCGGGCGCAGTCCCATGTAAGGACGGTCTTGCTCAAACAACCGATGCACAAAGCGTCCGATCATGGCGCCTTGCGTGATTGCCCACGCTTTGAGCGCCTCAGGATTGCGATCGGCCTGCGCGCGATGAGCGGGAAGTTGATGCGCTGGCATCGTGGTCAATCCGCCGATCACGCCGCTGCGGGCATGTTTGGCCACCAGCTTTTGCTCGTGAAACACCTCCACGCAGTCCGCCGTCAGCCGCACATCCACGCGTTGACCCGTCAACGCATGGGGGACGGAATAGCGGTGATGCCCGACCAAGATGTGATAGCCGCCATCGACCTTCAGTCCGGTCTTGACCTCGGCGTATTCATACGGCAACGCGGGCAGGGGACGCAGCGTTCGGCGTTCGAAGCTGTTGAAGCGATCGGTGCGGCTGGGCTCGCGGTTCCCCATTGGCCTGGCGTTGATCTGAGGCAGCAACGCCACGATTCGATCGCGGACCTCGTCCAACGAGTAGAGCGTGAGCGTGTTCAAGCGCCGCAGCACATGCTGTTGAACGAACTTCACGCCCGCTTCCACCTTGGCTTTGTCCTTGGGGTGGTAAACGCGTGTCGCCGCGATGGTGAGGCCGTAGTGCCGAGCCAGATCCTCGTAGTCGCGCTGTGGAGTGCCACCCGGTCCCGGTTTGGTCATGAAGGACTTCGCGTTGTCCGGCACGACCATGTGTGGCACGCCGCCGAAGAACGCGAACATGCGTGCGTGGGCCGCCATCACATCGGGCACGCTCTGAGAAGCGATCGCGTCGACGAAGGTGTAAGAGCTGCCACCCAACACGCCAACGAAGACCGTCACCGGCACGCGCTTCCGCGTGGCTACATCAATATAAGACGCTTGCAAGCCGGAGAAATCGACCAAGACCTTCTCGCCCGGTCGGTGCTCCATGTGCATGAAGGTTGGGAGCGTTTTTCTATACGCGTGCAGCTTGCGATGGACGCTCGAATACGAATAGGCCGTGCCCGGACGCATCGCCCGCAGGTAGTCCTCGTGCCAAACCTGGAGCGTCAGGCCCGTCGCGGCCAGCTCGGCGTGTAGCGCAGCGACGTTCAAGGGATCGCGAACCTTGTTGCCGCGCCGTGCCTTGTTGAAGTTCGTGTCGATCTGCGCGGGCGACCATCCTTTGACGTCGTCCCAGCTCAGTCGTTTGTAGGCCAGGAGATCGCGATACCGTCCGACCGTGGTCTTTGACAGACCGACGGAGGATGCGATTTCGCGCGCAGAGAGTTTGGTCTGCAGCAGCAGACGCAGGGTTTCGAGTTGCTTATGCATGGGGCGAGCCATCTGATAGAAATCCTTTTCGAGTGAAAGCCGCAATCCAGCGGCCAAAGCCATGCCTCATGCAGATGGCGAGCATCTGCAAAAGGCGTTTGATGGGGTGTCGCACATCACAGTGAGGCCGGGCATCGTGCCAGGCACTGACCGAGGTCGTTGATGGAATGACCGGTCAGCGCAATACCCATACCCCATGTGCCGCGGACGTCAAGAGGGACTGGCTGGTTTTCGACGCTGGCGCGGGACGCGCTCCTGATGGGTCGTCCGGAGTCGCGGTTCGTAGACTTCGGGCACCGGCTCGGCACGGCTAGGCCCCAACCGATACACCCGGGCGCCCTCCGCTTCCAACAGCAACAGGTGCCCCCGAACGCGTCCGCTGCGGGCGACCCTCAGCATCGCGTGGCATGCCTTTTTGCCGTAGGCCACCAAAACTGAGGGCGCCCCAGCTGCCCCGACTTCCTTGCCATCGAGGTTGGCGAAGCTCAGCCTGCCTTCAAAGAAAAGCAGCGCGGTCGCGTTGGGATGGCGCCACACGGATGCATGGAACATCTTCGTCTCCGTTCGGGCGAAGATCAGAGCCAGGCCGTTGCCGTGGTCTGCCGCCCGTCGCAACCATTCAGCGCACTCGGTGCCGTAGGGCGGATTGGTGAAGTAGAAATGGCGGGGATCCCACGCGTGGGCCAATCCGTCTTGGGCTTTGGTGATGTGCCGCTTGGCGGTGGGCCAAGGACGCGTCGGTGGCGAGCACGGATCAACATCCGCCAAGTGCGGCATGTCGAACGCATCGAGCAGCCATTTGGGCGTGAGCCAGGTGTCGTTGCCGGTCGTGCGATCGTGCTGGAACGCCGCTACGTGTCTGCGAGCGATGGAAGGCATGGGCTTGTCCTCGTTGGGGTGAGGCCAAGCTAAAGGGATCAAACCGGCCGATTTTGGCCGGGTGATCCCGAAGTTGTCGTGGGTGGATGGGGGGCGTCAGAGCCGGTCGGGAGCGGATGTCGCTCGGGTTGAGCCCATCGCCGCATCGATGCCGATGGCGCTCGTTTGAGCGCGACCCTCCGCGATCATCTGCTCGAGGTCTGCCAGGACACCTGCAACCGCGCGCTCCCAAGGTGCTCGGGCGGCCGGATTGGCCCACGGGTGCGTCAGGGCCTCCGGCGCGGTCAGCGCGATGAGGCGGCCGCCCGCGTGGAGAATCTCAATGAGCTTCACCACGGTAATGCCGCCTTGTCCCCATGCCGCCTCGATGCGGCCGTCGCGATGCTTAAGGAAGCGAAACTGCGTCTTCAGCAGGGCCATCAACTGCACCGCCAGCTTCTTCTTGCTTGTGTACACCGGTGCAGCGCGTTTGCGCTCGGCGTCCCAAGCTTTGGCGAAGGCTTTGACGAAGCGCCATCGGAAGTAGCCGCGTGCATCGCATTGCGGCGGAGGGTCCTGCAGCGCTTTCCTCCACGACTGCAGCTTCCCGTCTTTCACGCGCGTGTGCTTGGCTTTGAGCCGGCGCTCGAGCGTGAGGATGGAACAATCGCAATACGCCGCAACCACTTCGCGCGAGACGAAGCGGTTGGGATCGAGCGCGGAGAACAGCGCCTTGGTGGCAGCCGCGCTGAGCATGCATTCCACCTGCGCTTTCACGCCGATCGCTTTGAGGGCTCGACGCTTTGCTTCTCTAGCGCCGCTCGCCACCGTCAACGGATCGGCCACCGGACTTACACGCAGCAACTCGTCGATGGCAGTTGCGGTCTCGTCGAAGCGACTGGCGGCTCGAGTCATGATCGTCTTCCTTGAGGCAGTCCAAGGAGATCGGCCGCGACGGGTTGGCCTGAACAGGCATTTCCGGAAAATACTCGCTATCTCGTGCCCAAATTTGGCAAGCAGGCTCTCGCAACTACAGAACTCGAGCCGGGTCGCAGATGGATCTGTGGGAGGCGAAGAAATGGAACGCGGGCGAACGAGGCGGGCAGTCGGGGGATGGCTGGATCGCGTTGAGGCTCGCGGCGCCGAAGACCCCGGCAAGATAATTAGCGCGTGAGTGCGTGCGTCCAAGACGCTCGGAGCTGCCTCGCAAGGTCGGTCGAAGGGACGGTAGCCCGATCCGCGCAGCTTCGGCTTCATCGTTTTCCACCTCGACATAGCGTCTCTGGATTTCCCAGTTCAAGCCCTACTCGATGCCCACCGTGTCTCTGCGCATAGACCGTCAGACCTTTGGCCGAAGCGAAGGCAGCTGATGCATGTCGTGAGGATGGCGTACTACGATTTTTTTGAGATACCCTTGATCCGCGATAAGGTGTCGTGCAGACGGTGTGCGTGCGACCGGTGTGGCTCGCCAGCTTCTGATCGCGCTGGTCAGGCCATTCCTAAAAGTCAATTCGACGGGCTTCTCCGGCCCGAAGCCAACTGACCTCACCGCTTACGTTCGGGTGCGCTTTGGATAGACCGCCTAATGCTTTCCCTGAGTCCATCTTTCAGTTCCGGCCTCGCTGGAAGGAAGAGTTGATCTGCATTGGTCCCGGAGGTGAATTTGTGCTGGATTTCCCGATGGGCATTCCGACGGTCTACGTGCCCACGGAGCATGCCTGGGCGCAGAGTGCTCCCGCTTGGGCGAAAGCGTTATGGCCGGTATTTACGGCTGAATTGAACGCCTGGTGCACAGTGCACGATGTGGCGTTCCTCCTTGATGGCTCTGCCAAGTGCTACGGGGCCAGTTAGTCTGCAGTGCGATTGAGTGCGGTAGAGCCGGCCGCTGCGTGAGCGGCCGGCCGGGATGCGCGCTGGCGGAACACGCCGCAACGCTTGCGGGTGTTGTGCCTCAGCGCTTGGTCGTCGCGCGCCGATATACGCCATTGAAACTGACATTGGCACCGCCGCATTCCTGATTGTCCGATACCACCAGCAGGTCGCCGAGCAAGTGCAGGCGAACCTGGCAGGTGTCTTCCTTGACTTGCATCTGTTGACCTTCGGGATAGCCGCGCGCGGTGACTGCCCCAAGGTGCGGGCCGCCGGGGTTTTGCTGCGGGTCGGGATTGGCGCTGGGCCAGTAGGCGTTGCCGTTGACGGTCACGCTACCGTCGCCATTGGCGAGCAACTGTAGTTCGTTGTCGCCGTCATGCCACTGACCGTTCCAGGCTTGCGGTTTCGGAGGAGCGGCGGTCGGCAGCGGTTGGACGTTGGACGCTTCCACCCATCCGGCGCTGCCGCCAACCTTGTTGGGATAGAACGCGCAGACATAGGCGCCTTGGCGCTGTGCCAGCAAGACGACATCGTCCTTGAGCACATAGGCGCGTTGACGGCATACCGCTTCGCCCTTAGCCGGGCAGCCGTCGTCGTCGTTGAGGAAAAACAGGCGTGGCACCGTGACCTTGGCCAGGGAGAACCCTGCCGTGCTCATCGGGAAGCCGCCGTTACGGCACATTGCTGTGTCCTCGTCCGCGGCGGCGTGCGCCGCCGCCGGAACTGTCAACAACGCCAACAATAAGGTCTTGCGCATCACAGTGTTTCCAGAGGTGAAAGTGAAAGTGCGGAACAGGGTCGATGAATTGATGACGAGTAAAAGCCATCCCGCTTGGCCTCGCACGTAGCGGCAGGCCGGGCGAGGCCTGGCTCGGAGATGCGGGTCCGTCGAAACCAGGATCGCTTTGCGGCCACCCACTAGGCGGTGAACCGAGGCTATGCCACGTTCCTTGTTCCTCTCCCTCTGCATGCTTGGCATAGCGAAGGGAGCAGATTGCTAGAGTCGATGCAGAACCACATCGAACCCTTCCTCCGGTGCCGGTGGAACAAAATGCTTAGTAAAGAGAGAGAAATCGTCATCGCTCACGGTAAATTCGTGAGTGCCGTCGCTGTTTCGTCGAGCTAGACGCGATTTGCAAACGTCGTCCGGTACATCAAGATAGTGGAGCTGATGCCCCGAACCCGCCTCTTCAAACAACGTGCGCATCCATGACCGGCTCGAGGGTGTATTCGCAGGGAAGTCCAGCACTACAGAAAGGCCCGCCCGTAGCAAATCAACCAGATGCGCACTTATGGCGTCTCGCAGACGTGTTGCGTTGCGCACGTAATCAGCGAGACTGGTTTGTTCGCCAGGGTACAAGCGTGATAGCCAGTGATCTTCGTTCACAATCACTGTATGGGGTCGCTCTCCCAAAGCACGCGTGAGCGTGGACTTTCCAGCAGCAATCTTGCCGCACACAAGGTGCAGAATTGGTTGTTCTAAAGACATATTTTAGTGCCTTCGCAGCATGCAGTGACATTCACAAGCGGACAGACCCGGCTCGACGCATCAAGCCGGGCGCTTAATTCATCCGCTGGTCGCAATGTTGATCTGAATCACGAAAGGCATGGCGGGAATATGCCAGTCCTCCCATCGGGAGTCCATTGTGGGAGGGGATCCGGGTCGCTGGTGCTTCCCATCATGTTTTGCGTTGCGGCCGTGAGCCAGGCACGAGGACGTCGTCAACGGATGGATGCGCGGGCAATTCCGACCACTGCCTCCTCACCTCTTCGACGTGCCGTGCGTTGTATAGGGCGTCGGCGCTTCTCCTTTCACGCCGACCGCTTTTTGAGGGCCCGACTCTTTGCTTCTCTAACACCGCTAGCCACCGTCAACGGGTCGTCCACCGGACTCACGCGCAGCAACTCGTCGATGGCAGTTGTGGTCTCGTCGAAGCGACTGGTGACTCGAGTCATGAGCGTCTTCCTTGAGGGAGTCCAAGGAAATCGGTCGCGACGGGTTGGCCCGAATAAGCAGTTCTGGAAAATACTCGCCAACTGATACGCGGGGCCTCCCATCGACGATGTTTGCGCCGTTGAACCCGGTCACGACGAACTATCAACTACAACGAGGATGGGGTCGCGTTCCGTGGCTGGCGGAGCCCATCGCGTTCTAGTTCGCGTCGAACCAGAATGCATCGAGAGCGCTCGCCACACGCAGGATGGCCGCGCCATGGTTCGAGCGGGGAACACCGCCCGCCGGCCCGAGCCTCTCGATGGCATGAGTTGCGGCTGCGGCCACCGCGGGTAGGTTGGCCACCACGGCTTTCTCAGCCACGAGGCGCGCCCGGAATCGTGCCTCCTCGAAATCCTTCGCGAGTGCAGCCTGGGCCATGGCCTCGCAGTCGCGTACGATCTGCGCCACGGTAAGGATGGTTTCTTCGTCCGGTTCCATGGCAAGAGTCTAGTCTCGCTACGGGGATCTAAGGGAATGCCGGGCGTTGGCGCTCAGCGGGCAACTCCTGCTGCGGGCATCGAGGTGCAGTCCGGTTGCTCGTCGTTCTGTCTCACTGTGCGTTAGTGAAAGGCTTTCTGCGGCGCAGCCCTGTTTCGCACGCCGAAGGGCACTGAGGAGAGGCCGTGGCAGGTCGGGCTGGCACCCCGCTTGCGAGCTGCGGGTGGGCGGCGTACGGTGTTGGCACGTGGCCGCCATGGCCAGGGCCCTTATCGATGAAGTCCGCCATCGCCCTTGGCAGGGCTCCCGGAGCCACCTTGGTGGCTCAGTACGTGCGGATGTCTACGGACCAGCAACAGTATTCGATCGCGAACCAGTGCGCGTGCCTTGCCGCTTATGCGGCAAGCCATGGCATGCATATCGTTGAGAGCTACAGGGACGACGGCAGAAGTGGGCTTGATCTCGGCGGCAGGCCAGGGCTGCAGCGCCTATTGGACGAGGTGAGAAGGTCGCCTCGCTTCGAAGCCGTTCTGGTCTTCGATGTCAGTCGATGGGGACGTTTTCAGAACGCCGACGAGTCGGCATTTTACGAGTACCTCTGCCTCACGCACGGGGTGCGCGTGATCTACGTGGCGGAGCCGTTCGGCGACGGGCAGTCGCCTATGGCCGTCCTGTTGAAGGGGCTCAAACGGTCCATGGCTGCCGAGTACAGCCGAGAGCTTTCAGCAAAGGTGAGTGCTGGACAACGACGCCTGACGAGCATGGGGTATCGCATGGGCGGAGCGCCCGGATACGGGCTCCGGCGCATGGTGGTCGATGCGAAGGGCGAGCGCCGAGGCGTATTGCAACCCGGGGAAAGGAAGTCGTATCCCACCGACCGGGTGACACTCGTTCCGGGGCCGGCCGACGAGGTCGCAACCGTTCGCTGGATCTTCGAGCAGTCGGCCGCTGGCGTCCCTACAGACCACATCACGCGCCGTTTGAATCTTGTGTCTACGCAGCGGCGGTGGACGAAGACGGCGGTAAGGTCGATGCTCTGCAACGACAAATACATGGGTGTGAACACGTACGGACGGTTCACCCAAGTCCTTAAGCATCGCCTTTCCTCGCAGCCTGAGGACACCTGGACGCGATCGCCAGGGGCATTCGAACCGATCGTGTCGCCCGAGTTGTTTCTGAAAGCGAAGGCGGCACGGCAGAAGCGCTGCGCGGCTGTCAGTGACAGCGATGCCTTGGCAGCGCTACGACGACTCCTCCGCGAACATGGTCAGCTCACGTGCGGTCTCATCGCCCGATCGCCTTCGGTGCCAAGCCCGCAGCTTTACATGCGTCGATTCGGGAGCCTTCGACGGGCGTACGAACTCATCGGGTATGTCCCCGCGCGGGACATCAGCTTTGGAGAGAAGAAAGAGCGCATTGCGGTATGGCGAGACAGCGTCACCGCGTTCGCCGTGGATCTGCTTACCGATGCCGGCTCTGCCGTACGACGTTCGGGATGGACCATGACCGTCGATGACGCATGGTCTGTGGCCTTCCAGCTCCTCCAGGCGTCCAAAGACCACCGCCGATGGAAGTGGCGGGTTCCGGCTGTTTCGAGACCCGCGGACCTGATCATCTTCATTCGCATGGCGCCGGACGCCAGCGCGCCCCTCGATTATCTGGTGCTGCCGTCGAACGCTTCGCCAGCATGGCCTGCCTTGATCACCGAACAACCGGATGTCAGTGCCCGATTCTTCATGTTTCCCTCGCTGGCAATCCTCCTCGACCTGGCCGCTTTATCGCGAGGCTGACATGTGGGTGACCGAGGAAACACGGCGAGCGAGAGAGCAGGTCACCCTATCGGGCCTACGCCTCGCGTCGGACGTCTGTCGCTCCCAGCTTCGCGGGCTCCATTGCGTCATGAGCACCCTTTCGTCGGATGGCGATTGGTTGACGATGGCGGGGAGTCGGTGCATCAGGGCCGACGTCGCAGAGCGCGCAGCATGCGCTCCGATCTTGCAACTCATGGTCGCTCGTTCTTGCATTCGAAAGATGCTATCGGATGCCGAATTGGTGTGCTGGCTGGCGCGGCGTTACCCGGAGGGCCTCGCCCTTCTTCAAGCGACGGCCGACATACCCGAAGCGCGATACTCGAACGGCCTGCCCGCGACGGGCATTTAGCTGGGCCCCACGGCATGGCTGCCTTTCCGCGGCAGCAAAGGCAAACTGCGGCCTGAGACTCTGCTGCAGAGGCGAGCATCACCCCGACGAACTCGATGAGGCCGTGCCCTTCAGCTGTGGCTGCGGAAGAAATTCGGGTTTCTTGTGGCCTCGAACGCGATGGTGCGGCGAGGCCTGAGGGGCGCGCATGAAAAAGCCCACGGCGGGGAGGCCGTGGGCTTGGGATTCCATCGATGCACCAGCGGCAGGGGAACCGCCAAATATGCGTGGGACCGGCGCCTCTCGGCTGCCTTGCGAATAACTATACCCATGAGTATATGAACTCAAGATAAGTCGGACGGCTCGGTGTCGTCGATCGCCGGTGGGGCTGTTCGGCGGGGCCCGATTCACTTGCGGTGGAAGTCCCGCTTGAGCCAAGCGGCCCGCTCTTCGTCAGTCAGCAGGGTGACCAGCGCAGCCCACGCGAAATGCAGGTGCATCAGCGCACGTCGAGCCCGCTCCTGCGCTTGACGGCTGGCTTCGTCGAAGTGCCCCCACGCGTCGCGCCGCGGGCCCACGAAGCCGGTGCGCCACGCGCGAAAAGATCGAATCTCTTCGTCCGCCTCACGCAGTTTGCGCTCGGCGCGCGCGGAGGCATCGCGTTGGTAGGTCTGATGCAGGATCGGATTAGAAGCCAGCAGCCGCGCATTGCTTCGGCAATGCGCCAGGATGTCTTTCTCGGTGTAGCGGGCGAAGTCTTGGTTCATCCGAGCAACTCCTGGAGCGGTAGCGGATGCGCGTCGGCGGTCAAGGGCATGAGCCGGGCCACCTGGGCCAGATCGATGGACGGCACCGAAGACGCGCTGGCCTGGTAGGGCGCGCGCGCCTCCATGCCACGGGCGTCGGCCAAGCGTTGCACCTGCGCGCGCAGTTGCGTCGTGGCCGCTTCCGCTTGCTCGGCCAAGGCGGTGGCTTGGTCGCGCTGCAGCGCAAACGCTGCCGCGCTGTCGCGCATCCGTTCCAAGGCCCGCAGGGCGTCGATCACCTCAATGCATTCGTCCTCAAGGGCCATGGCCATGGTTTCAGCGTGCTGCATCTTGCGGCGAAACGCGGCCGGGTCACTTTCCCAGAGGTTCGCCGACAGCAGCCACGCGTCGGCGATGGATCGCAGCATCTGCGTGTGGTGGGTCATCGCGTCGACCGCGATGGCCAAGGTGTCGCTCTCTGTGCGGGCCGCTCGCCACTCCGGCCGAGGCGATGGCAGCGGCATAGGCTGTGTTGCTCGGGCGACCGGCAACCGCGGCGATCGGCGGCGCAGCGCCACGACCACGGCGCCGCCGCCGGCAAGCAGTCCCAGTAGCGTCATCATATGAAGCTCCTAAAGGGAAACGGTGTGCTATTCCAACGCACCAAGGCCGATGGTTCACGGCACCGTAGCGGTGAACGCCGGCTGCCCAGGTCCACCGAGCGACAGCGTGGTCAAGACCACGCGTGCGGGGACCACCTGAAGCTGCGGCATCCCGCGGTCGATCGTGCCTCCCACGACCTTGCCGTAGACGGTGGCGTGGACCGCGCGCGGGAACGGTTCGCCGCCGAGGGTCTTCTCCGTGGCGCGCGCTTCGGCTTCGTCCTTGGGCGCGTAGTGGTCCAAGGCACTGGGGGGCGTGAAGCGCACCTCGGCCGCGTTGGCTGCCACGCTGAGCACGGTGTCGCTGCCCAGGATCTGCGTCAGGTCGTACCGACCGTGATCGAGGTCATACGGCGGCACTTTCGTCTGGTAAGCCGGCAGCCGGATGTAGGGGTTGGCCTTCGCTTGCGTGATGGCTTGGTCCAGCCGGGTCTTGAAGGCCGCGAGCGCATCGCGCTGTGCGAACGCGTCGTGCGTGCCCTGGTAAGCCGGATCGAGCCGTTGCGCCACTGCGGTGTAGTCCACGGGTAGGCCCGACGTCGCGTAGAACTGCCCCAGCCACGGCAACGGGTCATCGCCCATCGCGATGTAGGCCTCGAAGGGCTTTTCGGCCGCAGTGACCGTCGGCGGTGCAGAAGCAGTGGACGACCCCGCGGACGGATTGGCATCAGGGGCCTGCGCCGGAGACTTCGGTGACGAACCCTGGGCCGCGTCGGACGCCGCAGGAGCTGCCGTAGACGAGGCTGCGGGTTGAGACGGTGAGCACGCTGCAATGCCCAAAAGCGATGCCGATAGGAAGAGCAGGGCAGGCGCGCGCATCAGCGAGCCTCCTTCTGGACCACCACCATCCAAGCCGTGGCGCTTCGAGGCGTGTGGGTCGCCGGATCGGCGCTGTAGTCGACGACGACGGACTGCACCGAAGCGACGGACCAGCCGGCTTGCGCGAGCTGGATCAGCGAGCGGTGCCCGGCTTCCGGGCAGTCCAGAGCCATCGAGGCCGTGAGCTTGTTGGGCGCGTCGCTCGACGCGGCGGGGGAGTAGCAGATGTCGGCCTCGCCGGCGGTGGCCGCCGAACTGGCGAGCATCAACAAGAGTGCGGTGACACGACGCATGGCGATTCCCCGTGTGGCCAATCAGCTGGCGGGGAAAGGCTAACGTAGTTCTTGGAGAAATATCAAAACATCAGATAAACGAAGTCGTCGTACGCAAACCTTGGCTATAGCGTTCGGGCCAGCTTTTGCCCCCGACACTCTCATGCCCAAGACGCCGCGCCCCCGGAAGCCTTCAGCTCAAAAGAGTCAATCCCGGCCGGAGAACCAAGCGGTTCTGGATGCGCTGCGGGCGGTGCGCGAAGAGGCGGACCTATTGCAGTCCGAGCTGGCCGCCCGGTTAGGGCGGTCGCAATCCTATGTGTCTTCGGCGGAGCGAGGCGTCATTCGCTTGGACGCGGTGCAACTGGCGGACTGGGCGAAAGCCTGTGGTTCGACGCTGACGAAGCTAGCGCAGGTTATAGAGCTGCGCTGGCGCTGACTGCAGCAATGGCTGCCCCGACAACGTTGGAGTGGCTTGATATCACAACGATCTGCGGTTGGCTTGTGCCGGATTTGTGTAAGCCAATGCTTACTTTAATTTCGGAATGCCCCTACAAGTCTATTGATAAGAGGTTCGTAGAATGAACCTTCATTCAGTAATGAAGGCATGGACGTGGCTAGAGCAAAAGCGGATAGCGCTAAGCGCACTCGGGGACCTGGCGCTTCGACGCGGAAAAGAGCTGCAAGTAAGGAAGCCGTCAGTGCGGTAAAGAACAGGGCGCCCCAGAAGCGTGGGGCATCTGCGCCACGCATTACCCTTTCTTTCATATCTGACGCTATCACCGTCTTTCAGGCATTGGCGCAACTCGCCATGTACGTGCATGCGCACAGCCCGGAGATTGCGAAGGTGCTTGAAGCCGCTTCTTCATTCTCTTTTGCGCAATTCCGGGCGAATCTAGACGCAACTCGCGCCCGCTCTTCAACGGGCAAGCGAAAAGGTGCCTTCGACGCAAAAAAGGCCTCGGCGGTCTTGTTGCGCCTGGGCGGCTTTTCAGCACGATTTGAGGATCTCGCAAAGCGCTTAGCCTCGGAAGGTTGGATTGCTGAGGCGACTGATGAAGAAGCTGATCTGGCAGCTCAGCTGTTCGCTGACGGTCTAGTCGGGGACAACGGAAGCGAGATGAAACCCATCGTCGTGGCGGCATATCGACAGTGGAAGCTCGGACGACTTCCGCCAGCGCGGACCGGCAATCGTCCGAAAGTGAGACTTTAAGAATCCCTTCCGATGGAGTTGAAACGCTTATGTGGTCGTCGAAGGAACGAACCGATGTTCTTCGAACCACGCCTCGCGCCGGTCTTTGGTGATGGGTTACGTCGGCCGATTTTTGGTCAGACCGTGGGGCCTGCAGTGGCGTCTAGTGCTGGAAGCACTCGTGCGGCACGTGGTGTAGAGCTGTTAGGCGACGCGGTTTCGGACGGGGGATGCTCCGGCTCATGCTCTCGGTTGGGCTATTGCCGAAGGCACGGCCGCCAGGGGGAGTTGGAGCTTAAATTCGGTGAGTGTCAGGGCGTGCTGAGCACCATCCATGGCGACGCCATCCTGGTGCCCGTAGAAGAGTGTATGGAGAAAGGCCGGAATGAGTGGTCCAAGTCCGGAGCCAGCAGCTACGACTAAGGATACTGGTAGCGTGGCATGTAATAGAGTTTGGCTCGATCCTACCTCTGCGCTGTCATCGCGTTGTCCCCTGTTGAGTTCGTTAGCGTACCGCGTGGGGATGGTCTTGTGCGGATCGGCCCGACGCCCAAGGCACATGCGCGTCCGGTCACAAACCCGGGCGCGTGTGTGGGCAAATTAGGGAAGAATTTGAGGATGGATATGGTCTCCCGATAGCGCTAAAGCTTTTCGGCTCGGCGCCGATGTCATGGTCGATAGATGGGCAGACTTTTTTGCGCCCAGTCACGGAACGTCTACTACTTCAGGACCTGCATGTCCCCCGATCGCGAAGCCAACATGTCGTTTGAAGCCGAAGTGCGACGCATTGCCGAGGCGCTTTGGAACCTGGAACCTGGCGCGTGCCAGCCAATGCATTACACCGACGATCCGGTGGTCCGAGAGATCGACGGCATTGCACGCCTGCGCGATGTGACCCACCTCATCATGGTGACAACCAGCACCCGCCTCGACAAGGTCAAAGCCGACTGCAAAAAGCTGCAATCGGCCGAATCCATCGAGCGCGGTCGAGCTGCTGCTGTGTCGAAGTGGCTCATCACCGAGGTCCAACTGGATGCTCAGCACGTCGAGCATGCGCGGAAGCAAAATGTTCTGGTCTTGACCTTGAGTCAGTTCCAGCGACGCTTTTTCGATAGTGCGAAGTATTTGGCACTTCGCGCGCGCGCAGCCTTCGGTTCTGCTCGCAATCCTTTGGATGAGTCGATCTCCATTCCCGACGGCGCCTATGTCTCGTTGCCAATGCGGGTGGCGATCGACACCAATCAGGCCAATGGCGGGATGGCCGGAAAGGCAATCACCTTGCAACAGATCGCGACGCGGCTTCGGGCCGGTGCCCTGATTGTGCTTCGCGCTCCCTTTGGCGGTGGTAAGAGCCTGACGACGCGGGAATTGTTTCGAACCCTTTCTGACTTCCAGCACCAGACCACCGAACAGCCTATTCCTTTGGCACTCAATCTGCGGGAACACTGGGGTGAAAACCACTTCGACGAGATGCTAGATCGGCACGCTCGAGCTGTGGGATATACGCCGCGCGAGGATCTCGTCGTTGCGTGGCGCGCTGGCATGTGTTGCTTGCTTCTCGACGGCTATGACGAGGTTGCTGCGCAGTCTCTGGTGCGGACGGACAACAAGAACTTCATGCGTGAGGCACGTCGGCATGCCCTGACCGGCGTGCGGGACTTTACCCAAAAGCTTCCGGCATCGGTCGGTGTCTTTATCTGCGGTCGAGATCAGTATTTCGACTCGGACTCGGAGTTGATGACCGCGCTTGGCATCTCGGGTCGCAAGGGGTTGGTGGTCGACCTCGGTGAGTTCGACGAAAGCAGCGCGAACGAGTTCTTAGCGCGCAACGGCGTAGCCGAGACGCTTCCTGATTGGTTGCCTCGCAAGCCGCTGCTACTGTCGTACCTATTGCGTGAGAATCTTTTCGAGGAAATTCTCTCGATCGATGGCAGCAAGGGGTTCGCCTACGCCTGGGACTCGTTTTTAACGGCAATCTGCGCGCGCGAAGCCGCACTGGATCGATCGGTCATGGAGGCGGAAACGGTTCGCAGCGTATTAGAACGCTTGGCGTTTGCTGTGCGCGCGAAACCCAGCGGGACTGGTCCTATCACGGGAATCGATTTAGCTGAGGCCTACACCCAGGAAACGGGGCAGGCGGCAGGCGAGGGCGTCTTGGCGCAATTGCAGCGCTTGCCCGGCCTCGCGCAGCGCGATGCCGAAGGTGGTACTCGCTCATTCGTTGATTATGAAATGCTTGCGGCTCTGCAGGGGAGTGCATTCGCCCATCACGTGCTGACGGGTTTTCGCAGCGCCTCAATTTCGCCGCTCGCCGCCCTCAGTTTGCGTGCTCAGGAGATGGCTGCTTATATCCTCGCCAAGTCTAACGCTGACCTGAATACGCTCGTGGGAGTAGTCACTCAGTTGCTGCGCGGTTCTGCCACTGACTCCCGCGCCGCACAGAACGCTGCGGATTGTTTGGCGGTCGCGATCCGCATCGCCGTGGTGAGCGAAACGTCGGACATCGATGTGCGCAATGCGGTTATTGACGGTGCCCTGATAGAGTCTGTGGCACTGGATGAAGTGACACTTCGCAACGTATCGTTCCGAAACTGCATCATCAGTGAGTTACGCCTCGGAGAAAGGGCCGAAAGCGATCACGCCAAGTTCTCAGGCTGCCTCATAAGTCGCGTAGTGGGGGCGAGCAGTCGCGGTGGCGTGCCCATCAGCTTGGTCTCGTTGGACTGCCAGATTGACGAGTTCGACGATGTATCAACAAACAACGCCGTCCTGAAGCTTGACGTGCCGCCTCAAGTCAAAGCACTGTTGACCATTCTTCGAAAGCTCTACAAGCAGGCTGGCGGTGGCCGCAAGATTGCGGCATTTTCTCGCGGCATTACACGCGCGGATGTCTTAGCGCATGTTGAACCTGTGTTGGCCATCTTGCTGCGACATCAGTTCATTTCGGTCTTCAACTCAGTCGTTCATCCGGTTCGCCGACAGTCGGGTCGTGTCGCTGCGATCCTCGCCTCACCCATGCTGGCCGATGATCCCATCATCATTGAAACCAAGGCGCTGCAAAATTGAGCACGGTGCAGCATGACCGAACCGAGTAGCGTGCATATGCGCTCGTAGATCGGATCTGAAGGGAGGCTTCCGGCGCAACTGTAGCTCAAACAGTAACTTCCAAGGGATCCGTCATAGCTATCTCGTTCGCACAGAAAGCAAAAGGATCAAGGTTTCACTGTTGAGCCATTGCTTGTTTCATGGAGGAGACGAGGGGGGTGGCCTCGTACTATTGAGACGAAACGACAACATATAATGTTCCAGGCCCGCGGCATGGAGCGACGATCAAAGGGGCTATCCAATGACTGAAGAATCTGGAGCCTCGCCCCTCACGGGTGCGGGAGACAGGACGCTAGATGCTGAGCTGGCAGCGATGCTGACAGAAGCACGGGCGCACGTCGAGCGGCTTGCGGCATTTGAAGAGGAGGCTTTGGCACACGCCACCGCCTTGAAGGCGTCACACGAGATGCTGTCACAACTCGTGCAGTCCGGCACCCAGCAACTTGCGGATATCCAGACGACTTCAAATGCAGTTATCGCAGCAAGCGAAAAAGTGACGACCGAACAGGCCGTGATCGCGGCGAAATCAGCGCATATCCAGGACGCCCAGGAGCATGCCGATAAAGTGCGTGCTCAGATGGACAAGTTGCTGACGGCGGTTGCTGGCAATGCTTCGAAGGCGGAGGCGTTGGAAGCTCGGTCAGAAGCTGCGGCCGAGGCCATCGCTACAGCTAGTGCCGCCGCGGCAGCTTCAAAAAGCGCAGTTGACGCCGATGCGAGCGCGGTTAAAGATTCTTTGGCTCAAGCTGAGCAGGCAACCAAGGAAAGCCGGGGCCTTGCTGACCGCGCCGTCAAGGTTGAGCAGGTGCTCAAGACCTACGAAGATCGATTGAAGGGACTCAATGTGCAAGCGGCGGAGCAATTAGAGACCATCAAAGCACTACTGCCAGGCGCGACCAGTGCAGGCCTCGCCTCAGCGTTTGACGCGCGTGCGGGGTCATTCCGCGCACCGCAGCGTCACTGGCAATGGATCTTTATTGGTTCGTTAATTTCACTCATTGTGCTGGGCATCACGGGCATCTGGCACGCACTGGCCTCTGCCACAGTGTTGACTTATGACGAACTCTTGAGGCTTTGGCTCACGCGCCTTCCGGTCGCCGGCGCGCTATTGTGGTTAACGTTGCATGCGGCGCGCGAAAGTGCCTTGGCCAAGCGACTCGAAGAGGACTATGGATACAAATCCGCGATCGCCTCGTCGTTCGAAGGCTTTAATCAGCAAATGTCGAAGATTGGTGAGTTGGCGCCGGTCGGCAGTCCACTTGAACGGCTATGCACGGACACGCTGGCGACCATTGCGAGCCCACCTGGACGCATTTACGACAGGCACAGACTCACCATTTCGCCCAGCCATGAGGTAGCCACTCTAGCCGCCGCTTTGGTGGCCGCCCTTAAGGCAGAGTCGAATGCTTCGCCGCACACGCTAGGCGGAAAGTCGACTACTGATGAATGATTTAACTGCCAGGTTCGGGGACTGGGGGTGCCTTAAGCGCTCGACTCATCGGCAGCGCTATCCAGATTTTCGGAGCCAAATAGCTGTGACGAGGAGCTGAACCTGGCATGGACGGTCTCGCCCAATGGCTGGCGGTATTTTGTAGCCTCGTGGCTGCTATCGCAGCGTTGCGAAAAGCCTACTTCTGGTTTTGGCCATTAGAGATTTGCCCCTCATACACCATCGTCGTGGATGGTTCGGGTCCGGATTGTTTGCGTGCCACCGTGACGAACCGATCGGGGACGACGGTATACTTGGCGAATTGCGTTGTCCGTGGCACTTATTCGCGCACGCACATCCTACGTTGCCACATCGCGAAGCCGTGGATCCCGCCAAGGCTTTATCCGAACGTTCGGTATAGCGCTCTGGTGTATACACTTGCGAATGAACCCATAAAGCTGGAGCCCGCGCAAGCGGTGACCCTCTCACACCCGATTGCAGAGCACCCTCTCAATGCGATGTATTGCCCTAAGTTCATCGTCAAGGCGAGGTTGACGACAGGTCGCACAGTATCCAGTAAGCGTATGGACACGCCTCCGGTTTGGCGCATGATCGGACGGCGGGGGAGATAATAGGATTGGAACAAGGTAGCGAGCCCGCTCGCCCGTCGGAAGAATGGTCTAAAGCGTCGTCACGGCTGCCTTGGTCGAAGCAGCGAGGCACTACTGGTCTTTAAGGGCGCAGAGCAACGGAAGGTGCAAGTCAAGGGGAAGTCTGTGACGGATTTTGAGCTGGCGCGCCAAGCATTGCGTCAGGCAGAGGCGCTCGTGGTAGGAAGCAACCGAAAGCCGACGGTGGACGGCCAGCAGGCTGCCTACCTCGACCACCTGTTCACCGGTCCCTCTCTCGTCGCAGCGGGTGCGAAAATGTTGCTCGTTCGATTGGGCATCACGCTTCTGGTTGCCGTGACGCTCTTCGCATACTTCGTCGCCATGGATCACAACCAATGGGCCGGGTCCATTTGGCCAGCCTTCGGCTATGCCGTGCTTGCGGTTTACTTCGGCTTGCCCAGCCGGACCGCGGCCGTCGGAGTTTCCAGTGCATACATCGCCACGCTCGCGTCATGGATGCATGAGGCGGCTCCCACCTCCGAGGACCTTTCCCGGCTTGACAAGGGCCTCGGCATCCTGCGTGCCTATAAACTAGACCGACTGGCCCGATTCAGTGGCTTGGCCGGCCTAGGTTGGGGCGCGCTCTTTTGGTATGCCACCTCGCACATTTTCGCCATCGGGCTCGACGCGTCAGCGCTTGGCGACAACATCGGACGCATCATCGTGGCAGCCCTGGCGTTCATGATGGTCATGGGCATCGCGTCGGCCCACGCAACCGGGGTTCGTGCCGTCCATCAAACCATTGAGTTTGGATTGCTCGAAGCCCAGCGGCTTAAAGAAGACGATGAGGCGTTAGGTCGGTCACCCCCGGCACTCCCTTGAGTAGGCCTGAAGCCAGTGGGTTCCAACAAAGGCGACGTGCTCACCCCGTCCTTGTTGCCCGATAGCCCATCTCAAGAGCTAGGCAAGCAGCGTCAAAGGCTGCCCAAGCCTGGTCAGGCGTGTTTCCGCAGCCGATCGGCTTCACCATCACGCTGAATCGGTCGCGTTGCCCGAAGAAGTTCCGCAAGGGCTGAATGATGAACTCGTAGCCGTAATGCACCCCGACCGCAGGCGGTGGCACGCCTGGCAACCACTGCTCCAGTGCTGCATAAAGCGTTTCTGGGGTGTTCAAGGCGCCATCGCGGAACATGACATCGATGTAGCCACCCACATAATGGGCATGAGCCATCTCTGCATTGCCTGCGAACAGTCCGCATTCGCACCCGGAGGTCATCAAGGCGCCAGGTTCGGCTAAATCTCCTAACAGGGCTGCCAAGCCTGCGCTCTTCTGAGCCTCAGGGATGCTGGCTACGCGCTCCGGGTGGTCCCGCAGGTCCACCCATCCATGGTTCTGGTCACCGTCGTCGTGCGTCTGCGGCCCGTAGGGCACGGCCGTCAGGGCCTCATCGGTTTGGGCGATGGTTATGCCGGAGCCTTGGTACAGGATGTAGTCGGTCATGGAGCCTTCCTCGATGGGGATTAGAGCCATGCTGAGCGATGGAACGCTGCTCCGCTATCGCCTAGCGCAGCGTTAATCATGTTGGCTCCCCGCAAAAAGACGGTGGTCAAGTGCGCAGCTGAGCTAGCTGGCTTTCCTGAGGTAGCAAAGCCAGCCTGCCGCCGCGCCGCCGAGGCGTTAGTCGAGCACGTCGTTTTCGATTACATGCAAGTGGAAGGGCAGGGGGCGGTGGCCCCTTGCGGAGAGCTAGATTTCTGTTAGACGTGCCGCAACTGTCACATGAATGAGGTTCAGTATGATTTTCCTAGCAGAAAGGAAAAATAGGACGCGGTTGCTTGAGCGATTTTTGCTTGCCACCATATTGGTGCTCTATTTCGCCATGCTTTTTAGCGAGGCGCAGTGAACTCAGGTGATCCCACAATAAAACACAGGGCGATGATTGATGCGGCGGCTGCGATTGCGAGCGCAGCGTATCGCCCTCGCGATCGAGCTTCCTTTTCGCTAAAAAGGACAAATGCTTGATAAATGCCAAAGATGGAGGAGATGGCAAAGACAGCGGTCAGTAGAAAGCTGTGACCGAGTCCGTGATAGAAGCGCGCAATATAATCCACAGGATGCCTCCAGATTTCCGTCATGCTTGACGGGTTTTGAGTACGCATAGCTTGCCTGTAGTACTGGCTCTTTTCTGTAGGGGAATGCCTACATGGATAGCCGATTGCGGTTATTGGCTAAGTAAGAACGCCGAGCCGCGTCATGTTGAATTATGGCCATGCCCCGACGTATGCATACATCAGTGATGACGGGCAGAATCTCCTGCGTACTCAACTGGCGGTGCGCGGCAGGAGCCGGCGAGATAACGATCAGGATAAGGCGTCGATGGAGTGCTTCTTCGGCCTGCTAGAACGGGAGTGGCTCGGGCGGCGGATGTAAGTCGTGGAAAACGCCGTACCCGCGAGGCGTTTGACTACATCAAGTCTTCTACAGTGCAAGGCGACTAAGTGCGAACGGAACGCACCCGGTATGCAGGCGCTCGCTCGATGGTAACGAAGTTGAGAGGATCTAAGTCTTGAGGCGGTAGATTCCGATCAGCGAAGTTCCACGTTGGCATCCGAGGGCGACTTTGCTACGTTGCGCCTAGGCACCCACTCGATGCACTCAACCGCGGGCGGTCGCCACCGAAAGAGGCTTGTTTTGCAGGGTTGGATGGAGCGTCGTACGGTCTCCCACTCTCTCCGCCAGTGTCCTAAATTGCGCTGTTGGATAACCTAGTAACTCTGTTCTAGCACGATGGCCAATAGTGGGGAGCGCATACATCCGGGATCTGTGCGCATCTACGGCATCGATTTCCTCAAGTTCATGGCCGCTTATGACTCCGCCGCGTCGAGGGGGAGAAGCACGCCACCCGCCCGGCTTATAAGAAAGGACAAGGGCATCCGGCGCCGGTAGTCTGCGGAACAAACTGCCGCCATGCCCCTTGCAAGGCAAGCGCTGTGGCGAATTGCCCTGTTGCCGCCTCCCGGAACGTATTCCGTGATTCAGACCCGGGCTTGTGTGCCAAATACCTCAGGCGGGTGTGTGGGACGCGTTGCGTTTATCGCGGAACTAGCTCGTACGAATTCGCCAAGATGTCGATGGCATCGCCGCTCTGCATCTCAATGACGACGTGAACGCCATCATCCACCTGCTCGGTTTTTACAGCGGATACAAGCGCACTCGGTCCCCACTCGTCCTCAAGGGAGGCAGAGAACTTCCGTAAGCCACGGAATTCGAGGGATCCTCTTATGGGAGGCCACGAATGCTCCAGATCCAGGCGCGCCACTTTTTCCGCCCACTCGACTTGAATCGAGGTGAGCGGGGCGTCGCGCAGATTGGGGAAGTTATTCGACATCACTGAGTTCCAATCGGGAGATGCGCAGCCGGGTCGTTCGGATGCACAGGATTTCCGTTTATATCAAGTCGCTGGCCATTTGAGTCATTGACATGCATATGTGGCTCCGGGTCGTTCCCGTGAGAGAGGATGCGTTCCGGCAGCTACTCAAAAGCCGAGAGGCGCGAATTGCTGAACTTCTCTTGTTGCCACCGGGAACCAGCGAGGCGGAGGCCGTCGAAAGGCATCCAAAAGGCGGCAACAGAGTCCGCGTTGAATCGTCACCCGATGCCATCTATAAATTCATCGCCTATCTGCATGGGAACGACTGGATATCCATGATTTGAGCCAACGACCACTTGGAGAAGGAATGTCCTGGGAAGAGAAGTATGGCGGGATCTGGAACCTTCGCCTTGGAAAGGGGGACGCCGTCCTTTCGGAGCAGTATCGGCCCGATATTGATGTGGTGACTGTGGTCGTACGCCGGTCAAATGGATTGCTATCGGCGTTCGTTCTCAGGAAAGGGAACGATCCTCAATGGCGGATGCCTTTTTGGCACGCTCCAGACGGTCCGGCTCTTGTCGAGACAGAAGACGACGCGAACAGGTACTTCCGCGCGGTGTTCGGCAAGGAGGCATAAATTCGGCAGCCGTCAGGGACGGACATGTGCCTCACCAATCATGCCTGAGCCACAGCGACTTGTTCGACCTGTCGTCGAGGTTCTCTTTCTTCAATTGCCTGTCGATAGCGCGGCCACGCCTGCGAGCAACGTCCTCAAGTGCTGATTCAGCACGCTTGGACCGAAGGCGGTGCCGCCTTCACAAGTGACCGTAATCCGGAACTTGACGACACGGTTGAACGCGAGAACCCCAGGCGTCCTTGCTGATTCGCTCACCCGATTTCTTCATTCATGGATTCTTGCCCGATGAAGGAGGATGGATACGTCCAGCGCTTTTCGGACGTCGGAGGTGTATCGCCGGATCTCGTCCCACGCTGGATGCCGCATCGCAGTTTCGCAGCCGTCCCGTGTATGCATGTCTTTTCCTGGGGCACTGATGGCATCGGTTGGAAGGCTCGACGCCATCATTTGCACCGTCCGGAGGAGCTCGACCTGGTCTAGGGGCAGTTGGTTAGCGGGCGACCCTACCACCGCTTCAATGGCGGCGATGGTGTCGTGTCTCAGCTCCCAGCCAGTGTTGTACGAATCCATCACTTCGCACTGCTCGGATGGAGACGCGCAGAGCAACTCCAGGACATCTATCATCCTGGAGAAGTAGTCGTCGTAGAACGGGTCGGTCGACGTGTTCATTCGAAAATCTATGGAATCTCGAGGAAAATTGGCGGTTCCGGCAACGGCTCGACAACCGGCTCCATGACAGGTGGTTCAGTCACGGCCGGTGGCTCAGGTGCTACCGGTTCCTGAGGAGCCGGTGCCCTTCCGCCAACGCCAGGATGCGCTTCCTCTGGCGAAATTGGATTCCCTGACTGGTCATACCTGCTCCAGCCCTTGACGCCGGGCGTTTGCGTCTTCCAGTACCCCTGTGAGCCTGGGGGGCCCCCGGCAGTATCCGAGGGCACCCATCGACACATTGTACGGCCACCGGGCTGTTTGGGCCCCCAGAAATCTCCGGCGCGCTGACCTGGTCCCGCAGGGGTCCATGGACCGCCCGGAATGCTGTCAGGAATGTCGGACGCATCAGGAATCCTGCCAGGCGCGTCCGGCGGGAATGGCCCCATCGGCGGAGGCCCGGCAGCAAGTCCCAGGGCGTCCCGGGCGGTCAAAGGCCGCGACATCGCGTAAACGTATGTGCTGGCGCCACCCCGAAGTCCGATGGGATCGCTCTTCAGGTACCGGCCCGAGGCAGCTTCGTAATCACGGTTGACGTTGTAGTTGAGACCCGACTCCGCATCAAAATACTGGCCGGGAAAACGTAGGTTGAGCACATAGCCTGATGCGGACGTCGGTGATGTCTCACCGAATGGGTTGCTGGCATATGGCCACTGCCAGAGCATCGTACCGGTGGCATTCGTGACCACGCGTGGGGTACCCAACCCATCCGCATGGATGAAGGCCACGGTGGCGGCTGTCCCTGCGCGGTCGACGATGCCCACGGGAAGGTCGCCGAGCCAGACGTAGTCACGGGTGCTCGACCCCGTCGATTCGGACAGCAGCTGACTTGACTCGTTGTAGTCGAAGCGTGTGGCCACCCCGCCGGCGACTTTCTGTATGCGCTGGCCCAAGGCGTTGAGCACATAGGTTCCGACGGTCGTGTCGTCCTTCTGGACCGAGGCCAGGCGATTGCGCTGGTTGTAGCCAAAGGTATACGCCCCGGAAGCCAATGTGCTGGCCGTTGTGTTGCCTCGGGCATCAACCTGGCGGGTTGTTGCACCGATGCCGGTGAGATGATGCGTGCCCGTGGCATAGCTGTATGCACCGGTAAGAATGCCTGGGCTCGTCTTGCTCAAGCGATCGCCGGTCTTGTTGTACGTGTAGGCCTCGATGGCCGTACCGGCCGGGTTCTTGACCCCGGTCAGGCGGTAGAGTGGGTCGTAGCTGTAGGTTTCCGTTGCCGTCGGTACACCGCTGGTGTTGCCGATACTGGTTATGTTGCCGAGGACATCCCGGTTGAGGTGGAGCGAGAACGCCGTGGCGCTGATGTCGGTCAGGGCTCCGGAAACATCGTGGGTGATGGTCACCGTCTGGCCGTCGCCGAGCTTGTAGGAAGCGACGGGGCCGAAAGACCGATAGACCACGTTGCTGACGATGGTCGCCGCCGGGCCACCCTGCGGAGTCGCGGTGACGGACGTAATGTTGCCGATGCTGTCGCGGGTGTAGGTGATGAGCGTTCCACTCGGTGTAGTGACCGAATTGAGCCGGTTGCCGCGCGTCCAGGCGTATGTGGTCGTCGTTGGCGTCGTGCCGACCGTCTGTTGTTTCCGCACGACGTTGCCGTGTACGTCATAGCAAAAGACGATGCCACTGTTGCCTTCGACGATTCGGGTCAGGTGGCCCTTGGCGAGATTGCCGGTACAACCGGTGACCGTGTCTGCCTCGTCATATTTGTACTGAACGTTGAGCGTGGTGTCCGCGTAGCTCGTCGACAGGAGGCGGTTGTTCGCGTCGAACGTCGACGTACTGCTGATGCCGGCCGCGTCTGTCGATGTCGTTGGGTTGCCTGCGACGTCGAACGTACGGATCGTAGTGCCGGTGTCAGGACTGTGCAGGCCGGGGACATTCCCCAGTGCGTCGATGTCGTAGGTGGTGTTCAACCCGTCCGGATCACTGAAGCCGGTGATGCGGTCGAGCGCATCGAAGGAGATGACCGACTGGGCATCCTTCGTTGCATTGTCGGTTCCCTGGTAGTTGCGAAGCGTGCTGACGAGGCGGTTGAGTCCATCGAATACCTGCTTGCGCTGCAGGCCCAGACCGTCCTGGCTGTGGATGAGGTTGCCATCGGCGTCATAGCTGTCGGCATAGGTCGCCGAGAACACGGTGCGGTTGAGACCATCGGTGATGGCGGTGAGCTGGCCCAGGGCGTTGAAGGCCTGCGAGGTGCGTCGCACCACGGTCCCGGCGGCAGTGATGACCTGTTCCTGCGTGCGGTTGCCTGCGGCATCGAGCGTGTAGTGGTACCGGCGACCCTGCCCGTCGGTGATGTCGGTCAGACGATGCGCAGCGTCAAAGGTGTAGGTGGTGACGACACCATCCGGATCGGTAACTTGGTGGACCGTGCCGTCGGGGTTGTAGCCGACGGTGGTCGTAGCGTCCGACGCCGATGGCGCGCCGGACGCCTGCGCGCGGACTGTGGTCGTCGCAAGCCAGCCGCGCGGGGTATACGTGTAGTCGGTGAGCACCCCGTTCGGAGCCTTCTGCCGCGTGAGACGCCCGGCCTTGTCGTAGCTCACGTACGTCGTGACGAGGCCCGCACCGTCCGTGACAGTCTTGAGGTCCCCCACGTGATGACAGGGCCCACCCAGCGTCCCGCAACCGGATTCGTCCGCCTGCTCGTACCAGGCATAGTTCAGGGTATCGGTAACGTCCGTGCGCGGGCCGTCGACCTGCAGGAGCAGGCCAAGGAGCGGGCAGGTGGACGACACCGTCGTGCAGTAGGTGTTGACAGTGCGGCGAACACCTGCCGGCGCCGTACCCGACGCCGCACAGGTGTAGGAGGGAGCCTTTATGGGGTCGATGAGGCACTGGGCGGTGACCTGCCCGCTGGCGTTGTACGCCCAGCCTTCCTTCCGTAGAACGGCGCCGGATGCATCCTTGACCGTGCGAAGCAGCGGCACGCGAAGCGCCGCGTTCCAGGTTGTGTCGATGGTGCGTTGGTCGCTGGAACCCTGGCCGTCGACCTGCTGCGCGAGGAGCCCATTGGCGTCGTACGTGCGGTTCGAGACGCGGCCGAGGAAGTCGGTGACGGTCGCCGGGTAGCCGTTGGCGTCGTAGGTACGCGATCCATAGCGCAGCCCACACTCGCCGCATGGTTTGTCGAGGTTCGCGATACGCATGAGCCCCAGCACCTTGGTGTAACCCTGGTGGGAAACACCTCCGAGCGGGTAGGTTACGTCAGACGAGCCGTCAGCGTTATAACGAATTGCGATCCGCCCGGCGCCACCAGCCGACTCCGTCGAGGTCGCGCGGCCATTCTCGTCATAAGATGTGGTCTCCAAACGAACGCCGTTCTCGTCAATCATCCCAGTCATCACTGCGGGCAGGTTCGTCCCTCCCGTAAGCGATTGTTCGTTGTAGACGTACTGTCGCTGATGACCTTCGGGATAGGTGACGACGCTTAGGTTCCCTGGGTGGTCATAGTCATAAGTAAGTACATTGCCATCCGGCAACGTGATCTGATGAATGCGCGAACTCTCATCGTAAATGAAGGATAGCGTGCGCCCTGAAGGGGCCGTTACCGATAGCAGAAGGTTGGATTGAGGGGCGACGGCGCGTGGAGTAGAACTGTCGCTATAGGTTAATGTTGCAATCTGCCCTGTGTTGTCCTTGATACTCAGCAGGCGCCCATCGGTGGCATACGTTTCCGTGTGCCGGATGGCTGCTATCCACAGGGCGTATCCGGTTGTGTTTCCTTCGGTGTCGACCGATTCGGTCAGGATGTCTGGGTTGTCTGATGACGCGGTCCAGCCAGCCGTGCCGTTCTTATGGAACAACTCGCGGAGACCGGTCGGCCGGTAGACGGTAATGGTTGATGCACCATTGAAGAGAAGCGTCCTGTCGAGTCGGCGATTGAATGAGTGGCTCCATCGCACGCCAATAGCACTGGAAGATGCCGCAGGATCGCTGTTATAGAACCGGCGGAACGTGAGCCAAGGGTCGTCGGTGTAGTCGGGTTCTTCCACGTACTTGTTGCCAGTCGCTGTGTTGACGGGATCTCCCGCAGTTGGCGCCCCGGCATCCGCTGGGCCCGCCGGACATCCGCCTTCACCGCCATCGCAACCGCCAGCGGGGCCGACGTTCTTCCCAGCGGGGTCATCATCAATGCCGTAACAAGAATCGAGGATTTCGTAGTCTTCCCCATAGACGCCTTCGTCAGGGATGTCGAAATTTCCCCATAGCGCGTAACAGCCGAGATAGTCGGGATAGTCGCCGTCATATGGTTGGTCCTTACACGACCCGTGAAATACCCAATCTCCCGGCATGTTTTCCTGTTCCCAGACGATGCCTGATTCGCAGTAAGCCAAGGCTTCAGATCTGGTTTTGTTGACGTAGGCACCAGCGGGTGACGAAGAAAATATCGCGATGACCAGAATCACCAAGGCCACCATGCCCACGTAGATCGACTTCACTGCTTTCCCCTGATTGCCGAGTGCGCCGGCCGTAAGTCGAAAATGTAAGACGGGCTCGCCAAGTCAGTCTGTAGGGGAATTCTTACATTGCGCGAAACAGGCTCAATTTCGCATGATCTTGCGGAAGTCATAGGCGTAGCCATGCCAAGAAGCTGTTCAAAGCGTCCATCGGCGCGGTCATGCATGCATTCGAAATGCCTACGCAGACCAATCCTAAGCAGCCGCCTTCGGTATGCCGAGGGCAACGCTCGCGTAGGGCGTGTCCTGCGAAGCATTTCAGTGCATGAGCGGTCACCCTGGACCTGCTCGTCCGTGATGGCGACCTTGACGTGAGATTACCCCCTGCGGATCTACTGGGCCTCGCCCTGACGTTCTTCCTCGGTACCGGTGAGGCGTCCGCACTTGCCCGGACGACCGCGCCGTCTGCCGGCATCGAGCCCTGGATGGTCGGTTACTGGAAGGTGTCGAAAAACGAGGCCCCGTTGCCGCCCGATACCTTCGGCATCGAGGCGGACGGCACGTACATCATGCAGGGCGTCAATTGCGGGGTGGACATTCGTGGGAAGGCGCACGTGTTTGACGGGGAGATCTTCACCCGGCTCATCCTGCCCGGAAAAGGGCCTATCGGGTTCATCCTCAAGCCGGATGGTCAGGGCAGTCTGACGTTCACGTCTACTCGCACACAGCGCAATGCCACTTACAGCAAGCTTCCCGGAAATCCTTGCCCAAGCGGCGCCATCAGCCGTCCCGATGTGGCCCCCAAGTGAGGAAAGGCACTGACGCGACGCTCTTCGGGACTTCCGGCCTTTTGTGGCGGGCTGGCTCGACGGCAAGAAGGGTGGCTACGGTCGCCTTGCTCGTGTTGTTCCTTTCACTGCTCAGCGGTTGCGAAAGCGATCAGGCCGTGGTGTGGCAGGCGGATGCCGTTTCACCTGACGGGGCATACACGGTCCACGCCGAGACCGTCCAGCAAAGCGGGCCGGGAAATGCCTGGATATCGACGACGGTCAAGCTGACACAGACAGGGCAGGAGACCGGTGTCGACATCCTCGTCCTCTCCCACAACCTGTTGCCTCGGCCACCCGGGTATGCCGTTCAAATGAGGTGGCTAGACCCAAGGCGAATTCGGTTGGCGTGGGCGGCAGGGAGCGAGGTCGATTTCCGGGCCGTCAGGGCGATTGCGGTGGACATTGAATCGGCTCCTCGCGGGAAGGAATGAGCCGGCCTGTTTCGTTCTGGTTGCCTTGTCGTGCTGCATACAGCGCTCCGACTAGCTAGGGATTTCGGTGAGTTTGACCTCACATCAAGGCGGCAGGCATCCGTGAAGGCTGACAACCCCTTGTCACGGGCAGAACTGCTCGCCTTCCTATCATTTACGATGGATGCCTTCTGAAGGTTGCACGAAGGAGAACCCGGATGGTGCAGTTCCCGTGGGGCAAGGCATGGCTTGCAGGTGTGCGTATCCTGGCGCCCATATTGGGACTGCTGATGGCGTTCTCCGCAGCAGCCGGCGACATCGTCATCGGAACCACCGCGACCTTTCATTCCGCCAAGCTAAATGAGGACCGCACCTACCAGGTGATGTTGCCTGCCTCGTACGAGAGATCCCCAAACCGGACTTACCCGGTGGTGTACGTTCTGGATGGCGAGACTCAGTTCCAACATACCGCTGCCGATGCGGCATTTCTTGCAGCCGATGGTCAAATCCCCGAAGTGATCGTCGTCGGTATCGTCAGTACCGTTCGCATTCGCGACTTTACGCAGACGGATTGGGCGGAAGCTTGGGAAGGGGGCGGCGGTGCGGCGCGTTTTCGCTCTTTTCTGGCCGACGAGTTCCTTCCACACATTGCATCGACGTATCGCGTAAGCCCATACCGAGCCTTATCCGGACATTCTGCCGGTGGCCAGTTCGCACTTTATGTGCTGACAGAAGACCCTGCACTTTTTCAAGGCATCATTGCCATCAGTCCGAGCCTGGATTGGGACCATCGCGTGCCACTGCGTACATTGCAGGAATCGATACCAAAGCGTCGAGACATCAAGAATTTTGTCTACTTCGCCAGTTCTGATGATTCCGGTGATGCCTTGAAGGACGACCAGACGCTGGCTGCCATTCTCAAGGGGGCCGCAAGCAAAGGCATTCGCAGCATTTATCGTCCTCATCCGCAGGAAACCCATACGGGTGTTGCGCTTCCCGCGCAGGCAGATGCTCTGCGACAGCTCTTTGCAGGCTATGTCGTACCGGACGCCGTAGTGTCGAAAGGAGTCGCCAATGTCGAGGCGTATTACGCCAGGCTGTCTTCGACACTCGGCATGAAGATTTCCGTGCCTGCCTCGGTCCGCAATGCTCTCGCGTTCGACGCGCTGCACGCCGGTCGGAAGAAAGAGGCGTTTGCCATGCTCCACGCCATCATCGCCGACGACCCGAACTCACCGGAGGCCTTTGATAGTTTGTCCGAGGCCTACCAGAGTGAGGATTCGTTGACGGAAGCGCTTGAAGCCTCGCGCCACGCCCGGTCGCTCGCTGATAAGTACGATCATGACAACCTTGCGTATTATGACCGGCAGCTGGCGCGGGTACTGCGAAAACAGAAGGTTACAGATGGAGGCAAATAGTGATGCATCTCGGCAGTTCCCGCCTGTGGAGACGGATTTGAACCGCCGCCAATGAGCCGCACCACATGAAGATGTAAGGTCCGCCAACCATGAGGGCGGATACGAAGAAGAGTCGCATACTTCTCCGGCCTTCGGCTCGAGGTTCCGCTCCGAAAACGAATTTTGGGAAGCGGGACGTCAAGGGAAGGAACGCAGAATCTCCTGCGCGATGCTCTCAATGTTCGTTGGAACCCGCGTATCTACCTTGATAACGATCCCTAGCCCTACCGCCTGATCGTATTCGGCGAGCATCTCTGGCGGCATTTCTTTCAGTGGGTGGGCGGCATGATGGCCGCTGGCAGCGGCACGATCACGGAAGCGACGGGCGGTTTCCATCTCGCCGCAGTCGCAATACACCTCGATAATAGAGGCATCCAAGCCGGCGAGCTTGGATCGCTCATAGGCGCTACGGGGTCTAAAGTTGGCCTCTAGCACGACCTGTGGCGCATATCGCGCCAGAGCCCATATTAATTCCATCGACGCACCACCCATCTTCCGTGATGCCGCTAAGTCCCCACCCGCATCACCAAACACGTTGGTCAAGGTCTCTTTGATGAGATCTTTGGAGAAAAGGGGAAATCCAAGCCGTGCTGCAAGCGGAACTGCCAGGGTTGTTTTCCCAGCGCCTGGCGCACCGGACACAATCACAATCTTTCTGTCAGCAGCCGCCACGATGCACCCGTTTAGTGAGTCACGCTCCAGACGCTACACGATGCACGTCCGTTTCTACAAAGGAAGATCGAGCGGGATGGGGCCGGGGCAGGGTCAAAGGCATAAGGCGCTGAGCGTGGTTAGGGATCGTATAATAGGGGGTACCTCACCGGGGAAACCGAGTGAGTATGCCAACCTCGCCCATTAATACCTGCTCCCCTTAGGGCAGCCAGGTAGCGCAAACCAGCCTCTTCTAAAACAACTAGAGAATGTCGTGAACACATCAACTCCCTCCGCGTGCCCGCATTGCGGCATGCAGAACGTCTATCCCGATGGGGATCTGTACATCTGTGCCGACTGCGCGCACGAGTGGCCGCAGAAGCAGGCGGATGGCGCGGAGCACGCCGCCGTGACGCGGGACGTTCACGGGAACGTGCTCAATAACGGCGACACGGTCGTGGTGATCAAGGATCTGAAGGTGAAGGGTTCTTCCATTCCCCTCAAGCAAGGTACCGTCATCCGCAACATCCGCTTGGTCGACGGGGACGCGGAACACATCGAAGGCAGTTCGGACAAGATCAAGGGTCTGGTGCTCAAGGTCTGCTTTCTGAAGAAGGCCTAGTCGCTGCCGCGCGAATCGGCTTTCGCCCGTGAGGGGCGAGGCCGATTCCCTAACCGGCCTATCCGTAAGGCCGTCCATCCTTATGTTCAAACTGCCATCCCGAGGCTGTTCGTACAGCTTTGATATCGTCGTTTGGATAGGACACGCTGTCGCCCGGCCGTCGATCGCCTACTTCAAGATAAGTCGCTTCGGTGTCGGACCGATTGACTAAGTGATGTGCTGTACCGTTACTCGGAAAGCCGGAACACGATCCTGCGTTGAGCGTGGTCTCTCCTGCGTCATGCACGAGTGTCAGTTCGCCGGTCAATACAAGGACGAACTCGTCCTGCATCGAATGGCGATGGTGCAACGCGGAGATCGCACCTGGCGGTAACGTTACGTGGTTCACACCGAAACCCTGGAGGCCGAAAAGATCGCCCAGGGGGCGCTTGATTCGCCCAGCCATCATCGAAGCGTAAGGCTCGGGATAGTTGCTCGGGGTTAGTCGGGGTGGCGCCTCGGGGGCAAACACAGCAACGGGGGACGCGGGTGGCGATAGATCCGACATAGCGACTCCATACAAGCACTGACTACGATGGAATAACCCAGGTGACTCATGCAGGCGCTCTACTCCAGCACCTACGTTACGATAGCTTGGTAGTGGAATCGATGCGCTATCGGAGCGAGGCCGGTGGCGATCAGGGCGATGTGTATTTTGCGCTTCTACAGCGGTCCGAGCAGTAACGTACGTTGTCCCAGTCCCGCGCCCATTTGCGGCGCCACGTGAAGGGCCGGCCGCAGCCGGCGCAGACCTTTTGAGGCAGGTCGGATTTCTTCTTCATGCGGGGCATGTCGCGTCTCAGGTCGCCATATCGTATGAAAACGTTAGGTCATTTATCTTGCGGCTGCCTGGAAAGGCCAACGAAAGTCGAGTGTCGACTAATGCGGGCACTCCACCGACGCAGATGGAAGAGCTTCATGGCCCCGGCTACCTATCATGTGCTCTGGCGCGCTTGCACGGTGGACACCGAGGCGGCGATGCCGGGCTGCGATGAGGCAAGTTTTTCTCGCCGCCATGGCGGCTCCCACAGCCGCATTGCGACAACGATTCGCAGAGGGGGGCTTACGAATACCGTGCGCTTGTTGACGTCGATGGTCCATCGAGGGATGCCTTTCGCGTTGACCGTGCCGCGCCCCACGCGAAAGGCATCCGATATCTACTCGGTCCGATCCACGAGCGGATCATGTATTGCCGTGAACCAATCCGGTATCCGCGACAGATCGCCTTCCATGGAGATCTGGCCTGTCTGTTTCGCTCGATCGAGCGCCGCGCCATACGCCGGGTCATCCGTGTAAAGCAGATTGAGTTCGCGGGCGACGGCGGCGCTCACCTCGATCACTACGTCAGCATGTTCGTCTGTGTGTACCCCAATCCGGTACGACGGCAACCCGTTGACGATGTCGAATCGGATGCCTTGAACGCGTCCGTTCGGCAGTGTGGTGCCATCGGTGTATCGCTCCACGAGCGACCAGTTCTCATCCGGGGCGAGGCCGGCGCGTAACGCGGCCTCGCACATTAGCGTTCCCAGCATGTCGAACCATGCTGCAGAGCCTTGGGGAAGTTTTCCTGACGTGCTCATGACTCACCGTCTTCCGCGACCGTCAGCACGATCTTGCCTCGTATATGGCCGGTGGCTGCACGCTCATGGGCTTTCCGCGCATCGGCGAGTGGGAATTCGCTGTCGATGGCGACGCGGATCGTGCCGTTGCTAAGCAAAGGTGCGATTTCGGCGAGTTGGGCTCCGTTCGAGCGGACCTGTGTCGCCGACACCGTGACGCCGAGACGCTCGGCTTCCTCGCCTCCATCAAAGCCCAAGGGGAAGACCGGGAAGAGGGCACCGCCACGCTTCAACGTGTGCAGGAAGCGGCCGGTCGTGGGGCCACCGACGGCATCGACGACGAGATCGATATCGCGTACCACGTCTTCGGGCTTGGTCGTGCCGTAGTCGATGAATTCATCGGCACCCAGGTCACGCAGGAAGGTTTCGTTGCTGCCGGAGGCGACAGCGATCACGCGGGCACCGCGCCATTTGGCGAGTTGCACCACGAAATGGCCGACGCCGCCCGCCGCGCCATTGACGAGCACGGTCTTGCCAGCAAGCGGCACGGGCACGTGGGTGTGCGGTTGAAGCGGATTCGGTTCGGTGTGGCCGAGATCGATAAGGAACTGCCATGCCGTCAGCAGAGACATCGGTGCCGCCGCTGCGTGCACATGATCGATGCCTGACGGCTTCAGGGAGAGTTGCGTCGCGGGCACCGTTACATACTCGGCGTAGGCGCTGCTTTCGCCTGCGAGGCCCCCGGGGAAACGGACCATGGCATAGACCTCGTCTCCGACCGCAAAGCTCTGCACGTCTTCGGCCACGGCCTCTACGACACCGGAGATGTCGGTACCCGGGATGATCGGGAAGGCGACCTTGGGCTGCCATTCGGGCGGCAGCATTTTATAGCCCTCGCGCAGGTACCAGTCGGGCGGGTTGATGCCCACGGCATGCACTCGGACCAGAACCTCGCCGGCCTTTATTTGCGGTTTAGGGGCGTCCTCATAAACCAGCACTTCCGGGCCGCCAAACGCATGCAGGCGAACCGCTTTCATCACGTTGCTCATGTCTCTGTCTCCATGGCGCGCGAGGGCGCGTTGTCATGGAGAAAGGGTATGTCCGTGCCATCCAGCTGATAATGGGGCTCCAATACGCTTTAATAGTGCCATGAAGGAACAAATCGCCCTGGAACGACTGACCGGCCTGATCGCGTTCGCGCGGGCAGGGTCATTGGGCAGCTTCACGGCGGCGGCCCGCTCGCTCGGGATTTCGCCTTCGGCAGTCAGCAAGAGCGTGCAACGCCTGGAGCAGCAGCTCGGCGTGTCCCTGCTCACCCGGACCACCCGGTCGCTCACCTTGACCGCGGAGGGCATGGAGCTGCACGAGCGGGCCCTGAAACTGCTGCGCGATGCGGAGGAGATCGACCAGGCAGCGAAAGCCGCTCGCGGCGAACCGACCGGTACTTTGCGCATTGCGGCCTCGCTGCCGATCGGGATCCATCTGATCGGACCTGCCTTGCCGGCTTTCAGGGAACGCTACCCCCAGGTGTCGATCGATCTCCGGCTCGACGACCGGTTGGTCGATGTCGTAGAGCAGGGCATCGATATTGCTGTGCGTATCGGCGAACTCGCGGATTCGCGCCTCATAGCGCGCAGGCTCGGTCCGTTGCGGCTAGGCGCTTATGCGTCGCCAGCGTATCTCGCCAAGTACGGCACGCCCGAGCATCCCGACGATCTGGCGGAACATGAAACGGTCAACTTCCGATATCAGAGCAGCGGTCAGATTTTCCGCTGGCCGTTTCGGATAGGAGGACGCGAAACAGACATCGTGCCCGCGTCGCACATCGTCGTGGATGCGAGCGAAGCCGTCGTCGCCACGTTGGCTGCAGGCGGTGGCATTGGCATCAGTGCGTCACTCATCGCCGCGCCCTATGTGGCACGCGGCGAGCTGGTGCCGATATTGCAAAGCTTCGCTGTGGAGCGTGACACCATCAACGCCGTATGGCCGTCGAGCCGCCGCAACAATCCTGCGGTGAAAGCGTTTCTAGAGCATCTGCGTGACGTCGCCGAGCGCGTCATCGCAGGGAGTGCTGTCAGCTGAGTTGCTCTTCCAAGCTGCGGGTGCGATCCGTCACTTCCGCTCCCGTGTGCAAGGTAGAGGCGGGCTCGATCAACAACACCCAGCATTCCTCGTCCGCGACCGGATTGTGTCGGACGCCTTTCGGCACCGTGAGGAACGCCCCTTGCCGAAGCACCGTGACACTGTCTTCGAACTCCATGCGAAGCTCGCCCTTCACGATGTAGAACAGCTCGTCTTCGCCGTCGTGCGCGTGCCAGACCAGCTCGCCCTTGAGCTTGGCCGCCTTGAGCAGTTGGTCATTGACCTTGCCGATGACTTTCGGCGACCAGTAATCGGTAACGCGAGCAAATGCGGCTTCGAGATCGTTGGCAGGAAACATGTTTGAACTCCCTCCGGAAGGCGACATTGTCCGCTTGTCATTCATGGCTTGTCGACGACCACCCCTGACCGGGGCGATCGCCTGGCACGCCCTCAACCAGCACGCACGATCTCGGCAGCGAAGTCGCGATAGTTGTGCAGCGGGCGGCCCAGAAGCTTGACCAACCGTTCCACGTCGCCGGCTTCCGGGATCATGCCGTCGCTGACATAGCGCTCAGCCATCAAGCGCATCTCGTAGGCCGTCCATTTCGGCAGGAAGCTCGCCACGGTCTGTTCGAAGCCGCTGGGATCGTCGCCGCCGTAGACGATCGTGCGGCCGAGCAGGTCCGTCCAGATCGTGGCGACTTCGGTGCCGGTCAGGGTGTCCGGGCCCACGAGGTTGATCGTTTCGAGCGGCAGCTTGCCCGGTGCCTGATCACGACGGATCAGTTCGATCGCGGCCACCTCGGCGATGTCGCGCGTATCGACCATGGCGACGCCCTTGCTTCCGATCGGCATCGGGTACACGCCGTGGCCCAGGATCGCGTCCTTGACCATCAGTTCGTTGTCGATGAAGTAGCTCGCGCGCAGGATGGTTGCGCTGAAGCCCATCTGCTCCAGCATGCGCTCGGCACCCGCCTTCACCGCGAAGTGCGGCACGTTGACGAAGCGATCGGCATGGATCACCGAGAGGTACACCACGCGTTCCACACCGGCCTCGCGGGCGAGGTTGAGGGTGATGATCGCCTGGGTGAATTCATCGCCCGTCACGGCATTGAGCAAGAAGAGGGTGCGTATGCCCTGGAACGCGCTGCGCACGGCATCGATGTCGAGCAGGTCGCCCTGGGCGACTTCAACACCGGCCGGTACGTTGGCCTTGGCCGGGTCGCGGGTCAGCACGCGCACCTTGGCGCCGCGCTGGACGAGCTGGTCGACGACGTGGCGGCCGACGCGGCCGGTGGCACCAGTTACGAGGATAGTCATGGCATGTCTCCGGGTTGGGTTGCGAACAGCCCCTATGCTATTGATCCAATTTCGTGTGCATAGCCGTTAGAATTGGACGCTTCGTCTCACAGGTGGAACACATGGATCTGCTCGCACTGGCCGATTTCACCCTGGTGGCCCGTCACGGCGGGTTCGGCAAGGCGGCCCGGGAGGCCGGTCGCCCGAAGGCCACGCTGTCCCGACGCGTCGCCGAGCTGGAGTCCAGCCTCGATCTGCGCTTGTTCGAACGAGGGGCGCGGTCACTCAAGCTCACGGAAGAGGGGCGCGCCTTGTTCGAACGCGCGGGCATGCTCCTGCTTGAACTGGAGGAGACGGCGGCAGCGATTGCATCGGGCGGTCAGACCGTCCGTGGGCGTTTACGGATCAGCGCACCGCTGCTGTTTTCGCAGACGGCCATGGGAAAGCTCGCGGCGGAGTTTGCGCTTCGCTATCCCGATGTGCGGCTGGAAATCACGGCGGACGATCGCGCCGTGGACATGGTGGAAGAGGCCTATGACCTGGTCATCCGGGTCAACCCGGAACCCGATGCCACACTCGTCGGGCGGATCTTTCTTCGGGATCGACTGGTCGTTGTGGCAAGCCCCGATCTCGCACGTCCTGCGGATGGCTCGCCGGTACCCGCGGTCACGCGCGGGGCGATGCAGCCGGCGCAAACCTGGAACGTGACGATGTCGTCGGGCCCATCGACCCTCACCGTCGCCCCGGTGCTCAGCATGTCGTCCTTGGTGATGGTGCGCGACGCGGTTCGCACGGGCGTCGGCGCAGCGCGCCTGCCACTGTCACTCGTCAGCCACGATCTCGCAGCCGGCACACTGGTTCATTGGGGCGACGTCGAAGGGCCGGAGATCGCTTTGTGGGCGCTGTACCCCACGCGACGATTACTGAGCGCTCGCGTGTCGGCGTTCCTGGAGCATCTTCGAAGCGCTTTTCCACGCGGCACGCCCGATGAACTCGCTGCCTATATGCGTTGACCTGGCTTTCGGTTCACGCGGCGGGGCGGGGGTGCTTATGCCGTCGGTGGCGTATCGAGAAGCACCCAGAGCCGGGCAATCCTGCCACCTTCGAATTCGGCCGCATCGGCCCCGGTGACGGCGATCGGCCCACCTTGCGGGCCGGCATGCCAACGCAGAACGGCGAGACCGTGATGCCCAACGGCCGAGCCCTCAGGGACGAAGGTGAAGGTCGGGCCGAACTGTTCGAGCAACTTGCCTGCGACCGCACCAATGGCGTCCCGCCCGCGGACGACAGCATCCGGTTCGAACATGACCGGATCGTCGACGTAAAGCTCCGCCAACGCAGCGGCGCGACGCTCAGCATCCCGTTCGTTGAACACCCGCTCCAGGTTGGAACGGAGCAGGCGGTCGTAGTTGAGGTCCGTTTCGGTCGTTGCCATGGAGGGTGCCTTGGGGATGGTGCTCCGGACCATAACCTACCCTCGCGTGGCGGGCCTTGTAGGTGTTTGCGATCCGTCGTCGATTGGGCACTATGCCGGCTCGGTGCGGCAGCCCAGGAGGCCGTTTTCGAACGCCGTTCGCGAGCGCACCGCGATGTCGAGCCGAAGAACGTCGTGCGACTCGGCATTCGGTTAGCCGTGTTTTTCCAGTAACCGTCATTCACTCGCCGGACCATTCCCATGCCTTGGATCATCACCAAATACGCCATCACCGCAGCAGTGGTCGTGCTGGTCTCGGAAGTCGCCAAGCGGAGCGATCGCCTGGGTGCGCTGATTGCGTCGCTGCCGATGGTCACCCTGCTGGCGCTGACGTGGCTCTATATCGAAAAGCAGCCTGCGGAGAAGATTGCCAACCACGCCTGGTATACGTTTTGGTATGTGGTGCCTACGCTGCCGATGTTCTTGCTGTTTCCCTGGTTGCTCAACCGCTTTGGCTTTTGGCCTTCGCTCGGATTGAGCGCCGTGGTCACTATCGTCTGCTTCGTGCTGTTCGCCTGGATGGTGCGGCCGTGGGGCATTCGGCTGCTTTGACCCGCTTTGCCGCACGGAGAGGCGCGATGCTCATGCCACGCGGGCGTGGTCTATGGAGGCAACGCTGCTGCGCTTCGCACCAACGGCCAGCAGCCAGAAGCACGTGCCCAGCTCGCCAAGCGCAGCGGGTAATGTGGCGTAGTCGGCGAGCGCCGAACGGCCATAGTCGGACCACAGGAGTTGCCCGAACACGTCGATGACATAGCCGAGGCTTCCCAGCATCAGCAGATAGCCCAGCAGTCGTGGAATCATCAGCGACACGACGATGAGATAACCGAGCGGCGCGAGCCACAGTCCCCAAAACAGGCTGGCGATGAGCAAGGCGTGGTCCCAATGATGCAACGCCGCCTGTGCCAGGGTGCGGCTTTCTGCGCTTGTAACCTCGGACAGCAGGTTTGTATCGGTAAGCCAGCCGATCGCGTCGAGGCGATAGGCGGCGGCAACGAGAGACACAGGCACGCTCGCCAGCGCCAGGACGACCATCAGGGCGGCATGCCATGGCCCTGCGTGACGCAGCCATCGGTAGAACATGATCGGCAGCACGCAAAAGGCAGCTTGCTCGACGATAAACGCTGCGGTGCCTGCGTTGTAAAGTGCGGGGTGTGCCAATAACCGTCCTAGTCTGTCAGACGGAGCACCGTCTCCCGCCAGCGTAGCCGGGACGTACATCAGGCTGAACAAGCCGGTCGCCACAACGATCAGATAGATCGCTCCGGTTAGTCGGCCGAGCTGCTTCTCGTCCATGCACGTATCCCTCGGCGCCGCTCTCGATGCTCGCGAGTATGCGAAAGGCGCCTCTTCGGGGACCGTGCCGAAAGTATCGTGGGGCGCCTCGCAGACAGAATGCGCATTTGGACACGGCAGGTTATCGATACCTCGCCACCGGGTTCTTCAAGACAGCGTCCGCAGCGCATCGCACAGTGCCGGCGTCCTTGTCCTCCTCGGCCACTCAATGCCCTTCTATCGCTCCATCCCCGCGTCGTTCTTCGGCATGGTCCTCGGCCTCGTTGGGCTGGGCGGTAATTGGCGTCTGGCGACGCGCCTTTGGGGTGTGTCGCCTGCTATCGGCGAGACCATCATGGCCGTGGCGTTCGTGGTGTGGCTGCTGGTAAGTGCGTCTTACACGTTGAAGTGGTGTCTTCATCGCGACGCAGCGGTCGAGGAGGCGACGCATCCCGTGCAGTGCTGCTTCATCGGCTTGGCGCCGGCGACAACGGCCCTGATGGCGGTGGTGCTTGCGCCGCATGCGCATGGACTTGCGATGGTCGCGCTGGCGGTCGGCGGGGTAGGCCACGTGCTCTTCAGCATCTGGCGGTTGGGCGGCATGTTGCAGGGCGGTCGCGAGGTGACGACGGTGACGCCGGTGATCTACCTGCCTTCGGTCGCCGGGAATTTCATCACGGCCATTGCGGCAGGCACCTTGGGCTATCCATCGTGGGGTGTGCTGTTCTTTGGCGCGGGAGTGTTTGCCTGGCTTGCGTTGGAATCGGTGATCGTCAATCGCTTGTTCCACGCGCAGCCGCTTCCGCTGCCGCTCCGACCGACCTTGGGTATCCAACTCGCCCCGCCTGTGGTGGCTGTCGCGGCGTGGCTCGCCAATACCAGCGGTGAGCCGGCGCTGCTGGTGCAGGCCACCTGGGGGTACGGCATGTTCCAGTTCCTGCTGTTGGCGCGGCTGATCCCGTGGATCGCCGAGCAGCCGTTCAGCCCTGCGTACTGGGCGTTTACCTTCGGTGTGACGGCGCTCTCGGGCACGGCCCTCACCATGACCTCGCGTGGCCTTACCGGCGCCATTCCGCAGCTTGCGCCCGTGCTTTTCGTGGCGACGAACCTCGTGCTGGCCGCGATCATCGTCGGAACGGTCATCCGCGCCTTTCAAGGCAAGCTTTTTCCTGCCGCGGTGATACGCCCCGCACCCTGATCGGGCGTTCCCTCGCGAACTTGGCGTTCCTCGCGCAGCCCTTGCGGCGTGCGATCGTTGGTGCATGATGTCGAAAATCCGAAAGGGAGAGCCAGGTCCGAGTCGTTCTTCCTTCGCCATCGTACAGTGACGTTTCCGAAGAGAGGATGTGGCCGAACTATGCTCGAAGACATCAAGGTACCCGTGAGGTTGCGCCTGGCCGGTCTCTGGACATCGTTGATGTTCTGCTATGTCTACGGTGATTACTTCGGACTTTTCGTCCCGGACCACCTGCGCAACATGCTTGCTGGAAACTTCGGGCCGATGGGGCCGACCACGAATTCCCTGCTCATTGGCGTGAGCGTGATGATGGCCATCCCCGCACTGATGGTGTTTGGCTCCATGGCGCTTCCCGCCGCGTGGTGCCGCTGGGGAAACATCGTCCTCGGCGTAGTTTATGCGGTCATCATCGTGATGACCCTGCCGGGCGCGGCGCCTTTCTACGTAATGTTCGGAGTGATCGAGATCGCGCTCAGCCTCTTCACCATCGTGACGGCCTGGCGCTGGCCGAGGCTAAAGCAGGCGTGACGGTCGATCTTCACGTTTCGTTGTTCAAGTCGCTTTACCTTCGGCCGATAGGATAGCGAGCTGCGAGGGAAGTCATGGCACAGCAACACTCATGCGGAGCGTGCCGTAACGGCATGGCTTTTGAAGGCACCATCACCATGGCGTTTCAGCCGATCCTGGACCTGTCGGCCAGGCGCGTCTTCGCGCACGAAGCGCTGGTGCGCGGTACCGACGGATCGTCGGCGGCCGACGTGCTCGCATCGGTCCATCCCGAGAACCAGTACGCGTTCGATCAGGCATGTCGTGTCAAGGCACTGGAATGCGCGGTGGACTCCGAGCTTCCAGCGCTGGTGTCGATCAATTTTTTGCCGAACGCGGTGTACAACCCCGAGCACTGCCTGCGCGCCACACTTGCGGCTGCCGAGCGTGTGAAGTGGCCGCTATCCGACATCATCTTCGAGGTGACGGAGCACGAGCGAATCACCGACCAGGCACACCTGCTGTCGATCCTGCGGACTTACCACGCCCGTGGCTTCCTCACCGCCATCGACGATTTTGGGGCGGGCTATGCGGGGCTGAATCTTCTTGCCGATTTCCAGCCCGACATCGTGAAGCTCGACATCGGACTGGTTCGAGACATCGGCGGCGATCACGTTCGCCAGCGCATCGTGTCGCACATGATGCGTCTGTGCGACGACCTCGATATCAAGGTCATCGCAGAAGGCGTCGAGACGATCGCCGAGTGTTCCGCGTTGCTCGACCTTGGCGTCGTGCTCCAGCAGGGTTTTCTTTTTGCCCGGCCGTCGATCGGCAAAGCCATGCCGCCCGTTTTCCCCGCTTAGGTCGTCAGGGCCGCGTTGTGTGTGGGCGCCGTCATGGCGGCGACGCACATCCGCGATGAGGCTAGGGCTTGCGCGCCGCCATGGAGGCGATCGGAACCCGTCGGTGGGAGCCATCCTGATGGCGATGGGGACCCGCCTCGGTGCTACACCGCTTCGTTGGCTTCTCGCCGCCATGGCGGCTCCCGAGATGATGTTCTGAGGTGGAAGCGGGGCTCAGTCGAGCCCCGTCCAGCGATGGCGCTCGGCCATGGCCAACGCCAGCTTCGGGCTGCGGCGGGCCACACGTTCACGCGTTTCGCGCTCTGCCCGGATGCGCGGCCAGGCGTCGAGATACGCAGCCAGTACATCGGCATCGCACGCGTAGCGGGCGAAAGCCTCCGGCGTCGCAGAACGCAAGGCCACCGCGCCGTTGTAGCCACCAAAGCCCTGAGTGACGCAGATGGCGCCCCCGTCGGCGTGTCCCGGTGTCGGTTCGGCCTGTAGGTGGAAGTGCGAACCGACTTCGGCGAGATCCGGGTCGAGGCGACGCAGGCTGGGCACGCCGGGGGCAGGGCGACCAAGCACGAATTGCACGGCCTGCGACAACGCCTTCAGGCCGGTTTCGCCCATGGTGTGGCCGTCGCCCACCGCCTTGTGTGCCCCGACGAAAAGCTTGGGCAATTCGCCCGTATGACCCTGGCGTTGCGCTGCGCCCTGCAGACCTGCGAGTGCGGTGCCGAGGTCGGTCTTGGAGTTGGTGCGCGTGCCGGTGGCATGGGCGGCGAGGTAGTGGAAGTCACCGATGGCATAACCGTGGCCCTGATAGGCCATTTCCATCGCCTGCACCAGGGCGTTTTCCCCACCGAAACCGACGCCTGCGAAATGCGCCTTGCCACCGGCCTCGGCACTCTGGCCCCAGCCCACGATGATCGAGGTGATGTCGAGATGGTTGCGCAGCGCGAAGTCGAGCGTCGTCACAAGCAGCCCGGAGCCACCGTGGCCGACCACCGTACCGTCGGCATCGGTGTCGAACGGCGCGAGTGCGTCGTGGGCGGTGCGCTCCGGCTCACCCGCATGCGCTTCGTTTTTTGCCGCCAGCTTGGCGCCGGTCATCAAGGCCCCGCCACCGAAGGCTTCGAGGATGCCGTAGCCGGGCTGGAGTGCCGCATCGGCGGCAGTCAGCAACACCATCTTCGGTTTCTGGAAACCGGGGTAATCGAACAGCAATTGCGGCGCGATGTCGGCCAGTGCGACGAGGCTGGATGCGCAGGCCCCAACAGCGGTAGACGGCGCCTGCGGAACGCGCATGAAACCGATCTCGTCGGAACGCAGCGATTCGCGCAGTTCCGGATTCTTAAGCACGCGGCTGATGCTGTAAGACGGTGCAAGCATCGTCGAGACGAGCGCAGGACCGTGCGAACCGAGGGAGTGCGACAGCCGGACCGCAAAGGTGTCTTTCGGGATACCACCGGCAGGCTGCGGCGCATCGGGGCGCAGCCACTGGCCCAATGCGTCGTGGCCGCCGAAGGCGGTGGCGGAGGCGACGCGGAAGCCGAACGGATTGGGCACCAGTTCCGACAACGGTCGGGGCAGGCCGGCCAGGGCACCCAGCGCGCCATACACGAACAACTGTGCCTGCAAAGACGGACTCAGCAAGGGCTCGTCCTGAAACAGGCCGTGCATGTCCTTGAGGCTGGATGCGCGTATGTCTTCGAAACGGATACCGGCAAGCCGGCGCAGGCCACCTGCCTCCAGATCGTGCGGCAGGGGCGCGGCGATGTCGGTCACGGCACGCGGCGCATGGTCGGCGACCTGAGCGACATGGCGGATACCGCTATTGGCACGCAGCTCGGCGCCGTGCAATCGCTCGAGATCCGCCAGCGTGGCCGGTTCGCCCACTTGCTCGCCCGACGCCCAGCGCATGCCGTCTGCCGCGTTTTCGGCGTGCGGATCAAGCGAGACGAGGCCGGCATCGAAGGCGGCCAGTGGCAAAAAATCGGGAGAACGCGCCACCAGCGCCTGATAGGTTTCCGTCGAGCCCACGGCGGAAAGGGTGCACGCGGTGCCAACGGTGACGAGGACCTGATCGCTTCGCAGCATGTTAATCGTCATGACAGGGAAAAGACGATTATAGCGCCCCGACCCATTCCCGCCGCCGCCGACCGCTCCCGGCCGGCGGCACCGCGTGCAAAGGCTTCAGTTCGAGCCCTGGACCTTGAAATGGGCTTCGGCCGCCTGTGACAGCGTGCCAAGGTCGAAATTTTTCTTGATCTCATCCGCCCAGATCTGCGCGATCACCTTGTAGACCTCCTCGGTGGGATGCGCTTCGTCGCTGGTCGTGGTGCAGAAGGCGTCGAGCTGGTTCCGCGGCGGCGCGCCATAGCGGACCTCGATGCCCTTCGGTTGCGCCTTCTGGACGAAGCCATAGGAATTGAGGTTTCTGCAGACGTGGTACATCGGCGTGAAGAGATCCACAACGAAAGCCGGAAGTGCGGCTGACACTTTATTGATCTGCGCCTTCAGCTCGTTGCCAAAATTGAGTGACCCGGTCGTAAATTTGGTGACCTTATCTCTTGCTTCCTGCCCGTAGTAGCGCACCGCATCCTTTGGGTCAGGGAGGTTGCCGAACAGGAAGTGTGCTCGGGGATCGAGCGCAAGAATCTGCCGACAGATATCGCTCATTTCACGCGCCACAGCGGCCATGTCGTCCATGTTGCGACTATTGGTGACCAAGTCATTGAGGCCGAACCAGATCAGGTACAGACCTTCGCCCGGAAGCTGAGGATGATTCTTCTTGTATGCGTCGACATCCTTCTTGTAGCGATCGAACTGTTCCTTGAACGTGCCGAGCCCGGTGCCCCAGCGATCCGACCCGCCCATCGCGCCACCTTCGGCGTAGTTGGCATAGTAGAGCGGGCTCGTGGTGGGCGAGCCTTGTTTGCTGTTTTCACTCCATGTCAAATGCGGGGCAGCAGCAGCCAGCGACGTGGACCGATCCACCGTGATCAACGGCTGGCCGCCGGCCCATTCCCAGATGAAGTCCGTCCAGTTGCGGTTGTCACTGAAGCGCTTCACCTGATTGGTGCGCATCAAGCCGAAGAGCGAAGCGAACTGTCCGGTCAGCGTGTCTCGCTTGACGCCGATATCCGAAAGACTGTCCCCGAAAATAATGAGTCGATTTGCCGTAACGGTCATGGCAGCATGTCCTTTGGTGTGATCACCCGAGTGATGTGTGCGGTGTGTCCAGCGGTGTATGCCGTGGACTGACGGGTACGCCTGCGGCGTCCCTCGGGGGTCACTATCGCGACACGCCGCGGCGGCCCGTATCGGGAAAATCCCGATCATGGGCCGCGATTTCGCCGAGCCGTGTCTGCCGTTACGTGTTCGGTGGATCGAGGTCGTCAGCCAGCCGTGACATGAGCTGGGCCGCGGTTTCGACGTCCTTGCTACTCCACGTGCTGAACGTCGCTTGTGCGATGCGCTCGCGCGCGGTATCGATCGCCCGATTCATGCGCTGACCTTGCGCGGTGATCGTGGCTTCGGAGATGCGCCTGTCGTGCGCGGCCGGCTGCCGTTGCACGAGCCCCAGCGCATCGAGCTTGGCAACCTGCCGGCTCACCGTCGTGTAGTCGCGTCCTACGCGATCGGCCAGTTCGCCGACGCCGATCGGCCCGAAGCGATCGACGAGAACGAGCAGGGGAAACAGCGCGCGGTCGAGCGAGATCCCCGCCGCTGCGATGAGCTGTTCGTCGCGCTGGGGCCGGTTCATCACACCCACGATGCGGATGAGCGCCGTATGCAGCTGGCGTAGCGTCGCCTTATTGTGTGTATCTTGCATATAGTTGTGTGCAGGCGTAGCCTTCAATGTGTGCAATATACACATATTGGAGAACGTGCGATGCCACCGATCTTCGTTTTGATATGCGGTGCCGGTCCGGCCGGACTCACCGCCGCCCTGGAACTTGTTCGTCGCGGGGTGTCGGTACGCCTCATCGACCGCCGCTCGGGACCGTTTCTCGCATCGAGGGGTAAGGGCATCCAGCCGCGCACACTGGAGATATTCGACGACCTCGGTGTGTTGGACCATGTGCTGGCCGCGGGCGGGCGTTACCCGCCGCAGATGATTCATGCCGATGACGGAAGCATCACCGAGGAAGGCATCCACCGTGCGCCGCCGACGGAGGCGGAGCCGTATGGCGAGCCCTGGATGGTGGTGCAGTACCGGACCGAACAAGCGCTGATGGACCGACTGGCAGCGTTCGGCTGCCATGTGGAATGGGTTACCGAACTCGATGCGGTGGAGCACGGTGAGTCGGTGAACGCGTCACTGCGTTCTGCCGCGGGCACCGAATCCGTGTCATGCACGTACCTGCTGGGGGCGGACGGTGGGCGGAGCACCATCAGGCACCACGTCGGCATTGGTTTTCCGGGCAAGACGCTGGGCGTGCGCGCTGTTGTAGCAGACCTGTCGATGAGCGGCCTCGACGACACGTTCTGGCATCGCTTTCATGACGGCGACATGGCGAGGCAGTTGTCGTTGTGCCCGTTGCAGGGAACGGGCTTGGTCCAGTTGCAGGCGCCAGTGCCGTTCGACGTTGACGTGGATACCTCGCCCGAAGGTCTGTCGCGCTTCATCGCCGAGCGCAGCGGGCATGCCGAGCTGATCGTTCATGACGTCGTGTGGGCATCCGTCTACGACATGAACGCACGTCTGGCGGAGCGCTACCGTGCGGGCCGCGTGCTGTTGCTCGGCGACGCCGCGCATACGCATCCACCAACGGGCGGTCAAGGACTCAATACGAGCATCCAGGATGCCTACAACCTTGGTTGGAAGCTGGCGGCCGTGCTGAACGGTGCACCGGATGCACTCATCGACAGCTACGAAGCGGAGCGGCGTCCTGTCGCCGCCGACATGCTCGGCTTGTCGACTCGTCTGCTCGATGCGGCAAGGCGTGGCGACATGCGGCGAGGACGCGACGCGCAGCAACTCGATCTGGGTTATCCCGATTCGCCTCTGAACCTGGAGGATCCGCCGCGTAAGGCTGGCCTACGAGCCGGCGACCGCGCGCCAGGGGCGGCATTCGTCGATGCATCGGGAAACGCGGTGCACCTGTTCGAACGGCTGCACGGCATCCACTGGACCGTGTTCTGCTACGAGAGCGAATCCGCACCTGCGCCGAGGTCCGATCTGCACGTGCATACCATCGGTTCGCGCGGTGAGCTTCGCGACACCGAGGGATCGTTCGCCCATGCCTATGAACCGCAGGCGGGCGACTGGTTCCTCGTACGGCCCGACGGCTATGTCGGCGCGATTCTCGGGTCCAGCGCGCATGGGCGTATTACGGGCTACCTGGACGCCGTGGGCGTCAGGTAAGGACGGGCGACGAGCGCCGCGCGCGGTGAACCAGCGCGGTGCTGCTACAACTTGAACAGCGGTTGCAGCGAGCGGGCCAGCCAGCCCGAGAAGCGTAGCGGTGCATCGGTTGCCGCCACACATACGCAGGGAACGCCGGGCGCCGTGACAGGCTGATGCTCGATGTCGCTGTCGAGGTCCGCGACGTCGCCCGGCGCGAAGTGACCGAGGGAATCGTCGTAGGCACCGCGCAGGATCATCGTCAGCTCGTTCTTGCCGTGCGTATGCATGGGCAAGCTGCGACCGGGGGCCACGCGCAGCAGCATGAGGTGCCCGTCGTCCACGCCGCGCGCCCGGATGTGGTGGATGCCGGGCCCGATCCACTTCCACGGCAGGTCGCGGTACGAGCGCCCGAAGTAGGGCCACAACGGCATCGGCAGGTCATCCGGGTCATGGGCCACGGGGCGGGCCGGAGACGGACGGGGTGCAGGAATGTCCTCCTCGCCCAGGCGTGCCAGCAAGCGCTCGCGAGCGTCATCGGACAAGGGCATGCCTTCTTGCTGGCTCAGCAATTGGCCGCCGATGGCGTCGGCGTCGAGCAGATGGTCGCGGCAGGTCGAGCAGACGCTGAGGTGTGCCGACACCACCGCAGCGAACGCAGCGGGCATCGCGCCTGCGGAGTAGCTCATCAAGGTGGCGGCGTCGAGATGATGGTGCGGCTTCATGGTGTTTTTCTCAGGCCTGCCTGCAGCTTCGCAAAGGCACGACGCAGGTTGGACTTGACCGAGCCCAGCGGTTGCCCAAGCTCCTGGGCGATTTCGCTGTGGCTCTTTGCTTCGAAATAGGACATCCGGATCACCCGGGCCTGCTGCGGCGGCAGTTCGTCGATCGCGCGCTCCAGACCCACGCCGTCCGCGAACCACTCCGTGCTGTTCGCATCGTCGTCGGTGCGTTGATCGAGCCAGTCGAGGCCGTCCTGGATGGGGAGCCAATGCGGCTCGCCGCGAATGCTGTCGATGTAGAGATTGCGCGCGATGCGGAACAGCCAGGTGGATACGTTCGCCCGGCCGGGGTCGAATAGGCTTGCACGCCGCCATACCCGAAGCATGGCTTCCTGCACCAGTTCCTCGGCCTGTGGCGCGGCCACGCCGAGGCCGACGAGATAGCGCTGGAGGCGCGGTCCGAAATGGGCGAACAGACGCATGAAACAGTCGACGTCGCGGTTCGCTGCGACGGCGGCCATCTGTCCCGCCCAGTAGGCGGGATCGTCGTTGGCCTGGGAAGCGGAATGAGACACGCGCCGATGGGCCTCGATCGGGATGACTTTCTGGTAAGTCGGGTCGGAACGCATCATAGCGGCATTCGTCGTGTCGTTACCGTGCCTGTGTCGGTGGCTCGGGCCAATGCTGGGGCACTTTGCGCAACTGCTTCACGTCGTAGCCCATCGCGGCCACGCGATCCACCAGTTGCTGGTACTGCGGGTCGGGCATCGTGGGGCTGCGCGCCATGATCCATACGTAGTCGCGCTTGTCACGAGCCACGATCACGGTGTGATAGTCGGCATCGACCCATGAGATCACATACTGCGCCTTGATCGGCCAGACGAACTGCATACCCCAGATGGCACCGTTCGTATCGGGACGCACATAGCCGGTGGCGCTCATCGTCTTCAGGTGACCGGCCGGCGTCTCTTTGCGGTACCGGAACGACGTCTCGATCTTGCCGTTGTGCAGCAGCTTGTAGGATTCCACGGCATTGACCGCACTTTCCTCGTAGGGTGTGGGAATGGACGCGATGACGTACCAATCGCCCATGTAACGTGGGACGTCCACATGGGACGCGCGGGGCACCGGCGCCGGGCGTTGCGTGGAGCACCCGAGCAAGGGCCACGCGACGAGCAGCGCACCGCCAAGACGGCGAACAAGGGTTCTCATGGGCATCTCCATCAATCGCCTCGTACGAAGCGGTAGTGAGCCACGAGCCATTCCTGCCCATGGGCGTAGCCGAACAATTCGGCGCATGACATCCAGAAGATGCGCCAGCGCTGGAACCAGAGCCGCGCGAGTTCCGCCGACCCGTATGCGCCGGTCAGCGTGGTCATCACCTCGTCGCGTCGTTCGTCCTGATTGCGAAGCCAGGCATTGGCCGTGCGTTGGTAATGCGTGCCATCCACGAGCCATTGGTCCTCGATGCGCAGGTGCTCCTGGAACCACAGCAGCGTGTCCGTGGCCGGCATCATGCCGCCGGTGAAGAAGTGCCTGCCCATCCAGTTGTCGGTACCCTCGGTATCGAAGAGATAGGCCGCTTGGCGGTGGGCGAAGATGTGGACGAACAAGGCGCCACCAGGACGCAGCCAGGATGCGATGCGCGCCATGAGCGCGCGGTGATTGCGCACATGCTCGAACATCTCCACCGAGACGCAGCGGTCGAATGCCTCGACCGGGAGGGCGAGCGTGTTGATGTCGCAAGTGATGACGCGCAGATTTAACAACCGTCGGCGCAGGCATTCGGCCTCGATGTGTTGGCGCTGCGAAGCCGAGTTGGAGACGGCAGTGATGCGTGCATTCGGATAACGCTCGGCCATCCACAGCGAGAGCGAGCCCCATCCGCAGCCGAGTTCGAGGATGTCCTGTCCGTCCGCGAGCCCTGCGCGCTGCGCATACAGTTCGAGCATCGTATTCTCGGCCTGTTCCAACGTGGCGGAAGGGTCAGTGAAGTAGCAGGCGGAATACTTGAGGCGCGGACCGAGGCAATGCTGGAAGAATGCGGTAGGCACTTCGTAGTGCTGCGCGTTCGCGGCGTCCGTATGCACCGCTACGGGTGCGCTTCGCAGTTGCTCGATGAGCATGCGGTGGCGATATTGCCGGGCCTCTGCATCGCCACGATTGCATTCGGCGAGCCGCTGCTCGCATAACCGGCGGATGCCGGCGCGGATGAGGGCGTCGGGCAGCAGGCCGCGCTCGGCGAGCCCCAACAGGCCCGGCGCAGCGCGATCCGGCGCCAACGCGCTTTCGTCAGCGAGCGTCGTGTTCATGGGAGTCCTTGACGGGTTTGGGAAACCAGGGGAAAAGCATGGGCGTGCTGCGCTGATAGTCACGGTAGTCTTCGCCGCGCGAGCGCAGCGCCTGCGCTTCCGTAAATGGAATACCGCTCAGCCAGCGGAGGAAGCCCAACATCACCACGGGGCCGAGCCAGGCGAGCCACGCCAGTGGCGACCCGACGGCCAGTGCCACGTAGCTGAACCAGTGCAGCCACTCGAAGAAGTAGTTTGGGTGGCGGGAGTAATGCCACAGGCCGCCGCGATACGTACGCGTCCGGCTCTCGGGCTGCCTGCGATAGCGCGCCAGCTGGCCATCCGCGATGGCTTCCCCGGCGACGCTCCCCACCCAGACGATCACGCCGAGCACGGCCCAGCCGTTGAGCGTCTGGGTGGGGTTTTCCGCCACTGCCATGAACGGAAGAGAGAAAAGCAAGACGAGTGCGGCCTGGGCGAGGAAGAAGGCGAGGAACTTCCCTTGATGCCCCTTCCAGTGCGAACGAAGGTAGCGATAGCGACCATCTTCTTCTTCATCGCGCACACGCTGCCAAAGATGCAACGCGAGGCGCACCGACCACGCCGCACCAAGGGTCGCCACGAGGAGACGAGGCAGCCATCCCCCCGAGCCCGTCGCTGCCATCCACAGCGCCGACATGCCCAGGCCTGCTGCCCAGAGCACGTCCACGATGCCGGCGTTCCGGTGCCGGCGCTGCCAGACCCAACCTGCGGTCATCAGCGCGAGCATGACGCACGCGAGGATGCCCAGTTGCAGCACGTGGTTCATGGGCGCCTCCGCACGTTCACGGTCATACCGGCCGTCCTTCGGCGTTGGCCGTCCAACGCCCGAGCGCGGGCCGAGCGCCCGGCTTGGCGAGCAGGAGGTGCGATACGCCGATGGAGCGTTCGAGGAAGCCGCCTTCGCAGTACGCGAGATAGAAGTCCCACAAGCGCATGAAGCGTTCGTCGAAGCCTTGCCGGCGCACGTCGTCGAGGTGTGCAAGAAAGCGCTCGCGCCACGCATGCAGCGTATGCGCGTAGGAGAGCCCGAAGTCTTCCAGGTGTACCAGCGCGAGATCGCTGGCACGCGTCTTCGCCGTCAGCATGGCGGCGATGGACGGAATGAAGCTTCCCGGGAAGACGTGGCGCTTGATGAAATCTACCGAGGCAAGGGCCTGTGCGTAGCGGTGGTCTTCGATGGTGATGGCCTGCACCAGCGCCACGCCGTCGGCGGACAGCAGCGCACCGATCTTCGCGAAATAGGTCTCCATGTAGCGAGCGCCGATGGCCTCGATCATCTCGATGGACACCACGCGATCGTAGGTGCCGTCGAGGTCCCGGTAGTCGCGCAGCAGCAGCTCGATGCGATCCTGCAACCCCGCCTCGGCAACGCGCTGGGTTGCCAGCTGGTGCTGTTCCTTGGAGATCGTGGTGGTGGTGACGTGGCAACCGTAGTGACGTGCGGCGTGGATCGCAAAGCCGCCCCAGCCCGTGCCGATCTCCATGACGCGCATGCCGGGCTTCAGGTCGAGCTTGGCGCAGATCACGTCCAGCTTGCGGGTGGATGCCTGGTCGAGGCTGTCCGTCTCGTCGCACCAGAGAGCGGACGAATACATGAGATCGCGCGAGAGGAACAACGCGAAGAACGGGTTGCCCAGGTCGTAATGCGCGGCGATGTTGCGGCGGCTACCGGATCGTGTGTTCTCGCGGAAGGCATGCCACAGGCGCATGGCCGCGCCGCCAAGGCGGGCAGCGCCACTCTCCATGGCATCGAGCAGGTCGCGGTTGCGTACCAGCAGGCGCACGAGCCCGACGATGTCGTTGCAGTGCCAGTGGCCTTCGATATAGGCATCTGCTGCACCGACACTGCCATGCGTGGCGAGCGAGCGGTAGAAACGGAGATCGGAAACCACCAGCTCGATACACGGCCACGCGGGATCGGCATCGCCCAGTTCCCGTTCTCCGAATGCATCGCGCAGCAGCAAGCTGCCATGACGGAGTCCGTCCAGTCGGTCGATCAGGCGGTTGCGGAGCCAGCGGTCCAACGCGGGAGCCGCGGGCGTGCGCAAGGGTAGGGAGGGAGTCCTGGTGAGTTCGTTCACGGCGCGGTTCCTGGTGCGCGCGCCTCGGGGAGGGAAGCGGCTTCGGGTGGGTGATCGTGGACGGGCGTACGCTTCGCCCACAGGCGCAGTGCCTGCCAGTGGATCGCGCCGATGACCTGCATCGTCATGAGCGGGTAGCGCCACAGCAGGCGGGCGAGGGCGGGGCCGGTCAGCGGTTGGCGTTGAAGCGCCAGCGTGGCGTCGAATTCGCAGGTGTCGGCGTCGTGCACTTTCATGTGCACGCGGAGATCGTCCGCTGGCGCGGTGAAGCGCCAGTCGTAGCGACGTGCCATCGCCATGAACGGCGAGACATGGAAACGCTTGTCGAAGGCCCAGCTCATGGCGCGCCCATGGGCGTCGGCGCGATCCACCGGCAGCACGTAGGCGTGGCGTTCGCGCCAGGGCGTATTGGTGATCTCCGCGACAATCGCTTCGAGCGTTTCGCCGTCCGCGGCGTAGCAGTAATAAAAGGTGACCGGATTGAACACGTAGCCGCCGTAGCGGAGATGCCCGAGCATCCGCACCGGGCCTTCCGGGCGTTTCCCTGTCTGGGCTTCCACCTTCTGGCGGACGACCTCGGCCAGTGGCCTGTCGTGTGGCGCCATGAAATCGGTACGCCGCCACTCTGCGAGGTTCGGTCGATTCACCGACCAGAACCAGCGTGAACGGAACACGTCGTCTACTTCGTCGAGATCGAGGTAGATCTGCGCCATGCGGTAGCTGAAGGCGTGCTGGGTCGGCTTATGGCGACGATGCACCACGCGGCCCTCGTAAATGGCGCTGGCGAAGCTCATGCGCTCACTCCACGATGCGACGTGCACTGTGTCGTGGTCGTGCTCTGATCCGACAGTGCGGAGGCGACCTCGACCGCGCTGCGCATGCCATCTTCATGGAAGCCCCATCCCCAGTACGCACCGGCGAACCAGGTACGCCGCTGTCCCTGGATTTCGTGCTTTCGCGCCTGCGCCGCGACGCTGTCGGCGGTGTAGACCGGATGCGCATACGACATGCGACGGAGGATATGCACCGGATCGATGCACGCCGCGAGGTTGAGGCTCACGATGAAGGGGCGCGGCGAGGCGATGCCCTGGAGGATGTTCATGCAGTAGCTGACCGTGCATGCTTCGCTGGGTCCCGCAGGAATCCGCGCGTTCCACGCCGCCCAGGCCTTGTGTTGACGCGGCAGGACGCGGGCGTCGGTGTGCAGCACGACGTCGTTGGTCTGGTAGGGAATGGCACCCAGGATCTCGCGCTCCTGGTCCGACGGATCAGCGAGCAGCCCGAGTGCCTGGTCGCTGTGGCAGGCCAGCACCACGTGGTCGAAGCTTTCCTGACCATGCAGCGAGGTGATGACGACATGCTGCGGATGCCGGGTCACGGCCCAGACGGGGCAGGACAACCGCTCGTCGACCTGCCATTGGCGTCGCATGGCCTGTATGTAAGTCGAGGAGCCACCGTCCACCACCAGCCATTGCGGGCGCTTCTCCACCTGCAACATCTGGTGATTGGCCATGAACTGGACGAGGTACCGCGCGGGAAAGTGGAGGATGGCGTGGGCCGGTGACGACCACAGCGCCGACGCCATCGGGACCAGGTGCTCATCGCGGAAGGCTTCGCCGTAACGGTGCTCGGCAAGATAATCGCCGAGGCTGGGGCCAGGCGAGGTGAGGTCGAGAAGCGCGGGCGCCTCGCGGTAGAACCGCAGAAGATCGCGCACCATGCCAAGAAAGCGCGGCGAGACCAGATTGCGACGCTGACAAAACAGTGTATCGAGCGTGGCGGCGTTGTACTCGAGGCCCGTGCCGGCGTGGCGCACCGAAAAGCTCATCGTCGTGGGCCGTGAGGCGACGCCCAGTTCGTCGAACAGCCCGTGCAGGAGCGGATAGTGGGCGCGGTTGTGCACGATGAAGCCCGTGTCCACCCGATAGGACTGCCCATCGAGCGCGATGTCGTGCGTATGGGTATGGCCGCCGAGATAGTCGTTCGCCTCGAACAGCGTGACCTCGTGTTCGTTGCGGAGCATCCAGGCAGTAGCCAGGCCCGCGATACCGGAGCCGATGACGGCGACACGCATGGTCAGTACCTCGCCTTGGCGTGTATCCACGCGGGTACGCGCTTGAGTTCCCAGACGAGACCCAACGCTTCCATGGCCTTCAGGCCGTACCAGGTCAGGTCGATCTCCCACCAGCGAAAGCCCTGACGCGCCGAGCCGGGATAGTAATGGTGGTTGTTATGCCAGCCTTCGCCGAAGGTGATGAGCGCCAGCCAAAGGTTGTTGCGGCTGTCGTCGCGCGTCGGGAAGCGTCGACGTCCGAAGCGATGGGCCAGCGAGTTGATGGTGACGGTGGCGTGGAACAGCACGATGGTGGAAATGAAGAAGCCCCAGACGAGCATCTGCGGACCGTCGGTGTGCCACGAAGGCACGTAGCGATGCAGGCCTGCGCCCAGCGCATACAGGACAACGGCCAGGATCAGGGGCACGACGACATCGTAGCGATCGAGCCAGCGCAGTTCCGGAAACGTTCGCAGGTCGGGCACGCGGTCCAGATCCGTCCGAAAGGCCGCCGGCGTCAGGAACCAGCCGACGTGGCTCCACAGGAAACCGCGCACGGAGGGCGAATGCGGGTCGAGCGGCGTGTCGGCGTGAATATGGTGGTGCCGATGGTGGGCTGCCCACCATAGCGGGCCGCGCTGGACGCAAGCGGCACCGATCACGGCAAACACGAACTGCACCGCACGCGACGTGCGGAATGCGCGGTGCGAGAAGTAGCGATGGTAAAAGCCGGTGATCGCGAACATGCGTACGGCGTAGAGCAGGCACGCCACGACGACCGCGACGGTGGACACTCCCACCCAGATCACCGCCAGGCAGGCCACATGCATGGCGATGAACGGTACCGCGCGCAGCCAGTCGATCCGCCGCTCGTCTCCCGCGGCGACGTCGGCGCTCCCGTCGAACCACAGGCGCAGCCTCCCCAGGCCATACCGGCTGGAGCGGCCGGTAGCAGGAGAGGGCGTCGCAGTCTGCTTCATGGGGAATCCTTTGCCGGTCTTGCAGGTGTATACGTTCGCCAGGGCGAATCGGATGCACCTGCGCGGCCGAAGGACTCAACTGATGCCGTTCGGGCCTTCGAGCACGATGCGAACCTTGCGCAGCAGGTCCACCATGGCATACGGCTTGTCGATGACGTCGTAGGCCGTGCCGCGCGCGTCGGTCCGTTCGATGGACGACTCCGCGTAACCGGTGGTCAGCAAGACCTTGAGATCCGGCCGGAGGGCCTGCGCGCGGCGGGCCAACGCGACACCATTCAGGTTCCCTGGCATCACCACGTCGCTGAAGAGCAGGGCGAAGTTGCCGTCCCGTTCGAGCACCGCCAGGGCTTCCTGGGCATCGGTGAGCGCCACCACGTCATAGCCATGACTTTCCAGCATGGTCTTGGCGATGTCCGCGAGATCCGCTCGATCGTCCACCACGAGGACCCGCTCATGCCCGCGTCGCCCCGCTGTGCGGGCAGCGCGTTGGCTCTGTCCGGTGTCCTGGTCGGCGGGAGCCTCGGTGACCGGGAAGTAGAGCGTCACCGTGGTGCCTTGTTGCAGCGCCGACTGGATAGCGACGGTGCCGCCCGATTGGCGGACGAAGCCGTAGACCATAGACAAGCCCAGCCCGGTGCCCTTGCCTTCCTCCTTGGTGGTGAAGAAGGGGTTCAGCACGTGGGCGAGGACTTCCGGCGGCATGCCGCTGCCGGTGTCGACGACGTCGATGGCAATGAAGTCGCTGCCGCGACCCGCCAGGTCGCCCTGGCTGGCAATCTCGTCGGTTGCCGCGTTGCGCGTGCGCACGATGAGCGTCTTTTCCGGCGAACCCACCATGGCATCGCGCGCGTTCAAAGCGATGTTGAGCAGCGCCACTTCGATCTGGGTCGGGTCGAGACGCGCGTTGCGCACCTCTGCCGCCAAGCGCAGATCGAGGCGAACGTCCGCCCCCAGTGCGCGTACGAGCATCTCTTGGAGATTGCGAATGACGTCGTTCGGATTGAGCACGCGGCCCTGCAAGCTTTGCTTGCGTGAGAAGGCCAGAAGCTGCGACGTGAGCTTGGAAGCGCGTTGGATGGCGCCGCGGGTGCGGCCCGCGAGACCTAGCAGCCGCGCGGTGTCGATCTGTGGCCGGCTGAGACCGGCTTCGATGACCTCGACGTAGCCCATCATGATCTGCAGGAGATTGTTGAAGTCGTGCGCCACGCCGCCGGTCAGTTGCCCAAGAGCCTCCATCTTCTGCGCCTGACGCAAGGCTTCTTCCGCGTCGCGGCGACGGCTGATGTCCAACTGCGAGGCGAAGAAATAGATGACGTTGCCGTTCCTGTCGTACACAGGCGACACGAACAGCGCGTTCCAGAACGTGGAACCGTCCTTTCTGTAGTTCAGGATTTCCGTGGCGATCTCGCGCTCGGCGGCCACCGCATCGCGCACCGCGGTAATGGTTGCCTGGTCGGTTGCCGGCCCTTGCAGAAGACGACAGTTCCGCCCAAGCAACTCGTCGTACGTGTAGCCGGTCATGCGCAGAAACGCGGGGTTTGCAAAGACGATTGGATTGTCGGCGAGCTTCGGGTCCGTAACGATCATCGGCATCCGCGTAGTGGAAACCGCCGCAAAGAAAATGCTACCCGCCTCCTTATCGAGCCCTTCGTAAATCATGGGCATAGGGCCGGTATCGTGGATGGGAATGTGATCCGCCATAGGCGTCTTCTCGCATCGAAAGGCGCGATGGTGCCACGAGCTGGCGCGGGATCGCGTTCAATTGACGGTGTCTTCACCAAGGTGAAGGCGCTCATTCTGGCCGCGTTTAATTGCGTGAACGCGACGGCGGTGAGAAGCCAGCACAGCAAGGTGGGAGCCAGCCTGCTGGCGAAAGGCCAACGAAGCGATGTAGCAGCGAGACAAGTTTCCCATCGCCAGCAGGCTGGCTCCCACCGGCAAGCGGGGCGTTGACGCAAAGCGGTGCGGAACACGTGCTTGCGCATAGCGGGGCGTAATTTGCATAGCGGCGCGCCGCGCGCCGGCATAGCGCTCGCCAAGCTGCGGGTTAGACTGCTCGCTCCGTTTGCCATGGAGTCACCCTGATGTTGAACGTCGCTGGCCTGGTCAAGTCTGTGCCTGGCGGAAGGACGCTCTTCGAGGGGATCGATCTTGCGCTCGCGGCAGGCGAGTTCGTCGCGGTGACGGGCGAGTCCGGCGCGGGCAAGTCCACGCTGTTGAATCTCATCGCGGGGCTCGATTCGCCAGATGCCGGCACGGTGTCGATAGACGGCACGAACATCGCCAGCCTCGATGACGACGGTCGCACGCGATTGCGGCGCGACCATATTGGTTTTGTTTTCCAGGCGTTCCACGTCCTACCGCACTTGGACCTCGCCCATAACGTCGCGCTTCCACTCGCTCTGCAAGGGCGGGATCCGCAGGAGGCGTTGCATGCAGCGGAGACGATGCTGGCCTCGGTCGGCCTGGGAGGACGTGGCGATGCCTATCCGCGCGAACTGTCCGGTGGCGAACTGCAACGGGTGGCCGTGGCACGTGCGCTCGTTCATGGGCCGGGGCTGATCCTGGCCGACGAGCCCACGGGCAACCTCGATCCGGACACGGCGGCGCGTACGCTGGCCTTGTTTGTCGAGCGCGTGCGCGACACGGGGGCCGCCGTCGTGCTGGTAACCCACTCGCGCGTCGCCGCCGCAGCGGCCGATCGCGAGCTCGTGCTTACACCGACGGGGCTGGTTCAACGTGGCTGAGTGGCAGGTGCTTCCCGTGGTGCGCCGCTGGCTCATCGCAAGCGAGTGGCGCGCGTATCCCGGGCGGTTCTTCACGGCGGTATTGGCAATCGCACTCGGCGTTGCGCTTGGTTTTGCGGTGCATCTCGTGAACGCCTCAGCACTCGGTGAGTTCGACAAGGCGATGCACGCAGCCAACGGCAGCGCGGACCTCACCGTGCGCTCGGCGAGTGCATTCGGATTCGACGAAAACCTCTACCCACGCATTGCGCGCCTGCCCGGTATGCGCGTGTCGCCGGTGGTCGCGCTGGCCGGCGTCGCCGAAGGCAAGACACCGGTCTCGATCGACGGCGTGGACATCTTTCGCTGGCTGGGCGCTGCACCCGTCCAGGACGCGGATAACGGCGCCGGCGCCGACGCGTTCGGCGATTTTCTCGTAGGGCGTGCCGTCCGCGTTTCCTCAGCAGTGCTGTCGGCAACCGGACGCCGGGTGGGCGATCGCCTGCGGCTCGACGCGAATGGACACACGTGGTCTGTACGTATCGCCGGTGAGATCCCCTCGACGGACGGACGTGCCTCCGTGCTCGTCGACATTGCCGCCGCACAATGGCGATTCGGATCGCTCGGGCGTCTGCATCGATTGGACATTCATCTATTGCCCGGCACGAACGCCGTCGAAGCGCGCCGATCGATCGAAGCGTTGCTGCCGGCCGATGCGATGGTGGCCGATGCGGCAAGCGATCGGAGTCGTAACGAGGGCCTGTCGGCCGCCTATCGCGTGAACCTGGACATGCTCGCCCTCATTGCGTTGTTGACGGGCGGGTTCCTCGTTTATTCCGCCCAGTCGCTCTCCGTCGCGCGTCGTCATGCGCAGTTCGCGCTGCTTCGCGTGTTGGGCATGGAACGCCGCAAGGTACTGGCCCAGGTGCTCACCGAGGCGCTCGTGCTGGGCTCCTTCGGCGCGGCGGCGGGCATCGGACTGGGCATCGCGCTCGCCGCACTGGCGTTGAAGCTGTTGGGCGGCGATCTGGGAGGCGGCTATTTCATGGGCGATGCGCCGACGCTGGTCTTCGCGCCGTGGGCTGCGGCGAGCTTCGCTGCATTGGGGGTCGCCGCGGCAGTGCTGGGTAGCATCGTTCCCGCGTCGGCCGCTGCGCGACTCGCACCGGGCGTCGCGATCAAGCAGGCGGGAGACATGGGCGATCCGCGGCGACGCCAACGTTCATGGCCCGCCCTGGCCCTGTTGGGTGGCGCGCTGCTGGTGTCCTTCCTTCCGGCGGTGGGTGGCATCGCGGTCTTCGGCTATGTGGCGATGGCGCTTCTCCTGGCCGGCGGCGTGATGCTCATGCCGTCGCTCGCCCGCGCGCTCGTGGCGCCGCTGCGTCTTGCGCCGTTCCGCAATCTGCCGTTTCGCCTGGCGACCGAGCGGCTCTGGGGAGCGCCGTCGCAGGCCTCCGTGGCATTGTCGGGCATCGTGGCGTCCACGGCGTTGACCGTCGCGATGGCTATCATGGTCACCAGCTTTCGCGGATCGGTCGAGCATTGGCTGGACGATGTGCTGCGAGCCGACATCTACGTGTCGGCGGAGAACGGTCCGACGGGTGGATTCGACGCCGACGCGCAGGCCCGCATGCGCCGCGTACCGGGCGTGGCATCGTTCGACGTACTGAAGGAAACGCCGTTGCAGTTCGACAAGCAACACCCGCCCGTGGTGCTGCGCGCGCGGGTGATGGCCGGGACGGAGAAGCATCTGGCGCTGATGGGTAGACCGGCTGCGGTGCCCGAAGGGCAGATTCCCGTATGGGTCTCGGAGCCAGCGTCGCGCATCTACGGCTGGCGGCCAGGCCAACGCTTGACCTTGCCGTTGCCGGGTGCGCCGATGGTGACAGTGGCAGGCATATGGCGCGATTACGCACGCCAGCACGGTGCCATCGTCATCGATGATGCCGCGTATACACGGCTTACCGGGGATGGCGCGCGCACCGGCGTGGCCGTCGTGCTCGCGCCTGGGGCGCAAGCCACCGACGTGATCGCGCGGCTGCGTGCTGCGGCGGGACCGGCGTATGCGAGCGCTACGGTGAGCCGGCCGCAGGACATTCGTCGTCAGGCGCTCAAGGCGTTCGATCGCAGTTTCCTTATTACCTATCTGCTCGAAGCCATTGCCATTGCGGTGGGTCTTGCCGGCGTGGCGGCGACCATCGGCGCGCAGGTCCTGTCGCGCATTCGCGAGTTCGGCATGCTCCGTCACGTCGGGGCCACACGCCGCGAACTCGCCCTCATGCTGGTCACGGAGGGTGCATTGCTCGGACTCGTGGGTGGCATTGCCGGTGTGGCGCTTGGTGCGGCCATGAGCCAGGTGCTGATCCACGTGGTGAATCCCCAGTCGTTTCACTGGACGATGGACACGATGCTGCCCTGGACACTGCTTTGTTCGGCGGTGGCCGGGCTCGTCGTCGCCACGTCGGGCACGGCGCTGATTGTGGGGCGTAGCGCGTTCTCCGCCAATGCGGTGCAGGCGGTGAGGGAGGATTGGTGATGCGCAAGCTGGCTGCACTCGCGTTGCCCTGGTTGCTCACGATGGCGGGCGCCGGCTTCGCCGACGACCGCGTGACGTATCCGGCCGTTTCACCGCACGATCCGCTCGTGTTGCCTCGCGATCACGGCGCCCATCCGGATTACAAGACGGAATGGTGGTACGTGACCGGTTGGTTGCAGACCACCACGGGACCGGTCGGCTTCCAGGTCACCTTCTTTCGCTCGCGCCTTCCGTTTGACGACGGCAATCCAAGTCGCTTTGCGCCGCGGCAGTTGATCGTGGCGCACGTCGCACTGGGCGACCCTGCGGTCGGTCACCTCCAACACGGGCAGCGGATGGCGCGCGAAGGATTCGGCCTGGCCGAGGCGGCGATCGGCGATACCGACGTCACCATCGACGACTGGCGTCTCGTGCGCGACAAGGATGGCGCATTCGCCGCGCATGCAGGCTCGGACGCGTTCACGCTCGACCTGCACATGTCGCCGACGCAGGCGCCGTTGTTGCAGGGCGACCGGGGCTACAGCCGCAAGGGGCCGGAAGAGGCGAGTGCGTATTTCAGCATTCCGCACCTCGCCGTCACAGGCCGACTGACACGCGCCGGCCACGCGGAAATGGTGCGCGGCGAGGCATGGCTGGATCGCGAGTGGTCATCGAGCCTGCTCAATACGCGGGCAGTCGGCTGGGACTGGGCGGGGCTCAATATGGACGATGGCAGCGCGATAACGGTGTTCCGCGTGCGCGATGCGCAGGGCGGCGTGGTCTGGACCGGGGGCAGCGTGCGCGGCGGCGATGGGTCGCTGCTGATCCTTGGGCCCGGAGACGTGACGTTCGAGGCACGGCGACGTTGGCGCTCGCCACGCACGGGCGCGATGTATCCCGTGGAGACCGAGGTCTCGATCAAGACACCGGCCGGTGTGCGGCACATGACGCTGCGCCCGCTGTTCGACGACCAGGAGCTGGACTCGCGGCCGACCGGTGGCCCCATTTATTGGGAAGGCGCAGTCAGCGTGGACGGCGGCCGCGGTTTTCTCGAACTTGTCGGTTACGGTGGCAAGGCACGTCTTTAGAGCGCTCGCACCGGTTCGTGATTCAGCCGGGCGATGGGTCGTGTCAGCGCGGTATCAGCAGGCGGAAGAAGGCGGCGACGAGACCCACGGCAACGACGCCTCCCAGGTAGAGAAGCACGAACCAGCCTGCCTGACGCCAGCGTGCGCGCGCGGCCATCAGTGGTACCCGGGATCGTCGTGCCGCACCTTGCCACGGAACACCCAGTAGGCCATGGCGGTGTAGACGAGGATGATGGGGATGACGATGGCGGCCCCCACCAGCGTGAACAACTGGCTGGATCGTGGCGCCGACGCGCTCCAGATGTCCAGCGACGGCGGCACGATGTTAGGGAAGATGCTGATGATGAGGCCACTGTAACCGAGGAACAGGATCGCAAGCGTCAGCAGGAAGGGCGCGCGATCCGAGCCGCGGCGCAGGCACACGAGGATGCCCACAAGGCATGCGATCACCAGCACCGGTACGGGAAGAAAGTAGAAAAGGTTTGGCAGCGAGAACCAGCGCGCGGCAACAGCCGACTGGCCGAGGATCGTCCACACGCTGACGATGCCCACGGTGGCGCCCAGCACCCAGGTGAGCGGACGCATCAGCACGCCCATGCGCCGCCGCAGCTCGCCCTCGGTCTTCATCAGCAGCCAGCCGCAGCCGAGCGTGGCATAGGTCACGAGCAGGCCGAGCCCGGTGAACAGGTTGAACGGCGTGAACCAGTCGAACGCGCCGCCGACGAACTTGCCGTCACGAATGGGAATACCTTGCAGCAAGGTACCCAGGATGACGCCCTGGGCGAAGGTGGCGACGCCGGAGCCAGCGATGAACGCGAGATCCCACAGGTGCTGTGTGCGTCGTGCCTTCGCGCGCACTTCGAACGCCACCCCGCGGAAGATCAGGCCGCACAGCATGGCGATGATGGGCAGATACGTCGCGGGCAGCAGCGTTGCATAGGCCACGGGAAACACGGCGTACAGCGAAGCGCCGCCGAGCACCATCCAGGTCTCGTTGCCATCCCACACGGGTGCCACCGTGTTGAGCATGACCTGACGTTCGCCCTCGCGATCGAAGAAGGGAAAGATCAGGCCGATGCCGAGGTCGAAGCCGTCCAGCATGACGTAGAGGAAGACGCCGAAGCCGATGATGGCCGCCCAGATGATTGGCAGGTCGATATGCATGGCGGATCACTCGTCGATGGGATCGGTGGGCCGCGAAAGCGGACGATGGTCGAACCGTTCCTTGCCGCGCCCCGTATCGGGCGCCTCGGCATCGGCTTCGTCGCGAGGCAGGTCGGGACCCTTCGCCATGAGCTTCAGCATGTAGTAGATGCCCGTGCCGAAGACGAGGAAGTACACCATCACGAAGATCATGAGTGAGGTGCCGACCTGTTGCTCCGTGAGCGCGGACACGGCATCGCGCGTGCGCAGCACGCCATAGACGACCCACGGCTGGCGCCCCGCCTCGGTGGTGATCCAGCCGGCAAGGAGCGCGATGAGCCCGGACGGCCCCATGACCAGTGCGAAACGTTGCAACCAGCGCGCGTTGTAGAGCCGATCGTGGCGACGCAGCGCCAATGCGGAAAGCGCGAGCAGCAGCATGAGCAGGCCCATGCCCACCATGATGCGGAAGCTCCAGAACACGATGGTGGAATTCGGGCGGTCCTCGGGTGCGAAGGACTTCAGTCCGCGCACCTCGCCGTTCCAGCTATGGGTCAGGATCAGGCTGCCGAGATGTGGCACTTTCACCGCATAACGTGTGGTTTCCGCCGCCATGTCGGGCCATCCGACGAGGTTAAGCGACGTGCCGCCTTGTTCCGTTTCCCACAGGCCTTCGATCGCGGCGATCTTTGCCGGCTGGTATTCACGCGTGTTGATGCCGTGCGCGTCGCCCACGGCGATCTGGACGGGCACCACGACCAGCAGCATCCACAAGGCCATGGAGAACGATTTGCGAATGCCCGCATCCTTGCGCCCCCGCAGCAGATGCCAGGCAGCGCAGGCGCCGACCAGGGTCGCTGTAACGATGAAGGCCGCCAGGGCCATGTGCATGAGGCGATAGGGAAATGACGGATTGAAGATGATCTTCATCCAGTCTTCGGGAACGATACGGCCGTCGACGAGCGCATAACCCTGCGGCGTGTGCATCCAGCTGTTCGACGACAAGATCCAGAACGTCGAGATAAGCGTGCCGGTCGCGACCATCAACGTGGCAAAGAAATGCGCTCTCGGTCCCACCTTGGTCCAACCGAACAACATGATGCCGAGGAAGCCGGCTTCCAGAAAGAACGCCGTAAGTACCTCGAAGGTCAGCAACGGGCCTGTCACGGCGCCCGCCACCGTGGAGAAACCCGACCAGTTCGTGCCGAACTGGTAGCTCATGACCACGCCGGAAACCACGCCCATGGCGAAGCCGACCGCGAAGACCTTGGACCAGAAGAAGAACAGTTCCTTGTAGACGATCTTTCCCGTCTTCAGCCACAGGCCTTCGAGGACGGCGAGATAGCTCGCCAGGCCGATGCTGATGGCGGGAAAGATGATGTGAAAGGACACGGTGAAGGCAAATTGCCAACGCGCCAGCAGGAGGGCTGTCTCGGATACGTTCATGGGAATCTCCGTCTGGTTTCGCAGTCTAGGGTGTGCCGTCAACCGCGCATGCGCCCGCGTCGTTTTGGCGCGCGGACGATTGTCGCAGGGCAGGTAACCCACCTGACTTGCAGCGTCTTGCTGCGACGGGGGCGGTTCGTACCCTGCCGGCCGTGTGCTCAATGCTAGGATCGACCGGTCCACACCGGGATCGTGGAGACAGACGTGGAGACATCACCCGTTTCGATCGACGCGCCACGCAAGCGACCTTCCCGGCGTTGGCGCCAGATGCTGCGCGAGGAGCGCTTTCTGGTCGTCAGTCTTGGCACCTGCGTGATCTTCATGCTGGCGCCTGAGAGCCTGCTGCCCGCGGCGCCGTCCATACTCTGGCTCGCGATCGTTTTCGCATGGCTGTTCCTCGTGATTCTGGGGTCCGCGGTCTCGGTGGTGCGTCATGCCGAGCATCTGGCGCATTACCTGGGCGAGCCACGCGGCACGCTGGTCCTCACGCTCGCCGTGACGTCCATCGAGATCATGAGCATCGCCGCCGTGATGCTGCACGGGGCGAACAACCCGACGCTGGCACGCGACACCTTGTTCTCGGTGGCCATGATCGTGTTGAACGGCATGGTTGGCGTGGCGCTCTTGCTGGGTGGCCTCAGGCACCGCGAGCAGAGCTACAACCTGCAAGGCGCGAACGCGTACCTCGGTCTCATCATTCCGTTGGGCGTACTCGGCATGGTGCTCCCCACTTTCGATCAAGATGCCGTCGACGCGACCCTGCGCGTGTCGCACCAGTGGTTTCTTGCCGTTTCGGCGTTGCTTCTCTACGCCGTCTTTCTGGTGCTGCAGACTCGCGGGCTGCGCGGCTACTTCGTTTCGGGGAAGACGGCGTTACACGATGATTTGCCGGAGCGCACCGCAGGCCATGGACCCCGCGTGGCAGCGTGTTTTCTCGTGGCGTACCTGATTCCCGTGGTGTTCCTCGTCGACAAGCTCGCGGTGCCGGTCGATTACGTGGTGGAAACGCTGGGCGCGCCAGCGCTGCTGGGCGGACTGGCGATGGCCGTGCTGGTGGCGATGCCGGAGGGCATGGGGGCCATCCGGGCAGCCAACCGCAACGAGTTGCAGCGTGCCGTGAACGTGCTGCTCGGTTCGGTACTCTCCACGATCGGCCTGACGATTCCCGCCGTCCTCATCATCAGTTGGGTGACCGATCATCCAGTGACGCTGGGCATCGGCGGTTCCGACCTTGTGCTCTTCCTGCTGACCATGGTGCTGTCCATCATGACGTTCACCAGCCCGCGCACGCATCTGTTGCAGGGCGCGGTGCACCTGCTGGTCTTTGCCTATTTCGTGTTTCTGATCTTCGCGCCCTGAGGCGCCGTACGGGCGCCAAGGCTGCGCTAAGGAACGGCGCCTACACTCGGCCGTAACTCGGGACCGGATCGCGGCATGCAGGTTTCTCGACCCCCTGGCGCCGGCAAGGTGCCGCAAATTACCGCCTTGTTCTGGGTGCTCAAGGTCGCGGCGACCACGCTCGGCGAAACGGGCGGCGATGCGGTGAGCATGTCGCTGGGCTGGGGCTATGCGTGGGGCTGTGCGTTCTTTGGCGCGATGTGCCTCGTTGCGCTCGTGGCGCAGATATCGGCCCAGGCGTTCAATCCCTGGCGTTACTGGTTCGCCATTGTCGCGACGACCACGGTCGGTACGACGCTCGCCGACATGGTCGACCGTTCGCTGGGGCTAGGTTATCTGGGCGGTAGTCTGTCGCTGCTCAGCCTGCTGGTGTTGACGATGGTCCTCTGGCAACGCTCCACCGGCAAGATATCGGTGGAGCGGGTTGCCTCGCCTCGTGCCGAGATCTTCTACTGGACGACCATCATGCTTTCGCAGACGCTAGGTACAGCGCTAGGCGATTGGACGTCCGACGACGGTGGCCTGGGCTATTTCGGCAGCGCCATGCTTTTCGGCGGCGCGCTGGCGCTCGTTGCGGTTCTCTATGCGATCACTTCGATCTCCCGCACCGCATTGTTCTGGAGCGCGTTTGTCCTGACCCGGCCGCTCGGCGCCGCGTTCGGCGATTTCCTCGACAAGCCGATCGACGATGGCGGGCTGGCGGTGAGTCGTTACACGGCGACAGCCGTGCTTCTCGTCGTCATGGCGGCATGCCTGACTCTGTTCCCTCAGCGTGCTGTCCGAACTCACGGCTGAGGATCGTCCGTTTCATCCGGTTTACGCCGAAAGTGCGGTCGGAGCGCCGCATTGGCCCGCGTATGATCGCCCCGGGTTCCCAAGGAGATGAAGGGCCGGTGGAAAAGATACTCAAGGACGTCCGCCTCACGGGACGTGAGGTCACCGTATGTTGGGCGGCGATTCCTTCGCCGTACGTGGTCTGGAATGAACGGCAGCTTGGGCAGGGGTTCGCCTGGCGACCGGGAGCCGTGTCGTTCCGTACCTTGGAAGACGATGGCCCCCATGACATACGGATCTATCGAGTCCGTGGCGAGCCGCCTTTGCCGCCGCGGGCGGTACGGGTCATCGAGGTGCCATTCCTGTTGCCGGTGGCCAACGGCATCGAAGTCGGTGGCCGGCTCGATACGCGGATGCTCGGGTGGCTGGCCGGAAGCTACCTGCTGCGCGTGGCGTTCTTCAACGCGCCGCGTTTGGAGTTTGCCTTCATGAAAGACGCGGAACCGCGGTTTGCCATTCCAGTGGCCGATGCGGGGATCGCGCGGCGTACGGATTTCGACCTGAGCGGCATACCCGCTTAGATCGACGATGGCGCAAGCGGGTCAAGACGCCGGCCGGTCGTGACCGCCATGGCGAAGACCACCGCGGCAGGAAGCCACAGCGCGCGACTCGTCCAGGCATCGGCGAGCGCGGCACCGGCGATGCCTCCGGCAATGAACGTGCCGATGACGACGACGCAGAGGCGAGCCCGTCGGCCGTCATAGGTGGCCCCACGCAGACGCTGACCGAGGGCGATACCAAGATCGGTGAACATGCCGGTCACGTGCGAGGTGCGCAATACGGCGCCGGTGACCAGTGAACTGGCACCATTCTGCAGTCCGATCGCCAGCGCGCAGAGGCACGTGCCGACCGTGGGCCATCCGTCGAGCACGTGGGCCGCCACGACAAGCAGTGCGCCTTCCATCGTCAGCATCGCAACGCAGGCACGCCCGCGCGCCCAGCGCGCCGAGCGGATCGTCCACGCACTTGCCATGCAGCCGAGCGTGAAGAAACACATGATCGCCGCGGCATGCAGCAGCAAGGCCACGTTGCCGGTGCCGATGCCGATGGCACCTTCGGTAGATATGCCGGTGAGGTGGGTGACGCCGCCATGGTGCAAGGCAAGCAGTGCGATGGCATTCGTGGCGCCTGCGGCGAAGGGCAGGGCGGCAGCCCAGCTCCAGACCCAGCGCGGGAAGGGAGGAATCATCGGCATCGAAGGTGTGCGGAAGGGCCTTAGTTTCGCACGAACCGCACGCGTTCCCGCACTCCGGCAGCGAAGCCGGACCAACGCGTATCGCGGAGGCGATGGCCCCCGCGATACGCCGGAGCATCACCGCCCCAGGTCGCTCAGGAAACGCTTGGTGTATTGCAGCACGCTCGTGCTCGGCACGGAGTTGCACGTGGGCGACGCAAACCCGCCGGAGCAGGGCGTGTCACGGTCGAGCGACCAGAAGTGCAAGCCCGCCAGCTTGTTGGTCGCTGCGTAATTGACCACGGTGTCTACGTCGCTGACGGTGAAGGTTTCGCTCGCGACGTCGTTGAGGCCGATCATCGGCGTGATTTCGATCTTGCTGAGTGGAATGCCATAGGTGTGCTGCAGGTTCTTTACGGCCTGGATCGCCGACTGGCCCATATCGCAGCTACCGTTCTTCACCACGCAGATGCCGGGCCCCGCCGCACCGTAGTCCATGGTCATGAGATTGATGGTGTAGTTCTTCAGCCCCGACGCCTTGACCGCGCGAACGACGGCATCGCCGGTGGCGTTGACGCCGCCATAGCTTCCGTCTGACGCCGCGAGCGTGGCGAGCGTGAAAGAGAAGCGCAGGTTCGGATACACACTCTCGGCATAGACCGCGTTGCTGACCAGCGCGTTGAGCTGTGCCGGCGTCTGTCCGCTCTCGATGTCGAAGTCCACGCCGACCATGTGCGGTGTCATATAGGTGGAAAGAAACTTGGCCATGCCGGTGGCGCTGCTGCAGGTGAATACGCCGGCCTGGCCGCCCGTGGACACGACGTAGTTGATCCCGGCGCTGTTGAGGCGCTGGATGTTGGCGCTCGCGAAAGCGGACGCGGGCACACCGCCCCAGTTCTCGCTGCCGCACTCGCCGGACGCGAATGCCAAGGTGATCGCACCAAGGTTGGGTACCTGCGTAGAGACGAGGCTGCCACTGCCCACGACGGGCAAGCGCGTGCCGGTCACCATCGTCGACATGATGTTCGTATTCCAGTCGAGATTGATGGTGATGTCCTTGTACGGACTGAAGAGCAGATCGCCAGCGGCCGGTGGCGGATTGTTCGGCGGCGGGTTGTCGGGTGGCGGATTGTCCGGTGGGGTACTGCCGCCGCTGCACGCGCCCTGCGAGGTCCAGGGCTGGCCCGAGCCGCTTCCGCCGTTATGGGTCGCGGGATCGTCGCCCTGCGTCCACCAATTGGCGAGATAGTTCACGCCATTCTCGCTGGCGACGTTGCCGCCGGTGTAGACGGTGCCCGCACTCCAGGCGGCCGCGCAGGCGGTGGCGGCGTGCGCAGCGCGAAGCGGCACGGCGGAGGAAAGGGCGAGGGCGATGGCCACGCCGAGCGTGCCGGTACAGCTGCCGGCCCACACGCGGGACGGCATGGCGAGTGACTTCATGAACATGGAGCGCCTCCGGATCGAAGTGAAAGGAAGGGGCTCGCGAAAGCCGCGGTCGTGCCGTGCCCTCCGTTCCCCTGGTCGCATCCGTGCGGTACCACCTACTGCGAAAGCGGACCCGGTTTAGTACTGAAATGACAACGTTGTCTATCTGCCTTGTCGCGAAGTGTGACGGCCGCCGTGAAGCGTGTTTAACGAGCCGTGATGCGCTGCGGCGGGTGTGTCAGGACATGGGATGTGTTTTGCGCTGGTGGGGCATCCTTGGCGTTTGACGCGATGCATCAGCCGAGAGCTTGGAAGAATTGTCCATCGACTGTCCTCAATGACAACGACGGTCATTCGGGCGTGTGACGGAGCAACGGCGGCCCGATCCGGCTTGCCGATTACGCGCCTTCGCGCCGTGCAGGGATACGCGCGTCTCACGGCCGTTCCTTGGCCGGGTTGGCGCTCGGACGTTCATCGCGCGCCGTCTCTCAAACGGTGTCGCGCGGCTTCTGTCGTTCGTTGTCGATTTCCTCGATCAGCGGCGCGACGGTGTCCGGTTCGCCCAGGGCCCGCAAGGTCTTGCGAAGTTCGCGCAGGTCCTGGGTCGCCCCGAGCGTATCGGAAAGCTTCGATAGGGCGCGGTGCGTGGCCTTATGCAGGTGGGGGTCGCGCCCTCCCTGCGTCCCGAGCGCCTTGGATGCCTTGTGCCGCAGTTCCAGTTGCATGCGCAGTCGGCGCACACGGCGCCGCCAGCGATGGGTGTTCTCCGGGGAGGGCTTGGCTGAGGCCCGTTTTTGCGCCTTGGCGACGCGTCGCTCCGAATGCGCCAACGCCTGTTCCACTGCGCGCTCGTCGACCCGGTCCCACGGTAGTGCTTCGACCTTGGTCGCGAGCTCCCGAAGCTGCCGGCGGCGAGCAAGGAATCGGGGATCGTCGTTCAGCACTTCTGCAAGGCGACCCTCGCAGCGATGTTCCAGCAGATCGATGGCGCGAGCCCACGACGGTGACGGCGCTGCGCCGGCGAGTTTTCGCGCCATGGTCGTGGCGACGTAGGCGTCGCGCAGCGGTGACAGGCTCTCGGCAAGTCGGGTCAACACCGCTTCGATCGCAGGCAATTCTGCTTTGAAAGGTGCCTCGCCGAGACGCAGGAGGCTCTTCAGCCGGCGAAGGGATTTGCGCGCCTCATGGACACCCCGGTGCCGTTGCTTCGCATCGGCCAGCGACCGATCCGCCTTGCGGCATTCCTTGAGGGCAAACGCGGCGAGTACGGCACCGATGGAGGTAGCGGTGGGCTTGGCCATGCGCATTAGATAGCAGGCCGGTGCCAGGTGCTATCCGGCCCGGCAGGTATCAGCTGGCGGAGCCGTCGTCCCCTGGTTCGGCTGTCTTGCGTCGGCGACGCGGCTTGGGTTCGCTTGCCGCAATCAGGGCCTGGAGATAGGCGATGCCTTCCTCCTTGGGGAACCAGGCCACCACATCGGCCACGGTCAGCCCATGGCGCAGTCGCAGCGCCTCGAACTCGGCACGGGCCGCGGCCAATGGATCGACCTTGGGCGGGCGACCGCGGCGCTTCGGCGGTGCGGGTGAGGGCGCCGGTGCTGGCGCCGGCGTGGGAGCGGCCTGGGGCACGGCGGGCTCGTCCTTGGCGGCCTTGCGGTCCAGGGCAGCAAGCTCCTCCTGGAACTGTTTGAAGTCGTATTTGCCGGACGAGTTCATCGCGATACTTGGACCAGTGGAACGGCCATTGTGCCACGCCATGCCCGTCTTCGCCGTGAGAAACAGGGACAGATGCCCTCGTTTCGCACGGCGACGGCCGCAAGCGGGCCATCAGTGGTCTGCGCTGTCCGTGCCGCGGAAAGTGACTACCAGAACATCGCGATGCGACGCCTTGCCGGCGTCCAACGGTGTCACCGGGGTAACGCCGTGGAAGACCCTCGGGTCGTGAATGAGGGCGGCATCGAGCGGCTGGGACAGGGTGAACTCGCCGAGGGCGCGGCCGTCCGGGTCGTGGATCGTGGTGGTGCCGCTGGCGATGTTCTCCCGGTCTACGAGCAGTACCAGCACGTAGTCGACACCATCGCGGTGGCTGCCTTCGGGCGTGGGCTCCCCAGGCGCACCGGCCGTGGCCTCGATGCGGAACTGATGCACCTCGATGTGCCACTGGTGAACGTCCGGCGAAAGAGCGCCAAAGAAGTCGCGGCAGAAGTCGAGTACGGCACGCAGGGTCGGGCTTTGCGCGATCTCGGGCAGCACGGGCTCGAACCAGCGTTCGATGTCGCCCTGGAGCGTGTTGTATGCAAGTGTCTGGAAGTGCGCCTGATGCGGCTGCTGCTCGACGGGACCAAAGGCAGTGGCGGCAAACGTGGCGTAGCGTCGACGCCGGGACCGGCCCGTGGCGGCGAGGTAGGTATCGGGTTCCAGCGCATTCCAACTGGCGGCAAACGCATCCCAATCGGACAGCGGGGTGAGCCGTTCCACCAGGCGGCGCATCTCGGCACCATGCACGAAGGCGAAACCCTCGTCCCGTACCTGATCGTGGAGGGTCGTTTCGGTCGCTTCGAGGGGGGTGTTCATGGGCGAAGTATACGTCCGCAGGATGCGCGAACGGCGCGGCAAAGCGTCTCGGTGCGAGCGCTCAGTCCCCCTCCGCCTCGCGTTCGGGCGAGTCTTCGCACCCCAGTTTCTTGCGAGCTGCCGCGGCGCGACGCGTGTAGTGCGCGCGGATGGCGTCGAGGGTCTTTTCGTCCAGCTCTTCCAGGTCCAGCAGGGCGGCATTGGCGCCCTGAAGCGCATTGATCAGCTCATCGAGCTTGATTTGCATGGCCTCGGTGTCGCGGTTCTGCGTGTTCTGGATCAGAAACACCATGAGGAAGGTGACGATCGAGGTGCCCGTGTTGATCACCAGTTGCCAGGTGTCGCCGAATCCGAACGCGGGACCGCTCGCGGCCCAGACGATCACGACGCCGACGACAACGGCAAACGTGGCCGGTTTGCCGGCTGCCTTGGCGACCGCCATCGCCACGCGGGTGAAGACGCTTTGCTGCTTGGTTGAGCTCGCCATCGTTGCCTCCGAGGTTGCCTGGCACGCGCGGCCGGCGCGCCGCATCGCGGTCAGCGTGTGGCCCCGACCGTGAAGCACGAGCGAAGACGGGAGGCGTGTCGCGACGAACCGTGGATGCGAACGTCGCGACCCTGTGGCGGCGTTACGCGCGCGCCCTGAACGGTTTGAACGGCGTGTGAGGCTTGACGGGTGCGGGCTTCTTGCTCTCGATGTTATGAACTCGGATGTTGTCCAGCGCCTCGGCAATATCCGAATCGCGCTTGAGCCGCTTGCCGTCACGCGCTGGCATCAGTGCGTCGTACAAGCGCTCGCACAGCCGTTTCATGGCGTCGGTGAGCTTGTTGCGCTCGGTCTGCTCGGCAGGAGTCAGCTTTCTCTGGCCTTTTGCCTGTGTCACGGGAGGCCGAACGAACTTGCCGAAGCGCGGGCTCATCGGCAGGGAAGGCGGACGGCGGTGTCCGGTGCCGACGGGGGAATGAGACGGGCGAAGTGAGGTGTGAATCATCGGGCGGCTCCTGGAAGGGTCCGGGAGTTATGCCCGGACGACCTTCGCGCCGAAGCCGGTCACCGCCGACCGTTGCGGTCGGCGGTTCGCCTTGTCAGGGCACGCGCAGGGGCTGAGGTTTGTCGAGGGCCGCCAGCAAGGCGCCGTCGCGATCGTAGACGTCGGGCTTGTACGCGAGCTTGCCGTCGTCGCCGATGTCCACCGTCCAGTAAGCGATGAGCACGGGCACCGCCGTGGGCAGCGTCACGTTCTGTGTCGTCTTGGCATCGATCCGCTGGTCGATCGCCTGACGATTCCATTTCTGTGCGTCGTTGAACAGCAGCTCCACGAGTTCGAGAGGGTGTTCGACGCGGATGCAGCCGGAACTCGTGTCGCGCTTGGCTTTTTCGAACAGATCCCTATGGGGCGTGTCGTGCAGGTAGACCGAGAACGGATTGGGGAAGCGAATGACCACCTGACCCAGCGAGTTACCCGGGCCGGCGTCCTGCCGCAGCGTGATGCCACGAGGATTGGACCAGTCGACGCTTGCCGGCGATAAGGTGTTGCCGCTGCTGTCCAGCACGCGAATACGGTTGTCGGCGAGATAGCCGCGATTCTTGCGGATCTTGGGCAGCACATCGTTCTTGAGGATGGTCGGCGGTACCGTCCAGGTGGGATTGAAGGTGACGTAGGTGATCTGCGAGCGAAAGATCGGTGTGCTGCGATAAGGCTTGCCGACCTGCACACGGGATTGCCACACGCGTTTTCCGTCGCGGTAGTAGCTGATCTTGTAGCCCGCGACGTCGACGACGACAAAGGTGCCCTGCAGGGAACGCAGCAGCCAACGGGCCCGTTCGAGGTTGACGCGTACCTGCCCGATGCGGGCCTGCACAGGCACGTTGAGCGCCGCGAGTGTGCCGGCGCCGACGTTGCCGTCGGCATCCAGATACTGATCGACCTGGAAGCGTTTCACCGCGTCGGCCAGCGGGCTGTCGTACAGCTCGCCATGCGCCAGTGTCGGATCGAGATAGCCGCCTGCGACGAGGCGCGCACGAAGTGCCTCTACCCGGGCGTCCTTCATTCCCGCCTTCAAGGTCGGACCGTCGGGAACGGAAGGCCAGCCGCCCGCCGCGGCGGTGGCGCGCAGTTGCGCCAGCGCGTCGCGCAACTTGGCATAAAGCGGGTTCTGCGGTCGCGCCATGGCGAACGCCTGATCGACGCTGCGCTCCTCGATCGACGTCTGCAGCATGGCCATGCCTTGTTGTGGGTCGATCGCCGTAGGGTCGAAGTTCCAGGTGGGGTCGAGCCGCACCGGGTCGACCTTGCCTCGCACGAGCTGCACCAGGGCCGTGATGTAGGACGCCGTGGCGGCTACGTCGAACTCGGCGCGCTGCGCCGGCGTGGTGTCGGGGCGTTGCAGTCCATCTGCTGCCGCCCGCAGTTCGGAGAGGTGGTAGTCCTCGGGCAACAGCCCGTCGTTTTCTACCGATGCCAGTCCGGCGAGCAGTTGCCGCACATTCGTCTCGTCCGACCACGCCGACAGGTAATGACGCTGGGCGTAGAAGTCGGCAATGGACTTTCCGAGGGCGGCGTCCTGGCGGGCGATCGGCCCGCCATCCAGCGGCGCCATCTGTTGCAGCCGGCCGTAGATGGCCTGGGCTACCGGATCGTCGGTGGATGGGGGCACGGCGGCGCTGGCAGCGACGGCCGGTTCGCTCGCCACAATGGGCGGCGGGGAGGCGGCCGAGGCATCGCTGCCAGGGATGGCCGTCTGGGCCAGGGCTGCCTGGGCAACTGCCCAGCCGACGGCGGCAACAAGAGCCCGCAGGCGGTTCTCCATAGGCATGATCTATCGATTCCTTGTCTGAGTAGCCAATGGACGCATCTTTTCATGAATCCAAAGGGCAAGGGTGTGACGATAATGTGGTCAATAAATGATCAGCACGTTAGGATGCCCCGTCGTCCGTTGTCCGGCTGATTGCATGATTCGATCGCTTCGTCCGCTCCTCGCCTGCGTTTCTGTTCTCGGCGCCCTCGTTTTTTTCCCCTCTGCCGCTCATGCCGCCGATACCCTTGGTGACGCATTGGCGCGACTGGCGCCGTCTGCCGATCCGAAGGTCATCGGGCTGGCGGTACGCGCCGCGGAGTGCGCACAGGTACAGGGCGGCGCGCCCGCCGAACGGCTGGCGGTGATCGATTATTCGAAGCCGTCTTCGGAACCGCGCCTCTGGGTGTTCGACACGGTGAACCGCAAGCTGCTGTTCCAGGAACTGGTGGCCCACGGCAAGAACAGCGGTGACGCGACGGCTACCCGCTTTTCCAACGCACCGGACAGCCTGGCGTCCAGTCTTGGCCTCTTTCGCACGTCGGACACCTACACGGGCAAGAACGGCTACTCACTGCGCATGACCGGATTGGAGCCGGGCGTCAACGACCAGGCGATGGCTCGTGCCATCGTCATCCACGGCGCCGCGTACGTCAGCGAGGCCATGGCGCGTGTCGCCGGGCGTATCGGCCGAAGCTGGGGTTGCCCGGCGGTGCGCACGGCCGTGGCGCACAAGTTGATCGACGCCCTCAAAGGCGGGCAGATGGTCTTTTCCTATTACCCCGACAAGCGCTGGTTGGGTTCGTCGCAGTATCTGAAGTGCACGGGTGGGCAACTGGCGAAGGCCGAAGCCCGCGCGGGCGGACAAAGCGGTACGTGATCGCACGCGTGCGCCGTCGCGCTAGAATTCCCGGACCTTCACCCTGGAATCCAGCATGAAACACGTTCTTGCGATCGCCGCCTGCACCCTCCTCGCCGGCTGCGCCACCAGCGGCATGACCGACACCCTGCCCAAGCTCAGCAGCAAGACGGGCAAGAGCGTGACGGCCTATGTGCAATGCGTGGAGCCGAAGTGGCAGGCGCTGGCGAAAGACGCCAAGGGCGATGCGAAGGACGACAAGGGCCGCGTCACTGCCAACGACGACGGCAAGCACGAGCGCCTGGATGTGACCGCGAACGGCGCCGGTGCCCAGGTAGTGATGTACGAAATCCAGAAGGGCAAGGGCGACTACGACAGCCGCTTCCGCGACGAGGCCATTTCCTGCCTTTGATGCCCGGTCGCGAGGCTGAGGTCTCGCGGAAACGCTATGCCCGGGGGCGCGATTCCCGGGCCCGTTCCACGGCGTCCAGCAGCTGGGCGCGATCGAACGGCTTCTCCAGAAATACCGCGGAAAGCGGGAAGGGCTCCAGATCCTGAGGCAGGCGGCTGGACACCACGACGATGGCCGTCGACGGACGTTCCCTGAGTGCCGCCTGCAGCAGGGCGGTGCCGCGTCGCTCGCCTGGCGTGTCTGCGTGGATCACCATGAGAGACAGTTCCGGCAATTCGTGGAACGCCCGCTTGGCATCGCGGTACGTTACCGTGGCCCGTGCCTGATAGCCGGCATCCGTAAGGACCATGGCCACCGTCTCCGCCACCATGTGGGCACGGTCGAAGACGAGAGCAGTAGGCGCATGGGCGGGTTTCACGGTCATGGCGCAGAGTCTAGCGTCGTCGCGGCCTTCGTGGCAGGGTTCCAGACGACTGGGTGACTCGATTTTTCACTCTTCATCGACAATATTCGGCAAATCCTTTCGTTCTTCCCCGAGGAGCTTCCCCATGCGTTACATCGCCCTTGCCGGTCTGGTCCTGCTCGCCGGCTGCGCCGCTACCCGCAACGAACGTCACGTGGGCCTGCATGACGTGCCGTCCAGCACCGTTTTCGGCCTGCAGGATCCCAACGGCGGCGACGCCATGCTGACCGTGGTACGCGCCCAGGGCCTTTGGGGCGGCGGCTGTTCCAGCGCCATCTACGTCGACGACAAGGTCGTGGCCGACATGGAGATCGGTGAGCAGCTCGCGCTGCATGTGCCGGCTGGCGCGCGCAAACTGGGCATGCAGCCGCATGGTTCGTGCAGCGGCGACCGCGTGGACGTGGACGCGACGGTCGGGCAGGGCGAATCGCGCACCTTTACGATCCCCGCCAGTGGCGAAGGCCTGACCGCCGAGGCGGCCCCGAAGGCCTGACACCGCTTGTCATTTCGCTGACGGCGGCGCGAGAATCGAGCCGCCGTCACGGCGACAACCTGGGGAGTCGTATCGTGCATCGACGTATCGTTGGCCAGTATTCCGTGGAGGTGCGTACGCTCAAGACGCCCGTCGGCGGCTGGAAAGCGGCGTACATCGTCGAACCCGCCGCGCAGGCCGGGCCACGCGACTTCGTCATGATCACGCTGCTCGACGAGTTCGACGACGAGCGGTCCGCCGTTGACGCGGCCATGGAAAAAGGCTCCCGGCATGCACATTGGCTCGCCGAGTCGAGGCGCGTGTGCACCCCGTGACGTGACCGCTACGGCGACTTCGCCATAACGCGCTCGCGACGGACGTCTACCTAGCTTCGTGACCACAAAGGCCAAGGGGGCCTTTCCCACGGAGCGGCATCCTTGCAGCGCACGATCCTCTATGTACCGTTCAATGCGTCGTCTCGCGGGCAATGGAGCCTGCGCCGCAACGCCGATCTCGTTGGGCAGTTCGCCACCCGAGACGAGGCGATGCGCCACGCGCTGGCGCTGACGGCGGCCATTCGCCACCAGGCGGGCCATGCCGTGGAGATCAAGGTCGAGGACGAAGCGGGCGCGTGGCATCTGGCTCCGGCAGGCACCGACGACGAGGACGCCTAGGCGTCGACGCGGCTTTCTAACGCATCGTCGCAGGATATGAGACAGAGTGTCGCGATAACGGGCGCCCCTCTGTTGCCCGGTATTTTCCATGGCCGCCTACCTCAAAGCTCTTCGCGCCGACGAGGCTGATGGCGTGCTCGCCACGGCGCACGACGGCCGCACGTTGGCGCATCGCCTTACCGACAAGTACGGCGACCGTGTGTGCTCCGCCTTTACCGTCTTCGGCCGAGAGGGAGATTTCGCAGCGCTGCCCGAGGACATGCCGGCGGGTCTGGGGCGCGCGCTTGCCGCCCGGGGCATCGAACGCCTGTACAGCCACCAGCAGGAAGCCTGGGCCGCAGCCCGCGACGGAAAGCACGTGCTCGTGGCGACGCCGACGGCATCGGGCAAGACACTCTGCTACACGATGCCGGTGATCTCCTCGGTGCTGGAGGCAGGCGCCAAGGCCTTGTACCTGTTTCCGACCAAGGCACTGGCGCAAGATCAGGTCGCCGAGTTGCTCGAGATCAATCGTGCGGGCGACCTGGGCGTCAAGGCCTTCACCTTCGATGGCGACACCCCGGGAGACGCTCGCCAGGCCATCCGGCTGCATGGGGACGTGGTCGTCAGCAACCCGGACATGCTGCACCAGGCGATCCTCCCGCATCACACCAAGTGGGCGCAGTTCTTCGAGAACCTTCGCTACGTTGTAATCGACGAGATCCACACGTATCGCGGCGTATTCGGTTCGCACCTTGCCAACGTGTTGCGCCGCCTGAAACGCATCTGCGCGTTCTACGGTGTGCGCCCGCAGTTCGTGCTCTGCTCGGCGACGATCGGCAACGCCACCGAACATGCCCAGGCGCTCATCGAGGACGAAGTCGTGACCGTCAGCCGCAGCGGCGCGCCCACTGGCGACCGCCACGTGCTGCTGTGGAACCCGCCGGTGATCAACCCTGACCTCGGTCTGCGTGCCTCCGCGAGGTCGCAGACGAGCCTCATCGCGCGCGTAGCGATCAAGGCGAAGATGAAGACCCTGGTCTTCGCGCAGTCGCGGCTGATGGTCGAGGTGCTGACGAAGTACCTGAAAGACGTGTTCGACCACGACACGCGCAAACCCGCGCGCATCCGCGCCTACCGCGGTGGTTACCTGCCCACGGAGCGCCGCGAAGTCGAGCGCGAGATGCGCGCCGGCAACGTCGATGGCATCGTTTCCACGTCCGCTCTCGAACTCGGAGTCGACATCGGCAGCCTGGATGCGGTGGTGCTGAATGGTTATCCGGGTTCCATTGCGGCCACTTGGCAGCGCTTCGGTCGTGCCGGGCGTCGGCAGCAGCCTTCGCTTGGGGTGCTGGTGGCGACCAGTGCGCCGCTGGACCAGTACCTCATGCGTCATCCCGCCTTTCTTACCGAGGCCAGCCCCGAGCATGCACGGATACAGCCCGACCAGCCGCTGATCCTGCTCGATCACATCCGCTGTGCCGCTTTCGAATTGCCGTTCCTCGATGGCGATGCTTTCGGCCCCGACGATGCGGGTCCGTACCTGCAGGTGCTGGCCGAGTCGGAAGTGCTGCATCGCGAAGGCGAGCGCTGGGAGTGGATCGCCGACAGTTACCCGGCCAACGCGGTGAGCCTGCGTTCGGTGGCGGACGGTAATTTCGTGGTGGTGGATCGTACCGAAGGCCGGCAGACGATCATCGCGGAGGTGGACTACTCGGCGGCGGCACTCACCTTGTACGAAGGGGCCATCCACATGATCCAGTCGGTGCCGTACCAAGTGGAAAAGCTCGACTGGGACGGGCGCAAGGCGTATTGCACACGTACTCGCGTCGATTACTACACCGACGCCATCGACTACACCAAGCTCAAGGAGCTGGAATGCTTCGACGGCACGCGATCGGGCGAGGGCAGTGCACGGCATGGCGAGGTGCATGTGGTCCGGCGCGTGTCGGGCTACAAGAAGATCCGCTACTACACGCACGAAAACATCGGCTATGGCCCGGTGAACCTGCCGGATCAGGAACTGCATTCCACGGCCGTCTGGTGGCAGTTGCCACAGACCGTCCTCGATGAAGCTTTTCGCTCGCGCCAGCATGCGCTGGACGGCTTTCTCGGTGCGGCGTACGCCTTGCATACGGCGGCGATCGTGGCCGTGATGGCCGAGCCGCGCGATCTGCAGAAGGCGGTAGGCTCGGGCGACGGCGGCTGGTCGGCGCAGGTGGATGCCGCCGGACGCGGGCAACTGCGCGCCGACGACGGCACGGCCGCGTTGCCCGATGCGCTGGAGCGTTTCCTTCCCACCGTCTACCTCTATGACAACTTCCCCGGTGGCGTGGGCCTCAGTGAACCGCTGTTCCGTCGCGCGTCCGAGCTGTTGACGCATGCGCTGGCGACCGTGGAAGGCTGTGCCTGCAAGGCCGGTTGTCCGGGGTGTGTCGGGCCGGTGCTCGCGGCGGACGAAGGTCGCGAGGAAACGCCGCGCAACCTTGCCACGCGTGTGCTGCGGCTGCTCGGGGCGGGCGCATGAGCGAGCTTGCCTCGCGGCTCGCCGCGTTGCGCAAACAGGCAGGAGCCGGCACGGGCAAGACGCCCGCGCCGCCCAAGGCCGCAGCAACGATAGCAGTGGTGCCCGCGCATCGCGGCATCGACCTGGCGGCACTGCGTCGCATGGCGGGTGTGCGCGAACGCCTGGGGCAGCCGCGTGCGATGTCGTCGCGACCGCTGTCGCGTGACGTGCCAGGCGAAGAGATTGCCCCCGGGTTGCGTTATCTCGAGCAACGTTTCGCCTGGGCCGAGCCGCCCGCCGAACTCGATCTCTCGTTCGCGCGACTTACCAGCGCCCGACGGGAGCATCTGCTGCACTTCGATACCGAAACCACGGGCCTCGCCGGTGGCACGGGTACCCGCGCTTTCATGATCGGCGCAGCGGACTGGCACGACGGCGCGCTGCGTGTCCGTCAGCTCTACATCACGACCATGGCGGCTGAAACGGCCATGCTGCGCGCATTCGCCGAGTGGATACACGCAGCCACGGTGCTCGTGAGCTACAACGGAAAATCGTATGACGCACCGCTGCTTGCTACGCGCTATCGGCTGGCGCGGCTTTCCAATCCCTTGCAGGGGCTGATCCACGTCGACCTGTTGCATCCCATGCGTCGACGTTATCGGCACGTGTGGGAGAACTGCCGCATGCAGACGGCGGAGCGGAAGCTGTTGCGCATCGTGCGTGAGGACGACCTGCCAGGATCGGAGGCGCCGCGCGCGTGGCTCACCTATCTGCGCGGAGGTTCGTCGACCGATCTGGTCCGTGTGGCGGAACACAACCTCCAGGACGTGCGCACGCTCAGCGGGCTGATGATCGAGGCGCACGGCTGGGCAGAGGTGCCTGTTCTCAATGTGTCGGCCGATATGCCTGCCGGTAACGAAAAATAGACGCCACGCCGCGCACGCTTTCCGCATGCCATGTGGAGGAACCGACGCATGAAAGAAGACAAGCCCTGCGACCATGCAGGTTGCCATTGCCGGGTACCGGTATCGAGCGAGTACTGCAGCGAGAGTTGCCGCATGGCGGCAGAGAGCCAGAACGTAGGCAGCGCCTGCGAGTGCGGCCATGCCGCTTGCCAGCAGCGACCCTGAACGACGGGAGTGAACGCATGACCAACGACGGCAAACAACAGAGCCCCGGATACCGGGAAGATAATCCCAAGCCCTCCCACGGCAAACCGAAGGTGCCCGGCGAGGGGCATCCGCAGGAAGATCAGAACATGCCGACGGAAAAGCCCGGGAAGCAGAATTCCCCTTAACGTGTTCAGAGCATCCCAAGGGCCGCGCGACGCGCGGCCCTTTCGTTTCGATCAGGCGGCCTTGCGAAGCAGGCTGCCGATCTTCGCGGTAGCGCCATCGACGGCTTGAGCCTTGCGCTCGTCACCCATGGCCAGCCCTTCGGCGCGTACAAACTCGATATCGGTCACGCCAAGGAAGCCGAACAGGGCGCGCAGGTAAGGTTCCTGGAAGTCCATCGCGCTGGCTGCGCCTTCGGTATAGACACCTCCGCGCGACGAAGCCACGATGAGGCGCTTGCCGCCGGCCAGGCCCTCAGGGCCATTGGCGGTGTAGCGGAAGGTCGTGCCTGCCACGGTGATGCGATCAATCCACGCCTTCAGCGAGCTGGCGATGCTGAAGTTGTACATCGGCGAGCCAAGCACCACGACGTCGGCGTCGAGGAATTCCTGCAAGACCTTCGCCGATTCCGCGGTAGCCTTCTCGTCGGCTGTGGGCGACCAGTGGGCGAGCGGAGCCGCGTGGAGGTCCCGATAGGTCACCTCCACTCCGGGATGATGACGAACGAACTCGTCCACGATCGCGGCAGTGAGGCCGCGGGAAACGGAGTGGGCACCGAGGGCGCTGGCGTCGACATGCAGGAGTTTCATGATGGAATTCCTCTAATAGGCCGCGTGGCGGCATGAGGAAACGATACGCCAGCGACAATCCCGCGATTAGTCGGCATGGAGTAGACTCATTGTTTCGCAAACGAAACGACCGGAGCTTGGGATGGACGGCGCGCTGCAGGACCTCAACGATCTGTACTTCTTCGCCTCCGTCGTTGAGCACGGCGGGTTTTCGGCAGCGGGCAGGGCGCTCGGTATCCCCAAATCCCGCCTGAGCAAGCGCATCGCCCAGTTGGAGGACCGCCTCGGCGTGCGCCTGCTCCAACGTACAACGCGCCGTTTCGTGGTGACCGAGATTGGCGAGCGCTTCTATCAACACTGTCGTGCGGTGCTGGAAGAGGCGCGCGCGGCGCAGGATGCCGTGGACGAACTGCGCACCGAGCCGCGCGGCGTGGTCCGTGTGAGCTGCCCGATCTCCCTGGCGCAGAACGTGCTCGGGCCGATGCTTCCGGCGTTCATGCTGGAGCACCCGAAGGTTCAAGTGCGTCTTACCGCCACCAATCGGCGCGTCGACGTCATCGGCGAGGGCTACGACGTGGCGATCCGTGTTCGCGAGAAACTGGATACCGACGCCACGCTCGTCCTGCGTAGCATCGGTTATGCGCGCAGCCTGCTGGTGGCAAGCCCCAAGTTCCTCGAGAGCAACGGTCGTCCGCGATCCCTCGACGAGCTGGCCCTGCTGCCCGCTCTGTCCATGTATGAGCACGAGGGCGCCCAGGTCTGGGAACTGGTGGATGCCAGCGGCAAGAAGTCCGCGGTGGAGGTCAAGCCACGCCTCGTCAGCGGCGACTTCTCGGTGCTCATTTCAGCGGCGGTGCAATGTTGCGGCGTGGCGCTCGTGCCGGAAGACTTCTGCGCACCGCTCATCGCCCAGGGGGAACTGGAGTGGGTGCTACCGGAGTACACCACGGCGCAGGGCACGCTGCATTTCGTTTACCCCAGCCGCCGTGGTCTGCTGCCCGCGGTCCGCAGCTTCGTGGACTTTCTAGCCGAGCGGTTGCCGAAGGCGCAGGCGGAGTTCGTCAAGGATTGTCAGAAGGTTGGGGCGAACCCGGAGCAGGCGGGGGCGATCCACCTCGCGCGCATGATAGGATCGACCCGGTCGACGGCGTTTGGCCGTCCAAACGAATAAGGGCGTTCGATGCAGCTCGATACCAAGCTTCCCAAGGTCGGCACCACGATCTTCAGCGTCATGAGCCAACTGGCGCTGGAACACAAGGCAGTGAACCTGGGCCAGGGTTTTCCCGATTTCGAACCGCCCGAGCCGCTGCGCGATGCGATCACCCGCGCCATGGCCGAGGGGAAGAACCAGTACGCGCCGGGCGTCGGTATTCCCAAGCTGCGTGAGCAGATCGCGGCCAAGACGGAGCGTCTCTACGGTCATCGCGTCAGTCCAGATACCGAGGTCACGGTCACGTCCGGCGCCACCGAGGCGCTTTTCTCCGCCATTGCCGCCGTGGTGCGGGCTGGCGACGAGGTGATCGTCTTCGACCCGTGCTACGACAGCTACGAGCCGGCAATCGAACTGCAGGGCGCCACGGCGGTGCATCTGCCGCTGACCTTGCCCACGTTCGCCATCGACTGGCAGCGCGTGCGCGACGCGATCACGCCGAAGACCCGGATGATCCTGATCAACTCGCCGCACAATCCGTCCGGCGCCGTGCTCTCGCGGGCCGATCTGGACGAACTGGCTGCCATTGTGCGCGAGACGTCCATCGTGGTGCTTTCCGACGAGGTGTACGAGCACATCGTGTTCGATGGTCAGGAACACCAGAGCGTGCTGCGCCACGAGGAACTCGCGGCGCGAAGCATCGTCGTGTCGTCGTTCGGCAAGACCTACCACTGCACGGGATGGAAGGTTGGCTATGCCGTGGCGCCCAAGGCGCTCACCGCCGAGTTCCGTAAGGTGCACCAATACCTTACGTTCTGCACGTTCAACCCGGCGCAGTGGGCGTTTGCGGAGTTCCTCGAATCCACTCCTGAGCACTATCTGACGCTGCCGGCGTTCTACCAGGCGAAGCGTGATCGTTTCCGCGAATTGCTTGCACCGTCGCGCCTGAAGCTGCTCGATGTTCCGGGTGGGTACTTCCAGCTCGTGGACTATGCCGCCATCCGCGATGTGGACGACATCAACTTCAGCGAGTGGCTGGTGCGCGAGGGCGGTGTGGCCGCGATTCCGCTCAGTCCGTTCTACGAAGCCGCGCCTGACACGCGCCTGGTCCGGCTCTGCTTCGCCAAAAACGACGCCACCATGGAAGCCGCCGCGGAGCTGCTGTGCAAACTCTGACCGTTTCTCTCGTCCAGGGCGCTACCCGGTGGCATGACGCGGCGGGCAATCGCGAGTACTACGGTCGTCTCGTCCGTGGCGCCGCGCCAAGCGACCTGATCGTGCTTCCGGAGACGTTCCTCTCCGGGTTCACCAACGACACGCTCAGCAATGCGGAGGCGATGGACGGCCCGAGCGTTGCGTGGATGCGGGCGCTGGCCGGCGAGGTGAATGCCACGCTGACCGGTAGCCTGGTCATTCGCGATGGCGACAGCGTCTACAATCGTCTCGTCTGGGCTTCGCCCGACGGCTCGATCGCGTATTACGACAAGCGCCATCTGTTCCGCATGGCGGGCGAACACACGCGTTATGGTGGTGGCAATGAGCGCCTGATCGTGGAGCTGAAGGGATGGCGCATCCTGCCGCAGGTCTGCTACGACCTGCGTTTTCCGGTGTGGCTACGCAACGGACGCCGCGAGGAAGCCGCAGGCGGCATGGATTACGACCTCGCCTTGTTCGTGGCGAACTGGCCGGCACCGCGTCGCCAGCCCTGGCGCACGCTGCTGCGTGCGCGAGCCATCGAAAACCTGGCCTATGTCATCGGCGTGAATCGCGTCGGTGTGGATGGCAACGACTTGCCCTATGCCGGCGACAGTGCCGTGATCGATCCCGTGGGCGAGCCGCTGGTGGAACTTGGCACTCAGGAACAGGTCGTCACCGTCGTGCTCGATCCGGCGCCGCTGAAGGCACATCGCGAGCGTTTTCCTGCCTGGATGGACGCGGACCGCTTCTCGCTCGACGTCTCGGTCTGAGGTGTGGGAGCCGCTATAGCGGCGAGAAGCCAACGAAGCGATTGTGGGAGCCGCTACAGTGGCGAGACGCCGCCTCAGTGCGCCGGTTGAAACGGCACGGGCGGCCCAATGCGCGCCGCTTTCCGCCAAGCATCGAGCTTGCTCTCAATGCCAGCGCCCACATCGATCTGCGGCTCGGACGGCTCCAGGGCGTCCCGCTTCTCCCAGCCTGCGATCTCCGCCTTCGCCTTGCCGAAAGCCTCGATGAAGTCCGGCGTAGCACTCAGCCCATGGGCAAGCCAAGCCCGACCAAAATAGGTGATGTCGGAATCCGCGCCGCAGCCGAACGAGGTCCGGTCGCTGCGTGCGGCGGTGAGCACCAGGGTGCCGGCGCCGCGCAATTTGGGTACGAAGCCGCCCGAGTAACACGCATTGACCACGACGACCTTCCAGCGAAACGGCTGCTTCGAAAGGATATCCGCGAGACCATCCGGGTCGATCTGATCGAGCGGGATCGGATCCATGTCGATGAGTAGGGTGTGGTCGCTGGAGCCGTGGGTGGCGATGTACAGCAGGAGCACGTCTTCGCGTGGGTCCATGACCTTGGCGAGACCGCCGAGTGCCGCTTCCAGATTCGTCCAGCTAGCCAGCGGGCGGGTGGTGAGTGTGGCCGGGTTGTTCTCCAGGATCACCGTATGGCCGGGGCTGGCAAAGCGTTTGCCTACCACGGCATCGACGTATTCCGCCTCGTTGCGGAATACGTCTTCGCTGCCATCGGCGCCCACGGCGATGGCGTAGAGATTCGGTTTGCCCGGCGTGCGCGGAGCCAGCCGCGACAAAGCCTTGCGCATGGCCTCGGGCTGATCGGTAAACACCTGCTCCGGCGTGGGCGCATCGTCCGGCCAGGCCGCCGCATCGGCATCGCCTTCCGTATCGCCGTCGGGCATATCGCCCCATAGCGACAGGGGCTCGGGTCGCTTGGCGGGCTCCCCCTGGGTCGGCGCCGATCGTGCAGCAGCAGGCTCGGGGGCGACCGCCTGGCTCGGCGCGGGGCGCGGCCCGTGCCACAACAGACTTGCCGTCAGCAGCACGCCCAGGGAAAACGACGCCAGGACGTAGATCGCCGTCTTGCGGCGGGAATCAAGGTGCGATGGCATCGAAATCGGCGACGGCAGGATGGCCGTTCTCGCTCAGAGGTTGCGGCGCACGGACGAGCTGCGTGGTGCGCATGCCCGCCGCGCGAGCGGCGTCGAGCTCTTCGCGGATGTCCGAAAGGAACAGCACCTGCGCGGGCGGGAGGCCAATCGCTTCGGCGATGCGGTGGTAGGAATCGACCTCGCGCTTGTGGCCCGTCTGCGTGTCGAAATACCCCGAGAACAACGGCGTGAGGTCGCCGTTCTCGCTATAGCCGAACAGGAGCTTCTGCGCCGGTACCGAGCCAGACGAATACACGTACAACGCAAGCCCCTGTTCGTGCCATGCACGGAGCCGCGCCGCGACCTCTGGGTACATGTGCGACACGTAGGCGCCGGACTCATAGCCCTCGCGCCAGATCATGCCCTGCAGTGCCTTGAGCGCCGTGGACTTGCGATCCTCGTCGATCCAGCGCACGAGCAGGTCGATGATTTCCGAGCGGCTGGCCTCGACGAAGCCGGCTTCCTTTGCCGCTTCGTGCAGCCAGTGCTGGACCTCGGGCGTGTCGGCGTGGGTCTCGACGTAGGCCGGGAGGTGCGTCCGGGCATATGGAAACAGCACGTCCTTGACAAAATCGATGGAGCTGGTGGTGCCCTCGATGTCAGTGAGGATGGCGCGGATGTCAGACATGGGGAAGCCTCGATCAGGAGGTTGGCAGAATAAACGACCGAATAGCCCATCGCTACGGCGACCGTCCGAAAGCGCCCCCGATTTTTCAGAATCGTCGTATAGGTCAAGCCCTAGCCGAAAAACAGAATGAGTCTCCCCCCACGCAACAGGAGACGACGATGTTCTTTTCTCAACGCATGCTGCGGCGATCCGCACTGCTTACCCCGATGGTCGCACTCGGTCTTGTGGCCAGCCCGGTTCTTGCGATTCCAGGCGAGATGGCATTGGGCCAACCCACCGTGCAATCCGGGATGGAGCGCACTCACGCGGACGCTACGTTTACGGCCACGATCAATGGCGTGACTTACGTGTCTGAAAGGGCATCTGCCACGGAACACCTCGGTGACGGCGCGGTTCCGAAATACCACTACTTCAACGCCGGAGAGCCGATAGGTGGTCCTCACATGAGCCCCATGCGCTTCGTCCGGCGTTTCATGGATCCGGCAGAGCAGGTCGTTGACGGTCGATATTATTTCGGCGCCCTCAACCTACCTCTGATGTTGAACTACGGGGAATTCGACATTGAGAGTGGACGCATCTGGTCGTACCACCCGACTTCAGGTCACTTGGATCTGACGTTCAGCCCCGACCGAACTTGGGTCGAGGGCAAGTTCACCTTCACAGCAGTTCGAATCGACGGCGGCAAGCTCATCGATGTTGACGGCACGTTCGCTATGCCAAATACCGATCTAGGTCTATAGAGCAGTCAAAAGCCGATGTGTGCGCAGCATGCAAAGGAAGCGGTTGCAATATCCTCGCCGCTTCCTTCGCATCGCCACGGCGGCCGCCTGAAAATATCCCGATTTTTCAGAATAATTCTATAGGGCAAGCCCTACGAAGAAAACAGAATGCGTCTCCACTGCGCAACAGGAGGCGACGATGTTCTTTTCTCAACGCATGCTGGGGCGATCCGCACTACTTACCCCGATGTTGGCGCTCGGTTTTGCGGCCAGCCCGGTTCATTCCGCGCCAAGCAAAATGTCGTGGGATCCGTTGTTCGTAGTGTCTCGGGATACGCGCGCCGATACGAACTGAACCTTCGAGGCGACGATCACGGAGTGCGCTACGTGTCCGACTGGGTATACGCCGCGATGTGGCGACTAGCTCGTATCGAACCATGCGGTATGTCTATGCGGCTGCCGCTTGTGCAGACCTTACTGTCTCGTTGATCGAATACATGAGAATGGCGCCGACTGCGGGCGGCTAATTTTCGACAACGTCGGCTCCCTTCCCATCCAAACGCGCCGATTTTTCAGAATAGTCGTATGGGCTAAACCCATGCGGAAAAACAGAATGAGCCTTCCCCCAACGCAACAGGAGACAAAATGTTCTTTTTTAAACCCATGCTGCGGCGATCCGCACTACTTACCCCGATGTTGGCGCTCGGTCTTGCGGCCAGCCCGGTTCATTCCGCGCCAAGTGAGACTTCGCTGGACCCGTTGACCGTTTTGTCTTGGGATGCGCGCACCGATACGAACGCAACCTTCGAGGCGACTATCAACGGAGTGCAACACGTGTCCGACGAGGCACACGCTTTCGCGATGAAGGGTTGGCCTGGTGAGCCGAATCGTCACTACTTCGTTGGACGGTACGTAGGTGGCCCCGACATGACCCCCATGAGCTTCGAGCTACGTTTCACGGATAATTCAGAGCACGCTGTCGATCGCATTTACTTTTTCGACAATCACAAAAAAAACAAAACAGACCTCGTCGTGCACTATGGAAAACGTCTAGCTCCTAACCAAGCGATATGGTATTCCCCGACCGGGGGGTATTTAGAGCTCAAGTTCAGTCCTGACCGCACTTGGGTCGAGGGTAAATTCGCTTTCAATGCTACTCGAAACGACGGCGCCAATGACATCACTGTCGAAGGCACATTCTCCATGCCAAACTATAATGAAGCCAAATATGAATGATTGTATAAGTCAGTCGAAGCCGACGTGTGCGGGGTCATGCGCGGAAAGTGTTCGCCGATATCCTCGCCGGTAAACTTTGCATCGCGGCTTTCGCTTTAATAAATAAGCTAGTCGCCACGCAATGTGGCGACTAGCTCACGTCGAACCGGGCGTTGTGTCGATGTGCTGCCGTTGGCGCGGGCATGCTGTCTCGTCGATCCAATGCACGAGAAGGGCGCCGACTGCAGGCGGCTAATTTTCGGTAACGTCGGCCCTCTTCCCGTCGCTACGGCGCTCATTCGAAAACACGCCGATTTTTCAGAATCGTCGTATAGGTTAAGCCCTAGCCGAAAAACAGAATGAGTCTCCCCCACGCAACAGGAGACGACGATGTTCTTTTCTCAACGCATGCTGCGGCGATCCGCACTGCTTACCCCGATGTTGGCGCTCGGTCTTGCGGCCAGTCCGGTTCATTCCTCGCCAAGCGACATGTTATCGGACCCGTCGACCGTGCCGTCTCGGACTGCGCGTGCCGATACGAACGCAACCTTCGATGTGACTATCAATGGAGTGCGACACGTGACCGACGTAGCTGGCGCTGTGGCGCTGCTCGGTTGGCGGCCCGGTGAGCCGAATGTTCACTACTTCGTTGGAACGAACGCAGGTGGCCCCGACACGACCTCCATGAGCTTCGAACTGAGCTTCATGGATACGTCAAAGCCGATTGTCGATGGCATTTACTTTTTCGACATGCACAAAAAAGACATGGTGCTGGACTACGGAGAACGTGACGGTTTTGGTGGCTGGGTAATGTATTCCCCAACCGGGGGTTACCTAGATATCAAGTTCAGTGCTGACCGCACTTGGGTCGAAGGAAAGTTCGCTTTCAACGCTTCTCGAAGTGACGGCGCCAAGGACATCGCTGTCGAGGGCACGTTCTCCATGTCAAACAGAGACTTAGGTCTATAAATCAGTCGAAGCCGACGTGTGCGGGGTCATGCGCGGGAAACGCTCGGCGATATCCTCGCCGGTGAACTTCGCATCGCGGCTTCCCCTTCGATAAAAAAACTAGTCGCCACGCAATGTGGCGACTAGCAGTCGTCCGAAAAGGCATCTATGTTTTATTGAAAGTCGTATGGATTAAGTCCTTGCGCAGGAACAAACTGAGTCTCCCCACACGGACGAGGAGATGGCAATGAACACAACCTTCAATGTGACGATCAACGGAGTGCAATACGTGTCCGATCAGGCAGCCGCTGGGGCGGTGCAGGGTTGGCCCGGTGAGCCGAATCATCACTACTTCGTTGGGTATAACGTCGGTGGCCCCGACATGACCCCCATGAGCTTCGAGCTGCGTTTCACGGATAATTCAGAGCACGCTGTCGATCGCATTTACTTTTTCGACAATCACAAAAATAACAAAACAGACCTCTTGGTGCACTATGGAAAGCGTGAAGTGGCAATGTATTCCCCGACCGGGGGGTATTTAGAGCTCAAGTTCAGTCCTGACCGCACTTGGGTCGAGGGTAAATTCGCTTTCAATGCTACTCGAAACGACGGTGCCAATGACATCGCCGTCGAGGGCACATTCTCCACGCGAAACAATGACTGAGTCTATAAATCAGCCGAAGCTGAGGTGTGAGGTGTCATGCGCGGAAAGCACTCAGCAATATCCTCGCCGGTGAGCTTTGCATCGCGGCTTCCCCTTTAATAAATAAGCTAGTCGCCACGCAATGTGGCGACTATCTCATATCGAACCGGGCGTCGTGTCGATGTGGCTGCCGTGGGTGCAGGCATTGCTGTCCCGTTCGATCCAATACACGAGAAGGGCGCAGCAGGCGGCTGATTTTCGACAACGTCGGCTCTCTTCCCGTCGCTGCGGCGCTCCTCCGAAAACACGCCGATTTTTCAGAATCGTCGTATGGGTTGAACCCACGGGGAAAAACAGTATGAGTCTCCCCCCACGCAACAGGAGACGACGATGTTCTTTTCTCACCGCATGCTGCGGCGATCCGCACTACTTACCCCGATGTTGGCGCTCGGTCTTGCGGCCAGTCCGGTTCATTCCGCGCCAAGTGACATGTTGTCGGACCCGTCGGCCGTGCTGTCTAGGAATGCACGCGCCGATACGAACGGAACCTTCGAGGCGACTATCAATGGGGTGCAATACGTGTCCGACACGGACACGCCAGGGAGCAGGTGATCACTGGCGGCTGGGCTCCAAAAACTCACTACTTCGACGCCGGACAGTTGATCAGTGGTGCCGTCGTGGACACCATGGGTTTCGAACTGCGTTTCAAGGATACGGAGGAGCAGGCCGTTGATGGTGCTTATTATTTCGACTTATACAAAACGGACCTGATGCTGTTTTACGGCGAATTCGATGGTCATGCGGTCTACGCATATTCTCCAAAAAACGGCGGTTACGTAGAGCTCAGGTTCAGCCCTGACCGCACTTGGGTCGAGGGCAAATTCGCTTTCACGGCATATCGATCCGATGGCGCGAAGCGCATCGAAGTAGACGGCACGTTCTCCATGCCGAACACCGACGTAAGTCTATAAATCAGTCGAAGCCGAGGTGTGCGGGGGCATGCGCGGGAAGCGCTCAGCGATATCCTCGCCGGTGAACTTCGCCACCCAGCCTTCCACGTTGGTAAACAGGCGAATCGCCACGAAGTAGGGCGATTCGCTCATATCGAACCAATGCGGCGTGCCGTCCGGCACGCCGATCAGGTCGCCTTTTTCGCACAGCACCTCGTAGACCTTGCCATCGAGATGCAAGGTGAACTGGCCAGCGCCAGCCACGAAGAAACGGACTTCGTCCTCGCTGTGCGTATGCTCGTTCAGGAACTTCTGGCGGAATGCGGCGCGATCCGGGTGATCCGGCTTGAGGCTGATGACGTCAACGGCTTGATAGCCGTTCTCGCGCATAAGGCGGTCGATGTCCTGGCGGTACGCGGCAATGACCTCGTCCTGGCTTGCCCCGGGCGCGATCGGCTGGTTGGCCTCCCATTGCTCGAAACGCACGCCAACCGCGTTCAACGCTGCGGCGATAGCAGCGTGGTCTTCATACACGGCCAGGGGCGTGTCGTGACGGGTGTCTTCGTAGATGCGCAGGCGACTCATGGGGAAAGCCTCCGTAGGTCGAGTTCGCAGCCGAGGAGGAATTCCAGGGCTTCGAGGTGGCGGCGCGCTTCGGCCATGTCATGGCCCCAGGTGTAGATGCCGTGGCCGTTGATGAGATAGGCGTACAACGGCTTGCCGGCGTCGATCCAGGCATCCACGCGAGCCTCAAGCTCGGGCATGTGCTGGGTGTTGGGGAAGACAGGGATATCCAGCGTGCTGTCATGGGTTGTGTGGCCAGCGATGGCCTTTTGCAATTCCCAGCCTTCGAGGCGCACGCGACCTTCCGCCGCGAACAGCCGAGACGCTACGCTCTGCGTGCGCGAGTGGGTGTGCAACACGACGTTGGCATCCGGAAAGCGTCGATAGACCTGCGTATGCAGCCCGGTTTCCGCCGATGGGCGGTATTCCGACCCCACCGCCTTGCCGTTCATGTCGATCACCATGATGTCGTCGCGACCCAAACGCCCCTTGTCGCGCCCGGAAATGGTGATGGCGGCGAGCTGATCGTCGATACGCATCGAAAAGTTACTGCTCGTGGCGGGCGTCCAGCCGAAGGCGGCCAGCTCGCGGGCAGCTTCGGCAATGGCGTCCGCTCGATCCGCGAGGAGGGCGGAGACGGCGGCGGGGAGAGGCTTCGACATGAGGATTTGGACGTCCAAACAGGCCGCAACTATAGCACGTGGGGTCTTTGGCCCTGCGGGGAGGGAGTGGCGACGACAGGGCGGATGGGGATTGCCATGGATGAATCGGTGCGACGGACGCTTCCTTTGCCCCTGAGACGGTACGATTCCCTCAGCACCGGGCGCTGGCCCGGCTTACCATCGACGGAGGTCTATCCCATGTCGCAACACGATAAGAATAATGAAGGACGTCGCCGTTTCCTCAAGGTCGCGGCTGGTGGGGTGGCGGCCGCCACGCTCCTCGGCACCCTCCCACGGAACGCCCGGGCTCAGGATTTGCCGCCGTTGTCTCCGACCGACCCGACGGCCAGCGCGCTGAAGTACACCGAGGACGCGAGCAAGGCGGCCGGGAAGAAAGATCCCAAGGACGCTTGTTTCAACTGCAATTTCTACCAGGGCAAGGCGGGTGCCCCCCGTGGCCCGTGCCAGTTGTTCCCAGGGCATTCGGTGGCCGCCAAGGGCTGGTGCGTGTCGCACGCGGTCATGATCTAAACGCTGCCTGGGCGTACAGAATCGACACGAAAAGGCCAGCCGCAAGGCTGGCCTTCGTTTGTCACTTAAGAAAATGCAGCCCAAGCGCGCCAGGCCGAGGAGCTGACCCGCCTGACGCGCCGGGCGGCAATCCGGGGCCCACTGCCAAGTGATTTACCCTCGGACTCGGGATCATACTCCCCTCCGATGGCGACCGGCCAATGGCAGCTAAATGACAGCGAAACTTTCTTCGATTTGCCTTTTAAAACAAGATATTACGGACTGAATCGGAGATTTGTTCGAATTTTGTAAAGCCGGTGCCCGTCAGGCGCCGCTGCTCCGCTTGAGTCGGCTGTGACGGTAGCCGTAGACCATGTACATCACGAGTCCGAGCAGGGTCCACACGCCCATCAGCACCCAGTTGCGCACGCCCATCGACCAGAGCAGGCCGATGCAGCTCAGAATGCCGAGCACGCAGGTGACCGGTGCCCAGGGCACGCGGAACGTGCGCGGGAGATCCGGCGCGGTCTTTCGAAGGATCATCACGCCACCGCAGACGGCGCAGAAGGCGACCAGCGTGCCCATCGAGGTGAGGTCACCCAGCACGTTGAGCGGGAACACCGCAGCGAGCAAGGCGATGCCGATGCCGGTGATGACCGTGTTGATGTGCGGCGTGCGGTACTTCGGGTGAATGGTGGTGAACACCTTCGGCATGAGGCCGTCGCGGCCCATGATCATGAAGATGCGCGGCTGAGCGATGATCATCACCAGCACGACGGACGAGAGGCCGATCAGCGCGCCGACTTCGACGATGCCGCGCAGCCAGCCCAGTTCCGGATGCTGACGAATCGCCGTGACCACCGGCTCCGAGGTGCCGAGTTCGGCGAAGGGAACGAGACCGGTCAGCACGGCGGCCATCGCGATGTACAGCACCGTGCAGATGGCGAGCGAGGCCAACGTGCCGATCGGCATGTCGCGCTGCGGGTTCTTCGACTCCTGTGCCGCCGTGGAGGTCGCCTCGAAGCCGATGTAGGCGAAGAAGACCATCGACGCGCCACGTAGGATGCCCGACCAGCCGTACTTGTCGCCGCCCTGATTCTCGGGGATGAAGGGATGCCAGTTCGCCGTGTCGATGTGGCTCGCACCCACCACGATCACCACGATGATCAGTGCGGTCTTGAGCAGCACCATCGCCATGTTGATACCGGCGGATTCCTTGATGCCCACGTAGCAAAGCCAGGTCAGCGCCAGGGTGATGCCGACGGCCGGCAGGTTGAACAGCGCGCCGGTGAACACCAGGTGCCCGTCCACCCAATCCACGGGCGCATTGGTCAGCGCTGGCGGGATGTGGATGCCGATGTGATCGAGCAGGCTGACGAAGTAGCCGGTCCAACTCACCGCTACCGCGGAGGCCGAGACGCCGTATTCGAGAATGAGATTCCAGCCGATGAACCATGCGGCGCCTTCGCCGAGCGTGGCATAGGCATAGGAATAGGCGCTGCCCGATACGGGGATCATCGAAGCGAATTCGGCATAACACAGCGCCGTGAAGGTGCTGCAGATCGCCGCGAGAATGAACGACACGATGATCGCCGGTCCCGCGTGTTCCGCTGCGGCGACGCCGGTAATGACGAAGATGCCGCCACCGATGACCGCGCCGATGCCCAGCGCGGTGAGGCCCCAGGGACCGAGCGTGCGGCGCAGGGCGGGGCCGTGCGCGTCATCCGGCTCGGCTTGGGGCGCTTTCTTCGCGAGTAACTGCTGGAGCATGGACAGCCTGGAGTCGTGTACGAAAAGGAAGGGCTGCAAACGCGAGGGCCGGCGGACGACCGCCGGCCCTCGTTTTCGCAGGTTAGATCAACCGAGCGACTTGCGCAGCTTGCTGTGCGCGTAGCCGTAGCCGAAGTAGATCAACTGGCCGATGATGATCCAGCCGATCATCAGGCGCCAATGCTCCTCGAATGCCTGCCAGAAGAGGTACACACAGGCCAGTGCGCCGGTGATGCAGATCGGCCACACGAACGGCACGCGGAAGCTGCGCTTCAGGTCCGGACGGGTGTAGCGGAGGATCAGCACGCCGATGCACACGGTGGCGAAGGCGAGCAGAGTGCCCATCGAGACCAATTCGCCGAGCACGCTGACCGGGAACAGGCCGGCCATGGCGGCGGCGGCCACGCCGACGATGATCGTGCCGATGTAAGGCGTGCGGAAGTTCGGATGCACCTTCGCCATGGTCTGCGGCAGCAGGCCGTCCTTCGCCATCGAGAAGAAGATGCGCGGCAGGCCCATGAGCATCACGAGGATGACCGACGACAGACCGGTGATGGCACCGAGCACGACGATCGCCTTCAGCCAGGAAAGATGCGGATACAGGCCGAGGGCGGTTGCCACCGGTTCCGGCGTGTTGAGCATGCGGAACGGAGCGATGCCGGTGAGCACGAGCGCCACGGCAATGTAGAGCACCGTGCAGATGGCCAGCGAGCCGAGGATGCCGATCGGCATGTCGCGCTGCGGATTCTTGGCCTCGCCAGCCGCGGTGGACACCGCGTCGAAGCCCACGTAGGAGAAGAACACGATGGTCGCTGCGCGGAAGATGCCGCTCCAGCCAAACATGCCCTCACCCTCGGACTCCGGAATGAACGGGTGCCAGTTGGACGGGTTGATCACCTGGATCGCGAAGGCGAGGAACAGCAGGATCACGGTGACCTTGATCGCCACGATGATCGAGTTGACGAAGGCCGACTGCGTGATGCCCACGTAGCAGAGGCCGGACAACGCGGCGATGATGACGACCGCGGGCAGGTTGATGATCGTGCCGGTTGCCTGGATGTGGCCCTCGACGAACTGGAAGGGTGCCGAGGCGAGCGAGGCGGGCAGGGCGATGTTGCTGCCGATCATCTGGCCGATCAGGCCGAGCAATTCGTTGAAGTATCCCGACCAACCCGCGGCCACCGTGGCGGCGGCGAAGAGGTACTCGAGCACCAGGTTCCAGCCGACGAACCAGGCGACGTATTCGCCGAGCGTCGCATAGGAATACGAGTAGGCGCTACCCGAGACCGGCAGCATCGCCGCGAACTCGGCGTAGCACAGGCCGGCGAGGGCGCAGGCGAAACCGGCGATGAGGAAGCTGATGACCAGCGCGGGGCCGGCGTGCAGCGCGGCGGCCTGGCCGGTGATGACGAAGATGCCTGCGCCGATGACCGGGCCGACACCGAGAAGGATGAGGTGCTTTGCGGTGAGAACCCGCTTCAGCTCGTTTCCGTGCGCGCCGGTATTGATGTGCTCGCCAGCGTCGACGTGCGGCGCGGCCTCAATGGGATGCGTCGCGAACAAGTGTTTCAACATGTGTCTCCCCTACTGCCGGAATGTTGCCTTTTATTATTGGGACCGCCGCGTGAGCCACGGTGGACACGCCGCTGCCCGGAAGCGCTGGCACGGCACCATAGCCCAGCGGGCCTCGGCCGTACAAGCTGCAATGCGAGGCCTGCCAAGGCATTGCGAGCATCCGGTAAACGTGTCGAGCATGACTTGCGGCGGTTGTGCATATGGCGACGCGATGCTTCAGAAGACCATGTTGAGCGCCACCTGGGGCGCCACGTAGTCGGAGGTGTTGCGGCCAGCCACGGTGAACTGCACGCCTGCGATGAGGCCCGTGTTCGGCGTGAAGTGGTATTCCACAGCCGGTGCAAGGCTGAAATCCTGGTTCGGCTTGAGACGACGTGCCACGTGCGAGCCCTCGGCGGACGTACCGACGAGGTCGATCGCGCCAGCACGGTTCCAGATGGCTTCGCCTACCAGCACCCAGCGCGGATTGAGCGTGTATTCGGCCGCCACCGAGGCATTCCATGCCTGATCGAGTCGTGCACGGCCGCGGAACCCGGCATCCGTGCCGTACACGCTGCTGTCGCGCAGCCGGATATGTCCAGGCGTCGGGCTCCATGCGAGCTGCGCCCGCCAACGGAGGGCGTGTGCGTCGTCAAGCCAGTGCAACTGCTGGGCGCCTAAGGAGAAGGTCGTTCGCATGGCGCCGCTGCCCGTGCCGTTGAGCGGGTTGCGATCCAACTGGTGGTAGCGGCCCGTCGGCAGACGCTGGGCTGCTGCCACGGCGAGGATCAGGCCGCCGCCGTCGGCGTCTGGCCCACGCAGTCGCTGCTGTAGACGTACGGTCGTGTCGCCGGTTCGCATGCCGTCGCTGTGCAGTCCGCCGCCGGACGTGCGCGACGACGTGAGGGTGAGCTGCACGACATGGGTGTCGCTCAGTGCGTAGCTCATCGGTACGGCCAGTTGCCACTGCCGCACCATCGAATGCTCTTCCCGGCGGTGGCCCGCGTTGTCGTAACGGCCGCGGGTGTTGGTGTGGATGAGATACGGCTCGATGTTGACCATGCCCTCGGGCATGCTGTTGACCGCGGGCGTGACCAGTGGGCCGGTGAAGTTGGCTTCCCGCGGCGCCGCAGAGGCGGCAAGCGGGGCGAGGCTGGCGAGGGCGAGGGCGACCGATGGAAGCGTCTTCGGCATGCGCAATTCCTTGCGTGACGGCGGGAGGGCGGCGAACGGAGCGCGTCGTGTGCTCCGGCGACCATCCTAGGCAAGCCGTGCCCGTGCCCGACATCGGACTAGTCCGAAAATGCCATGCGAGAATTGGCGATTTACGTGCAGGCATTCCCTGATGGACAAACCTGATCGTTTGCTGGACGCGCTCGACCGCTATGCGGCGCGTTGGCCGGAAGACCCCACCACCCGCGCGTTCGTGCGCCTTTTGCGCGAGGAGCCGCGGCCCTTCCATCGCGAAACCGTGGCGGGGCATGTCACCGGATCGGCCTGGCTGGTGAGTGCGGACGGGCAGCGCACGTTGCTCATGCTGCATCGGAAACTCGAGCGCTGGCTGCAACCGGGCGGCCATGCCGACGGCGATCCCGACCTCGCCGCCGTCGCCTTGCGTGAGGCGGAGGAGGAGACGGGGTTGCGCGATCTTGCCGTGCTGCCGGAGATTTTCGATCTCGATCGCCATCGCATACCGGCGCGCCGTGACGAGCCGGAGCATTGGCACTACGACGTCCGCTATGTCGTCGTCGCACGTGGCAGCGAGGATGTTGTCGCGAACGAGGAGTCGCTGGAACTGGCGTGGCGCTCGATCGCGGACATTGCCGCCGACCGCGAAGCCGACGTGTCGCTGCGCCGCATGGCGACGAAGTGGCTGGCGACCACCCGTTAGTTGTCGTTACCCACGTGGGCCACTATGGGGCGGCTTGCGCGGCGCGATCAGTCGGCGTAAGCCGCAGGTGCCGGATGCACGGTGCCACAGACCGTACACGTCCGCGCCTCGCGCGATCGGTAAAACCGCTCGAAGACCGGCGGGAAATCGCTTTCGATGCTGCCCAGCGGAAAATAGGTCTCGTACAACTTGTGATTGCACGCCTGACAGAACCACATCAGTCCGTCTTTCTCGCCCGCAAGGCGGCGCCGCTCGACCACGAGACCGATCGAATCCGGCATCCGCTGCGGTGAATGCGGCACGCCTGGGGGCAGATAGAACACCTCGCCCGCGCGAATGGGAATATCGCGGGCCTGTCCGTCATCCTGGACCTTGAGGACCATCTCGCCTTCGAGCTGGTAGAAGAACTCGGGGCCTTCGTCGTAGTGGTAATCCGTGCGCGCGTTCGGGCCCCCGACGATCATGATGATGAAATCGCCATCCACGATGCATTTGTTGCCGACCGGTGGCTTGAGCAGGGCGCGGTTGTCTTCGATCCAGCGCTTGAGGTCGATGGGAGGCAGCAGACTCATCGGAAGACCCACGTAACGGACATGGCGCGATGATACTCGCGAGCGGCGCCTGACGATCCGCGTCCTCGTGCCACTTTCGCCGTGCGTCGCTCTGGCGTACAACGCACCTCTCCCCGAGGAACCGCCGCCCATGCCGTCCTGGTACCACGACCGAGTGCCCGCGCCCGCGCCGCGGCCGCCCCTGCAAGGGCGGCGCGAGGCGGCGGTGGTGGTGGTCGGCGGTGGCTTCGCTGGCCTCAATACCGCGCTGGGATTGGCAGCGCGCGGCGTGCGCGACGTCGTGTTGCTGGAGTCGAAATCGATCGGTTTTGGCGCGTCGGGGCGCAACGGCGGCTTCGTCTTCGCAGGGTATTCGCTCGGCGAAAAGGCGTTGCTCGAAAAGTCGGGTGCCGAGCGGGCCAAGCGGCTGTACGCGCGCACGGTGGATGCGGTGAACCTCATCCGCGATCGCATCCAGGCCTTATCGATCGATTGCGACGCGGTGGACGCGGGCGTCGTATGGGCGAACTGGTTCCGCGATGCTGGCGTATTGCGCGAGCGGCAGCGCCTTCTGGCGGAATGCTACGACGCCGACTGGCAGTGGCTTCCGGAGGATGCGATGCACGAGTTCGTCCGCAGCCCGCGCTACCACGACGGGCTTTACGAGCGGAACGCGTTGCACATCGACCCGCTGGCCTATGCTCGTGGCCTGGCGTTCGCTGCCGAACGCGCGGGAATCGCCATCCACGAGGGCTCGCGGGTGCGGCGGCTGGAGCGCCGTGGCGCGGGGTGGGTCGTGCACGCCGGTGGCGCGGTCGTGGAGACCCCGAACGTAGTACTGGCCTGCGGTGGCTATCTTGCCGGCCTGGACAGGCGCATCGACCGCGCGGTGCTGCCCATCGCTACGTACGTGATGGTGACCGAGCCGCTTGGCGAGCGTCTACGTGAGTGCGTACGCACACGTGCCGCCATCTACGACACTCGCTTTGCCTTCGACTACTATCGACCGTTGTCCGATACGCGCTTGCTGTGGGGTGGACGGATCTCGGTGCGCGATCGTTCGCCGCGTGCGGTGCAGCGGTTGTTGAAGCGCGACCTCGCGACGGTGTTTCCGTCGCTAAAGGACGTGCGCATCGAGCAGGCGTGGTCGGGGCTCATGAGCTACGCTCGGCATGAGATGCCCCAGGTCGGCACCCATGGCAACGGGCTCTGGTATGCCCAGGCGTTTGGCGGTCACGGCCTTGCGCCCACCTGTGCGGCCGGTGAGGCGCTGGCGGATGCCATCGCCTCGAATGAGCCTGCGTTGGCCGATTACTCGGGCTTCGGTCTGGAACCGGTGCACCGCCCGTTCGGCTATCTGGCGGCGCAGGGCACCTACTGGCACAACGAATGGCGCGACTGGATGAAGTCGCGACTGGAAGGATGAGATGAGCGAAGAGATTACCTGGGCCGATTTCGAGAAGGTGATGTTGGTCGCTGGGACGATCGTGCGCGCCGAAGTGTTTCCGGAAGCGCGTCGGCCGGCCTACAAGATCTGGGTCGACTTCGGTCCGCACGGCGAAAAGAAGACGAGTGCGCAGGTCGCCGCGATCTACCAGGCGGACGAGTTGGTCGGCAAGCAGATCGTCGGCGTGATCAATTTTCCCGAGAAGCAGATCGGCCCCTTCCGATCGCAGTTCCTCTTGACCGGCTTTCATACCGACGACGGCGTGGTCATCACGACGACCGAGCGACCGGTACCGAACGGCACGCGAATGGCCTGACGCTGGGCTGGTCAGCGCGTACCGCGGTCCAGCCACACGACAACGCCTTGCGCGTTCAGGCGGATGTCGATGGCGAGGAGCTTCGCAATGTCAGCAGCAGGCAACGTCACGCCCTGACGCTGTGCACGCGAGACGTAGAGATCCGCGAACTCCTGTGCGATACGCTCTTCGCGATCCGGAGCGGTAGCGTGACGTTGGGCGATGGCCACCATGGCGTCGATCTGCTCGTGCAGGTCGGCGGCAAGCCGCGCCACCTCGGTCACTCTTCCGTAGTGGGTGAGGTACATCGCCTCAGGCTCGTAACCCAGCATGCGCGCAATGGATGCATGCGCCGCCTCGGGCTCGAACTGTACCGGCGACGTCGTCGGAATGATGAAGGCGCCACCGGATGAATCCAGCTCCCGATAGGACAGGCCGAAGATGTCGCCGGTGAAGAACGCATTGGCGCGTTCGTCGTGGATGGCGATGTGGTGGCGGGCATGGCCGGGCGTGTCGAGGCAGAGCAGGGCGCGTCCTGCGAGGTCGATCGCGAGGCCATCGTGGGCTTCCACGACACGATCCGCAGGCACGGGAACGATGTCGCCGTAATCGCGGCGAACGATGTCCTCACCGTAGACGCCTGCCGCACCGGCGATGAGCGCGGACGGGTCGATCATGTGACGCGCGCCGCGCGGATGCACGGCCAGCTTCGCGTTCGGAAGGTGTTGCATCAGGCTGCCGGCGCCACCGGCGTGATCCAGGTGCACGTGAGTGAGGATGACCCAGTCGACGTCGGCCGGTTCGATCCCGGCGGCGTCGAGTGCTTCGAGAAAGCGGGGTAGGGAGTGCGTCGTGCCGCTGTCGATGAAGGCACCGCGCCCGCGCTCCACGACGAGATAGGCGGCGTCGAAAGACGGGCGGCCGAAGCCGGTATCGATGGTGTGGATGCCGTGCATCGGCGGAGGTTACCCCAAACCTAAGCGAGTTGTGGGAGCCGCCATGGCGGCTCCCACAGGACTGAGGTTACAGGGCTTCGAACACGCCCGCGGCACCCATGCCGGTGCCGATGCACATGGTGACCATGCCGTACTTCTGCTTGCGGCGACGCAGGCCGTGGATCAGCGTGGCCGCGCGGACCGCGCCGGTAGCACCCAGCGGGTGGCCGAGGGCAATGGCGCCGCCGAGGGGGTTCACCTTGGCCGGGTCGAGACCGAGGTCGCGGATCACCGCCAATGCCTGCGCGGCAAACGCCTCGTTGAGCTCGATCCAGTCCAGTTGATCCTGGCTGATGCCGGTCTGCTTGAGCGCCTTTGGAATGGCTTCCTTGGGACCGATGCCCATGATGTCCGGTGCGACGCCGGCTACCGAGAAGCCCACGAAGCGAGCCAGCGGCGTCAGGCCGTAATCCTTGATGGCCTTCTCGCTCGCGAGCAGCAGCGCGCCGGCACCGTCGGACATCTGCGACGAGTTGCCTGCCGTGACCGATCCGCCGAACTGGCCGTTTCGGAACACAGGGCGCAGCTTGCCCAGCACTTCCAGCGAGGTGTCCTGACGCGGGCCTTCGTCGGTGTCGATGATCCGGCGATCCTCGCGGACGCTATGGTTCTTCAGATCCGGATAGCGGTCGTCGAGCTGGAACGGCGTGATCTCGTCCTTGAACTCGCCGGCCGCAATGGCGGCGATGGCGCGCTGATGCGACTGCAGAGCGAAGCGGTCCTGATCCTCGCGGCTGACCTTCCAGCGCTCGGCCACCTTCTCGGCGGTGATGCCCATGCCGAAGGCAATGGCGCGGTTCTCGTCGTTTTCGAAGATGGCGGGGTTCATTGCCACCTTGTGGCCCATCATCGGCACCATGCTCATCGACTCGGTGCCGCCCGCCAGCATGAGATCGGCCTCGCCCAGGCGGATGCGGTCGGCGGCCATCGCGATGGCCTGCACGCCGGAGGAGCAGAAGCGGTTGATGGTGACGCCGGGTACCTGCTCGGGCAGGCCTGCCAGCAGCACACCGATGCGCGCCACGTTCATGCCTTGCTCGGCCTCTGGCATAGCGCAGCCGATGATCGCGTCGGCGATCAGCGCCGGGTCGATCCCTGGTGCCTGTTCGAGCACGGCACGGATGACGTGCGCGAGCATGTCGTCGGGACGGGTATTGCGGAATACGCCACGCGGCGCCTTGCCCACGGGGGTGCGGGTGGCGGCGACGATATAGGCGTCTTGCACTTGCTTGCTCATGGGGTGGTTCCTTTAAGGGGGAAAGTCGGTTGCGTCAGAGCGCTTGGCGCATCAGTTACGCAGCGGCTTCCCCGTCGTCATCGTGTGGGCAATACGCGCCTGGGTCTTTTCGGTCTGGGCCAGTTCCACGAAGTGGCGGCGCTCGAGCGCCAACAACCAGTTCTCGTCCACCAGCGAACCCCGTTCGATCCGACCGCCCGACAGGGTGTCGGCAATGCGGCCGGCAATGTCGATGTCATGGGCGGAGGCGAAATAGCCCTCGGCCAGATTGGCGAGGGATGACTTGAACGTGGCCGTGGAGACGTCACCGCCAACGGGAACGGCGCGAGCTGGCAGCGGCGGGCGATAGCCCGATTCCGCCAGAGCGCGGGCCTGGGCCTTGGCGACGTGCAGCAATTCGTAACCGTTGAAGACGATCACGTCGTCCTTGCGCAGTAGGCCGAGCGACTTCGCCTCGAGCGCGCTGGCGGAGACCTTTGCCATCGCCACCGTCTCGAACACTTTCTTGAGGTATTCGAAGGGGTCTTCCGGGTTGGCCTGCGCAGCGCGTACGGCCAGTTCCTTCAGGCCGCCGCCTGCGGGAAGCAGGCCGACGCCCGCTTCCACGAGGCCGATGTAGCTTTCGAGCGCCGCTACCGTGCGGGCGGAGTGCATCTGGAACTCGCAACCGCCACCGAGCGCGAGACCGCGCACTGCCGCGACTACCGGCACCAGCGAATACTTGATGCGCATGCTGGTGGCCTGGAAGTTCGCCACCATCGCTTCGAACTGGGCGAGCTTGCCGGCCTGCAGAAGACCCAGCGCACCCTTGAGGTCGGCACCGGCCGAGAACGGCTCCGACGGCTGCCAGAGCACCACGCCGCGGAACTGCTGCTCGGCAAGCCCGATGGCGTGCTGGATGCCGTCAAGCACCTGATCGTTGACCGTGTGCATCTTGGTCTTGAACGAGATCACGCCGATGTCGTCGCCGGCATGCCACAGGCGCACGCCGTCGTTTTCCCAAACCGTGGTGCCCTGGTCGAAGCGCTCGCCCAGGATCGGATCGGGGAACGCCTGACGCTGGTAGACCGGATGGCTGGAGCGCGGCTTGTCGGCGTTCGCGGCGGCCGAGAACGAGCCGGCCTTGCCGTGCACGCCCGTGCGGCCGTCGGTCACCCACGCCGGCAGCGGGGCATTGCTCATGGCCTTGCCGGCGGCGATATCCTCGGCGACCCAGCCGGCAATCTGCTGCCAACCGGCCGACTGCCAGATCTCGAACGGTCCGAGCTTCCAGCCGTAACCCCAGCGGATGGCGAAGTCGACGTCACGCGCCGTATCGGCGATGTCGGCCAGGTGGTAAGCGGTGTAATGGAAGAGATCGCGGAACACGGCCCACAGGAACTGCGCCTGCGGATCGGCCGATGCGCGCAGCTTTGCGAACTTCTCAGCCGGATCCTTGATGGCGAGGATGGCCGATACCTCGTCGGATGCCTTCTGCTCGGACGGGCGGTAGTCCTGCTTCTGCAGGTCGAGCACCACGATGTCCTTGCCAGCCTTGCGGTACACGCCCGCGCCGGTCTTCTGGCCCAGCGCGCCCTTGTCGATCAGGCCCTTCAGCCAGGCGGGCGGCTGGAAGTAGCGATGCCAGGGATCGTCGGGCAGGGTGTCGCTCATGGTCTTGACCACGTGCGCCAGGGTGTCCAGGCCCACGACGTCCGCCGTGCGGAAGGTGGCGCTCTTCGGGCGGCCGATGGCGGGACCGGTGAGCGCGTCCACGGTGTCGAAGCCGAGGCCGAACGCCTCGGTGTGGTGCATCGTGGAGAGCATCGAGAACACGCCGATGCGGTTACCGATGAAGTTCGGGGTGTCCTTCGCGTACACCACGCCCTTGCCGAGCGTGGTGGTAAGGAAGGCTTCGAGACCTTCGAGCACGGCGGCGTCGGTGAGCCGGGTGGGGATCAGCTCGACCAGGTGCATATAGCGCGGCGGATTGAAGAAATGCACGCCGGTGAAGCGATGGCGGAGTTCTTCCGGCAGCGCTTCGGCGAGGCCGTTGATCGACAGGCCGGAGGTGTTGCTGGCGAGCACGGCCGTCTGCGATACGTGAGGTGCGATCTTCGTATAGAGATCCAGCTTCCAGTCCATCCGCTCGGCGATGGCCTCGATGATGAGGTCCACGTCGGCGAGCTGGGCAAGGTCTTCCTCGTAGTTGGCCGGGATGATCGCGGCGCCGAGGCTCTTCTCGGCCAGCGGTGCCGGCGAGAGCTTGGCGAGGTTGGCGATCGCCTTGATGGCGATGCCGCTCTTCGGACCTTCCTTGGCGGGAAGGTCGAACAGCACGGTTTCCACGTTGGCGTTCGTCAGGTGCGCGGCAATCTGCGCGCCCATGACACCGGCGCCGAGTACCGCGGCCTTGCGAATGCGTAACGGTGTTGCGGTCATGGTGATCTCCGATGGCTCAAGGATCGTCACGGTCAACGAGTGGCCGTGGCGTTCGAAACGGAAGGGTTGCGCAGGCCGGCGGCGGCAAAGCCGATGAGGTGCTCGGCCGCGGCTTCGCGGTGGTCGCGCTCGGCGACGTCGTTTTTGCGCTGGATGATGCCGAAGTCGGCCATCGCGTAAGTGAGGGCGCCGGTAACGATGTCCAGGCGCCAGTAGATTTCTTCCTTGGCCAACCCCGGCAGCAGGCGGCCGAATTCCGTGGCGAACTGGCGCAGCACGTGGCCGTAGTTGTCCGAAAGGAAGCGGCGCAGCGTCTCGTTGTGCTCGGCGTAGGCCCGGGCCAGCACCCGGACGAACGCCGCGCCGCCGCCGTCCGTGCGGGACAGGTCGAGGGCAGGGCGGATGTAGGCGTCCAGCACGTCCTCGAGGCGGGTGCCCTGCTGACCGGCAATCTTGCCCAGAGCAGCCAGGCGACGGCTGTTCAGTTCGTCCAGGCGGCGGCGGAACACCTCCTCGATGAGCTTGTCCTTGGAGCCGAAGTGGTAGTTCACGGCGGCCAGGTTGACCCGGGCCGCCGCCGTCACCTGACGGAGCGAGGCCCCAGCAAAGCCATGGGTGGCGAACAACGCCTCCGCGGCACCCAGGATCCGCTCTTTGGTGCTTCGTTCGCGGGACGCATAGGGTGCGTTCGTCATGTCGGCGGACTCCGCAGGCGGATGGTTTGAATCAAACGATCGTTTGAGGTTACGCCCACAGCCTCGGATGGGTCAATCTGCGACCGCACACGCCTGCAAACGGCTTGCGGATGAGCTAGAATCTGTCAAGATTTCGTGTGCTAAGTCAGTCATTCCGGACGTCTTTGGCCGCAAACTACCACCGGGCATCCAAGGGCCTGGCTGGGGTCCTCTTTCCTCGTTCATTTCCCGGAGCACTCGTATGGCGCTGGAGCGCACCCTTTCGATCATCAAGCCGGATGCCGTCAAGAAGAACGTCATCGGTCAAATCCTCGCCCGTTTCGAGGGCGCCGGCCTCAAGGTTGTCGCTGCGCGCATGGCCCAGCTGAGCCGCGCCGAAGCCGAGGGCTTCTATGCCGTGCACAAGGAGCGCCCGTTCTTCAACGCGCTCGTCGAGTTCATGATCTCCGGCCCGGTGATGATCCAGGTGCTGGAAGGCGAGGGCGCGATTCTCAAGAACCGCGAACTCATGGGTGCCACCAACCCGAAGGAAGCCGCGCCGGGCACCATCCGCGCCGACTTCGCCGAATCGATCGACGCCAATGCGGTTCACGGCTCCGACGCCGCTGAAACCGCTGCCGTCGAAATCGCCTACTTCTTCCGCACGACGGAAGTCGTCTCGCACTGAGCCATGCCGTGAATACGCCAGCCGAAAAGGTCAACCTGCTCGACTTCGACCGCCAGGGACTGCGCGATTTCTTCGCCCAGTTGGGCGAGAAGCCGTACCGTGCCGAGCAGGTCATGAAGTGGATCTACCACCGTCTCGAAAGCGATTTCGAGAAGATGACCGATGTCGGCAAGGCGTTGCGCGAGAAGCTCACGGCCAGCTGCTACGTCGGGCCGCCGAAGACCGTGTTCGAGAAAGGCGCGGTCGACGGCACCCACAAGTGGCTGCTTGGCATGGATGGCGGCAACGCCATCGAGACGGTGTACATCCCGGAGCCCACCCGCGGCACGCTGTGCGTGTCCTCGCAGGTGGGCTGCGCCCTGAACTGCCAGTTCTGCTCCACGGCGACCCAGGGCTTCTCCCGCAACCTGTCCACGGCCGAGATCATCGGTCAGGTATGGGTCGCGGCCAAACATCTCGGCAACGTGCCGCACCAGCAGCGCCGCATCACCAACGTGGTGATGATGGGCATGGGCGAGCCGTTGCTGAACTTCGACAACGTGGTCAAGGCCATGAGCCTGATGCGCGACGACCTCGGTTTCGGCCTGGCGAGCAAGCGCGTCACCCTGTCCACGGCCGGCCTCGTGCCGATGATCGACCGGCTCTCGGCCGAGAGCGACGTCTCGTTGGCCGTGTCCCTGCACGCCGCCAACGACGAGCTCCGTACGGAGCTGGTGCCGTTGAACAAGCGCTACCCGCTGGCCGAGCTGATGGGCGCCTGCGAGCGCTACATCCAGCGTGTACCGCGCACGTCGATCACGTTCGAATACACCCTCATGAAGGGTGTGAACGACCAGCCAGAGCATGCTCGCCAGCTCATCAAGTTCATGCGCAGGCTGCCTGGGGCCAACAAGGTCAACCTCATTCCGTTCAATCCGTTCCCCGGTGCGCGTTTCGAGCGCTCGGGGCAGGACGATATCCGCGCTTTCCAGACCCAGTTGCTCAACGCCGGTGTGCTGACGATGCTCCGCCGCACGCGCGGCGACGACATCGACGCCGCCTGCGGTCAGTTGAAGGGCCAGGTCGTGGACCGTACCCGCCGTCAGGCGGAATTCCGCAAGAAACTCGCAGAGGGAGTGGTGAATGCGGCTTGAGCGGTGGGGGATGCTGGCAGCGCTCGCTTTCGCGTGCGCTGGCTGCGTAGGGAGCGGTTCGGGGCTGAAGCCCTCGACGGCCGCCGATGATCGTGCCAAGGGGGCAGAGGTCCACACCGAACTCGGCCAGCGCTACATGCAGAACGGCGACCTCAAGGGCGCCATGGAAAAGCTGCAGAAAGCCCTGCAGTTCGACCCGAAATACGTGCCGGCGCACACCGTGATCGCCGTGCTCTACGAGCGCATCAACGACCCCGTCAATGCCGAGCTTCATTACCGCAAGGCCGCGGAGTACGACCCCAAGAAGGGCTCAGTGAACAACAACCTCGCCGTGTTCCTGTGCAAGCAGCAGCGCCCGGCGGAGGCCAAACCGTTCTTCGATCGCGCCCTGGCCGATCCTTTCTACGAAACGCCCGATCTCGCCCTGACCAACGCGGGTACCTGCCAGATGCAGTCGCAGGACTACGACGCGGCAGAGGGCTACTTCCGCAAGGCGCTCGATCGCAATCCGAACAACGCCGACGCCCTGTATCAGATGGCGCGCGTGTTGTACCTTAAGAACGATGCATTTCGGGCCCGTGCCTTCCTGCAGCGCTATGAAGCGCTCGGGGCGCCGAGCCCGGATTCGTTGAAGCTCGGTCACGACATCGAGCTCCGGCTGGGCAACGGGGAGGTTGCCCAGGACTACGCCAAACGCCTGCGCGAAAAGTTCCCGGATTCGGAACCCGCGCGCGCACTCGAAGCCACCGCACGTCAATGACCCCAGTATCTTCGAATTCTTCCGGTCGGGACGGACGCGAACAGGACCTGTTCGCGGGGCTCGAATCGCATGCAGACAGGGAGCACGCCATGGATCCCCAGCTCGTTGGCACCACCGAGGACGACGGCCGTGTGCTGATCGATCACACCGCCCCCTCGACCGGTTTCGGGGCGCGTCTTCGCGCCGCCCGCGAGGCGCGTGGCTACAGTATCGAAGCCTGCGGCCAGGCATTGCGCCTCCCGACGCGCCTGCTGCGCCAGCTCGAGGCGGGCGAGTACGGCGGTATCGACTACCAGGTCTATCTGGCGGGTTATCTCACCAAGTACGGCCACCACGTCGGTGTGGACGAAGACGCCATCCAGGCCGAATTGGCCCGTTTGACGCCTCGCCAGCCTGAGCTGGTGGTCACGGGTGGGGTGTCTCACTCCCGCTACCTCTTCGAGCGCTATCTCACGGCCGCTACGTATGTCGTGCTGACCGCGGTCATCGTCGTGCCGATGGTGTGGCTGGGCGTGCGTGGCACGCTCGACCGCGACATGGCCCGCCTCGCGCCGCTCGATGCAAGCCCGGTTGCGCAGCAGGACGCGCCGGCAGCGTCGTCGTCGACCGCGCCGGCGGCCAGCGTCGCCACCACCGAGAACAAGCCGGCGGTCAACGCCGAGCAGCGCGTCGAGGACCAGCAGCCGCTGCTCGCGTCCATGGCCATGTTCCCGCCGCTCGATCACGCCACGGCCAACAAGACACCGCTGGCCAGCGCGGCAACACCGGAAGCCGGTGCGGGGCAAGGCGGCCACAGCCTCACCCTCGACCTGCCGTCCGCGAGCTGGGTGGAAGTCACCGCTGCCGACGGTTCGCGTCTCGAGTACGGCATTCTGCCGGCCGGCACGCAGAAGTCCTATCGCAGCGACAGCCCGCTCGATGTGCGCATCGGCAATGCCAATGGCGCCCAGGTGTCGGTCGACGGCCAGCCGATCCAGATCGATGCGTTCCGTCGGGCCAACGTGGCTCGTTTCCGGGTCGACATCCGCGACGGCAAGGCGGCGCCGGTCGCCTTCTGATCTCCGTGTCGCGTCGCGCGATGCCGCGCGGCGCCGCCGGCCCGTGCTTTTCGGGTATCCTTGCCTATTGATTCCGCGCCGCCATCGCCGATGGCCGGTCCGGGCTCGTTTCCCTCCCTGGTATGGCTGCGCGGAGCGCAGCGGGTGATTGCATGGCATTCGACGTATACGACGATTACGAACAGGGCGAGCGCGTCCAGCAGTGGCTGCGCAAGAACGGCGTCTCCATTGCCGTCGGCATCGGCCTTGGGCTGGTGCTGATCTTCGGCTGGCAACAGTGGAAGGCGCACCGCGCCAACCACGAGCAGGCTGCCGCAACCGAATACTCGGCGCTCCAGGCTGCGGTGGCACAGAGCCGCGCCAACGAGATCGATATGCGTACCGAGACGCTGCTCAAGGACTATTCGGACACCGCGTGGTCCGTGTTCGCTGCAGGCGAGCGCGCCCAGCGCAATGTGCTGGCGGGCCAACTCGACAAGGCATCGGGCGACCTTGATTGGGCCAAGGCCCATGCCAAGGACGAGACCCTGAAGACGCTGGTCGAAATCCGTGCCGCGCAACTCAAGTACGCCCAGGGCAAACCGCAGGACGCCATTGCGGCGCTCGACGCGATCCAGGGCAAGTCGTTCGTCGCGCTCTCGCAGGAACTCCGCGGTGACGCGCTGGTCAAGCTGGGACGCCCGGACGACGCACGCAAGGCCTATCAGGCGGCGATCGCCGCCATGGGTGACAGCGCACCGCAACGCGGTGTGGTCCAAACCAAACTCGATGATCTGGCCGTGGCCGGGAAGCAGGGTGCATGAAACGTTTCTGGGCAATCGCGTTGACTTCGTCGCTGGTCGTACTGGCCGGCTGCCATTCGTTCAAGAAGGAAAACGTCGAACCGCCGACCCCGCTCGACAAGAAGTTCGAACCGACCATCAAGGTCGAGCGCCTGTGGAAGTCCAGTATCGGTGACGGTGCTGCTGAGTCCGGTGTGCGCATGCGTCCCACCGTCGTTGACGGCGTGGTGTACGCCGCCAGCACCGACGGCAAGATCGCCGCTCTCGATGCGGCCACAGGCAAGACGCTGTGGTCCAAGAGCACCCGCCAGCACGGCTGGTTCGGTTGGGGCGACGCCAAGCGCGAAGACGCCCGCTTCTCAGGTGGCCCGGGCGTGTCGGGCGATCTCGTCGCCATCGGCACCCTCGATGGTCACGTGTACGGCATCAACGCGAAGGACGGCGAGCGCCGCTGGGCGGCCGAGGTGTCCTCCGAAGTGATTACCGCCCCGGTGATCGTCGGCGATATCGTCGTGGTCCGCTGCAACGATGGCCGTGTGTACGGCATCGACGCCAAGTCCGGCGAGCGTCGCTGGGTATACGACCAGTCGATCGTCCCGCTCCTCAGCCTGCGCGGCAACGGCCGCCTGCTGGTGGCGAACGGCGTGGTCTTCATGGGCAGCGATGCCGGCAAGCTCCTCGCCATTCGCCTCGACAATGGCGAGAAGCTCTGGGAGCAGACGCTCGCCACGGGGGAAGGTCGTACCGAGATCGATCGCCTGGCCGATGCGGACGGCGCCATCGTCCTCGATGGCAGCACGCTCTACGGCGCGGCCTACCACGGTCAGCTCACCGCGATCGACGGTCCCAGCGGTCGTCCGTTGTGGAACCATGCGTTCTCGACCTTCACGTCGCTCGACGTGCATGGCAACGCCGTCTATGGCGTGGACGACCAGTCCCAGGTGTTTGCCTTCGACAAGTCCGGCGGTGCCAACATCTGGAAGCAGGACGGTCTCAAGCACCGTTGGCTCACCGGTCCGGCCGCGCAGGGCAATTACATCGTGGTCGGCGACCTCGACGGTCACATCCACTGGCTGTCGGATAGCGACGGCAAGATCGTGGCCCGCGAGCGCCTGTCCAAGAAAGCCATTCGTGCCCAGCCGGTTGTGGTGGGCGATACCGTGTACGTCGAGGATGTCGAGGGCCATATCGGCGCCTACCGCATCCCGGCGAACTGATTCACAGGATTAATGCCACTCCCATGTTGCCCGTCGTCGCCCTGGTCGGCCGCCCCAACGTCGGTAAGTCGACCCTCTTCAATGCGCTGACGCGTAGCAGGGACGCCCTCGTCGCCGATATGCCCGGCGTCACCCGCGACAGACACTACGGTGTCTGTCGCCTCGGTCCGCGGCCCTTCGTGGTCGTGGATACGGGTGGCCTGTCCGGCAGCGACGAAGGTATCGAAGGCCTTACCGCTCTGCAGGTTCGCGCGGCCATCGCCGAGGCGAACCTGCTTGTCTTCGTCGTGGACGCGCGCGACGGTGTACTGCCGCTCGATGCCTCGATCCTCAATGAGCTGCGCCGCAGCGGCAAGCCGGTCATCGTCGTGGTCAACAAGACCGACGGCGTGGACGAGACGCTGGCCCTGGGCGAGTTCGCGTCCTTCGGTATTGCCGAGACGCTGCCGATGTCGGCCGCGCACAGCCGCGGCATCGACACGCTGGTGGCGAAGGCGCTGCCGTACCTTCCTGACGACCGCGACGACGATCCGGGCCTTGAAGACCAGGGTATCCGCGTGGCCATCGTCGGCCGCCCGAACGCGGGCAAGTCCACCTTGATCAATCGCCTGCTCGGTGAGGATCGTCTGATCGTGTCGGACATGGCGGGCACCACGCGTGATCCCATCCGAGTCTCGCTCGAACGCGATGGCCGTCGTTACACGCTGGTCGATACGGCGGGTGTCCGGCGTCGCGCTCGCGTCGAAGAGGCTGTTGAGAAATTCAGCGTCATCAAGACGTTGCAGTCCATTGCTGCGTCGCAAGTCACCATTGTGATGATCGACGCCCGCGAGAATCTGGCCGACCAGGATCTGACCTTGATTGGCCATGCCATCGAGGAAGGGCGTGCGCTGGTGATTGCCGTGAACAAGTGGGACGGCATGGACAGCTACCAGCGCGAGCAGACGCAGAAGGCGCTTGAGCGCCGCCTGCAGTTCGCCGACTGGGCGAAGACGGTGTTCATCTCCGCGTTGCATGGCTCCGGTCTGCGTGAGCTGATGAAGGCGGTGATCCGCGCCCATGCCGCCGCGACGAAGGAACTCAGTTCCAGCGAGCTGACCCGTACACTGGAAAAAGCCTACGAGGCCTACCAGCCGCCGCTGGTTCGCGGTCATGCGCCGAAGCTCCGTTACGCGCATCCAGGCGGTTCCAACCCGCCGACGATCGTCATCCACGGCAGCCGTACCAAGCACATCGCACCGGCGTACCGCCGTTATCTGGAAGGCTTCTTCCGCAAGCGTTTCCGTCTTGAGGGAACACCGGTGCGGATCGACTTCCGAGATGGTGAGAATCCGTTTGCTGGACGCAAGAACGTGTTGACGGAAGGCCAGCAGCGCCGCCGTCAGCGCATGATCCGCAACGCGAAGCGCCGCGAAAAATAAGCGTCGCCCTCGCCGGGGAGCCTCGCATGACCGACGACCTCAACCGCGACCGCTGGCTTACCGATCTGCGCTCGCGCGTGCCCGAGGTCTCTGCCACTGAGGCGCTTGTCCGACAGCAGGGCGGCGCCTTGCTCGTCGATGTCCGCGAAGAGACCGAGCGCGCCACAGGCACGCCGCTCGGTGCGCTCGGGCTGTCACGCGGGTTCCTCGAACTTCGCATCGAAGAGGCTGTGCCGGACCGCGAGCGAGACATCCTCGTGCTCTGCGGCAGCGGCCAGCGCTCGCTCTTGGGCGCCGAAGCACTGCAGCGCATGGGATACCGCAAGGTGTCGTCGGTGGCCGGCGGCATGGCCGCGTGGAAGGCGGCCGGCCTGCCGGTCTCTACCGGCGCGCTGGATGCCGACGCAGCGGATCGTTATGCCCGACAGATGTTATTGCCGCAGATCGGTGCGGTCGGGCAGACAAAGCTAGCGGCCGCCAAGGTGCTGGTGGTCGGCGCAGGTGGCCTCGGTGCGCCCGCATTGCTGTATCTCGCCGCGGCGGGCGTGGGCCACATCAGCATCGTCGATGACGACCAGGTCGAGCGCTCCAACCTGCATCGGCAGGTGATCCATGCCGATGCGCGGGTGGGTATGGCCAAGTCCGAATCGGCCCGCATGACGCTGATCTCGCTGAATCCGCGGGTCCATGTTCGGCCGGTGGTCGAGCGACTCCGCGCGGAGAATGTCGAGGCGCTGCTCGCGGGGCACGACGTGGTGATCGACGGCGCGGACAACTTCGCCACGCGCTACCTCCTGGCGGCCGCGACGCGGCGACTCGGGCTGCCGATGGTGTACGCCGCCATCGAGCGCTTTACGGGGCAGGTGAGCGTGTTCGATCCGCGTCGCGACGATTCGCCGTGTTACCGCTGCCTGTTTCCGCAACCGCCCGCTGCGGTGGATGCCCCGAACTGCAGCGAAGCCGGTGTGCTCGGCGTACTGCCCGGGCTGATCGGCCTCGTCCAGGCGACCGAGGCAATGAAGCTGATCCTCGGCATCGGCCAGCCTTTGGTCGGCCGCCTGCTGACTTACGACGCACTCTCAATGCAATTTCGCGAGCTGACCCTCGGCCGTGACCCGGCGTGCCCGGAGTGTGGGCCGGATGCTCGCTTCGAGGGCTACGTGGACCTCGAGCGGATGTGCGCGGCGGCGGGTTGAAGCTGGCGAGGGGGCGGAGCCGAGGCGGGCACGCGTATAGACCGGGAAGTTACAGGTCTTCGCGGATCAACGAATACATCGCTGCATCCGTCGATTTATTCTTTACTACCAATCGTTTGCGAAGTATTCCTTCGAAAATACCTCCAAGACGTTCAGCTGTGCGGCGGCTCGGCAGGTTGTCCTGCGCAGCAACGATTTCCAGCCGCTCAATCTTCACCGTACGGAAAGCGAACTCGATGGCCAGGCGGCCGGCGCGAGTAGCGATGCCCCGATGTTGCGCCGACTCCCGCACCCAGTAGCCGAGATTGGCGAAACGCTGCTCGCGATTGCGCTGGTTGACGCCCACGCCTCCAAGTAACCGACCACCGCCGGCTTCCACGATCAGCATTTCGTAGCCGTCGCCCAGCAGCCAGTCCTTGCGGCAGAGGTCCATCCAGCGTCGCGCATCATCGATGTCATAAGCGGGATGGCACCAGTCCTGCCAGCGTCCCACCGTATCGACCGATTCGCACACCGCCTCGGTGAGTGCCGCCGCGTCCGTGTCCCGGTGGACGCGCAGCTCGACGATGCCATCGGTCAAGCCGGTGGGATAGGGCAGAATATCGGTGCTCATGGGTGCATTCTAAAAGCACAGGCGCCGGATATCGGCGATAATGCCGCGTTTTTCGCAGGGCAATTTCCCATGACGGCACGCATTCTCGACGGCAAGCGCATTGCGCAGGAACTGCTGGAGCACATCGCGCGCCGCGTTGCCAAGCGCATAGGCGAAGGAAAGCGCGCTCCTGGCCTTGCCGTCGTACTGGTGGGCGAGGATCCCGCTTCCGCCGTTTACGTCAAGAACAAGCGCCGTGCCTGCCAACAAGTGGGCTTCGAATCGTTCGGCTACGACCTGCCGGCCTCCACGACGCAGGACGAGTTGTTCGCCCTGATCGATCGTTTGAACGCTGACCCGGCGGTGCACGGCATCCTCGTGCAGTCGCCCTTGCCGGAACACATCGACGAGGACGCGCTGGTCGATCGCATCGATCCGGGCAAGGACGTCGACGGGTTCCAGGCGGTGAACGTCGGGCGCCTCGCATTGCGTCGGTTCGGCCTGCGCCCGTGCACGCCGAAGGGGGTGATGACGCTGCTGGGCCACACCGATCGCCCGGTCCGCGGCCGGCATGCCGTAATCGTGGGGGTATCGAACCATGTCGGGCGCCCCCTTGCGCTCGAGCTTCTAATTGCTGGCAGTACAGTCACTTGCTGTCATAAGTTCACGCAGGATCTAGCAGGTTTCGTAGGGCAGGCGGATATTCTCGTCGTGGCTGCGGGCAAGCCGGGTCTGGTCAAGGGCGAGTGGATCAAACCGGGCGCGGTGGTGGTGGACGTCGGCATCAATCGGCTCGAAGACGGCCGGCTGGTGGGCGATGTGGAATTCGCGACAGCGGCGGAACGCGCCTCGTGGATCACGCCGGTACCCGGCGGCGTCGGTCCGATGACCGTTGCGACCTTGATGGAAAACACGTTGGAAGCGGCCGAAGCCATCGACAATCGCTCGCGACCGTAAGCGAATCAGTTAGGAGCGGCGAGGGATTTGCCCGGCCGCGCGGCTAAACCGCTTCGTAGGCTTCTCGCCGCTATAGCGGCTCCCACAGTTCGGGCGGGTCGTGCGTACGCGCGAGTGGAGGGACAGGCTCGGCGCTCTGTCGTTTTGCTGCAACGCACGCTATAATGCCGCGATTTACTCGCGGGACTAATGCTATGCGCATCCTTGCCGAGGCACTCACTTACGACGACGTGTTTCTGGTTCCCGGCCACTCCACGGTTATGCCGCGCGATGTGGACACCTCGACGCGCTTCACGCGCGGTCTCCGCCTGAATATCCCCATTGTGTCCGCTGCCATGGACACCGTGACCGAGGCCCGCCTCGCGATCACCATGGCGCAAAACGGCGGCATCGGCATCATCCACAAGAACATGACGTTCGAACAGCAGGCCGCCGAAGTGCGCCTGGTCAAGAAGTTCGAAGCCGGCGTCATTCGCAACCCGATCACCGTGCGCCCCGATACCTCCATCGGTGAAGTGCTCCAGCTCACCCGCGCGCACAACATCTCGGGCGTGCCGGTGGTCGACGGCGAGAAGCTCGTCGGCATCGTCACCAGCCGCGATCTGCGCTTCGAGCGCAAGCACGACGACCCGGTGCGCAACATCATGACCCGGGAAGACCGCCTGATCACCGTCAAGGAAGGCGCGACGCACGACGAAGTGCTGCAACTGCTGCACAAGAACCGCATCGAAAAGGTGCTCGTGGTCAACGACGGCTTCCAGCTGCGCGGTCTGATCACGGTCAAGGACATCCAGAAAGCCCGCGACAACCCCAACGCCGCCAAGGATTCGCACGAGCGTCTCGTGGTCGGTGCGGCCGTCGGCGTGGCCGGCGATACCGAGCAGCGTGTCGAAGCGCTGGTCGAGGCCGGGGTCGACGTGATCGTGGTCGATACGGCCCATGGTCACTCGCAGTCCGTGATCGATCGCGCGGCCTGGGTGAAGAAGCGCTTCCCGCAGGTGCAGGTCATCGCGGGCAACATCGTCACCGGCGAAGCGGCGCGCGCGCTGCTCGATGCCGGCGTGGACGCGGTGAAGGTCGGCGTGGGCCCCGGTTCGATCTGCACCACGCGCATCGTCACCGGCATCGGCGTGCCGCAGATCACCTCCATCGATCTCGTCGCCACCGCGTTGAAGGGTGAAATCCCGCTCATCGCCGACGGCGGCATCCGCTACTCGGGCGATATCCCGAAGGCGTTGGCCGCCGGCGCGTCCTCCGTGATGCTCGGCTCCATGTTCGCCGGTACCGAAGAAGCCCCGGGCGAGGTCGAACTGTTCCAGGGCCGTTCGTACAAGAGCTATCGCGGCATGGGCTCCATTGGCGCCATGCAGCTCGGCTCGAAGGACCGCTACTTCCAGGACGAGGCAGACGCCGACAAGCTCGTGCCGGAAGGCATTGAAGGCCGGGTGCCGTATCGCGGCCAGCTGCGCAACATCATCCATCAGCTCATCGGCGGCCTGCGTGCCTCGATGGGTTACATGGGTGCGGCCACGGTCGAAGAGATCCACGCCAAGGCGCAGTTCGTGAAGGTCACCGGTGCGGGCGTGCTCGAAGCGCATCCGCACGATATCCAGATCACGAAGGAAGCGCCGAACTACCGCCTGGACTGACGCCTCCGGGCGCTCGCTCCAGGTGACTCAGGACGCCCGCCGCAAGTGGGCGTTCTGCTTTTCAGGGCTGTCGCGCATGCGCGAGGCCCTGCCGATTATCAAACTGCAGGCCGCCACGATGACCGACATCCATAGCGACAAGATCCTCATCCTCGACTTTGGCTCGCAGTACACGCAGCTGATCGCCCGCCGCATCCGCGAGATCGGCGTCTATTGCGAAGTGTGGGCGTGGGATCACGCGCCGGACGAGATCCGTGGCTTCGCGCCGCGTGGCGTCATCCTCTCCGGCGGCCCGGAGTCGGTGACGGAAGACGACTCACCGCGCGCACCGCAGGTGGTCTTCGAGCTGGGCGTGCCGGTGCTCGGCATCTGCTACGGCATGCAGACCATGGCCGAGCAACTCGGCGGCAAGGTCGAAGCCGGTCACCACCGGGAATTCGGTCCGGCGACGATCACCTTCGGTAGCTGCGCACTGTTCGACACCGTGGTGCAGGATGGTGAATCGCTCGGCGTTTGGATGTCGCATGGCGATCGCGTCACCGCGATCCCGCAGGGCTTCCAGGTCACCGCGTCCACGTCCAGCCTGCCGCTCGCTGCGATGGCGGACGAACAGCGCCGGTTCTACGGTCTGCAGTTCCATCCGGAAGTGACCCACACCAAGCGCGGCATGGAGCTGCTGCGCCGCTTCGTGGTGGACCTCTGCGGCTCTGCCACGCTGTGGGACGCCGCGCACATCATCGAAGACGCTGTCGAGCGCGTGCGCGCCCAAGTGGGCACAGACCGCGTGCTGCTCGGCCTGAGCGGCGGTGTCGATTCTTCTGTCGTGGCCGCCTTGCTCGAAAAGGCCATCGGCGACCAGCTCACCTGCGTCTTCGTCGACACTGGTCTGCTGCGCTACCAGGAAGGTGATCAGGTCATGGCCACCATGGCCGAGCACATGGGCGTGCACGTGATCCGCGTGGACGCCAAGCAGCGCTTCTTCGACGCTCTCGCGGGAGTGGAAGACCCGGAAGCCAAGCGCAAGGTCATCGGCCGCCTGTTCGTCGAAGTGTTCGATGAGGAATCCGCCAAGCTGGAAGGCGTGAAGTGGCTGGCCCAGGGCACGATCTACCCGGACGTGATCGAGTCGGCCGGCAGCAAGACCGGCAAGGCGCACGTCATCAAGAGCCACCACAATGTGGGCGGCCTGCCGGAGCACATGAAGCTCAAGCTGGTCGAGCCGCTGCGCGAACTGTTCAAGGACGAAGTGCGCCGCATCGGCGTCGAACTCGGCCTGCCGCGCGACATGGTCTACCGTCATCCGTTCCCGGGCCCTGGCCTCGGCGTGCGCGTGCTCGGCGAGGTCAAGCCGGAATACGTCGACCTGCTGCAGCGCGCGGACGCCATCTTCATCGAAGAGCTGCGCAGCCACGGCCTGTATGACCGCGTCAGCCAGGCCTTCGCGGTATTCCTGCCGGTGCGCTCGGTTGGCGTCGTCGGCGACGGCCGCGCCTACGAGTGGGTCATCGCACTACGCGCCGTGGAAACCATCGACTTCATGACGGCCCATTGGGCCCACCTGCCGTACGACTTCCTCGACAAGTGCTCGACTCGTATTATCAATGAGTTGCGCGGTATTTCTCGGGTGGTTTATGACATTTCAGGAAAGCCGCCGGCGACGATCGAGTGGGAGTGAGATCAGGTCTGTCGGGGCTATCGCAGGTTATCGATAAGGGCTTAGCTGGCCTCGGCTGATGTTCACTCGCTTGGCCAGGAAGTCCAGAAAGGCGCGTACGCGTAGCGGTAGGTATCCGCCCTGGCCGACGTAGATGGCGTGGACTTCCTCCACATCTCCTGGGTTGAAGTCTTCGAGCACCGGTAGCAGCCGACCGGCGGCCATGTCGTCGTGCACCTGGAAGGCGGCTAATCGCGCCAGCCCAAGGCCAGCTAAAGCCAAGTGGCGCAACGCTTCGCCATCGCTGGCCTGCGCATTGCCGATCACCGGAATCACGACGTCTCCACCCGGAGATCGCAGTGGCCAACCGGGGTGCGCTCGCACGTAGTTCGCACCCAAACGATTGTGCGCAAGCAGTTGCTCGGGCGTGGCGGGTGTGCCGTGGCGAGCGAGATAGTCGGGTGCCCCGACGATCACCATGCGCGTGCCGCCCAGTTTGCGCGCCACCAGGTTTGAGCTTTTCAGCGGGCCGGCCCGAACAGCCACGTCGGTGCGTTGCTCCAGGATGTCGATGACCTCATCGGTCAGCACGATGTCCAGTGTCACATCGGGATGGCACTCCAGGAATTCGGACGCCAGCGGCAGCAAGAAGTGGTGTCCGAAAGGCACATTGGCATTGACGCGGAGACGACCGCGAGGCGCGGTGTGCTCGCTCGCACAGCGTTCGGCTTCTTCCAGGTCGGCCAGAATGCGCACGCCACGTTCGTAGAATGCGCAGCCTTCAGGCGTGAGTTGGAGCTGTCGAGTGGAGCGGTTCACCAGGCGCGTACCCAGCCGTTGCTCCAAGCGTGCCACTAGCTTGCTGACAGCCGACGGAGTCATGCCACAAGCACGGGCACCGGCGGAGAAACCGCCCAGCTCGATGACGCGAACGAACACTTCCAGTTCGCCCGATCGGTTGACTTCCAGACGAGCCACGACCGTCTCCTGGTCATTCGGTTCATAAGTGATGTTCCGCCGGCCAGTCTATCCCGATTTGGTCTTTGAATTCATCATTAGTTAGTCGATCGCTAATGAATTCACTGATATGAAGAAACTTCCGAAATCGCTGTGCCACGCCTCCGCAGCGTTGACCTTGGCTTTGGCGACTGCCGTGGCCGTCTCACCTGCGATGGCGGCCTCGCCAACTTGGGTGGCGACCTGGCAGGCCAGTCCGCAGCCAGTCTGGGGGCCGGACTTCCTGTTTCCCTCGCACGTCCCGCCGAGATTGCACAACCAGACCGTGCGCCAGGTGGCTCGCATCAGCCTGGGTGGTCAACGTTTGCGGATCGTGCTGTCCAACACCTACGGGAACCAACCGTTGACCGTGGGAAAGGCGACGGTCGCACAGCCCGAGCGGAACGGCGAGGTGATCGCTGGCAGCGTGCGGAAGGTGACGTTTGGCGGCCAGGAACGAGCAAGTATCTTGCCTGGCGCTTCGTTGGTCAGCGACCCTGTTGCCTTGCCGGTGTCTGCACTGGCAGAGGTCGCAGTCAGCCTCTACCTACCGGATGCGACGTCGGTGACCACGTTTCACTGGGATGGCCGGCAGACGGGCTGGATCGTGCCCGGTGATCAGACATCGGCGTTGGCGTTGAGACTGCCGAAGGCAGACGGCACCCTGGAGAGCAGCACGGCTCGCCCGCTGCTGACGGGAATTCAGGTCGAAACCGAGCAGGCATCGCGGGCCGTCGTGGTGATTGGCGACTCCATCACCGATGGCGCAGCGGCCAGCCTCGACAAAAATACCCGCTGGCCTGATTTTCTGGCCGCGCGCCTGGCGCCTCACGGCGTTGCCGTGGTCAACGCTGGCATCTCCGGTGCGCGCTTGCTATCCGATGGCATGGGTGTCAACGCGCTGGCGCGGTTGGATCGAGACGTGTTGGCGCAACCCGGTGTAAGCAGCGTCATCGTGATGCTGGGCATCAACGATATTTCATGGCCAGGCACCGCCTTCGCGCGGGAAGCGCGCAGGCCGACACTGGACGATTTGACCGCGGGCTACCGGCAACTGGTAACGCAGGCCCACAGTCATGGCGTTCGCGTCATCGGCACAACGCTGGCACCGTTCGAGGGAGCGTTGCCCGGCACGCCGCTGGACGACTACTACCGGCCCGACAAGGACGCCTTGCGTGAGCAGGTGAACGAATGGATTCGTCATAGCGGCGTATTCGATGCGGTGCTCGACTTCGATGCGGTACTGCACGATCCCGTCCATCCGACCAGGATCGCTGCGCAGTACGACTCCGGCGACCATCTACATCCCGGCGATAGAGGCAACCGTGCGATGGCCGAAGCCGTCGATCTCGAAGCCTTGTTGCCGGAACTCGACGCCTCGCGCAGCGATGCTTCTCCCAAGTCATCAGTGGGACGTTGAGCCATGCTGTTCACGCCGTATCGCCTGGGAAAACGCGAACTGCTCAACGCATCGTTACGCCGCCCATGTTCATTCGCTGTGGGAGAAGGCATGCTGTAGGCCGGCACAGACGTATAAGCTATGGCGCGCAGGAGCAGGCGGCCGGAACACTCGGTGGGATGCCGCCGTAAGCGGGTGAAGCGCAGGGCGTTCCGCCGGCATGGACAGGCCGCACATCGACATGATTAGAATCCGGCAGGTTGCCCACTACGGCCAGTCATGACCGAACCAGACCAGTTCGCTCCCGAGTCCGCGTCCACCGCGCCGGCACCCGGTCCCGATCCCGCTGCCTTACAGGACGACGCGATGCACGTGCATGCGCCCGACCACCCCGTCACCACATGGCGGCAATTCCTTATCCATCTCGCCATCGTGACCATCGGCTTGCTCATTGCGCTGAGTTTGGAAGCCTTGGTCGAGGCCTACCACCACCGGTCCCTGGTGCTCGAAGCCCGACGAAACATCGAACGTGAGATCACCGAGAATCGGGGATTGGTGAAGCAGAACATCGCCAGCGTGCAGGCCGATCAGTCGCGCATGAAGACGAACCTGGAGGTGCTGCTGGCCCTTCGCCAAGCTCGCGAGGTGCCGAGCGACAGCCGCCTGCAATATCGGTTGGAATGGTCGGCTTTATCCGATAGCGCCTGGGCGACGGCTCGGGATACCGGGGCGCTTGGACACATGGAATATGCGGAAGTGCAGTGTTATGCGGGCATCTACACGCAACTGCACGTCATCAGTGAGCAGGGCCAACGCCTTCTGGAAAGCCAGACACGTGCCATTTCGCCCGCTCTGGTCGCCGGCAACCCTCTTGCCATGACAGAGGCCGAGCGCGATCTGGTGACAACGCGTTCGGCCGACTTGCTGGCGGACCTCAAGGGCGCCGAGCAATTGATGAGTCAATGGGACACCCAGTGCGCATCGTCCAAGCCCTGATGCCGTATCCAGTGCAGAAAGCCGTGGGATAGGTATGAACGGTCAAGCAAGAGAGTGCGTGGCAGCCAGCATGTACGAGCGATACATCGACTGTCTGAATGCGCGCACCTGGACCGAACTGGGCAACTTCGTGGCTACCAATGTGGTTCACAACGGGCGACCGTTAGGCCTCGACGGTTACCGGGCCATGCTGGAAGAGAATTACCGCGATATTCCCGACCTTCATTTCAACGTCGACCTCGTCGTGGCGAATGATGAGCACATCGCCGCTCGGCTTCGCTTCGATTGCGCACCTAGCCACGACTTTCTCGGCTTGCGCGTGGAGGGAAGACGAGTCGTGTTCCATGAGCATGCTTTTTATGCGTTGAGGGAAGGAAAGATCGCGGAGGTGTATTCCATCATCGACAAAACAGCCATTGAAGCGCAGTTGATGTCGTGACGATCACATACCCGATGGGCACATCAGTCAGGTCCTGTCACTACGTAGAGCCGCCTCTCGGTCGCCCCGCATCATGGGTATGCACGTCCCTGTTACAGCACGAGCGCCCGCCTCAGATCGTCATGCTCGAATGCACTGGCCATGCGGTCGATTTCCGCCGATCGAGCGCCAGCTGTCCTTGCGGTAGCACGCCATGTCGCGGTCACAGTCGCGACTTCCTTGATGATGGTGCGCGCTTGCGTCAGCGTGAGCGCGAAGAATCCTGAAGCTGATTCGAGGAGATCGAGGGAGCACGTGCCCTCGTCGAGATCGATGTTCGTCGTGAGCACTCGCGCCTTCAGATCGGCCGGAACCGGATTGAGATCATAGGCGGGCGAGAGCGACCATCCCGCCTTGCCCAGCCAGAGGAATCCGTGATTGCGCAGGTGGTCGTCGACGTTGGAGACAAGCACATTGAAAACCACGCGCCGATAGAGCGCATGAGCATCGGTCTTTCCTTGGGCGCCGTACTGCGCAAGGGCATCGACCATCTCAGGGTAGCTGCCGCGCTCGCCATCCCTGGCGCCCATGAGCGCCATGGCCGACAGGAACGGGATGCGCTTGGCGCCGTCGCGGTCAAAGCGCTGCGACAGCATCACGGCCTTGCCGGCGACGTCGATCAGTTCATGGCGCGGTGTGACGATTCCAGCCTGTCCGGCAAGCCGCAACGCGATCTCTTCCCAGGTCTCGATGCTGTAGTCATCGGTCTCCTTCGGAAACTTGGCGATGGAAAGACGACCGTGCTGATCGATGACCGAGGCTTTGGGACGCGCGCCGCCAAGGGATGAGCCCGGCGCAAAGATGAGCTGGAGGTCTTCGTCCGTTTCCTCATCGCGGAGAATACGCTCCGTGATCTGAAGCAGCCTGCCAAGCTCGATCAGGGCAGGGACGCCATGACGAATCGGCGCTTGGAATACCTCGTCGCCGATCCAGCGGAAGCGGAGCGCGCCAAGTCGGGTTTCGTCGGCGACACCGAGCAGATAATCGCTTTCCGAGAGGGTGCGAACGCCGCGGCCTTCGCGCTCGGCCAAGCGGCGCTCGGATCGCTGCATCAAGCGGCGGCCCCAGGTATCGGGCGCCGAGTCACCGATGGACCCGAAGGTCGCCAGTCCGGCTGGCGGAGCAAAGGCGCCGCGTGTCAGTGCAAGGGCAGGCTCAAGGGAGAAACGATCCGGATGTTCAAGCCACGCACCGTCGTATTCAAAAAGGATGGTTTCCGTGCCACGGATGCGATTGCTTCTCGCCAATCCGATCGGGCGAGTCTGGCCGTCCAGATCGATATGGACTTCAAAGTCAGCCATCGCGGGACGCTCCGGAGGGTCGCTTTAGGTGGACTCGCTTGGGTAGTTCGGCGCTGGCCAAGGCCTGTCCGACGCTGTCGTTGCCGATGTCGGCGACCTGGCTCAAGCCGTCGAGCAGACCGAGGGCCTGCAACACGGCAGCATAAATACCGATGCTGACGCTGGTGTCCCCGGCTTCCACCCGCTGCAGCGTCGATCGGGAAGTGAAGGCACGCTCCGCCACCACGGCCATGGGCAGTTTGCGGCGGCGCCGCGCGTCGTGGATATCCGCACCGAGCTTGCGCAAGGCGCGGCGCACGGCAGCTGGAGGGGCATGAGGGGTAGGCATTTTGCTATCTTCACGCTACATATTTCTAATATATGTAGCACCAAGATGGCATTTATTCCAGGGGTTCGTGTCATGCTTCCCTGCGAAAGCGTGTAGAACGTAGCGCGGTGGGGCAACCGGCGGTCGGACCGCCGTTGTCGACCAAGCTGCCGTTGCGCTTCAAGAGCTGACCCCGGCGGCGACCGCCGCATGGTTATATTAATCCGGGTAGAATTGACTGCAATTAATTTACCCGGGTAATATATCGCTCTGCTTCTTCAATGAGAGCGACATGTCCGATCCTGCTATCCCAACCTGCACAGCCTTCACCGGCCAACGCGTGCTGTCATCTGGCCTGCTGCCCGAGGTCGCTCTTGCCGTTCGCCGATGCGAAGGCATCGATCCCGTCCTCGTCTTCGAGGACGCGACGGGCCGACTGGTCGATCTCGATCTGCGCGGAAGCGATGCCGAGATCGTCGATCGGCTGTCCCAACCGCAGCAAACCTACCGGGGCCGCTACGCGCCGAATCCAGACGCGACGCTCGACGTGGCCACATCCGACGACACGCCAAACGTGAAAACGCGCGGACGCCCCAAGCTCGGCGTCGTCGCACGCGAGGTGACCTTACTGCCGAAACAATGGGAATGGCTGGCAGATCAGCCCGGCGGTGCGTCGGCGACGCTAAGGCGTCTTGTCGACGACGCTCGCAAGGGAGCGAATCCTCGCCAGCAGAAGCGCGCGGCACAGGACGCCGCATACCGGTTCATGCAGGCGATCGCGGGTGATTTACCCGGTTATGAAGAAGCGACGCGTGCACTGTTCGCCGACGACACGTTGCGACTGGAAGAGCATATGGCCGCTTGGCCCGATGACATTCGCGACTATGCGCTGCGTCTTGCCTGCGGCACGGGCGACGAGCAGCACATCTAGTGCGCCCTTCGACGCGACGCTGCTAGGAACAGACACATGGCTTATCTCGAACCCACCCAGGAAAGTGGCCGGCTGTTCGTGCAGCGCGGCCTTTCCGGGCCGGTGGTCATGCTCAATCTTCTGAAGTTCAGGGATGTCGCCGATTATTCGAGTCACCCCGACTTGGCACCCGCCGCGCCGATCAGCGGTTCACAGGCGTTCGATCGGTACGTCGAACACACGCTGCCTTTTTTATGGGAAAGCGGTGGTGATGTCTTGTTTCTCGGCGAGGGCCGATCCTTCCTCATCGGCCCGACCGATGAATGCTGGGACAGAATCATGCTCATACGGCAGGCCAGCGTTGCTTCGTTTCTTTCGTTCGCCAGCCATGCGGGGTATTTGGCGGGGTTGGGTCATCGCACGGCGGCCGTCGCGGATTCACGTCTTCTGCCAGTGTCCGAAATGCGCTTGCCCGCCGCGCTCGTTACGAGCGATCGCGGTATTCGAGGTGAATAAGAGGATAAGGCCGGCCTTGTCCGTCGACCGGCGAACGACCGACGCGCAGGAAGCCCATGCTTTCGTAGAAGCCGATAGCCTGACCATTCTGTTCATTCACGTCGGTGGTCAGTTTCGGGTGCATCGCAAGGCCGTGACGCACGAGCGCAGCGCCTAGACCCTTGCCATGAAACGCTGGATCGACGAAGAGTGCTTCCATGTGTCCGTTGTCGATGAGCATGAAGGCGAGTGGGCGGTCATTGCCATCTACGGCTAGCCAGAGCGGCGCTTGGGGCAGAAAGCCGCACACCATGTCGTCGATGGCGAGGCGATCCTCCGACGAGAGAAAATCATGCGTCGCATCGACGGCACGGCGCCAAATGTCGATCACGCGCTGACCGTCGTCAGCCCGGGAAGGCCTGATCTTAATCACGGTAGTCTCTTTATTCGTTCACTTGGCAAGAGTCTATCCGACCGTTGAACAGGCCAGCCACAGCACTCGGCCTTTTTGAAAAGGCGGCGCTTGACGGTGATGGGGATAGATTAATCTTCCAAAAAAGTGGGAAGCATCATGATGACGGCGTCGACACCGGTTGGCTTTGTCGGACTTGGCACGATGGGACTGCCGATGGCCTCGAACCTTGCGCGCGCGGGGACAGACCTGATCGTATGGAACCGTTCTTCTGACCGTTGTGACTCGCTCGTGGCGCTGGGCGCTACCGCGGTACCTGATGTAACCGACGTCTTCGCGCGGTGCGAGACAGTGATCCTGATGCTCGCCGACGAAGCCGCCACCGATGACGTGTTGGGGCGCGGGTTACCCGATTTCATCAAGCGTGTGTCCGGGCGCATGGTCGTGTCGATGGGCACGTTTCGCCCCGAATATTCGCTCGGCCTGGCGAATGCGATCGGCGACGCAGGCGGGCGTTATGTCGAAGCGCCCGTCTCGGGCTCGCGCAAACCCGCGGAGGCTGGCGAACTGGTCGGGATGCTCGCCGGCGAGCCGGACGACCTTGCAGCGGTCGAACCGCTGCTCGCTCCCCTGTGTCGTCAGGTATTTCGTTGTGGTCCGGCACCCAATGCCCTGCGGATGAAACTCGCGGTCAACGTCTTCCTTATCACGATGGTCACCGGGCTCGCCGAGGCAGCACATTTCGCCGATCGCCACGGCCTCGATCTCGATCGCTTCGCGGCGATCCTCGATGCAGGCCCGATGGCAAGCGATGTGTCTCGCGTCAAGGCAGCGAAGCTGCTACGTCGGGATTTCACGCGGCAGGCAGGTATCTCGGATGTCCTGAAGAACAATCGCCTCATCGTTGAAGCGGCCCAGGGAGCGGGCATAGCGGTGCCGCAAATGGACGCCTGTGTGAGGCTCTACGCGGAAACGGAAGGCCTTGGCTTCGGCAGCGACGACATGATCGCAGTGGTGCGCGCCATCGAAAAGCGGACGGCATTGATGGCCCAACACGACGCGCCCGACACGAAGGCACCGCACGGCTGGTGAAGTCGATACCCAATCAGGGCAAGCCTTCGTTGTAGGAGCCGCCACGGCGGCGAGGCCCGGTTGCGATGAGGCCAGGTTTTCTCGCCGCCCTGGCGGCTCCTACGGAGCGCATTGCGACGTTAGGGTTGCGGTGAGTCCAGCAAGGCACGCGCGTCGGGTTCCTTCGACGAAACCCGATGAACCCGCCGTCGCATCGCATAGCCGGCCACCATCGCGGCCGCAAAGCCAGACGCCGCACCGACGCCGAGCGACCAGCGCGGTCCGGCATGATCGGCCACCCAGCCTACGATCGGAGCGCCGATCGGCGTGCCACCGAGCGCGACGCCCAAGCGCAGTGCCATGACACGTCCGCGCATGGCAGGTTGCGTGGAGAGCTGCATCAGGCTCGTCGTTGCATTGGTGAACGTCAGCGCTGCCACGCCGATCACGACCAGGGCAGCGGCAAACAAGATGTAACTCGGCGCGATGGCAGCGAGCGTGCAGCCGAGCCCGAATACGGCTGCACCGACGAGCAAGGACATGAATTCTGGCCGTTCCCGGCCGGCAGCGAGAAGGGCACCCGAGACGGTACCGATGGCCATGATCGATGACAACAGGCCATAGCCCCGCGCATCGGCGTGGAACACGCCGACCGCCATGGTAGAAATGAAGATCGGGAAGTTCAGGCCGAACGTGCCGATCAGGAACAGCATGGCAAGCATCGCCATGAGGTCCGGCCGAGATGCCACGTAACGCAGCCCACCCGTCATGCTGCCTTTGGCGCGGTGAGCGCGTTCATGCGCGTGCAGTTGCGAGACGCGTAACAGAAACAGGGATGCCAATACCGCTACGAAACTGGCGCCGTTGATCAGGAATGCCCAGCCCGTGCCTACTGAAGCGATAACCAGGCCAGCCACGGCCGGCCCGATCATGCGCGCCGCATTGAACGACGTGGAGTTGAGCGCCACCGCATTCGGCAGGTCCGCATCGCCGACCAGCTCGGTCACGAAGGTCTGGCGCACGGGTGCATCGAAGGCCGAGGCGCAACCCGACAGGAAGGCGAAGACATAGACGTGCCAGAGCTGGACGATACCTGTGACGGTCAGGAGTCCCAATGCCAAGGCAAGAAGGCCCATGCTCGCCTGCGTCGCCATCAACAGCTTGCGCTGGTTGTAGTGGTCGGCCGCGAAGCCCGTCCACGGGAGCAGCAGAAGCTGCGGTCCGAACTGAAGCGCCATGACCGTGCCCACCGCTGACGCGTTGTGCGGCGTAAGCTGGGTCAGCACCAGCCAGTCCTGCGCCGTGCGCTGCATCCACGTACCCACATTGGATACCAGCGATCCCGCGGCCCATAACCGGTAATTGGGTTTCTTCAGCGAGCGGAACATGCCGGTCGTGGCGAACACCTCAGCGGTTCCGGGCTTCCAGCATGTCGATGATGTCCTGGGCGGTGCCCGTTTCACCGAGTCTTGGGAAGACGTTCGCGATGCTGTACTCGTGTGCCTCGGCACGCCCGTCGGTCATGGCATCGATGGCCAGCGTGACGTTGAATCCTTGTTCGTAGGCCTGGCGTGCGGTCGACTCGACGCCGGTAGCTGTCGCTACGCCGGTCACCACGACCTGAGTCACGCCCAGCGCACGCAGACGCTGTTCGAGGTCCGTACGCGCGAACGCACCCCAGGTATGTTTCGTGACAAGGAGGTCGCCGGGTTGCCGATCGAGTTGCGGGATGAGATCGGTCCATCCTTCGGGGATCGTCTCGAGCAGGCGAGGGCGCTCCGTACGCCCAGGCGCGACACCAGCCACATTCACCAGCACCACGGGCAAACCGTGCTGACGAAACGCGCCCAGCAACGCCTGCGTGCGTTCGATGATGCCGTCGATAGGATGGGCAAGCGGATAGCCGACGATGCCTTTTTGCAGATCGACAACGATGAGCGCGGTATGCGGATCGAGCGCAGTGATAGCCATGAGGATTTCCTTGGGGGGAGGGGGCTCAGAACTCGGCAAGACGTTGCAGCAGCTTCACAGCCGACGCGAGTTCGGCATGTTCCTGCGGGGAGAGTTGTGCCTGCAGGGCGCGGACCAGCCAGTCTTCTTTGGCGGAGCGGCTGGCCTTGAGGTTTTTCCGGAAGGCGGGCGTCAGGTCCACGAGGGTTTGTCGCCCATCGTTGGGATCGGGTTTGCCACTGATGGCTTTCATCGCCTCGAGCGCGGCGACCGTGACACGCATGGATTGCGGGCGAACGCTTTCGGCGCGAGCCAGGGCGGACACGGTGGCGGGTCCGTCACGGTCCAGGCGGAGCAGTACCGATTTCTGACTGGATGTGAAGTCGCCGGGACTGGCCTGTTCGCGCACGCGACGAAGCAGCTTCCCAACCGATATGCGTATTTCGGCTGCGAGGATCGAGACTGGCGGTGCATCGGCTGGACTGTGTGACTTGGCCATGACGATTCCTGATATCTACAGCTAAACTGTACAGATAGACTGTAATGATGGTCAAGACGCGTCCTTCCTTGCGGTGTAGGATCGCCGCAGACAAGCACGGCGAGGTGTGGCGATGGGACGAGTGAGAGTGGGTGCGTTTTCCCTGTCGATCGACGGTTTCGGGGCGGGGCCTGAGCAAAGCCTCGAGGCGCCGCTGGGCAAACGTGGCGGGGAACTGCACCGATGGTTCTTTGCCACGAAGACCTTCTGTTCGATGGTGGGGGAGGAGGGCGGCTCCACAGGCGTCGATGAGCATTACGCATCGCGCGGCAATTCAGGTTTCGGTGCCTTCATTCTTGGCCGCAACATGTTCAGTCACTCGCGCGGCGATTGGGCCGACCTGAGTTGGAAAGGCTGGTGGGGCGACAATCCGCCGTATCACGCGCCGACCTTCATCCTCACGCAGTACCCTCGCGAGTCGATCGTCATGGAAGGAGGCACTACGTTCCATTTCGTCACCGGCGGCATCGAGGAGGCCCTGGAACGGGCCAAGGCCGCAGCAGGCGACAAGGACGTGAAGATCGGTGGCGGCGTGAGCACGGTGCGCCAATACCTCACGGCCGGGCTCATCGACGAGATGCACTTCGCCATCTCACCGGTACTGCTCGGCCGTGGCGAGGCCATGTTCGAGGGCATCGACGTCCCGGGGCTGGGGTTCAAGGTCGTGGCACACGAGAACACCGAGCTCGCGACGCACATCGTTCTTGCCAAGTGAGCGACGTCAGCGACGGCGCCTGTCGTTAGCGCTTCGTCATGCGGTTTCTGCTGCCGCCACGTCGTTCCGGTCACGCGCATACCGTGCCGGCGGCATGCCCACGTGACGAGTGAATGCCACACTGAACGCGCTGGCTGAGCCGTAGCCGACGCGGTCGGCGATGTCCGCTATGCCTTGATCGCCGTTTCGAAGCAGGTTCTTGGCGAGCGCCATACGCCAGGTCAGCAGATACGCCATGGGTGCGAGACCGACGGCACGCTGGAAGCGTTCGAAGAACGCCGAACGCGACAGGGCAGCCTCTTTGGCGAGTTGCGCGACCGTCCACGATCGGTTCGGTTGTTCGTGCATGAGCCGCAGCGTGATGGCGAGTCGTTCGTCTGCCAGAGCTCGCGCCAAGCCAGGCGACGCCTTCGTGCCGGCAGATGAGCGCAGGGCCTCGATGAACAGCACTTCGAGCAGGCGCGCAAGCACCACGTCGCGGGCGGGCCGTTGCTCCCGAAACTCGTCTCTGACGAGTTCCACCAGCGTCGCCAATCGGGGCTCGCCGCGCACGTGCACTACGTTAGGAAGCAGCGACACGAGCAACGCGGCGTCCGGTGAGCCGAAGCGGCAATGGCCGATCAGCATGCGCAGGTCGGCCTCTCCGTCCGGGTCGCCGACCCGGAATTCACCCGTGGCGATCGCCACCGGCACGGCCTCAGGGATACCTGCCGGTACCGTCACGAGGCTGGACATCGCCATATCGTAGGCATCCGGAACGAGCAGGAAATCACCTGCGCGCAGTTCGATGGGCTCGTGTGCTTCGCTCTCGAAACGGCAGGCACCTTCGATGATGACGCAGTAGAACGGCTGGCCGGCCTCGGAACGGCGGACCTGCCAAGGCCCCGAGCCCATCACTCGCTTCGAGTGCCCCGCACTGAGTTGGAGCAGCGTGACCACCTCCGCCAGCGGATCGATCATGTCCGGACTCCTGCTAATGAATGAGCGACGATGAATGATAGGAAGTACGGGCCCCGAGGTCTATCGTGCTTTCCATCCACTGCAACCAAGGTGCGTCATGAAAACCATTCTGATCACTGGATGTTCCTCGGGCTTCGGCCTCGACACCGCCAAGCTCTTCGCCGAGCGCGACTGGAATGTGGTCGCGGCGATGCGCTCGCCGCGCGACGACGTGCTGCCTCGGTCCCCGAACCTGCGTGTGATCGCGCTCGACGTTACCGACCCTCAAAGCATTCGACAGGCCATCGAGGCAGCGGGACCGCTGGATGCCGTCGTCAACAATGCGGGCGTAGGCGCGGCGACACCGTTCGAAATCACGACCATGGCGACGATTCGCCAACTGTTCGAGACGAATACCTTCGGCACCATGGCGGTCACGCAAGCGGTGCTGCCGCAATTCAGGGAGCGCCGATCGGGCGTGGTGGTGAATGTCACTTCAGCCGTCACCTTGCGAGCGATTCCTCTCTTGGCGGCGTACACCGCGAGCAAGGCGGCGGTGCATGGATTCACTGAATCGATGGCGGAAGAACTGAAGCCCTTCGGCGTGCGTGCGCATCTGGTGCTGCCCGGGCGTGCGCCCGATACGCGTTTCGGCGAGAACGCTCGTGACCATATGCAGGGCCTCGATCACGAGGCGTATGCCGAACTGGTACAAGGTTTCGTGGCTGGCATGCGCGAGCCGGGCCCGGTCACGCATGCGCGCGACGTGGCCGAGGCGGTATGGCGCGCGGTGACCGACCCCGGCACGCCCATGCGGATTCCCGCGGGCGCAGATGCGACGCTGTGGTTCGAAGGGCGTTGATTTCCGTCACCTGTGTGACGTGCGAAGGCACGGCGTCACGCCGTGCCTTCGTTTCGGCACCACGCGATCAATGTGCAAGCGTCGCGTGGATTTCGGCGATGTATCCGCCAGGGAAGCGCACGACGGCGGACTGACGATCGGCTTCCGCATGCGCCGGTACCAGCGTTTCGACCCCTGCCGCTTGTGCCTTGGCGAGCGTGGCCGCCAGATCGGCGACTTCGTAGCCGGTGACATCGCGGCCATACGGCCACGGCAACTGGCCGTTGGACACTCTCACGGTCATGAGGCCGTAGCCGGAGGTGAGACGAATGCGGCGATAGGTCGTGCCGGGCTGACCGATCTCCACACCCGGCGCTGCCTTGTCATCGGCGATCACCTTGGCATGGGCGAAGCGCGTCCAGCTCTTCACGAACGTGTCGGCGCTGTCGGTCGTGAGGTAGACGCGGTTTTCGGGGATCGTCGCGAGCGCCGGGTAGCTGGGCTTGGTGGTGTGCCAGTAGAGCTGCATGTTCACGCCGCCGGGCCACTGCACCACGGCATCCCGGCCGATCGGGTCGGGAAACGTGGCGATGAGCCGTGCCGCGCCGGACTTCACCGCCGCGTCGACCGCCGCGTCGATGTCCGTCACGAGATAGCCATTACGCTCGACGCCGAACGGGTAGGGCACCGGCGTCGTGAAGCCGAACACCGAGAACGAACCGGCTGGCGTCAGCACGAGTTGCGACCAGGTCTTACTCGGCGTCGGGGTGACCTGAAAAGCGCCTTTCTTGCTGGTCGTACCGCCGAACGTGGCGACGAGGCTCTGCACGCAGCGGTCGAAGTCCTCCGGTGCCACATAGACGTGCGTGGAATCGTATTGCGCGCCGACGGCGTAATCGACAGTGGATTCGCGAGCGATCGCAGGCACGGCCGGCGCAGCACCAAGCATCAGTGCGAAAGCAAAAAGCGGCAAGCGGTTCATGGCAATTCTCCGTATATGACACGGTGTCCGGCTCGACAGTCGCGATCGAGCGTCGTTTGGTTCGTCATGGCACGTCCAGACGCCACGCATGCGAACTGCGTAAGCGTCCGAACGTTAGGAAACGCCACCATCGGCCGCAAGCTATACGAAGGGGCTAAGCGAAAACTTGCGAGCAACGCGAAAGCCGGAAAACGCGCGAGCGGTGCCTGACCTGCCGTTCACTCGCGGTGGCAACGGTGGGGGCAAGCCTGCTGGCGATGGGGATACCAGCAGCCCAACGGCGGGTGGGATCCTCTTGGTGGCGAGAGAACCCATCCGTGTTCTGAAACCCTTGCGGCAGGCTGATTGAGTACCTGCGCACTGAGGTTGCCTGTTTCGCCAGCAGGCTGGCTCCCACCAAGCATGCCTTCAGACGATGCGCCGGGCGTAGAGGTCGATGGTCAGGCGGTGAGCCCAGGATTCCCGAACCAGCGCCGCAGGGCGAGCTCGAGACCTTCATCGGCATCGTCGTCAATGGCCCAGGCTACGATGCCGTCGGGTCGCACCAGCAAGGCACTCGAGCTCCAGCGTTCCATCGCATCGAGGGCTACATAGGTCACGCGGTCGCACCATGGCTGCGCAAGATCGCGACGCCTGACGCGTCGATCGAAATCGAGCAGAAGTCCACCACCGAGCCGGAGCAGGGCATCGAGCCGCGTACCATCGCGCGCTTCGATCGGCGGCGCGCTGCGTCCCACGAGCGGATGTTCATCGCCCAGGTCGTAGCGCAGACCCAGACCCCATACACGCCCGGCGAAATACGTGGCGCCGTCATGCGTCTCCATGAGGTCGCGGAGGATCGCTCCGAGCGCACGCGATCCCGCATCAGGCCGCATCAACGTCACCTGCGCGCGCGAGGCGTCGAGAACGCGAGCGGCTACTGGCTGGCGTTCGTGTTCGTAACTGTCGAGAAGGTCGCTCGGCGCGTTGCCCTTCAGCGTCGCAGCGAGCTTCCAGCCCAGGTTCATCGCATCGCCCAGCCCGAGGTTGAGGCCCTGACCACCGAGCGGCGAATGGATATGTGCCGCATCGCCGGCCAGCAGCACGCGACCTTGTCGATAACGGCTCGCTTGAAAGGCTCGATCGGTCCAGGTGGTCGCCACGTGGAGAGTGGCGACGCTCACGTCGGTGCAAGCAATGCGGCGCAGCACGCTCTCGATGTGCTCGCGTGTGAGTGGTCCCGTGCGGTGAGCGGCGCCGCCGTCGAAGTCGACCATCGCGATCGTGCCTGGCACCGCATACGTGTATACGCCAGTGGCGGTGTAATGCCGCCCTGGCTTGAGCGCCTCGGCATCGGCGAGCGTCACCCGCGCCGAATAGCCGGTGAACTCGGGCTCTGTGCCCGTGAACGCGATGCCCGCCGCCTTGCGCACGGCGCTTCGTGCGCCGTCGCAACCCACGAGCCAGCGCGTACGGAACGACTCGCCGGGGGTACGGACGACCACGCCATCGTCAAAGGATTCCAGACCTTCGACCCCACACCCGCGGTGCAAAACGACGCCCAACGCGCTCGCGCGGCGAGCGAAGATCGCCTCGATGCTCGCCATGTCGGCCGCAAAAGTATCCGGCAGCGGAGGTAGACGGTACGACCACGCCGTCGGATCGACGCGGTCGTGGAAGAATGGGATGCCGGCGAAATGACCGCCCGGCCGGCGTGGCGTTGCCTGCATCCAGTGCGGTGTGTGGGGTGAGGTGTGTTCGGCGACATGCGCCTTCAGCGCGTCGAGTAGCCCACGACGTTCGAGGCTTTCAAGAGAGGGCACGGTAAGGCCGCGCAGCCCCAATGGCAGATCCTTCAACGGGGAATGCGGATCGGGTTCGTGTTCGAGCACGATGACGGAACAGCCCGCCAGCCGAAGTTCGCAGGCGAGAAACAGCCCAACCGGGCCGGCGCCGGCGATGGCGACGTCGTGGATATGAGCATCAGCGGCGTGCATGAGGTGGCTCCTTGGTCAGTGTTCGACCGGAGCGTTCCTCTTCACAGGAATCCGCACGGACGAACGAAGGGACGCCAGGCGTCCGATGTTCGTCGTGGGGATCTTCTGCACGAGGCCAAAGACCAGAGCTTTCGTTACCGAAAGGACTTGGGCTTACCAGACCAAGTCTGCCTTTTCCGACATGGGCGGGATGCTAGCACGGGGCAGACGCGATCTTGACGGCTCACCCCATAAAGAAGAGGGGCCAGTGCCACCTTCATGGAGCCGACCACGGTGCAGAAACCCATACCCGTCGCGTCACCCGAACCCGCCACGTACGTAGGCTGTGCCGGTTGGTCGCTTTCGTCGGAGATGGCGGGCAACTTCCCAGGGGAGGGCAGTCATCTGGAACGGTATGCGCGCGTGTTTTCGTGCGTGGAAATCAACTCGTCGTTCTATCGCCCGCATCAGCCGAAGACATATCGGCGCTGGGCGGAAAGCGTGCCCGATGACTTTCGTTTCAGTGTGAAGATGCCTCGCACGATCACGCACGAACGTCGGCTGCAGGACTGCGATGACTTGGTCCGTGGGTTCTGCGATGAGATCGCGTCGCTGGGCGAGAAGCTGGGCTGCCTTCTCGTGCAACTGCCACCGAGCCTCGCGCTGGACCAGAAGGTCGCCGCCACGTTCTTCGCCTTGCTCCGCGAAAACGCGACCGCGCGTGTGGCCTGCGAGCCGAGACATGTCACGTGGTTCACACCGCGCGGTAACGCGATACTTGCAGACGCCGGCGTGGCATGTGTCCAGGCGGATCCGGCGCCCGTCGCTCATGCCGCGTGCACGGGCGATCCGTCGCTACTGTATCTCCGCTTGCATGGTTCGCCCGACATCTATTACTCGGCGTATGACGATGCCTTCATCGACGACATCGCAACGGGGCTGCACCGTGCATACAAGGCGAAGACGGACGTCTGGTGCATCTTCGACAACACCGCGCGCGGCGCGGCCGTGCCCAACGCACTGACCTTGATGGAGCGGCTTTCGGCTCAGGCGACGCGCTGACGTGTGGCGGTTACGACGCGACGATCGCCTAACCCAACACGAACGAGGTCGGCAGGAACACCCGCCACGCGCTGTCGCGCTGCGCGGCGGGCGCGCCATCGTCCATTAGACGCGGCGCCCCTCGGCATCCACGACGCGCTCGCCGTCTTCCTTGGCGAACGCGCCTTGCTGTGCATTCGGCAGGATCTCGAGCACGGTTTCCGACGGCCGGCACAGGCGCGTGCCCAGAGGCGTGACCACGATCGGGCGGTTGATGAGAATCGGGTGCGCAAGCATGAAATCGATCAGCGCGTCGTCGCTCCACTTGGGATCGCCGAGCCCCAGTTCGTCGTAGGGCGTTCCCTTGATGCGCAATACGTCGCGCACGGGTACGCCCATCGCGGCGATCAGCCCTTGCAGCGTGGCGCGATCGGGCGGGGTCTTCAGGTACTCGATCACGGTGGGCTCCTCACCGCTGTTGCGGATGAAGCCCAGTACGTTGCGCGAGGTACCGCAGGCAGGATTGTGATAGATCGTTATGTCGCTCATGGATCGATTCCCGTAACGCGTCGATGGCGTTCATACCAGTCATGCGAGCGCTTGACCAGGGAGTCGACCGGGCCCGAGAGCTCAGGCCCGACCCGGCACCAGCTGCTGCCAGCGTTCGGACATCTCGAGCACGCTTTTCTGCACGAAACGTACGAAGTTGAGCGTGGCGTCGCTGACGACGCGGGTGGACATCGTCAGCGCATGCAAAGGCAGTGGGGCCGGCTCGAAGGCGTCCAGCACGGTGCGCAGGCGACCGGCAGCGATGTCGTTGGCCACCATGAACAACGGCAACTGGGCAAAGCCCACGCCCGCGCGTGCCGCGGCAAGCAAGGCGCCCAGATCGGCCGACGCCATGCGGGCATTGCGTCGACGCGGTGCCAGGCCACGGAACATCCAATAGCCGGACGTCTCGCTGGCGTAGCTGAGGCAGTGGCCTTCGTCGAGGCGCGCCGGGTGCTCCGGTTCGCCGAGGCGACACACCAGCTCGGGGCTGGCGATCGTCACCAGGCGCACGTCGCCCAGTGAACGCGCCACGATGTCGCCGCTGTCCGGCAGCGTCTCGCGCAGGCTAAGGATCACGTCGGTCTGTTGGCGCAGCAGTGCCTCCACCCCGGTGCCGCCGGTGCTGACGGACAGGCGGATGCGCGCGTGGGCGGTGGCGAATCCGGGCACCAGCTCCGCTACCAGAGGCGAGAGCAATCCCTGCGCTTCGATCCGCACCAGGCTTTGCGCGGCGCCCTCTGCCATGGCGGCTTGCTCCGCCGCGGTGGCTGCTTCGCACATGGCCGCGGCGTGCCGATAGACGCGCTCGCCAGTCGGCGTGATGGCGAATTGCCGCGCGTTTCGGTGCAGCAGGCGTGCGCCAAGGCGCTCTTCCAGCGCAATGATCCGGCGGCTGAGCAGCGAGCGGGTCGTACCCAGCCGACTCGCTGCCGCGGAGAATCCTCCGGCTTCGATGACCTGGACCAGCAGGAACAGATCATTAAGGTTGTTCATTCGATCCATTGCATTGCGCGTCGGCATGTCGCCGGACATCGCTCCCCCCGTAAACGGCAACCCCATACGTGCCAAAGCTTAGTCTAAGGAAGGCGATTCTTGCCGTTTTTGCGCAAGCGGTCATTTCCTTTGCTGGAGGGGAAAAATCTCATTCGAAGGCCTATACTGCTGCCGAAAACGCGCTTGACCGCCCGTGAAGGGCGGCAATGGGTGCGCAGGGGGAACACATGCAGTCTGCTCAGAGTCCGCACATTCTGGTCGTCGACGATGCGCCGGAGGACATCCGTGGGTTGATCCAGGCGCTTCGGACCCAGCCTTGGCAGGTCACCCTCGCTACCACCGCGCAGCAGGGCTACCAGCGGGCCCAGCTGCTGGTGCCGGACCTCATCCTGCTGGATGTGCGCATGCCGGGCATGGACGGTTTCGCCCTGTGCCGGCTGTTGCAGGAACTGCCGCGCGCCAGGGAGACGCCGGTCCTGTTCCTCACCTCGGCGTCCAGCCCCGAGGAACGGCTCGAAGGCCTCAACCACGGCGCGGTGGATTACATCCTCAAGACCTGCGAGCCAGCCGAGCTGCTTGCCCGCGTGCGTATTCATCTGCGGCTGTCACGGCGTGCGGCGCTTCCCGATCCCGTGACCGACCCGACACCGAACCGTGACGAAGTGGTGTTGCGAGCGGCCATGCGGTTGATCGGCAAGCGTCTCGCCGACACGTTTACGCTGGAAGAGATTGCCGCGGGCGTGGGGACGTACGACAAGCGGCTGTCTGCGATCTTCCGCGAGCGGTTGGGCATGACGGTGTTCGCGTGGATTCGCGAGGAACGCCTGCGCCGCAGCCGCGAACTGCTCACGGAGACCACGCTGGGCATGCAGGAAATCGCGGAGAACATCGGGTTCCGCAGCGCCTGCAACTTCACCACCGCATTCCGCGAACGCCTGGGCGTGACGCCCAGCCAGTTCCGCAAGGCGGCGAAAGAAGGCGCCGTAGCCGAAGCGGCCCACCGTGGTCGCTGAGCGTCGACGATCCATCCGTGCCGTTTGGCGTCACGTCGTGGCGTTCTGCTTCGGTATGCTCGTGGCCGTGGGGCAGGCGTACGCCTCCGCCGTGCAATTGCCGCTCACGTTCTACGACCAGGGCAACGGCCTCACCAGCCTCTCGGTGGTGCGCCTGTTCGAGGATCACGAAGGCTTTCTCTGGGTGGGTACCGAGAAAGGTCTCTACCGCTTCGATGGCCTCGGCTTCAATGCGATCGGGCATAACCGCGGCTTCCAGACGTCAGAAGTCGTCGGGTTGGCGGAGGACGCGGGCGATCACCTGTGGGTAGCATCGCGTGCCGGACTGCAACGGCGCGGCGACGATGGCAACTTCACCTGGGTGGCGCCGGGCGGCAAGACCTTGTTCGCGGATCGCGGCCAGTCGCTGGCCGCCGACGATCGCGGCGGGATGCTGGTCGTCAGCGGTCATCAGCCTTGGCGTCTCGCCCAGGACGATGCAGGGCGCTGGACGTCCGCGCCACTTCTGCAAGGCACGGCGGCCGAAGGCATCGGCGACGTCACGGCAGTGCTCCATCGCAGCGGCACGACCTGGTTCGGTTGCGGGGGTGCGTTGTGCCGCCTGCGCAATGGCGTGCTTGCCCGTTTCGGTACCGACCGCGGCGTACCGGCCGACAAATGGGTCGGTTTGCTGGCCTCGCGCGACGGCAGCCTGTGGGCGCGCGGCATCCGCCATGTGATTCGCCTTGCCCCTGGTGCGTCCGCCTTCACCACGCATGACATTCCCGGTGGCCATACCGAAGTCGCCGCCTCCAGCATCGATATCGTCGAGGACCGCGCGGGCCGCATCCTCACCCGCACCGACGTGGGTGTGGCGCGCTGGGACGGCGCGAAGTGGGAGTTGTTCGATCCTGGCAACGGCTTGCCGGGCGTGGGCATCTCATCGATGGTGGCCGATCAGGACGGCATGGTCTGGATGGGTACCTACGGACGCGGCCTCGTCTACTGGAGCAGTGCCGACGCGGTGGAAAACTGGACGTCCGCCCAGGGCCTGAGCGGCAGCCTCATCTGGTCCATTGCGCGTGGCGACGCACACACCGTATGGCTCGCCGGGGAATCCGGCGGCGAAGTGATCGTGCCGGCCGAAGCCCGCGCGCATCGTTGGCCGCTGTCCGTGCCTCCGCCGAACCAGGCGCATGCCGTCATCGCCGACGGCAAGGGCGGGATCTGGTACTTCCTCTTCGACGGCCGCGTGCTCCGCTACGACACGTCCGCCGGCACCACGACCAATGTGACCGCGCTACCGTACCTCGTGCGCGGCGCGCATCTCGATCGCGACGGGCATTTCTGGGCCTACACCCTGGGCGGTCTCTACGAAATCGACCCGGTTGGGGCGCGCGCCACGTCCGCGGCACCCGGATTGATTCCCTCCACGATGTGTTCCGACATGGCCGAGGATGCGGACGGCCGGCTGTGGGTCGGCTGCAGTTCGGGGCTGTACCGGCATAACGCCAAGGGCTGGTCGCGGGTGCGCGTCATGCCGACCGAATCGTCGGGCGGCTACGAAAATGTGGCCGTCACGCCCGACGGGCGGCTGTGGCTGAGTTCGTTGCAGCCGGGCCTGTTCGTCGGCCACGTTACCGATGCCGACGCAGTGACCGTGGCACCGGTGAACGATCCGCTGCTTGCCGACACGCGCTTCTATTTCCTGCGTACCGACCGGCGCGGTCGTCTTTGGGCGGGCGGCGGCAACGGCGTAGACGTGGCCGATGGGAACACCTGGACGCGCCTGTCGATGCGCGACGGTCTGCTTTGGGACGAGACCAATCACGGCGCGTTCCTTGCCGACGATGACGGCACGGTGTGGATCGGCGCGCCGGTGGGCTTGACCCACGTGCTCGACCCCGACCAACTTCTCGCACCTCGTCACATCCGTCCCTTGCTGCTCTCGGCCCATTACGGCGAAAGCGAAGTCGCTGCGGCGTCGCCCACGCTGCCGTTCAAGGAAACCGCGCCACTGGTCCTGCGCTTCGGCGTGCTCGGCAACAGTGCGGGTCATCCCGTGCGTTTTCGTTATCGCCTTCCGGGCCTGGACGAGGACTGGGTCGATACCGCGCAGCGCGAGGTCCGCTACGCGTCGTTGCCGCCGGGGCAGTATCGCTTCGAGTTGACTGCCATCGACGTCAACCGGCGCACGTCGTCCGAACCGGTCACGCTCGACTTCACCGTGGCACCGCCGTGGTGGCAGACGCCGTGGGCATACGCGATCGAGGTGCTCCTGCTCATCGCGCTCATCGCGCTGGCGTGGCGCTGGCGCACTCGCCGGCTGATCGCGCACGCCCAGCGGCTGGAAGGCATCGTGCAGGAACGCACCGCCGAACTCCGCCAGTCGTTGCAGGCCAGACGCATGCTCCTGGCCCACGTAGGCCACGACCTGCGCGCACCGCTGGGCGCGATCATGAATGCGGTACGCCAGTGGCGCGCCGGCAACACCCGCCGCGACTATCCGCAGATCATCGAGCGCCACGTGCGCCAACAGGTGGATCTGATCGACGACCTGCTGGAATTCTCTCGCGGTGAACTGACCGGCTTGCGTCTGGAGCCGGTACCCGGTTACCTGCACGGGTTCCTGCACGACGTGGCGGAGCAGGCCGTGCTTCTGGTGGAACGGCACGGCAACCGCTTCGCATGCCATTTCGACGAGCACTTGCCGCCGGTGGTCAGCGCTGACTTCCGTCGCCTGCGTCAGGTGCTTCTGAACCTGCTGGGCAATGCGGCGAAGTTCACCCACGACGGTGCCGTGGCGTTTCGTGCCGATGCGGTACCCGAGCGCGGAGGATGCGTGCGTCTCGTGTTCACCGTGGAAGACGACGGCATCGGCTTCGATCCCGCCGCCCTGGAATCGCTGCAACAGCCGTTCGCCCGCGGTGACAACGCGAACCAGCACGAAGGGAGCGGGCTTGGCCTCGCCATCGTGGTCCAGTTGCTCCAGCACATGGGCACGCGCCTCGAGGCCGAGCGCCTGCCGTCCGGCGGAAGCCGCTTCAGCTTTGCCGTGGCGCTTCCGCTGGCGGACGAGGACGATCTCGAGGCCGAGCTCGAACCGGGTGGAGAGATCGACGAGCCCGACGGCGAGGGCAGGATCGTGCTGGTCGTGGAACCGCACGCGGCCCGCCGTGCGGTCGTCTGCGATCTGCTCGATGGCTATGGCTTCCAGAGCGTCGGCGTGGCAGATCCCGCGAAAGCGCTGGATGTCCTTCGGCATGAACGGGCGGACCTCGTGATCACCGAACAGCAGTTGCCGCGCGGCGACGGGTGGACACTGCTGCAGGCCCTGCGTGCCGAATCCCCGGATGTACCGGTGTTTCTCTATACGGCAACGTCGCCGCTGCGTCCTGCCGATGCGCGCTTCACCTTCGACGCGGTGCTGCTCAAACCAGCGACGGCAGCAGAGCTGGTGACCTGCGTCGTCCGCCTCATCGCGGCCGCGGCGGACGAAGAAGCGACTCCCATGCGTGATCGAATCGACTGAATCGACGTCGGACGGCCGTCGCCCGGCCTCCGCTGCAGCAAACGTCTTCGCCACAGTTCCGTTCCTTCCAAGCGCCGCAGCAGTTCGGCGCTGCGTTTTCACGTGCGCCGGATAACCGTCGCGGAGCTTTGCCCGAGCGGAAGATCGTCACGCCGCACGTGACGCAATTTCCCATGTAACCGTCTTCTCTGTATCGCCGATGAGACATAGGATCGGCCCCGCCGCTGTGACGTGGTTCACAGCATCACGCTGCCGATCCTTTCCCCGAGCGCCTCCGGCCTTCGGGCGGAGCCCGTCGGCCCATGTCATGCCCGTCCATCAGTAAGGCGCCCCATGCCAGGGACCAAGTCATCCAACCCCTTCCGTCCGCGTGCCCACCGCTATGCGCTGGAGCCCCGCCAGATGTATGACGGCGCGGCGCTCGTCGAAGCGGCCCATCACGTCGATCCCGCGCACGCAGCGCAGGACGCAGGCAAGTTCGTCAGCCCGGCCAGCGAGCAGCCTGGGCACGCAGCGCCTGCACCGACGCCACCTCCCGCACCCAGCGTGCCGCCGCCGACCGAGGTCTACATCGTCGATCAGAGCGTGGCCAACTGGCAGTCGCTGGTGTCGCAGTTGCCGAAGGGCAGCCAGATCGTGGTGCTCGATGACAAATCGTCAGGTCTGACGCAGATCGCCGACGCACTGCGCGGCGAGCACGACGTCGCCGCCATCCACATCCTCAGCCATGGTGCCAGCGACTCGATTTCGCTCGGCAGCGACACGGTCACGGCAGCGAACGTTGCGGCGTACACGAGCCAGCTGCACGACATCGGCGCATCGCTCGGTGCCAACGGCGACATTCTTCTCTACGGCTGCGATGTGTCGAGTCACGACACCGCGTTGGTCACGCAGCTTAGCCGCCTGACCCAGGCCGACATCGCATCTTCCACCGACGCCACGGGCGCGGCTGCACTCGGCGGCGACTGGGTGCTGGAAAGCAGCGTCGGCCATATCGAAACGCGCGCACTTGCGTTGAACTACGACGGCCTGCTCGCGGCGCCTACGGTCGATACGACCAGCAAGGGCATCACCGTCGCGGAACCGAGTTCCTTGAATGCAGCGGGCGCGGATCGCACCACGTTGAGCGGCTGGTCCATCGTCGACGACGCGGTGGGCGGAGACTCGATCACGGTCAAGGCCGTGGTCGGCGACACCAGCAAGGGCAGCCTCACGTCGGCCAGTGGCGGTACCGCGATCGCTGGCGGATTCACCTTCACCGGGACCCGTGCGCAGGCCAGTGCCTGGCTCAACCAGCTCACCTTCGTGGCGGCCGACGTCGAACTCGGCAACACCGCGGTACGCACCACCATCGACGTGACCGTCACCGATGCGCAGTCGCTGTCGGCCACCCGGTCGCTGGACGTCACGATCACGCCGTCGAACGATCCGGTCGCGGTACCCGATGCGGTCAAGACCGTGGCCGAAGTCGATAGCAGCGGCCACGCCAGCGTGACCGTGATCGGCACCGATACGCTCGCGGCCGTGGATGCCGAGGTCACGGCCGGCACGCAGACGCCCACGCAGATCGTCTACAGCCTCACCGCGCTGCCGCAGTACGGTTACCTCACGCTCAATGGCAACCGCCTCGGTGCCGGTTCCGTGTTCACGCAGCAGGACGTCATCGATGGACGCCTGAGTTACGTACATACGGCCACGGGTGCCGACCAGGACACCAGCGACGGCTTCGTCGCGCGGGTGAACGATGGCGCCACGCCGCTCGACAAGTCGGCCAATGTGCACGTGACGTTGAACGTGCAGCCGGTCAACCAGGCGCCGACCATCGGCGGCGAAGGCATGGTCTACGAAGGCCAGCCGCGCAACGCCGTGGATACCGGCAACGTGGGCCAGTACATCGTGGCTACCACGGGCGGCGATCCGCAGGACACCTCGCTCACCGTCACCATCACCTCGCTGCCGACGCACGGCACGCTGTTCTACAACGGCGTGGCAGTCACCGTCGGCCAGACCTTCGACTACGCCAACCGCAATCTCCTGACCTACAGCAACGACGGCGTCGATGGCATCGCGCAGGACAGCTTCGGCGTCCGCGTGAACGATCTCGGCGGCGGTACGGGCACGCCGGGCAGCGCGGACGGCACGATCACGCTCGACATCCACGCGGTCGACGACGACCCGTCGCTGGATGCCGGCAGCACGCGCACGGCCACCGTTACAGCACCGGGCAACGGTCCTGCCGGCGCCTATTCGGTCGTGCTCACGCCGGGGATGATCGGTGCGTCCGACGTCGATTCGCCGGACCAGAACCTCAGCTTCGTGACCAGCCAGGCCGGCCTCACCCACGGCTATCTGCTGCTCGACGGCGAGCAACTGAAGGACGGCGCGACGTTCACCATGGCCGACATCACCGCCGGTCGCGTGCAGTACGTGCAGACCACGGGCGCCACGGCAGGCCAGCAGGACACGTTCCACTTCCAGGTCGTGGACAACACCATGGCCCTGCGCTGGAACCCCGACGGCACCACGTTTACCCGCATCGGTGGCGACTACACCGGCGGTGCGCGGACGGACACACTGCGCGACTACACCTTCGCCATCAACCTCGCCCCGACGCCGAACGGTAATGCCGGCGGCTTCCCGATCCACGACCCGGTCACGGCCGAGAACGGTTCCACCTTCGCAGGCGTCGACCCGAGCGGCCACGCGCTGGGCGTGCTGCCGGAAGGTGGCAACATCGTCATCCACGGCACGACCACCAACGGACAGCCGACCGATTTCGCGACCATGCCCGGCTTGAGCTACACGGCGCAGGGCGTGGATCCGTCGCAGGTCGTGTACACCTTCCTCGGCTTCACCAACGACGGCGTGGCCGGTAGCGCGGGTACGCTGCAGAAGCAGGTCAACGGCACCTGGGTCGACGTCGCCACGTACGGTACGTTCACGCAGGCCGACCTCGATGCCGGGCACGTGCGCTTCCAGCACGATGGCGCAAGCGAGAACTTCCACGTCACCGCCAACTTCTCGGTCTCCGCCGGGTTGCTCACCGTGCAGAACGGGCAGGCCGTAGCCGATAGCTGGACGCCGTCGTTCGACATTTACGTGACGCCGGAAAACGATGCGCCGGTCGTCACTGGGTCGTCGAGCACGGTCATCAACGAAGGTGAGATTGCGTACATCACCAAGGGCCAGCTCGGCATCATCGATCCCGACGACGCTACGAGCCAGGGGTATCTCGAAGGCTCGCCGACGCTTGCGGGTGGCGGCAACAACTACGCGTACAACAACGACGCCACCGGCGCGAATGCGCTCAAATTCCTCATCACCAGCCTGCCGCCGGGCGGCACGCTGCAGTACTCGACCGATGGCGGCGCGCATTGGCAGGACGTGACGGTCAACACGCTGCTCGACGCGTCGATCGTCACCGGCAGCGCCGGCACCACGGGCCTGCGCTTCGTCAGCAACGGTTCCGAGGTCCGCAGTGCCAGCTTCACGGTCGAGGCACAGGATCGCTGGGGCCAGCGTTCGGCCACGGACGGCACGGTGACCATCCAGATCACCAACGTCAACGATGCGCCGCAGATTGCCAAGGATCCGACCCAGGCCGATCCGGGCGTGCCGTCGGATTCGCCGAACAACATCGGCGGTAACCCGGTCAACGAGCCGCTCACGGTACCCGAGGGTGGCTACGCGCAGATCACCACCGGCATGCTCCAGGCCTACGATCCCGACAGTTCGGCCGAGCAGGTGCAGTACACGATCACCAGTGCGCCTGCGCACGGCAACATCGCCTATTCGACCGATGGCGGCGCCACCTTCCACATTCTCGGCAAGGGCTCGTCGTTCACGCAGGCCGATGTCGCCGCAGGCCGGATCTACTATCTCAACGACGGCACGGAAGCGACAGGCGTGTCGTATCCGTCCACGCCGGATGACCGCTTCGGCTTCACGCTTTCCGACGGCGACAAGGAACAGACGGGCAACGAGTTCTGGATCTACACCGATCCGACCAACGACGCGCCGGTCGTGACCGCGCCCACCGGGCCGATCGATCTCGGTGGCGTCGATGCGCAGCACAACCCGGTACCGGGCTTCAGCGTGGCCGATCCCGACCTCACGGCGGGTGTCGGCGGCGGGGAGGCCGACTTCGTGCAGGTCACGGTGCGTTTGCTCAACCCGAACGGCACGGCCTTCACCGCAGCCGACTACGCCGCCGATGGTGTCTCGATTGGCGTCGCCACCGGCGGTGGCGTGGTCGTGGACGGCGACAAGGACGGCAACGGCGACTTCCTCGTGCTGCGCGGTACGCGTGCGCAGGTCAACGCCGCGCTCGCCGGCCTCACGGTCAACTTCGCAGGCGATCGCGACGCGACCTACCAGGTGCAGGTCATCGCAGACGATCGCCTGCGCGATGCCAACGGCGATCTCACCAGCGGCGCCAACGGCGGCAGCGTCAATCAGTCGGCCACGCCGGGCACCGGCACGGGAACGAGCACGCGCCCCGTCGATACCACCAATTACGACTGGTACAGCGCTGCCGTGCCGGCCAACACCGGCAACCTCGCTGCAGCGGCCGTCGTAGTGCGTGCATCCAGCGTCAACGAGCCGGGCACACTGACCGGTCCCAGCAGCGGCACCGTCTACGAAGACCAGGCGACCTACATCGGCGGCGGCTTCGTGGTTGCCGATCCGGAATCGGCGGCGTTCGACACGCCGGTGACGGTCACGCTCACCGTGCCCAGCGGCGTGCTGGGCATCGGGGGCAACGGCGCGCAGACGAGCGCCATCGCAAGTGCTGCGGGCAGCCGCGCGGTGACCATCACGGGCGACAACACCGGCACCCTCGTTCTTACGGGCCGCGCCAGCGATATCCAGGCGTTGCTCAACGACGCCAGCAAGGGCCTGACCTACCAGAGCGCTGCCAACGTCAATCACGACCTCAACGGTGCGGCGGCGGGCGACGTCACGCTCACGCTGCACTTCGACGACGCGGGATCGCGGATCGGTGACGACACCGGCGCCGGCAGCGTCGCGAACAATCCGCCCGACATCCAGGTCGCGCTCGACATCGTCGCGGTCAACGATGCACCGACGGTCAGCGCCGGTGCGGGCACCATTTATCTCAACGGCAACACGGCCGTGGGCGGATTCGTGGTGGGCGACGTCGACTACACAGACGGCGGCGGCATCACCACGGGCGAGCAGGACTTCATGCAGGTGACGGTACGCGTCACCGACGCCAACGGCGTCCCGTTGTCGCAGGCCGCCTACGCCAACATCGTGCTCGGTTCGAGCAACAGCGGCACGGCCGGCGCGGCGATCGACGGCACCTACGACGGTACCGACGCCGCGCTGGTGATCCGAGGCACGCGAGCGCAGGTCAATGCGTATCTCGCAGGCCTGGAGGTGTCCATCGGCGGCTCGCTGGCGAACGCAGACCAGTCGTATCGCGTGCAAGTGATCGCCGACGACCGCCTGCGGGACGCCAACGGCAACCTCGACGGTTCGGGCGCGGCGAACGGCGGTCAGAACGCGAAGGCAGGTGGTGGCACGCAGGTCGTGCCGACCGCCGCCATCGATCCGTACGCGGCCGTGCCTGGCGGTCTCACGCAGGACGTCGCCTCGGCCTATCGCGTGGTGTTCCCGTCCTCGGTGAACAACCCCACCGCGATCGGCGTTACCGCGCCGAACGCTGCCGATGAAGGGGCAGCCGGCATCTACACCCTGAGCCACGTCACTCTCGCCGATCCGGATGCCGGCACCGCGCCGATTACCGCGACGGTGACCTTGCCGACGGGCTTTGGCGTGCACGACGTCAACGGCGTTGCGGGTACGTCCGGTACGTTCGGCGGCGCCGCGTACACCGTTGGCGCAGACGGGCAGGGCCGTACCACGATCACCATCACCGGTACGGTCGGTCAGGTCGAAGCCACCATCAATGCAATCGGTGTGCAGCTTCCGAGCGCCGAAGTGGGCGACAACAACGCGTACTGGAACGGCACGTTCCAGGTGCAGGTCGCCGTCAACGACAACGGCAACCATGGCGGTCGCCCGGATCGTCCGACGCTCGACACCGACGGCACGGACAATGCCAGTGCCGATCCGAGCACCGTGGGCGACCACTACGGTTACGCCGATGGCGACGGCGGCACCTCGAATGCGCTCGTCACCACACGCGTGTTCGACGTCACCATCAGCAGCCGCACGCAGGTGAACGAAGCTGGCTTGGCCGATGCCAGCGGCAGCCAGGGCGTGGACGGCACGGCGACGCTTGCGCTGTTCAACAACGTCGACAGCGTGACGATCGGCAATCCGGCGGATGGCGCCGGACACGCGATCACGCTGACACTCGCGCAACTGAACGACCTGGCCAACGTGCCGGTCGCCCAGCGCACGATCGTCACCGACCACGGCACCCTCGTCGTTACCGGTTACCTGCCGGGCTCGGACGATGCGCATGGCACGCTGGTTTACCACTACAGCCTCACCGGCCCCGTCAACCAGCCGGGTGCGACCGGCAGCAGCGAGACCATCGCCATCGCCACCCGCGACAGCGAAGGCTTCACCGACAGCGGCAGCATCACGGTGAACATCGCCGACGACGTGCCGGTGGCGCACGCCGATACGGGCGACGTGAACGAGGATGGCGCGGCGCTGTCGGGCAACGTGGTCAGCGGCGACGCCGGTGGCGGCCAGGCCGACCATGTCGGCGCCGACGTGACCGCGACGCCGGTGTCCGGCGTCGTCGCCGGCACGGCTGGCGGTCCGGTCAACGGCAACGTGGGCGCAGGCGTGACGGGTCAGTACGGCACCTTGACGCTGAACGCCGACGGCAGCTACGGCTATCTGCTCGACAACGGCAACAAGATCGTGAATGCGCTTAAGGACGGCGAGACGCTTACGGACGTCTACACCTACACGATCACCGATGCCGACGGCGATACCAGCACAACCACGCTCACCATCACCATTCACGGCCACACCGATGGCGCGCCCGCCATCACGCCGCACGATGGCAACGGTCCGGGCAACAGCACCGAATCCACCGGTCATACCACCGTGTGGGAATCCGGCCTGACGCCGGACGGTCCGCTCGGTCACGATCACGTATCGACCGATTCCATCGACATCTCTGCGCCCGACGGGCTGGTGAGCATTGTCGTGGGCGGCACGACGCTCACGACCGCGCAGTTGAACGCGTTGAGCAGCGGGTCGCCGGTCGTCATCACGACGCCGAACGGAACACTGTCGCTCACCGGGTTCACGCCCAGTGGGTTCGTCGGCGGCGTGCCGACGGGTGGCACGCTCACCTACACGTATACCCTCACGGCATCCGTCGATCAGGCCGGCGCGGATCACAGCACCGACACGATCGCACTGTCCGTCACCGATGCCGGCGGCTCGACCGCCAACGGCGCGCTGGTCGTGGACATCGTGAACGACACGCCGACCGCACGCGCCGACCAGGCCGACGTCAACGAAGACGGCGCGGCGATCGGTGGCAACGTGGTCACGGGCGGCACGGCGGGACTCGTGGCCGACCGCGTAGGTGCGGACGGTACGGCAACGCCTGTCTCTGGCGTCGCGGCCGGAACGGCGGGTGGTCCGGTGACGGGCAACGTGGGCGATCGCATCGAGGGTCAGTACGGCACGCTCACGCTGAACGCCGATGGCAGCTACGGTTACGTGCTGGACAACGACAATCCGACCGTCAATGCGCTGCGCGACGGTCAGACGATCACGGATGTCTATACGTACACGATCACGGATGCGGACGGCGACACCAGCACCACGACGCTGACCATCACCATTCACGGCCACACCGATGGCGGCCCATCCATCCTGCCGGTGGATGGCAATGCCGCCGCCGTCGGTCATGCGACCGTGGCAGAGTCGGGTCTCGTGGATCACGACGGTTCGCAGGTCACCACCGGCATGATCGACCTCACTGCCGACGATGGCCTCGCCAGCGTCACGATCGGCGGCACCACGGTCACGGCGGCGCAGCTCGCAGCGCTGAGCAGCGGCTCCACGGTAAGCATCGTGACGCCGCAGGGCACGCTCGTGCTCACGGGCTTCCAGCCCAGCAGCAGCGTCGGCGGCGTGCCGACGGCGGGCACACTCAGCTATACGTACACGCTTGACCACGCGGTGGACCAGCCGGGCAGCACGGGCAGTGTGGACCCGATCGCGCTCACCATCACCGATGCCGGTGGCGGCCATGCGAACGGCACGCTTGTGGTCGACATCGTGGACGACGTGCCCACCGCGCACGACGATGCCAACAGCATCAAGGAAAACGATGCGACGGTCTCGGGCTCGGTGCTGGTCAACGACCGCGTCGGTGCCGATGCCACGCCGACGCCGGTCTCCGGCGTCGGCTTCGGCGGCGCAAACGGCACCGTCGGCTCGCCACTGGACGGTAAGTACGGGGCGCTCACGCTGAATGCCGACGGCAGCTACAGCTATGCGCTCAACAACGACAACCCGACCGTCAATGCGTTGAAGGACGGCGAGTCGCTCACCGAGACCTATACCTACGTCATCACCGACGCCGATGGCGACAGCGCCACTGCCACGCTCACCATCACCATCCACGGCACGACGGACGGGCAGCCGACGATCGTTCCCGATGGCGACGGCAGCGTCGGCGGCGGCGATCACGTGGCGGAACCGGGTCTCGTGGACGGCGGCGGCAGCGATACGACGAAGGGCCATATCGATCTGGGTGCGCTCGACGGCCTCGCCAACGTCACCGTAGGCGGCACGACGCTCACGGCGGAACAGCTCGCCTCGATAAACCCCGAGCAGCCGACCACGATCCGCACGCCGGACGGCACGCTGATGCTCACCGGCTTCACACCGACGACGATGGTGAACGGCGTACCGACAGCGGGCCGCCTCGACTACACCTATACGCTCGACCATGCGGTACAGCAGAACGCTCCCATCACGCACGACGTGATCGCGCTCAGCATCACCGACGTCACCGGCGTCGAGTCCACCGGGCAACTGGTGGTCGCCATTGCCAACGACGTGCCCACCGCCCACGACGACAGCGCCACCATCGTCCAGGACGCAGGGCAGACGAGTGCGGGTGGCAACGTGTTCACCGGCAGCGGTGCCAATCACGACGGTGCGGACCGCATCGGCGCGGATGGTCCCGCCGTGGGAGGGCCGTTAACCGCCGTGGTCTCATCGAACACGGGGCAGCAAGGCGTCGTTGGCGGCGGCAGCCGCGGCGAGTACGGCACCCTGGTGCTCAACGCCGACGGCAGCTATAGCTACCAGCTCGACAAGAGCAACCCGAAGGTCAGCTCGCTCGATGCGAGCCGTACGCTGACCGAGGTGTTCGTCTACACGATCACCGATGCCGACGGCGACGCCAGCGAGGCACGCCTGACCATCACCATCCATGGCACCACGCCACCGATGCAGGCTCGCTGGGGCGATCAGATCTTCCCGATCGCGTACGAGCACACCTCGCGGGACATCCGCCAGGGCTATGTGCCCGGACTGTTCGTGCTTCCGGAAGTCAGCGCGTCGCAGAGCGACACGTTGCGCTGGCAGAACCAGTGGGTGAGCGGACGCGGCGATGCCACCGCAGCGACGGATGCCATTGCACAGGATCCATCCAATACGCAGTTCGTGCTGCGCGACGGCGTGGCGTTCTCGCGTCAGCTTCTGGTCGAGGCGCATGCGCGTGCTCGCATCGCGCTCAACGACTTCGGTCTGGCATCGAGCCCGCTGTGGGACGATTTCTCGCCGTTCGCGCCGAGCCGCATCGCCGAGCGGGAAGCCTACGGGCGGTCCGCACCGGAACGCGCGCACGTCCCGGCTGGCCACGCCCACGAACGCGACCACGAAACGACGCCGCCGACGCAGGGCAGGGAGCCCGCCAAACACGTGTCGCATCCGGTGCCCGCTGAGGTCGCCGTCGTGACGCAGGTGCCGCCTCCGGCATCCACGCCGACCGGTGCGCCGTCGTTCACTGCACAGATCGCGGCGATGGCAAAGGCCGGCGCCGTACCGTTCACTTCCGCGCCCGCTACTACGCAGCCACGCCATTAATCGCGTGCCGGCGATGCGATCCATCGCCGGCCCCGCTCACAAGGACCGACTCTCCATGCTCCAGCATCACGCCATGAAGACCACTTCGACGACCCCCGCGCTGCGTCGCGCACCGCTGGTCGCCTCGCTCGCCATCGCCGTGTTTCTTACCGGCTGCGGTGCCGTCAAGCCCAAGCCGCTGACTCACGATGAAATCGCCACGCGGGTCAAGAACGACCAGCAGGCCATGTACAAGGGCCAGGAGGCGGTGACGGCGCCGCTGACGCTGTCCGACGTCATGGCACGGTCGCTCAAGTACAACCTCGACTATCGCCTCAAACTGATGGAAACCGCGCTGTCGCGCGGCCTGCTCGACGTCTCCGAACTGGACATGCTGCCGAAGTTGATGACCGACGCCGGTTACCGTTGGCGCAGCAACGATTCGGGCGGTACCAGCATCGGTATTCAGGACCGCGTCGTCAGCCTGCGTCCCTCGACCTCCGAGGAGCGCGTGCACTACCTCGCCGACGCCACGCTGTCGTGGGACGTGCTCGACTTCGGCCTCAGCTACTACCGTGCGAAGCAGCAGGCGGACGACGTCAACACCACCGACGAACGCCGTCGCAAGGTGCTGCAGAACATCGTGCAGGACGTGCGCGATGCCTACTGGCGCGCTCTCGGCGCGCAGCGCCTGCTCGGTGAGACCCAAGCGTTGGCCGACAACATCCAGGCTGCGCTGGAAAAGACCCGCCAGGCCGAGCGCGCTGGCGTGCTGCCTCCCGTGGAAGGCCTCGAATACCAGCGCGCGCTGCTCGACGCGATGACCCTGGTGAACGAGAAGCGTCAGGAAATGGAATTCGCCAAGCGCGAACTCGCCGCCCTGATGAGCCTGCCGCCGGGTACCGACTTCACGCTGGCCGACGCCACCGAGACGAACCTCTCGCAGGTGCCGGGCAATCTCGACCAGCTCGAGCAGATGGCGCTGGAACAGCGTCCGGAGCTGCGCGAGGAAGACTACAAGACGCGCATCGACGCCATCGAGACGAAGAAGCAGATCGCCGCGCTGTTCCCGAACCTCAATCTGTTCGGTGGCGTGGGGTACGACTCGAACAAGTACCTGTACAACGAGAACTGGGCGCAGGGCGGCGTGAGCATGTCCATGAACCTGTTCCGCCTCGCGGGCATTCCGGCGATCAAGCGCACCAACAAGGCGCGCATGGAAGTGGACGACGCGCGTCGCATGGCGCTCAGCATGGCGATCCTGACCCAGGTGCGCGTCTCGGTGGAGCGCTACAAGCTGGCGGTCTACGACCACCAATTGGCCCAGGAATCCGCGCAGGTGGACCAGCGTCTCGCCAGCGTGGCTCGCGCCGGTTCCAGCAACCAGCTCACCAGCGAACTGGAAACGCTGCGCACGCAGGCTCGCTCGATGGTCTCGCGCTTCCAGGAAGCGTCGTCGTACGCCGCCGCGCAGTCGGCCTATGGCCGCGTGCTGAACTCGGTGGGCATCGACCTGATGCCGGAACAGGTGGCCGGCAGTGACGTGCCCGCGCTTTCCCGCGCCATCCAGACCAGCCTGCTCGATGGGGAAAAGCAGGTGTTCCCGCAGCTTGCCGATGCCGTGAGCGTGGATCGTCCGATCCAGTTGAGCGTGTCCGGTCTGCCGCCGCGCGTCGATGGCGATGCCGTGCGCAGCGCCGTTGGCAAGGTGATGACCAGCAACCGTCTCGCGCTTGGCAGCGGTGACGACAGCCTGTCCGTCGATCTGCGCTACAGCGCCACGCCGGGCAAGGCCGCCATTCGCGCGCAGTGGGATGTGACCGTGCAGGATCGCGCCGGTAAGCGGCTGCTGACGCAGAGCTACCGCAGCTTCATGCCCAACGAGATCACCACGCGCTCCGTCACGGCACTGGCCGAAGCGGCCGCGCTCTCGGTCATGGGTGACGTGCGTCGCCTGGCGACAGCACCCGAGACGGCCTCCGCCGCCGCGCAATGAACGGCAAGACGACGAAACGAAAGATCATGAAGAAGACGATGTGGTTCGGTGGCTTGCTCGCGTTGGGGCTCGCCGGCATGGCGTCGGCGCAGGGGCAGTCGTCCCCTGCGGCCGGCGCGCAGGCGCCGGTGCGTTTCCTCGTGGTGGCCGACAAGGAAAGCCCGCTGTCGGCCGCGTCGCCGGGCCGCGTCGCGCGCGTCTACGTCCAACTCGGCGACAGCGTCGCCAAGGGCAAGACCATGGTGGCGCTGGATTGCAGCGACCTCGACGCACGCCGCGCTGCTGCCGATGCGGAATACAAGGCTGCGGAGCTTCGCTACGAAGCGAAGGCGAAGCTGCAGGGTCTCGACTCGGCCGCGGCGCTGGAAGTGGAACTGACTGCCGCGGACGTCAACCGCACGCGCAGTCAGTTGCGCATCTTCGACGCGCAGTTGGCGCAGTGCCGCTTCGTTGCGCCGTTCGACGGTCGCGTGGCGCGCATCCACGTGAAGGAAGGCCAAGGCGTGGCCGCGGGCGCACCGGTCGTCGACCTGGTGGGTACGGGCACCCCCAAGGCGCGGCTCAACGTGCCGTCGAACTGGATCGGCTGGCTCAAGCCCGGCGCGCATCTGGACGCAAGCATCGACGAGACCGGTGGCCACTACCAGCTCACGGTGACTCGTCTGAGCGGTCGTGTGGATGCAGTCAGTCAGACGATCGAGATCGAAGCCGAGTTTCAGGGCGATACGGCCAACGTGCTGCCGGGCATGAGCGGGCGCGCGACGCCAGCCAAGACCAGCGGGCAGGGCTGAACCCATGACGGAAGAGGCATCCACCGGCGCCCACGCGTCGTCGCGCTTCTACGCGCTCGCCGTCCGCGCCGAGGCCGCGTCTACTGCCGCGGAACTCGGCTTTGTTGCGGTGAACGAGACGCGCCTGCTGGTCGATTACCGGCAGGCATCCCTGGTCGCGCTGACGCCGGGGCGCCCGCCGCGCCTGGCCGCGCATTCGGGTCTGGCCGATGCGGACCCGAATACGCCGTATGCGTTGTGGTTGTCGGCGGTTGCCAAGCGCATCGCGCCGCGTTGCATCGATCTCCCCGCGGCGGTCCGTGTGCTGCCGCTCTCGCCGGACATGCTGGGCGATGCGTTGGCCGCGGAATGGGCCGAGTGGCTGCCGGCCCAGGTATGGGTGTTGCCGCTGTTCGGGCCTGACAAAGCCGTGCACACGCTGCTTTTTCTCGCACGCGACGAGCCGTGGCCCACTAGCTTGCATGCGGACGGCGCGGAATACGCGCTGCTGCAGATCGCGAATCTCTACGGCTATGCATGGTGGTCGCTGGTGGCACGACCTTCGCGTTGGCGGCGCTGGTGGCATGCCATCACGCGCGGTCGTCGTCTGCGCTACGGGCTGATGGCACTGGCTGTGTTGTTGCTCGTGCCGGTGCGCGAATACACGCTGGTACCGGCGGAAATCATTTCCACGCGCAGCCAGGTCATCGCCTCGCCGCGTGAAGGCGTGATCCATCGCATGACCGTGTTGCCCAATGCGCCCGTCAAGGCCGGCCAGGTGCTGGCAGAGCTCGACGATACGACCTTGCGCAATCGCCTCGCCGTGGCGCAGGCGGAACTGGCGACGGCGAGCGTGGAAATGCACCAGGCCGCGCAGCAGGCCATCGAGAACCAGAGCGCCAAGGCGGATCTCGGCATGGCCGAGGGCAAGTGGCGCGAACGTCAGGTGGACGTCGCCTCACTCCAGCGCGAAGTGGACAAGCTTGCCATCCGCGCACCGTCCGACGGCGTGTTCGTGTATTCCGATCCGGACGACTGGGCCGGACGTCCCGTGCAGACGGGCGAGCGCATCGGTCTTCTCGCCGATCCGCATGTATTGGGCGTGCGTGCCTGGGCGCCGGTGGGCGAACCGACCAATCTTGCGCCGGGTGCACCGATGACGGTGTTCCTCAAGGTTGCGCCGCTGAGTCCGCTCGACGCACGGCTCGACTATGCCGGCTACCAGCCGGTGGAGGCGCCCAACGGCGTAGCGAGCTACGTGCTGCGCGGCACGATCGACGGCGCACCGGCAGGCGCACGTATTGGTCTGCAGGGCACCGCGCGTGTTTCCGGACGTTGGAGCGTTCTCGGGTATCTGATGCTGCGTCGACCCCTGGCGACCGTCCGCGCCTGGTGCGGTCTCTGATGATGGCCGCCGTCGCCGACCCTGGCATGCTGGCCGCGGCGCCTCCGCCGTTGCCGGGGTTGCGCGACGACCTGAAGATCCACCCTTCGGGTCGCAATCGCGACGGGTCGCCGGCCTGGCATCTGTCCGACCCCGTGCGCAACCAGTTCTTCCGCATCGGTTGGCTGGAATTCGAGATGCTTCAGCATTGGGGTCTCGGCGATCCGCAGCGCATCGCCGAGGCGATCGCGGCGCGTACCACGCTGGCCCCGGAAGTCGACGACGTGCTCGACTTCGCGCGCTTCCTGCAACAACAGCAACTGACCCGCATGGCGCAGCCGAAGCGGAATGCGTCCGCGCTGCACTGGTTGTTGCAGAACTATCTCTTCATCCGCATCCCCCTCGTGCGTCCGGAACGTTTCCTGCGCCGCGCACTGCCGTATGTGCAGTGGATGTTCGGCATGCGCTTTCTCGTGGCGACACTTCTCGCCGCCGTGATGGGCCTGCTGCTGGCGGCGCGCCAATGGGATGCGGTGCAGGCAAACCTGCACGGCGCGATGAGCTGGGAAGGCGTGATCGCGTTCGCAGGCGCACTGGTGTTTTCCAAGTGCTGGCACGAGTTCGGCCACGCGTTCATGGCGACGCGCTACGGCGTACGGGTAGGGCACATGGGCGTGGCGCTGCTGGTGATGTGGCCCATGGCGTATACCGATACCGGCGAGAGCTGGAAGCTGGAAGGCTCGCGTCGTCGCCTCGCCATCGCCTCGGCGGGGGTGATGGCCGAGCTGGTGCTGGCCGCGTGGTGCACGCTGCTGTGGTCGTTCGCACCGGAAGGCAATTTCAAGAACGCGCTGTTCTTCCTGGGCACGACGGCATGGGTGCTGACGGTGGCGGTGAACGCCAGCCCGTTCATGCGCTTCGATGGGTATTTCATTCTTGCCGACGCGCTCGACTACCCGGGTCTGCACGAGCGTGCCGGTCGCTGGGCAAAGCGGTGGGTGCGCCGCGCTCTGCTGGGCATCGAAGACCCGCGACCGGATGCGGTGTCGCCGCGCTTCGCGGCTTTTCTCACCGCATTCGCCTTTGCGACCTGGCTGTATCGCCTGGTGCTGTTCGTCGGTATCGCCGTGGTCGTGTACCACGCCTTCTTCAAGGCCCTCGGGCTCATTCTGTTCCTGGTGGAAATCGTGACGTTCGTGGGGAAGCCGATGCTCAACGAAGTACGCGTGTGGTGGATGCGTCGCGCGGAGATCAGTCGACCGCGACTGCATCGCTGGCTGGCTGTGCTCGGCGCGCTCGCCCTGGTGCTTCTGGTGCCATGGTCATCGAGCATTACCGGCGATGGCGTCGTGGAAGCCGGGTTCGAGCAACCGGTGTTCACTCCGTTCGCGGCACGCATGGAGCGTGTGGCGATCGTCGATGGCGCGAAGGTGAGGGCAGGGCAGGTGCTCTTCGAGCTTTCTGCGCCGGCACCCGAAGACGACGGTGCGAAGGCCGATGCGTTGCGCGAGGCCTATGAAGCGACGGCACGGGGTGCCGGGGCGCTCGATCGCGATGGCGTCGCCAAGCAGGTGGTCGCCGAGCGCATGGCGGATCAGTACGACGTGCAGCGCCGCGCGAGTACCGCCGAACTGCATCGCCTGCGCCTCGCTGCGAGCGAGGACGGCGTCATCCGCGATCTCGATCCGACCTTGCGCCCGGGGAGCTGGGTGTCGCCTGGCTCGCGCATCGCCACCGTGGTCGGCGGCACGCGCTGGCGTGCGGAAGTGCTGGTCTCGGAGTCGGACCGTGCACGGCTCGTACCTGGCGCGGTCGCGACCGTCTATCCGCACGGTCGCTGGCAACCGCTCCATGGGCGCGTGGTAGCGGTGGACGATGGCGCGCTGGAACATCTGCCGAGCCTGATGCTTGCCAAGAACCACGGCGGCCCGATTCCGTTGAATCCCACGGCACCGGCCAAGGACCTGCGTCCTGCAAGCGTCTGGTATCGCGTACGCGTGGAAGGCGACGGGTTGAGCGGCCCGCTGGCGGCCGAAGAAGTGGCCACCGTCCGCATGGAAGGGCACCGCGAAAGCCTGGGCCGGCGCTGGATCGACAGCGCCTTGCTGATCCTGTTGCAGCAAACCGGCCTGGGCAAGGAAGGCTGACCCGCACCGCTGGGCGGGGTCAGCGCGAGGTCAGGCCGCGGCGCGGCCGATGCCGTCCAGATCGCGCAACGCGTCCTCCTGCAGCACCAGTTCGCGAGCCGCAAGATTCTCGCGCAGATGCGTCACTGACGAGGTGCCGGGAATCAGCAGGATGTTCGGCGCACGCTGCAGCAGCCAGGCAAGCGCCACCTGCATCGGCGTGGCGTCGAGACGCTTCGCGACGTCCGATAGTGCGGACGACTGCAGCGGCGTGAAACCGCCCAGCGGAAAGAACGGCACGTAGGCAATGCCGTCCCGGCCGAGCGCATCGATCAACGCATCGTCGTCACGGTGCACGAGGTTGTACTGGTTCTGCACGCAGACGATCTCGCAGATCCGGCGCCCTTCGGCCACCTGCGCCGCGGTGACGTTGCTTAGACCGATGTGGCGAACGAGCCCCTGTCGCTGAAGCTCGGCAAGTGGCGTGAGCAGCGCTTCGATCGAGCCTTCCGCCGGTCCATGCACGTCGAACATCACGCGCAGGTTGACGACGTCGAGCACGTCGCGGCCGAGATTGCGCAGGTTGTCGTGTACGGCGGAGGTCAGCGCGTCGGGCGAAAAGGCGGGGAGCCAGCCACCTTTCTCGTCACGCCGCGCGCCGATCTTCGTGACGATCGTGAGGTTGTCCGGGTACGGCGACAGCGCTTCGCGGATCAACTGGTTGGTGACGTGGGGGCCATAGAAGTCGCTGGTGTCGATATGGTCGACGCCCAGGGCGACCGCCTCGCGCAGCACGGCCAGCGCGGCCTCGCGATCCTTGGGCGGACCGAACACGCCGGGGCCGGCCAGTTGCATCGCGCCGTAGCCGAGCCGGTTCACGGTACGGTCGCCGAGGGAATAGGTCGTGACGTGGTTCATGGTCAGCGCTCGCTTGGGAAGGATGCGAGGACGATAGTCCGATCGGATAAGACTGATAATCCGGTAGGATCGGCACGGGGTGTGCGGAAAGGCGAACAATGAAGATCGACCTGAACGACCTGGATGCTTTTGTGGCCGTGGCCCGGGCGGGCGGCTTCCGCGAGGCGGCACGTGCGCGGGGTGGCAGCGCATCGGCGCTGAGCGAGGCCGTGCGTCGGCTCGAAACGCAGGTGGGTGTGCGGCTGCTTAACCGCACGACTCGCAGCGTCGCGCCGACCGAGGCGGGTGAGGGCCTGCTCTCGCGCCTGGCGCCTGCATTGAGCGAAGTCGAGTCGGCCATCGATGCGGTGAACGGGTTTCGCGATCGCCCCGCCGGCACGTTGAAGCTCAACGTGCCCATGGCTGCCGCGCGGCTGGTCCTGCCTGCCATCGTGCCGCCCTTTCTGGCCGCGTATCCGGAGATCCGGCTGGAGATTCTCGCGGAGGAAAACTTCGTCGACGTGCTTGCCGCCGGTTGCGATGCGGGCATCCGCTACGACGAGCGGCTTGAGCAGGACATGATTGCCGTACCGATCGGTCCGCGCGTGCAGCGTTTCGCGGCCGCCGCGTCGCCCGCCTATCTGGATCGTCACGGACGCCCGGCCCATCCTCGCGATCTCATGGCGCATGCCTGCCTGCGCGGACGCTTTCCGGAGCGCGCGATGCCGCCATGGGAGTTCGAGCGCGATGGCGAGACCTTGCTCGTCGATCCGTCGGGACCGCTGGTGGTGAGCATCGGCGGGGCGGTGGATCTCGCCGTGGATGCCGCGGTCGCCGGTGCCGGTATCGTTTATCTGTTCGAAGGCTGGCTGCGCCCGTACCTCGACAGCGGCGCCCTCGAACCGGTACTCGAAACATGGTGGCCGAGCTTCTCGGGCCCGTTCCTGTACTACCCCGGCCGGCGCCTCACGCCAGCGCCGCTCAAAGCGTTCGTCGAGTTCGTGAAGGCGTCGGGAGCCGCGGCTGCAACAGCCTGAATACGCTGAGATAACACGCCCGTGTCATTCCCTGCATAGACGCTGCGGACGGATCGATGGTACGAAGGCGGTCTTTCGATGTTGCCTGGAGTATCCACATGGCTCAGCCCGTTCTGTTCAAACCGTTCCGCGTGCGGAACCTGGCATTGGCCAATCGCATCGTCATCGCGCCCATGTGCCAGTACTCCGCGGAAGACGGCTGCATGAACGACTGGCACCACATCCACCTGGGCCAGTTGGCCATGTCGGGGGCCGCGCTGCTGACGATCGAAGCGACGGCGGTCTCGCCGGAGGGGCGTATCTCCTGGGGCGACGTCGGTCTCTATGACGACGCGACCGAGGACGCCATGCGGCGCACCCTCGAAAGCGTGCGTCGCTGGTCTGACATCGGTATCGGCATCCAGCTCGGCCACGCAGGACGCAAGGCGTCGACCGAGGTGCCCTGGGCCGGTGGGCAGCAGATCCCGCCGGACAAGACGCATGGCTGGCAGACCGTGGCACCTTCGGCGGTGCCGTTCGCTGCGGAGAGCCACGCACCGGAAGTGCTCGACGATGCCGGCCTTCGCCGCATCCGCGATGCGTTCGCGGCGGCGGCGCGGCGCGCGGCCCGCCTCGGGCTGGACTTTATCCAGTTGCATGGCGCGCACGGTTACCTGCTGCATCAGTTCCTGTCGCCGCTGTCGAATCAGCGCACCGATCAGTACGGCGGTTCGCTGGAGAACCGCATGCGCTTCCCGTTGGAGGTGTTCGACGCGGTGCGCGAGGCCTTCCCGGCGGATCGCGCGGTGACGATGCGCGTGTCGGCAACCGACTGGGTGGACGGCGGCTGGGATCTCGAGCAGACGATCGCTTTCGCGCAGGCCCTCGAAGCGCGCGGTTGCGATGCCATCCACGTGTCCACGGGCGGGCTGCACCCGGCGCAGAAGATTCCGGTAGGACCGAGCTACCAGGTGCCGTTCGCGCGTGCGGTAAAGCAGGCGGTGTCCATGCCCGTGGTCGCTGTCGGGCTCATCACGAGCCCCGAACAGGCGGAGGCGATTGTTGCAACCGGCGACGCGGACCTGATCGCGCTTGCCCGTGCGGTGCTCTACAACCCGCGTTGGCCTTGGCACGCCGCCGCGGAGTTGGGGGCGACCGTGCTCGCCCCGAAGCAGTACCTGCGTTCTCAGCCGTCGAAGCATCGGCACCTGTTCGGTGTGGATGGGCCGGTGGGTCCGACACCGACCTGGGTGCGCGACGAGAACGGCGCGTACTGGTGATGACAAGCGCCGGATGGCGCGGCCTCGCGCATCGCGGCATGCTGTTCGGTCGAACGGCGATGGCGAGGCCCGCATGACCGAGGAACCGAAGCGCTGCGCCTGGGCGGGCAGCGATCCCCTGTACCGCGACTACCACGACACGGAATGGGGCGTGCCGCTGCACGACGCGCGCCTGTTGTGGGAGCAGCTCATGCTGGAAGGCTTCCAGGCCGGCCTGTCGTGGATCACGATCCTGCGCAAGCGTGAGCATTTCCGGAAGGCGTTCAAGGGCTTCGACCCCGCCAAGGTGGCGCGCTTCGGCGAAAAGGACATCCTGCGCCTGCTGCAGGACCCTGGCATCGTCCGCTCGCGCGCCAAGATCGAAGCGACGATCCAGGGTGCGCGCATCTACGAGGCGATGCGCGACGAAGGCCAGGACTTCGACGCGTACTGCTGGTCGTTCACCGACGGCAAGGTCATTCGTGGCAACGGCCGCAGCGTGCCGGCGCAGACCCCGCTGTCGGTCACGATCTCGAAAGACCTGAAAAAGCGCGGCTTCAAGTTCGTCGGCCCGACGATCACCTACGCCTGGATGCAGGCCGTGGGTATCGTGGACGACCACATGCTGGGTTGTTTTCGCCGCTAGGCGACGGTAAACAGCAGGCCGGCGAGCGTGCGCTGCCGTAGAATCCGGTTTTGCGCGATGGAACCCCGCCTTGCTTCCGCCCGATGTGATCCCCGCTCCCGATCTGCCTTTCACCGATGCCGACCGGGCGTGGATGGCGCGTGCGCTCGAGCTGGCGGCGCATGCGGAGCAGGCCGAGGGTGAAGTGCCGGTGGGCGCGGTGCTCGTGCTGGACGGCAAGGTCGTCGGCGAAGGCTGGAACCGCAACATCACTCTCAACGACCCGACGGCCCATGCGGAAATCCAGGCGTTGCGCGCCGCGGGACAGACGCTCTCCAACTATCGTTTTCCCGGCGCCACGCTCTACGTGACGCTGGAGCCTTGCGCCATGTGCGCGATGGCCATGGTGCATGCACGGGTAGGTCGCGTGGTGTTCGGGGCCACCGACCCCAAGACCGGTGCCGCGGGCAGTGTGTTCGACACGCTCGTGTCGCCGCGGCACAACCATCGCGTGGCGGTGCAGGGTGGATTGGACGCCGAAGCGGCCGGCGACATGCTGCGCCGGTTTTTCCGGGCGCGTCGTTAGCGCGTTTCCATCGCCGGATCGCTGGCGTAAGGCGCGAGGGCTTCGGCGCAGGACCGCTCGATCTTCAGCGTGAGCAGGTCATCGGCGCGCGTGACCCCGAGGTTGATCGAGGCAATGGGCAGGTTCCGCCGGGACGCTTCGAGCACGAAGCGATAACCCGAGTACACCATGAGTGAGGAGCCGACCACGAGCATGGCATCGGCGCGGCCGAGATGCGCCCATGCGGTGTCCACGCGCGCACGCGGCACGTTCTCGCCAAAGAAGACGACGTCGGGCTTGAGGATGCCGCCGCAGACGGTGCAGGGCGGAATCGTAAAGGTGGAGAAGTCTTCGTCGAGGTCCGCGTCACCATCGGGAGCCACCGTGGCCTGCATCGACAGCCATGCGGGATTGTCGTCTTCCAGCCGCCGTTGCATGGCCTCGCGCGAGGTGATGTCGCCGCATTGCATGCAGCGCACGCGATCCAGACGACCATGCAGGTCCACGGTGTTCAGGCTGCCTGCGGCCTCGTGCAGGCCGTCCACGTTCTGGGTGAGCAGCAGTTCCACGCGGCCACGACGTTCCATGGCCGCGAGGGCGTGATGCGCGAGATTGGGTTGCACGGTGGCGAAGTGTCGCCAGCCGATCATGCCGCGAGCCCAATAGCGTGCGCGTGCCGGCGGGCCGCTCATGAACGCCTGCAAGGTCATCGGCGGACTGCGTTTCCACGCGCCCTGGTCGTCGCGGTAGTCCGGTATACCCGAGTCCGTGCTGATACCGGCACCGGTCAGCACGAACAGGCGTGGGTGCGCGTCGATGAACTCGCGCAGGCGATCGTCGGCCGTGGTGTCGAGGGAAGGCTGGGTGCTCACGTGTCGGGACTATAGCCGATCGAGCCAACGTGCTCGCGCAGCGCGGCGAGCACCTGGCTCGCATCGTCGGCGAAGCGCCGGATCGCCGTGTCCAGATGCGTTTGTCGCCCTTGTTCCAGCTCCCGCTCCAGGGTCAGGCCCACGCGCGACAACGCGGTGGCTTCCGCCATGCCCAAGGCACCGGAAACCCGGTGCAGCCACGCCTGCAACGCATTCGCGCCCGGCTCGGCCAGGAGGCGTTCCAGGTCGGCCAGATCGCGACGCAGTGCGGCGTCGAGCGCGACGATGACTTCACGCAGGGCGGCATCCCCGCCGAGCGTCGAGCGCAATGCATCGACGTCGATCTGAGCCGAGGGACGCGGCCGCTCGAAGGCGAGTTCGACGATCACGCGGCGGCCGGCATCGGCGCCATGTTCGGCATGCACCGCGCCACCGACGCCACGCATGGCGGCTGACGCGAGGGCGATAAGCGCGGCGTCGACCGAGGCATCGTGCTGTGCATCCGCCACAGTGAAGTGAACGATCTGGACGCGCGCGTTGTCGCCCACGACGTCCACATGCAGTGCGACGCGCGCGCTGCGCTGCGCGATGGCGCGATCGAGCAGCCCGACGAGCGCCTCGCCGAGCACACCCAGGGGCCCCGGCAGCGACGCAGCGAGTGCAGGGTCCACCTCGAGTCGGAAGACCGTGCCGCGCGCCTGCGCTTCGCCGACATAGCGATGTTCGAGGTACGCAAGAAGCTCGTCGAGGTGGCCGCATGCCTCCATGCGCGCGCGCTCGCGAACGCTACGCCGTGCCGCGATCCACCGCGCGATGCGCTGATGCAGTGGCATCGTAAAGCGCGATGTGCTCAACTCTTCGCCCCACCGACGGCAGCCGAGACCAATCCGGCGGTGACTGGACAAGCAAGATAGGACGGATTACCCATGGTCTATCGCGTCATCCTGGCGGACGATCACCCCGTGGTTTTGAAGGGCCTCAGCCTGGCTCTTGCCAAGGACGATCTCGCCACCGTCGTCGCCGAAGCACAGTCGCCCGACGAACTGCTTGGGCTGCTCGCCAAGACACGGTGCGACGCCCTCATTACCGACTTCAGCATGCCCGCGCCCGGGAGGGACGGCCTCGCCTTGCTGCGCGAGATACGTCGGAGCTACCCGGACCTTCCCGTGATGGTAATTACCACTCTCGCCAACCCCGCGCTGTATCGCGAGATCCTCGGCACGGGCGTCTTGGGCCTCGTCGGCAAGTCCGGCGATGCGAGGGAAATCCCCGAGGCCCTGCTGGAAATCCTGTCGAACCATGTCTACCTCGGAAGCTCCGTACGCGCGTTGATCGGCTCGCCACCTGGCGAGCCATTGGGTAAGTCGGGCACGCTCGCCGATCTGTCGCCTCGGGAGCTTGAGATTCTGCGCCTGTTCGCGGCCGGCAACAGCGTTACCGATATCGCCAGAGCCACGGGGCGCGGCTTGTCCACCATCAGTCAGCAGAAGTCGAATGCGATGCGAAAGCTGCGTCTGGAAACGGATGCGGAAATCTTCGAGTACATCGAGCGGCTGCGCCTCTGACCTGTGGGCGGGCCGCGACGACGATAACGACGCGGCGCCCGCGCGGACATGGAAGAATTCGTAAAACGCGGCGTATGCTTGCGGATTACGCGGCGTACGTCTGTGCACGTACGCTTGACACCCTGGCCGGATCGTCGGCCTACAATTTCGCGCCCCGGCCCATCGGCCGGGTGACTGCCCAAGGAGTCGCCCTTCGTGAGTGCCAAGATCAGCCCGCTCGCCGGCAAGCCCGCCACGGAAAGCCAGCCGGTAGACGTGGCGGCCCTGCTGGCCGCTTATCACGACCTGACGCCCGACCCGTCGGTGCCCGAACAGCGTGTTGCCTTCGGCACGTCGGGTCATCGGGGATCCTCGTTCGATCGCTCGTTCAACGAATGGCACGTCTTGGCCGTGGTCCAGGCCATCTGCGAGTACCGGGTGAGGAGCGGCGTTGACGGCCCGCTGTTCGTTGGCATCGACACGCATGCACTGTCCGGTCCGGCGTTCGAGAGCACGCTTGAAGTGCTGGCGGCCAACGACGTGCAGACACAGGTGTCGGCGGGCGGCGAATATACCCCTACGCCCGCCGTGTCGCACGCGATCCTGACCTATAACCGCGGCCGCGAACACGGATTGGCCGATGGCATCGTCATTACGCCGTCGCACAATCCGCCGGAAAGCGGCGGCATCAAGTACAACCCGCCGCATGGCGGCCCCGCCGATACGGACGCCACGGGCTGGATCGCCGCGCGTGCCAATGCGCTCATGGAAGGCGGCCTGCGCGACGTGAAGCGGATGCCGTTTGCCCAGGCAATCAAGGCATCGAACACGCACGAATACGACTTCCTGCAGCGCTACGTCGGCGATCTCGGCGACGTGCTGGACCTTGAGATCATCCGTGCGCAGGGTGTCCGCATGGGCGTCGATCCGCTTGGCGGAGCGGGGGTGCATTACTGGAGCGCCATCGGCGAACGCTATGGCCTCGACCTCACCGTGGTCAGTGAGACGGTCGATCCGACCTTCTCGTTCATGTCCCTGGACTGGGACGGTCGCGTGCGCATGGATCCTTCATCGTCGTATGCCATGCAGCGGCTGATTGGCCTCAAGGACCGCTTCGAGGTCGCCTTTGCGTGCGATACCGATCACGACCGCCACGGCGTGGTCGCACCGAGCACGGGCCTCATGCAGGCCAATCACTATCTCGCTACCGCCGCCTGGTACCTGTTCCAGAATCGCCCGGGCTGGCGTGCGGATGCCGCGATCGGCAAGACCGCCGTGACCACCGCCTTGATCGATCGCATCGCCAAGCACCTGGGCCGGCCGCTCCGCGAGGTACCGGTCGGCTTCAAGTATTTCGTGTCCGGTCTCTACGACGGCAGCCTCGGCTTTGGCTGCGAGGAGAGTGCCGGCGCGTCCTTCCTTACCAAGAACGGCTCGGCGTGGTCCACCGACAAGGACGGCATCGCCGCGGCCTTGCTGGCGGGCGAGATGACCGCGCGGATGGGCAAGGACCCGGGCCAGATCTACGGCGACGTCACAGCGCTGCTCGGCGATCCCGCGAACGCCCGCATCGATGCACCGGCCAATCATGCGCAGAAGGCGAAGCTGTCGAAGCTCGCACCGACGCAGGTGACGTCGACCATCCTGGCCGGCGATCCGATCGTGGACGTGACCAACCAGGCGGGCGGGCAGGGCATCGGCGGCATCAAGGTCGTGTCGGACCACGGTTGGTTCGCCGCGCGCCCCTCCGGCACCGAAGACATCTACAAGGTGTACGGCGAGAGTTTCCGTGGCAAGGAACACTTGCAGACCGTGCTCGAGGAAGCCCAGGCCATGGTGGACCGCGCCCTGGCCGATTGAACCGCCGTCCTCACATCGCCGAAGCGGTGGCCGCGGGCTGATACCATGCCCGCGGTTCACGAAGGCGCTTTCCCATGTCAAATCCTTCCTTGCCGATCAAGGTCCTGGTCGGCTCGCGCAATCCCATCAAGATCTCTGCCGTGCATTCCGCTCTGGCACCGCTGTTTCCGGGGCGGCTCGTCGAATGCGAGGGCATGCATGCGCCCTCGGGCGTGCCCGACCAGCCGATGACGGCCGCGGAGACACGCGAGGGTGCGATCAATCGCATGAACTTCTGTCGTCAACAAGGCGACGCGGATTTCTACGTAGCGCTCGAAGGCGGCGTGGACGTCACCGAAGACGGCCCCGGCACGTTCGGCTACGTGGCCATTGCCAACGGCGTGGACGTCTCGGTCGGTCGCAGCGCGTGGTTGCCGCTGCCGCCTGCCGTGTACGAGTCGCTGCTCGACGGCGAGGAACTCGGCCACGTCATGGATCGCCTGTTCGGAACGGTCAACATCAAGCAGCAGGGCGGGGCCATCGGCCTCGTCACCAACGGCCACGCGACACGCGAAAGCGCGTATGCCCAGGCCATGGTGCTGGCGATGGCACCGTTCCTTCATCCGGACCTGTACGGGACGCATCCGGAAGAGTGATTCACGAAGGCGGGTGCGCCGTGACGACGCAGCCCGCCTTCCGGATCGCGATGCGGAAAAGCTCAGCGCAGCCCGCCCGAGCCGAGAATCAGCTCACCGGTCACCCAGCGCGCGTCATCGGAAGCGAGGAAGGTCACGATGGGCGCGATATCGTCCACCTGACCGACACGGCCGAGCGGCGTCATGCTGGTCAGTGCCTGTTCCATCTCCGACGCAGCGAAGCCCGCGGCCTGCACGCCCTCGGTGATGACCATGCCCGGGTTCACAGCGTTGACGCGGATACCGCGCGGTCCGAGTTCGCGGGCCAGCACGCCGGTAATGGCGTCGACCGCGCCCTTCGTTCCCGTGTAGACGGCGCTCTCGGGCGGGGTGATGCGGGTGACCGCCGAGCCGATGTTGATAATGCTGCCGCCCTGACCGAGGTGCTTGACGGCCGCCTGGGTCACCAGCAGCGTGCCGAACACGTTGATGTCGAACATGCGGCGGTAGTGCTGCTCGGTGATGGTCTCGATCGAGGCGAACTCGTACACGCCTGAGTTGTTCACCAGGACGTCCAGACGGCCGAAGTGCTCGATCGCCTTCGCCACCAGGTTCTCCGCGTCGGCCTGCTTGGACACGTCGCCGCCCACGGTGACAGCCTTGCCACCGGCCGCCTGGATCTCTGCGACGACCTTATCCGCACCCGCCTTGCTGGATGCGTAGTTCACGATGACCGCCGCGCCTTCGGCTGCGAGCGACTTGGCAATGCCCGCGCCAATGCCCTTGGATGCACCCGTAACGATCGCCACCTTGTCTTTGAGCTTGCTCATGGGATGTATGTCCTTCGATGGGCCTCGACATGAGGCCGCCACGCCCATGCATGGGGACGCCAGGAACGCGACTGTCATAGGCCGCAAGTCAAAACACTTGTGCGTGCGAGGCAAGGCAGCTTTGGCATGTCGGCCTTGAAAGGCGCACGTCGTGCCGCATTCAAGATCGGGTTGGCCTCACGGCCGTGTTTCCTTGCCTCGCGGATTTCCCCAGACCATGAATGCTTCTCCCAGCCCCCTCGAACCGGTCGACTCCTTCGATTACGTGATCTTCGGCGCCACTGGCGACCTCACCATGCGCAAGCTGCTGCCTGCGCTGTACCGGCGTTTCGCGGAAGGCCAGATACCCAGCGACTCGCGAATCATCGGCACCGCGCGCTCGCCGCTCGATGACGATGCCTACCGCGAACGGGCCCGCAAGGCGCTGAACGACCATGTTCCCGCCGACGAACGAATCGACGCCACGGTAAACCGCTTTCTCCGGCTGGTTCACTATGTCAGCCTCAATGGCGCCGAAGCGACAGGCCCCTGGGACGATCTCAAGAGCTTGCTCGACGCGCATGCCGATGCCGAACGCATTCGCGTGTTCTACCTCGCCACGGCACCGGCACTCTACGGCGACATCGCCCGCAACATTGCAGAGAAAGGCCTGCGCACCGAACAGTCGCGCATCGTGCTGGAGAAACCGATCGGCACGGATCTCGATACCGCTCGGCAGGTCAACGAAGGCGTCGGCCGCTATTTCCCCGAGTCGAGCATCTTCCGCATCGATCACTACCTCGGCAAGGAAGCGGTACAGAACATCATCGCGTTGCGTTTTGCCAACCCCATGCTCGAACGGATGTGGGACCGCGAGTCGATTGAGTACGTACAGATCACGGCAGCGGAGACGGTGGGCCTCGAAGGGCGTGGCGGCTATTACGATGGCTCCGGCGCCCTGCGCGACATGATCCAGAACCATCTGCTCCAGGTGCTCACCGTGGTCGCGATGGAGCGGCCCTCATCGCTGGACGCCGATGCGCTGCGTGACGAGAAGGTCCGCGTATTGAAATCGCTGAAACCGCTCGATCGCGACAACTTGAGCGCACACGTGGCACGCGGTCAGTACGTGCAGGGCACGGCGGACGGCCAGCGCGTCCCGGCATATCGCGAGGAACTGCCCGACGAGGCACCGAGCAAGACCGAGACCTTCGTCGCCTTGAAAGCTGAGATCGACAATCCGCGTTGGCGCGGCGTGCCGTTCTACCTGCGCTCGGGCAAGCGCATGCCGGAGAAGCTGACCGAGGTGGTGGTGCAGTTCCGCGCCGGTGAGCCCGGCCTGTTCGGCGAAGCGCGGCCCGGTAGCCGCCTGGTCATTCGTGTGCAGCCGGACGAGAGCGTGACCTTGCCGCTGTTCGTCAAGCACCCGGGCAACAGCTTCGGGCTGGACGAGGTGGATGCGCTGTCACGCCTCGGCGTTCCCGAGCGCGTGCGCTATCGCGATTCCTACGAGGGCTTGCTGCTGGATGCGGTGAAGGGCAGCCCGGCCCTGTTCGTGCGCAAGGACGAGACCGAAGCCGCCTGGCGGTGGGTCACGCCCATTCTCGAAGGCTGGCGCGAGAACGAGCAGGGCCCCGACCCGTACGAAGCGGGTACCTGGGGCCCGGAGTCGGCGCGCGAGTTGCTGGACCGGGCCGGACACCGTTGGGTCGAGGACGCGGTGGCCTGACGCGTTCACGATCGCTGGGCGTTGCGCCGGGCGTTGCATATGCGACGCCCGCCCGCATTATGGGGGGAGCGCTGGCGGCGGGAGGTGCCGCCGGCCGCCTACCTTGTCCGGAGGTTCCCCATGTCGAAGTACCGCAAGACCCCCGAAGCCCTCGCGAAACTGACGCCCGAGCAATTCCGGGTGACCCAGGAAAGCGCGACCGAGCGGCCTTTCCAGAACGCATTCCATGACAGCCACGATCCGGGCATCTACGTGGATATCGTTTCGGGCGAGCCATTGTTCTCCTCGCTCGACAAGTTCGACAGCGGTTGCGGCTGGCCCAGCTTCACCCGTCCGCTCGAAGGCGAGCACGTGGTGGAGAACCGCGACACGACCCACGGCATGATCCGCACCGAGGTTCGCTCGACGCATGCCGACAGCCACCTCGGGCATGTCTTCCCGGACGGCCCGCGCGACCGTGGCGGCCTGCGCTACTGCATCAATTCCGCCTCTCTCCGTTTCATTCCCGTCGCGGATCTCGAGAAGGAAGGCTATGGCGAATACGCCAGCCTGTTCGCCGAAAGCAAGGGAGGTGTGGCATGACGACGTCGCGCGCCATCCTCGCGGGCGGGTGTTTCTGGGGCATGCAGGACCTGATCCGTAAGCAGCCGGGCGTGATCGCCACTCGTGTTGGCTATTCGGGTGGCGACGTACCCAACGCCACTTACCGGAACCACGGCACGCATGCCGAAGCGATCGAGATCGAGTTCGATCCGCAGAAGGTCAGCTACCGCAAGATCCTCGAGTTCTTTTTCCAGATCCACGACCCGACCACGGCGAATCGTCAGGGTAACGACGTCGGCACGAGCTACCGTTCTGCCATCTTCTACCTGGACGACGAGCAGAAGGCCGTAGCCGAGGACACGATCGCCGACGTGAACGCGTCTGGCCTCTGGCCGGGCAAGGTCGTGACGGAGCTGGCTCCCGCCGGTCCGTTCTGGGAAGCCGAGCCCGAGCACCAGGATTACCTGGAGAAGTACCCGAACGGCTACACCTGCCATTTCATCCGTCCGGACTGGGTGCTGCCCCGCCGGAATACTGCCTGATCCGACATGCCCCGCCGGCTCTGGTATAAGAGCCGGCGGGGCGTGGTAAAGGGGCAGGGCATGGATGGGGGCGACGCTGACGCGCGGGAATCACGGCCGAGGGGATGGCGCCGCAGGGCGCCGTGGGCGTGGGTGGCCCTGCTCGTGGCGATTGGTCTGTTGCGGGCGACGAACCGTTATCTCGTCGACGTCGCCAATCATCAGCCGTCGTTGTTTCTACCCAAACTGGTCGAGGAACTGACCGGCTCGCTGAGCTTCGGCGCGTTTCTGCCGGTGCTGTTTCTCGTGCTTCGTCGCATGCGTTGGACGTGGCTCAATCACGCCGCCACGTTCGTCGCGCTTTCGTTGCTGCAGACCAGCCTGATGATGGCATCGCGCCAGGTCGTGTTCCGCGTGCTGGGCATGCCGGACTTCACCTATCTCCCCAGCCTATGGCGGTATCTCATGGAGATGCCGACGCAGTTGTTCTTCTACGTCGTGATCGTTGCCGGCGTCTGGTTGTTCGACCGCTATCGCGAAGGGCAAGCGCGTGAACTCCGCGCCGTTCAACTGGAGTCGGCGTTGTCGGAAGCGCGGCTCGAAGCGCTCCGCCTGCAGCTCAATCCCCATTTCCTGTTCAACACGCTCAATGCCGTATCCGAGCTGATGTACGAGCGGCCCCGCGTGGCGGACGAGATGCTTTCGCGCATCGGCGAACTGCTCCGCGCCACGCTCTCGGCCACGGGCCAGGAACATCGGCTGTCCGATGAATGGCGCCTCGTGTCGCTGTACATGGACATCCAGCGCGTACGTTTTGGCGACGGCCTGGATGCACAGGTGCAGGACGATCCCTCACTGGACGAATTGCGCGTGCCGTTCCTGCTTCTGCAACCGCTGGTTGAGAACGCCATCGAACATGGCGGCGTGGGACACCAACGCCGCGTGCGTGTGGAGGCGTCGCGGCAGGGTGGGTGTCTTACGTTGCGCGTGCGCGACTTCGGCGGCGGTGGGGGAACGTACGTAGGACACGGCATCGGGCTGGGCAATGTGGATGCGCGGCTTCGCCATCTGTACGGCGACGACGCGGGCGTCCGGCTCGATCCCGTGGACACCGGAGGCAGCGTCGTCACCGTATGGCTGCCGGCGCGACGCTGGGTGGTTGCATGAGCCTGCGCGCGGTCGTCATCGACGACGAGGCGCCGGCACGCGCCAAGTTGCGTCGCTATCTCGCGCAGAGCGACGGCATGCAGTGGGTGGGCGAAGCCGCGGACGGACCCTCGGCGGTAGGCCTGATCCACAAGGCGCGTCCGGACGTGGTGTTCCTCGACATCAGCATGCCGGGCATGGACGGTTTCGCGGTGTTACAGGCCCTGGGCGAGCCGTTGCCCGCGGAGGTCGTCTTCGTCACGGCGCACGACGACCAGGCAGTGCGCGCATTCGAGGTGCATGCGTTCGACTATCTGCTGAAGCCGGTGGGCCCGGAACGTTTCGCTCGCGCCATCCAACGACTGCTGGACAAGGTGAAACCGTCGCTCGACATGGCCGGACGCATCGAGGGCCTGCTGGATGGCGCACCGGTGCCGGTCAGATATCTGGAGCGCCTCCTGCTGCCCAGCGGCGAAGCGGCAGAGCTGGTACGTGTGGAGCACATCGACCGCGTGGTGGCCAACCGCAACTACCTAGACGTGTTCGTGGAAGGCCAGCCGCGGCGCCTGCGCGGTACGCTGGACAGCATGCATGGGCGACTGAATCCGGCGTCCTTCGTTCGCGTGAACCGCTCCACCATCGTGCGCCTCGACGCGATCCGCCAGGTACAGCCGTGGCCCGATGGGGAGCAGCGCTTGCTGCTGGTCGATGGCAGTCGCGTCACCTGGACCCGGCGCTTTCTGACGAACCTGCCCCCGGGTCTTTCCCTTTCCTGATCCCGCATTCGTCCCCGGGCTGACGGGGTTCGTCCCCGACGGTGCGCCGACCGCCTCGCGACGGGGCGACACTCCGCCCATCACGGGAGGATCGCATGGGAAGAAGAACCTATATCGTCGCTGGCGCGGTCGCCGCGCTGGGTGTCGTGGGCTGGTTCGTGGCGAGGCCCGACCAGGCTTTGCGCGTCGCCGCTGGCGTTGCCGCGCATCACGTCTGCTCGCTGACCTTCGTCTCGGGTCAGGACGCGCAGACCACGTATCGCGAACTGGTCGTGCCCATGATCGGTAACGTGGCGGGCCATTGGCTCACACCGCACGTGTCTGCCGAACGGCAGAGCGTGGACGTGTCCGGCCTTTTCGGTGTCCTCGCCAGCGCCGACTTCACGCCGGGCTATGGTTGCCGGTTACGCCTGCCAGGCAACCGTCCTCTGGCAGCCGAGCATGCCACGCATCGCGTCGCGGCTGACGACCTCGGTCCTGCGCAGCCCATGGTGACCGAGCCGCCCGCGATCGCGGCAGCGCTCGATCGACTGTTCCGTGAGGCGCCGGACAAACCTATCAAGCGGGTCAAGGCCGTGGTCGTGGTGAAAGAGGGAAAGGTGGTGGCGGAGCGTTACGCGGCCGGTTTCGACGCGCGGACGCCGCTGCTCAGTTTCTCCGTCGCCAAGTCGTTTACCAATGCATTGATTGGCATCCTGGTCCGCCAGGGTCGCTTGCGCGTGGATCGTCCGTTGGCGGCCCCTGAATGGAACGCGCCGGACGATCCACGTCGTGCGATCACCGTCGAGGACTTGATGCGCATGCGCAGCGGCCTCGCCCTCGAAGAAGCGGAGTCGGCCTTCAGCCCAGTGGCGCGCATGGAATTCCTGCATGCCGACATGGCCGGCTTCGCCGCGACGCAACCGGCCAAGGAGCCGCCGGGGCGTCATTTCGAATACACCTCCGGCGACACCGTATTGCTCTCCCGCCGGATCGGCGAGTTGGTGGGCGGTGGTCCCGCCGGTCTACGCGCCTTTGCCCGGCGTGAACTGTTCGATCCGCTCGGCATGGGCGACGTCACCATGGAGTTCGACGGGCAGGGTACCTTCGTGGGTTCCACGTACGTGTATGCCACCGCCCGGGACTATGCCCGCTTCGGCATGTTGTTTCTCCGCGATGGCGTGACGACCGACCACCGCCGCCTGCTCCCTGAGGGTTGGGTGGCGTGGTCCCGTCGGTCGACACTCGGAGCGCCATATGGCGCCGGTTTCTGGACCAACGACGGGCCGAGCCTGCCAGCGAAATGGCGGGTCGAAGGCGGCTTTCCGAAGGACGGGTTCTTCGCCAGCGGCACGTTCGGCCAGCGGATCTATATCGTGCCGTCGGCGCAGCTGGTGGTCGCGCGCTTCGGCTACTCCGCGCCGCCCGACTATGGCATTCAGGACGACGTGGCACTCATCGAGGCCGCCATCGAGGCCACGCGCTGATGGGCGATCAACCGCGTGTGGTGGCCGCTGGCTGAATGGTCAGAAGGTCAGGCATCCTGTCGATGACGGCGAGCGCACCGGTCGCATGAAGATCGAGCGATTTGCGGTAGCCATAGCTCACGAGCACGAAGTCCATCCCGGCATCGCGCGCGGCCAGCACGTCGCTTTCCGAGTCACCCACCATGAGGGTCTCGGCAATCGACACACCGGCGCGCTCGGCCAGGTAACGCAGCGGCACGCCGCTCGGCTTGCGCTCGGGCAAGGTGTTGCCGCCGACGATGCCGTCCACGAAGGGAAGCATGCCGCGCGCGTCGAGCAAGGGTTTCACGAACTCCTCGTTCTTGTTCGTGCAAACGGCCACCTTCACGCCTTGCGCATGCAGGGTGGTCAGCGTCTCCACGACACCGTCGTACGCGACGGCATCGAGCGCGGTCTCCGCGTAATGGACGAGAAACCCTGGCATCACATCGTCGATGTCCGCATCGCTGCCGGCATGGCGGAACGCATAGGTGATGAGCTTGCGCGAGCCTTCGCCGATCCACTCCGTGATCTGCGCCGTGTCGTAGGTCGGCAGCTTCCAATCGCGCAGCGTGCGATTCACCGATTCGGCAATGTCCGCCGCACTGTCGACCAGGGTGCCGTCCAGATCGAAAATCGCCAGGGAGTAAGGAAAAGGCAAGGGCTGGCTCCGCATTCAAAGAGGTCATTCTACGCCCGGCGCCCCTTCAGCACAGAACGACGCCGTCCCCTCTATGATGCGCACCTTGCCCGCTGCCCGGACCTCTCGTGAGCCCAGACACATCGCAAGAAGCTGCCGTCACGCCACAGCCATCGCTGCGCCTGCTCTTCACGGCCTTGATGATGGTCATGCTGCTGGCCGCCCTCGACGGCACCATTGTCTCCACGGCGCTGCCCACCATCGTCAGTGACCTCGGTGGCCTCGATCAGTTGTCCTGGGTGGTCACAGCCTATCTGCTGAGTTCTACCGTCGTCGTGCCGCTGTATGGCAAGTTCGGCGACCTGTTCGGGCGGAAGGTCGTCTTGCAGGCCGCCATCGCGATCTTTCTGCTCGGCTCCGTACTGTGCGGCCTTGCGCAGGACATGACTCAGTTGATCCTCATGCGCGCCTTGCAGGGGCTGGGCGGTGGCGGTCTGCTGGTGGTCACCATGGCGTCCATCGGCGACGTGATCCCGCCCGCCGAACGTGGCCGATACCAGGGCCTGTTCGGCGGCGTGTATGGGCTGGCTACGGTCATCGGTCCGTTGCTCGGCGGCTTCATGGTGGATCATCTGTCCTGGCGCTGGATCTTCTACGTGAATCTGCCGCTCGGCGTGCTGGCAATCGGCGTCATCGCCGCGGTGTTCCACCCACACACGCGACACAAGCAGCACGCGATCGACTACTGGGGCGCCGCATGGCTGACGGTGGCGCTGAGCGGCATCATTCTGTTCACGACCGAAGGCGGTACCACGCTGCCGTGGAACGCGCCGACGCTGTGGTGCATCCTCGCGCTTGCGCTCACAAGCGCCGTTGCGTTCGTGATTACCGAACGAAGGGCCGTAGAGCCGATCATGCCGCTGCACCTGTTCGGTCACCGCATCTTCGTTTTGAGTAGCCTCATCGGCTTCTTCGTCGGCGCAGCGCTGTTCGGTTCCACGACCTTCATCCCGCTCTATCTGCAGGTGGTGAGGAACGCCACGCCGACGGTGGCCGGCATGCAGCTGCTGCCGCTGATGGGCGGCGTGATCGTCAGCTCCATCGTCTGTGGACGGCTCATCAGCCGCCTGGGGCGCTATCGCATCTTTCCGATCGTCGGCACCGTGGTTGCCACGATCGGCCTGGTGATGCTCGGTACGATCGGCGACAACGATCCCCTGTTTTTGATCTACGGCCACACGGGCTTGCTCGGCCTCGGTCTCGGCATGGTGATGCAGGTACTGATCCTCGCCACGCAGAACAGCGTCGAGATGCAGCATCTTGGCGTCGCCACCTCCGGCGTGACGCTGTTCCGTTCGATCGGTGGCTCGATCGGCGTGTCGTTGTTCGGCGCCATCTTCACCCTCGGGCTGCAGCATCGCGTGCGCGCTGCGCTGCCCGAGGGCATGGCAGTGCCGCGATCGCTGGGCCCTGAGGCAATACGCGGGTTGCCGAGTGTCGTCCACGAGCGCTACGTCCAGGCATTCGGCGCCTCGCTGCACACTGTCTACCACGTGGCGGCCGTGTTCATGGCCGTGGCGTTCCTGCTTGCGTTGGGCATGCGCGACGTGCCGCTGCGCAGGGCCAGCGCCTGAGGTTACGCGACGTCAAACGCCGGGACGTAGCGACGCGCCGAGGCGCAAGCGATGGAACCGGCATACGTCGATGTCGCGGAAGGCCCGCGTGACGCCATTGGCGAAGGTGACGTCGAACGTGCGCATGCAGTCGCCGGCGGGGAGCCTTACCGTGGTGGCCGTGAGTCCGCCGCTTAACGGCTCGCCCAAGCCGACTTCGGTGGCCGGACCCGTATCGGCACCCCTCACCGCCACCGCGGTCACGCTGTCCGATGTGGCGTTGACCAGAGTGAACATCTTCGCGGGAACCTTAGGGTTTGCCGTGGCTTGGCCGAAGACGGGAAGGGCGACAAGGGACAACGCGACGACGGCGATGTGGGTGGGTTTCATCGGTAAGGCTCCAGGTAGGGTGGAGCCATTGAGCCGTCACCATGAACCGCGAAAGAACCCGTTCGGGACGAATCGTCGTGGTCGCGGGACGAGTCGTAGCGCCGAGCGTTTTCGCTTTGCGAGCGGTCGTGCTCGCCCTACCATGCGTCCCGACACCGCACGGATCACGCCCATGAAGGTTCGCTTAGGCAGCACGGAGATCGGCCTCGGTCGCTATATCGCCTTGTGGACGGCGATCGCGATCGTCTTCGCCTTTCAGCGCTACATGACCTCGCTGCTGGGTGGCCCGGTGTGGGATGCCGTGGACTACCTGCGCTGGTCGTTGATCCAGTGGTACACCTGGGCTGCGCTCGCGCCGCTCGTGTTCCGGCTCGCGGTCAGGTATCCGATCCAGGGCGCGGTACGGCTGCGCGGCCTGGGGATGCAGTTGCCAGCGAGCGTCGGCGTCACCGTTCTGTCCCTCGCGATCGGTGCGATGGTCTCCACGCTGTTCGAACCCAGTTCGTTCGGCGAACAGTTTCGCCAGTTCCTCGGCCAGCACTTCGCCACCGGCCTGCTGACCTACTGGGGCCTGTTCGCGATCCAGCAGGCCGTGACCTTGCACGCGGAGAAGGTCCGACGCGAGGTGGAAGCGAGTCGACTCGCCACCGAATTGGCACAGTCGCGATTGCAGGCGTTGAAGTCGCAGCTGCAACCCCACTTCCTGTTCAACACGCTTCATGCGATAGCGACCCTGTTGAGGGAGGACGCGCTGTCGGCGGAAGACATGCTGCTTCGCCTCAGCGAGCTGCTGCGTGCGTTTCTGGAGGATTCCGACGGGCAGGAGATCACCTTGCGCCGGGAACTCGTCTTGCTCGAACTCTACCTCGGCATCCAGGGCATGCGTTTCAAGGATCGCCTCACCACGCGCATCTATCTCGATCCGGCGACGCTCGATTGTGCGGTGCCGAGCCTCATCCTCCAGCCCATCGTGGAGAACGCGATTCGTCACGGCATCGGCGAGCGCGTGGGTTCGGATCACATCGAGATCGAAAGCCGTCGGCAAGGCGACAGCCTGTGCATCGAGGTGCGCAACCGCAACAGCACCCTCGAAGCGCGCCCCGCGCCATCCAGCGGTGGACACGGCATCGGCATGTCCAACACCGCGCTGCGGCTGCGTGAGCTTTACGGCGATGCGGCGGAAGTCAGACTCGACGTGATCTGGCCCGAAGGCGTGGTCTGCCGTATCCGCCTGCCGTTCAGGGAAACCGAGGACGTCGACGACGGTCCAGAGATCGAAAGCGCATGAAGATCGCCACACTGGTCGTCGACGATGAGCCGATCGCACGGCACGCCGTGCTGCGTCTGCTGCGCGACGATCCCGACATCGTGATCGCGGGCGAATGCGGCGACGGCGCGTCCGCCGTAAGCGCCATTCGCGAGCAGTCGCCCGACCTCGTCTTTCTCGATATCCAGATGCCGGCGATGACGGGTATCGACGTCGTAGCGACGATCGGGCCAGCACGCATGCCCGCCACGGTCTTCGTCACCGCCTACGAGCAATACGCCGTCCGGGCCTTCGAAGCCAACGCGGTGGACTATCTGGTGAAACCCTTCAGTCGCGACCGTTTCGCGGACACGCTGCGTCGTGTGAAAGCGCGCCTGGGGCCGGTCGCCAGGCCCGACGACGACGGTGCCGCCATACGCCAGGTGCTGGAAACGTTGCGTCGGCGCGAGGGTTACCTGGACCGCGTGCCGGTACGTGTCGACGACCAGGTCACTTTCGTGGACGTGAACGACATCGTGTGGATCAAGGCCAACCGTAACGTGGTCGAGATCCACCTCGCCGACCGTACTCACGAGGTGCGCGAGACGATGACGGCGCTGGCGGAACGCCTGGACCCGAGGTACTTCGCGCGGGTGCATCGTTCCGCCATCATCAATGTCCGCCGCGTCCGCTCCATCCACCCCTGGTTCAACGGCCACCACGTGGTCACCATGGACACGGGGCAGAAGCTGCGGATGAGCCGCTATCAACAAGAGGCCTTCATGCGGCTGGTCTCGACGCGCGTCGAGAAGACACCCGACGAGTAAAGCGTATTCGGCCGCGTTGCTAGCGTCGCGTCGCGAGCACGCCATCCAATGCCAGTTGCGCCTTGAAGCCCGCCTTTTCGAGGCGCTTCTCGACTTCGCGCGGCACGTCGCGTCCCGACGTTAGCTTGTTCGGCGAGCCGGTGTAATGGAACAGGCGTCCGCCACGCCGCAGTACACGCGCGAGTTGGTCGTAGAACGCCTGTGAATACAGCTCCCCGGCAATGCCGAAGCGCGGCGGATCATGCAGGATCGCGTCCATCGACGCGTCGGGCAGCGTCGTCACCGCTCGCGACACGTCGTCGTGCGTGAGTTGCAGACGCCCACCAGACGACGGCGCATCGGGGTCCGGCGACCACGGATTGATCGTTCGAAGCCAGAGCACGTCGTCGTTCTTCTCGAACGACACGATGCGTCCCACGCCCGCGTCGAGGCAGCACGCAGCGAAGTAGCCCAGGCCACCGCAGGTATCCAGCACCGTCTTGCCGCGCGGTTCCACGAGCGCCACCTTGCGGCGCGCGTCGTCGAGCGGCGACTCCTTCGACGTGGGAAGCATCTTGATGCCGTCGATCTCGAACGTGGGTACGCCCCATGACGTCGGCACGAGCTTGATAAGCGAGCCCGAGAAACGCGATACGGCGACGAAGTCGTCGCCATCCCAGTAATAGAGCGTGCGGTCCTTCAGACGATCCGGATAGGGATAGGCGAGGCCGGCCCATTGCCATTGCGTTGGCCCGAGCTGCGCGACGCCTTCGGACCGGCCGAGATCAAGCGAGCCGGTCCAGGTCGTAGTGTCGGCATCGCGCGCGGATGCCAGGGCGTCGGCATCGGCGCGGGTAAGCAGGGGACGGGAGTAATGCGACACGAAGTTTTCCAGGGCGCCGACGGCGCAAAGGGCTGCATGGTACCAAGCGCCGTTCGTTGAACGGCTTGGGCGCTTCCGGCGGCAAGGTGGCGGCGTCAGCTGCTCGACCGCCAGCGCCGCGCATCGCGCGCTCAGGGGGCGTCCGCGAGCGCGTCCAACCCCGCCAGTGCAAAGGTCGCCATGTGATCGGCCAGGTCGGGGGAGCCGGGCTGCAAGGCAGGCAGCGCTTTCTCGCGGAGGCCGGGCGGCGCGAGCACCAGCACGATGCACGGCACCACCGTCATCAGCAGGCCGCGCTGCACCTTCGGGTGGTCGTGCGGCAGACCCATGCAGTCGGCGATGAGCCCGGCCACGATGCCCGCTTTCGGCACGATTGCTTGGTCGACCAGCGTCGAAGCGAGCGGCGAGGGCGCCATGACCTCGCGCAGCACGACCTTGAAGCCCCACGAGGTTTCGTCCTGCCCCATCTGCGCGACGAGGTGTGCCATGAGGCCGCGCACCCTGTCTTTCGCAGGGTGGTCCGAGGCGACCAGGGCGCGCAGTTCCTCCTGGCTGATAACTTGCCGGTGCGCCTCGACGAGCACGGCGGCATAAAGCCCGTCGCGACTGCCGAAGTGGTAGTTCACAGCGGCCATGTTCACGCCTGCGCGAAGGCAGATGTCCTTGCTCGACGTACCGAGGTAGCCATGTTCCGCGAACAGCCGTCCGGCGATGTCGAGCAGGGTGGCGCGGGTCGTCTCGCCGTCCTGACGGGGACTCCGCTGAGGCGTCGGGGACGAAGGTAGGCGAGCGGACATGGGCGGACCGGAGTGCGAGGTGCGGCAAAATGTAACTCAAATTTGTATTTGATTCGACCCTGTCCGCACCCTAGACTGCGGGAACTCTCGCGGCTCAGGGGCCCTTCATGCGCAGACCGACGCCTCGTTTCCTCGCTGTCGCTGCGGTGACGCTGGCGGTCGCCGCGGGCATCGCCTGGTGGCTGCTGCGGCCGCATGGCGATGAACCGATCGTCTTGCACGGTAACGTCGATATCCGCCAGGTCTCGCTCGCCTTCAACGGTAGCGAACGCGTCGCGCAGATGCGCGTGGAGGAAGGAGATCGGGTCGTCAGCGGTCAGGTTCTTGCCACGCTCGACACCACCAAGCTCGCCTTGCATCTCGCTCAGGCGCAGGCACAGCTCGGTGCGCAGGATCAGCTCCTCAAGCGGCTGGAAGCCGGCAATCGTCCCCAGGAGATCGCCCAGGCCGACGCGAACGTGCGCGCCGCGCAGGCCGATGCACGCATGGCGCGGCAGACGCTCGATCGACTCCGGGAGATCAGTCGCGATACGCGCGGCCGTGCGGTGAGCCACGAGGAACTGGACCAGGCCGCCGCCGCGAGCGCCGCCGCCGATGCCAAGCTCGACGCGCAACGCAAGGCGCACGATCTCTCCGTGGTGGGAGCGCGCAAGGAAGACATCGACCAGGCGCGCGCGCAACGCGACGCCGCGGCAGCGGAACGCGCGGTCGTGGCGCAGCAACTCGCGGATGCCGAATTGAAGGCCCCCGTCGACGCCGTGGTACGCAGCCGCCTCGTGGAGCCGGGTGACATGGCCTCGCCGCAGCGCCCCGTGTACACCTTGGCGCTGCTTCACCCGAAGTGGATCCGTGCCTACGTGTCGGAGACGAATCTCGGCCGCATCAAGCCGGGCCAGGCGGCTCGCGTCACCACCGACAGCGCACCGGCTCACCCGATCGAGGGTCGCGTCGGCTACATCGCCTCGGTGGCCGAGTTCACGCCCAAGAACGTGGAAACCGAGGACCTTCGCACCAGCCTGGTCTACGAAGTGCGGATCAACGTCGACGATCCCGACGATCGCCTTCGCCTCGGCATGCCGGCGACCGTCGAGCTGCCCGGTACGGTGGCTGCACGGCCATGAACGACGAACTTGCCCTGGTGGCCCGCGGTATCGGCAAACGCTTCGCCGCGAGCCGCACAGGGCAGGCGGAGCAAGCGCTGGACGACGTCTCGCTCGCCGTGGCAAAGGGCACGATCACCGCACTTGTAGGACCTGACGGCGCGGGCAAGACGACCTTGCTGCGTCTTGCCGCCGGGTTGATGGTGGCCGATGCGGGAACGATGACCGTGCTGGGCATCGACGTCGCCCACGATCCGCAGGCCGTGCAGGACAGCATCAGCTACATGCCGCAGCGCTTCGGCCTCTACGAGGACTTGAGCGTTCAGGAAAACCTCGATCTCTATGCCGACCTTCACGGCGTCGATGCGGCCACGCGTCGCGATCGCTATGCACGTCTCATGGCGATGACCGACCTGGGGCGATTTACCGACCGTCCCGCAGGCAAGCTGTCCGGCGGCATGAAGCAGAAGCTCGGCCTGGCCTGCACGCTGGTGCGTTCGCCCGCACTGCTGCTTCTGGACGAACCGACCGTCGGCGTCGATCCGCTGTCTCGCCGTGAGCTGTGGGAGATCCTCGAGCAGCTCGTCGCCGACGAGCGGCTCAGCGTGCTGGTCAGCACGTCCTACATGGACGAGGCGGAGCGTTGCGAGCATGTGGCCATCCTGCATGAAGGTCGTCTGCTGGCGGACGGCCCCCCATCGACGATCCGCGCGACGGCGGACGGCTTGTGTTTCGCTGCCACTCCCGCGGCAGGGACGGCGGCGCGCTCGCTCCAGGCCCGACTGCTCGACGACGAGGACACGATCGATGCCGTGCCGCGCGGCGGAAAAGTGCACGTCGTGCGTGCACGACATGCCGTGTCGCAGGGCGATCCTGGGCTCGCCGCGCTGCTCGGTGCGGCGAGCAGCGTACCGGTGGCGGCCACCCTGGAGGACGGGGTGATGCTCGCATTGCGTTCGAAGGTACAGCGCGATTTCGCCGCGGCTGCCTCCACCAGTACGTCGGGAGCGGCGCAGCGGGCGCATGACGGGCCCGTCATCGAGGTCAAGGATCTGGTCCGCCGATTCGGGGACTTTATTGCTGTGGACCGCACGAGTTTCAGCGTGGAGCGCGGTGAGATCTTCGGCCTGCTTGGCCCGAACGGCGCCGGCAAGACGACGACGTTCCGCATGCTGTGCGGGTTGCTTCCGGCCAGTTCGGGCAGCCTGCACGTCGCCGGATACGACCTTCGACGCGCACGCGCGCACGCTCGCCAGCAGGTCGGCTACGTGTCGCAGAAGTTCGCGCTGTACGGCAGCCTCAGCGTGGACGAAAACCTTTCGTTCTTCGGTGGCACCTATGGATTGCACGGCGCCCGGCTGCGCGAGCGCATGCATGCGGTAAAGGCGCAATTCGAACTGGAACGGTCCGGCAGTGCGCCGGCGGGCAGCCTGCCCGGTGGATTCAGGCAGCGGCTGGCGATGGCGACCGGCCTCCTGCACGAGCCGGACATTCTGTTTCTCGACGAACCGACGAGCGGCGCGGATCCGCTGGCTCGCCGCGAGTTCTGGCGACGCATCACGGCGCTGGCCGAAAGCGGCACGACCATCATTATTACCACGCACTTCATGGAGGAAGCCGAGTACTGCGATCGCGTCGTGATCCAGGACGCAGGGCAAGTGCTTGCGCTCGGCACACCCGCAGCCATCCGTCGGCAGGCCGGGGAGACCGACGAGGCCCCCTTCGACATGGAGCAGGCGTTCATCGGCATCGTGCGGCAGCACCGACAGCATACAGGCGGCAACGCCAGGGATGCCGCATGAGCACGGCGAACAGAAGCGGTTTTGCGCGGCGGTTGATCGCGCTCGTACGCAAGGAGGTCAAGCAGTTGCTCCGGGACCGGAGCAATCTCATGGTGGGTATCGCCCTGCCAGGCGTGCTGATCCTGATCTTTGGCTATGGCCTTTCGTTCGACGTGAAGCATGCCCCCGTCGCGGTCGTGCTCGAAGACCCGTCGCCGATGGCGAACGACGTGATGGCCGGCATGCGCCTGTCGCCGTATCTCGATCCGAAGCCGGTTCACGACATGCACGCCGCCGAGGCGCTGATGGCCGATCGCGAGGTAAACGCGATCCTGCGTATTCCCTCGGACTTCTCGCGACGTCTGCTCCTCGGCGACGCGCACTTGCAATTGATCCTGCACGGTGCGGATGCCAATACGGCGCGCACGGTGCAGGGCTACGTGGAGTCGTCGTTACAGGCGTGGGCCGCCGAGCAGGAACAGCGTGCAGGTGACACCGCCACGCCGATCGGCATGGTGCATCTCGAGCAGCGCCTCTGGTTCAATGAGGCCAACACCAGCACGTGGTTCCTCGTGCCCGGATTGCTCGTACTCATAACGACCCTGGTGGGCGCGTTCCTCACGGCGTTGGTCATGGCGCGGGAGTGGGAACGCGGTACGCTCGAAGCCTTGTTCGTCACGCCGGTACGGCCCCTGGAAATCCTGCTGGCGAAAATCATTCCGTACTTCGTGGTCGGCCTGATCGGGCTGGCGATGTGTCTGCTCGCGGCGCGCTTCCTGTTCGAGGTGCCGCTGCGCGGATCGCTGCTGCTGATCCTGCTTCTGTCGGTGTTCTACATGTTCGTCGCGCTCGGCATCGGTCTACTGATTTCGGCGGTCACCAAGAATCAGTTCAATGCCAGCCAGATCGCGTTGATCGCCAGTTTTCTTCCCGCGCTCATGCTTTCCGGTTTCATCTACGACCTGCGCAACATGCCCTGGCCGGTGCAGATGGTGGGACACGCGCTTCCGGCGACGTATTACTTGGAGGCGCTGAAAAGTCTCTTCCTGGCCGGCAACCTTTGGTCCATGGTCCTGAGGAATTGCGCCATCCTTTTCGGCTACGCGGTCGTGCTCCTGGCGGCGGCACGCCTGAAGACCCGGAAGCGCATCGGATGAACAGCCTTGTCGCCTTCCTGCGTCGCGTGCTCAACCTCTGCCGGAAGGAGCTTAAGGTGATCCTGAAGGATCCGGCGGGCCGCATGGTGTTGTTCGCACCGGTGCTGGTGCAGTCGTTGATTTTTGGCTACGCGGCGACGCTCGACCTGCGGCAGGCCCCTTATGCGCTGCTCGATCAGGATCACGGCGAGGCGGCCACGGCGCTGGTCGCCCGGATCGAAAGCTCCGGCGCCTTCCAGCGCGCGGCCACACTCCGGAACGAGAGCGACATCCCGCCCATCGTCAATGCGGGCGACGTGCTGTTCGTCGTACACATCCCGCCGCGCTTCGAAAGCCGTCTTTCCAACGGCGAGGACACGCCGGTGCAACTCGTGCTCGACGCGCGCAATTCGGTCTCGGCAGGGACGGCGGCGGGGTACCTGGGCACGATCGTGAGCCGCTTCAATGCCGATTGGCGGAAGGAACACGGTGGTGGCGAGGTTCCGCTTACCGTGGACGTGCGCAGTTGGTACAACCCGAATCTCGAAACGCGCTGGTTCATGATGACCGCCATGATCGCGAACCTGAGCATGCTGCAGACGCTCATGCTGACCGCGCTGTCGGTCGCCCGCGAACGGGAGCAGGGCACGTTCGATCAGTTGCTGGTGACGCCGTGTACGCCGACGGAGATCATGATCGGGAAATCGGTGCCGTCGATCATCGTCGGTCTCGCGCAGGCCAGCCTCGTCGTGCTCATCACCAGCCTGTGGTTCCGCATCCCGCCGGCGGGTTCACTAGTGACGCTTTATACGGCGCTGTTGGTGTTCACTTTGGCGGCCGTGGGCATCGGGCTTGCCATTTCCGCACTGGCGGTGAGCATGCAGCAGGCGATGCTCTACACGTTCGTGCTGATGATGCCGCTCGTCCTGCTGTCGGGCATGACCACACCGATCGCCAACATGCCCGTGGTCATGCAGTGGTTCACGATGATCGATCCCGCGCGTTACGGCATCCACATGGTTCATCGTGTCTATCTCGAAGGCGTGGGTCTTCAAGCGGTGCTCGCCGACATCTTGCCCTTGCTCGCCATTGCCGCTGTGACCCTGCCCACCGCGGCGTGGCTCTTCCGTCATCGACTCACCTGAATCCGGTACGCCTCATGCGCACGCCTACGCCTCGCTTTCTGCCGCTTCTCGTCCTGGCGATGGGCACGCTCGGCGGCTGCGCCGTCGGCCCGGATTTCGTACGCCCGACACCGACGACCAAGCCGCCTGCGGACTGGACGACCCTGCGCGCCGGCGACCCGTCGCTGCGCGACGCGGCATCGTCCGGCGAGCACGCCGAACCGTCGAGCGATTGGTGGAAGGCGTTCGGTGATCCGGTGCTCGACGCACTGGAAGCGCGCGCCGCCGCGGCCAACCCCGATCTGCAGACGGCGGCGCTGCGTTTTGCCCAGAGTCGTGCGCAGCGCCACGCCGTCGCGGCACAGCACGGTCCTCAAGTAAACCTGGGTGCCAGCGCGCAGCGCCAACGCCCGAGCGAGAACGGCGCGACCACCCGAACCATCGATGTGCTTGCGCCGGCGAGCAGTCGCGATGCCGTGCTTGCTCTCCTGAGCCAACCGTTCAACGTGTACGAGGCGGGCTTCGACGCTTCCTGGGAACTCGACTTCTGGGGACGCGTACGGCGTTCGGTCGAAGCAGCCGACGCGCAGGTGGACGAGTCCGGGGCACTCTTCGACGGCGTTCGACTCGATGTGGCGGCCGAGGTGGCACGACGCTATATGGAACTGCGCGGCGTACAGCGGCAGGTCGCCCTCACGCGGGCCGACATCGATGCCGCCACCGAGCGCTTCGCCCTGCTGAAAGCACGCGCGGACGGCGGCATGGCCAGCGACCTCGATGCGACGCGGCAGCAGGCGCTGCTGGCCGATCTCGAGTCGCGCCTGCCGACCTTGCTGGACCAGGAGGCCAGCGCGATCGATGGACTCTCGTTGTTGCTCGGGCAGCCGCCGGGGGGGCTCCAGACCATGCTGGCTCCCCTGCATGACGAGGCGCCCACGCCGGTCTGGCCCGATCTGGCGCTGGGCGTGCCTTCCGAGCTTGCACGCCGTCGGCCCGACATCCGCCAGGCGGAAGCGCGTCTGCACGCTGCTACGGCGAACACGGGCGTTGCCGTGGCCGACCTGTACCCGCGCATCACGCTCGGCGGTTCGTTCGCATTCGAGTCGCTCCGATCCGGGGAACTTGGCGACTGGGGTAGCCGCCAGTGGACCGTAGGGCCGCGACTGGACCTCCCGGTATTCGACATGGGCCGCCGACGCAGCGTCGTCACCCTGCGCCGGCTGGAACAGCAGGAAGCGGCGGTGGCGTATCAGAACACCGTCCTCCAGGCGTGGACGGATGTGGATACCGCATTGAACGGGTACGCCGCCGAACGCCAGCGGCATGCGCGACTCGTCGAACGCGAGCGTCTGTCGCGCGACGCGTACGACATGGCGGTGTCGCGCCATCGGGCCGGCGATGTCAGCTATATCGATGAGCTGGATGCGCAGCGGACCCTGCTCGACGCGCAGCGCGACCTGGCACAGAGCACGGCGGCGGTTTCGGTGCGATACGTGGCGGTGTGCAAGGCTATCGGGGGCGGCGACACGCCTGATTGACCGGGCTCATGTGGCGGACTGCGTCATCGCCTATGATCCGCCCCATGAACACTTCTTCTTCACATTTCTCCGAGCCCACCCCGCGCCGCGGCAGCCTGGCGTGCGTCGGCATGGGCATGACCCTCGGCTCGCACCTCACGCCCCTGGCACACAGCTACATCGTCCAGGCGGACGTCGTGTTCGCGGCACTCTCCGATGCCGTGGTGGAAGCCTGGCTCCGGCGCATGCATGGCGACGTGCGCAGTCTGCAGCCGTACTACCGCGAAGGAAAATCGCGCATGCGGACGTACCGGCAATGGGTCGACCTGATGCTGGACGAGGTGCGCGCGGGCAAGCGTGTGTGCGGCGTGTTCTACGGGCACCCCGGCATCTTTGCATGGTCGCCGCACAAGGCGATCGAGAAGGCGCGGGAGGAGGGCTTCGAGGCGAGGATGGAGCCCGGGATCTCGGCGGAGGATTGCCTATATGCCGACCTGGGCATCGACCCGGGCCGCTACGGATGCCAGCACTTCGAAGCCAGCCAGCTCCTGTTCTACGAGCGTCGGCTCGACCCCAGTGCGTACCTGGTGCTGTGGCAGGTCGGCGTGGTGGGCGACCGATCCCTGGCTCGCTTCGCGACCGGGCCGGCCTACCGACAGGTATTGGTGGATGTACTGGCCCAGGACTACCCGTTGGATCACGAGATCATCGTCTACAGGGGCGCGACGCTGCCCATCCAGACACCGGGGGTGCGCCGCATTCGTCTGCGCGACCTGCCGGGGGATCCTCTGACGGCGGTGGAAACCGTGGTGCTGCCTCCCGCCGTGGCCCTGAAGCCGAATCCGGCGATACAGGAGCGCCTGGCCGCGATCGATGCGCTTGAGGTTGACGCCGGACGGTAAAGAAACGGCGGCGGCTGCCGTCACGGTTTCCGGGGCCTCGGCCCTGACATCGACCGTTATCGGAAAACAGGGGAACAACATGCGTGACACGATCGAACTGCTGGAGGCCATCGGGCGCGACGCCGCGTTACGCGATGCGTCGGCCGAAGAACTGGCCGCGTTGCTCGCGAAGGCCGGTGCGACGGAGGCATTGGTGAAGGCCGCTGCCCTGGGTGACAGCTCCCAGTTGGACGGTGAATTCGGCCGCATCACCATGCACACGACGCAGATTTCCCAGACCCCCTGCCACGAGGATGACGATGACGGGGATGACGACGGGGACGACGATTGCGACGATAACGACGACCAAGGCGACGACGATTGCGACGACGAGCCGCACGCGCCGCCAGCGCCCGGTCACGCCGAGCCATAGTCGAGGCCCGCGACGGGGGAGGACCAGGGATGAAACGTTTCAGGTCATGGTTTGCCTGCCTCGTCTTCGCCTGCGGCGCCGTGGAAGCCGCAGAGCGTACCGCGACTTCGATCGACGACCCGGCGACATTTCTCGCCCAGACCGAAAGCCTGCGCACGAAGGATCATGCCGAGTTCGTGCGCCGGCTTGAGGAAATCCACCGCGTGGCGCCGCCGATGGATACCTCGACCACGTGGTACCTGCGTTATCTCGACGCCTGGCAGACCATGTTCTCGGGCGATTACGTCAAGTCACAGACGGCGCTGCAGGACATCGTGGCGCATTCCGGCGACGCCACACTGGCGGCCAAGGCGTCGGCGCTGTTGCTGAGCAACCTCGCCGCCAACCGTCGCTATGCGGAAGCGTTCGCGCTCGCGAACCAAGTCACAGTGGGCCTGGACAAGGTCACTGACCCGCTTGCCCGGTCGATGCTGCTGATGAATCTGTCGCAGATGCTGAATCTCGCAGGGCAGGCGGACCTCGCCCTGCGCTACGCGGCGATGATGGAGGAATCCATGCCGCCGGGCGGCGATCTCTGTTATCCACGCTCCTTGCGCGTCGCCGCGCTCGATACACGCGGCCATCTCTCGTCGACAAGCACCGACCTGACAGAGGCCATCGAGACCTGCGTGTCGTCGGCTCAACCGGTGCTCGCCAACACCATGCGGCTGGTTCTCATCGACCGGCTGCTCGACGAGAACCAGCCGCGCAAGGCGCTCGATCTGCTCGACCACATCGGCGGCAGTATCCGTACCAATGCGTACTATCCGCACATGCTGGCGTCGCAAGTGCAACGTGCCAGGATCTACGAAAAGCTCGACAGGAACGACGAAGCCCGGAAGGCGGCGCTAGCCGCCGTGGCCATGAGCGATCCGTCCGACCTGAGCGAGTGGCTGAGGGATGCTTACGGCGTGCTGTACCGGATCGAGAAGGCCAGTGGGCACAGCGCCGCCGCGCTCAACTATTACGAGCGCTATACCGCTGCCGACAAGGGATATCTCACCGATCTCACGGCGCGCAGCCTTGCCTTCCAGCTCAGCCAGCAGCACGTCGTGGTCCAGAAACTGGAATCCGAGCAGCTAGCCAAGCAGAACAACATCCTGCGCCTGCAGAAGGCACTGGAAACGAAAGCGCTGGAAACGGGGCGGCTCTACATCGGCCTGCTGTCGATGTTCCTCGCCTCGGTGATCTTCTGGCTGTTCCGCACCAAACGGTCGCAGCTCCGGTTCCGCAAGCTGTCCCGTTACGACGGCCTCACGGGAATCTTCAATCGCCAGCATTTCATGAACGAAGCGGAGCGCGTGCTGCGTTCGATGGAAAAGCGTCACGCACCCGCGTGTCTGCTGTTGATCGACCTGGACCATTTCAAGCAGGTCAACGACACCTACGGTCATGCCATGGGCGACGTCGTGCTTCGGCACGCGGCGACCCTTTGCCAGCAGCAGTTGCGCCCCGCGGACTTGTTCGGACGGCTCGGTGGAGAGGAATTCGGGGTGTTCCTACCGGGCTGTCCGCTGGACGAGGGCGTAGCGATCGCGGAGCGCATCCGGCGGGCCATCGAGCTGTCGCCCGCCGTGGAAGACGGGTACACCATCGTGTTTTCCGCCAGCGTGGGGGTCGCAGGCACCGAAGACCACGGCTATACCTTGCCGCGTGTATGCCGCGAAGCCGATGCATCGCTCTACGCGGCCAAGCGCGCTGGACGCAATCGCGTGGTCGCGAACGGCCACGCGCACGAGTTCGCACAGCCGTCCGTGGCCTAGCCGCTAAAGGTCGAACGAGGCCGACACATAGAACGTGCGCGGCGTGCCCTGGGTCAGGTAACCGCCGTTGGCCGAGGCCCAGTAACCCTTGTTCGCCACGTTCTGCACCGTGAGCCGGAAGGTGACAGGTACGCCTTCCAGATGCGTGGTGGTGCGCGCACCGAGATCGTACGTCGTCCACGCCGGTACCTTCAGGGTGTTCGCGGCGTCGAGATACTGCTTGCCGGTATGCACCGCCCGTGCGCTCAGGGTGACGTCGGGCACGTTCGGCAGATCCCACTCCACGCCGGCATTGGCCTGGAAGCGGGGCACGCCGATCGCGTCGTTGCCTTCGTTCGTGCCCCCCTGAGTCTTCACCAGTTCGGGCCGGATGTAATTGACGCCACCAAGCACGCGTACCCCCTCGGTGGGCTGGCCGAACACGTTCCATTCGATGCCGCGATTCCGCTGCTCACCGTCCACGACATACGTGTTAGACGTGTCGACGTAGGCGCTCGGCTGCTTGATCTGGAACAGCGCGAGGCTGCTGCCGACGGTACCGGCATCCCACTTCACGCCCACTTCGTTCTGCTTCGCCTTGTACGGCGCGAACACCTGGCCGGCATTGGTCACCGGTCGGTTGTTGAAGGTCTCCGGCGCCTGATCGCCCTGCGTCAGCGCTTCGATATGGTTGGCGTAGACCGACCATTGCTCGGCGATACGGTAGTTCAGGCCGATGACGGGGCTGGTGGCGTACTGCTCGTACTCGGCATTCTTCGCACCATCCACGCCGTTCACCGCGTAGTTGTAACCGAGCACGTGCAGCTTCTGGCGACGGGCGCCGAGCGTGAGTTCCAGGCTGTCGTCGAGGAAGCCGAGGGTATCCGACACCGCGAGGCTGCGCAGTTGCGTGCGCCCCGTGATGCCCGGATCGGAGATCGGGCCCACGTTATAGGCAAACGCCGGCACCGGCACATAGGTCGGCGCGTAAAGGTTGGTCTGGATCGGATCGAGTGAGCCGGCGTACGCCGCCTTCTTGCGGAACGTCAGCGCGGAGAAGCCGACGTTGACGCGGTGGCTGACCTCGCCGGTGTCGAAGTGCATGTTGACTCCCGCCTCGCCGGTGGCGGTGTCGGCGATATACGGCACCGTGAAGCGCGTCTCCTTGGCGTTGCCGGCGCGATCGAGCAGGGTAGGGCTCACGTAGTCGCCAAACTCGTTGCCGTGGTGCGCACCGGCCGCGACGTAACCGGTGATCCACGGTGCGAAATCGTACTCGGCGCGAACGACGCCGAAGGTGTCCTCCAGCGACGAGTTCGACCACGGTTGCGCGTAGTTGGTGCGTGCGGACGGGGCACGCGGAACGGCGGTGAGGCCGCTGGCATAGACGACGGCACGGCCGCCGGTAATGACCTGCTTCTGGTAGCCGAGATCCGTGGTGACGCGCAGCTTGTCGCCGCGGTAATCGAACGCGACCGACGCGGCGGTGACGCGGCGCTGTTCGCCGTCGATGCCGGTGTTGCCGTCGCGATGCACGGCATTCACGCGCACACCGAAGGCATCGCCAGCGCCAAAGCGACGACCGAGATCGACGCTCGCACCCACCTGACTGTCGCTGCCCCAGTCGAGCCCGACCCGTGTGATCGGCTGCGCTTCGGCGCGCTTGGGTGCGATATTGATCGAACCGCCGATGCCGGAGCCGCCGGGGCTGATGCCGTTGAGAAACGCGCTGGATCCCTTGAATACTTCCACGCGGCTGACCAACTCCGGTGCGAGCAGTTGCCGGGGCAGCAAGCCGTACAGGCCATCGAAGGCGATATCGTCGCTGTAGAGCTGAAACCCGCGAATGGTGAAGGTCTGCGAGAAGTTGCCGAAGCCGAAGCCGGTGCGTACGGCGGCGTCGTTCGACACCACGTCCCCCAGCGTGCGCGCCTGCTGGTTGCGAATAAGCGTGTCCGTGTAGCTGGTACTGGCAAACGGCACGTTCATGGCGTCCTGGTTACCCAGCACGCCAAACCGTCCACCGCGCGCGACCTGATCGCCTGCATAGGCCGCGGTGGGCGCCGCCACGTTGGCTTCGACCTGGATGCCCGAGAGCGTGGTGCTGTTGTCGCGGGGCGTCTGCTGTGGATCGGTATCGCCGGTCGCATGCACGGTGGGAGACAGGAGCACGACGAGGATCGCGCCGGCGAGCGCACGAAGGGTGGGGGCAGTGAAGGGCATCGAGGATCCAGGCAGGTTCGCGGGCGGATGTAAATGCGAAGCAGTCGCATTATCAGGTAAAGCTAAGCCGCTGCCAAGCGTCGTCGGTCGCGTATTTCCACAATAAATTGCGAAAAAGGCGGCGCTAAATGTCGCATCCGGCTGGCGCCCGCCGAGCCGCCCCAAGGAGAGTGCGCCATGACAAGCCGCCTGTTATCGAACCGGTCGATCCTTTCGTTTGCCCTGGCGACCGTCGTCGCAGCGTCCGCCACGAACGCCGCTTGGGCACAGACCGCCAAGCCGGTGAGCCCTGTGATCAAGATCAATCAGGCCGCGGCCACGGACCCCATCGAGACGACGGCGCTGCGCGGATCGCTGAGCATGCTTTCGGGTTCGGGCGGCAACATCACCGTGCTGGCCGGCAAGCAGGGGAAGCTGTTGGTCGATGCCGGCATCGCCGTATCGCGACCGCGCGTGGAAGCCGCACTCGACGCGCTGGGTAAGACGCCAATCAAGTACGTCATCAATACGCACTACCACTGGGATCACACGGACGGCAACACATGGGCGAGTGAGGGCGGCGCCAAGATCCTTGCCACGCAGGGCACGGTGCGCCGCGTTTCGGAAGTGACGCATGTGGCGTTCTGGGACTTCACCTTCCAGCCGCTGCCCAAGCGCGCCATCCCTAACGAGGTGGTCAAGGCGGACAAGACCCTTCACTTCGAAGGTCAGACCGTGGAAGTGCGTCTGCTCGAACCGTCGCATACCGACACCGATCTGTACGTGTTTTTCAAGGAGGCCAATGTGGCCTCGCTTGGCGACCTGTTCTGGAACGGCGTCTATCCGTTCATCGATAACGAGCATGGCGGTGGCATCGACGGCATGATCAAAGCGGACGACGCCATCCTTGCGCGACTCGATGACAACGTCATCATCGTGCCCGGCCACGGACCGGTCGGCACGAAGAAGCAGTTGAAAGCATTCCGCGACATGCTCGCCGGCATTCGCGACAAGGTCGTCGCCATGAAGAAGGCAGGCAAGTCGCTCGACGAAGTCATCGCCGCGAAGCCCACGGCCGAGTACGACGCGATCTACGGGCACTTCGTGATCGCCCCCGATTTCTTCACCCGCATCGTGTACGAAGGCGTCAAGTAATCGGAAGGGGCCGTCACGGCGGCTTGTGAAACCTCAGTAGCAAGCAGCTACCTCCCCGTAGGAGCCGCCATGGCGGCGAGGAAATCTTGCGGCATGGTGACAAGATTCCCCTCGCCGCCATGGCGGCTCCTACAGGAGAAGCGCGCAGGTTTCTGGCATGTGACAGAACGATTCGCGGCGGCCGCGCTCCTGTCCCACTTATGAAAGGAACCGCTTCCGCCGTGCCTTAGTTTTTCATTGCTCATTGAGAAAGGCGTTGGAAAGAACGCCGCACTAACGTTGCGCACAGACTCCTCCAGCGCGACGCGATCGACCTCTCGTGAACTCACCGGCGTGTACGACAAGAACCCGCCGTGTGACGGCAGCGATGAGCATGCGAGTGGGCGGGCTTATCGTCCTGCTCGTTCTTCGCGTGTTGTGGTTGTCGGCCTATCCCATGAATTCGGATGAGCCGCAACATGCGCATGTGGCGTGGAGCATTGCGCAGGGCGCGATGCCTTACCGCGATGTTTTCGATAATCACGGTCCGTTGTTCAGTGCGATCTACGCCGCGCTGCTGAAAATTCTCGGCGAACGGCCAGACATTCTGTGGTGGCTGCGCCTCGCCGTGGTGCCCTGGTACATGCTGTCGCTGGTAGCGACATGGCGCATCGCGCGCCGGCTGTATTCCAACGGTATCGCGGATGCAGCCGCGATCCTCATTGGCCTGCTTCCCATCCTGTTCATCAAGTTCGGGGAGTTCCGCACCGACGATCTGTGGGCGGCGTTGTGGCTTTGCGGCATGGCGACGATGACTCTTGCGCAGCGGCGAATCTGGCGCTGGCTGGCGAGTGGCGTGTTGTTCGGCGCAGCCTTGTCCGTCTCGCAGAAAACGCTGCCGCTGACGGTCGTCGCACTCGCGTCTGCGGGCGCAATCTGGGGCGCATGGTGGTGGACACATCGCCGCGTCACCGCGGCGAACGCCTTGGCGCTGCTCGCGGGTATGGTGACCGTGCCGGGCCTGTTCGTCCTGTGGCTGGCGATGCGGCACGATGGTGCCCCCGCCTGGTTCGACATCGTTTCGTACAACCTCGCGCCTACCGGTTGTCCCGGGCGCCCATGGCATCTTGCCGGTTACGCGCTTGTCGCTGTCGCGATTCTTGCCTTCGTTGTAGTGACGATGCGCGGTAAGGATGCGACCACGCGATGGCGAACATTCCTCGGCGTGCATGCGCTCCTGTTCATGCTGATGATCTGGTTCGTCTGGCCTCTGCCGACGGAACAGGATTTTCTCCCCGTGCTGCCCATGGCGGTGCTCTGGCTGATCGGATTCGTCGACCGCTCCGGCGTCCTTCCATCCAAGGGCAAGATCGCGCTCGTTTCTCTCCTCGCGCTCACGGAGTTCGGCCTGGTGCTCACCCACGCTCCGCTCTGGCGCGACAAGCTCGCGGCGGAGGAGGCGCAACTGCGTGTCGTGATTGCCTGCACCACGCCGAACGACACCCTGATGGATCCGAAGAACGGAGGCATCTTCAGGCGTCGCCCCTACTATCTGGTGATCGAGAGTCTGGCGAGGCAGCGTTTCAAGTACGGCCGCATGCCGGACGATATTGCCGGGTGGCTGATCGCAAACCATACGATGGTCGCGATCGATGGTATGTATCCACCGGCTGCACAAGCATTCATCGAGCAGCACTACCTGCCCGGTACGGGAGGGGCGCGCATGGCTGGCATCGCCGTTCCCGCACTGGCAGGTCCGACGAACGTCGATGTCGCGCTGGCCGGCAACTATGTCGCGACGGATGGTCTCCAGGAGATGCCGGTCTCGATCGATGGCGCAACGGCCGCTACCCGCTGGTCGCTCGCTGCGGGGCATCACACCGTGAGTGCGGCTACCGGTCGTCCGCTGATGATGGTCTGGCGACAGGCGTGGGAATGCGGCTGGCGGCCGGACGTGGTGCAGTCACCCGCATCAGGTCACGCTCTGCCGGTGCCGCGCGCCTGAGGCGTTGGGCGACCGGATAGCCAACTCGCCGATGTCCCTCAGGGAGCGCGGCTTCCCAGCGGATCGTCGATGGCCTCGCCGAGGAAATCGAGGAACGTGCGGAGTCGTCGCAGACGACGCAGGTCGGCGTGATAGCAAAGCCATAGATCGCGCGACGGCAGCGCATCGCCGGTATCGATGCGTTCCAAGCCGTAGTGGTGACCGAGGACGCTGGGCAGCACGGCCAGCCCTGCGTCATGCGCGCAGGCGATGCCTTGCGCTTCGCGGCTGTTGCTGCGGATCGTGAGTTGCGCGCGGGGAAATCGCTCATGCAGCCACGCGACATCGGCCAGCGCATCGAACTGCGTATCCATACCGATGATGGCGTGGCCTTCCCCGTCGGCCGTGGCCTCGGGACGGCCGCGTGCGGCGAGGTATCCGGAAGAGGCGAACAGATCGTAGCGAACGTACGTGAGCCGACGTTGCACCACGTCGGGCACGTCGGACGGGCGAAAGCGGAAGACGAGATCGGCTTCCCGACGATCGAGGCTGAGCATGCGGAAGTCCGCCACCAGTTCGATCGTGACCCGGGGATGGCGCAGGCTGAAACGCGCGATGGCCGGAGCAAGCACGAGATGAGCGAACCAGTCCGGTGACGAAACGCGCAACTGACCGTGCAGGGTATCGTCCTGACCCGCCAGTTCGCGTTCCATCGCGAGTACTTCGTCTTCCATGCGCTCGGCGTGGCGTAGCATGGCCGCACCCTCGTCGGTGAGGCGGAAGCCGCTCGCAGAGCGTTGGAACAGGGCGCAGCCACAGGCTTCTTCCAACTGACGCAGGCGGCGGCCCGCGGTGGGTTGGCTGAGGTCGAGCTGGGACGCCGCGGCCGTCAGCGTGCCGGTCTTCGCGATGGCGAGGAACAGGCGGAGGTCGTCCCAATCGAGGCGTGCGTCGTTCATGCGATTTCGTATGGCGGCCATGCGGCGGTGACGGTGGTCAGGCAGGGGCGAGGTCACCACACTGGCAACACGACGCCGACATGCCGCGGCGCTCGCCAGACATCGGATTCCCACCACCCTCAGCAGAGATCGCCAGTATGCCTGACACAATCCACGCCGCCGTTGTCGAGCAGGTCGATGGACCCTTCGTGCTCAAGACGCTGTCGCTTCCACCGCCCGGCCCCGGCGAGGTTCGGGTACGCATCCACGCCAGCGGCGTCAATCCGCTCGATACCAAGATCCGCGCGGGCAAGGCCGAGCACGCCCGCCATCCGCTTCCCGCCGTCCTGGGCCTGGATCTGGCCGGTGTCGTCGAAGCGGTGGGCTCCGACGTGACGGCTTTTCGGGTGGGTGACGAGGTCTGGGGCATGACCGGTGGTGTGGGCGGCCACCAGGGCAGTCTCGCCTCGGCCGCGAACGTGGACGCCCGGCTGCTCGCGCACAAGCCGCGTGCGCTGTCGATGCGCGAAGCGGCCGCACTGCCGCTGGTGTTCATCACCGCATGGGAGGGCTTGATCGATCGCGCCCGGCTCGCGCCAGGCATGAAGGTGCTCGTGCAAGGTGGAAGCGGCGGCGTCGGCCGTGCAGCGGTGCAAATCGCCCTGGCGCGCGGTGCGGACGTGTACGCCACGGATCGTCCCGAACGCGCGGGCGAGCTTGCCGCCATGGGCGTCACACCGATCGACCGCGACCGCCCTGTGGACGACTACGTGGCGCAATGCACCGGCGGCGACGGCTTCGACGTGGTCTACGACACCGTGGGCGGTGCGGTGCTCGATGCGTCGTTCCGTGCCGTGCGGCGTTTCGGTCACGTGGTCAGTGCGCTCGGCTGGGGGACGCATTCCCTCGCGCCGCTGTCATTCCGCAGCGCAACGTACTCCGGCGTGTTCACGCTGCTGCCGCTGCTGAGTGGGGAAGGGCGGTCGCACTACGGCCGGATCATGGCCGAAGCCACGCTGCTGGCCGGCGCGGGTAAACTCCGGGTCACGCTCGATCCGCACCGTTTCACGCTCGCCACCGTGGCCGATGCGCATGCCTTGCTGACGTCCCAGGCGGCGCGAGGCAAGGTGGTCGTCGATATCGCCTAGCCTGGGCCCCGCTCATGTGGGAGCCGCCATGGCGGCGAGGGCACGCTTGCTGGTGGGAGCCACCCTGGTGGCGATGGGGGATGGCCTCACTGCTGAATCGCTTCGTTGGCTTTTCGCCACCAGGGTGGGCGCCCGCCGTCCGAAAAAATGCGCGGGCGCCGTGTGGCATGACGCCCGCGTTTCCGATCGAAGCTCAGTACTGGTACTGCAGGGTGACACCGATCGTGCGTGGCTGGTTCAAGGCCACACGGCGTGTCGTCGGCAGGTCGGCCGAAATCGCGACGGGCAGGTCGGTTTCCCCGTGCTTGTCGAACAGGTTGGTGGCGTAGAACGAGATGTCGAATCCGTTGCGGCCTTCCACACCCACGCGGACGTTGGTCGTGGCAAAGCCCTTGCGCCGATAGAACGGGCTCTCGCGGTCATACAGGAAGTTCGAATCGCCCACGTAGCTGACGTCCGCACGCATGAAGCCGTCGTATTCCGCGTTGACGCGGCGGCGGTATTCGGCCGCAAGTGAACCGGTGAAGCGCGGCACGTTTACGAGGCGGTCGCCATCCTTCGCGGAGGTACCCGGCACGTCGTTCTTCAGGTGGGCATCGTTGTAACCGAAGCCGGCGCTCAAGGTTACGGCATTGACGGGCAGGAACTTCAGTTCCAGCTCTGCACCCTGGCTGACGGCCTTGCCGAAGTTCGCGGTGATGTTGTATCCGCAGCCCAGCACGATCTGCTGCTGCACGTGATCCCAGTCGATGTGATAGACGGACGCATCGACGAGCAGGCGACGGTCCAGCCACGCGCTCTTGAAACCGATCTCGTAGTTCCAGAGCGTGTCCGGGTTGTACTTGTTCAACTGCGACTTGCTGAGACCGAGCCCCGCCACTTCCGAGCCGCACAGCGCTTCCGGTGCAGGATTGTTCGGGCCGCCAGGGCGATAGCCCTCCGAGGCGGTGACGTACACCATGTTCTCGGGGCTGACCTGGTACTGCAGCGTGAATTTCGGCGTGCTGCCGTAGTCCTTCGAGTCGCTGTGCACCGTGCTCGGGCCGCCGTTGAGCAGGCCGTCACCGCTCTGCGAGAAACCCTGCTTGACCTCGAACGCACGGATGCCTGCGCTCGCCTTCAGCTTCTCGGTAATGTTCCAGGACAGCTCCCCGAAGACGGCATATTCCTTGAGCGTGGCGGTACGCGCCCCCTGGTAGATGGTGGAGTAGCCCGGGAACGGCGTATCGAACGTCTGGTTGAAACCGTCGGGATACGGAATGGATGAGGCAAGGGGGGCGCGCACGTCGTGGTAGAACGCGCCAAGAATGCCTTGCACCGGTCCGTCGAACTTGCTGGTCGCCCTGACTTCCTCGGTGAACTCCTTGTTCTTGTAGCTTCCGTACATCGTCGTCGGATATACGGTCGGAAGACCGAAGAAGTAGTTGATGACCTTGGAGCTGTCGTCGCGAATGGAGACGTTACGTGTGAAGTACGAGGTCGACGACATCAGTTCCAACGCATCGAACTGCTTGTGGACGGCGATGTTGGAGATCGTCGATTCCTGCACATTGGTTTCGTTGACGTCACGCACCTGGTACGGATTCGCGAGCGTGGCGGGAATCTTGTCGTAGGTGAACGGCGAGCCCAGCTTCGAGTACTGGTAGATGATGCTCGGCGTGATCGTCAGCGAATCGTCCGGCTTGATGAGCATCGCCATGCGCGCGCCGTACGTCGTGTACGTGTTGACGTTGTCCTTCTTCTTGCCGTCCGGGTCGGCCTCCAGATAGTTCGTCGGCGAAATGGCATAGCGATCGATGTAACCGTCGTCGCGGCGGTAGTAGGCTGACACGCGCAGCGCGACCTTGTCCTTGAGCAGCGGGACGTTGAGCACGCCGTTGACGTTTGCGTTGGGGCCGCCGTGGTACGTGCCGGAGACATCCGTCTTGATGCGGGCCTCGACGAAATCGAGATCCGGCTGGTTGGTCACGTACTTCACCGTGCCGCCCATGGAACTGGAACCGTAGATGGTGCCTTGCGGGCCGCGCAGCACTTCGACGCGTGCGATGTCGAAGACGGACGGGTCGATCACGCCTCGGGTCGACAGCAGGGCAGCGTTGCTCGATGCGGCAATCGGCACATCGTCGAGGTAGTAGCCCACCGTGGCAGCGGAGCCTGCGCTCGACGAGATGCCGCGAATGATCAGGTTGTTCGAGCCCGGGCCCGACGACGCGACAGTCAGTGACGGCGCAATGCGCGCCAGATCCACAAGACTGGTAACACCCTGGCGTTCGAGTTGTTCACCGGTCAGCGCCGTCATGCTGATCGGCACCTTCTGAATATCCTGGTCGCGCTTTTCGGCCGAGACGGTGATGCCTTCGAGCGTCTGCGGCGTGGCGGACGACTGGGTCTTCGTCTTGTCGTTTGCCGAGGTGGAGGCGTCCTGCGCATAGGCCACGCCCGATGCCAGAGCGACCGACAACAGGGCCGTATAGAGAAGGGTGCGCTTCAAATCATGGTTCATTGGGACTCCCCAGAGTCGGCTGGACGGAAGACGGCCTGCGAAACGTGCACGTCCTTCGTGCACGCTCATGGGTCAGAGCGCGTTCGTCTGTTTTGTTGTGTATGCCCCCGGACCCCGTACCACGGACGATGCCGTGAGTGGCCGTTGCTCGATTGACACCAGACGTCCATGACCGGCTGCGCCTGTATCCCCTGGCGCCCTAACGTATGGCCGTCCAAAAACCGCGTATGCTGCGGTGCACACTGCGTGATTTCGATAAGATCAAAAAGTTTTGATGGCGTCAAGCTTTTACGTTAGGATCGAACCGAACCGGTCAGTTAGCCACCTAAATGGTTCCGGTCGATACCGTCAGCCTTTCGACGACGACGCCGGCAGAGCGACTTCTCACATGCTTCAGGGGTGCCATGAAAACCACTTCCGTGCTGTTCTGCGCGTTGAGCGCTGTGTCTGCAACCATCGCCGTGTCAGCTGAAACACCTGCTGTGTCGACGTCCGCCGCCATCAAGCAGACGCTGGACGCGAGCGCTGCAGCATGGTCGGCAGGCGATCTCAAGACCTTCATGGAATGCTATGAACGTGCGCCGGGCACGCGTTATGTAAGCGCGAGCGGCATCGTCGAAGGTTACGAGGCGATCGAATCGATGTACGCCTCGCGGTTTCAGAAGCCCGGTGCCAGTCTGGGCAAGCTCACTCTGGAACTGGTGGACGTCAAGCCGCTGGGTTCGCAGTACGCGTTCGTCATCGGCCGCTACCACCTCAAACCCGACACGGGTGCGGAGATCTCGGGTGTGACCACGTTGCTCTTCCACAAGGTCGGCACGCGCTGGCTCATCAGCAGCGATCACAGTTCGTAACGATGGCGGCCGCACAAGGCACGCCGGACAAGAGTGCGGGCCTGAGCATCGGTTCGGCGATCCGCGACCGCCGGCGCGGGCTGGATCTTACGCTGCAAGCGCTCGCCAACCGCTCGGGGCTGTCGATACCGTTTCTTTCGCAGGTCGAGAGGAATCTTGCCTATCCGTCGTTGTTGTCGCTGGAAGCGATTGCGCGGGCGTTGGACGTCGACGTCGATTATTTCGTCGGCGTGCCCACGCCGGGGCAGATCGTTTGCCGCGCCGACGAACATGACCGCATCGACCTGGAATCTCCGGTCGTGTACGAACGGCTGAGCGGCAGGCATGCCGAACGCAAGATGGAAGCGCTTCGCTTGACGGTCCCGCCAGGCCTCGCCGCGCCGACGATTCACCGCGAAGGTGAGGGGTTCTGGTACATCCTGAGCGGCAGGCTCGAAATGACGGTGGGCAGGAAGAAGTTCGTGCTCGACGCGGGTGACAGCGCGCACTTCGACCAGAGACATCCTTACAGCATGCGCAATGTCGGCAAGGCCGAGGTGCGCATGATCTGGGTCGGTACACCGGCCATCTTCAAGGACTGACGGTGCCGCTCGACCCGTCGAGCGGCACCGTACGCTCCGTCACACCGACTTAGAAGATGCCGGGGTCTTCGGTACGCGACGTATCGGACGAGCCGTCCGGATGGGTAAACCACAGCAGTCGGTTGCGCTGGCCGGCACAGCCATTGGCGTCCGCTACCGCGGCAAGCACACCACTGTCCGTGCTGATCTCGCGGCTGTAGCAGCTGCCGAGGTTATCCTTGAACCGATAGACCTGGCGGCTATGCTGACCACTGTGGCCCGTGACCGCACCACCAGTGAAGGCGAGCGTATCGGCTGTGTCGATGCCATTGTCCACGTTGCTGCGATAGACAAGCAGGCTACCTACACGCTTCGAGAACTGGCGTGAGAAGCCCTGGGTGACGGCGCTCGGCGCGGAGACGATGTTGCCACCGGCATCGAAGGCGTACTTGAAGGTCGCGACCAGGGGGAAGTCGTAGTGCGCTTCGGTGGTCACCGTCCATCCCAGCGGACCCTGGCGGGTCTTCGTCGTGCTGTCCACCGTCGAGACCTGGTCGATCGCCTGCTGGTACTGCGTGGCATCGATGGTAAAGGTCTGCGTGTTGCGGAACGCCACGGTCTGCGCGACGTCCGTGGCGACGCGGCCGTGCGACGTATCCACGTAACCGCTGGTGCGGAAGCTGCGCGATGCGCGGGTGGCGACGGCGCCGCCCACCGTGCCGGACTCGTCCGTCAATGTGTTGTCCACCGACGCGGTCGCGGGCTGTCCTTTCAGGGTATTGGCAGTCAGTGCGCCCGAGAGAACCTTGCGATCGCGGTCGAGGTAGACGAACAGGTTGCCGGTCACGGCGAAGTAGCCGTTCGCCCCGGTCACGTTGATGGACAGCGCATGCGGCTTGCCGTCGTTGAGCTGCGCAGCGAATGGCGTGATGTCGACCCGGTACGGCACGAAGTTGAGCGTCTGTACGCCTGGCGTGGGGCGCCACATGTACGGATCGATGCCGCCGGTGAAGATCCACGGATAGACGGGCGCGACGCCGGCGGGCTGCCCATCGATAGCGACCTGTACCTCGCGGTATGACCCGCCGCCGCAGCTCTGTGCAGTCGTCGCGACCTCGTCCGGCACACAGGAATACCAGAACTCATCGCCGCCCTGACCCTGGGCGAAAACGTCCAGATAGGCGCGCTCGATATTCGTCGGCAGCGTGAACGTGCGCGTCAGCGCATCGGCTCCGGTATTGAGCGTGACGGGTCCACCCACCGTGCCGTCGGAAAGCGGAAACACCGCATCTGGCGCATCGACCCGGGGTGCGAGGACATTGGCGGGGTAGAACACGAGCCTGGCGGAGCCGCTGATCACGCCGGTATAGGTGTCGTTGACGACGTTGCCAAGCACCGCCTGGCCGGTCTGCGGGTTGCCGAACAGGCTGGCAAAGTCGGTGACGTCGCGTTCCACATGCCAGCTCGGAGCGACCGAGGACGACGGCTCCTGCGTGGTGCCGAAGTAGAGGTTGGCGCCCCCCAGCCACAGCGATGCGGTGCGATCGAACTGGCGCCCCGCCGTCACGGAAAAATCGGCCTCGAGCACGACCTTCGACCACGACCGGCCGCAGCCCGTCGGTGGCGCATAGGTATAGGGATGATTCGAGAAGTCGGTGAAGGTGAACCCTTCGAACAGCTGGACCACGCACGCCTTACCCGGCGGTCGAGGCACCGCGGGGTCGGCCACCGCAACGTTCGCGGAGCCCACGTCGAACCCTGGCGTCGTTGCGGCGAACGCCCCCGGCGCGGCACAGGCCGCGATACAGCCAAGCGAAACCCATCGCAAGACCTTGCGGTCTGCCCCATCGATAAAAGCCATGCGCCCGTTCTCCCGCGACGTACTGGCCCCCTGCGGGAGGAAACGTACCACGGCAGGAGGCCGGTGCGCGTATCGCCATCCAGACGTCCACTCCGTGGTCTGAGAGCGTCGCCGACCTGTCGGCGATGGCTACGAAGCGACGCTCCAGTGTGTCGTCAGCGGAAGCTCGTTGCCGTTGACGGGATCGCTTGCAGGGAAGGGCAGACTGCGTATCCGCGTGAGCATGGCGTCGTTCGGCGCTTCCCTGCAGATGTCCCACGATTGCCCGCGCGGGTATGCGCCCACCACGAGGAAATCGTCGGTGGCCGACAGGCGGCAGTGTCCGGTACCCACGGGCAGGAGCGCCACGTCGCCGGCGCTTACGGTGACCGCGTGCCCTTCCGGTCCACCCAGCATGAGCTCGGCCGAACCCGCTGCGACGCCGAGCACCTCGTGCGCAGTGGAGTGGTAGTGGTGATAGTCGAACACACCATCGCGCCAATCAGGTGGCCACCCGTTGGCAACGAAACGCGCTTCGATCAGGGAAGCGAGGTCGTCGCCCCGAACAGCGTCTCGGTAGATCAACACCGGAAGTCGATCGTTGTTCGGTACCCAGCCGTTGCGTTGCAGTGACAGTGCTTCGGGCTCGACGTTGCGTTGTTTGGCCATGGGTCTCTCCAGTGGCGCGAAGTGACGCGCAAGCATGCAACGCAAGGACGTGAGTCTTTCGCCAAGGGTGTTCAAGCGTGGCGTGAGGGAAGGATCCGGGCTGCTGCCATGGGCGTGAGACGAAGCAGGATGACGCCGTGCCGGGCAATCACGGCGTGGAAGGGCGAGGTCTCGGTGCGCGAGGTGTGTGCCCAGAGATCGCGTACGTGGGCGCCAGAGCCGAAACGCGCGTGCACGCGCTGCCAGGGTATCGACACGGGCGCCGGGCGGTCGCCACGATTGAACAGACCTACCACCACGGAGCCGTCGCTCATGTCGCGGACCAGCACCTCGACGTCGCCCTGCTTCTCGATCCGCCGCGCGGGCTTGCCGGCGGGGTCTTGATCGACGGCGATCACTTCGCGGTTGAGCAGGATGTCCCGGGTTGCCGCGTCCATCGACGTGAGATCGTTGCCGGCCAACAGCGGCGCAGGCAGGAGAGACCAGAGACTCATCTGCGTACGGTATTCGTCCGGGGTCATCCCCCCGTTGCCGATCTCCAGCATGTCCGGGTCGTTCCAGTGCCCGGGGCCGGACCAGACGGTCAGGTCGAGCTGGCGAAACCCACGTTGGGACATGGAGGTCCAGTCGTCGCTGATGTCGGGCGTGGTGCGCCACATGTTCGCGCCAGTGCCCGGCCCCCACCGCCAGATGTCGAAGTCGCCGGATTGCGACAGGCTGTAGACCATCGGGCGGCCCGTCTTGCGCAAGGCGGCACCCATGCGTCGGAACAGGGCCTGCTGGTTTTCCAGCGTCACCGGATAGAGGTCTCGCGCGCCGCAATAGTCGTATTTGAGGAAGTCCACGCCCCAGGTAGCGAAGGTTCGGGCATCGCTGTCCTCGTGCCCATGGCTGCCGAGAAAACCCGCGCATGTGGTGGCGCCCGGCGACGAGTAGATCCCAAGTTTCAGTCCACGGGCGTGCACGTAATCCGCGAGCGCCTTCATGTCCCCGAACTTGTCGTTGGCCCGGATTTCACCAGCCGCGGTTCGGGTGCCTTCCCAGGTGTCGTCGATGTTCACATAGACGTAGCCCGCGTCGCGCATGCCGCTCGACACCATGGCGTCGGCCATGGCGCGGACGTCCTTCGCCGTGATGCGCCCGGCGAAATGGTTCCAACTGTTCCAACCCATCGGTGGACGCAACGCTAGCCCGTTGCCGGGGACGGCGGGAACCGGTGCCGGCGATGCAGCGTGAGGCGCATCCACCGCGGTGGCGACCAGCGGCATCAGGGCGAACAGACCGCACAGCAGGGCAGGAAGGAGGCGAAGTGTCATGGTGTCGCTAACGGCCGGAGGGCGAACGCCGAGCTTATATGACGGAACGCGGCGGTGGCCGGGATTCACAACGTGTCTACCCGTTCCGCCGTACATACCGCCGAATCCATTCCTATCGCTTCGACTTCGGGCTCGCCGAGGGCGACCCCGCCCTTGCGGCGATCGAGGAACGGCTCGCGGCGAAGCCCCCGACCACGGTCCCGGCCATCACGATCGCCCGGAATGCGACGACCTTCGCAGAATCCACATCGCCATACACGACGGCGTGACATTGGAACGACCCTGTCACATTTCACCGTGACACTCCGCTGCACAGGGCAACGCAGTAGCGGATCGCGTGGGCATGCGACGCATGCGCCCCATCCGCGCAAAGGGCACACCATGACGTCACACGATCGGCGGCACTTCCTCAAGCTTTCGCTCGGCGCAACGGGCGCCGCTCTCGCCGCCGGGGTCGTTCCCTCATCGATCACCAAGGCGCTTTCGATTCCTGCCTCGCGCCGAACGGGCACCCTCGCCGACGTGGAACACGTGGTGATCCTCATGCAGGAGAACCGTTCGTTCGACCATTATTTCGGCAGCCTGGGCGGCGTGCGTGGCTTCGGCGACACGCGCACTTTCACGCTCGCGAGCGGCCGCTCGGTATGGCATCAACCATACCCCGGGAGCCCCGACGACTACCTGCTGCCGTTCCACCCGGATGCCGAGCGACTCGGCCTGCAGTTCATCGAAGACCTGCCGCACGGCTGGAACGATACGCACGCGGCAGCCAACGGCGGCAAGTACGACGGATGGGTGCAGGCGAAGGGCACCACCACCATGGCGTACCTGACGCGCGAGGACATCCCGTTCCACTATGCGCTCGCGGATGCCTTCACGATCTGCGATGCATATCACTGCAGCATGCTTTCCTCGACCGATCCCAATCGCTACTACATGTGGAGCGGCTACGTCGGCAACGACGGGCAGGGCGCCGGTCCCGTGCTCGACAACGCCGAGAAGGGCTACCACTGGACGACCTATCCGGAGCGGCTGGAACAAGCGGGCGTCTCGTGGAAGATCTACCAGGACATCGGCACGGGCCTGGACGCGGCGGGAAGCTGGGGCTGGACCCCGAACCCGTACATCGGGAACTACGGCGACAACTCGCTTCTCTACTTCGACAACTACCGCAACGCGCAGCCGGGCAACCCGCTTTACGACAAGGCGCGTACCGGTACCGAGATCGCCCGAGGGCAGTCGCCCTTCGCCCTGCTGCGCGAGGACGTGATGGCGAACCGCCTGCCGCAGGTATCCTGGATCGCTGCACCCGAAGCCTATACCGAACATCCGAGCTGGCCTGCCAACTACGGCGCCTGGTACGTCGACGGTGTGCTGGATGCACTCACGTCGAATCCCGACGTGTGGAGCAAGACGGCGCTGTTCATCACCTACGACGAGAACGACGGCTTCTTCGATCACATCGTGCCGCCGTATGTACCGGCGTCCCGAGACCAAGGATTGTCGACGGTGTCGACCGAGGGCGAGTTGTATGCCGGCGGCCATGGCTTCGTGCCCGGCGTGTACGGTCTCGGCGTACGCGTGCCGATGCTCGTCGTTTCACCCTGGAGCACCGGCGGCTGGGTGTGCTCGGAGACCTACGACCACACGTCCATCCTGCGTTTTCTCGAAGCGCGTTTCGGCGTGCGCGAACCGAACATTTCCGCCTGGCGCCGTGCGGTGTGTGGCGACCTCACGCGTGCCTTCGATTTCTCGCGCCATGACGGCGATGCGCCTCGCCTACCCGCCACCGGGGATTACCGACCGGATCAGCAGAAGCACGACCCGCTGCACCCCGCGCCGCCTGCAGAGCAACGCATGCCGAAGCAGGAACCCGGCCAGCGCCCCTCGCGCGCCTTGGCCTATGACGTGGACGTACGCGGTCGCGTCGACACCGGCGCGGGCAAGTACGGGCTGGAATTCATCAACCAGGGAAAAGCCGGCGCATTCTTCCACGTGTTCTCCGCGGCGCGCACCGATGGTCCCTGGACCTATACGGTCGAAGCAGGCAAGTCGCTCGCGGACACATGGACAAGCCTCTACAGCGGCAATGCCTACGATCTGTCGGTAACCGGTCCCAACGGATTCCTTCGCCGCTTCGCCGGAAGCCAGCCCGTTCCCGATCCGGGCCCGCACGCGGCGCTGGAAGTGCACATCGCGGAAAGCGAACTCGACGGGTTGCTGCGTCTCGTCATCGTCAACGAGGGAAGCCGTGCCTGCATCGTGACGGTCAACCCGAGCGACGATTACACGCACCAACCCTCGCGCCGCCACGTCGTTCTGCCGGGCAGCCGCATCGAGAGTCTTTGGGAGATTCTTTCAAGCGATCACTGGTACGACATGACCGTCACCAGCGACCACGACCCGCATTTCCTGCGTCGTCTCGCCGGTCATCGCGAGACGGGGCGCCCGTCGCGCACCGATCCAGCGCTTTCGTCGCGACGCTGAGACGCGTTAAGGAACGCGCCGCCGCGATGCTTCGCGGCGGCGCGGAAACTCACTTGCCTTCCTGTACCAGGTTGGCGAACTTGCCTTTCTTGTCGAACTGGCAGGTGAAATTTTTCTTGCCATCGATGCCGGCGTCCGCCGTACCGCTCATCGTATAGCCCGAGTCCGACGACTGCAGGGGCTGGAGCTGGACGTAATCGTGCTTCACGTCGAACTTGTCGGCGGCCTCTTTTGTGCACTTCTCGGTCAGCTTGACCGGATCGGGGCGATCCGAGGCGAACGCGTGCGAGGCAAAGGCGAGGCCGAGCGAGGCGGCCAGGAGCAGGGTGGATTGGCGCATGGAACGATCTCCGTACGAGGCACGAGGCCGGAAACACTGCAGCCGGACTATGCCCCGGCCTTCCTTGCGCCAGGATGAATCGGGGGATTGCCCGAACCGGCGTCGTACAGCGCCGGTTCGGGGCTCAGACACGGGCTTACCAGCTGTCGTCGTCGGAGGAACTGCTGCTGTCGTCCCAGGACGCGTCATCGTTGCCCATATCGATCGGGTCATCGCGCAGGTCGTCGTAAGCCTGGCCCGTCGGGTCCGTAGGCTGATCGACGAACGTGCCCGCCGCGCGCGGGTCACCACCCGCGCCGAGGCCGGACTCGCCGTGACCACGCAAGGCTTCATCGAGCAGCATGCCTGCCGCCACACCGCCCAGGCCGGCCGCGACGGCCGTACCCACACCCGAATGCGCTGGGGCCGGCGGAGGGTAGGCACCATACGGTCCGTTGCCGCCGTATCCGCCATATGGCGGCTGCCCGTTCACCGGGGGCGGCGGATAGGCCGTGGCCGGCGGCACCGCGTCGCGGCGACGACGCATCAGGAAGAAGATCAGCAGCAAGGCGATGCCGCCGACGATCACGAGACCGAGATGCGACGAACCGCCCGTGGTCGCGGCGACGGGCGCGGCCACCGCCGGCGCCTGCGGAGCGTCAATGCTCCGCAGCGACCCCAAAGGGCGCTTCGCTCCCGGCGTGCCGAGTGCGGCGTCGAGTTTGCGCTGGAAGGCCTGGAACTTCGCCGGATCGGTGAAATGGGTGGCCGGGTCCAGCGACGACGCTTTCGTCGCCTCCGCCTTGGCTTCGCCAATGTTGCCCTGGTGTGCGAGCACTTCCGCGAGCACGTAATGCGCCTTGGCGCTCGACGGATGCTCGCTCACGGCTTGCCGGAGCAGCGTCTCGGCCGTCGCATAGTCGCCGCGGTCGATCGCCGCCTGCACATCCTTGGGGGAATCCGCTGCCGAGGCCGCAGTGGCCAGGCATAGCAGTACGAGGAAAAGCATCAGCTTCTTCATGGATATCTTCGATGTCGGCCACGTGGCACCGCACAGCGTACGCTCACGGAATTTTCCGCAGGCTTTCTTCCACGTCACGGATTCAGGAAGAACTTACGAAAGGCGCGTGGAGACGTCTCACGCCGAGGCGGCAAGGCTTGCCCTGAGTTCCGCGGCCTTGGCGCGTATGGCCGTCAACGTCTCGGGCGACAGCCGATCGAGCGACCGCCACTGCATGGCCGCGCGGGGATGATGGCGAAAGCGTTCCTCGTGACGGGCCAGGAAGTCCCAATACAAGGTGGTGAACGGACAGGCGCTGTCGCCCAGTGCGTCACCTGGACGGAAGCGGCAGCCGTCGCAATAGTTGCTCATCCGTTGGATATAACGGCCCGAAGCGACATACGGCTTCGACACCATGCGTCCTCCGTCGGAGAACTGGCTCATGCCGAGCGTATTGGGCGCTTCGACCCATTCGACGGCGTCCACGTAAACCGCCAGATACCACTCGTGCACGAGATGTGGTTCCACGCCGAGCAGCAGCGCGAAGTTGCCCGTGACCATCAAGCGCTGAATGTGATGCGCGTAGCCGAAGCGCAGCGTCTGGCCGATCGTTTCCGCAAGACAGCGCATGGGCGTCTCACCGGTCCAGTACCACGAGGGAAGGGCGCCATCGGCCTTCAACGCGTTGCCGCTGAGGAGGCGCGAGGGTGACAGCCAATACACGCCACGGACGAATTCACGCCAACCGAGGATCTGGCGGATGAAGCCTTCCGCGGATGCCAGTGGCACCTTGCCGGCGTCGTAGCGATCGAGCACGGCACGGATCACTTCGGCCGGACTCAGCAGCTTGAGGTTCATCGAACTCGACAGGCGCGCGTGGTAAAGCCATGGCTCGCCGGCCCACATCGCGTCCTGCCACTGGCCGAAGGCTAAGAGACGGTGATCGAGAAAATCGTCGAGCGCCGCCAGCGCATCGGCGCGCGTCACAGGCCAATCGAACGTCGACGGGTCACCCGGATGCTCGGGGAACGCTGAACTCACCTCGGCGATGGTTTCACGGGTCACCGCATCCGGTTCGAAACGCTGCGGCGCCGGAAGCCAGCCCGGGCCGGCGCGACCGAAGGCGCCGCGGTTGTCATGATCGTAATTCCAGCGGCCACCCACCGGCTTGCCATCCTCCAGCAGGACACCGTGGCGCACGCGCATCCAGCGGTAGAAGGCCTCCATGCGCCACTGGCTCTTGCCGTTGGCCCAGGTGGCGAAGTCCTCCGTGGAAACCATGAAATGGTTGTCGGGCCGTTCCACGTAGTCGATGCCGTGACGTGCGGCGATGGCGCGCAATCCCTCGCGCAGGCGATGCTCGCCGGGCCGTACGGCAACCAATCGCTTGGGCTGCCGCTGGGCCACGGTCTCGTCCAGCAAGGCGAGGAGGTCGTCAGGACCCGCGTCGTCGAGCCTCGTGTAAAGCAAGGGCAGGTCGGCATCCCGCAGCGCTTCGGCAAAGTGGCGCATGGCCGATAGAAACAAGGCACTGCGGGTCTTGTGCGACCATACGTGCGTCGATTCTCCGCGCCGTTCGGCCATCCACACCACGTCCTGCGCGCTATCGAACTCGTCGAAAGCATGGGAGTCGAGATTGAGCTGATCGCCCAGGACGATGACGAGATGGCGCATGGGTGGTGAAAGACCTGAGCGGCCCCGGCCGCGACACGACGATCGTGGCACAGCCATGACGGCGAGAAAACGCGCACGGGGTCTTCACCGGATATTGCCTGCACGACTGAGACCCTGAGCGGGATGACTCGAGCCTCGCCCGCACGTGACATGCCCCTCATGACCCTCGGTCACTCGAACCGAAGCATCGACGACTTCCTTGGCGTGCTGCAGGACTCGCACATCGAGCGTGTGGTGGACGTACGAACCTTTCCGCGTTCGCGCACCCATCCGCACTTCAACATCGAGACGCTTCCCGCGTCGCTGGCTGCGGTGGGTGTCGCATACGACTATCTGCCGGACCTCGGCGGGCGGCGACGCAAGTCGAAGGAGATCGATCCCGCCGTCAACGCGTTCTGGCGGGTGTCCGGATTTCACAACTACGCAGATCACGCGATGTCGGATGCCTTCCAGGCATCGCTGCGTAAACTGCTCGCGCTGGCCGACGAACGTCGCACCGCGATGATGTGCTCGGAGGTGCTCTGGTGGCGCTGCCACCGGCGCATCATCACCGACTACGCGATCGCCTCGGGCCGCGACGTGGTGCATGTCTTCGACGTGGGACATAGCGAGCTTGGGCGAATGACACCGGCAGCCATCGTTCGAACGGATGGCCTGCTCGCGTATCCGGCGACGGACACGTAACGACCGGGCCATGCACATTTCTGGCAGTGAACATCATGCCAAAGGCCGTTAACGCGTAGTTCTCGCAAGGCCGCACGCCGGACCATCGTGTTACGGTCCCAAGGCCGCATCTGGCGGCGTATGACCTCAGGAGCGTTCCATGGATAAGCGCGATCAGGTGATGCACGACTCGAACCCGTTTGGCATCCAGATGGAAGCACCGATGCAACCGACCGTGACGGTCGGCAAATGGGCGCCGAAGATCGACGACACGGGCGACATTGGCCGCATCGGCTCCATCCACGGCGGCGGCGACTGGGGCTGAGTCCCCCGGAACTTCGTTCCGCTACGCACGCCGAAGCCGCCTTCTTCCGAAGGCGGCTTTCTTCGCAGGGAGCTCACCGGTGATCAAGGCCGAGATATCGCTATCGGATCTGTCGTTCGAACCCACGATCAAACAAGGCGCCCTGTCCGTCGGCGCAAGCTGGATCCGGGCCCACGCCCACCCGTTGCTGGAAACCGTATGCGTTCGCGCGCCGGAGCAATGGTTCGTGGTGGTCAGGGAGCGAAAGGCATCCAGGGATGCGATCCACGCCGAGGCAGGGAAGCTTGTCGTCGAGTACACCGACGAAGCCCGCTTCCATTCGCTCTATCAAGAAAGCCTGCTCTGGCCGCTCGACTACGTGATGATCGAAGTCGCGCAAGCAGGCCACCGCCTGCGCATTCGCGCTGGCGTGCTTGGCGCGGTTCCGGTGTACGCGCGAGTGCTCGATGACCGCGTGACCCTTACCTGGGATTCGGCCGAGTTCGCCGATGGTCCGGCAGCGATCGATACGGAAGTCGCCAGCCATCAACTGGCGCTGCACACCTTGTATGGCGCGCGGCAGCTGTATACGGGCGTGGTGTTGCTCACCGAACGTGCCTCACTGCACGTGGAGCCGGGCAAGGCTCGGTTTCGCTATCCGGAGTCGATCGCGCCCACGACGCCGTCGCCGGAAGACGGCGAGGATGTACTGCCGCGATTCGCAGACGCATTGCAAAAGGTCTTGAGCCTGCGTCCCTGGCTGGGTGCCGCGTCGGTCGAATTGAGTGGCGGCATGGACTCCGCGACGGTCGCCACGGCGCTCGTGCAATGGCATGAGCATATCGACAGCAAGGGGATTCTTCTGGACGGCGATGTCCGCGGACCGCAGGTCCATCGACGGCGCCTGATCGCCGAACGCCTGGGACTGTCCGACCGGACCGTCGATATCGCCGACTACCCACCGAACCTGGATCTTTCGCCATCGCAGCGCCCGTACGGGTTCTGTCACGATTTCTACCTGGATGCCTGTTCCGCGCTATGGGACTCGGCGTCCGTCAAGGGCCGGCATGTCATGTTCACCGGGATTGGCGGTGACGAACTGTTCCCTGCCTACCGGAGTGAAGTGTCCGAAAGCGCCATGGCCGGCCCGGCCTGGGCCAAGGATGCGCGCAGCTTTGCCGAAGGTCTGCTGACGCCGCGAGCACTCAACGCCGCGCGCAGTCGAACGCTCTTCGATGCGCCCGAGAGTCCTGTGCCTGCGACGTCGCTGTTGGCCCAGGCATGCCGTGCGCCGGACCTGCTTGCGCATGGCCAATGGCCCGTCAACCCATTGAGCGATCCGCGTCTCACCGCGTTCTGCCATCGCCTGCCGCGAAGCAGCCGCGAGGGAAGGGAAGTGATGCGCCGCTATCTCGAAAACCATTTGGGCGCCGATGTGTTCCCAAAGGGCTACATCAAGGAAACCTTCGCCAACGTGCTGCCGCCGCTCATCGCACGCCATGCGAAGACACTCGCTGCACAGCTTCGCGAATGCGCTCTGGCGGATATTGGACTCGTCGACCGCACCGCGGTATTCAAGCTGTTGGAAACGATCGAGCGGACACAGGAGCACCCGGCGACCTCGGCGTTCGCGTCCTTTCTGTGGCTGGAGCGATGCGCGCGACAGGCTGCATGCGGATAACGACTGTGGGACCCGCTACAGCGGCGAGAAGCCAATGAAGCGATATTGTGGGAGCCGCCATGGCGGCGAGAAGCCAACGGAGCGGCGACGCGGGAAACCTGCAGGTAACGATGAAACGCTGAGGCAAGTTTCCCCTCGCCGCCATGGCGGCTCCTACAACAAGCCGCGACGCACGACAAACCGCGACGCGGAGAGTTGGCCTCTCAGCGAAGAACCTATTTTTTGCTGTGCGCTGACGCAAGAACTTTCGTCTGCAAGGGCATTGACTCTGTCGCAGTGCGTCAAGACAATGCGCGGGCCGTCGGCCACCAGCGCCCGCGGCATTCCTGTCCGACCAAACCAAGGCATATGGACGATAACCCTAGTCGCCATGTCGACATCCGCGAGCATCGGATGCCGGCGTCGCATCACAAGCTGATTGCCTGCGGCGACCGCCTGCGGTCGGCCGGCGCTTTCCTCGACTAGGGAAGACCGGCCCACTCCTGACGGCCGTCTTGGGCCGTAACGAGGAGATGGGCTATGAAGCTCCTTCGCGATGTCTTTCGTCTGCGCGCTGCGGGCCGATCGCTGCTGGATCGCCGTGTCGCTTCCCGCCATGACTGGACCATCACGGTCCCCGCACCGCTGAACACGTCGGTGACCATGGCAACCATTGATATGCACTGGCATCGCGAACCGGGCAGTGAGCGCCCGGTCGCGCGCTGGCATCGGCACGTTGCCCTGAAGAGCTCCGACCCGTTCCCACGGGTCTTTGCGTGAACACGCCGCGGAGCATGCCGTCGCCCTGACGGGCGATATCCATTCTCTCCGTGCCATTCCTGCTCGTAGGCCATGACCCGCGACGGGTTCTCTATGCCAAAGCACCGGGAATTCCCATGCTGTTCCATGCTCGCCATACCCTTACGGCCCTGATCCTTTCTCTACTCTTGGCAGCCTGTTCCAACGCCAGCCCCTCTCAGGAAGCGACACCGGCCGTCGTCGTCGATCACGGTGTCATCCGTGTACCGCCGGCTTCTCCGCTTCGTACGCGTCTGAAAGTGCAGTCCGTAGCGCTGCACGGGCTGCCCCATGCTTTGTCGGCACCCGCACTCGTCGAGGCCGATCCCGCCCATACCATCAACGTTCTGGCACCGCTGACGGGGCGCATCACCGAGCTCGACGTCAGGCTCGGCGATCGCGTGAAGCGTGGACAGCTCCTGGCCGTGATGGCGTCGAGCGACTACGCCCAAGCCGTTACCGACCAGCAGAAGGCAACCGATGCGCTCGCACTCGCCAAGGCGACGCTCGATCGCGCCGAAGGCGTGAAGCAGGCCGGCGGTGCCGCCCAGAAAGATCTGGACGCCGCACGCAGCGCCTTCATCCAGGCGCGCGCCGAGCACGATCGCACACAGGCGCGGCTGGATTCGATCACGAGTGACACCACTCACCCAGGCAGCGCCCGCCACATGGCGGTGGTCGCTCCGACGGATGGCAGCATCACGGCGCTATCGGCCGCGCCGGGTGCTTTCGTCAATGACGCCTCGGCAGCGCTGATGACGATCACCGACCTGCGCCATGTATGGGTCACCGCGAACGTGGCAGAAAACGAGTCGGCCGAGATCACGCCTGGACTGTCGGCCGATATCGTTCTGCCGGGCCTTCCAGGGCGGCATGTGCAGGGCACCGTCCAGTCGGTGAGTGACGTGCTCGATCCGGACTCGCGCCGCGTCAAGGCGCGTATCGCCGTGTCGAACGCCGACGCCGCGCTGAAGGTCAACATGTTCGCCACGGCGACCTTCCAGGTGCCGCAGACGAAGGCGCTGCTGGTGCCTCAATCGGCACTGCTTATGAACAACGACAACGTCACCGTTTTCGTGGAGGTGTCGCCCTGGGCGTTCCGTCGCCGAACCGTCGTGCTGGGCGCCGACGAGGGCGATCAGGCGCGCATCCTCGAGGGACTGCAGCCCGGTGATCGGGTGGTCGTGGCCGGTGGAGTGCTGATCAATGATTGACAAGATCATTGCCTGGTGTCTCCACCGGCGCGGATTGGTGTTCGGCATCGCCATGCTCGTCGCGATCTATGGGCACTACGCATGGACCCAGTTGGCGGTGGAGGCGTATCCGGAACTCAGCGACGTGACGGTGCAGGTCACGACACAGGTGCCTGGTCTGGCCGCCGAAGAGATCGAACAACAGATCACCACGCCGCTGGAGCGCGCATTGGCCGGCACACCCGGGCTGACGTCGATGCGTTCCAGCAGCACCTTCGGCCTCTCCCTGATCACGCTGGTCTTTCGCGATGGCGCGGAGATCTATTGGTCTCGCCAACGCGTCACTGAGCGCATTGCCGGCGTCACCCTGCCGCAGGGCGTGACACCGGGTCTCGATCCGGTGTCCGGACCGGCGGGCGAGATTTACCGCTACACGCTGGAATCGGACACGCACAACCTGATGGAGCTCTCGGAGATCCAGCGCTGGAAAGTGATCCCCGCCCTGCAACAAGTGCCCGGCGTGGCGAACGTCGACAACTTCGGCGGCTTCACCAAGGAATTCCAGCTGGAGGTCGATCCGCAGAAGCTGCTGCAGTTCGGCGTGGGCATGAACGACGTGATCGCCGCGCTCAGTGCCAACAACACCAATGCCGGGGGCGGCCGCGTGACGCGTGGCGAGCAGTCCTACGTCATCCGCGGTGAGGGTCTGATGCGCTCGCTCAAGGACATGGGCGATATCGTGGTGACCCAGCACAACGGCGATCCGATACGCGTGCGCGACCTGGGCACGTTGCAGGACGGTCATCAGATTCGCGAAGGCATCCTGGGCAAGGACGGCAACCCCGACACCATCGAGGGCATCGTCGATCTGTTGCTGGGCGAAAACCCGTCCATGGTGCTCAAAGGCATTCACGCGAAGGTCGACGAACTGAACCGGCAACTTGCGCCGTCCGGCGTACGCATCGTGCCATTCCTCGATCGCGACGATCTGGTGCAGGCCACGGTGAGCAAGGTTGGGCACACGGTGATCGAAGGTGTGGCCCTGGTTTGCCTGGTGCTGATCCTGTTCCTCGGCAGCCCGCGCGCCGCACTCGTGGCCGCGGTGACCATTCCGTTTGCGTTGATCACGACCTTCATCGTCATGCATTTCACCGGGATGCCGGCCAATCTCTTCTCGCTGGGGGCCATCGACTTCGGCGTGATCGTGGACGGCGCGATCGTGGTGACCGAAGCGATCCTGCGCAAACGCGAGGCCCGGCCACAGGCCTACCTGCACGAAGCCGACGTACTGAGCGCGGTCAAGCAGGTGGCACGGCCGATCTTCTTCGCCACGCTGATCATCATCACCGCATATGCGCCGCTGTTGGCGTTCGAGCGGGCCGAGGGCAAGTTGTTCTCGCCGATGGCGCATACGGTGGGCTACGCGTTGCTCGGCGCACTGCTGTGTGCGATCACTCTTGTTCCGGCACTGGCCTGGCTGGCCCTACGCAAGCCGCGCAAGATGTTCCACAACAAGCCTCTGGAACGCCTGCAGACAGGCTATCGCCGAACGCTGGAACGGTTGCTCGGCCATCCGCGAATCACCTACGCGATCGTCGTCGGCGCATTGGCCGCGGTGATCGCGCTGGGCGCGACCATAGGCCGTGAATTCCTGCCGGACCTGGATGAGGGTTCGCTATGGGTGCAGGTGCAGTTGCCCAGCGGACTGTCGCTGGAAAAGGCCAGCGAGATGGCGAGCGAATACCGTCACGTGGTGGGCGCATTTCCCGAGGTCAGCTACGTGGTGACCCAACTGGGTCGCAACGATACGGGTAGCGATCCCTGGACACCGTCGCACATCGAGTCCGGTGTGGGTCTCAAACCGTACGCGCAGTGGCCGAACGGCGAGAGCAAGGCCGAATTCATCCGGCACCTCAATGCGCGCCTGCAACAGATACCGGGGATCAGCGTAGGCATCAGCCAGCCGATCATCGACGGCGAGAACGATATGGTCGGGGGCGCCCACAGTCCCTTGGTGCTGCGCGTCTACGGCGAGGAGTTCAAGGAACTCCGCCGCATCGGTGGGGAGATCGTGGACGTGCTCAAGACCGTGCGGGGCACCGCCGATGCTTCCATCTTTCAGGAGCCGCCGATTCCCCAGCTGACGGTCACGGTCGATCGCGACGCGGCGGCGCGCTATGGCATCAACGTGGCGGACATCAACACGCTCATCCAGACCGGCGTGGGCGGTGCCCCCATTACGCAGGCCTACGTCGAGGATCGGGTCTACAACGTGACGGCGCACGTGCCGCACCAGGTAGCCGCCGATCCCGAGGCGCTCGGCAAGCTGGTGTTGACGGCTCCCTCCGGTGCGCGCGTGCCTCTGGCGATGGTGACCCGCATCGTTCTGCAAACCGGTGAAAGCACCATTGCCCATGAAGGAGCCGAGCGGCAACTGACCGTGCGCATCGACAATCGCGACCGGGCCTTGTCGGACTACCTCGCCGAAGCGCAGGACAAGATTGCCGCCAAGGTGAAGTTCGATCCGCAAAAGTATCACCTGGAGTGGGCCGGCCAATTCGAGAACCAGCAGCGCGCCCAGGCACGTCTCGTGCTGGTCATGGGTCTGGTACTTGCCGTGATGGCGGTGTTCCTGTTCGCCGAATTCGGCAATCTCCGCCAGGCGTTGCTGGTACTGGGCGTTGTTCCGCTCGCTGCGCTGGGTGGCCTGGTGTCGCTGCACGTGAAGGGCGAGACGCTCAATATCGCTACGGCCGTGGGTTTCATCGCGCTGTTCGGCGTAGCCGTGCAGAACGGGATCATCATGGTGTCGAACTTCAATCGCATGCGTCGCGAAGGACATGGCGTGCGCGACGCCGTACTCATCGGCTCCGCCGAGCGCTTTCGCCCTGTACTGATGACGGCCACGGTGGCGAGTATCGGCATGCTGCCGGCAGCGCTCGCCACCGGTATCGGCACCGATGTACAGCGCGGACTGGCGACGGTCGTGGTCGGCGGCCTCGTGATCGCGACCTTGCTCACGCTGTTCATCCTTCCGGCGCTTTACGACGTGCTCGAGCGCTTCATGGAGCGCCGCCGTCGGCGCCACTCGCAGCCCGCCAAGGAGATCTGACCATGTGGATTGCACTCAAGCATGCCAGCCGGTGGTCCGTGACCGGCGTCATCATCGTGTTGGCGGGCTGCGCTGTGGGCCCCGACTATCGGCGCCCGTCGACGCCGGAGGCCAAGTCCTTCGCGCCACAACCGCTGCCGCAAGCCACGGTCGGCACTGCAGGTGCCGACGGAGAGACGCAGCGCTTCGTCGCGTCCATGGATATCCCCGGCCAATGGTGGGCCTTGTTCCACTGCGCGCCGCTCAATGCGTTGCTTGACGACGCGCTTGCGCACAACGCCGATGTAGATGCGGCCCAGGCAGCGCTTCGAGTGGCGTGGGAGAACGTCTACGCCCAGCGCGGAACCTATTTTCCTGCCGTCGCGGCCGGCCTCGAGCCGACGCGGCAAGACGTTGCCAAGGACGTCGCCACGTCGGCCGCCTCGGGAAGCAGCCTGTACAGCCTGACCACGGCGCAGGTCAGCGTGTCGTACTCGCCAGACCTTTGGGGCGGCAATCGCCGCCAGGTGGAGTCGCTGGTGGCGCAGGCACAGGCACAGCGCTTTCAGGTGGAAGCGACCTACCTGACACTGACGAGCAACCTGGTGAATGCGGCGATCGAAGAAGCCTCGTTGCGCGGGCAGCTCGACGCCACGCACCGCATGGTCGAACTACAGACGCAGGTTCTGGACACCGTAAAGCGGCAATATGCGCTCGGCGATGTGTCGGAGGCTGCCGTGGCTGCCCAGGTGGCGACGCTGGAGCAGAGTCGCGCTGCGCTGCCGCCGCTGGAAAAGCAACTCGTCCAGCAGCGGGATCTGATCGCCGCCTTGGCGGGCCGCACGCCGGACCGCCCTGTGGCGGTCACGTTCACGCTGGATGACCTTCGCCTTCCCAGTGAACTACCGCTCAGCATGCCGGCTCAACTGCTGGAACAACGTCCCGACGTACGTGCCGCCGAGGAAGCGTTGCATGCGGCCAGTGCGAACGTGGGAGTAGCCATCGCCAATCGGTTGCCCAACATCCAGATCGACGCCACCTTCGGTCGTTCGTCCGAAAAGGCCAGCCGCTTGTTTGCCGGCGAGGCCGGGTTCTGGAATCTGGCGGGCAATGTGACCCAGCCCTTGTTCGACGGCGGCGCGCTCAAGCACAAACAGCGTGCGGCGGAGGCGGCTTATCGGGAGGCGTCTGCCCAATACCGCAGCACCGTGATCAGTGCCATGCAGAACGTCGCCGATGCGCTCCATGCGATCCATGCGGATGCCGAGGGAATGGCAGCCGCCGAACGGGCCGAAGACGCCGCGGCGCACAGCCTGGACATTGCCAGGCGCCAGTTGGCACTCGGCGATATCAGCGAGAGCAGCTTGCTCGCCGCGGAGGTGACATGGCAGCAGACAAATCTTGCGCTGGTACAGGCCCGGTCGGCGCGGTACTCGGACACGGTGGCGTTGTTTCAGTCGCTAGGCGGTGGCTGGTGGAATCGCCGTGACACGGTCGCGAAGCTCTCGCCCCAGTGATGAGGTTATCCCTTATCGCCAGCAGGCTGGCTCCCACCTCGTCCAGGCCCGGGGACATACAGCACACAAAGGCCCGCGATGAACAAGCTGAAGCCTCCCAGGCCGAGTGCCCAGATCGGCTGGTTGTGGAAACACAGTCGCAGGAGCAGACCCAGGATGCTGGCGGCGAGCACCTGGGGGATGACGATGAAGAAGTTGAAGATGCCCATGTAGACGCCCATCTTCGCGGTCGGGAGGTGGTCCGACAGCAACGCATACGGCAGCGACAGGATCGATGCCCAGGCAAAGCCGACACCTACCATCGAGGCGAGCAGCCAGCGTGGATCGCGAATGTAGAGGAAGGACAACAGGCCCGCGCCGCCCAGACAGAGGTTGACCATGTGGCTGATGCGCAAGCCCCAGCGCCGGACCATGAAGGGAATGACGATCGCAGCGAGGGCGCCGAAGCCGTTGTATGCGGCGAACAACACGCCCACCCAGTTCGCACCCTCGTTGTAGATCGACGAACTTGTATCGCTGGTCCCGTAGATGGTCTGGGTGACCCCGGCCGTGGTGTAGATCCACATCGCGAACAGCGCGAACCAGGAGAACAACTGGACACCGGCCAGACGCCGCATCGAGTCGGGCATGCCGTAGAGGTCGCCAACGACCTCGCGCAGCATGCCGCGGCTGCGTGTGCGGCTGAGCCAGGTAAGCATGAGCCCGAACGCGAGCAGACCGCCGGAGAGGAGGTAGACCTCCCGCTCGAGCGTGAAGTACCGGATGGCGAACAGCACCATGACACCCGCGACAAGTAGCAGGAGCCCAGGGCGCACGGCGCGCGATACGTCCACCGGCAGACCTTCGGGCACCGTGTCCGCGAAGGAACGCAGTTGCGCAGGGGAGTACTCCCGCGTCGTCAGCATGGTCCACAGCACAGCGCCCAGCAGCACGGCACCGCCGACATAGAAGGCGTACTTCACCGTGTCCGGTATGCCGCCGTCCGGCGCCACGTTCGCGACACCGAACCGCGCGAGCGACCACGGCAGCAGCGATGCCACCACCGCGCCCGCGCCAATGAAGAAGCTCTGCATCGCAAAGCCTGCGGGTCCTTGCTTCGTGGGCAACTGATCGCCGACCAGCGCGCGAAATGGCTCCATCGACACGTTGATCGAGGCATCCAGAATCCACAGCAGACCGGCGGCGATCCACAACGCGGGCGCGTTCGGTAACCAGAGCAAGGCCAGGGAAGCGAACACTGCGCCGGCCAGGAAGTACGGCCGCCGCCTGCCGAGACGGTTCCAGGTGCGATCGGAGTAGTGCCCCACGATCGGCTGCACGATCAATCCGGTCAGCGGCGCGGCGATCCACAGCGCGGGAATGTCGTTGAGGTTCGCACCGAGTGTCTGGAAGATCCGGCTGACGTTGGCGTTCTGCAGCGCAAGGCCGAACTGAAGGCCGAGAAAGCCGAAGCACATGTTCCATATCTGCCAGAACGACAGCGTCGACCGCTTCGTCACGGGTAGCTGGCTGGGCGGCGGACACAGCCGGGCCGCAAGCGAACGCTCATCGGCGGCTTGCTCGGCATGCATGTGGCTGGCCTGCGCTGCGTTGATCCAGGACACCGGTTCCTCCTCCCGGACGCAGTTATGTCATGGCGCGGCGCCTCGCGCATGCTGCGGACGCAGCATCGAGGCCTTTCTCCGCGCTTGTAAAGGGCAGGGCTGTGGCGGCATAGTCGAACGAAGGTTTGAGGACAGCGGAGAATCCATGCGGGTACGCCTCGAAGATGTGGCGCGCGCAGCGGGCGTATCGCCCAAGACGGTGTCACGCGTGCTCAACGACGAGGCCAACGTCACCGATGCCACGCGGCAGCGGGTGCGCGCCGCCATGGAGGCGATGGACTATCGCCCCCATCCGTCGGCGCGCAGCCTGGCAGGCAATCGCTCGTTCGTCGTGGCGATGCTGTACGACAACAACGACAACCCGTCCTCGACCTACCTGGCGGAAATCCAGGACGGCGTGCTCGAGGCTTGCGACGCGCATCGCTACAGCATGATGGTGCGGCCGTTGCGCATGCGCGATGGCGATTTCATCCGCCGCCTCGACGCGCTGATTGCCGATCATCACCCCGACGGAGTGGTGCTGACGCCGCCCATTACCGACTATGCGCCGCTGCTGAAACGCCTGCGTGAACACAAGGTGCCGTATGCCAGCGTGTCCCCGTTGCATCGCGGGAAGACCGTTGGCGTAACCATGGACGAGCAGGGTGCCGCACGTGCGATCGTCGAGCATCTGCTGGCCCTCGGGCACCGGCGCATCGCGCACGTGATCGGTATCGCGAACCATGGAGCGAGCCGATGGCGCCTGGCAGGCTATCGCGATGCGATGGCTGCGGCGGGACTGCCGGAAGATCCCGCCTTGGTCGTGCAAGGCGCCTTTACCTTCAGCTCGGGCGTGCTGGCTGCGCAGCAACTGTTGTCGCTGAGCGAACGCCCGACAGCCGTCTTCGCCGCCAACGACGACATGGCGACCGGTGTGATGTGGGCGGCTGGCGAATATGGTTTGAAGGTGCCGCACGATCTGTCGGTCTGTGGATTCGACGACACGCCGTTGTCGCGCCAACTGTGGCCGGCACTCACCACCGTCCAGCAACCCGCCCGTGAAATGGGAAAGATCGCGGCGGAGCAGTTGCTCGGCATGCTGCGCAGTCACAGCGTCGGCCAACTGGTGCAGATGCCGTACACCCTCCAGATCCGCGGTTCCACGGCCGCAGCTCCCTGAGATCGTTCGCTGGCGATGCCCGCGGTCATGCTGCATAGCAAATTGACAGCGCTGTCATTCCTGCCAAGATGCGGCCCGGAAGCGCACCGCCGGTGCGCCAGCCAGGGGCCCATGCCGTGCCATTGCTGCAGCGATCGTGCCTGTTCTTGCGAAGCCATTCCGTTGCGCTGGCGTTTGCCGGCGCCGTGTTGAGCACCGTGCCGGCCGCGGCCGGTGATGCCACCGCAGTACACCCCGAGCAATGGCCGAAAGGCGCATCGCCGTTGCTGCCGAACCCGGCGATCGAGGCGCGGATACACGCGCTGATGGCGAAGATGTCGATCGAGGACAAGGTCGGCCAGATGATCCAGGCCGACATCAAATACGTGACGCCGGACGACGTGCGCACCTATCGCCTGGGCTCGGTGTTGGCGGGCGGCAATTCCAAGCCGCCGGGGCATCCGTTTCCGGACGGCTCGCATTGGCGGGCCCTGGCCGACGCGTTCTACCACGCCTCCATGGACACCTCGCGTGGCGGACTGGCGATCCCGGTGCTGTTCGGCATCGACGCCGTGCACGGCCACAACAACCTGGTCGGCAGCACGCTGTTTCCGCAGAACTCCGCGCTGGGAGCGACGCGCGATCCGCAACTGATCCACGATATCGGCGAGGTCACCGCGCAGGAACTCCGCGCCAGCGGTATCAGTTGGACGTTCGCGCCGACGCTTACCGTGCCACAGGATGGTCGCTGGGGACGTGCGTACGAAGGCTACTCGCAGAATCCGGCGTTGGTCGCGCAGTACGCCGCGGCAGTCGTCGGTGGGCTGGAAGGCAAGCCGGGCACGCCGCAGTTCCTCGATGCGCAGCATGTGATTGCCACGGCCAAGCATTTCGTCGGCGATGGCGGTACGCACGACGGCAAGGACCAGGGCGATGCGCAGATCAGCGAAGCTGCACTGCGCGACATCCACGCCGCCGGCTATCCACCGGCCATCAAGGCGGGCGTGCAGGTCGTGATGGTCTCGTTCTCCAGTTGGAACGGTGCCAAGATGGCCGGCAACAAGGCGTTGATTACCGGCGTACTGAAAGAGCGCATGGGCTTCGACGGAATCGTGCTCGGCGACTGGAACGCGCATGGCCAGGTGCCGGGCTGCACCAACGAAGACTGCGCCGTGGCGTACAACGCGGGGCTCGACATGCTGGAAGCCCCCGATTCCTGGAAGGGTCTGTACACGAACACGCTGGCCCAGGTGAAAGCCGGCACCATCCCGATGAGCCGCGTAGACGATGCGGTAACCCGCATCCTGCGCGTGAAGATGCGGCTGGGCATGTTCGACGCCGGTGCGCCGTCGACCAATCCGCTTGCCGTCAAGGCGGCCGACATCATCGGCAGTCCTGCGCATCGCGAGGTGGCTCGTCGCGCCGTCCGCGAATCACTGGTGCTGCTGAAGAACCATCGGGGCACGTTGCCGATCGATCCGCGCAAGCACGTGCTGGTGGCCGGTGACGGTGCCGACGACATCTCCAAGCAGAACGGCGGTTGGACGCTGGGCTGGCAAGGCACGGGGCTGACCAACGCGAATTTCCCGGGAGCCACCTCCATCTGGGCGGGCATCGACGCACAGGTGAAGGCCGCAGGTGGCAGCGCCGAGTTGTCGGTGGAAGGCAACTACACACAGAAGCCCGATGCCGCGATCGTCGTTTTCGGCGAGGATCCCTACGCCGAATTCCAGGGCGACCGTTCCAATCTCGCCTACCGTCCCGGCAACGACCACGACCTGGAACTCCTGCGTAAGCTGCGCGGGCAGGGTATCCCGGTGACGGCCGTGTTCCTGACTGGACGTCCGCTCTGGGTCAATCGCGAGATCAATGCCGCGGACGCGTTCGTGGTGGCGTGGCTGCCGGGCAGCGAAGGCGAGGGCGTGGCAGATGTCTTGTTGCGCAAACCCGATGGCCGCGTGGCGTACGACTTCCACGGCAAGCTGGCCTATGCGTGGCCACGCAGCGCGGCGCAGATACCGGTCGCAGCCATCGCGCGCGGCGAGCGTCCGCAGTTTCCCTACGGCTTCGGCCTGACCTACGCCGACCATGCGGACACCGGCAACCTGCCGGAGGACCCGGGCCTCACGCTGAACAACGAGCAGACCGGCGTTTACTTCACGCGCGGCAAGCCGGCAGCGGATTTCGTGCTGCGCCTGAGTGGCCCGCATGGTGGCGCCACGAACGTCACCGCGATGCCATCGGCCACGACCGACGGCAGCCTGCGCATCGAAGCCGTCGACTACAAGGCCCAGGAAGACGCACGCGAGATCCGCTGGTCCGGTACCGCGAGCGTGGAACTCGTCGCGCCCGCACCGCTTGACGTGGAGCGCGAAACGAACGGCGACGTGCTGCTCGTCACCACGTTGCGGATGGATGCCGCGCCGCCGGCGGACAGCGCTATCGGTGTGGGCTGCGGAACCGGATGCGAGGCCAGCGTGCCGGTCGGTACACAGCTCGCCGCGTTGCCCCAGGGGCAGTGGCTGCGAGTGGGCATTCCGTTGAAATGCTTCAGAGCGGCCGGCGCGAACATGAGCCGGTTGGATCGGCCTTTCGCGTGGTCCAGCCACGCCGGTGCGCAAATGGCCATCACGGATGTATCGCTCAGTACGGTGGCGGACCGCATCTTGTCGTGCCCGCCGCCAGGGAACGCGCCATGACTACCGCTTTCGGGCTTCCGGCTCGAGTGCGCTTGTTTGCTTTGCACCAAACCCGAGGCGTCTACCGCCTCGGCGAGCCGCGCATGCGAGTGCGCGGTGGGGTTTTTCGCACCTGTGAAGACGTGCTGCCGTGCCGCAAGCATTCGTTATCAACGCGTTTTATCATCGACCAATGACAGCGCTGTCATTCGGGGGAATGGCGTGTCGATGGGGACGTAGGGAAAACGTTTGTCTAGACCGGTAGTGCGGCGGACAACATTTATCCGAACGATGGACGGGGAGAGCCAAATGAATCTGCATCGCAAGTTGTTGTATGTCGCCATCACGCTGGCAATCGCGCCAGGCACGCTGTTGGCGGCGGAACAGGACACCACCGCACAGAGCACGCCGACGAAAGAGCAGGGCAGCAACGAGAAGAAAATCCAGAATCTGGACGCGGTCTCCGTGACCGCGACCAAGCGCGAAACGCCGCTGCAGAAGACGCCCGTGGCGGTGACCGCCATCTCCGTCGATACCCTCGACCGAGAGCGGGTCATGACCGTGCAGGACCTGACCAAACTGGTACCGGGCCTGCAGGGTACGTCGCAGGGCGACCACGGTGTCGTGACGCTGACCTTGCGCGGCATCGGTAACGACAGCGCCAAGACCGAATACGCCGATCCGGAAGTGGCGACCTTCGTCGATGGCGTCTATGCGCCGCGTGCCGAAGCGGCATCCGGCCTGCTCCTCGACATGGACGGCGTCGAGACGCTGCGTGGACCGCAGGGCACGCTGTGGGGGCGCAACTCCACCGCCGGCGCCATCAGCTTCCAGACGGCCAAGCCGGATATCGGCGCGGGCTTCTACGGCAACGCGCAGGTGGGCGCGGGCAACTACAACCAGGTGGGCGCGCGCGCTGCGTTCAACCTTCCCATCAGCAACACGTTCGCCATGCGTGTTGCCGTGGTGCACGAACAGCACGACGGCTACGTCGACTACCAGAATCCGTCGGGCCAGTTGCCCAGCATCGCGCAGCAACAGCAGGCGTATCTTGCGTCGTCGGCGTCCGGCGGCACGCTCGCCAACTTCAAGCCGATCGATCCCGGCCAGTACGTCCAGCGGGGCGACAAGTACAACTCGCAGGATCAATCTGCGGCGCGTGTCAGCGCTTTGTGGCAGCCCAGCGATGCGTTCAAGTGGAACCTGTCGTACGAGTACTTCGTCGACCGCGGCACGCCGAGCATGAGCCTCATGCAGAAGCCGCGCGAGGGGCAGGATTTCTGGTCGGCACTGATCGACACCGCGCCGTACCTGGACCGCACGTCCAAGACGCTGCGTAGCCGCATGGACTGGAACATCAACGACAGCATGCAGCTCAGCTACATCGCTGGCTACAACCACTACACGGGTCGAAGCGATTTCGACCAGGATGTGGGCGTCAGCGTGCCAACCAGCTTCACCACCAATGGCGTTTACCAGGACGATCGCACCAACGACTCCCGTTACAAGAACTGGAGCCAGGAGCTGAACCTGAAGTCCGTCGGTCCGCAGACGGTCGACTGGATCCTGGGTGCCTATTACGGCTACGAAGACAACAGCATCCGCTTCGATATCCCCATCATGAACGGTACGCGCTACGGCACCGTGAACTGGCAGGGCTCGTTCATCCAGCCCAAGGAGACGGTGGAGTCGTATGCACTGTTCGGCCAGGCGACCTGGCATCTGAGCGACCACTGGCGCCTCACCGGCGGTGCGCGCTGGTCGCACGACACCAAGAAGAACGAGGGCGGTATCAACTGGGGCTGGGCTTACGATCCGACCGTGCCTCAGGTGCCGATCTCGCCGGACGTGTATCCGGACCCGTCGAACGGCTTCTCCGTTTCGCAGCGCAATACAGCCAAGTACAGCAAGGGCAAGCCGACCTGGCTGCTGCGCCTGGACACCGACGTCAGCGAGAACGGCCTGCTCTATGCCAGCGTATCGACCGGCTACAAGTCGGGCGGTACGCAGGACGCCGGTACGCTGTACAAGCCCGAGACGCTGACCAACTACGAAGTCGGAAGCAAGTTCACCTTCCTCGATGGCCACATGACATGGAACTCGGCCATCTATTACGAGAACTTCAAGAACTTCCAGCTCTCCGCGCCCATCGTCTATCCGGACGGCAATCATGGCCTGGGCTTCTCCAACGTCGGCGGCAGCACGAAGGTGCTCGGCTTCGAGACGGAGCTGGCGTATCAGCAGACCGACGACCGCTTCAACCTCATCTTCTCGGCGATCCCGAAGAAGGAACTCGGTCGTCTGATCTACGCCGGCTCCAACGACTATCAGGGCCTGCCGGCATGCCCGCCGCAGTCAAACCTTGCCAACTGCGCGAACGTGACCGGCAACGATCTGCCGCATGCACCCAATGTGTCGCTTACGGGTATCTACGAGCACACGTTCCACCTCGCCAACGGGGGACGCCTCACGCCCCGCGTCAGCGCTCAGTACCAGAGCTCGCAGTGGCTGAGCTACTTCAACCTGGGCGCTGGTGACCGGCAGAAGGCGTACACGCGTGGCGACGTGTCGCTGCGCTACAGCGAGCCAGGCGACAAGTGGTGGGTCAACGCGTACGTGCAGAACGTGTCCGATGGAAAGGTCCGTACGAGCGCCGGGCGCTTCCTCATGTCCGACGGCTCATTGGAATACGTATCGCAGTACCTCGCGCCGCGCACTTACGGTGTGCAACTCGGTGTGTGGTTCTGACGTCATCCAGGGCGTCCCGTGTTCAGGACGCCCGACGTTTGCCGTTCCGTTGGGGCCGCTTCGGCGAGCGCTCACCCCTCTCCCCGTGAATGGCTTCTTTGCCGGGCCCGCATGATGCGGCCCGGCTGTTCTTTGATCGATCGCTAGCAACCCGCGGGAGCAGATCATGGCGCGCCTCAAGAACGTGTTGATCGTGGGCGGCGGTACCGCCGGGTGGCTGACGGCGTGTTACCTCGCCAAAGCAGTGAACGCCCTCGATCCGCGCAGCGTGCAGGTGCATCTGGTGGAGTCGCCCGACATCGGCCTGCTCGGCGTCGGCGAGGCGACGTTTCCTTCCATTCGCGGCACGCTGGCGGCCATCGGACTCGACGAGCGTCGTTTCCTGGTGGGCGCTACTGCGACGTACAAGCAAGGTATCCACTATCGCCATTGGGTGCGCCCACCGGGCACGCCCGGTGCCGACCATTTTTTTCATCCCTTCAATGCACCCAGCCAACGCCCGGGCGGTCCTGATCTGCTTCCGTACTGGCTGCTGGGTGCAGCACCGGAGGGCATGCCGTTTGCCGATGCCGTGTCGATGCAGAGCACGCTGGTCGACCACTCTCGCGCACCCAAACGTGCGCGTGACAGCGATTATCAAGGCCCGATGAACCACGCGTTCCACTTCGATGCGGCGTGCTTTGCGCGCGTGCTCGCGGAGCACGGCCAACAGTCGCTCGGCGTTGTTCGGCACGTGGCGACGGTGGAACGCACGGAGCTGGATGAGACGGGTGCCATCGCACGCGTGGTGACGAAGGAGGAGGGCGACCTCACCGCAGACCTCTACGTGGATTGCACTGGCCTGCGCGGCATGCTGATCGGCAACGTGATGCAATCGCCGTTCCGCAGCCGGGCGGACGTGCTGTTCGCCAACCGCGCCGTCGCCATGCAGGTGCCGTACGACACACCGGATACACCGATTCCCTCGTACACCATCTCCACGGCCCAGGAGGCCGGGTGGACCTGGGACATTGGCTTGCAGAAACGGCGCGGCGTGGGTTACGTGTATTCGTCGCGCCACACCAGCGACGACCGTGCCGAAGACGTTTTCCGACGTTACCTCGGCCAGGCCGCCGAAAACCTCAAGGCCATGCATATCCGGTTCGAGACGGGATATCGGCCCGAGCATTGGCGCAAGAACTGCGTGGCGGTGGGGCTGGCAGGCGGCTTCGTAGAGCCGCTGGAATCCACCGGCATCGCACTGATCGAACTGGCGACGTACCTGCTTTCCCATCTGCTGCCCAGCGACACGGATGGCATGGAAAGCGCCGCGCGCCACTTCAACGACATGATGGTTGCGCGCTACGACCGCATCATCGATTTCATCAAGATGCACTACTGCCTGAGCCAGCGACGCGACTCGGCGTTCTGGATCGACAATGCCGATCCCGCCACGATTCCGACCACGCTGCAGGAAAAACTGGCGCGGTGGAAACACCGGCCGCCGCATCGACTGGACTTCGTGACCGACCTGGAGATGTTCATGCCATGCAGCTGGCAATACATCCTGTACGGCATGGAGTTCAAGACCGATCTCGAACCCATGCGCAGCGCGTATCCGCATGTGGCCGCCGCGCGTCACGAGTTCGCCATGATCCAGCAAGCGGCCATTCGCGCCCTCGATGATCTACCGGATCATCGGGCGCTGGTCGAGCAGATGTGTGGTGAGCATGTGCGGCGTGGCCAGTCTCAGGAACCCGGCGTGGTCCACGCCACGGCCTGAGTCAGGACGGCTGAGGGAGCCGCCATGGCAACGAGGTCAGGGCGCTAGATTGTGGGAGCCGCCATGGCGGCGAGGGGAATCTGCCTTGCCGCTTCATTGCTCTGTGGGCTTCTCGCCGCCATGGCGGCTCCCACAGATAAGGGGAAGCCGGCCGCTCAGTAGCCCCAAGCTCGGTGGGAGCCAGCCTGCTGGCGATGGAAGAGACAACCTACGGCCCGGCTTGCAGCTTCTTCAGGTGGTCGGCGCCGTGAGTGTTGGAAGGATTGAGGACGAGCGACTTGCGGTAGTTGGCGATGGCATTGGGCTTGTCGCCCAGCGTCTCGTAGCCCTCGGCCAGACTGTCGAAGGCGTTCCAACTGGTCGACCACTGCTCCGTGTTGTAGAGAAACAGTCCGATCGCCTGAGTACCTTTGCCTTCGCGCAATAGGCGGTAGGCCCATGTGTTCACGAAGTCTTCCGTGAGATGCAGCTCCGGATACTTGCGCTTCACCCTCGCGATCACGCGCGAAGCATCGCCGGAACGATCGTCCTGCAAGGCGCGTTCGAGCGCGGCCAACGCCGGGGGCTTTCCCCAAATCTCTTCCAGCGCCTGGTTCGCGAGGTTCTGCAGTTCGTTCTGCGCTTCACCGGGCCGATTGGCGAGGAGAACGATCCCGTAGCCGAGCGCCGGATACATTTCGATGTAGCTGGCACAGCCGAACGTGCTACCGGACATGCGCAGGCGCGGCTTGTTGTCCACAGTTCGGCTGAGCACCCAGTTGAGGCCCATCGCGGACGTTTTTTCGGGATCGCCCCAAGCCGTTTGCTGGGTAAGGCGAATGGCGGGATCGGTGGCTGCCAGTTCCGCAGTCAGGAACTTCGCCATATCGCGCGTGCTGTAGCGCAGGCCGCCGGCCATCAGAAACGCATCCTCGTACATCCGCGGCATCGCGACATGCCGCTTGTTGTAGCCGTCCACCTCGAACGCTTGCCGACTCTTGCCAAATCCCGACTGCATGCCGAAGGGCTTCTCGATGTAGCGCGCCACGAGGCTTTGGTACGGCTCGTCATAGACCTTCTCGAGAATGCGCCCCATGAGCACGGGTGCGAGGTTCGAGTGCTGCGTCTCCGTGCCCGGCTTGCGACTGAGTTTGGCCGTCTTGAGTTCGGCATAGACCTGTTCCGGCGTGATGCGGCTCATCGCCTCCGTCGCGAGGAAGGGCGCCTTGTCCGGATCGACCCCATCGGGGAACGGATTGGGGAGGTTGTCGGGCAGGGCCGAGGTCGTCGTGACCAGATCGACGATGCGCACCGGCGTGCCTTCCCATTGCAGGTTGGGGTAGTCGCCGGGCAGATAACGTCGAATGTCGTCCTGCAATCGGATCTTTCCTTCGATCACGGCATGCGCAAGGATCAGCGCATTGAAGACCTTGCTGACTGAACCGATCTCGTAGACCGAGTTCTCGGTCGGCGGGCTGTCCTTGCCACGCGTGGTTGTACCGAAGTTGTAGAAATGCGGCCGACCGTTCCGGACGACCGCGATCGACACACCGTCGGCGCGGCCGTCCGCAACGAACTGGGTGCCGAGCCGCTGGAATACGCGGTCCATTCGCGCCTGCTCAGGCTCGGCGGTCGTCTGTGCCATGGCAATAGAGGCAGCCATGGACGCGCTGCAAATCAGCAAGAGGATGAGCTTGCGAAACGGCATCGTGTTTTCCCGTGGACGATGGGGTGTGCAAACGCCGGACTCGGCCGCAAGGGCCGAGAGCGGATTCGTTAACGGGAAGGATGCGCGGGTGTGGAAAAAGGTTGAAACGCGATCTTCAACGTTGGGAGGAAGGCGGGCCAGGCAACCTTCGATATAGCTGTGCCAGTGCATCCACCTTTTCCTGGATGACCGCCATGTCCGCGTCCACCAGATCGGGGGGCGTCATAGGCTTGCCGAAGAACCGGGCGAGAAGCTGGTCAGGTGCGGCGTCGAATCCTTCGGCCATCAGCGCGGCGTATCGCTTCTGAAAGTCGGCCGGATCTTTTCGGGCCATGTCGAACATGCGCGTAGCCCACAATCCCGCGTAAAGATAATTGGCGAGATACAGCGGATCCTCGAACATCAGGCGCTTGCCGATCCACGCGTGCGCCAGTGACGGGTCGATGGAAGGCCAGATCTCGAACCGCCGGGTGATGTCCAGCGTCAACGCGTCCATGTCCGCGGCGCCGCGGATCTTGCCGGCAACGACGCCGTCATAGATGCCTTCCTCCCATTGCGCCTCTTCGGCTGAGGTGAAGATCTCGAAGGTCATCTCGTCCAGTTGCGCCTGAAGGTAATACGCCTTCGCCGCGGGATCGTCGGTATGCCGATAGAGGTACTCGTAGAACAGCATCTCGTTCAGGATAGCAATGGCTTCATGCATCCAGCTCGGGCCGTGGTTGAAGAAGGGTGATACCCCGCGCTCGTCCATCAACTGACTGTGGATCGCGTGACCGCCCTCGTGTGCCACGACGCTGGCTTCCTTGACCGTCGGCTTCCATACGCCGAGAAAAAGCGCGCCGGGAGATCCAGGGGCTGCAAGAGAGAAGGCATCGTCTTCGCGCGTGCCCTGCACGGTGGCGAGGTCGGTGCGCTTGTTCGCAGGGTCGAGCAGGGCGCGAAAATGGGCCACGTAGTCACGACCAAGCGGCGCCAGTGCCTCGGGAATCACGCGGCGCATCTGCATGTCATCGAAAGCAGGTGGCTCGAACCCCGACGTCGGCATCGCGAGATCCCAGCTATGCGCTTGCTCGATGCCGAGCGCGTGTGCGACATGCTCCGCGCGCAGGCGTTGGTACGCCTGTAGCAAGGGCGCATGGGCTTCCACTGCCTTCGCCGTGGCATCCACGTCGGCGCGGGTAAAAAGACGCGCGAAGTACGCGGCCTCCGGCGCATCGTTGAAGTGCTGCAGCTTGGCGACGCGGTCGTTGAGGCGGACGATCCCCACCAGGATCGACGCATAGGTTTCCTCCTGCGCGGCCAAGGCATCCTGGCGCAGCTTCCACGCCTGTTCGCGAACGCCGCGGTCGGGATCGGAAGCAAGCTTGTCGGCATCCTTCCCGACATCGAGGTCGCCCTGCGATGTATGGACATGGCCATAGGCCGTGGCGCGGCGCGTCTTCTGGTAGATGTTCCAGAACGTCTGGCTGTCCTGGTCGGACAGCGTATCGAGGATGGATTGTTGCGCATCGGGAAGTTCGTGCGGCAACGCGCGCACGGCGCGTTCCAGCAGCCAGTGGTAGCGCGCGAGCGCGGGCAGGGCAGCCACGTCCTTCGCAAAGCCGTCTTCGCCAATCGTGCGCAAGGTCTGGCGAGTGCGTTCCACGACGGTGTCGCCGGCGTCACCCACCGCACGGCGCGCTTCGGCGGCGGCATGGTCGTCGATGTCCTGGGCCGTGCGCAGGTGCAGCCAGGCCGCGTGGCGTTGAACGCGTGCCTGCAGACGTTCGGCCTTGTGCAGATAGTCGAGCAGCGCGCCGGGCGCGGGCGTGTCGAGGACGGGCAGCGCCGCGACGTCCGTCAACAATGTCGTGCGATCCGTCGCCTCGGCGGCGGAGCTCGCAAACCACAGGCGGGGATCGATGCGCCGGTCTTCGGCGTGAACGGCGGCGACGAGCACCGCCAGCAGAACGAATGGGATGAAGGTTTTCATTGGCCCACGCTAGCAGGCGCGTGAAGGCAACGCTTTACCCGGATTAGCGCGACCTGCGCCAGGCCGAGGGTGTCACGGCGTGCACCGCGCGGAACGAGCGGGAGAACTGCGCCGCACCCGCGAAACCGCATTCGAGGGCGATGTCCAGCAACGGCCGCCGAGTGGTGCGCAGCAAGTGCGCTGCGCGCTCCACGCGCAGCCGGCGCAGGTAGTCGCCTGGCGTGCAGTGGTGAAAGAGCCGGAAACTGCGGGCGAGATGGACGGGGTGGCGTTCTGCTACGGCCGCCAGATCGGCCAGCGACCAGTCGCGTGCTCGATCGTCATGCAGGCACTGGCGGACCCGGCGCAGCCAAGCCGGCTCCATCATGCTCAGCTCTGCCATGCCGCGACCGGTTTCCGCCAGAACGTCCAGGGCCAGGCCTTCGGCACACAGCGGCGCGCATGCGTCCTCGACCGCCATGGCCTGAACGATGCGCCATCCCAGCGCATGCAGCGTGGCCGACCGACGTATCAATGGGCGCCCGTCCAGTCGCGCATGGTGCTCGGCCAGCAGGCCAGCCAGCGTGTCGTTGGGATGGAAGATGACCTTGCGCGCGCCGCGCTGGCCGAAGCGCTGTTCGTGCTTTGCATGAGCGGGGCAGAACAGGAGATCGCCCGGCTCATGGACATTGCGCATGCCGAGAATGGTTTCTTCGTAACCGCCTTCCACGACGAGACAGAACCAGGCCTCGTCGTGGCGGTGCCCGGCCATGTGGCCGCCGGGACGGTATTCGGAGACGTGGAGATCGACGATACCGCTCATCCAGATGTTCCCGTACAGGCTATCGCGCCGAGGCTTGCCCCGTGAGCCACGGTTGCGGCTCAACCAGTCGGAATACGTTGGACTCCACGGCGTCCTTGCGCAAGTGGGGGCCGTGGCCTGCGCCATAGATGACCAGCACGCGATCGTCGGGCTTGGTGGCGAGCGCGCGGATGTGCGTGAAGATGCGCAGGTTGCGTGCATACCATTGACCGACCCATGCGGCGCCTGGGTTGTTGCTGTCGTCGCCGAACTGCGGCAGATCGAAGTACCCCTTCTGGTCCTCGGCCATACGCTTCGGGTCGTTCCACATGAGGTACCACTCCGTCACGCTGTGGCTTTTCAGGTACTCGGTTTCCTTCGCCGCCTGAGCTTTCCATGGGGCGACCCTTGCCTCCAGCAGATCGGCCTTGCCATGCGCCTTGGCCCACGCCATCCAATCGTAGTCGGCGTCCTTGCCAGGGGCGTTGTCATTCCAGTCCACGGCATCGACACGTGGCAGACCCAGCTGTTTTGCCAAGCGCAGGCCGATCTGGTCGGTCTCGTCTGCCGTCAAGGTATAGCGGCCCGCCCGGTAATCGGCATAGCGCTTGTCCAGTTCCGCTTGCTTCGCATAGGGAAATTCGATGGCGACGTGCGTGGGTTTCCAGGCGGCCAGCCGCGTGACCATCGCCTCGATCTCGGCCTGCCGTGCAGGGGTGCGCACGTCCTCCACATGCGTATTGGCGACGTCACGATTGTGATTGGCCAGGTGGCCGGAGCCCAGGAACATCATCTGCGGAGCCTCCTGGGCGCCCGCGCACAGAGAGACGACAGCCAGGAAGGCAGCGGATACCCAACGACACATGGTGAACCCCATCGGATGGTCTACGAGCCGATGGGATGCGCGCCACGGCGGAAGCGTTGGCATGACTTTCGGCATGCCAACGGCGTGGACCGTAACACTAGATCGCGGCCACCGCAGGTTCCTGCGCCGCGTCGAGTGGCGCTTTCGCCACGCGATACTCCATCAGCAGTGCCGACGGCACCGGGCATGCGGGGTGCATGCGCGCCAGTTGCAGGATCGACCCCGACACACCGCTCATCAGCCCCGGGTTGAACGCATCGCGTGCCAGGCCACCGACAATGCCGTGCTCCTCGATGCTCGACAACACGATCGCCGCTGGCGGCATGCCGCTATCGGGCACCTGGGACGCGGCAATGCGCGACGCGCGGGTCAACAGCTCCCAGTTGCTGAGATCGCCATGGCAAAGCGTGTGACTGTGGCCCCAGCCACCCTCGACCGCGACGCGCACCGCGCGGCGCAGCGTGTCCAGGTGACGCGGGTGTCCCGTACGTTCGTAGAGATCGCAGGCCGCCAGGCCAATGCCGACGCTGCCGTGACACCAGGTGTTCGCGAAGTCCCGGCTATCCGGCTTGCGAACGTCGATCCAGTTGCCCGCCTCCGTGTCGTACAGCGATTCCTCGAAGTCGAACGCCCGCTCGGCGAGCGCGAGCCAACGCTGTCGATCGGTGGCCGTCCCGGCGTTACCGAGCGCAAGACGCGTCAACGCCCAGCCTGTGCCGGTGGCGCCATGCGCAAAGCCACCGATGGGCTCGTCGAAGATCGACGCGGGCCAGCGTGCGCCGCGTTCGTCGACGATGGCCGTGGCTTCGAGGTGCCTGCCGGCACGCTCGGCGAGTGACAGCCAACGTGAATCGCCGGTAGCCTCGGCAAGGTTGAGCAGGGGAACGATTGCACCGCCGACGCCTTCGAGAATGTCGAGAACGCGCTCGTTCTCGATGTTCCACTGTTCCATACGTGCGGCCTGTGCCACAGCACGGGACACGTAGCCACGCCCAGGCATCAGCTCATCGAGCACGAGCCACGTCTGCACCTGCGAACCGAGCCCAATGAAGCCGCCGATCGCCTCGGGTTCATCGCCGTCTTCGGCCGCGCGCAGAATCCGAAGCACCCCCTCCAGCGCATCGCCGACGCCCGCCACCTCATCGAGGCGTCCTTGGCGCATCTCTTCAGCATAGGTCGCCAATGCCAGCACGATGCCGCCAAGACCGACGTAGAGATTGGATTGCAGTGTACGCATCTGCCAACCGCCGCGGCCCAGCACCGGGCTGATCCAGGTCATCGTGCGATCGTCACCACGCACGGAGAGGCGCAACAGCTGTTCGAGCGTCTGCCGAGCCATGGATCGCCGCCGTCGATCCAGATCGTTCGCATGCGGATGGTGCGCAGATAGGTCGTAGGGAGACCGCTTGTCGTCGTTGAGTCGAACGTTGAGGTGAGCTGTCACGAGGGCGCCGCGGATGGTCAGCTCCTCCAGTTCGACGCGCATGTCCAGCCAGGCTCGAAACACCTCGTCACGCTGCGACGCATCGAGTACGTTGGCGAAGACGGGCACATCCCCGTAAAGCATGTCGTCGATCTCGTTGGCGATAAGCGCCGGCTCGGACGGCGCCACGGGGGACACGGCGGCGTTCTTCGCAAGCAGGTCGCGAGCGCGCTCGATAGCGGCGGCTTCGTCATGCAGCGATGCGGGATGCCAGAGCATGCGTATGACCTCGACGTACGCCTGCGTCGGCCGCCGGATGCGTCGGATCCGGCACCCGACGAAGGCATCGAGCAGAGGCGCGAGTTCCCCCTTGCGATGCCGCTCCGCCAAAGCCTCGGTCATCGTGCGGAAGCCGACGACGATGTCTTCCCAGAAGCGCGAGATGTCGGGGTTGAGACAGGGATGGTTCTTGCCGGCATCGATATCGACACTGACCAGGCCGACACGGGCTTCCGTCGTTCCGGGATCGACGATCTCCGGCACGCGGATCTTCGGCTGCTCACCTTGCAGCGCACCGATGGCGGATATGTCCACGCCGTCCAGCCCGAGAACGGGTGCGCGAAAGGGGACAAGACCCGTCCGCAGGACCGACGAGCGGATGAGCGCCTGCGCAAGATCGACGGCTTCGCCCTTTTGCGAGGGCGGCAGGGGGATCTCGGTGACGAACAGGCTTTCGACGTCGACCACATAGGGCACCGTGGACGAGGCGATCAGGTTCTCGTAGTGGATGTCGGTACCGCCCAGGAGTCGCATGACCGCGAGCCAATGGCCGATGTTCCGATAGAACACAGCAAGCTCGGCATCGTCGACGCAGTACACGTGGTCGACATGCCGGCTCCAACCATAATCGCCTCGGTCGAGCACCGCAGGAACGCGTATGCGCGATGCATCCTCGTGCAGCGCCGTGGCGAGAAAGCGATCCAACGCCGCATCGACACGCAGCGACCTCGGCTTGTACATGACCGTGCCGCCAACGAACGTGAGGCGCGCTACGGATTGCCCGCCCTCGTGGACGTCGCCTTCGCCGAGGTGCAATGCGCGCAGCGCGCCCAGATCGGCACCGAGGAAGACAGACAAGGTATCGCGATCGGCTTCCAGTCGGGACACCATGGCGACGATGGCCCGGCGTTGCTGATCGAGGGCACGAGCGAGGCGAGGCCTCAGCACGGGGTAACGTCGGTCGATGGCTGCGATGAACTCGGTCGTCATCGAGCGGGCGATAAAGGCGGCGAAACGCGATGCCTCAGAGCCTTCAGGCAGATCGCCGGACAGCTTCGCTGCGTGCAGTTCGAGCAGAAGCACGCGGTTGAGCTTGCGTTCTGCGTTGTCGCGCAAGGCGCGCTCTGCGGTCGCTGCGACCAGCTCTCTTTCGGCGGTGTCGAGCCCGGCCTGGGCGGCGATGTCACCGGCGAGACGTCGTCGTACGTCGTCCGTCAGATAAGCAATGAGGGGAGCAAAGGCGTTGGGCGATGCGGATGCATCCATGGGCGGTCCCTGCATGACCGTTGCAAGCGGGAGGAGCGACGGAAGAGATAGCCGTGGTGGTTGCCACGGCTATCGCGACTACTGCCTGTCAGCAGCAGACGCCCGGCCGGGAAGCCGTACACGAACTGCAATTGGAAATCAGTGCGATATCCGTACTGGTCATGGCCATGAGGGTCTGGTTGTGACCTTCGGTGTAGAGCGGCCCAGCCGGGTTGTCATACCCACCTACGTTGTCGGCGCCACTCAACCATCCCGCGAGGATCTTGTCGGTCTGCATACGAGTACTCCTTACGTGTTACGGGTGTGCGCCCGGACGGTATAGGAATCGCGTCGCGGCGGGCGCGTCCACGACGTCACCGCTCAGGCATTCTGAGGAGTTCGCAACGTGATTTTGTGCGATTTGCCGATTCCGCACGCAATAGGCTTTTCATGCCGACTATGCATGTCTGGCACCATGCGCAGACGCGACAATGGTGTAAGGATGCGTCGATGATCCTCAAGCGCTTCATCCTTCGGCATCGCATGCTCGTGGCGAGCGCCGTGGCATTGTCTGCCGCAAGCGCGCTGTCCACCATGGCGCTGCTATCGCACATCAACGCCATGGCGACGCATGGCGTGCATGCCGGTGATCCCGCACCGCTATGGAAAGGCGCGGGCTGGTTGGTTGCGGTCCTCGCGACAGGAGCCGCGTCGCAGTTCATCCTCGCCCGCCTGGGTGGCGATCTCGTCGCGCAGCTGCGCATCGACCTCTCCCGTCGATTCATCGACCTCGAGTACGAAACGCTCGCCAACGATAAGCACACGATCTTCGGATCGCTCATCGAAGACGTGGCGAGTATCGCGCCGCTGGTCCTCGTCGCACCATTGCTGTCATACAACGTGCTGCTTGTCGTTCTGTACGTGAGCTATCTCGCCAGCGTGTCGCCGCCACTGCTCGCTATTCTCGCGGGTTTTCTCAGCGTCACCGTGGTTGCGTCGATGGCATTGGAACGTTTTCTTCGTCGTCGCTTCGATGCCTTGCGCGATGCGAATGAAAAGGTCTTCGAGTATTTCCGTTACTTGAGCGAAGGAAAAAAGGAACTGGCGCTCAACGCCGCCCGCGCAAAGCATGTCGCCGACGAACTCATCCGCCCGGCCATCGGCCGCTCCCGCCGCCTGATGGTGCAGGTGCACACGGGCCTGGGCTTCAACGAGGCGTGGACATCGACCGTGATCTACGCATCGGTCTTCGTCATCGTCTACATCGGCTATGCGAGCCTGGCCTTGCCGCAGACGACGATCATGCGGTTCGTGATCGGCGCCTTGTTTCTCAGCGGCCCCGTGGCCTTCATCGTGAGTGCTGCGCGGCAGGTAGGTGTCGGCACGGCGAGTCTTCGGCATCTTCAACGTGTCGGTCTGGACCTCGATGGTGACGGCTCATCGAGTCGGTCCGATGTGCAGGGACAGGGGGGAGCGTGGCAGCGCATCGCGCTCCGCGGCGTGACCTATGCCTATGCGGGCGATGAAGACGGGCGCGTGGCGCTAGGCCCCATCGACCTCGATATCCAGCGTGGCGAGTTGCTTTTCATCGTGGGCGGCAATGGCAGCGGCAAGTCGACCTTGTTGCTGTTGCTTGCCTCGTTGCTCACGCCCCGCACCGGGGAACTGCTCGTCGATGACGTGCCGCTTGGTCGAGATACGCAACCGCACCGGCAGCGCTTCACCGGGGTGTTCGGCGACTTCTTTCTTTTCCCCCACGTACTCGACGCGAGCGGGCGGCCGCTATCCGATGAGCGCATCCGGACCTTGCTGACCTCACTGGGCCTCGGCTCGCTGGTGCAGGTGGAGCAGGGGGAATTGTCCAAGCTCACGCTCTCCACCGGACAGCGCAAGCGCCTGGCGCTGTTGCAGTGTTATGCCGAGGACAGGGACATCTTCTTCTTCGACGAATGGGCCGCCGATCAGGACACGCACTTCCGCGATTACTTCTACCGCACCTTGCTGCCGGACCTGAAAGCTCAGGGCAAGACCGTGGTCGCGATTACCCATGACGACCGCTATTTCGCGCTCGCCGATCGCGTGGTGAAGCTGGAATCGGGACGCGTCGTGTCCGATACGCGACGTCGTGACCCTGGAGTCGCCTATGCGGCGGGCGATCCTTCTGCGGATCACCGCGTGGGCTAGCCGCAGGAAGTACCGCGTCCGCACGGGACGCGGGGCATCGAAAGAACTTGCGTTCGCGTCTTCACGAAGACGTAGACATCGCTTGCCTATCGTTGCCCCACCGATTCCCGAATGAGTGCCCATGAACACCGCATCGCAACGCTCGCCACGTGCGCTCGAAGCGGCCAGTTTCTTTCTTGCCGATGTGCAGGCGGGTGTGGGCCCGTTCCTGGGCGTGTATCTCCAGGCGCACCACTGGGCGCCCGGGCAGATCGGAACGGCGATGACGATCGGCGGCCTCGTGGCACTTGCCGCGACGGCTCCGGCGGGTGCGCTGGTGGACGGCACCACACACAAGCGAGGGCTGGTGGCTCTGGCGAGCGTCGGGACCGTGCTCGCGACGCTCCTGCTGCTGTACTCGACCGCATCGCCCGCCGTGGTGACGTCGCAGGTCCTCACGGCGCTTACGGGAGCCGTGTTCGGTCCGGCGCTTGCCGGCCTCACGCTGGGCCTGGTGGGACAGAGCGGCTTCGATCGGCAATTCGGTCGTGTGCAGGTGGCCAACCACGCCGGCAACGTCGTGGCCGCCGCATTGTCCGGTTATCTGGGCTGGCGTTTCGGTTTTCCCGCTATCTTCTTGCTTGCAGCGGCGTTCGGCGCGTTCGCCATCGGTGCCACCTACACCATCCGACGGACCGACATCGACGACCGACGCGCACGCGGGATGGGCGAGGGGGCGAAGGGCGAGGACGCGGGTACACCCGGCGGCTTCCGCCTCGTCTGGCAGAACCGTGCGCTGTTGATCCTCGCGGCGACACTCTGCCTCTTTCACCTCGGCAACGCAGCGATGCTGCCGCTGTTCGGTCTCGCCGTCGTGGGACGAGGACAGGCCGACCCGGCACTGTTCACCTCGGCCACCATCGTGATCGCCCAGCTCGTCATGATCGTGGCGTCGCTCGTTGCCATGCGTTGGATGCGCACCCGCGGGCACTGGTGGGTCGTCATGCTGACCCTCGTCGCCTTGCCGATCCGTGGCGTGATCGCCGCACTCTGGATGGACACCTGGGGCGTCATTCCGGTGCAGGTGCTCGATGGCATCGGCGCGGGCCTGCAGAGCGTCGCGGTACCGGCGCTGGTTGCCCATCTGATGAACGGCACCGGCCGCGTCAACGTCGCCCAGGGCGCGGTATTGGCCGTACAGGGCATCGGCGCGGCACTCAGTCCCGCATTGGGTGGCTGGGTGGCGCAGTGGTACGGCTTCGCCCCCGCGTTTCTCTGCCTTGGCGCGCTCGCGGCGTTCGCCATCGTTATCTGGTGCTTGGGCCGCGCCGCCTTTCCCCACACAACTCCCCACTCATCTCGTATGCCACAGGAGGCACACCATGCATTGGATTGATCCCGACCATCTCCCGATCACGCGCGGCAAGATCGCGCGCCTGTTGCTCAATCCCCACGGCCATCTCGACGGTGTATTGCTGAAGGACGGCACCGAGGTGCACATCCCACCGCATCTGTCCGGCAAGCTTCTGCCACGCATGAAGATCGGCGACAGCATCGCGGTACGCGGCGTTCGCGTGCGCGGCAAGCCCCTTATCGTCGCGGTAGCCGTCGAGCCCGCGCATGGCGCGGCGGTCGTGGACAACGGACCGCAGGCCGAGAAGACCGTCGAACGTCACACACCGACCAAGGCAGAACGGTGGGGATACAGCGGCGTCATCGAATACCTCGTCCATGGCCCCAAGGGCGACGTCCACGGCGTGATCCTCGACGACGGCGTGCATCTTCGTTTCCCGCCCCATGCGGCGAAACGCTTCGCCAATGTCCTGAAGGTCGGTCGCGAGATCGAAGTGGAAGGCACATGGCACGAATCACCCCACGGCGTCGTCATCCACGCCGATCATCTGGCTCGCGCGGGGAGGCCGCTCGAAGCGGTCGAGTGAGGGGGCTGGGAGGGGGCGCCTCTATGGCGCTCCCTTGGCAGATCAGGCCGGAAGCCGACGGAGCGGCAGCCGTGAGGTACATGTTCCTCGCTGCCATGGCGGCTCCTACGACGACGGTGTCGCCACGCGCGACGCTAGGCCCGCTGTATGATCGCCATCCATACGGCCTGCTCGGAGCCCGCATGTACGTTCCACCGTTGTTTACCGAATCCAGGCCCGAGGAACTCCGGCGCATCATTCAAGCGCATCCGCTCGGGATGATGGTCAGTAACACGGCCGCTGGATTGGAGGCCAACCACCTGCCATTCGTGCTGGACGAGAGCCGCGGTGCATTCGGAGTGCTGCTCGCCCACGTTGCGCGCGCGAATCCGATCTGGCAGGAGCTTCGGAATGGCGATCCCGTCTTGGTCGTGTTTCGTGGAGCGCAGGGTTACATCTCTCCGAACTGGTACGTGAGCAAGCAGGAAACGCATCGCCACGTGCCCACCTGGAACTACGAGATCGTGCATGCGCACGGACGGATCAGCATCCACGACGATGAGTCGTTTGTACGCGGCATGGTGGCGCGACTCACGCGTCAGCAGGAGGTGAGCATGCCCGCTCCCTGGAAGATGAGCGATGCGCCCGCCGATTACCTGACAGAACATCTGGCTCATATCGTCGGTTTGGAGATCGACGTCACCCGACTGGAGGGCAAGCGCAAGCTGAGCCAGAATCGCGAGCCGCGGGACTTCGACAGCACGCTGGAAGCCCTCGATGAGCACGGTCACCGTGAGCTTGCCGAGTCCATGCGACGCGCTCGGCCGGGAGGCGATTGAACCCAGGAGGACGCCGCCCGCGCACGGATCTCATGCGTAAGGACGATCGCTCAACGCATCGGTGGCGAGGGCTTTCGCCAACTGCCCTAGCAACTCGGTGACAGCGGCCGTTACGTCCGTTGCCGACACGATGCCGACGAGACGGCGTTCGTCGTCCACCAGCGGCAGGTGCGCCACGCCGCCACCGGCCATCGCCTGCACGATGTCCGCCAGTGATGCGTCCGCATGGCAGACGATGGCGGGCGTGGACATGATGCTGGCGGCGGTCATATGGACAAAGTCCGCTCCCGGGGCCAGCGCCCGCAAGACCAGGTCGCGCTCGGAAATCACGCCGAGCGGTTTCATGCTCGCTTCCGCGACGACGACGAGACACGACGCCTGATGCTTCTGCATCGACCGCGCGACTTCGGCCACGGGCGTGCCGCTCTCGACGGTGGGAACGCGTCGCCGGCCGATCTCGATGGCTTTCATGGCGTGACCTCCGGATGCTGCGACGGCTGATAAACCGACCGCACCGAACATGTCGGCGTGGGTTATCGCTCCTCGCCCGGCAAGCGACTGCGTGACTCAGTGGTAGAGCAACGTCGCCAGCTCGTTATGCGCGAGGACCTGCCGCGTAGCGCCACCGAACAGGCGTTCCCGCAGCCGCGTATGCCCGTAGGCGCCCATGACCAACAGATCGGCCTTGAACTGGTGAGCTTTTTTCAGGATCGTCGCGCCCGCTTCCCCCGGTGTGGTCCGCACGCGCCGGTGCGTCGCCTCGATACCGTGGCGTGCCAGGAAACCCGCAGGATCGAATCCTGGTGTTTCGTTGTCACTCTGGTGCGCGGGACGTCCATCGAGCAGAAGCACATCCTGGGCCGCCGCGATCAGCGGCAAGGCCGCACGGATCGCGCGGACGGCAGGACGGCTGCCGTCCCATGCGACCACGACCCGATCAAACACGCCGGAGGGGGCGCAGACGGAAGGCAGCACGAGGCAAGGCAGGCCCGTTCCCATCAGCAGGCTTTCCAGGCCGTCCAGGGAATTGGCGTGCGGATCGGCAGGCCGCTGGACCACGATCAAGTCGTGCCACGCGGCGAGCATGGCCAGCGTATGGCCCGGATCGTTTCCCGCCCAGGCCCACTGTGGCCTCTGCGCACCCGCAGCGAGGGCCAAACGGAGAAAGGTGTCGCGACCGGCTACGGCTTCCCGACCTTCGCTCTGAGACGAGTGAACAACGGGTTCGCGCAGCAACGTGGAACGCGTGCCGGCTTCAGCAGAGGGGACGCCCAGGAACGCCGGCGAGATCGCGCAACCGGTGACGGATCCGTCGTCTCGCGCGGCGAGACGACTCGCGACATAGGCCGCGCCATCCACCGGTCCGGCGACGACGGCCAGAACATCGCCCACAGCCGGCAGGCAGGAAGCAGGTATCTGAGCCACGGTGCGCTGGGAACGTGCTGTCGTATTCATGAAAGCCCCGCTCTGAAATGGCTACGTCTGCACGCTAGCGCAATGGCGGGGTGCGTCCTTGACCTGCGTCAAGCCGCCGGTTCTTGCGCCGCGAGGAGCACCGCCATGGCCGCCGATGCCACGCGCGCGGCCGACGTATCGGACCGGCTGGTGAGGGCGACGGGCAGGGCGGCGCCCAGGACCATACCCGCCGCGATGCCGTCCGCGAGCAACACCAACGCCTTCGTCAGCAGATTGCCGGACTCGAGATCCGGCGCGATGAGGATGTTGGCATGCCCCGCCACGTGGGAATCGATATGTTTCAGGCGCGCGGCCGCGGGGCTCAGGGCATTGTCCAACGCGAGCGGACCGTCGACGTCGGCATCCGTGATCTGGCCGCGCGCTGCCATCTTGGACAGTGCGGCGGCATGGAGCGTCGCCGGCATGTCCTCGTGAAGCGTCTCCACCGCGGCGAGAATCGCCACGTGCCGACGCTCGATGCCGATGGCCTTCGCCAGGTCGATGGCGTTCTGGCAGATGTCGCGCTTTTCATCGAGATTCGGCCGTATGTGGATGGCGGCGTCGCTCACGATCAACGGATGCGCATAGGCGGGCGTGTCGATGGCAAAGGCATGAGTCATACGCCCCGGACCGCGAAGACCTGTATCGCGGTCGAGCAGCACATGCAGCAGATCGGACGTATGCATGTCGCCTTTCATCAGTGCGGCGATATCGCCGCGGCGTCCTGCCATGACCGCGAACTGAGCCGCGGTGTGGGCATCGGGCGCGTCGTGGATGATCACGCCTTCGAGACCGCGCCCCAGCGTGTCGGCCAGGCGACGGATGTGCGTTTCCGGCCCGAACAACCAAGGTTCGATCAGGCCGTGCGAAGCAGCATCGAGCGCGCCCTCGAGGGAAACGGCGCTACAGGGATGGACCACACCCATCGGAAGTTTCGGGCGATTGCGACAACGCGACAGCAGAAAGCGGAAACGCGGATGACGAAGGTCGGCATCGGCGATCGTATCGGTGCTTGGCAGCGACATGGCGACTCCAGCGCGTACATCACGAAGAGGGGCGGGCTCGGCGACGCGATGCCTTGGCTACCGACTTATGGCATCAACGCGTCGACGTCGCGAAGCGTGCCTCCATTCTGAATCCCGTCACAGCCCACTTATTGATCCTCGTCAAGGCGATGGGTCGGGTTCAAGTCACAAGAGCAGCCCAAGAGCCACCAGTCCCATCACGACCGTGGCCACCCAGCCCAGAAGGCGAAGCGTGCCTTTGAGGACGAAGGGTCCCATCAGCGATCGGCTGCACGCCGCGACCATGATCGCCCCCATGAGCGGTACGGCGATCACACCGTTGATCACCGCGGACCAGAACAGCAAACGCAGTGGCGATACGGGAAGGAACGTGAGCAAGGTACCCAGCGCCGTGGCAACCGCCAGAATGATGTAGAAAGTCCTCGCCTCGGCGACCGTGTTCTCCAGGCCGCCTTTCTGCCCCAGGGCTTCGGACACGGCGTATGCCGCGGAACCCGCCAGCACCGGAACGGCGAGCATGCCGGTACCGACGATACCCAGGGTGAACAACATCGACGCCAGGCGACCGGCAAGAGGCTCCAATGCGCGCGCCGCGTCTGCCGAGGTGTCGATCGACGGCAGCCCGGCACCATGCAGTACGACGGCAGCGGTCAGCATGATGAAGAACGCAACGGCGTTCGAGTAGGTCATGCCGAGATTCGTGTCGATGCGGATGCGACGGAACTCTTCTGGCGCGTCTTCCGGTGCGGCAAGCAGGGCCTGTGCACCCGGCTCACCGCGTTCCTGTTCGACTTCCTCTGCCGCCTGCCAGAAGAAGAGATAGGGACTGACAGTCGTACCGAAGACGGCGGTCAACGCCACCAGCGTGCGATGGTCCCAGCGTTCCGGACGCCAATGCGCAACCATCTCGCGCCACGGGATACCGACGACGCACGCCGTCAGTACATAGGCGAGGAGGCTCGCTGTGAGTACCTTGAGGATGGGTGCGTAACGCCGGAACGGTATGAAGACCTCCAGCAGCAAGGAGACCGCTGCACAGAGCAAGGCAAGATAGCGCGCGTAGCCGCCGGTGAGCATGGCCAGCGCATCGCCCATGGCGCCGATGTCGGCGGCGAGATTCACCACGTTGTTGATGACCAGCAGCCCGACCAGCCCGGCGACCACCCCGCGCGGCAGGATGCGGGTGAGGTTGGCGGCCAGCCCCATTCCCGTGACCCGGGCGATGTGGGCGCAGATCGTCTGGATGCCGATCATCAACGGGACGGTGGCGACCGTCGTCCAGAGCATGCTGTAGCCGAACTGCGTGCCTACCTGTGAATAGGTGGCAATGCCACTGGGGTCGTCGTCCGCCGCGCCTGTCACCAGGCCAGCCCCGAGTCGCCGCCATCCCGCCTTCACGGCGGAGGTCCGGGTACGGCGTGGGGACGCAGGACTGTTCATGACGAGGGCAGTGCAACAAAACCGGCGTCCCCCGGAGTTGATACGCATCAAGAGAACATCAGCTCGCCCTGGCTCAAGGCGTGGCCACGCGCGTTGCGGCGAGCAACGGCCTTGCGGGGTCCGAATCCGACAGCACCAGCATGCCCGTGGGCGGAATCGATACCTCGCTGCCGCATGCGAGGACGGCAGCCGCGGTGGGCCGGCGGTCCGCATCGAGCACGACGAACCATGCCTCGGTCCCCGGTGGCGCAGGCAAGCGGAAGGTCCGCTCGTGTTCCCCTGGATTGAGAGCGAGAAAGATGCGTTCGTTGGCCGCGTCGCCTTCGCCGGGACCGGTGACGAGGACACCGAGAGCGCGCTCTGCAGGATCTGCCCATCCCGCCGAGTCGAGTTCGGATCCATCGGGCTCGGACCAGCGGATGTCCCGGTCGTCGACGTGTATCGCCGTGGCCCCACGGAAGAACGCGTCGACACGCGGAAAGCGGAACCGTCGCCGCAACTGCAACGCGCGGGCGAGCCATGGCCGCAGATCGCGCATGGGGTCGTCGATGGCGGTCCAGTCGAGCCAGCTCATGGCGTTGTCCTGGCAAAAGGCATTGTTGTTGCCGTGCTGCGTGCGCGATAGCTCGTCCCCAGCGAGCACCATCGGCACGCCGCGAGACAGCGCCAGCGTCGCCAGCATGGCGCAGCGTCGGCGACGACGGGTCAGGCGCAGGGCTTCGTCCGGTGTATCGCCTTCCTCACCGCCATTGCTGCTCCAGTTCTCCGGACTACCGTCATGGTTGTCATAGGGATTTGCCTCGTTATGCCTGACGGCGTACGAGGTCACATCTGCCAGCGTGAAGCCATCGTGGCAGGTGACGTAGTTGACCCCGTGCAGCGGGCCGCGGCCGCCGTGGTCGAACACATCACTGGAACCGGCCAGTCGCGTCGCCATCGCGCCGCGGGCGCAAGCGTCGCCACGCCAGAACCGTCTGATGTCATCGCGATAGCGGCCGTTCCATTCGCGGATGGGCGGCGGAAACGACCCGAGGGCCCCCGACGTCGAGGCATCCCACGGCTCGGCGATCAACTTCAGGTCGCGGAGATCCGGATCGGCGGCAATGGTGCGCCACAAAGGCGCATCCGCGTCGAACGCGCCGGTCTCGGAGCGTCCCAGGAGTGTCGCCAGATCGAAGCGAAACCCGTCGACCCCAATCTCGCAAGCCCAGTAGCGCAGCGTGGCGTGGAAAAGTGCGATGACGGCGGCTTCGGACGGATCGAGAGTGTTGCCGCAACCCGAGGCATCCACATAGCGTTCCGGGTGCTGCTCCTGCAAACGGTAGTACACGGCGTTGTCCAGACCGCGCAACGTCAGCGTCGGCCCGTCGGCACCGCCTTCAGCGGTGTGATTCAGGACGATGTCAACGATCACCTCGATACCGGCGTCATGCAGTCGATCGACGGCGTCCGCCATGGCACGTGCGTCTCCGCCGCCAAGGTAGGGCGCATGGACGGCCATCGGGGCGATCGGGTTGTAGCCCCAGTAATTGGTCAGCCCGTGCCGGACGAGATGCCGTTCGTCGATGAACGCTGCCATCGGCATGCACTCGATGGCCGTGACGCCAAGCTGCCGCAGGTACGCGATGATGGGGGGCGTTGCGAGCGCGGCGACGGTGCCTCGTATAGCCTCCGGCACGGCCGGATGGGATTGGGTAAATCCCTTGACGTGCAGTTCGTAGATGACCGTGTCGTTCCATGGCGTGCGTGGCCGGGCCGGTCGCTCCGAAAGCGGCGACAGAGGCGTCGCGACGACGCACTTCGGCACGAACGGTGCGCTGTCGCGTTCATCCATGGCGGAGGCAACGTCGGGCGTTCCACCGGCGTACCCGAATACCGCATCGTCCCAGGTGAACATGCCGAGCAACGCCCGGGCACATGGGTCGATGAGCAGCTTGTGGGGGTTGAATCGGTGCCCACGGCATGGATCGTAAGGGCCATGCACCCGAAGCCCATAGACGAGACCGGGGCCTGCGCCTTCGAGGTAGCCGTGCCAGATGTCGCCGTCGCGCACGGGCAGGGGAAGGCGAGCGAGTTCACGCTCGCCCGTCTCGTCGAATACGCACCATTCGATGGATTGAGCGTGCCGCGACACCACGGACAAGTTCACGCCGTGACCGTCCCAGTGAGCACCTAAAGGCTCCGGTGCCCCTGCTGCGAGGACAAAAGGCCCGTTCATGCGGCCTGTGCAGGGTTTGGGGGCATGACGACTCTTTACATATCTGCCGAGGTTGCAGGCACTGTGACCTTCGCCACGAAGCCGCTCGTTGATCCTCGTCAATACCTCAGCGTCTCGCTGGCGAGAACGTAACGGCTGCCGCCCAGGAGGTCGCCAATGCACATGCACCGGATTCTTCCGCGCTCGCTTCCACCGGGCCTCGAGCCATTGAACGACCTCGCGCTCGATCTCCGCTGGACATGGAACCACGCGGTCGATGCACTCTGGCGACAGGTGGACGGAGAGCTATGGGATTTCACGCATAACCCATGGGTGGTGCTGCAAAACGCGTCGCAGGCGCAGCTCGATCAACTCGGACGCGACGAGGCTTTCCTGGAGCGACTGAAAACGGCTGTGGACCAACGCCGTCATTACCTGGAAACCCCAGGGATGCTTGCCGGCCATTCGTCGGGCGACATGCCTAACGGTATTGCCTACTTCAGCATGGAGTTCGGGCTCAGCGAAGCGTTGCCCCTGTATGCCGGAGGCTTGGGCGTATTGGCTGGCGATTACCTGAAAACAGCCAGCGATCTCGGCGTGCCGTTGATCGGCGTGGGACTTCTCTATCGGGAAGGCTACTTCCGTCAGACGATCGACAGCGCAGGCAACCAACAGGAAGCTTTCCCGTCGAACGATCCGACCAGCTTGCCCATCCAACCGTCGGTCGGTCCCGATGGTGCGTGGCTGGAACTCGCGCTGCCGCTTCCCGGACGGACGTTGCGGCTTCGCGTGTGGCAGGCCGACGTAGGGCGCACCCGGCTCTACTTGCTCGACAGCAACCATGTACTCAATGGCGCCGTTGACCGCGGCATTACCGCCAAGCTCTATGCCGGCGGTTCCGAAATGCGCCTGCTGCAGGAGGTGGTGCTCGGCATTGGTGGCTGGTGCCTCGTGGAAGCACTCGGCTTGCCCGTCGAGGTATGTCACCTTAACGAGGGACATGCCGCGTTTGCCGTACTGGAGCGGGCACGGCGATGCATGCATCGTCGCAACGTCACGTTCCAGGAAGCATGGTGGGAGACCCGGGCGGGCAACGTATTCACGACGCACACGCCTGTCCCCGCCGGGTTCGACGCATTTGCGCCCTCGCTGATCCGAAAATACGCGCAGGATCTGCTCAACGACTGCCAGCATTCGCTACGCGACTTCCTCGCCCTGGGTCGTATCGACCCGGCAGACGAAGACGAACCGTTCAACATGACCTATCTCGCGTTGCGCGGTTGCGCGCAAACCAGTGCGGTAAGCAAGCTCCACGGCCAGGTGAGTCGAAAGCTCTTCGCGCCGCTCTACCCGCGCTGGCCGTTTGACGAGGTGCCGGTTCGCCACGTCACCAACGGCGTTCACGTGCCGTCATGGGATTCCGCACCCGCCGATGAACTCTGGACCCAGACGTGCGGCAAACGACGCTGGCTCGGCGACGTCGGCTGCCTCGAAGCGTCCATAGCCGCCTGCGATGACATCGTGCTTTGGGATCTGGCGGCCCGCCAGCGACGCGAATTGGTGCAGTACGCACGTGACCGGCTGGCGATGCAACTCGGCCTTCGAGGTGAACCGCCAGCAAGCATCGCCATGGCGCGCCGCGTTCTCGATCCCAATGTTCTGACCGTGGGCCTCGCGCGCCGCTTTACCGAATACAAGCGTATGAACCTGTCGCTCCACGACCCGCAGCGGCTCATCGATATCCTCACCGATGCGAAGCGGCCGGTTCAGCTCATCATCGCCGGGAAAGCACATCCCGCCGACGAGGAAGGCAAACACCAGGTGCGTGCCTGGGTGGAATTCACGCAACGTCCGGACGTTCAGGGCAGGGCAGTGTTCCTGGAAGACTATGACCTTGCTCTCGCACAGCGGCTGGTGCAGGGCGTGGACGTATGGCTCAACACGCCGCGCCGACCGTGGGAAGCCTGCGGTACCAGCGGCATGAAGACCCTGGTGAACGGCGGGCTCAATGTCTCCACGCTGGACGGCTGGTGGGCGGAAGCCTATGACCCGGCCTGCGGGTGGGCGATCGACGGACACGGTGGCGACCCGGAAGACGCCGACTGTCTTTATCGCCTGCTGCAAGACGAAATTGCACCGTGCTTCTACGAGCGCAACGACCGCGGCGTGCCGCAGCGCTGGGTGGAACGGATGCGTGCGAGCATGTCGCGGCTCACACCCGCATTCAGCAGCAACCGCATGCTGCTCGACTACGTGGATGGCTTCTATCTTCCGGCCGTTCGCGCACTGAGGAAGCGCCATCAGGGAGAACTACTCGCATGGAGCGACGCCGTGTCGTCGCATTGGCACGAAGTGCGACTCGGCGACGTGGACGTGACGCTCGACGACGCCCACTGGCGCTTTCACGCGCAAGCGTACCTCGGTGGATTGAACGTCGAGTGGGTAAAAGTAGAACTTTATGCCGAGGAACGCGACGGATTTCCGCGGCAGTCCATTCCGATGAGCCAGGGGGATGCGATCAGTGGCGCGATCGGCGGTTACGTGTTCACCGTGTCACTCCCTGCCACCCGCCCCGCAAGCGACTATACGGTGCGACTGCGGCCTTGGCACGAGGACGCCTTCCTCCCGGCCGAGCTGCCTCTTGTGACGTGGCAGCGGTGAGGGGCTGGCCGCCCGTGTCAGGCGGCCGGACGTTTCGCTTCAGCGGCGAAGTCGTGAGGAAACGCAGCCCGGACATGTCGCTCCATGTCCTCGGCCGACAAACCGACCACGTCCTTGCCCAGTGAGCCGGCGACCATCGCCGTTTCATCGCCGAACTGGTCGGAGAGCACACCCAGGAAGCGCGGCGGCGCGACGATGAAGAGTCGCTCGTAACGGCGGTGTGCATGTGCCTCACGCAGCGTTTCGGCAAGGCTGTGAGCAAACATACGCGCGCTGTGATCCTTTCTGCTCTCGCGAGGCTCGATCACATGCCTTGCGGCACCGACGCTTTCCTGCGAACGGGGCACCGTACGACCCGTGCCGCGATCCGCAGGGGGCCCCCTCAGTTCGGGATTGGCATAGCAGGCTACTTCGCACCACGCCGTATGCCTGTCCGCGCTTTCGAATAGGCGCGCCCGCGCAGCGTCGCACACCAAGATCCAGGTCAGAGCCATGGTAACCACCTCCGTCTGTGCGGCAAGGGTGTCGAAACGATGACGTCAACAACGTTGTAGACGGGGGCACCGCTGCCGACGTTGACGTAGATCAATCCGGGCGGAGAGGCGCTTGATTCAGATCAAGGCGTGAGGCGGGCACCGCACGCATGCTCGAGCCACCGACTTCGGGAGGTGCGCCATGAACCGATTGAAAGGAAAGGTCGCGCTGATTACAGGCGGCGCCATGGGTATCGGCGCAGCCTGCGCGCAGCGCATGGCGGACGAGGGTGCCGACGTGGTCATCGCGGACGTCTGCCGCCCCGAGCGAGCCTTAGGCCCCGACGTCGATTTCGTTCATGCCGATGTGGGCAACGAAGCGGACGTGGCCGGTGCGATCCAGCATGCGCATGCGCGATTCGGTCGGCTCGACATCCTCGTCAACAACGCCGGCATCGTAGGCCCCGACAAGCCGACGCATGAACTGACCGAAGAGGAGTGGGACCGCGTCCAGCGCATCAACGTCAAGAGCGTGTTCTTCGGCGTCAAACATGCCGTCGCTCCCATGAGGGCTGCTGGCGGCGGCAGCATCATCAACCTGTCGTCGATTTACGGACTGGTCGGCGCCGCCGACGTACCGCCCTATCACGCATCGAAAGGCGCGGTTCGTCTCATGACCAAAACGGATGCGCTGCTCTACGCAAAGGACAGGATACGGGTGAACTCCATCCACCCCGGATTCATCCACACGCCGATGGTGGAGGGTTACGTGGCGGGCATGGACGTGGAAGAGGCGGCAGGCTTCCAGGCGATCGCAGCGTTACATCCGCTGGGCCGCCTGGGGACGCCTGACGAAGTGGCCTGGTGCGCAGTGTTTCTCGCCTCGGACGAAGCGTCGTTCATCACCGGCGCGGAGTTCGTGGTCGACGGGGGCTATACCGCACGCTAGCTCGGTTGGCGCAGGCACAGCCCTCAACGATCACTTCGGCATCAGGTGATACAGCCCTCCGGGCGAAGCATCCTCGAGCATCCACAGCGAACCGTCCGGGGCTTCCTCGATATCGCGTACACGCTTGCCGACGCTCCACCGTTGGACGGCGGTCGCGCCGCCCTTTTCGTCGAACGTCACGCGCACGATGCCCAGAGCGGTGAGACCGCTGAGCAACGCGCTCCCATTCCATTGCGGGAACAGCGTGCCCTTGTAGAACATGATGTTTCCCGGCGCGATGACCGGGTCCCAATAGATGACCGGCTTGACCAGATCGGGGCGCGTATCCGGGTTGGGAATGGGCACGCCGTTGTAGTTCATGCCATACGAGACCAAGGGCCAGCCGTAATTCTTACCGCGCTGGACGAGGTTCAACTCGTCACCGCCCTTGGGACCATGCTCGAGTTCCCATAAGCGGCCGTCCGGACCAAACGCCAGGCCATAAGGCGTGCGGAAACCGACGCTCCAGGTTTCTGCAGGCGTGAGGTTGGGTCCGGTGAAGGTGTAAGTGCTGACGATCGGCGCCGTCTTGGCCTTTTCGGTATCGGCGGGCGGATCGATCAAGGGAATGGTTCGCGCGCCGACTTTTCCTGCCCACGGATTGCCGGGCGCCGGCTTGCCGTCGAGCGTGAGCCTGAGGATCTTGCCGAGCGGCTGACTCGGATCCTGCGCCGGGGTAAAGCGCTGGCGGTCACCGAGCGTGAGGAACAGGTACTTGCCGTCCGGCGAGAACGCGATCTGGCCACCCGGTTGACCGCCCTTGCCGGTAGGCACCTGGCGCCACAACACCTGAAAGCCTTCCAGCCGGGGTTGCTTGTCGTCCAGCACGAGGCGTCCTCGGCCCAGGGCCACGCCGCCGCCGTAGTCGCCCGGCTCGACGTAGGTCAAGTACACGCTGTGATCGGCGGCGTAGTGCGGCGAGAGGAACACGCCCAACATGCCGTTCTGGCCTTCGAAGTAGCTCGCCGGCACGCCACCGACATCGGTCTTGTCACCCTGTGGAGTGACCAGTGCCACGCGTCCCACCTTCTCCGTCACCAGCATGCGGCCGTCGGGCAGGAAGGCGATGCGCCAAGGCAGGTCGAGGCTGGCTACCTTGGTGATGGTGAACGGGAGGTCGGAGTCCGGCTTCTGGTCGCCGGCATTCGTCTGCGCGTGGACCGCGCCCGTGATGCAAGCCGCGAACAAAACCGCGTTAGCCAGTTTCTTCATGTCCCCATTTCCCGCGCCGTGGTGATCTACAAAACATAGCGTGCGAAAGATCGTTCATGTGTGACGGTGTCTTTCATCCGCAGCGCAAGTCGCTCATTCAGATCGCGGAATCTGGCCTTGAGTCGAGGATGCGTTAACCCGCACGAGTATCGGCAGTGCAAAGGCCCAGCAGGCACCTATCCATACCAATGCCCAGGGGGAGGTCCATTCGACCGCATGCCAGCCACTGGCAGCGGCCGAATAGGCCAACGGCGCACCGAGACCGCCCAACACAGCGGCAAGCCAAGGGCGCCCACGGACGACCGTAAGCGAGCGATTGATCGTTGTCGCGAAACAGGCCCAGAGCATCAAGATCCACAACGGCGCACCCTGCGGCGGTAGTGCGGGAGCAGGGGACGCATAGCGCAGCCAATCCAACGCCGCCGCTACGCCATCCGTGACCGCCCCCAGCAGCAACGCGGCCACCACGAGGCGACCTTCGCTGCGTGGCTCTGCCGTCATGATCAGTTGAACCACCACAAACGCGACCGCAGCGGCAATCGGCACGACCAAGCTGGCGCGTGCGGCGCCACTGACGAGCAGGAACCACACCCCCTGATAGCCGAGAAGATTGGCCCAGAAGCCCAAGCCGCGGCGAAGCGAAGCGTTCGTCGGCACTCGCATGCCCCGCATGCGCATCAGACGCGATACCCGACATCAGGCGCCGCGCCGTCGGTGGTAAGCGCGGGAGCGGCCGCAAAGAGAACCTTCGCAGTGGCCGCTGCCGTCGGTAGGAACGTCTTCACGGTGGTTCTCCTGGATGAGGGCCAAAGCGGCATGCCCCGGTCAGGGTGCGGCTCGCTCACCTTCCTATACGTAGCACCGAGCGTTTTGGACTCAGTATCCGATCAACGTGCCGCCCCCGGGCACCGCTTGCACTCCGCACAAGGACAGGCATACACTGAACCACATGGTTCACTATGAAGCTTCCCTCGACGCAACGTTTGCCGCGCTTTCGGATATCACGCGGCGTGGCGTGCTCGCGCAACTCGGGGCCTCAGACGCCTCGATCAGCGACCTGGCGCAGAAGTTTCAGATGACGCTCACGGGCATGAAGAAACACGTGAGCGTGCTGGAGCAGGCCGGCCTGGTGAGCACGGAGAAGGTCGGGCGGGTGCGCACCTGCAGGCTAGGTCCGCGCCGCCTGGAAGAGGAGGCTGCCTGGATCGAGCAGCAACGCCGCCTTTGGAACGCACGCTTCGACGCACTGGACGCGCTCGTCCAGCACATGAAACGCGAGGAGAACGCAAATGGCCGCCACAAACGAAAATAATGCCAGCACCGCGAACCGCACGGTGGTGGAAGCCAGGTCGGACCGGGAACTCGTCGTCAAGCGAACCTTCGACGCGCCGGTACATATCGTGTTCGAAGCCTGGAGCACGCCGGACCTCTTCAAACAGTGGTGGGTGCCGAAGTCGGCCGGCATGTCACTGGAAGAATGCAGCATGGACATTCGCACGGGTGGTACGTACAAGCTCGTGTTCCGCCACCCGGCATTCGACCAGCCCATGGCATTCTTCGGCACGTACAAGGAAGTGACGCCGCTCGAGCGCATCGTGTGGACGAATGAGGAAAGCGAGGAGGGCGCCCTGACCACGGTGACGTTCGAGGCGCACGGCGACAAGACGCTCGTCACTCTCCACGAGCTCTATCCCACGCAGGCGGCTCGCGACGAGGCGCTCAAGGGTTCGGCGGAAGGCCTGCCCGAGCAGTTCGCGCAGTTGGATGCGATGCTCGACCAGGGCAGCCCGCGGGACGGCGCCTAGGCGGTCACAAGCGCCGCGCCAACGCTTCGGTCGCGCCCTTCGGCTTTGGCGGCGTAGACCGCCGAATCGGCCTGGCGCAGCAATTCGTCAATGGGGGGCCAACGGCCCCCTTCGACCGTCACGAGGCCCGCGCTGAAGGTGATTCGTGTATCGGGTGGCAACGGCGATGGAGGAGCAAGGGCAACCGCGATGCGCGCGCGTTCGACGTATAGCAGGGCGCTCTCTAGCGTTACCTCTGGAAACAGCAGGACAAACTCTTCCCCGCCGTAGCGCGACACGACGCACGAGGGGACGGCATCGGCTATCTGCGTCAGCGAACGCGCGACATGCACCAGACAACGGTCACCGGCCTGGTGACCGTACTCGTCGTTGAAGCGCTTGAAGTGATCGACGTCGATCATGGCGATGCTGAATCCTGCAGGATGGCGTGCGGCGTCGTATTCGCGTTGCAGGATATGGAACAGGCCGCGGCGGTTGAGCAAGCCCGTCAGCGGATCATGCACCGCGGCGTGTTGCAGCCTTCGGCGAAGTACCCGCATCTGGTCCTCTGCCGAAAGGTGATACCAGACGACCAGCGCATTCCTGCAGGCAAACAGGGTCAGTGCCGCCACCAGGGCGCGAATGGCGAGCGTCTTGTCGACATGGGCGGTCGCGAGTGCGACGAAGCATGTCGCTAAGCTCAATGCGAATGGCCTGACCATGCGCGACAACCGACGTTGCAAGAGGGACGGACGGAAACCACGCAACCAGACGGCCTTGCGCCGGCTGAGGAGCATGCCGACCACCACCATCGGCAGCGTCAACAGCAGCTCCGGAAGATACGAATCGGTCGCCACGACAAGGCGGTTGTGAACGGCGGCGACGATCGCGTCGGTGACCGTGAAGGCAGCGACGACGCCGAAGAAGCGTCGCTCGTCGGCCCGGCGTGTGCCGAGGAATCGCACGAGCACGATGGCAGCGACAAATCCGTCCAGGGCGTCGAACAGGCGAGTGAGGAACACCGCCGAATCGGCGGCCGTCGGTCCCTCGATGGCCGCGCGCAAGAGAACATAAAACAGGCCGACCGACAGCATCGACGTGAGAATATCCCCAAGGGACGCCCATCGAACCGTTGGCGTGGCCGCGTCGAACGACGCCGCGGCAATCAGGAACCAACCCGCCACGCAGAACCAGAAGCTGGGGTCGACCATCACCAGCGTCCCTTCGCTGTGATGGACGCTGTCGATGAGTAAAAGCGTAAACGCGACACCTTTCGCTGCAAGGCTTGCCAGCAGCAGCGCCCAAAGAGGCCGGTTATGTCTCACCGCCAGGGATACCCGCCTGGCGCACAGCAGTATGGCAAGCGCAACGGTGGTCACCACCGCAACGTAGCTATGAAACAGGGTGTTCTCGGTCGCCCACAAAACGGCAATACATTGCCCTGCCATGGGCACGCTGAAAAAGACCGGGGTCCATCGCTGTATTCGCATCGGGCCTCATATAGGGAGCATGACAACGACCACTCCGGCCCTGGAGCAAGCGCGCATCCGTTGCGGCACCCACGCAGGAGATTCACCCGTATCAGCACCGGGGCCATCCTTTGCACGCAGGATACGGCGAGCCCGCGGCGCTGCCTAGACGCCGGCTCGGGCTCTCATAGCTCCGGGGCTTCCGTGCCGTGGCGCCCGCTCAACCGTCCGTCGAACACGTCAGCGCCTCCCACTGGTCGATCTCGGCGGTGAGATCGGCCAGCTTCTGCCTGACCAGGGCAAGCGCATCGCTTCCCAGCAGCAGGTGCGCCGGTGGCGAGTCACTGTCGATCACCTTCAATATCGCCTGCGCCGCCTTCGCGGGATCCCCGAGTTGCTTGCCGCTCTTTTCGATGCGGGCTTCTCGAATCGGGTCGAACAGCGCGTCGTAGTCCGGAATGGAACGCGGTGTCCTGACCATCGAGCGTCCCGCCCAATCCGTGCGGAATGAACCGGGCGCCACCGCGGTGACGGCAATACCCAATGCCTTCAACTCCTTGCCGGCCACCTCGGAAATACCTTCCAACGCGAACTTGCTGCCGCAGTAATACGAAATGCCGGGCAGGGTGATGTAACCGCCCATGGAGGTGATGTTGACGATGTGCCCTCTGCGACGGGCACGCATATAAGGCACCACAGCCTTCATCATTGCCACGGCGCCAAATACGTTCACGTCGAACTGGCGGCGCATGTCCGCGAGGGGCGATTCCTCCATGATGCCCTCGTGGCCATATCCGGCGTTGTTGATCAGCACGTCGATAGAGCCGACGCTGGTTTCGACATCGCTCACGATCTCGTCGATCGCGTCGAAGTGCGTCACATCGAGAATGCGGCCCAGGGCGCGCCCGGGAGAGAGCCGTTCGAATTCAACCCGGGCCTGCGCGTTTCTCACTGTGCCAACGACGCGATGACCGGCTTGGAGTGCTTCTTCGGCCAAGGCTCGGCCGAAACCGCTGCTGACGCCGGTAATAAACAAGGTCTTGCTGGCTACCATGGGGTCACTCCCAACTAACGACAATGTATGCACAATACTGTCGTTAGGCCGCCGTTTTTATGCCTAATCACTCGTCTTTATTGCCTATTCTTATGAGCGCCTTGTAATGCTGTCTGACGGGAAGTCTACGATGGAGGAACAACGCCGCATGGTGGCGCTCATTCGCGCGCTGGCGCCACAGGAGGGTTACAACCTCACGGCGTTGCCCGGTGTACGCATCCTGCGCTCCGACCGGGTGCTATCTCAGACACCGGTTCTATACGACCCAGGCATCGTGATCGTGTGCCAAGGGTGCAAGCGCGGCTATTTCGGTAAGCAGATCTATGTGTACGACGAGCAGCACTACCTGGCCGTAGCGGTACCTGTCCCTTTCACCATGACATCGGATGGCTCACCGGATCGCCCTCTGCTGGCGCTCTACATGCACCTGGACTTTCAGATGGCCGCCGAGCTGGCCATCCAGATCGATCGCCTGCACTCGCCGGTGAATCGAGACGAGCCGGCCGGTATGGTGTCCAGTCCGATGGATGCCTCGTTGATAGCGTCGGTGCTCCGTTTATTGGAGGCCATGCAAAGCCCCTTGGAAGCGCCCATCCTTGGACCGAACCTCGTACGCGAACTCTATTTCCGCGTACTGACCGGGCCGCAGGGCAGGGCGATCCGTTCGGCCCTGGCGATGCAAGGCCCCTTCGGCAAGATAGGAAAAGCTCTGCAACGGATACACGCCAGCTACGCCGAACCCATCAATCTCGCGGCCTTGGCGAAGGACGCCAACATGAGCGTTCCCACGTTTCATACGCACTTCAAGGCGATCACCCAGACGTCGCCCATGCAATACGTGAAGTCCACGCGTCTTCACCAAGCCCGCTTACTGATGGTGCGCGAGGGCATGACGGCGGAAGCCGCTGCCTATGCCGTGGGATACGCCAGTGCCTCGCAATTCAACCGCGAGTTCAAGCGGCTTTTCGGCCTGCCGCCCGTTGCGGAAATCAGGCGTATGAAGGAGCAATTTGCAGTTCCACCGGCACAGGCAACCTCTGCCTATGTCTCCTCGCATTGAGGACAGCTCCCAGTGTCGAACGTCGGCCGGACCGAAGCGGCAGCCTGGCGGACTCGACGTGGGGTGCTGGCGTCGTGCTCAAACAAGCTGCAAATCGCGCGGCTTGGCACGGGGGAACACCGTGCCGAGATCCGCATCCGATAGCCCGTACATGCGCTTCATCAGCCCGCCCAGCACGTCGCGATAGTTATTGAGTACCGGGTAGTCGCGATTCTGCAGCAGACTTCCGGCATTGATGGCAACCTGCTCGCCAGCGACGCGCCCGCCACGGACCTTGCCGCCCAGCACCCAGTACGTGGTGCCATGACCATGGTCCGTGCCCTTGTTGCCGTTCTCTCGGAAGGTGCGGCCGAACTCGGAAACCACGACAACGACGGTGTTGTTCCATTCCGTCGGCCCCAGCTCATCGGCAAAGGCGCTGAGGCCTTGCGAGAGGTTGTCCAGGTTGTTGGCGAGCTGACCGTCCGCGCCGCCCTGGTTCACGTGCGTGTCCCAACCACCCACGTCGACAAAGCCGAGGCGGAAACGGTCTTTCATCAGGGTAGCCATACGCTGGCCCTGCTGGGCGAAACCACGCGCGTTCACTGCGCCGCGGCTGGCGGCAACCATTTCCGTCTGCAGATCCTGAGCGACCTGCTGGCGCAGTTGCAGACCTTCGGTGGCGGCCGCTTGCAGCGGCGTGCCTTCGTACATGCTGGCGAGGATTTTCGACTGGCGATCGTCGAACACGGCCTTGCCGTCGCCCTTCAACGAGATGTTTGGCACATCGCCCGTGCCGCGGAAGGACAAGGGCAGGGCATCCGTGAACGCGATCGGTGGGACGCCGCGCAGCACACCGCTCAGACGACCCATGAACCCCGAGCCGTACTGGCGCGCGTCACTGGGTTCGCCCGCCTCGATGTTGTCTTGCGTTTCGAAATGGCTGCGCGAGAGATCGTCGGTCCCAGCGAACGGGATGAACGCGAGCTGCTTCTTGTCCCACAGCGGCCCCATGGTCTGCGCGACGGCCGGCGTGAGCCCCCAGTGTGCATCCAGCGCGCGCACCGACTTCGGATCGCCATCCGTGGGCTTCGCCAGCGCAATGCTCGGGCGCGACTCGTAGTAGAAGTCGCTCGCGTACGGCACAAGCAGGTTATTGGCATCGTAGCCGCCACGAAGAAACACGAGCAGGAAACGCGGCGAGCTGGTGGGCGCGGCGAACACTTTGCCGCCCAGCGTCAGGGCGGGCACGGTCGCGGCGAGGGTGAAGAGGAATTGGCGACGGTCCATGGCGGAACCTCAGCGGTAGTTGAATTCGGGTGAGGCGAGCAGGAACGTATTCCACTCCTGCTGCGACGTGGCCTGCGACAGCGCAGCACGCGTCTTGGGGCCGAGCGTGGGCTCGATCGTGGCGTAATAGGTCGGCGTGGTGAGCTGCGGGAATCCACCGACGCTACGCTTACCGGTATCGTCCAAGTCGAACAGATGATTGGCACCGCTGCCGATCGAGCGCGCGATCTCGAAGCGCTTCGCCACCTGGCCGGAACTCGACCATTCCGAGTCTGTGACCGGCCAGCCGTCGGGTGTGATTCGGCCGAACGGCGCCTGGCCGAGCTGGGTGATCCAGTTCACCAGGGGACGCGGGTTTTCTACCGGCTTGCCGTCGTAGGCGAGCCGCATGGTCGAGACGAGGAACTGCGTCGGATCCTTGTAGCGCTTGCCCAGCGATGCAGTGAACTCCTTCGACGTGAGCATCGTCTCCATCACCTTGGCGATGTCGCCATCGCTGCGGCGGAACGTCTTCGCCATAGCGGCGATCAGCGACGGCGACGGGTTGTCCGAGACGAAGTACTTTGCCAGCTTGGTCGAAATGAACGTGGCACACGCCGGCTGGCTGACGATCAGATCGACGGCCTTTTCGACCTCGTCGAACCCACCGCCCTTGATGGTCTTGCCGAGCAGGATCTGATCGCCGAAGTCGTGGCGATTCGGATTGAACTCGAAGACACCCTCCTGCAAGTAGTAGGGCCTCAGGTCCGGGCGCAGCTTGCGCGGTTGTCCGTCGAAATTCACACCGACGCCCGTGAGGATGTGAGCGAGGCTCTGCACGTCGGCCTGGGTATAACCGCTGTTTACGCCGAGCGTGTGCAGTTCCATGAGCTCGCGCGCGTAGTTCTCATTGATCTTGTCGCGCGCGTTTTGCGCGTTGTCGAGGTATTCGAGCATGGCGGGGCTTTTCAGCGTTGCCATGACAAGGTCGCGGAACTTGCCCAATGCATGCGGCCGTATGGTGTTCTGCGCATAGTCCGCGACCAGCCAGCGCACGCGGCCTTTGTCCTTGAACACACTGAAATGGTTCAGCCAGAACCACACCAATTGTTCGCGCAGTTGGTTTTCATCGTAGATGGCACGCAGCAGCTCGGCCGCCTGCGCCTGCTGCGCGTAATCGTTCCCCTGTTTCTGCAGTGCCTTTCGCGCCTCTTGTTTCGCATCGCCATCGGGCATGGCGTTGATGTCGCGATACTGGTCGCGCACTGTGGCCAGCAAAGTTTCCGGCGGCGTCTTCATGACATCGAAACCGGCGATCTGTGCGGCGATCGGTTGGGGCAGGGCATCGGTTTTCGGATGCAACTGCGCTTCGAGGAAGCGGCGCCGGCCAAGATCGCGGTAGCTGGCCACGGTGGCGGTATCGAGGCCGAAGGTCACGCGATCGAGCCACTCCGTGTCTTCCTGCGAAAGCGGCTTATCGGCGGCGAAGGCGGGCGGGGCGGCAGCGGCCAGGCAGAGCAGTGCGGTCAGGCTGGTCGTGAAGATCGAACGCATCCGGTTCTCCGTTCGAGGCAGGATGACCCTCAAACGGGGGAGGGCCATTAGGGTTTACTGGAGGTGTTGGCACGGGTTCATAGTTTGGGCTTTCGCCACATCATTTTCATCGGCGCACATGAACGCCGTGTGGCTTCGCAAAGGGATACGGCCGCCGCATTTTCTTGCGCGTACGCCAATCAAGCTTTTAGCTGGCTCTTCGACCTAGACCGTCTCCCTTGAGCCGCACCGACGAAGCATCTTTATAAGGTATGACTTTCGTCGCTTGCCGTTCCCTGCTCGCATCCTTGAGCATGCGTGACGACACCTGAGGGGGAAGGTATGAAGTCGCTGCTCGCCACTGCGCTGCTGCTCACGGCGCCTATTGCGTCGGCACAGGACTGGGCTGCCAGCCTGCGCATGGATGCCAAGGCGATGCACGATGACATCGCCCGCAACCATCCGGGGCCAGTCGATCCTGAAAATCCCGGTTTCGCCGCAAAAAACGATCAGGCCCTGGCACTGGCACTGCAACGCGCGGGCAGCACTACGACGTATGCGGGGTACCTTTATGCCCTCATCGCGTACGCCGCTACATTTGACGACGGACACCTTGCCGTCTTCGTGCCCGAAGATGTCATCCAGCCGCCGCTCGTCACCCGATGGCCCGGATTTCTCACGACGTTCGACACGAAAGACGATCAACGGGTCGTGACCCGTGCTGCGGACGCACCCGTGCCCCTCGGTGCACGCCTCATCGCCTGCGACGGAAAGGACGCCGCCGCACTCGCGCGTGACAATGTCGGCGGCATGGGAGGAAGCGGCCAGTGGAATCTTCATGCGTCACGCGTCATGCGCGGCAAGCGCCTTTTCACCGACGTGGGCAATCCCTGGATCAAGCGCCCCGTCCGGTGCACGTTCGACGTGGACGGCACGCGCCGCACGGTGGATCTGGCATGGCGTCCGATTGACGATAAGGAATTGGACCGCCGTTTCGCCGAAGCCTTTCGACGCAAGGCCGAACCGATCGGCATGCGGACGCTTTCCGACGGCACCGTCTGGATCGCGCTCAGCGATTTCGACGGCGACCCCGATCATCCTGCAGCCAAGGCGCTGGAGCCTTTGATTGCAAAGGTGCAATCGCAGCGGGAAACGATACTCGCTGCGCCGCGCGTCGTGCTCGATCTGCGCGGAAACAATGGCGGCGACTCCGGATGGAGCCACCGTGTGGCCGAAGCACTCTGGGGCAAGAAAGCTGTGGATGCCGTCAACCTGGCTCCAACCCGCGTCGACTGGCGCGCCTCCCAGGACAACATGGCGCAGATGCAATCCTATGTGCGCATGTGGTCCGCCCATGCGGATGCGCCCCCTGAGAACCTTGCTTGGGGAAAAAGTACCGTTGCAGGCATGCAGGCGGCGATGGCGAAGGGCGAACCGTTCTACATGGAGCCGGGTGAGGCAAAGCGTCCTACGCCGAAGCCGCCGAAGACTCACACCCGCATTTTCATGGTGACCGATAGCGGCTGCGCGTCGGCCTGCCTCGATGCTGCAGATCTATTCTTGGCCCTGGGCGCCGTCCACGTCGGCCAGGTAACCAGTGCAGACACGGCGTATATGGACATTCGCCGCACCATGCTTCCGAGCGGACACATCGCGCTGGTCGTACCCATGAAGGTGTACCGCGGTCGTCAGCGTGGCAGCAACGTGCCGCTCGTGCCGCGCTACGTCTATCAAGCCGACCTGACCGACAACACCGCACTGGAACGTTGGATCGCTGGCTTACGCTGAGGACGGTCGCAGTGCGTGACGTCTAACGATAGCTCGCTTCCATGAGCGCCGTGCCCAGATCGCCCATTTTCATATGATCGAAACTCGTGTTGTTCATCAGGATGACGGTGTGTCCGTCGTCGAGCGTGCGCCACACGAGTACCCGGTACGCACCCGCCGACCCGTATTCCCAGGCGACGGGATGATCTTTGCCGCCAAAGGAGAGTGTCTTGGTACGTCCACCCAGGGCGTAGTGCTGGGTAGGGCGTTCGACGGTCATCAAAATGCGCGTTAGTTCGGGCGACAACATTCTTCCTGAGAAAAGGCCATCGACGAGGACGAACAAGTCGTTGGCACTGGCGTAGAACCCACCGGCGAGCATCATGAAGTTCGGCGAAGGCTTGTCCAGCGGTTCCGCTTGAGGAATCAGTTTCAGGTAACCGTGAGCCATGCCCGGCACCGTCAACGAGCTTCCAGCGAAAGTGCCGCTATGGTGCATGGCGAGTGGCTGGACGATGTAGCCATCGATCAGCGAGGCGTAGTCCCGCTTCGTAACCCGCTCCACGATGGCCTTGACCAGAAGCCAGTTGGAGTGCGAGTACTCCCAATCCGTCCCTGGCTCGAAATGTAAGTCACCGCTCGCAAAGCGGCGCACGGCTTCCGCCTGGTCGATCGACAGGTTCCGCGTGGCCGGATCGCGCTTGATCGCCTCATCGATGGCATTGGGAAGCCCGCTGGCATGGGACATCAAGAGACGCAGCGTCAGCTTGGCACCATTATCAGCTCGATAATCCGGCAGATATGTCGAAACTGGCTCGTCCAGTGCGAGCTGCCCCTGCTGGACCAGTCGTAGGACCAGCATCGCCGCGATCCATTTCGATATCGAGCCGGACTCGAACGGCGTGTCGGCCGTCAGAGCTCGCCCCGTGGCGGCATCCGCCAGACCGAAGCTCGCGGAGTAGTCGATGTGCGAACCGTGGCCCACAATCACCACGCCGTTGAAGCCTTGATCGACGACGAAAGGGCGAACGATGGCGGCACAGCTACCGCAGTCGGCCAACGCCGGAACGGAAACCGGCAGGCTCATCAGACATAGCGCTACGCTTCGTAGCGCACGGCGGCATGCCCGCTTGTGCAGTCCTGGAAAACCATTCATCGATGAACCCCGCGCCGACGACTACGGCATGGATGCGGTCCGCGTCGCAAAGGTTTAGTTGCCCAGGGTAGGGCGAAATCGGGTGCGCTTTGCAAACGGCAGGACCCGGCAAAGCCGTTCTTGAGTCGAAACGTTGAATCGCGGGCCTGCGCTGACGTGCGACCACCCGCCAGCGTGGGGTGCCGGCGTCGCGAATCCCTTGCTGACTAGAGGACGCCAGGTATCAGCGCTGCGGTTCTGGCTTTATAGGCGGCATATGCGCCGCCAAAGGTTTCCCCAAGCATGCGCTCCTCCATCTGCAACTTGCGCCAGAACGAAGCCAACACGATCAGCACCGCCACGATGCCGCGCACGTCGCCCTCCCTGATCGCCGTGCCGATGAATGCCAGGAGAAGTCCGCTATAAATGGGATGCCGGATATAACGGTAGGGACCGGCTTCGATCAGTTCATGATCCTTCTTGATCTGCACGACGCTGCTCCAGTTACGTCCCAAGAGGTAGCGCGACCAGCAGGCGAGGGCAACACCGGCGGCGACAATCACGAAAGCCGTCGCGAAGAAGGGAAGGGTGTGCGGCACGATCCCTTCGCGTAGCCACGTGCGGCCGAACCAATCGCCCGGTCCCAGCAACACGAAAGCCAGCGTCAATGGCATCCAGTACAGAAGAAGCCGTGTCATCCACGGCTCGCCGCGCGCAACGACTTTGTTCCCCCGGGCGCTCCAGAGCCACCAGGCAAGCAGGAAGTACCAGCAAACACTGACACCTCTTTTCAGAAGTTCTTCCGTTTCCACCGATCCTCCGCTAAGCGTGGCCCAGCCCCCGCCAGTGCTTCGAATATTGCAGTGGGGGCCATGCGTGACTAGTGCCGATGTGCCTATGTTGAAGCGGGTGCGTTATGGCCTTTCCCCCTAACTCAAGCTCGGGTAAACCGCACCCGTACCGGTTAACGACTGAAGTAGGCCTTCTTTCCTGCGCGGCGCCCCAGCATAGTGGCCTTGGCTCTCAAGAAGAACACCGTGTGGCAGATCACAGCGCCGATTGCGAGACCCCTGGCGACGATGCTTGTGCTGGACATCCAGATCAGGGCGGCAAAGGCGAATGCATCGATCGCGCTGAAAAACCAAGCGAACCCGAGCGTCCACGGGCTCGTGCGCCCTTGAACGATGCCATCGAGCACTGCGACTCGTGCGCCGATATTTCCAATCGGGTCATTCGGGTTGGGATGGCCTATCGGGCTGAACGGCCATGCTTCTTCGTCGCGAGTCCGCGCTGTCTCGATGCCAAGCTGCTCCGCTTTCAAAGGCGTTGCCTCGGCGACGCCCAGCAAACCTCGGGGATCGTCCACCACAAAACGGGCCGAGCCGACCTTGAATTCGCGTTCCATGTGACTTCCCTAAGCCTCGTAAGTGAGTTTAGCCGACGCATGACGTGCGAGGGGCAGGGCATTGAGTTGTGTCGCTAATACCCAGACGCGTTTACGCTGCGCGCGCATAGTGGCTGGGTGGTTGTCCGACATGCCTGGTGAATGCCGCGCTGAACGCGCTGGTCGACCCGTAGCCGACGTGTTCGGCGATCTCCGACACGAACAACTCACCGCGACGCAAGAACTCTTTCGCGATTTCCATTCGCCAGGCGAGAAGATACTCCATCGGCGCAACCCCGACCGTCCGCGTGAATCGTTCGAAGAAACTGGACCGAGATAGCGCAGCGATCTTTGCAAGTTGCGCAACCGACCACCTCCGGCCGATATGGGCGTGCATCTGCTTCAGTGCGGCGGCTAATCGCTCATCGCCCAATCCACGGAGGAGGCCCGGCGGGGCGCTGCCAGAGGTTGTCGAACGCATGGCCTCGACGAGCAGCATGTCGGCCAGCCGAGAACGCATGAACTCGTTGCCTGGTTTCTCGTCCGCAGTCTCCTCACCCACCATCTGCACGAGCTGTGACAGCCGCAACGAACCTTGCACGTGCACCACTCCAGGCAGCAGCGACACCAGCAAACCAGGATCGACGCAATCGAACAGGAACGCGCCTCCCAATGAACGCATGTCGGGTTGGCCTGTTTGCTCGCCATAGCGTAGCTCCAGTCCCTTCGGCACTTTGGTGGGGTCCAGGTGGACGGGGGGCGAGGGGAGGAAGCTGGATAGCGTGAAGCCGGGTGTCGTAGGAAGCAGCACAAAATCCCCGGCGCTTAGCGTCGTCGGCTCGTGACCATCCACCGCCAGCCGACAGCTGCCTTCCAGCATGATGCAAAAGCTGGGTTTGCCGAACTCGGAGTAGCGCACCGCCCAATTGCCCTTGCCACTGATCAGATTGGCGAACACGGCCTGCGGGCGCAGCAACCGAACGATTTCTGAGAGAGGGTCACTCACGCTGGACGATCACTGGAATAATACGGATTATTTAGTATCGACGATCCGAATAGCGTCCTCTATCGTTTTCTTCGAGTCAACTACACAACTCGGAGAACGAATTGAACACTGTACTGATTACTGGCTGTTCATCCGGTTATGGCCTGGAAACCGCACGTCACTTCCTCGCAAGAGGATGGAATGTCATCGCTACCATGCGGACGCCGCGGTCGGACCTTCTTCCAGCCTCGGACAACCTACGTATCCTGCCCCTGGACGTCACGCAGCCCGATAGCATCGGCCGGGCCCTGGAAGCCGCTGGCCCCATCGATGTTCTGGTGAACAATGCCGGCATCGGACTCTTCGGCGCATTCGAAGCTACGCCTATGTCCACCGTGCGAGAGATCTTCGAGACCAACACGTTCGGTGTGATGGCGATGTGCCAGGCGGTGATCCCGCAGTTCCGTGAACGCGGAGACGGCGTGATCGTCAATGTCACGTCCAGCGCGACCCTTGCTTCGTTTCCACTGGTGGCCGCTTACACAGCTAGCAAGACCGCCATCGAAGGCTTCACGGCGTCGCTGGCGCATGAACTCAAAGCAGTGGGTGTGCGAGTCAAGCTGGTCGAACCCGGCTACGGACCTTCCACGAGCTTCGCCACCAATGGCCAGCAGCGCATGCAGGGACTGCTCACGAAGCCCTACGAGTCTTTCGCCCGTGAAGTGCTTACGGGATTCGGCCACCTGTCTGCCGTGACAGCCGCGACAGATGTCGCCGAAGGCATCTGGGATGCCGCCAACGACACCACCGGCCAGCTGCATTTCCCGGCGGGTGCCGACGCTGTTGCGCTGGCGTCGGCGCGGGGTGCCTGATCGTGAGCGCCTACGGCAAAGGCCGATGCTTCAATTAGACATAATATACATTATGCGAGTTTATGGTTGCGACACTCCTTTGGCAGTCTGCTGTCGACAACCTCTTAGTTTTGTCCTCAGCGGCTTAATTTTGACTACGGGCTTTGTGGCGTCCTCGCCACGGCTCCCCCCAGGATGACCATTGAGTCATTCGGCTACGGCGACCGAGGCGTAGTGGTTTTTGCCTTCCGACGTGTTGGCGATGGCGTTTCGCGGTCGTTGGCGCTTTGGATTTCTTCTTCCCTCTGGTGGCCGTTTCGAGCTTCCGCGCTGCAAGCAGCGCATCAACACCGACTAATCATTCCAGTCGTGCGCCGGTGCTAGTCCGCGGGAGACAGTAGGACCCGTTCGCAAACTTGGCCAGTTGCATTAGCAACCTCCTAACGCGTGTGCATGGGCTCGTCAGGTAGCTTCCGCTCAGACTCCAGTATCAGAGTCGCCAGCATTTTGTGGGATGATTGAAGTCATTTCTCGCTGAATGACTGCGGCCAATAGGGCGCTCGTGGAACTGGCACCTGCGGTTGCAAAAGTAGCTAGCGCGGCCAAGCAAAGTAGATTGTTCTCAGGTGTCCCGTCGGGTACCCAGCGGAATCCATTGAGGTACTTGGATTGTACGCAGTCCTCCATGGTCATTCTATCCACCGATGGGCCGTCGTTCTCGACTTCATCGGGTCCCAGGCCCTTGGGAATTCCCAAACGGAGCGCACGCATATCTTGGGAGTCAGCGAAGTACGCCCCTTCCTTCAAAAACACAAAGGCATCGAATGGATAGAAAGATGAACTCTGCTCGGCAAACTTTTCTTGCATTGCCATTAGCAAGTCTGGGGCAACTTCGTATGCAAAGAGAACTCGTAGCGGCCTATCAATATGGTGACAACCCAGAAATTCCAAGAAAGAATTCATGCTAGCGCAGGCGTCATTCAAATCCTTTTCTGTTAGGTGCGATTTGACTTCGACCGTCATTGAGATGTGCTCGCACGTAACAATGCTGTTCGTATGATGAGCATCCAGCGGCCAACTTGAACCTCTTTCTGCGTCATGTACGACCAGATCTATCTCCGACGGAGCCTCCTCGCCATCGGCCGCGACTGCGAATACATTGGTCAAGACGTTGAAACGCTTCGACACCCAAGTGGAAACGAACCGCGCAACCGCGTCCTCACGAAGTATTCCTTTTCCACTTGGAAGTTTATGAGCAGCGCTGGAGTAGTACGTGGAAAGAAGATCGTAATAATGGCCGGTCAGTGCCTGGTGCAGCCTCTTGCGCCTTGACTTCTTCTTCATAGGCTGATCATCAATTCCTACTTAATCGGTAGATCGGTCGGATGCGCGCAGGCAGGATAGCGCCCTGCGAAGGAGAGTAGCAGCAGAAAGTTGCCGGGAATCAAGCGCTGCGATGTCAAACGCTCCCTACTCCCGACAACATGGGCTACTCATCCTAAGCACGCCGGGCGCAGTCGATTCCGGAAGGCCTAAGTGCGACCATAGACGCGCAAACAACCACCGGTTTGCGCGGACACGAGGGTCGGCTTTCTGGAAAGCCGTAGGTCATGTATTGCGCCGGGCGTCCTGGTCGCCCGGTGACGCCGGACCTTCCCGGCATCATCGTACGCGACGAACTGCCGTGCTTGTCGATACACGACAAGTCCAGCGGCGGTCCGGGACCGCGCCGGCCTATCAGTGAACAACAACGTCCCGTGCCGTCCTGTCCGGCAATGGCACCGCCCCGTCGTTAGCCGCCTGCGTCGTCAATCGGGTCTGTCCTTCCCCGTCACCGCCCTGCCTCGCCTTGCTTTTTCTTGCCGAGGCGAGCAGGTCGCACTGGTAGACGAGCCGCTCGGAGAAACCTTTTGCCAGTGCCGGTACGATTGCAATGACGACGCCCGCACCGATGAAGGCTCCGAGGATGGGCGACCCAGGCTCGACCCATTTGAGATCACTGAGCACCTTCCACAGAGTCACCATCGACAACGCGCTGGTCACAACCGCCGACTTGTCGCCGAGCACCGACGCCATCCGCGACTGACTCGCGTCGAGTCTTGCGCGGTACTGAGCCTCGACGTCCTCAAGCGCATCATCGTCAAATACGGCGAGTGCCTCGACCTGCGGGGTACGGTGATCAAGCCGGGCAAGCTGATGGTGCGCCTCATCCTCCGCTCGATGCGCGCGGCGCATGCACCGGACAATCAGGTCGGCGGATGAGTAGGTGAATCCGGCGATGATGCTAGCCACTGCAAACGCCAAACCGGACCATTTGATCCAACCAGGCAGAGGGCCCGTTGCAAAGCGAACTGCCCAGAGAATGAGCATCGTGGCAAAGCCCAAAGCAAAAACATGTGCGGCCGCCCGTTCAATGCGTTTTTCGGCCTGCTCCTTCTGACCAGGGTTCTTCAACGGTCGATAGGGCATCGTTTCGGAAAGGAGGCGGATGATGTCGTGTCGCTGGCTCATGGGTGACTCCCCTGGATGAGTGGCGCGGCGCAAGGTGCGCCGCAATCCGAGTGTGCATAGCTCCGTCTCAAATGCCGCGACTTGAGCGAGAGATCATCCACACAAGCTAGTGGGGCGATTCCTATCCCCCGCGATACCCAGCCCTAAACGCTCTCCCTCGGCGGCATCATCGAGCTATCCGCTTGGGCCACAACCGCACCCTCCGAACTCACCCAACAAGGTAATCGCGCCACGCCAATAGCACGTCAACCACCTCGGCATCGCGACTTGGGTTAGGCCCCATCCCTATCTGCTCCGTGCTCAACCAAAGCAAATAATCGGCGACATCCTTTCCGTCTGCCGTGCTCTTGAGAAGCCGGAATACCGCAGACACATAGCTTTGATACTCGTCCCTGGCTTGTGGGACGCCCGCTACGCCGATGGGATCCCACATGTAGTGGAGGACTTCGTCGACTCTGCGGAGAAGCTCTTTGTCTTGTGGCGAGAGTTCCAATGTCTCATCCCTGCTCTGGCTTTCGTTGATGTCCGCTGCGAGTCGAATGCGGATACCACGATTCTACAGATGCCCGACGGTCATCATGGATGACACGCCGAATTTATAGATCAATTGTCACCTGCCGAGTATCACCTTCTTGCAAGGCGACGCCCCGCAGACGTCGCTATAACTCATCACTCGCAGCGTCCGTTGCACGGACCATCCTCCCCGAGAACCAAAGAGGACATGCATGTGAGCGATACCCCCACACTGCGTTCCATCCCTATTGGCATCCATGCCACAGGAACGCGAGAAGAATTCGACAGCATGGGCACGGTCAGCGTACAGGCGGACCGCTACTGGGGCGCCCAGACCGAACGCTCGCTGCACCACTTCAATATCGGCACCGACAAGATGCCGGCGCAGGTGTATCACGCGTATGGCTTTGTGAAAAAGGCCTGCGCCTTGGTCAACGCCGCGGCCGGCCGCCTGCCGGAATGGAAGCGCGACGCCATCGTGCAAGCCGCTGATGAAGCCATCGCGGGCGAGCTGGATATGCATTTCCCGCTGTATGTCTGGCAGACCGGTTCGGGCACGCAGTCGAACATGAATGTCAACGAGGTCTTGTCCAACCGTGCCATCCAGCTGCTGGGTGGAACTCTCGGCAGCCAGCACCCCGTAGGTCCCAACGACGACGTCAACATGGGACAGTCTTCGAATGACACCTTTCCGACGGCGATGCATGTCGCGACCGTCCTTGCCATAGATGATCAGCTCATACCCGCAGCTTCTCGGCTCATCGGGGTCATCGAGCGCAAAGCCGACGAGTGGATGACCGTCGTCAAGATTGGGCGCACCCACCTTGAAGACGCCGTACCGCTGACCGTCGGTCAGGAATGGCATGGCTGGGCCGGGCAGTTGCGTGCATGCCTCGAGGATGTCAAAGCAACTCGGGCCGGACTCTACGAACTCGCTGTCGGGGGCACGGCCGTGGGTACGGGCCTGAATGCACCTAAGGGATTTTCGACGGACGTGGCGTCGAGAATTGCGGAGCTCACTGGAAAGCCTTTCGTGACGGCGCCCAACAAATTTGCGGCACAGGGCTCGCTCGACGCGATGGTCAGGGCATCGGCTGGGTTGCGTGGGCTTGCCGTTGCGCTCATGAAGATAGCCAACGACATGCGCTGGCTAGCATCCGGGCCACGCTGTGGACTCGGTGAACTGACGCTTCCGGCCAACGAGCCAGGATCGTCGATCATGCCGGGAAAGGTGAATCCGACCCAGTGCGAGGCCATGGTCATGATCGCCATACAGGTGCTTGGCAACGACAGCGCCGTTGCCATCGCCGGTAGCCAGGGCAACTTCGAGCTCAACGCGATGCGGCCGGTCATCATCAACAACGTGCTTCATTCCATACGAATCCTCGCGGACGGCTGTGACCGTTTCCGCGAGTTTTCGGTGGAGGGTACGCAGATCGTTCCCGGGAAAATCGGCCAATACGTCGAGGGCAGCGTGATGCTTGTGACCGCGCTCTCTCCCGTCATCGGCTATCAGAACGCCGCCCACATCGCCGAGAAAGCGATCGCCGACGGAACGACCCTGAAGGAGGCCGCCCTCGCATCGGGGCTCGTGGATGAAGCACTTTTCGACAAAACGATTCGCCCCATCGAGATGGTCGGGCACGGCTTGGCTGGCGCATGAGGAGAACAAAGCAATGATTCGCTGCATACGAATGTGGACGGCTGCCGATGGCAACTCGCTCTTTGAGGAGGGCGAGCTCGAGATAGGCGCTGGACGACATGGTCGCGCCTCCGGTCTGCCTATCGCGGTCAATGAGCTGTCGTTTCAGGAAACGACCACTGGCGGGTCGTTCGAATGGCATCAGGATCCGCAACCCCAATTCGTGCTGACTCTCACCGGCACCGTGGAGTTCGAGGTCAAGTCCGGTGCGACCTTCACGATTTATCCCGGCGATGTGCTGATAGCCCAGGATGACAGCGGCACCGGACACCGCTGGCGACTGATAGGCGACCAGCCGTGGCGACGCGCTTACGTTGTGTATGACCCGGGCGCAACCCTGCACTTCAAAACGAAGGGAGACGAGGCATGAGTTCACGAAGCGAGCCGGACGTCGACGTCCTTCTCATCGGCGCCGGCATCATGAGCGCCACCACCGGCACCTTGCTGCATACACTCGAGCCCGGCCTGAAGATGATGGTCGTCGAGCGACTCCACGATTGCGCGCTGGAAAGCTCCATGGCCTGGAATAACGCAGGCACCGGCCATGCAGCAAACTGCGAACTGAATTACACACCGCAGCGACCGGATGGCAGCGTCGATATCTCGGAGGCGCTGAAGGTCAACACGGAGTTCGATATATCGCGCCAGCTCTGGGCTTACCTCGTTGATAAGGGTGCCATCCCCGATCCACGCGCCTTCCTCCATCCGTGTCCGCACATGAGCTTTGTCTGGGGCGAGGAGAACGTCGCTTTCCTCAAGGCACGCCACACCGCCATGAGTGCCCACCACTGCTACAGGGGCATGGAGTACAGCGAGGATCATGCCAAGATTGCCGGATGGGCACCGCTTGTCATGAAGGGACGCGACCCGGCGCAGCATGTCGCTGCAACGCGCCTGGTAACGGGGACGGATGTCGACTATGGCGCGCTGACCCGCCTTCTCGTCGGGCATCTGCAGGGCAACGGCATCGAAGTTCGGTACAACGCCGAGGTCATCGCACTGGAGCGATCCGACGATTCCCGGTGGACCGTGACCTTTACGGATACCGTCTCCGGCGTGACACGGGCGGTATCGACGCGCTTCGTCTTCATCGGTGCCGGTGGCGCTGCTATTACGCTTCTTCAAAAGTCGGGCATTCCCGAGGCCAAAGGCTATGGTGGTTTTCCGGTCAGCGGCATCTGGTTGAAATGCGACGTCGATGACGTCACCACGCAACACCACGCCAAGGTCTACGGCAAGGCGTCTTCCGGGTCTCCTCCGATGTCGGTCCCCCACCTCGATACGCGGGTCATCGATGGCAAGACGTCGCTGCTCTTTGGTCCCTATGCGGGGTTCTCGACGAAGTTCCTGAAGCATGGTTCGCACGCGGACCTGTTCGAGTCCGTCACGGCCAGCAACATCCTTCCGCTACTGTCCGTGGCAAAGGAGAACGCTGAGCTGGAGGAGTACCTGATAGGACAGGTTCTGCAAAGTTCGCATCACCAGTTTCAGCTGCTTCAGGACTTCTACCCGACAGCGCACCGTTCTCAGTGGCAGGAAGCAGTCGCTGGGCAGCGTGTACAGATCATCAAGCCCGATGAGGGTGACCACGGTGGCACGCTGGTTTTCGGCACCGAGCTCGTCGTCGCTGCGGACAAGTCGCTGGTGGCCCTGCTCGGGGCATCGCCAGGTGCGTCCACTGCGGCAGCGATTGCGGTGGAGGTACTGCAGGCCTGTTTTCCCGATCGCCTCACGGAAACCGGTTGGTTGCCGATGCTCAAGACCGTGTTTCCGACGTACGGGATCAACCTCGTCGAAGATGCAGCAGCGTGCGATGCCACACGCACCGCCACCGCGGCTGTCCTCAAGATTGAAAACATCCCATGATGGGAAATGTGCCCCCTGCCCTTGCGGCTGGGGGCACCTCCAACCAGGTCGCCGTTGGCGATATCAGTCGCGCACATTCCCCGCACTTCGGGACTTGCGGTACGAGTGAGGCGTCATACCGATCGCGGCCTTGAATGACCGAGTAAAGTGCGCCTGATCGTTGAAGCCGCACGCCATGGCAATGTCAGCAAGGCTTCTGCGCGTGCTGCAAAGCTGCTGGCAGGCTTCCTCGATGCGCTTGCCGTGGCGCCAGCGATGCGGGCTTTCGCCGAAGGTGACCTTGAACGCGCGGCTGAAATAACTGCGCGACAGACGGCACGCTGCGGCGAGGTCACTGATCGCAAGGCCCAGGTCGAGTCGCGCGAGCGCGATTTCCTTGACGGTGCGGATTTGCCATGGGGCCAGCCCACTGTGTGGACGTGGCGCATGGGCGCTGATGCGCTCCTGGTGGATCTGCAACGCTTGCGCAAGATAACGCGCACAGGCAACGCGATCCACCTTGTCTACATCCGTTATCTGACGTAACGCGTGGTCCAGCAGCTGTTGCACGGCCCGAACCGGCGACGGGTCGTCGCCGGATGAGCCCGATGGCGATGAGTTATCGATTCGCATGGAGTCACCATCTCCACAGTTCGAAGACCCATCGGATGCTATCCATCCACCCAGGACGGTTGACCCCCTGTATGGGGGGGCACGTTCTTAGGACGAACACGTTTTGGCAGGAATGTGACGCTACCCATCGCACGTGACGCCAATCGCTGTCGCCTGCCCTTCCCCATACTGTCACGCCCATCGCGCCGCAGCCCATGCATCTTCGACGCCCCTCCTGTTCATATCATCGCCTTCATGCACTCGGTCGTCGTCGCGTGCTCTGCGTCGGCATCGTTCTGTCGGCGTTGCCAGGCGTTGGCATGGCGGACGGCATCTTCTCCGATGGGCATGTCGATGGATCGGTGCGCTTGTACGACTACCACCGCATGTACGACTCGCCCAACACGCCCGATGCATCCGCGCTCGCCAGCGCCCTGCTCGTCAATGCGCGGAGCGGCGAGGTGCAGGGCTTCTCAGCCGGTGTTTCCCTGGTCTATGCGAATGCTTTGGGCACGCGCAATACACCCGCCAACCGAATCGACGTAACGCTGATGGGCCGCGAGAATTCGCTGGGGGCCATAAGCCAGGCATACGTCCAGTACCACGTTTCCGGTTGGACGCTGCGCGCAGGCGACCAGTACCTCGACACGCCCTGGCTCGGGATGAGCGATTCGCGCGTGCTTCCGGCTGCCTATCGCGCGTTGAGCGCCCGGTTCGACGCAGGCACGGACTGGTCGTTCGTCGTGGCACGAACCTTCCAGTGGAAGAGCCGCACGTCCGACCGGTTCTTTTCAGACAATCTCTATTACCCAACGCACTTTGACGGCGACCCTGTGTATGGCGGCAACGGCGCGTTGCCGCCCGATGCCAAGGCCTATCGCGGCACCTGGCTCGCCGGCTCCACGTACCGGCACGGGATGTTTTCCGGGCAGACATGGCTCTATGACTTCCTGCATTTTGCCCGGATGGCCTACACGGACGGCACAGTGACCTTCCCCGCGATCGGGATCGTGCATCCGTTCGTCTCCGCACAGCTTGTCGAAGAGTGGACGACGGGCGACAACACGCTCGTGCAGACGGGCACGAAGATCCTCGGCGTGGCCGGACGGCGGGTGCGAAGTGAAATACCGGGCATCGACGCTGGCGCGCATGTCGGCCACACCCGTTTTGATGTGTCGTGGAACCGTGTGGTCCGCCAAAGTGGCGGTACCGTCGGCAGCGGCACGCTTATCTCTCCGTTTACCGCCAACTATGCCACCGACCCTCTCTACACAACGTCGATGCTGCGAGGCCTCGTCGAGCAGGGGCCGGGTCATGCGTGGAAGGCACGGATCACCCAGATGCTGCTTGGCGACCGACTCCAGGTGGTGACCGCCTACACCCAATACCGAACCCTGTACCGGGGCAACAGCCACGATGTGTACCTCGATCTCATCTACCGGTTCACCGGCCCCTTGAACGGCCTGCAGTTGCGTAATCGGTGGGAGCGCTCCGTGGGCGGAGCAAACAACCTCAACCCGGGCAACCGCCCCTTCTCGTACAATCGGGTCATGATTTCCTACGCGTTCTGACGGCACTCGTGTGCGCCGGGAGACATCGGCGACTCGATGCGGCGATAGATTCTGACCACGCAGGGCGTCAAGCCACGCGGCGCCCACATGTTGTATCCCGATCGCCAGACCATCTCGGCACAACCATGACATCACAGGCCATCCGCGTCATCGTCGTCGATGACCACCCCCTCTTTCGCGCGGGTGTGGTGGCCATGCTGGCCGCCGAACCGGACGTGCTCATCGTTGGACAGGCGGGGACCGGGGCCGAGGGCATCGAGGCTTTTCGGACCATGCGGCCGGATGTTGCCGTCGTCGACCTCAAGCTGCCGGACATGGACGGCGATGCGATGGTTGGTGCCATGCGGAAGATCGAACCGACGGCCCGCGTGATTGTGCTCACGACCTACGGCGGGGATGCGGCCGCGAGGCGGACCCTTGCGGCCGGCGCCCAGGGCTACCTTCTCAAGACCTCGCTCGCCAACGACCTTGTAGGGGCCGTTCGCGCCGTCCACGCGGGGCAGCACCGCGTCTCGGCGGAGGTCGCTAAACGCCTTTCCGAACACCGGGGCGATGAGCCGCTCACGGAGCGGGAGCTCTCTGTCTTGCGTGGCGTGGCGGCCGGACTGGAGAACAAGCAAATCGCCAAGCACCTCGGCATTGCTGCCGACACGGTCAAGGAACACCTCTCCCGCGTCATGGGCAAACTCCGTGCGAGCAACCGGGCGCATGCTCTGTCCATTGCGCTCGCCCGGGGTTATCTCGGCTGAATCAGGGTGTTCTCGTGTAGTTGACGGGTACCCATTGGTAACCCGTCCCCGTGCGCCGGATGTGCCCAAGGCCGGGGAAAGACACATGCGCCGCGGCGACCCAATACCCCTTGGCCACCGCGTCCTCGAGCGCACGCTTTCTCGAGACCGCCGCTTGCTCCTCGTCGTAGTCGTAGCGGATCGAGGCGTTCGGCTCGGCAAGCTGCACGGTAGCCACGTGGACCGTGTCACCCCAGGCCAGCAGATGCTCATCCCCGCTCGTGATCAGGTACCACGTGTGCCCCGGCGTGTGCCCCGGCGCCGGGATGGCATGGAAGCCAGGCAGTACGTCGGTTTCCCCCGCGAACGTCACGACATGCCCGGCCTTCTGGTAAGGCGCCAGGGAATCCATGGCACCTGAAAACATGGGCAGGAGGATCTTCGGAACCTTGTTTTCATTTGCCGCGTTGAGCCAGAAGTCGGCGTCCGCCTTGTTGACGTGGACGATTGCGTTGGGAAACAGCATGGTGCCGTTGCGGATGAGACCACCGACATGGTCGCGGTGCAGATGCGTCAGGAGGATGTCGGTGACATCCTCGGGGCGGTAGCCCGCCGCTAGCAGCGCCGTGGGCAGGAATCCGCCATCCCCTGCGTAGAGGGGGCCTGCGCCTGTATCGATGAGAACCAGCCGGTCGGGCGTCTTGACCAGGAAAGCGTTGATCGATCCCTGCACGGGGGATGCGAGGTAGTCGGCTTTGAGAAGACTGTCGACCTTTGTACGGTCGATATGGGTGAGCAGCTCATCGGCGAGAAACGGATGCGTGCCGTCGAGCAGCGCGGTGACCTCGTCCGCGCCCATGCGGAGGCGGTAAAACCCAGGGCCCTGCGGACCGACCCGCACATCGGTGGCCAGGGCAACACCCGTTGTGACGAGGAGCGCGAGCAACAACGCGAGCCGCTTCATGCCACACCCCCGTTCCAGCCGCTGAGGAAATCGAGCAGCAGGGAGTTGACGATTTCCGGCTGCTCCTCCTGGGGAAGATGGCCGCACTGGGCAATGGGCTCGGCACGAAGATGCGTCGCCATCCCGCGCCAGACCGCCGACATGTCGAAAGTACCGCCGACGGCTTCGAAATCGGCGCCCCAGATGGACATCGTTGGGCATGCGATGAGCGTATCGGCGTCTTGTTCGTCCTGGAGGACATCCTCGGGCGCCGCGCGGTAGTCGGCCATAGCCCCGCGAACGGCACCCGGTTCGCGGTACGCCGACACGTAGGCCTCGAAATCGGCGCCTTCGATCGTATGCGGGTCGTAGCACCAGTCGGTGAAGAAATGGCGCAACCAGACATCCTCGCGGCCAGAAATAAGCGCCTCTGGCAAATCGAGCACCTGGTGGAACGCGAAGAACCAGTATGCCTTGGCGACCTTTGCATTCATCGATTGGGCAACGATGCGCGTTGGCACGTTGTCCATCACCACCAGTCGGTCGAGGCGCTCCGGGTGGTCCTTGGCAAAACGCGTCGCGACACGCGCACCACGGTCATGACCCACGAGCGCGATACGGTCGATGCCGAGGTGATCGAGCAGCGCGACGAGATCCTTCGCCATGTTGCGCTTGTCGTAGCCCGTGGCCGGCTTGTCGGTCTTGCCATAGCCGCGGAGATCCGGCGCGATGACGCGGTACTTCTCGGACAGAACCGGAATCTGGTGACGCCAGGCGTAAGAGGTTTCGGGAAATCCATGGAGAAGGACGACTGGCGCCCCCTCACCTGCTTCGATGAAATGCTGGCGGATGCCGTTGGCCTTGATGGTGTGGTGTTTCATTGCGCGTCGACCGCAGCCAGGAGAAGGGTGCAGCGTAGCGATGACGCAAAGGCGGAAATAGCACGATTGGACCGCTCATTGATGAGGCATGAGGTGAACGCGTAGAACGATTGTCCGCCTCATCTTCCTGCAAGCTCCGCACAGGTAGTTGTCCTAGCTTGGCGTGTGTTTTGTCCCCGCACACCATTCTTCGCCATCGAAAGGACCTGCCATGAGCACCACATCAACCGCCTCGCCCACCATTGTCCTCGTCCACGGTGCCTGGGCCGATGGCTCGAGTTGGAACGCCGTCATTCCCAAGCTCCTGTCGAAGGGCCTGAAGGTCGTCGCCGTGCAAAACCCGCTTACGTCGCTCGCCGAGGATGTGGCTGCAACGAAGCGCGTCATCGATTTTGTCGAGGGCCCGGTTGTCCTCGTCGGTCACAGCTGGGCGGGGTTCATCGTCACCGAGGCCGGTGAGGACCCGAAGGTCAAATCGCTGGTCTATGTCTCGGCTTTCTCCGGCGAAACGGGCCAGACGACCGGTGAACTCGTCGGCAAGTACCCTGCTCCACCGGCGCTCGGTGGCATCCGCGACGATGGCAACGGTTTTGTCTATCTCTCCGAGCAGGCCTTCATCGATGACGTCGCGCAGGATCTGCCATCCGAGACAGCCCGCCTTCTTTCGGTCACGCAGGGCCCGCTCGCCAAGGGTACGTTCGCCGACGCGCTCACGAAGACCGCCTGGCGCACGCGCCCGTCCTGGTTCATCGTCTCGACAAGTGACCGCGCAGTCTCCCCGGAGCTGCAGCGCGATGCCGCGAAGCTCATGGGCTCCACGGTCACGGAGGTGCCGTCGAGCCATATGTCGCTCATCTCGCACGCCGATGAAGTCATCGAGGCCATCACGCAGGCCGCGGCGGCTGCATCACGCGGCTGACCAGGCAATCCCGGGCGACGCCCGCCGTCTCAGTGCACCTGCTGAGACGGCGAGGCGCGCCGCCGAACGAGGCTGAGGAGCAATGCACCCACAGGTAGCACGCCACCGAGGATGCAGACGCCCCGCCAGCCACCATGGACAAACGCCGTGGCTGCCGCCATCGACCCGAGCGCACCACCCACGAACATCGTGGTCATGAAGAGCGTGTTGAGCCGGCTCTTGTATTCCGGGTGCAGGCCGTAAATCAGGTGTTGGTTGGACACCAGCGCAATCTGCACGCCGAAGTCGAGCACCACGACGCCAACGATGAGCCCGATCAGGCCCGGCCATAACCCGAAGACGAGCCAGGCCACCATGGTTGCCGCCGCCCCGAGGGCGATGACCGGGGCCGGGCCGCGACGATCGGCTACGCGGCCCGCCACCGGCGCCATCGCGACGCCCACGGCACCGACGATGCCGAACAGGCCTGCTGACGCGGCGCCAAGGTTGAGCGGCGGTTCGGCCAGGCGGAGCGCGAGGGTCGTCCAGAATGCCGAGAACGAAGCAAACAGCAGCGCCTGCGTGATCGCTGCGCGGCGCAGCACCGGCTCACCACGCCAAAGGTGGATGAGCGAGCCCAGCAGGTCGCCGTAGCGGAGCTTTTTTGCCGGGTGATGTGCCGGAAGGCTGCGCGCCATGAGCGCGGCGCCCAGCAGGGCCAGTGGCACGGCCAGCCAGTACATCGCCCGCCATCCGGCCATGCTCGAGACGATGCCGGCGAGCGTGCGGCTGAGGAGGATACCGGTGAGGAGCCCGCTCATCACCGTGCCGATGGCCGCACCCCGCTTTTCTGGCGCGGAGAGGATGGCCGCAAACGGCACGATTTGCTGCGCGACCGTGGCCGCGGCGCCCACGAGGACCGATGCCAGGGCGAGCACGGCCAGGCCAGGGGCGATGGCCATGACCACGAGGGCAAGGGCGAGTACACCGAACTGAACGACGATGAGCTTCCGGCGCTCGCGCATGTCACCTAGCGGAAGCAGGAACAGCAGGCCCGCGGCATAGCCGAGTTGGGTCAAGGTGGGAATCCATCCACTGACGCGCGCATCGTGGAAGGTATTGGTCATCACGCCCAGCATGGGCTGGTTGTAATAGATGGACGCCACCGCGAGGCCTGCCGCGAGGGCCATGGCAAACAGGACGCCCCGGCGGGGGCCGCTTGCACGTTCTGTCGGTGAGGACATGGGGATTCCAGAGACGGGGGATGGCGCGCATGGTACGCGCCGAAAGCCGCTTTGCTAGTAGGACTGTGTCATAGCGGTCGTTCCGTACACGCATGAGCATTGAACGATCGGGCGTGACGCCAAAAGTGCAAGCCGGCCCGTAGACCACGCGCTAGGATTTTTGCGGTCGCCGGGATCCCGGCTCTTCTTTCAGCGCATGCATGGCAGCGGACATCGGCATCAGGGATGCACCCGACGAAGGACGCTTCATCGCCGAACTCGGCCGGCAGAGCGCGAGCGCCTGGTATGAACGGAACGGACGTGTGTTGCGCTTTTTCCGTGTCGATATTTCCCAGGCCCTGATCGAAAACGGGGTTGGCATCCAGCTCATGCGGGTGGCCTTGGCCCAGGCGCGGCTGCAGGGCTTCCTGGTCGAGCCAGCCTGCGATTTTGTGACGGAGTACATGCGCGACAATCCCGAGACGCAGGACCTGTTGACGAGCGATGGCTGGCGGATGCTTCAGCGCTCTGACAACAACGCCCTCACCGAACGGGAAATCTCGGTCTTGCGCGGTATCGCGGCGGGGCTCGAAAACAAGCAAATCGCAGAACGCCTCGGCCTCTCGACGGAAACGGTGAAGGAACACCTGTCGCATGCGATGAGCAAACTGCAGGCCAACAATCGCACGCACGCCGTGGCCATCGCACTCAAGCGTGGCTTCCTTCGGTAGATGGTGGACCTTCCACGGCGCGGTGGTCACAATGGCTCGAGGCCGTCCCGGGAAACGCCGATGCGTCGAGTTATGAAGCACCTGCTGGCCGCTTTCGGCCTGCTCTTGCTCGTGTACGCATCGACCGCCTTAGCCGACGCGCCACCGGCACCCGCTTACCGCCCGATCCGACAACTCATCCACCGCGCCTTTCCTGCCAGTGCAGGAGCGCCGGCCGGGGTCTGGGCAATCACGCAGGACCGCGAGGGCTACCTGTGGCTTGGTGGTCCGACGGGCCTGTTCAAATTCGATGGCGTCACCTTCGACGGCAGCCTCAGCCCCTTGCTGCCCCATCCCCAGATCATGTCGTTGCTTGCCACGCCCGACGGCGCTTTGTGGGTAGGTGACCGGAGTGGCTACATCACCCGCATTGCCGGCGGCAAAGCGCAGGTGTTTCCGAGGCCGGATGGCGTGGGAACGGTCATATCCCTGGCCCGCACCACGGACGGTACGTTATGGGCCGTGCGCACCAACGGGCTGTATCGGTTCACGGGCAGTAGCTGGGAGCGATTTCCAAAGACAGAGCCCGAGCCCAGGGAATATATCCAACAGGGATTCGTCGCACCCGACCAGTCCATCTGGCTTCTTCGCGAAAAGAGCGCGCTGCGGAAAGAACCCGGTGCCGCGGCCTTCGAACTGCGGACCCTCGCCGACTACCGTGCTGCGCAACTCGGTCGCGCGGGTGGCGTGTGGCGCCCGGAAGACCAACTCACCGACGAGATCATCGACGATGAGGGTGCCATGTGGTGCGGTGCGAATGCCGGCGTGGTGCGCATCATCTGGCCGGGAAGCGGTCCGGCGACAGGCCCGCCTGTGGTCGAGACGTACAGCGAGAAGGACGGGCTGACCGGTGCATCCGCGCTTGCGGTCTTCAAGGACCGCGAAGGCACCATCTGGGTGGCGACCCCCAAGGGCATCGACCAGTTCAGATGGGGTCGCTTCGAGCCAGTCGATCTACCTCAGGACACGTACAAGCCGGCCATCGCCACGGACGGCCAGGATCACCTGTGGGTGGCTTCCCAAGGCGGCTTGACCGAATTCGGGCCGATCGCCAAGGCGTGGCCACAAGCCGGAAAGCAGATAAACGCCGTCGCAAGGGCCCCGGACGGCAACGTCTTGATGACGTCGGACCGGGGCTTGCTGCGAATCGACGGACACGACATCAAGGTCGAGCCGCTTCCCTCGGCCATCATGGATATGCCGAGACAAGTGCGCGCGCTGTCCCAGGCTCGCGACGGCTCGGTGTGGCTGGCCTTCCGCCAGGCCTTCCGCCTGGCCGGTGGAACGGGTGTCCCCCTTGGCACGGACGCAGGCCTTCCGGGAAAAGAAAAGAACCTCCGTGCGATCGCCACGCGTGCCGACCACGGCTTGTGGCTTGGTTACGACGACAACACGGTGGCGACCATCGAGGATGATGGAACACGCGCGACGGTCTATACGGGCGCTGCAGGCATCGCCGTCGGACAGGTGATTGCCTTATGGCCACGCCACGACGGCGTCTGGATCACAGGCGACCATGGTGTGCAGTTCTTCACCCCGGGCAAACCCGTTCGCTCCTTGCGCTTCGCCGACGACCATGTGGTGCGGCTGGGCACAGGCATCGTCGAGCAGGCCGATGGCGATCTGTGGGTCAACGCGTCCGACGGACTTTATCGTGTCGCGGCGGATGACATGAAGCGATGGTGGGCAGACCCCCACTACCTCGTGCCTGTGCAGCACTTCGACGAGCGTGATGGCTGGCCGGGTCTTCGGGACGCGGTACCCGCCCCCTCGCTCATCCCTGGTGCCGGCCATCGTCTATGGGTCGCATCCGACACGGGTGTGGCGGGGCTCGACCCGGCACGCCTCACGCAAAACCCTCGCCCCCCGGTCGCGACGGTCCTGGCGGTCAACGGCAGGACCCTCGGGCCAGATGAGGCATTGGCCGCTGGCACGACACGTCTTGAGTTTCGTTATACGGCACCGGTTCTTTCCATCCCCGAACGTGCGCGATTCCGCTACCGGCTCACGCGCCAAGATGAAACGTCGCGAGACGTGGGCAACGTGCGGGAGGCGACGTATACGAATCTCTCGCCAGGCAGTTATACCTTCGAAGTTCTCGCGGCCAATGAGGACGGCGTCTGGTCCACGATTCCCGCACGCGTGTCATTCCGTATCGCGCCCTATTTTTACCAAACGACGTGGTTTGCGCTGCTCTGCGCGGCCATCGTGATCGCCCTGCTCTACGCGCTTTACGCCTGGCGCCTGCGGATTCTGGGTACGGTCTTGCTTGCGCGGGTCATGGAGCGCGAGCGCATCGCGCGTGAGTTGCATGACACGGTGCTGCAAGGACTGCATGGAGTGCTGCTTTACGTGCGCGTGGCGGCCAACGCAATGAAGGAAGGCGCCGCTCGTGATCACCTCAAGCGGGCCCTGCGCGTGGCTGAACAGACCATGGCGGAGGGACGGCAGCGCGTCGTGGACCTTCGCACGACTCCCAGACCATCGATATCGCTGGTCGTGCGCTTGCGCGCCGCGCTGAACGAATGCCTCGCCGACACCAACATCGAGGGCGTCGTCACAGTCGACGGCGAGGAGAAACCCATCCGGGCCGAAGCGGAAGATGATCTCAACGCCATTGTCTTGGAGCTCATCCGTAATGTTCGAAAGCACGCGCATGCGAACGCCGTCTGCGTCAACATTCGGTTTGGCGAGCACCATCTCGACATCGAAGTAAGCGACGACGGCGTGGGGGTGGCCCCCGGAGCGACTGACAAACCGCTATCGTTTGGATTGCAAGGCGTCCGGGAAAGGACGGCGCGCTGGTCGGGCCACTTCACGATCGGGCAAGGCGAACCCAGGGGCACCAGTGCTTACGTGACCATGCCTGCTGTGGCGATTTATGCGTCGGCGGCCGGCAGGCGGTGGAGGTTCGGGCTTCCGCGTAAGACTGAGTGACGAGAAGAAGACGTAGGCAGCTCGCTCCGTTCGCCAAGTTTGGCCTACTTGAACAATCATCTGGCCTAAATTCGCCATCGTGCCTGACAGGCCGCGGGTTCTAATACGACGTCTAAACATTAATGAGTCGTATTTGTATGCGCAGGCTATCGTGCAAGGGAAGGCCTTTCGGACGTATCTGCGGGACAGTCCCTGCCCGTCCACAGCGGGCCCGCCCCAAGGGATTACTCGGGTGTGCAGCGCGCAACAATCTGGGTTCTGCCATGGTCGTCGCCTTGGTCATCAGCGCGCAGAACACCTTCGCCGCCGAGCCGACGCCGGTCCAGGACAATGCCAAGGAGCACGCGTCCAAGGACAAGCTGACCTTGCCGGTCGTGATCGTCACAGGCCATGTGGACCCCGAGGCGACCGAGGGGACCGGTTCATACACGACGGGAAAAACGGCGGCGGCCATGCGCCTGCCGCTAGCGTTGAAGGAGACACCGCAGGCGGTCACGGTGATCACGCGTCAACACATGGACGACCAGCAATTGAACTCGGTACAGAGCGTGCTGGATAACACCGCAGGCGTCACCTCGTACCAGTCCGACAGCGAACGGACGAGCTTCTATTCCCGCGGTTTCCTGATTAACAACATTCAGTATGACGGGATACCAACGGCCGTTGGTGATGTTGTCAATGGCAGCGGCATCGGTTCTCTCGACACTGCCTTTTACGATCGTGTCGAGGTCGTACGTGGTGCCTCCGGCTTGCTGACCGGCACCGGCAATCCCTCGGCCGCCATCAATCTGGTACGCAAACGGCCCACCCGTGATTTCTCGGCATCTGCGTCTCTCGGCGCAGGCAGTTGGGATACCCACCGGGGAACCGCTGACGTCTCGACGCCTCTGACCAAGGACGGCCGCGTCCGAGCACGTGTGGTGGGGACGTATCAGGACGGAAACTCCTACATCGACCGATACAAGCCGCGGAGGAAGGCATTCTACGGCGTCGTCGAGGCCGATCTGACGCCCGACACGTCGATAAGCATGGGCTTCGACTATCAGGACAGCTCCCCTAAGGGTTCGACCTGGGGAGGGTTACCGCTCTGGTTCAGTGACGGCACACAAGCGGACTACCCACGCTCAAAGTCCTTCGGGCAGACATGGAGCGGTTGGGACACACATATGAAAACCGCATTCGCCACGATAGAACACCGCTTTGCCAATGGGTGGAACCTACGGGCCGTTGCCAATCAGTATCGCACCGGATTCGACTCACACCTGATCGCGCTGGGCGGCCGTCCTGATCGTCTCACGGGGCTGGGCGCCTATCCCTTCGGGGCCTATCCGGTAGCGCTAGCGTCCGAAGGCCGCAGCCACCAAAACACCCTGGACGTCATGGCAAGCGGCCCTGTAGAACTCTTGGGCCGCTCCCACGACGTGGTGGTCGGCGCGACGAGTTCTTGGCGCGACGGCAGCGAACGGGACATTCCTCCGTTTTATCCAGGCTTGGTGCCAGTCAACATCTACGACCTCGGCTCGCCCTACCCCCGGCCCGACTTCGAGGCGATGGCGTCGGTACCGACCCAAACCCGAATCAAGCAAGTCGGTGTCTATGCCGCAGCCCGTTTTTCGCTTGCCGATCCCCTGAAACTCGTCGTGGGCGGCCGCTTCACCACCTATGAAATCAACGAGAACGTCAACGGCGCGCCTTTTCATTACAAGAAATCCGGTGAGTTCGATCCATACGCCGGCCTGATCTATGACATCAACACGACCTATTCGGCCTACGTCAGCTACACCGGCATCTTCAACCCGCAAACCGACTACCGCGACAACAACGGCAACGTGCTCACGCCGGCCAAAGGTAAAACCAGAGAAATCGGGCTGAAAGGCGATTACCTCGAAGGGCGTCTCAATGCATCGGTCGCCTTGTTCGATACCCATCTGGACAACGCCGCGCAGATCGTCGCTGGGCGATATACACCAAGCGGCGCCCAGGCCTATGAGAGCGTGAACGGGACGACGTCGCGCGGCGTCGAGCTGGACCTTCAGGGCGAACTGGCGCGCGGCTGGAGTGTATATGCAGGTCTCGCCCACTTTACGGCCAAGGACGGCAAAGGTGTACGCCTAAACTCGCAGCTACCCCGCACCACGGCACAGCTTTTCAGCACGCATCAGTTTTCTGGAAGCTGGAGCCGACTTACGCTGGGCGGTGGGCTCAAGTGGCAAAGTCGCTTCTACGAGGCGGCGAACACCGGCACCAGCACATTGGGCGGAGAGCAGGCGTCGTATGCCATGGTGTCGCTGATGGGACGCTATGCCATAGCGAAGGGAATCGACGTCGCGGTCAACGTCAACAACCTACTCGATCGGAAGTACGCGTTACAGAAAGGCGACTTCGACACAGTCGGCTATGGCGCGCCACGGAACGTGATGGTGACGCTGAACCTCAAGTACTGATTTGTCTCGGTGCAGGCGTTAGCCACGCGAACCCTGCACCTAACCATCGACCGTGGAGAAAATCCACGCCCGTTCAGCGGCAAGAACACAGGAGTTGGCAAATGACGATGAATAGCTCGGATTTTCCACTGGTATGGATGAACTTTTCACACCAGCCTGGGCATGACGCCCAGAAAGACTTCGATGAATTCGAGGCCAATTTAAAGCGCGGCGAGTCATTCGTCATCTTGAGTGATTCCTCCCCCTCCGAAGACCATGAGCATACGCCGGAGGAAAAGAAGCTCGTTTCGCTCTGGATGAAGAAGCACAAGCTTCAATTGCGAACGCTGGTTCTTGCCATGATCGTCGTTGAGCCAAGTCAGGCAAAACGTGTTGCTTATAAAGCCATGTCGGCCATGTTTGCTAAGTTTTGGGGTTATCCGATGATCCTTGCCGCTTCACGCGAGCAGGCCATCGATATGGCTAGAGAATTGCTGTCGACTGGCGCGGTGTCGCCTCAATAATCCAACGGCTTCCATAACGACTTGAATTCCAGATGAGGCTAGGCACACACCATGTCGGTCGGCGACGTCACCAACATGAGCATACAGATCGACATCGACAACGTACCCGGGCGCGTCGTTGCCTTGAGCGCCACATCGGTAGCAAAAGACTGGGAAAACACGAAGCACCAGCATCGTAAGGCCCAACTGATCTACTCTGTTCGCGGCATCCTCAACTGCGAAATCGAAGACGGTGTGTGGATCGTACCGCCGCAGTGCGCCATATGGATTCCAGGCAACCTGCCACACTCGGCACGTGGGTCGGGTGAAACGGAATGTCATTGTGTGTTCGTGGAGCCGGACGCGGCATCGAATCTTCCGAAAACCTGTTGCACGATCTCGGTCTCCCCACTGCTACGTGAGCTATTGCTGACGGTGGCCGGCTTTCCTGCGCTTTACATGCCGGGTGGCCGGGAGGACCGCCTGATTGCGGCATTGCTCGACGAGTTGGCGCTGGCTCCCTTGGAGGACCTGCATTTCCCCATGCCGCGCAACCTTCGATTGCGGCGCATTGCGGAATACCTGCTGGCAGCGCCCGACGATAAAAGCTCGAAGGCCGACTGGGCCGCACGAATAGGCATGAGCGAGCGAAGCCTGAGCCGCCTGCTGCAAAGCGAAATCGGCATGGGTTTCGGACAGTGGCGAAGGCAGCTGCACGTCATCCTCGCGCTTCAGCGGTTGACGAAGGGTGAGAGCGTGCAGACGGTGGCGTTCGAGTTGGGCTATGAAGATGCCAGCGGCTTCGTCACCATGTTTCGCAAGGCGGTAGGCAAGCCACCGGCCCGATACCTCGCCGAAAAAACGATTGATGGACAATCCACTCCCTCGCGGGGCATTGTGATTTCCGATTAGGACTGATTAGATCGAGTGTCCCAAGGACGTCGATCCCGCCCCGCTCCGCCTTCAATCCTGGTAAGGAGACAAAGATGCAGCAGCTCATTGAGACTATCGAGCCCTTACCCGATGCCATTAGAGACGCAAAGGCCGGCGTGCTCAGAGGCGCCCGCTTCTGTTTCCACGACGCTTTCCAGCTCACAGCATGTTACCCGGATGTGTCCCTGGTCCTAGGCTTTCTCCATGAGGACGGCGAGGTATATCCCCACGCCTGGATCCGGGCTGGAGAAGTCGACTTCGATCCCACGTCATCGCGTGCGGGTCCGAGGATCGCGTTGGCGCTATGGACGCACGCTCAATGCCGTGACCACGTCTTCCACAGCCCCAGCGTGCCGGGTCGTCCCGATGAGCGCGCGGTGATACCACCACGGGTGAATCGCGCCGGTGACATCGTGTTTACCGAAATCGACAATCGCGACCGCGAGTTGCTTAGCGCCGGTGACAAAGCGCGTGCCGCAGTGCTGAGGGCACAGCTTCTGGCCATCATCGCGTCAGCTGGGCGGTGAGTTTGTAGGTCGTCTTCTCTAGGCTGGCATCTTCGCTATCATTCGGTCATCGCAACCCTATGGCTGGCACGGCATGCATGAAGGGACTCCGCAAATCGATCTGTCCAGGCTGATGCCCGGCTTGTATTCCCAGGGCACCGAGGAAGCGATTCTCTCCCGTATTCTGGAACGTATCCCGACCACGAATCGATACTGTGTCGATATTGGGGCCAGCGACGGCTTGCGTAACAGCAATACGGCCTTGTTGCTGCGTGAGCAAGGTTGGTCTGGCACGTTGGTCGAAGCATCCGCTTACCGATTTGGACGGTTGCGGGAGAACTACGGCGAAGCGAAGAACGTGACGTTGGTCGGAGAACGCGTCCAGCCTGATATGGCGGACGATTTGCTCGACGAAGCCGGGGTGCCGGCTGTGTACGACTTTCTTTCCCTCGACATCGACGGCAACGACTACTGGGTGTGGCGTGCGTTGCGTCGTCATCGCGCGCGCATCGTCGTCGTGGAATACAACCCGTACTATGCGCCTCCCGAACGCTGGGTCATGGCCTTCGACGCTAACCATGCCTGGGATGGGTCGACCCATTACGGAGCCAGCCTCGAGTCACTGGTTGCGCTCGGCAAGACGCTCGGCTATGAGCTGGTGTGCTGCGACGACATGGGTAACAACGCCTTCTTCGTCGACCGCGACCTCTACCCCCTGCTCGGCATCGCCAATAACGAACCGCGGCTGTTGTTCCGCCCGGCGATGTACAACCTTCGATACGTGGGGCACAACACGTTCCTTACCGGGCATCCTTACCGGTTCGGACCTGGCGAGTCGATCTGAGTGACGTCCTCATCCCCCGCTTCGCTGGCTTTCCCGAACGACTACGATCTGCGCCCTCTGGGCAAGGCCGTGCCGGTGACCGAGCGCGTTTCCCGGTGGTCGACAGATCAGGGCGATGTGGCGGTCAAACGGTTCACGGCGGCAGACAGCCTCCGTGGCGCACGGGAAGCGGAGCTGATCGCGTTTCTCGGTTCTCACCGCGATGACGCCTACCGCGTCCAGTCGCTGATCAGGACGACGACGGGTAAGACTTCGGCGGAACACGACGGTCAACGGATTCTCGTGACTCGCTGGGAAGCCGGTACATACCGACCTTACGACACCTACTCGGCTGCGGAATGGGCGTCCCTTGGCCGCTGCCTGGCGTCACTGCATGCGAGGCTGGACGAGGTAACCACGCCCTCCCTCGATACCCTATCCCAGCGCGTGGGACGTATCGATGCCGAGGCCGAGCTTTTCCGGCTGGAACAGAGCGGCCTGTTCATATCGGAACATGTCGGCATGGATAGCTCAAGCGTTACACGCTATTTGACGGTCTGCCGTGACATGTTCGCTTCCTGCTACGCACGCGCCGTCGAGGCCTTTCCGCTCGACGATCCGGAGCGGCCGATTCACAACGACTTCAACCAGTTCAATTATCTTTTCCATGCCGGCTTGCCCCCGCTGATCATCGACTGGGAAGCTTCCATCGGTGCGCCACGCGAATTCGAGGTCGTCAGGTGCCTGAATCACCTGCCCTTGAAGAACGCCGCGCTAGCCCGCTCTTTCCTGGCGGGCTACCTCAGTCTCCGCCCGCTACACGCCGAGCGCATGCGCTGGGCCGTGGACGTGTCGTGCGTCATGCATGCAACGAAGCACTGGGTGCTCGAAGGCTGGATAGCGGGTCGCGCGGGTTTCGAGGAACGCCTGCGCGGCGCCATGGAGATGGTTTCGATGCTTGCGCGGGAACGTAACGGTCTGGCTGATTTCTATATCCAATGTGTAGGAGACGCGTCGTGAGCACGGTCGAACGGGAGCACGTTTTTCCCCCGCTCATGGAGCGTCACTATCCTATCGTCGATGGGCGCATCCAGACGCGATCCCTTGAAGCTCACATCGTGGATCATTGCAACCTGACGTGTGTCGAATGCTGCTCGCTGTCACCACTGTTGCCCACCTGGACGGCCGACCCGGCGTCGTTGTTCGAGGACCTCACGCGGGCGGCACGCGTCGTCAAACCGCGCGTCTTCAAGCTGGTCGGCGGTGAACCCACCCTACATCCGGAACTGGTCGCGATACTTCGCGGCGTTCGAGCGACGGGAATTGCACCGAAAATCTCGGTGACGACGAACGGCTTGCTACTCGGCCGCCTCCCCGACGCGTTCTGGGAAGAAGTCGATGCGCTGACGATCTCGCTCTACCCGAAACCGCGCCTCGGTGCCGCACTCGCCGCGCACATCGAGGCCCAGGCGACGCGCTTCAACGTGGCGCTCAACTGGAAAACCCAGACTCAGTTCGTGCGTATGACGCGCGACCCTGCGTCACACGACGTGGCGGAGACGCAGGCGGTCTACCACGACTGTTGGCTCAGGGAACGCTGCCACCTCATTCGCGATGGCATCTTCTACACCTGCACCCGACCGCCGCACATGCAGACACTCCATCGCGGAGCGAATGACTTCACGCACGATGGCATCCCGCTGCACGACGGCGATGCGTTGGTCGAGGACCTTCACGCGTATCTGATGCGCGAGACGCCACTGCAGGCGTGCTTCCATTGCCGCGGCGGTAGCGCATCGATGGAGCCGCATCGGATGATGCGGCACGCCGAAGTCCAGGCAGAGAAGGCCCGCTTCGAATGATCCTTGGTTACCGCGACGCCTTCGGCTTCGAACAGCTTATTTACCATCCCGCGAGTGGAACCTACGGCGCAAGCATCCGCGGGCTGATCAGCCGGGGATCGCTCGCTTGCGGACACGTCGATACGGGCGCGGTCGCCGGATACTTCAGTGGCATGCGCTTGCCGGGACGCACAGTACTCGCGGACTTCTTTGCGGTGCCTCCTGGGTATGCGCTTTTGACTTCGCCCAGCGGCCTTACCGTCGCCCCTCGGCCCATGGTCTCGGAAGCGGGCGATCTGGAATCGCTTCTTCTCGCGTCGCTGGAGCGTGTTCTCGAACGCAAGCGCCCCGCCGCGATCGCGCTGAGTGGCGGCCTCGATTCCGCCTTGCTCCTCGCGATGCTGGACACCCTCGGAGCCACCCACATCCCCGCCTATGTGTTGACGACGAGACTGCCCGGCTACGACGAACTTGACGCCGCACTCGAGACGGCGAGGCGATCGGGCGTCGCGGTAGTGGTCGTCGAAGCCAGTGAGGCCGACTTCGTTGACGCCGTGCCCGATGCCATGCGCCATCTCGAAGAGCCGTTGTTCAACCTGCATCCTGTGGCGAAGCTCCTTTTGGCCCGGGCCATGCGGCGCGATGGGATCGAACTTGCCATCAGCGGCGACGGTGCCGACCAGGTGCTTCGACGCGACACCTCGGCCGACTATCTGCCGTTATGCCGCACCTTGTTCCGGGCCGAAGGCATCGAGCTTGTCCCGCCCTTTCTGGATGGCGATGTCGTTGCACACATGCAGGCGCTTCCGCCTGATCCCGAGAAGACGTGCCTACGCGTGCTTGGTAGGCGCTTCGGGGTCTCTTCTGAGTTGACCGACGGACCCAAGCGAGTCCGCCTGGCGCCACCAATGAATATCGATCATCTCTTGCCAAGGCCGGATATCGAGGCGCTGGCCGCCCAAATCGGCACGGCCACGCCGGCGCTGACGACCGATGCCGAACGCGTGCAATGGGCCACGCTGCGCCTGCTTCTGGCCGACCTCGGAGTCGCAGGCTGATGTGCGGCCTTGCTGGCTTGATCCGGTATGACGGCGACGCGCGCATGCACACGGACCGAGTGATCGCGATGCGTGACCGTCTTCGTCACCGCGGCCCGGATGGCAGCGGCCTTTGGCACGACCCGTGCGCCGTGCTCGGCCATACCCTGCTCGCCCTCGTCGACCCGGCCAACAGCGCGCAGCCGATGCGCAGCGCCGACAACCGCTACGCGCTCGTGTACAACGGCGAAATCTACAACCACGACGCGCTGAGGACCGAGCTGTCGAAAGCATGGCGGTTCCAGTCGCGCAGCGACAGCGAGGTCGTGCTGGCGGCTTACGCGACGTGGGGAGAGGCATGCCTGGCTCGCTTCAATGGCATGTTCGCGTTCTTCGTGTGGGACACGGAACGTCGTCAGGGTTTTGCAGCGCGGGACCGTCTGGGAATCAAGCCCTTCGTTTACGCCGAACAGTCCGACGAGTTCATCTTCGCGTCGGAAGCGAAGGCCTTGCTGCCGGCCATGCATGCGCGCCCGCACGCGAACATCGAAGCCGTCACCGAATATCTGGTCGCTCCTTACTTCAGCGGTGTTGCAGCGCCGATGTTCGTCGGCATGAACTACCTCCCGCCTGGCCACGCGTTGCGCATCACCGCGGAAGGCGTACGCGTGTGGCAGTGGGCGATCGAGGGTGAAGCGACCGCTTCGCCAGGCTCGTGGAAGGAAACGGCTGACCACCTGCGCGTGCGGTTGGGCGAGGCTGTTCGGCGAACTCTCGTGGCAGACGCTCCCGTGGGGCTGTTCCTGAGCGGCGGCCTGGATTCCACCTTGATCGGTGCGTTGGCAACGCAGGCCGGCGCAACACCGGAAAGCTTCACCATTGCCTTCGCCGAGCACGATCGCTACGACTACGCAGCCTCCCTGATCGTGGACTCCGACGATCAGCCGTTTGCGGAAAGCGCGTCGACGCATTTGCGACTGCCGCGTACGGACGTCAGGCCCTCGCGCGATGACTTCGGAAAAAGCTTGCGCGAGGTGGCAAGTCAGAACGATGCCCTGCCCGCATGGGAGCAGGAACTGGCGCAACATCACCTTGCTCGGACGGCGGGAACCCGCATGAAGGCCGTCATGGTCGGCGATGCCGCCGATGAAACGCACTTCGGCTATCACTTTCTTCTCGACCCCCACGCGACGAGCGATCCGCTTCATGTGTTGCAGCGTTTGACCGGCGACCCCTACCTGCGCCCAGGCTTGCTTGCGCGGCCGCTCGAATATTTTGGCGCGGCGTACCGTGCGTTGGCCCAGGATGCCGGTCATGAGTGGGCGACCGTCGGCGGTCGTTTACGCGCGACCCAATGGCTGGTCAGACATCGGTGGCTGCAACGTCTTCTGCATAACGGCGATATTCATTGCATGGCCCATGGCGTGGAAGCACGCGTACCCTTCGGCGACACGGCACTGCTAGATCTCGCGGTGTCGATAGCGCCTGAAGACGCGCTGCGCCACGGTGTCGAGAAGGCCATGTTGCGCGAGGCGGCGCGGGGTCTGGTGCCCGAGGCTATTCGGCGTCGACGGAAGTCGGCGCTCCCCAAAGACCAGGGTGCTGGCGAACATGTCCGCCAGCACGCCCATGAGACGCTGCGGGACCATGGCGACTCTGTCGCTGTCGTGATGGATGTACCACGCCTGCTTCGACGTTGCGCCGATCCCAGGCCGCTCGACGAACACGAGCGTGCGGTCATGTTCCGCGCCTCCGCCTTGGCCCACTGGGCCACCCTTCACGATGTGAGTTTTGCATGAGCCGTGTTCTTTTCTGTGTCGTTCCAGAGCGCGGGCACATCAATCCGTGCATGGGGCCGGCACTTGCATTGAAAGCGATGGGCCATGCGGTGGCGTTTCATGCGCCCGGCGACATCCGTCACCAAGTGCGGCGCGCAGGTGAGTTCGAATGTTTTGGACCTGTCGAATCGCCGCGCCCGGCGGACTGGCGACGCGGTGCAGAATTTGCGAGGCAGGTGCGCGATCCGTCGTGGCTTCGCGAGTGGGTGCGCTCCTTGCTGATCGATGGGGTGCCTGCCGAGATCGACCGTGTTCGTGAAAGCATCGGTCGCTGGCGCCCGGATATCGTCGTCATCGATCCGTTGCTGTACGCCGCTGCCATCGCCGCCGACGCCGAGGGGCTACCCTGGGTGGCGATGTCCAACTCGCTGAATCCCGTGCTGCCGCCGTCGCTCGACTCCGATCTATTGGCAACCGTTCGATGGCTTGCACCTTCTCGCGATGCGCTCTTTGCCGCACACGGGATGAATCCGACGTTTCGAGGCTGCGACGTGATCTCGCCATGGTTGACGATCGCTTTCACCACCGAGGCGTTGGCGGCCGACGCACCACTGGATGTCGCCCTGGTCGGACCTTCATTACCCGCCACACTGCGCGGCGACGAGCCAGACTTCTCCTGGGAACGCCTGGACCCTGCCCTACCCCTCGTGTACATGTCGCTGGGCAGCCAGATCTACTACCAGCCCCAGATGTTCTCGAAGGTCATCGAAGCGACTCGCGACCTCCCCGTGCAGTTGGTCCTGTCGTTGGCCGACCTGCTCGACACGACCGAGCTGCCGATGTTGGGGCCGCATATGCACGCGGTGCGCTATGCACCGCAACTCGCGATGCTGGACCGCGCGTCGCTCTTCATCACGCACGGAGGCGCCAACTCGGTCATGGAGGCGCTGTCGTTCGGCGTGCCCATGATCATCTCGCCGCTGTGCAACGACCAGTTTCATCAGGTGCATTTCGTCGAGCGCGCAGGTGTGGGGCGGCGGCTCGATCTCGAGCACGCATCGCGTGATGACATTGCCGATGCCATCACGGGATTGATGACGTCCGAACAGGTCAAAGCGAACGTTGCACGCGTTGCGGAGAGCTATCGCCGCCCAGGGTCTACGGAAGCCGCGCAACTCATCAGCGAGCTCGCCGCAGGAAACCGTCGGGCGACAGCGTCATGATCACCTGGTCTTCGATGTCATGATCCACCTCGAAGCGGTCGTTCTCGACGAGAAAAGCCTTTGCCGCCGTGGCTGGGCTATTACCCCTGCCATACGGCTTGCCTGCAAATGTCTCAGCCGGCAGGTGCTCCATGATCGTGTCCATGACGATCGCATAGCTGCCCGGCGTCACCAGCGGCGCATACGTACGAAGCTCGCCGAGTACATGATCATGCGTGTGGACGAGATCGAGAATGACCATGGTCGGCGAGAGGTCGGCGCACTGCGCCACGACCTTTTGAAACGTCGCGGGATCGAGCGAATCGCCTTCGACAATGCGCATGCGATGCGCCAGGCGATGCGAAAGCAAGCGGTCCCGAACCTCGGCCCGGAGTTTGGGTTCGACGGCAACAACGATCCCGTCGCCACCCGCCAATTCCAGCATCGAGGCGGAAAATACCGCTCCGCCGCCCGCAGCGATGCCTGTCTGGATGATGCACCGAGGCTTGACGCGCCAAACCAGCTCTTGAATGGCGAGCATGTCGCCGGGAAGATGAAAGAACCGCTCACCGAGCCATCGGTTATGGAACAGATGATCGACCTCAGCGGCGCGGGTCAGCCATTCCACATTGATATCGCGCATGCGAGCGGAAATACGTTCGGACATGATCGAGCCAGGTCATGGACAGCGTGATGGACGACGCGGCATTAGCGCTGCTAAGTACCGCGTGGGGGCTTGGCGACGTACGCCCGGAGCCTTTGCCTGCGGGCCATACTAACAGTTCGTACCTCGTCCCCACCGAACAGGGCGCGTGTATCGTTCGCGTCTCCTGGCCAGGAAAGACGGCTGAGCAGGTCCATAGAGAGCGGCAGGCGATCCGACAGGTACGCGGGAAGCCGGGTGATATCGCGGTGCCTGCGGTCATCCCTACCCGGGAGGGAAATGACTTCGTCAGGACCGACGAAGGACGTTGGCTGCATGTGTTCGAACGTATCGATGGGAAACCGGGATTGCCGCAGGATCCCGACCGTGCGACGACACACGCGATGCACGCTCTGGCGGGGCTGCACGCCGCACTGGTGCCCCTCCCATGCACGAGCGCCCATCCGCTGGCCTGGCTATGGCAGCGCTACGAACGCATTCGGGCACACCCCGCTCCGCTGCTGCCGGCGATCCCGAATGCGCATTATGATTTGATGCTCGACCATGCACACGCATGGCTGACGGCAGCCACGACATGGGTGCGCGGGCCGATACAGTGGCTACACGGCGACTTCCATGCCGGCAACCTTCTCTTTATCGACCATCGGGTTAGCGGGATCGTGGACTTCGACGAGGTGGGCCAAGGGACTTCCTGGCTCGAAGCCGCCTTCGCTGCGTTCGCTCTCTCACGCGATGCCGAGCGAGATGACGGTTTTCACTTTGATGATCGGCGGTGGCATCGAGCGGTGTTGGCGTATGCTGAAAGGATTCCCGGTGCTGACGCAACCTGGTGGTTGCGCCACCAAGAGGCACTCATGAATCTGTTCTGCCTCGATCAGGTGCTGATCCATATCCACGCGGCGCAACGTCGGCTCTGGCAGCCCGGCCCGGGCATGGGTTTTCTCGGTTGCTGGCGAGCCCTGCGTCGTCAATACGATCTCAGCGAGAGCCAGCGCTCGACGGCGTCGACGGTTGCTTCGCGTTCCTCGGCAGTCGGGGAAGCATCGTGCAGGCAGAGCACGGCATCTTCGTTACGTTGAATCTGATCGGCCATATGCGCACGCATGGCCCCAACAAGGCGGTCTACGTCCGGAGCGGGTCTTACCCAGTCGTCGAAGAGCGACGTCCATCCCACATGCGATCGACCGAGGGATGCGAGCACGCGCATGCGGGTGTCGCCCTCTTGCGCGCCATACGGCAGCCGTAGCGGGATGCTCTCTGGCGAAGCGACACCGGCCTTATCGAAAGCCTCACGAATAAGGCGATCGGTCGCCGCGATATCGTCCTTGAGTCTTTGATCGCTCAATTCACCGTCATGCGCATGCGACCATGTGTGATTGCCGATCACGTGACCGTCTTCAACCATGCGTCGCAGGAGTGCAGGCTGCGCTTGCGCGTGTTTTCCAAGGACGAAGAAGGTCGCGGTGAAGCGCGCGTGCCCCAGCACATCCAAGAGGCGAGCGGTTGAGGGTCCGGGGCCGTCGTCGAATGTCAGTTGGATGGAAATCATAGGTTTCGACGCTATCGCCTCGCCGCTTCAACGCACCCTGATTCCATCGAGAAACAGATCGACCAGGTGCTTGACTCGTGACTTCGCCGGACCACCCTGCTCCACCGCCAGGGAGATCGCCGTGATGACGCAGAGCAGATCGTCGAATGAAACGTTTTTCGCCACGGCCTTGGCTTTCTGCGCGCGCTGCAGCAGGCGCTGCCCTTCCTCGCGTCCTGCGTTGCATCCGACGGTATGGCTCTTGAGCACCGTCCCGAGCTGCACGGCCAGTCCTTGGTAATGGCTGGCATGCGTGGCGAGTTCGACCATGAAGGCGCGGAGCGACGTGCCTGGGTCCATCACGTCGTCGCGGGTGCGGCTGTTGGCGGCGAGCGCGAGCAGGCGTTCGTCGCAGAGCGCGCCTAGCAGTGACTCGCGCGTCGGGAATCGACGGTAGAGCGTGCCGATACCGACCTTCGCGCGTTTCGCGACGTCCTCGAGGGACGCGTCCGCACCGCGTTCAGAGAACACCTCATCCGCCGCCGCAAGGATGCGCTCGCGGTTGCGCGCCGCATCGGCACGTAGCGGCATCTCGTCGATCGTCGGGGATGTTTGGGTCATGGACAGCCTCGGTTGCAAAGTGGATGATGCCTCCATATATTAAATGGAGCAATCCTCCACTTATCTAAAGGGCACTTATGAACAAGCGTTTCGAAGGCAAGATCGTGGCCATTACCGGCGGCAGCGAAGGCATCGGCCTCGCCACGGCCAAGGCGTTCATTGCGGAAGGCGCGCGCGTGTACGTCACCGGGCGCCGGCAGGACCGATTGGACGCAGCGGTGGCGGAACTCGGCGAGGCCGCCGTGGGCATCCAGGGCGACGTGGCGAACCTGGGCGACCTGGACCGCCTCTACGACCGCATCCGCCAGGACCACGGCAAGCTGGACGTGCTTTTCGCTAATGCCGGTACGGCGGACTCCGATTCCCTCCCGTTGAACGACATCACCGAACAGGACTTCGAGCGAATCTTCGGCGTGAACGTCCGCGGCCTGCTTTTCAGCGTTCAGAAGGCGCTGCCGCTGCTCGGTGCAGGTAGTGCCGTGGTCCTTAACGGGTCCGTCGCCGGCAGCAAGGGTTTTCCGGGGCAGTCGCTCTACAACGCCACCAAGGCGGCGGTGCGCTCGTTCGCTCGCAGTTGGACCGCCGACCTGAAAGAGCGCGGCATCCGCGTGAACGTCGTCGCACCCGGCGGCACGGAAACACAGCTGATGCGCGGCTACCTCGATACGCGCCCGGGCGCCGAGGAAATGTTCAATCAGCTCATTCCGCTCGGTCGCATGGGCCGCACGGAAGAAGTCGCCGACGCGGTGCTCTTCCTTGCGTCGAGCCAGAGCAGCTACATCGCGGGTGCCGAGCTCGTCGTCGACGGCGGCCTCGTCGCGGTCTGAGCCTGTCGCGGCCAGCGGCGGCCGCGTGGCGCGGGAAACCGGCGATCCATCATGCCTTTCCCGCGCGCGCGGCTCCGCGTTGCGAGCGCGCCGCCGCATCCCAGGCCAGCATGACGTGAGAGATACCGGCTTCGACGGTGCTCAGGCGAACACCGTCTCGGGCGAGCACCGACAACCCCATCAGGAAGGCGTCGAAGACGGCAGCCAGCCCTTGGGCCTCGATGCTGGCGTCGAGATCGCCACGGTCGATACCGCGTTGTACACAGGCAATGAATCCCTTGCGGGTGCGCGAGCGCGAGCGCGTCAGCCCGATACTGACCGACGCATGCGCATCGGAAGGTGCGCTCATGACGCCCAGCCCGACCATGCAGCCTTTCGGATGGCCGCGCTCGTATTGCATGCGGGCGGACTGACGCAAGGCGGTTTCGATGGCGTCTCTTGGCGCCATGTCGGTGTCCCACAGACACTCGGTCACCTGCGCGTACGTTTCCAGGTAGCGCTGCACGCACTCCTGAAACAGCGCTTCCTTGGAACCGAATGCCGCATAGAAGCTCGGGGCAGAAATCCCGCCACCCATCGCTGCCTTGAGCTGGCTCAACGACGTGGCTTCGAAGCCGTTCTGCCAGAACAGCTGCAAGGCCTCATCGATTGCCTTGTCGCGGTCGAACGTTCGTGGGCGGCCCATGACGGCCATAACGGCATCCTCAGGCGAAAACTTGCTTTAGATACTAATCGATATACAAGTTGTTGACTACGCACGGCCAGACTATTTAATGTATCGCTCGATACATAAGTACCCATGAGCGCGAAGCGGACATGGGCCTCCCCGTCGTCCTGCCCCGGAAAGCGCCTCATGTCCTCGTCTGCCCGCTCCGTGGCCACCAGCACCCCATGCCTGAACACTCGACACACGATGCGCAACGTTGGCTGGCTTTGGCGGTGCTGCTGACGGGAACGCTGCTGCCGCCGCTGGATTTCTTCATCGTCAACGTGGCGTTGCCGGCAATTCGCACGGACCTCAAAGCCTCTTCGGATGTCGCTCAACTGGTGGTCTCGGTCTATGCGACCGCGTACGCCGTGACGCTTATTCTGGGCGGCCGGCTCGGCGATCTATATGGGCGCAAGCGCGCCTTCGTGGGTGGCATGCTCGGTTTCGCCGCCGCCTCCGCATGGTGCGGCTGGACGCCCTCGCCCGCCGTGTTGGTTGTCGGGCGATTGCTCCAGGGTGTTTCTGCTGCCGTCATGGCGCCGCAGTCTCTGGCGTCCATCCACGCTCTCTTCCCCGCTGCGGAGAAAAACCGCGCGCTGAGTCTGTACGGCGCCACGTTTGGTCTGGCGTCGGTGGGCGGGCAATTGCTGGGTGGTGTTCTGGTGTCGGCCAATGTCCTTGGCCTGGGCTGGCGCAGCGTGTTCCTGATCAATCTGCCTATCATCGTGTTGGCCGTGCCGGCAGCGTTGATCCTGCTTCGCGAAAGCCGAGGCGAACGATCCGCCAAACTCGATGTACCGGGCGCGTTGCTGCTGGCGACTGGGCTGCTGGCCCTGGTGATCCCCCTCATCGAGGGACGAGAGCAGCATTGGCCGTGGTGGTGTGTGGCGTTGCTGATGATGAGCGCGCCGCTGCTCGTGTTGTTCTGGCGCTTCGAGAGGCGACAGGAACAGCGGGGCAATACACCGCTGGTGTATCCCTCGCTGTTGAGAGCTCCCGGGCTGCAGCGAAGCCTGACAGCAACGTTTTTCTTTTACTGGCTCGCCCCGTTCTTTCTGATTTTCGCCGTCTACGAGCAGATTGGCTTGGGGCACGACGCGCTGGCTACCGGTTTCGCCATCCTGCCGCTGGGTGTGGGTTTCCTGCTGGGGCCACTTTGCAGCCCGCGACTGGCCATGCGCGTGGGCACACGCACGGCCGCGCTCGGCATGCTGTGTGAGGTACTGGGCGCGCTTATCGCGTGCATCCTTGCACTGACGCACGCGCCCGCGTGGCTTCCCGCACCGCTCTTCCTGATCGGACTAGGGCAAGGTATCGCCCTGCCGGCCCTGGTCCGCTTGAACGTGGATCAGGTCGATCCACGCTGGGCCGGCCTCGCCGCCGGCTTGGTCAGCGCCACGCTGCAGATCAGCGCCGCCGTGTCGACTGCACTGGTCGGTGGTCTGTTCTTCACGCTGGCGCCCGACGGGAGTGGTGCAAGGCTCGCCCAGTCGGGTTTCGCCCTTGCCACGTTGGTGATTGGCGCAGCGCTGGCCCTTGCCGCGGCACTCAGTTGGCGACAAGCACAAAGTCACGCCTGACCCGCGGCTGTTTCCCTCCCCAGAAGGTTCCCCACTCTTGAAGACACGTTCTCTCCAGCATGTGCTTGTCATGCTCGCTTGTGCAGGCATGCCATGCGCCATGGCAAGCCAGACCGATACCGTGACGCGGACCGAGACGGCATTCGACGCGTGGCGCATGGATGAAGTGAGCGCACTCCTACCAACGCTTCCGGATACGGCAGAAGGTGATTACGTGCGGGGTCTCGTCGCTAACCGCATGAACGACGTCGAAGCGTCGAAGCGCTTTCTTAGCCGTGCGCTTCCCGCATTGGAGCGACAGCATTCGCCGCGAGCGGTCAATGCCTTGTTGACCCTTTCCGACGATTACCAGAAGACCTCGTCGTATGCGGATCAGTCTGCGGTGCTACGCGAAGCAGCGAAGCATCATGCGAAAGACATAGGGCCCGATGCCATGCGGGGTGTGGAGGATGTCATTGCCCTTTCGAGCGCCCTCAGCGGTTCACCGCCCCAAACCGTAAGTTTTTCGGGGGCATCGCGCCTGCCCATCCGGCGCAATCCTCTCGGCACGCTGGATGTCGACGCGGTGGCGAATGGCATCGGCGGATCGTGGATGTTGGACTCCGGTGCCAATTACTCGGTCGTCAGCGAGAGTTTTGCCAAACGCCTGGGACTCTCGGTCAAGGGAACAGCCGGTGGCATCGGCTCCAGCACCGGGGCATCGGTCCAGAGCAAGGTCGCGATCGTCAAGGAAATTCATCTGGGTAGTGCCACACTCCACAACGTCGCTGTGCTGGTGGTCGCCGACGACCAGTTGCATATCAAACTGCCGAACAAGGAACACCAGATCACGGCAGCATTCGGTTTCCCCGTCTTCCAGGCACTCGGCCGAATCCGTTTTCATGGGGATACCGCCATCTCGATCGGGCCCGCGCCCATCCCTCTCGACGGTGGCGTCCCCATCTACATGGACGGTCTGACGCCGGTTGTCTTGGGTTTCACTGTGGGAGAGAGAGTGCCCCTCGTACTGGACACGGGTGCCAGCTCCACCAGCCTGTCCTCGGCATATTGGATGAAGGTCAAGGATGGCGCGAACAGCTGGCCACGGTCGCAGCAGCCTTCGGCAGGCCTGGGCGGCGCGCAGCGTTTCGACGTGGTCACCCAACCCGAGTGGAAACTCATCCTCGGCACGGACGAAACGACGCTCAAGAACGTGCGTATCGAAACGGTGAGCCGATCAGGCCCAGGCGGGCCGCCCATGTTCGGCACGGTCGGTCAGGACGCCTGGGCGAATGCGGCGGGGTTCACTGTGGATTTCCAATCCATGCGCTTCCGCATCGATCGGAATTGAGTCGATATCGACACCGGCCAGAAAGCTCGGAATCTCGCTAAAGTCGTTGCGACTCGGTCACATGTGTGTGCCTTCTTGTCTGGTCCTGGTGAGAACCCTACGATCGCTGTACGGCAAGGCCAAGCTCGGTATGACGCGCTCGCGAGACAACCTGACCAGGTTCCTGGTCTACTTGATCGATGACGCCAGCTTCATTCGAGCCGCTCCAGGCATTGCAGATCACTAAGTAAGGAACGTCGTCCATGCTTCAGATCGACCTCTATACGGACATCTCCTGTCCGTGGTGTTTCGTCGGCATCCATCGGCTCGATAAGGTGCTGCATGAGCACTTCAGCGGTGTTCCCGTGAATATCCGCCATCATCCGGTCCTGTTGGTGCCGGATGCACCCGCTGCGGGGGTCTACATCCCTGACCTGCTTCGTGCGCGCTATGGTGTGACCGATCCCAAGACAGCCTTTGCGCGCCCCGAGGGCGAGGCACGTGCCTCCGGTTTCGAACTCGATCTCAGCCGACAACTGTGGATGTTCCCAACCCAGCCGGCTCACGCACTCATCCACGCTGCGGGTGAGCGCGGAACCCAGCACTCACTCGCTGTCGCGATTACCGACACCTATTTCCTCGATGCGCGCAACACCGGAGATGCCGATGTTCTCGCGGACGTCGCGGTTCACCACGGCTTCGATCGGGAGGAAGCCCGTGCCATCGCGCTCGACCCGGCGGCGCATAGGAAGGTCGAAGCGGAAGTTGCCCGGGCATCGGCTGCGGGCATCCGTTCTGTACCTCACTTCGACTTTGGAGGTGGTGTCGCGATCACAGGGGGTCGAAGCGAGGTCGAGTTGGCAGCGGCCATTCGCGAGGCCATGCATCGAGTCGGCGAAGACTGACGCACACCAGCTGCGCTAATGCTGCGCTTCGCCCAAGGCCACCTCCATCGCCCTGTCGCGTTGCGCAGCGATATCGTCGATCGTGACCGGCACGGGTACGTCGGGTTCAAGGCCTGCGTCGGGCTGGGGTTCAAGCGGAAACTGGCCTACCAGCGGTACGTCCAGCTCGACCCCCGAATGCGGCAGCGTCAGAAAGAAGAACGCCCCGCCGTTGATGCCGCGTAGATTGCCGCCCGTGGTCTGACCGACCAGCGTAGCCAGACGAGAGTGGCGTACTCGCACGGCAAATTCGAACGTGGCCGAACTGTTGGTGGGCCCCACGAGCACCTTTACCTCGCCACCAAAAAACGGAGCGCGAGGCGTCTCGGCTGTCTCGGTATCGTTCGTGGCGGCGCGCCGATAGAACCGCGCGTCGAACGGCTGCGCGCGATCGCCCCAATCGAAAAACGCGTTGTCCCACGTGTCGAGATAGGGCCGAAGGGCCTGAGGCACACTGCGATAGCGCAGAAGGTCTCGATAGCCGGGAAAGCTGCGCGGGTCGCGCGTCAGGTGCGCGAGAATGTCGTCGCCCACATCTGAACCGCCACCATTGTCGCGAAGGTCGATCACCAAAAGACGGACGTGCCGGTCATTGAGCGAGCGGAATATCTCGTCCAGCCAGGCGTGCCAATCGCGTTTGCTCTTGTACATCACCCAACTCGGCATCGTCAGCACGGCTTTGCCCTCATCGAGGAAACGAACCGTCCACGCGGGATCGTCCGCTGCCTGTGTGGGCAGCGATGCCGCGCGCTGCGCGTCGGTGGCCGCTGCAAGCTGGACCGTAGCGACAGTCGCTTCACCAGGCCTCCGTATCCGCAGGCGGAACTGCCCGTCGCGGACGGGAAACACCAACGGGTAGAGCACGTCGAACGCCTCGTAGCGGTCACGTCCCAGAACGTTGAGCAGGTCGACGCGCTTGGCGTCGTTATGACCATCGGCAGACACGAGGGGCAAAAGGGCCTGCAGAACGCGTGCGCTGGATTGACCGTCGATCGTGAGCACCTCGGTTCCCCTGGGCAGACTCTCTAACGCCGATGCGGTCACGATCATCCTCCGGTCCACCCAACGGAACTGAAAAGGAACCCGGTTGGCCCCGGAGAACAACACTTCCGTCGTGGCCTTTGGCTGGTTCCAGTAATTGGGATAGGTATGGCCGCATCGAATGCTCGCCGCCAGTCGCGCGAAGGCGACGTAAGCGGTTGGAAGCGACGGATCAGCCGCCAGTTCGCGCCTTAGCTGCGCGAAGCGCTCGCGCATCTGGGCGGGCGTGTTGTATCGGTAAAGGCCCGGGTGCAGCGCCTCGTAGGTCTGTTCCAGCAGCCTGGCGTCAGCTTGTAAGCCCGCAATGTCCAGAGCGGGCGAAGTAGCCCTGACGGGAGCCCAACCGACCAACGACACCATGGCGAGAACGAAGGTCAGGGCGCGACGTAGAACAGGCGATGCCATGGCGGTTCCTCAGCAAGAGATGCCACAACATCGCCTCGACGGCGCATTCAGATCGTCTCAATTTCACCGTTCGCGGCGTATTTTTCGCCTTTGAGTCGTGCTCGGGCGTCCTCCCTCCATGTGGACGGCGTCGTGCCAAGGCATTGGCGGAACACTCGGTTGAACGTGGCCTTCGAGCCAAATCCCACGTCGAGAGCGATGGCCAGGACCGACCCGCCCTCTTCCAGCGCACGGCAGGCCGCGGCGACCCGAAGCCGATTCACGACCATGGTGAAGCTCTCGCCAAGCCCGTCGTTGAAAGCGCGCGAGAGGTAGGCCGTGTTGGTGCCCAGGCGACGTGCCAGCGTGGAGAGCGTCAGATCGGGCTCGCGGAACCATCCGGCAGCCTCCATCTGCTCAGCCCACTGGCGCCCGCGCGCGCGCCAATCGTCGGGCGGCGAGGATGTCCGCGGCCGCTGCTCGCGCCGGCTTTCAGTGACTCGCTTCCCCGTTCGACCGTGGGTCTGCCGCCAGCCCGCGATGCCCAAGGCGTAGGCCAATCCGGCAAACGCCAGATAGAGCCCGAAGGCATCGAAGTAGCTCAGCGGCCGGATCCAGAGATGCCACAGTCCGAAGCCCACGCCGCATGCGATCACTACGCCGATCAGTACGAGGATGGCCCTCACCCAACGCAACGCATCGGCGCGATCAGGTTCCTGGGCGACGGCCGTGCCATCTCGCCCCACCGCCACTCCCCAAGCCGGCAGCCAGTATGCGGTGACAGACAGGCACACCGCCGCCCAAAGCAGAGGCGAAACAATCCGGGCATGCCCGCCCAGGTACCAGGCGAACTTGACGTCCGTTGGCTGCAGAAACATGACCGTGTAATACGCGCCCTGCATGGCAGCCGGAACGAGGTGCCAGCGCCATCCCTTCGGCGGACCGCCGATGACGATCTGATGCACATAGATCCACAGCAGCGGCCCCAGCGCGAGTTGCCACGAGAACGGAGCGAACGTCAGCCAGGGCCATGCGTCGTAGCAGCCGGCATAGCCCAACGTATACGGCGTGATCGTCAGCACCACCACCACCAGCAACGCGGCCATGGCCCGGTTGGCGCCGCGACTCTCAGGCGCGCGCCACATCAGCACCGCCATGAGTAGTGCATGAAGGCTCGCCAGGCCCAACACCGTACTCCAAGCACCAACGTGCATGATGTCGCCTGCCTGTCATCGCCGCCCCGACCCAAGCGTAACGCTTTAGAGGATGGGGCGCGCCTCGACCCAGTGCCCGGTACGTGCGCCAGATAGGCAGGTACATCGTTATCGTTCACTGCTGCGGCCGCCGGTCATGGCGACCGCAGCGCGGAGGGGTCCTGGCTGTGCCGCTCAGCGAGTAACGGTCAACCGCGACTCCCCCAGCACCTGCGCCTGCACGAGCGGCAGGAAACGATGCGGGAACGGCGACGGGATGTCGCTTGCCTGATCGAGTCGGGCGATCTGCTCAGGCGACAGCGCTACCGACAGCGCGTCCAGGTTTTCCTCGAACTGGGCTGCGGTACGTGCACCGAGGATGGGAATCACGGACGGTGCGGACTTCGCAAGCAACCACGCCAGCGAAACCTGTGCCGGCGAGTGTCCCAGGTCGGATGCGATGGCCTTGACCACGTCCACGATGTCGAGATTGCGCTCGCTCAACGAGCCGACGCCAGCCGCCACGGCAGCACGACCACCGGTAAACATGTCGGCGCCCTTGTGCGCCTCGATGTCCGCACGCGTGTACTTGCCGGAAAGCACGCCATTCGCCAACGGCGACCACGCCACCACGCCCAGGCCCAGCTCATGGGCCATGGGAATCAGATCGTGCTCGACCGTGCGCTCCACCAGGCTGTGCTCGATCTGCAACGCAACGAAGGGCGACCAGCCACGCAGGTCCGCAAGCATCTGCATGCGCGACACCTGCCACGCAGGCGTATCGGAAATGCCTGCGTAGACGATCTTGCCCGAGCTGACCAGGTCGTCGAAGGCATGCATGATCTCTTCGACCGGGGTCGTGGCATCCCATACGTGCAGGTAATAGAGGTCGATGTAGTCGGTGCCGAGGCGCTTCAGGCTTTCTTCCACAGCGCGCACCATGTTGCGCCGATGGTTGCCGCCTGCATTGATGTTGGAGGGATCCACATTGAGCGAATACTTGGTCGCGACGACGACGCGGTCGCGGCGACCGCGGAGGAACTCGCCCAGCAGGCGCTCCGAAGTGCCGCCGGTGTAGAAGTTGGCGGTATCGATAAAGTTGCCCCCACGCTCCATGTAGATGTCGAGCATGCGCCGGGCGTCCTCTTCGGTGGCGCCCCAGCCCCAGTCCTTGCCGAAGGTCATCGTGCCTATGGATACGGGACTCACGCGCAAGCCCGAGCGGCCCAGGGTCACGTAGTCGTTGAGTTGCTTGCTCATGGCGTAGCTCCAGAAAGGGTTTCATGAATCTAGGAATCCCGGTCATCTGGATAAAGGTGATAAACGTGCATACGCTTTGAAGCTGAACTTCATAATGGCCTGACATATGTCGCCCGACCTTTTCCCCGCCATTGCCGCTTTTGCCTGCGTCGCCCGGCATGCCAGCTTTACGCGGGCAGCCGCGGAACTCGGGGTTTCCCCCTCGGCGCTGTCACAGACGGTGCGAACGCTGGAATCGCGCCTCGGGGCGCGGCTGCTGGACCGGTCCACACGGCGCGTGGGCCTTACGGAGGTCGGTCAGCGGTTCCTCGACGAAGCGCAGCCGGCGCTGAGCGGACTCACCGCGGCCATGGCCGCCGTCACGGAAACGCGCGATATGCCCTCCGGGCTGCTGCGCATCAACCTGCCTCGGGCCATTGCCGACATTCTGATCCTGCCTCACCTGGCCGACTTCCAGGCGCGGTACCCCGACGTCGTGGTCGAATTGCACTGCGACAACCGTTTCGTGGATCTGGTCGCGGCAGGCTTCGATGCCGGCTTCCGCATCGGCGAATCGTTGGGCAAGGACGTGGTGGCGCACCCGATCGGAAGCTCGCAACGTATCGCCACGTTCGTCGCACCCGCTTACGCGCGAGCCCATGGCATACCCGCCACGCCTACCGACCTGTTGCACCATCGCTGCGTGGGCATACGCCTGGAGCACGACCGCAGTCCCATGCGCTGGGACTACATGCTGGACGGCAGGCTCGTGGAAGTGGACACCCGTGGCTGCACGATCAGCAACGACGACAGCGTGCTCCTTGCTGCCGCACTCGCAGGCGTCGGCGTGTCATGCCATTTCGAAAGCATGGTGTCTCATCACCTGGCGTCCGGCGCACTGATTCCGGTATTGCAGGACTACTGGCCGACCTTCAGCCCCTTCCATGTGTATTACCCCAGTCGCATGCACATGCCGCGCAAGCTGCGGGTATTCATCGACTTCCTGCGTGAGAAGCACGCACCGCTCAGCCGCTGAGGGTCATCGCAACGAGCCGCCGCCCGTCTTCACGCCACCATGACGAAGCACAACATGCGACTGAATCGCTGCGCGTCGCGGACCTGTCCAAGCTATGTAACAGCCGTTTACGTCGATAGACTCGCTCGCACTCAAGCCACAGAGACCTACACATGAAGCAGTCTTTCGCTGTCTCCGCCCTCGCTCTCTCGTTGGTCGCACTACCCGCCTTCGCGCAATCCGATCGCGAAGTGGTGGAACAAATGGTCACGCGTTCCGCCAACGTCTGCCCAGGCCACAGCGCAGACCGCACCACGGCCACCGTTCGCGCAACGCCGGTTGGCGCACTTCGCGTCATGCTCGAGCGCGGTCTCGTCATGTGCCCCGATCGCCGCCTCGACGCCGATGCGCCGGCTGTCTTCTACGGGCGCGTCGGCGTGTTCGAATGGAACCCCGAAGTGAAGGGTAGCTCGGAGGCGATCGTTAAGAAAATCGACGCGATGACGCGCAAGGACGAATTCCCGCCGGACACCCTGGTGTGGAATGTCCAGGGCGAAGCGCTGAAGCAGCGCACGGTGCCAGCCTTCGAGCCCAAGCCTGGTGCGGCCGTGCTCTATCACGTGGAGTGAGGCGGTAATCGCTCCGGTCCCGTTGTGCTTTTGATTCGCTGCGTCGGCGCCGTATGGCGGGCGCAGCGAATCATTACCGTCAGATCAAGCGAGAACTGCTGAGGGCTGCCGGCGCATAGGCGTCGAAGCACATGGCGATGTTCCTCAGCAGCAGGCGTCCTTTGGCACAGACGTCGATGCGGTGCTCGGTCAGCGTCACCAGTCCATCGTCCGCAAGAGCTTGCATGTGCGTCAGCGCATCGCGGAAGTAACTGGCGAAATGGATGTGGTGGCGTTCCGCGAACGCGTCCATGTCCAGCGTGCCGTGGCACATCAGCTCACCAATGGCTTCGCGCCGCAGTTGATCGTCCGGGCTCAGGCGCAAGCCACGCGCCACCGGCAGTCGGCCTTCGTTGACCGTCGCCGCATACGTCACCAGATCCCGCTGGTTCTGACTGTAGGTATCGCCGATGCGGCTGATGGCGCTCGGGCCAAGGCCGATGATGTCGCAGTCGCCGCAGGTGGAATAACCCTGGAAATTGCGCTGCAAGCTCCCTGCCCTCTGCGCACGGACCAGGTCGTCGTCGGGTAGCGCAAAGTGATCCATGCCGACATAGACATACCCGGCCTCGGTCAGCCGGCGCAGGGCCATGCCAAACAGTTCCAGGCGCTCCGACGGTGATGGCAGCGCTTCGGCATCCAGACGCCGCTGCGCCTTGAACATCTTCGGCAGATGCGCGTAGCCGTAAACCGCGATGCGGTCAGGCTTGAGCTCGATCACCTTGTCCAAGGTACGACTGAAGCCGTCCATGGTCTGGCGAGGCAGCCCGTAGATGAGGTCCACGCTGATCGAGCGATACCCGGCGCGCTTTGCCGTGTCGATAACCACGCGCGTCTGTTCGACGGACTGTACGCGGTTCACCGCCTCCTGCACGGCCGGGTCGAAATCCTGGATGCCGATGGAGACGCGATTGAAGCCGAGCCTTGCGAGTCCGCGCACGTAGATCTCGTTGGCGTGGCGCGGATCGATCTCGATGCCCCATTCGCGCTGATCCACGGGTGCCGGCGTGAAATGCTGATGGATCGACGCGTTGAGCTGGCTCATCGCGTTGAGGCTCAGATAGTTCGGCGTGCCGCCACCGAGATGCAGTTGGCGCACGACGCGATCGGCGTCGACCAGCGCCCCCATCATCGCGATTTCATGGTCCAGCACGCGCAGGTAGTCGTCCGCTCGGCTGGTGTCGCGTGTGATCACGCGATTGCAGCCGCAGTAGAAGCACGGGCTCTCGCAGAACGGTACGTGGACGTAAAGCGAGAGTGGTGTCGGCACCAGGTCGTGGTTGGACGCTGTGATCGCTTCGCGTAGATCGGCTTCGCCGAACCGGTCGTGGAACTGGAGCGCGCTGGGGTAGCTCGTATAGCGCGGACCGTGGCCGTCGTAGCGGGCAATCAGGTCGGCGTCGAACTCGGGCATCGTGTGTGCGTTTTGCATGGGGATACTATCCCGTAGCTCCTTGCCTTCGTTCTTGATGCCGGTCAATTGGCATGCAAAAGATGTGGGAGCCGCCATGGCGGCTTCTATGGCGAGATGGCCGCGCCCGCGGGAAGCTTGGTGGGATCCGCTGCAGGGGCGTGGAGGTCATGACGCGCCACGATACGTCCGTGCTCCATCACGGCCACTTCGTCGACCAGTGCGGCGATGCCGCCCAGACGGTGAGTGATCAGCAAGACGCTGCGCCCGCGCGTTTCGTCGGCTAGCGCCTTGTACAACGCAGCCGCGGTGAGCGCGTCGAGGCCTTCGCTGGGCTCGTCCAGCACCAGCAGTGGCGCATCGACCAGAAGCGCCCGGGCGATCGCCAACCGTCGCATTTCGCCGCCCGAAAGGGTCACGCCGTTGGCGCCCACCCAGGTATCCAGGCCATGCGGAAGGTTGTGCAGGAACCCTTCCAGTTGCGCGACGGCGAGCACGCGCGCCAGTGCGGCGTCGTCTGCGTCAGGGGCGGCGATACGCAGGTTGTCGCGCAGGCTCGCGTCGAACAGATAAGGCGACTGTTCCACGATGGCGATGCGCGCTCGCACGTCGTCGGCGCACATGCGATCCAGATCCACGCCGCCCATCGTCACACTGCCCTGGTAGGGATAGAGCCGGCCCAGAAGATGCGCAAGCGTGCTCTTGCCGGCGCCCGATGGGCCGACCAGGGCGAGGCGCGTGCCGGCGGCGAGGTCCAGGTTGACCCCGCGCAATGCCCATTCGCCGTGCTCGGCATGGCGCATCCACACCTCGCGCAGGCGCAGATCGTTTTGCTTCGGCAGCGCCGCCGGCACCACGGGATCGGACACGGCCGGCGTACGATCGGCCAGCTCGAACACCCGCAATGCGGCCGCCTTGATCGCCGCCAGCCGCGACCACGCCAACGGCAACGGCAACAGCGGCTCGAACGCAGCGAGGGCGAGCATCGCCAGCATGGCGAGCCCCGGACCGTCGAGGGTACGTTGCTGCATGCCGAGCACGCCGATCAGCAAGGCGAGGCTCAAGGCGATGCCGCTGCACGCCGTCAATAGGGCATCGGCCCGCGCGAGACCGCGCTGCGCTCGCGCACGCGCGGCTTCACGCTGCGCGCTGAGTGTCTCCATCCGTGCGTCGAACGCGTCTTCCATCCCCCAGACCATCAACTCGGCGCGGCCCGCCAGCGCATCCGCCCAGGTGGCGCGCAGGTTTTCGGCATCGCGGTCGATCTGCGCCGCGTCGTCCGCATGACGAGCCTGCAGGCGCCACGGCAGCCATGCCCCCGCAAACAGCAGCACCGGCAGCAGAAGCAACGCAAACCAGCCGGACCAGAACAGGGACACGATCACCACGACGACGGTACTGCATGCCGCGACCGCGCTCGGCAGCAGAAGGCCCAGATACGCCTGTTCCAGCGTGTCGATGTCGGCCCGCAGGCGCGACAGCAACTGTGCGCCGCGCTGTTCCGCGAGTGCCGCCGGAGCGAGCGGTATCAAACGGCCGAAAAGCCAGCCGCGCAGTCGGGCGAGAATCGACAGCGTGGCATTGTGTCCAAAGAGCCGTTCCGCATAGCGGCCGCCCGTACGCAGGATCGCGAACAGGCGCACCAGCGCGGCTGGCGTGTAGTAATTGATCGCTGCTGCCCCCGCACCGACCAGCGCCATGCTGGCGATGAAGTGGCCGGATACCGCCATCAGGCCGATACCCGCCAAACTCGCGAGGAGACTCAAACCGAACGCCGCCAGCATGCGTCCGCGCTGCGGCTGTACCAGGTCGAACAGACGACGCTGCCAGTTCATGCGCGGAGATCCTCATTCAGCAGCGCCGAGAAAGCGGTGCCCGGTTGGCGCAACTGCGCCACCGTGCCCTGCTCCACGATCTTTCCATCGACCAGCACAGCCACCGTTTCCAGCGGCCCCAGATCCCGTACACGATGCGCTACCCGCAACACGGTGCGGCCACGCGCAAACTGATCCAGTTGCTGTTCGACTTGGGCGGCGGTGGCTGCATCCAGATGTTGGGTGGGTTCGTCCCAGAGCAGGACCGCTGCGTCGCGCAAGCACATGCGTGCGATCGCCAGCCGTTGCAGCTCGCCACCCGAGAGGCCCAGGCCGCGCTCGCCCAGCGGCGTGTCCAGCCCTTGCGGCAACTTCGCCACGACCTGGTCCAGCCCGGCCATGCGCAGTACGCGCGCCAGGCTCACCTCGTCCGCCTCGGGACGTGCGAGCAACAGGTTGTCGCGCAGGCTGCCATTGAACACGTGAGGCCGCTGCGGCAACCAGCCGACCTGCGTACGCCAGGCGTCCCAGTCGGGCGCCGTCAAGGTAAGACCATCGATCTCGATGCTGCCGCTTTCCAATGGAAGCAGGCCCATCACCGCGGCGAGCAGGCTGGATTTACCGCCACCGCTCGGGCCGACCAGCGTGAGACGGGTGCCTGCGGGCACCACCAGATCGATACCGCGCAACACGTCCGCGTGGTCGCCCTGGTTAGCGTGGACGTTGCGCAAAGTCACGCTCGGCGCCGACGTCTCGAAGGCAACGCACACCGGCCCGCTGACCGTTGGCGCGACCGGCACGGCCAGCACCTCGACCAGGCCTTCCGCTGCCGCCGCCGCTTCCATGCGGGCATGCCGCTGCGTGCCCATGGCCCGCAAAGGCAGGAAGAACTCGGGTGCCAGCAGCAGCGCGAACATGCCAGGCGCAAAAGCGAGGTGCCCGGACATGAGCCGAAAACCAACCACGACGGCCACGATCGCAATGCTGCACGTGGCAAAGAATTCCATCACCAGGGCGGACAGAAACGCGACCCGCAACACCGCCATGGTGTCCTGCCGATAAGCCTCGCCAGCGGCCAGCACGCGCTCATGCTCACGCTCGGCGGCGCGATAAAGACGCAGGGTGCTCAAGCCGGCCACCGCATCCATGAAACGCGCGCCCAGTCGGCGCAAGCGCAGCCAGCGCCGCGTACTCGCATCGGCAGCAGCGCGCCCGGCCAGAATCAGGAACACCGGCAACAGCGGTGCACACAACAGCAGGACCAGGGCCGACCACGGCTCGCGCAGGCCCACAGCCAGCAGCACTACCATCGGGATCAAGCCGGCCAGCGCGGCCTGCGGCAGATAGCCCGCGTAGTACGGCGCCAGGGTGTCCACCCCATCGACCAGCCGCGTCACCAGGTCGCCTGCCGACTGCCGTGCAGACCAGGCCGGCCCCAACTCGCGGAGTCGCTGCCGCAAGGCCCGCTGCACGTTCTGCGTCACCGCGCGGCCGGCGGCGTCGCTGCACATCCGCTGCCGATAGAGCAACACGGCGCGGAGTATGGCGATCGCGGCAATCGCCAGGATCGACCAGCGCAGGTCGGCCAAACCAACGTGCTCGAAGATAGCCAGCGCCAGTACCTGCGCTACCAGCCATGCCATCGCGCACAACAATAGGGACTGCGTCGCACCATACCCGATGGCGGCGCGCAGCAAGCCGCGGACTGGCTGCGCCTGTTGGCGCAGCCAGTCGTTGGCAACAGCATGCTCAGTGCTGGCCATGTTCCCGCTCGGTGGCCGACGCCATGGCGCGTTCGTCCTGCGCATCGAGCAAGGCACCGCCGGCCGCAGCGATGAGGACGATCATCACCGTGCCGATGAGCCAGGCGAAGTACCACGCACCGCGATCGCCGAGGATCACTGCCAGCACGATGGCCAACGTGGCAATCAACATGAAGATCGAGAACTGGATAAAGGTTTTCATTGCCAAGCCTCCCTTTAGTAGGCGTGTTCGTCAGTGGCAACCTGATCGGGATCGACCTTGCCACGCATCACATAGAAGGCCCAACTCGTGTACCACAGGATCAGAGGCACGAAGACCGCGGCGAAGCCAAGCATCCAGCCCAGGGTCACGCGGCTCGAGCTCGAGTTCCACACCGTGAGGCTCTGCTGAGGATCGCTGACCGAAGGCAGCAGGAACGGGAACAGCGCGCAACCCACCGTACCGATCACACCGATCCAGGCCGCCGCACCCATCCACCAGGCCAGCAGCGGACGGTTGCTGCTTGCGCTGAACAGGCTGCCCAGCATGCCGACGAAACCCAGGGCCGGCACCAACCACAGGATGTTGTGCGCGTGGAAGTTGTTCAACCATGCGCCATCCGCACGCGTCACCACCTGCTGCAGCGGGGTCTGCGCGACGCCTGCACCCGGGAACTGCGCGAGGACGTAGCCCTGCAGATGCGATACCCAAAGACCACCGACCGCGAAGAGCACGATCGCCAGCGTCCATGCCACACGCGTGACCGTACGGCTACGTTGCGCAATGGCACCGTGCGCGCCGCCCATCACCGTCACGCCACCCATGGCTGCCGACATGCACGCCGACAGTACGCCACAGAGGATCGCGAACGGGTTGAGCAAGGCAAGGAAACTGCCGGTGTAGAACGACGTCAGGGTCCAGTCGAAGTGGAACGGCACGCCCTGGAACAGGTTGCCGATCGCCGCGCCGAACACCACCATCGGCACGAAGCCGCTGACAAACAGCGCCCAGTCCCAGGCACTGCGCCACGTCGCCGACGGCATCTTGCTGCGGTATTCGAAACCGACCGGACGAATGATCATCGTCCACAGCAGCAACAGCATCACCACGTAGAAGCCGGAGAACGCGGTGGCGTAGATCAGCGGAAACGCCGCGAAGATCGCGCCGCCACCGAGGATGAACCACACCTGGTTACCGTCCCAGTGAGGGCCGATGACGTTCAATGCCACACGGCGTTCCAGGTCGGTACGCCCGATGTAGCGCAGGATCGCTCCCACGCCCATGTCCATGCCGACCATCACGGCCAGACCGATCAGCAGTATGCCGAGCAGCAGCCACCAGACCACTTGCAGGCTTGCGTAGATATCCATGATTAAGCCTCTACCAACGTCTTGTGGGAAACCGGCAGCGAGAGTTCGTCGTCGCCGCCGTCGCTGGGGCCAGTGCGGATCGCACGCACCATCAGGTACATCTCGATCACGATGAACACGGTATAGACCGCCACGAAGCCGATCAGCGAGAACACCATGTAGCCGACGCTATGCGTGGATGCGGACATCCAGGTCGGCAACAGGCCGTACACAGTCCAGGGCTGGCGCCCCAGTTCGGCCACCATCCAGCCCGCCTCGCAGGCAAGGAACGGTGCGGGGATCATCCACACGGCGAACTTCAGGAACCCACGCTGGTGCTGCACCGTGTTGCGCAGCGTGTAGAGCAGGCCGAGCACGAAGAAGGCCAGCATGCCCAGACCCAGCAGCACCATCACACGGAACGACCAGAACATGGTGGCCACGTGCGGGATCGAGTCCTTGGCCGCCTGGGCGATCTGTGCGTCGGTCGCCGTGTTCACGTCGTCGGCATAGCGCTTCACCAGGAAGCCATAGCCAAGATCCTTCTCGTGCGCCTTGAACTGATCCAGCGCGCTGGCATCGCCCGGGTTGGCCGAGAGCATCTTGAGTGAGGCAACCGCCGGAATACCGGCACGGATGCGGTCCTGCGCACGCTGCTCCAGCACGTCCACGCCCGGCACCGTGCCCGTCAGCGAATGCGTGACCAGGATCGACAGCACGTACGGCACCTTCACCTCACCGTAGTTGGTCTGCTTCTCCTGCGACGGGAACGCCATCAGGTTGAACGGCATGGGTGCGCTCTCGGTCTTCCACAGACCTTCCATCGCCGCCAGCTTGGTCGGCTGTGCTTCCGCACCGACAAAGCCCAGCGCGTCGCCCAGCGTGATCACCCCGGCCGTGGACAGCACACCGAACAGCACCGACATGCGGAACGAGCGACGGGCCAGTTCCATGTGACGGTTCTTCAGCATGTACCAGGCGCTGATGCCGGCCACGAAGACGGCCGCCGTGACATAGCCGGCGATCGACGTATGCACGAACTTGGCCTGCGCATCCGGGCTGAAGATCAACGCGGCGAAGTCGTTCAACTCCATGCGCATCGTGGTCGGGTTGAAGTGCGCACCGACCGGGTCCTGCATGAAGGCGTTGGCCACCAGGATCCACAGGGCCGACAGGTTCGAGCCCAGTGCCACCAGGTAGGTCACCGCCAGATGCTGGCCGGGCTTGAGCCGATGCCAGCCAAACACCATCAGGCCGACAAAGGTCGATTCAAGAAAGAACGCCATCAGGCCTTCGATGGCCAGTGGCGCGCCGAAAATATCTCCGACGAAACTTGAGTAGAAAGACCAGTTCGTGCCGAACTGGAACTCCATGGTGAGGCCGGTGGCCACACCAAGCGCAAAGTTGATGAGAAAGAGCTTGCCCCAGAACTGGGTGATTTGTTTGTAGATCACCTTACCGGTGACCACGTAGACAGTCTCCATCGCCGCCAGCATGAAGGTCATGCCCAGCGTAAGTGGTACGAACAGGAAGTGATAAAGCGCCGTGGCCGCGAATTGCAGCCGCGACAGGTCTACGACGGTGATGTCATGCATGGCGTGACGTCCCTAGGTGGAGTGGCACGCGCCGTCACGCGGCGCGCTTCGGTGCCTCGCCACCAGGCGGTGCACCGTGAGGGCAAGTTTCGTTGCTGCGATGCACCGCCTTTTTGACTTCGATCAACCCGCAGGCATATCGGCTGCGCAGGCCCGCCCATGGCGCTGCGGCAGGACGTCGCAGGCGTCCAAAACGTAGACCTGTAACTGATCTGGATCAATCCGGCGGCGTGCGTGATTTCGAGAATGAGCCTGCACTCCAAACAAAGCTCGCATTCCACACAAAGGACGTCACCATGAAATCCCTGCTTCCTTGGCTCGCACTCAGCGCCGCCGCCCTGACCACCCTGCCCGCCGTCGCTGCCGACACCGTGAATGGCAACGACCAGTGGGTGCTGCGTTTCGGCGCCGCCACGGTGCATCCGGATAGCGATACGGGTCACCTCGCCGGAATGAAGGCGAAGGTCGACAGCAGCACCCGTCCCAGCATCGACCTCGAATACCTGCTGACCCCGAACTGGGGCATCGACGTGCTCGGCGCGCTGCCGTTCCGCCACGAAGTGCGCCTGAACGGCACCAAGGCCGCCACCACCAAGCAGTTGCCGCCGACCGTCGGCATCAACTACCACTTCATGCCCAACGAGCAGGTCTCCCCGTTCGTCGGTGCAGGCATCAACTTCACCCACTTCTACGACAGCCGCGGCGAAGGCCTGCTTAAGGGCGCCCACGTGACCATCGACGACAGCTGGGGTGTGGCCGCACGCGCCGGTGTGGACTTCAAGCTCAACGACAGCTGGCTGATCACGGCCGACCTGCGCTGGATCCGCATCCGCTCGGATGTGAAGGTCGGCGGTACCAAGGTGGGCGAAGCGCGTATCGATCCGATCGTCTACGGGTTCAGCGTGGGCTACCGGTTCTAAGGACGCAGACGACGTCTGATCGATCCGGCCCACTGCCTGTCCTGGCGGCCCCTTCTCCCCGCGGGAGAGGGGGCCGCTGCATTTGGGCGTCTTGCACTCGCTTGATGGGTGTCAGTTTCCTGCCCGACAGGTGCCGGGGAAACGCCACGGCCTCGGCTTATCGTCCGGAAACCTCCTTCTGGACGGACGCAGACCATGAACCTTGCTCGATGGATCGGCATCGCCGCCATGCTCGTCTCCACCCTGGCCTCCGCCACGACAGGCAGCGAGCCATTGCAGAACGTGCAGCACCGCCCATGGCGACCCAATGCCCCCGGCGTCGAAGTACCCCTGTGGCCGAAGGACCTGGCGATCGCCCAACCGCCGTATCCGGCTCCTGAGGTCTTCGGAGCCGCCAACGGCACCATCGCAGGAAAACCGATCCAGATCGTGGAGCACGTCACGCGGCCCACGATGGCGATCTATCCCGCAAAGGGCGTAAACACGGGCGCCGCCTTGCTCGTGTTCCCAGGAGGCGGCTATCGCATACTCGCCATAGACCTTGAAGGGACGGAGATCTGCGACTGGGCGACGTCGAAAGGCATCACTTGCGCCGTGCTGAAGTACCGCGTCCCAGGCTCGGGACCGTATTGGAACGAGGAGTGCAACTGCCGCCGCGCTCCCAAGGAACCCATGGCGTTGCAGGATGCCCAGCGCGCGATGGGGCTCCTGCGCCAACGCGCCGCGGAGTTCCACTTCGATTCCCATAAGGTCGGCGTGGTCGGCTTCTCCGCGGGCGGCCGCATGGTCGCCGACATCAGCAATCACTCCGCACGCGCCTATAAGCCCATTGACGAAGCCGACCGCCTGCCCAGTCGGCCTGACTTCGCCATGGCGCTCTACCCCGGGCACTTGTGGAGCGGCAAAGGCGCGGCAATCCCCCTCACCAAAGAGGTCACCATCGATCCCCATGGCCCGCCCACGTTCATCGCCCAGGCCGGCAACGACGGCACGGACGACACCCGCGAGTCACTTACCTATTACCTCGCCTTGCAGCAGGCCAAGGTACCCGCAGAGCTACACCTCTATGCCGAGGGCGGCCATGCATTCGGCGTACGCGAGACCGATAAGCCGATCACCCACTGGACGACACTCGCCGAGGCGTGGATGTGTGGGCTTGGCGTGCTTCCCAGTGAGTCGGCCAGCTGTAAGGGCGGACTCTACGCAGGTCACCAGTCTTCTTAGCGTTGTTCGGTGCTTCTGCCGCGACGAGCGATCGCCCTACTTGCGCATTCGCAGCATCACAACCAAGCCCTTTACCGTGATGTCGTGGCCTTCATCACATCACCCTGTCCAATGGACTCGGCTTGTCTTGACCTTTTGAAGAAGATGGAACGTCCATGACTTTGAGCACGGCTTCGGCAACCGTCCAACCACGTACATCAAACTCAGCTCTCCAACCCCGAGCCTCGACCACAAGCAAAGCTTTCCTCCTGACCGCATTGCGTAATGTAGAAAGGGCGGCAAAATTGCGTGGTGTGAAAACACGTGCATCGCCGACGCAAGCGGAATCGAAGACCAGCCACGATCCGCTTACCCGAAAACGTTGCGTCAAATGGCTCCGTTGGCAAGGCGTGAAGAGTTCTCCGTCGGTGAATCCATAGACAGGCTCCGCCGGGTTGCGCGCCGTAGACCATGCCGCAAGACGCAGCTGACCACGGTTACGCGCGGCCAATGAAACGATTTGACCGACAGTCGTCCAACGCGACGATTCCGGATCATTGCCGTGATAGGTCGTGACTTGGTCGAGATGAGCGAAAGCATCGGCTCGTCAGATGCAATGACTGGGGAAGTTGCCAAGGTCAACATGGCGATCGGAAACACCCATCTTCTTATCATCGTCTGACTTTGCCACTTAACGTGGCTAAGAGTATCGCCCATCCACAGTTCAGCCGGTTTCTCTGAGCGGGTGTGTGCCTCCAACCGAATGCCCGAGAAGGACCGGACATTCAAAGCCAAGCTTTTAACGAGCAGAGTGGCACCGACCAGGTTTCCACCTCGCCTTGTCAAGGTAGCCGATCGCCTCCCGGCCGTGGCCTTGACGGTGGGAGCCAGCCTGCTGGCGATCCAGGTCTGGCGGAGTCGGATGGATGGCGCCCGGCTCGGTGGGCGCCGTCGTACCGGCCGGACAGGTTTCGAAGACGCGCTGCTTCTCTCGCCGCTGCGGCAGCTCCTACCTCCGTCTCGGTCGCTATTATCCCCATCGCCAGCAGGCTGGCTCCCACCGCAAACACCGCCTACACATGCGCCGGGGCCTGAGCGATCGTGGCTTCCACGATCGCCGCGGCCGCGGCGATCACGTGCTCGAAGGCATTACTCATGTGCTGCGCGGTTCCGCCATCGAGCACCTCTTCCAGAAATGCGATGGACGCCACGGCAAGCGACATCTGGCCCGTATCGCGCGCGTAGGTGAGCAGCATGGTGGCTCGGAATGTCATTTCCTCCATATCGCGAGCGGCGAATGCCTCGACGAGTGCCAGGGCCTCCTCGGCAATCATCGACGGGGAAATCGGCGCACCCGCGCAGGTAGAAGGCATAGCCGACGGGCGCGTCATGTCAGAACTCCTTCCACACGGCACCATCGCCTGCCGTCGCCATGGCGGGAGCGGACCGGAACGACGAAGCCATGGTCGGCACCGGTGCCTCTTGCCGCGTTACGGTCCGAGCAGGCTTGGCAACGACATCCTGTTCCTTGCCTTCCACCGAGAAGAAGGCCACCTTGCGCAGAAGCTCCTGCGACAGATCGGAAGCATTCTTGCTCGCCGCACTGGCCTCTTCGACCAAGGCAGCGTTCTGCTGTGTGACGTCGTCCAGCGTCACGACCGCATTGTTGACCTGTTCGATACCGGCCGCCTGCTCCTGCGACGCCGCAGCGATTTCGTCGACGATCGAGCTGACGGTACGCACGCCCTTTGCAATCTCCTCGAGCGCCGAGCCGGTACGTGCCACCAGCGACGCGCCCGCGTCGACGCGCTCGACCGTCGAATTCACTAGGCTCTTGATGTCCTTGGCCGCGGCGGCGCTGCGCTGAGCCAGGTTGCGGACCTCGGATGCCACGACGGCAAAGCCCCTGCCCTGGTCGCCGGCACGCGCTGCCTCTACGGCTGCGTTAAGGGCCAGCAGGTTCGTCTGGAAAGCGATTTCATCGATGAGCGTGACGATGGCACCGATCTGCTTGCTGGCCTGCGTGATCTGGCCCATGGCTTCGGCTGCCTCGGCCGAGACCTGACTGCCGGACTCGGCATCGCCACGCACGCGCATGGCGAGCTGACGAGCCTGTTCGGCGCCATCTGCGTTCTGCTTCACCGCAGCCGCCAATTGTTCCATCGACGCTGCGGTCTCTTCGAGCGAGCTCGCCTGCTCCTGAGTGCGCTGGGAGAGATCGTCATTGCCCTGAGCGATGTCACCGGCCGACGACGACACCTGCTGAGAGATGTAGCGAACGTCGGTCACGATGTCCGCCAGCCGCTTGTCCATCGTATCCAGAGCCCGGAGCGTGTCGGTGAACTCGTCGTTGCCCGTCACCTGCGTCGCATTGTTGAGGTGCCCACCTTCGATAGCCTGCGCCAGGGTGCGCGCCTTGTTCAACGGAACCAGAACCATGCGTGCAAGAAGGACAGCGACCGCCAGGAGTGAGATCACGCTGACCACGAGGGCGCCGATGGATAGATAACGCGTATCGGCGTAGCGTTCCTCCGCCTGTTTCGCAGCGTCATTGGCCTGCTCAGTGTTTACACGCACCAGTTCATCGGCATAGCTGGACAGTCGACCGATCGCAGGTCCGACCACATCGACCTGCATCCTCTGGATCTCTTCCGTCGGCCGCCCCTCTTCGAGCATGGCCAGTTCCTTGTCGATCAGCGGATAGGTCTTGGCGCGCTCGGCAATATAAGCCTCGGCAAGCTTGCGCTCCTCGTCCGAGCTGATATTCGCGGAATGAAAACGTGTCCATGCGGCAGACTCGTTGGCAAAATCGTCTTTCAGCCGTTTACCTGTTTCCTTGAGGTTGGGATCCAGAATACGACGCAATAGCGCGACACGCAGATCCACAACGGACTTCTGCGCCGTCGTGAGGTCCAATATCGCGAGAACGTTGGACTTATAAATCTCCTCGACGAGGGAGTAGGTCTTCTTGACGCCTACTACTCCGCTCACTCCGAGGAAACAAATCAATGCCAGGGCAACTGCCATGGCCGAAAAGATCTTTGCGCGTACTGTGAACCTCATACATTGTCCCCTTGGCAGCCGGGCACCCGCCCGCATCAATGGATGAAATAGGAATGATTCAATGAGACGGTGCCGACCGGCACGGAATCGTGTTTATGAGACGCCGCTCGATCATGTCCCCGATAAGGTCTGCGCACGCGTGCTTTACCTGCATGGCGTCGCAGCATTCGTAAGTGACGGGCGCGTTTTCGAGCGCCTCGGCAGCATCGCGCGTGGTGCGAAGTTCCCGGTCTTGCGCCAGGTCCGCCAGCCTCGATGCATGCGCCAAGGCAGCGTCGACGTCGTTCGATCCGATGGCGGAGAAAAGCCTCATGGCTTGATGCGACATTGCGTAATGGCTTCCCGACGCAGCGATCTCGCCGAGCCGGCCTATCCAATCGGTGCCCGCACCCTCGGGGTCGAACCGACTGATGTCGTATTCGAATGAGTCCAGCGGTGTATTCGGCTTCATGGCATGACTTCTCCCAAGATCGTCGTGCCATGTATTGCATTGTCCGTGCCATCGTGGAACGGTCGTTTGACTCGATCGAAATGCTCATTTCGTCAATTCGTGACAATTTTATGAATTGAGCCCGACGGCATGACGGCCAATTTTTGTCAGTGACTAAGGAAATCCGAAGGAGCGTCTAGTTACACATCGGAAAAATGGCGATGGACAAAGCTGTTTCGACTATCAGTTCATGTGAATGCGTCGCTTTGTATTAACTGGCGTCCCACTGCCAACTCATAATCGGCAACGATTAATGAATTAATGCGCCCGGCCGATAAGGGTGGCGAGATATTTCTTGTAGCCGCGAGGCACCGTCCCCTCGCCGCCATGGCGGCTCCCACAACACGGCGGGAGAGACCGCAGCGCTGTGGGAATCAACCATAGCCGCGAGGGAAGCCGCAGCGTTTTGGGAGCCGCTAAAGCGGCGAGTGCCCGACGAAGCGGTGTAGCCCTGAGGCACATTTCCCAGGTGATTCGCAAAAAAGAAAAGCGCCCATAACGGGCGCTTCCCTCCCCCAAAACCTGACCGCACCTGATCAACCTCTGGTGCGACTTGCTCTATGAGCTATGGGAATACCCGCTACCAGCGGGTATTCCCACGCTCGGCCGCGTGGGCAGCCGGACAACCTTACGCCGCGAAATCGAGCACCACGCGGCCTTCGATCTTGCCCTCATGCATGCGCTTGAACACGTCGTTGATGTTGTCCAGGCGATCGGTGGTGACAGTGGCGGCCACCTTGCCGTCCTTCGCCATGTCCAGCGATTCCTGCAGATCCAGGCGGGTACCGACGATCGAGCCGCGAACCGTGATGCCGTTGAGCACCATGTCGAAGATCGACAGGTCGAAGGTGCCGGGAGGCAGGCCGTTGAGCGAAACGGTGCCGCCACGGCGCACCATGTTGAGCGCCTGGCTGAAGGCGCCCGGCGATACGGCCGTGACCAGCGCACCATGGGCACCGCCGATCTCCTTCTTCAGGAAAGCCGCCGGGTCGACGTGCTTCGCGTTGATCGTGAGCTCGGCACCAAGCCGGCGTGCGAGATCGAGCTTCGCATCGTCGATGTCGATTGCCGCCACCTTGAGCCCCATCGCCTTGGCGTATTGCACTGCCATGTGGCCCAGGCCGCCAATGCCGGAAATGGCGACCCACTGACCCGGTCGGGTATCGGTGACCTTCAGGCCCTTATAAACAGTGACGCCTGCGCACAGCACGGGCGCGATCTCGACGAAGCCCACGTTGTCCGGCAAATGACCCACATAGTCGGCAGCCGCAAGGGCGTATTCCGCAAAGCCGCCGTTGACCGAATAACCCGTGTTCTTCTGCGTCTCGCACAAGGTTTCCCAGCCACCGAGGCAGTGCTCGCAATGGCCGCAGGCCGAATACAGCCAGGGCACGCCCACACGATCGCCCTCTTTCAGATGCGTAACGCCCGGGCCGATCGCGACGACGTAACCGACGCCTTCGTGGCCTGGAATGAACGGCGGTGCCGGCTTCACCGGCCAGTCGCCGTCCACCGCATGCAGGTCGGTGTGGCATACGCCGCACGCCTCGATCTTTACCAGCACCTCACCCAGTCCCGGTGTCGGCACCGGCACTTCTTCGATCCTGAGCGGCGCGCCGAATTCACGGACGACCGCGGCTTTCATGGTCTTGTTCATGAGTACATTCCTCGTATCGATCTGTGGGGGTCAGTCAGTCGTTCAGAACGCGCCGTCGATGTCGGTCACGGCGATCAGTTTGTGGTTCACGAACTCCTTGATGCCGAAGCCCACCAGTTCGCGGCCATAACCGGAACGGCGCACGCCGCCAAACGGCAGGTCGGCCGCGACGCCCGTGGGATGGTTGATGTAGACCATGCCGGTGGAGATCTTCTGCGCGACCTCGACGCCGTGCTTGATGTTGGTGGTGAATACCGAACCGCCGAGCCCGAATGGCGAGTCGTTGGCGATTCGGATGGCGTCGGCCTCATCCTTGGCGCGAATCACCTGCGACACGGGACCGAAGAACTCCCAATAGCGCGCCGGGTTGTCCTCGGCGACGTTGCTGAGCAGCACCGGGCGGAAGAACGAGCCCTTGGTGGGCACATCCGCACCGATCGCCTCGACCTTGGCACCGTGCGCCACGGCTTTTTCGACCTGGGCCTTCAAATCGTCCACCGCGCCCTGCGACGACAGCGGTGCCAGCGTAGTGGTCGGGTCCATCGGATCGCCCGCCTTCAAGGTGGCGACACCCGCCTTGTACTTCGCCAGGAACGCGTCATAGATCGCGTCGAGCACGATGATGCGCTTGGACGAGCAGCACACCTGGCCGGCGTTCCAATGACGGCCGGTGACCGCCCATTGCACTGCCTTGTCCAGATCGGCGTCGGCCAGCACGACGAACGCGTCGGCGCCGCCAAGTTCCATCGTCGACTTCTTCAGTGCCTGGCCGGCCTGCGAGGCAACCACAGCGCCGGCACCTTCGGAACCGGTCAACGCCACGCCCTGCACGCGTGGGTCTTCGATGATCGTCTTGAGTTGATCGCGGGTGGCGTACACGTTGGTGAAGCCGCCCTCCGGAAGGCCCGCTTCACGGAACAGGCGCTCGAACGCAGCCGCGCACTGCGGCACGTTGGAGGCATGCTTGAGGATGATCACATTACCGGCCGCCAGCTGCGGCGCAGCGATGCGCACGATCTGGTAGTACGGAAAATTCCACGGCTCGACCGCAAGCAGAATGCCCTGCGGCACGAACTCGACCCACGAATCGGTATAGGAAGGGTGCTTGCTGGGCAGCTTTTCCGGCGCCAGAAGCTTCTCGGCGTTCTCGACGTAGTACTCGAGAATCTGCGCGGACAGATCGACTTCGCCTTCCGCCTCGCCGATCACCTTGCCCATTTCGAGCGTCAGAATCTTTGCGTACTCGGTGTGGTTCTTGCGCAGCAGATCCGCCGCCTTCTGCAGGACTTTCACACGATCGGCAACGCTGACGTCCTTCCAGGCGTCGAACATGGCGTGAGCCTTGTCCAGGGTCTGCGCGACCTCAGTGTCGGTGGCATTGGCGAACGTCTTGATGGTTTCGCCGGTGTAGGGGTTGGTGGTTGCGTAAGACATGTTTGGCCTCTTCTGAGTGCGTCCGTGTCATCGATCGCCCGACGGGCGGACAGGTGGTTGGGGGGACGGGGTGGCCTGCGTCGGGCTCAGCCGGCAGGAAGCTCCTTGACCGCTTGGACCATGCCCGTGAGCACCGCCAGCGCGTCGCCGTAGACCATGTTGCAGTTGTCGCCGTAGAACAGAAGGTTCTCCACGCCGGCATAGCCTTTGCCCTGCCCGCGCTTGATGACGTAGATCTGATGCGCCTTGTCGGCATTGAGGATGGGCATGCCGTAGATCGGTGAACTCTTGTCGGTACGCGCGGCGGGGTTCACCACGTCGTTGGCACCGATCACCAGCACCACGTCGGTGTTGGCAAAGCTGTCGTTGATGTCTTCCATGTCGTAGATGAGGTCATAGGGCACGCCGGCTTCGGCCAGCAGCACGTTCATGTGACCCGGCATGCGTCCGGCCACGGGGTGGATCGCGAACTTCACATCCACGCCACCGCTCTGCAGCAGTTTCACGAACTCGTAGAGCTTGGCCTGTGCCTGCGCCACCGCCAGTCCATAGCCGGGGATCACGATCACACTGCCGGCGTAACGCATGGTCACCGCTGCATCCGACGCATCGGTGGGCTTGAGCCGGCCGGCGACGTCGCCTTGCGCTTCCGCTGCTACCTCGCCGAAGCGGCTGAACAACACGTTCGCCAAGGAGCGGTTCATGGCCTTGGCCATCAGCAGGGTCAACAGCGTGCCGGCCGAACCGACCACCATGCCGGCGATCATCAATGCCGGATTCTGCAGCGCGTAGCCTTCCAGGCCGACTGCCAGACCGGTGAAAGCGTTGTACAGCGAGATCACCACCGGCATGTCGGCGCCGCCGATGGGCAACGTCATCAGTACGCCGAGGGCCAATGCGCCAAGGAAGAACAAGGCCAGCCAGGTCATCGGTGCGCCGATGCCGGCGAGGATCAGCCCGCCACAGACCAGGGTTGCCACCAGCACCAAGGCATTGAAGGCGCCCTGCCCCTTGAACCGCCATGCACTGCTCATGCGCCCGTCGAGCTTGGCCCACGCAATCAGCGAGCCGGTCAGGGACACCGAACCGATGAGCGCACCCACCGTGGTCACGCTCACCGAGAGCAGGCTGCCGTCATGCGGCCTCGTCAATTCCACCGCAGCCACCGCTGCCGCGGCGCCACCACCCATGCCGTTGTACAGCGCCACCATCTGCGGCATGGCCGTGATCTCGACCCGCTTGCCGCGATACCAGGCCCAACCCACGCCGATGCCAAGCGCGAGCAGCGCGAGTGCCACGTTGACCAAACGATGCTCTCGCGCCGGACCTTCCACGTCGGCCAGATAGCCGAAACTGGCGACCACCGCGACGAGCATGCCTACACCGGCCAGCACGATGCCATGCAACGCGGTCGTCGGCGAGGACATCCGCTTCAGGCCCAGAATGAACAACAGCGCGGCTGCAAACCCGCTGACTTCGACCAGCAACTGCCACATGGGCCTACTCCTTTCCGGCCGGTGCGGGGGCGCTCGGCTTGAACATCGCGAGCATGCGATCGGTCACCACATAACCACCGGCCGCGTTACCCGCGCCAAGCAGCACGCCGGCGAAGCCGATGATCTGACCGGTCACGGTGCTGGCATTGAACAGAGCGTGCAACGCACCGACCACGACGATGCCGTGAACGAAGTTGGACCCGGACATCAACGGCGTATGCAGGATGGATGGCACCCGGCTTATCACTTCGTAGCCGGTAAAGGCGGCCAGCATGAACACGTAGAGCGCGATCAGCCAGCTCATCGACAAGTCGATGCTCATGGTTGGATTCCTTGAATGGGATGTCAGGGCGTAACGTTTTCGACGAGGCGCCGGGCCGCCGGCTGGCGAATCTCACCGGCGTGGGTCAGCAGCGTGCCCGCCACCACTTCATCGCCAAGATCCAGCGACAGCGCACCGTCCTTGACGATCAGGTCGAGCAGGCTCAGCAGGTTCTTTGCATAAAGCTCGCTGGCATGCTGAGCAAGCAGCGACGGTACGTTGAGCGGCGCGAGGATGGTGGCCCGTCCGACGGTCGTGGTCTCGCCAGGTACCGTGCCCTCGCAGTTGCCACCGCTCTCCGCTGCCAGGTCGACGATGACCGAACCGGGCTTCATGCCCTCGATCTGCGCACGCGATATCAAGCGCGGCGCGGTGCGCCCCGGCACATTGGCCGTGGTAATCACCAGGTCGGCCTGCTGAATGTGCAGCGTCAATGCTTCCTGGGTGCGAGCCTGCTCTTCGGCCGTGAGTTCGCGCGCGTAACCCCCTTCGCCACGTCCATCCACACCCGTGTCGACGAACTTGGCGCCTACCGATTGCGCCTGCTCCTTCGTTTCGGGTCGCACGTCGTAGCCCTCGGTGATCGCACCCAGGCGGTGCGCGGTCGCCAACGCCTGCAACCCGGCCACGCCCAAGCCCATCACCAGCACGCGGGCAGCGCGCAGCGATCCGACGGCCGTGGTCATCATCGGCAGAATGCGTGGGAGGTGTACCGCGCCCAGCAGCGGTGCGTAATAGCCGGCCAAGGTCGCCTGGCTGGACAGCGCATCGAGCGCCTGGGCACGGCTGATGCGCGGTACGGTTTCCAGTGCGAAAGCGCTGACCTGGCGTTCGCACAGCGGTTCCAGCAGATCGGCGTGCTTCTGCGGATAGACGAAGCTGGCAAGTGCGGCACCGGGCTTCATCGCCGCGAGCACGGCTGCCGACGGCGCCTGTACCGCGAGGACGATGTCGGCATCGGCCACCACGCGCAGTGGATCGTCCACTGTCGTGGCGCCCACATAGTCCGCGTCGGCGAACCCAGCGGCGACGCCAGCTCCCGTCTGCAGGGCGAGGCTCGCCCCCAGCTTGGTGAGACGTTTGACCAGTACGGGCACCATCGCAACGCGACGTTCGTTGGAGCCCACTTCCTTCAGTACGGCAATCTTGAGCGACATCCGGCAGTCCTGTGTCTACTTCGTTGAAAGTCTGTCAGTTGCACGGATGAGACAGTTGATCTCAGTCAACTGAGGCGCTTTATACGAGCATGACGTTGCGTCCTATCGGCGCGTATCTGAGCATCGGTGGACCCAAGGCCCGTGTTCTGGCTACCATCCCCCCCATGACACGTCTCGTGCCCACGTTGCTTCAGCGCCTGCGCCGCCATAAGGGTGGCTGGGTGCTGTTGTTCGCGGCACTGATGATCAAGATCGCGGCGAGCACCGTCTGTGTGCTCGATGGTCCTGCGCTGGTCTCGGTTTCGCCGTCCAGCGGCCACACGCTTGCCGTGGCTGCCGTGCAGGCCGATGTCGCTTCATCCGGCGACACAGAGATCTGTCTCCTCGATGAAGGCAACGGCTGCCATTGCGCCTGTGCACACGGTGCGGCGTTGCCGATGGCGTGCCATGCGGTGGCGACCCTCATCCGTTTGCCTGAGGTCGTGAGCCACCTCCCCGAGGCGCCGCCTTACCCGGCCGCGTCTTCGCTGCTGCGCCCTCCGATCGCCTGAAACCCCTCGTGTCCGACGCATGACCGGCCTTGCCGGCGCGTCGATCGTTGATGGTTTCAGGAGATTCTTCTTATGTCGTTTTGGCGTACAGCGCCCTGGGGCGCCGTGTGCGTGTTGTTTGTCGCCACCGTTTCTGCCGTGCCCTATCAGGACGATGCCGCGGTCCTGCCGTCCCCGGCGGTCGAGACAGCGGTTCGCAACGTGTGGTCGAAAAGTCCGCGGTTGCAGGTGGCCGAAGCCGAGCTGCGTGCCGCGCAGGCACGTGCGCGTGCGGCCGACCAACCGATCTACAACCCTTCGGTGCAACTGGAGGGCGAAAACGCGGACGTCGATCGGCGGACCGCCGGTGCAAGCCTGGCGCTGGATCTATCCGGAAAGCGTCGGGCCCGCGTCGCGGAGAGCGATGCCGAGGTAAGAGCCAAGCAAGCTGCCCTGGCACTCGAACGCCGTGACATTGCCGCGGACTGGCTCAAGGCGTGGGTCGGTGCGACGCTCGCCCACAAGCAAAGCGAGCTGGGCCAACGCCGAGTCGCCTTGATGGCACGCTTCGACGAACTGGCGGCGCAGCGGCTGAAGGTGGGAGACATCAGCACCACCGAGCGCGATCTCGCCGGGTTGGCCCTGGGCGAGGCGCAGGTCCAGCAGGCATCGCTTGCGGGGCAGGAAGCGAGTTCCCTCGCTGTGCTCGCCGCCATCGACGGCGATAACCAGCGCAGCTTGCCGGCCATGCCGCAGGCCCTTCCACCGGAGGCCGATGCGATCGTGCCTGTGGCTGCGGCTGATCGGATTGAACGGATTCAGGCACAGGCCGAGCAGGATCGTGCCGAAGCCGGCGTCGTCGTGGCCGAGCGTGCCCGACGCCCCGATCCCACCCTGAGCGTGACGGGTGGCCGCGTTCGCAGCGGCACGCGCTCCGATGCCGTCATTGGTGTGAGCATTTCCATGCCGATCCCCGTGCGCGACACGGGGCGAGCCGCGATATCGGCGGCGCAGGCCGATGCGGATGCGGCGTTCGCGTCACGTCGTGCCGTCAGCTTGCGTACCGATGCGGCGCTCACGCAGGCACGGGCCAGCTATGTCGCGCTGCGAGCTGCCGCGGTGTCGTTTCGCCAGAGTCGTGCCAGCGCCTTCGACGAACGCGCAACGACACTCGAAAAACTGTGGCAGGCCGGTGAAATCGGCACCTCGGATTACCTCGTGCAACTCAAGCAAAGCCTCGACACCGCGCTATCCGGTATCACGCTGGAAAGCCAGACGTGGCAGGCCTGGTTCGACTATCTCGCCGCCGCCGGTCGTCTGACCGATGGGATCGATGGCACCTCCAAGGAATTCTCCCGATGATCGACCGTTTGCTCCGCTTCAATCGCCCATCTTTTTTTGCGCTCGCCTTGATGAGCGCATTGCCACTTGCCGTGAGCGCGGAAGAGACCAAGGCACCCGGCGCAGACAACCCGCTCGTGCTCGATGCCGCTGCGATCAAGACGGCCGGCATCGTCGTGGACACGGCGGCCGTGCGCACGGTCTCCGACCAGATCAAGGCACCCGGCGAGGTCAAGGTCGACGCCTACAACACGGTGCTGGTGGCTCCCCGCGTTGCCTCCCAGGTCGTCGCCCGTAAGGCCAAACTCGGCGACGTCGTGGCTGCCGGCACCCCACTGGTGGTGCTGTCCAGCGTCGAAGTGGCCGAAACGCAAGGTGCGCTTATCGTGGCAAGCCAGGATTGGCAGCGTGTCGCGTCGCTCGGCCCACAAGCGGTTTCCGCGCGGCGCTACAACGAAGCGCTCGTACAGCGCGACCAGGCCAAGGCCAAGCTCAAGGCCTACGGCCTGTCCGACGGGCAGATAAGCCAACTGCTCAAGCGTGGTTCGTCGGCAGCCGATGGAAGCTTCGAACTCATCGCGCCCAGCGCAGGACGCATCACCACCGATGCCTTCCTGGTCGGCGAGCGCATCGAGGCCGGACGCCCTCTGTTCACTCTGGTGACGGAGGCATCGGTATGGGTGGCAGCGCGCCTTGCACCGGCAGACGCCGAGCAGATCAAGGAAGGCGATGCCGTGACGGTCGTGGCGCACGGTACGGAGCTGCCTGGCAAGGTCATCCAGCGATCTCATCAGACCGATGAAAAGACCCGCACCGTGGACGTGCGCATCCAGGTCGGGAACGAGAAGGACATGCTGCATCCCGGCGAACTGGTGGAAGCACGTATCGCCGTGCGTTTGGCCACGCAGCAGCTCGCGGTACCCGCGGACGCCATCGTTCTCTTGCAGAACCAGACAACGGTGTTTGTCCGCGGGAAAGCGCCGGGCCAGTTCGAGCCGGTCGCCGTGGAGGTGGGCGACACGCGCAATGGGTGGACAGAGATCAAGCAGGGCTTGCGCGCCGGCACGTCCTACGTGCGCAAAGGTGCGTTCGCGCTCAAGGCGCGCATGCTGCGTTCGCAGTTGGGAGAAGACTGATGCTGGAACGTCTGGTCGAGCTTTCTCTCAAGTACAAGGTGCTCGTGTTGATCGTCTTCGTGGTGGTCGGATTCCTGGGCGTGCAGGCCGTGCGCACCGTGCCGATCGACGCCTTTCCGGACGTGACGCCGGTCCAGGTGAATGTGTACACCGAGGCATCCGGCCTGGCGGCCGAAGACGTCGAGCAGCTGCTTACCACGCCGGTGGAGTCCGCACTCGCCGGATTGCCCAAGGTCGAAGCGATCCGCTCCGTCAGTCTGTTTGGCCTGTCGTACGTCGCGGTGTATTTCGCGGACGACATGGACATCTACTTCGCGCGGCAGTTGGTCAACGAACGCTTGCAGCAAGTGGGCGACCGCTTGCCGGCAGGCTATGGCAAGCCGGAAATGGGGCCGAACACGTCCGGCCTGGGCCAGGTCTTCTGGTACACCGTGGAGCGCACGGACGAGGCATCGACGAGCGCGCCCTCCGATACCGATCTGCGCACGCTGCAGGACTGGACGGTGCGGTTGATCCTGCGCACGGCGCCCGGGGTGGACGACATCACCTCGTGGGGCGGTCAGGAGAAGCAGTATCAGGTGCAGGTCGATCCGCTGCGCCTCATCGCGCATGATCTCGGGCTCAAGGAGGTGATGCAGGCGATCGAAGACAACAATGCGCAGGTCGGTGGCAACTTCATCGACGTCGGTCGCGAGCAGTATCTCGTCCGCGGCCTGGGTCTGGTCAGGACGGCGGCCGACATCGGCAACATCGTCCTGAAGACGGAGGACGGCACGCCCGTCCACGTACGCGATGTGGCGACCGTTACCGAAGCTGGTGGGCCTCGCACGGGTGCGGTGACCCGCGATGGCAAGGAAGTTGTCATGGGCCAGGCGCTCGCTCGGATCGGTGAGAACGCGAAGAGCGTTGTGGATGCAGTAAAAGCCAAGCTGCAGACCGTCCAGCAGGCCCTGCCCGCTGGCGCGACGATCAAGCCGGTGTACGAGCGCACCGATCTCGTCAATGCTGCCGTTGGAACCGCCGTCCGCGCCTTGATCGAAGGCTCGATCCTGGTCGCGATCGTCCTCTTCCTGTTTCTGGGCGAATTGCGCAGTGCCCTGATCGTGGTGGTCACCCTGCCCCTGGCAATGCTGATCGCCTTCATCTGCATGGATAAAGCCGGGTTGTCGGCCAACCTCATGTCGTTGGCTGGCCTGGCGATCGGTATCGGCATGATGGTCGACGGCGCCGTCGTGATGGTCGAGAACGCCTACCGCATCATGGCCGAACGACGATCCCAAGGCGGCCCTGTGAATCGAACCGCTGCCGTGCTGCAAGCGGCACGCGAGGTCGCCAGCCCCATCGCCTTTGCGATCGGCATCATCATCGTGGTCTTCCTTCCCCTGTTCAGCCTGCAAGGCCTGGAAGGCAAGCTGTTCAAGCCGATGGCTTTCAACATCAGCTTCGCCATGGCGGCGTCGCTCGTGCTGGCGCTCACGCTGATTCCCGTGCTCGCCGCACTGCTGCTCAAACCCAAGGAAGAGAAGGACACCCGGCTGGTCGCCGTGCTCAAGCGCGGCTATGCCCGCCTGCTGGATCGCGCACTGCGTCACCGCAAAGCGGTCGTCGGCATGGCGGTGGTGGCGTTGCTCGCCAGCCTCGCGCTGTTTCCGTTCCTGGGCAAGGAGTTCATGCCGAACCTGCGCGAGGGCGCGATCATGTGGCGCATTACATCGATCCCCTCCGCTTCCCTTGCGGAATCGATCGACATCTCGAACCAGGTCGCGCAACGGATCAAGGCGACGGTGCCCGAAGTCGAGACGACGCTGGCGATGATCGGCCGCGCCGAGAAAGGCGAGACCGCCGACGTGAACTACATGGAGGTCTACACACCACTCAAGCCGAAGGAACAATGGCGCGATGGTGAAACCCTCGAGAGCCTCGAGCAGGCGATGCAGAACGAACTCACCGCCCTGCTGCCTACGGCGGTGGTGAGTTACACACAGCCCATTCAGATGCGCATCGAGGAACTCATTTCCGGCGTAAGAGCGACGCTCGCCTTGAAGCTCTACGGCGACGATCTTGCCGAACTGGATCGGCTCAGCGCGCGAATCAAGGACACGCTCGCCACCGTGCCGGGCGTGGCGGATCTCGGCCTGGAAGCCAACCTGGGCAAGCCGCAGATCCGCATCGAGGTCGATCGCGACGCCCTGGCCCGCTACGGCCTCAACGCGGACGACATCCTCGCCGTCGTGCGCAACGGCATCGGCGGCGAACCCGTCGGCTCGCTGCTGGACGGCGTAAAGCGCTTTGCGATCACCGTGCGCCTGGACGACGCCAGCAAGGCGTCGATCGCCGCCATCGAACGGATTCCGATCCGCAGCCCGTCGGGGGCACTGGTCGCCTTGTCGCAGGTCGCGAAGGTCGATACGGCCGAGGGCTACTCGTTCATCCGCCGCGAACAGTTGCAACGCTACGCGGTGATCCAGATGGACGTACGTGGTCGCGACATCGACGGATTCGTGAACGAGGCCAACGCTCGGCTCGCCCAGGCCGTGAAGCTGCCGCCCGGGTACTACACGGAGTGGGGTGGCGCGTTCGAGAACCAGCAGCGCGCATTGAAACGTCTGTCGCTCATCGTACCCGCGACGATCTTCTTCATCTTCGTGCTGCTCTATACCGCGTTCAACTCGGTTCGTCATGCCGGCCTGATTCTCGCCAACGTTCCCTTTGCGGTGATCGGTGGCATCGTCGGCCTGTTCGCCACGGGGCAATACCTGTCGGTGCCTTCGGCCATCGGTTTTATTGCCGTCTTCGGGGTGGCGATGTTGAACGGTATCGTGCTGGTGAGCTTTCTCAACGAGCAGCGGCACGCGGGCCTGAGTGTGCGCGATGCGGTGGTTCGCGGTACGGCATTGCGCTTGCGCCCGGTGCTGATGACCGCCAGTGTGGCGATCCTCGGCCTGGTCCCCATGCTGCTCTCGTCGGGTGTCGGTGCCGAGGTCCAGAGGCCACTGGCGACCGTGGTCGTCGGCGGTCTGATCACCTCGACCTTGCTTACACTCGTGCTGTTGCCTGTGCTGTACGACTGGATGGAACAGCGACTCGCGGCGAAGGCGCAAGCTGGCAGGGTCGGGCCAATGGGGTGACAGCTTCATCGCTCTGTTGGCTCCTCGCCGCCATGGCGGCTCCCACAGTCTTACGGCGGCAACGATGTCGTGCATGCTCGAGAACGATCGATAAGGCGTCGGCCATGCCCCATAAGAGTGTGTGTTCGTATGCGCGCCTGGGGCAGAATCGGAGGTCGTTCTTCACAAGCGCCCCGTCATGGCCTCACCTGATTCACCGTCCATCGTCATCGCCGGTGGTGGCATCGCCGGCCTCGCCGCAGCCCGTGCCCTGAAACAGCGCGGGATCGGCGCCCTCGTATTGGAACGAAGCGCGCAGGCCGCCGACGGCGGCCTCGCCATCAACCTGCCCGGCAATGCTATCGCGGCGCTTCGTCAACTCGGACTTGCAGCGGACATCGAGCGCGTCGGTTACCCGGTGCGCAAGCGCGAATACCGCACGCGCACCGATCGCTTGCTGGCAGCCATCGATGAAGACGCGTTCTGGGGTGAGGCGATGCGTCCGCGCGCCGTGCGCCGTGCAGATCTCACGGCCATGCTGGGCAAGGATTTGGATGACGGTGCGGTTCGCTTTGGCAGCACCGTCGCCGCTGTAGAACAGGACGCCGCCTCCGTGCAGGTCAGCTTGGCGGACGGCGACAAGATCGCCGGACGCTTGCTGGTTGCCGCCGATGGCGTCCGCTCCACCGTGCGAAGCCTGGTGATGACGGCCGCCGGAACCACGACCGCGCGCCTGGCTTCGGCAAGCTGGCGTTTCATGGCACCGAACCCCGGCGGCATCGACGGATGGACGTTATGGACCGGCGAGCACGGCATGATTCTGCTGCTCCCTGTCGATGACAACACGGTCTACGGCTGGGTCTCGGTGAATGCGGCGAACGCGCCGCGCGACGACCATCGACTCCTCATCGATGTCTTCGAGACCTTTCCTGACCGCGTGCGCAAGGCGGTGGATTGGGCCGTCACTCATCCGGAGTCCATCTACCACTCACCCATCGAGGAAGCACGGCTGACGAGCTGGTCGAACGGCCGCGTCGTCCTCATCGGCGATGCTGCGCATGCGACCGCGCCCGTATGGGCCGAGGGCGCCGCCTTGGCGATGGAAGATGCGGTCGCGCTGGCAGCGATCGTTGCCGACAGCGACGACGTTGCGCGCATCGGCCCGCGTTTTGAACAGGTACGTCGCGCACGCGTGGCGCATGTGCAGGCCATGACGGATCGCTTGTCGAAGGCCGCGCGCCTTCCGCACGCGGTGCGGACCCTGATCATGCCCTTTATCGCACCACGCAGCTATCGAGCGACGTACGAGCCACTGAAACAGCCCTGACGACACGCAGGCGGAGGGTCACCGCTCTCTCGGCGACGCCGCAGCGAGCGCGGTGGGGTCGGACTGCAAACCGATGCCGGCATGAATCGATGCCAGAGCCTGTTCCCATTCGGCTTGTTTCCGTCGGGTGGGCGCGCTGCCGTCGTCCTCGAACGGTCGCAGCAGACCAAGCAGATCCCGCGTCGTGGAACGCGACAGAGGCAGGGTCGTATCCGCCACCAGCTTGCCCATGACGTAGGTGGACTGGTGAGTCGATTGGCTGGCCGATTGCTTGATCGATGCCAGCGTCAGCTGACCCTTCTGATACGCGATCGCGGTCTCGGTGTCCGCGCTGTCGTCGATTTGAATGTATCGGTAGTTCTGCGACTTCGGGTCGTCGGTCAGCATCAGGTCGACGCCCGCGGAAAGCGCGGTGTGATAGCTCGCCGTCAACTGCGCATGCTGGCGTTGGGTCACGCTTCGATTGGACGCGTCGCGTCCACCGATCTGCGTCTGCTGAGATACCTGATAGGAAAAGCTGTCCTTTTCGTCGCCGCGTCTCGGATTGGAAGCCGACGGTGTCTGCGTGACGGAAGCTCGGAAATCGCCGAGGCCGGTCATCATGGCGTGATCGGTTGCCGAAAGCGACAGGGGCGGCGCCTTGGTCAAACCTGGCGCGTCAGACCCCTGCGGCGTATTCAACTGGGAGAACGCATCCTTGAACATCGCCGTGAGTGCGGGATTGCCGTGTCCGCGGGACGCCGCCTTGTCGAACTGCGCCAAGTAGTTGTCGACGGCTGCGGCGCGCTGCGTGGCATTGCCGAGGATGGCCGTCGAACCCATGTCGACCTGAACGTCGATCGTGCCGAGATCGCCCGTGGTCTTGACACTGCGAGACACACTATCGGCATGGAACGTCATGGTTTGCGGTCCCGCCCCCGCGACGCTGGCCTCGGCCTTGAGATCGATAGACGAAAGCGTGTTCGGATCGAACTGCGTCAGACCGGCAAGGTCAAGCTTCGGCGGTATGGCAACGAAGCCGTCGATCGCGTGCTGGAACGCATCCGCGAGCTTGGCAACGGCGGCGCGCTCGGCCTCGTTGAGCGACGCGCTGCTGCGCGAGGTAACCGCCAGGCCGTCTTCGTCGTTCTGCAGGCTCAGCGTTACCGTGCTGCCGCTTGCCGTTCGGACACTGAGCGTCATATCGGCACGACCGCCGCCTGCGAACAGCCCGGGTGCGCGTACCGTTTGAGAATAGTCACGCCCGTCGGTGGCAAAGCGATCGAGCGATACCTTGCCGAGCCCCGCCAGGCGACCCGCCAGCGAAGCCGCCCGATAGGTATTGGCCATGGCGGTGGTCACCGCATCGGTGCTGGCGTGGTCCCAACGAGGCGGCGTCGCGCGCAGCGCCGCATAGGTCGGATCGGCGTCCGTGACGCTGCCGTCGCTCAACGCCAGGATCACCGAGGGAGGCGCGCTCGACGATGGAGCGGCCGACTCATCCAGCGCAGGCGTAACAAGCGGGATCGGGGCGAGGTTCATCGCCGTTACCGCTGTTGAAACGCTCCCTATCACGATCGACGCTCCCCTGGCCGCGCTGTCTCCCTGGTCTTGCAGTTAGCGGCACGAGGCGAACAAACTTGAACGGTTAGCGGATGGGATGCAGAAGCAGCAGCACCGCAAGCGAGAGCATGAACACAGCGACGAACGTATCGAGCGCGCGCCAGGCCGCAGGCATCTTGAAGATCGGCAGCAAGAGGCGCGATCCGTAGCCAAGCACGGAAAACCAGATCACGCTGGCCATGCATGCGCCCGCGGCAAACGCCCACTGCACGCCGCCGACATAACGGGTGGACAGGCTACCCAGCAGGATCATCGTGTCCAGGTAAACGTGCGGATTGAGGAAGGTAAAGGCCAGGCAGGTCAGCAGCGCGAGCCATACGCTCTGCCCGCCTTCGTCGCCGGGGTCCAGGCCACCGACACCACACCATGCACGCCGGGCCGCCATGGCACCGTACGCCGTGAGGAAGACCGCGCCGCCATAGCGCAAGGCATCCAGAAGCACCGGCCATTGTCGGACCAGCGCGCCCACACCGGCCACACCGCAGGTGATCAACAGGATGTCACCCAGCGCGCAGGTCGCCACGACAAGTCCCACATGCTGCCGCAGCAGACCCTGCCTGAGCACGAAGGCATTCTGCGAACCGATGGCAACGATCAGGCCAGCGCCAGCGGTGAAGCCGGCGAGCGCCGCAGCGACATACATGGGATGAACTCCGGAAACGAATGCGCAACAGCATGCCGGGGGAACGCACTCAAGGCCATCTAAACATTCTGTGCCATCATTAGAAAAACTAATCCAGGCCGCACCGACCATGGATCTTCTTCACCCCCAACTCGCCGCATTCGCCGCCGTGATCGAAGAAGGTAGCTTCGATGGCGCTGCAAGACGTCTGTCCGTCACACCATCCGCCGTTTCGCAACGCATCAAGGCTCTGGAAGACCGGCTCGGACACGTTCTGGTCGTGCGCCAGGCCCCCTGCTGGCCGACGCCTGCGGGCGAACGGCTGCTGCGGCGACTGCGTCCCATGCAAGCTCTCGAAGCGGAGGCCTTGGCGGATTTTCTGCCCGCCGACGAGAACGTTCCACGCTCGGTCGCCATTGCTGTCAACGACGACTCGCTGCAGACCTGGTTCCTCGACGGCCTGGCCGAGTTGCATCACCGTCATGGTTATCTGTTCGACGTGCGCGTCGATGACCAGGACCACACCCTGGAGATGCTGCGCGATGGCTCCGTACTGGGCGCGGTCACCGCTGAGGCCAAGCCGGTGCAAGGCTGCAACGTACATGCGCTAGGCGCGATGCGTTACTACCCCATCGCGTCACCTGCGTTCGCCGCCGCACACTTTCGTCGCGGCTTGACTGCAGACGCTCTGGGCAAGGCGCCCCTGATCGTGTTCAACCGCAAGGACGAACTGCAATGGCGTTTCATTCGGGACATCACGCGTGCGCGATTGACCCCACCCGTGCATTACCTACCCACCTCGACGGGTTTCGTCGACGCGGCAGGGCTGGGGCTTGGATGGTGCCTGGCGCCCGAAACGCTGATCGCTCCGGCCGTGGACGCAGGACGCGTCGTGGTCTTAGGCAAAAAGCATTGGCTCGATGTGCCGCTGTACTGGCAGTTCGCGGCGGTACGTTCGGAAACCCTGGAACACATCGGACGCGCCTTGCGCGAAGCCGCAAAGAAGGCCTTGCGAACGCGCTAGGCGAGGCACCGCTACCAGGGCACGGTGCGGCCCTGGTAATCGAGGTATTCGAGCCCCGGACGATCGCGTTTCGCGAGAAGCACCTGGACGAGACGAGGGATGCTGTCCTCGATGGTGAGTGGTGCTGCTTCACCGCCAAGCTCGGTCCTCACCCAGCCCGGCGCCATGACGACCATAGGATGACGGGCGTTTGCCTCACGTGCGGCGAAACTGCGCATGTACATGTTCAACGCAGCTTTCGTGCCGCGATACAGCTCGCGCTGTCCGGCGGTGTTGTTGGTGATGCTGCCCTGTCCCGACGACATCACGCCGATCAGGCCATCCCGCGTGACATGACGCACCAATCGCTCCACCACTCGCATCGGACTCAGCGCATTGGTCACCATCACGTGGATGAATTCCTCGGTGCTGATTTCGCCGATGGTTTGCGTGGGATCGCGGTTGCTCACCCCGGCATTCACGAACAGGATGTCGAACGTTTCGCCGTCCAGGCGCGTGTCCAGCGCAGCGAGCTGATCGGTGTCGTTCATGTCGAGCCGTTCGATCGCCACCTTGCCCGGGTGTCGGCGGGAAAGATCGTCGAGGCCGTCGCGTGGGCTGCTTTCGCGCACCGTAGCGGTCACGGCCCAGCCGTGCGACAGAAACTCGGCCACCATGGCCAGACCGAGCCCACGCGAGGCACCGACGATAAGAATGCGGGGTGTTCCGTTCGATGTCATGAGTGCGCTGCCATCGTTTGAAACGCCGTATGGTGAGGTCGCACGGTGAGCGGCGCAAGGCGCCGACCAGCGCAGGTTCTTGCGTAAGCAGAGCGACCGCATGCGCGCGGCCACGCTGCGGGTGAAGGAACACCTGCGGAAGTCAGGAACACGATGACGGTACGAGCCCGCCCGTCAGGCCGCGACAGGCGCTAGCTTGCGCATCCCCACGTTGACGATGCCGGCAAACACGGAAGGATCGCCATGTGCACGCGCCGCCAGCATGGCGCCGTAGACGAGGGCCATGAAGGCTTCCGCCTCCTGGCGCGCGGAACCCTCGAACGCGAAGCGTCCCATATGCGCTCCCTTGGTCAGCACGATCTCCAGCCAGTGCGAGAGGTCGCGGAAGTGCGCGCGGACATCGGTGGCGAGGTCGTCAGGCAGCGTGGTGAGTTCGGCCGCAAGCATGCCGGCCACACAGAAAGGAGCCGATGCGTCGGCGATGCAACGTTCCCAATACGCCGTGTACATGCGCAGTTGTTCGTCGGGGTCGAACGCACCGCCGGCAAGCGTCGCCGTCTGCGCCACGATGTGCCCACGCGATTCTTCGACCACGGCTCGGGCGAGGTCCGATTTGGCCGGGAAGTGGTGATGGATGCTGGCCTTGCGCACCTGCACCTGCTCGGCCACATCGGCGTAGCTGAAGCCGTTGTAGCCCCGGGTCTGGATGAAATGCCGGGCCGAATCGATGAGCTTTTGTCGCGTGCTGGTCATGGCGCCATCCTATCACCGGGTAGGTAGTGCGCCCACGAGTTTGACGCGCGACCTACCTTCTAGTAGGTTTGCACGCACTTCCTTTTCCTGGACCGCCATGAACACGCTTCGGAACTTCTATTTTCTTCGTGCCGGGGTCGCCCTGGTCTGGGTGGTGCTGGCGCTGCTATCGGCCGCCGCGCCGAGCCCCGTCGTGGGCCTTTTGTTGGTGCTTTACCCAGCATGGGACGCCTTCGCAAATGTGCTCGACGCGCGCCGCAGCGGGGGCTTGGCCGCGAATCCGGGGCAGCGCTTCAACGCGATCACCAGCGGCATGACGGCGATCGTCATGGCCGTGGCGTACAGCCTTTACGCCGCCAAGGGAGGCGTGCTCGTCTTTGGCGTCTGGGCCCTGTTGGCCGGTCTGTTCCAGCTCGCGGTCGGCATCCGCCGCCGCAAACTCGGCGGCCAGGTGTTCATGATGATCAGCGGCGCGCAGTCGGCGCTGGCCGGCATCGTGTTCTGTGTGCAGGCCTTCAAGGCGGTGCCGGGTATCGCCCAGTTGGCCCCGTATGCGGCCTTTGGCGCCTTCTATTTTCTGCTCTCCGCGCTCTGGCTGACGTTCAAACGGGGTCGTGCCAAGCCCGCTTCCTGATGACCTCGCCTGGCTCGCTTTCGCCGCGTATGTCGAGCCTTGAAACATCCAACTGGTAGGTATCTTCGGCGTCGGATCGACCATAATCGGCCCTTAGTACACCTGATTCGGAGGTGCGCTACGCACGTTGGCTCGATGCATGCGGGGTGACCTCGCTCGGTGAGATGGCGCGTGGTGGGCGCAATCACTTCGACCGCGCCGTCCATTTCGCGTATGGCGTGCCGCTGGCGGCCGATGTTTATCGCCAGAGATGCATCTGCGCCGCCGGGTTGATCCTGATCAACGCGATGTGTGATAGGACACCGACCATGAAGGCCTCGCCACGAGCACGCCGATGACGCCTGACACGCCAAGCCTCCGCCCGTATCGCAACTCGCCGTCCGCGATGCCGGGCGCGTGATGGGCACGCCGACCGACGTCGTTGCACTGGCCACGGGGCTCGGCGTCGCGTTGGGCATCGGCTTGCTCATCGGCCTGGAGCGCGAGCGTTCAAAGCGCGCGAAGCATCCCGGCGGCGCAACGGGTCAAGCGGGCGTGCGGACCTTCGCCTTGCTTGCACTGGGTGGTGCGCTCGCTGCGCTGCTTGGAAGCGCCGCCGTCTACGTGGCCGGTTTCTTCGTGGCCTGCCTTGGTGTGGCGAGCTATCGCGCCACGGCACGCAGCGACCCCAGCCTCACGACCGAGGTCGCGATGCTGGTCACGCTGCTGCTGGGCATGTTGGCCTTGTCGTCGCCCGCCGTCGCGGGCGGCGCAGGTGTGGTCGTGGCAACGGTGCTCGCCAACCGGCGGCGCCTGCATCGGCTTTCGCGGCAGTGGTTGTCCGAACGGGAACTACACGATCTTTTGACCCTGGCTGCCGCGGCGTTCGTGGTCATGCCCCTGCTTCCCGATCACGCGATCGATCCGTGGGGCGCGCTCAACCCGCGTCGCGTGTGGATGCTGGTCGTGGCCGTCATGGCTATAGGCTCCCTGGGCTATCTCTCGCTCAGGGCCTTCGGTCTGCGCTTCGGCTTGCCCATCGCCGGGCTCGCAGGCGGCTTCGCGTCCAGCACCGCTACCGTGGCAGCGATGGGAGAGCGCGCGAGAAGCGCACCCGCACTGGTCGGCGCGTCGGCCAGTGCGGCGCTGCTTTCCAACGTCGGCACGGTCGTCCAGTTGGCCGTGGTGATGGGCGCGCTGTCGCCTGCCTTGCTCTCGTATCTGGCGATACCGCTGGTCGCGAGCGGCAGTGTCGCCGTCGTGGTGGCGATCGGCATGGGCTGGCGCGCGTTTTCCGCGTCAAACGATCGGGTGACGATCGGTACGGGTCGACCGTTCGAGGTGATGACGGCCCTGCGTTTCGGCGCGCTACTGGCGGGCATCATGCTGCTGGCGGCCATGCTTCGGGCACGCTGGGGGCCGGAGAGCCTTCCGTGGGTGATGGCGATTTCCGGCGTTGCCGACGTCCACGCCGCGGCGGCCTCCGTCGCGCAGGCCGTGACGACGGGCGGCGTCGACATGGCGACGGCTGCGATCGGCGTCTTCGCCGCGCTGGTCACCAACTCGTGCCTGAAATGTGCCGCCGCCCTCGTCAAGGGCGGTCGCAGCTACGCGCTGCGCGTGATCCCGGGCATTGCGGCCATCGCGATCGCATTTGGCCTGGCACTTACCTGGGCATGATCCGCGCCCACGCCCGTCAAGGCACCAGTACCGCCGCCCCGGTGAGTCGCCCGGCGCGGAGGTCGTCCAGCGCCTGGTTGGCGGCATCCAGTGGATAGCGATGCGTGGTCGTGGTGACTCGTGCGCAGGCGGGGTCGGCAAAGAAACTGCGTGCGTCGTCGCGCGTCAGGTTGGCGATGGAGACGATCTCCCGCTCCTCCCAAAGCCATGCGTAGGGAAAGCCGGGTATGTCGGACATATGGATGCCAGCGCACACCACGCGTCCGCCTTTCTTCACCTGGCGCAACGCCTGCGGAACCAGCGCCCCGTCCGGGGCGAAGAGAATGGCGGCATCCAGCGGCGCCGGTGCATCGTCGAGCGAGGAGCCGGCCCAACGCGCACCAAGCGATCGGGCGAAGGCCTGCGCTGCCACGTCGCCGGGCCGCGTAAACGCCGATACCTCCCTGCCCTGGGCGATCGCGATCTGCGCCACGATGTGTGCCGATGCGCCGAATCCGTATAGGCCAACATGACGGCCGTTGCCTGCGTGACGCAATGAGCGCCAGCCGATCAACCCCGCGCAGAGCAACGGTGCGAGTGCTACCGCATCGGCCTCGTTCGGCAGCGGCACGCAATAGGCAGCGCGGGCCGTCACGTGGGTGGCGAACCCGCCCGCACGGGTGTATCCGGTGAACTCGGGCGTGTCGCAGAGATTCTCCCGTCCATCGAGACAAAACTCGCAGGCTTGGCAGGTACCCCCCAACCAAGGCACGCCAACGCGCTCGCCCGACACGGGCCAGGTCACGCCGGCACCCACGGCCTCGACGCGGCCCACGATTTCGTGCCCAGGGACAACGGGCGTTTCCACATGGGGAAGCTCGCCATCGACCACGTGCAGGTCGGTACGGCAGACACCGCATGCCTCGATGCGAATACGAACCTCGCCGGCTCCCGGCGGTGCGAGCGTCAGGGGCTCGGAACGAAGATCGGCGCCTGTCTCGTGCAGGACCATCGCATGGGGCGCAACAGAGTCAGTCAATAGCGTAGTCATGAGGTTGTCCAGATTCATGGGTGGCGCCGGACGTGCGGCGTTTACGCGCATCACATCGTTTCGTTCGGACCCGAAGCCGCTCCGCCCGTCTACATTTTGCTATGGTGACAGCGATGCGCGTGCCCCAGCGGCATTGCACGGCGGCCCCTCCGCCACTGACACAGATATTCCAAGGGTGATGGAATGCTTTCGACCCAGCGCCAAGGCGATCGGCTGTTGATCGTCGACGACGAAGCCGACGTCCGGAGCTTGCTCTCGCGCTACTTCACTGCGCAAGGTTTCGACACCGTGCTCGCTTCCGATGGCGAGGAAATGCGCCAGCGGCTGGCCGAAGGGCACATCGATCTCGTCCTGCTGGACCTCGGCCTGCCCGGCGAGGACGGCCTGGCGATCACCCATTACCTGCGTGAGACCTGGCGTGGTCCGGTCGTGATCGTCACCGGACGCGGGGACGCGGGCGACCGCGTGGTGGGCCTGGAACTCGGCGCCGACGACTACGTCACCAAGCCGTTCGACCTCCGTGAACTGCTTGCACGCGTGCGCAGCGTGCTTCGCCGGGCGCGAGGCACGACCGCGCCCCCGGCACCGACGCCGATGAAACCGGAGAACCACATCCTGAGCTTCGAGGGCTTTGCGCTGGATACGCGAGCACGGGTGCTCAACGACCCCCACGGGCAACCGGTCGACCTCACCTCGGGCGAGTACGCCCTGCTCCGGGTGCTGGTCGATCACGCCAACGAGGTCCTGTCGCGGGACCAGCTCATGTCGCATCTGTACGGTCGCGAGGCCGGTCCGTTCGACCGGGCGATCGATGTCCAGATCGGCCGGCTGCGACGCAAGATAGAGCCCGACGCGCTGCACCCGCGCGTCATCAAGTCGGTGCGCGGCGCCGGCTACATCTTCACCCCGAAGGTAGTCGCGCCATGAACGACCACGAGACCTCGCTGCACGCCGGGCTGTTCCACGCGCTGTTCCGTACGGCACCCGACGCGATGATCGTGGTGGATCGCGGCGGCGCGATCGTGCTGGCGAACCCCCAGGCGGACCGACTCTTCGGCTATCCGGAAGGTGCCTTGCACGGCCGCCTCATCGAGGAGTTGCTGCCGCAGGCCGTGCGCGAGGTCCATGTCGCGCATCGCACCTCGTACATGGACCATCCGCGTGTCCGGCCGATGGGGGCCGGCTACGAACTCACCGGCGTACGTGCGGACGGTACGGTGTTCCCGGTGGAGATCGGCCTGAGCCCGGTGTCGACCGGCGAGGTACCGTTGTTCGCCGCGTCGATCCGCGATATTTCCGAGACGCAGCGTGCACGTCAGGCGCTTGCGCGCGCTCATTACGACGCCAGCCTTGCCGACATCAGCCGGCGCATTCTGCTCGCCGCGAGTCACGAAGCGGCCATGCGCGACATTCCCGCGCTGGTCGCCGAAACCTTGCGCGTTCCGGTAACGGCCGTGCTTCTGCCCGACGCGTATGGACGGGGTTTCCACATTCCTGCCGCCATCGGCGTGGACGAATCGCTGCGTCTCGCCCTGGCGTCCGGCGACTGGTTGCCGGATCTGTTGCCGTCGCCGCAGGCGCTGGCGGACGAGGAGGCGACTACGCGGGGAACGTTCCCGATGTTGCTTGCGGACGCCGACGGCATGACCTACCCCGCCGATGCGGTGGTCGCTGCGCTGCCGGATCGTGACGCCGCGGCGGGATACATCGTGGTCTTGCTGAAACGGAACGACGGTTTCGACCGGGACCGCCAGCACTTCCTGCGCTCGGTGGCGAACATGCTGGCGGCGGCGATCCAGCGCGGACGCAGCGAGGAACAGCTCGCGCACTCGCAACGGCTCGATGCGCTGGGCCAGCTCACCGGCGGCATCGCCCACGACTTCAACAACCTGCTGACCATCGTCTCGGGCAACCTCCAGTTGCTGGAACTGGAACTGCCCGAAGATCCGTCGGTGCGGGAGACGATCACCAGTGCGTCGCGCGCGGTGGACCGCGGCTCGGCGCTCACCCGCAAGCTGCTGGCGTTCTCGCGCCGCCAGCGCCTGCATCCCCAGGCCATGCGCTGCGAGGTGCTGCTGGCCGACCTCAACGACATGCTTGGCCGGACGCTGGGTGAACGCATCACTGTCGCCGCCGAGTGTGCGGACGGCCTGCCACCGGTCTTCGCCGACCCGGGCGAGTTGGAGGCCGCCATCGTCAATCTCGCGTTGAACGCGCGCGACGCGATGCCACGCGGCGGCAGGCTGACCATCGCTGCGCGAATACACGAGGAAACCACCGGCACCGACGATCTGTCGCGAGGAATCTACGTGGTCTTTTCCGTGGTGGATACCGGAGAAGGCATGCATCCGGACGTCTTGGCACGCGCGCTCGAACCCTTCTTCACGACCAAGGGTTCCGGCAAGGGAAGCGGCCTCGGCCTCAGCATGGTCTACGGTTTCGTCAAGCAGTCCAACGGTCGCCTCGCCATCCAGAGCACACCGGGCGTGGGGACACGTGCAGAGCTGTATCTTCCGGCCGCGCAACACAACGACGCGCAATCCTTGCCCTATCCGGAGGCATTGCGAGGGCGCGAGACCGTACTGGTGGTCGAGGACGAAACGGAAGTCCGGCGTATTGCGGTGGCCTTCCTGAAAGGACTCGGCTATCAGGTCGTCGAGGCGGAAGACGTGGCGACCGCCAGGGTCGTTTTCGCGCGCCATCCCGAGATCGACGCGGTTTTCAGCGACGTCGCGCTGGGCGATGGCGAAACAGGCTTCGATCTGGCGGAAGAGCTGCTTACGCTGCGACCTTCGCTGAAGGTGCTGCTCACGTCCGGCTACGAATACGGTGCCCACGAGGACGACCTTCGCCGGGTCGGCGCGCAGGAACTGCTGCGCAAGCCCTACCGACGCGAACAACTGGGCGACGCGATGCGTCGCATGCTGGATGGTGCGGCTTAGGGCCTGTTTACCTCAGGCCGCCTGCGCGCAGGCCATGGCGCGCAGCCCTTCCACATCGAGCAGATGCACTTCGCGGCGCTTCACTTCGATGTAGTGCATGTCGACGAGGCGGCTCAGCACGCGGCTAACCGTTTCATGCTTCAGCGCGAGGAAGCTCGCCATGTCCAGTCGGCTCATGCGCAGGATGAAATGCTTGGCGCTGTAACCCAGCCGCGCATGACGTGCCGCGAGGTCGATGAGCAGTGCGGCAACCCGCGGTTCTGCGGCAAGTGTGCCCAGCAGCAGCATCCACGAGCGGTCGCAGCGGATTTCGGCAGCCAGCGCGGCGTGGATCTGTTCCTGCAGGCCAGGCATGGTCGCGGCGGCCTTCATCACCGCCGGATACGGCATCTCCCAGGTTTCGCTGTCTTCCAGTGCCACCGCGTCGCAGGCATAGGTGCCGAGACCGATCGACTCGACGCCAAGCAGTTCGCCCTTCATCTTGAACGCGGTGACCTTTTCCCGTCCGTCGTCCGCCAGGTCGCAGATCTTGTACGAACCGACATGGACCAGGTGGATCGCCCGGAAGGCCTGGCCGGCACGGTAGAGGTGCTGACCGGCAGCATGCTTGTGTCGGACGATCGGCAGGATGTCCTTCAAGGCTTCGATGTCCACCTTCGGCAGTGCAACGGTAGGCGGCGTCATGGCCGGGTGCGAGCAAGCGTTGGTGAACATATTCCCCTCTCCGATCAGATCGAACGCGATGGGGAGAGCTTACGCAGCGAGCGGCCCGGGACGGCAACACGACGGTGACGCTTTGTAACGGTGTGTAACAGGGCGGGCCTCCGCTTGATCCTCGTCAAGCCGGCACCGCCGCGAACAGGGCTGTATGAGGGCGTTTCAAACTCCACGGAAGCGCCTTGTTCCATCACTTGCTCATCGTCATCGACGACCGCGCCAAGGCGTTCCGCGCCGTGCTGGTGGGGCTGCGCCTGGCCCGCTGCCTTGCGGCTTGCGTCACGGTCGTCTTCGTCGTGCCTGCGCTGCCCGGTGCGCGCGAAGCCAGGGGCGGCTCCTCACGCGACACGGTGACGCGCGGCCGGGCCGTCTTCGAACGGGTCAGGCGGGTGGCGTCCGCGCTCGGCGTCACGTGCACCTGTCGGTTCGCATTCGGCAGGGACCTCGACGCCACCACGGCCGAGGTCATCGAGCGCAATGCCTGCGATCTGGTGATCGTCTCGACGGACGGGCTCCGACCGGTACGCACGAAGGCGGCATGGCGATAGGAACCAGCCACACTGCCACACCGCTTCGTTGGCTTTTCGCCACCAGGGTGGCTCCCACCTGTCTCCACCATCGGAATCTGTTGGTGGGAGCCATCCTGATGGCGATGGCAGCCTGCCACACCGCGACACCGCTTCGTTGGCTTTCCGCCACTAGGGTGGCTGCTACCCGTATCAGTGCGAGAAAAACACCGGCACAGGCGAGGAGAGGAACAGTTCCCGTGTGACGCCGCCGAAGGCCCATTCGCGCATCCGCCCGTGACCATAGCCGCCAGCGACGATCAACTGGGCGTCGGAGTCGCACGCACGCTGCATGATGAGATCGGCAACGGCCGCGTCGTCCGCCTGCCGGGACACCGCGTGGGCTGCGACGCCGTGCCGGGCGAGGTGACGCGTGAATGCCTCGACACCCGCGTCGTCCGCCGGTGCGGCGCTATCGGTACGAATGGCGAGCACGTCGACCGAGGTGCATCCCCGCAGCAACCCCAGGGCATCGTGCGCGGCACGCGTTGCCTCGGGTGTATCCGCCCACGCCACCACGGCGCGATGAGGTGGCAGCGATGCCGGCGCGTTCGACGGAACGACCAGCACAGGCACACCGGCGTCGAACAGCAGGCTGGCAAAGTAGGTATGCACCGTGGCAGTGTCGATCGGCTCGCGATACGGCATCGCCAGCACGATAAGGTCGGAGCAACGTGCGGCCAAAGTCGCCAGGTGGGCCGGCTCGACGTATTGCGTCTCCAGGGACTGCACCTCGCCCGGAACCTGCTGTGCCGCCAGATACTCGCGCCAGCGTTCGGCAGCCCGACGTCCCGCCTCGCGGATCTCGTCATAGGCCTGGGAGAAGCCCGCGTCAGGCACCAGCGACCACGCATCGACGAACGGTGTCGGCATCATCAGCAGTTGCAGGAGACGGACATGACCACCGCTGGCGCGTGCCAGATCGAGGGCGGCGTCCACGGCACAGACATCGCCGGCGGCACCCGTCAAAGCCACGGTGATCTCTCGATAGGTGCCCTGATACGTCGCAGAGCCGGCGGGCGCGTCGATGTGGGTCGCGGACATAGCGATGCCTCCTCTCTGGGGACTTCGTTATACGAGGCGCATCACCCCCGACTTTTGACCTGGATCAAGACGACGCCCCACCACGGCGGCAGCATGGAACCAACGACGCGGCGCGGTCGCCATGGGTATGACGACATGATGGGGATCCACGCAACATCGCCCCACCCCGACGACACCATGGGTCTCAGCGAGGCGGAGGCTTGCGAGCGGTTGCAGCGCGATGGCCCCAATGTCCTGATCGCAAGCGAGGGCTTCCGAAGCCTGCGCGTACTTCGCGAGCTGCTCCGCGAACCGATGCTGCTGATGCTTATCGCGGCGGCGGCCATCTACGGAGCGATCGGCAGTGCCGCCGAGGCCCTCTTTCTCGCCGCGTCCGTACTCATCGTGGTCGGCATCACCTTCGCCCAGGAATTTCGTGCCGAGGGCGCGCTCGCCGCGCTTCGCGAACTTGCGGCCCCGACCGCTCATGTCATCCGTGAAGCTGGGGAACGGGAGATTCCCGCCAGTGCGGTCGTGCTCGGCGACGTCGTACTTCTTCGCGAGGGAGACAAGGTGCCCGCCGATGGCATGCTTGTCGCCGGTACGATTCTCCTGGACGAATCGCTGCTGACCGGCGAGTCCGTGGCGGTGCAACGCTCGGCAGGCGATGCACAGGACCACGCGGTTCACGCGGCGACGCTGGTCGTCGGCGGGAACGGGCGCATGCACGTCACCGCCATCGGAGCCCGTACCGCCGTCGGACAGATCGGCGGCGCCCTGGCGGGTGCGCTGGCCGCGCCTTCCGCCTTGCAGAAGGCTGCGGCGCGGATCGTGCGGCTCTTCGCTGTGTTTGCGCTTGCCCTCGCGCTGGCGGTGGCGTGGGGCAGTTGGTGGTGGGCCGGATCGCCGCCATTGAATGCCGCGCTCGCCGGCATTGCGCTTGCCATGGCCGTATTGCCGGAAGAGGTGCCGGTGATACTGGCCGTGTTCTACGCGCTCGGTGCAAGGCGTATCGCCCACCACGGCGTGCTTACGCGCCGTCTGGCGGCCGTCGAGGCCATGGGCACGATTTCGCTGCTTGCCGTCGACAAGACCGGCACGCTGACCCAGAACCAGATGGAAGTGGCTTCGGTCACCGATGCCACCGGTGTGCTGCGCGATCTGGCGGGTCCGCTCGACGATGCTGACGTCGTTTTGCTCGGCGCCGCATCGGACGCCTGCCAGGCGCATTCTATGGACCCCACCGACCGCGCCATCGTCGCTTACGCGACGCATCGTCTCGACGATATCGTGCCGGCCGGGCCGCCCGGTGCATGTGTGTGGGAAACGCCGGTGAGCGAGGGGCGGCCATTCGTGTCGCGACTGCTGACGAAAGGCAGCGCTGGCTGGGTGCTGGCCACCAAGGGCGCGCCGGAGGCGATCCTCGCGCTATGCGACGTGGATGACGACACCCGATCGCGGCTTCGCGCCTGTGCCGCAGCGTTCGCGCAACGAGGCATGCGCGTGCTGGCGGTAGCGGTCGCTCACGGAACCGGCGTGCCGCCGACACGTGACGGCCCGGGCGTGCGTCAGCGGTTCCTAGGTCTGATGGCGCTCGCCGACCCGCTCAGGGAAGAGGTTCCGGCGGCCATCGGCGTATGCCGTGAAGCGGGCATTCGTGTGGTGATGTTGACCGGCGACCATCCCGCCACCGCTTCCTCGATTGGCGCGCAGGCCGGCCTGCGCGTCGAAAACGTTCTGACAGGCGCGGAGCTCGATGGCGTGAGCGAGCCGGAACTCGCTCGCCGCCTGGTCGACGTGGACGTCTACGCGCGAGTGCAGCCCACCCAGAAACTCCGTCTGGTGAAGGCGTTCCGCCGGGCCGGCTACGTGGTGGGCATGACCGGCGACGGTGTCAACGACGCCCCTGCCCTGCGCTCTGCGGACGTCGGGGTGGCGATGGGCGCCCGCGGAAGCGAGGTCGCCCGGGACTCGGCGGACCTCGTTCTCCTCGACGACCGCTTTTCCTCGCTGGTGACAGGCATCCGCCTGGGCAGGCGTGTCTACGACAACGTCAAGCGCTCCATGCGCTTCGTGTCGGCCGTCCACGTGCCGATCGTCTGCCTTGCGATCGTACCGGTCGTCCTGCGCTGGCCGCCCGTGTTGCTGCCTGTTCAGATCGCGTTGCTGGAAATGATCATCGACCCGGCCTGTTCGATCGTGTTCGAAGCCATGCCTGAGCGACCCGACGTGATGCGTCACGCACCCAGGCGCCCGAACGAATCCCCGTTCGCGGGCCGAAATATCGGCATCGGCATCGCGCAGGGTTTGGGCGCCGGCGCGATCCTGACGCTCGCGCACATGATCTCCTTGCACCTGGGCGCGAGCTACGAAGCGGCGTCCCTCGCGACCTTCCTGGGTCTGCTCGGTGCAGCGCTGATGCTCGCATTCGCGGGACGCGGCTCTCCGCGGGTGCAAGCCACGCCCTGGCTCATGGGGCTGGGTGCGCTGGTTCTGGCTGTCGGCCTGTCGACGAGCTATCTGCCCTGGTTGCGCGGCCTCCTGCATTTCGCCCCGCCCACTGCGATGACTTTGGCGACGCTCGCAGGTTCGCTCGTGGCGCTGCGGGTATGGCTCGTTGTTGTCGCTCTGCTGGAACGCCGACTCCTCGTCGCGCGCCGGCCAGCTTCCCTTGACGCCTCGCGCGCGTCACCTCATCACGCACCCACCAGGGAGATACCCCCATGAAGATCCTGATACCCGTCGATGGCAGTGCGCAAAGCAACCGGGCCGCTCGCTTCGTGATCCGGCAGTGGCTACAGCGCGGCGACTTGCCGGACCTGACCGTCGTGCACGTGGACCTCCCCTTGAGCGCACACATCGGCGGTTACCTCGGTGCGGAATCGGTGGCCCAGTTCCATGCACGCAACAGCGAGCTGGCCCTGCGGCCGGTCCGGCGGCTGCTCGCCAAGGCCGGGCATATCCACGAAGAGGTGATGTGCGTCGGCGACCCGGCGGAGGAGATCGTGCGTGTCGCCACCAAGGGACGCCATGAGCTGATTGCCATGGGTTCGCACGGTCGCGGCGCGGTCGGCAGCATGTTTCTCGGCTCGGTGGTGCTGAAGGTGCTGTCGCGCTCGAAGGTGCCGGTGGTCGTCGTGCGCTGAGCTGCGCTTGACCCAGGTCAATGCGCCCGGACCGTCAACTGCGACGATGGCCACCGTCAAGGGAGGTCACCCATGTTCAAGCACATTCTCGTGGCGACGGACGGTTCGCCCGTCGCCGCCGTCGCCACCCGCACCGCCGTCGAACTGGCGAAGGCGTGTGGCGCGGCGCTGACCGCCTTACACGTCATCGAACCGTTCCACGCCACGGCCTACGGTAAGTTCATGCTGCCGTCGAGCGAAGCGGTCTACCTCCATCACGCCCGCCTGGAGGCTGTCCGTTACCTTGGCGATGTCGAAGAAGCCGCCACTGTGGCGGGTGTGACCTGCACGACCTCGTATGAAGCCGGCGCCCCGGTTCACCAGGTGATCGAGGAGGCGGCACAAGAGCGCCACTGTGACCTGATCGTCGTGGGCTCGCACGGCCGCCGCGGGCTGCAACGGCTGTTGCTGGGCAGCGTGGCGCAGAAGCTGCTTCTGACGGCGACGTTGCCCGTACTCGTCTGCCGCGCGCCACACGGCACGTCCTGATCCCGGAGTCCGTCATGCCCAAGCCCCCCTTTACCTCGACGAGCGGCGACACCGGCGCCATGCAGACATGCCTGCCGACGGCTGGCGATGTGCTTGCCATCGTGGCCTCACCGCACGATGTCGCCTCGTACGTCGCCTGCCGTCTTGCGGCACGTGCCCATGGTTCGGTCACCGGCTGTGCGATGTCGACCGCTTTCCTCGGCGGTCATGCCTTCAGCCACGAAGCCACCGTGCTGTCGCTATTGGATGCCCCACCGTCGACCGTGCACGCGCACGACATGGAACCCGGCGGCAACGGCGACGCGTTCGTGCATCTCGCCCGCCATGCGGGTGTGCACTCGGCGTCGTGGGCCGTCATCGAGACGGATGTCGCTGCGCGTCTGTCCGCATTGGCATCGTGGCATGACCTGATCGTGGTCCAGCGTCCGGGCGATACCGGCGCCGATCCGATCGACGGCCTCAACCAGTTGCTGTTGCGCACAGGCCTGCCATGCCTGGTCCTGCCGGTCGTCTGCACGCCCAGCAGCGTGTTCGATCGCGTCGTACTGGCGTGGGACGGCAGCCGCGCCGCCACCAAGGCTCTTCGCGCCGCGCTGCCACTGCTCATGGCCGCAAAGGACGTGTTGCTGCTCGACGGCGCTACGGAGCCGCCATCCAGCAACGTACCGCAGTTCGATCCCATGGCTTTTCTGGCGAGACATGGCGTGGAAGCGACACGCACGCGGCTCGACGTCGCCCCGTCGGCGGCTGGCCCGGCCTTGCTGGAACGAAGCCGGCGTTTCGAAGCCGACCTGCTGGTGATGGGCGCCTATGGGCATGCGCCTCTGCGCGAACGCATTTTCGGTGGCGCCACACGCCACGTCTTCGGCCACGGCGACATCGCCGCCTTCCTTCACCATTGATGCAGAAGCCCTGCTGCTCCGCTCACGCGAGGCGGCAAGGCACATCGAACTCGGGACAGACGACGGCCATGCCTCGCGTCCGCAGCGTGTCGCGTATCGCGGCCATACCTCTGTCCGGCTCACCGTGGACGAGGAAGACCCGTTGCCGCGGCTCATCGCCCAGCCACTGAATGAGTTCGGGAGCATCGGCGTGCGCCGAGAAGCCGTTGATCGTCCAGATGCGCGCGCGCACGGAGATGTCCTGGCGGCCGATGCGGATGACCTTGCGACCGTCGATGATCTCGCGGGCAGGCGTGCCTTCTGCGGCGTACCCCACGAAGATCACGGACGACCGCGCGCGACCGAGATTGTGCCGGAGGTGATGGCGTACGCGTCCGCCCGTGCACATGCCTGAGCCGGCAAGGATGATCGCGCCGCCTTCGATGGCGTTGATGGCCATCGATTCTTCGACGCTCCGCGTGTAGTGCAAGCGTGGCATGCCAAAGGGATCGTCCTTTCGCAGCGCCTCGAGGAAGTCGTCGCCGAAACATTCGGGGTGGCGACGGAACACCGCGGTCGCGGAGATCGCCATGGGTGAATCGAGAAACACCGAGACGCTCGCCGGTATCGCGCCCTGGCGAATGCCCTGGTGCAGGCAGTACAGGATTTCCTGCGCACGTTCGAGCGCGAAAGTCGGAATCACGACGTTCCCATGCCCGGCCAGTGTCTGCCCCACGGCCGAGAGGAATTCCTCCCGCGTCGCATCGAACGATCGGTGCGGCCGATCGCCGTAGGTCGTTTCCATGACCACGAAATCCGCCGGCGGCGCTGGACGCGGCGGGCGCAGCACACCGGAGCCATGGTGTCCGAGATCGCCGGAAAAGACCATGCGCCGTTGCGAAACGCCATCGTTCAAGGTCAGCAGGATGGAGGCCGAACCGAGAATATGGCCGGCATCGAGAAATGTCGCCTGGATGCCTGGCGCCACGTCCACCGTGACGTCGTAATCCACCACACGCCGGTCCAAGGCTTCCAACGCATGGAAGGCATCGTCGAGATCGGAAACGACCACGACGGGACGGCCGTGCTCGCGAGCCCGCTTCGCTTCCTCTTCCTGTAGCGAGGCCGCGTCGAGCAACACGATGCGCGCGAGATCGCGCGTCGCCGCGGTGGCGAGGATCGGCCCGGCAAAGCCGTCGCGCACAAGCTTGGGCAGGCGTCCGCAATGATCCAGGTGCGCGTGCGTCAGCAGCACGGCGTCGATGGTCCGTGGATCGAAGGCGAAATCGTGCGCATTGGCGTCTGCGGCGTCGCGGCCGCCCTGGAACAGGCCGCAGTCCACGAGGATGCGGCTTTCACCACATTCGATGAGGTGGCAGGAACCCGTGACGCCCCGCGCTGCACCGTGACACGTGTAGACGATCATGCGACCGCTCCTTCTTTGTGATCGAGCCGGACGAGATCCGACTGTACGGCGGCATATCCCGCGGCGCTTTCGATCGATCCCATGGACGGACCGTGCAGTTCGAGCAGGGGCTGCCCCGGCTCGACGCGATCGCCCGGGCGGACGCGAAGCCGGACGCCCGCTTCAGGAAATTCCGGCGCGCCGGCCAGCCTTGCCAGGCGCGCGAGCATGCGGCAATCGAAACCGCGTACCAGTGCATTCGAGGTCGCGTGCACCACCTGCACGCAGCGTGCGCGCGGTGGCTCCCGCATACCGCCCTGCGCGAGACATATCCCCTCGAAGCGAGCCCTCGCCATGCCGCTGGTCAGGGCATGATCCGCCGCTTCACGCGCGGCAATTTCACTGGTGTATCGGCCCGACAGCATCAGCACCGCAGCAGCGACCTGTACCGAACGTTCGCGCAGATCGGCCGGTGCCTCGGCGTCGCCATGCAGCACGGCGAGCACGTCGCGCGCCTCGAGCGCCGGGCCAATGCCACAGCCGACCGGATGCGTACCGTCGGTGACTAGCGTGCGCACCGCGAGCCCCACGTCATCCGCGACCTGGGCGAACAGGTCCACCAGCACCTCGGCTTCTTCGCGCGTTCGCACTTTTGCCGTCGGACCGACGGGAATATCGATGAGGACGCTCGATGCGCCGCACGCCACTTTCTTCGCCAGCACCGAAGCCACGATGTGCGCAGGCGCATTGACGTCCAGCTCTCGCTGTGCGCGAACCAGGCGATCGTCGGCAGGGGCGAACCCTAGGCCGCCGCTCCACACCACGCAACCGTTCTCCTGCTCCACCACGCGACGCATGCGCGCCGCGTCCATGACCACGGGCGCCATGGTCTCCATCACGTCCGCGGTCCCCGCCGCGGACGTGATCGCGCGCGACGAGGCCTTTGGCATCGTGACGCCAAGCGACGCGGCGATGGCTACGACGATCGGCGTGGTCCGATTGCCCGGCAGACCGCCGATGCAGTGCTTGTCGATTGCGTGACGTCCCGGCCACGCCAGTCGAAAACCACTTTCGATTAGCGCATGTGTCAACGCAGCGACTTCGCGGGAGGCAAGATTGCCGTGCGCGGAAGCAGCGACGAAGGCGGCCGTCTCGATCGGCGAGTAACGCCGCGCGGCGATGTCGCCCACCACTTCCCGCATGGCCTCTGCCGGCAGTGCGTGGCCGAGCATCGTGGCCCTTACCCATGCCATCGATGCCGGAGGCGGCGTACGCTTCACCATCGCCCACTCACCTGCCCGCGGCGCCAGTGCATGCCATAGCGACTCCGACACACCGATGCCGGCGGCACCGCCGCAACGCCCGACGTATACCGTGGCATACGCCTCTCGAGGGCACGCGGTGCCCTGCCCCACGCAGATACGCACGCGCGTTCTAGCGGGCAAGCCCGGCGATCCGTCGCCATCGGGCAAGAAGACGATGAACTCGTCGCCACTGTCGATACCTTCACGCTGCAAGGGGCCCGCGACTTCGCCTTTCGTCCCATCCATGGTCGCGTCCCGTCAAAGGGATAGCGTATGGATGACGAGTGTCGGGTCGTCGGGGTCGAGTGCCCGCGTAAAACCCAGTTCGCGCGCCAGTTCCTCCATGCCGCGATCCTCCGCGAGATCGATCGAGAACATGTGCTTGAAGCCGTTGCGACGGGCGACGACGATCAGGTGGCGCATCAACGTGGCGGCGAGGCCTTGATGGCGCCAGTCGTCGGCGACGGTGACGGCGCACTCGCAGCGCCAGGGTTCATTCGTCGCGCTATAACGGCTGACGCCCACTTCGCGCAATTCACCGTCGTCGTGGGCTAGTGCGATGAAGGCCAGCGAATGGACACCATCGACGTCCATCAGGTCGTCGATCACGCTTTCGGACGCCTCGCGTATCTCACCCAGAAAGCGGCAGCGCCGCGATTCGGCCGACAGGCGGCGAATGAATGCCTGTTCGCGAAGCCGGTCCTCGGCCTTCAAGGGCCGAATCAGTACGCGCCTGCCGTCGGCCAGGGTCTCGATCCAATGCTCACCGGTCACGGCGGGAAAGGCGGCGGTGTCCGGCGAAGGGCTGGCGGCATGGCTCGACATGGCGTTCTCCAATAGGGATGACGTGAACATGGTGATGTCGTTTCGCAGGGCATCGTTTGACCTGGGTCAACGGATGCGCCGTCAGTGCGAGAAAAGGACGGGAATCGGCGAGTCGAGGAACAGCCCGCGCGTGGTTCCTCCGATGACCCATTCGCGCATGCGGCTGTGACCGTAACCACCCGCCACGATGAGCTGGGCGCGAGCCCTACTCGCGCGATCGAGGATGACCCGACTGATCGGACGTCCGCGGGACTTATCGACGATCACGCGCGGTGTCACGCCGTGCCGCCCCAGATGCGCGGATAGCGCTGCGCCGAACGTGGCCGCGTTCTCGATGGCATTCTCCACGGGATCGACCATGACGATGTCCACGGTTTCCGCCGTCTGCAGCAGCGGCATGGCGTCGTGCACGGCGCGTGCGGCTTCGCTCGTGTCCGCCCATGCGATCACCACGTGTCGCGGCGGCAGGGTCGATGCCTCGGTCGTGCTCGGCACCATCAGTACCGGTCGCCCCGATTCCAGGAGAAGCGAACTGAAATAGCCGTGCGCGCGCGACGCATCCGCGGGCGCATCGGCTGGCCGCGCGATGACGCTCAGATCGGCATGGCGCGCTGCCGCCGCCGCAACGCCCGTCGGCGCATCGTAGAAGGATTCCACCACGCGCACGTGTCCCGCCACGCCCAGGGAGTCCAGGCGTCGCTGGAGTTCGACGCTCTGTCGCGCCGCCTGCTCGCGTAGCTCCACATACCATTCCATGCAGGCCGGGTCGGGCACGAACGACCAAGCGTCGGCCACGGGCAGGGGCAATGGCAGTACCTGGACCACATCGAGCTCCGCACCGTATCGGCGCGCAAGCGATGCGGCCACCGTCAACGAGGTCAGATCGGCCGGCAACCGGCTGACGACAACGGCGATATCGCGGAGAGCCTGGTGGCTCCCGGCCGGAGAGGTATGGGAAGGCGCGGTGGCGAGGCTGGACATGGCGAACTCCATCGGGTGAACGCGAGGTGCCACTGCGTTCTAACGCGGAGATCCCACGGGGTTCTTGATGCACGTCAACTGCCACCCGAACGACTGCGGGCACGCTATCGCCATGCCGGACGGCCGGCCCGTACTTCGTCAGGAGCCACCATGTTCGAGAACGTATTGCTGGTCACCGATGGCTCGCCCGGCGCCGCGCGCTGCGCGGAGCAGTGCGCGCAGTTGGCGGCGACGCTGCGTTGCCACCTGCAGATACTCCACGTCACCGCCCCTCTACCCGCGGTGCAGCTCGCTGCCGACCTGATCGAAGGTGGCGAGGTTGAACGACGGGCGAGCGAGCGAGCGGCGGAGTGCCTCGACAGCGCCGCTCGGATCGCTGCCGGGCACGGCATACGCGTCAGTACCCACCACGTCGTCGACGCGCGTTCCGCGATCGCGATCGTGGAAGAAGCGCGCCGCCTCGGCTGTCATCTGATCGTGATGCACGGTCACGCGGGCGAGGCCCGTTCCTTGCGCAACGTGGCCCGGGACGTGATCCTCGAAGGCGACACGCCGGTGATGGTGTTCCCGTAAGCGCTCACCCCGCCCGTCTCGAAGCGCTACGCAGCACCAGCCACCCTGCCAGCCCGGCCAGCACGGAGCCGGCCAGGATGCCGAGTTTCGCCTCGTCCTGGAGTTCCGGGTGCGTGGGAAACGCGAGCATGCCGATGAACAGGCTCATCGTGAAACCGATACCGCACAGCAAGGCGGTACCCAGCAATTGCACGGTGGAGGCCTCTCGGGGCATTTCTGCCCAGCCCAGGCGGATGGCGAGCCACGAGGTACCGAACACGCCGACCAGTTTGCCCACGGCCAGACCGAGACCGACACCCAAGGTCGTGTTCGCGAGCCATGCATCCACGCCGAGACCGGCAAAGGAAATGCCCGCATTGGCGAAGCCGAAAAGCGGCAGCACCGTGATCGGCACCAGACGATGGAGAGCATGCTCCAACCGGAGCAAGGGCGAATGCGTGCAGTCGCCGTCGGACGGAAGGCGACCCTCGCCATCGCGAAGCGGAATGCACAGAGCGGTGGCGACGCCCGCCAGCGTGGCATGCACCCCCGACGCGTGGACGCATATCCAGAGCACCACGCCCAACGTCAGATACGGCCAAAGGCTGCGAACGCCGAGACGGTTCGCGACGGCCATCGCAGCGACGACGGCTGCAGAGAGACCGAGATATAGAAGATCGAGCCCAGGCGTGTAGAACACCGCGATGATGATGACGGCACCAAGGTCGTCGATGATCGCCAACGCGGCAAGGAAGGCCTTGAGCGACGCCGGCACGCGGCTTCCCAGCAGTGCCGCGACCCCAAGCGCAAAGGCGATGTCGGTCGCCGATGGGATGGCCCAGCCCTTGGCGGCGTCGCCGCTGTTCCAGTTGATCGCGAGATAGATCAGCGCCGGTGCTGCCATGCCACCGAAGGCGGCGAGCCCAGGCAGGATGCGCAAACGGTTGGACGCCAGCTCGCCATCGATGAATTCGCGCTTGATTTCGAGCCCGACGAGCAGGAAGAAAATGGCCATGAGGCCATCGTTGATCCAGTGCAGCACGCTGAGCGGCCCCAGTTCGACGTGCAACGCATCGAAATAGGCAGGCCCGAGCGGGGAGTTCGCGACCACCATGGCGAGGGCCGCCGTGCCCATGAGCACAAGCCCGCCCGTGGCGGAGCCGGACATGAAGTCGATAAGGCGCTGCAGGGGGCGCCAGACGAGAGTCTTGATCAAAACGGAATATCCAAAAACGCGCGGAAGAACGCATGGTTCCATCCCCGCGTCGGCAGGTAAAGGAAAACCCGCCCCGGTAGCGGGAACGCGCGTCGATCCGGCCCGTTCGAGAGCTCGCGCATCCTCGAGGAACGAGCCGTCTTTTGAGCCCTGGATGAGGACATTCGGAGCGACGGCCAACCGGCCCGACTGGGGGTGGCGCAGTACGTCGTCACGCGCCCTTCACGCCCTGAAAAACGAGCTATTGCCGGGCGTTGGGGAGGTTGCTAGCGTGCGCTGGTGAATCGCCCTCCGCCGCCAGCGACCGTCACGGCCCGTGACGCGCCCTACCGCTCCGCGCGGTTGATCCGCGTGGTCGGCGGCCTTCTGGCGTTGATGTTCGGCCTGGGCATGGCGTTCGTCATCGCGAGCGATCACGAACGGCGCGTGCAAGTGGCGAAGAGCCAGGATCAGGCGGTCGCCGATGGCGGCCAGCGCATCATCACCGCGCTGTTGTGGGACATCCAGCGTGCCATGGTGGACCTGGCCGAGGAGAGCGCGCCCCTCGCGGTGAATTACTCCGACGCCGAACTGCTGGCCATCTCGCACGACCTCGATCGCGTCGCCCATCATTACGGCGAGCTAGCCAACCTGGTGCTGATGGATTCCGACGGCAAAGCGCTCACACCTGGCGTGGACGACCCGACGCTCGCCACGTGGGTCGCCTCCTCGCCCATCGGGCGCGGTGCGTTGCGGATCGGCCCGCTGCAACCCTGGCACGGCGGCTGGGTGGTCCCGCTTGCGGTTCCCGTCGTGAACGGTCGCTGGCTCGTCGCGCGACTCAAGCAAAGCCGCCTGCAGGCGATTGCCGACGACCTCGGCAAGAGCCGCCACGGCGTCGCAGCGATCACCGACCGATTCGAAACCATCCTGGCCCGCAGCGGAGATTGGCGCAACGTGATCGGCAAACCCGTCACTACCTTGTTCGAGCCCGGTTCGAACCGCGAGGAGCGACAGGTAAGCCACATCGATGGGGTGGATCGCGTGGTTGCGGTGGCCCCTCCGGGTGATTATCCGTTCTGGGTCGGCGTAGGCGTTCCCGCCGCCGACGTGCTCGCGCCCTGGTATCGCTTCACGTTCTACAGCGTGCTTCTCTACCTTGTGTACTGGGCCGGCATGATCTTCCTGTATCGCCGCCTGCACGCGAGCGAGTCCGCACAGGTCGCCTATCTCGCCGAGATCACGGCTACGTCGGATCGGCTGGCCGACGCCGAGGCGCGCTTCCGCCTGGCCTTCGACAGGAATCCCCTGCCCTCGTGGGTCTTCGACACCGGCACCCTCGCCTTTCTCGAAGTGAACGAGGCGGCCGTGCGCAATTACGGCTACTCGCGCGAGGAGTTCCTCGCCATGCGCATCACTGACATTCGCCCACCCGCCGACCAGGGAGCGCTCAGGGAAACCATCGAGGCGCTGCGTCAGGGCGGCGACGGCGAACCCGATCGCCTTTGGGTGCATCGACGCAAGGATGGCAGCACGTTGGACGTGCGCATCCACGCGGCAGACATCGACCTCTCCGGCCGCACCGCGCGGCTGGTCCTGGCCGAAGACGTCACCGAACGCATCCGCTTCGAACGTGCCCTCACCTATCGCGCGACCCATGACGTGACGACAGGGCTACCCAATACCGAGGCCTTGGTCGACTATCTCGATCATGGTCTGGGCAAGGATGCGTGGTACGAAGTGTTCTACGTTCACCTGCGCGGCATGGACCGGGTCAGCGACACCTTCGGGCTCGAGGTCGGACGGAACGTGCTGCGCAAGGTGGCCGCGCGCTTCGGCGAGCTCGCCGCGGCGTACGGCATGGTCGCCCACCGTCCAGGCGATCGTTTTCTTCTCGCCATCGACGACCCAGGCCGTCGTGCCGCCGCGATGGCGGCGCTACTGGCAGCGGTGAACGAACCCGTGATGCTGGACGATACCTCGCACACGCTCGACCCACAGTTGGGCGTCGCATCGCATCCGACCGATGGCGCCAAGGCGCATCAGGTAATCGCGAACGCCGCGCTTGCGGCGCACGTGCGGACCGACGTCGGACCCGACGGTCCGAAGGTGTTCGAACCGGCCATGGCGCGGCATTCCGTGGAGCGCCTCACGCTCGCCTCGCGCATGCGCCAAGCCATCGAGGGCGGCGAGTTGGACATGCACTTTCAACCGATCGTGGACGCTCGCACTGGCGCGGTGCGCAAGCTCGAAGCCCTCGCACGCTGGCCTCAGGCCGACGGAAGTTTCATCCCGCCCGATGTCTTCATTCCCCTCTGCGAGGAAACGGGTCTTATCGTGCCGCTGGGCCAGTGGGTGATCGAGACGGCCGCACGGGCACACGTCGCGCTGGACAGCCATGGGTTCGAGCTGCCAATCGCCATCAATATCTCCGCCCTGCAATTCCAGCGCGCCGATGTGGCCGCTCAGTTGCAGGCGACGGCGCAAGCTTATGGTCTGGCACCGGATGCACTTCAGGTCGAGCTGACCGAAAGCAGCCTCATGGATCGCCAGCATGCGGTGCCTACGCTGAAGAAGCTCGGCATCGAGGGCATCCATGTATCGCTCGACGACTTTGGCACGGGGTTCTCGAACATGGCCTACCTGCGCGATCTGCCGATCGATGCGCTGAAAATCGATCGCTCGTTCATCGTCGACATCGATGCGGACGAGCGTGCTGCGTCGATCTGCCGATCCATGATTGTGCTGGCCCGCACGCTCGGCATGACCGTCGTGGCCGAAGGGGTGGAACGCGAGCGTCAGTATGCGTGGTTGCGCGAGAACGGGTGCGACCAGCTTCAGGGCTATTACTTCAGCGTACCGATGCCCATGCCGGTGCTTGTGGCACACCTCCGCGACAAAGCTACCCCGTTCCAAGCCGCTCCTATGGTGTGAGCCACGCACAAGGCCTCGCACAGGCATGGGCTGTGCGAGGCCGCAAGGTACGCGACGCGTACCGATCAGTTCGCCGTTTTCAGCGGCACCATGTCGAAATGGTCGTCCTGATACTGGAACAGCAGACAATCCTCGCTGCTGCTGCAACCGCTGTAATGGGCAAGTTTCGCCGGCAGCCGGTAGAAGGAGCCCGCCGGATACTCCGTACGCTTGCCGTCGATGATGGCGTAGAACGTTCCCTTCAGCACCACGGTGGGAAGGGCCTGCGTGTGGTGATGGAACGGGTTGGCCTTGCCGCCGGGGAAGTGAACGAACGCTTCGTAGGTTCCCTTGCCGGTGAGGTCGCCGCTGACATTGGCGTATTTGATGCCGCCGGTATCGGGGATCTCGACCCAGTGGAGGTCGTTCGCGGGAAACGAGATCGTCTCAGCGGACGTCGAGGTGGCGTCGGGCTGCGCCGAAAGCGCAGTAGAGGCAAAGGCAATGACGCAGAACGCGCAGGCGCGCGCGGTGGAAAAAACCATGCGATGTCTCCTTACAGATGGAAATCCAAAGAGTGTTCCGACGCCCGCATGCGGCGTCGGACACTGAGTATAGATAGCGCGCGCCGACTTTTGAAGGCGCGCAGTCACGAAACTGCGCGCTTCTCGCTCATGATCTCGGCGCAACGCCGCGCTTGTCCAACGCGCGAGCCTGATGCAATCGGTTCTCGATCGTGGGAAGCAGCTTCTGCGCTACGGGTTTTACCTGCGGATCGCGCCCCTTTTCGATCTCGGTAGACAGCGCGGCATGAAGTTTCTCCAGCAGGGCAACGAACTGTACGGGCACTGCCTCGTCGAACGACTTGCCCTGCATACGCTCTAGCGCGCCAAGAATCTTGCTGTCCTCGGGCGCGGGCTGCTCCGCCCATTGATAGCCCTTTTCGCCACTGGCAGCCGGCTTCAACGCGTCACTGAGTGCAATGAAATCCTTCACCATGGCTGTCCCGAAGTCTTTCACCGCAGGATCGCTCGTTCGGGTGGCCGTCAGCGTGGCGAGTCGACTTCCCATCTGATAAGCGTCGCTGGCACCGCGTACGAAGCCTTCATCCGTCGGCGTTATCTGTGCTTTCCGATTGCCCGTGGACTGCGGCTGGTCGACCCCGCCGCGTTGCTGCGCCCACGTTGCGCCACTGCCCATCGCCAGTAGCCCCAAGAAGGCGATACCGAGAGCTTTACCGGCTTTACTCATCGTCGTGCTCCTTCGGCGCAAGCTTGTCTTTCGGGATTCCCCCTGCATTGTTCGTGCCCTGGCCCTTGGGCGGGGTCACCTTAGGCGTACCGTATTCGTCGCGCCGACCGGGATCGGGCGCGCGCTTGGTATTCATACCGTCGTCCCAGTGCTGGCTGCGCGCTTTCGAACCCGCACGCGGCGTATCTCCAATCCGCTGGGGACGCCCACCGTTGACGCTCTGGCCCTGAGCCGTGCCGGCGTGTGCAGGGGTGGCGTCCTGGGGCATTGCAGACGCCAGGGCACTCGTGCCCAGCGCGAAAACCATCGTCATCATCATCTCGGGTCACCTCGCCCCACAGACTGCCTCCGCGGATGTGACCGGAACGTCGCGACCGACAGGTCCGCGTCGGCCGCCGTACGCTAGGCCCGCGTCGCTCCCTTCGTCACCGAGTCAAGGTGTTCGACACGCACGATGTCGCCCAGCCACACCACGCCGCTCCAGCCGGGCCGCTGTGCATCTTCCAACTTGACGGTGCCGTTGATGCCTTCGACGTCGTCCGCATTCTTGAACACCTGGACCGTCGGAGTCACGGCAACCACGCCCTCTGCCGGCGGCCCCTCGACCGTGTGAATGCGCACGCGGGCATTGATGGCCAGCTCCTCGACCCAACGCTCCATCTGCGCGATGTCCGCTGGTTCGGTAAATACGGTTTGTGCGATACGCCCCATGGCGAGATTCCTCTTCCGATGACATTGGGAGTGTGGGAGCCGCCATGGCGGCTCCCACGGCAGCGGGATCAGGCCGCCGATTGCTTCTGTGCGGCCCGCTGATTGCCCGCCTGCTCAGCAAGCATCGTCAGTTTCTCGTCAGTGGACTTTTCCTCCTTCAGCGTGGCCTGAAGTAGTGTGACCGCGTCTTTGTAACCCAGTTGCTTCGCGATAGCAGATAGCGTGCCGTACGACGCAATCTCGTAATGCTCCACCTTCTGAGCGCCGCCGATCAGGGCCGCGTCACGCAGCGGACCGGCGTCGATCGCATCGATGACTTCCTTGCTCTCTTCGACGAGGCCTTCCATCGCGGCGCACTTCATCCGCTTCAGGCGGATGCCCAGGGTCTCCACAATCTGGTCGATACGCTCGACCTGCCCCTGTGTCTCTTCCAAATGCATTTCGAAGGCTTCTTTGAGTTCAGGCAACTCCGCTGCGCGGGCGAGGCGCGGCAGTGCGCGGGTAAGCTGCTTTTCGGCGCTGTAGATGTCCGAGAGCTCGTGGATGAAAAGATCTTCGATCGTCTTTACTGCCATGGTGGGTTCTCCGTGGTGGACTCCGAAGACGTAACGCTACGCCCGAGCTTGTCGTGCATGCAGATGGATGGCGTGAACGACGGTCCACATCTTCGAAGAAATCATTAGGCGGCTGTCGTCACGCCTCCATGCCGTCCGGCTCGAACGCGTCTACGGTCTCCCAGGTGCCGTCGTCGTTCTCGATCTTCAATCGCACGCTGCGCCCTGTGCGGCGTCCGATGCTCTCGGCAAGGCGGAGTCCATGGCGGAAACATTCGTCCTGGGTCGCGAAGGCGCCCATGCGATGCGTGTCGTGGAAGACCTCCCAGGGGAAAGCGTCGTTCCGCTGGGCGAGGGGGAGATAAAGCATGATGGGCGAAGCGATGTCTTGAGTCATGCGCCTGTCCATTCAAGGCGCGTGCCAACGCCGCAAACCGTTCTACGATGCGGACTCTGCGCGCTCACACCGCGCGACCGGCCTCGGCGGGAGGAAAAAATTGCCGTCAAGTAGGTATATTTTGCGAGACGTCCGTAGTGTCCCCACCACGCTCGTTCAGTCAGCTGACGACGCCTCTACACAGCGCGGCATGCTGCGCGATGCTCAGATGCCAATTCTGGCAAATCCAAACGAGGACAATACCGTGAACCACCACCCCCTCATCCTCACGCGGCTGGTGTTGCTGTCGTGGCGATCCTGTCCGTGCTTTCGGTAATCAGGATCGCCGTGGGACGATAACGCGGTCAGGGCGAGCGGCGCAGCAACCAGGCGGCAACAAGCGTGGCGCCGACGATCGCCGCCGCCGAGCGAACCCCGCGCGAGCGGCGCCCGTCGGATAACACGCCTTCAACCACGTCCACGCGATCTGCGAACAGCAGCATCAGCCAGTGGCGCAGATCGTTCTCACTGTGGCGGAAGGCGCGTCGACGAATCCACCCGCTCACACCTCGCGGCGGTACGCTCGTGCCGAACACCGGCGGCATCTTGAGGTGTTCGGTGGACTTCAGTATCTCCACGTCGGATTGCTGCGCGGGCGGCGGATCGCTCCAGTGCACGCCTTCGAGCCGCGGCGGGCGCCGCTCCATGGGCACGGCGGGACGCTGGGAGCGGTCGAGGTCTGCGCCCCAACCCGGAATGTGTTCGTGATTCATGCGCTGGACCTCAAGGCGTAGTGATAGGGGCGGCGGTAGTCGAGGTAGCCACATCGGCACCGGGCGGAATCAGTACCGTCTTGATGCACTGATCCTTCTTGCCGGAGAACATCTCGTACGCGTCGCTCACTTCCTCCAGCGGCACGCGATGCGTGATGATCTCGCGCGGATTGAGGCGACCCGCCTGAATATGCTCGATGAGCCGAGGGAGATGCCGCTTCACGCTGGCCTGGTTCATGCGCAGCGTCAGTCCCTTGTTGATCGCGTTTCCGATCGGTACGGCGTTGAAGGTAGGGCCGTAGACGCCCACGATGGATACATTGCCGCCCTTGCGTACCGAATTGATCGCCCAGTGCAGAACCGTGGCTGCGCCCGCCTGGAGCTTCATGGTGACGCCGGTCACCCTCTGCATCACGCTGCCTGACGCCTCGCACCCGACGGCGTCGATGCAGACATCCGCGCCGAGACCGTCGGTCATCTTCTTGATGTGAATCGCCATGTCGCCCACCGAGCGGAAATCCACGGTCTCACAGTGCGCAAAGCGCCGAGCGAAGTCGAGCCGGTAGTCCACGTGGTCCACTACGATCACCCTGCCCGCCCCCATCAGCCATGCGCTGCGCGCGGCAAGCAGACCGATGGGACCGGCACCGAAGATCACCACGGTATCGTTCTCGCGGATATCGCCCATCTCGGCAGCCTGGTATCCCGTAGGCACCACGTCGGTCAGCAGTACCGCATCCTCGATGTGGATGTCCGGCGGAATCACCGTCGGACCGATATCCGCAAAGGGCACGCGCACGTATTCCGCCTGACCGCCGTCGTATCCGCCCGTGGTATGCGAGTAACCGTAGATGCCGCCGACCGCCGTGGCCTCCGGATTCACGTTGTGGCAGTTGCTGTACAGCTCGCGCTGGCAGAAATAGCAAGTGCCGCAGAAGATGTTGAACGGCACGAGCACGCGGTCGCCCACTTTCAGGTTTCGCACGCCGCTCCCCACATCCACCACTTCGCCGACGAATTCGTGGCCGAAGATCGAGCCGACGCGCGTGTCGGGGACCAGCCCGTGGTAGAGATGCAGATCCGATCCGCATATGCAACTGCGCAGTACACGCACGATGGCGTCGAAAGGGTGCTCGATCACCGGGTCGGGGACGTGCCTCGCGCTGACCCGGTAGGGGCGCCGGTAGGTGGTAGCTAGCATCGTGATCTCCATCGCGTCGGGACAGGTGGATCGTTCGCTGCCGCACGTCGCGAGCGCGGCAAGACCGCGTGTCCGTGCAGGCACATCGGTACGTATGCGTGCGCAATATCGCCGCGTTCACTCACGTGCATACGCCTTCATCGGCAGGCAACACGTCGTTGAGGGCCGCACGCCCAGGTTGCTCACAGCGCTGCGTCCAGCGCCCCCCGTCCCAGTCAGGAGCCTGCCCATGAACATTCGCAGCACCGATCGCGTCCTCATTACCGGCGCGAGCAGCGGCATCGGCTTGCACCTCGCCCATCGCTTCGCCGCGCATGGGCATCCGGTCTGCCTTGTCGCGCCCGACGCTTCCGAACTGGAGCGCATCGCCATCGATATCGAACAGCGTCACGGCGTGGATACCCTCGTGGTCGCCGTCGACCTGGAAGACAAGGACGCGATGACCGTCATCGACGAAGCCGTCCTGAGCGCCGGGTGGACGGTAGACATCCTCGTCAACAATGCGGGTCACGGATTCAAGGGCAACTATGCGGACGTACCCATCGCGACCCATCTGTCGATCGTGCGCCTCAACGTGGAGGCGGTGCTGCGCATGACCTCGCTGTTTCTTCCGCGGATGGTCGCCCAACGCCACGGGCGCCTGCTCAACACTGCCTCGATCGCGGGTTTCGAGCCGGGCCCGACGATGTCGGTCTACCACGCGAGCAAGGCCTTCGTACTCTCGTGGAGTGAGGCCATCGCTACGGAGTTGGAGGACTCCGGCGTGTCGGTGACCGCGCTGTGCCCGGGTCCGACGGATACCGATTTCTTTCCGAAAGGCGATCTCGAAGAAAGCTTCGCCTTCCAGAAAGCCAATCTGATGGACCCGGAAGAAGTGGCCCAGGTCGGCTACGAGGCAGTCATGAGCGGCGAGCGCGTTGCCGTAGTCGGTGCGGTGAACAAGGCCATGGTGTTCTCGCGCCGCTTCATGTCGGAACAGCTGCAAGCGCGTATGAATGAAAAGATGTACGAAGACGTCGACGATCCACGAAGGGCGCGGGGCGACAAAGAGTCGCCGCCGCGTCCCTGATGCGCTTGGTCAGCGCTTGGCTTCCACGTCCGGGGTAGCGTCCCGGACGAGGAACTCTTCGGTCAACTCCGGCAGGTGTTCGAGAATCCACGCGGCCATGGCCTGTTCCTGGGGCAGGATCTGCTCGCAGGTGCGCTGGGTCTCGACATCGCCTACTGTCTTCGCTGCGGCGATGAGTGACGTATAGGTCGCGATCTCCAGGTTCTCGAATACGTAGCTGGCGATGGCACCCTTCACGATCTCGTCCGAGTTCGCCATGCCACCCGCCGCCTGGCCAAATGCCATCATGCGGCCCAGCGTGTCCTTCATGACGGAGGTCGATCCGCCCAGGCGCTCGATGCATGCCTTCAACAACGCCTGCTGGCCAAGCGTTTCATCGAGATGCTGCTCGATCCGCGCCTTCACGATGGGATAGTGCTCGATACGGGACGCCTGCGCACGAAGCATCTGCTCCGCTTGCTGTTCCATCGCATGTGCATCGCGAAGCCAGTCCAGAAGGTTCTCGCGCAATTCGGCCATGCTCGTGTTCCTATGTCACGTTGGGGAGCGGCCATCGTCATGGAGCACACGTGCAGTGCGAAGCGAAAGCATGTGACGACGCGATGATGCATGATGCACCGCAGTTCAGCAGTGTGTATGGGTCCTCACTGATGTTGCCCCCCACCTGCACCTGGCTTTGGAAATGATGACGTCTCAGCCAGCCGCCAGGAGCAAGCCAGTGTTCAACCACAACAAGCGATTGCAATACACCGTGCGCGTGGGGGAGTCCAATCCGGGCCTAGCCAACCTCATGCTCGAGCAGTTCGGTGGACCGCAAGGTGAGCTAGCCGCTGCCATGCGCTATTTCACTCAGGCCCTCGCCGAGGAAGATCCGGGCCGGAAGGACATGCTGCTGGACATCGCCACCGAGGAACTCAGCCACCTGGAAGTCATCGGTTCCATCATCGCCATGCTGAACCGTGGCGCGAAGGGATTGCTGGCCGAGACCACCGATCAGCAGGCGGAGATGTACCGCGCACTGCAAGGCGCGGGCAACGACAGTCACGTGACGCAGATTCTCTATGGCGGCGGCCCTGCCCTCGTCAATTCGGCTGGCCAGTTGTGGAACGCCGGCTACATCGACACGATCGGCGAACCGACCGCGGATCTTCGTTCGAACATCGCCGCCGAAGCGCGTGCCAAGATCGTGTACGAGCGCCTCATCAACGTCACCGACGATCCGGGTGTGCGCGATGCGCTGACGTTCCTGATGACGCGCGAGATCGCTCACCAGAAGTCGTTCGAGAAGGCGCTCTACTCGATGGACAAGAGCTTCCCGCCGGGCAAGCTGCCGGGCGATCCTCGTTTCACGGATACCTATGTGAATACGTCGCGTGGCGAAGGCGATAGCACAGGACCATGGGCCGAGGGCAAGGGCTTCAGTGAGGTCATGGTGCCCAACGAGAAGAATATCCCTGTGGACGGAGGCGACGGTCATGCAGACGTCGCGCTGACCGCCAAGGAAAAGGCAGCGGTGGAGGCGTTCGCACTACGCGGCCAATCCGACCCCGAACGCGACCCGGTCACTGGCGCGGACCTCGGGACGCTTCAGCAGGAATCGAAAAGCTGACGGTGCAAGGGACGCGGCACACTGCCGCGTCCCGGCCGTGCCGAGCCATGACCTTGCGTTGACCCTGTCCTCACGGCGGGCGACGCAGCCTCCGAAGTCCCCGGAGTTTTTCGTCATGCCCACGATGCCTGCCAGCACGTTGCTCGTCCTCGACGATGATCGCCCCTTTGCAGAGACGGCCGTTCGATTTGCCCGCGAGGTGGGTTTCGAAGCGCACCCGGTCACGACCCTTGGCGAGGCCGTGGAAGCCGCGGCCACACGTCGTTTCGATTGCGCTCTCGTGGACATCGGGTTACCCGATGGCTGCGGCCTGGAGTTGCTGTCGGAGCCTCGCTTTGCCAGCACGCGGAAGATCGTGATGAGTGGCGACGCCGCGCTTGCGCATTGGGCGGGCAAATGCGTCCCCGGCACACTCGGCGTACTGACGAAGCCGTTCCGTTTTGCGACGTTTCAGGCGTTGCTGGCCCGTACGCCGCGGAGCACCAGCGGAGCCCAAAAGGGGCGCTTGCTCGGCGAGTCTGAGGCGATGCGCGCGGTGCTGGGAGAACTGCACGCCGTGGCACCGAGCAAGATTCCCGTGCTCATTTACGGCGAAAGCGGCACGGGAAAGGAGCTGGCCGCACGTCTCGTCCACACGCGCAGCGAACGGGATGGGCCCTTCCACGCCATTAATTGCGCGACGCTGTCGCCCGACCTGCTCGCGAGCCAGTTATTCGGTCACCAGCGCGGCAGCTTCACCGGCGCCGTGGAGCATCAGGCAGGCCTCATCGCCGAGGCGGATCGCGGCACGCTGTTCCTCGATGAATTGGCCGAAGCGCCTCTCGGCGTTCAGGCCGCGCTGCTCCGATTCCTTGAAAGCGGGGAGATCACGCCACTGGGCAGCCGCATGCCACGCCGCGTAGACGTGCGCATCGTAGCGGCCACCAATCGCGTTCCCCGTGAGGCGATAGCCGAAGGACGGCTGCGCGCCGACCTATATTTCCGCGTCGCCGGCTATGAGGTACGCATGCCGTCATTGCGTGAGCGTCCCGGCGATCTCATACCGATTGCGCAGTCCATCCTGGATGGGCTCAATGCGGAGTACGGGACGTTGCGTCGTTTTGCGGCGGACGCCTTCGATGCCCTTCGCGGCCATGCATGGACCGGCAATGTACGCGAACTGAGGCAGGTCGTGCAGCGAGCCTACCTGCAAGGTGGCGAACGGCTCGTATTGCAGCGCCCGACGGATGCGCAGGCTGCTCTTCCGCCGCCAAGGCCGGTAACGCTCGCGGACGTCGAACGAACGGCGATCCTCGAAGCGCTGGCCGCCTGTGGCGGCGACCGCACGATGGCCGCCAGGCAACTCGGGATAAGCACCAAGACTATCTACAACAAGCTCATCCGCTACCGCCAGGCTGCGTTTTCGCCGATCGCCACCGATGTCTGATGCGGCTCCCCCTGGCGAATCGCCCACGTCGGCCATGACTGGGTGACAATCACGCATTCGTCCCCGAAGGTCTTTCGATGTCTCTGCCGATGCCCCCACCCGATCCGGAAACCGACCCCACCGTCAAGGTGAGCGACCTCACCTTCCCGGTCGTCGGCATCGGCACATCCGCGGGCGGCCTGGCGGCGCTGGCCCGCTTCTTCGAAGGCATGCCTGCGGCACCCGGCATGGCTTTCGTCGTGGTGATGCACCTCTCGCCCAAACACGACAGCGTGGCCGACCGCATCCTCCAGCGGTCCACGTCCATGCGAGTGACCCAAGTGACTCAGCCCGTTCCCTTGCGCATGAACGAGGTCTACGTCATTTCGCCGCGCAAGGCACTGTCAATGAATGACGGTTACCTGCGGGTAACGGATATGGAGAAGATCCGCGGCAAGCATGTCGCCATCGATTTCTTCTTCCGCACACTGGCACAGGTACATCGCGAACGCGCACTCGCGGTCATTCTTACGGGTACGGGTGCCGACGGTTCCGTGGGGATCGCGCGCATCAGGGAGCGCGGCGGGATCACACTTGCCCAGCACCCCCTCGACGCAGAGTACGACCAGATGCCGCGTGCCGCGATCGCCACGGGCGCCGTGGACATCGTGCTGCCGGTAGCCGAATTGCCCGAGCGCATCCTCTCCCTGACGCGCGAGGCCGCGCACATCCGCGTACCGGAGGACGCATCGGAGGTGGACAACGAATCCGGCGAGCCCCAGGCCCAGGGGAAACTTCCGGATCAGGACGCCTTCCGCGACATCATGCTGATACTCCGGGCCAAGACCGGCCACGACTTCAGCGCCTACAAGCGCGCCACGGTCCTGCGACGCATCGAGCGTCGCATGCAGGTCAACGGATTGCACACGCTCGAGGACTATCGCCACTTTCTGCATGACCATCCGAACGAGCGCCCCGCGCTGCTCAAGGACATGCTGATCAGCGTCACCAACTTCTTCCGCGACCGCGAAGCCTTCGAGGCACTCGAGCGCGAGGTCATTCCGCAATTGGTGGCCGACCTGGGCGAACGGGGCCGTCTTCGCGCGTGGAGTGCCGGCTGCGCCACGGGCGAGGAACCCTATTCCCTTGCCATGCTGCTTACGGAGGCCGCTCCGGCAGACGCATCCGTGCAGGTGTTCGCTACCGACATCGACGACGATGCGATTGCGCAGGCCCGGCAGGGCAGCTATCCGGCAGCCGTCGTGACCGACATCGCACCCAGCCGGGTCAACCGGTTTCTGACGCGCAACGACAACTTCTATCGCGTACCGAAGCATCTTCGGGAGAAGGTGCTGTTCGCACGGCACAACGTGTTGCAGGATCCGCCCTTCTCGAAGCTCGACCTCATCAGTTGCCGCAATCTTCTGATCTACCTCACGCGAGACGTTCAGGTACAGATCCTCGAAATGTTCCACTTCGCGCTTCGTCCCGGGGGTTACCTTTTCCTCGGGAGTTCGGAATCGGCCGACGCCGCATCGAAGCTTTTCATCCCGGTGGACAAGAAGAACCGCATCTACCGGGCGGCGCCGGGCGGGCATGTGGCGCATTATCTGAAGGGCCCCACTCGCGAAATGCCGGCCCAGGTCGCCATCGAGGCTGCTACGGCCGCCGCCGCGTCGCACGAACGCCGGCTCCGCTCGCTCAGCGAAGTGCATCGCAAGGCGCTGGAGGACAACGCACCCCCGAGCGTGCTCGTCGATCGCGAGGGGCACATCGCGCACATGTCGGAGGACGCGGCGCCGTACCTGCGGATGATCGGCGGTGCGCCCTCCTATCAACTCACGGCGCTGATCGTGCCCGAGCTTCGGCTCGAGTTGCGCACCTCGCTTTTCCAGGCCGCCCAGGAGAACAAGCCCGCACGCTCACGCGCCGTCGTACTGGACCGGGACGGGGTACCGGTAGCCGTGTCCATCGAAGTACGGCCTGTTCGCAGTCCCGATAGCGAGGCTGGGTATCAGCTCGTGCTGTTTCACGAGACAACGATCGAGGACAGCGCGACCCACGGCGAGATTCAGGCCGAGCAGACACCCATGCTGCTGCAGTTGGAAGAGGAACTGAAGCGTGCCAAGGAACGACTGCAGGCCACGGTGGAGGAATCGGAAAGCTCCAGCGAAGAATTGAAGGCCTCGAACGAGGAATTGCAGTCGATCAACGAGGAACTCCGTTCGGCTACGGAAGAACTCGAAACGAGCAAGGAAGAACTGCAGTCGATCAATGAAGAGTTGATTACGGTCAATCACGAGCTGAAGCTCAAGGTCGAGGAAACCGCCAAGGTCAACGACGACCTGCACAATCTGGTCGCCTCGACCGACATTGCCACGGTCTTCGTCGATCGGGACATGTGCATCAAGCGTTTCACACCCCGCGCCGCGGACGTCTTCCGGCTCATTGCCGCCGACCTCGGCCGGCCTCTTCTGGACCTCAACCACAGCCTGGACTATCCGGCGTTGGCCGACGACGCGACCGAGGCCTTTCAGTCGCTGCGTACGGTGGAACGTGAAGTCGGCAGCCAGGACGGCCGCTGGTACATCGCGCGCATTCTTCCCTACCGCACGGCCGAAGACCGCATCGAAGGCGCCGTGCTCACGTTCATCGACATCACGCGTCGGCGCACCGCCGAGGAAGCCGCGCGCCACAGCGACGAGCGCATGCGACTCGTCGCGGACAGCGCTACCGATTTCGCCATCCTGACGACCGACACGAATGGCATCATCACGTCCTGGAGCAAGGGCGCGCAGCGGATCTTCGGCTATTCGGCGGACGACGCTATCGGCCACCACGGCGATCTCATCTTTACACCTGAGGATCGCGCACGCGGAGCGTTCCGCCGCGAGATGGAGCAGGCCCGCCATGAAGGACGCGCGCATGACGACCGCTGGCACGTGCGCAACGACGGGCAGCGAATCTTCTGCAGCGGCATCACTACGCCGCTCTACCGCGGGGGCTTCCATGGCTTTGCCAAGATCGCCCGCGACGTCACCACCGACAAGGAACGCGAGCGCCTGCGCGAGGAACTGCTGACGGCCGAGCAGGCATCCCGCCAGCAGGCACAGAGCACGATCGAGTTGAAGGACGAGTTCCTGGCGGTGATGTCGCACGAGTTGAAGCACCCGTTGAATCTCATTCTCATGAATGCGGAACTGGTGGCGCGCACAGCCGCCGCCAAGGACGATCCGCGCCTGCTGAAGGCCGCGGAAGCCATTCGGCGCACGGTGGAAGGCCAGGCACAGATCATCGACGACCTGCTCGACCTGTCGCGGATCAATACCGGCAAGCTCACCCTCAACGTCGCCACCGTGAACGTCTCCGACTGCATCCGCCGCATCGCCGACGGCATCGAAAAGGACCTCGCCGGTCGGGATATCCGTCTGGACGTGCAACTCCCCGCGGAAGACGTGACGCTGATGGCCGATGCCGTGCGCGTGGAACAGATCGTATGGAATCTGCTCAGCAACGCCGCAAAATTCTCCCGGCACGACGGCCATATCGAAGTGCGCCTGGATCGCGACGGCGACACGGTGTCGCTGCGCGTCACGGACGACGGCATAGGCATGCCTCCCAATGTGCTCGCCCGCGCCTTCGACATCTTCGAGCAGGGCAATCACCGACGGCATCTCGCCAGTGGCGGCCTGGGCATCGGTCTCGCCTTGGTCAAGCAACTGGTCGAACTGCATGGCGGCACGGTTGCCGCGCAGTCGGACGGCCCGGACAGGGGCGCGGTGTTCACGGTAACGCTTCCTCTGCGAGCCGTCGCCAGCGCCCACGGCTCGGTGCTGTCGTTGCCCAGCGGCAACCTCACCGGTTGCCGCGTCGTCCTCGTCGACGACTCGGAGGAACTTCTCGCGCCATTCTCCGAGCTGTTGGAACTGGAAGGTGCCACCGTCGCCGCGGTGCCGTCGGGCCAGCAGGCGCTGGAACGGCTCGCCACGGGCGAGTACGACATTCTGCTCTCGGACATCGGCATGCCCGAAATGGACGGTTTCGATCTTATCCGTCGCGTGCGTGAACTGGACAGCGCCCGCGGAGTGACCGCCATTGCCCTGACCGGCTTCGGGCGGCCCCAGGACGAACGCAAGGCACTGCAGGCCGGCTTCGACGCACACCTCAGCAAGCCCGTGTCGATGAGCGCCCTGCTGACCCTGCTCGGGCGCGTGGCCCGTGCGAAAACGCAGCGCCCAGGGAACTGACGCTCAGCCTTCTGCGCGCGGTGGCGCGAGCGGTAGGCTTACCACCAAGGTGCCAGGCCGATCGGTGCTCACATGACCACCGTGGCGCGCGGCGATCTCCCGCGCTACGGCAAGATGCAAGGCCTGGGGCGGATCGAGCGACAGGCGCTTGCCCGCTGTATCACCTCGCGCCGCCCCACCGAGCGAGACCACGTATTGGCCGTTTGCTGTGTCCGCCACGAGGGTGGCATCGGTCATGCCGGACTCGGTCGCGAGCATGGCAAGGCGACGCATGAGCGCGGTCAGCGCTGCCTCGGACAGGGCAAGCTGCGGCGAGGGTCCCCGATAGCTGGTCGGGATGCATTGCTCGCCGAGTTCCGCAAGCGCTGCCGCAAGACTGGAACGCGGATCGCCACGATCGGTACTTTCCTCGGCGATATCCGCCATGGCCGAAAAAGCGGATCGGAACTGGCTGCCGAATGTCTCGAAATCGTGCAACAGCGTTGCCATCGCCTCTCGCGCCTGAGGCAGTTTGGCCTGGCGCAGGTAGTGATCGATGAGTTCAGCCTGGAGCAACAGGCTGCCCAACGGCGTGCTGAGCGCGTGCGCCGTTTCGCGACGGAACCGGGATTCGCCCAGCGGCGCGGCGGTGTCGTCGTCCGTGGAGTGATTCATGTCGATGGGAGCGGAAGTGGGGACGCCTCGACCATAGGTGCCGCCGCGTGAAGAACTCAAACGCAGGACGTACCCGACGTGTCAACGTACCCGAACACACGGCCAGGGCGCGTCGTCTGCCCGCCGCGGAATGGGCCAACTATTGCCACGCCGGCATTCGCTGTACATACGGCCTCCCGAGGGGCGCGATACCCGTCGGAGGGGGATGCAGGGAAGCCGCAGCGCCATGCGACTTTCGTCACGCCGCCAGCCCGTCACCCCGCAATCGTTCAAAAACGAGGGCACGCGCGTCCTATCCCGCCGGAGGCCGAAGGCCAAGAATGTCCCGGGCCCACCAAGGAGACAGACCCGTGACCGAATCCATCGAACCGGCGCTCGACGCCACGCGCCGCAACTTCGTCCTCAACGCGGGCACGCTCGCCGCAGGCACGGTGCTCGGCGCCGGTGCACTCGCCGCCTCCGCGCCGGCCAGCGCTGCGAGCCCCTCCTCATCCAACAGCAAGAAGGAAAGCTCGATGTCGCTCTTCACCACGAAAGACGGTACCCAGATCTTCTACAAGGACTGGGGCAAGGGCCAGCCAGTATGGTTCCATCATGGATGGCCGCTGAGCTCGGACGACTGGGACGCCCAGCTCATGTACTTCCTCAACCACGGCTTCCGCGTCATCGCCCATGACCGTCGTGGCCATGGTCGCTCGACGCAGACCGACACCGGCAACGACATGGACACCTATGCCGCCGACGTCGCCGAGCTGGCCGCGCACCTCGACGTGCGCAACGCCGTGCACATCGGCCATTCCACGGGCGGCGGCGAAGTCGCTCGCTACGTGGCGCGTCACGGCAAGGGCCGCGTTGCCAAGGCCGTGCTGGTCAGTGCCGTGCCCCCGATCATGGTGAAGACGCCCGCCAATCCGGGCGGTCTGGACATCTCCGTGTTCGACGGCTTCCGCAAGTCGCTGGCAGAGAACCGCGCGCAGTTCTATCGCGAGGTGCCGATCCCCTTCTACGGCTTCAACCGCCCGGGCGTGAAGACCATCGAGGGCACCGTGGACAACTGGTGGCGTCAGGGCATGATCGGCGGCATCAAGGCGCACTACGATTGCATCAAGGCCTTCTCGGAAACCGATTTCACCGAAGACCTGAAGGCGATCGACGTGCCGACGCTGGTGATGCATGGCGATGACGACCAGATCGTTCCGTTTGCCGACTCAGCGCCGCTGAGCGCGAAGCTGCTGAAGAAGGGCGAGCTCAAGGTCTACAAGGGCTACCCGCACGGCATGCTCACGGTCCATGCGGACGTGCTGAACCCGGATCTGCTCGCCTTTATCAAGGCCTGATCCGTGAGGTAGAGGTCTCGCACCGCCGCAACGGACATCCCGTTGCGGCTTTTTTTTGCACTGTGGGAGCCTGCCGGTGGGAGCCAGCCTGCTGGCGATGGGAGCTTACCTCACCGCTAAACCGCTTCGTTGGCTTTTCGCCAGCAGGCTGGCTCCCACCTTTGCTTTTTCGCTTCTCGCACTGCCGCAACGGTATCTTGTTGCGGCGTTTTTTACTGTGCGAGCCGCCATGGCGGCGAGGGAAACTTGCCTTGAGGTCCCGTGACGCCGGTGGACCATGGGTTTTGGCTTCACCGCTCCGTTGGCCTCTCGCCGCCATGGCGGCTCCCACCTGTTTCATGGCATCTCCGAACCTGCCGGTGGGAGCCAGCCTGCTGGCGATGGGAACTTGCCTCGTCGCTACACCGCTTCGTTGGCTTTTCGCCAGCAGGCTGGCTCCCACCTTTGCTTTTTCGCTTCTCGCACTGCCGCAACGGTATCTTGTTGCGGCGTTTTTTACTGTGGGAGCCGCCATGGCGGCGAGGGAAACTTGCCTTGAGGGTCCGTGATGTTGGTGGGCCACGGGTGTTGGCTTCACCGCTTCGTTGGCTTCTCGCCGCCATGGCGGCTCCCACATGCTCCCAGATGCGCCTACGGGCGACGCAGCACGGGCCCGTGGCACAGGCATTCGCCATCGTCGCCCGCATGGCCGAGCAAGGCATCCAGAAGGTCGCCCGAAGGCGTCCATTCGCCGATCGCGGGGTGGATGAGCATGGCCTTGCGTGCCACCAAGCGCCGGTCGTCGAGCACCGATGCGATCGCCGCACGTTCATAGGCCTTCACGGAACGCACGAGGCCATGCACGGCATCCGGCAGCGGCGCGATCGGTCGTGGCACGATCGCATCCATTGAAATGTCCGAGGCGATCTCGACGATGTCCTCGTCGGGAAGATCGGGCAACGCACCGCGGTTGCGTGTATTGACGACGATGCGTGCCGGCTTGGCGCCGGTCAGCGCGCTCATCACGTCGATGGCGATGCGGTGGTAGCCCGTGGCGACGCGGAACGGATCGCCGTCGAGACTCACGCCGTGATCGAACGCGGATCCACCCTCGGCTTCCAGCTTCATATACGACCCCGACCGCTGATTGAGATACGCGGCATAGATGTCTACCGCCGCATCGCCATCTCCGGCGTCCAGCCGCGCAGTCAGCGCGGAAAGCAGGTCGTCGTTGAGCCGTTGGATCTCCGCACCGCGGCTGCCGCCCTGCCGACGCTGGTTGTCCAGCGCGCGGCGGCGCTCGTAGTAGAAGAACAGGTATTCGGTGGGGATGAGGCGCAATGTGCGGATCATCGCCAGGTCGAACAGCGGCGCCAGATAGAGCTGGCGCAACAGTTCGTCGCTTTCCAGCAGCCGGTCGAACACGTCTTCGCCACGCACGCGCACGCCGCGCACCCAACCCAGATGATTGAGTCCGACGTAGTCGCACTCGACCTCGTCCGCGGGTTCGCCCAGCGCGCGCGCGATGTTGTGGAACAGTTCCGTCGGCGTGTCGCAGATGCCGACGATGCGCGCCTTGCTGTGGTCGCTCACCGCCTGCGTGATGAGCCCCGCGGGATTGGTGAAGTTCACCAGCCATGCCGCCGGGCTCAGACGTTCCACGAGACGCGCTTGCTCGATGGCGACGGGGATCGTGCGCAAGGCCATCGCGACGCCGGCCGGCCCAGTGGTTTCCTGGCCCGGATAACCCTGCTCGATCGATACCCGTTCGTCTGCCGCCCTGCCCGCGATACCGCCGATGCGAATGCTGTTGAGCACGAAGTCGGCGCCTTCGATGGTCTCTTCCAGCGACGTCGCACCGCGCAGGCGGAGATCGCCGCCAAAGCGACGCACGATCGCGCGGCCGAGATCGACCATGATCCGAAGGCGCGCAGGGTCCGGATCGTAGAGCACCATCTCGGCCGCGCCGAGCGCTTCCGCGGCCTCGTTCACGCCGAACACCACCAGGGGCGAACGCACGCCGCCCCCTCCTATCAATGCGATCCTACGGTCCGTACGTACGCTCACGAAGTGTCCTCAATTGCGGGGGATGGGGAAGGGATTGCAGGGCGCCCGGCGCGGTGGCGCATAGCGCGCCGCAGACGCACGCACGTTCGACGCACCCGATCAGCGGATCGCCGTCGAGCAAGGCATCGATGAAACCGGCGTCGAAGGCGTCACCGGCGCCCGTGGTGTCCACGGCGTCCACGACGGGCGCCGGGAGATGGATGACAGCCGCGTCGGCCAGCCACGCGCCTTGCGCGCCGGCCTTGAGTACGGCGGTCGCCACGCCATGGCGGCGCGCCCAGTCGATGTAAGCCGTGGGATCGTCCGAGCCGGCCAGCAACGCCGCTTCCTTTGCGTTGGGCAGGAACACATCCACGTCGCGACAGGTTGCGTGATTGGCCGGGTCGCGCAGCCACTCCGGGCTGAAGCCGACATCGAGCGAAGTGGTGCAACCCGCGTGCTTCAACGGGGGAAGCACGCGCGTGGCAAGCTCGCGCGACAAGGGCATGGCGAAATGCACGTGCCGCGCCGCGGCGAGATCGGCCACTACCGCCTGGACGTCCAACAGGTCGTCCAGGCCGCGGTTGGCGCCGCGGTACGTGAAGAAGGAGCGGTCCTCCGGCGTGGAAAGGCTCACGGTGATGCCGGTCCCTTCGGCACCAAGACGGATACCGCCCATCTCGACACCGAATTCCGACAATCGCGATTCGAACCAGTCGAAGTCGGCATCGCCGATGAGCCCGACGAGGCGCACGCGACGGCCGAGCCGCGACAGGCCGCAAGCCGTGTTCACGCTGCCGCCGCCCAGTTCGCGCAGATAGCGCTCGGCGAACACTTCCTCGCCTGGCGCAGGCCAGGCAGGGAAGCCGCCGAACACGTGGTCGGCGTAGATCTCGCCGACCACGGCGACGTCCCACGGCTTCATGTCGAAGGAAACGGCCACGAGCGGGTTCTCCGTGCTTGCCAAAGAAATATAAGGGTGCCCACCACGACGGCGAGCACAGCCGTCACGATCGACGGCCAGCCACTGGTGGCAACGAGGTAGAGCCAACCCACCACGCTCACGACGATGGGCAAGGGATACAGCGGCATGCGGAACACGTCACCGGCAGAGTGACGCCGACGCAGCGCGACCACGGCGAAGCACTGGGCGATGTACTGGAACAGGATCTGCACCACCATCAATGTGGCGATGAGGCGCTCCAGCGACACAAAACAGGCCAGTGCGGATGTCGCCCCGACGAACAGCAGCGAGACGGTGGGAAAACCACCGCGCGGATGCAGCCGCGCGAATACACGGAAGAACTGACCGTCCGCAGCGGCGGCATACGGCACGCGCGAATAGCCGAGCAGCACGACCAGCGCCGAACCCCATGCGGCTAGCAGAATCAACAGCACCGCGAGCGTGCCGCCGATGCGGCCGTGGATGGCCTGCATGAAGTCCGCCACCACCGCCTTCGACTTCGCGGCTTCTTCCCAGGGCAGCACGCCGAGGATGCTCATGTTGAGGCCGAGATACAGCACGGCAACCAATGGAATCGAGACAAGCACGGCGAGGGGGATCGTGCGCCTCGGGCGCACGACTTCCCCGCCCAGCATGCACACGTTGTTGTAGCCGCCGTAGTCGTACACCGCGATCAAGGCGACGGCGCCGAGCCCCAGCCAGAAGCCATGCGTATCGTCGGCGCGTACGTGCAGGAAATGCGCCGCGTTGCGCATGTCGAAATGCGCGATGCCGCTGGCGACCACCCAGGCACACGCCACCACGACGACCGCACTGACCAGCATCGACAGCTTCTGTATCTCGCCGATGCGCCGGTACAGCACGGCCGTGTTGAACAGACACAGGCCAGCGGCGAGCAATACGCGACCGCCCTCCCCCAGCGATGGCACCAGATACCCGAAATACTGCGCGAAACCGACGGCCGCCGAGGCAATGGACAGCGGCGCGGTCAACAGCGTCTGCCACAGGTAGAGAAACCCGAACAATCGTCCTGCACGTTCCCGCCCATACGCCTCGCGCAGGTAATGGTACGGGCCGCCCGACTCGGGAATGGTCGAGCCCAGTTCGGCCCACACCAGCCCGTCGCAGAGACAGAGCACGGCACCGGCAATCCAGCCCAACAGCACGCCCGGCCCTGCCAACGCAGACAAGGCCAGTGGAATGGTCACGAACGGCCCGATGCCAATCATGTTCAGCACGTTTGCCGACAGGCCACCCCAGAAGCCGATGGCACGCGGCGGCACGTTGCGCGCCGTAGCGAGGTCAGTCGTGTCGGCTCGCATCGGCGCCTCCGTCATGCAATCGCTCTGCCGCATGGATCGACGCAGCCGCCGTGCGGTGCAGGTCGAGCACTTGCACCGTGTTGTCGCCATCGTGCAGCCATGGGCCGGGGCAGAACAATCGCTGCTGCGGACCGATGTGCCAGTACCGGCCGAGCAGTCGCCCGTTCACCCAGAGATAGCCCTTGGTCCACTCGCGCATGTCGAGGTAGACGTCGCCCGGGCGTTGCATACGGAAGGTACCGCGGAAGAACACACCCGGTCGTGACGGCGCCGCGCGCGCAGGTTTCAGATCTCGGAACCAGTCGCCGTCGAGCGGCAGCGGCCACACGTCGAAATCGTGCAGCATGTCGCCGTCCAGCGTGACCGGACCGACGAGGCCCTTGTGATCGCCGAGTCGCGGGCCGAAATTGATGTGCCCAAAGGCGTCGACCAGGACATCCACTGTGCCTGGCGCCGGCAACGCCACATCCGCCGTCGAGGAAAGCGCCGGATGGACCATGCGCGACACGTGGGCGATCTCGCGGCCGTCGAGGTGGACCACCGCGTAGTCGCGCACGCCTTCCAGGCGCAGGCGCGATCCGCGTTCGACATGCTTGCGATAGAGCACCAACCCTTGGTCCTGGCCGAACAGAATCTCGTTCGGTCCGGGCCGCGGTACACGCGCCGGTGTCGTTGGCAGGTTGTCCCACAGCGAGGCATAAGGGGCCAACACGGTCGACGCGAACGTGCCGGCCGGCTCGGCGCTCGGCACCGGCGGTGGCACAGCGCCCGTGGCTTCCGCAATCGCTGCACGCAAGCGGTAGTACTGCGCCGTCGGTACGCCACGCTCGTCGATCGGCGCGCCATAGTCATAGCTGGTGATGACGGGCTGGAACTGCGAGCCATCGTCCTCGGCATTGGCGCCGGCGGTGAGGCCGAAGTTGGTGCCGCCATGCACCACGTAGAGATTGAACGAATACCCGGCACGCATCACGTTACGCAACGTCTCCACATAGTCCTTCGCCGCGAAGACCGGCTCGCCCCAATGCGTGAGCCACCCCGGATAGCCCTCGCCCACCCACACGGGCGCCTCGCCCGCGACGGTCGCGCCCCTGGCGAGGGTCGCCGCATCCGCACCGTCCAGGCCGAGCGCCGCACCGGGAAGGTACGCTCGCCGCCGCTGCAGGTCGTCCCATCCGTCGGACACCGAAAACGGCCCGTCGATACCGTGCTCGCGCCACATCGCCTGGATGGCTTTCAGGTAACCCACGTCGGCGGCGAACATCGAATACTCGTTCTCCACCTGCAGCATGAGGATAGGCCCGCCCCGACCGACCATGAGCGGGGCGATGCGAGGTGCCAATTCGGCCACGTAGCGCCGCACGGCGGCCATGTAGCGGGGATCGTCCCGATCGCGCAGGCGTGTGTCGGGGTCGCGCAACAACCAGGCCGGAAGACCGCCGTTGGTCCATTCGGCGCATACGTAGGGACCGGGACGCAGATACACCCACAGGCCCTCTTCCTGACACAGGCGGATGAATCCCTCGATGTCGCGGTTCTCGCCCTCGAAGTCGAACACGCCCGGCTCGCGCTCGTGATGGTTCCACATGACGTAGAGCGCAATGGTGTTGAGCCCCATCGCGCGCGCCGTGCGAATGCGCGAGCGCCAATGCGCTTTCGCGATGCGCGCAGGATGCATCTCGCCGCTGTGGATGCGGAACGATTCGCCGTCGAGCAGAAAGGATCGGCGGCCGAGCGCGAAACGATGGGGGCGCCCGTCCGGCGCCACAGGACGAAACGGCGGTGCCGTTCGTCCCAGGGCAGGCCTCGCTACCCACGCCAGGGGCGCGAGCAGCGAGAACGCGAGGAAGTGCCTTCGCTGCACGATCAGAACGCGTACTTGACGGTGAGCAGCGTCGTCATGCCTGCATCGACGATGTCCGAATTGGCAAGGCTGTTCCTGCCGATGTGCGACCAGTACGAGTACTGCTTCGTGAGGTTGCTCACCTGCAGGTCGAGCTGAATGCCGTTCGGGAGCTGATATCCCGCATGCAGGTCGACGCGCCGGATCGGCCGGATCCACAGGTCGTCCCACGGGCTTCCCTGGTTGAGGAAGTCGTAGGTGGACAGGTAGGAACCGGTGTAGTGATAGCTGAGGTTCAACGAGAAGCCATTCTTTTCGTAGAACAGCTCGGCGTTCGCCATGCGCTGCGGTGCCGCCTGCAGACGCTCGTTACCGAAGCCGTCGCGACCGAGATCCACCTTCGAGTTCTGCCGCGTGGCATTCACGCTGAAGCCCAGCCCATCGAACGGCGCCGGAAGATCCTGGAACTTCTGCCGCCACGTCGCCTCCAGGCCGTAGACCTTGCCGTCGCCGCCATTGGTCGGGGTCTTGGTCAATACCGTGCCCTCACCCACCGTATCGGGGTTGGCCTGACCACCACCGCTGTCGTAGATGTAGTCGCGCAGCTTCTTGTAGAAGCTCGACAGCGACACATAGCCGCCGCGCTCCGTGGTCCACTCCGCGGCAAGATCCACGTTGGTGGACTTGATGGGTTTCAGATTGGGATTGCCGCGCGTGATCGTGGTCACGCCGTCGGACGTGTTGATCTGCGACCCGCCACCGAGCTGCACGAACGCGGGACGGGTATAGCTCTGCCAGATGGACGCGCGATAGACGACGTTGCCGCTCGGTCGATAGTTGATGAACAGGCTGCCCAGCGGCTCGTTGTAGATGGTGCGGTTGTTGTCGAAGTAGCCGGGCAGTTCGTTGCCGTTGGCATCCGTCGGCGTGGTCCAGAAGGTGTTGTGGATCGACGTGTGCTCGAAGCGCACCCCGGGAATGATCTCCAGCGGACCCTGCTCGATCGTTGCCATCGCGTACGCTGCCGTGACGGCCTCGGTACCGCGCATGGTGTCGCAGTTGTAGTTGTTGAAATCCAGCTGACTGCAGGTATCCAGATCGGAAGGCAACACGTGCTGGTCGATCAGCGCTGCGACCGCAGCGCGGCTCACGTCAGGTGCGCGCCAGTGGTACTTGTCCGGAAAAATCGAACTGTAGTAACCCTTGAAGATGCCGAGATCCTCCAACGTAGTCACACCGTCGTTGATGCCACCCGTGGACCAGTCGCGATTGGTGAACTCGCGTGAGCTGTCGCTGTACTTCACGCCGAACTTCACCGACGACACCGGACCGTTCTCGAAGTCGTAGCGCAGGTCCAGCTTCGCGCCACCGCGCTTCTGGCCGGAGCGGATCCGGGTGACCTCGCCATAGTCGTTGGCCCACATCGCCCCGATGTTGTTGACCGAACCGAGCAAACCAGGGGTGAGTTGCGGATACGGGAACCCGCCGTTGCCGTAGCGCAGTAGCGAGCTGCCGCTATAAGCGAAGTTGTCCTGCGAGTACTTGTCCTCCCGCCCGTCGATCTCGACGTGATTCGGTCGATCGTTGCGCCCGAAGCTCCAGAAGACGTTCGGCGAAATCGTCCAGCCGCCCGCCGTCTTGTCCGCGCCGAACTGAAAGGTGGCGAGGTCCGCGCGTTCCGGGTTGGTCTCGAACCAGAAGCGGTTGGCGATGCGCCCGATATTCGGCGCGTACACGCCAGGCGTGGCGGTCGGCACGTAGGTGACGTTGGACGGCAGCAACTGCGTGTACGTCGTGTTCTGTTCGGTCAGCGCATACGCGTAGGTCATCTTCGCGTAGGCCTTCAGCGTCGGATCGATGTTCCAGTCGAGGGAGATGTTGCCGCCATAGCGGCGCTCGAAACCGGACGCAATGCCGACGTTGGTACCGGTGCTGACAAGGTTGTGTGCGGGATCGTAGCCCGGCGCGTTGTCGCCCTCGGCGGTGGCATGCAGGAACGCCCACGACCCATCGTTCGATGCGCTTTCGGCCGCGCCGATCTCGCTGTTGGCAATGTTGCGATAGTCGTAGTAGCCGCTCACGTAGACGCCGAACTGCTTCTCCGCGCCGAATTTGGTCTGCAGTTCCGCCGCCAAGCCGCTACCGAGTCCGCTGCCGCCGTAGTCGCGCGCACGGCTTTCGGAACGACCGCTGGCCGTGACACTGCCGCTGAAATCCTTCTTGAAGTCGAACGCGCTCGGCGTGCGGAAATCGATCGTTCCGCCGATCGCATCGCCATCCATGTCCGCCATCGAGGTCTTGTTGAGCACGATGGTCTGCAAGCCCGAAGGGGGAAGCAGGCTCAACTGGACGCTGCGGCTGTACGGCATGCCCTGAGCGACGTTGCTGCCATTGATGAGGTTCACGTTGTACTCGGACGGCAGACCACGCACCGATGCGAACATGCCTTCGCCGCGCGCCGCACCATCGATGCCGCCGAAGTAACCGGTGCCCGTCGTCGTCACGTTCACGCCGGACATGAGGCCCAGCGCCTCGGCCACGTTGTGTACGGCCGTGTGTTGCAGATCGTTTGCGGAGAGCACCTCGACGGTGTTCACCGAGTCCATGCGCATATTGGTTGCGTCGTAGCGGTTGGCGACGACGCTCAGCGCCTTCATCTGCACCGCCTTGTCCTTGGTCGGCGGTTTGTTTGGCGCCGATGTCGCCGTGCTGCCGTCAGTCGGCGGCGTCTGCGCCGCTTGCTGCGCAAACGCCGGCACCGCCAGCGTACCCAGAGCGGCACACAGCGCCGCGACAAGCGTTTTCCTGCAAAGACCCTGTTCGTTACGCACAAGTCACCCCACCCCGAAAGTGTTCGATAGGCCGCCGCGCGTGCCCTCGCCGCGCATGGCGTCGTCCGCTGATCAGCGGGTTCGCTTTCGAGTTCCGCGCGACGCATAGCCACGGCACCTGCGAATGCAGGCGTGACGCGACGGGCCACCGGAACGGAGCAACGTGCCGATCAGTCGATCAGGAATCAGCGGACGCTGTGCGGGGGGGAGTAACCGGCAACGCACTTGCCGCGCGAGCGCAATGCACTCAACTTGGCGCGTGCGAGGATGGGAAGGCCATCGGCCATGACGTGTGGGAACGTGCGTCCCGTGAAGGCGCAGCTTGGATTCGCTTGGTTTGAATCGAGGCGACGCATCGTGGCTGTCCCGTCATTCATAGCGAGCTGCGCTGGCCGACATACCCCATGCATGTGGCCGCCGCGCGCGATGGACGTCCATTCGGAGGCATCGCGGCGAGCAAGGTATAGCGCACCGTCAAATCGCCGTCAACGGCCGAATTTGCATAGGTGACGGTATGTTGCGTTGCATCAGCGGTGAACGGACCGTCGCAACATTCTGCTGCGACGCAGGATGACAGTTGCGTGGCACTCCCTCATTCTCGCGGCCCACGGCGGAAGGGGTCGCCGGTATCTACGAACGCAGGGAACAACATGATGACTCGTCGCCACCCGACGCATGGCCGCGCCGTGCCCTCGCTCCGCCCGCGGCTTCTCGCGACCGCCTGCATCGCGGCGTTGATGACGCAGCCGGCGCCGGCCCAGGACGCATCGGCAGCGCCGCAGCAATCGTCCGCGTCATCGACGACGCAGCCACCGACGACGACGCAGTCGGCTACGCCCAAGGACAAGCGGACCGCGAATCCGGATGCGGCAAGCACGCTCGATGCCGTGATCGTCACGGGTATCCAGGGCAGCATCCAGAACGCGATCAAAGCCAAGCAGAATTCCGACAACATCATCGAGGCGATTTCGGCCGAGGACATCGGCAAGCTGCCGGACAGCAGCATCGCCGAAAGCCTGGCGCGCCTGTCGGGCCTCGCGACCCAGCGCGTCGACGGTCGTGCCAACCAGATCTCGATCCGCGGCCTGTCGCCCGACTTCGCCGGCACCACGCTGAATGGCCGCGAGCAGGCCACCATCGGCGAGAACCGCGGTGTCGACTTCGACCAATATCCCTCGGAGCTGATCAGCGGTGCAGCCGTCTACAAGACGCCGGACGCCAGCCTGATCGGCCAGGGTCTTTCGGGCACGGTGGACCTGCACACGATCAAGCCGCTTGACCTGCCGAAGCGTGCCTTTGCCGCCAATCTGCGCGGCGAGAACAACTCCAATGGCAGCCTCAATCACGGCACCGGCGTTGGCGACACGGGGCACCGTGCAAGCTTTTCGTACATCGATCAGTTCTTCGATCACACGCTGGGCCTGGCGGTCGGCTTCGCCCAGCTCGACTCTCCCGTGCAGGAGAAGCAGTACCAGGCATGGTGGTGGAGCCTCAACAACGGCTCGCAGGGTGCGGAGTCGAACTGGGGCGCACCGCATACGCCCGGCATGCCGGACAACGTGATCTCGCAGGAAGGCATGCAGCTTCGTGCGAAGTCGGAGAACCAGTTGCGCAACGGTCTGATGACCGTGCTGGAATGGGCGCCGAACGACAACTATCACTCCACGCTGGATCTGTATTACTCCACCTTCGACCAGAAGACCTATCTGAACGGCGTGCAGTGGTCGAGCAGCCCGTACGACAACGTGTCCTACAACAATGTCGGTTACGTGCCGGCGCTGCCCTATCCGATCGTCACCACGGGCCACATCGACGGCCTGAAGTCGATCCTGCAGAACGATTACACCAAGGAACGCGACCGGCTCTTCTCCGCCGGCTGGAACAACCAATACGACTTCGGCAATGGCTGGGTGATCACGGGCGATGCATCGTATTCCAGCGCGAAGAAGCGCCTTCACGACGCTTACCTTTTCGCGGGCCTGCCGGGCCAGGCGACCTCGTCGACGGACTTCGCGACCCCTGAGCACGAGGGCTTTCCCGACTTTCGCCCAGGCGTCAATTTTGCCGATCCCTCGGCCATGTTCTTTACCGACCCCAATGACTACGGTTACAACGGTCGCGAGGAATTCGACCACCAGAAGGACACCATCAAGGCATTCCGCCTCGAAGTCAGCCACCCGGTGGGCTGGATCTTCTCCGACGTGAACGTCGGCGTGAATTATTCGGACCGTCGCAAGACCAAGCAGGCGGACGTCTATTTCGCCTGGCTCAATGGCAACGGCTCGACGGCTGACGACTACCAGCCCGGGTTCGCGGCACCGATCGATCCGTCGTACCTGCGTGGTACCACCGACCTCAGCTACGGCGGTATCCCGGGCGTCGTGAACTACGACGTGCTGCGCGCGCTCGCGGGGCAGTTCTACCTCACCCAGCGCAACGGCCAGGCGGACTGGAGCCGGAACTACTCGGTGCGGGAGAAGGTTCCCGTCGCGTACGTGAAATTCAACATCGATACGACGCTGGGCGATGTACCGTTGCGCGGCAACGTCGGCGTACAGGCCGTGCGTACCGACCAATCCTCGGAAGCCCTGCAGACCAACGGCGACACGCTGGTCGGTCGCATTTCGGATGGCACCCGTTACACCAAAGTGCTGCCGAGCCTGAACCTCGCAGCCGAGATCGCTGACAAGCAGTTCCTTCGCTTCGGCCTCGCCAAGACCATGGCCCGCGGGCGTATCGACGACGAGAAGGTGGCGACGTCCGCCGGCGTGGCCCTGGTCAACGATGGCCCTGCCGCAGGCCAGGTACTGTGGTCCGGTAGCGGCGGCAATCCGAAACTGAAGCCATACATCGCCGTGGGCGCCGATCTGTCCTGGGAAAAATACTTCGGTACCGCCAGCTACGTCGCCGCCGCGGTGTTCAACAAGAACCTGCTCAACTACATCTACAACCAGACAACGCTCGACTACGACTTCTCTCGCTACGTCAATGACAACCCGACGCTCACGCCCACCAGCACGCGAGGCTCGTTCACGCGGCCCGAGAACGGTACCGGCGGCAAGATGCAGGGTCTGGAACTTTCGGGCGCGATCGAGGGCGGCCTGATCGCCCGCGCGCTGGATGGCTTCGGCGCCCAGGCGAATTTCTCGCTGACGAACAGCACCTTGCCCGTGAGCGCGGTGTCGAGCATTCCGGGCAGCCCGTCGACGCTGCCGGGTCTGTCGCGCAAGGTGGCGAACCTGGCGCTGTACTATGAAAAATACGGCTGGTCGGTGCGCATCGCCGAGCGCTACCGTTCCTCGTTCACTGGTGAGGCGGTGGCCTTGTTCGACCAGCTCGGCTACACCCGCGTACTGGCCGACAAGCAGACCGACTTCCAATTGGGCTACGCGTTCGAGCACGGCACGTGGGACGGCCTGTCGATCCTGTTGCAGGTGAACAACCTCACCAACTCGCCGATGAAGACCGAACAGATCTCGGGCTTGCCGAACAATGTGAAGGTCGCCCGACCTCTGGAATACGACACCTTCGGTCGCACGGTGATGTTCGGCGTCAACTACAAGCTCTGATCCTCGCGCGCCGTGCTGGGCGCGCACGCCCAGCACGGCAGCGCGACCTGGCAGCCGACCTCCTCGTCCACATGGAGCACGGTGCCCTCACCGTCGCAGATCGGGCAGACGGACGGGTTATCGGTGGAAGACATGGGCGTTTTCCTGACGGAACGCCCCCGTTATACGCCGCGTCGCGGTGGCAGGCACAGCCCCTCGTAGGAGCCGCCATGGCGGCGAGAGAAAGCTTGCAAGCGTGTGGCGAGGTTTCCTCGCCGCCACGGCGGCTCGCACAAGAGAAGGCGGTTCCGTGCACGGGATCGCAGGTCTTCGCAAGCCGGCTACGACGTGCTCCGTATGCTGTCCACCGAAGACTTTCGGAGGACCCACTCGATGACACTCCCTGACCACCGCGGCATGCATACCGTCGTTATCGTCGGAGGCGGTGCCGCCGGCATCGAACTCGCGACACGACTGGGCAAGCGCGGCGATCTCGACGTGGCGCTGGTGGATCGCGATGCCAGCCATTTCTGGAAGCCGCGCCTGCACGAACTGGCCGCGGGATTGCTGGGCGATGGCGAGGAAGCAGTGCCCTACCTTGCCCACGCCCAGTCCCACGGCTATCGCTACGAGCCCGGTGCCTTGCGCGGCCTCGACGTCGAGGCACGTCGCATCGACCTCGACGAGGTTCGCCTGCCCATGACGGACGAGTTGATCCTCCCGCCGCGCTCGCTGCGCTACGACACGCTGGTGCTCGCCATCGGCAGCCGCGTGAACGACTTCGGCACGCCCGGCGTCCTCGCTTACTGCGACATGCTGGACAGCCCCGCCCAGGCGATCGCGCTGCGTCGAAAGATCCTCGCACTCGCCCTGCGCAGCGCGGGCGATCCGGACCGTCGCATCCGCATCGGCATCGTGGGCGCAGGCGCCACCGGCGTCGAACTGGCGGCCGAGTTGCACCACGCCTTTGACGACATGCACCGCTACGGCGGGCTGGGCTCGGCGTCCAAGCTCGACATCACGTTGATGGACATGGCGCCACGCGTGCTGCCTGCGGTAGATCCGAGCACGTCGGCCTCTGCGCAGCGCACGTTGGAAGACATCGGCGTCGACGTGCGTCTCGGCGTCGGCGTAGATGCCGTGACACCCGAAGCCTTCCATCTGTCTGACGGCAGCACCGTGCCCTGCGACATTCGCGTCTGGGCAGCGGGCGTCACAGGCCATCCGATCGTGGCGGAGCTGGGGGTGTTCGAGCTATCGAAGGACCGGCGCATCGTCGTGGACGAACGCCTCGCAGCGAAGGGCGTGGCGAACGTGTACGCCATCGGCGATTGCGCCTATGCGCCGGCCGGCGCCGAGGGCGCCAGCGTGCCACCGACCGCCCAGGCGGCTCATCAGCAGGCGGGTTACCTGGCGGACGCCCTGCCCCGCGCGCTGCGCAGTGAGACCGTGCGCGCCTTCGTCTATCGATCGAAAGGCACGCTGGTGTCGTTGGGCGAACGCCAGGCGACCGGCGAACTCCCCGCCGTGCCACGCAAGACGCCCATTCCCATGCGCGGCCTGCTCGCCAAGGGACTCTACGTATGGCTGCAGCACATGCATCGCGTCGCGTTGCACGGATGGTTCCGCGCCTTGGCGCTGTGGCTGGCAGACGGCTTGCGCAACACGACACTGCCGCCCGTCAAATTGCATTGAGATGGCGAAGCGCGGGGAACGACGTGGCGTTCGTCGTCTCCCGCGCTTCGTCAATCCCTTACTTCACTGCGTGTTCGAGCGCCTCGAAATCTTCCTGGGACAGCTCGAGCGACGCGCCCTTGACGTTGTCCGCAAGGTGATGCGGGTTGCCGGTGCCCGGAATGGGCAGCATCACGGGCGAACGCTTCAGCAGCCACGCGAGCGCCACCTGTCCGTCGGTCGCCCCGAGCTTCTTCGCAATGGTGGAAAGCACCGAGCCCTCCTTGGCCAGTTCACCGGCAGCCAGCGGGAACCAGGGAATGAAGCCGATGTTGTGCTTGGTGGCGTAATCGAGCACAGCTTCGCTCTGCCGATTGCCCAGGTTGTACAGGTTCTGCACTGTGGCGACCTTGAAGAAAGGCTCGGCCGCCTGGATGTCCTCGACGCTCACCTCGGACAGTCCGACATGGCGAATGAGGCCTTCCTTCTGCATGTCGCGAATGACGCCGAACTGCTCGTCGCGCGGCACCTTGGTGTCGATGCGATGCAACTGCCACAGGTCGATCCGTTCCACGCCCAGACGGCGCAGGCTCATGAGCACGCACTGGCGCAGGTATTCGGGCCGACCGACGGGCGCCCAGATGTCCGGGCCATGGCGGGTGAGGCCGCCCTTGGTCGCAATGACCAGGCCCTTGTACGGATGCAGTACTTCGCGGATCAGATCCTCGCTGATGAACGGGCCGTAGCTATCGGCCGTGTCGATGAGGTTCACGCCGAGGCCTGGCAGCGCTGCCAGGGTGTCACGGGCGGCCTTGGGGTCCGCCGGCTCACCCCAGATGCCCTTGCCGGTGACGCGCATGGCACCAAAACCGAGCCGATTGACCTCGAGGTCGCCACCGATCTTGAACGTGCCGCTTGCGGATGCGTTGATGCTTGTCATGGGGGTGACTCCATTGCGTCGGATGAAAGGGGGTGCCAATGACATTGGGACGATGATGAACGTCTAAAGGTTCTCGTCGCCGCTCGCTTGCACGAAGCTACCCTTAAAGCCGATCCGCAATTTCCTGCAACAGCGCGCCAATGTCGCCACGCGCCACCGGACGCGCCAGCAGCAGCGCCTCCACCCGCTCCACATCTTCCGCCAGTTGCATGGCCCCGGAGACCAGCGCGGCGCCCTTCAGCCGATGGGTCACACGCAGGGCCCGCTCCGGGTCGGCGTCTTCCAGGGCGGCGTGGATCGCGGCGAGATCGCGCAGGCTTTCCTCACGCAGCGTGTGTTCGGCCAGGGTCGTGCCGGGCGCGCCGACCAGCGCGTCGCGTAGACGATCGAGCGACAGCGGCTTGCCGAGCACCGTGTCGATCCCGCTTTCGACGCAACGGCGCATATGCGTTTCGCCATCGTTGGCGGAGATGGCGATGAACCGCGTCGGTGCGATGCCGGCGGCCGCCTCGCGTGCGCGCAGCTCGGCGGCGATGTCGTAGCCCTGCATGTCGGGCAGTTCGCAATCCAGCAGCACGCCTGCGTAACGACCCGGGACGAAGGTGTCGATGGCAGCCTGTCCGTGATCCACCGCGTCCGTTTCGTATCCAAGGAACTTGAGCTGGGCGGCAATGATCTGCCGATTGGCCGGGTGATCCTCCACCAACAGCACCGTGCCGGCCGCCGCGGGCAATGCGTCGATGGCAGCCTCACCGGCGTCGTCGGTCGCCGGCACCACGGGCACCCGGCTGGTGGGCAGCTCGATACGTACGGCGGTGCCCACGCTGACGTCGCTGCTCAGTTCCAGGCGACCGCCCAGGTGGCGCACGATCTCGGCGCAGATGCCGAGGCCCAGGCCGGTACCGCCCATGCGCTTGGAGTGCGCGCCGTGCGCCTGCGAAAACGGTCGGAACAACTCGCGCTGCCGTTCGGGCGGCACGCCGATACCGGTATCGAACACTTCCACCACCAGATGACGCACCTCGCCGGTGGCTTCGCTGGCGGTCTGCCATAGCGCGATACCGACGTGTCCCTGCTCGGTGAACTTCACCGCGTTGGAGAGCAGGTTTTCCATGAGCTGGCGCAGCCGGGTCTCGTCGAGCAGCAACCACGGCAGTGCGCCCATGGGCAGATCGAGCCGAACGTCGAGGCCCTTCTGGTCGATGGCGGCGCGCTGCCCTTCGATCACGTTGCGTGCGATGCCCACGGCGTCGCACGCGAGCAGATCCGGGGTGAAGCCTTCGCTCTCGGAGCGGCTGTAATCGAGTGCACTCTTAAGAAGATTCTGAAGACTGCGACTGCTCGACTGCGCGATCGCCATGAGATCGCGCTGCGGTCCTTCGAGCGAGGTGCGCGACAACAGCTCGATCGACGAGACCACCGCGTTTACCGCATTGCGTACTTCGTGGCTCATGACGGCCAGCAGCATGGTCTTCTGCCGCTCGCCACGATGCGAGGCCAACTGTGCGCGGCGCAGCTGCCACAGCGCGAAGACCAACGCGAGAATCAACGCGACGCCAAGCCCGATCTCGATCCGATAGGCCGACGCCACCTGCGACAAGGTGGGCGCGCGCAGATACGCGGTTTCAAGCCAGCGCTCGATCACCGCCCGGTTCTCCTCCGGACCGATGCCGTGCAGGCTGTCGTCGATGATCGCCAGCAGTTCCGGCGCATTCTTGTGCACCGCCACCCGGGCAGCCACGGGCATTTCTGTGACGTTGCCCGCAATGCGCAGGCTCAGCGCGTAATCGCGCCGGACGATGGGATGGTAGGCCACGTCCACGCCGACGCCGGCATCGGCAATGCCGCTCTCCACGGCCGCCAGTACCTGGTGGATGTCCGCCAGGGGCAAGCGCGTGATCGCGGGGTGTTCCCGGCGGAGCCACGATTCATACGCGCCGCCGCCCTTGAACGCGACCGTGCGGCCTTCCAGCGCATGCATGTCGAGCGTGGCCGGGCCGACGGTGCGGCTGATGATGACGGTGCGACCGACGTAGAACGGCGAGGACACCAGCGCGCGGTCACCCACGTCCGCCGCAAGCAGGCGATCGCTGAGCGACGGCAACATGTCGATGCGCCCGTCGTCGAACGCACGTACGGCGTCCTCCCATGACTTCATACGCACGGTAACGAAGCGCAGCCCCGTATGCCGCGAAACAAGCTCCAGGTACTGGCTGACCAGCGGATTGCCCCAGCCCTCACCCGCCTCCGATCCCTGCTGCGGATCGATACCGATCCGCAGCGTCGGGTGGGCCGCGACCCACCGCTTGCGCGCTTCCGGACTCGGCGATTCGGTTCCTGCGACGACGGCGACGACGAACAGCCCCAGGATCAAGGCAAGGACGCGCCTCACTTCGGCGGTCCGCCGTCCAACGCGAAGATGTAGTCGCGCATCAGGTACAGCTCGTTGTCCGACGTGATGCGCAGCTTGCGGAAGGCGGCTGATTTCTGCGTGCTGATGGTCTTCAGGCTGCGCCCCGAACGGGCCGCGATCTGCCCCACGGTCATGCCTTCGAGCAACTGGCGGACCACTTCCCATTCGCGTGGCGACAGCGGCACCAGGTTCGGCCGTTCGGCCGCTTCGGCATCGCGCGACGGCAGGTACTCCCGCCCGGTCATCAGCGCGTCGATGGCACGGATCACCTCGTCCGGGTCCTGGCTCTTCGCCACAAAACCATCGGCGCCTGCCTGGCGCAGGCTGTGCACGACGAGGCCCTGTTCGTGCGCCGAGACGACCAGGATCTTCATTTTGGGGTAGGACGCCCGCAGGAGCTTGATCAGGGCTACGCCATCGATGTCGTCCAGCGCAAGCGAATAATCGATGATGGCGACGTCGACCGGCATGCTCGCCAGCATCGCGCGGAACGGCCGGCTGCTGGCGTGGCTACCCACAATCACGATGGAGGGAGATTTCTCAAGGTGCGCAGTCAGCCCCTTCAGGACGAGCGCGTGGTCGTCCAGCAAGGCCACGCGCACAGAGCCAAAATAGGATCGCGCGGACATGAGTGGACCATGAAGCCATAGTTGTAATCGAATGCCCACTTGCGTGGGCGATGCGGGACGAACCATATCTCGGAGCCGCCACCTTGTAAACGTTGCCATGCTCGGAGAAGCACTCGAGTCGACCTCGCACAGGTTGCCGATATCGGCCATTCGACCACCTCCGTAAGCCATACAGGCAATGCCCGCGCGCGTTGCTACGCTTTGGTGGCCCCCGTCAGACGGGGTTTGTGACGCCTTCCAAGGGGTAGACGCTGGCATGGACACTGAGAGCCGCAGAATGGCCGCCGGCACCGCTGGCATGGCCGAATCCGACGCGAGCGCGTCGCCGTGGACCCGGCAGGAGAGCTTCGCCGCTCCCTCGCTGGACACCGTGCGTATCGGCATCGTGGGCCTGGGCTACGTCGGCCTGCCGCTGGCGGTGGAGTTCGGCAAGCGATTCGCCACGCTGGGTTTCGACATTCGTTCCGAACGCGTCGACGCCTTGCGCGGCGGACACGATGCCACGCTCGAAGTGGAAACCGCCGAGCTTGCGGAAGCGAAGCGACTGCGCTTCTCGGCAGACGTGAGCGAACTGGCCGAATGCAACGTCTATATCGTGACCGTCCCCACCCCGATCGACGACGCGCGTCGACCCGATCTCACCCCGCTGGTACGCGCGAGCGAGATGCTGGCGAAGGTGTTGAAACGCGGCGACGTGGTGATCTACGAGTCCACCGTCTACCCCGGCTGTACCGAAGAGGTCTGCGTACCGTTGCTTGAGCGCGGTTCCGGCCTCGCCTTCAACGTGGACTTCTTTGCCGGCTACAGCCCCGAACGCATCAACCCGGGCGACAAGAGCCATCGGGTGAGCAGCATTCTCAAGGTGACATCGGGCTCGACGCCCGAGGTGGCCGACTTCGTGGACGCCCTGTATCGCTCCGTCATCACGGCGGGCACCCACCGAGCGAGTTCGCTCAAGGTAGCCGAGGCCGCCAAGGTCATCGAGAACACGCAGCGGGATCTCAACATCGCGCTGGTCAACGATCTGGCCATCCTCTTCAACAAGCTCGGCATCGATACGCTCGAGGTTCTCGAAGCCGCCGGCACCAAGTGGAATTTCCTGCCGTTCCGCCCGGGTCTCGTGGGCGGCCACTGCATCAGTGTCGATCCGTACTACTTGACGCACAAGGCGCAGCAGGTCGGTCACCACCCGGACGTCATCCTGGCCGGCCGCCGTACCAACGATGGCATGGGTCCGTACATCGCGGGTGAGGCGATCCGCCTGATGGTCCGCAAGGGCATCAATCCCGTCGACGCGCGGGTGCTCGTGCTCGGCCTGGCCTTCAAGGAGAACTGTCCCGACCTGCGTAATACGCGTGTCGTGGATATCCTTGGCGCACTCGCCGGCTACGGCGTGCGCGTGGACGTGCACGATCCCTGGGTGCATGCGGACGAAGCCCGCCACGAGTACGGCATCGACCCTGTAGCCGAACCCGTGCACGGCAGCTATGACGCCATCATCGTGGCTGTGGGGCATCACCAGTTCGTGACCTGGGGTGCGACCGGCATCCGCGCCTTCGGCAAGCCTACCTGCGTGATCTACGACGTGAAATACGTCCTGCCGCGCGACGTGGTGGACGGCAGGCTCTGAGTGGTCCAGGCGACATGAAGATCCTGGTCACCGGTACGGCCGGCTTCATCGGATACCACGTTGCCACGCGCCTGCTCCAGCGCGGCGACGAGGTGATCGGCCTCGACAATCTTTCGGACTACTACGACGTGAGCCTCAAGCAGGCACGGCTCGCGCACTTCGACGGCCACCCCGGCTATACGCACATCCATGCCGACCTGTCCGACCGGGACGCCATGGAGGCAGCGTTCGCCACGCACCGGCCACAGCGCGTGGTGCATCTGGCCGCGCAGGCCGGCGTGCGCTACGCCGCAGAGAATCCGCATGTGTATGTATCGAGCAACGTCACCGGTTTTCTGCATGTACTGGAGGGATGCCGTCGGCACGGTGTCGATCATCTCGTGTTCGCGTCGACCAGTTCGGTCTACGGTGCGAACACACGCATGCCGTTTTCGGAAACGCAATCGACGGAGCATCCGCTGACGCTGTACGCGGCGACGAAGAAAGCCAACGAGCAAATGGCGCATGCGTATGCGCATCTCTTCGGCCTGCCCTGCACCGGCCTGCGCTTCTTCACCGTCTACGGGCCCTGGGGCCGGCCCGACATGGCCTTGTTCCTGTTCACTCGGGCAATCCTCGCGGGCGAGCCGTTGCGGGTGTTCAACCATGGCCGGCACAAGCGCAGCTTCACCTACGTGGACGACATCGTCGAAGGAGTCGTGCGCATGCTCGACCGGCCACCGACGATCAACACACGTTGGTCGGGCGACGCGCCGGACCCGGGCACGAGCGGCGTGGCGCCGTATCGGATCTACAACATCGGTAACGAACGACCTGTGGAGCTGCTGCGCTATATCGACATACTCCAGCAGTGCCTCGGGCGTACTGCGCGGCTGGAAGGGTTGCCTCTGCAACCTGGCGACGTACCCGACACGGAGGCTGACGTCTCCGCGCTGGCCGAAGCGGCCGACTACGAACCAAAGATCGACGTGGCCGAGGGCGTGAGCCGCTTCGTCACGTGGTACCGAGGCTATTACGGGCACCAGGACGGTCCCGACCACGACACACACGGACGACGGTAACGCGCCCGGAGACACATCGTGATCATCGACTACCTCGACCCGTCGGCACCGTCCGACGTCTCGGCCGACCTGTGCATCGTCGGTGCCGGCCCCGCCGGTATCGCCATAGCGCACGCCTTCATCGGTACCTCGACCACGGTCTGCCTCATCGAGGGAGGCGGCCTATGCGGCGAAGACCGCAGCCAGTCGCTGTACGAGGGTAGCTCGGCAGGCGACCTGCCGTTGGATGCCGGCACGTCGCGCATGCGCGTGTTCGGCGGAAGCTGCACGTTGTGGGGCGGTGGCTGCATTCCGCTTGCCGACAGCGACTTCGAAGCCCGCGAATGGGTGCCGGACAGTGGCTGGCCGCTCCGCTATGCGGACCTGGCACCCTGGTACGAGCGCGCTCGTGAATTCTGCCGCATCGATCCGTCCTACGGTTTCGGCCCAGGGGCCTTCGACGGGCCGCCGCCCCGCCGCCCGCTCGATCTCGATCCGGAAACACTGGCGAACTTCGTCTTCGCACGCAGTCCGATCATGTTCGGCGATACCTACCGTGACTCCTTGCGCAGCGCCGCCAACATCACGGTGCTGCTGCATGCCAACCTAATGGAACTGGAAGCTGGCGACGGCGCGCGCAGCGTGACCGCCGCACGCATCGGCTCGCTCGATGGACGGCGGGGGCATGTGCGGGCGCGGCACTACGTGCTGGCGGCGGGAGGCATCGAGAATGCACGCATCCTGTTGCTGTCCGACAGCGTAGCCCCAGCGGGTCTGGGCAACGATCGCGACCTGGTCGGGCGTTACTTCATGGACCATCCCAGCGGCCGTATCGGCAGCGTCGTTTCCGACGAGCCCGACACGCTGTCTCGTCCCTACGAACGCACCATCGGCAAGGTACGCGCGCCGCTGTCTGCCGAGATCGGCCTGACCTTCGAGGCACAGCGTCGTCATCGCAGCCTCAACGCACGGGTTCATCCGTTCGCCGTCGAAGGCCAGGTACCCCATGGCATTCGCGCCCTGCGCGACGTGCGCGCGGCGCTGCGGTCGCCTCGTCGCCAGGACGAGGCGACGCTGCTCGAAGCGCGTCTGTGCGCCGCCCTGCAGAACGGACCGGACAGCACCATGGTGACCGTGCAGCAGAGCCTCGCCATCAGCGCCGTTCGCCTCGGTCTGCATTTGGGAGATGTGGTGAAAGCCGTGGCGCAGAAAGTGGCCGACCGGCCCACCGTACGCAGCGATCGCGTCGAACTGGTCGGCTTCTTCGAACAGGCACCGCAACGCGACAGCCGCATCACTCTGGGCGACGACCGCGATGCGCTCGGCTTGCGCCGCGTGCGCATCGACTGGCGCCTGAACGATCTCGACCGGCATACCTGGCACACCACGACCGTGCTGGCCGGTGAACGCCTCGCGGCTGCCTGCGGCGGGCGTTTCGAGCCCGCCCCCTGGACCCGCGGCGAGGCCGAGCCGGAGGTGCATGGCACGGCGCACCACATCGGTACCACGCGCATGGCAGACGATCCCTCGCAAGGCGTGGTCGACGCGCAGGGCAAGGTCCACGGCGTCGCCAACCTGCACGTAGCGGGCAGTTCGGTGTTCCCGACCGGAGGCTGGGCGTTCCCGACCTTCACCGTGATCGCGTTGAGCCTGCGCCTCGCCGAACAATTGCGCGTGCTGTTGGCAACCGGTCTGGCCTGAGCCCCTCAAGCATCGTCACGCACGATGTTACGGCGCACCGCTCCCGATGTGTATCGACTTTGATACAGGCGGCCATACGGCCTAGCCGCGTGCAGGCCGGAAGTGCAATCGACAGGGCGGCGGCACGTTCCTAGCCTTTGCGCGACGGCATGCAGCGCCTGCGTGCATGGAGGGGACTTCCGATGATTCGCCTGTTCAGACAGCCGATCGTGCGCTGGCTCACGCTGCTGGGTGCGTGCGAACTCGCACTGCTCGCGGCATCGATCAATGCGGCAACGTGGATACGCTTCGCGCCGTCGCCGGAGGACCTGGCTGCGTCGTCGCATTCGCTGGCGGCACGCGCAGCGATGTTCGCGATCGTCATCTTCCTGTGCATGGCCGCGCTCGGCGAATACCGGGCCACCCTGCGCATGAGCTGGCGCGGCCAACTGGCGCGGCACGCCATCGCCTTCGTCATCGGTGGCCTCGCGCTGGTGGTCGGCTACTACGTGATCCCGCAGGCCTACGTCGGCCGAGGCGTACTCGGCATGGCGCTGATCATCGGCTTTGTGGTCACGTCCGCGTTCCGCGCGTTGTTCATGCGCCTGGTGGAAATGGAATCGCTGAAGCGGCGCGTGCTCGTGCTGGGCGCGGGCGAACGCGCCGCGCAGATCCACAACCGCATGCGCCGCCGCTCCGATCGTCGCGGCTTCTGTCTGCTCGGCTACGTGCCGGGGCCCAGCGAAACCATCGCCATTCCGGAACCGCTGCTGGTGCGGCCCGGCGACGCGCTGGCCGCATTCGCCCGACGCGAGCGCCTGGACGAGATCGTGGTGGGTGTGGACGATCGCCGCGGTAGCCTGCCGATGGACGACCTGCTGGCCTGCCGGCAGCTTGGCGTGCAGATCACCGACTTGACCACGTTCGTGGAACGCGAGGCAGGACGCGTACAGCTGACCATGCTCGATCCGTCGTGGCTGGTCTTTTCCGGGGGGTTCAACGCGACGCCATTGGCCATCTTCGTCAAACGTGGCTTCGATCTTGCCGCGGCCTGCTGCATCGCCCTGCTCTGCTGGCCGATCATGCTCGCCGTGGTGCTCGCGATACGCATCGAATCGGGACGCGGCCAGCCCATCCTCTACCGGCAGGAGCGCGTGGGCGAACACGGCCGCACGTTCTGGCTGTATAAATTCCGCAGCATGCGCACCGATGCGGAGATGGACGGCATCGCGCGCTGGGCCAAGAGCAACGACGATCGCGTCACCCGCGTGGGCCGCATCTGCCGCAAGCTGCGCTTCGACGAACTGCCGCAACTATGGAACGTGATCCGCGGTGACATGAGCATCGTGGGACCGCGCCCCGAGCGCCCGCAGTTCGTGAACGACCTTGAGACGAAGATCCGCTACTACAACCTTCGCCACAGCATCAAACCAGGTCTCGCCGGCTGGGCCCAACTGAGCTATCCCTACGGTGCGTCCGAAGAAGACGCCGCCGAGAAGCTGAAGTACGACCTTTTCTATGTGAAGAACCACAACCTGTTTCTCGACATGGTGATCCTGATCGAGACCGTGGAGGTGGTGATCTTCGGTCGTGGCGCACGTTGATCGCGTGCCACGCGAGCGGCGCGATTCAATGCGCGCGCGTGGATGCCGTACGCAGGTTGCGCAGCGGCGAGCTGTACCAATCGGTTACCGCGCCGCCTTCGAAGCGCACCCATGACGGGCCGTACTCCCAGCGATCCGCACCGCGGCGTGTCGGCTCGCCTTCGATCGCTGCCACATCGGCGGGCGTCATACCCAGCGCAATGAAGCGGGCGGCCGGCCTGTCGTGCTCCACCATCGCCACCGGTTCGGCGACGCTTTCCGTCTCGACGGGCTCATCGTCGGGCCACATCCACACTGCGAGCGCACCAATGCCGAGCACCACGCCAGCAAGCCACCAGCGCATGGCCACGCGCGCGCGCGGCCTTGCAGACGGCGGCATCGAAGCGCGCAGAGGAGCGGCAGTCGACGCCTCGTCCCGCTCTGCCTCGACCCGTGGCCCCGCGCTGCGTGCGCCGATCGGTGCGCCTGGCAGGCGCCCATGGCGACGATGGAAATCCATGGCCGCCGCGTATTGCACGGTCAATCGTTGCAGGCGTGCCGCGGCAAGCGTGTCCGCCCGGGATCCACGGCGCCGATCGGGATGCCAGAGCGCGACATGACGACGATAGGCCTGCTTGAAGTCGTCCAACGTACAGCCGGGCTCCAGGCGCAGCTTTCGGTACAAATCGATGAAATCGGTCTCGTGCGCCACGTGACTTCCCTGGAGGCAACGCGTGTCGCCCTCTCCTGCGCAGCGTGGCGCAGCCCTTGCATACTGACAAGTACAACTTTTGGAGAAGGCCCATGCGCTTCCGTGCCTGTGTTGCCGCACTCGCCGCCGTGATGTCACCGCTCGCGTTGCTCGCCATGGACGCCGCCACGCCGCCTGCGCTGGGTGCCCACGTGTTTCTCGGCCAGGGTGAAGGCATCGGCGTCGATCCCGCCGTGACGCCGCCGATGGATACCCAGCCGTCCGGCAGCGTCTTCGTTGCATTCAATGCAGGCTACGCGAGCAACGACGACGCGCCGATCGACAGTTATCGCAATGCGTGGCGACCGCTGGGCCGATCCATGACCTATGCAAACTACGGCGATCGCTTCGCGGTACGCGCCTATGTGGCGCTCGGCGGCAAGGGCGGACCGGGACATACCGTATCGATCCGAAAACGCGGTGAGCCGACGGGAGAACTGTCGCTTCCGTTCGTCGAAGTACGCCGCGCCACTCGCGTACAGGCGATGGCGCAGTCCTACGCCGATCCCGCGCCCGTCGTCGCCAGCGATACGATCCATGTCGACGGGCCGGCGACGTTGCTGGCCTTCTGGTGGGGCGACGGCGGCGTGAAGCGGATGACGGTCACGCCAAGCGACGGCTTCCAGGTCATCGACACCTTCACCACGTTGCCGGACGAAAGCGGCGTGCAAGGCGTCGTCGCGTGGCGAGAAGTGAAAGAACCCGGCACATATCGCGTGCACTGGACCACCGAGCCGGTTCAAGGCGCGGCCCTATGGCTAATGGCGATTCGCTGAGTGTCCGGATTCGGACACTGTTGCATCCGTGCAACTCGCCACATACCGCGCCCTATCGGGCTCTGCGTTTCGAAGCGGACAGTTGATACATCCGACGGGCACGAGCCACAACAACGTGTTCTTCGTGGATCTGGCGGAACCGTGGGACGTGGTGCGTTTCATGATCACCTCGGTCAATCGCAACGTGACCGTATCGTTCAAGGATTCGAATCTGACCGTCATCAGTGGCGTCATCACTGTTCCCGGCGGAGACGTCACGAGGCAGCACGAGGTGCGTTACGACGATAAGGGACGCCGCCGCATCCGACACATGGAGATACGCGCCAACGACGTCGTGCGCTTCGATACGTTCAAGTTCCGCCGTTGAGTCACCGACAGCGCCTGGCGCCTCGCGAGAGGCGCCTTTTTTTTTGCGGTTCGCGGAAGCGATGATTCACCAACGAAGCAAAGGTGGGAGCCAACCTGTTGGCGATGGGGACATGACTCACGGCTACACCGCTTCGTTGGCTTTTCGCCAGCAGGCTGGCTCCCACCGGCAAGCCGCCACTCGCATGCCTCGCCGCCATGACCGCTCTGCAAGGGGTGTTTGCGATGAGCACAGCCGCGGCATGAGCCGTTAGCGACGACGGCAATCGGCCATTTGCCCAACCCCGGCTAGCGCGCCAGTTGTATATGCCCCCTCGGAGCCCGGGGCTATAAAAGATGCCACAGACGCGCAGGGCCTCCCGGCCCGCACGCGTGACAGGGGATCGCATGAAAGCCGAAGGCACGGCGGGGTGGATGAGCATGACCAGGGGCACGCACGTCGGTGAACGGCGTAACGACCGGGCCGGTCTGATCGTCCGGTGTGCCGCATCGACCATTCGGCCTATGCCTTCACGTGTTCCCCGCGGGTACGAGGCCAGATCATGAGCAACGCGCTTTCCCTCTCCGGGCACGACACGCCCACCGTCCACGCCCGCTTTGCCGCCGTTGCCCGCGCCTGCGCCGACCGCGTCGCACTTGTATCGGACGACGCACGGCTGACTTACGCCGAACTGGACGCGCGCAGCGATCGCGTAGCGCGCGGCCTGCTGGCCGCCGGCGTGGAACCCGGAAGCTACGTGGCGTTGCTGATGGATCGTTCGGTCGGGGCCGTCGTGGTCATCCTCGCCGTGTTGAAGGCCGGTGCGGCCTATCTTCCCATCGACACGCGCTGGCCTGCGGAGCGTGTGGCCTTCGCGCTGCGCGATGCCAACGTGGCCGCGCTCGTCGTCGACGACGCGGCGGAACAGGTCGATGCCAACGGAGCGCCCATCTTCACCTTGGCCGAATTGGATGCCGCGGGACGCACGGAGCGTGACGACGAACTGACGCTCGGTCACCAGGGGTCGGGCGACGACCTGGCCTACGCCATGTACACCTCCGGCTCGACCGGCACGCCGAAGGGCGTGGAGATCCGTCACCGCGCGATCCTTCGCCTCGTACTGCGTTCCGACTACATCGACTTCGATGCGCCGAACGTGCTGCATGCTGCACCGCTGGGCTTCGACGCCTCCACGTTCGAGATCTTTGCGCCCCTATTGAATGGCGGCACCTGCGTTGTTTACAGCGAACGCGTACCGACCGGCTGCGGCATCGCTCGCACGGTGGAGCGCCACGGTGCGGAAATCGCATGGCTGACGGCAGCCTTGTTCAACGCCATCGTCGACGACGATGCCTCTCGCCTGGCCGGCCTGCGCGTGGTGCTCACCGGCGGCGAAGCGCTATCGGTACCGCACGTACGCAAGGCATACGCCGCCCTGCCCGGCACCACGCTCATCAATGGCTACGGTCCCACCGAGTGCACGACGTTCGCCACGACGTACACGATCCCGCGCGAGCTGCCCGACGACCTGCGCGCGATTCCCATCGGCCGCGCGATCGGCGAAACCTCGCTACACGTGCTCGATGAGGCAGGACGCGACGTGCCCGCGGGCACCGTCGGCGAGCTGTACATCGGTGGCAGCGGCGTCGCACGCGGCTATCTCAACCGACCGGAATTGACGGCCGAGCGATTCGTCGCCAGCGGCTCGCGCTATCGCACGGGCGATCTCGTGCAGTGGTTGCCGGACGGCCATCTCGCCTTCGTCGGTCGCGTCGACGGACAGGTAAAGATTCGCGGTTACCGCATCGAGACCGGCGAGATCGACGTGGCCTTGCGCGCTCTGCCGGGTGTCACGGACGCCGTGGTCCTGGCACGTGAGGACGTGCCCGGCGAGAAGCGGCTCGTTGCCTATTACGTGAGCCGCGACCCCAGTGTCGGCGCGCGCACGTTGCGCGATGCACTGGCGCATGTGCTGCCCGACTACATGCTGCCAGCGGCCTGGGTACGCATGGAGGCCATGCCGATCAACGCGAACGGCAAGCTCGACCGCCAGTCCCTGCCCGCGCCCGAGCGCACACGACCGGAACTGGCTGCCGCCTATGTGGCACCGCGCGGCGCCGTCGAAACGCGACTCTGCGCGATCTTCGCCGACGTGCTTGGGGTGACCCAGGTCGGGCGCGACGACAACTTCTTCGACCTCGGCGGCACGTCGCTTCTCGCCACGCGAGCGATGAACCGCGTGCACGAGGAGCTTTCTCCTGTGCCCTCGCTGGTGGGCTTCTTCGCCGAACCGACGCCGGCCGCGCTCGCGGCCACCATCGAGGGGCGTACCGCCAACGAAGGCTTGGTGGAGCGCATGGCCTCGGCCGCGCGCGCGCCGGGCGAGCCGGTGGCGATCATTGCCATGGCCGGCCGTTTCCCAGGCGCTCCCGACGTGGAGACGTTCTGGGACAACCTGTGCGCGGGCCGCGAGTCGATCCGGTTCTTCGCCCCGGACGAACTCGATCCTGCCGTGAGCCAGGCCGAGCGCGACGAACCCGGCTATGTTGCCGCGCGCGGTGTCGTGGACGACGCGGACCAGTTCGACGCGGGCTTCTTCGGCATGTCCCCGCGCGAGGCCGAGCTGACCGATCCGCAGCAGCGGCTGTTCCTCGAACTGTGCTGGGAGTGCATGGAGCGCGCGGGTTACGTGCCCGACGGTCAGACGACGCCGGTCGGCGTCTTCGGTGGCATGCACAACGCCACTTACTACCAGAAGCACATCAGCGGCCGCCCCGATCTCGTCGAGAAGCTCGGCGCGTTCCAGGTGATGCTCGGTAACGAGAAGGATTACCTCGCCACGCGCGTGGCGCACAAGCTCAACCTTACCGGCCCGGCGATCAGCCTCAATACGGCATGTTCGACGTCGCTGGTGGCGATCGCGCAGGCGTTCGACGCCTTGCGCGCCGGACGCTGCGACATGGCGCTGGCTGGCGGATCGTCCATTGCCTGCCCGCCCAACAGCGGCTACCTCGCCCAGGAAGGCTCGATGCTTTCCCCGGACGGCCACACGCGCACCTTCGACGTCGACGCACAAGGCACCGTGTTCAGCGACGGCGCGGCGGTGGTACTGCTCAAGCGCCTCAGCGACGCCGTGCGCGACGGCGACACCATCCACGCCGTGATCCGCGGCGCAGCGGTGAACAACGACGGCGCGGTCAAAGCCAGTTTCACCGCGCCGAACGCGGCCGGCCAGGCGGCGGTGATCGCGATGGCGCTGGACGATGCCGGCGTGTCCGCTCGCGACATTTCCTACGTCGAGACCCACGGCACGGCCACGCCCCTGGGCGATCCGATCGAACTGGAAGGCCTCACCAAGGCGTTCCGCCGCAGCACCGCCGACAAGGGCTTCTGTGCCATCGGTTCGCTGAAGAGCAACGTGGGCCATCTGGTGATGGCGGCAGGTGCCGCCAGCGTCATCAAGACGGCGCTCGCACTGAGCGAGCGCCGTCTGCCGCCGTCCCTGCATTTCCATTCGCCGAACCCCCGTCTGGGACTCGATGATTCGCCCTTCGTCGTCAACGACACGCTGCGCTCGTGGCAGACCAACGGTGGCCCGCTGCGCGCTGGCGTGAGTTCGTTCGGCGTCGGCGGGACCAATGCTCACCTCGTGCTGGAAGAAGCACCGGAGCGCAGCCCGTCGGACGCAGCGAGTGGCCCGCAACTGTTGCTGCTGTCCGCGCGCACGCCCAACGCGCTCGGACAAGCCGCAGCGCGCCTCGCCGACCATCTTGCCGCGCATCCCGACGGCAGCCTGGCCGACGCGGCATGGACGTTGGCGAACGGGCGCAAGGCCTTCGCGCAACGCACGCACCTGGTCGCGCACACGACGACCGATGCGGTAGCGGGGTTGCGCGACATCGCCGCCGCTGCGATGTGTCGCGCGTGCGCCGACCCTGCGCCGCGCATGGTTTTCCTGTTTCCCGGCCAAGGCTCGCAATACGCGGGCATGGGCAGCGAACTGCACGCCACCGAGCCGGTGTTCCGTGCCGCACTCGACGAGGTCGCCTGCGCCCTGCGCGACGAACTCGGCTTCGACCTGCGTGAGCGCCTGTTCGCCCACGACGCCGAGGCGCTGCAAGCCACCGCCCTGACCCAACCCGCCACCTTCGCCATCGAATACGCGCTGGCGCGGCTCTGGATGAGCCTGGGCGTGGAACCCGTTGCCATGATCGGCCACAGCGTGGGCGAGTTCGCCGCCGCCGTGATTGCCGAGGTGATGACGCTGGCCGATGCCGCGCGCCTCGTGGCACGGCGCGGGCGCATGATGCAGGCGCTGCCAGCCGGAGCGATGCTCTCCGTTCGTCTGGGTGCCGCCGAGCTGCATGCGCGCCTTCCGGCCACGCTCTCCCTCGCCGCCGAGAACGCGCCCAACGCAAGCGTCGTCTCGGGGGCACGCGACGCGATCGAGGCGTTCCGCGCCACCTTGGAAACCGAAGGCGTCGCGTGCCGGTTGCTGCATACGTCGCACGCCTTCCACTCCGCGATGATGGACCCGGTGCTCGACGACTTCCTTGCTGAAGTGCAGGCCGTATCGCTCGCGAAGCCACACCTCCCCATCGTTTCCACGCTCACGGGCGCCACGCTTACCGACGAGGAAGCGATCTCGCCCGCGTACTGGGCACGTCACCTTCGCCATACCGTGCGCTTCTCGCCCGCGCTGCTGCATGCGCTCGACGACGGCACGCATGCGTTCCTCGAAGTCGGCCCACGTTCGACGCTCACATCACTGGCTCGCCAGCATGCGCAAAGCCGCGGTCGCACGATCGTCGCCAGCCTGAGCGACAGCCCAGCCGACGAGCGTGCCGCCTGGCTCGGTGCCGCCGGCACGCTGTGGTCGGCCGGCGCGCCGGTCACCGTCGCGGCGCTGGACCATCGCGAACATCGGCGCCGCGTGCGTTTGCCCACCTATCCCTTCGAACGCAAGCGGCACTGGATCGACGCCCGCCTGCCCGCCTCGGTCACCCCCATCGCCAACGCGGTGCCCACTGCCCCGCCCGCCCGTCCTTCCGCCGTTCCGGAGTCTCCCATGCCCATGCCGTCCGCCCCCAGTCATTCCGCCCGGACTCAGCGCCTTCTCGGCGAACTCGTGGCGCTGTTCGAGGACGTGTCCGGTAGCGACCTGGAAGGTGTCGACCCGTCGGCCAACTTCGTGGAACTGGGTCTCGATTCACTGTCGCTGACCCAGGTCGCCTTGCAGTTGCAGAAGACCTACGCGTTGAAGATCACCTTCCGCGAACTGATGGACGGCTGCGCCTCGTTCGAACGGCTCGCGGCACACATCGATCGCCTGTTGCCGGCCGAGGCCCAGCCGGCGGCGCCCGTGGCCGCGGCGGTCGCCGTGCCCGCCGCGGCGGCGGCACCGGTGGCAATCGCCGCCGGTGGCGGACTGGTCCAGGACGTGATCGCGCAGCAGATGCAGATCATGCGGGAACAGTTGGCGTTGCTGGCGGGAGCCGCCGCTCCCGCGCCGCTGCCGGCGGCGGCGGACCCTACCCCTGTAGGAGCCGCCATGGCGGCGAGAGAATCGATCGTAACCGATGGGGTTTCGCGAGCATCCCTCGCCGCCATGGCGGCTCCTACAAGTAGTGCGTTGTCGCCGGCCAACGACGAAGAAGCCGCCCTCGCGCACACTACGTACGACGTGAAGAAAGCCTTCGGTGCCATCGCGCGCATCCACTCCACGCATACCGATCTCTCCACGCGCCAGCGCGCACGCCTCGATGCCTTCATGCGTCGGTACATCGAACGCACCAAGGCGTCCAAGGCCTATACCGAGGAACATCGCCCGCATCTGGCCGATCCGCGCGTGGTCAACGGCTTCCGTCCGCTGCTCAAGGAAATCATCTACCAGATCGTGATCGAGCGTTCCAAGGGCTCGAAGGTCTGGGATCTCGACGGCAACGCGTATGTCGATGCACTCAACGGCTTCGGCATGAATCTGTTCGGCTGGCAGCCGGACTTCGTGCTCGATACCGTGCGCAAGCAGCTGGACGACGGCTACGAAATCGGTCCGCAGCATCCGCTCGCCGGCATCGTGGCAAAGCAGATCTGCGAACTGACCGGCTTCGACCGCGCCGCCCTGTGCAACACGGGTTCGGAAGCGGTGATGGGCTGCGTGCGCGTGGCGCGCACGGTCACCGGCCGCGACACGCTGGTGATCTTCACCGGCTCCTATCACGGCATCTTCGACGAAGTGATCGTGCGCGGCACGAAGAAACTGACCTCGATACCGGCCGCGCCCGGCATCCTGCGCAACACGTCCGAGCACGTGCTGGTGCTCGAGTACGGCACGCCCGAGTCGCTGGCGATCATCCGCGAGCGCGCCTCGACCATCGCTGCCGTGATGGTGGAACCCGTGCAGAGCCGCCGTCCGGACTTCCAGCCGATCGAGTTCCTGCAGGAACTGCGCGCGATTACCGAGGCGTCCGGTTCGCTGCTGATCTTCGACGAGGTGGTGACCGGCTTCCGTGCACACCCGCGCGGTGCGCAGGCCGTGCTCGGCATCGACGCCGACATGTGCTCCTACGGCAAGGTCGTCGGCGGTGGCTTCCCCATCGGCGTGATCGCCGGCAAGCGTCGCTTCATGGATGCGCTCGACGGTGGCCACTGGCAGTTCGGCGACGACTCCACGCCGACGGTCGGCGTGACTTATTTCGCCGGCACCTTCGTGCGTCACCCGCTCGCCCTCGCCGCCGCGCATGCGGTGCTCACGCATCTGAAGGAGCACGGCCCCGAGCTGCAGGCGTCGCTGAATGCGAAGGTCACGGCGATGGCCGAGGAACTGAACGCGTTCTGCGCGAGCGTCGGTGCGCCGGTGCAGATCGTGCACTTCGCCTCCGTGTGGAAGACCGTATTCACCGAAGACCATCCGCTGCAGGACCTGCTCTTCGCCATGATGCGCAGCCGCGGCATCCACATTCTCGACAATTTCCCGTGCTTCTTTACCACCGCGCACAGCGAGGCGGATTTCGCGGCGATCGCCCAGGCGTTCCGTGAGTCGATTCTCGAAATGCAGGAAGCCGAATTCCTGCCGCGGCGACGCGAGCCTGCCGCCTTCGACGCGGCGCAGCCGCCCGTGCCCGGCGCGCGGCTGGGCAAGGATCCGGAAGGCCGCCCCGCGTGGTTCGTACCCAACCCCGATGCACCGGGCAAATACCTGAGGGTGAGCGCATGACGCCGAACGACGTGACCGCCGCTACGGCCGTGGATTACGACCCGTTCGCGGGTGCGCCGCTCGCCCGACTCGTACCCACGACGCCGCCGCAGCGCGAAGTTTGGCTAGCCTCGCGTCTGGAGCCGGAAGCGTCGCTGGCTTATAACGAGGCGATCTCGCTGACGCTCAAGGGCGCGCTGGACGTGCCGGCGCTGGAATGGGCCCTGCAACGTCTCGTCGAACGTCACGAAGCGCTGCGCGCCACGTTCAGCGCCGACGGCGATGGTCTTTTCGTCGCCGAACGCAGCACGTTGCCACTGGCGTCCCACGACCTGTCGTTGCTCGCCCCCTTCGAAAGCGACGCACGCCTCCAGGCCGCGTTCTCGCGCATCGTCACGACGCCTTTCGATCTCGAACACGGCCCGCTGGTGCGCGCGGAACTGTTCCGCCTCGCCGCCGACCGCCACCTTGTGACCCTGGCTGCGCACCATATCGTGTGCGACGGCTGGTCGTTCGGCGTGATCGTTCGCGATCTCGCCGCCCTTTACGCGCAGCGTCTCGGTCTGGGCCCCGGTCCGGCCGAGGCGGGTGCGTTCTCGAACTTCGCGTTGGCCGAGGCAGCGCACGCCGGCAGCGGCGCGGCACGTGAGGACGAACGGTACTGGCTCGATCGGTTCGCCGGTCCGACCCCGGTGCTGGATCTTCCGACCGACCGCTCCCGCCCCCGTCGGCGGACGTTTGCCTCCCGGCGCGAAGACCGCACGCTCGACCCGCTCGAGGTCGCCGCGATCAAGCGACTGGGTGCGGCGCATGGCGCCAGCTTCTACGCGACGCTACTGAGTGCCTTCGCCGTCCTGCTCCGTCGCCTGGCGGGCCAGGACGATGTGGTCATCGGCATCCCGACGGCAGGACAAGCGGCCGAAGGCCAGGAGACGCTCGTCGGTCACTGCGTGAACGTGCTGCCGCTACGTGCCCGCGTGGACGACAGCGCCAGCTTCGCCAACGTGCTCGGCGAGGTTCGGAATCACCTGCTCGACGCCTTCGAGCACCAGCGTTACACCTTGGGCAGCCTGCTCGCACGGCTCTCGCTCGTACGCGATCCGTCGCGCCTGCCGCTGGTGTCGGTGCTGTTCAACCTCGATGCCACGCTCGACGAAAGCACGGTGACCTTTCCCGGCCTGCGCTTCGAGGTCGAAGCCGTACCGCGCGAATACGAGAATTTCGAACTGTTCGTCAATGCCGTGCAGGTCGATGGCGGTCTTCGCCTGGAGTGCCAGTACAACGCCGACCTGTTCGACGGTGCCACGATCCAGGGCTGGCTCGACGCGTATGCCACGCTGTTGCGCGAGGCCACGCAGCATCCGGAGCAGCCCGCCGTAACCTTGCCGGTGGTCTCTGCCGCCGTCTATCGCGAACTGGCTGCACTGCAACCTGCGCCGACGCCGTTTCCCGAATTGCGCCTCGCGCATGAATTCTTCGAGCAGCAGGTCGATCGCGCGCCCGAGCGCGCCGCCGTGCGCCATGCCGACCGGTCCTTGACCTATGCCGCGCTCGAGTCGCGCGCGAACCGTATCGGTAACGCATTGCGCGCGCGTGGCGTCGGCCACGGCGACCTTGTCGGGCTGTCCCTCGGTCGCGGCATCGACATGGTCGCTGCCGTGCTCGGCGTACTGAAGTCCGGCGCGGGCTACGTGCCCCTCGATCCCACGTTTCCCGCCGACCGTCTCGCCTTCATGGCGGAGGACGCCGCACTTGCCGCGCTGGTCGTCGACGACGACGCGCCGTTGTCTTTCGCCTTCGATCCGGCACGCGTCCTCGCGCTGCACAGCGACGAGGTCGTACGCGCATCGTTCGACCGACCCGAACGCGATCGTCGCGCCGCCACCCCGGATTCCGTGGCCTATGTGATCTTCACCTCGGGTTCCACGGGCCGCCCGAAGGGTGTGCGGGTGCCGCATCGCGCGGCGGCAAACTTCCTCACCAGCATGCAGCGTGTGCCCGGTATCGCGCCCGACGACCGCCTCGTTGCCGTCACGACCCTGTCGTTCGACATCGCCTTCATGGAACTGCTGCTGCCGCTGACCAGCGGTGCGGAGATCGTGATCGCCGGCCGTGACGACGTGCGCGATGGCGGCCAGTTGCGTCGCCTCATCGAGGACAGCGATGCCACGATGATGCAGGCGACGCCCGCCGGCTGGCGCCTGCTCGTGGACGCGGGCTGGCGGGGTCGGCCCGCCTTCCGCGCTGTCTCCGGCGGGGAACCGCTACCGGTGGATCTGGCGGAGGCGCTCCTCGACCGTTGCGGCGAAGTCTGGAACGGCTACGGTCCGACCGAGACCACGGTGTATTCCACCTACTGGCGCGTATCCGACCCGCGCGAAGGCATCTATATCGGCCGCCCGATCGCGAATACCACCGTGCACATCCTCGACGAGCGCGGCAACCACTGCCCGCTCGGCGTGCCCGGGGAGATCCACATCGGTGGTGCAGGCGTCACCCTGGGCTACCTCGATCGGCCCGAGCTGACGGCAGAGAAATTCGTCGTCGATCCGTGGTCGGAAACACCCGATTCGCGCATGTATCGCACGGGCGATCGCGGTCGCTGGCTGAGCAACGGGCTGCTGGAACACATGGGTCGCCTCGACTTTCAGGTGAAGGTGCGCGGCTATCGCATCGAACCGGGCGAGATCGAAAGCGTGCTTGCAGATGTGCCCGAGGTGGCACGCGCAGTGGCGATGGCGCGCGAAGACCGTCCGGGGGACGTGCGTCTCGTGGCCTACGTGGTGGGCCGCGGCGACGCCGTGCCCAGCGAAGATGCGCTGCGCGCGAGGCTGCGCGAGCGCCTGCCCGATTACATGGTGCCGCAGCACATTCTCGTGCTTGACGCCATTCCGATGCTGCCGAACGGCAAGATCGATCGGAAAGCGCTTCCACCGCCGCTTGCGCATTCCATCGCCACGGCCGGCGAACGCGTGGCACCGCGCAACGACGACGAACGTCGCGTGGCTGCGGCCATGGAGGCGGTGCTCTGTCTGCCCGATCTCGACGTACGCGACGATTTCTTCGCCCTGGGCGGTCATTCGCTGCTTGCCGCGCAGCTCACCGCGCGACTCAACCGCGAGTTCGGTGTCACGCTGTCCTTCCGCACACTGTTCGATGCGCCGACGATCGAACAACTGGCGGCAGCGATCGGGGCACAGGTCGCCAGCGGTGCCGCACCGCCCACCGACCCGATCGCCCACCGTGCCGATGCCGACCAAGACACGGCACCGCTGTCCCTGATGCAGCGCCGCCTGTGGGCACTCGAACGCATGCACCCGGGGCGCGTCACCTACAACGCGCCGTCCGCGCACCGTCTGCGTGGCCCGCTCGATGAACACGCGTTCGACATGGCCTTCCAGGCCCTGATCCAGCGTCAACCGATCATGCGCACGTCGTTTCGCGATCACCACGACGAGGTCGTCCAGGTCGTGCAACCACGGCTGACGTACCCGCTGTTTCCCGCGGAAGATCTGAGCCACCTTCCGGCCGAGGAACGCGAGGCGCACCTCATGCAGCGCCTGCAGGAGCTGACCGACACGCCGTTCGATCTCGGCACCGCCCCGTTGTTCAGCGCGCGCATGTTCCGCCTCGCCGACAACGAGCACGCGTTGTTCTTCATGCCGCACCACATCATCTGGGACGGCTGGTCGTTCGATATCCTCTACAACGAACTGTCGGCGCTGTACCGCGCCTTTGCAGCCGGCCAGCCCTCGCCCCTCGCCCCGCTGCCGGTGACCTACGGCGACTTCGCGCAGTGGCACGGCCAGTGGCTGGACTCGTGCGCGTTCGGCAAGCAGCTGACCTTCTGGCGCGAGCGCCTGGCGCAGATGGGCGACGTACGCGCGCTGCCGACCGATCACCCGCGCCGCCCCGGCATGTCGGGCCTCGGTCGCACGGAGTGGATCCGCGTGTCGCGGGAAGATACCGATGCCATGCACGAAGTGGCCCGGCAGGCCGACGCCACGCTCAATATGACATTGCTGGCGCTGTACTTCGCCATGCTGTCGAGCGCCGCCGGTCAGCGCGACCTCGTCGTCGGTACGCCGGTGCGCGGACGCAACCAGACCGAGGTCGAATCGGTCATGGGCTACTTCAATAACTTGCTGCCGCTGCATGTGAGCGTGGACCCCGGTCTGTCGTTCCTCGAATTCGTCCGCCACGTGAAGCGCGTGGCGATCGAGGCATTCGGTCATCCGGACGTGCCGCTCGAATACCTGCAGCGGGAGCTTCGCGTCGGTCACGGTGCGGGCGCCACGCTCTACCAGGCCTTGTTCTCGTTTCAGGATGCACGGCAGCGCGTGGTCGACTGGGGTGGCCTGGCGCACGAGCAGATCCTTCTGTTCCAGAGCGGCGCCACCGAAGACCTCGGGCTGTGGTTCCTCGAAGGTCACGCAGGCATGGTCGGTGGCGTCACCTACAACGCCGACCTGCTCCAGGCAGACACCGCGCGCGGCATGCGCGAACGCTACCTCGACATGATGCATCGCGTGGCGGCCGATCCCGCCATCGCCGTGGGTACGCTGACCGCCGCGACCCGTGCCGAGTGCGAGCGCATGCGCGGCTGGAACGATACCCTGCAACCCACGCAACTGCCGGCGGACCTGCAGGCGCTGCTGACCCGCGCCGTGCCCGACGCCATTGCCGTGGTGGACGGCACACGGCAAGTGACCCACGCCGAGCTGCGTCAGCGTGCCGCGCGGATGGCCGTGCTGCTGCACGACCGTGGAGCGATGCGTGGCAGCGTCGTCGGACTCTGCGTCGATCCGGGTGCGGACCGCCTCGCCGGCCTGCTCGCCATTGCGATGACCGGCGGCACCGCCTTGCTGCTCGACCGCGCGGATCCAGCGGCACGTCTGCGCGATCTCGTCGCGGACGCGCGCATGACCGTGCTGCTGGGCGACGCGGCGCTGGAAGACATTCTCGACTGGCCCTGCGCATGCGCGCTGTGGGTGGATCAGGATCGCGGCGATATCGATGGCGTCACCACCGAGCTTGGCGACTACGCCACGCCGGAGCCGGACGCGGCAGCCATCGCGTTTCACGTCGCCGGCACGGACGGCAAGCCGCGGGGTATCTCCCTGTCGCATCGGGCGCTCGCTGCCATCGTCGAAGGACTGGCAGGCGCGCTCGACGTGCGCGAGGGCGAAGGTGTCGCAGGCGACGCACTGCCTTCGGACCCCATGTCGGTGATCGAGCCCCTGGTCGCGCTGACACATGGCGCGCACTGGCACGTCGATGCAATGCATGGCACCCCGGCAGGTCAAAACCTTTGGTTCGCCACGCCGGATACCTGGCAGACGCTGCTCGATCGCGAATGGTCTGCCCATGATGGCTTGCGCGCAGTTGTAACCGGTGGCGTACCGAGCGCCGATCTCGCCGCACGCATCGCCTCGCGCACGCAAGGGCTGTGGACCGTGTTCGGCGATGCCGGCACGGCGCCGGTCGTGACCTGCGGACGCGTGGAACACGTGGCCGACGCGCTGCACGAGGGCCGCCCGATCGCACACGCGCAGGTATGGATGCTCGACGAGCAGGGCGAACCCTGCCCCATCGGCGCAACCGGCTATATCGCCGTCACCGGCACCGGGCTTACCGAGTCCTTCGGACAACGCGCAAACGCCGAGCGCCAACCCTGCGAGGAACGGGTGCGACGCACCGGTTACCGTGGCCGCTGGCTGCCAGGGGGCACGCTTCAGGTGCTCGACCGCGATGACCGACGCGTCCGCAAGCTGGGCATGGACGTGGAGCCTGTCGCCATCGAATCGCTGCTGCTCGCACAGCCGCGCGTGGTTCGCGCGCTCGCGCTCTCGCGTATCGGTGTCAACGGTCTCCCGCACATCGATGCCTATGTCGTCGGCGCACCCGGCACGCCGCTGGATACGGACGGCCTGTCCGCCGCACTGGCGGCGGAGTTGCCGGTGTGGTCGATGCCAGCGCACGTGATCGTCCTCGATGCCCTGCCGCTGCTGCCGACCGGCGAGCCGGATCTCGCGGCGTTGCCGATCCCGGCGGAGCCACGCGCGGGAACGGTGGACACCAACGAGCCGCACAGCGACAGCGAACAGCTGCTTGCGGGCGTGTGGAAGGAACTGCTCGGCATGCCGAAGGTACGCACCAGCGACAACTTCTTCGACGTCGGCGGCCACTCGCTGCTTGCCGTGGATATGGCCATGCGCGTGCAGGCGCTGACCGGCGTGCAGCTCAATCTGCTCGACATTGCCAACGGCACGCTCGGCACGCTGGCCGCGGAACTGGCTGCGGCGCCGCCCACCACGAACGCCGCGCCCAAACGCGGCCTGTTCCGTCGCCTGCTCGGGCGCGGTTGATCCAGGCGCCCGGGGGGAACGCCGCCATGACACCTATCGCCTGGTTCGTCTGCTGGAGCTCGGCCGCGCTGCTGCTCCACGTGTTCGTCGGATACCCCGTGCTGGTCTGGCTGCAGGCCCGCGTGCGTCCGAGGCCGGTGGCCCGGCGCGCGATCCTGCCCACGCTGAGCATCGTGATTGCCGTGCACGATGGCGAGCGCTTCGTCCGCGCGAAGCTCGCCAACCTGCGCCAGCTCGACTATCCGACGGAACTGATCGACATCGTGCTCGTCTGCGACGGTTGTCACGACGCCACCGTGACGATCGCACGGCGCTCCACCGACCCGCGCCTGACCGTGCTCGATCATCCCAATCGTCGCGGCAAGGCGGCGTGTCTCAACGACGCCGTGGCGCTCACGCGTGGCGAGGTGTTGCTCTTCACCGACGTGCGCCAGCGCCTCTCGCCCATGGCGGTGAAGGAGCTGGTCGCCAACCTCGGCGATCCCGAGGTCGGCGCAGTGACCGGTGAGCTGCACATGGAGAACGTGCGCAGCGGCTTTGCCCAGGGCGTGGATTTCTATTGGCGCTACGAAAAGGGTATCCGCCATGCCGAGAGTCTCTCGGGCTCCACCATCGGGGTTACCGGCGCGCTGTACGCGATGCGTCGCTCGTTGTTCCGACCTCTGCCGCCGGGCACCGTGCTCGACGACGTACTCGTACCCATGCGCGTCGCGGCGCTCGGCAAGCGCGTCGTCTTCGAGCCGAAGGCGATGGCCTGGGATCAACCGTCGCAGCAACCGGCGGAAGAGCGCCGCCGCAAAATCCGCACACTCGCGGGCAACTATCAGTTGATCCAGATGGCGCCATGGCTGCTGGTGCCCTGGTCGAATCCGCTGTGGTTCCGCTTCGTGAGCCACAAGCTCCTGCGCCTGCTGGCACCGTGGTTGATCGTGGCACTCACGATCAGCAGCGGGCTGCTGGTCACTCGTCATGCCATGTATGCCACGGCGTTCGGTGCCCTCGTGACCGGCATGCTGATGGTCGGGCTTGCCCTGCTGCCGTCGCGACTCGGACGGTTGCCGCCCCTGCGCATCGCCCTCGCGTTCTTCTACCTCAACCTCTTCGCGGCCCAGGCGCTGGTGGCCTTCGCGCGCAATCGCAGGCTCCACCTATGGTGAACTTCACGACCGTGCGCGGCGCGCCCGGCATCCGCGGCCGACTTGGCGAAATGTGCTACGCCAGCGGCCTGCTGCATCCGCTGCAGCGCGTGCGTGCCTGGTGGCAACGCGACCTGCGCATCCTCGCTTATCACCGCGTGATGCCGCTGCCGGACCCGGACACCTACGAGTTCGACCTGGAACTCATCAGCACGACGCCTGACGATTTTCGCGAACAGATGCTGCGGCTGAAGAGGCACTTCCGACCGATGCGCCTTACCGACATCGTTGCAGCACTCGACGCGGGCGAGGCGTTGCCACCCGACACGGTCGCGGTGACGTTCGACGACGGCTACGACGACAACTACCACATCGCTGCCCCGATCCTGGACGAGGTGGGCGTGCCCGCCACCTTCTTCGTGTCCACCGGCCACGTGGACACCGGCAGGCCGTACGCCTACGACTGGCTCGTCCATATGATCCTGCTGACGACAGCGACGCGGCTGGTGCTGCCCGAGCTCTCGATCGACGTGGCGTTGCCGGCCGAGCGCAGCCTGCGCCGGCGCATCGCCGCCACTGTGCTCCTGCGCATGAAGTGGCTCGACGCGCGCGACCAAAGTGCCATGACCGAACGGCTGGAGGCGGAGTGGAACATGCCGTCGTTCAACGCACGGCCGGTCGATTGCCATCCGATGACCTGGAACCAGGCGCGCGAGATGGAAGCAGCCGGTTTCGAGTTCGGCTCGCACGGCGTGCATCACCGCATGCTCGCCCGCCTGCCCCGTGACGAGATGGAGCGCGAGGTCCGTGAATCGAAGGCCACGCTGGACCGTGAACTGCGCCATCCAGCCATCCTCATGTCGTATCCCGTCGGCGGTGACCGCGCATACAACGACGATGTGATCGCGGCGACGCGCAACGCCGGGTTCCAACTCGCATGTAGCTACATCTGCGGCACGAATCCGGAGCCGAGCGAGAACCGTTACGCCCTCTACCGCTTGCCGGTGGAAAGCAACATGGGGCCGGGCTGGTTCGCCGCCATGCTCGCCCTGCCGCAGCTGATGAGCTATCCCACGGCCGCGCATGCGGCGACCGGCCCGTCGGAGCGACCATGTTCCCCCTGATCCTGCTCTATGTCGCGCTCACCATTCTCCGGCCGCAGGACTACCTGCCGGGCATGGAGAACGTACCCGTGCTTCCTGCCGTGCTCGCCCTGGCATTCGTCGCCTGGCTGATCTCGAACGCCAAGAACTTCGAGGCGCCGCAGTTCGTGATCCTGCCGGCCTTCCTGCTGGTCCTTATGGCTTCGCAGGTCGTCAATGGCTGGACCGGCGGTGCGATGGACGAACTGGCGCGCTTCGGCCCCGTCGTGGCGGCGTTCTTCGTGCTCGCCTCGGCCTGCCACACCCAGCGCCGGGTGACCGTCGCCATGGGCGTGTTTGTCGCCTGCGCGGCGATCCTGGCGCTGCACGGCGTGGAACAGGCGCGTACCGGCACAGGTTGGACCGGCATCCCCTTGAGCGAAGGCGGCCGCATCCAGTACGTGGGCATCTTCAACGATCCCAACGATCTCGGCCTGCTGTTTGCCGCGACGCTGCCCATGGCCGTGTTCCTCGGCCGGCGCGGCGCGGGGGCCATGCGCCCGGTATGGCTGGGCGCCGCGTTGCTGCTTCTCTATGGCACCTATCTCACCAACTCGCGCGGTGCATTGCTCGCCGTGTTGCTGGTGGCAGGTTGCTATCTCTGGTATCGCAAGGGCATCGCGATCGCGGGCGTTCTCGGCGTGGCGGGGCTGGCCGCGATGAAACTGCTGTCCTCGCGCATGAGCGAACTCGACGCGGGCGAGGAATCGGCCGCGGGGCGCGTCGATGCCTGGTACTCGGGCCTGGAGATGTTCCGCGATCATCCGGCACTGGGTGTCGGCGCCGGCAACTTCACCGAATACCACGAACTCACCGCGCATAACTCGTTCGTACTCGTGCTCGCGGAAACCGGTTTCATCGGCTTCGTGCTCTGGCTGGCCTTCGTCTGCTACGGCTTTCTGATGATGCTCGCCATCGTGCGCCATGAGCGCACGCCGAGCGGCGACGCAGCAACGGAAGCGGCATGGGCCACGGAGCGACAGATCGGCCTGACACTGCTGCTATCGCAATGCGGCCTGTTCGCCGCAGCCTTTTTCCTCAGCCGCAGTTACATGGTGGTGCTCTACCTCATCGCCGCGCTGGTCGCCGGCCATTACCTCGGCGCGCGTCGACGCTGGCCCGAGCTGCGGATGTTCCGCCTGTCCGACGGCGGTTGGCGCTGGGTGCCTGCCGGTGCCGGCGGTGTCTTCGTTCTCTTCGTCCTCGTTGCCGTGCTGCTGCGAACCACATGAAAGCCTACGAGACCTTGTTTCGACACGTGCTCTGGCCCGCCTACGAAGGCGGGCTGCGCCGTCGCGATACGCCTCGCTACATGCGCCGCTACGAGCGCGACCAGTGGCTGGCTCCCGAAGAAATCCAGGCGCTGCAGTTCCAGCGTCTGACCCGTCTGCTGGACTGGTGCTATCGCGAGGTGCCGTACTACCGCCGCCGCTGGGATGCGCTCGGCATCGTGCCGCGCGACATCCGCAGCATGGCGGACTTCGCCGCCCTCCCGGTGCTGACCAAGGCCGACATCCGCGACAACGCGGATGAACTGAAGGCCACCTCGCTGAAGGATTCGCTGCAGTACAAGGCCACGGGCGGTTCGACGGGGGAGCCGCTGCGCTTCGGCTTCACCCGCGAAAGCAACGACCGGCGCGTCGCGGTGATGTGGCGCGGCTACGGCTGGGCCGGCTCGCGCATGGGTCGGCGGACGCTGTTTCTGTGGGGCGGCGCAGTCGGTCATCCCAGCGCGGTGCATCGCATGAAGGACCGCATCTACAACGCCGTATTTGCGCGACGGATGCTCGATAGCTTCCACATGAGCGAGGGCAACATGGCGAGCTATGCCGACGCCATCGATGCTACGCGCCCTGAGGTGATCGTCGGTTACGTCGGACCGCTGGTCCGTCTGGCCGAATGGCTGATCGCGCGGGGGCGGGAGGTGGCGAGACCGGCCTCCGTCATCGGCGCGGCCGAAGCGCTGCACCCGTTCCAGCGCGATCTCATCGAGCGGGCGTTTCGCGCACCGGCCTACAACACCTATGGCTGCCGCGAATTCATGTTGATCGCATCGGAATGCGAACAACGCCATGGCCTGCACGTGAATGCCGATCACCTTGTGGTGGAGACGCTGCACGAGGGCGTGCCGACGCATACGGGCAGCGGTGAGGTCGCGGTCACGGACCTGTTCAACTACGGCATGCCGTTCATCCGCTACGTCAACGGTGACATGGCCACGCAGGCCACGTCGCGCTGCACGTGTGGACGCGGGCTGCCGATGCTCGCGTCCGTGGATGGCCGCAAGCTGGACGCCATCCGCACCCCTGCCGGTCATCTGCTGCCAGGCGAATTCTTCCCGCACATGCTGAAGGACGTGCCGGGCCTAGCCCGCTTCCAGCTCGTGCAGCGCCGCCTGGATCGTCTCGATCTGTCGATCGTGCGCGGCAGGGATTTCGAGGATGCCTCGCTCGACTACATCCGTGCCGAGGTGGCAAAGGTGCTCGGCGACAGCGCCGAACTGCACTGCCATTTCGTCGATGACATCCCTCTTACCCGCAGCGGCAAGCTGCGCGTCACCGTATCGGAGCTTGCGTCGTGAACATCACCCACGTCGTGGAAAATTTGAATCGCGGCGGTCTCGAGCGCATGGTGCTCGATCTGGTCAAGGAACAGCGGCGCCAGGGCCACCAGGTGCAGGTCCTCTGCCTATTCGAACGTGGTGCGCTCGCTGGTGAACTGGAGGTGCTCGGCATCCCCGTCGTCGCCTGCGGCAAGCGCAAGGGCTTCGACCTGCGCGCCCTCGGTCGCCTGCGCCGCGCACTGGCCGACCAGCACACCGACGTCATGCACACGCACAACGCCGTGGCGCACTACCAGGCTGTGCTCGCCAGTATGGGCATGGGTCTCCGCCAGGTGGTGAATACGCGGCACGGCATGGGCGCGCAGCAGAAGCCCGGCCGGCGCGAATGGTTGTTCCGCCGCGCACTCAAGGCGACCGATGCCGTCGTCGCCGTGTGCGAGGCCGCGCGGCGCGATGCCGTGCGCCGCGGCATCGTACCGGCCGCCAAGACCTGCGTGGTGCCCAACGGCATCGTGCTCGAAGGCTTCGACGTGGCTTCCGATGCGATGCACGAGCGGCTCGCTCGCCTCATCCGTGTGCCGCGGGGTACGCGGATCATCGGCAGCGTCGGCCGCCTCAACTGGACCAAGGACCAGGCCGGCCTGATCCGCGCCTTCCGCATCGTGCGCCATGCCATGCCCGATACGGCACTGGTGCTGGTAGGCGACGGCGAACTGCGCGAGACGCTGCGTGCCTGCGCATTCGATGAGGGCATTGCGGGGTGCGTCCACTTCCTGGGCGATCGCGACGACGTGCGCGATCTGCTGCAAGGCTTCGATCTGTTTGCGCTCTCGTCGGTGACGGAGGGCTATTCGATGGCCTTGCTGGAAGCCTGTGCGGCCGGCTTGCCGATCGTCGCTACGGACGTGGGCGGCAACGCCGAGATCGTGCGCGACGAGGCCACCGGTCGCCTGGTGCCGCCGTGCGATCCGCCGGCCATGGCCGCAGCGATACTCGACCTGCTACGCGCGTCGCAGCGCGCATCGCGGCTCGGCACGGCCGCACGGACCTGGGTCGAGACGCACGGCTCCCTGCAAGCCATGGCGGCGAGCTACGGGCGGCTCTACTTCGGCGACATGGATCAGGCCCGATGAAGGTTCTTGTCGTCACCAACCTGTTTCCCACGCCTTGGGATCCGCGCCGCGGCACCTTCAACCGGCAGCAGTTCCAGCGGCTCGCCGAGCGTCACGAGGTGGACGTGCTCACGGCCGTGGATTTCCGCGAACGCATGGGCGAGCGGCGCGGTAGCGTCGAGGTGCCGGGCGTGCGCGCCGACTACTTCACCTTCTATCACCCACCGGGTATCGGGCGGTTCCTCAATGCACTGTGTTTCTTTGCGTGCATTTTGTGGCAGCGCGGTGCCGAACTGCGCCGCGCGCGCTACGACGTGATTCTGGCGAGCTGGGCCTATCCGGACGCGGCCGGCGTCGCGTGGGTCGCGCGCCTGCTCGGCATTCCCTACGTGGTGAAAGTGCACGGCAGCGATCTCAACGTCCAAGCGGCATCGCGCCTGCGTCGCCCGCAGATCCGCGCTGCGCTGCGCGGGGCAGCGGCTGTGGTCGCCGTCAGCGAGGCCCTGGCACGCAAGGCCATGGAGCTCGGCGCGCGCGACGATACGGTGCACACGGTCTACAACGGCGTGGATGGGCATCTGTTCCAGCGTGGCGACAGGACCGAGGCACGCCGTCGGCTGGGGCTGCCGCCGGAGACGCCGGTAGTTCTGTACGTCGGCAACCTCAAGGTGAGCAAGGGCTGCCATGACCTCGTGCAGGCTTTCCCGACCCTGGTATCCCGGCACCACGACGCGCGCCTGATCTACGTCGGCGACGGTCCCGATCGCGCCAGCCTCGAAGATCGCGCGGCATCGCTCTGCTGTGCACCCGCGGTGCGCTTCGAAGGCGCCGTCGAGCATGCCGCGCTGGCGGACTGGTTCCGCGCCGCCGACGTGCTCTGCCTGCCGAGCCACAACGAGGGCGTGCCGAACGTGGTGCTGGAAGCCATGGCCTGCGGTACGCCCATTGTCGCCACCGCCGTTGGCGGCATTCCGGAGGTGGTACCCGAGTACGCAGGGATCCTCGTACCGCCGCGACAGCCGCATGAACTGGGCGTGGCACTCGTGGAAGCGTTCGAACGCCACTTCGATCCCGTGGCCATCGCCGAACATGCGGCGACGTTCCGCTGGGACGACAACATCGACCGGCTCGAACGCATCCTCGCCCGCGCCGCTGAGCGCCTGCCTGCGCACAGCGGCCGCCCTTCCCCTCGCTCTCTCGCCAGTCGCCCCGGGCATCGATACCACCCATGAACTGGAAACCCAAGAAACACGACCTGCTCGGCCTGCTGCCCGGCCACCTGGTGCTCACACGCACGCGCGAAGAGGCCGTTCGTTACCTCAGCTTCGACGACGGCCCTGAGCCCGCGCATACGCCGAAGCTGCTGGACACCCTGGCGAAGCATGGTGTGAAAGCCAGCTTCTTCCTTGTCGGCGAAAAGATCGAGCGCCACCCCGAGATCGTGCAGCGTCTGGTGGATGAAGGGCATATGATCGGCAACCACTCGTACAGCCACTGGTCGTTTCGCAACATGAACCTGGCGAAGCAGCTCGACGAGGTCTACCGCACCGATGCGCTCCTGAATCGCTTCGACGAGCGTCCGCATCACCGCATGCGTCCGCCGCATGGGTACGTGGGCGCGCAGCTCCTCGCCCATTTCGCGCGGCAGCGGCGCAGCCTCGTGTACTGGTCCTATGACAGCCTGGACTATCAGGATCGCCCCGTGGAAACGCTGATCTCCCGGCTACGCGACGACCCGCCCGCCGCGGGCGACATCGTGCTCATGCACGACGACAGCGACAAGGCCGCCGAGGCGCTCGACGTGTTGTTGCCCGAATGGCTGGCCCAGGGCATGCGCTTCGCCGCCTTGCCGGGCAACGCGTCATGAGGATTCTCTACCACCACCGCACGCGCGGCCGTCACGTGGAGGGCGTGCACATCCGCGGCATCGTCGGCGCCCTGCGCGAACTGGGGCACGACGTCAGCGTGATGTCCTTTCCCGGCGCCGATCCGGAACGCGATGCCGAAAGCCCCGCCGCGACCGGTAAGAGCCGTCTTGCCGCACTGGTAACACGCCTGCCCGGCGTCGTTTTCGAGTGGTTCGAGCTGCTGTACAACGCGGTCACGCTCGTACGCATGCAGCGCGCGTGGCGCACGTCGCCGCCACAGCTGATCTACGAGCGCTATTCGCTGTTCCTGTTCGCCACGATCTGGCTGGCCCGGCGCCGCGGCATTCCGCTGGTGCTGGAAATCAACGATTCCGCGCTCGTCGACCGCGTACGCCCGCTGGGCATGCGCGGATTGGCGCGTCGCATCGAAGGCTGGTGCTTTCGCGAAGCGACGGGGCTGGTTTTCATCTCTACCTATTTCCGCGATGTCGCCACACGCGCCTACGGCAGCATCGCCCCTTCCGTGGTCTCGCCAAATGCGGTGGATCTTCCCCGTTTCGATCCAGCGCGTTTCGACCGCGAACGCCTGCGTGCCGAACGAGGGCTCACGGGCCGCACGGTCTGCGGCCATATCGGCGCATTTGCCCACTGGCACGGCGTCGACGGCTTCGTCGAGGCCATCGCCCACCGGCTGGAAAGCGTGCCCGACCTCGCCCTCGTCTTCGTCGGCGACGGCAAGACCTTGCCTGCCGTACGCGAACTGATCGCCGCTCGCGGACTTGCCGATCGGGTCCTGTTGCCGGGCCGCGTGCCGCACGACGAAGTCGCAAGCTGGATCGCATGCATGGACTACGCCGTGCTGCCGAACTCCAACCACTACGGCTCACCGATGAAACTCTTCGAGTTCATGGGCATGGGCGTGGCGGTGGTCGCACCGGATTATGAGCCGGTGGCGGAGGTGATTGCCGACGGCCGTACCGGCTGGTTGTTTCCGCACGGTGATGCAGCCGCCTGCGTGGAACGCGTGCTCGAACTTGCCCAACGTGCGGACGAGCGTCGGCGTGTGGGCGAGGCCGCCCGCGACTACATTGCCAGCGAACGGCAATGGCGCAACAACGCCGAACAACTGCTGACGCTGGTCCCCACCGGAGCCGCCGCATGATCGCCGCCGTTCTCTTCGCCCTGGTGCTTGCCGCCGCGGCCGCCCTGACGTTCGCCATCCGCGCGCGCAACATGCAGTACTGGCTGCGGGGCTACCTCACCCGTCGTCGACCGCCGCGTCCCGAAGGGACGGTACATGTGCTGTTCTGCTTCGTGGATCACTTCGAGCCGAACTGGGGACGCGTGGACATGGACACGCAGCGCCATCGCGTGGATCGCTGGTGCAACGAGTACCGCGCCATGGCCTCGCGCCACCGCGATGCCGACGGCTGCATGCCGCAACACAGCTTCTTCTATCCCGAAGAAGAGTACGTCGAAGAGCACCTGGACAAGCTCGCGGCGCTCTGTGCGGACGGCTACGGCGAGATCGAGATCCATCTGCACCACGACAACGACACGCCCGAGAACTTCGTTGCCACGATGGACCGCTTCAACCGACTGTTGCACGAGAAGCACGGTGCACTGCCGCGCGATCCCGTCACCGGGCAGTTGCGCTTCGCCTTCATCCACGGCAACTGGTGCTTGGACAATTCGCGTGCCGACGGGCGCTGGTGCGGCATCGACAACGAACTGATCCTGCTGCGCGAACTCGGTTGCTATGCCGACTTCACCCTGCCCTCGGCTCCGAGCGACACACAGACCCGTCTGTCCAATGCGATCTACTACGCCACCGACGATCCGCATGCGCCCAAGTCGCACGACACGGGCGTGCCGATGCGCGTGGGCGGCACACCGAGCGGCGATCTGCTGATCATCCAGGGTCCGCTGGGCCTCAACTGGAAGGAACGCCGCTTCGGCATCGTGCCGCGTATCGAGAATTCGGACGTGCGCCGCGGTTGCCCCCCGAGCCACTCGCGCGTGGATCAATGGGTGCGCACCGGCATCCACGTCGAAGGTCGGCCGGAATGGGTGTTCGTGAAGGTACACACGCACGGCACCCAGGAACGCGACATGGACACCCTGCTCGGCAAGCCGGTGGACGACATGCACACGTATCTCGAATCGACCTACAACGACGGCCGCGATTACGCCCTGCACTACGTGACGGCGCGCGAGATGTACAACATCGCCAAAGCCGCCGAAGCGGGCATGACGGGCAATCCGGGGCTTTATCGTGACTACGAACTGCCCCGACCCGGCGTTACCCGCGTGCCCGAATCAGCGGAAGCGCGGGCTGTTTCCTAGGGCGACGACAAGCTCATAGCGCATTGCCAGGGATCAAGCGCGCCCACGAGCGCGCATGGTCCGCTGGCGGCGTGCCCGTTGGGCCGGCGAGCGGTTGCTGGTTTTCTTGCGGGATGGATAAGGCGTTCGCGCAGGCGCGGGGGTCGGTTTCACGGGATGCTCCGAGAGCGGTACCGGGAGGGCCGATGCTCCGGCCCGCCCGGTGAAGACCCCGCTAAGAGCGCGTCAGATCAGCTTGATCTCACGAAGGCGCTGCTGCAGGTATTCATGCGCCGTGATCGGCTCGGGATAGCGCTTGGGGTTGTCCGGCGTGACGCAGGACGGCAGCACGTCGAGGACCACGTCCGGATTCGGATGCAGGAAGAACGGCACCGAATAACGCGGCTTGCGCGCGTTCTCGTTCTGCGGGTTGGTCACCCGGTGCGTGGTGGACGGATACACGTGGTTGGTCAGGCGCTGCAGCATGTCGCCGATGTTGACCACGATGGCATCGCCCTCGGTCGTGATCGGCAGCCAGTTGCCCTCGCGCGTGAGGACTTCCAGCCCTTCCGCGCTGGCGCCCACCAGCAGCGTGATGAAATTGATGTCCTCGTGCGCACCGGCACGCACGTTCGGCACGTCGGCCTGCTCGATCGGCGGATAGTGGATCGGACGCAGGATGGAATTGCCCGAATCGATCTTGTCGTCGAAGAAGTGTTCCGGTAGATCGATGTGCAAGGCCAGCGCGCGCAGTACGCGGGCGCCGAGCTGGTCGAGCGCTTCGTAGATGCCGTAGCCCTTGTCCTTGAAGTCCGGCACTTCCGCCGGCCACACATTCGGCGGCATGACGTCGGCAAAACGGGAGTCGCGCGGGATCTCGCGGCCGATGTGCCAGAACTCCTTGAGGTCGGCGAACTTGCTGTCCTTGGCCGTTTCCACCTTGAACGGCGTATAGCCGCGCGCGCCGCCACCGCCGGGGATGTGGTACTTGCGCTTGGTCTCGTCCGGCAGCGCGAAGAAGCGCTTGAAGGCGTCGTACGCACCGTCGATGGCCTCCTTCGGGATGCCATGGCCGCTGATGCAGCAGAAACCGAATTCGCGGTACGCGGCGCCCAGCTCGGCCACGAAGGCCTCGCGGTCGGTGTCGTAGCGGCGGATATCGAGGGTGGGAACCTTCTTCATGAAGTGGCCTGCGTTTCGGTCGTGACGAACCCGGCGCACGTTGCGCCGTCCGCCAGCGGAGGGAATGGGTCAGGCCGTGGCCTGGGCCGCCGATTTTACGGCGTCGGCCAGTTGCCCCGCCAGCCGTTCCACTTCGGCGGCATCGGCGGCCTCGATGGTCACCCGGACCAGCGGTTCGGTGCCGGAGGCGCGCAGCACGACCCGGCCGCGGCCCTCCAGCGCGGCCTCTACCTCGGCCAGCGCCTGTTTCACCGAGTCCTTCGCCAGGGCCGCCTTGGCGCCCTCGACGCGCACGTTGACCATGGTCTGCGGCAACTTGACCAGGCCCGCGCGCGCTTCGGCGAAGGTCTCCCCGGCCTCGGCGAGGGTCTCCAGCAGGGCCAGCGCGGCGACGATGCCGTCGCCCGTGGTGAAACGATCGAGGCAAAGCACGTGGCCCGAGGTCTCGCCGCCCAGGATGCCACCGTGCTCCTTGAGCTGCTGCAGCACGTAGCGGTCGCCGACGTTGGCCCGGACGAAGGGGATGTCCATGGCCTTCAGCGCACGCTGCAGGCCATAGTTGCTCATGAGCGTGCCGACGACCGGCCCGGGCAGTGCCCCGCGACGTTTCCAGTGGCGGGCGATCACGTAGAGCATGTCGTCGCCGTCCGTGACCGTGCCGTCCGCATCCACCACGCGCACGCGGTCGCCGTCGCCGTCGAAGGCGATGCCGAGGTCCGCACCCCGCTCCATCACCTTCGCCGCCAGGGCGGCCGGGTCGGTCGAGCCCACGCCGCGATTGATATTGAGGCCGTCCGGCTCGGCACCGATGGTGAACACCTCCGCGCCGAGTTCGCGGAACACCTTGGGCGCCACCTGATAGGTCGCGCCGTGCGCGCAATCGAGCACGAGACTCATGCCACGCAACGAGAAGTCGTCCGACACCGTGGATTTGCAGAACTCGGCGTAGCGGGTGACCGCGTCGTCGATGCGGCTGGCCTTGCCCAATGCCTCGGAGGCCACGGTGACGAATTCGGCCTCGATTTCTGCCTCGATCTCGGCTTCCAGCGCGTCGTCCAGTTTTTCGCCGTGGCCGGAGAAGAACTTGATGCCGTTGTCCTGGTGCGGGTTGTGCGACGCGCTGATGACGATGCCCGCGTCAGCGCGCAGCGAACGGGTGAGAAAGGCCACGGCGGGCGTCGGCATCGGGCCGAGCAGGCGCACGTCGGCGCCAGAGGCCACGAGACCGGCTTCGAGCGCGGCTTCGAACATGTAGCCCGAAACGCGGGTGTCCTTGCCGATCACCACCGTGACGCGGCGGCCCTGATCGCGCCGGTCGGTGGTGGTTTGCTGGCTGGCCGCGCGGCGCCTGGCGAGCACTGCGCCAGCGGCACGGCCCAGGCGCAGGATGAAATCGGCACTGATCGGATAGGTACCGACCCGGCCACGGATGCCGTCGGTACCGAAATACTTGCGTTCGTTCATGGGTGTTCGTCCTTCCAGGATCGGCCGAGGATACTCCGGCAGCGCAGAGCTGCCGCGGCTCGGTTCAGTCGTCGTCCGGCCAGCGCGGCATGGCCGGCTTGTCCTGGCGTGGCGCGGTATCCCCCGCCTTGATGGCGGCCCACACGGCGAGGGCATCGACCATGGCGGCCACGTCGTGAGTGCGCACCATGATGGCGCCCCGTTGCACGGCCACCAGCGCCGCCGCCACGGAGCCATGCACGCGTGCCGCGGGTTCCCGGCGGTCGGTGAGCTGCCCGATCATGCCCTTGCGCGATACGCCGATATAGGCGCCCGCCCCCAGCTCCGCGAAGCGCGCGGTGGCGCGCAGCAGGGCGAGATTGTGTTCTAGCGTCTTGCCGAAGCCGAAACCCGGATCGACGAGAACGCGACGGCGCTCGATGCCGGCCAGCTCGCATGCGAACAGCCGGTCGGTCAGAAAACGGTGAACCTCGCCGACCACGTCGTCGTAGGCCGGCGCGTCCTGCATCGTCCGCGGCTCGCCCTGCATGTGCATCAGGCACACCGGCACGCGCAGGTCGGCCGCGGCGTCCAGCGCGCCCTCGCGGCGCAGCGCATAGACGTCGTTGATCATGCCCGCGCCCGCGCCGATGGCCGCGCGCATGACCTCGGGCTTGGAGGTGTCCACGGAAATCGGCAGCGTGGTCGCCGCCGCCAGCCGCTCGATCAGCGGCACGACGCGACGGATTTCTTCCTCGACCGTGACGTCGTCGGCGCCGGGGCGGGTGGACTCGCCGCCAACGTCGAGCATGTCGGCGCCCTCTTCCGCCAGGCGCATCGCATGGGCGTAGGCCTCGTCGAGCGAGGCATGCTGGCCGCCGTCGGAGAACGAGTCGGGTGTGACGTTGACGATGCCGACGACACGCGGCCGATCGAGCACCAGGGCGCGACCATTGCAATCGAGGACCGGAGCGAACGGATCGAAGCTCATGCCGTCAGCCCGGTTGCTGGCCGCCCAGCGGGCCCATGAAACGGCGGTAATAGCGCAACTCGTCGATCGAGTCGCGGATGTCGGACAGCGCGGTATGCGCGGACTCCTTGGCGAAGCCGCGGGAAATCTCCATCGACCAGCGCCGCGACAGCTCCTTCAAGGTGGAGACGTCGAGGTTGCGGTAATGGAAATAGCGCTCCAGCTTCGGCATTTCGCGGTGCAGGAAACGGCGATCCTGGCAGATCGAGTTGCCGCACATCGGCGATTTGCCCGCAGGCACCCACTGGCGCAGGAAGGCGATCGTCGCTTCTTCGGCCTGCTCGGGCGTGGTGTCGGATTCCACCGCGCGGCCCCAGAGGCCGGAGCGCATGTGCTGATTGCGGTTCCAGGCGTCCATCTTCTGCAGACGGACATCGGCGTGCGAGATCGCAAAGACCGGTCCTTCGGCAAGCACGTTCAGATCCTTGTCCGTCACGATGGTGGCAATTTCGAGGATGGAGTCGTTGTCCGTGTCCAGACCCGTCATCTCCAGGTCGATCCAGATGAGGTTGTCGTCGTGTACCGGTGTCATGAGGTCTCCTTCGGTGCCGCTGAGTCTAACCTGCCGAGGGCGCGCGTAGGTGCGCATGCGAGTTCCGGACCGACGATGTCGACGGAACGTGAGATCATCGCGGCATGGCCGAACCGACCTTCTACTGGCACGACTACGAGACCTTCGGCGCCGATCCGCGACGCGACCGCCCCAGCCAGTTCGCCGGCATCCGCACGGACGCCAACCTGGAGGTGGTGGGCGAGCCGCTGATGATCTACTGCAAGCCGCCGCGCGACATGCCGCCGCAGCCGGTCGCCTGTCTCATTACCGGGATCACGCCGCAGCACGCCGAGCGCGAGGGACTGAAGGAAGCCGACTTTGCCGCGGCGATCCACGAGCAGATTGCCCTGCCCGGCACCTGCACCGTCGGCTACAACTCGCTGCGCTTCGACGACGAGTTCACCCGGCATCTCCTGTACCGCAACTTCTACGATCCGTATGGGCGCGAATGGGAGAACGGCAACTCGCGCTGGGATCTCATCGATCTGGTACGCATGTGCCAGGCGCTGCGGCCGGAAGGCATCGTGTGGCCGACGCGGGATGACGGCACACCCAGCTTCAAGCTCGAGCACCTCGCGACCGCCAATGGGCTGAAACAGGATCGCGCGCATGACGCGCTGTCCGATGTGGAAGCGCTGATCGCCCTGGCCCGTCTGATCCGGCAGAAGCAACCGCGTCTGTGGGAATGGTACTTCGCCCTGCGCCGCAAGCAGCGCGTATTCGAGCTGCTGGACGTGGCGGCGATGACGCCGGTCGTGCACGTGTCGTCGCGCTATCCGGCCAGCCGCCAGTGCCTCGCCGTGATCGCACCGCTGGCCGCCCATCCCGCACGGCCGGGCGAGATCATCGTCTACGATCTCGCCGCCGATCCCACTGACCTGCTTCGGCTCGACGACGGCGACATCGCCGACCGCGTGTTCACTTCGCGCGCCGATCTGCCCGAAGGCGTGGAGCGGATCGCCCTGCGCACCGTGCGCGCGAACCATGCGCCGGCCCTGGCCCCGTTGTCGGTGCTCAAGGGCGCCGACCATGCACGGCTCGGCGTGGACATGGCGGCGATAGAGCGCCACCTGGACGCGCTGCGCACCGCCACCGGCCTGGCCGAGAAGCTGCGTCGCGTCTACGCGCATGCGGGCGACCTGCCGCTCGCCGCCGATCCCGAGCTGGGCCTCTACGGCGGGTTCCTGCCCGATGCCGACCGTCGTCTGCTGGCCGAGGTGCGCGCTACGCCGCCGGAGCGGCTGGGCGGCCATTCGTTCCCTTTCCGCGATCCGCGCTACCCCGAGTTGCTGTTCCGTTATCGCGCGCGCAACTGGCCGCATACCTTGAGCCTGGACGAACAGCAGCGCTGGGAGGCCTTCCGCCATGATCGCCTCACCCGTAACGGCCCGCTGACGACGCTCACGCTCGACGACTACACTCGCGAACTGGCCGCCCTGCGCGCCCTGCCCGACGCCCCGCTGCCCCTGCTCGACGCGCTCGATGCATGGGGTCGCGAACTGCTCTGACCGATACGATGCCGAAAAAAGCCTACTTCACGCCCGCCACCTTCCGCTTCTTCAACGCGCTGGCGCGCCACAACAACCGCGAATGGTTCCACGAACACAAGGACGACTACGAGCGCCACGTGCGCGAGCCGTTCATTGCGCTGATCGGCGATCTCGCGGCGCCGCTGCATGCGATCAGCCCGCACTTCCGCGCGGACCCGCGCAAGGTCGGCGGCAGCCTGTATCGCATCCACCGCGACACGCGCTTCGCCAATGACAAGCAGCCGTACAAGAACTGGCAGGGCTCGAGGTTCTTCCACGAGCGTCGCCACGAGATCCCCGCACCCGGCTTCTACCTGCACATCCAGCCCGGCGAATGTTTCGTCGGCGCCGGCATGTGGCATCCGGAGGCGCCGGTGCTGAAGAAGCTGCGCGAGTTTCTCGCGGACAATCCCGGTGCGTGGAAGCGCGCCACGCAGACCAAGGCGTTCCGCGAGCGTTTCAGCTTCTGGGGCGAGAGCCTGTCGCGGCCACCGCGAGGGTTCGATGCGAACCACGAGCTGATCGAGGACTTGAAGCGAAAGAACTTCGCCGCGGGCCGCGATTTCGACGAAGCGATGGCCTGCTCGCCCGACCTCCTGCCGTTCGTTGTGGACCACTTCAAGCGGCTCGCGCCGATGGTGGATTATCTCTGCGCGGCGCAGGAGCTGGAGTTCTAGGAAGAAACCCTGCGGGTGGGAGAAAACTTGCAGGTAGGTGACAACTTGCAGGTAGGTGACAACTTGCAGGTAGGTGACAACTTGCAGGTAGGTGACAACTTGCAGGTAGGTGACAACTTGCAGGTAGGTGGCAACTTGCAGGTACGTGGCAACTTGCAGGTGGGAGCCAGCCTGCTGGCGATGGGAGCTTGCCTCGCCGCTACACCACTCCGTTGGCTTATCGCCACCAGGGTGGCTCCCACCAGCACTTCGGATCGTCGGTCAGGCAGGCTCGATCGCTTCGTAAAGCTCGATCGGCAGGTCGTCGGGGTCGGCGAAGAAGGTGAAGCGACGGCCCGTGTATTCGTCCACGCGGATGGGCTCGCAGGTGACGCCGCGGTCGCGCAGCGTCGCTACAGCGCCGTCGATGTCGCGCACGCTGAAGGCGAGATGCCGCAAGCCCTGCGCTTCCGGACGTGACGGCCGCTTCGGCGGCGAAGGAAACGAGAACAGTTCCAACTGCACACCGGGGCTTACCTCGAGATCGAGCTTCCACGAATCGCGTGCCTCGCGGTACGCCTCGTGGAGGACCTTCAGGCCCAGGACTTCGGTGTAGAAGGCCTTCGAGCGCGCGTAATCGGAGCAGATAAGCGCCACGTGATGGATGGCTTCGAGCATCGGAGTCAGGCCTCGGCGAAGGGAAACGCCAGCACGTCGGCAATGGCATCGGTTCCCGCCAGTACCATCAGCAGACGTTCGACGCCCAGCGCAACGCCTGCGCAATCCGGCAAGCGATCGAGCACGCCGAGCAGGTTCTCGTCGAGCGGCACCTCGTCGAGCCCGCGCTCGCGGCGCCGCGCATTGTCGCGCTCGAAGCGGCGGCGTTGTTCGCCCGCGTCGTTCAGCTCGTGATAGCCATTGGCGACCTCGTACGGACCGACATACGCCTCGAAGCGCTTCGCCACGGGCGGATCGTCGTCGCGGATGCGTGCGAGTGCGCATTGGCTGGCGGGGTAGTCGGAAATGACGGTGATCCGGTCGCGCGGAAACGCTGGCTGGATGCGATGGGTCATCAACAGGTCCAGCCAGTCGTCGCGCTCCAGTCCAGCGGGATCGATGCCCGCGTCGGCGAGCGGCGCCTGCAACCGATCGATGGGATCGACCAGCGGATCGACGCCCAACACGTCGCGGTAGAGTGCGCGGTAAGTCGTTTCCACGACGTCGACCGTGCGACCGGCGTGCAGCAGAAGAACTTCCAACAGGTCGATGACTTCGCGAGCGAGCCGTGCCTCGTCCCAGCCGACACGGTACCACTCGAGCATCGTGAATTCAGGGTTGTGCCGACCACCGGCCTCGCCATCGCGAAACACGCGGCCGAGCTCGTAACAGTCGCCCACGCCTGCCGCGAGCAGGCGCTTCAACGGAAATTCCGGCGAGGTGCGCAGCCAGCGCACGCGGGCGCCGGCATCGACGTGTCCGTGGAAGCGCGTGCTGAAACTCTGGATGTTGGGATCGGTGTTGCCGGCGGCGGAGAGGATGGGCGTCTCCACTTCCAGCACGCCACGCGCCGCGAAGAAGGCACGGATGCGCCCATAAGTGTCGGCACGCAGCCGCAGGGAGCCCAGGTCGTTCAAGGGGCCACTCCGTGTTGCGTGAGCAAGGCGACGAGGTCGGCTTCCGTGTGAACCGGCACGCCGAGTTCTTTGGCCTTGTCGAGCTTCGAACCGGCCGCCTCGCCAGCGAACACGCCGGTCGTTTTCTTCGACACCGATCCCGCGACTTTCGCGCCAAGCGATTCGAGGCGTTCAGTGGCGTCGTCGCGCTTGAGCGTTTCCATGGTGCCGGTGATGACGTAGGTCATGCCTTCGAGCGGCAAGGCCGACGCGGCTTTTGCCGGCAACGCTGCCGCGAGCCGGCGCATCGCGGTATCCGCGTCGCGCAGCGCGGCGAGGTGCTCGGCGTCGGCCAGATAGGTGGCGAGGTTCGTCGCGGCGGCCTGCGGCACGCCTGCGACGATCCACTGGTGTTCGCCCGCTTTCACCAGGGCATCCAGGCTGTCGTAGTGCTTCGCGAGCGTCGCCGTACTCTTGGGGCCCAGCTTCGGCACCTTGGCGGCGTCGAGCAGCACGTCGAGGCCGAGTCGATCGCGCAGCTTCGGCGAAGGAGCGCCCTCGTCGGCGAAGACCACGCCAGCGGCCAGCAGCTTATCGACCACCGCCTGGTTGCCTTCCTGCTCGAAGAACGCGGCGATCGACGTGGCAACCTCGTCGCCGATATCAGGCAAGACGCGCAACACCGGCGCCGGTGTGTGGCGGACGTGTTCCAGCGAGCCCAACCACGTCGCCAACGTCTTTGCGGTGCTTTCGCCGATGTGCATGATGCCCAGCGCAAACAGGAAGCGCGGCAGCGTGGAGCGCTTGCTCGCCTCGATCGAGGCGACGAGGTTTTCCGCCCACTTGGTAGCGATGCGGCCCTGCTTCACCGTCTCCGGTATGGAGCCGTCGCGCTCGTCCGCCAGCGCCTTCATGCGCACGAAGCTTTCCACGGTGAGCGCGTAGAGATCGGCCGGCGTATGCACCATGTCGAATTCGACCAGCGCATCCACGAAGCGGTCGCCGAGCCCGTCGATGTCCATCGCGCGGCGCGAGGCGAAGTGAATCAGGGCTTCCTTGCGCTGCGCGGCGCAGATCAGACCGCCCGAACAGCGATACGCGGCAGCGCCTTCCTCGCGAAGCAGCTCCGAACCGCACACGGGACACGTGGACGGCATCTTCCACGGTACGGTGTTCGCTGGGCGGCGCTCCATCACCACGCGTGCCACTTCGGGAATCACATCGCCCGCGCGGCGCACGATGACGCTGTCGCCGATGCGCACATCGAGACGCGCTACCTGATCGGCGTTGTGCAGCGTAGCGTTGGTGACAGTAACGCCGCCGACCTGCACGGGAGTGAGCCGCGCCACGGGCGTGGCAGCGCCGGTTCGGCCGATCTGGATCTCGATGGCCTCGACCTTGGTCGTCTGTTCCTGCGCAGGGTACTTATGCGCAATCGCCCAGCGCGGCGCGCGGGAGACGAAGCCCATTTCCTGCTGTCCCGCGTAGTCGTCCAGCTTGTAGACCACGCCGTCGATGTCATACGGCAGGCTGTTGCGCTTTTCGCCAATGCGGCGGAAATAGGCGATGAGGCCGTCGAAACCGGTCGCCGTGTCGACCTCGGGCGACACCGGAAAACCCCAGTCGCGCAGCTTCGCCAGCGTGGCGGAATGGGTATCCGGCAGTTCGCCGCCTTCGACCCGCCCCACCGCATAGGCGAAGAACGCGAGCGGTCGCTTGGCCGTGACGGCGGGATCGAGCTGACGCAGCGAACCGGCGGCGCCGTTGCGGGGATTCGCAAGCGGCTTCTCGCCCGCCGCCCGGGCGCGCTCGTTGAACACCTCGAACGCGGCACGCGGCATGATGACTTCGCCGCGCACTTCGAGCACGCGCGGCCAGCCCGTGCCGCGCAGACGAAGCGGAATGGCCTTTACCGTGCGCAGGTTCGCCGTGACGTCTTCGCCCACGGCACCGTCGCCACGCGTCGCGCCCTGCACGAAGACGCCATCTTCGTAGCGCAGGCTGATCGCCAGACCGTCGAGCTTGGGCTCCACCGAGAACACCGGTGCCTTGCGGTCAAGCGTCTGTTCGATGCGCCGTTCAAAATCCGCTACCTCGCGATATTTTTCCCGATCGGTATCGCCGTCCTGCTCGAAAGCATTACCGAGCGACAGCATGGGGACGGCATGCACGACCTCCGCGAAACCGCCCGTCGCACGCGCACCCACGCGACGCGTGGGCGAGTCGTCGCTGGCGAGATCCGTGTACTGCGCTTCCAGCGCCTCCAGTTCCCGCATCAGGCGGTCGTAGTCGGCATCGGCGATGTCCGGCTCGTCCAGCACGTGGTAGCGATAATTCGCATCCTCGATGCGGCGGCGCAAGATTTCGGCGCGCTCGACGGCTTCGGGAGGGGCGATGGGTTGAGGCATGTGCAGGGTCCGTGATGGTGCGCTTGACCGACGCGACCCTGAACTGTCGGACGAAGGCGCGGCAAAAGCAAGGATGCCATCCGCTATAATTGTGGGGCCATGCCCCTTAATGACGTCATCGACAGACCCGCTCCGACCGACGTCCACCCCCTGCCAACCGACCGCCCCGCCCTCGCCCCGGCTGCCCCCACCAGCAAGGCGCGCTATCGCGGTCTGATCTGGCTGGTGTCCGCCGCCTTCTTCATGCAGGCGCTGGACTCGACGATCGTCAACACCGCCGTGCCCGCCATTTCGGGGGCGCTCGGCGTCACGCCGCTCAGCATGCGTACGGCGCTCACCAGCTATGTGCTAACGCTGGCGATCTTCATACCCATGAGCCCGTGGCTGTGCGACCGGTTCGGCACGCGGCGCGTGTTCGGCGGCGCCATTCTCGTGTTCTCTCTGGGCTCGCTACTCTGCGGGCTGGCACAGAGCCTGCCGCAACTGGTGCTCTCCCGGATCATCCAGGGCCTGGGCGGCGCAGCGCTGATGCCGGTGGGCCGCTACGTGATGGTGCGCAGCATCGACCGCCGCGAGTTCGTCAGCGCCATGACCACGGTCGCCACCTTCGGCCTGCTCGGCTCGGTGTTCGGGCCGTTGCTCGGCGGTGCGTTGGTGGAATTCACGAACTGGCGGTTGATCTTCCTCATCAACGTGCCCGTCGGCATCGCCGGTTTCCTGCTCAACCGCCGCGAGATGCCCGACTATCGCCTCGACCGCGCGCACCGCTTCGACATCGCTGGATTTCTGTTGTTTGCCGGCACCTCAGCGCTCTGTCTGATGGCCGCCGAAACCGCGGGCGGCGACGGTCATTGGTTCTCGGTGGCGATCTACGCTCTCGGCGCGCTGGCGCTGGGCGTGACCTATGTGTGGCATAGCCGGCGTACGGCCTATCCCGTCACCGATCTGTCGCTGCTGAAGGTGCGCAGCGTGTGGGTGTCGCTGGCCGGCAACCTGTTCACGCGGTTGGGCGTATCGGGCATGTACCTGCTGCTGGTGCTGTTCCTGCAGATCGGCTGCGGCTGGTCGCCACTGGCGGCGGGCCTGATGATGGTGCCGCAGGCCATTGGCTCGATCTCGGTGAAGCCGTTCATCGATCGCCTTCTCACGCACTTCGGCTACCGCCGTCTGTTGCTGGGCAACACCATTGCGGTGTCGGTGGTGCTGTGTTCCTTCGCCCTGCTGTCGCCCCAGGCGCCCCCGTGGCTTGTCGTGGTATTCGTGTACATCTACGGTGCCGTGATGTCGTTGCAGTACACGTCGATGAACACCTTGACCTATGTCGATCTCGACGTGAAATACGCCTCCATGGCATCGTCGATGGCATCGACCGCTCAATACCTTTCGATGAGCTTTGGCATCGCGTTCGCGTCGCTGCTGATGGCCGGCTTCCTCGAAACACGCGACGCCGAAGGCTACGTGCTTGCGTTCCACTGGTCCGTGGTCGTGCTCGGCCTGATCACGCTCGCGGCCAGTTGGATCTTCAGCCGCCTGCGCGATCCGCGTGCAGCGGCAGAAGCGTAAGTCCGTCCCGGCGAGGTGCCGCCATGGCGGCGGGGGAACTTGTCTGTGGGAGCCGCTATAGCGGCGAGAAGCCAACAGCGCGATGAAGCGATGAGGCTAGGTTTCCTCGCCGCCATGGCGGCTCCCACAGTTAGTTTCTCGCTGCGTCACGCTTTTCGCGCAGCGCCTGGTACGCGCCAAGCGCCGCTTCGCGTGAGGTTTTCAGGTCCACCATCGGCCGCGGGTAGCCGCTGCGCGCGAGGAAGGTCTCGTCTTCCCACGGCGCATGCACCAGTCGCCCCGGTGCATCGGCGAGTTCGGGTACCCAGCGACGGATATAGGCGCCTTCCGGGTCGAACTTCTCCGACTGGGTCACCGGATTGAAGATGCGGAAATACGGTGCCGCGTCCGCGCCGGAACCCGCGACCCACTGCCACCCCATGGCGTTGTTCGCGAGATCGGCGTCGACCAGGGTGTCCCAGAACCACTTCTCGCCGAGCACCCAGTGCTGGCGCAGATTTTTCGTAAGCAGGCTCGCCACCAGCATGCGTACGCGGTTGTGCATCCAGCCGGTGGCCCACAGTTCGCGCATGCCGGCGTCCACGATCGGGATGCCCGTGCGGCCCTGCTTCCAACGACGCAGGGCGTGCGCGTCCCGTTCGGCCCACTGAAAGCCGTTGAACGCCGGATTGAAACTTTCCGTCGGCGTCTTCGGAAAATGGTAGAGAAGGTGGTGGCCGAACTCCCGCCAACCCAACTGTCTGAGATAGGGCTCGATGTCTGCCGCATTCCGCTGCCGTGCGGCCTGCTCGCGCAGGTACGCGGCGACCTGTACCGGCGATATCTCACCCCAGTGCAGGTGCGGCGAGAGCCGCGAGGTGCCATGTCGCGCCGGAAGGTCCCTGCTCTCGGCGTAATGGGCCAGGGCATCGTCGGCGAACAGGCTCAGCATCTCCCATGCACCGGCTTCGCCGGGATGCCAGATGGAGAAACCGCGCGCCCAATCGCGCGTCGGCAGCAGGCTCAGATCATCGATCGCGTCGCTCGCGCCGCCGGCACCCACGTCCGCAAAGCTCAGACGGGAGGGCACGGGCAATGGCTCGGCGCCATCGATCCGTGTGCGCAGGTGCCGCCAGAAAGGGGTGAAGACCTTATACGGGCCGCCTTGTTTCGTTTCGACGTCCCAGGGCTCGCACCACAAGGCCGCGTTGAATGACGCCACGGCCACGCCGTCCTGCTCCAGTGCCCGGCGCACCACCTTGTCTCGGCGGACGATGCGAGGTTCGTAGAGGCGATTGAAATAGACGGCGGTGGCGCCGCTGGCGCCGATCAGATCACGCAGGGAGGCCAGGGTAGGACCAGCGACGACATGGAGATGTCCCCCATGCTTGACGAGCGATGCCTCCAGCGCCATGAGCGAGTGATGCAGCCACCAGCGACTCGCCGCGCCCGGCGTCCATGCGCCCTCTTCCTCCGGCGCGTGCACGTACGCGGCAATCACGCGATCGTGCGCGCGGACGGCGGCCTCCAAGGCGGGGTTATCGGCAAGACGGAGATCGCGGCGGAACCATACGATGGCAGTACTCATCGGCGTAGTATCCATCAACATGCCATGTAAGCATCGTGCTCGATCTTCATTCAGTCGGCATGCTTAGACTGTATCGCCGACGCCCCACTCCCGGTCGTCCACAAGGAGATACCATGAACATCAAGACCGTCCTCGGCCTTCCCCTGGCCGCCTTGCTCGCCACGGCCGCTGTCGCTCCCGCATCGGCCGCCGTGCTGACGCGCAGCGACGGCATCTACGTGCGCTGCGACCAGTGCGGCGTGGTGCAGAGCATCGAACACAACGTCACCGCCGGCCGTGAACACGGCACGGCTGGCGCCGTCATCGGCGCCATCGCCGGCGGCGTGCTCGGCAACCAGGTCGGCAAGGGTAAGGGCCGCACCCTCGCCACGGTAGGCGGCGCCGTCGGCGGCGGCTTTGCCGGCAATGCCATCGGCAAGGGCGGTGGCAGCGACAGCTACACGTTGCGTCTCAAGATGGGCACCGGTGGCTACACCAACGTGCAGGTCAAGGACGCTTCGGCCATTCGCGAAGGCGACATCGTCGTGGTGGACGAGCAAGGCAACGTGCAGCGCGTGCAGTAAGCGCGTCGCAGGCACGCCATCCATCGCCGCGTCCCAGCACGCGGCGGTGGTGATTCAGCGCGGTTTCGCTTCCGCGATGCGAGCCGCCACGGCGTCGTAGAACGACGGTGGAAGCACGGCGCGCACCGGCACGCGCCACCAGTTCGGCCGCGCAAAGCGGCGACATTTGACGGCGTCCTTGTCGGTCATGAGGACGGGACAGCCATCCGCAAAGGTGAAATCGTCCCGCGTGAAGGCATGGTGGTCTGCGAACGGATGCCCATCCACCGCGATGCCCTGCGCCGCAAGGCTTGCGAAGAACCGCGCCGGATTCCCGATACCCGCTACCGCATGCGCGGGGCGCCCTGCGAAATCCGCCAGCGGCGTGGTCTTCATCGGGTCGTGCATGTTCACGGCAACGCCGCCTTCCAGCGTCATCCGTATCTCGCCCTCACCGGGTACCCCGCCATTGACGACCACGAAGTCGACGTCAGCGAGCCGGCTCGCTGGTTCGCGCAGGGGGCCGGCAGGCAGGAGGTGTCCATTGCCGAGGCGGCGCTCGCCATCGATGACGCAGATCTCCACGTCGCGCCCCAGACGGTGATGCTGCAGGCCGTCGTCCGCGAGGATGAGGTCGCAGCCGGCCTCCACAAGCAGCTGTGCCGCCTCCGGCCGCTGGCGGCCGATGGCGACGGGAATGCCGCTCTGGCGGATCAGGCTCGGTTCGTCGCCGACCCTGGCCGGGTCGTCCTCGCCAGTCAGCAAATAGGGGCCGCGTTCGCTGCCGCCATAACCGCGGCTGACGACGCCGGGCTTGAATCCACGCTCTGCCATGGCCGCAGCGAGCGCGGCGATCAGCGGTGTCTTGCCGGTGCCGCCGAGCGTGATGTTGCCGACCACGATGACTGGTACGGGCAGGCGAACCACAGCGGCAGGATCGTTACGGTAACGATCCGCACGACGTCGTACGGCGAAGCGATACAGCGCTTCCAGCGGACGCGTCCACCACGGTGGCGGTGAATCGCCATACCAACGCCGTTGCAACGACGCGCCGAGGGCCACGCGCTCAGCCCGCCGATGCCTGCTCGTGGAACTGCATGCGATGCAGCGCCGCGTACTGGCCACCGCGTTCGATCAAGTCACGATGCGTACCCAGTTCGATGATCCTGCCCTGCTCCATCACCGCGATCTGGTCTGCGTGCTCGATGGTGGACAGACGATGTGCGATGACCAGCGTGGTGCGATCGCGCATCAGGCGGGTCAACGCGTCCTGGATCAGGCGTTCCGACTCGGTATCGAGGGCGCTGGTGGCCTCGTCGAGCACGAGGATGGGTGCGTTCTTCAGAATGGCGCGCGCAATGGCGATGCGCTGACGCTGACCGCCGGAGAGCGAATTGCCGCCCTGCCCGATCGGCGTCTGCAGACCCTGCGGCAGGCGCTCGATGAATTCCATCGCGTTCGCGGCCTGTGCGGCAGCGACGATGTCGGCTTCCGACGCGCCGGCCATCTCGCCGTAGGCGATGTTGGCGGCCACGGTGTCGTCGAACAGGATCACGCTCTGGCCGACCCAGGCGATCTGCCGACGCAACGACGCCAGCGTGTACTGAGCATAGTCGCGGCCGTCGATCAGGATGCGGCCTTCGGTCGGTTCGTAGAAACGCGGGAGCAGGCTTACGAGACTCGACTTGCCACTGCCCGACCGGCCCACCAGCGCCGTGACCGTACCCGGCGCACAGACGAGGTCGACGCCACGCAGGGCTGTGTGGTTGTTGCGCTCGTAGACCAGCTTGACGTTCTCGAAACGGATGTCGCCCTTCGTGCGGACGAGTTCTTCGGTACCGTTATCGACTTCGGGCGGTTCGTCGATGATGGCGAAGAGATCTTCCGCCGCGCTCACGCCCTTTTGCAGGTTGGACTGGATGCCGGCAAGACGCTTGAGCGACGGCAGCATGCCGCCCATGGCCGTGAGCACGGCGGTGAATACGCCAGGGGTGATCGTCTCGATGACGCCGGGGCGCGTGCCCAGGTAGACCAAGGTGGCGAGCGCCATCGCGCCGACCGTCTGGATCGTGGCGCTGGACGCGGCGCTGGTGGCAGACACCTTGAGGTTGAGCCGGCGCTGGCGGTCGGCGATCTGTCCGAAGCGGTCGCCTTCGCGGGTCTGTCCGCCGTAGATACGCACCTCGCGGTTGGCCGCGACGGCTTCTTCTACCGCGCTGGTCACGGTACCCATATTGCCCTGGATGCGCTTGCTGATCTTGCGGTAGCGGCGGCTGATGATGGTGACGATGACCACCACGCACGGCACGAGCACGAGCAACGCCATCGCGAGATAGGCGCTCTGGTAGAGCATGACCGCCAGCAGGCCGACGACGGTCAGCCCTTCGGTCACGGCTACTTTCAGAGAATCCGACGACGCCGCGGCGACCTGCTCGCTCGTATACGTGATGCGCGAGATCTGCTGCCCCGACGGCTCCTTGGCGAAGAACGTGGACGGCAGGCGCAGATAGGCCGCGAATACGTCGATGCGGATCGCCTGGACGACGTTGCGGCCGACGTAGGCAATGCCGTAGTCGGTGCAATACGAGGCGACGCCGCGCACCGCGAAGATGCCGATGATCCAGATCGGCATCCAGAAGATCGTGTACGGATCGCGCGCGATGAACAGGTTGTCGATCAGCGGCTGCAGCAGGTTGGTGAACAGCGACAGGCAGGCCGGGTCGATGATCATGCCGATGATGGCGATGATGCCGGCCGTGCGGAACCGCTTCGTATAGCTGAGCAGGCGCTTGTACGTCTGCCAGGTGCGGACGTCCCACACCGAGACTTTCTGCGTACTCACCGGCTGGCCGCCGCGTCGCTCGGCGTGGTGGCGATGGAGAGCCGCGTGAAGCCGAGTTGGCCCAGTGCGTCCATCGCCCGCACCACGTTCTGGTGCGCGGTATTGGCGTCGGCACGGATGACCACAAGACGCCCGCGATCGGGACCGGCCACGCGCTCGATCGTGGCCTTCAGCGCATCGATGCCTTCACCCTGCACCTCGTCGCTACCCACGGCGTAGTGGCCGTCGCGATCGACGACCAGGGTCAGCGCATTGTCGGTGGCCTCGCGTGCCTCGGCGCCCGCCTTGGGCAGATCGACCTTGAGCCGCGAGTGCTCGATGAAGGTGGTGCTGAGCACGAAGAACATCAGCAAGGTAAGCAGGACGTCGATCAGCGAGATCACATTGATCTCGAAGTCGTCCTCGCGACGGGAGCCGATACGCATGGGATCAATCGGCCTGCGCGGCAGTTTCCGGCGCGGCGGCGCGGCGGCGCGGCGCGGGCCGCGGGGCCGAGAGGTCGTCCAGCAGCGCGGTGGCTTCCTTTTCCATCTGGACGACGTAGCCGCCGACCTTGGAGCGGAAGTAGCGGTGCAGCACATACGCGGGAATGGATACCACGAGGCCGAACGCCGTGCAGATCAGCGCCTCGCCGATGCCGCCGGCCATCTTCGTGGGGTCGCCGATGCCGCCGGCCATCACGTTCAGGAACATGCGAATGAGGCCGATGACGGTGCCGAGCAGGCCGAGCAACGGGCCGATCAGCGCGATCGTGCCAAGCGTGTTGAGGTAGCGCTCCATGCGGTGGACGACATGGCGGCCGGTGTCCTCGATGCGCTCCTTGATGATCTCGCGCGGACGATCGCGCACAGCGAGCGCGCCGGCAAACAGTTCGCCCAGCGGCGAGCCCTTCTCCAGGGCGGCGAGATGGGCGGCGTCGAGCTTGGCCGACCGGGCCCATTCGCGGACCTCGGCACCCAGCCCCGGCGGCAGCACGGCCGCGCGGCGCAAGGCCCAAAAACGTTCCAGCACGATCGCCAGCGCCACGAGCGAACAGATGAGGATCGGCAGCAATGCCCAGCCGCCAGCCAGAAGGATCTCGAGCACGTGAACCCCGGATTACCGAATGCGAGCGCGCATGATAGCAGGGCCCGCGATTCGGACTGAGGACGCATTCACATTGGGCGCGGCGCCATCGTCAGCGTGCCAGGAGTTCCACCTCCGCCACTTTGGCCGTCGCGCTGCCCGCGAACGTGAGGCGGTACTGGCGGAACGCCTGCGGGTTCGCGACCGCAAAGGCCCGCGTCTGGCGGTTCCACGGGAACGTCTCGTTCTTGCGCTCGTCGAGCACCGCCCACTGTTTGCCGTCGGCCGAGCCTTCGAGCTTCCAGCCCGAGGGGGCCTCCGCCGCCTTGGCCGGCGAGGTGATCGTATACAGCGAGACGACGGCTGGCGACGACAGCCGATCGTGCAGGACCGTGCCGGCACGCAGCGCCAACTCCGTGCTGCTGTCGTTGTCGACGGCCGCCTTTGGCGAACCCTTACCCGCGCCCTCGATGCTGACGTCATCGCCGCGTAGCACGTCGTGCAACGGCGCGGGCTTCTGCCCTTCGGCGCTCAGCGACGGCGGAAGAGCCGCCGCCCCGGTGCCCCAGCGGGAGGGTTCAGGCCCCATGGCGAAGGTCAGCGTGGCGCCCTTGGCGAGCAGCGCATGCGGAAGACTCAGGTTGTCCCACGGCTGCCCGTTGACCTTGAGCGACTGAACATAGCGGTTGACGTCGCTGACGCCAGGCGCACGGATGTCGATGCGCGCGCCGTTCTCCAGCGTGATGGTCATGCGCGGGAAGTGCGGCGCGCCGATGACGTAGTCGGGGCTGCCCATGCGCAGCGGATAGAAGCCTGCCGCGGCGAACAGCCACCATGCCGACATCTCGCCGTTGTCCTCGTCGCCCGGATAGCCCTGGCCGATCTCGCTGCCGACGTACAGCCGGGAAACGGCGTCGCGCAGCTTGTCCTGCGCCTTCCACGGCTGGCCTGCCTGGTCGTACATCCAGATGATGTGGTGCGACGGCTGGTTGGAGTGACCGTACTGGCCCATGCGCACGTCGCGGGCTTCCAGCATTTCATGGATCACGTCGCCATAGTCGCCCACGTCGAACGTGCCGGGCGTGGCGAAGAACTGGTCGAGCTTCGCGCCGAGGGCTTCGCGACCGCCGTAGAGCGCAGCGAGGCCGGCACCATCCTGCGGCGCATGGAAGGCCATGTTCCACGCATCGGTCTCGGTGTAGTCGCCGCCCCAGCGCGTGGGCTTGAAGTCCTTGGCATCCCAGCGCCACTTGCCTACGGGATCGCGCGCGACGAAGAAGCCCACGGCCGGATCGAACAGATTCGCGTAGCCGAGAGCCCGCGAGCGATACCACAGGGCGTCGCCCGCATAACCGCGATAGGCGTCACCGCGCGGTGCGGCCTTCGCGAGTTCCGCCGCGAGATTGCCGATGGCGAAATCGTTGATGTAGCCATCCATCGACCACGACAAGCCTTCGCTCACGGTGTCGTCGGTGTAGCCATTGAACAGCGAGCGCTCGATGCCCTTGCGCCCGGCGCCCTTCACGTCGCTCACGGTAGACGCGTTGCGGATGGCGGACTGATAGAACGAGGCGACGTCGAAATTGCGCACGCCCTTCAGCCAGGCATCGGCGAAGGCCACGTCGGAACTGGTGCCGACCATGAGATCGGCGTAACCCGGCGACGACCAGCGCGCGATCCAGCCGCCGTCACGGTACTGCTGCACGAAGCCGTCGATCATGCGGCCTGCTTCGGTCGGCGTCAGCAGCACATAGGCCGGCCACGCCGTGCGGTACGTATCCCAGAAGCCGTTATTGACGTACGGCTTCCCGTCGACGATGCGGGCGCCGGTATGCGTCGGCGTGTTCTCGCCCGCCGGCGCGGAGAACGGAGTGGCGTAGCGGTACACGGGGTGCTCCTTGCTGCCCGTGTTCTCGTACGCCTGGTTCGGATAGAGGAACAGGCGATAGAGATTCGAGTACAGGATGGTGCGTTCATCGGGTGTCGCGCCTTCCACGCTGACGATGCCCAGGCGCTTGTCCCAGGCGTCGCGCGCACGTGCATGCACGCTGTCGAAATCGTCGTTCGGCGCGATTTCCTGCGCAAGGTTGGCCTTGGCCTGCTCCACGCCGATGAGCGAGGTAGCGATGCGCATGGTGACGGCGCCGCCGCCCTTCGCCGTATCGAAACCGACCCACGCGGAGGCGTCGTCACGACCCTCACCGGTGAGGCGACCGCTCTCGCTGATCGGCCGATCGAACTCCGCGTAGAAGAACAGACGCGTCGCCCCGGTGGAAAGTCGGCTCTTCACGTCCGACCAACCCTGGATGGCGCGGCGTTCCGGATCGAGTGTGACCTCCGCGCGCCCGTCGAGGTTGTCGAACACCAACTGCGAACGTTTCCCTGTGAAGGTGAAACGGAACATCGCTGCGTGGTCGGTAGGGGTGATCTCGGTGGTGATGCCGTTGTCGAAGCGCACCCGGTAATAGTCGGGATGCGCCACTTCCGCGTCGTGCGAGAAGGCGAGCGCACGCGTCTCGCGCTTCAACGGCGGTGCGCCCGTCTCGGCGGCGGCCGGCATCACCTGGAAGGTCTGCCGCTCGCCCATCCACGGGCTCGGTTCGTGCGAAAGACTGAACGCCTCGATGCGCGGACGGTTATCGGCACCGTTGCGCTCCTGATACTGATAGATCCAGTTCGACCCGGCGTTGGTCGTCGGCGTCCAGAAATTGAAGCCGTGCGGCATCGCCACCGCGGGAAAGTTGTTGCCGCGGGAGAAGTTCGCGTTGGCATTCGAGCCACGACGCGTATCGACATAGTCGGTGGGATGCGTGCTGTCGATCGGCTTGACCTTGCCGATGCGCACGTCGTCGAGATAGCCCTCGAAGGTCTTGCCCGCCGGCGCATCGACGGCCAGTTCGATGGCACGCACGCGGCGACCCTTCGCCACGGCGCCCAGATCGACGCTCACGTAGTTCCATTGGTCGGGATAGAGCACGCGGCCTTCGCCCTGCCCCTTCGCCGTGACCGGCACCCCGTGCTGATCGTGCGCGCCGGTAGCGGAAAGTCGCGAACCGTCGTCGAACACCAGGTCCACACTGGCGTAGTTCGCCGGGTTGGTCAGGTCGTCCTTGTTGGAACGCGGAAAGACGAGCCAAGAGAGCACGGTGTCGTCGGAGACGCGCAGATCGGTATCGAACAGCTTCACGACAACCTTGCCGCTGGCCGTGCCGGCATAGCGCAGCGAATGCAGACCGGTGAAACCCACGTCGGGCTTCGCCGTAAGCACGGCATCGGCGGGCGGTCCGCCGACGATGCGAACATCGAGGCCGCTGGCCTGCGCGACGGCGAGCGTGGGATCGCCCGGCTCGAACGACGAATCGAACTGCCGGTCCGCCGCAATGGCGCCCACCGGTACCACGGCTGCAGCCGTCGCCAGGGCGAGCACCGCTCGCCCCCAAGCCTGCTTCGATCCCGTCACGCGGCGTCCCCTTGTATGCGGAAGCCCGCATTTAAATCGTTCTAAATTCGAGATGTCAAACCGCGGTGCAGCACGAGGCACTGGGTGGAGCGCGTTCACGGTCGTGCGCGGAGGCGGCGGTTCACTCCTCAATCGCGCCAGTAACGCCTCCCGGGACGACGCCATTCGCGTGTTATCCGGGGCGCTGCGTCGGCGGGGAAATCGATGTGGATTGCGCCGCTGCGTGCGGTCACGTAGACCGGGCTGCCGACCGCGGCATGCCGGTCCACGACATGGGGATGCGGGTGACCGAAGCGGTTCCGCCAACCCGCCGATGCGATCGCCAGCGTCGGCCGAACGGCGGCAAGCCATGACGCGGTCGAAGCATGCCGACTGCCGTGGTGCGCGATCGTCGTCACCGTAGGCAAGCGCGACGCGAGGCTGTCGCGCGACATGCGTTGCTCCGCGGCACGACCGATATCGCCGGTGAGCAAGAGCCGACCCGCCGCGCCTTCGACGGCAAGCACGCAGGAGCGATCGTTACCCGGGGTCTTTCCGTGGCTTGAACGAGGCACCTCGACAAAACGAAACACCACACCATCCCAGGACCATGCATCGCCGGCCTGACATGCCGCTGCCTCGAACGAAAGACGCTTCGGCTCTCCGGACGATCGCCGCGCCTGGGGATAGCGCTGGATCACCGACGCGGCACCACCGGCATGGTCGGCATCGCCATGACTCGCGACCAGATGATCGACTGGGCCGATGCCGAGCGCGGTGATGGCCGGCAGCACGACGCCGATCCCCGCATCGCGGCCACCCGCGTAAGCCGGACCGGCGTCGTAGACCAGGGTATGGGCGCGTGTCCGCACGAGCACGGCAAGGCCCTGCCCCACGTCCAGCACCCACACTTGGAACGCGCCGGGCGCGGGCAGATCGCGAGACGGCAACGCCAACGGCAGGAACAACAGCGCGCCGTAACCGCGCAAGGGTACGCCGCGCGGCGCGAACAACCACGCAGCGCCGAACGTCGCCAGGACCGTGATCGCGAGCGAGCTTTCCGCCACCGTGAGCCGGGCGGCTGGCCAGTCGGCCATCGCTTCGAGGAGGCGCCATTGCCAATCCATCAACCATGCCGCAGGCGTCAGCAACACATCGGCGATGGGAGGTACGGCGAGCCCGACGCAACCCAGCAACGTCAGCGGGACGATGGCGAAGCTCACCAGCGGCGCGGCGAGCAGGTTCGCCAGGAAGCCCACGAGCGACGCACTTCCGAACCACCACAGCGACATCGGCAGCAAGGCGACGCTCATCGCTGCCTGGGCACGCAGAAGCTCGCCGAACCAGCCTCGCCAGCCGGCGGAACGCGGCGCCACGCAGAACATGAGAAATCCCACGCCCGCGAAGGAAAGCCAGAAGCCCGGCGAAAGCACGGCGAGGGGGTCGGCCGCCAGCACGACCAGCAGCGCCACCGCCAACAACGACGCGCCGCCGGCTTTTCGCCGACCGAGGCCCGCCAGCATGACGACGGCGATCATCAGCAAGGTACGCACGGTCGGCAGGCCCATGCCGGCGAGCATGCCGTAGGCCGTGGAGACGGCCAGACCAAGCGCGGCTTGGGCAAGCGGCCGCGGTAGCCGCAAGGCGAGCCATGGCAGGCAGGCGTAGAACAGTCGCGCGAGCAGCACGCCGCCGCCGGCAGCCACGCCGACGTGGAAGCCGGAAATCGCGATGAGATGAGACACGCCGGTGGCACGTGCGACGTCCCAATCGGTGGGCGTCAGACCGCGCGTGTCACCCACCGCCAATGCCTTCAGCACCCGGGCATTGTGTTCGCCCAGCCGCGCATCAAGCGATGTGGCAAGCGCGTTGCGCCAGCCATCGATGCACGTACCCGACGACAACCTCGCGTTCGCCTTCGCCTCGCGCACGTAGCCCGTCGCCACGATCGCGCGCTGCAGCGCGCCGCGCTCGGCATCGGCACCGCCAGGATTGACGGGGCCGCGCGGACGACGCAGACGCACGGTCAAGCGCCATCGATCGCACGGCTGAGGCGCCGACGCGGCTCGATACCACGTCAGACGCAGACGACCGCGCGGCAGCGTGCGATCGCCGCGCGCGCGATCGGGATCGAACAGGAAGGCGACATCGGCGCCCACGCGGCGCGGTAGTTCGACGATGCGACCCACAACGATCACGTCCTCGCCGTCGCGCGCTGCCGGCCAGCGCGCTTCCATCGCAAGTGCCGCACGCAGCGCAGCCCACGCGGCGAAGAGCGCTACCACCGCGAACAGGCGCAGCCATGTCTGAGGTATACGCCACAGCGCAACGATCGCGGCAAGGAGCACGCAGGCCGACGACGTCGCGTAAGGCAGGGATGCCCACCCTTGCACGAGGACGCAGCCAAGTGCGGCAGCCGCGGCGACGGTAACGAGGGAAAAGGGAACACGAGACACGGCACGGTACGGGAGGCAACGGCGACGTCCAGCCTAGGCCCGAAAACCATATGCATGGGCCACGCGCCGCTGTGGGTGAAGGCGGGCATGTTTGCGTGTTACCGCGACACCGCTTCGTGGGCTTCTCGCCGCTATAGCGGCTCCCACAAAAATTCAGTGGTTTCCCGCGCCGCCACGCCAGGGGCCCGGCGGACGATCGCCGCCCTGCCCGCCATGTGTCGGTCGGTCGCCACCTTGCGAGCCGCCACGCGTCGGGCGATCGCCGCGCGGTGCTCCGCCAGGCGGACCGCGATCCGGGCGACCGTCGCCTCGTCCGCCACGCCAATCACCCGGGCGATTCCCAGCCTGCCATCCGCCTGGACGACCGTGGTCGCCGTCGCGGTCGCGCCATCCACCTGGACCGTGGTCGCCATCGCGATCGTGCCACCCACCACGCGGGGGCGGATGACCGTGCCAATCGCGATCGCCGCGATCGTAGCGACGCCTGCCGTCGCCGTCGTACCAGACGGTGCCGACCGTGATGTTCGAATAGCAGCAACCCGGACCATAGCCGTAGTAGCCGTAGCCAGGTGCATAACCGGGCGACACCACGGTCGTCTCCTCGCCGTAATACGTGTCGGCGCCGGAACCGTTACGGACGTAGCCGTAATCCGGATCGTAATAGCAGCCCGCCAGTGGCAGGCAAGCCGCCAAGGCAAGAAACAGCGAGTGCGCTCGACGCATGGAGGTTCTCCGAGTGGCGATGCCGACGTTGCGCTCGCTGGATTGAATGGCCGCTAAAAAAAGAAAGGGCCGCGCAGGCGGCCCTTTCCTTTCATTCAGCTTTCACGCTCACTCGTCGTCATCGTGCGCCGATGGCGTGGAGGACACGTGCGATCCGCTGCCTGGAACGACATCGGGCGTGCCGGCGGCATGGTGCTCATCCGTCGGCCAGTTGGGCGGCTGCCGGTCGCGCTCGCGCTTCGCATCGAGCAAGGCCTGGATGTGCGCCACGGCTTCTTCCTGACTCAGCTGCTGCGTCGGCGCCTCGTTGGATGCCGGCTTCGCAGCGGCCGGCTTCGGGCGCGGAGCCTTCTTCGGCGTCGGCGGCGTAGCGACCGGGGACGTCACCTTGGTCACCGGCGCTGCGCGCTTGCTCGGCGCGGCCTTCGCGACCGGGGACTTGCGTGCCGGCGCCTTCCGAACCGCCGGCGCGGGGGCGGCCTTGCGAGCCGTGGTCGCGGGGGCCTTCGTGGCAGCGGTGCGCTTCGATACTGCCTTCTTGGCTACGGCCCTTTTGGCTACGGCCTTCTTAGCGACTGCCTTCTTGGCGACTGCCTTCTTGGCGACTGCCTTCTTCGCTACAGCCTTCTTGGCAACGACGCGCTTGGCAACCGCCTTCTTCGCCGCTGTCTTCTTCGCAGGTGCCTTGCGAGCCGCGGTCTTTGTCGTGGAGCGCTTGGTCGTTGCCGCCTTGCGTGCCGAAGCCTTCTTTGCCGCCGCGCCGCGCGCCGTGGTCTTTTTCGCGGTGGCTTTCTTGGCGACGCCCGTGCGCGCGGTGCTCTTCTTCGCAGCCGAGCGCGTCGACTTGGCGGCGGTCTTTCTTGCGGTCTTCTTGGCAGCGGTCTTCGCTGCGCCGCGCGTAGCCGCCTTCTTGGCGGCGATCTTGCGGGTGGTTTTCTTCGTAGCCGTCTTGCGTGCCGCGGACTTCTTCGCGGCGGACTTTCGGGTCGTTGCCATGCGCTCGTTCCTCCTGCGGTAGTAGCCGACGCGAACCGCCCCCCCGGGGGGAACTCGCGTGCATGCCGGACGACAACAATCGGTCGGTCTTCGTTCCGGTCGAACGCATGATGTAACAGGCGTCGGCCGAAGTCACATGCATTCGGCAGAAAAGTTCAGGTTCGTCGTCAGAAAAGCCGGGGCTGCGTCAGTGTACCGATGAAGTTAAGCAACGCTTCCGGCCGCAGTGCAATGGTGAAGAGCACGCCGTAAAGGGCTCCCCAGAGGTGCGCGCTGTGATTGACATTGTCGCCCCCGCGCCGATCCATGTAGATCGAATACACGACGAACAACACGCCGTAGAGAATCGCCGGCATCGGGATCACGATGACGTAGATGCGCGACCACGGTGCCAGCAGGATGAAGGCGAAGAGGATGGCCGACACCGCACCCGAAGCGCCGAGGCTCCGGTATCCCGCATTGCGTCGATTGGCGAGGTAGGACGGCAGGATCGAGAAGACCAGTGCCCCGATATAGAAGGTGAGGAACCCAAGCGGGCCCATCGCGGCACTGAAGAACGCCTCCATGATCCGCCCGGCGAAGTACAGCGAGATCATGTTGAAGAACAAATGCGCGCCATCCGCATGCACGAGGCCATAGGTCACGAGCCGGTAGTACTCGCGGCTGCGGCTGAGCGCAGGGGGCCACAGGATGAGGTCGTCCAGCAGGCGCTGGTTGCGGAAAGCGACGATCGAGACCACCGAGGTCACGAGAATGATGAGCAGCGTGATCATGCGTTGATGCAACGTCCTACGCGTCGAGCCAGCGCGCATCTTGGCGGTAACGAGAGCCGATGTCGAATGCGCGCAGCCGCCCCGGTGCCGTCCGCGCCCTTCGCGCGGCTATCATGTCGCCTTCCCCGATCCCGGCCCTATTGATGTCTCCCATTCGCTACAAGCAGCTCGACGTCTTCGCCGCCCGCCACGGCGGCGGCAATCCACTGGGCGTGGTCGTCGACGCACAGGGCTGGTCCGATTCGCGCATGCAACGCTTCGCGCACTGGACCAACTTGGTCGAGACCACCTTTCTCATGCCGCCGCGCGTCGACGGTGCGGATTATCGGGCCCGTATCTACACGCCGACCAAGGAAATTCCCTTCGCCGGCCATCCCACGATCGGCAGCGCGCATGCCGCGCTCGACGCCGGGCTCGTCACACCGGACGCCGCCGGCATCGTTTGGCAGGAGTGCGGCGCGGGCGTGCTGCCCATTCGTGTCGAAGGTGACGGTCCCACGCGCGAATTGTTCGTGCAGTCACCGAAGGCCCGGATCGTGGGCGATGCGTCCCGCGGCGGCGAAACGCTCTCGGCCGTGCTTTACGGGGTGAAGCTCGGTGCGCTCGCCCCGGCCTGTGTCGAAGGCGGCCGGCGGTGGTGGGTCGCGGAGTTCGCGGATGAATCGGTGTTGCGCGGCTGGCGTCCGGATCACGCGGCGATCCGCGCGCTCGCCCTCGCTACCGATACGCTGGGGCTTTGCGTCTTCGCGCGTTCGGCCGAAGGCCTTGCGGTGCGGGCGTTCCCAGCAGGCGTCGGCATCGTCGAAGATCCGGCGTCGGGTGCTGCCAACGGCCTGATTGCCGCGTATGTGGCCGAACGCGACACCTCCGGCGCGCTGGCGAACGGCTACGTGGTAAGCCAGGGGCGCGAAGTGGGCCACGATGCCCGGATCATCATCCGCATCGACGGTGACGCCGTGTGGGTCGGCGGGCGGACCAACACCATCATCGATGGGCACGTGGATTGGCAGGAGTGGGAGCCCGCCGCGTGACCGCGGCCATCTGGGTCGACGCGGATGCCTGCCCGAACGTCATCAAGGACATTCTGTTTCGCGCCGCCGAGCGTGAACAGGTGGAGGTGACGCTGGTCGCGAACCAGTGGATACGCACACCCGCCTCGCGATTCATCCGTTCGATCCAGGTGCCCGGCGGCTTCGACGTCGCCGACGACGAGATCGTGCGCCGTGTGGCGCCCGGCGATCTCGTCGTGACCCAGGACATCCCGCTGGCAGCGTTCGCGATCGAGAAAGGCGCGCTGGCGTTGCATCCGCGGGGCGAAATGTTCACCCGGGACACCATTGCCGCCCGGCTGTCGATGCGCAATTTCATGGAGGAACTGCGCGGTGCGGGCGTGGACACGGGCGGCCCTGCCGCCATGCATCCGCGCGACCGCCAGGCCTTTGCGAACGAACTGGACAAGTGGCTGGCGCGTCGCCGCACCGATCGGCCATCGGCCTAGGGAGCCCCAGGCCGGTCAGCTCAGCTTGGCGCAGATCGTTTCGACGCTGTCCGCCGAGAAATGCAGTTCCATCAGGGCTTCCTTCAACGAGTCGCGCGAATTGACCTCGCTCTCGACCTGCTCGCCGACGCTGCTCGGGGACACGTGCACGAAGGTCTTGCCGTCCTGGTACGCGATGCCTTCCTCGTAGAAGGTCTGCTTGGTCAGCACCTTGAAGGTGCCGTCGTTGGACTCACGCACCGTGACCGAGCGCCCTTCGTGTTGTCCCTCGTATACCGTTTTCCAGCTAGCCGACATGAGATCTACCCTCGTCCGCACAAAGCGTGCGGATCGATTGTCGCGGACCCGTCGGCCTAGCGATTGTGAAGACGTGCGTAAAAACGATCTAACGATTCAATCCCGCGAATCGTCCAGGTTGGCCCGGCGCGCGGCCACGCGTGCCATCGCCGACCAGTCCAGTTCGCCATCGCCAGCCGCGAGGGCTTCGAGCAACGCGTCGTGGATCACGCTGGCGAACGGCATGGGTACCCGCTCCGCTTCAGCCGCTGCACGAGCCAAGCCGATGTCCTTGAACCCCAGGCTCATCTTGAAGCCCGCCGGCGAATAAGCTTCCTCCGCAATCAAGCCGCCATACACCTGATAGATCGGCGAGGCAAACAGCGAACCGGACATCACGGCGAGGAAATCCTTCGCCGAGACGCCGTGCGCGCGGGTCAGCGTCGTCGCCTCGGCCATGCTCTCGATGGCGGCGCCGATGAGGAAATTGCCACCGATCTTCACGATCGTGGCACGCACGGGATCGTCGCCCATCGGCCACACCTTGCGCGCCAGCAGCTCGAGCAGGCCCTGCACCTTCGCCACGGCGTCCGGCTTGCCGGAGACCACGAGGTTCAGCTCGCCTGCCGCCGCCACCGTGGGACGCCCGAACACCGGCGCCGCGACGTAGCCGATGCCGCGGCGCTCATGCGCGTCGGCGAGCTCACGCGCCAGCGCCACCGACACCGTGGCGTGGTTCACGTGCACGGCTCCCTGCGGCAGCGTGTCCAGCACGCCGCCTTCCAGGATCACCTGACGCACGGCGGCGTCGTTGGCAAGCATGCTGTGCAGCGCGTCGGCACCTGCCGCGGCCTCCGCGGCGGTCGCGGCCACCTTGGCCCCCTGCTCCGCCAGCGGCTTCGCCGCATCCGCAGAGCGATTCCATACCGTCAGCGCGTGGCCACCCTTGATGAGGTTGCCGGCCATGCCGACGCCCATGCTACCCAGACCGATGAAACCGATGCGCATTGTTCTACTCCGTATCAGACGGCCAGGCCGGCGGCATGGCCGGAGGCCCAGGCCCATTGGAAGTTGTAGCCACCGAGGTGGCCGGTGACGTCGAGCACTTCGCCGACGAAGTAAAGATTCGGTTGGCGCCGGGACATCATCGTGGTGGACGAGACCTCGTCGGTATCCACGCCGCCCAGTGTGACTTCGGCCGTGCGGTAGCCTTCCGTGCCACTCGCCACCACCGGCCAGTCGGCCAACTGTGCGCCGATGGCGTTCAATTCGGCGTCACGATACTGGCGCATCGGCCGGTTGGGCAGCCAGACCTCGCAGAGGCGCTCCGCGAAGCGCCGCGGCAACAGGCTCGACAGCAGGGTCTTCAGTTCCACGCCAGGACGTTCGACACGACCCTCGCGCAGGGCCTGCGCCGCGTCCAGTCCGGGCAGAAGATCCAGACGCAAATCGGCGCCCGCTTCCCAGTACGACGACACCTGCAGGATCGCAGGACCGCTCAAGCCACGGTGAGTGAAAAGCATGGCGTCGTGAAAGCTCGCTCCCGGCACACGCGCTTCGACTGGCAAGGCTACCCCGGCAAGACCGTCGTAGCGTTCCTGGTGCTTGCCACTCAGCGTCAGCGGAACCAAGCCCGCGCGCAGCGGCAGAATGCTGTGACCGAACTGTTCCGCGAGTGCGTACCCGAATCCGGAGGCGCCGAGGCTGGGAATGGACAATCCGCCCGTCGCCACCACGAGCGATGCGGCTCGCACCTGCCCCAAAGGGGTTTCGCCGACGAAACCGTCCGTGGTGGCGCGTACGTTCGAGAGAGGACAGCTGGTTTCCACCCGGACGCCCGCCGCGGCGCATTCGTCAAGCAACATGCGCACGATCTGCTTGGAGGAGTCGTCGCAGAAGAGCTGGCCGGGCGACTTTTCATGCCACGCGATACGGTGCCGATCCACCATGGCGATGAAATCCCACGGCGTGTAGCGTGCCAACGCCGACTTGCAGAAATGCGGGTTGGCGGAGAGAAAATGCCCTGGCGTCGTGCCGGTGTTGGTGAAATTGCAGCGGCCACCGCCGGACATCAGGATCTTTTTCCCGGGCCGGTTGGCGTGATCCACGACGAGAACGCGGCGCCCGCGGCCCCCGGCCACGATGGCTGTCATGAGACCTGCGGCACCGGCCCCGACGACGAGGACGTCGTATTCCATACTGGGCTTTTCCATGTGCAAACGCACATGATACCGCCCTCGCGTAAACTCGTCCGCCGCTCCCCTCGACAAGGAACCTGCCCATGCCCTCCTTCGACATCGTCTCGGAAGTCGACACCCACGAACTGACCAACGCGGTCGATCAGGCCAATCGCGAGGTCTCCACCCGCTTCGACCTGCGCGGCACGTCCGCGAAGTTCGAGCTGGAGGAAAACGTCATCACGCAGAAGGCCGACAACGACTTCCAGTTGAAGCAGATGCTCGACATCCTGCGCGGCCGCCTCTCAGCTCGCGGCATCGACGTGCGCGCCACCGAAGAAGGCAAGGTCGAAACCAACCTCGCCGAGGCCAGGCAAAAGATCACCATCAAGCAGGGCATCGAGCAGCCTGTAGCGAAGAAGATCGTCGCCAAGATCAAGGAAGCCAAGCTGAAGGTAGAAGCGCAGATCAACGGCGAAAAGGTCCGCGTGACCGGCAAGAAGCGTGACGACCTCCAGGCCGCCATGGCGATGCTGCGCAAGGCCGACATCGACGTCCCGCTGCAGTTCGAGAACTTCCGCGACTAATCTGTGGGAGCTGCGATGGCGGCGAGAGGCCAAAGCAGAGGCCACTCTAGTGGCGAAAAGCCAAAGGCACGGTGGGAGCCAGCCTGCTGGCGAAAAGCCAACGAAGCGGTGTAGCGGCGAGGCAAGTCTCCATCGCCAGCAGGCTGGCTCCCACCCACAAGCTTCCATCGCCAGCGGGCTGGCTCCCACCGGCAAGTTCCGGAGCGATGTTGTGGGAGCCGCCATGGCGGCGAGAAGCCAACGGAGCGGCGAAGCCGGAAACTTTCGGATACGCGAAGATGGAACGGTGAGGCCGATTGCCCTCGCCGCCATGGCGGCTCCCACAGATCATGCTTCAACCGGCGGCTCCCACAGATCACGCCTCAGCCGGCGGCTCCCACAGATCGAGGCAGGCACTCCGCAACCGGCGGCGCCGCAAGGCGCGGCGACGTTATAGCCCCGCAATACGGCTGCGATTGCGGCCTTCGTTCTTCGCCTGGTACAGCGCTTCGTCGGCGCGGCCCAGCAGCGAGTTGAGCGACTCGGGGGCGCGCCACATCGCCACGCCCGCGCTGACGGTGATGCGGATGCGGTAGTCGCCATGGGCGATCACCATGTCACCCAGTGCATGGCGCACGCGTTCGGTGATGTCCAGGGCATGTTCTGCAAGCGCGCCGGGCAGGCAGAGGATGAACTCCTCGCCGCCGAAACGGCCCGCGAGGTCGTCCGCGCGACACATGGAGGAAATCACTCGCATCGTCTCGCGGATCACCGTGTCGCCGGCCAGATGCCCGAAGGTATCGTTGACCACCTTGAAGTCGTCGATGTCGATCAGCACCACACTGAACGGAATGCCGTCACTGGCGGCGCCCTGGCGCACGCGTTCGGCCTGTTCGAGGAAGCGGCGACGGTTGAGCGAGCCGGTGAGTTCGTCGGTGCCAGCGAGATGGTCGAGGCGCTCGTTGGCCGCTTTCAGGTCTCGCGTACGTGCATCGACCTGCGCCTGCAGCAACTCCGCACGCCGACGCAGATAGAGCGTACGCAGATAGACCAGGCCGAAGAAAGCGACCACGCCAAGCACGATGCCGCCGAGCAGCGTCCACGGGCTTTCGTACCAGCGCGGCGTGACCTCCACGCGCAACGATGTCTCGACAGTACGGCCATCCAGGCCGCGCGTGGTCGCGCGCAGGCGCAGCGTATACGTGCCACTCGGCAGGTTGGTGTAGATGGCACTGGGAGGAATGCCGCGCGCGACCTCGTTCCAGCCGCGGTCCAGTTCGTCGATGCGATAGGCGTAGTGGGTTTCCAGCGGGGCGCGAAAATCCAGCAGGGCGAAGTCCACGCGCAGGTTACGTCCGTCGCCCGCGATGGATACCGCCTCGCCTTCCGCGGGCATCTGGCGCAGCGGCAGAGGCTTCTCGTTCACCGATACCTGGGTCACGGCAAGACGCACGGGGGCGGTCACCGGTGCCACCCAGTAAGGCCGGATGACGGTCAGCCCGCCCAGACCGCCGAACATGAGTTCGCCGCCCGGCGCTTCGGCGGCGGCGCGGTGGATGTAGCTGGGAATGCGCAGGCCGTCGCGGATGCCGAGGTCCGCTACCCGGTGGCTGGCTGCATCGACCATCGCGACGCCATTGGCCATCGACGCCCAGATGCGGTCGTCGTGATCTACCAGCAACGCGTTGATCTTGGTGTTCGACAGCCCTTCGCGTGCGCCGATGACCCCGAAATGGAAGGGGCCGCGCGGCTTGAAGTCGTCGAGGTAGGCGATCCCGCCAAACGTGCCGAGCCAGAGCCGGTGGTGTGAATCGAACGCCATCGATCCGGTGTAGTCCTGCGGCAGGCTGGTCGGGTCGGCGGGGTCGTGACGCAGGTTCACGAAGCCGCGCTCGCCATCGTAGGAAATGCTGATGCCGCTGATGGTGGCGTACCACCACGCGTCGGGCATGCGCACGATATAGCGCACCTGGTCGCCGACCAGGCTTTTCGGGTCCGCGTCGTCGTGACGCATCTGGTTCAGCGTGCCGCGCCGGGTGTCGTAGCGGAACAGACCGTCGTAGCCACCGATCAGGATGTCGTCGCCGTCGCGCTGCATGGACAGGATCAAGCGGCCATCCAGGCTCGGGATCATCGAACTCTTCAGTTCGAAGGTATCCGGATCGATCCGCGAGATGCCTTGTGCGCCGGCCCAGATCGAGCCGTCCGGTGCCACCACGAAGGCCTGTACGTCGCGCTCGGCCTGCTCGCCGCCCAGCTGCAGGTGGTGCATGGTGCCCTTGGATAGATCGAGCACATCGACCCGGCCCATGCCCAGACCGAGCCAGACGCGTCCGCGCGGATCGACGAACACCGCATGCACGTTGGCATTCGACAGCGTGTGCGTCTCCAGCGGCGACGGCAGCACCGAGAACACCTTGCGCCCGTGCGGGTCGTAATGCGCCGCGCCCAGCTCCGTCGCGACCCAGATGTTGCCTGCCGTATCCTGGAAGATGTCGCGGGTGATGTCGCCCGGCAAGGAGGACGGCATGGCCGCGTCGTGCGCCAGCGGGCGCAGGCGGCCGGTGGAGAAGTCGTAGGTGACGACGCCCGCACCATCGGTGGCCGCCCAGAGCACGCCCTGCGGCGTTTCATGCAGCGCGCGCACCGTGCGTCGACGCGCCAGGCCGTTCTTGCCGGAGAACCCCGGAACCAGGTGTCCCTTGCCCTCCGCGTCCAGGTAGATCACGCCGGATTGTCCCGTGCCGATCCAGATCCGTCCGCGGCTGTCCTGCAACAGTGCCCAGACCTGGTCGTGGAGGATTTCGTCCACGGCCGGCTCAGCCGATCGCATGCGCTCGAAATGGCCGCCGGGACGGCGCACGAACAAGCCGTTGTCCGCGCCGGCCCAGAGGTTGCCCGCCTTGTCCTCCATGACCACGAAGGTGCGCAACAGCATGTCCGTCGCGTCGCCTGCGCGCGGCGCGGCATGGGTGATCCGGCCACTGGCCAGGTCGAGGCGATCGACGCCCCCTTCGGTGGCGATCCAGAATACGCCGGGTTCGCGCGCTCGTGCGATCGAGAAGATCTTGCCGCTCGACGAACCGCCCGGGCCGACCGGATACACATGGAAACGCATCGTGCCCGGATCGAACCGGACCAGGCCGCCGGCGTTGGTCCCGATCAGCAGGCCGCCATCGTCCAGCGGTGCGATCGCACGCACGTAGGAGTCGGGCAGCACGGCGCCGGCGTAGGAGTCCGGCTCCTGCCCGAATACCTGCATGCGGTAGCCGTCGTAGCGCACCAGGCCGCCGAAGGTGCCGATCCAGATCAGTCCGCGCTTGTCCTGCACGATGGCGGTGGTGGTCGAATGCGGCAGGCCGTCGGCGACGCTGACGGTATCGAACCATGCCGATTCGTACACCGCCCACGGATCGACGGCACCGCTGGGAGCCATCTGCGCGCTGGCAGGCAACGTGCTCAGGCAGAGGAACCATCCCGCGACAACCCACCACCATGCTCGGAAACGCGGGAAACGAGCGGGCCGCGACGGGCGGTCAGCCTGCATAGGCCATCGTCGGATCGACGTATTGACTGAATGCATCGGCACTCATGGGGCGCGCGAAGAAGAAGCCCTGCCCGATGTCGCAGCCCATATCGCGCAACCATTCCGCCTGGGCCTCGGTTTCCACGCCTTCGGCGATCGTGCGCATGTTGAGCTTCTTGGCGAGCCCGACGATCGCTTCAGTAATCTCGCGATCGGCAAGATTGGACGAGCTGCCACGCACGAACGACTGGTCGATCTTGATCGTGCCGACGGGCAGCTCACGCAGGTGGCTCAGGTTCCAGTAGCCGGCACCGAAGTCGTCGATCAGGAGATCGAACCCATGCGAGCGCAACTTCACGAGCTGGCGCAACGTTTCCTCCGGCTGGCGCATGGCGGAGGATTCGGTCAGCTCGAAGCGGATGCGCGTGGGATCCACGCCGAACGAACGCACGGCGCGATGCAGGGTGTCGACGAACGCCGGGCGGGTCAGCTCGTGCATCGACAGGTTGATGGCCACGTATTCCACGACCGTACCCGCAGCGTCCCAGGCGCGCACCTGCCCGAGTACCGAGCGCAATACGTACTCGCCTAGCGCATGGATCAAACCGGAGCGTTCCGCGATCGCCACGAAGACCGACGGCGGCACGTCGCCGCGGACCGGATGCGGCCAGCGAGCCAGCGCCTCCACACCAGCCAGGGTGCCGTCGCGCAGGTTCCGTTTGGGCTGATATTCCACGGTCAGCTCCCCGGCCTGGAGCGCCTCGCGCAACTCCACGGTGAGGGCAAGGCGCTCGCGCGCCTGCTCCAGCATGCCTTCCTCATAGAAGCGGAAGTCGGCCTTGCCGGTTTCCTTGACCGCATACATCGCGGCGTCCGCATTGCGCAGCAGCGCCGCGGCGACGTTGCCGTCCTGCGGCGCCACGGCCACGCCGATGCTGGGGCTGACCGCAACAAACTGGCCGCTCACGTTCACCGGCTTGGACACCAGGTCGAGCACCTTGCGGCAGACCCGCACGAGGTTCTCCATGCCGCCGTAGGCCTGGACCACCACCACGAACTCGTCGCCGCCGAATCGCGACACCGTGTCGCGCGCGCGGACGCTGCTGCGAAGCGACGTGGCAACAGCGCGCAGGAAGGTGTCGCCCGCCTCGTGGCCCAACGTGTCGTTGATGGACTTGAAGCCGTCCAGGTCGATGAACATGACCGCCAGCGGCTCGTCGCGGGACGAGGCAAGCGCTTCTTCCAGCTCGCGCATGAGGTACGCGCGGTTGGGCAAACCGGTCAGGGTGTCGTGATAGGCGTGGAAGGCCAGCGCGCGGCTGGCCTGTTCACGCGGGTCTTCGAGCTTTGCGTGCAGCCGCCGCCGCTGGCCGATCAGCCAGGCAATGACCACCGCCGCGAGCGAACACACCACCGCCAGGGCGACCATCCACCCGAGGCTGGCGCCGACGGTGCCGAAGCGCGCGCAGCCCGGCATGCCGCCCGGCCCAAAAACGGACCAGCGTGCGCAATTCGATACGGCCCAATGCATGCCGCTCTCGACGTCACGATGTGTCAGCACACCACGCTCCGGCCTGCGAATCTGGCGACATGCTCAAGGGTGGCGCCACCGGACCGGGGGAAGGCCGGGGCGCGATGCCACTTATCCCTTGCGTTATCGGCCACCACAGCCCCTGACTTTAATGTTTCCATCGGCTCCCAGGCACGCGCCCGGTCGCCGGTCCTCCTCGCATGATGCTGCCTCGGCGAAAAAACGCAATCTCCGCGACGGCCCGCGACCGGGCCGTCGCCGTCAGTGGCCCGGTGCGCCGAGGTAGCGGTCGAACCAGGCCAGTGCCCGCGCCAGGACATCACGCCGGCTGGCGTCGCGGGCAAATCCGTGCCCTTCCCCGGGGTAGACCACCAAGGAAGTCGGCACGCCCTGGGCCCGCAGCGCATGCCAGAATTCGAACGACTGCGGAGCCGGCGTCTCGGCGTCCCGCTCGCCGACCACGATCAGGGTGGGCGTCTTCACCTGTTTGATGAACGAGATCGCAGAGCTCTTGGCATAGACGCCGGGGTCGTCATAGACCGAGGCGCCGAAGTACGGCTTCATCCACTGGTCGATCAGGTTCTGGCCGTAGTAGCTCTGCCAGTTCGAGATACCCGCGCCGGCCACCGCTGCGCGGAATCGCGTGGTCTGGGTCACGCCGAACATCGTCATGAAGCCGCCGTAGCTCCAGCCGGTCAGGCCAAGTCGCTGATCGTCCACGGGATGGGTCTTCTCGATGGCGTCCACGCCCGCCAGCACGTCCCGGAGGTCGCCATAGCCGAAGTCCTTGCGGTTGGCCTGGACGAAGGCCTCGCCCTGCCCGTAGCTGCCGCGCGGGTTGGGCATGAAGACGAAATAGCCCAGCGCGGAAAGCGGCGCGCCGCCGTAGCCCACGCCGGGCCAGCGCGGCGTAACCGCCGCGGCAGGACCACCGTGGATCGAGACGATCATGCCGTAGCGCTTGGCCGGGTCGTAGTTCGCCGGGTAGAGCAGCCAGCCCTGGACGTCGTGGCCTTCGTTCTTCCAGGCAATGGATTCGGCCTTGCCCCAGGAGGGCTTCAGCACGGCATTGAAGGTGGTGACGGCGTTCGGCGAGGTCTTGCCGTCCAGGTCGGCTACCGTCACCTCCGCGGCCTTGTCGAACGAACTCGCCACGAAGGCCGCTTTGGCGGCGTCGCCGCTGAGGGAGAGCGACATCGACAGGCGACCGTCGCCGATCGTCATCGGCACCTCGAACAGGGTCTGCGCCGTGGCCGGACCGTTCGCGGGCAATGCATAGCTCGACACGCGACTCGCGCCCGCGGCGTGTTCGCCGACGATGAGACGATCCGATGCGGCCCAGTCAAGCCACGCCGGCGTGGTCGTGATGCCGGGCGTGACGTCCACGGGGGCGGCACCGCCCGCCGCGGGAACGGTCCAGATATCGCCGCCCGTCGATCCCTGGTCGCTCATGAGGCCGCCGATGAAGGCGATCCGCGAGCCGTCCGGCGAGAAACGCGGCACCGCGACCTGCAGATCCTTCAGCGGACCCGACAGCGTCGCGGTGTCGACGACGGTCGTGGGCTTGGCGCCCGGGGTGACGGCCTGCACGTAGAGCTTTGCCACCCACCAGTTGTTGTCGCCCGGCGGCTCGGCCGCCACATAGGCGATGCGCCCACCGTCGTTGGAGAAGCTGAATTCGTAGACGTGTAGCCCGGCCGGCGTCAGCGTTCGCACTTCGCCGCCTTCGAGCCCTACCGTGGCGACCTGCTGCACCTCGATGCCCTCGACGCCGATCTCGCCAAGCTGCGGCTTGGCCGCTGCCGTCGCGCTCGCTCGACGCGTGGCGTTGGGCACATAGAGAAACCCGAGTGCCTTGCCATCCGGCCGCCACGCCAGTCCGTCCACGTAGCCCTTGAGGTGCGTGATCCGTCGCGGCGCGGCCTTCGTGGTGATGTCCACCACGTTGACGTCGTCCTGCTTGCCCTCGTCCACGCCGGACGCCTTGCCCGCGCAGTCGGAAAGGAAAGCCAGGTGCCGGGAGTCGGGTGCCCACAGGGCCGACGTCTCGCTGCATCCCTTCGTCGCCGTGACCCGATGAGCATTGCGGCCGTCGGCATCGGCGACTTCGAGCACGGTCTTGCCGGCGGTCTTCACCGTCCAGGCAAGATGCCGCGCGTCGGGCGACAGCGACACGGATTCGATGGTGCGAACCTTGCCGAGCGCATCGAGGATCGCGGCGATGCGCGGATCGTCCGCCGACTTCGAGGTGTCGGCATGGGCAGCGCCCGCGCAAGCGAGCGCGATGGCGGCGGCGATCCACTTCGTACGCATGGTTGGCCTTGTGAGCGTGGGAAAGGCAAAACCTTACACGCACATGAACACTCTGTGTAGGCGCGCGCCGCGTGCGGGTCCGGGCGATCAGGCCAGCAGGTGACCGTATTCCGGGTTGCGCTCGAACCAGACCTTCGCATACGAACACGCCGGCACGATCTTCCAGCCCCGGGCCTCGGCAGCCTGCACGGCGAAGCGAGTGAGCAGGTTCGCAATGCCACGACCGCCGACGGGCGACGGCACACCGGTATGGGTAATCGTCATCACGTTGCCGCGAAGCTGGTAGGCCAGCTCGCAGGTGTGGCCGTCCACGACGACCTGGAAGACTTCGTTCTTGCTGTCGTGGACGATGTCCAGCGGCTTGGCGTTGTCGCTCATGCGTGTTCTCCGAAGGAAGTGAGTGGGGGCCTGACGGATACGTCGCTTGCAAGCATGCGCGAGTTCTTGCGCATGCACCACCAAGATGGCGCGACACCCTGCACGTGCCGGCGACAACGGAAGCGTACACTGCCCGCGCCGCCGGCCGTGGCGGTACTTTCCGCCGCCCAAGGACACTCCGCACGTGCTGATCATCCACGAACACGGTAAGCCCCATCCGACCCAATGGACACCGGGCATGGGCAAGCCGGATGCGCCCCTCTGGATAGACCTGCTGGATCCCACCGAAGACGAACGCCGCTGTGCTGGTGAGAGCACCGGCCTGCGCGTGCCCGAGCGCAGCGACCTGACGAGTCTGGCGCTGTCGAGCCGCATCCGCACCGACGACGATGCGATGTATCTCTCGATTCCCTACTTCGCCGACACGACCCGCGCCCACCAACCGACGCCGGTCGGCATCGTGGTGACGAACCACATACTGCTGACCTTGCGCTTTGCGGATTCGCCCGCCTTCCAACTCGCCAACGACAGTTGCGCCGAACATCGCTGGGAATCCAGCGCCGATGCGCTCGCCACGTTGATCGAAGCGGTCGTGAATGTCGCCGCGAAGCGCATGGAAGACGTCTCGGCCGACCTCAAGAAGCTGTCGGATCGCATCTTTACGCCCGAACGCCTCGGCACGCCGGCCCTGCGCAACTGCATGCTCGAAGTGGGGCGGCTCGAAGGCGAGCAGGCGCGCAATCGCTCGTCGATGCTCGGCGTGCAGCGGATCGTGTCCTTCCTTCGCGCCAAGCAGCCGGACTGGATGTCCGATGACGTCGCCGTGCGCCTGCGCGTGGTAGAGCACGATCTGCGCACGTTGGACGAGTTCGACGACCAGCTCACCAACAAGCTGCAGTTCCTGCTCGACGCGAGCCTTGGCTTCATCAGCACGGACCAGAACCATGTCATGAAGGTGCTGACGGTGACTTCGGTCGCGACGATCCCCCCGGTGATCCTCGCCGGCATCTGGGGCATGAATTTCAAGGACATGCCCGAACTGACCTGGCCGCACGGTTATGCCATCGCCCTCGCCGCCATCCTGATCAGCATTGTGTTGCCGGTGCTGTTCTTCAAATGGAGGGGCTGGCTCGATGGCGACTGACCGGCCTACCTCAGCCTTTCATTATTGTGAAGGCCAGAAAACGTGCGCTGATTCACCTTTTGATACATCCAAGGCCTTCATACGCTAAAGTTATCGGCCAACCTGCCGTCACTCACCCCAACGGGTCGGTCGGCCCGCGGTAATCAAGACTAAAGGGGCGCCCTGCGTGCCCCGCTCGGGGGAGGAGTCGTCGGTGCCAGCCATGCGTGCATATAGCGATCGATGGGTCGCTCGGAAATTGCGGCCATGAAAGCCGCCTGGCACGCTCTTGCCGGCGTCCTGCCCGAGTCGCGTCTGCTCGCGTCCGTGGCGGAATTCACCCACCACCGCGATATCGACGCGCTGGACCACAGCATGGTGCTGTCGCTGGCCGAGTTGGTGGCCGTCAACAGCGTCACCCTGTGCAAGTGCGGAGAAGACCCCTCGCATCCGGTGGACTCCATTGTCGTCTGCTCGCGCAAGCCCGGTCCCGAGGGCGGCTTCGTCGTGGAGGCCGTCGATCCCGACCGAGACGGCGATGCGATCGACACCATCGTCTGCGCACTGGAAACCTCCGAGGCGATCAGCGACGTCACGGAGCACGGCGTCAATCGCCTGGTGATTCCGATCCAGCGCGAGCACGCAGCCATCGGCGCCCTGATGCTCGAGGCCGAGGAACCGCTCGACGAAGTGCGCTCGATGGTCGAAGGTTTCGCGCGCATCTATGGCAACTACATCGCCCTGCTCAACGAAAGCGAGCGCGACAAGCTCACCGGCCTGTACAACCGCCGGAGTTTCGAACAGCGACTGCAGCGGCTGCTCAAGCTGCACCGCCAGCGCAGCCGGCCCGCCCCGGGACGCGCCGAACAGCGGCATGCCCCCGAGACCCAGGCGCAGCTGTTTCTCGCCATCCTCGACATCGACCATTTCAAGCGGATCAACGACACCTACGGCCACGTCTACGGTGACGAGGTGATCCTCATGCTCGCCCAGCAGATGCGCGCGAGCTTCCGCCAGGGCGATGTGCTGTTCCGCTTCGGCGGCGAGGAGTTCGTGATTCTGCTGGCGGCGCCGGACGAAAGTGCGGCGAGGGCCGTGCTCGATCGCTTCCGCCAGCTCGTTGCGGAACACGCGTTCCCGCAGGTGGACCACGTGACCGTCAGCATCGGCTACGCGAGGATCAGCGAGAACGACTATCCCGAGATCGTGCTCGATCGCGCGGACAAGGCGCTCTACTTCGCCAAGCAGAACGGCCGCAACAGCGTGCACGGGTACGAGGCGCTTTCTGCACGCGGCGAACTCGCCCCGGTCGCCCTGGGCAGCATCGACCTGTTCTAACGGGCTTGGGGCGCGTAACGCCGGCCGGGCGCCTTCCCTGCGGGGCGCACCCGGAACGCCAGGCTGATTCTCGCCCCGACCTCGGTGCGCACTTTCGGTATGCCGTGGTCGTAGTGATGCTGCGTGGCGTAGCTCATCGTGAGCACGCTGCCAGCCTCGAGGTCGATATCGAAGTTGCGCTTCCTGCCGCCGCGCTCGCGCAGCGTCATGCGCCGCGTCGCGCCAAGCGACAGCAGCGCGATCGGCGCGCCTTCGGTCAGCTCGTCCAGATGGTCGTTGTGCGGCGCGACGCTGTCCCGGCCGTCCCGATACAGATTGAGGCCGACGGTGGTGAACGCGATACCCGTGACGTCGACGACCACGCGCCCCGCCTCGCCGAGCACACGCGGCAGCGACGGATCGTCGAGCGCGTAGTGCTGGGTAAGCCGCGGCACGTCCACGTCGCGGCCGTACATGGCGCGACGCTGAGCCTCCCACGGGATCTCCGCGAGCAGACTGGCAAACCAGGCGTTCGCACGTTCGGTCGCCACAGCGCCCGGCATATAGACGAACCGCCCGTGTTCGTCATCGACGAGCACGAGCGGTTCGGAAGCGAACAAGCCGCCCTGAGACATCGGTTCCTTACTTGACTATGCCGCAGGCGATCCGCGCCCCGCCGCCGCCCAGCGGCTGAGGCTCGTCGGCGTAGTTGTCGCCGCCAGCGTGAATCATGAGCGCGTGGCCCTTGAGCGTGGCGAGCGACTTCAGGCGCGGTGCCGTGACGGCGGTCGTATCGGTGCCGTCGGCAGCGACCGTGATCTTCGGCAGATCGCCTTCGTGGCCGGACGCATCGGGCCCTTCGTGCTTGCCGGTGCGACCCGGGTCGTAATGACCGCCGGCAGCGAGCGCCGCACCCTTCTTGCCGTCCTTCTCACCCGGATCGCAACTGGGTTTCTCGTGCAGGTGGAAGCCGTGCTCGCCCGGCGGCAAGCCCTTCAGTTCGGGGGTGAAGACGAGGCCGCCCGCGGTTTCCGTCACGGTGACCTTGCCGACGGATGCACCCGTACCGTCAGCCGTTACGAGATGCATGGGTACCGTCACGCTCTTATCGGCGGCCTGCGCGGCCGCGCAGCCGAGAAGACCGGCCACGGCCAGGGCGAGATGTTTCATCGTGCGCACTCCTTGGGTCGAGGGAACCTTTCGATACTGCACCCGCCGTGCAGGAAGCGTCCAGAGCCCCATGCCCGAGGCGCCGGCTTCACTCGGCAGAAGCGACCGTGCCGAAGAGACGAGCGACGTCGGAGGCGTCCAGCAAGCGCCATTCGCCCGACGGCAGGCCTTCGAGCGTGAGTCCGCCAAGCGCGACGCGCTCCAGCGTCACCACGTGATTGCCCACGGCGGCGAACATGCGGCGCGCCTGGTGGTAGCGACCTTCAGTCAATGTCAGGCGCGCACGGCGCGGTGCCAGCACCTCCAACGTTGCCGGTTCGAGCGGGTCGGTCTCGCCTTCGAGCATCAACGTGCCCGAGGCGAATTGATCGCCCTCATCGCCGCGCAGATCCTCGGCCAGCGTGGCCTCGTAGACCTTCGCCAACGCTGCCTTGGGCGAGATGATCCGATGCAGCAACTGCCCGTCGTCGGTGAACAGGAGCAGCCCCGAGGTGTCGCGATCCAGCCGACCGACCGTGGAAAGCACCGGATTGCGCAACGCGAACCGCGGCGGCAGCAGGTCGTAGACAAGGCGACCGACGTCCTTGCGCGAGCAGGTGTAGCCGACCGGCTTATGCAACATCAGCAGCATGCCCTGCGGCGGATCGAGCGGCTCGCCCTCGAAACGTATCTCGGCATGATCGACCTTGTCGTCGGCGTAGAGCACCTCGCCGGAGGCATCCGTCACGAGGCCCTCGCGGAACATGGCCGCGACCTGCTTGCGGCTACCGTAGCCAAGATTCGCCAACAGGCGCACGAGTTTCATCGGCGGGGATTCCTTGCTTCGAAGACCTTGAAGCCGCCCTGCTCGACCACCGTGCGGACGCTCGCGAAACAGGCGTCCAACGTGGCCTCGTAGGCAAGGTGGCGATTGGCGACCATCCAGAACGAACCCTGCGTGGCAAGCCCGCGCGCGGCCGCGGCGATGAAAGCACGACCCAGCGTGGGATCGTCCGCCCGGCCCTGGTGGAACGGCGGGTTGCTGACGATGACGTCGTAGCCTTGGTCGATGCCGTGGGTCACGTCGTGCCAGCGCACGTGCGTAGCAACGGCGCGGCCGGCGCGCGTGACGGCATCCGCGAGATTGCGTCGTGCCGGTTCCAGAGCGCGCGCTTCGGCTTCGTAGAGGTCCACGGACGTGATGCCTGCGCAGCGCTCGATGGCCGTACAGGCAAGGTAGCCGAAGCCGGCGCCAAGGTCCGCGACGCGACCGCGGAGGTCGTTGGGCAACACGCCGACCAGCAACGCGGACGCCGTATCGATCCGGTCCCAGGCAAACAGGCCGCGGCGGCTGACGAAGCGTCCCTCGGCCACCGGCAAGGGTTCGTCGAGGGTGAGCCACGCCGCCTGCAGCAAGGCATCGGCGACGGCGCCCGGCCGGGTCCAGAACACGCGGCACTTGTGCTTGGAGAGTGTCGTGACGTGCCCGGCAAGCTGCGCGAGATCCGCTTCCGCGGTCTTCGCACCTTCGGTATTCGCGACGCTGGCGACCACGATGCCGCCCTCGCCCACGTGCGCCATGGCTTGTGCGAACAAGGCACGCGATTCCTCGCGTTGCCGCGTCGGCAGCACCAGCACCACGCGGAAGCGACGCTCGGGGATATCCGCTGTGACCTGAAAGCCCGACGCGGCGAGTGCATCTGCCGCCGGCTTGAACGATTGCTGCATCAGCCAGCCGGCACGCTTGCGCTCGCGCAAAGGGAAGCCGTCGCGCGCGCGCAGGAACAGCAGGCTCTCGTCGGCCGGGAGAGTCAGTTCGCCCGTGGAGAACGGCACGAACAGCGCATCGAGCGCGGCGTCGGAAGCGGTACCGGCAGACAATGCGGTGGACCTCGAACAGGCGACAGGGAACCGCGGATTCTAGCCCACCGACTCTCAGCGCGCCCGATGCCCGCTCATTTCCGCGCCGGCGTTGCGCGGCAGGCGGGCACATACGGGCGCCGCGATCAGCGAGATCAGGGTCACGACGAGAAAGGCCGCACTGAAATCCGGCAACTGCGCATGTTCGCGGCCGTGCCAGGACACCGAGGCATGCAGTGCGGCGGCAGCGACACAGATGCCCAGCGAGAGCATCAATTGCTGGAAGGTGGTGTAGAAGCTCGTGGCGCTGGAGAAGCGCTCGCTGGGTACGTCGGCATAGGCCACGGTGTTGTACGCACTGAATTGGAGCGACTGGAAAAAGCCGCTCAGCAACAGCACGGTGTAGATGGTCCACAACGGCCAGTCGGGGCGGAACGCCGCACACAACGCTACGCACAGCATCGACAGCACGCCGTTCCACACCAGCGTGGCGCGAAAGCCCCACAGGCGCAGCACCGGTGCCGCCGTGGCCTTCATCAGCATGGCGCCGAGTGCGGACACGAACGTGACGACGCCGCTGTGCGCTGCCGACAGGCCGAAGCCCAACTGCATCATCAGCGGCAGCAGAAACGGCATGGCCCCCGCCGTGATGCGGGTGAGCGAACCCGCAATCACCGATAGCCGGAACGTGGTGAAGCGCATCAGCGAGAGATCGAGAATCGGATGCTCCACGCGGCGTGCGTGCGCGACGTACAGCGCGCCAACCACCAGGCCGACGACGATCAGCACCGTGGAACCGGCAACCGAGCTCGCGCCATGGCTGACCATTTCCAGGCCGAACACGAGGCAGGACAGCGACACGCCGGAGAGCACGAAGCCGAGCGTGTCGAAGCGCACCTTGTCGGGCAGTCGCACATCGGGGATGTATTTCGAGGCCAGCCAGATGCCGGCCACGCCGATCGGTACGTTGATGTAGAAGATCCAGCGCCAGGACACCCAGGTGACGATGAAGCCTCCCAGCGGCGGCCCGACCACCGGGCCGATCAACGCCGGCACGAGCAGCCAGGACATCGCGGACACGAGTTCTGACTTGGGCACGGAACGCAGCAGTACGAGCCGACCCACCGGCACCATCATGGCGCCGCCGATGCCTTGCAGGAGACGCGAAAGCACCAGCAGCGGCAGGTTGCCGGAGACGCCGCAGAGGATCGAGCCCAGCGTGAACAAGGCGATGGCGGCGCGGAAGACGTTGCGAGACCCGTAGCGATCCGCGATCGCCCCGCTGGCGGGAATGAAGACCGCCAGGCTCAGCATGTAGGACGTGAGCGCCACGCTCATGTGCAGCGGCGACACCCCGAACGATTCGGCCATCGCCGGCAACGCGGTGGCGAGGATGGTGCCATCCAGTTGTTCCATGAACATCGCGCTCGCGATGATCAGGGCAACGGTGCGGAAACCAGGGGCGGGAGTCATCCGGGGATGGGCGGCGGCGAGGCGCATAGTTTGCGCTCCGCGCCTGTAAAGGTCGAGTTCGGGCCGCTCACCCCAGCTCGCGCTCGCTGCAAAAGTGGCGATCCTGCCCGGTCAGCGGATCGACAAAGCGCAGCGCACGGGCAAGCAGGCGCAGGGGATCGGCAAACCCGCCAGGGTCCGCACGCAGTGCGGGATAGACGGTATCGCCGAGGATAGGCGCACCGAGCGCTGCCATGTGCACGCGCAACTGGTGCTTGCGACCGGTGACGGGTTCCAGCCGATAGCGCCAGTAACGCTCGCCACGTTCGAGCACGTCGATCCGCGTGATCGCGTTCGCCGGCCCCGCGGCTTCGCTCATGCGGAAGAACGGCTCACCCTTGACGATGCGGCTCTCGCGCAGCAGCGGAAACGCGACGCCTGGCAGCGGCGGTGCCAGGGCCTCGTAGGTCTTGGCGATCTCTCGCTCGCGGAACAGGCGTGTATAGGCGTCTCGACTGGACGGTCGCGCCGAGAACATCACCAGCCCCGCCGTGCCCCGATCCAAGCGATGCAGCGCCACCAGATCGGGGTTGCCGAGCCGGCGCACCAGCCGCATCAGCAGCGTTTCCTCCACGTGACGCCCCGCCGGCATCACCGGGAGAAAGTGCGGTTTGTCCGCCACCACGAGGTCGTCGTCGAGGTGAACGATGCGCTCCTCGAAAGGTATCCGCGGCTCGTCCGCCACTTCGCGGCGATAGGTCACCACGGCACCCGGCCGATAGGGCGCCAGGCGCGACGCGGGCGCGCCGTCCACGCGGACGACACCGCGAGCCATACGATCGAGCCATGCATCGCGGCCGACGGCGGGAAACCGCTCGCAGAGGAAATCGAGCACACTGGCCCAGCCGCCAGGCGGCAGCACGACACGGCTCGAGAGTGGCTGCAGGTCCATGCGCGCATTGTAGGAGATGGCCGGACGGCTGATGTCCGGCGTCCCGCCGCGGCATATACTTTGCCCATCGTCTCCATCCCCGACGGGAGCGTCTCTCGTGATTGGCCGGTTCTTCAGGAAGTGGTTCGGTGCCACCGGCTCGAACACGCGCAACGAGCGCGAGCGCCCGCCGCTTTCCATGCCTGTGGCATCCATTGAGCCGACCGCCGCGCCTCCGGCCGGCGCACTCGATCCGGACGAGGTCGAGGACCGCTTCTACCGGCTCGTCTTCGGCTTCGGTCCGTCACGCGAGGGCGGTCTGTCACCGGCCGAGCAGGCCACGCTGCGCCGCGTGCGCGACGCCTTCGGTGGCGAACGTTTCGACGTCGGTTCCCTGCCCCGCTTGCCCGCCGTGGTGCCGCAGCTCATGCGCTCGCTGCGCAGCGACGATGTCGACAGCCGTACGCTCGCCGAACAGATCGCCCGCGACACCGTGCTGGTCGGCGAAGTCATCCGTGCCGCGAACAGCGCCTACCTCAGCGCCGCCCGCCCCGTCTCCGGCCTGCCGCAGGCGATCACCCTGCTTGGCCACGATGGCCTGCGTCGCGTGGTCATGCAGATGGTGATGCGCCCGATCCTGCGCGCCGACGAGAACGAACTCACGCGCCAAGCCGGCGAGCGGCTCTGGGAGCATGCCGAGCGCTGCGCCCATGCCTGCATCTTCCTCAGTCAGGGCGTGTGCGATTCGTTCGAGGCGTTTCTTGCGGGCCTCGCCAGCCAGACGGGCGCCCAGGCGATCCTGCGCGAGGTGCTGCGTACCGGCTTGCCCGACACCCCCGACTACAGCGCACCGTTCGTCGCGGCACTGGGGCAGCAGGTCGAACGCCTGTCCTTGCACGCGGCCCGCCATTGGAGCTTCCCGTCGCGCGTCGTCCAGGCGCTCGCGGAACGTGCCGATCCGGCCGATGCCGGGGCACGCACACCGCTCGGCCGCGCCCTGCTGGCCTCGAGCCGCCTGGCGATGCTGGACGTGATGGTGGAGCGCGGCACGGTCGATGCTGACGCCGTGCTGCTTGCGACGCCGCCCCAGGGGTTCAGTCAGGAGCGGCTGCTCGCTTGCCGCGATGACCTGCGCGCCCGCGCCACGGCCGACGCTTGAGCCCGCCGCGTCAGCGACGGGCCGTGTAGTTCAGCGCTTGACGCCCGTCGCGACCACGTCGGTCCACAACTGGTCGGCGAGCTGGTTCGAAGCGCCCCGGATCAAGGCAGGCAGCAAGGTATCGAAGTGCGGTGCCGCCGGATCGATGGGCGACGACTGGCGCACGCGATACCCCTTCGAAACGACGAGCCCGCGCGCGACGATGCGGCAGCTCACCGAGAGGTCGAGGTTGGCGTTGGTGGTCGCCGCGTCGTCGTCGGTCTTCGCGGCAACACCCACTTCCAGGCTACGGCAGTTGATGATCAGGTCGGTGAAATACTTCGGCTGCAACGCGCTGCGCACCTGCGCCTGAACCACGGCATCCAGATCGGGCGCCACCTGCACCTTCGTCTTCGTGTCGAGCCCGGTCAGCGTGACGACGGTCTGCCCCGCGCCCTGCACCGTAAGCCATGGCGAGGCCGGACTGGCCGCTACCATGCCGCTCATGTCGCTCACCATCATCGTCTTGCCACCGCATCCCGACAGCATCGCTACCGCCAGCGCGGCACCTACCTTCTTGATCACCTGCACGACCCTGTTCCCCCGAAGCAATCGCCCAATGTAGCGGCAGGCCGGCCACGCGGCAATCGTCATGAAGGTGAACGGGACACCGTGCCGGCTCGGCTCGACGGCGCGGAGCGGTTATCATGCGTTTTTACCTTGGCAGGTACCTAGGACTGATGTTTTCGGCGCGACAGACGCCATCAGCGGGCACGGATGCACTGGCCCGGCTGAGCTGGCACGACTTCGAGCACCTGCTCGCCGAACACTATCGTGAGCAGGGCTGGCGCGTGGAGTACCACACGCCCCCCACGTCGCTGAAGCAACTCGGCGGCGGGTTCGATCTGCGTCTGCATCGCGGCAGCGAGGTCGTCATCGTCCAGTGCAAGCACTGGGATGCCGCCGAAGTACAGTTGGTCGACGTCAACGAATTGCTCAGCACCATGCTCAACGAGGCCGCCACGCGCGGTGTGCTCGTGACGCGCGGGCGTTTCAGCGCAGAGGCCCGCGCCGTGGCGCGACGCCAACCGCGCATGCAATTGGTCGATGCAGACGTGTTGCGCGTGATGCTCCGGTTGCCCGATCACCTCGACACGTCCGTTCAAGGCGTGACGTTGCCTGCAAGTGCGGTGGCCAAGAGCAGGCGCGTGCGCCGTGCGTCCGACGGCGACATGTCGCGCCTCGTCCCGATCATGCTGGTCGTCGTCATCCTGGCATTGCTGGGCATCTTCGTCTGGCGCGCGATGAATGCGCGTCGCGTGCCCGTGGTTCCGCCGCCGTCCGCCGATGCCGCCCCGGCAGCGTCCGCACCTGTCACTGCCCCTGCCAACGTACCTGCCCCGCCCGCAGCGACGCTGCCACCGCCCACCGCGACGTCGACCGCAGCGCAGTCCAGCGACCGCGTCGCCCGTGAACTGGCCGAGCGAGCGCGCCTGCGCGAAGCGGCCCGAGCGGCCGCACAGGACGCACACAAGCAGTCGGAAGACGCGATGAAGGTCATGGAGCGCAACACGCGCGAAGTGGGCGAGGCCAAGTAAGGCCAAGCGGGTGCGTCATTCTTTCACGAGACAGGAATCTGGGAACGCCTAGACTGTCGGGAGCCCCGTCGCCTGGAAGTCCCCATGACCGAGACGCTCTCGCCCGACCTTCTGCGCCGCATGCACGCCTACTGGCGCGCCGCCAATTACCTTTCCGTCGGGCAGATCTACCTGCGCGACAATCCCCTGCTCAGCGAGCCGCTGCGCAAGGAACACATCAAGCATCGCCTGCTCGGTCACTGGGGCACGACCACCGGCCTCAACTTCATCTACACCCATTTGAACCGGGCCATCGTCGAACGCGACCTGGACATGATCTACGTCATCGGCCCCGGCCATGGCGGCCCCGGCCTCGTCGCGCATACCTATCTGGAAGGCTCGTACACCGAGGTCTACCCGCACATCGACCGCAGCGCGGCAGGCATGCGCGAGCTGTTCCGTCAGTTCTCCTGGCCGTATGGCATTCCGAGCCACGTCGCGCCGGAAACGCCCGGATCCATCCATGAAGGCGGCGAACTCGGGTATTCCCTGTCGCATGCCTTCGGCGCCGCTTTCGACAATCCCGAGCTGATCGTGGCCTGCGTCGTCGGCGACGGCGAAGCGGAAACGGGGGCGCTCGCCACGAGCTGGCACTCGAACAAGTTCCTCAATCCCGCGCGCGACGGCGCCGTGTTGCCGATTCTGCACTTGAACGGCTTCAAGATCGCCAATCCCACCGTGTTGGCACGCATCGAACCCGAAGAACTGCGCGATCTCATGCGCGGATACGGCTACGAGCCGCACTTCGTGGAAGGCCACGAGTTCGAGCCGATGCACCAGGCCTTCGCAACGGCACTCGACCGGTGCCTCGACGAGATCCGGCGCATCCAGACGGAAGCACGCAGCGGCAGCGCGGACGAGGCGACGCGACCACGCTGGCCGATGATCGTCCTGCGCAGCCCCAAGGGCTGGACCGGTCCCAAGGAAGTGGACGGCAAGCCGGTGGAAGGTACCTGGCGTGCGCATCAGGTGCCGATCGCGAAGTTCGAGAACGACGAACACGTCGCCATCCTGGAGCGCTGGATGAAAAGCTACGCGCCCGAGGAACTGTTCGACGAACGCGGTCGCTTCCGCGAAGAGTTCGCCTCGCTGGCGCCGACCGGGCGCCGTCGCATGGGCATGAACCCGCATGCGAACGGCGGCCTGTTGCTGAAGCCGCTGCACATGCCCGACTTCCGCGAATTCGCGGAAAAGGTGAATACGCCCGGCGATCACAAGGCCGAGGCGACCCGCGTACTGGGACGCTTCCTGCGCGAGGTGATGCGCCAGAACATGCAGACCTTCCGCGTGTTCGGCCCGGACGAGAACGCATCGAACCGCCTCGAAGCGATATACGAGGCCAGCGGCAAGACGTGGATGGCCAGCACCGAAGCAGTGGACGAAAACCTCTCGCCCGCAGGCCGGGTGATGGAAATGCTCAGCGAACACCAGTGCCAGGGGTGGCTCGAAGGTTATCTGCTCACTGGCCGACACGGCTTCTTCTCGTGCTACGAGGCATTCATCCACATCATCGACTCGATGTTCAACCAGCATGCGAAGTGGTTGAAGGTGACGCGCAAGATGTCGTGGCGTCCGCCGATCGCTTCGCTGAACTACCTGCTGAGTTCGCACGTGTGGCACCAGGACCACAACGGGTTCTCGCACCAGGATCCCGGCTTCATCGATCACGTGGCGAACAAGAAGTCCGAGATCGTGCGCATCTACCTGCCACCGGATGCGAACTGTCTGCTATCGGTGAGCGACCACTGCCTGCGCAGCCGGCATTACGTGAACGTCATCGTGGCCGGCAAGCAACCCGATTGGCAGTGGCTCGACATGGAGACCGCGGTGCGTCATTGCACGGCCGGCGCCGGAATCTGGGAGTGGGCAGGCCGCGGCGGCGACGATCCCGATGTCGTGATGGCCTGCGCGGGCGATGCCCCGACGGTAGAGACGCTCGCGGCGGTGATGCTGCTGCGCGAGTACGTGCCGGACCTCCGCATCCGCGTGGTCAACGTGGTGGACCTCATGTCGCTGGAGACACCCGACGAACACCCGCACGGCATGGACGACGATCAGTTCGATGCGCTGTTCACGAAGAACAAGCCGGTGATCTTCGCCTTCCATGGCTACCCCGGCCTCATCCACAAGCTCACCTATCGCCGCCATAACCACGGCAACATCCACGTACGCGGCTACAAGGAAGAAGGCACCACCACCACGGCGCTCGACATGATGGTGTTGAACAACATGGATCGCTTCCAGCTCGCCCTCGACGTCATCAACCGCGTGCCGCGTCTCGCGGGCGAGCGCGCAAAGGCCGAGCAGCGCTACTGGGCGGACATCGAGCGGCACAAGCTGTACGTGAGCGAGCACGGCCAGGATCTTCCGGACGTACGCGATTGGCAGTGGAAGCCGGAGACCACCGCGTGAGCGGCATGGGGCATGTGCTGGCCCTCAACATGGGCTCGTCGTCCCTCAAATACGGTCTTTATCGGGTCGAGGGCGACACGTGCAAGCCCCTGCTGTCGGATCAAACGGAGGCGCCGGGTGCCGGCGCCGATCCCATTGACGCGATCGTGGACGCTTTGACCTCCCGCGGGCTGCCGGCACCGGATGCGGTGGGCCACCGGCTGGTGCATGGCGGACCTCGGATTCGCGCGCATGCGCGCATCGACGATGCGCTGATGGCGCATCTCGAAGACGCCCGGGCCTTTGCGCCATTGCACGTGCCTGCGGCGGTCGACATGGTCAAGCGTGCGCGCTCTGCGTTTCCCGACGCGCCGCAGGTCGCCTGTTTCGACACGGCTTTCCACGCCACGATGCCTGCGGTGGCGCGTACCCTGCCGTTGCCGGCCGATCTTCGCGAGGGCGGCATCGAACGCTACGGATTTCATGGGCTGTCGTACGAGTCGATCGTGCGCCAGCTCGGCGCGGCGATACCTTCCCGCGTCGTGGTCGCCCATCTGGGCAACGGTGCCAGTCTGTGCGCGGTACGCGACGGAAAATCCGTGGATACCACCATGGGACTGACGCCGACCGGTGGCATCGTCATGGGCACGCGTCCGGGCGATCTCGACCCGGGCGTGCTGCTCTATCTCATGCGCGAACGCGGCTACGACGCGCGACGGCTCGAACTGCTCGTCGATCGCGAGTCCGGATTGAAGGGCCTCTCCGGAGGCACCAGCGACATGCGCCAGTTGCATGCGTCGGATGATCCAGCGGCCGTGCTGGCGCGCGACGTGTTCGTGCATGTGGCACGCAAGCACGTGGCGGCCATGGTGGCGTCGCTCGGTGGCATCGATCTTCTGGTGTTCACCGGCGGCATCGGCGAGAACGACGCCGTGACGCGCGAGGCGATCGTCGAAGGGCTCGGCTGGATGGAACCGTTCGAGGTGCGCGTGATGCAGACCGAAGAGGACGAACAGATCGCGAGACACACCTGGCGCCTCGCTTCGTAGGATCGCCAGCAGGCTGGCTCCCACCCCACCAGGCAGGCTCTCCCCCCAAGGGCGGGAACCAGCAAGCACGCTCACCTTTCCAAGCCAAGAACCAGCAAGCTGGCTCTCCTTCCCAAGGATGAAAGCCAGCAGGCTGGCTCTCCTTCCCAAGGATGGAAGCCCGCAGGCTGACTCACCTTCCCAAGGATGGAAGCCCGCAGGCTGACTCACCTTCCCAAGGATGGAAGCCCGCAGGCTGACTCACCTTCCCAATGGTGGGAGCCAGCCTGCTGGCGATCCGCGCAGAGCGCGGCCCGTTACACCACGACGACCGGAATCTTGCCGATCTTCGAGCGCCATTCCTTCGGACCGGTCTCGTGCACGGAGGTACCGGCGCTGTCCACCGCGACCGTGACCGGCATGTCCTTGACCTCGAACTCGTAGATCGCCTCCATGCCGAGGTCTTCGAAGGCCAGCACACGCGATGCCTTGATCGCCTTGGAAACCAGATAGGCGGCGCCACCCACGGCCATGAGATACACGGCCTTGTTGTCGCGAATCGCCTCAATGGCCGTCGGGCCGCGCTCGGACTTGCCGACCATGCCGAGCAGGCCGGTGGTCTCCAGCATCTGCCGGGTGAACTTGTCCATGCGCGTCGCCGTGGTCGGACCGGCCGGACCCACCACTTCGTCGCGCACCGGATCGACCGGGCCTACGTAGTAGATGAAGCGGTTGGTGAAGTCCACCGGCAGGGTTTCGCCGCGGTTGAGCATGTCGATCATGCGCTTGTGCGCGGCGTCGCGGCCGGTGAGCAGCTTGCCGTTGAGCAGGATCGTCTCGCCCGGCTTCCAGCTCTGCACGTCTTCGCGGGTGATCGTGTCGAGATCGACGCGGCGCCCCTTGGAGGCGTCGTAGGTCAGCTTCGGCCAGTCGTCGAGCGACGGCGGATCGAGCGCGACCGGCCCCGAGCCATCGAGTACGAAGTGCGCATGGCGAGTCGCCGCGCAGTTCGGAATCATTGCCACGGGCAGGTTCGCCGCGTGGGTCGGATAGTCCTTGACCTTGATGTCGAGCACGGTCGTGAGCCCGCCCAGGCCCTGCGCGCCGATGCCGAGCGCGTTGACCTTCTCGTACAGCTCCAGGCGCAGTTCCTCGGCGCGATTGGACGGGCCGCGCGCGATGAGGTCCACGATGTCGATCGGCTCCATCAGCGCTTCCTTCGCCAGCAGCATCGCCTTCTCGGCGGTGCCGCCAATGCCGATGCCGAGCATGCCAGGCGGGCACCAGCCCGCACCCATCGTGGGCACGGTCTTCAGCACCCAGTCGACGATCGAGTCGGACGGATTGAGCATCGCGAACTTCGACTTCGCTTCCGAGCCACCGCCCTTGGCGGCCACGATCACGTCGACCTTGTCGCCCGGGACCACCGAGACGTTGACCACGGCCGGGGTGTTGTCGCGCGTGTTCATGCGCTTGCCCGCGGGGTCTGCCAGCACCGAGGCGCGCAGTTTGTTGTCGGGATGGTTATAGGCGCGACGCACGCCCTCGTTGACCATGTCCTCGACGCCCATGGTGGCGTCGTCCCAGCGCACGTTCATGCCGATCTTCAGAAAGACGGTGACGATGCCGGTGTCCTGGCAGATCGGCCGGTGGCCTTCCGCGCACATGCGCGAGTTGATGAGGATCTGGGCGATGGCGTCCTTGGCCGCCGGGGATGCCTCGCGCTCGTACGCCGCGGACAGGTTCCGGATGTAATCGACCGGGTGGTAGTACGAGATGTACTGAAGCGCGTCGGCGACGCTGGTGATGAGGTCTTGCTGCTTGATCGAGGTCATGGCGCTGCGGCTGGCTCGCGAGGCTGGCAAACGCACATTTTAGCGCACCCGCCCGGTGTAAGGTGCCGGGCGTCGGGCCGGTCTCTGTATCGGCACAACGTCATCCCTGGAGATTCCATGCGCCACCCGTTCCGCAACGTCCTTCTCGCCTGCGTCCTCGCCGCCACGGCGTTGGGCCTGGCCCGCCCGGCCGCCGCCGCGCAGACGGCCCCCGAGTTTGCCGGCATCGCCGCCTGGCAGAATTCCAAGCCCCTGACCATGCGCCAGTTGCGCGGCAAGGTGGTGCTGATCGATTTCTGGGCCTACTCGTGCATCAACTGCCTGCGCACCCTGCCCCACGTCACCCGCTGGTACGACCAGTACAAGGACAAGGGGCTGGTGGTCGTCGGCGTGCACTCGCCCGAGTTTCCCTTTGAAAAGCAGGAAGCCAATGTCCGCGACGCGATCGCCCGCTACGGCATCCACTATCCCGTGGCGCAGGACAACGACCTCGCCACCTGGGACGCGTGGGACAACCAGTACTGGCCGGCGGAATACCTGGTGGACCAGCGCGGCAACGTGATCGCCCATCACTTCGGCGAGGGCAACTACCTCGAGATGGAAAACGCCATCCGCACGTTGCTCGGCCTGCCGCCGCTTACCGACGACAAGGCGCCTGCCACCGATACCGACGCGCCCGACTTCACCCGGATCGGCTCGCCTGAGATGTACTTCGGCAGCGACCGCAGCCAGAACAACGCGAGTCCCGAGGGCGCGCGCACCGGCACGCGGGATTTCACTGCACCGTCGCGCCTGGATCTCAACCAGTTCGCCCTCGTCGGCCGCTGGGAGATCGGGCGGCAGAACGCCAGCCTGATCAGCGCGACCGGCGAGATCCGCCTGCACTTCAAGGCGAAGAAGGTCCACATCGTCGCCAGCGCCAACGACCCGGTGACCGTCGAGGTGCTCGTCGACGGCAAGCCGCAAGCCCCGGTCGTCGTGCAGAAATCGATGCTCTACACGCTCTACAACGGCGACGACTACAAGGACCACGTCCTGACCATTCGCATCCCCAAGGCGAACTTCCACGCCTTCACGTTCACCTTCGGCTGATCGAGGCTGTTCTGGGAGCTGCCATGGCGGCGAGGGAATCTTGCCGGTGGGAGCCAGCCTGCTGGCGATGGGAGCTTGCCTCGCGGCCACACCGCTTTGTTGGCCTTTCAAGTTGCCGTTGTGGGAGCCGCCATGGCGGCGAGAAGCCGATGAAGCGGTGTAGCCGTGAGCCGGTTCCCTCGCCGCCATGGCGGCTCCCACAAAACAGAAAAGGAGTTGCAAAGAGTGTTTCTTAAGATATATCGTACGACCACTACGTACGATATATCGGAGAAGCACCATGCACTTTTTCCATCACGCCAGGCACCACTTCATGGACTCCATGCAGGCCATCGGCCGGGGCGGGCGCTTCGGCGGGGGCGGTCCGTTCGGCTTCGACGACCGCGACGGCATGCGGGGTGGGCGCGGCGGCGGTCGTTTCGGCGGTCGCATGTTCGGTACGGGCGACCTGCGCCTGCTGTTGCTCGCCCTTATCGAAGAGCAACCGCGCCACGGCTATGAACTGATCCGGACGATCGAAGAAATGTTCGAGGGCCAGTACAGCCCAAGCCCCGGCGCCATCTACCCCACGCTGACCATGCTCGAAGAACTCGGCTATGCGCGCGTCGAAGCCGAGACCGGCGGCAAGAAGCTCTATGCCATCACTGACGAGGGTCGCGCGTTCCTTGCCGAGAACCGCGACACCCTGGAAGCGTTGACCGAACGGTTGCAGGTCATGTCCCGGCACATGCGCCGGATGAGCGTGCCGAACCCTGTGCGCGAAGCGATGCACGCGCTGAAGCACCAGCTCATGAATCACCACAAGAGCTGGGACGACGACGAGGCTCGTCGGGTGGCGAAGCTGATCGAAGCGACCGCGAAGGCGGTGGGGGAACGCCAGGGATGAGCGACCGGCATGCCATCGTGCGGGTGCGTCACCCGCTGAAGATGCGCCCGTTGCAGGTCGTTCGCGTGGTTCGGCTCACGCCACACATGGTGCGTGTGACCCTCGCGGGTGATGACCTGCACGACTTCGTATCCGCCTCGCCGGACGATCACGTGAAGCTGTTCTTTCCCGTGGCGGACGGCGCGCTGAACCTGCCGACGCTGGGCCCGGAGGGCCCGGTCTACCCCGAAGGCGTCGAACCGTCGCCGTCACGCGACTACACACCGCGCCGGTACGACGCAGCACGCCAGGAACTGGAGATCGACTTCGTCCTGCACGGCGAGGGCCCTGCTTCCACCTGGGCAGAGCACGCCGCCGTGGGCGACCGCCTGGGCGTGGGCGGCCCGCGCGGCTCGATGATCGTGCCGCGCGACTACGATCACTACGTGCTCGTCGGCGATGCCACCGCCCTGCCCGCTATCGGTCGCTGGTTGGAAGAATGGCCCGAAACGATCCCCATGACCGTGCTCGTCGAAGTGCCGTCGAACGAGGAACGCCAGGTGCTGCAGCGCGATGTCCGCTGGTTCGTCGCAGGCGAATCGCCCGGCCTCGACGAAGCACTGGCGTCGCTGCCCTTGCCTCCGGGCGACACCTTCTGGTGGGTCGCCACGGAATCCGGACGGGCCCGTGCCATGCGCTCCCTGCTGGTGGAAAGGCGCGGAATCGACAAGGACTTCGTCAAGGCAACCGGCTACTGGCAGGCATGAACACATAACCTTGGCGGCGCTCGGGTTACCCCTAAGGGCGATAGTGCTATGGGAGTAGCTTGATGCGGCGCGGCAGGAAAATCGTGGCTTGGGTGGTCGGGATACTCGTTCTGCTCATCGTGGCAGTGGTGTTGTTCATCGCCTTTTTCGACTGGAACCGGCTCAAGCCTACGATCAACGAAAAGGTCTCCGAGGCGATCGGGCGGCCTTTCGCCATCCGCGGCGACCTCTCGGCACACTGGTCGCGGGAGCCAGGCGAGAGCGGCCTGGTCGGATGGATCCCCTGGCCGCACTTCACGGCGCGCGACATCAGCGTGTCCAACCCCAGTTGGGCCAAGAACCGCCAGTTCGCGACGCTCGATACCGTAGAGTTCCGGCTTTCGCCGTTTCCGCTGATCGCGCACCGGATCGTCATTCCAGAAGTCCGACTCGGCCAGCCGCATGTCGCGCTGGAGCGCACGAAGAATGGCGACAACACCTGGACGTTCAAGTTGCCGGAGAGTGCCGGTCCGTCGGAGTGGCAGCTCGAGTTGAACGCCATTGCCTTCGACAAGGGCCATATCGACCTCACCGATGCCATGAACCGGATCACGATGGGCATCGACGTGACGCCGCTCGGCAAGGGCATTCCCTTCGACGAGATCATGGCGCAGCAGGAAACCGATGCACGCGCGCAGGCCAAGCGCACCACCGGCGCCAGTGCGAAAACCATGGCGAAGACCGACGCCGACGAGAAGGACCGGCAGGACACCACCAAGAAGAAGCAGGTCTATTACTTCGCCTGGGACGCCAAGGGCACCTACAAGCAAGCCACGCTCTCTGCCAAGGCGCGCACGGGTGGTGTGCTTGCGTTGCGCGATGCCGATAAGCCGTTCCCGGTACAGGCCGATGCGCGTTTCGGCGATACGCATATCGCCTTCGTCGGTACCCTCACCGATCCACTGAACATGGGCGCCCTCGACGTGCGCCTGTGGTTCTCGGGCACGAGCATGTCGCACCTGTACGACCTCACCGGCGTCACCTTGCCGGACACCCCGCCATTTGCCACGGAGGGACACCTGCGCGCGAACCTCAAGAAGGGCGCCAGCGTCTATACCTATGAGAACTTCAGCGGCCGCGTCGGTGGCAGCGATCTCGGCGGGAGTCTCGTTTACGACACGCGTGGGACGCGGCCCAAGCTCAGCGGCAGCCTCAAGTCCAACCAGTTGCTGTTCAGCGACCTCGCGCCGCTCATCGGCGGCGGCTCCGATAAGGAAAAAGCGGAACGCGGCGACACGGTCGCCCAGCCGGCCGACAAGGTGCTGCCGGTCGAGCCGTTCAAGACCGACCGCTGGAACGCCATGGATGCCGACGTGACCTTTACCGGCGTCAAGATCGTTCACGGCGAACGCCTGCCGATCGACAACCTGTCCACCCATCTGATCATGCAGGACGCCGTGCTGACGCTCGATCCACTGAAGTTCGGCGTGGCGGGCGGTACGGTCGGCAGCAACATCAAGCTCGACGGCTCGCGGACGCCGATGAAGGGTGGTTTCAACCTGGGCGCGCGCCATCTCAAGCTGAAACAGCTGTTCCCCTCGTTCGCCCCGATGCAGACCAGCTTCGGCGAGTTGAACGGCGACGCATCCCTCACGGCCACGGGCAATTCGCCCGCTGCCTTGCTGGGTACGCTAAATGGCGAGGTCAAGCTGCTGATCGATGACGGCGCCATCAGCAGTTCGCTGCTGGAGCTGGCGGGCCTCAATGTCGGCAGCTACGCGGTGAACAAGCTGTTCGGCGACGAGGTGGTGAAGATCAACTGCATGGCCGCCGATCTCGTCTCCACCGACGGCGTCATGGATTCGAAGCTGTTCGCCTTCGACACCGAAAAGGCGCTGATCAACGTCACCGGCAACGTCAACTTCCGTGACGAGAAGCTCGACCTCGACATCGTGCCGCACACCAAGGGGTTCCGGATTTTCTCTTTGCGCTCCCCGCTGTACGTGCACGGCACCTTCAAGAACCCGTCCCCCGGCGTGCATGCCGGCCCGCTGATCCTGCGTGGCGGCGGCGCCGTGGCCCTGGCCGTTTTCGCCGCCCCTGTGGCCGCGGTAGCCGCCCTGGCCGTTCCCGAAAGCGGCCAGGCGGATGCAACGCATTGCAAGCCGTTGCTGGACGACCTGCGCAAGGCGCCGCCCAAGGCGAACGCAAAATAGCGCCCGCCCTGCCCGATCGCTACGGCGCGGTGCTGTCCAAGCCCGCGCCGTTCGGGCAAGCTTCGCGGCATGTCGCCGTCCCGCAAAGCTCACCTGCAAATCCACTTCTGCGTCCTGCTCTGGGGCTTCACCGCCATCCTCGGCAAGTTGATCGTCCTGCCCGCGCTGCCGCTGGTCTGGTGGCGCATGCTCTTGGTGTCCGGCACGCTGCTGCTGGTACCACGAGTGTGGCGCGGACTGCGCGCGATGCCGCCACGCTTGCTGCTCTCCTATGCCGGCATCGGCGTGATCGTCGCCCTGCACTGGCTCACCTTCTATGGCGCGATCAAGCTGGCGAACGCTTCGGTCGCTGCGACCTGCATCGCGCTGTGCCCTGTGTTTCTCGCGCTGGTCGAACCCTGGGTGACCGGGCGCCGCTTCGACCCGCGGGAGCTGCTGGTCGGCGCTGCCGTGGTCCCCGGCGTGGCACTGGTCGCGGGAGGCCTTCCCGGCGACATGCGGCTGGGGCTTGCGGTGGGCGTGTTGTCGGCCGTGTTCGTGGCGTTCTTCAGCGCCTGGAACAAGCGGCTCATCGAGCATGCCGATGCGCTGACCGTCACCTTCGTGGAACTAGGCACGGGTGCGCTGTTCCTCACCGCACTGGCGCCCTTCTTCGTGGCACCTGCGTTTGTCGTGCCCGACCTGCACGACGGCGTGCTGCTTCTCGTGCTTGCCTTTGGCTGCACGCTGCTGCCTTTCGTGCTCGCCCTCACCGCGTTGCGCCACCTTTCGGCATTCGCCACGCAGATGGTCACCAATCTGGAGCCGGTGTACGCGATCGTGCTCGCCATTCCGCTGCTCGGCGAGCAACGCGAACTCGGTTGGAGCTTCTACATAGGCGTCGCCATCATTCTGGGCGCCGTGTTCGCCCATCCCTTGTTGCATCGCAAAGACAAGGCGAAGGCGGAGACCGGCGACCTCGTCGCGCCGTGAACGCCTAAGGGTGCGTCGCGTCGGCCGCGCGGAAGGCGAAACCGAAATACCGGTCGAGCGAGAGATCGGGATGGAACGGCACGGTGCAACTGCGCTGCGGATTCTCCCAGCGGTCCTGCAGCTCGTAGCCTAGCGCCGCAAGGCCACCCAGGAATTCCCGCTCGGCCGTCACCCGGTAGGGGCAGCAGGCGGTACCGATGTTCTGCACGGTGAAGTACGACTCCCGCATGTGGATCGGCACGGAATTCAGCAGAAGAAACCGGGGCCGGTGCGGCATACCCGCCAGCGCCTCCGCCAGCGCATAGCGCAGGTATTGCAGCGACCCGGCGGCAAACAACACGTCGGCGCCGGAGGCCTGGGCGACGTCCGCGGCGAAATCCAGGCGGCGCTGCGGATCGTGCTCGCGCGCCCATCGCTCGCCGGCTGCGTTCACCGCAGGCACATCCATGACCGTCCAACGCAGACCCTGCGGATACGCCACGTATTTCTGGTACGCGTAGTAGGCAATGCCGATATGTCCGCCGATGTCGAACACGCGACGCGCGCCCTCCCCGAACCAGCGACCGAGCCAGTACATCATCGGGTAATCGTTGATGAAGACCCGGCGCGTGCGCTCGCGATAAAGCTCGGCGGACTCGCTGTTGTCGTAGCCGACGGCATTGGCCTCCGGAATGCTCGCTTGCGCCTCGTCGAAGCTGCGGAACACACCGCGGTACAGATGATGCGTCAACGCGCGGTGGGCAAAGAACCGGCGCTTGTAGCGCGCTTCGAGCCACGAGCGCACCAACGGTAAGGTGGCCTTCGCATCCTGATACACAGGGGTCGCGACCTGGGTGTTCATGGCAAAGCTTTCCACAGACGACATGCGAGCCAGCTTGCTCCCGCATTTCCGCTGCGCCTATAGGACCGGAGCCTAGACCGTTCGGCCGAGGGTGGCCGCTACGAGGTCACGGGCCGCCGGTCGCGCAACTCCCGGCGCGCGCGATGCAGTGTGCGATAGAGCCAGCGCATCGGCGCGTACGCGTGGAACCCTGCCGTGACAGGCGTGGAGCGGATCACATACAGCGAACCGCACGGTTCGGCACGTGTCGAGAGCAGCCGCTTGTACTGGTTATCGCCGTAGCCGAAGCTGATGCGTTCGCCCGGAAAGCGGTCGATCAACTGGCGCACGGCCTGGAACACCGCCACCGAACCGATGCCCACCTTCGCCACGACCTCGTCGTAACCGAGGTCGTCCACGAGGTAGGTACCGCCGATACGGTAGCCATGCACGTAGGCCAACGGCCGCCCGTCGCGCACCACCACGTGACCGATCAGGTGGCCCGCGTCCGCGAGACGTCGGAACAGCGCCACACGCTCAGGCAGCTCCCAGTCGATCGGCAGATCGTCGTGGTGCCAGGTGCGTGCATACACCTCGTTCATCAGACGGCAATAACGTGCCATGTCCTCGCCGCGGTCGAAGACATGCAGCGCGGCATCCCCACCGAGCTTGCGATAGGCGCGACCGACACGCTGCAACTGATCGGCGCGCTTCTTCTTGTCCATGCCCGCAAGCCAGGCCTCCGAAGACGCCTGCGGGTCGATCGACCAGTGCACCTGATCGAGCAGATGCGCCGCAACGATACGAAAGCCAGCCTGCGCCGATAACGCCATCGCGAAGCGGTTTGGCAGGTCCGCCTCCTGCACGCGGACGACGCGGATCTCGCGGTTGGCCGCCAGTTGCCGCGCCACCGTTCGCTCGACCGTGGCGCGCTCCTCGTCGTTCGCCACCACGCCGGTACCGAGCAGCCGCAGTGCTGCCCCACGGTAAAGGCGAACCCGGCGACCGGCGATGTCCAGCCGCGCCGTGTGGTCGATGGCAAGCAACGGCAGATACCCGGCAACATGCCCGCGACCGTCATGCACCACCACCACATGGGGCACGGTGCCATCGTCCCGGCTGGTCACCTCGAACGCGATCCAGTCGGGATGCTGCACGATCCCGTTTGCGGCGCCCGGACACTCGGCCACGCGTGCGAGCTCGTCGCGCCATGCGTGCAGCGCGTCCAGGCTCTCGACGATCGAACAGACGTAACTCATGAGCTGGCCTTCGCGACCGGTGGATGGATGGCGTGCAGCACGCGCACGAGCGCACGGCCAGGCGGCCCCAGGCGGCGGCCAAGTCCGGTCATCAACTGGACGTCGTCCGTCGTCCAGTAACGGACGAGAAGGCTTCCGGGCACGTACAAGGCCATGAACGTGACCGCGCCGACGATGAAGCCGAGCCGCGACGGCGTGGCAGCGGTCGCCGCCCAGGCGGCCAGCGTGGCAACGAGACCCACCGCGAACAGCCGTGACATCGCTGCGACCGGCAACGCACCGCTCGTGGCCTTGCGCAGGTAATGGATGGCGAGCGCCATTTCAACGATGCGCGTACCGGCGTAGGTGAGCACGGCGCCGGCCAGCCCCAGCGGGGGTACCAGCGCGACGCCGAGCACGAGGTTCGCGACGAGTGCGACGACCGCGATGCGGATGCGGTCATCCTGGCGATCGACTACGGTCTGGAACGCGGCGATGCCGTTACCGATCAGCAGCAGACCACCGAGCACGAGGGTGGCCTCGATGGCGGGAATGGCATCGACGTACCGCGTGCCGTACATCAGTCGCACGATCTCCGGCGTGGTGACGACGCCCAGTCCCGCGATGGCGACGCCGACTGCCCAGTAGAAACGTGTGGCCTCGGAAAGGAAGCGCGCGGCGCGCGCGGTGCCGCTCTCACCGAAGGTCTTCGCCATGTAGGGAAGCAACGTCGAGGTCAGCCCCACCGAGAACAGCTGCACCGCGCCGCGCGTGAGCGTGCCGGCGATCGCGAAATAGCCCACCGCGACCGAACCGGTGAACGTGGTAAGCAGAAAGACCTCGATCGTGCCCGCACGAAACGAGCCCATGAGCACGAGGCCCGCCGTCAGGCGCAAATGGCGGTTCACCCGCTTCGCCACGGTCGGCGGGATGGCACCCGCCGCATAGGGGCGACAGTAGTGGCGGTAGGCGAGGCGGTTGATGACGTTGAGCAGAAGGCAGGCCAGCGTGAACAGGGCCACGAACGACACCAGACCCGCATGAACCAACATGGCCGCAAGCACCAACAGCATGCCAACGATACCGCCGACGACGGTCGCGATGGCCTCGGGCTCGAAGCGTTCCTGTCCCTTGCCGATGGCGACGAGCATGGCGTAGTTCGCCTTGGCCACCACCGCCACGACCACCAGTGCCATCACCGGCAACAGCGAGCCTTCCCATTCGGATGGGCGAACGACGCAGGCCACGGCGACGAACAAGGCGATGACGATGGCAGAACTGACCGTCTGGATGCGCGAGAAACGCGCAGCAAGATGCGAGCCGAGATTGGGGTCACCCATACCATCGGCCTCGGCGATGAACTTCGTCGACGAGGTCGTAAGCGCATGGTTGGAACAGACGATCAACCAGCCGCAAAGCCATATCGTGAACGCATAGCGGCCAAAGTCCGCGGGACCGAGGGAACGCGCGATCCACACGCTCATCAACAGCCCCAGCGCGTACTCGATGTACGTGGACACCGTGACGATACCGACACTGCGCAATACGGCGAGACGACGATTCATCGCGATACCCCCGCGACCGGATGCGCGCCGACACCCGCCGGCTGCGCCATCATCCACTGCGCCACCCCTGCTCCACGGTTGTTCCAGTTGAAGCGCCGCGCGGTGTCGGAGATGGCGGCGCACTCCGTGCTGTAGGAGGCCGCCAGTGCGGTGAAGCGGCGTTTGAGCGCCGCCGCCTGCGCGGGATCTTTCTCGAAGTACCACGCAGCGGCGATCGGCAGTCCGAGTTCCACGTCGTGGCCGTCGCTGTACCAGCCCTCGCTTTCCTGGATGGCGGCCAGGCTTTCGGTGCTCGCGTGTGCGGAAGACCAGTACCAGGCGATCAGTCCACGAGGTCCGGAGCATCCGTTGCGCCAGTCGTGCGGCGGCACCAGGAGCTTCGGGTCGATCCAGCCGTACGTGTCGAGATAGCGGCCGAAGCCCGTGATCATCGTAGGAATGCGCGGATCGCCCGTCACCAGCCATGCATGCCACAGACCGTCGATGATGTTCTCGCTCATCCAGGGCGAACTGCCGCGCACGTCACCGCTGCCGTTCGGATCGTTCTCGTGAACGTTCCAACTGTTGCGCCAGGAGCCGTCGTTGCCCAGGCCATCGGGATTCGCACCCTGGTGCTCGTACAACCAGCCCACGCGTGCGTCGATGCGTTCGCGGTAGCGCGGATCGCCCGTGAGTTCAAAGGCGGCCACGGTCTCTAGCAGACCCAGACCCGCCAGCCGTTCGGTGAAATAGTCCTTGGGATGGCGATACGGCCCGGGCGGCCCGTTCCAACCGCCGCTTTGCCAAAGGTCCGCCATCTTCGCAACCGTCACGGCATCGTGCATCGAGTCGTCGCCGGTCAGTGCCATGGCGAGCAGGATCGGTTCGATATAGACGTACTTCACGTCGCAGGGCTTTCCGTCGGGAAGCCAGCCGCCCCCGCAGGAAGGGCTCACAGGGAGACCATCACGCTTGATCCCGGCCATGTACCAGCGGTAGCTCACCTCGGCCGCTTCGAGATAGTCCGCACGGCCACTGCGCACGTACGCCTTGAACAGGGTCGACGGACGATCGAACAGCCATGCCGTGGGGTCATCCTTGGGCAAGGCTCGGGCCCAGCGGAACTGGGCGTCCACGTAGCGCGCATAGGCTTCGTCGCGCGAAGCGACCGACTGCGGACCGGCGATCAGCGATGCCGTCAGCCACGCTGGCGTGAGCGTGGCCAGCGCAGCCGGGCGACCATCGATCAGACCGTCGCCATAGGGCCACGCGTGCGTCTGCATCGTGCGCGGCGCATCGAACGCGAACCGATAGACGCCGGGCGGTCCATGAAACTGCACGCGCACCGCACGAATACCGCCAGGGCCCACGTGCCAAGCGAGGCTGGGGGTCACGGACGCCGCTACCTCGTAACCGTTCGCATCAAGGATGCGAACCTGCGCAGCGTCCCGAAGAAGGCCCGGCGGAAATGGGATCCCCACCGTCACCGGGAGATCGTCGCCCTTGCCCGCCAGTCGGTGGACTTCGAAGGTCGTATTCGCGGTCGTCTTCGTGGGCGACGCGTCGCCAAGGAGAGGAAACGCCGCAAAGGCCAGGCCAAGCAGGCAAGCCAGCACGACAAGCACGTGACGCGACGCGGTTGACGGCGCGACGTCGCCCGTCGCCATGACGTGGTAACGGCGACGACGGCCTCGCAAGGTCACGCTCGCGTTCATGCCACCGACGCAGCGCGAACGTCGCTGCCGGCCAGATGGTGTTCCCACGCGAGCGCGGTTCCCACGATCACGTCGAGATCGTCGTAGCGCGGTGTCCATCCGAGCACCTCGCGCAGGCGATCGCTGCGCGCGATGAGGCTGGGAATGTCGCCAGGGCGACGCGGCAGTTCCACCACATTGAGGCGATGGCCGGCCACGCGCGCGACCGCGTCCAGCACTTCGCGAACGCTGTAGCCATGCCCGTAGCCACAATTCAGCGTGAGCGAATCGCCACCGCCGCGCAGATAATCCAGCGCGCGCAGGTGTGCCGCGGCGAGGTCTTCCACGTGGATGAAGTCACGTACCCCCGTGCCGTCCGGCGTGTCGTAGTCCGTGCCGTAGATGGAGATGCAGGGCCGCTTGCCGACGGCGTGCTCGCAGGCCACCTTGACCAGCAGCGTTGCCTGCGGCGTGGAATGACCGATCCGGCCCGACGGGTCGCAGCCGGCCACGTTGAAATAGCGGAGGATCACATGACGCATCGCGCCCGTGGCACACCAGTCGCGCAGCATCGTCTCGGACATGAGCTTCGACGTGCCGTACGGATTGATCGGTCGTGTCACGGTGTTCTCGTCGGCGACACCGGCTTCGGTCGTTCCGTAGACGGCGGCCGTGGACGAAAAGATGAACTTGTCCACGCCAGCGCGTGCGCAACAGGCCAGGAGGTTACGTGTGTTGCAGGTGTTGTTGCCGTAATACTTCAGCGGATCGCTGACCGACTCCGGCACCACGGTATGCGCCGCGAAATGCAGCACGGCATCCACGCGATGCGCTTCCAGCACACGGGAGACGAGGTCCATGTCGCCGACGTCGCCTTCGATCAGGACCGCGCCTTGGACGGCCTCGCGGAAGCCCGTGGAGAGGTTGTCGAGCACCACGACGCGATCGCCGCGCCCGACCAGTTGCTGCACCGTATGGCTGCCGATGTAGCCGGCACCGCCTGTGACGAGGACCGAGTTCATGCGTGACTCCGGGCGAGTGCCGGTGGGAAGTGGCGCGTGAGCCAGCCGCCGACGCCATCGAGAAGACGTGCCCGGTCGCCGGTGAGGATGTAGGTGTGATCGGCCTCGGCGATGTAGCGCGTCGTCACGGCGGGATGCTTCATCACCCGTCCAAAGCATTCGCGGAATTGCCGGGCATGATTGAAGTAGGCGCTGATGCCGCCGGAATAGACCAGATAGAGCTTCATGCCCCGCGAGACCATGCCGGCAAAGTCGGCGATGACTTCCTCGCGCGGCGCCGGCGCCACCGCAAAGACGGGTTCGCTGGCCGGCTTGGCCTCGCGTTCGCTGTTGGCTGCGCCAGGTCGCAGCATACGCGCCCAACGTTCCGGGTCGGTAAGACGCGGCAGGTAATGGCGCAAACGATGACCGAGCGTGCGATACGCGTATCCATCGAGAAACACCGCCCCTGAGATGCGCGGGTCGGTCGCGGCGACGATGTGCGCGTTCTGCGCGCCGGAGCACAGGCCGAACAACACGAAGCGAGTGCAGCCGGCGCGCTCGGCGAGCAGCTTCATCGCGTCATCCACGTCCGCACACACCTGCTGCGTGCGGGTCTGTCCACCGCCCGTCGCGCTGCTGTCGCCGAGCGTCGAGAGATCGAAGCGGAGCGTCGGATAGCCGGCCGCGTTGAGTCGACGGGTCAGTTCCACATGCAGGCGGAACGGTCCGATGCGATGGACCAGCCCCGCATTGAGCACGATGACGCCCGTCTCGCCCGGGTCGGCATCGGGCAAACCAGCGATCCCAACCAGGTGACGGCCTCGACCGAAGCGATGGGCTTCTTCTCGCATTACGCCGTCTCCTTCAAGCGGCCGCTGACGGCCTGGATCAGGGGTTGGGAGAGAATGGCGGTCTCCAGTCGACGCAGGTCGTCCCACGGCGTGGGCGGCGACAGCGCGGCCACGCGACCGCGCGAGGCCACCAACGCGTCCCAGCGCCGTTCTGCCGGGACAGGTAAGGAATCGAGCACCATCGTCGGGACGTCCGCGGAGGCCACGCGCAACGCAGACAGCTGCTCGCGAAACGCGGCGCCGACATCGAAGCCGAGCCACTGCTCGGCCACGTCGGCGTGGCTACGCGGTCGAGTGAAGCGATCGGCGTCCTCGCGCAACGCCGCCTGCATGGCATCAAGCGCCGCGACGTAGGCGTCGCCGTCCAGCACGGGATCCCATGCGATCACTTCGGCAAAGCGCGCACGCGAGGCGGCACAAAGAGCGATGCTGCCGCCCAGCCGGGCGCCGAAGGCCACCACGCGTTCCACACCGGCGCGCCGACGCAGCTCGTCGGCCGCGACGACCGTGTCGGCGACACAACGGTCCCAATCGACGTGCAAGCTGTCGCCAGCGGAGTCGCCTGTACCGTGATAGTCGAAGCGCAGCACCGCGAGCCCCTGTGCCATCAACGCCTGCGCCAACTGCCGGTAGACGCGATGGCAACGGATCAGGTCCTGACCCAGTGGCGGGCACATCAGCACGGCACGTCGTGCGGGCAGCGTCGGCGCGTGATACATGCCGAACAGACCACCGTCGGCACCGAAGAAGAACGGCAATTCCGCGTCAGGATGCATGCTCATCTCCGGTAGACCACGCCGATGAAGAACCGCGTCTCGCGATAATCCTGTCCCACGGCGTCGCTGTTGCGACGCTCGCGGGCCACCGTGGCGTGCCAGCTCCAGTGCCGGTTCCATTGCTGGCCGAGATCGAGGCCGAGTCGCGCGGTCGTGTCCTTGCGATCGATGCGGTCGTACGTCAGCCGGTCCAGTGTGGCGAAGCCGGTCAAGGTGAGCGTCGGCTGCAAGCGATAACCGAGCCCCACGCTGAGGCCGTGATCGGTCTGGTCGAACGTCCGGTCGCCGATGTAGCGAAGCTTGCTGAAGCCCGGGGCGACGGTCAGCGTCAGGCGTTCCGAGCGCCAGTTCCACGTAGCGTCGAGGCGACGCTCCTTGTAGACCTGCGATCCGATGACCGCGCTGCCGACGCCGATGCCCGTGCCGTTGCCGCGCCCGAGCCCCGCGGTACCGGCAAACGGGTCGATCGGCTGCACACCGTCCGACGTGGTACCGACGCCGTAGACACCCGGGGCCGTAATGACGTCTTGCGCCGCATCGGCGTATTGATACACGCCGCTGACCGTGAAGGCATTGCGTGGCGTGGGCTGCCAGCCGATGCGCAAGCGCGCCAACGGCGCTGAAAGATCGCGGCCGCTGTCGAACGACAACCGCGTACCACCGACCAGCACGTCCGCGTCGAATCGCGCCAGCGTGCTGGTGTAGCGCACGAAGGCTTCCTTGCGATCGTAGTTGGCGTCGCTCGGCTGATTGCTGAAATCGATGCGCTGGAACTCGACGTTGGCCGAGATCTGTTCCAACGGCGACAGGTCACGATAGACCCGGAACGCCGCCAGCCCGCGCGACGAGTCGAAGTCGTCGGTCTTCGACGCATAGCTGTTGATGTAGCGCAGTTCGACCTGACCGCGGGCCGCCTCGCCGAAACGCATGCGCAGCGTCGGCCCCACCACCAGCACGTTGGTCTGCTGCTGGTTGCCGGGCGAGTTGCTGGCAAGCTGGTCCACCGGCTGCACGCCGGCATAGTCCTCGATCGACAGATCGAGCCGGTCGGGAGCGATGGTCCAGTTACCCTGCCCGGCCAGTTCGGTCTGCGCCTGGGACGAGAAGTGATTGTTGAGGTACTTGCGGTATTCGAAGGTGCCCAGCACGTTGGCCTGGAACGTCGAGCCGGTCTGCAGGTACTGGAAGGTCGCACCCGGCGTCAGCACGTTCTCGCTGAGGGGCTGATCGGACGACAGCGCGATATTGTTGCTGTGCTCGAGGCCGGCGTAGAGCGTGTAATCGAGTGTCCCTCCGAACGCCGCGACGGGTGCCGATGCGAGCCCGAGCACGATGGCGCGGGTGAGCCTGGACGATGCGGGCATGATCCTTCCCCTGTCCCTTCCCCATCGCGACCTGCCTGCCGCGAGGCGAAGTGCCGCGCTCACGGCGACTGGTTGAACACCACCCCGGCGAGCTTCGCGGGGTCGAAATTGGCGACGGCCTGGTTGATCGCGGCGGGCGTATCCCGGCCGTAGCCCGCAACCAGGACCACGAAGTCGGCGAGGTCCGAAAGAATGCGGGCATCCGGCGAGCCCTTGACCGGCGGCCCGTCGAGAAACAGATAACGGTCCGAATAACGGCAACGCAGTGAATCGAGTACGGCGCGCATGCGGAACGAGGAGAAGTATTCGCCGCTGTTCTCGCGCGACTTGCCGGCCGGAATCAGCCGCAGGCGCGGCACACCCGTGTGGTACATGATCGAGGCGATGCCACGCGACGGATGCTCGAGAAAATCGATCAACCCACCTGTGCGCGGCTCGACACCAAAGGCTTTGTGCTGATTCGGATAGCGCAGGTTGCAATCCACCAGCAGGCTGGTCTTCGATTCGTCGAAGGCGAACGCGGTGGCGAGATTGCGCGCGACGAAGCTACCGCCGGACCGCGGGCTGACCGCCACCACCAGCGTCACGAAATTGTTCTCCCCCGCCATTTCGAGCAGGCGAGTGCGGATGCCGCGAAACGCGTCGGATTGCTGGCGTACCGATTCCTCGCGGTGAATGAGCCGCTTGCGCTCGCAGTCGATCGGCGCCAGCGCGCCGCCCTCCTCGCGCATCCGCGCAATGGAATGGTTCGCGGTGTGCGGGTCGGCGTGATGCGGGGCGACCACGTCGCCGATTTCGATGTTGTCGGCAGCCATCTTGTTCATCGTCAGCCCTTCATTCGCAGCCAGAAGACCAGCAGGTACACCGCGCCGACGCCGGCCACGATCAGCACGAGCATCGTGTTGTGCAGTTGTTCGCGGCGACGGTCGCGCGGCGTGGGATAGAACGGCACGGTGGCGAGCACGGGGAAGCCGGTCGCGCGTTCCAGTTGGGTCACCGAGCGCACGCGCGGATCGAAGCGCGCCAGGGCGAACAGCAAGCCGAACGGAATCGCGAGCGAGAGGGCAAGACCGGCCAGCCCGAAGTGCATGAAACGCAGGCCCGACGGCACCAGCGGCATGACCGCAGGGTTCTGCACGAGGAAGGTCAGACCGCGCTGCTCCGCATCGAGGTTCATCGACACGCGCGCATTCTCGCGGCGCTTCAGCAGGTCCTGATACACGTCACGATTGACGGTGTAGTCGCGCGTCAGCTCCGCCGTGACGTTCTCGGAATTGGCGATGCGCTTGCTGCGTTCCAGTTCGGCTTGCAGCATCGCTTCACTGGCACCGACCCGTGCCGCGCTCGCCGCGGCGTCGCTGCGCACGGCGGCCAGTTGCAAGCGCATCTGCTGGTAGACCGGGTTCATCGTCACTGCGTGGTCGAGCGGCAAGGCGCCGCCGACCGGACGCTGCGCAGCCGCCGAGCTGGCCTGCTTGCGCAGATCTTCGATCTGGTGACGCAGCCGCACCACGTCCGGATAGTCCTCGGTGTAATTGAGCCGCAGCGTGTCGAGCTGGGCTTGCAGGTCGGCCTGCTGGGTCTGGTAGATCCCGCCCACGGTCTGCACCGCATTGACCTCGGATTCGCCGCTCAACTGCGACGACAGCGCTGCCGCCTGCGACTGCTTCTGCATGTAGTCCATGCGGTTGCTTTCGATCTGCGTGCGCAACTGGCTGATCCGCGCATTGGTGTCGATCTCGCTGCCGGGCCGCGCGTCGGGGTTGGCGTCGCGATAGGCTTTCAGCTTGTCCTCCGCGTCGGTGAGCTTGGTGCGGTATGCCTCGACCTGGCTGTTGATGAATTCGTACGCTTCGCGGCTCTCGCGCTGCTTCGAGGCCAGGCTCTCGCTGATGAAGAGCTGGCCGAACGCGCGGGTGACCTCGAAGGCACGCTTGGGGTCGGAGTCGAAATAGCTGATGGTGATGAGGTTGTCGCGGTTGTTGACGATGCGCGTCCGCGACTTGATGCCGTCGACGATCTTGTCCCTCTCCACCGGCGACGGATTGCCGGCGAGCCATCCGCCGGTCTGCAGGATCTCGTCGAGCACCTTGCGGCTGAAGATCACGTCACGCGCGATGCCGGCGCGGTTCTTGTTGCCCGTGGCTGCCGCGGCACCTTCCATCAACGGCGTGATGATGCTGGCTTCCTGGGCGAGGATCGTCGTCGATGCCTCGTACTTCTTGGGCCACACGCTGCCCACCGCGAGCGCCACCAAGGCGATTCCCGCAAACATCACACCCATCGCGACGCGCCGTCTGCGCGCCTCGCCGATCAGTGCGGGCAGCATGCCCGCGAAAGGAACGAGTTCCCCGCTCATCGAAATACCCCTTGCTCCCGCGGTACGCGGGATCGGTCAGAAAGCGCGTTGCGGCACCGTGATCACGTCGCCCGGCTGCACCGGGTAGTTGTTCGCGAGGTCGCCCTGCTGGAGGATCTTTTCCAGACGCACCGCATAGGACTGCGTCGATCCGCCGTTATTGCGGCGATACAGCTCGGTGCGGTCGGCCGCGGCGAATTCGGTGGTGCCGCCAGCGGCGAGCACCGCGTCGAGCACCGTCATGCCCTGTCGATAGGGAATGGAAATGGGACTGCGCACGGCGCCGGTCACGCGAACGCGCGACAGGTATTCGTGGCTGCGCAACGCAGTGAGGATCACGGCGACCTGCGGATCGCGAATGTACTGCGCAAGTTTTTGCTGGATCTCCGCCGCCACTTGCTCGGTGGTGCGACCACCCGCGGGCACGTCACCGACCAGCGGCACGGTGACCTTGCCGTCAGGCCGCACGGGCACGCTGACGCTCAGGTCCGGGTTGTGCCAGACGGTGACCTGCAACTGGTCGTCGACGCCGATGAGGTAGGCGTCCACGGCCTGACTGCCAGCATCCGGCTTGGGTGGGGGCAGCGTGCTTCCACCCGTGGCGCACGCGCCCAGGAGCACGGCGGCGGCCAACATGGCGATACGATTCCAACGGTTCATGATGACCATCCACCCCTGTGACTTCGTCGAGCGGTATCGTCATTTCTATGCACCGCGGCGTCCATTCGACAGCCCGCCTATGCCATTCGACCGACGGTACGAACACGCGCTTTGGCCCATGCTCCGCGCGTGGCCATCTTCGTGGACATCGTCTCCCGTCTTTTGCATCCCGCCGTGCAAGCCCTGCTACTGGGCGGGGTGTCGATGGCGTTCGTGCTGAGACGCAGGCCGCTCGCCGCGCTCGCGTTGGCCTGCGTAGCGCTCGGCTGGCTGTGGCTGGCATCTACGCCCGCCTTCGCGCTCTCGCTGAGGCGTCCGTTGGCGACGCCTGCTGCCTCGATCCGACCGGGCGCCGACGCGATCGTGGTGCTCGGCGGCGGCAAGCTTCCCGCGATCGACTGGTCGGCGTCGACGACGCGCGCGGGGACGGGGCTGGCCCTGTGGCGCGCCGGATTTGCGCCGCGCCTGCTCGTGTCAGGCAGCGATCAGGCGAGACAGCTGGCGGAGGGGTATACGTCGTCGGGCGTTCCCGAACGCGCCTTGCGCGTGGAAGCCGCCAGCACGAACACGCATGAAAACGCGACCTATTCGGCGGCCCTGCTTCGCGAGACGGGGGATACGAACGTACTGCTGGTGACCTCGTCCATCCATATGCGCCGCGCCGCGGGGGCTTTTCGCCATGAAGGTCTTCGGGTGTCGCCGGTGCCCGTCACGGAGATGGACGTAAGCCTGTTCGGCGCGCCGCGCTGGGTGCCGACCCGCGGCGCACTGACCCTCACGGCGCGGTGCCTGCGCGAGTACGTGGCGCTCTGGACGTACGGACAGCGGGGCTGGCTCTGACGGCGAGTGGCGAAAAGCCAAAAAAGCGCGCGTGTGGGAGCCGCCATGGCGGCGAGAAGCCGACGAAGCGGTATAGCCATGAGGCAGGTTCCCTCGCCGCCATGGCGGCTCCCACAAGAAAGGCGGCCGCCTAGGGATCGTCGGATTCGATCTGCAACGAGGTCTTGCCATCCCGACGGATCAGACCGGGGCCGAACTGGACCACTTTGCCGTCCTTCAGCACGACGGTGTAGTCCTTATGGGAGAAGGAGAAACGGCCCGGGCGGCGATCGAACCAGTTGAGCACCTCGTAACCGACGATGCTGCGATCGGAATCGGGCCGGCCCAAGCGGTCGATCACCTCGTCGCGCCCCGTACCGACGTCGAGCCGGGCGATCTTGGCCCCCATGCCCTGACACCCGGCAACCCCGGCCGCGAGGGCAACCACCACGATCGCTCGCTTCATCCTCATCCCCAGCGGTACGACATTCGCAGGATGGTAGCGCACCGTCGCAAAAGCGCGCGACCTTGCCGGCAAACTGACGCCGCCTGCGGTATGACATCGCTTTTGGACCAGGGAGACTATCGTGGCGTTGTTCGAGAGCATGCTCGTGCTGTCCCTGCTCGCGATCGTGCTGCTGCCGCTGTCGCGCAAGCTGTCGCTACCCTACCCGACGGTACTGGCGGCGGCAGGCCTGGCGGTCGCGGCGCTGCCATGGGCACCGAAGATCGAGATGGATCCCCAGCTCGCCCTGGCGCTGTTCATCGCGCCGGCTCTGCTGGATGCGGCCTACGACATGCCGCTGCGCACCCTGCGGCGTTTCTGGGTACCGACCGTGGCATTGGCCGCCGTGGCGGTGATCCTCACCGCGCTGGCCGTCGCCTGGCTCGGTGTCGCCTGGGCGGGCATGCCCTGGGCGGTGGCGCTGGCCCTGGGGGCGATCGTCGCGCCGCCCGACGCGGCCGCCGCTGCCGCGATGCTGTCGCGCCTCACCCTGCCACGTCGGACCGTGCAGGTGCTCACCGCGGAAAGCCTGCTCAACGACGCAGTGGCGCTGCTGATCTTCGGCGCGGCCGTCGCCACGGTCACCTCGGGCGACGGCTTCGCACGTACGTTGCCGTCACTGGCGCTGGCGGCACCCGGCGGTGTCGTGCTCGGCATCGTGATCGGACGGCTGTACGTCGTCGTGGCGCCACGCCTGCACGGAACGCTCGGCGCCACGCTGCTCGAATTCGTGGCGACCTTCGGCGTATGGGTGCTTGCTGAAGAACTGGATCTATCGCCGATCCTCTGCGTGGTGTCCTATGCCATGGTCATCGCGCACTTCTTGCCAGCCCGGCAACCGCCACGCGACCGCGTCCACTCGTACTCGGTGTGGGCCGCCATGGTCTTCTTCTCCAACGTCATCGCGTTTCTGCTGGTGGGTCTGCAGGCCCGCACCATCTTGAGCGGCATGCACGGCGCGGCCCTGACCGACGCACTCGCCTTCGCGGGTACTGCACTGGCGGTGACGATCGCGGTGCGCGTGGTATGGGTGATGCTCTACAACCGCTCGCTCCACTGGCTGTGGCCGCGTCGCGAGGCCAACCCCACGCTAAAGCAGGGCGTGGTCGCGTCATGGTGCGGCATGCGTGGGCTGGTCACACTGGCGACGGCGCTTGCATTGCCGGCGGACTTCCCCTCGCGCGACCTCATCGTGCTCACGGCATTCGCGGTAGTGCTCGGCACCCTCGTGTTCCAGGGCACTACCCTTGCGTTCCTTGTGCGGTGGCTGCGTTTCCCGCCCGATCGTTCCCTGGACGAAGAACTGAGCCGCGTGCGCCTCACCCTGCTCGATGCCGCCGAAGCGACGCTGAAAGATGAGAACGACGACGCGGCGGAGCACATGCGGCATGTCTATGACGACGCCCGACGCGCCGCCGAAGTCGGCGAACCGCTGCCAGGCGCCAAGCGCATCGTGACCTTGAAGCGGCGCGGCATCGATGCACGACGCGAAAAGCTTCACGCCATGCGGCATGCAGGCGAAGTGGAAGACGACGTCTTCCACGTGATCGAAAGCGAACTGGACTGGGCGCAGCTCGCGGCGTCGTCACCCGAGGAACTCGAAATCGAAGAAGGGTGAGGGCCCCGCGACTGGTCAGGGCCTAGCGCGTGGAGGCCGGTGCGGGCATCTGACCCACCGGCTGGCCGCGCGAGTCGAGCAGATGCCCTTGCGCGTCACGATCGTGGGCGTTCGCATCCTGCACCTCAGTGGTGACACCGGGTTTGCCCGGCATGACCGGCGGCAGACCACGCTCGGTGGCACCGGCATCCGAGGCGGGAGATAGCGGCGCCGCAGCCGGATGCTGCATGGACGAAGGTCTAGCCGGCGAAGGTGCGTTTTTCACCGGCGCATTGGCCGGTGGCGTGGCGGGGGCCACCTGTGCGACGACGGGCGTCGACAGTAACAGGGACAGCAGGATCACAGGTTTGCACGGACGCATGGCGGCTCCGAATGCGCCGCGAAGGCGACGCTTGCAGCACAAGGCTAGCGTCGCCTTCGTGAAGCCGGTGCGTCCGCGCTCAGTTGAACTGGTCGGGGTCGGGGCCCATGCGCTTGCCCGCATCCAGCTCGTCGATCGCCTTCATGTCGTCGGCCGTGAGTTCGAAGTCGAACACGTCGATGTTGGCGGCGATACGTTCCGGGGTCGCCGATTTGGGAATCACCATGTGTCCCCACTGCATATGCCAACGCAACACCACCTGGGCCGTGCTCTTGCCCAGACGCTTGGCGATGCGCTCCAGCACGGCATCCTTCAACAGGTCACCGCCCTGACCGAGCGGACTCCATGCCTCGGTGACGATGCCCCAGCGGGCGTGTGCTTTCACCAGTTCGCGCTGGGCGAAATACGGGTGCAGTTCGATCTGATTCACCACCGGCACCACGCCGCTTTCGTCGATCAGACGTTGCAGGTGATCCGGCTGGAAATTCGACACGCCGATCGAGCGAATACGGCCTTCCTTCTGCAACCGGACAAAGGCCTTCCACGTATCCATGTAGCGGTCGCGCTTGGGCGTCGGCCAATGGATGAGGTACATGTCGAGATAGTCGGTGCCGAGCCGCTGCATGCTTTCATCGAAGGCGCGCAGCGTCTCGTCGAAGCCTTGATGTGCATTCCACAGCTTGGTCGTAAGGAAGATGTCGCCACGCGCCACGCCGGAGCGCTGCATGCCGTCGCGCACGCCGCGTTCGTTGCCGTAGATCGATGCCGTATCGATGGAGCGATAGCCCGCGGCCAGCGCGGCCGCGACCGCATCGGCGGTCTCGCCATCGGGAATCTGGAAGACGCCGAAGCCGAGCTGCGGCGCCTTGTTGCCATCGTTGAGCGTGAGAAGCGGAACGTTCTCTGTCATGCATGATCTCCATTGCTAGGACCACCGATCATGATGACCGATCGTCCCGCATGCATGGCGTGATGGTTCAGTCGCCGCGCGCCGCATAGTGGGTTTCTACGTACTCGTCGAGGATCGCCACGAACTCCTCGGCGATGCGGTCGCCGCGCAGGGTCATCGCCTTCTCGCCGTCGATGAACACGGGTGCGGACGGAGCTTCGCCATTGCCGGGCAGCGAAATGCCGATGTTGGCGTGGCGCGACTCGCCCGGGCCATTCACGACGCAACCCATGACGGCGAGCGTGAGATTCTCTACGCCGTCGTACTTCACGCGCCACACGGGCATCTGTTCGCGCACATGGCCCTGGACGGTCTTCGCGAGCTCCTGGAAGAACTCGCTGGTAGTGCGCCCGCACCCGGGGCATGCCGTGACCAACGGCGTGAAGGCACGCAGGCCCATGGTCTGCAGGAGTTCCTGCGCGACGATGACCTCCGCGGTGCGCGACTGGCCAGGCTCCGGCGTGAGCGAGATGCGGATGGTGTCGCCGATGCCTTCCTGCAGCAGCACGGCCAGCGCAGCCGCCGATGCGGTGATCCCCTTGGAGCCCATACCCGCTTCGGTCAGGCCGAGGTGCAAAGCGTAGTCACCACGACGCGCCAGATCCCGGTAGACCGCGATGAGTTCCTGAACGCCCGAGACCTTGCAGGACAGGATGATCCGCTCGCGCGGCAGGCCGAGATCCTCCGCCCGTGCCGCGGAGTCGAGCGCGGAACGGATCAGCGCCTCACGGGCCACGTGGCCGGCATCCCACGGCACCGCACGACCGGCGTTCTCATCCATCAGCACGGCGACCATGGACTGGTCGAGCGAGCCCCAATTGGCGCCGATGCGAACCGGCTTGTCGTAGCGGATCGCCATCTCGATGATCGAGGCGAACTGGGCATCCTTCTTCTTGCCGAAGCCCACGTTGCCGGGGTTGATCCGGTACTTGGCCAGCGCCTCGGCGCAGGCCGGCTCGCCTTCCAGCAGCTGATGGCCGTTGTAGTGGAAATCGCCGATCAGCGGCACCGAGACGCCCATCATCTCCAGGCGTTCGCGAATGCGCGGCACCGCGGCAGCGGCGGCCGGCGTATTCACGGTAATCCGGACCATTTCCGAACCGGCACGGGCCAATTCGGCCACCTGCTTCGCGGTGGAGACGGGGTCTTCCGTATCGGTGTTGGTCATCGACTGGACGACGATGGGCGCACCACCACCGACCTGAACGCGGTCGATCGTGACACCCACGCTGGGGCGGCGTGCGCCGGCTTCCGCGGGACGCGGGCGGCTGGAGAGGTCTTCGGTCATAGGCCGCGATTTTAGCGCATCGGCATGACGGACCGCCGCACGCGAGTGACGGCCGCCCGGACCACCCGCCTGCACAAGGCGGCGACCCCGTATCCCGATACACTTCCGGCATGAACGTCTTCCAGCAAAGTACCGGGTTCTCCAGCCGCCTGTTCGCCGAACAGGCGCTGAGCCGCAGCGCGGGCGCGCCGCTGATCGGCGGCAATGCCGTGGAGTTGCTGATCGACGCACGCGCGCACTTCGACGCCTGGCTCGCCGCCATCGCAGGCGCGCGTCGCCACGTGTTTCTCGAGAACTACATCATTCGCGACGACGCGGTGGGTGGCGCGTTCCGCGACGCGTTGGTCGAACGGGCGCACGCGGGCGTGTTCGTGGCGGTCATCGCGGATTGGGGCGGTTGCCTCGGGCAGTCGCGCGCGTCGTTCTGGAACCCGCTGCGCGAGGCAGGTGGACAGGTCCGCATCTACAACCCACCACGGCTGGGCAGCTCGTTCGGCTGGGTGAGCCGCGACCACCGCAAGGTGTTGGTGGTAGACGGCACGGTGGGTTTTCTTTCGGGTGTATGCATCAGCGAGAAATGGTTGGGCGATCCCGACCGCAACGTGCCGCCCTGGCGCGATACGGGCGTGGCACTGCGTGGGCCGGCCGTGGCGGAGATCGAACACGCCTTCGCGGATAGCTGGGCGCAGGCGGGCGAGCCGCTGCCCAACGACGAACGGCTGGCAGCGCTTCCGGACATGCCGATGCCCGGCGACGTCTCACTGCGCGTGATCGCGACGCAGCCGAGTACCGCAGGCATGTACCGGCTCGACCAGATGGTGGCCGCGATGGCCCGGCAGACGCTGTGGCTGACCGATGCGTATTTCGTCGGTGTGGCGCCGTACGTGCAGGCCCTGTCCGCGGCCGCGCGGGATGGCGTGGACGTGCGCCTGCTGGTGCCCGGCAGCAGCGACATCCCGATGGTGGCAAGCATGTCGCGATCCGGTTACCGGCCGCTATTACAGGCGGGCATTCGCGTGTTCGAGTGGAACGGATCGATGCTCCATGCAAAGACCGCCGTGGCGGACGGCCGTTGGGCACGCGTGGGTTCGTCCAATCTCAACATCGCCAGTTGGCTCGGCAACCGCGAGATCGACGTGGCGATCGAGGATGCCGGTTTCGCGGGGCAGTTGGCCGCTCAGTACGAAAAGGATCTGGAAAACGCGACGGAAATTCTTCTCGGTGGCCGGCGTCGGCGCTCGCGCAATGAGCGCATGCGCTACCGGTCGCCGAGACCGCCCCGCCCGCACCGCGCGGGCGGCAGTTCCAGCCGCGCAGCCGCCGCCTCGTTGCGCATCGCCAACACCGTGGGTGCCGCGATCACGCAGCACCGTGTGCTTGGCGATACCGAGACCGGGCCGTTGCTCGCTGGCGCGGTAACGGCGGTGGTGCTCACCGTGATCGGCGTGCTCTGGCCGGCAGCGATTGCCTGGCCACTGGCGTTGATCGGCGCCTGGTTCGCCGTGAACCTGTCGGTGAGTTGGTGGACCCTCCGCCGGCGGCGTCGGCAGCGTGCTGCCGAGGCGGCAACGACGCAGGATGCGCCGCGCTAGGACGGCCGGCGTGGCTTGAACTGCAGCGGCTGAGCTTCCGTCGGCGCGACGGCAGGGCCACAGCTGTTGCACGAACCGCAGCCATCGCCGCAGCTTCCCGTCGCCGCAGCCGGTTGCAGACGTCGACCGAGGGAACGCAGCGACGGCGCGCGTCCATCGCGATTGAGGCTGGCGGACACATGCGCCAGCACGCGCGTCGAGGTCTTCGGCAGCAGCTTGCGGAACGCCATCCAGGCGCTCGCCGCAACGATCGTGCCGATGACCACGCCCTGGACCCACTCGAACGTGGTCATGTCAGCGCCCTCGCGATCTGGTAGGTGGCCAGCGAGGCCAGGTACGCCAGGCCGAAGAGATACCCGGCAGCGACGGCCACGTTACGCCAGGAGTTCGTTTCGCGGCGGATCACCGCCAGCGTGGACATGCACTGCGGCGCGAACACGTACCAGGCGAGCAACGACAGCGCCGTAGCCAGCGACCACTGGTGCGAGATCACCGGGCCCAGCTGCGATGCCAATGCATCGTCGCTGCCGGACATGGCATACACCGTTCCGAGCGCCGCCACGGCGACTTCGCGCGCGGCCAGACCCGGCACGAGCGCGATGCAGATCTGCCAGTTGAAGCCGATCGGCGCGAATACGTATTCCAGCAGCCGACCGAGGCGTCCGGCGATGCTGTAGTCGATGGCAGGCTGCGTCGCGCCTTCCGGCGGCCCAGGAAAACTGGAAAGGAACCACAGCAGCACGGTGAGCGCGAGGATGATGCCGCCCACGCGCTTGAGGAAGATCACGGCGCGTTCCCACAGCCCGAGCGCGATGTCGCGCACGTTGGGCAGCCGATACGACGGCAGTTCCATGATGAGCGCGTGCTCGCTCTTGTCCTTGCGCAGCCGCTTGATGACGAACGCCACTCCCAGCGCACTGAAAATGCCCGCGAAGTACAGCGTGAACAGCACGATGCCCTGCAGGTTGAACACGCCAGCCACGGTGCGATCGGGAATGAACGCGGCGATCAGCAAGGTATAGACCGGCAGGCGCGCCGAACAGGTCATCAGCGGCGCCACCAGGATCGTGGTAAGACGGTCGCGCGGGTCCTGGATGCTGCGTGTGGCCATGATGCCGGGGATGGCGCAGGCAAAACTCGACAGCAGCGGAATGAATGCCCTGCCCGTCAGGCCCACGCGGAACATCATGCGATCGAGCAGGAAGGCAGCACGAGGCAGATAACCCGACTCCTCGAGCACGAGGATGAAGAGGAACAGGATGAGAATCTGCGGCAGGAACACGAGCACCGCACCCAGGCCCGCGAACAGGCCGTCGTTGAGCAGGCTGTGCAAGGCGCTGCCTTCCGGAAGGAACCCGGTGACCGTGGTACCCAGTGCGGCAATGCCTGCCTGGATGGCGTCCATCACGGGCTGGGCCCAGGAGAACACCGCCTGGAAGACGAGGAACATCAGCGTGGCGAGAATCGCCAGGCCAAAGACGGGATGCAGCACCCAGCGATCGATGGCGTCGTCGAGCGCAACCGTGTCGCGCGGCAGCGTCACCGTGTCGGCCAGGATCGAACGCACCTCGGCATGCAGTTGTTCGACGGTGGCCTCGTCGATCGGCGCGGGCGTCACCTTGGGCACGCTGGCGTCGATGCGTTCGATCAGCGCCTGCGCGCCGCCGCGCTTGACCGCGATCGTCTCGACCACCGGCACGCCGAGACGGCGCGACAAAGCGTCGACGTCGATGACGATGCCACGACGGCGCGCGGCATCCATCATGTTGAGCGCAAGCACCACCGGGCGACCCAGGCGGCGCACTTCGAGCACGAAACGCAGGTGCAGACGGAGATTCGTCGCATCCGCCACGCAGACGATGAGGTCCGGTGCGGCTTCGCCTGGGTAACGGCCATAGCAGACATCGCGGGTGATCGCTTCGTCGGGACTCGTCGCTTCGAAGCTGTACGCGCCCGGCAGATCGAGCACATGCAGCGTGCGTCCGGAGGGGGCCACGAAGCGGCCTTCCTTGCGCTCGACCGTGACACCCGCGTAATTGGCGACCTTCTGCCGCCCGCCGGTGAGCTGGTTGAACAGCGCCGTCTTGCCGCAGTTCGGGTTGCCCACCAGGGCGATGCGCATGGCTGTGGCGCTCATGCGGCGTCTCCTACGGATACGTCGACGCGCGCCGCCTCCGCCTTGCGCAGGGCGAAACGTGTGGAACCGATCTGGATCAGCAACGGATCGCCCCCGAGCGGGCCGCGAGCCACCAGGCGCACCGGCTCACCCGCAACGAAACCCAGATCGCGCAGTCGCTGGGCGATCGGATCGGAAGGATGGGCATCGGTAACGGACTGGACCACGGCGTTGGCACCTTTCGGCGCGTCTGAGAGGCGCACAGCGGATACTCAAATAAGAACTGTTCGCATTATATGCCTTTACAGGGAGGGCTGCATCCAATCCAGCGGGGCAACCGGACGAAGCGACTGTGGGAGCCGCCATGGCGGCGAGAAGCCAACGAGCGATGAAGCCGTGACGCAACTCCCTCGCCGCTGTAGCGGCTCCCACAACGCCCCAAAACCGGTTGTGCTTTGGTGGGAGCCAGCCTGCTGGCGATGGGTGCTTGCGGCGAGCACCCATCGCCAGCAGGCTGGCTCCCACCGTGGGTACCGTCCCTAAGGCTGGGTCCACCGCAGGTACCGTCCCAAGGCTGGCTCCCACCGCCGGTACCGGCCCCTTATGATGGCGGGCTGAAAACAGGAGTGCCGCCATGTCTGCTGTCGAAACGATCCGCCGGGATGCCGTCGTCCATCTGGTCATGAACCGTCCAGAGATTCACAACGCCTTCGACGACGGCTTGATCGCCGACCTCACCGCGGCACTCGTGGCGGTGGACGCCGATGAAAGCGTACGGGCCGTGGTGCTTACCGGCGCGGGGGCGAGCTTTTCCGCGGGCGCCGACATGCGCTGGATGCGCGGCATGGCACAGGCCAGCGAAGCCGAGAACATCGAGGACTCGCTGCGCCTCGCGGCGCTGATGCGTACCCTGCAGTTTCTGTCGAAGCCCACCATCGCCCGCGTCAACGGCGCCGCGTTCGGCGGCGGCGTAGGCCTCGTGGCCTGCTGCGACATCGCCATCGCGTCCGAAGGAGCGAAGTTCGCCCTCTCGGAAGTGAAACTGGGCCTGGTGCCGGCAGTGATTTCGCCCTACGTCGTGGCGGCGGTGGGCCTGCGCCAGGCGCGCCGCCTGTTCCTCACTGGCGAGGTCTTCGACGCCGCTGCCGCGCTCGGCATGGGCCTCGTGCACGAGACCGTGGCGACCGATGCCCTCGACGCCGCCGTGGACCGCGTACTGGATCTGCTCGCCAAGGGCGGCCCGGTGGCTCAGCGCGAAGCGAAGCGCCTCGCACTCTCCATGGGCGGCATGGTGCCGGAGACCATGGAGCACACCGACGCGACCAACGCCGCGCTCATCGCCCGCCTGCGCGTCTCGCCGGAGGGCCAGGACGGCCTCTCCGCCTTCCTAGCGAAGTCGCGGCCATCCTGGTTGCCTTGAACCTGCGTCAGCCCAGGACCGCCGGGAGATCCTTGCCGATCTTTTCCGGCGTGTCGGTCGGCGCGTAGCGATCCACGACCTGACCTTCGCGATCGACAAGGAACTTGGTGAAGTTCCACTTGATCGCCTCGGTGCCGAGCAAGCCTTTCTTCTCTGCCTTGAGCCAGCGATACAGCGGATGCGCGTGCTCGCCGTTGACTTCGACCTTGGCGAACATCGGGAAGCTCACCTCGTAGGTCAACGAGCAGAACCGGCGAATCTCGTCTTCGTCGCCAGGCTCCTGGTGACCGAACTGGTCGCAGGGAAAGCCCAGCACCTCGAAGCCGCGGTCGTGCCACGTGCGGTAGAGCTCTTCCAGCCCCTTGTACTGCGGCGTGAATCCGCACTTGGAGGCCACGTTCACCACCAGCAACGTCTTGCCACGAAACTCGGCGAGCGAGCGCTCCTTGCCGTCGATATCGCGCGCTGAAAAATCGTAGATACTGGACATGAGCGGATTCCTGCTGAAGGGTGTCGCACAGTCTACGCCGCGACGCCGGGAAGCGAGGCGCCGGGCATCGCCGGGTTCGGCTACCATGGCCGTCTTTCCGGCCAAGAGCCTCTGCCCGTGATTCGTTTCGCCGCCGCCTCCAAGTCCTATCGCGTGAACGGGTCCACCGCTCCCGCGCTGCATCCGGTCGATCTCACGATCGAGGCGGGCGAGGTGTTCGGCATCATCGGTCATTCCGGTGCCGGCAAATCCACGCTGCTGCGGCTCATCAATCTCCTCGAACGCCCGACAGCGGGCCGCGTGTTCGTCGACGGCCGTGACGTGACCGACGCGCAAGGCGCCGAGCTGCGCCGTCTGCGCGCCGGCATCGGCATGATCTTCCAGCACTTCAACCTGCTTTCGTCGCGCAGCGTGGCCGACAACGTGGCGTTCCCGCTGCGTCTGCAAGGCGGCATGACCGAGGCCGCCGTGGCCGAGCGCGTCGCCGAGTTGCTGGGCCTGGTCGGCTTGTCCGCGCACGCGGATAAATACCCCGCACAGCTTTCGGGCGGCCAGAAGCAACGCGTCGGCATCGCGCGTGCGCTCGCCACGCGGCCGTCCATCCTGCTCTGCGACGAAGCCACCAGCGCGCTCGATCCGCAGACCACGGCTTCGGTGCTGGAACTGCTGGCCGACATCAACCGTCGCCTCGGCCTCACCATCGTGCTCATCACGCACGAGATGGACGTGATCCGCCGTGTCTGCGATCGCGTAGCCGTGCTCGATGCCGGACATGTCGTGGAGATGGGCTCGGTCGCCGACGTCTTCCTGCATCCGCACCATCCGACGACGCGTCGCTTCGTGGCCGAAGCCGACCATCGCGAAGGCCGCGGCCCGGAATTCCCCGGCGTCTCAGGGCGGTTGTTCCGCCTGTCGTTCCGCGGTGACGCCACGTATTCGCCGCTGCTGTCGCGCGTGGTCCGCGACACGGGCGTCGAATACAACCTGCTGTCGGGCCGCGTGGATCGCATCAAGGACGAGCCCTACGGACAGCTGACCCTCGCCATGCACGGCGAACGCCTGGACGACGCATTGGCGCAGATCCGCGCCGCCGGCGTCGACATCGAGGAAGTGAACCGATGAGCCCCATGCAGAATTTGTTTCCCAACATCGACTGGGCGGAAATCGCGCAGGCATGCGTCGACACGCTGCTGATGCTCGGCGGTTCGCTGCTCTTTACCCTCGTGCTCGGCCTTCCGCTCGGCGTGTGGCTGTTCCTTACCGCGCGCGGTCAACTGCATGCGCGACCGAAGCTCTACGCGGCCTTGTCGCTCGTGGTGAACGTGCTCCGCTCGATTCCGTTCATCATTCTCATGATTCTGCTGATTCCGCTGACGCAGGCGATCACAGGCGTCAGCATCGGCATCCGTGGCGCCATCGTGCCGCTGGTGATCGGCGCCGCCCCGTTCTTTGCCCGTCTCGTCGAGACGGCGTTGCGCGAGGTCGATCGCGGTGTCATCGAGGCAAGCCAGGCCATGGGCGCCACCACCGCGCAGATCGTCACGCGCGTGCTGCTCCCCGAGGCGCGCGCCGGCCTTATTGCGAGCACCACCGTCACGGCAGTGGCCCTTGTCGGCTACACGGCCATGGGCGGCATCGTGGGCGCAGGCGGTCTCGGCGCCCTCGCCTATCAATATGGTTACAACGGATACAAACCCGATTACATGCTGGTGACCGTCGCCCTGCTGGTCGTGCTCGTGCAGGTGTTGCAGTCCATTGGCGACCGTCTGGTGACGCGCTACAGCCGTCGCTGATTCCGCGCGCCCGTCTTTGCATCGGGCGGTATGGACGTCTATGCTGTCGCACCGCAACACAGCGATGGACGCCACCATGAAGAAGTACCTGCTTCCCTTCGCCGCCGCCCTCGCCATGCTCGTGGCGGGCTGTTCGAACGGTGGTGGCGACAAGGACGGCGGTGCTGCCAGCGCCAAGCTGACCGTCGCCGCTACGCCGGTGCCTCATGCGGAAATCCTCAAGGAGATCAAGCCATTGCTGGCGAAGCAAGGCGTCGATCTCGAGATCCGCGTGTTCACGGACTATGTGCAGCCGAACATGCAGGTCGCGCAGAAGCAACTGGACGTCAATTTCTTCCAGACCGAACCTTATCTCGACGCCTTCAACCGCGAGCGCGGCACCAATCTGGTGAAGGTCGTCGGCGTGCACATCGAACCGTTCGGTGCCTACTCGCGCAAGTACACGTCCATCGACCAGCTTCCCGATGGCGCCGACGTGGTGATCCCGAACGATCCGAGCAACAACAGTCGCGCCCTGCTGCTTCTGGCCCGGCATGGACTCATCACGCTCAAGCATCCCGACGATCGCCTCGCCACGTTGAAAGACGTCGTCGCGAATCCGAAGAAGCTCAAGTTCCGCGAACTCGAAGCCGCCATGTTGCCGCGCGTGCTCGGTGAGGTCGATCTCGCCCTCATCAACACCAACTACGCGCTGGCCGCCAAGCTCAATCCGGTGAAGGATGCCCTGCTGATCGAGGACAAGGATTCACCGTACGTGAACTTCCTCGTCGCGCGCCCCGACAACAAGGACGACCCGCGCGTGCAGAAGCTCGCGGCAGCGCTGACCTCGCCGGAGGTGAAGGCGTTCATCGAGAAGACCTACGGCGGCGCGGTACTGCCCGCGTTCTGATCCTCTCGCGAGCGCATCACGGCGGCGGCAGTTCGAACACCCGCCGCAGGTAGGCCATGTAGTCGGGGTCTTCGACGCCCATGCTCTTGCCTGGCGAGTCGGACAGCTTCGCCACGGGCTGGCCGTTGCAGCGGGTCATCTTGATGACGATGTTCAACGCTTGCGGCCCCACGTCGTTGGTGAGGTTGGTTCCCACGCCGAACGAAAGCAGGCAGCGTCCTGCGAAGTGTCGGTAGAGCTCCATCACGCGCGGGATGTCGAGGCTGTCGCTGAACACCAGCGTCTTCGTGCGCGGATCGACGCGGTTGTTCTCGTAGTGCGCGAGCACCCGGTCGCCCCAGCGGATCGGGTCGCCGGAGTCGTGGCGCGCACCGTCGAACAGCTTGCAGAAATACATGTCGAAATCGCGCAGGAACGCATCCAGGCCGTAGACATCCGACAAGGCGATGCCGAGATCGCCACGGTATTCGCGCGCCCACGCTTCCAAGGCAGCGGTCTGCGAATCGCGCAAGCGCGGCCCCAACGACTGGAAGGCCTGCAGGTATTCATGCGCCATGCTGCCGATGGGCACGAGACCGTTGCACATGGCAAACCACACATTGCTGGTGCCAGCCAATTGAGGCCCCAGCTCGTCTTTCAACACCGACAGCACTTCGCCATGCCATGCCTGGGAGAAGCGGCGACGCGTGCCGTAGTCGGCGATGCGTACCTGTTCGTACCCGGGCGTGTCGCGAAGCATCGCGATCTTCGCGCGCAGCCGCGCCCTGCCCTCGTCGAGCGACGTGCCGGGATGGTTGGCGCGGAAATACAGCTCGTTGACGATCGCGAGCAGTGGCACCTCGAACATGATCGTGTGCAGCCATGGCCCGGAGATCACGATCTCGATCTCGCCGGGCGCCGTCGCCGAGGGCTCGATGCTCACGTATTTCGCGTTGAGCTGGAACAGGCCGAGAAAATCCACGAAATCGCTGTGGATGAAACGCAGGCTACCCAGATACGCCAGTTCCTCCTCGGTGAAACGGAGGCTGCACAACGCGGCCAGCTCGTCGCGGATCGAACCGATCAGCGGCACGAGGTCGATGCCAGGCGTGCGGCAGCGGAAGCGGTATTCCACCTGTGCGGCGGGATACTGATGCAGCACGACCTGCATCATCGTGAACTTGTAGAGGTCGGTATCGAGCAGCGAGCGAATGATCATGCGCTGGCGCCGGTGGCGGCGATCTGGCGAGCCACAGCGTCGACGAAGGGTTCGGTACCCGGCCATGAGGTGATGCGACCAAGCTTCCTGCCGCGGTGGAACAGAAAAAACGCAGGAATGCCATGCAGGCCGAAACGCGTCGCCATGGTGGGGTCGTCGTAGACGTTGTCGTGCAGCCAGCGCACTTCCGGCCAGGCGAAGCGTTCCGGCGTGAGCAGCATCTGCCGCTTCGCGATGTCGCAATTCGGGCAATCGCGCCCCCACAGGAACAGGATGACGATGCGGTTGTCGTCCATCGCGAGATCGGCATCGAGGGCCTTGTCCACGATGCGTTGCATCGGGAAGCGCTGGAAGAACTCGGGCACGCTGGTATCGGCCATGGGAGCGAATCCGTGATCGGGTCGAAGGCACGAGGTGGGGGCGTTGCCGCCATAATTCGAGGGTAGCGCGACATTCCGCCACCGCGCCAAGCCTCGAAGCCCAAGGACATCCTGTGCGCCCCCCTCCCCCTCTCCTCGGCATCGTTCTCTTCGCCCTTGCCGGCATCGCTTCGGCTGCCACGCTCACCCTCGACACGGGCAGCGGGCAGCGGACCCTGACCACGGAGACGCTGCTCCGCCGGGCCGACGCGCAAGACATCCTCGTACCGGACGACGTGGCCTACCATCGGGCCATGCGCTACCGCGCCGTGCCGTTGAAGGCCCTGCTGGCGGGCGTGGCGCCGGACGCGCACCTGCAGTTCGTGGCACAGGATGGATTCTCTGCCGAGATACCGGCCTCGCTGGTCTTCGAGGGCCACGGCGCGGAAGCCTGGCTGGCCATCGAGCCGCCAGGCAAGCCCTGGCCGCCGCTGGCCGAAGGCAAACCGACCGCCGGGCCGTTCTATGTCGTATGGCAGCGTCCTGCCGACGGCCATGTCGGCCCGGAACAATGGCCCTACCAAGTGGCGTCCATCCAGGTGCGGGCCGACCCCGCCGCGCGTTTTCCTGCCATGCGGCCTGCGCCCGACCTGCCGGCCAATGCGCCGGCACGGCGCGGCTTCGCGGTATTCCAGCGCAACTGCATCACCTGCCATACCCTCAATGGTCAGGGTGACGCGAAGCTGGGGCCGGATCTCAACATCCCGCACAACCCGACCGAATATCTGCGCACGGACATGCTACGCACGCTCATCCGCAATCCCCAGGATCTGCGCCATTGGCCGCAGGCGAAAATGCCCGGCTTCGACCGCGCTACGCTGTCGGATGCGGATCTCGACGACCTCATCGCGTACCTGACGCACATGGCGGGACGGAAGGCGGCACCAGCCCCTGCAACTCCACCCAAGCCCTGAATATCCTCGCGGCGCAGACATGCGCCGCGACGCGCCAAGGCCTGGTGGCCGTCGCTATGGCGCCGTGGTGGTCGAGGTGGCAGGTTGTTCGAGGCGCGTCAGCTCGCGCGTCCGCTCCGCTGGCGAAAGCCGGGAAAGGGTCTTCACACGCGCGAAGAACGCAGGCCATGAGCGACCGGACTCGTCGAAGATCGCTGCGAACGACGGCACCCACGTGTCGTACAGACCGAACGGCAGCAGGGTCGCATTGTTCAGCGGCCGCGCCATCCAGCGGTCGTAACGATGGTCACCGGCGGCATCGCTGTCGCGCCAGGCCAGATAACGTCCACGGAAATCCTCGAACGCTTCTGCCTTGGCGACGCGCTTGGCGTCGTCCGGCTCACTCGTCGCATAGATGGCTGCCAGCCGCTCGCGCAGAGCCAGCACCTGTTGGGTGAAGGATCGCTCCAGCGCGTCGCCCCGCTCGTCGGGCGGCGGTTGCTTGCGCGACTGCCGCCACTCGCGCAAGCCCTCACGCTCCACGAAGCTCGCGTACGATTCGTTGAACGCCGTATCGTCCTTCACGTAGATCTTCTGGTGCGCCAGTTCGTGGAAGATCGTGCCGGCCAGATCGTCGTCGTCCCAGCGCAGCATGCTGCTCAGGATGGGATCGGCGAACCAGCCTAGCGTCGAATACGCCGGCACCTCGCCGATGGCGACGTCATGACCGAGTGTGGCTTCGCGTGCCGCCTCCCTGTCGGCGAGATCCTTGCGGAAATACCCGCGATAGGCGACGCAGCCCGCGATGGGAAAACAGTGGGTGATCGGCGATACCGACAGCTCGGGCGTGGCGAACACGTTCCACGCCACCCAGGGCCTATCCAGCGCTACGTAGTACGTGTAGCTGCGGTTGTCCGGCAGGTCGAGCGCCCGCGAAGCGAAACGACGCGCTTCGCGGGCCTGTTCGAGCCGTTGCCGGGTCCGATCCGGTGTGGCCGGATCGGCCAGCACCGTGTCGATGGGTCGCCGCGCATGCAGCAGCGCGACCTGCCCATGGGTGACATGGGCGTAGTAGCCGATCGAACGGCAACCGGCGACGAGTACGAGACAGACGGCGAAGGCGAGGCGCATTCGCCGATTGTGTCGCAAGCGGCCGGTGTCAATCGAGCTGCCTGCCCCCGGTCATGGAACGCAGCACGCCATCCCTGCGGATCAGGCCGTGCATCAGCGCGGCGCCCATGTGCGCGAGGAAGGTGAGAAAGAACAGCCACGCCAGGTAGCGATGCGCTTCGCGAAGCCACGCGAACAACGCGGGATTCGCCGGCAGAATCTGCGGCAGGCGAATGCCTGCGCCCAACGTCACCGGGTAGTCGCCTGCGGACAACATGCCCCAGCCGATCAGCGGCATGGCGATCATCAGCGCGTACAACATCACGTGCGACCCATGCGCGGCCAGTTTCTGCCATACGGGAAGGTCGGCAGGCAGCGGCGGCGCCGGATGGGTCAGGCGGAAACCGAGGCGGATCAGCGCGAGCACGAAGATGGTGATGCCCAGCGGCTTGTGGATCGCGAGCAACCAGGTGTGTTTCGTCGACAGGGTGCTGACCATGCCCGCGCCGATGAAAAGCATGGCGAGAATGGCAATCGCCATCAGCCAATGCAGCACGCGGGCGAACGGGTGGAACATGTCTTCGCGGCTCATCGCTGCGGCTCCTTCGCACGCTGGGTGCCTGGCAAGTGGCCTTCCTCGCTGGTGCGGCGCAGGTAGGAGATGGCATAGGCCGCGGAACGCGCGGCCAGCAGCGGATCGTTCGAGACCTCCATGCCGCGCGGCAGGATGGTGGGGTCGTAGTTCACGTCACGGCAGGGGCCTTCGGCTTGCGCCTCCATGCGATCGATCACAATCGTGCCGGCGTCGACGGTCCGGCGATCCGACGGCCATGCCTTCGTGGCATCGTCCACGGGATCGTCAGGCGCGGCGAAGATCATCTGCAGGTGCCAGCGCAACGGACCTTCGCCGAGACGCTTTGCGAGATCGGCGGCGAGCAGGTCGGGATCGCCTGCGGCCGTGCCGCCGTCACCTGCCGGCGGCTGCTCCGGCACGACCTGCCAGCGCACCGCATGCCGCTGACCCGCCGCGTCGCGCAGGTAGAACGCATTGATGCTTCGATACGTCTCGGTAACGTAGCTGGCCGACGGCTTCGCCGACTTGAACCAGGCAAGAAACGCCGCCGTTTCCGGGTGGCCGGCGAAGAACGCCTTGACCTTGGCAGGATCGGGCTTGCCGGTGGCGGGATCGGGATGCGTCGCGAGCTGCTGCTCGAAGAACGCCAGCGGCGTCGACACGGGAAAGACCGGCATCGCGTTCATGCCGGTACGCCATTGCTCGCCGTCGGCGAGATCGAAACGCAGAGCGAAGCTGCGAATCGGAATGGAGTTGTCGGGAGCGTAGGGATTGCCACCGGGAATCGCCAGCCGGCCGACCACCGGCGTGCTGCGACCGGTCGCGAACAGGTCGGCGGTGGTCGCGTCGGCGAGGGCCCCGCTCGATTCGAAGCGGCCCGTGACACAGATGCCCTTGGCGTGGTTGCGCCGGAATCCGGGGTAAACCCCAGCGTTGGCCTGCATGGCGTCGATGACCCGCGCCGGGGTCACCCGCTTCGGGGCGAGCCAGCCTCCCACGTAGGCAAAGGCAGCGGCAACCGCGGCGACGATCAGGCCTATCAAGGCCCAGCGCCAGACGGTGCGGGTGGGGGGATGTGCGGAAGGTCCGGTCATCGGTGTCTACGTCCTCGTTCGGGTGGCGTTCCAGGGTGGGACGTGCGTCAGGGACTTTTATTCCCTCGAGGGGAATAATTCGTCGATCCGGGCGTCATATGTCCGAAGAACGCCCTGGCACGAGGCCCGGCATGCCCGACCCGCGAATCGACGAAGCCCTGCGCACGATGCTGCCCCGCCTGCGGCGCTTCGCGCTTTGGCTCGCCCGTGATGTCCACGCGGCCGACGACCTGGTCCAGTCCGCCGTCGAGCGCGCCCTGTCGCGGTGGCATACCCGCCGCGACGAGGAAAGCTTGCGCAGTTGGCTCTTCGCGATCTTGTACCGCTTGTTCCTCGACGGCAAACGACGCGCGACACGTTACACCGTCTTGCTCGGTTCGCTTCACGACGAGGAGGCGACCTGGCCTTCCGCCGAGCGCGTGACCGAGGCGAATGCCACCTTATCCGCGTTCGCCGCGCTGCCGGTGGAACAACGCAGCCTGCTGCTCTGGGTCTCCGTCGAGGGACTCAGTTACCAGGAGGTGGCGGACATCCTCCAGGTACCCATCGGGACGGTCATGTCCCGCCTGTCCCGCGCACGCCGCGCCCTGCGCCAGTTGGGCGAAGGCGAAACGCGCGCTCCTTCCCTGCGATTGCTGAAATGACCACCACGCCCCCGAGCGAACACGACATCCACGCCTACGTCGACGGTCACCTCGACGGGCCGCACCGCAGCGAGGTGGAGCGATACCTCGCACGGCATCCCGAACAAGCCGAGGAGGTCCAGGGCTGGCGCCAGGACGCGCAGCAGTTGCGCGCCTTGCTCGCGGGCGACCTTGCCCCTGCCCCGGCGCTCGACCCGGACCTGGTGCGCGCCAGGGCGCGGCAGCGCCGCAGGACGCGCTGGGCCATGGCAGCAAGCCTGTTTCTTTGCCTGACCCTGGGTGGCATCGGCGGTTGGGCCGCGCGCGGCATGGGCAGCGGCCGCGCGCCCATGGCCGACGCCATGCAGGCCTATCGCCTGCTCGCGCTGGACCATGGCGTCGGCATGGACATCACCACCGGTAACGAGAACGACCTGCGCGCCTGGCTCGCCGGCCGGGTGGGTTCCGATGTTCGCCTCCCCGACCTCGCCGATGCCGGCTTCCGCCCCATGGGCGGACGGCTGTTCGCCACGGATCAGGGGCCAGCGGCCATGGTGCTTTACGACGACGGCGACGGGCACACGGTGAGTTTCTACGTGCGACCGCCCGGCCCGGCGCGCCACCTGCTCTCGCCCGGCGAACGGGAAGAAGGCGGTCTGCTCGCCAATTACTGGTCGTCGGGCGGACACAATTACGCCGTGGTCGCGATGGCCGATCGCGCCGGCCGCAGTGCGGCCGAGCGCGTAGTCGGCAAGGCCATCTGACACGCGGCTGGCAGCCGCGAGGCGGCTGCGGCGGCTCAGCGCTCGCGCAACTCGCCTGCGTGCAGTTCCAACGTGCGATCCATGCGTCCTGCGAGCCGCGAGTCATGCGTCACGAGCACGAAGCTGGTGCCGATCTCGCGATTCAACTCGAGCATCAACTCGTAGACATGCGCCGCGTTGGCTTCGTCGAGGTTGCCCGTGGGCTCGTCACCGAGCACGCACGCGGGGCGCGTGACCAGTGCGCGTGCCACGGCACACCGCTGGCGTTCGCCGCCGGACATCTCCGCAGGCCGATGCCGCAGGCGAGCGCCGAGGCCGACGCGTTCGAGCAACGCCTTCGCGTCCTTCTGCGCCTGCGCGATGGACACGCCGCGAATGAGCAGCGGCATGCAGACGTTCTCCAGCGCGGTGAACTCGGGCAGCAAGTGGTGGAACTGGTAGATGAAACCGAGCGAACGGTTGCGCTCGCGGCCACGCTCGGCATCCGAAAGCTCGGACAGCACGCGGCCGTTCACTTCGACCTTGCCACCGCTGAGCGTGTCGAGGCCGCCGATGATGTGCAGCAGCGTGGACTTGCCGGAGCCGGAGGCGCCGACGATGGCGAGTGTCTCGCCACGACGCAGCGCAAAGTTCACGTTGGAGAGAACCCCGGTACGCAGGTCGCCCTCTTCGTAGACCTTGGCGACGCCAGTGGCGCGCAGGACGATGTCGTCGTTGGGCTTATTCATAGCGGAGCGCCTGAGCAGGCTGCGTGCGCGAGGCGCGCCAGGCCGGATAGAGCGTGGCCAGCAGGGAGAAGGCAAAGGTCACCAGCACCACCCAGCCCACGTCGGACCAGAGCAACTGGCTCGGCAATTCGCTGATGTAGTAGACGTCCGGCGACAGGAACGTCTGGCCGGTGACGTGCTCGATCCACTTCACGATCGCCGGCAGGTTGAGCGACAGCAGCGCGCCGAGAAGCACGCCGAAACCGATACCGACGATACCCACGAGCACGCCCTGCACCATGAACATGCCCATGATGCTGCGCGGCGTGGAGCCCAGGGTGCGCAAGATCGCGATGTCGGCCTGCTTGTCGGTCACCAGCATCATCAGCATGGAAATAAGGTTGATGACTGCCACGAGGATGATCAGCGAAAGGATGATGAACATCACCTTCTTCTCCATGTCGATCGCACGGAAGAAGTTGGCGTGGGTATCCATCCAGGTTTCGATGCGATAGGTCTGACCGAGCTTGTTCGCCAGATCCTGCGCAACCGGCCACGCTTCACGCATGTCGTCCAGCTTCAGGCGAATGCCGGTAGGCCCGTCGAAGCCGTTCAGGCGTTCGGCGTCCTGCATGGAAATGAGCGCGAGGTTGGCGTCGTATTCCTGCATGCCAAGCTCGAAGATGCCGCTGACGGTGAAGCTGCGCAGCTTGGGCACGGCGCCCATCGGCGTGGCGGTGAACTGCGGCACGACCACGGTCACCTTGTCGCCGACCTGCACGCCCAGCGTCACGGCAAGCTCGCGACCGAGCACGATCTTCCAGCTACGGTCGGTCAGATCGCTCATCTTGCCCTCGACCATGTGCTGATCGATGTCCGACACGTTCGGCTCCATCGAAGGCACGATGCCGCGGATCAGTGCACCGCTGGGTCGCCGGGCCTGGAGAAACGCCTGGATCTCCACGTACGGCGCGGCGCCGCGCACGTGCTTGGTAGCCTCCGCCGTCTTCACCGCCGCCTGCCAGTTCTGCACGGTTTCGTCGATGCCGGACACCGTGACGTGCGACACCGCCCCGAGGATGCGATTGCGCAGCTCGCTGTCGAAGCCGTTCATCACCGACATCACCGTGATGAGTGCGGTGACGCTGATCCCGATGCAGATGATCGAGACGGTGGAAATGAAGGAAATGAACTGATTGCGGCGCTTCGCGCGCGTGTAGCGCAGTCCGATGAAGAGCTCTAGGGGTCTGAACATACCTGTCGACAACAGCCTTTGATGAGGGGGCCCGCCACGAAAGGCATGCGCCGCGCGGCAGAGTGCCCGATGCGGACAGCGGGGGCAAGCCGATCGGGCCGCCGCCAGTCACGAGGCTCAGCCACCGGACAGACTACGCGCCTTCGCGCCTCGCCCGCGAGTCGGCCACTTTCGTGGCCGGCGTGCCTACGCTGCGGGCCGTATGCAGGCGCGCCCGGAGGCGCCTAAGCTCGTCTGCGGGCGCGTTGTCCGCCAATAGCGCCACGTGAACTGCACCGCCCGACCAACGTAGGTGAAGGAACACGGCACCCGCAACGATCCGCGAATCGCGCAACTCCGCCGTCGTGCCGGAGCCATCGGCGAGCGTCACATGCCATACGTCGGCGGCGGACCAGCCCAACGCCGCCACGGCCGGACGATGAAACGCCCGAAGCCGCCACGCACCGACGCCCGCTATGACGAGCGCGAGGCTGAGCCGACAGGACCAGGGTAAGCCGGCAAACAGAGGTGCGGCCGTCGCGAGGACCACCACGACCACCGCCAGCAGGATCAGTGTTGGCGAGGGACGAACGTCAAAGCTGATGGCGTGCGCGGATGTCATCGATGATGGCCTGCCAGTCGTCGCGCGGGGCGCGGGCATGGCCCATTACCCAATCCCAAAGATCGGGATCCTGCACGTCGAGCAGTTCATCGAAAGCCAGTCGCGTCGCTTCATCGGCGTCGGCGAAGCGCTCATCCAGCCAGCCGCCGAACAGGCGATCGAGCTCACGCGTTCCCCGGCGGGTACGCCAGCGCAGGCGCTTGAGGCGGGCTTCATCCATCGTGCGAAGGCTCAAATGTCATTGTAGGAGCCGCCATGGCGGCGAGGGATTCGTGCGAAACCGTCGCAAGAATGCTCTCGCCGCCATAGCGGCTCCTACAGCGTTGCGGTGGACCGTCAGGTCCAGGTGTCTTGGACCGTCAGGCCGAACGGCGCTGCACGATCAGCTTCTTGATCTCCGCGATCGCCTTCGCCGGGTTGAGACCCTTCGGGCAGGTGCGCGCGCAGTTCATGATCGTGTGGCAGCGATACAGCTTGAACGGGTCTTCGAGGTCGTCGAGGCGATTGCCCGTGTCCTCGTCGCGGCTGTCCACGATCCAGCGATAGGCCTGCAGGAGGATGGCCGGACCGAGGTAGCGGTCGCCGTTCCACCAGTAGCTCGGGCAGGACGTGGAACAGCACGCGCAGAGGATGCACTCGTAGAGACCGTCGAGCTTCTTGCGGTCTTCCGGCGACTGCAGGCGCTCCTTGTCGGCCGGCGCCGGGCTCTGCGTGCGCATCCACGGCTTGATCGACGCGAACTGCGCGTAGAAGTGCGTGAGGTCGGGCACGAGATCCTTGACCACCGGCATGTGCGGCAACGGATAGATGTTGACCGTGCCACTGCCGCAGTCCTCGATGGCCTTCGTGCATGCCAGCGTGTTCGTGCCGTCGATGTTCATCGCGCACGAACCGCAGATGCCTTCGCGACAGGAACGACGCAGCGAAAGCGTCGAGTCGATTTCGTTCTTGATCTTCAGCAGGGCGTCGAGAACCATCGGCCCGCACGTATCGAGGTCGACCTCGTAGGTGTCGGTACGCGGGTTCTGGCCGTCGTCCGGCGTCCAGCGGTAGACCTTGAAGGTGCGCACATTCTTCGCGCCCTTCGCCGGGAAATGCTTGCCGGCCTGGATCTTGGAATTCTTGGGTAGCGTGAACTCTGCCACGATTGCCTCTCCGGTCCGGTATCAGTAAACGCGCTTCTTCGGCGGCACCACTTCGACGTCGTTCGTCAAGGTGTACATGTGCACCGGGCGGAAGTCGAAACGGGATTGTCCTGCCTCGTCGACCCAGACCAGCGTGTGCTTCTGCCAGTCGTGGTCGTCGCGGTCCGGGAAGTCCTCGCGAGCGTGGGCACCGCGGCTCTCCGGGCGCTGCTCGGCCGAATGCATGGTCGCCACGGCCTGCGCGAGCAGGTTCGACAGCTCAAGGGTCTCGATGAGGTCGGAGTTCCAGACCAGCGAGCGATCGCTCACCTTCACGTCCTGGAACTTGGTGAAGACCTCGGAGATCTTCTGCGAGCCTTCCTTCAGCGTCTCGCCCGTGCGGAACACGGCGGCGTCCGACTGCATGGTCTTCTGCATGTCGGCGCGGATCTGCGCGGTCGGCGTGCCGCCATCCGCGTAACGCAGCGCGTCGAACCGGCCGAGGGCCTTGTCCAGCGCATTGGCGGGCAGATCGCGGTGCGGCGTGCCCGGCTTGATCAGCTCGGCACAGCGGTGCGCGACGGCACGGCCGAACACCACCAGGTCGAGCAGCGAGTTGGAGCCGAGGCGGTTCGCGCCGTGGACCGACACGCAGGCTGCCTCACCGATGGCGAACAGGCCCGGGACGACCGAGTCCGGGTTGTCGTCGCGCTTGGTGACGACTTCGCCGTGGTAGTTGGTCGGGATGCCGCCCATGTTGTAGTGGACCGTCGGCAGGACCGGGATCGGCTCCTTGGTGACGTCGACACCCGCGAAGATGCGCGCGGACTCGGCGATACCCGGCAGGCGCTCGTGGATGACCTCGGGACCGAGGTGCATCAGGTTCAGGTGGATGTGATCCTTGTTGGGACCCACGCCACGACCTTCGCGGATCTCGATGGTCATGGCGCGGCTGACCACGTCACGCGACGCGAGATCCTTCGCATTCGGCGCGTAGCGCTCCATGAAGCGCTCGCCCTCGGAGTTGGTGAGGTAACCACCCTCGCCGCGGACGCCCTCGGTGATGAGGCAGCCGGCGCCGTAGATGCCGGTCGGATGGAACTGCACGAATTCCATATCCTGCAGCGGCAGGCCGGCGCGCAGGACCATGCCGCCGCCGTCGCCCGTGCAGGTGTGCGCGGAAGTGGCGCTGAAGTAGGCGCGGCCGTAGCCGCCGGTCGCCATCACCACGGCGTGGCCGCGGAACAGATGCAAGGTGCCTTCGTTCATGTCCAGCGCGAGCACGCCCACGCAGACGCCGTCCTCGAACACGAGGTCGATGGCAAAGTATTCGATGAAGAAGGTGGCGTCGTGCGCGAGCGCCTGCTGGTAGAGCGTGTGCAGGATCGCGTGGCCCGTACGGTCGGCCGCAGCGCAGGTACGCTGCGCGGTGCCCTGGCCGTAGTGCGTGGTCATGCCACCGAACGGACGCTGATAGATCTTGCCTTCCTCGGTACGCGAGAACGGCACGCCGTAGTGTTCCAGCTCGATGATCGCGGGAATGGCCTCGCGGCACATGTACTCGATCGCGTCCTGGTCACCGAGCCAGTCGGAGCCCTTGATCGTGTCGTAGAAGTGGAAACGCCAATCGTCTTCGCCCATGTTGCCGAGCGCGGCGGAAATGCCGCCCTGCGCCGCCACCGTGTGCGAGCGGGTCGGGAAGACCTTGGTGATGCACGCCGCCTTGAGGCCCTTCTCGGCAAGGCCGAAGGTGGCGCGAAGACCCGCACCGCCTGCACCGACCACGATCACGTCGTACTTGTGTTGTTGAACCTTGTAGGCTTCCATCGATCAGCTTCCGAGCGCGATGCGCAGCACGGCCAGTACGCCCGCAAGCGCGGCGAGTACGGCGATGAACTTGATGAGCACCAGCGAGGCCACTTCGAGCCAGCGGGTGTGGACGTAGTCTTCGATCACCACCTGCATGCCGAGCACGGCATGGCGGAACATAGTGGCGATGAGCGCGATGAGCAGCACGGCGTTCCAGGGCTGCGCGAGCGTGGCGCGCGCCGTGGCGTAGTCCGTATGGGTCAGCCGCAGCATCGTGGCGACAAACCAGACGGTGAGGAACACGAGGGCGAGCGCCGTGATGCGCTGAAGCATCCAGTGGCTGACGCCTTCCTTCGCCGAACCCAGGCCGCGTGCGCGGGCCAGCGGATTGCGCAGATCCTTGCTCATGCATGACCTCCAGCGAGCACGTAGGCCCAGACGGCGACGGTGAGCACGATCGCGACGATGATCGATGCCCAGCTCGAACGCACGAAGGATTGGATCGCGTAGCCCTTGCCCGTGTCCTGCACCAGGTGGCGAATGCCGTTGGCGAGGTGATAGAAGAAGGCGAGGGTCCAGCCCACCAGGACGATCATGCCCAAGGGACTGCCGGCACAATCGGTGAAGGTCGCGAAGGCCTCCGGACCGGCGGCGAGGGCGGCGAGACCCCAGACGAGGAGAAGGCTACCGACGGCGAGAATGATGCCGGTGGCACGGTGCAGGATGGAGGTCACCATCTGCACTTGCCACTTGTAGACCTGGATATGCGGAGAGAGCGGTCGTCCCGTTTGTGCCATGGCGGCTATCCTGGATTGGAATCGCTGGTGCCCGACAGTCTCCCCTCGCCTTCCGGTGTTCAGAAGTCGATGCAGCGTCCGTTCTTTTCCCAATCGCCGTAACGCGTGGGGTCCAATGGCGCTTTCTCGACCCCTGGTTCGCCATTCGTGGGGACGATTGGCGGGACGAGCGGTTTCGCCGGAGCGGAATCGTTCGTGTCCTGGGGTTCGGAGGGATTGTCGGACATGGTTATAAAGCCCTAAAAGCGTAATACCTGTGCCACGGCAGCACAACCTTGACGAAAGCCGCCAGCCTTGGTTTGGCCTTGGCCCGGCCGCATATCTTACGCTTCCGCCACGCCCTGCGCTCCCCACATGTCGAGCAAAACCACTCGCACGATCACCCTTTCCGGCGCCGACGCCATCGCCTTTACCCACGCCCAGCTCAGCAGCGACGTGCTCGCCCTCGCGACCGGGCACTGGCAGTGGAGCGCCTGGCTCGATCCCAAGGGTCGGGTACGCGTGTTCCTGCAGATCGCCCGCCTGGCTGATGACAGGCTCGTGCTCGTGCCACGCGGCGGCGATGCCGACGCGATCGCCGCCGACCTCAAGCGCTTCGTGTTCCGCTCGAAAGTCGAAGTGAGCGTGTCCGACACGCTTCATGTTGCCGACGGCGATGGTGTCACCGATGGCGAAGCCAGCGAAGCGAACGGTGTGCTGACGTTGGGCGAAGGTGATGCGTCGCTTCGCATCGGCGCGCATGCGGACGACGATGCATGGATCGCGCGACACATCGCGAAAGGCTTTCCGTGGTTGCCCGACGCTGCGCTGAATGTGTTGCTTCCGCCCGCACTGTCGATGGAACGACTCGGCGCTGTTGCCTTTGCGAAAGGATGTTTCCCCGGACAAGAGATTGCCGCGCGCTTGCATTTTCTCGGTGGACACAAGCGTCACCTTCGTATCGCGCGCAGTGACGACGCGTGGAGAGAAGGTGAAACCCTACGCATCGACGGCAGAGATATCGGCATCGTATTGATGCACGAGCCATCGCCTGATACGCCTACAACGCTTGTCGTACTCGACGATGCTTTCGTTCAGGCGGAGACTCTTGATTCACACGGAAAGCGGCTTCATGTTCTTTCGACATTCGCCGAGTGATTGTGCGTTCGCAGCGAAACGATTGTGCATTTGCCGCAAGAAAATGTTCTCGCATGTGTGTGAGTCAAAGCTGAACCAAGAGGCCCGCGCACTTGCGAATTTCGTGACGCGCCACTAGGCTCCGCCGATCGAATTTGGTGGCCGTGCTGTATCTGCATGGTTACACCCGCGACGATCCGTCGACGATGACGGTTCTGGCGCGACCCGGCCCCCGCCGGAGATCAACGTAACGCGCATCCCCGAATCTGCGCGTCGCAAACCGATGGAGCCGCAACGATGCCGCTCCCCTTCGGTGTACCCGATACCGAGCGACTCCGGACAGTCGCTCAGTAAGTCACAGTGTGTGACGCCCGCTTCATCCGTGTCCTTTTGTTTATCGGATGTCGTCGGTTGGTCCAGGTAGTAACGGCCTGCCCGCCCGTCTACCGCTCATACGTCCCCCATGGCTCTTCCAAGGCCGCAAGTGACGGAAAAGCTCGTTGGAGGCAGATACACATGAAACTTTCCGCTTTGCTCTGGATGGCGTCCGTCCTCCCGAGCCACCTCGCCGACCAGACGTGCCTGGCGACGACGGTTTATCTCGAAGCACGTAGCGAACCCACCATAGGCCAGTACGCCGTGGCGGAAGTCGCCCTCCGACGCCGCGATCGCGGCATGGGCGGCAACAACGTCTGCGAAGTCGTCAAGGCGCCGCGACAGTTTGCGATCACCACTACCCCGAAGGATTTTGAGGTCAACGATCTGGTGGCATGGACGAAGGCGTGGAAGATCGCCGGCGACTCCATCAACAACTGGAGCCTACCGAAGAGCGAACGCCTGGTTTACGTGCCGCAGGCAGATCATTTCGCCACTGTTGCCGTCGCGCCGAGCTGGTCCAGCAGCCGCGTCGTTCGCAAGATTGGCGACCACGCGTTCTACGCCGTCAACTGACGCGCGCTACAACTTGCGGGGAAAAGAGATCCGAGCGGGCAGCTTGGGATCTCCGGGAAAAAGGGGCCCTCAGACGAGGGTCTTTTTTTTGCCCGAAATTCCTGCATGAACCGGGCACCAAAAACAAAACCCGCCTCACGGCGGGTTTTGTTTTGGACGTCCATACGTCTAAACGATCAACGACGGTAGACGTGATCTCCGCGCACCTCGACATAGTCGCCGCGACGAAGCTGCGGGTCTTCGCGCTGGGTAACGGTCGCCCAGCGCCCGTCATCGAGACGGATGCGGACGCGGAACGCTACGTCTTCGGAACCGTTGCGCTTGCCCACCTGGTTGCCGACGAGACCACCCACCACGGCACCGCCAACGGTGGCGGCCGAGCGACCGTCGCCCTTGCCGATCGTATTGCCGAGCACGCCGCCGGCGACCGCGCCGATCACGGCGCCGAGGGGCGAGGAATCCCTTTCCGTGTAGATCTGCTCGACGTCGTCGACGACGCCGCACTGCTCACACCCACGTGGTGCGCCGGAATAGACGACGCGATCCTCGCGATAGACGCGGCGCGGCTGTTCGTAGCACGCGGTCAACGACAGCGTAGCGACGGCGGCGGCGACGAGCCCCGATTTACGGACGATGCTATGCATGGCTTGCGCCCTCTCCAATGGTGGGGATCAACGAGCGTCGGATACGACCGACACGCCTTCCTGCACCTCGACGCGGTCACCCGGGTCGTGGTCCATGCGGATCGAACGGGTCACGCCCTTGTATTCGTAGCGCACGTCGTAGGCGACGATCTTGTCGCCACCGCCGCCTTGCACGGTGGTGCACTTGCGCACGGTGCTGCTCACGGTGTTCGTTTCCTGGCGCCGCTCCTGGATCTCGTGGCCGGCGTAACCGCCACCGACCGCACCCGCCACCGTGGCGAGCGTACGACCCTTGCCACCGCCGATCTGGTTACCGAGCAGACCGCCGGCCACCGCGCCGATGGCGGTACCCGCGATCTGGTGCTCGTCCTTGACCGGCGCCCGGCGCGTGACGACTTCGTCATGGCATTCCTGGCGCGGCGCGCTGGCGGCCTCACGGACCGGCTCCACGCTCACGACGCGCGCATAGATCGGACCCGCGGGTTCCGAGGCCTGGGCGGACGCCCCGGGGCCATTGGCGCTCGCGTCGGCGTTCGCGTCACGGTTGCAGGCGGAAAGGCCCAGCACCAGCGCCATGCCCAAACCAGCGTTCAGGACAGTGATCTTCAACCTGCTCATACCCTAATCTCCAGATGTAATTCAGCGACTCGATGGCGCCAGGGCCCCATCACCCGGTAGTCGCCGCGAGCACATTTGACAGTCGTTAAACTGAACCACGCCTTAGACTGTCGCTTACATTCATCCGGGCATCACACCGACATGTTGGACCTTGTAGACAGCCACGCGCACTTGGACGATCGCGCCTTCGACGGCGACCGGGAGGCGATGTTTTCCCGCGCGACCGAGGCGGGGATCAGGCGCTGGATCGTGCCGGCCATCGCGCGGGACAACTGGTCCAAGGTCGAACGCCTGAGCAAGACCCGTGCTGGGGTCCATCCCGCGTACGGCCTGCATCCGCTCTTCCTGGCACAGCATGCGGATACGCATCTCGACGAGCTACCGGACTGGCTACAGGATCATGGTGCGGTCGCCGTGGGTGAGATCGGTCTGGACTTCTACGTTCCCGATCTCGACCCCGAGCGCCAGCGAGAACTCTTCGTGCGCCAGTTGCACATCGCTCGCGATCACCAGCTCCCCGTGATCGTGCACGCGCGGCGCGCCTTTGAGGAAACCATCCATACGCTGCGCCGCGTCGGTGGCCTGCGCGGCGTAGTCCACAGTTTCTCCGGCAGCGAGGAACAGGCACGGCAATTGTTCGACCTGGGCTTTCATATCGGTATTGGCGGCCCGGTGACCTACGACCGCGCACATCGTATCCATCGCCTGGTATCGACCATGCCATTGGAGTGGCTGCTGCTGGAAACGGACGCCCCGGACCAACCCTGCGCACAGCACCGGGGCCAACGCAACGAACCCGCGTTCATGCGCGACGTGCTCGACACTGTGGCCTCGCTGCGCGACATGTCCATCGGCGACGTGGCGGCCGCAACGACAGCGAATGCCGTCGCCCTCTTCGGTCTCGGCCACCCCACCGCCTAGGTAACCCGGGTTGCACGCGTCAGGGAACCCTTGCTAGCCTAATAGTTCACCAGCGAACTATTAGCCAGCGAAATGTCCTCTCTCAAACCGTGCGTCGATGCCCTCTACGAAGGCGTCGGGCGGGTAACCAAGCGCATCCCTGCCATGCCGAAGTCGGAAGTGTGCCTCGTGCGCCTGCTGATGCTGACGGCCGGGGCGCTGCTGCGTGCCTTCGAGAGCAAGCTCAAGCCGCATGGCCTGAACGACAGCGACTTCCGCACGTTGATGATGCTCTACAGCAGCGAGGACGGCAGCGCCACGCCGGGCGAACTGTGCGTGCTTGCGGAGCAGAAGCCCACGAACATGACGCGCATCGCGAACGTGCTCGCCAAACGCGGCCTCATTTCCCGCTCGCACGCCACGCACGATCGCCGCCAGGTGCTGATGACGATTACGCCGGAGGGCCGCCGCTTCGTCACCAAGCTGCTGCCCCCCATGTTTCCACCGCTGGTGGATTCCTTTGCCTGCTTCAGCCCCGCCGAGCGAAAGACCTTCGAGCGCCTGCTGAAGAAGCTCGCCCTGCACATCGACCCCGCGGTCGACACGGACGCCTCTCCATGATCCCTACCCCGCTCCGCCCAGCGCTTCTGGCATGTGCGATGGCCATCAGCCTCGCAGGCTGCCATGTGCCTGCGAAGATCGACCGCCCGGCGCTGCGCGACGACGCGCCCCTCGCCGGTATCGATGCCGGCTCCCGCGCCGGCTGGCCCGCCGCGGAATGGTGGCGCGCCTACGGCGACCCGCAGCTCGACGCCCTCATGGCGCTGGCACTGCGCGGTGCGCCTGATCTCGCCCAGGCGCGTACGCGGGTGGAGTCCGCCGAGCAGAACATCCGCGTCGCCGCCGCACAGGCCGGCCTGCGGGTGGACGGCAGCGCGCAGGTCGAGCGTCAGCGCATGAGCGAACACGGGCTCATCCCGTCGCAGTTCCTCGGCTTCACCTGGTACAACCAGGCCGATCTCGGCATCCAGGTGCGCTACGACTTCGACTGGTGGGGCAAGAAGCGCTACACCATCGAGTCGGCCATCGACAGCGCCCGCGCTGCGGAGGCGGAGCGTTCGGCCGCCTCGCTCAACATCCAGGCCATGGTCGCCGACACCTATTTCGGCTGGCTTGCCGATCAAGCGCGTGCGCAACTTGCCGATCGTCTCATCGCAGCGCGTGAGCGCGCCCTGCGCATCGCCGAGTTGCGCGTAAAGCAGGGCGTGGATCTGCCGGATACCGTGCAGCAAGCGCGTGCCGATCTCGCGGGCGCGCGTCAGCAGCAGGTCGCGTTGCGCGGTTCCGCCGAGATCCGCCGTGCGTCGCTTGCCACGCTGGTGGGCGTGTCGCCCGCCGAGCTGCCGACGCTCACGCCGCGGCCGTTGCCCGATGTCACGCCAGGACTGCCCACCGACGCGGGTACCGACCTGATGGCACGCCGACCCGACATCGCCGCCAGCCGCTGGCAGGTCGAAGCGGCCTTACGGCAGACCGATGCAGCGCGCGCGCAGTTCTTCCCCGACGTGAGCCTCAGCGCCATGGCCGGTCTTTCCAGCATCGACATGGACAAGGTGTTCTCCACCGACAGCCGCGTGTTCTCACTGGCACCCGCGATCCATCTGCCGATCTTCGAAGGTGGCGCGCTGGAAGCGAACCATGGCGTGAGCCGCGCACAGCTTTCCGCCGCGGTCGCCCAGTACAACGCCACGGTGGCATCCGCTGCGCGCGATGTCGCCACGCAGGCGCTCGGGGCCAAACAGCTCGCCGATCGTCGCGCGCAGCAGACCGTGCAAGTCGACTCTGTGCAGACCATGCTCGCCGCGGCCCGCGCCCGTGCCGCGCGCGGCGTCCGCGACGATCGCGAGTCACTGGCCACCGAAGCCGCGCTCATCCAGCAACAGGACATGGACGCCGAGCTGCATGGCCAGGCCCTGTCCACCGACGTTTCCCTCATCAAGGCGCTCGGCGGCGGTTACCGCGCCGAGCCCGTCGCATCCTCATCCACGCCTCGCACGAACGGAGCCACGAGCCCATGAGCGCCACCCCCAACGATACGCCGCGCGCCCAGGACGACAGCGGCAATGCGCCCAAGGATCCACGCAAGCGCAAGCGCGCCCTGCTGATTGCGCTGCTGGTCTTCGTGGTCGCCGCGGCCGCGTGGTTCCTGCTCTGGCTGTTCGTTTTCTCCACACGGGAAACCACGGACGACGCGTATGTCGGTGGCAATCAGGTCGGCATTTCCGCGCAAGTGCCCGGCATCGTTGTCGGCGTCTATGCAGACGATACGCAGCGTGTGACCGCCGGCCAGGTGCTCGTGCGGCTCGATCCCACCGATGCCGACGTCGCCCTGCGCAAGGCAAGCAGCGCGCTTGCCCAGGCAGTGCGCCAGGTCCGCCAGCAGACCCAGTCTGCCGCCAGTGCGGATGCTGGGCTCATTGCGCGTCGCCAGGATCTCAAGCGCGCCCAGGACGACCTGAAGCGCCGCCTGCCATTGCTCGCCGAGAAGGCCGTGGCGCCCGAGGAAGTGCAGCATGCGCGCGATGCGGTCACCAGCGCGCAGTCCGCGTTGGATGCAGCGCAACGCCAGGCCGACGCGGCCCGTGCGCTCGTCGATGGCAGCGATGTCGAAACGAATCCGGCCGTGGAGCAGGCGCGCGCGAACTTCCGTCAGGCATGGGTCGCCTCGCAGCGCAATGCGATCGTCGCGCCCATCGACGGCTACGTTGCACAGCGCGGCGTGCAGGTCGGCAACAGCGTGCAACCCGGCCAACAACTCATGACCGTGGTGCCACTGCATGACCTCTGGGTCGATGCCAACTTCAAGGAAAGCCAGCTTCGCCACGTGCGCATCGGGCAGCCCGCGAAGATCGAGGCAGACATCTACGGTGGCGGCGTCGAATACCACGGCAAGGTGGCGGGTCTCGGCGCAGGCACCGGCAGCGCGTTTTCGCTGCTGCCTGCGCAGAACGCGACCGGCAACTGGATCAAGGTGGTCCAGCGCGTGCCGGTGCGCATCGCGCTCGATCCCAACGACCTCGACAAGCATCCCCTGCGCATCGGCCTGTCGACCGCCGTGACCGTCGACATCACCGACGACAAGGGCGACGTGCTGGCCCGCCAGCCGTCCACCGTGCCGGTGGCGCAGACCCGCGTCTATGACGACGTGGCCGCCAAGGCCGACGCGGCAGCCGACGTCATCGTGCGCGCCAACCTCGGAGCCGGCGTGCCTTGAGCGACGACGACGCCCTTTCCGACGCTCCTGCCGAGAGCGGCCCCAAACCGCTGAGCGGCGGGCCCCTGGTCCTGCTGACGATCGCTGTCGCGTTCTCCACCTTCATGGAGATCCTCGACATGACCATCGTCAACGTCGCGGTACCGCACATCGCCGGCAGTTTGGGCGTGAGCTCGAGCGAGGGCACCTGGGCGATCAGCTCTTACGCGCTGGCGAGCGCGATCATGCAGCCGCTCACGGGGTGGCTGGCGAAGCGTTTCGGCGAGGTCCGCACCTTCTGCGTGTCGGTCGGCCTGTTCGTCGCGTTCTCGATGCTGTGCGGACTCGCCACCAACATGCCCATGCTGGTGATCTTCCGCCTGATGCAAGGCGCCGGTTCCGGTCCGATGGTGGCGTTGTCGCTCTCGCTGCTGCTGGCGAGCTATCCCAAGACCAAGCAAGGCATTGCATTGGCGATGTGGGCGATGACGGTCGTGGTCGCGCCGATCTTCGGTCCCATCCTAGGCGGCTATCTCACGGACAATTTCTCGTGGCCGTGGATCTTCTACATCAACGTGCCAGTGGGTGCCGCCGCCGGCATCGTGACCTGGGCCATCCTGCGTCGCCGCGAGACGAAGATCTCCCGTGCGCCGATCGACAGCGTGGGTCTCGTGTTGCTGGTGCTCGGCGTCGGCAGCCTGCAGTTCATGCTCGACAACGGTAACGACCACGACTGGTTCGCCTCGCCGATGATTCTCACCCTCGGCCTCATCGCCCTGGTCGCGCTCGTGTTCCTGGTGATCTGGGAACTCACCGCGAAATATCCGGTGGTGGATCTGTCACTGTTCGGACGGCGCAATTTCGCCGTCGGCGTTACCGCGTTGTCGCTGGGTATGCTGGCCTTCTTCGGCATCAACGTGGTCTTCCCACTGTGGCTGCAGACCACGCTGGGCTATACGGCGACGTGGGCGGGGCTCGCTACCGCGCCGGTCGGCATCCTCGCCTTCCTCGTGTCGCCCTTCATCGGTGCGAATATCCAACGGCTCGAATTGCGCGCGGTGGTGACATTCGCTTTCATCGTCTTCGCGTTCACGTCGTTCTGGTTCGCCGGATTCAACAGCGGTGCGTCGTATGCAGCGCTGGTGCTGCCACGTTTCATCATGGGCATCGCCATCGCCTGCTTCTTCATCCCGCTCAACCAGATCTTCCTGTCGGGGCTCAATCCCGACCAGATCGCCGGTGCCTCGGGCCTCGCCAACTTCTGCCGCACCCTGGCGTCGAGCGTTTCCACGGCCATTACCGTCACCCTGTGGCAGCACCGCACCGATTCGCACCACGCCTCGCTGACGGAATACGTGACGCAGGCATCGCCATCGACCACGGCCTTCACACAGAAACTCACCTCGATGGGCATCCCCGGCAAGCCAGGCCTTGCCGTGGTGGATCAGTTGGTCACGCGCGAAGCGGCGACTCTGGCGGTGAACGACGTCTTCTGGGGCTGCGCGCTGCTGTTCCTGGCGCTGATTCCGATCCTTTGGCTGGCGAAGCCTCCCTTCGGCAACGCGGGCGGTGCGGCGGCGCATTAAATCCGGGGCTGACCTAAATCGATCCAAAGCCGATATGTGAAATGGAAAACGATTACAGCCATGGACGGCAACTGGTGCGGCGCAATACCTCGTGGTAGCTTTCGCCGCATGGCACAAACCCTACGCATCATTAAGAAGTATCCGAACCGTCGTCTGTATGACACGGAGATTTCGAGCTACATCACGCTGGAGGAAGTCCGCCAGCTGGTCCTCGACGGGGAAACTTTCGAGGTCCGCGACGCCAAGTCCGGCGAGGACCTGACCCGTTCCGTGCTGCTGCAGATCATCGCGGAGCACGAGGAACACGGCCAGCCGATGCTCTCGCCCCAGCTGCTGTCCCACATCATTCGCTTCTACGGCGATTCGTTGCAGGGCTTCATGGGCCCGTATCTGGAACGCAGCCTGCAGGTCTTCCTCGACCAGCAGCAGCAATTCCGCAACCAGTTGAACAGCCTGATGGGTCAGACCCCCTGGTCCATGCTCAATGAGATGACCGAGCGCAACCTCGACGTGTGGAAGTCGATGCAGCGCGGTTTTCTCGATGCCGCCACGGCCAAGCCGGCCGAACCGGTCCGGCCTGCCCCGCGCACGGGCAAGAAGGCCGGCTGAGGTATCGCTGCCCGGGGCTTGCCCCCGGCGGCGCTGCGGCGCACGATGCGCTGCCCCGCAATATCCTGCCTTCCGGATGAGTGATCCGATGCCTCGCAATGACATCGCCGTGGTCGGCGCCGGACTGGTCGGCGCCCTGATTGCCACCTTGCTCATCCAGCGCGGTTTCCGCGTCACCGTCTATGAAAAGCGCCCCGATCCGCGACGAGCGGGATTCCACGGCGGCCGCTCGATCAACCTCGCCCTCGCCGAACGCGGCCTGCACGCCTTGCGCGCCACGGGTCTCGCCGACCGCGTGCTCGAACAGGCGGTGATGATGCGCGGGCGGATGGTGCACGATCCGGCCGGCCACAGCGGTCTGCAGCGCTACGGCGTGGACGACTCCGAGGTGATCTGGTCGGTGTCGCGCGGCGGCCTCAATACGTTGATGCTCGACGCCGCCGAAGCAGCGGGCGCCACGGTCCATTTCGATCACAGCCTCATTGGCGCGGACTTCGACAAGCGCACGCTGACGCTGCGCGATGCCCATGGCGAGGAGCGCCGCGTGGAGGCGCCCGTGGTCATCGGCGCCGACGGCGCAGGTTCCGCCTTGCGCGCGGCGATGCATCTGTACTCGCCACTGGGCGAACGCGTGGAGGAACTTGGCCACGGCTACAAGGAACTCGAGATCCCACCGGGGTCCGATCCGTCCGCGCCGTTCGCCATCGAACGCCATGCGCTGCACATCTGGCCGCGCGGTCACTACATGTGCATCGCACTACCCAATCGCGAAGGCAGCTTCACCGTCACGCTGTTCCTGCCGAACGACGGCGAGCATCCGAGCTTCCGCAGTATTGCCGGGGCCGGCGCAGCCGAAGCGTTCTTCCGGACCGAATTCCCGGACGCCCTGGCGCTGATGCCGGATTTCGCCGCCGATTGGGCGGCCCATCCGGTCGGAATGCTCGGTACGCTCTATCTCGATCGCTGGCACATTGATGGTCGCGCGCTGCTGATCGGCGACGCCGCGCATGCGATGGTGCCTTTCCACGGCCAGGGCATGAACTGCGGGTTCGAAGATGCCGCGGAGCTCGCCGAACTGTTCGCGGCGCAGCCCGACGACAGCACCGCGGTGTTCGCCGAGTTCGAGGCACGACGCAAGCCCAACGCCGATGCCATCGCACAGATGGCGCTGGAAAACTACGTGGAAATGCGCGACTCGGTGGCCGATCCGCATTACCTGCGCAAGCGCGAACTGGGCGCGCTGCTGGCGGAGCGTTCGCCCACGCATTACCTGCCCCGCTACCGCATGGTCACCTTCACCCACCTCCCCTACGCATACGCGCTGGAACGCGGCAGAGCGCAGGACATGCTGGTGGAACAGTTGTTGAAGGGGCACACCTCGGTCGCCAGCGTGGATCTCGACGCCGCCGTACGCACGCTCGAAGCGACATTGCCGCCCTTGCCGAAGCCGCTGTAGCGGCGAGGCTGTGGGAGCCGCTAGATTGTGGGTGCCGCTATAGCGGCGAGAAGCCAACGGAGCGATGAAGCAAAAGCCCCATCGCCCAGCTCCTGCACCAGCAGACCTCAAGGCAAGCTTCCCTCGCCGCCATGGCGGCTCCTACAAGGCGGCATGCGTGGACAACCGGCGCCAGCCCCGCAACAATCGCCGGATGCCTTCCGCCGACCCGTCCGCCATCATCCTCGAAGCTCGCGCCCTGTGCTTCCTGCGCGAGGACGAGCCGGTGTTCGGCCCACTCGACTTTGCCTTGCGCGCGGGTGAGATCGCCCTCGTCGAAGGCGACAACGGCAGCGGCAAGACCACCCTCATGCGCGTACTCACCGGCATGCTTCGCCCGGGCGAAGGCGAGGTGCGGCTGGACGGCGCTACCTTTTCACTGGACACGATGGCCGGTGCCGTCGTTTTTCTCGGCCATCAGTTGGGCCTGAAACTCGACCTCTCCCCACGCGAGAACCTGCGGGTCAGCAGCGGCCTCTATAGCCAGCGCGAAGGCGCGGATGCCGACCTCGCGCTGGCCGAGGTCGGCCTTTCCGGCTTCGAGGACGAACCGGTCCGGCGGCTTTCGGCAGGGCAGAAGAAGCGCGCCGCACTGGCGCGGCTGCTCATCGTGCCCGCGCGCGTATGGCTGCTCGACGAGCCGTATGCCAACCTCGACCGCGAAGGCATCGCACTGGTGAACCGCCTGCTGGAAGGGCATGCCCAACGGGGCGGCGCCGCCCTGGTCACCAGCCACGGCGCGGTGCGCTTTGCCGGTGGCGAGCCGCGACGGATACGGCTGCACGCATGACGCCCGGAAGCACGCCCGCCGCTTGCGCCGCACTGCTGCGACGCGACCTCGTCCTCGCCTGGCGCCGCCGCGGCGACATCGCCATGCCGGTGCTCTACGCGCTCATCGTCGCCACTTTGTTCCCTTTCGCGCTCGGACCGGAACCGGCACTGCTCGCGCGCATTGCCGGCGGCGTGGTGTTCGTGACCGTGCTGCTCGCCGTGCTGCTGTCACTGGATCACCTGTTCCGTGGGGACATCGAGGACGGCTCGATGGAGCAGTTGATGCTCGCACCGCAGCCGCTGGCGCTGCTGGTAGGCATGAAGGTGCTCGCGCACTGGATCACCTCCGCGCTGCCGCTGATCGTGGTGGCTCCGCTGCTCGCAGGCATGCTGAAACTGCCCGGCACGGCGATGCCCGTGCTGATCCTGGCCCTGCTCATCGCCACGCCCCTGCTCAGCCTGCTCGGCGCGGTACTGGTCGCGCTGACGGCGGGATCGAGGCGCTCTGGTATGCTTCTCGCGCTCATGTTGCTGCCGTTGTGCGTACCGGTCGTGATCTTCGCCGCCGGGGCCGTGGCCGCTGCGCAGGAAGGGCTGCCATGGGCCGCGCCGATCGCCTGGCTCGGAGCCGGGCTCGTCATGGCTCTGGTTCTCGCGCCGCTGGCTTGCGCGGCTGCGCTACGCATCGCCATGGACTCATGAACACGCAACCGCGCGCCCCAAGCAGGGGACTCACGGTGCTTGAACGAATCGCGACGAGGATCGATGGCTAACTGGGTTCCGCTCTGGCTTCACCGCCTCGGCTCGCCGCCGGTGTTCTACCGTTTCGCCGGGGCCGTGCAGCCCTGGGCGCTTGGTTTTGCCCTCGTTCTTGGTTTGGTCGCGCTGTACGGCGGCCTGTTCGTCGCCCCCGCGGATTATCAGCAGGGCGATGCGTACCGGATCATCTTCATCCACGTGCCCAGCGCATGGATGAGCCTGTTCGTGTATGCGGCGATGAGCGTCGCGGCTTTCGTGGCGCTGGTCTGGCGCATCAAGATCGCCGAAGTCGTCGCCATGGAATCGGCACCGATCGGTGCCGCATTCACCTTCATCACCCTTGTTACCGGTTCGCTGTGGGGCAAGCCGATGTGGGGCACCTGGTGGACCTGGGACGCGCGGCTCACCTCCGAACTGGTGCTGCTGTTCATCTATCTTGGCGTGATCGGGCTGCATCACTCGTTCGAAGACCGCCGCCAAGGCGCGCGCGCAGCGTCGTTCCTTGTGCTGGTCGGCGCGGTGAACGTGCCGATCGTGCATTTCTCGGTCAACTGGTGGAACACCCTGCACCAAGGTTCCACCGTGCGCCTGCTCGGCCCTTCGCACATCGAGGCGAGCATGCTCTGGCCATTGCTGACCATGATGGCCGCCACCAAGCTGTATTACATCGCCAGCCTGTTCGCGCGCGTGCGCGCCGAGCTGGTCGCCGCCGAAGGCGGCAAGGCCTGGGTGCGCGAACTGCTCGGCCTTCCGGGGCGCGGCACGCCATGAGCCAGTCACTCTCGATGGGTGCGTACGGGTTCTATGTCTGGTCCGCCGTCGCCGTTTTCTTCATCGTCCTCTTGATCGACACGCTGGCCCCGTTGGCCCGGCGCCGCCGTAATCTGCGCGCCTTGCGCGCACGCATCGCGCGCCAGGAAAACCGTCGCCGGCCGGGAACCCCGCCCCAAAATGAATCCGACGCGTAAACGCCGCCTCGCCATCGTGATCTCCGTGCTCGTCGCCGCTGTCGTGGCGGTGGGCCTCGTCGTGTTCGCGCTGCAGAGGAACATGAATTACCTCTTCACCCCGAGCCAGGTGCAGGCAGGCCAGGCCACGCAGTATCCGACGTTCCGGCTCGGCGGCATGGTCAAGGCAGGCTCGATCCAGCGTGCCGGCGACTCGCTCAAGGTGAGCTTCATCGTCGTGGACGATGCGGGCGCCATGCCCGTGGAATACACCGGCATCCTTCCGGACCTGTTCCGCGACAACCAGTCTGTGATCGCCACCGGCCGCATGGACAGCGGGCGCTTCATCGCCAGCGAGGTGCTCGCCAAGCACGACGAGAACTACATGCCGAAGGAACTCAAGGACGCCATGGCCAAGGCACACGAGAACCGCAAGATCGACGACAAGGCCATGGACGACAAGGCCATGAAGGACCGCACGCCATGATCCCCGAGCTGGGCCAGTTCGCGCTCGTCCTCGCGCTGTTGCTTGCCCTGGCGCAGGGCGTGCTGCCGATCGTCGGCGCATGGCGGAGCAACAGCGCGCTGATGGCGGTGGCGCGGCCGGCTGCTGCAGGTCAGGGCGTGTTCGTGTTCGCCGCGATGGCGGTGCTCATCTATGCCTTCCTGAGCTACGACTTCTCGGTCGCGTATGTGGCCGACAACTCGAACCTGGCACTGCCCTGGTACTACCGCGTCACCGCGGTATGGGGCGCGCACGAGGGCTCGATGCTGCTGTGGGTATTCATTCTCAACGTCTGGTCGCTGGCGCTGGCCGCCTTCAGCCGTCACCTGCCCGATGCCTTCGTGGCGCGCGTGCTCGGCGTGCTGGGCCTCATCGGTGTCGGCTTCCTCGCCTTCATCCTGTTCACGTCCAATCCTTTCGTGCGCGAGCTGCCGATGCCGGCCGACGGCGGCGATCTGAATCCGGTGCTGCAGGATCCGGGCATGACCTTCCACCCGCCCGTGCTGTACATGGGCTACGTGGGCTTCTCGGTCGCCTTTGCGTTCTCGATCGCCGCGTTACTCGGCGGTGGCATGGAGCAGGCCTGGGTGCGCTGGGCACGTCCGTGGACGAACGTGGCGTGGGCGTTCCTCACCCTCGGCATCGTTGCCGGTAGCTGGTGGGCCTATGCGGAACTCGGCTGGGGCGGCTGGTGGTTCTGGGATCCGGTGGAAAACGCGTCGTTCATGCCGTGGCTGGTGGGCGTGGCGTTGATCCACGCGCAAGCGGTCACCGAGAAACGCGGATCGCTTCCGGCGTGGACCGTGCTGCTGTCGTTGTTCGCCTTCTCGCTTTCCCTGCTCGGCACCTTCCTCGTGCGCTCGGGCGTGCTGACCTCGGTGCATGCGTTTGCCTCCGATCCACGTCGCGGCCTGTACATCCTCGGCTTCCTGGTTGTGGTCATCGGCGGCTCGTTGCTGCTCTACGCCATCCGCGCACCCAAGGTCGCCACGGGCAAGCCGTTCGCCGCGTTGTCGCGCGAGACCGGCATCATGATCGCCAATCTGCTGTTCACCACGGCCGCCGCGATGGTGCTGCTGGGTACGCTGTTCCCGCTGATCGGCGATGCGTTGAACCTGGGTCGCGTATCTGTCGGCCCGCCCTACTTCGGTTTTCTCTTCGTGCTGCTGATGGCGCCGGCCGTGCTGTTGCTGCCGTTCGGTCCGTACCTGCGCTGGGGACGTGCCGAAGGTCGCCAGCTCACCGCAATGGCGCTGCGCGCAAGCGTGGCCGCCGTCGTCTGCGCCATGGCCGCCGCGTTCTTCGCCCAGGGGCATCTGCGCGCGATTGCCGGCGTAGCCGGTGCGGTCTGGGTCGGCGCGGGCACGCTCGCCTACGTGGTGAAGCGCTGGCGCGAGATGCCCCGCGGGCGTCGTTATCCCGCGGAAATGGCCGGCATGCTGCTCGCACATGCAGGCGTGGCGATCTTCCTCATCGGCGTGATGCTGTCCGAATCGTTGAGCGTCGAACGCGACGTCCGCATGGCCCCGGGACAGACTGAAACCATCGGCGGCTACGCGTTCCGCTTCGATGGCGTCGAAGAAACCGAAGGCCCGAACTGGCGTGCAGACGAAGGCATCGTCACCATCCTGCGCGACGGCAACACCATCGGCACCATGCATCCGCAGAAGCGCACCTATTCGCGCGGGCAGGTGCAGACGGAATCCGCCATCGATGCCGGCCTGTTCCGCGATATCTACGTGGCGCTCGGCGAGCCGATGGACGCGAACGATGTGCGCGGCGCCTGGGCGCTGCGGCTGTATCACAAGCCGTTCGTGCGCTGGATCTGGCTCGGCGGCCTGTTCATGATGGCCGGCGGTTTCCTCGCCGCTTGCGAGCGCCGGTTCCGCGCAAAGAAGACCGCTGCGGAGGCACGCCCGGCCGTTGTCGAGGCAACGCCGAAGGAGTCGCTGGCATGAGCCGCCTCCTGCCCCTCGTCGCGTTTCTCGCACTGGTCGGCCTGTTCGGCTTCGGCATCTGGTGGAACACGCAGCACGATCAACACGAGATCGTCTCGCCATTGATCGACAAGCCGGCGCCTGCGTTCTCCTTGCCCGTCCTGGGCGAACCATCGCGCACGGTCGACAAGGCATCGCTACTGGGTAAGCCGTATCTCCTCAACGTGTTCGCCAGCTGGTGCATCGAGTGCGTGCATGAGCACCCGATCCTGATGACCGAGGTGAAGCAGCTCGGCCTTCCGCTCGTGGGCTTCAATTACAAGGACGAGCCGCAGGCAGCGACCGCATGGCTGGCCGAGCACGGCAATCCGTTCGACGTGATCGTGGCCGATCGCGACGGCCGTGCCGGCATCGACTTCGGTGTGTACGCCGCGCCGGAAACGTTCCTGATCGACGCGAAGGGTGTCATTCGCTACAAGCGCATCGGCCCCATCACGCCTGACGTGGTGCAGAACGAGATCCGCCCTGCCCTCGCCGCGCTGGCGAAGGAAACGCCATGACGCGCCGCGTTCTGCTCTGGCTGGCGCTGTGCCTATTGCCAGCGCTTGCGGCGGCCCAGGCCATCCAGCCGTTGCCGTTCCGTGATCGTGCCGAGGAAGTGCGCTTCCAGAGGCTCAGCGCCGAGTTGCGCTGCCCGATGTGCCAGAACGAAACCTTGGCCGACTCGAACGCACCGATCGCGCACGACCTGCGCCGGCAGGTGTTCGAGATGATCCAGGCGGGCAAGAGCGACGACGAGATCAAAGCGTATCTCGTGGATCGCTATTCGCAGTTCGTGCTCTACAAGCCGCCGGTGGAACCGTCGACCTGGCTGCTATGGTTCGGCCCCGCCGTACTGCTCGCCGCGGGCGCGCTGGTCGTGGCCGTGCAAGTGCGCCGCCGCGCTCGCCAGGCTCCCGCCGCTCCGCCGGCCAACGACACCGAGGACGACTGGTGACTGTCGCGTTCTATCTCGTCGCGGGGGCGATGCTCGTCCTCGCGCTCGCCCTGCTGCTCGTTCCCCTCGTGCGCCAAGGGCGCCGCGCCGGACGTCCTCGGGGCGTCTTCGTGCTTGTGGTCTGCATCGCCGTGCTTGTCCCGCTGAGTAGCGCGGGGCTCTACGTACTGGTGGGCACGCCGTCCACGCTCGGCGGCGTCGAGCCGGCCAAGGACATGACCGTCGGCGAAGCCATCGACACGCTGCGCGCGCGGTTGAAGGAACACCCGGACGATGCCCAAGGCTGGGTGCTGCTCGGCCAGACCTACGCGATGCTCAAGCAATCCGCCGATGCACGGGCAGCCTACGACAGCGCGCTCAAGGCCGATCCGAAGAACGTAGCCGCCATGGTCGGCTGGGCCGAGGCGGACTCCCTGGTGCGCGAGGATCACCGCATCCAAGGTCGCGCCTTCGATCTGCTCAACCAGGCGATCGCCATCGAACCGCAGAGCCAGCGTGCGCTATGGCTGCTCGGCATCGCGCAGTTCCAGCAGGAACGTTATGCCGACGCTGCGGCGACCTGGCGCACGCTGCAACCGCTGCTCGATCCGGATTCCAACGTGGCACGCGCCGTGGCGCAGCAGATCGTCCTCGCCGAAAAGCGCGCGAACGGCGGCACGGACGAGCCGGCCCGTGGCACCATCGACGGCGGTCGCTGAGGAGCACGACATGGGCGATGCACGCCAATACCACCTGCTGTCCTCGCCGTTTCGCATGAAACGCGGCGGCGAACTGCATGGCGCACGCGTGGCCTACGAGACCTGGGGCACGCTGTCGCCGAACCGGGACAACGCCATCCTGATCCTCACCGGCCTCTCGCCGAGCGCGCATGCTGCCGCGAACGAGCAAGACCCGACGCCCGGCTGGTGGAACGAGATGATCGGCCCCGGCAAGGCGTTCGACACCGATCGCTTCCACGTCATCTGCGTGAACTCGCTCGGCAGCGACAAGGGCTCCACCTGCGCGGCATCGATCGATCCGGCCACCGGCGAGCCGTACCGCCTCACTTTCCCCGCACTCTCGCTGGAAGATGTCGCCAACGCGGCGCACGAAGCCGTGCGAGGCATGGGCATCGAACAACTGGCGTGCCTCGTCGGCTGCTCCATGGGCGGCATGAGCGCGCTGGCGTACATGCTGCTGCACCCGGGTGCGGCACGCACCCACATCAGTGTGGACACGGCACCGCAGGCCCAACCATTCGCCATCGCGATCCGCTCCCTGCAACGCGAAGCGATCCGCCTGGATCCGCACTGGAACGAGGGCCGCTACAGCGACGACCAGTGGCCCGAACACGGCATGAGCATCGCGCGCAAGCTCGGCGTCATTACCTATCGCTCGGCGATGGAATGGAACGGCCGCTTCGCACGCATCCGCCTGGACCCCGAACAACGCGACGACAACGCACCCTTCGGCTTCGAATTCCAGGTGGAGTCGTACCTCGAAGGGCATGCCCGGCGCTTCAATCGCCAGTTCGATCCCAACAGCTACCTGTACCTCTCCCGCGCCAGCGACTGGTTCGACGTGGCCGAGTACGGCGAGGGCGACGTGATGCGCGGTCTTGCCAGCATCCACATCGAACGAGCCCTGGTCATCGGCGTGAGTACCGACATCCTCTTTCCCCTGGAACAGCAGGAAACGATCGCCAAGGGACTGGAGGCCGCAGGCGCCCAGGTGGACTTCGTGGCGCTGGATTCGCCCCAGGGCCACGACGCCTTCCTGGTCGATATAGAGAACTATAGCCGGGCGATCGGCGGCTTCCTTGCGACGATCTGACCCGGTGGCGGGCCCAAGGCCCCCGGCCCCGGTTTGGTATGATCGGGCCTTCCGGCGTTCCCCGCGCCAGCGCATCCAGAGGTTCCACCCATGATCACGGTCGACTTCCCGGGCAGCCGCAAGCTCATCGAGGCCATCGACGCCTCGGTCTCCCAGCCGAGCACGCCGGCCATTACCGACACGCTGCGCAACGCGCTGTGCCGGCTCATCCGGTCCCAGGAAGTGAAGCTGCCGGAGTGCGTGTTCGAAGCCGCCGCCGACCACTACGCCCGCCGCGAGCTGTATCGCAGCGAGGAACACGGGTACAGCGTCGTCGCCATGACCTGGGGCCCGGGCCAGGGCACCCTGATCCATGATCACAGCGGCATGTGGTGCGTCGAAGGGGTCTGGAACGGCGCGCTCGAAATCGTCCAGTACGAGCTGCTCGGCCACGAGGCCCAGCGCTACCACTTCCGCCCCGTCGGCTCCATCCAGGCCGGCCCCGGCTCCGCCGGCAGCCTGATCCCGCCGCACGAGTACCACACCATCCGCAACCCCAGCGACGACGCGGTCGCGGTGAGTCTGCACATCTATTCCGGCCGCATGACCCAGTGCGCCGTGTTCAAGCCGGAAGGCGACGACTGGTACCAGCGCACCGAACGCCAACTAGGCCTCGACCGGGTCCACTGAATCCCGCATAATGGCGACCCCATGCCGAAATGGCGGAACCGGTAGACGCGGCAGACTCAAAATCTGTTTGTAGAAATACAGTGTGGGTTCGAGTCCCACTTTCGGCACCAAGGACGAAATCGGGAAGGCTCATAGCCTTTACCGAGTTTGAGAAACCCGCCCAAAGTGGCGGGTTTTTCTTGCCTGAAGGTTCTGCCATGGCTCACGGGCATCCCGCTGCCCGCCACATCTCACTGCGTGTGAGTAACTTGGTGCGCGGCGTGAGCTGTGCTCACCTCGCGCACCAGAGTCACTAAAGTGCTCATGGGAACCAAACTCCTAGCACTTAAGCGAAAGGTATGAGATCGCCGCGACCATCGCCTCTCTATTCTGAGCGACATCAGCAACGACCTGGGCTGACCCAGTGATGATCGTGGACGGGATGACAGAACCAGGTTCAAGTCATCCGCAAAGAAGCCAAGTGCTATCGTCCACGTCGATCAATACGCACAAAGGAGGAATCATGGCCAATCGCGCAACATGCGTCTTCAGCGTCTTGGCAATCGGAGCATTGTCGCTATCTGCCAGCAGTACGGCGTCCGGCATTACGTGGCCGGAACTACCTAAGGATTGCTTCGTCAGGTCGCGTCCCGCCACGCAAGCCGACGCAAAGCGGGGTTGCGCGGTCTTCGTTATTGAGAAAGGGGGTGTTATTGGCGGAATGCCCATGGATATTCAAATTCCGCAGTACGCTTGGCACATAGATCAGCCATCCGCCAAGCGCACCGCCGTCATTTTGATACAGGCGGAGGAGAGCTCGGGAATCAAGGCCGTTGGATACAGGGAGGTGAGCTCCCATTCCCTGGGTGCCGCTTTGCTCAGCGAAATGATCTTGCTCGGAACAGACAAGCCCGACTGACAACGTCTCCGCCGGAGCGAGCCTCGCAACGTGCGTAGGTGGTGTCTCTCCAGATCGCTAGTCATCCCGACCACGACTGGGTTCGTAGGCGCAGCGGTGAGATTTAAGCGCACGGCATCCGGCGCCCACGCCGCCGTCCATGTCGGCGAATTTCATGCGGCGGCGCTAGCGGGGTGGAGTGAGTTGGATTTCCCGACGGGCCGCTCGACTTAAGGAATCCGTCACGCAAGCCGATATGCATATGTTAGGTGTCTGTCGCAGCGCGGGCCTGTGGATCGACCCGACCAAGATTCACTCACGTCCTTGGCCCTCTCAATCATTGTGCCTTTATGACTCAGCCGCCTGTCGTTGACATCTTGTTTCGCGCCATCCTCACCGGCGATCGAGCCGCACTCGGAGATCTCGATACGCATCGAGCCGCAGAATGCACCGACCTGCGCGCGCTGATCAGCACTGATCAGGCTGGTGCAGTGACGCTAGATCTCGGACTCGGAGCGGATTCGAGCATCTATGTGACGCCGCTGTTCGAGGGGCCGCGGGCGTTTTTCATATCTCGCCATATATGCATGCAAGCACGACTTACGGGCGGGCAAACAACGATACCCATTGACTACTCGTTGAGCTTCGATTCCAACTTCGCGGAGAAAATGCGCGCCACGCTAAATGGGGAAAATATTCAGCAAGCCGACCATGATCGTGTGATCGAAGTTTTAATGCTGAAGGCCAAGAACCCCAGGGTGCAATTCGATGTCGTACCGTTTCTCTACGAGAACGTTCGCTTGGTCCGGGAAAATGAAAACAACCTGAGACCCTTGAACACCTTAATCGCGTTTCGCATGCTTGACCACCTCAACTGGGAAGCCTTCAAAAGCAACCCAAGCCGGTTTGATTTCGGCACTCCCGCAGAAACTCTGAAAGCATCGCTTCGACCCGGTGCGGAAGCCTTTCTCTCAGAGTTATATGCTAACGAGTCGGTTTTACACCATGAAGCCAAGAGTCTCGGCGTTCAAGCGTTACTGCTTCGATTTGCTACGCTGTGGCGGAATCAAAGCAAGCGCGATATTGATCAGATCCTGCACGAATTACTCCGATTCTGCATATCGGAGCTGGGTTTCGTTCCCGCAACCGAATTAAGCTTGATCTGGAGTGGCATTCGGGGCAAAGAAGTCGCACCCTTCTTTGGCCCGGTTATCAATCCTTCGGCCAAGCTGTTCAAGGCAACTCGCGGCATGGCTTGGGATATGACACATCTGCGCATCATGGAACAAACCGCTCGCCTAACACGATTTGGTTCATTCTTCATTCCGTACTTCGTCTCTATCGACGAACGCTGGCGAACGTTGATGCGTTTGAACCCCGTGCGCTTCATGGTAGTGGACGATTCGAAGAACAGCATGCTAATGGCTCGGACTCACGAATTGGCATTTCAAGAAGCGCTTCATACATGCGCCGGGGAAAGCTTGCTTGGCGAGGTTACCGCCGAAAAAGTTGAATCCCGCCGTGTGGCAGCGCAAAGCATTGATGTGGCCATCATGAAGCAAAAGGTCGCGAAAGAGGAACATGCATGGCGCTAGATGCACAGTTACACCGGGTGGCAATTGGGCATCGGCAGCGGCCAACACCGGCCTAGGCATCCGATACAGATAAGGTCGAAACTTTCAGGTTTCAGATCTACGCTATTGGATCGGCAATCATTCGGCGTCACGCACGCTCAATACGAGCGGCATAGCAACCACGCACAGCATAATGAGCGTGCAGGTACGCCGCCTCCGCATCATTCAACAGGCTTTCAATGGCCTCTTTCAGGTTTCGGCCCTCAACCAGGGTCGCGTCTACTATTTCGTGAGAGCGATTGAAGCTGCGTAGCGAAATCGTCCGACGTTCCATGGCTTTTGGTATGACGTCGACCACATCGAGTGGCTCTTTCGCGAATTCGCGGACAAAGATCGCGTGGCTGCTACGGTACGGCGTATCCGCCGGTTGATGCGTGTAGTTGAGCAGGAGCACCGACTCGCCCACCGGCACATCGGCTACTTCGATTCTGTCGGGGAAGCCAGGCCATGAGTCGACCAATACGCGCTTCACGCCGCGACTTGCCAGTTCGCTTTCCGTCAGTCCGAAAAGCGGCGTAAAAATCGCTGGGTCAAGACCAAGAATACGGAACGTCATAAGGATGTCACCGAGGGTGTGTGCCTTATGATCTGCGCTGACCGACAGCCACGATATCCGGATCTTGTGCTTCCGTGCGGCAGACTCCGCCGTTACAACTCCCGCACCACACGAAACCCAACACGCGCATTACGCAGATCGGCGGTCGCACCCTGGCGATAAGCCGAGCGAACCATGTCGGGTGCGCTACCCCACGATCCGCCGCGAATCACACGACGACCACAACCGGGGTTGACCCAGGCTTCGCCGGTGCGCGGCGCGCGGATGTAGTTGTCGTGCCAGCAGTCCGCCACCCATTCCGACACATTGCCGCCCATGTCGTACAGGCCGAACGGGTTGGGCGTGAAGCTCATAACCGGCGCGGGGCCCCAATAACCATCGCGATAGCCGTTGAACGCGTTGCTCCAGCGACGCCCGGAACCGGAGCGGTCGTTGCCGCCGGTGAGGTTTTCCACGCGGGATGACGGCGTGCCGTCGCCCCACCAGAAGCGCGACGTGCTGCCGGCACGCAATGCGTATTCGAACTCGGCCTCGCTGGGCAGGCGGTACTTCTTGCCGGTGCGCTGCGACAGCCACTCGGCATAGGCGCGTGCGTCGTTCCAGGACACGTTGATGACCGGCAGTCGATCCTGGCCGGGCTTGCCGGCGTAGTCGTCCTGCCAGGTCACCGACGGATCGTCGCGCAGGCCGCCGCTTTGTTCGTCATAGACGCTGCCGCCGCCGAGCGACTGGGACTGCGGCACGTACCCGGACGCGCGCACGAAGTCGCGGAACTGACCGATGGTGACGGTGCTGCGCGCCATGGCGAAGCCCTTGGCGATCTGCACCTCGTGCGCAGGCGATTCGTTGGCATCGTGCCCGGCTTCACCATCCGGCGAACCCATGGTGAACTTGCCTGTCGGCACGACGACCATCGCGGGTGCCTGCCCGTTGGTGTCGAGGAAGCGATCCGCGAACACCTGGCCCGGCTTGTAGCTTGCGTACAACCGCGCGTTGGTGAGCCGCTCGTTGAAGTCGTCGATGCCTGCGAGATCGGGGCTGACCTGCTGCGCCTTCGTCGCCAGTTGCTGGGCGAGCGTGAGGTCGCCGGCATCGAGCGCCGACCGTGCTTGGGCGAGCATCGCTGTCGCGCTCTGCCTGCGCATGCCTTCGATGCGACCGCGAGTGTCCTGCAAAGCCTGCGACTCGGGGGCGATGGTCGCCGCCTCGGCCAGGGCCGCGTCCGCTCCCGGGAAATCGTTCTGCGCGACGGCCGCCAGCGCCTTGTCGAGCACGTTGCGCTGCACGGTGATGATGCCTTGCTCGGCCACGGCATTTTCCGGATCGAGCGTGAGCACCTCGCGGTAGGTATCCAGGGCACTGTCGCCGCGGGGCTGGCTCGCTTTTCCATCCTGCAACTGCGCGGCGGCCTTGCCCAGCAGCGGGCGCACCTTGTCGAGCACCGCCAGCTTTTGCTGGAGCGGCGCAGCCATGGCGCTCGACGACGGCAGGCTCTTCAGCGCACTGAGCCCTTCCCTCGCGGCTTCTGCATCGCCCAGTGCGATGTCCTGCTCGATGCCCGCAGCCAACCGCCCGCGGACCTCGTCCATGCCGGCCAGGGCGCGCTGGCTATCGGCCTTCTGCTTTAGCGCCGCGGCATAGAGCGCGGACGCGCTGTCCTGACCGCCGACCAGGCGATCGGCTGCCAGGGCCTTGTCTCCGCGGTCCAGCAGAGCGGCCAGCTCAGGCGAATCGGGGGTCTTCTGCGCCGGCAGGACGATGTCCGCGCTCTTCTCGCGGTGACGCGCCGCGATCACGGAGGCCGGCGCGAGCATGATCGGCGGCCCGGCGTCGATCTCCGATGCAACGGCCTGGGGCGCCGCCTGTGGCCGCTGATCGAAGCCCATCACCGCCGGTTGGCCGCGCAGCGGCGTGCGCGCGGTGTTCTGCGTCGGCTGGACGTGAAGTGCCTGCGGAAAGAAGTGATAGAACAGCGCGAAAGCGAGCACGGCAACGCCCAACGCGCCGCCAATGGCGCGCTGTCGGCGGACGGTCTCGGTATTCGGCATGGTGTGCGGTTCCGTACAGGCCTGCTATCGTGCGCTGCCACCTTAGGGAATCGCGCGCGACAGGGCAACACGGGATGTCGGCGCGTCCCTGACTCACAAGGACGCCTGCATGACCACGAGCGAACTCGCTCCCACCGCTCCCTGGATCGACCGCCGCGAGGCGCTGGGCGCATGGCTCGCGCCGATCGGCGCAGAGGCCGTCGTCGGGCTCGACACCGAGTTCATGCGCCGCAACACCTTTTACCCGCAACTCGCCCTGCTCCAACTCGCCCACGACGAGCGCTACGCGCTGATCGACCCGCTGGCGGTGCCGCTGGGCGAAGCGCTGCAACCGGTATTCGCCGCACAACCCGTGGTCACGGTGATGCACAGCGCGGGCGAGGATCTCGAAGCGATGTCGCCGTTCCTGCCCGATGGCCCGCACACCTTGTTCGATACGCAGGTCGCCGCCGCCTTCGTGGGGATGGGCTTGGGCATCAGCTATCGCGCGTTGGTCGCCGAGCTGGTGGGCGCGGAACTCGACAAGGGCGAGACGCGCAGCGACTGGTTGCAGCGCCCCCTCACGGAATCGCAGAAGCTCTATGCCACGCTGGACGTCGTCCATCTGCACCCTGTCCATCGCATCCTCTCCGAACGGCTCGCCGAGCGCGGGCGCAGCGCGTGGCACGCCGAGGATTGCGCGCGCATGAAACGCCGCGCCAGCCATCGCGAAGGCGACCCGCAACCGCAGCGCGGCTTCAAGGCGGCGAGTGAATGGTCGCCGGAGAAACAAGCTCTGCTCCGTCGCGTGCTGCGTTGGCGCGAGGCCACGGCCCGCGCATTGGACAAGCCCCGCTCCTGGCTGCTCGAAGACGTGCAGGCCCTGGACCTCGTCGGCAACCTGCCCGCAATGGCCGCGAACCTCGACGAACGCACCCGTGGTACGCGGGCCCTGCGCTCGCCGCAGCGCCAGGAGCTGTTCGACCTGCTGCACCGTCCGTTGGACGCCGAGGACATCGAAGGCACCGCGCCTATCGTCGGCCACCCCGTCGGCGAGGCGAAGCGCGCGATCAACGAAATGCGCAGTGCGGTAGATACCCTCGCCACCCAGCTCGATCTTCCCCCGGGCCTGCTCTGCGCGCGCCGCTCGATGGAAGAGTTCGTGATGACCGGCCACTGGCCGGAGGCGCTGGAAGGTTGGCGCCGTGAGGTACTGTTCGAACGGCTGGCGGCGCTGCTGCCGGGCTGAACCGACCGCGGGACGCGCCAAGTGCGCACCCGTTGGCAGCGCCCATTTCGGCTGATATAGTTCGCGCTTCGTGGGGCGGTAGCTCAGCTGGGAGAGCGTCGCGTTCGCAATGCGAAGGTCGGGAGTTCGATCCTCCTCCGCTCCACCACTTATGCCAGACCGAGAACCCCGAAGGGCATGCTCTTCGGGGTTCTTGCGTTTACCTACGGCAGCAGCCTGATGAGCGTCGTGATGGAGCCCCTTTCGCCGCTCGCGACGATGCGTCCATCGGTCTGGATACCCGTATCCTTTAGGCGGAACAGGGCAAACGGCACGCGGACTTCTCCATTTCCCTCTGCGCCGAAGCTTGTATCCCTCATACCATTGGGATGCAGCCGTACAAGCACATTGCCCTGCTGCAAGTCGACCAGACCCACGACGATCCTGCCCGCAGAATCCTGTGCCAGCCCCTCGGCGAGCTGACCAGGCAAGCTCACGGGCTGACCCCGATTGAAACCCAGGTCCGTCGATCCATCGTCGTTCAACCGCACGATGGCGCACTCGACCTGGCCTGACGTGCCCACACCGAGCAAGACGACAAGCAGCTTCCGCTCGCGGGTGACACTCAACCGGCGGCAGTCCGAATACCTGAAGCCCTGGAATCTCAGCGTGAGGAAACCCGCGTCGCCAAATGTCGCGTCCGGCAGCCCGTCGCGATCGCAGCGCCCGACGAACCCATCGTCGCCATAGCCACCGCCGATGTAGAAACCCGAATCGGCTAGCGTCATGGAAGAGATCATCACGAACGCGTCAGGGAGGAACGTGAGCCTCCCCCCCTTCACCGAAGTCCTCATCCTGGGAACCGTCAGCGCGCCTTCGATAAAGCCAGCCGCCTCGCTGACCCGAGCTTGCGAGCAGGATGCTTCCACCTCGCAGCACCGCCACACGCGGCAACGACACCTGCTGCTCGTCGATGAAACTCGTGTCTGCGAGGTATCGTCCATCCGTATCGAAAGCCAGCACAGGCAAGAGATCACCTGCCGGACCGGTGACCACGAACCCTTCGCGATGCAAGGCGAGGCCGCTCATCGTGCTGGCGGGGATCGCGGCAGGCGCCGCAAGAAAGCCGTCACCGCTATCCCCGAAATCCTCGTCGATGGTGCCGTCCGACAGCAGCCTTGCAGCGCCCATCTGATCGACCGCCGATTCGACCCGTTGATAGCTACCGTAGACGATCAGGCGGGAGGCTTCGTCAAAGGCAACCGACGTCAGGTTGTTGGGGAAATTTCCAGGGACCGTACTTCGACGACGCCGTCCGTTCCGAAGCTCGGATCGAGCTCGCCGCTCCTCGCGTTCCTTCCGCGCCCGAGAAATTTCATGATGCCGACCTCCTGTCGATGAGGCGCTCACGCTAGCAAGCGATAAACCCCAGCGTCAAAGGCGAGAATCAAAGAAAAATCAGATAGATGATGCTCATATCGCCACCCATGCAAACTTGCACGAACCCGTGACACTGGCGCGCGCATCGTGCGAGGAACGCCACGGAGAACGTCATGACGCCCCTGGACAAACCCCTTAAACGCGAACTCGTCGTCGACGGCCAGGCGTATACGCTGACCATCGATCCCGATGGCATGAAGCTCGTGGCGAAGGGCAAGCGCAACGGTATTGCGCTCGCATGGAAAGACATCCTCAGCGGCGACGCGGGCTTGGCCGCTGCGTTGCAGGCGTCGATATCCGGTTGAGCTGCTGCGGGCTCAGATGGCCCGCAGCATGAACACGCCAAAGGCGGGCGCCGGGGAAATCCATTCCCGCTCGATCCGCCAGCCACCCGCTTCCGCAAGACGCGCAAACGATTCGGGCGTGAACTTGTGCGAGTTCTCCGTGTGGATGCTTTCGCCAGCGGCGAACGCGAAACGTTGTCCGGCGAGCGTCACCTCCTGCGCTTCCCTGCTCACCAGATGCATCTCGATGCGCTCACGTTCTGCGTTCCAGATGGCGCGGTGCTCGAAGGCTTCGGACACGAAGTCCGCGCCCAGCTCACGATTGATGCGCACAAGCACGTTGCGGTTGAACGCTGCCGTGACGCCGCCCGCGTCGTCGTAGGCTGCCAGAAGTACGTTCACGTCCTTCACCTGGTCCGCGCCCACGATGAAGTGCGCCGACGGGCCGAGTCGTTCGCGAACGAAGCGCAGCAGTGCCGCCGCTTCGTCGTGGGTGAAGTTGCCGATGGTGGAGCCGGGGAAGAACGCCACGACCGGCCGGCCGGCCAGCGCCTTGGGCACGTCGATGGCCTGGGTGAAGTCTGCGACCACCGGATGCACGGCAAGCGCGGGATACGCCTCACGCAGACGGCGCACGGCACCGTCCAGCGCATCGGCGCTGATGTCCACGGGCACGTAGGCGGAAATCCACGGTGCGGCGTCGAGCAGCATGCGCGTCTTTTCGCTGGCACCGCTGCCCAGTTCGAGCAGCACGGCCCCATCGGGGATGCTTGCCGCGAGCGTCGGTGCGATATCGTCGAGCAACGCGGCTTCGGTACGCGTCGGGTAATACTCGGGTGTGACACAGATCGCCTCGAACAGCGCGGAGCCTGCACCATCGTAGAAATACTTCGGCAGGAAAGCTTTCGGCGATGCCGAGAGGCCAGCCAACGTGTCGCGCAGGAAGGCCAGACGTTCGCCGCTCGAACCCGATCCCGCGGAACGCGCCAGACGCACGCCGCTGAACATCCAGCGCTGGCCGGGGCGGTAGAAGTTGCGATACGTGGGCCGCGAGTGTCCGGGCGGCGTCACGCTGGCACCGCCACGCAGCACCATCTGGCCGATCATGAACTTGCCGTTGTATTCGCCGACGGCATCGTCCGCCGCCTGAAACCCCGGATAGGGCGAATAGGCGCTGGCGGTCCACTGCCAGGCGACGTCGTCCACTTGCTGAAGATCGGGCCGCGTACGCACCGCGTGTTCCCACTCGGCCTCGGTGGGAAGCCGCGCACCGGCCCAGCGCGCGAACGCGTCTGCCTCGTAGTAGCTGATGTGCGTGACCGGCGCATCCGGATCGACGGGACGCCAGCCACCCGGCGTCATGTGCGACCAGGCTTCGCCGTCATGTCGCCAGTACAGCGGCGCGTCCCATCCGTCCTCCTGGCACTGCACCCAGCCATCGGACAGCCACAGATCGGCGCGGCGGTAGCCTCCCAGCGCCATGAAGGCCAGCCACTGCCCGTTGGTGACGAGGCGATCGGCGATCTCGAACGGCTCCAGCCAGACGCGATGCGCCGGCCCCTCGTTATCGAACGCGAAAGGCTCGTCTTCCGCGCCGATGCGTACAAGGCCGCCGCTCACGGCCCGGAACCGCCCGGTGGCTCCGGGCGCCGGCGCGGGCCAGTGCGGATCGAACGCTGGCTTCAACGGCGACTGCGCGAATAGATGCTGTACATCCATCACCAGCAATTCCTGATGCTGTTCCTCGTGCGCGAAACCCAGCAACACGAGCGCTTCCAGGTCGGCGGACACGTCACCCGCCAGCCAGGCGTGCATGTGCCGGTCCACATGGTGACGGTAGGCCATCACCTGGTGGATGGAAGGACGGGTCAGCAGGCCGCGCATCGGTCGCGGATGCCGCGGGCCGATCGCCTCGTAATACGAATTGAACAGGTAACCGAACTCGGAATCGAATACCTCGTACCCCGGGACATTCGGCCCGAGCAGAAAGGTCTCGAAGAACCACGTCGTGTGCGCCAGATGCCATTTCGCAGGGCTGGCATCTGGCATGGACTGCACGACCATGTCCTCCGGATCCAGCGCCGCGACCCGTCGCTCCGTGCGCGCACGCACCGCCGCGTAGCGGTCGGCCAGGGAAAGCGCCGTGGTCTGGCGCGCCGAGGTGGCGGCGTCCGTCGGGCTGTCGATGAGGTCGTGCATGAGCGGCTCCTTGCGCTGCATCAGTCGGGGGTGTGCTCGATGCGCACGCGGTCGGGATAGAAGGCGAGATGCCCCCGGATGGCGTCCACGGCCTCGTAGGGCTCTTCGTAAGTCCAGATCGCCGTGATCGCCCGCTCCTCGTTGCCGGGCAGGCTGTAATACGACGCTTCGCCCTTGTACGGGCAATAGGTGTGGTGGTCGCTGCGGCGCAGCGAGGCCATGTCGGCATCCTCGCGCGGCACGTAGAACACGGGCGGGTAGCTCGCTTCCGTGAGCACCAGCGCACGCCGGGTATCGACGACCACACGATCGCCGTCGCGCACCACGACCCTGCCCTTGGCAGGCTCCACCGTGATCGGATGATCGGGGCCGGGAATCTTATGGGGACGTGAAGACATGAGGCACTCCTTCGGAGGGGGAGATCGAACATCCTGCGAGCCGGCACGGACGAATCCAAGCCGACGCGCTGGAACAGGTGAAGTTACCGATTCGCAAAGATCGGTTCTTGGACTTTCCCCACGAGTCGAGCCGGACCACGCCGCCGGGGCGTCGTCACGCCGAAAAACCCGTCTGCCCACACGGCTTTACATGCGAGCGGTCTGGCGCTTTACCATGACCCCATGGGGATCCGGCAACTAAACTTCTCGCCTTTCATGCCGATATGACCAACGTATTGCAGGTGGCGGGAGGGTCACCCATGAAAGTGCTTCTCGCCGCAGCGGCGGTCGTCGCGGCCCACGCGCTCGCCCTGACGATCATGCCGTCCTACGGCATGGCGGCGTCGTACGTGTTTTTCTTTTCCTCGGCTGCGTTGGCGATGGCGAGCGTCGTATTCGCCTGGCAGCGCTCGGGAACGCCGCGGGATCGCCGGTGGTGGCTGCTCTTCGCCAGCCTGGCGCTCTGGACCGTGGGGATGTCCCTGTCCGCTCGCCAGAACTACGTGCTGGAGAATTCCAATCCGGCGCCTGGCGACAGCATGTTCTTCTACATCCTGTACGTGCTGCCGGTGCTGGTCACGGTGTCGTCGGCGCCGGTAGCAGCGCGGAAGCACTGGGCGACAGTGATCGACCTGGTGCTCGCGTCGCTGCTCGGGGTGCTGTTCTACGTGCGCACCTTCTCCATCGTGTCGCTCGAAGGCGCCATGGGCACGAAACAGGCGCTCGAAGTCGCCTACATGCTCGACTTCGAAAACGTGTGCCTCGCGATCGCTGCCTTGTTGCGCTATATCGCCACCGACCGCGCCGACGATCATTTCTTCTTCCGCGGCGTAACGGCGTTCTTCGTCACTTATGCGTTCTCCGGCTTCTTCTACAACCATTTCGTGGCACTCAACGGGCATCCGGAATTCGGTACATCGAGCTGGGATGCGCTGCTCGACCTGCCGTTCCTGGCGCTCTTCGCGTCCGCGGTCACACGGCAGCCGCGGCGGTATTGGCATCCTCCGGTGTACGTCATTCGTTTCGTGCAGAGTGCGAGCCCCACGTTTCTCGCCATGAGCGTGCTCGGCTTCGGGTTGATGGTGATTCCGGGCTATCCCACACTGGGCATCGTTGCCGCCGTGGCCGCCGTGGTCGGTATCGGACTGCGCGGGTCGCTCGTGCAGGTCAGCCTCGTGGAAGAGGAATATCGCCTGGAGCGCAGACGCGACGAACTGCAGGGCCTGGTCTTCGTGGATAGCCTGACCGGCCTGGCTAACCGTCGCGCGCTCGACGAGCGTCTGCTCCGCGAATGGCATCGCCCGGGACAGCGCGATCCCATCGCGCTGCTGATGATCGACGTCGATCTGTTCAAGGGCTACAACGACCGCTACGGCCATCTCGCAGGCGACGACTGCCTGCGTTCCATCGCCACCGGTCTGCTCGGCAGTGGACTGCGCGCCAGCGATTTTCTTGCACGCTTCGGTGGCGAGGAATTCGCGGTGATCGCGCCGGGCACGCACCTCGGCGATGCAAAGGCCCTGGCCGAAGACCTGCGCAGCCACATCGAACGCATGGCGATCGTGCATCCTTCGAGCCCGTTCGGCGTGGTCACGATCAGCATCGGTGTCGCTATCGCCCGGCCGAGCGCCGACGGTGGCCCGCTCGATCTCCTCAACGCAGCCGACCGGGCGCTGTATCGCGCCAAGCAGGCCGGACGCAACCGCGTCGGCGCACCCGAAGGACCGCCGCTGGATGCGGCCCGTGCGGAAGGATCGCGCCAGTTGGTTTAACCCCGTTTGGCATCCTGCAGCGTTTCACCGTCATGTCCCCCCAACAAGGCCATGCACGATGAACACGCTACGCGTCACCCTGCCCCTTCTCTTTGCCGGCCTCGTGCTGGCCGCGGGGGCGACGGCCTCCGGTGGCATGCCCGCGCAAACGACGCATGCCCGTACCGAAGCAGGCACCGATTGCCTGCCAGGCCCCGTTCCGTACGGCGCTATGCAAAGCGCGCCCATGCCCGCGCCGGCTGCCGCCCCGGCACCGCCTGCACCTCCGGCAGTCATCGAGCTGGCGCCCTCGCCCGCTCCCGCTGCGCCGCCCGCCAAGATGATGGCCCGCGCGGGGCTCGTCGCATCGGCTGCACCGGTCGGCCAGATGGTCGCCGCGTTCGACGCCAACACGGAGAACTATGCGCATCGCGAGGCGAATCCGGTCCATCTCGCCGCGACAGATCCCGTGTCCACCTTCAGCATCGACGTCGACACCGGCTCCTACACGAACGTGCGGCATATGTTGAACGCCGGCCGCTTGCCTCCCGCAGACGCGGTGCGCACGGAAGAATTCATCAACTACTTTAACTACGGCTATGAACCGCCGCGCACGCGCGACGTGCCGTTCAGCGTGTCGACCGAACTGGCGGCGTCGCCGTGGAATCCCGACCGGCAGTTGTTGTTGGTAGGCATTCGCGGGTACAGCGTGCCGTCGAGTGAGATTCCTGCTGCCAACCTCGTCTTTCTCGTCGACGTCTCCGGTTCCATGGACGAGCCCGACAAGCTGCCGCTGCTGAAGGCCTCGCTCAAGCAGATCGTGCCCCGTCTGCGCGCGCAGGATCGCATTTCGCTGGTGACCTACGCGGGTGCGACCTGCGTCGCACTGCCGTCCACACCGGGTGACCAGCATGCCACGATCGTGGCCGCCATCGACGCCCTGGGTGCCGGCGGTTCCACCAACGGCGCGGCCGGTATCGACCTTGCCTACGCACAGGCGGCGAAGGGCTTCATCAAGGGCGGCGTAAATCGCGTGATCCTCGCCACCGACGGCGATTTCAACGTGGGCACGGTAGGCGTGCAGGCGTTGAAGGATCGCATCGCGGACAAGCGCAAGAGCGGCATCGCGCTCACCACCCTTGGCTTCGGCGAAGGCAACTACAACGATGAGATGGCCGTAACGCTGGCCGACGCGGGCAATGGCAGCCATCACTACATCGACAGCCTCGACGAAGGGCGGCGCGTGCTGGTCGACGAGATGTCGGCGACGCTGCTGACGATCGCCAAGGACGTGAAAATCCAGGTCGAGTTCAACCCCTCGGTGGTAACCGAGTACCGCCTGATCGGCTACGAAAAGCGTCTACTCGCACGCGAGGATTTCAACAACGACGCCGTCGATGCCGGCGAGGTTGGTGCGGGTGCCAACGTCACCGCGCTCTACGAAGTCACGCTGAAGGGAAGCAAGGCACCGCGCATCGATGCCCTGCGTTACGGCGACGCGCCGTCGACCGGTCGCTCGGGCGAACTCGCCTTCCTTCGCCTGCGCTACAAGTTGCCTGCCGGTGGTCCGAGCAAGTTGATCGAGCGGCCGCTCGGCGCCGAGCCGGCGACGCAGGCGAGCGAGCGGTTGCGCTTCGCCGCGGCGGTGGCGGCCTTCGCGGAAAACCTCCGCGGTGGCAAGTACGTCGACGGGTTTGGTTACGACAAGGCCGCGTCGCTGGCCCGTGGCGCCCTCGGCAAGGACGACGGCGGCTATCGCGCCGGCTTCGTCCGGTTGGTGGACATGGCCGGCGCGCTCTCCACGACACCGGTCGCGAACACCGAACGCTAAAAGGTGACCCACTCTCCCATGCGTGGCGCCGATGCCGTAACCTCCCCGGCCATGGATGCACCCGTGGCCGACGATGGCGGATTGATGCTCGCATGGGCGGGTGGGGACACGGCTGCCTTCGATCAGCTCTATGCCCGGCACAAGGGGCCGCTGTATCGATTCCTGCTGAAGACGGTGAAGGACCGCGCGATCGCCGACGAACTGTTCCAGGAAACCTGGAGTCGCGTCATCGGTGCTCGCGCGCGCTACCGGCCCGAGGCAACGTTCCGCACCTGGCTGCTCCAGATTGCGCACAATCTGGCCGTGGACAGCTTTCGACGACGTCGACCGCAGGCCGGCGTCGAGGAAACCGAGGCGGTGTTCGCCGCACAGGCCGCGCCGGAGCGCGAGCAGCCGGATCACGCGCTCTCCGATTTCGAGCTGCGTCGCCGCATGCAGCGCGCGATCGACCGCCTTCCCGACGAACAGCGCACCGTGTTCGTGCTGCGCATGGAAAACGAACTTTCCCTGGAGGACATCGCCACCGTGACCGGCGTGGGCAAGGAAACGGCGAAGTCGCGTCTGCGCTACGCCATGGCCCGCGTCAAAGAACTCGTTGCCGAATGACATGAATCCGAACACGCCCCCGCCAAGCGACGACGATCTGCCCGAGGAGCGCGAGCTCGCAGCGTTGTACGGGCGCCTGCCCAAGGCAGAGCCCGATGCGGCACTGGATGCCGCCGTGCGCGCCCAGGCTATCGGCGCGACACCACGCGTGCCGGCACGCCGTCGCGCTCCGTGGCTCGTGTCGCTGGCGTCGGCCGCCGCGCTGGTCCTGGCCGTCGGCATCGGTTGGCGACTGCGCGACGTGCCCCCTCCGCCCGCCGTGCTGCCTGCCACTCCTGCGGCCAACGACGCGGCTTCCGAGCCCGCGCAAGCGCCCGCGTCGGCGGACGTGACGGCCGCAGCACCCCCACCCTTGGCGCCGGCACCCGCTATCGCGCCAGCCCCGGGCTTCGAGGCACCGGCAAAACCGTCGCCGATACCGCGGCATCAAGCCAGTCGCATGGCGGGTCGTGCCGCCAGGGTGAACACCTCGAACGAGGTGTCGACGCAGGCTCTGGCGCCCGCACCGGCACCGATGTCTGCGCCGGTCGTTTCCGCGGCCCCTGCACCAGCTCCCGCGCCGCCGGCTCCACCAGCGCCTCCCGCCCCTCCTGCAGTCATGGCGGCACCGGCACCGGAAGCGCCGTCGGGCGCGATCGCTGAGACGGCCCCCGCGCCTGTCGAAAAATCAGCGGAGGTGCAGCTCGGCCCCGACGATCGGGTGGGCCAGATCCGCCAACTGCTGGGTAATGGACAGCGCGAAGAAGCTCTGCAGCGCCTCCGCGATCTACGTCGACGCTACCCGCACTACGAGCTGCCGCAGGACCTGCGCGACCTCGGGAACCCTTGAGTCTTGACCGCGCGCCTGGACACCCTCGCTGCGCCGTGGCGGCACGAGGAGGAGATCAAGAAGAGTCGCTTCCTCGCCCAAGCGGCGCCGATCGGCTCGCCGGACGAAGCGCTGGCCTGGTTCGGCGCCGTCAGTGATGTGTCCGCCACGCACAACTGCTGGGCCTACCGGATCGGCGATGCGTACCGGTTCAACGACGACGGTGAACCCGGCGGCACGGCGGGCCGTCCCATCCTGCAGGCCATCGATGGCCAGGGCTACGACCGGGTCGCGGTGGTCGTCACGCGCTGGTATGGCGGCATCAAGCTCGGCGCAGGCGGTCTGGTGCGCGCCTATGGCGGTGCCGCGGCAGAATGCCTGCGCCTGGCGCCCCGGTTGCCCATCGTCGCCACCGGGCACCTCGTCATGCACTGCGAGTTCGCCGACCTGGCCCTCGTGAGCGCACGGCTGCGCGACATGGGGGCCACCGTGGAACGGGAGACCTTCACGGCCGACGGTGCGGAACTCGACGTGAGCGCCCCGCTGGACGACCTGGACACCATCGCGGCGCGGGTGATCGATCTGTCTCGTGGAAAAATACGACCACGGCGGCCCTAGAAGCCCGTTGGCCCATGTTGAATACCGAACTCGCCGGCCCCATTCGTTGGCGAATTGCCTGAAGAAACCGACGAACGCATGAGCGAAGAACGCAGGGAGAAGTCGCGCCGCATCGGCGCGCTGCGCAACCTCTGGCCTTTCCTGAAGCCGCACAAGCGCCTGGCTATCGGTTGGCTGGTGTTCCTCGGCATCTCGTCCAGCGCGTCGCTGCTCTTGCCCGTGGCGGTGCGGCACATCATCGACAACGGTTTCCTGGCCTCCAACGTCGCCACGATCAACGGCACGTTCCTTGGGCTGTTCGGCGTCGCGGTGGTACTCGCCCTCGCCACGGCGGCTCGCTACTACTGCATCGCCCTGCTCGGCGAACGGTCCCTGGCATCGCTGCGCACGTCGCTCTACGAGCACGTGATCCAATTGGACGTCGGCTTCTACGAAAGCACGCGCGTCGGTGAACTGACCTCGCGCCTCGGCACCGATACCGAGGTAGTCCAGACGCTCGTCGGATCGGGTATCTCCGTGGCCTTGCGCAGCGCTGTGATGCTGCTGGGCGCCGCCGCCGCGATGGCGTGGACCAGCCCTCGCCTCGCCGGCCTCACCGCGCTCGTGATTCCCGCCGTGATGCTGCCGATCCTCATCTTCGGTCGGCGCGTGCAGAAGCTCTCGCGACACAGCCAGGACCGCATCGCCGATGCCGCCGCCGTCGCGAATGAAACGTTGAATGCTGCGCAGGCCGTGAAGGCGTATGCGCGCGAGCCGATCGAAAGCCGCCGCTATGCGAGCGCGATCGCCCTTGCCCTTGCGACGGCGCGCCGTCGCATCGGCATGCGTTCGTTGCTGACGGCTGCCGTCATCGTGCTGATCTTCGGTGCGATCACGCTCGTGCTCTGGGCAGGTGCGCGCGACGTCATCGCGGGCGACCTCGCCCCCGGCGTACTCAGCCAGTTCGTGCTCTACGCCATCTTCGCGGCCGGTTCGGTCGCCGGCCTCTCGGAAGTCTGGGGCGACGTGCTGCGCGCCGCGGGCGCCATGGAACGCATCGGCGAACTCTTCGCGGAGCGCGCCATCATCCGCACGCCGGACGCCCCCGAGGTGCTGCCACGCCCGGTGACGGGCTCGCTGCGCTTCGAGCACGTGGAGTTCCGCTACCCGTCCCGTCCGGACGTCGCCGCGCTGTCCGACTTCGACCTCGACATTGCCGCGGGCGAAACCGTGGCGCTGGTCGGTCCGTCGGGCGCGGGCAAGAGCACCGTCTTCAGCCTGCTGCTGCGTTTCCATGATCCGCTGTCGGGCGCCATCCGCTTCGATGGCGTGGACCTGCGCGCGCTCGCCCTGCCCGAGCTGCGCGGCGCCATCGCCCTCGTGCCGCAGGAAACGGTGATCTTCGGCGGCAGCGCCGCCGACAACATTCGCTTCGGCCGCGCCGATGCCAGCGACGAGGAGGTCCGCGAGGCGTCACGCCTGGCGGAAGCGGATGGGTTTATTTCCGCGCTGCCCGAAGGCTACGGCGCTGCGCTCGGCGAGCGCGGTGTCCGTCTGTCGGGCGGACAGAAGCAACGTATCGCCATCGCACGCGCGATCCTGCGCGACGCTCCGCTGCTGCTGCTCGACGAGGCGACGTCGGCGCTCGACGCGCAATCCGAAGCGGCCATCCAGCAAGCACTCGAGCGCCTGGAGAAAGGTCGCACCACCCTGGTCATCGCGCATCGCCTCGCAACGGTGCAGCGCGCCGACCGCATCGTGGTAATGGATGGCGGACGCATCGTGGCCCAGGGCACCCACGAGAGCCTGCTCGCGGAAGGTGGACTCTACGCGGAGCTGGCCCGCCTTCAGTTCGTGGCGTAATGCCACGTGCAGATGTCGAGCGTGTTCAAGATCGACTTGTTAGCCGCGTGGCTGCATGTGTCCAGCGGCTGGAGCTACCGTTAGCTCGTGCGACGAGGCCAGAGCCTTCGGTGTCCCCCTCGCTGCTCAGACAGGTCCTCCGCGTTCGGAAAGGATGGCCGCTGGCGCGGCCCATGTATCTAGTGGCCTTCGGCCGCTCTCTTGTGCGGAAACTCGCATCGAGGGGGACACCGAAGACTCCCACGATGACTGAGGTCGCGTGTCGGGAGAGCCGCAGACCACAGCGCTGCGCCACCTCACCGTCGTGATCCGAAGGCAGAGGCATCCGGCGACTACACGCGAACGATCACCGAAGCAGTCCACAGCGCAAGCTCTAAAAACATCACGCCACCTCACCGTCCGACGCCAGCCCCCGTCCCCCTCGCCGCGATGTCTGGCGTCGAGGGCGTCCGGGTGGACAAGGCCCGCAGGGGGCCGGCCAGGACGGCCGGCCGTCTTCGCCGAGGCAGGGATGCCAAGTCGAAGACCCCCGCCCGGACGCCCGGGTCCGCCGCGGCGTAAGCCATAAGACATGGAGCCGCGAAGCGGCTCTCCTTTCGCAAGGAACGACATAAGCCTTCGCGGCGAGGGGGATGGGGGCTGGCTTCCTGAAGCGCTGCAGCTTCAGGCGCTCCTTGCAGCGGTATGGCCATGAAAACCGGCGCACGCCGTGACAACGCGGCCTACCGCGTTCTCGCACCCTTGACGGCTCGCCACCTAGTTTCGCGGCATGGATAGCGACCTGCTGCTGCCGCGCCCCGAAGGCCTGTACTGCCCCGCTGGCGACTTCTTCATCGATCCCATGCAGCCTGTGGCTCGCGCGGTGGTGACGCACGCGCATGGCGACCATGCGCGGTCGGGTAGCGGGCTCTATCACGTGGCGGCTGCTGGGGAAGGCTTGATGCGCGAACGGTTGGGCGCGGCATCCGTCGTGCACGCCCATGACTGGCGCGAGGCGTTCGACTTGGGCGATACCCGCGTGTCGTTCCATCCGTCGGGGCATATTCTCGGCGCGGCGCAGATCCGCATCGAGGGCTGCGGCAAGGTGGCCGTCGTGTCCGGCGACTACAAGCGCGATCCGGACCCGACCTGCGCGCCGTTCGAACCCGTGCCGTGCGACGTCTTCGTCACCGAGTCCACCTTCGGCCTGCCCATCTACCGCTGGCCGTCGATGCGCCAGGTGGTCGACGAGATTCTTGGCTGGGTCGACGAATGCGCCGCGCGTGGCGTGGCGGCCGTGCTGTTCTGCTACGCGCTGGGCAAGGCACAGCGTCTGCTCGCCGAACTTGCGACCCGTAGCGAGCGCGCGGTCCATCTGCATGGCGCGATGCTGCGGCTCGTCGCGCTGTATCGCGAGGCCGGCGTGCACATGCTGCCGACCGTACCGGTCAGCGAGTCCGCGCGCGGCAAGGACTTTGCCGGCGAGTTGGTGATGGCGCCACCGTCGGCGGCCGGCTCGCCGTGGATGCGCCGCTTCGGCAAGGCTTCCACGGGTTTCGCGTCCGGTTGGATGCAGGTGCGCGGCGCCCGACGTCGGCGTGGCTACGATCGTGGCTTCGTCGTGTCCGATCACGCCGACTGGCCGGGTCTTCTGCGCAGCGTGGCGGACTGCGGCGCCAAGCGCATCTACGTCACCCATGGCGACGGCGAGGTACTGATCCGCCATCTGCGCGAGCACGGTCGCGAGGCGTTCCCCCTGCGCTCGCTGGGCGGGCAGATGCCTGATCTTCGTAGCAGTGAGGAAGGTGATTGATGCGCCGCTTCGCCACGTTGTTCGAAGCGCTCGATCGCACCGCCTCCACTGCCGCCAAGCGCGACGCGATGGCGGCCTATTTCGCGGAGGCGCGCCCCGAAGACGCCGCCTGGGCGGTCTACGTGCTTGGCGGTGGCAAGCTCAAGCGCACGGCGACGTCCACCGAGCTGCGCCTCGCGCTTGCCGCGGAAACCGGCTACGCGGACTGGTTGATCGACGAGAGCTACCAGCACGTCGGCGACCTTGCGGAAACCGTTGCCTTGATGCTGCCCGAGTCGGAGGCGGCCGAAGGCGACACGCCGCTGCATGTCTGGATGGAGGCGCGCCTGCCATCGTTGTCGCGTTTGGAGTCGGCGGAACGCGTGGAGATATTGCGCGAATGGTGGCGACCGCTGCCGCGCGAACAAGTCTTCCTGGTCAACAAGCTGCTGACCGGGTCGCTGCGGGTCGGCGTCTCGCATCGGCTCGTCGTGCAGGCCCTGGCGCAGTGGGCGGCGTTGCCCTCCGATCTCATGGCGCATCGCCTCAGCGGCACCTGGAAGCCGTCAGCGGCGGCGTTTCTCGCGTTGGCCGAACCGGAGCGTGCCGACGAGCACGCGGGCGAACGCCCCTACCCTTTCTTTCTCGCGTCACCGCTCGAACAGGAGGTGACGGCGCTGGGTGCGGTCGATGAATGGCTGGCCGAATGGAAATGGGACGGGATCCGCGCACAGTTGATGCGTCGTGCTGGCGGGGCCGTGCTGTGGTCACGCGGTGAGGAAAGGCTCGACGGACGCTTTCCGGAAATCGAGCTGGCAGCCATCGATCTGCCCGAGGGTTGCGTGGTGGATGGCGAAATCCTTGCCTGGATGCTCGATGAAGATCATCCGCTGCCTTTCGCCGCTTTGCAGAAACGCATCGGCAAACTCAAACCCGGCGCCAAGTTGCTGGCCGACACGCCTGTGCGATTGATGACCTATGACCTGCTCGAATGGGAAGGCCAGGATCTGCGCGAGCGTCCGCTCGTCGAGCGTCGCGCACAACTGGCTGCGCTCATCGAAGGTCGGGGACCGACCTTGATGCTCTCGCCCTCGGTCGCAACCCCCACCTGGGACGCACTTGCTGCGGTGCGCGGCGAATCGCGCGAGCGACGCACCGAAGGCTTGATGCTGAAAAAGCTGGATTCTCCCTACCGTGTGGGACGCAAGCGCGGCGACTGGTGGAAGTGGAAAGTCGATCCGTACACGGTCGATGCCGTATTGCTCTATGCGCAGCCGGGCCACGGTCGCCGCTCGGGACTCTTCACCGACTACACCTTCGGTGTGTGGGACGGCGAAAAACTGGTGCCGGTCGCGAAGGCCTACTCGGGCCTCGACGACAGCGAGATTGGTCGACTCGACCGATGGATTCGCGCGCACACGATCGAACGCTTCGGGCCAGTGCGATCGGTAGAACCCACGCATGTATTCGAACTCGCCTTCGAGGCCATCCAGGCTTCCGGGCGCCACAAGGCTGGCGTCGCGGTGCGCTTTCCGCGCATCCTCCGTTGGCGTACCGATCTGTCGATCCACGATGCCGACAAACTCGACGACCTCCGCCGCCTGGCGTCGGGCTGAAGCACGCCTGCTGGCGTGGTTCGCCGCGCAGGGACGCCGCCCTGCGGCGTTCCAGCGCGCGGCGTGGCGTGCATGGCACGAAGGTCGGAACGGCCTCGTCCACGCGCCCACGGGAACAGGCAAGACGCTTGCGGCCGCGGGCGGCCCGCTCATCGACGCCGTGCTGCATCCACGCAGCGGCTTGCAGTTGCTCTGGATTACCCCGTTGCGTTCGCTGGCGACCGACACCGCGCAGCATCTCAACGCTGCGGTGCAGGCGATGGACCTGCCCTGGCGCGTGCTGCGCCGGACCGGGGACAGCGGCAGTGCAGAGCGTGCGCGCTTGCGCCGTGGTGCGTGCGAACTGCTGGTCACCACGCCAGAAAGCCTGGCCCTGTTGCTCAGCTACCCGGACGCGAAGACGCGTTTCGCCGGGCTGCGCGGCATCGTCGTCGACGAATGGCACGAACTGGTCGGCAACAAGCGTGGTACCTTGCTCCAGCTTGGCCTTACCCGTCTACGCCACTGGCTTCCCGAGCTACGCACCTGGGGCCTTTCGGCCACGCTGGGCAACCTCGACGAGGCGTTGCACGCACTGGCCGGCGACGGTGTGTTGATCGGCTCGCGCACGAAGAAGCGGACGATCATCGAGACGGCCGTACCCGCCAGCGGCGAACGGTTTCCCTGGGCGGGACATCTCGGTCTGTCGCAACTGCCACGCGTGCTCGACGCGGTGCTAAGCGTACGCAGCAGCCTCGTCTTTGCGAACACGCGCTCGCAGGCCGAGCTGTGGCGCGAAGCGCTGTCGTCGGTATGGCCGGAAGCGCCCGAGACGCTCGCACTGCATCACGGCTCGATCGATCCCAAGCTGCGCTTCGCCACCGAGGAAGGCCTGCGCCTCGGGACGCTGCGCTGCGTCGTTGCGACATCGAGTCTCGATCTCGGCGTCGATTTTGCCAGCGTGGAACGCGTCATCCAGATCGGTAGCCCCAAGAGCGTGGCGCGCCTGCTGCAACGCGCAGGACGCAGCGGCCATCAGCCCGGCATGCCATCGCGCATTCTCTGCGTCCCGACACACTTGCTCGAACTGGCAGAGGTCTCGGCGGCACGGCGCGCCCTGGCCGAAGGGCATCTGGAACCTCGCCACCCCATGCGCGGCTGCCTCGACGTGCTCGCTCAGCACCTGCTCACGATGGCCCTCGGCGGCGGCTTTACCGCCGACGAAGCGTACGCCGAGATCACGTCGTCACTCGCGTACGCGCAGCTGCCGCGCGACCGTTTCGACGCCGTGCTGGCTTACCTGCGCACCGGCGGATCGGCGCTGGCGAGCTATCCGGAGTACCAGAAGCTGGTGGAGACCGAGGGTCGTTATCAAGTTGAAAGCGGACGCATCGCACGCATGCACCGGTTGTCGATCGGGACCATCACTTCCGACGGCAGTCTGCAAGTGCGCTATATGAAGGGCGCGCGGCTCGGCTCGGTCGAGGAAAGTTTTCTCTCTCGCTTGCGCCCTGGCGATCGCTTCCTGTTTGCCGGTCGCCATCTGGAACTGGTCCGCGTGCGCGACATGACAGCGTATGTGCGCGCTGCGCCCAACCGGCGTGGCGGCGTGCCGCGCTGGATGGGCGGCCGTCTGCCGCTGTCCGGCGAGCTATCCGACGAGTTGCGCCGCACCTTGGCCGGTGAGGATGACTCCGTGGAAATGCGTGCACTTGCCGGGCTGCTCGACGTACAACGAAGGCAATCGTCCATTCCGGGCCTCGATCAGACACTCTGCGAGCGCACGCGGACGCGCGAGGGCGATTACCTTTTCGTGTTTCCGTTCGCGGGGCGACTGGCCCATGAAGGTCTCGCCGCCGTGCTCGCCTATCGCCTGGCCCGCATCCAGCCGGGCGACTACGGCTACGCGGTGAACGACTATGGACTGACGTTGACGGCCGCACGCATGCCGCCGTTGGATGCCGACGTCATGCGTCAACTGCTGCATCCCTGGGGTCTGCGCCGGGATATCCGGGCCAGCGTCAATCTATCCGAATTGGCGCGGCGGCAGTTTCGCGAGATCGCCCGCGTGGCGGGTCTCGTCTTCAATGGCTATCCCGCTCACGGCAAGACGCTTCGCCAGTTGCAGGCGTCCAGCGGCCTGCTGTTCGACGTACTGCGCCGGCACGATCCCGCGCACCCGCTACTGTGGCAGGCCGAACGCGAAGTGCTCGACCAGCAACTGGATTATTCGCGACTGCGTGCCTGCCTGCTGCGCGTCTCGCGCTCTCAGTTGCTCTGGCGCGAAACGAAGCGACTGAGTCCGCTGGCGTTTCCGCTCTGGGTCGAACGGCTGCGCGGCGGGATCGCCAACGACGACTGGAAAACCCGCGTGGAGCGCATGCTGGCCACGCTGGAAGCGGGGGCCGACGCATGATGACGCGCGAGATCGAGGTGGCCGGCGAGCGCCTGACCCTGCACGCACAACGGGCGATCCACTGGGCCGCAACGCGGACGCTGCTGGTATCCGATCTTCACCTCGGCAAGGGTGCCGTTTTCCGTCGCGCCGGCATCGCCGTGCCCAGCGGCGACACCGAAGACGATCTCGCGCGACTCGACGCATTGATCGCCGAGTTCGCACCTGAGCGCCTTACGGTGTTGGGTGACCTCGTGCATGGCGCGGCGACGGAACGCAGCGCGTGGGTCGAGCGCGTGCGCGCATGGCGGCAACGCCACGATCACATCGCTATCGAGCTGATCGCGGGCAATCACGACCGGCACTTCGACGTCGCTTCGCTGGGCATAGAGGTGCGGCCAGGGCAGCTTTCCGCACCGCCTTTCGTCTTCTCGCATCACCCCGAGAAGCACGCGGAGGGATATACGCTGTCGGGCCACGTGCATCCGGGCGTGACGGTGCGCGATGGGTGGCGTCGTCATCGGCTTCCCGCCTTCGTCTTCGATCGCGACGTCGGCATGTTGCCGGCCTTCGGCACGCTGACCGGGCTGCACGACGTGGAACGCGCCAACGGCCGTCGCATCGTGGCGGTCACCCCAGCCGGATTACTGCCCGTGTCGGAGCGATAGCGCGAGGTGCGAGACGCGGCTCACCCCAACGCAGCGACCAACGCGCGTACCGTGTCGACGTCGGTGCGCATTTCGCCTGCACCCATGCCGAGCACATCGCCGGGGGTACGCCGCATGGCAGACGGCAGACGCCGCTTTGCCGACGCATGGAATTCGCGCGCACGCGTCGCCTGACGCAACGACGCGACGTTGCCCGGCTCGATGCCGGCCCCGGGCATCACGACGATGCGGCCGCCGGCCTGGGCGACCAGTCGTGCAAGCGTGGACGCACCGGCGACAGCGCTCGGCATGCCGCCGGAGGTGAGCACCCGCTCGAAGCCGAGTTCGATCAGCGTTTCCAATGCGGCCTGCCGGTCCGGCACGAGATCGAACGCACGATGGAACGTCACGCCCATGTCGCCTGCGGCGCGAAGAAACAGCGCACAGGCTTCCACGTCCACCTCGCCCTCGGCGGTGAGCGCGCCGATCACGACACCGTCGCAGCCGATTTCACGACAGTGCGCGATGTCGTCGAGCATGACCTCGATCTCGGCGTTCTCGTAGAGAAAGTCGCCCGCCCGCGGTCGCACGAGTACGTACAGCGGTATGCGCAAGCCTTCTCGCGCGAGCGCGATCGTGCCGTGCGACGGCGTGATACCGCCTTCTTCGAGACTGGCGCAAAGCTCCACCCGCGCTGCCCCGCCTTCCTGCGCGGCAAACGCCGAGGCAACCGAATTCGCCGCGATTTCCAACAGCGCCATGCTCAGTAGCTGCTCTTGCCGGGGATCAGGGTGTCCTGCTTCTTCGCGTCACAGACCGCGTACGAGAAGCCCTTCTGGATGGCCCACGCACCGACGTTGCCCTTCTTGTCCATGGCGAGAAAGCCCACCTGCAGATCCTTGGCGTTGGGCTTGCGACGAAGGATGCGTTCCACGGCTTCGCGGCAGGCGTCCTCCGGCGAACGACCCTGGCGCATCAGCTCCACCACGAGGAAACTGCCCACGTTGCGGATCACTTCCTCGCCCACGCCGGTGGAAGTCGCGCCGCCGACCTCGTTGTCGACGTACAGGCCCGCACCGATGATGGGGCTATCGCCCACCCGACCGTGCAGCTTCCAGGCCATGCCGCTCGTGGTGCAGGCGCCGGAGAGATTGCCCTGCGCATCGATGGCAAGCATGCCGATCGTGTCGTGGTTGCTGGCATCGCCAGGCGTGCGGCCCGGGCCGGCGTTATACGTACCGACCTCGCTGTTGGCGACCGGCTTGTACTTCGCCGTCTTCAACCATTCGTGCCAGGCCTTTTCGGATTCCGGCGTCAGCAGCTCTTCGCGCGGGAAACCCTGTTCCATCGCGAATTGCAGCGCGCCGTCTCCAACGAGAAGCACGTGTGGCGTACGTTCCATCACGCGACGTGCGACAGAAATGGGGTGTGCGATATGTTCCAACGCTGCGACGGCACCGCAGTTGCCGTGCTCGTCCATGATGCTGGCATCCAACGTCACCTTGCCGTCGCGATCGGGATAACCCGCGCGCCCGACGCTGTGATTGCGCAGGTCGGCTTCCGGCACGCGGGCGCCCTGTTCCACGGCATCCAGCGCGCGACCGCCCGAGGACAACACCTTCCATGCCGCCTGGTTGGCCGCGACGCCGAAGTCCCAGGTCGAGCACACGCGAGGCACCACGCCCGACGACGCGCTAGCGGCGGGCGCGGTCTTCGCGATGCCCTTGGCGGCCAGTGCCATACCCGAGGCGACAGTCGCCCCCTGGAGGAATCGTCTGCGGTCCATGGGTTCCCTCGTTCGACGACGCGCCTTTCGCGCCGTCGTCGATGGTCGCACGCTGACCCGCGCGCTCGCCACCGTCGGCGAGCGCGCGGCAGGCTTCCAGATGCTCGAACTCCCGCGCCTCCAGCACTCGCAAGCGTGCGGAGTGCGCAAACGCGCCGGCAAGGATCGCCATCATCCCGAGCACCGCCAGGACAAGCACGAGGATGGCGCCGCGCTCACGGCGCATGGACGCAGCGCTCCCGCAGACGTTGCATCGCCGCAGCCGGCCGCGCCACGGTGCGCGTGTAGCGGCGGCCATCGCGCATCCAAAGGACGACCTCGATCGCAAGGGGGTCGCCCCGCATACGATCGGTCAGCGTCTTGCGGTGCATGGTGCACTCGTTGTCGAGCACGTCGGCGTAGAACCATGCCGTGGCGACACCCGGCAGATACTTATCGCACTGCTCTTTCTCGCAGCGCCAGAGGTCGCCATCGGCCATCCATTCGACGCGCCATGCGTTCTCCCCGTGAACGAGCCCCTCTCTACTCACCACCAGCGCAGATGCCGCTGGGTGCGCGGGGCGCGCCGCGCAATCGCTGCTTCCCTGGCAGCCCGCCCATACCTCGGCAGCTCGCAGGTCACGTGCGATGGCCGCCAACGCAAGCCATGCGGCATCGTCACGCCGCCGCGCCAGACTGTGGCGCGCGGCGGCCATGCCCGCGATCGATAGCGCCGTCGCAGCCCCCGCCGCAATAAGGCTGGCTACCGCCAGCCCGACCAGCAGTTCGATCAGACTCATGCCGCGCGAGGTCATGGATGGACTGTCCACGCAAGGACGGGCCGGTCCGCCCAGGTCACCGTGATCGTGCAGCGCGCCGCATCGCAGGCCACTCGACCGGCAGCGGCGGAGCCGACGCGTCGCGCCAGCTCGGCATGGAAATTGAGAACGTCGTCCCTCGCCAGCCGTCGCGCGAGACACGACGCATCGCACGCTTCGTTCGTTGCGTGGCGATGGGCATCGCTTCGTGATCCAGCGCTCGGTGCGCGAGGCATGCCCGTGTCGTCGGCGCGCTCGTCGTCGTAGTCGGCCGTTCCCTCGGGATTGGCACGGATATGCGCAACGAGGCTGGCTGCAATCGTCGTCGCCGCGTTCAACCGCGACGCACGCGCATGCGCCGCCATCGACTGCATGGTCCAGGTCGCGTTGCACGCCGCGCCGATGGCAAAGACGGCCATGGCAACCAGGCATTCGATGAGGGATGAGCCGCTGGCGGATCGCATCCGGCCATGCTCGACCCGGGCGTGACGTGGCTGCCATCGGGACGGCCCACGAACGAACGTGCGCAGCGCGGAACAGCCGAGGTGGTCCGCGCCGACCGGGCAGTGTCGCGGAAGACCGCGAATACGACGATCCATGCCGAAAAAGCGGATGCCGTCGCCGGCTCGCCATCGGCCTTCTGGACGGCTTTCGATCGCTCAAAAAAAGGTTCATCGCGCATTACCGGGGGCTGCGGCTCTCCCGACACGCGACCTCAGTCATCGCGGGAGTCTTCGGTGCCCCCCCTCGAGGCGAGTTCCGCACAAGAGAGCGGCCGAAGGCCCATAGGTACACGGGCCGCGCCAGCGGCTTCCTTTTCGAACGCGGAGGACCTGTCTGAAGCAGCGAGGGGGGGGACACCGAAGGCTCTGGCCTCACCGTCCGAACTACCGGCCGCGCCAACCGCCGGACATATGCAGTCACGCCTCGGCGAATGAATCGACGTATCCAGCCTGCACCCGGGAATTCCGCAATGAACCAAAAAAAACCCCGCGCCGGGGCGCGGGGTTTCCTGTTACGAAGCGGAAGCGATCAGGCGGCGATTTCGACACCCGACGCCTGGGCACCCTTCGGGCCCTGGGTCACTTCGAACTTCACTCGCTGGCCTTCCTGGAGACTACGAAACCCCTTCGAATTGATCGCAGAAAAGTGGACGAACACGTCCTCCCCACCGTCCTCGGGCGCGATGAAACCGAAACCCTTGGCATCGTTGAACCACTTGACCGTACCGAAACGCATTGCGGAAACCTCTGGACATGGACTGGAAGCGCCTGAGTTGGCGAGGCGTTCCCCATGGATCCCCTTTGCCCGCCCCCACGCGCAGCGGAAGTATCGTCATGTTTCAGACCAAAGCGCAACTGGGATTCTTTCCGATATCAGAGGGCGTCCAGCAGACGTCCCAGGATCGGCGGCACGTTCGCCGTGGCGGCGGCCAGGTGCTCGAAGATCTCTTCGATACTGATTTCCACGGCGTCTCCCGCACCCGCAGCAAAGTTCGCCACCAGGGCAAGGCAGGCGAAATCCAGGCCGAGTTCGCGGGCCAGCGCCGCCTCGGGCATACCGGTCATGCCCACCAGGTCGCAGCCGTCGCGCTTCATCCGGGCGATCTCCGCGCGCGTTTCCAGACGCGGCCCCTGGGTCACCCCGTGGACGCCGCCATCGATGATCGCAAGCCCTTCGGCCCGGGCCGCAGCCACGATCGCCTGACGAAGGCTTTCCGTGTACGGCTCGCTGAAATCGATGTGGCGAACCTCTGCCCCTTCGACGTCATTGAAGCTGGTGTAGCGCCCGTGGGTGTAATCGATGATCTGGTCCGGCACCACGAGGGCGCGCGGGCCCATGTCGTCGCGAATGCCGCCCACGGCGTTGACCGCCACCACCCGCTGCGCGCCGAGGGCGTGCAGCGCCCAAAGGTTCGCCCGGTAGTTCACGCGGTGCGGCGGTACGGTGTGGCTTTCGCCATGGCGTGCGAGGAATGCAAGCCGCTTGCCGCGGAAGCTGCCCGTCACGACATCACCGGACGGTGCGCCGAAGGGCGTGTCTACCTGCTGCCGCTCCGTGTGCTCCAGGCCCTCGAAGGCGTAGAGGCCGCTACCGCCGATGACGGCGAGATCGATGGTCATCGCACTCAGTCCTTCAACGCGTAGATGGCAGGCAGGTTGCGGGCTTGCTCGTGGTAGTCCATGCCGTAGCCGAACACATAACGGTCCGGCAGGTCGACGCCATTGAAGTCGGCCTCGATACCGTGCGCACGGCGGCCATGCAACTTGGTGCAGAGCACGACGAGAAGAACGCGCGCCGCACCCATCTCGAGACATGCATCGCGCACGGCCTTCAACGTATGGCCCTCGTCGAGGATGTCATCTACCAGCAGCACGGTGCGCCCCTGCAACGGCACTTCCGGTCGGCGCAGCCAATGCAGGTCGCTGCCACTGGTCTCGCCGCGATAACGCGTGGCGTGGACGTAGTCGAATTCGAGATCGGTTCGGATCGCGAGCGCGATGTGTCCGGCGAAGACCAGTGCACCGTGCATCACGGTGAGGAAGACGGGACGCTCACCGGCGAGCGCGTCGTCGATTTCGCGCCCCATGCGAGCGATCTCGATATCGAGCTGGTCGCGGGTGAACAGGATGTCGGAGCGCATCAGCGCGTCAGCGAGCGAGGCGGCAGTCATGGTTCGGTCAAGGCTCCAGGGCGGTCACGCGTGCGATGAATCGCTCGCGCTGGGGATTGTCGACAAGGCCTTCCCAGGTCGAGCCGATCGCACCGCGCAACGGCGCGATGCGTTCGACCGGCGACGGACGGCGGCCTCGAACCGCCGCAATCGCCTCGGGAACGGCCTCGGGAAAACACGCAAGCACGATGTCGCAGCCGGCGTCGAGGTTGGCCGCGGCACGCGCGGCAATATCGCCTGCGCTTCCCGCGGCGGCCATGCTGATGTCGTCACCGAACACGCAGCCGCGGAAACCGAGTTCGCCACGCAGGATGTCTTCGATCCAGGTACGCGAATAACCCGCAGGGCGGTCGTCGATCGCAGGATAGATCACGTGTGCCGCCATCACGGCTTCCGCGTGCGCGTCCATGCCTGCAAGGAATGGCAGAAGGTCGTTGGCAAAGATCTCTTCCTTGCTCCGAGGGTCGATGGCGACCGACTCATGGGTGTCTTCGGCCACGGAACCGTGCCCCGGGAAATGCTTGAGCACCGCAGCCATGCCACCCAGGTGCATGCCGCGCACATAGGCCTGCACCAGCTCCGCCGCAACGGCAGGATCGGCATGGAACGCGCGGGTGCCAATGGCCCGGCTGCCGCGATCCAGATCGGCCACGGGCGCAAAACTGAAATCGACGCCGATGGCACGCATCTCACTCGCCATGATCCAGGCATGTTCTTCCGCGCGGTTCACGGCGTCGACCGGGTCGCTTTCGTAGAAACGGCCGATGGCCGCCAACGGCGGCAAGCGCGTGAAACCCTCGCGGAAACGCTGCACGCGTCCGCCTTCCTGATCGACACAGACGAGAAAATCCTCGCCCGCCACCTCGCGGATCGATGCGATGAGCGCGGTGACCTGTTCGCGCGACTGGAAATTGCGCGAGAAAAGAATCGTGCCCACGACGCCGTGGGCCGTCAGCCATTCGTGTTCGTGCGCTGCCAGCTCGGTGCCGGCAAGACCGACCATCAGCATGCGGTGTCCTCCCTGCCTGCCTTTTCTTCGGCCGTCCAACGAGCGAACGGTCGATCGATAAGGTTGACGTTGTAGTAGCGCGGCGCACTCACTTCCACGCCGAGCCAGTCGGGCCGTGGATACGCAGCGTCCGCAGCGTCCAGTTCGAGCTCGGCCACGATCAGGCCGGCGTTGTCGCCGCCGAATTCGTCGATCTCGAAATGCGCGCCCTGGTAATGCACGTGGTGGCGCACCTTTTCCAGCACACCGTCGGACAGCGCATGAAGCAGATGCTCCGCGTCGGCCAGCGGAATGGGATATTCGAATTCGTCACGCTGGATGCCCAGCACGGCGGACTTGATGTTGAGCGAGGCCTGCTCGCCCGAGATCCGCACGCGAACGGACGATTTCGCATGACCGGCAGCGATCGCCGCCGCGCCGATGAGATAGCCCTGCGCGATGCGATCGCTGCGTTCCACGAGCGCGCGCCAGCCATCGCCGGCAAGAAGGAATTTCCGTTCGATTTCGACGCCCATGTGTTTCGCCCCTCAGCCGCGCTCGAACAGCGCGATGGATTCCACGTGCGCGGTATGCGGGAACATATCCATCACACCGGCCGAAACCAGCCGGAAGCCGTGCCGCTCCACGAGGATACCGGCGTCGCGGGCAAGCGAGCCCGGATGGCACGAGACATACACGACCCGCTGGGTGCCCTTGCGCGGCAGATACTCGAGCACCTTGTCGGCACCGGCGCGCGGCGGGTCGAGCAGGATCTTGTCCCACGGCTGCTGCGCCCAGGGCTCGTTGCGCTGATCGTCGAAGAGGTTGGCGACGCGGAACGACGCGTTGGACAGGCCGTTGCGTGCCGCATTGGCCGCCGCGCGCTCCACGAGGCCATGCTCGCCTTCCACACCGACGACCTCTGCCGCATGGCGTGCCATCGGCAGCGTGAAGTTGCCCAGGCCACAGAACAGGTCGAGCACCTTGTCGCCGGGTCGCAGGTCGAGCAGTTCCAGCGTGCGCGCCAGCATGCGCTGGTTCATGCCCGCATTTACCTGGACGAAGTCCAGGGGAAGAAATTCCAATTCCACGTTGTCCGCAGGTATGGCGAAGGCCAGGCGAGGTGCTTCCGGCCAGAGCGGATGGACGCTGCTCTGGTTGCCTGGTTGCAGATAGATCGCGATGTCGTGCGCTTGGCCGAAGGCGACCAGCGCAGCGCGATCGCGCTCCGACAACGGCACAAGGTGACGGAACACGAGCGCGACCGTGTCGTCGCCCGCAGCGAATTCGATCTGCGGAATGTCGCGCGCAGCGTCTATCCCGCCGACCAGCGCGGCAAGCAAACCGACCTTGTCGCCAAGCTTGGGGTGGATGACGAGGCAGCTGTCGATGTCCGCGACGAAGCGCGGATTGGATTCCTCGCGGAAACCCACCAGCACGCGCTCCTTCTTCGCCACGTAACGGACCGAGAAACGGCCCTTGCGCCGATAGCCCCAGGGCTCGTCCACGAGGGGAGCCAGCCAGCGCTCGGGGCTGACCTTGCCAATGCGTTCGAAGTTTTCCGCCAGCACGCGCTGCTTGGCCGCGATCTGTGCGACGGGCGCCATGTGCTGGAGCGCGCAACCGCTGCACTGGCCGAAGTGCGGGCAAGGCGGCACGACGCGATCGGGCGACGGCTCCAGCACGCTGACGACTTCGGCGTCGTCGTAGTTCCGATGCCGCTTGCGATATTTCAGCAAGACGCGCTCGCCCGGCAGCGCGCCGGAAACGAACGTGGCCTTATTGTCGATGCGGGCGACGCCCCGGCCGTCATGGCTGAGGTCGGTGATGGTGGCTTCGAATTCGGTCATGCGCTCTAAAACGTAAAGCCCGGACCGCCGACGGCCCGGGCTGGCTGGGAGGACGCGCCGCGTGGAGTCTGAGCGGCGTGCGTTCCTGGCGAGTGCCTACTTGCGCTTCCAGGCGCCGGAGGCGTCCTGATAATACCAGCCCGGCAGCGCACGCTGGACCCAGCCCTGCGCAAACGTCTCGCGGATACGCGGCTCCCACTCCGGATGGCCATTGGCGACCGCGATGGCGCGATAGAGGGCGTCACGGTCGTTGTTCTCCTCGCGCACGAGCGCGTCGGCCTGCGCGCGCTGGCCCGCGGCCAGACTGCCGGCGTCACGCAAGGCTACGAGGCCGTCAGTGGTGAAGCCGGCCGAGCCCGCATCGAACAACGCCTTCAACTGTCCGCCGAAACGGGTCTTCATGCGCGCCCGGATGGCATCGGTTTCCGGCGTACGGATCTGCAGGTCGGGGGCGTCGGCCGCATGCGCGGCAGGAATGACGAGGTCCAACAGCGACGCCGATGGCTGGTGACCCGGTGCGGGTTGCGGCTTCGCTTCCTTGCCCGAGGCCGGTGCGGCGCCACTGTCGTCGAGGACGTTGCCGATGAACTGGTCGGCTGCCTTCTGTGCGGCGGCTTCCGGAAAATAGACGTTGATGGTGACGCAGCCGACGAGCGCCGTCAGCGTCGCGATCGCTATGCAGGTCAATAGTTTACGCATGATATTTCACTCCATGTTGAGCAGTCATCGTACGACGGGTCCATCGCCCTCGGTGGCCGCCTTGAGACGGCGAACCAATGTCGGCCAATCGACCTCGCGCTGGTGCCCGACCACGGTCAGGCGGGGCAGGCCGCTGCCTTCGACGATGGTGTAGCCATCTTTTGTCGGCCCCAGGCCGCCCATGGAGCAGACGTCGCCCTTGAGCGCGCACGACAGACCGATCCGCCGGTAGCCGAAAGTCTTGAACAACTTGAGCACCGTGCCCTGCAGGCCACCGGCAATGCCACCTCCGCCGACCGACGTCAGGTTGTTCACGGCCTTCTGGCTGATACGTCCGCCCTCCCCGGCCACCAGGTTGGCCTTGAACGCGGCGGGTGCCCAGCCGACGAGGCGCAGGTCGTCGATGCTGCCGTCCATACGCCCGGTGATGTTGCCGAAGTCGAAGACCGAGGTCAGCAACCCTAGATCGAGTTTGCGCAGGGCGATGTTGCCGGTCAGAACGGGGGCGTCGCCGAATGGCTGCGCCAGGCTCAGCCCGGTGATATCGATAAAGCCGTCGAAGGCGTTGATCGAGAGGCCGCCCGCGAGTTCGACGCGATCGTCGACATAGCGCAGCGACGGCACGGCACCGCCGAGCTTGCCGTGGAACTCGGGCCAGCCGAGCGCCCGGCAGAACGCCGCCATGTCGATCTGGGTCAGCGCCAGCGACGTCTGCAAACGCTCGCCACTGGCGGCGCCCGGGCGCAGCGACAGCCCGAGCACGCGAAACTGGCCGTCTAGCACGGGGATCGCAAGCGGCTTCTCCAGCGACAGTGTGCCGCCGGTGCTGCGCCAGGCGCCTTCGGCGGCACCGTTGGGGATGCGGTAGACCTGCAACGCGCGCCAGCCAAGCCGCGTGGATGGGCGGTTTTCGGTGGCACTCCAATCCAGCGCGCCGTGCAGGCCGTCCACACCGAGGCTGCCGTCGCCCAGTGCCAGGTCGAGGCCACCGGTCTGGAAGGAAAAGGCCTTCAGGGCACCCGTTTCCCAGGCGATCTGGCCGGCGATCTCCCCGCGCGCGCGCAACTGGCCCGCACCTCCGCTCACCAGACCGGTGCCGTAGCGCTCGTAGGCGGCCGGGAAACGGGCATTGAAACGATCGAGTCGCAGATGGGAAAGGCTTCCGCCGGGAGCGAAGCCCAGTTCCCCTTCCAACTGCAGCGCATCCGGATCGGTCAGGCGCAGGCGACGCACCGTCATGCCGGCCTTGGTCGAACGCGCACTCAGAGAGAGCTGTACGGGATGCGCGGGCAATCGCGCGCGAAGCGCTGCGAGCGTAAGGTCACCGCCGCGCAACGTGGCATCGAGATCGATGACGCTGGTCTCGCCCTGATTGTCGAAACCGATGCGGCCCCCGCCTGACACGCCCTGCCCCGCCAGCGTGTTTCCGGGGCTGTCGAAACCGACGCCGTCGAGCGCGAACTGGCCGGCTGCCTGCACGCCACCGTCCAGCACGTCCAAGGCGAGGTCGGCGTCTACCTTGCCGGCGGTGGTGCGGCCCGACCACACGGTGGACAGCAGCCCTTGCAACCAACCTGCGGGCAAGCCCTTCAAGGTGATCTGCGCGTGCGTCGTCTGGTCCATCGGCAACGCGACCTGCGCCACCGCTTTGTCCTGCTTGAGCGATACCTCAAGGGTATTGGCCGCGGCGTCGGCCACGATGTGCACGTCGGCACGACCGAGTGCGCCGCCCGGCGCGCCGCGCAGGCGCACGACACCGTCGAAGACCCAGCGCCCCAGTTCGTCGCGCCCCAGCGCACCGTCGAGGCCCAGGCCTACCTTGCGCCAACCCAGCGCCGGGACGTCGGCGCGTTCCGCGGAGAGCTTGACGCTGAGCCCTTTAGCGTCGGCGGCCGTATCGATGTCGGCCTGCATGCCACCCATTTCCAGCCCGGGCACCGACAGTGTGTCCGCTTCCACCGAAAGCCCCGCGCAGGCAGCACCGGCCCAGGCCATGGCGATCCAGCCGGCGAGCATGAGGACGAGCGTGCGGGTTGATACAGGAAGCATGCTCGGCCATTCTGCCAAAACCAGATGAACGACACGGAACGTTACATGTCGCAAGACGCTCTTCACCCTCTTTCCGGTGCAGCGGTGCGCCGCCTTCTCGTCGCCGACGACGACCCTTCGACACGACAGTTTCTCGCCAGCGCATTGCGCGCTCATGGCTATGAGGTCGTGCCGGCATGCGACGGCGCCGAAGCGCTGGCGCTGGGGTGCGCCGAGCGCTTCGACGCGTTGCTGCTGGATTGCCGCATGCCGCGGGGCGGCGCGATCGAGGTGCTGTCCTCCCTGCGCCGCGACCACAACGCCGCCTCGCGAGACGCCACGGCGCTGGCGACCAGTGCCGAAGTACCGGCAAGTCTGCGCGCCACGCTGCTCGACGAAGGCTTCGCGGGCGTGATCGAGAAGCCGTGCCGGATCGCCTCGCTGACCGACACGCTGGCCGCAACCCTGGGTCTCAGCGAGGGGGTACGCGTGCTGGACGATGACGCGGGGCTACGCGCCGCGGGCGACGCCGGCACCATGCACGCGCTGCGCGGCCTGCTGCGCATGGAACTCATCGAACTGCTCGGATCGCTGGGCCGCCTCGCGGACGATCCGGCAGCTTTGGTGGAACGGCTGCATCGCCTACGATCCGCCTGTGGCTTCTGCGGTGCGACGCGGCTCGGCACCCAAGCCAAGGTGCTGCAGGCGCACGTGCGCGAGACGCGAGCGGTGGTGCCAGATGCCCTCGCCCGTTTCCGGGCGGAGCTGGAGGCGGCACTGGCCGCCTTGCCGACCGTCTAAGGCGGGCTACTTCAGCACGCGCCAGGCACGCAGCTCGCCGCCGCCCAGGTGAAACGCGATCACCTGGCGCATCATGCGCCGCAATGACGCGAGCCCGGCGCTATCGGGCGAGCGATCCTCGGCCAGCGCCAGCAAATCGCGGCCACGCACGGACCGCGCGTCGCCCGCGCGTCCGGGCAGGGCCCCCGCCTCGGGGTCGTAGAAATACGCCGCATCGGGGTCGAGCGGCTCGCCATCGGAAGCATCCACAGCCAACTGCAACGCATAGCCCAGCGAGTCGAGCATGTCGCGCTCGAACCGGCGTAACGTCCACGCCAGCGGCTCTCTCGCGGCCATCCGCCGCAGCGTGAGTTCGTAGCGTTCGAAGAGGTCGGCGTTGGGGTCCTGGCGGCCCGTGAGGCGTACCACGAGTTCGTTGAGATAGAGCCCCGCCAGGCCGGCGTCACCCACCAGCCGCATCGCCGCGCCGGAAGGCTCCGCACTCCGCAGCGTCGCCAGTTCACCCTTGAGCAGAAGATCGAGCTCCAGGCGCTGGAAGGGCTCGAGCTGCGCGCGCTGCAGTCGTGCGCGCTCCTTGCGCACCCCGCGCGCGACCACGCCGATGCGGCCGTGGTCGCGGGTGAGGCATTCCATCAGCAGCGAGGTTTCCCGATAGGGTCTCGCGTGCAGGACGAACGCAGGCTGCTGCTCGACGCGCACGGCGTGGGCCCGGGTTATTCGTAACCGAAGCGCTTGAGCAGGTTCTCGTCGTCAGCCCAACCCTCGCGGACCTTCACCCAGAGCTTGAGGAACACCTTGCGCTCGAACAGGTTTTCCATCTGCTTGCGTGCGGAGGTACCGATGGCCTTCAACTGCGCGCCGGCATTGCCGATGACGATGGCCTTCTGCCCGTCGCGCTCGACCCAGATCACCGCATGCACTTCCGCCACGCCGTCCGGACGATCCTCGAACCGCTCGATCTCGACGGTGGTGGCGTACGGCAGCTCCTGGTCCAGGCGCAGCATCAACTGCTCCCGAACCATTTCGGCGGCCAGAAAACGCTCGCTGCGGTCGGTGATTTCGTCCTCGGCGTAGATCGCCGGCTGCTCGGGCAAGCGCTTGAGAATGCCCTTCTCGATACCGGCCAGGCCTTTCGCTTTCAGCGCGCTCACGTAGTAGACGTCGTCGAACGGATGCTTCTGCATGAGATCGGCGACGAAGGGCAGCATGGCCGTCTTGTCCTTTTGCAGGTCGACCTTGTTGATCGCCAGCAATTTCGGCATGTCCTTCTGCTCCGCCAGCGCGGCGTACATGGCCATGTCTTCGTCCGTCCAGCGCCCCGCCTCGATCACCTGCACAGCGAGGTCGACCTCGGTGATCGCCGCACGCGCGGCGCGATTCAGGCTGCGGTTCATCGCACGCTTGCCGCCACGGTGCAGACCCGGCGTGTCGACGTAGAGGATCTGCCCCTGCGGCTTGGTCGAGATGCCGAGGATGCGGTGGCGCGTGGTCTGCGGACGGTGGCTGACAATGCTCAGGCGCACGCCGATAAGGGCGTTGAGCAAGGTGGACTTGCCCACGTTGGGGCGGCCGACCAGGGCCACGTAGCCGCAGCGGAAGTCGTCGTCGACGACGGTGTCGTTCTCGGGGGTGTCAGAATCGTTCATAAGTGTCTTTTTACTGTACGCCGGTAAGGCGGCGAAGCACGGCTTCGGCAGCATCCTGTTCGGCGGCGCGCCGGCTGCCGCCGCGCCCCTCGACGCGGATCGGCTCAGGCTCGTCGATGGAACAGCTTACGTCGAAGGTCTTGGCATGGTCTTCGCCGTAGCTGTCGATAAGTTCGTAGGTGGGCAACGGCAGGCCCCTGCCCTGCAACCATTCCTGCAGGCGGGTCTTGGCATCCTTGCTGGAACGCTTGATCTCGGCCACCCGCGGGGCGAACAGCCGGCGCACGAGCTGGCGGCAGGCATCGTAGCCGTCGTCCAGGTAGACCGCGGCGACCAGCGCCTCGAAGGCGTCGGCCAGGATGGAGTCACGGCGGAAACCGCCGCTCTTCAGTTCACCCGGCCCCAGGCGCAGTTTGTCGCCCAGCTCCAGTTCGCGAGCGATGACGGCCAGCGCCTGCCCGTTGACGAGCTGCGCGCGCAGACGCGAAAGCTCGCCCTCGCTGGCGTTGGGATGGGCCTCGAACAGCAGTTCCGCCACGGTGGCACCCAGAAGGGCGTCGCCGAGGAATTCCAGGCGTTCGTTGTTCGGCTTGCCGACGCTGCGGTGGGTCAGCGCCAGGGTGGCCAGATCGGGATTACGGAAGGAATGAGGGAACTGCACGATCGCTCGTTACATGGGCGCATTCCTCAACTGCACCGAATTGTCGAAATGCAGGAGGAAGTCGATGTTGTAGAGGAAATGGATCTGCTTTTCGTAGCTGACGTTGAGCCTTGCACCATTGTTGGCGCGATCCAACGTGATGTCCTTGGGCTGGATCGTGGCGTCGTCCACGTACTGGAAGCCCATCTTGAACATCAGGTCGCGGCGGATGCCGTCGAGGTCCTGGTTGCTGCCGCTCGTCGCGATCTGGCTCATGGCCTTTTTCACGCCGAAGAACTCGATGTACGCGGGCACCAGCTTCATGCCCATGAAGGCGAAGAAGCCGAGCACCAGCAGCACGATGAGAAAGCCGATGAGGGTAATGCCCGATTGCCTGGATTTCATGCTCGTGTCCCGCCGCCGTGGCGGCTCCCCTGTTCAAGACGTGGAATGCGCGCGGGGCGCGATATGCGCCCCGCAGCGGAGATTACCTTGTCCGGCGGTATCCGCAACGCCCCGCGGCGTGACGGACGCCTCCGTTCACTCAATGGATGACCTTGCCCATCTTGGAGAAATCGAGCCAGCCATTGCTGGGGCCGCGCCAGGCCAGCCAGACGAAGAAGGCCTTGCCGACGAGATTCTGCTCGGGCATGCAGCCCCACCAGCGGCTGTCGGTGCTGTTCATGCGGTTGTCGCCCATGACGATGTAGCAGCCCTTGGGAACCTCGGACGGCACCACCGCGTTGGGGATATCCATCGGCATGTTGTACGCGGGGGTAAGCGCGATCGTGTGGTTGATGCTGCCCAGGTGCTCGGTATAGAGCTTGGAGCCGTAGGTCATCAGCAGGCGATCTTCCGGGCGGGTCATGCTGCCCTTGAACGGCCCGATTTCATCGGCGCCGACGCGCTCGCCGTTGATGAAGAGTTCGCTGCCGCGCGTTTCGATGCGATCGCCGGGCAAGCCGATCACGCGCTTGATCCAGTTCTCGCTGGGCACAGCGGCGTGCGGATCCTGGCAGGTGATATCGCCGCTGCGGACGGTCTGGCCGTTTTCATCGCGGCAGAGGAACCCCGGAAAACGAAAGACCACCACGTCGCCACGCCGCGGCTCGCCATTGGCGACCAGCTTGTTGTTGAAGGCCGGCATGCGCAGGCCATAGGCAAACTTGTTGACCAGGATGAAGTCGCCGACGTCCAGCGTGGGCATCATCGAACCGGAGGGAATACGGAACGGCTCGGCGACGAACGAGCGCAGGATCAGCACCACCAGAATCACAGGGAACAGCGACCGCGACCAGTCGACCGGCCAGGATTCGGGCTGCTCCTCGCCAGTGGCCTCCGCACGCGCCCGGCGTGCCTTCGCGAGAAAGAGGCGATCGAACAGCCAGATCACTCCGAAGAGGACCGTCAGGCCAAGAAGAATCGCCGAAAAATCGAATGCCGCCATGCCAACTCCGTCAGTCGTGTCGAGGGGCCGCGAGGCCCATTCCGGCGCATCCCGCGCCGGTTATCCATAGGTGAAACGTCATGCTGCCCGAAAGGGCTTATTTGTCGACCTTCAGCACTGCAAGGAAAGCTTCCTGCGGGATTTCCACGCTACCCACCTGCTTCATGCGCTTCTTGCCCTCCTTCTGTTTCTCCAGAAGCTTCTTCTTGCGCGACACGTCACCGCCGTAGCACTTGGCCAGAACGTTCTTGCGCAGCGCTTTCACGGTGGAGCGCGCGATGACCGCGGCGCCGATCGCCGCCTGGATCGCCACATCGAACTGCTGGCGCGGGATCAGGTCCTTCATACGCTCCACCAGCTCGCGTCCGCGGCGATCGGCGTGCGAACGATGCACGATCAGGCTCAGTGCGTCGACGCGATCGCCGTTGATGAGAATGTCCACGCGCACGAACGGACCCGCGTCGAAACGGTCGAGGTGGTAATCCATCGACGCGTAGCCGCGCGACACCGATTTCAGCCGGTCGAAGAAGTCGAGCACGACCTCGGCCAGCGGCAGTTCGTAGGTGACCTGCACCTGCGTGGCGAGGTACTGGATGGAACGCTGCACGCCACGCTTCTCTTCGCACAGCTTGATCACGTTACCGACGTAGTCGCCGGGCGTGAGGATGTTGGCGACGATGATCGGCTCGCGGATCTCGGCGATCTGCTGCGGTGGGGGCAGCTTCGCCGGGTTGTCCATCTGCAGCACGCTGCCGTCGGTCTTCGCCACCTCGTAGACGACCGTCGGCGCCGTGGTGATGAGGTCGAGATCGTATTCGCGCTCGAGACGCTCCTGGACGATTTCCATGTGCAGCATGCCGAGGAAGCCGCAGCGGAAGCCGAAGCCCATGGCCTCGGAACTCTCCGGCTCGAAGAACATGGCGGCATCGTTGAGACGCAACTTGTCCAGGGCCTCGCGCAGCGCCGGGTAATCGTCGGCGGACACGGGAAAGAGACCCGCGAAGACGCGCGGCTGCATCGTCTGGAAGCCGGGCAACGGCTCTTCTGCGGGCTTGCCGGCATGGGTGAGCGTGTCGCCGACCGGCGCGCCGTGCACATCCTTGATCGAGGCGTTGATCCAGCCGACCTCGCCCGCGGCGAGACGATCGAGCTTCTTGCGCTTGGGCGTGAACACGCCCACGTCGTCCACCAGATGCGTACGGCCGGTGGACATCACCAGGATCTTGTCGCCCGGGCGAATCTCACCCTGCATGACGCGCACCAGCGAAACCACGCCGAGGTAGTTGTCGAACCAGGAATCGATGATGAGCGCCTGAAGCTTATCGGTGTCACGCGGCTTCGGCGGCGGGATGCGATGGATGATCGCCTCCAGCACCTCGATCACGTTCTGACCGGTCTTCGCGCTGACGGGAATGGCGTCGCTGGCGTCGAGGCCAATCACAGCCTCGATTTCGGCCTTGGCCTTTTCGATGTCCGCCGTCGGCAGATCGATCTTGTTGAGGACGGGAATAACCTCGAGCCCCTGCTCGATCGCGGTGTAGCAGTTGGCGACCGACTGCGCTTCCACACCCTGCGCCGCATCCACGACCAGCAGCGCACCCTCGCACGCCGATAGCGAACGGCTGACCTCGTAGGAGAAGTCGACGTGGCCGGGCGTATCGATGAAATTCAACTGGTAGGTCTTGCCGTCGCGCGCCTTGTACGGCAGCGACACGGACTGAGCCTTGATGGTGATGCCGCGCTCGCGCTCGATCGGGTTGTTGTCGAGGACCTGCGCTTCCATTTCGCGCTCGGTCAGGCCGCCACACAATTGGATGATGCGATCGGCCAGGGTCGACTTACCGTGGTCGATGTGGGCAATGATGGAGAAGTTGCGGATGAGTTCCATGGAGCGCCGTGGTCACGTTCACCATCGCTCGCGGCGCGAACGACGCGCGCCGACCTGGGGGCCGGCGCGAATCCCGTAGTATCGCATGGAAGGCCGGCCGCCGCCGAACGACGGCCGGTTTTGCGCTCAGCGCTCACTGGGTACGGTGACCCCGACGAAGCGGGTGGAATCGTCGCGGCGGACCAGCAGCATCGCGGTATCGCCGGGCTTGATCCCCTTCACGGCATCGCGGAAGGCAGCGGCGTTGCCGATCCGCTTCTGGTTGACCATGAGGATCACGTCGCCCGATTGCAGGCCGGCGCTGGCGGCAGCGCGGCCGGTGATCCGGCTGACGACCACGCCTTCGCCCGGCTTGAGGCCAAGCTCAGTACGCGCGGACGCGTCGATGTCCTGCACCGACATGCCGAGGGCGGCAGCGGATCCACCGCCAGTGCTATCGCTGTCTCCGCTGGCCGCGGCCAGGGCGTCCTTGTCGCGCGGCAGTTCGCCGACCTTGACGTCGACGACCTGCTTCTTGTGATCGCGGAGGATCTCGACCTTGGCCATGGAACCCGGCTTGGTCAGACCGACCAGGGGCGGCAGGTCGGGCGACTGCGTGATCGGTGTGCCGTTGAACGACAGGATGACGTCGCCTTGCTTGATGCCGGCCTTGTCGGCGCCGCTGCCCGGGGTGACCTGGGCGACGAGGGCGCCGTTGGCGTCGGGCAGATCGAGGTTCTTGACGAACTGATCCACCGGCTGGACGGTCACGCCGAGCATGCCGCGGGAAACGTAACCCTTTTCCTTGATCTGCTGCACGACGTTCATCGCGACGTCGATCGGAATCGAGAACGACAGGCCCTGGTAGCCACCCGAGGTGGAGTAGATCTGCGAGTTCACGCCGATCACCTGCCCTTGCAGGTTGAACAGCGGACCGCCGGAGTTGCCGCGATTGATCGGCACGTCGGTCTGGATGAACGAGGTATAGGGCTGGTCGCCACTACCGAGGTTGCGACCGACGGCGCTGATGATGCCGTGCGTGACCGTGGCATCCAGGCCGAACGGCGAACCGATGGCCAGCGCCCATTGGCCGCGCTTGACCGAGCGCGAATCGCCGATGGACACCGTGGGCAGCGAGGAGCCGTCGACCTTGAGCAAGGCGATGTCGTACTGGGGATCCTTGCCGACGACCTTCGCAGTGAACGTTCGACGGTCCTGCAGGCGGACCTTTACCTCGTCGGCGTCGTCGACCACGTGATCGTTGGTCAGGATGTAGCCATCACTGGAAATGATGAAGCCCGAACCGAGCGAGGTCTGCTCGCGCGGTTGCATCGGCATGCCCGGCATACCGAAGAAACGGCGCAGCAGCTCTTCCTGCTGGTCGTCGGGCATGCCGCCCGGACCGCCCCGCGCCTTGCGCGCGACACCCGTCGTCTTCGCCTCGACGTGAACGACGGCGGGCGCGTTCTTTTCTACGACGCCCGTGAAATCAGGCAGCGATTGCGCCTGGGCGCCAGCACCTGCCAGAACCAGCGCTCCGCCGAGGAGCGCGCGTGCATGCCACAAAGCCATCGATTTCCTCCTTTAACCTGACCATGGCTGCCCGCGCGGTGTGACCGCGCGGGTTGTTACGAATGGGAAAGGGGCGCGCCGGGAATCTCGGCGCGCGGCATACGCTGCGGCTCAGCGAGCCTGCGGCGCAGCGACCGGCTGTACATAACGGCTTCCGTCAGGACGGATCAGCAGCATGTAGCCATTGCCTTCCGAAGCCGAAGCGGCCCGGGCATGGTGAAGCTGGTACGGCGTAGAGCGCGGCAGATAAGCGGCGGCAGCGCCTTCATCACTCGAGCTGTCGAACGCTGCCTTCTGGGTGAACTGCGACGCCATGTTGCCGCTGAGCCACTGCGGTACCGCAGGAGCGGCAACCGGCGCAGGCGAGACGTCGGCGACCTCCGCGTCCCCGGTCAACGGTGCGCTGCGAGCGACATCCGGCGCCGAGACACGGTTCCCCGCGGGCTGCGTCAACATGAGCGCGGCCACCGCGACGCTGGCGGCGATAGCGCCGCCGGCAGACCACTGCAACCAGCGACGACGGGGCTGCGCGCCTCCCGCGGGCTGAGCGAACTCGGCCGAATCAGCGTCAATGGCGGCCATCACACGGCTGGCAAAGTCACCCGAGGCCAAGGGCGTAGCCTGCCGGCGCAAACCGTCGCGCCCCACGTGAAAACGCGCCCACGTGTCGGCAAGAACCGGATCGGCCTCAAGCCGTCGCAGCAGGAAGCGGACCTCCTCCCGTGACAGCTCACCGTCCATGCCGGCGGAGAGAATTTCGCGATTGGCTTCACTCATGAGGTGTGGTCCTCGCGGTCGGACAACAGCGGCCGCAGTTTCTGATCGATGGCTTCGCGAGCCCTGAAGATACGTGAACGGACAGTGCCAATAGGACAGTCCATGATGGAAGCGATGTCCTCGTAGCTTTTGCCCTCCACCTCGCGCAGGGTAATGGCTACCCGAAGTTCCTCGGGCAGGGCTTGGACAGTGGAAAAGACCGTTTGTTCCACCTGTTCGCGCATCATTTCGCGCTCCGGGGTGGCGCTTTCGTGCATGCGCGTGGCGCCGGGGACGTACACGGCATCTTCGATATCGATGTCGCCGGTGGGCGGGCGACGCCCCATGGCAACCAGATGATTCTTGGCGGTATTGACCGCAATCTTGTACAGCCAGGTATAGAAAGCGCTCTCGCCGCGGAACGAGCCCAGCGCGCGCCAGGCGCGAACGAAGGCTTCCTGAGCGATGTCCTCGCACTCGGTCCAGTCGTGTACGTAGCGCGAGATAAGGGCAATGACCTTGTGCTGGTACTTGCGGACAAGCAGGTCGAACGCGCGTCGGTCTCCTTGCTGCACACGTTCAACAAGTGCTTGATCCAGTTCGTTTTCGCCCATCCGGGCCGTCTCCTTAAAGCGTTCGGGGCCAGTCGCGGGCGCAGATGAGACAAGCCGACGTGGCGCAAGTTCATTGGCGCCATGCCGATTTCACCTCGGTGAAAATATGCGGGGCGGGCCGGCGAACTCAAGCAGGCCCCGCCGGGGAGTGCCGACGGATCAGGCCGGCACGGCCCTGCCCTCGTTGACCAGGCGCTCGCGCTCGGCGAGCAGCTTGTCGAAGGCGGGGGTCGGCAATGGGCGGCAGAACAGGTAGCCCTGCAGCTCGTCGCAGCCGTTCATGCGAAGGAACTGGAGGTGCTGCTCGATTTCCACGCCCTCAGCCACCACCCCGCGCTTCAGGTGATGGGCCATCTCGATGGTGGCGCGCACGATGGCCTCGTCATCGGGGTCCACACCGATGTTGCGCACGAAGCTCTGGTCGATCTTGATTCGGTCGGCCGGCAGGCGACGCAGGTAATCCAGCGACGCCGCGCCCGTACCGAAATCGTCGATCGCAATCCGGCAGCCCATGGCATGCAGGGCATCGAGGGTCTCTACCAGGTGCGGCACCGTCTTCACGCTGATGCTTTCGGTCACCTCCAGCTCCAGCTGGTGCGGATCGAGACCCGTGTCCCGCAGGACGGTGGCAACCACCGAGGCGAGATTGGACTGCATCAACTGGACGGCGGAAAGATTGACACCCAGCCGCAGCCCCAGGCCGTAGCGTGATTCCCACGCCTTGGCCTGAGCGCAGGCCGTCCGCAGCACCCACTCGCCGATGGGCACGATCAAGCCGCTCGCCTCGGCCAATGGAATGAAGAAGGCCGGGCTGATCATGCCGAGCTCGGGATGCTCCCAGCGGACCAGCGCCTCCATGCCGACGATGTCCTCGCTGGATGCTTCGACCTGCGGTTGGTAGAAGACACGCAGTTCGTCGTTGCGCACCGCGTGACGCAGGCGTGCCTTCAGTTCGGTCTGCTGTTGCTGGGTGGCGTCCACGTTATTCGCGTAGACCTGATAGTTGTTGCGACCGAGACTCTTGGCTCCGTACATCGCTTCGTCGGCGTGGCGCAGAAGCAGCTCGCCTTCCACGGCATCGTCGGGGAAGTACGAGATGCCTACGGAGACCGTGGCCTGCAGCTCGGAGCCGTCGTCCAGCGAGAGCGGCACCTCCATCGCCTGCACGACCTTTTCGGCGATGCGCAGCACGTCGTCGCGCTGGATGATGTGGCGCAGGATCATGGTGAATTCGTCGCCCGCGTAGCGCGCGATGGTGTCGGAGGCGCGCACGCTGGCACGCAACCGCTTCGCCACCGAGACCAGCACCTTGTCGCCTACCGCGTGGCCGAGGGTCTCGTTGATGCTCTTGAATCGGTCGAGATCCACCAGCAGCGTGGCGAAGCATTCGCCGGTGCGCTCGGCCTCGCGGATCGTCGTCTCGAGCCGGTCGTTGAAGAGCAGCCGATTGGGCAAGCCCGTCAGCGTGTCGATCAGGCCGCGCACCCGCCCTTGCTCGCGCGCACGACGCAGTTCCAGTGCGCTGGCGAAACGCGCAGTGGCGGCTCGCAGCGCGAGGCCGAGCACACGCGCGTCGCTGCCATGCCGCCTGCGACCGGCCAGCAGCGCGCCGAGCACGTTGCGGCGTTCGTCCAGCAGAGGCAGCAGTACGTACGAGCGCAGTCCGAGCGCCTCGATCAACGGGTCGCCCATGGGCAGGTCGGACGTGGCATCGAGGGACAACAGCGATTCGCCGCCGAGGCATATCTTCAACAGCGGCAGGTCGCTGGCATCCGGCCATTCGACCTGACCGGGTGCATTCCAGATGCGTGCCACCACCTCGGGGCCCAGTTCGCTCTCCGGCAGCGCGGACCAGACGGCAACCACGTCGAGATCCAGCACGTCGGCGATCATGGCCGCCGCTTCACCGATGCCTTCGTCGTCGCTCTGGCAGCCCTCCAGCGAGGCGAGCAACGCGAGGGCCCGCTGTGCCGAGTCTGCCGAGCGCAAGTCGCGGAAAGCGACCGCGATGCGGTGCTGGCCGCGGTCGACGACGTGGCGCACGTCGGCCTCGCCGACGATCTCCCCTCCGTCGCGGCGGCGCAGCGTACAGGCCAGGCCGTCACCGTCGGGCACCGGCCAGGTCGCCCCGTCGGCAAGCACGATCAGCTCCTGAAGCAGCCGGCCCTGCACCGGACCTTCAGCGGCACACAGCCGCTCCATCGCCGCACCGCTTTCGACGATGCAGCCGTCGGGCGTGGATGCCACGACCCAGGCCGCACCCGCATCGAACGCGAAGCGCCAGTCCGGCTGTACCGGGCCGCCGACCGATGTCGGCGGCGGCGCGTCGAGCGCCGCACGCACGCGCTGGGCCAGTTCGGTCGGGATCGCGCTCTCTCGGAGCCAATCGATGGCGCCCTCGGGCGCCACGCCCGGCGTGTCGTCCACGACGTGGACCAGGGGCAATGAAGCGTAGGCGGGAAAGCTGCGCAGAATCCGCAATCCGCGGGTCACCTCGGGATTCCCGTCGGCACCGACCACGACCACGTGCAACGGCGGCGCATCCGCCAGCAGCGTTTCGAGCTGTGCTGAGTCGCGGGCGCTCAACAACACGAAGCCGCCATCGAGGTCGAGGGCATCGAACACGGCACGACGCACGTCGCGGCGCGGCGTGAAGATCAGTACACCCAGGGGTTCGGTCATGCGGTACGTACTCACACGACCCAGCGACCGTCGCGCAGGCGCGGCGCGGCGGAGCGCGCCTGCCAGTCGGCGTCGACGAGGACCACGTCATTTTCGAACGTGGCGAGGAGGCTGGGGCTGGCTCCGATGAGCACGACACGCCGGACGTGACCGGTCTGTGCGCGCGAAAGTTGCCGTAAAAGTGCACCGTCCGTCGCACTGGGCGCACCGGGCGGCATGTCCAGGAGGTACACGCCGAAGTGCAGGCTCTGCAGGATGTAACGCAGGGCGTCGCCAAGTCGGAGGCATCCGGGTACCCGCATCTGCGCATCGCGCAGGCTCACCAGCCCTTCCGCATGGCGCCACAGGTACACCGCCTGGCCGGTGCGCCGGGCTACCAGACGAAACTGTTCGAGCAGCAGCGTCGTGTCGCCAGCCTTCAGCGCAACCAGCGGCCCCGAGGCCGAAAGGATGCGGTCGAAGACATCGGTTCCTGCGTTGGCATCCATGAGGGGTCGTACGGCTTGAGTGGCGCGAAGTATCCGCCGAAGACGGGTGCCGCGCCAGCCGTGTACGGGGGAGCGTGGCAACACGCCATACGGTCGGGTATCTCGCATTCGGCCAAGGGGAAAGGTATGGTGGTGCGCTCATTCGCCACCGTACGACCGCCATGTTCGAAGGACTCCGATTCAAGCACTGGAAGACCAGCGAGGGCGACGACGGCATCGTCGTCCTCACCCTCGACCGCGAGGGGGCGAGCGCCAACGCGCTGTCGCGCGAGGTGCTCGACGAACTGGACACGCTCGTGGAGCGTCTCGCCATCGAGAATCCCCGCGGCGTCGTCATCCATTCGGGCAAGCCGATGGGCTTTGCCGTGGGCGCGGATATCCGCGAGTTCGTGGAATACGCGCAGACCGGCAGCGTGCTCGAGAACATCGAGAACGGCCAACGCGTGTTCGAGAACCTCGCCCGCCTGCCCTGCCCGACCGTCGCTGCGATCCACGGTGCCTGCCTGGGCGGCGGCGCCGAACTCGCGCTGGCCTGCCGTCTGCGCATTGCGGCGGACGACGACACGACGAAGATCGGCTTGCCGGAAGTCATGCTCGGCATTCATCCCGGCTGGGGCGGCAGTGCCCGGTTGCCGCGCCTGATCGGCGCGCCGGATGCGCTGTCTGCCATGTTGACCGGCAAGCCGTTCAACGCACGCCGCGCCAAGGCCGTCGGTTTGATCGACCGCCTCGCCCGACCCGACGAGCTGCTGGCCGAGGCACGCGAGCTGGCTCGCCGTCCGACCGCCCGCCCCTTCGCGCAGCGCGCCAAGGGCTGGGCCACGAACACCCTGCTTGCTCGCGCGATTCTCGCGCCGATGGTGCGCAAGCAGACGGCGGCCAAGGTACGCAAGGAACACTACCCCGCGCCATTCGCCCTGATCGACACCTGGTCGCGCGGTGGCGGCAGCATCCAGCAGCGACTCAAGGTCGAGGCGAAGTCGGTAGCGAAGCTCGCCACGACGCCGACCGCCCGCAACCTCATTCGGATCTTCTTCCTGCAGGAACGCCTGAAGGGTCTCGGCGGCGGTACGGATCACGGCATCTCGCACGTGCACGTGGTTGGCGCCGGCACGATGGGCGGCGACATCGCCGCATGGTCCGCGCTCAAGGGCTTCCAGGTCACGCTGCAGGATCGTGAGGCCCGTTTCGTGGAGCCGGCGATCAAGCGCGCGCGCACGCTGTTCGAGAAGAAATTGAAGGCACCCGCCAAGGTCGAGGCCGCTGTGGCACGGCTGCGTGCGGATGTCGAAGGCAAGGGCGTCGCGGATGCCGATCTCGCTATTGAGGCCATCTTCGAGAACCCCGAAGCCAAGCACGCGCTCTACGCCGCTATCGAGCCACAGTTCCAGGCCGACGAAATCCTCGCCAGCAATACGTCTTCCATTCCACTGGACGAATTGCGCCAGGGCCTCAAGGCGCCGCAGCGCTTCCTCGGTCTGCACTTCTTCAATCCCGTGGCGCAGATGCCGCTCGTGGAAGTGGTCCGTCACGATGCTCTCGATCCTGCGATCGAGAAGCGCGCCCTCGCCTTCTGCAAGGCCATCGGTAAACTGCCGGTGCCGGTGAAGGGCACGCCCGGCTTCCTGGTCAACCGCATTCTCATGCCTTACCTCATGGAAGCGATGCGCCTCTACAACGAAGGCGTGCCGGGACCGGTACTCGATCGCGAAGCGAAGAAGTTCGGCATGCCCATGGGCCCGATCGAACTGGCGGACACCGTCGGTCTCGACGTCTGCGCCTCGGTAGGCAAGGAACTGGCACCGTTCCTTGGGCTCGAAGTTCCGCAAGGTCTCGAAGAAAAGCTCGCCGCGAACAAGCGCGGCAAGAAGGACGGCGAAGGCCTGTACGTGTGGAAGGACGGCAAGCCGGACAAGCCGGAAGTCGATCCCGACTACGTGCCGCCGGCCGACATCCAGGACCGCATGATCCTGCCGATGGTCAACGAAGCGGTCGCCTGCCTTGCCGAGCATGTGGTGGACGACGCCGACCTGCTCGATGCAGGCGTGATCTTCGGCACGGGCTTCGCTCCGTTCCGCGGTGGTCCGATCCAGTACGTGCGCAGCGAGGGCGTGGCTGCGGTCCGCGAGCGCCTGGCTAAGCTCGAGCAGGCGCACGGTGCGCGCTTCGCGAAGAAGGAAGGCTGGGACAATCCGGAACTTGCAGCGCCGGCTGCCTGACCCTACTCGCCGCTATGGCGGCTTCTGCAGGGGCGGGTGCGGCTTGGCGACAACCCTGTGGGAACCGCCATGGCGGCGAGAAGCCAACGAAGCGGTGTGGCCGTGAGGCGCATTCCCTCGTCGCCATGGCGGCTCCTACAATCGCAGCGGCTCCTATAAGAGCCGCGCTCCGTTGTAGGAGCCGCTATAGCGGCGAGCGGTAACGCCTCACCACATCAGGTCGTCGGGAACGCCATCGTCGGATTCATTCACGGCGTTCGGATCGACCATCAGTGCGATGAATTCGGGCGCCAAGTCACGCAGTTCATCGATGACCGCCTTCGCCACGACCAGATAGCGACCGCCCTGCTGCACGACGCCGAGTTCACCGGCGTTCAATGCCACAAGCTGCTTCGCGTCGACGTACACCCGGCGAATCTTCTCCCCGTACGGGAAATGCCGTACCTGATCGGCGTCCGGAAGATTCAGCGCCTTGCCTTTCAGCAGTTCCTCGACCTTGCGCTTCTTTTCCTTGCGCAGGCGCGCCTGCTCCGCGGCAGCCGCCTCGGCTTCGCGCCGCTCGTTGGCTTCCTTTTGGGCACGAATCGCATAGGCCTTGGCGAGATCGATCTCGCCATCCTTGCGCGGCGGGCGCGGCGTACCGTTCGATGGCTTACCACCCTGGGGCGGCCTCTGGCCCGACCTGCCGCCTTGCTGAGGGCGGCCGCCCTGCTTGGGGCGGTTGCCGGCATAGGGCTGCCCACTCGTCGAGGCGTTGCCGCCCTGGCGCTGGGGTGGCGTGGACTTCCGTTTCTCCTCGTGAATTTCCTTCACGAGGCCACTCTTCAACAACTGGTCGCGCAGGGACTCTGCCATGATCGGTAAGGCTCGTTCGTTTACTTCAATAGTGCGGCGGTGGCGGCTCGTTCGCGGCATCGCTGCCGAGACCCGCACGCATGTTCACGAGGTCCGAGCGCAAGTCGCGCACGGCTCGCTCAAGCAGATCCAACCGGCGTGCGATTTCCACGTCGGCGGACGAGAGCCCGTTGACCGTATCGTCGATGAAGGCGAGACGCACCTCCAGCTCCGTGATGCGATCGTCTACGTCAGCCATGCTCGCGCCCCACGAGGCTGCGACCGCGGCCGATGCCGTAGTACGCGAGCCCTGCTTCCTCCACGATGGCGGGATCGTAGAGGTTGCGTCCGTCCACGATGACCGGCGTGCGAAGCAAGGACTTCACGCGCTGGAAATCCGGGCTGCGGAACGCCTTCCACTCCGTGACGATGGCCAGCGCGTCCGCACCTTCGAGAGCATCATAGGGATGCGCGACGAGGACGAGATCGTCGCGCTCGCCGTAGATGCGTCGTGCCTCATCGGAGGCCTCGGGATCGAATGCACGGACCTGGGCACCGGCATCCCACAACTGTTCCATGAGGCGGCGGCTCGAGGCTTCGCGCATGTCGTCGGTATTGGGCTTGAACGCCAACCCCCAGACGGCCACGGTGCGACCCTTCAGGTTGCCGCCGAAGTGCTTGGAAAGCAGCGCGAACAGGCGCGACTTCTGCCCATCGTTGACCGCTTCCACCGCGCCGAGCAGGCGTGCGTCGTAGCCCACCGAATGTGCCGTGCGCGCCAGCGCCTGCACGTCCTTCGGGAAACACGAGCCACCATAGCCCGCGCCGGGATAAATGAAGTGATAGCCGATGCGCGGATCGGCACCGATGCCCCGGCGCACGAGTTCCACGTCGGCACCGACGTGCTCGGCGATGTTCGCGATCTCGTTCATGAAGCTGATCTTGGTCGCGAGCATGGCGTTGGCTGCGTACTTGGTCAGCTCCGCCGAACGCTCGTCCATCACGACCATGCGGTCGTGGTTGCGATTGAACGGTGCATAGAGCTTGCGCAGGCGCTCGATGGCGCGCTCGCTGGACGAGCCGACCACGATGCGGTCCGGGCGCATGCAGTCCTCGACCGCATCGCCCTCCTTCAGGAACTCGGGATTCGATACGACGTCGAACGGCACGTCCACGCCACGCTGCTTCAGGCGCTCCGCCACGGCGGCGCGCACGCGATCAGCGGTACCCACGGGTACTGTCGATTTGTTTACGACGATCGTGTAGCGGTCGATGTGATCGCCGATGGTGTTCGCCACGGCCAGCACGTATTGCAGGTCGGCACTTCCGTCTTCGTCGGGAGGCGTACCCACCGCGATGAACACGACATCGCCATGGGCGATCGCGGGCGCGGCGTCCGTGGTGAAATCGAGACGCCCTTCCGCGTGGTTGCGGATGACCATCGGTTCGAGCCCCGGTTCGTAGATGGGTACGTCGCCCTTCTTCAACCGCTCGACCTTGCTCGCATCCACGTCGACGCAAACCACGTGGTTGCCCATCTCGGCCAGGCAGGTACCCGTAACGAGCCCCACGTAGCCGGTTCCAAAGATCGTGACTTTCATGCAGCTCCCGAAGCGCTCGGCGGATGCGCGTAACACGCGATTGTAGTCCGCCGGGCCTGGGGAGCAAACACGCCGCGTCGATTCGGCAGATGGCCGTCATGGCCCGGCGCCGCGCCAGCGGTGGGAGCCAGCCTGATGGCGATGGGTACTCGCGCCAGACATGGCCGTTGCCGCGGGATCGCGCCAGGGCGGCTCCCACAAAGCCGAAAGGAAAACAAAAAGGGCGCGGATCGCTCCGCGCCCTTTCGGTATTGCTTGCGAGGGTGGCTTACTTGCCGCCGCCCTGCGGTGCGCCCGGGCCCTGGCCCGCCGGCGTCGGACCGGTCTTCAGCAGTTCGACGTCGAAGATGATCGTCGCGTTCGGCGGGAAGCCGTTTTCCGGCTTGGCGCCGTAAGCGATGTTCGACGGGATGAACAGCTTGTACTTGCCGCCCGTCTGCATCAGCTGCAGGCCCTCACGGAAACCCGGGATCACCGCAGCGAGCGGGATCTGGGCCGGACCGGCCGGCTGGTGATCGGCCGAGGAATCGAACTTCTCGCCGTTCACGAAGGTGCCGGTGTAGTTGATGGTGACCGTGTCGTTCGGACCCGGACGCTGGCCGGTACCGGCCTGGACGACCTGGTACTGCAGGCCCGACGAGGTGACCTTCACGCCCGGAGCGGACTTGTTCTTGGCCAGGAACGCATCGCCTTCCTGTTTGTTCTGCGCGGCGACCTTGTTGTACTCAGCCTCGGCCTTGACCTTGAGCTGGGCAACGAACGCTTCGCGAACCGACTTGGCTTCGGCTTCCGTCATGGTCGGCTTCTGGCCCGAGAGCGCAGCCTGCAGCGCCTTGGCGACCGTAGCGGCATCCACTTCCTTCGCGACGAGCGGCGGAAGCGAGCTTGCGAGATCCCAACCCACGACATAGCTGGCCTTCTGCTTATCGACCGGTGCCGCGGAGGCAGCCGGCTTGGCGGCCTGGGCGGATGCGCCCGCGGCCGTACCCAGCGCAACCGCCAGGGCGACGGCCGTCATCGTGGGACGCAAAAAGTGCTTCATTCGATACTCCCTCTATAGGAAAGATTCGGCGACGCCGCCGGTACACCTCCTTGTGGAGGCGGAAACGCCATTGTGCGGTGGTTCGCGTCCTGCTTGCAATGACGGGGCGAGAGACAGGGTTTCACACGAAAAGTTCAGAAACCTTTCCGAGAAATGATGAATCGGTCACTCCCCGGCATCGTGCCCCGGCTTTTCGAGGGTATCGCGAATGGCGGCCTGGAGCCGGGCGTGGACCTGGACCAGCACCCGCCAGAGTAGCCAGACCAGCCCGATGCCGATCAGCACGAGCACCAGGGCCACCTCCCGGGGCGGCAGGATGGTCGAGGCGAGCGCCGCCACGAGCAGGCCGAGGATGAGCATGGCCGCCAACGGAATCAGCCGCCCCAGGATCGAGCGGATACGGAAGGTACGAGCGCCGAACCGGTCCGGAATCGACAGTTCGGCCAGCAGCATCCCCAGTGCCCCGGCCTTGCGATAGGCCGCCACGACCATGGGCAGCGACAGCAAGGCCGCGAGCGACCAGGCGAGGCTGCGACGCACGGTCGGCTGGTCGGTGAAAAGATCCAGATGCAGAAATCCGCGCCGGTAGGCGAAGGCCACGATGATGAAGACCGCGACCACCAGCGCCATGTTGATGACTACGTGCCAGACGAGCCGGCGGATCATCTTCATGACGATGGCGCCCTGCCCTTGCAGTCCGAGGTTGCCCATCCATTCCGTATAGGCGCCGAACACGCTGATGAAGCGGTTGGGCAAGACGCGGCCGAGCAATCGGGCCAGCGGATCGGAGGAACGAATCAGATACGGCGTGAGGAACGTAGTGATCGCCGATACCGCCACCGCGACTGGATAGAGGAATCCACTGGTCACTTTGAGCGTGAGTCCGAGCGACGCAATGACGAACGAGAATTCGCCGATCTGCGCCAGGCCCATACCCACGCGCAACGACGTCCGTCCGTCGTTGCCGGCGACGAAACTGCCGAAACTGCAGGTAATGACCTTACCGACCACCACCGCGATCGTGACCACGGTGATCGGCCACGCGTATTCGAGCAACAGCTGCGGATCGATGAGCATGCCAATGGCGACGAAGAACACGGCGCTGAACATGTCGCGCACCGGCATGATGATGCGCTCGATGCGCGCCACGCTTTCGGCCTCCGCGACGATCGCGCCGATCATGAAGGCACCCAGCGCCACGCTGTACCCCATCTCGGTCACGAGCAGGCAGAAACCGAAGCAGATGCCGAGTACCGCCACCAGCAACACGTCGTTGCGGCTGACCCGGGCGATGTAATCGACGACGCGCGGCACCAGCAGCAGACCCACGACCAGCGATACCGCCATGAACAGACCGAGACGCCCGATCGTCGCAAGAGCCTGGCTCGCTTCCACACCGCCCGTACCCGCGATACCGGTCAGCAGCGCCATCAACACGATCGCCAGCAGATCCTCCACGACGAGGATGCCGAACATGAGCTGCGCGAAGCGCTCGCGCTTGAGGCCAAGATCCTCGAGCGCCTTCATGATGATCGTGGTGGACGAAATGGAAAGCATCGCGCCCAGGAACAGCGAGTCCATGGCGGACCAGCCAAAGAAGCGGCCGATCTCGTAGCCGATCCACACCATCAGCACGATTTCCGCGAATGCGGCCACCAGCGCAGCGCCGCCGACTGCGCGCAGCTTCTTCAGACTGAATTCGAGACCCAGCGCAAACAGCAGAAGGATCATGCCCAGCTCGGAGAGCGTGCGAATCGTCTCCTCGTCGTGGATGAAGATCACCGGGAGCGTGTGCGGGCCGATCAACACGCCGGCAATGATGTAGCCGAGCACGACCGGCTGCCTGAGGCGCTGGAAAAGCACCGTGGTGAGTCCGGCCACCAGCATCACGGTGGCCAGGTCCTGGATGAAAACGATGCCGTGCATGCCTGCCCCTGTGGATATGGACGGACAGGTTAACCCGTGCGTCGCCGTGCGCACGCGTTCGACATGCAAACCACGACGCGTGCCGACTCGTACAAGTGCGTGCCACGCCTCGGCATTCTCGAAATGTCGAAAAAAAATTTACAAAAAGTGTAATGAACGCTTGACGGAATCACGGTGCGGACGTAATCTTTGCGGCTTCCAGCAGGGGGCCATAGCTCAGCTGGGAGAGCGCCTGCATGGCATGCAGGAGGTCGCCGGTTCGATCCCGGCTGGCTCCACCAACTTCTAGTACGTCCCCATCGTCTAGAGGCCTAGGACATCACCCTTTCACGGTGGCGACCGGGGTTCGAATCCCCGTGGGGACGCCACTTTCCGGTCCGCCGGAGAGTGTAAAGGACTAAGGAAGTTGGTAGTTGTTGGAAGTTGGAAAACGTAGTGTGGAGCGGTAGTTCAGTCGGTTAGAATGCTGGCCTGTCACGCCGGAGGTCGCGGGTTCGAGTCCCGTCCGCTCCGCCATTACTTCCAAAGAAAGAATCCGCCATTGGGCGGATTTTTTTTTGCCCGAAATTCCGGAAACCACGCTCCGTGGAAGCAGCCGTTGGGAGCCAGCCTGCTGGCGATAAGCCAACGAAGCGGTGTGGCAGTGAGGTAAATTCCGATCGCCAGCAGGCTGGCTCCCACCGGCTGCTTTCCATCGGCACCAGGGTGGCTCCTACCTGTGCTCTTGGCATTTACCCATCTACCCGCTCCAGCGTCCCGATCGAATGCCCCTGCTCCGCCAGGTATTCGAGCCAGCGGCTGAGAAACCCGTTCATGCGCAGACGATGCTGCAGCACCGTGTCCGCGGGCGGGAACGGGCCCAGCACCTGCCAGAGCTTGCGGCCGGGATGGCAATGCATGGCCTCGGCGACGTGTGCATCCGTATACATGCGTAGCTGCGCCGAGGGTGACGGTTGCCCGGTGGCCTCGTCGAGGAAGTCGTAGGTGAGTTCGAGTTCGAGCGTGTACGGGTGTTTTTCCTGCACGTCGAGCATCACCTTGAGGCCATCGTCGACATCCGAGACATAGCGGCCTGGCGCCAGACGCTGTGGCGCGAACAGCCGTGCCAGCCGGTGGTAGTTTTCCGCGTACAGACCCATCAGGAACTCGAAACGTCCCGGGATCAGCGCAGTTGGGCGGTCGATGACGGCGGTCATGAGTAAGGCGTTGCTCCGTGGCGGCTCTCGTCTAATACATGTGGCGCTCGATACCGAGGTACTCGAAGATCTTGCTGGAGATTTCCTCGATCGAGGTGTGCGTGGTGTTGAGGACGGGGATGTTCTCCCGGCGCATCAGGCGATCGGCCTGTTCCAGTTCCCAGCGGCATTGCTTCAACGTGGCGTAGCGGCTGCCGGGGCGGCGCTGCTCGCGGATCTGTGCCAGGCGGACCGGATCGATGGTCAGTCCGAACAGCCGGCTGCGGTAAGGGCGGAGGCGGGTCGGCAGTTCCAGCTTGTCGAGGTCGTCGTCCGTGAGCGGATAGTTGGCGGCACATACCCCGTAATGCAAGGCCATGTAGAGGCAGGTGGGGGTCTTGCCCGAACGGGACACCCCGACCAGCACCACGTCGGCCTGGTTGTAATCCACGTCCAGGCCGTCGTCGTGAGCCAGGGCATAGTTCGTGGCCTCGATGCGGGCCTCGTAACGCTCGAAATCCACCAGGCCGTGGGACCGGTTCACAGCGCCGGATTGCTTCGCACCCAGTTCGGCCTCCAGAGGCTCGATGAAGGGGGCGAACACGTCGAGCATCAGCGCACCGCTGCCGGCCACGATGTCGCAGAGGCTTCGCGACGTCATCGTATTGACCACAATGGGCCGTTGGCCGTCCTGGGCGTACTTGGTCTTGATGCGCAGCGACGCCGCCTCGGCCTTCGCCGGGTTGTCGATAAAGGGCAACCGGTGGGTGTCGAACTGGACCCCCTCGAACTGAGCGAGCATGCTGTTGCCGATGGTCTCGGCCGTGATGCCGGTCGAATCGGAGATGAAGAACACGGTGCGGCGCATCGGGCGTTTTCCCTGCGTTTGGCTCATGGGAACCACCTTAGCTCAAGACGCCGGGATGACAATCCACCCCGCATGATCCCTGAACGTTTGTGCATCGCGCCTTGTATCGGCCGCGACCGGCACTCGACAATGCGCGGATTTTCTAGCGCGGCCCGCCGCAAAACCGACGAACCGATGTGAGGACTTTCCTTTGAGCGACCTGGTACTTTGGCTCGACGCGCTACGCATGACCGACCTGGGCAAGGTGGGCGGCAAGAACGCCTCCCTTGGCGAGATGATCGGCAACCTGGCGAAACTGGGTGTTTCGGTGCCGGGCGGATTCGCCACCACGGCCGATGCCTTCCAGACCTACCTTGAGAAGAGCGGGCTGGCCAAGCGCATCGCCGAACGCCTCGCCACCCTTGACGTGGACGACGTGGACGAACTCGTCCGCGGTGGCAAGGAGATCCGCGGCTGGATCGTCGACACCGCCCTGCCCGCCGATCTCGAACAGGCCATTCGCGACGCCTACGTCAAGCTCTGCAAGGACGCCGGCGCCACCGACATCGCGGTGGCCGTGCGTTCCTCCGCCACCGCCGAGGACCTGCCGGACGCCTCGTTCGCCGGCCAGCAGGAAACCTTCCTCAACGTCGTCGGCATCGACGACGTGCTGCACAAGGTGAAGGAAGTCTTCGCCTCGCTCTACAATGACCGCGCCATTGCCTACCGCGTGCACCAGGGCTTCAAGCACGAGGACGTGTTCCTCTCCGCGGGCGTGCAGCTCATGGTCCGCTCCGACGTCGGCGCGTCGGGCGTGCTGTTTACCCTCGACACCGAGTCCGGCTTCCGCGACGTCGTCTTCGTCACCGGTTCGTACGGCCTTGGCGAAATGGTCGTGCAGGGTGCCGTGAACCCGGACGAGTTCTACGTCTTCAAGCCGACCCTGCGCGAAGGTAAGCCGGCCGTGCTGCGCCGCAGCCTCGGCGCGAAGCAGCAGCGCATGGTCTATTCCGATCAGCCGGGCGAGCGCGTGCGCATCGAAGAAACCCCGGTCGCCGACCGCCACCGTTTCTGCGTCACCGACGCGGACGTCGAGGAACTGTCGCGTCAGGCGCTCATCATAGAGAAGCACTACGGCCGCCCAATGGACATCGAGTGGGCGAAGGACGGCAACACCGGCAAGCTTTACATCGTGCAGGCTCGTCCGGAAACGGTGAAGTCGCGCTCCCATGCCACCACGCTGGAACGTTTCCAACTGGGTGAAAAGGGCAAGGTGCTGACCGAAGGCCGTGCCATCGGCCAGAAGATCGGCGCCGGCAAGGCGCGCGTGATCCGTTCGCTCGCCGACATGAACAAGGTGCAGCCCGGCGACGTGCTGGTCGCCGACATGACCGATCCCGATTGGGAGCCGGTGATGAAGCGTGCCGCCGCCATCGTCACCAATCGCGGCGGTCGCACCTGCCACGCGGCGATCATCGCCCGTGAGCTGGGCGTGCCGGCGGTGGTGGGCTGCGGCAATGCGCTGGATACGATTCCCGATGGCGCCGACGTCACCGTGTCCTGCGCCGAAGGCGACACCGGCACGATCTACGAGGGCGTGCTGAAATTCGAGCGCATCACGGCCGACCTGGGCGCCATGCCCGAAGCGCCGCTGAAGATCATGATGAACGTGGCCAACCCCGAGCGCGCGTTCGACTTCGGCATGCTGCCGAACGCCGGCATCGGCCTGGCCCGGCTCGAAATGATCATTGCCAGCCACATCGGCGTGCATCCGAAGGCACTGCTGGAATACGCGAAGCAGGATGCGGAAACGAAGGCACGCATCGATGCACGGATCGCCGGCTACAAAGATCCCGTGTCGTTCTACGTGGATCGTCTTGCCGAAGGCATCGCCACCATCGCCGCCTCGGTGTATCCGAAGCCGGTAATCGTGCGCCTGTCCGACTTCAAGTCGAACGAATACGCCGGCCTGCTCGGTGGCTCGCGTTACGAGCCGCACGAGGAAAACCCGATGATCGGCTACCGCGGCGCCAGCCGCTATGTCGATCAGGGCTTCGCCGAGTCGTTCGGTCTCGAATGCAAGGCGGTGAAGTATGTGCGCGAGACGATGGGTCTCACCAACGTCTGGGTGATGATCCCGTTCGTGCGTACGCTCGACGAAGGCCGCAAGGTGATCGAAGTGCTGCGCGGCAACGGCCTGGTGCAGGGCGAGCACGATCTCAAGGTCATCATGATGTGCGAGGTGCCGTCCAACGCCCTGCTGGCGGATGAGTTCCTCGACATCTTCGACGGCTTCTCCATCGGCTCGAACGATCTCACCCAGCTCACCCTCGGCCTCGATCGCGATTCCAGCATCGTCGCCCACCTGTTCGACGAGCGCGATCCGTCGGTCAAGAAGCTGCTTGCGATGGCCATCCGCACCGCACGCGAAAAGGGCAAATACGTAGGCATCTGCGGCCAGGGTCCGTCGGACCATCCGGATCTTGCCGAATGGTTGATGGAACAGGGCATCGAATCGATGTCGCTGAATCCCGATACCGTGGTCGATACCTGGCTGCGGCTGGCGAAGAAGAAAGCAGGCTGATAGCTGCCTTGCTATGGGAGCCGGGCTGACAGCCTTACTGTGGGAGCCGCCATGGCGGCGAGGGGAGCATGCCTCGCCGCCTCATCGCTCCGTGGGCTTCTCGCCGCCATGGCGGCTCCCACAACTCTCGCAGCTTCCACAGCTTGTCCTATAGGTGTACCGCCACGCCGGCCGCGCGATAGCGAGCTACCATCGCGGGATCGGTATCGGGCGCCACCACCAGATGCGCGATACCGGTAATCGGCACTGTGTGATGCGTGGCCGAAGCCACCAATTTGTCGGGCGTGGCAATCGCCACGGTTTCGCCGCTGGCCTCGATGATCGCCTGCTTGAACACCGTTTCTTCTTCGTCGATCGTCCATAGTCCGCGCTGCGGATCGATGGCGCAGACGCCGGGAAAACACAGGTCGGCGCGGATGTCCTGTGCCTGGCGCACTGTGCGCGAGCCGATGGCGCCGCCGATATGCGGATCCAGTCGCCCACCGAGAAGAATCACTTCGAAACCCGGTCGCCCCAGCACCGCCGTCGCGACGTCGGGCGCATTGGTCACCACCGTGAGATCGCGATGATCCGGCAGCGCCTTGGCGAGCGCGGTATTGGTCGATCCCGCATCGATGAAGAGGATATGCCCCTCCCCGACCAGCTCAGCGGCCACTTGGGCCAAGGCGCGTTTCAGTTCCACCCGTTCGTGATGGCGCTCGCCCAGTGGCGCCACGTGCTGAACAAGCAGCGCGCCGCCATAGACGCGGCGACACAGCCCCTGAGACGCGAGATCGCGCAGGTCACGGCGAATGGAATCTTCCGAAACCCGAAATTCCTGAGCCAGATCGGCCGCGACGACGCGCCCCTCGCGGTTGAGCCGATCGAGAATCCGCTGCTGCCGCTCGCGCGGCAATGTCGTGTCGAGCGGAACGTTCACTGCGGCAGGAAACCGAGTTCCACCAGGTCAGCGCGCAACTGCTCCGGCGTATGGAAGTGGATGCCATGGATGCCCAGAGCGTCGGCGGCCTCTACGTTCGTCTTGTTGTCATCGATGAATACGGCACGCGTGGGATCGATGTCGTAGCGATCGAGCAGGGTTCGATAGAGTTTCGGATCGGGTTTGATCATGCCCTCCTCACCCGACACGACGATGCCGTCGAACAAGGTGAGGAAATCGAACCGCTCGCGGGCAAACGGGAACGTCTCGTGCGACCAGTTGGTGAGTCCGTACAGAGGGTGCCCAGCCTCTTTCAGTTCGCGCAGGATGCGCAGGCTGTCGTCGATGGAACCGCCGAGCGTCTCCTCCCAGCGATGCTGGTACGCAGCGATGAGTTCCGCCTTGGTCGGGTGTTGCTCGGTGAGCAGGCGGACCGCTTCGTCCCACGAACGCCCGGCATCCTGCTGCAGGTTCCACTCCGGCGTGGTCACCTCCGCGAGAAAGGTTTCCATTGCTTCCTCGTCGTCGCCGAACAACTTTCGATAGAGATAACGCGGATTCCAATCGATCAGCACGCCGCCGAAATCGAAGATGACCACATCGCGCTTGCTGGGCATGGCTGTTCCTTGAAAGAGGTCAACGCCGCGCGATGGACGCGCAGCACGAGACGACGATGAGCAGCACCGCCACGCCACACAGGGCGATGGACAGGCTGCTGAGATGAGCGACGAAACCAATGGCCGCCGGGCCGGCGAGCATGCCCGCGTAGCCGAGTGAGGTCACCGCGGCGATGGCGATGCCAGGCGACGTGTTGGGCTGTCGCCCCGCGGCACTGAACAGAACCGGCACGATGTTGGATGCGCCCAGGCCAACCAGTACGAAGCCCAGCAGCGCCGTCGGCCCCCACGGCAGGAGGGTGGCGAGGAAGAAGCCCAGTGCAGCGACGAAGGCACCGAAGCGGACGATCGACACGGGCCCGAGCGAAGCGGTGATGCGATCGCCAAGCAGGCGACCGCTGGCCATCGCCACGGAGAAGGCGGCGTAGCCGAGGCCCGCCAGCGAAGGATCGAAGCCGCGCGAGAAGCGCAGGAACACGGCGCTCCAGTCGAGCATCGCGCCTTCCGCAAGAAACACCACGAGACAGAGGAAGCCCAGCAGGAACACCGACGCCGACGGCAACCGGAAGATCGAATGCGTCTGGCCGTCGTCGTCGAGGCGCACGAGAAAATGCCGCCACTGGGTCAGCACGATGACCAGCAGGGCGGCGGATACTGCCAGCGCGCTACCGGTGAGCGGCGCGCCAACCTTCAGCAAGGCCGCCATGCCCGCGGAACCGACCAGCCCACCCACGCTGAAAAGACCGTGGAAGCCGGACATCATGGGTCTGCCCGCATGCTTCTCCACGTCCACCGCATGCGCGTTCATGGCCACGTCCACCACGCCCAACGAGGCGCCGAAGAACAGCAGCGCGGCACCCAGCGCATAGACATTGGGCACGACGGTCAGCAGCGGCAAGGCCACGCAGACCAGCAACGCGCTGATGCAGATGACGTCGCGATTGCCGTAGCGGTTGCTGAGAAAACCCGCCAGCGGCATGGCCGCCACGGCACCGCAACCCATGCACAACAACACGAGGCCCAGCATGGCGTCGTCCAGGCCGAGCCGGGCTTTCGCATACGGCACCATCGGCGCCCAACTGGCCATGCCGATGCCGGAAAGAAGAAAGATGAGCCGGGTCGCTCTGGCGGGATGCATGGATGGCCTCGTCATTAGAACAGGCATGAATGTATGCAATCGTGCATAAACGTGCAATAGAAAAAGATCGCTTGCATGCCCTCGCCGGCCACTGTACAAATGTACGCATGTCGACCCCTACCCTCACCGAGCGTCAGCAAAACACCCTCGCGTTCCTGCGTGAATACCTGCAGGCCCAGGGCATGCCGCCTACGCTGCGGGAAATTGCCGACGCCCTGGGCTTCTCCAGCCACAGCTCGGCGCAGGCATGCGTCGAGTCGCTGGTCCGCAAGGGCGTGCTCGAACGTTCTCCCCAGCACCGTGGCCTGCGCCTGCCGGCGGGCAGCGATCTCCGTCGCGCCATCGCCGCCAACGACCTGCCGCTGGTCGGCCGGGTCGCGGCGGGCTCGCCGATCCTCGCCGAGGAAAACATCGAGTCGCAGCTCGAGGTCGACCCTGCCCTGTTCCGTCCGCGTGCCGACTATCTTCTTCGCGTGGTGGGCATGAGCATGCGCGATGCCGGCATCCTCGACGGCGATCTGCTCGCCGTCCACAAGACGGCCACCGCGAACGACGGCCAGATCGTCGTCGCCCGCCTCGATGACGAAGTCACCGTAAAGCGGTTGAAGCACGAGCGCGACCGTCTGCTGTTGCTTCCCGAGAATCCCGACTTCGCACCGATCGAAGTCGATCCACGTCGCCATGCGTTCGCCATCGAAGGGCGCTACGTCGGCATCATCCGCAGGACCTGACCATGAACGCCATCGTCTCCCCGAATCTTGCCCAGGTGCTCGACCATCCCGGTATCTGGCGTCGGTCCGCCGACCGTCAGCCGCGCGTTCGCGCGCTGTCCACGGGCTGGACCTCGCTGGACGCGAAGCTCCCCGGCGGCGGTTGGCCGCAGGGCGCGCTGAGCGAGATCCTGTTCGAGCACGATGGCCTGGGCGAACTGGACCTGGTGATGCCCGCCCTGGCGGCGCTCACACAGGAACATCGACGGGTGATCTTCGTCGCGCCGCCTTACGTGCCCTACGCACCCGCGCTCGCAGCCGCAGGGGTGGACCTGCGCTTCCTGCACGAGATCAAGGCCGGTAGCACCGAGGCCGCCTGGAGCATGGAGCAATGCCTGCGCTCCGGTTGCTGCGGCGCCGTGGTCGGCTGGTTCCAGGACATCGACTACCGCAGCCTGCGTCGCCTGCAGTTGGCCGCCGAAACCGGCGATGCCTGCGCGATGATCTTCCGCTCGGCTACCCATGCCGCGCAGAACAGTCCCGCGGCGCTCCGCCTGAAGGTCAGCAACAGCGACGAGGCCACCTATGTGGACGTGCTCAAGTCGCGTGGCCTGCTGACCACCACCGCTCCACTGCTGCGCATGCGGGCCTGATGGAAGTCCTCATGACGTTGCGTCGTCCACGCCGTCATGACGGACGCTCCGTCGTCGCCACTCCTACGCAGCCATGCTTTGGGCCTGTCTCCGTTTTCCCGGCCTGGCGTTCTCCGCCGCCTTCGCCGCGACACCGGAGGCAGGCCCTTCTGCCCTGCTCGACCACAAGGCTCGCCAACGCCTGATCGCCATGGCGAATGACGAGGCCGTGGGCTTCGGCATTCGTCGTGGGCAAAGCCTCGCCGCCGCCCGTGCCCTGTGTCCCGCGCTTGAGGTCAAACCGCGCGACACGGACGCGGAAGCGCGCCTGCTTGGTGAACTGGCGGCCTGGTGCTACCAGTTCAGCGGCCACGTGAGCTTGGTGCCGCCGCACGCGATCCTGATGGAAGTCGGTGCAAGCCTCCGCTTGTTCGACGGGTGGCCCGTGCTGGCCGAGCGCCTGCGCCAGGGTCTGCTCGAACAAGGCCATGCCCACACGCTGGCGGTGACGCCGTTCGCCGCGGCCTCGTGGGTGTTCGCTGCCAGTGCCGACGGCATGGTGCTGCCCGAACGCGAAGGCGTGCGTCGCATGCTGGAAGCCCTGCCGCTGAAACAGAGTGGCCTGCCCACGGCCACGGTGAGTTCACTGCAGGCGATGGGTTTTCGTCGGCTGGAAGACGTCTTCCGTCTGCCGCGCCCCGAACTCACCCGGCGCATTGGCCGCGAGGGCGTGAACTGGCTCGACCGCATCCGCGGACAAGCCGCAGATGCCCTGCCCGCCTGGCATCCTCCGGCAAACTTCCAGCAGAAGATCGAATTCGATGGCGAACTGGATGGCAGCCAGCCGTTGTTGTTTCCCCTGCGTCGTCTTACCCGCTCGCTGGCCAACCTGCTCGCCGCGCGCGATGGCGGCGTGCAACGTTTCACGCTGACGCTCGAACACGCGCGCGACGAAGCGACACGCGTGGTGGTCGCCATGGCGACCCCGCAACGCGATGCCGAGCGCCTGTTCGAGTTGGCGCGCACGCGATTGGAACGGACTTCCTTGCCGGCGCCCGCTCGCGCGATCGAGCTGGATGCCGAGGAACTGCCGATGTTCCGGCCTCCCGTGCGCGACCTGTTCGAGCCCGTTCGCGGCGATGGCCTGGATTGGCCCACGCTCGACGAGCGTCTACGCGCGCGCCTGGGCGATGCCGCCCTGCGCCAGATCGCGCTGGTAGCCGATCACCGCCCCGAACGTGCATGGCGTCACGGCACGCCCACGGGAACGATATCGCCACCGCGTGCGCGGCGACCGCTCTGGCTGCTTCCGCGACCGTTGCCGTTACGCCCGAACCCGACTGCCGTGCTTGCCGGCCCTGAGCGCATCGAGAGCGGCTGGTGGGACGGCGGGGACACCCGCCGCGACTACTACATCGTGCGCACCGTCGAAGGCCAGCAAGCGTGGGCCTATCTTCCCGTGGGCACGCTCGACGGCTGGATGCTGCACGGCTGGTTTGCCTGACGATCGACGCGCCATGATGTCGATCGACACGACCCACCTGCTGCCGGCCAATGACGAAGCGGCCGAAGCTCCCGCGTACGCGGAATTGCATGCGCTCAGCGATTTCAGCTTCCAGCGCGGCGCGTCCAGTGCGAGGGAGTTGTTCGAACGGGCCAAGTCCATCGGTTACACGGCACTGGCCATTACCGACGAGTGTTCGCTTTCCGGCATCGTGCGGGGGGTCGAGGCATCGCTGGATACGGGCGTGCCCCTGATCGTGGGCAGCGAGCTACGGCTTTCCGACGGTACCGTCGTGGTGCTTCTGGTCGAGAACCAGGCGGGCTATGCGGAACTGTGTCGATTGATCACGCTCGGCCGCCGACGCGCCACCAAGGGCAACTACGAGCTTCATCGCACCGATCTCGAAGCGCTCGGGCAAGGCCTCTGCCTGCTCTGGTGCCCTGGACCGTACGCCGTCACCGACCCGGCGACCCATGAAGCGCGCGCCGCGTGGATCGCCACGCACTTTGGCGGGCGCGCCTGGCTCGCCGTGGAACTGCATCGCGGCCAGCACGACGAGGTAGCACTGACGACATGGCGCGAACTCGGCGCCCGCCACGGCCTGGCTTGCGTCGCCGCTGGCGACGTCCACATGCATGTGCGCAGCCGTCGCGCCCTGCAGGACGTGATGACAGCCATCCGCCTCAACACGCCGTTGGCCGACGCAGGACATGCCTTGTTCCCCAATGGCGAACGTCACCTGCGTCAACGCGAGACGATCGCTCGCATCTACCCGCGCGACATCGTTGAAGAAACCCTCGTCATTGCTGCGCGATGCACGGGCTTCGACATTCGCGACATCCATTACGTCTATCCGCGTGAGCTGGTACCTGAAGGCATGGATCAGGCCGCCCACCTGCGTCGGCTGACCTTCGCGGGTGCCGCCACTCGCTGGCCGGAAGGCGTGAGTCCGGACATCGTCGAACGCATCGAGAAAGAACTCGATCTCATCGCTCAAAAGCAATACGAAGCGTTTTTTCTTACCGTCGCGGACATCGTCCATTTCGCGCGCTCGAAAAGCATCCTCTGCCAGGGCCGTGGGTCAGCCGCCAATTCCGCGGTGTGCTTCTGCCTCGGTATCACCGAGGTGAACCCGGCACAGATCTCCACCTTGTTCGAGCGCTTCATCTCCCTCGAACGCGACGAGCCACCGGACATCGACGTCGACTTCGAGCACGAGCGCCGCGAGGAAGTGCTCCAGTACGTGTTCAACAAATACGGCCGCGAGCGTGCCGCGCTCGCGGCCACCGTCATCAGTTATCGGTCCAAGAGCGCGGCACGCGACGTGGGCCGCGCGCTGGGTCTTTCCGAAGATCAGCTCGACCAGCTCAGCCGCGCCTACTCGCATGCGCATGGCGACGTACCCATCCCGGAGCGCCTGCGCGAGCGCGGATTCGATACCAGCAGCCGGGTCATCCGCCATCTCATCTACCTGGTGGACGAACTGGTCGGCATGCCGCGGCATCTGTCGCAACACGTGGGCGGCTTCGTCATTTCCGATACGCCGCTGCATCATCTGGTGCCCGTGGAAAACGCGGCCATGGACGAGCGCACGGTCATTCAATGGGACAAGGACGATCTCGAAACCATGAAGCTGCTCAAGGTCGACTGCCTCGCCCTGGGCATGCTCACCTGCATGCGCAAGGCGATCGACCTGCTGCGCGCGCAAGGGGGGCCCGACTATCGACGACTTGCCGACATTCCCGAAAACGACGATGCCACCTACGCGATGATCCAGAAGGCGGATACGGTCGGCGTGTTCCAGATCGAATCGCGCGCACAGATGTCCATGCTGCCGCGCCTAAAACCGAAGGCGTACTACGACCTGGTGATTCAGGTGGCGATCGTCCGGCCCGGTCCCATCCAGGGCGGCATGGTCCATCCCTATCTGCAGCGACGAAAGATGCAGGAACCCGTCGTCTACGAGAAAGGCGTGAAACCGGTGCTCGAACGCACTCTTGGTGTCCCCATCTTTCAGGAGCAGGTGATGAAGCTCCTGCAGGTGGTGGCGGAGTTCAGCGCGGACGAATCCGATGATCTGCGGCGTTCCATGGCCGCATGGAAACGCCGCGGCGGATTGGAAAAGTTCGAACCGAAGATCCGGGAGAACATGGCGAAAAATGGTTACTCGCCCGAGTTCACCCAACAGATCATCGACCAGATCAAGGGATTCGGCAGTTACGGTTTTCCCGAGTCGCATGCGGCGGGCTTCGCTCTTATCGCCTATGCCTCGTCGTACCTGAAATGCCACCATCCCGAGGTCTTTACCTGCGCCCTGCTCAACAGTCAGCCCATGGGTTTCTACGCGCCGGCGCAACTGGTGGCCGACGTACGCAAGCATGGCGTGGAGGTGCGGCCGCCCGACGTCACCGCCAGCCATTGGGACTGCACGCTGGAACCTGTCGCGAGCAATCCGCACACGCATGCCCTGCGTCTTGGCCTGCGCATGATCGCCGGGTTATCCGTCGGTCTCGGCGAACGCATTGCCACCGCTCGGGCACAGTCGCCTTTCCGCGACCTGGCCGATCTCTGCCAACGCGCGAGTCTCAACCGATTCGAGCGTGAACGCCTGGCCGATGCAGGTGCATTGCGAGTGCTCAGCGGGCATCGCCATCGCGCGCGCTGGGAAAGCTCGGGTATCGAGCGCGGCCTGCCATTGATCCATGCCGTGGCCGAGGAACGCCCGGCCCTACGCCCACCCTCGCTTGCGGAAAACGTATTCGCCGATTACGCCACCCACGGCCTGTCGCTTGCTGCCCACCCTCTGCAGCTCATCCGAAAGGCCTTGCTGGCAAGGCGCGCCCGGCGGGCCAGCGATCTCGGACACCAACGTCACGGCACCTGGGTGCGCCATGCCGGCCTGGTCACCGTGCGCCAGCGACCACAGACAGCCAGCGGCATCACCTTCGTCACCCTGGAAGACGAAACTGGACAGGTCAACGTGGTCGTGCGTCCGCGGGTCGCCGAAGCATGTCGCCGCGCCCTGCTCGACGCGGTACTGCTGGCCGTGGACGGCCAATGGCAGGCGATCGACGGCGTGCATCACCTTGTGGCAGTTCGGCTGCACGATTACAGCGACCTGCTGCCGACGCTGGATTCAGTGTCACGCGACTTTCACTGATCGCAGAAACTTGCGATGGCTTAACGACAGGATATTTTTTCCTGAACGGTGCCTCGCCGATTGCTGCGATGCAAGACCCATACGCCGCAAAAAAGGGATAGCGTCTGCACACGCTTTCCACATCCGGTGTTACCGGTAAGCGATGCCATTGCGCCGGGCGTCGCTCGTTCCCCAAGGCGCAATAAATTCCAGGAGATTTCGACATGCGCAACACGAAACTGCTCGTCGCCATGCTCGCCGGCTGTATGACCCTGAGCGGTGCCGCTCTCGCCCAGGACGCGGCGAATTCCGCCGCGCCGACGCCGGCCTCCACCGCTGCCACGCCGACCCAGAGCGCTCACGAGTCGATGAACAAGAGCGGCTCCAGCCATGACTCGATGAAGTCAGGCGACTCGATGAAGTCCACCCACAAGAAGCACAAGAAGAGCAGCACCACCGAGCCGGCCAAGTCGTCCACCGCTGGCGGCATGTAACCGCACACGCGTCACAACGAAAACCCGGCGCCTCACGGCGCCGGGTTTTTCTTTGGTTCTTCCCGCATGATCGGGACGCGTCAGTCGACTTCCGGCAGCACACTGATTTCTTCGTCGTCGATCGTCACGACCTGCCCTGCGCGCACCTTGTAGGTCTTGCGCAGTTCGGTCACGCCATCCACTGCGACGCGACCGTCCGCCACCATGTGCTTACCCTCGCCGCCGCTGGACGCGATACCGACCAACTTCAGCAGGAGATTGAGTTCGACATAGTCGCCCTGCAGGCGGAATTCATGGAACGACATGGCAATGACCTAGGGCGACGGGGTCGCCATTAGAGCGCAATTCGGCCGCCGATGTTGAGCAGCAGGAACGCGTCGTCCGACAACCCGGCATTCGCCAGCGCTTCCGTGAGCAAGCGCGGCGGTTCGTCGAGCTGGTCGTCGGCGAGCTCGAAGACGCCCCAATGGATCGCTATCGACTGGCGGCAAGCGACCTCCTGATGCAGGCGCACCGCCTCGGCAGGGTCTACGTGCTGCCCGCGCATGAACCAGCGCGGCGCATAGGCTCCGATGGGAATAGCCGCCAGGTCGATCGGTCCGGCACGGCGCCCGATCTCTGCCAGAGCGTCGGAATAACCGGTGTCGCCCGCGAACCAGAAACGAAATCCCTCGCGCGCCATGACCCAGCCGCCCCAAAGCGAACGGTTGCGATCCCACAGCGACCGCGCGCTCCAGTGTCGTGCCGGCACGAAGGTGAATTCGGCCCCGCGCACCTCGGTCGTCGCCCACCAATCCAGTTCATGGACATTGGCGATCTTCCGCCGCTCGAACCACCGTTTGAGCCCCAGCGGCACGAGAAACACCACCTGCGGAAAGCGCCGCGCAATGGCGCGCACCGTGCGTTCGTCCAGATGGTCGTAGTGGTTGTGCGAAAGCAGCACCACATCGATCGGTGGCAGCCCGTCCACGTCCACGGGCACGCGTGTGCGGCGCGCCGGCCCGACAAACGACAACGGCGAGGCTCGGTGCCCCATCACGGGATCGGTCAATACGGTAAGCCCACCGTGTCGGACCAGCACGCTGGCATGGCCGAGCCACCACGCGGCATCGTCTTCACCGTCAAAGGTCGCCGCCTGCCACCAGCGCTGTGCGAAGGCGTCGTAACCCTCGGTGGGCGGACGAGGCAGGCCCTGTTCCTTGCGCTCCTTGCGCCAGCGCTGCAAACCACCGGGTTCGCGGGTGTCGGGTTCGAGGTTGCGGAAGCCTTCCGGCGTGTGGTGCGCCTTCGCGGCGTCGTAATGCGGATTCTTCCAGACCATGCGTAACCTTGGGTGACGGGACGCAGGAAGACCTGCGGCCCGCCAGCCAGCGGTTCAAGGCATCAGTCGACGTCGACCCGTCGGACCTGCGCCAGCCAGTCCTCGAGGTTGTAGTAACGGGTGATCCGCGTGATGCGTCCGTCGGATACCTCGAAGAACGCACCGCCGGGCAACACGTAGGTCTGCCCCTGGGCCAGTGGGCGACCTTCGTCGGTGGCCTTGTACACGCCATGCACCATGTACTCGGCGGCGGCGCGAGTGCCCGCCTCGTTGGCCATCACCACCACGTTCCGGAGCTCTTCGGCATAGCTGGCGGACGTGCGGTCGAGGTAAGCGGCAAAGCGGTCGCGACCGACCTGCCGCCCCTCCTGGTTGATGTCATGCACGACCTTCTCGTCGAGAAGCGCCAGCATGCCGTTCCAGTCGCCGCGGTTGAAGGCGTCGCAGTAGCGGCGGATCAGGTCGATCGTGTCGTTCATCGGGTCGCTCAGTAGATGATGACGGAACGGATGGCCTTGCCCTCGTGCATGAGGTCGAAGGCACGGTTGATGTCTTCGAGGCCCATCGTATACGTGATCATCGGGTCGATCTTGATCTCGCCACCCATGTAGCGATCCACGTAGCCCGGCAACTGGCTGCGTCCCTTCACGCCGCCAAAGGCCGAGCCGCGCCAGACGCGACCGGTCACGAGTTGGAACGGCCGCGTGCGGATCTCCTGCCCTGCACCCGCCACGCCAATGATGACCGACTCGCCCCAGCCCTTGTGGCAGCACTCGAGCGCCGCGCGCATCACATCCACGTTGCCGATGCATTCGAACGAGTAATCCACACCGCCGTCGGTGAGGTCCACGATGACCTGCTGGATCGGTGTGTCGGGGTAGTCGCGAGGGTTCACGCAATCGGTGGCGCCCAGCATCCGCGCCATCTCGAACTTGGACGGGTTGGTGTCCACGACCACGATGCGCCCGGCCTTCGCCATCACGGCGCCCTGCACCACGGACAGGCCGATGCCGCCCATGCCGAACACGGCCACGGTCGCGCCTGGCTCCACCTTCGCCGTGTTGAGCACCGCACCGATGCCGGTGGTGATGCCGCAGCCGAGCAGGCAAACCTTCTCGAGCGGAGCGTCCTTGTTGATCTTCGCCAGGGAGATCTCCGGCAGCACCGTGTATTCGCTGAAGGTGCTGGTGCCCATGTAATGCAGGATGGGCTTGCCGCCCAGCGAGAAGCGCGAGGTGCCGTCCGGCATCAGGCCCTGGCCCTGGGTGACGCGAATCTTCTGGCAAAGGTTGGTCTTCCCCGAGCGGCAGAACTTGCACTCGCCGCATTCGGGCGTATAGAGCGGGATCACGTGGTCGCCGGGCTTGAGCGAGGTGACACCTTCGCCCACTTCCTCGACGATGCCGCCGCCCTCGTGACCGAGAATCACGGGGAACGCGCCTTCCGGGTCATCGCCGGACAAGGTGTAGGCGTCGGTATGGCACACGCCCGTGGCCACGATGCGAACGAGCACTTCTCCCGCCTTCGGACCCTGGACGTCGATCTCTTCGATGGACAACGGCTTGCCTGCTTCCCAGGCGACGGCGGCGCGAGACTTCATGATTCGAGGGTTCCTCTTGGCGTGGCTTCCGGCGACGGATGCGCCGGGCGGACCCTGGATTCTAGCCCGCCTGATGGCCGTGGACGCCCCTCGCCGGTCCGTTCAGGACCATACGCTGGCGGATGCAGCCTGTTTGAGTTAAACTAGGGTTAACGGATACGTGCCGTACGGCGAACGAAAGGCGACAGTAAGGGTCCGATAGAGGCTGCCGATGGCAGCGATTGCGAATTCCTTTGAACCTTTTGCTTACAAACGCTGTCGAACCTTTTGTTGCTTGGAAGCCCTTGTAATGCTGCGGGCAGCCCATAAGAAAGGGGCGTAGGAAACTCGTTAGTTCAGAAATTAGGCCCTTGGGGGGCGTGACGAAAGACTAACGAACCCATTGTTCACCAAACGAAACGGACCAATCGCCCGGCGCGACTTCTTCGGAAGGTATCGGGAGCGTAAGGTCCTCGCCACGCCAGAGACCGGCGGCGTCGGCGCCAGAGATTGATACATCCGGTCGATACGGACTGGGAGACATAACAAATGAACGAACTTCGTAACGAATACGGCATCTCGACCTTCGAATACTCCGCTGGCTACCGCCTCGCGGAAGCCAATGGCGGGTTCGACCTGTTTGGCGGCGAGATGGATGGTTACGACTGGCTGGGCGAAGTGGCCAGCCGACTGAGCGGCGACGCGGTCTAAGCCCTGCTCCACATGAAAGGCCCGCCTTCACGGCGGGCCTTCGTTCGTCAGGACGCCTTGCGTGTCCTCGTCCTTGCCGCCTTCTTCGCAGCGGCCTTTCTTCCTGACGCACCTTTTGTGCGAGCAGCCTTCTTGGCGGCGCTCGATCGGCTCGACGCCGTGCGTTTCGACGCGGCCTTTCGGCCTTGAGCTGACAAAGCCCGCGTGGACGCTGCCGAGCGCCCTTCACGCTTCAGCGCCTTTGTGGTCGCCCTGGATCGGGCCGAAGACTTCGCTGCAGATGTCTTTCTCGCGCTAGCCTTTTTCGGCGTGGCTCGCTTGGAAGTTGCACGCTTGGCAGTCGTGCGCTTCGTACTCGACTTCCGCGCAGCCGTCCGCTTCACGGTGGCCTTCTTCGCCGTCGTTTTTTTTGCCGACGATTTCCGGGCCGTCGCCCCGCCCGCTCGCTTGCGCGTGGCGGATTTCTTCGCCGCCGTGCCGGACGAACGCTTCTTCGACGCCGCGCGGCTGTCCTGCGCCGCCTTCTTCTTCGTTGCCTTGCTCGCTGTCTTCGAGGGCTTGGCCTTCACGCCCGCGCGTCGTGCCTTCGATAACCCGATGGCGATGGCCTGCTTGGCGGAACGCGCGCCGTGCTTGCCCTCGCGTACGTGTTCGATCTCTTCATGCACGAATTCACCGGCCTGGGTCGAGGCCGACTTTCCTTCGCGCTTGTCTTTCTTCGCTCTAGCGACGGTTTTCTTCTCAGGCATGAGCGGGCTCCTCTGCGCAGTGGATCAGGGGACACGAATCGCCAAGGCTTCCGGCGTCTCCCTTGGCGGCTCGCCCTCGCCGTCTGGCTGATCGGGATGCTGCGGCGGGGCCTGCGGCTGCTCCTTCGACGGCTCCGTGTCGGGCATCTCGGGCGTCGGACGTGCGGGTTGCTCTTCGGGGATGACCGGCGAATGGCCGGGCGACTCGGGTACGTTGGGACTCTGCATGGTCAGCGAGAAACCTGATGTCGGTGGTCGATGAGACTGCGCGGCCATCTGTGATACGCGCGTCTTCCCCGCGTCATCGGCCACGGACGAGCATGTGCCGTACGCACTGCAATTCAGCTTGAGTGAGATGTCGTGAAACACCGCGGACGTCCGCTTCACGCATGCATGAGCCCTGCAAGGCGTAAACAGGTGCCACTGCGATGACGCAGCAACAGCGAGGAAACCATCATGGACAAGAACCGCACCGAAGGTATGAAGCACGAGGTCAAGGGCGCCGTGAAGGAAGCCGTGGGCAAGGTAACGGGCAACCACACGAAGGAAGCCGCCGGCAAGATCGAGAAGAACGCCGGTAAGATCCAGAACGAAGTAGGTAAGGCCGCTGATCACGCCCGCGACGAGAATCGCAAGCACTGAGTGTTTACGAGCCTCCGATCCTCAGGATCGGAGGCTCGTCACTTTCTGGCTGCCGTCAGGGGGGCGCCGTTGCCAGCGACTCTCGCCGGGCGAGAAACCAGGCGCGCAATCGACGATTCATCGGTTCCGAAAAACCACGGGCAACCCACGTCCCCACGATCCACGACAACAGCACCGTAGGCGGATACCAGATCCATGCCTGAGTGCCGTCCGTGCCGGTAGCACGCGCGATGCCCACCCATGTGAACACCACGAACATGTGCGTCAGATAGATTTCGTAACTGGCCTTGCCCATGCGTTGCAGCCAGCCGAAACCACGCCACGTGCTTCCCCGCTCCGCCGAAGCAAGCACGAGGCACACTGCGGCACCCACGAGCACGAGCATGTAGCCGTCGTGCAGCATCCGCCATAACCAACCGCCCGAGAACATCACCGCCGCGAGTGCGACGGTGCCGATCACGGCCAATAAGACGCGTTTTGCCAATGAGCCCTCGCCCCATCGTGCACGCGCCATCGCCGCGAGCACCCCGGCGGCGATCGCGCTCATGCCAGGCAGGTACGCCTTCTCCTGCCAGATCTCGTTGTCGACGATGGCAGCACGTGTGAACGGCAAGGACAGCACCAGCAAGACCAGAAGCGGCGTGAACCAGCGTGTGCGCCCGAGCGTGAGGCACAGCAGCGGAAACGCGAGATAGAACACCTCTTCCACCGACAACGACCAGAGCACGTCCCACCCGCCTGGAAGCCAACCGGTGCGACCTTCGTAAACGTTGAGCGTAAAGGTAAGCGCGGAGGCCGTTGCACCCATCGGCGATTGCCGCGTGCTGTCGATAACGTAGTTCGGTACCGCCAACACGTGGCACGTCAGCAGCAGCGCCAGAAGCGCCAGCAGGCAAGGCAGGATGCGCGCCGCACGACGCGCATAGAACCCGCGCCAATCGATGGCGCGTAGCGCGCCATCGCGTTCGAGGGTGTGGCGTGTAATCAGAAATCCCGAGATCACGAAGAAAACGAAGACCGCTTCGTAGCCGTTGTAGATCAGCCCCTTCAACAAGGGTATCGGCAAGATGTGCGCCGCGTCGGTCTTGTGCAGCGGCAAGCGCAGGCCGAGATGGTGGACAACGACAAGCAGAATGCTCAGCCCGCGCAGCAGATCGATGCCGGAGCTACGCGGAAGAGTCGGATCGGGCATGACGGGGCGTCCTTCGAGTCCCCGCAAGGATATCGGGATTTTCTCGGTTCTAACGATCTTGGCCCGCCCGTTATTACCTCGCGGCTACGCCGCTTTGTGGGTTTCTCGCCGCTATAGCGGCTCCCACAATGTCCCGGCGACTTGATGTGGCGTTGCGGTTATCCCCGATCGCCAGCAGGCTGGCTCCCACCAATCTGGGTCCCGCACCGAAGCAGCGGCCCGCTTTGGTGGGAGCCAGCCTGCTGGCGATCGGGGCGCGACGCTCAGGTGCAGCCGCGCACCAGGGCGATCAGGATCAGGACGGGAATGGGCACGCCAAGGATCCAGAGCAGCACGTAGCCGATACCGCCTCGCTGCTTATTGCCCGGTTGCGGTGTATTTTCTTCGTTCATGCGAAATCCCTCCTCGGTGGATGCATGAGCGAGGGTGGGATCTGTTCCGTGGACCGTACGTGACAGCAACGCCACGATCGGATTCGCACGCCGGCATAACGGCTCGCACGCATTCCCTTGACCGACCCACGCGAAAACTCCAGGCATGCATAGGGAATCGCCCATGAACCGTTCGCGCTATTACGCTCTGGTTGCCCTTATCGTCGCGTTGGTGGCGATCTTCGTCGTCGGCGCCATTCATCGCGGCGGCCCCGCAGGCGACGTACCCGACGATGGCGAGCGCGCGCCTTCGGCGCAGCCGGCCTCGCGCTAGGCTGGCTCGCTCTCCGGTACCGGATGCGCGGCGTCATGGACCGCCGCGGCGCGCTGCATGGCGACGAGGAAATCCGTGCCGTAACGCATCACGAAGGGCGCCACCGTGCCCGGCATGAGGCCACCGGGCCACGGGGCTACTATCGGTTCCTTCATCGGGTCGGTCATGCAATGCCCCCACCGAAACGGGCGGAGCGAACGAAGAACATGCGAAGACGAAGCGTGAATCGACGTGCCATGGCCGTGACGGCCCCCTGTGGTGTTCCCCCAAGAAGCCGTAACTAAAGCAAAAAGCCGGCCACGTCAATGCCTCCGCTAGAGCTTCACCCTCACACCGACCGTGAAGAACCGTCCGACCACACCGTTCTGCGCATAGGTCGGGTTGTAGTTGAGTGCGGCGTAGTTCAGCGGATCGAACGGCGCCTTCTTGTCGAACACGTTCATGATCGAGCCCGTGATCGCCACCTTGTCATTGAGGTCGTAGCGCCCCGTCAGATCGAAGTCGGTAAACGAGCCCATGCGGCAACTGGCCGGCACGTTCGCCCCCGTGTCCGTATTGGTCGAGAAACATCCCGTGGTGACATCGGGCGCCGTGAGCTTGAGTCCGCTGGTGTAGTACAGCGTGCCGGTAATCGTCGTCTTGCCGAACTGGATGCTGTTTGCCCACGAACCGCGATAGCGCGGTGTGCCCGCCCCCGACGACAACCCATATGGGCCGTGCGTCCCCACAAACTGCAGCCGCGTGCCGTCCTCCAGCGTCAACCGCCAGCCGATGATCTTCGTGAGATTGAGTTCGCTCGTGAATCGCACGCTCTCGCTGACATCGTGGCCGGCTTTCAGGTTGAGGTCCACACCCTTGGTCTCCAGCGCGTTCTGGTTGACGTAGGGGGCTGCCACTACCAGCGGTCGCGGCAGCGCGTCCGGCGCCGCCGGATCGGGAACGTCCTGCACGATCGCCGATCCTGCCGGCAGCGGCTGGCCGGCGTAATAGGCGTCCAGCACGGCGCTGGCACTCTGCTGCGCGATCACACCGGTCTTCTTGATCCGGTAATAGTCGAGCGACGCGCTCAGATCGGGCGTCGGCTGATAAAGCACGCCGAAGGTCCAACTCTTGGAACGCTCAGGTTTGATGTTCGGATTCGCCCGGGTGAGGAAACCCAACCCATAGGGCTGCACGTAACCGCTGTTGCCATGCGCCGCCTGGAAATCCGCAGGCGGCGTATACGTCGCAAAGCCCTCGGCCTCGCTCGATCCGTTCTCCGCGAAACTCGGCGCACGAAAACCCTTTGAGAACGTACCGCGGAAGGCCAGCGTGTCGATGGGCTTCCATTTGATGCCGAGCTTCGGCGAGAAGTTGTTGCCGAAGTCGGAGTAATGATCGAAGCGACCGGACACGTCCACTTCCAGCGACTCCAGGAACGGCGCGTCCAGTTCCGCGTAGACGCCTGACACCGTGCGATCGCCTTTCACGTGGGCAATGCCAAGGCCCTGCGCCGCGAGGTTCGGGTTGAGGTCGGGGTCGTCCTGCTCCTCGTGGCGCACGTCGATGCCGGCGGCCAGGCCAAGCGAGCCGCCCGCCAGGTCGAGCAGCGGCCGCGTCACGCGAAAGTCGAACGATTGCAGATCGCTGGTGGAGGTCTTCTTCAAGGGCGGCGAGAGCGCCGCAAGCAGGGCGCGAGAGTTCGCTCGCGGGTCGAGGAAGTTGTACGTGCCGTTCGTCACCGCGTCGATGAGACGGTCGTAGTTGAGAAAGCCCGACAGACGCGTGTCGAGCGACGAGTGATTGAACACCAGGGCCGTGTCGTAACCCCACTCGCCCCAATACCCGGTCATCCCACCGACGATGCGCAGGTTGTGGTTGTCGTTCTCGCCGTTGGCAAGCGCACCGGGAAACGCGTAGTTGATGAGCGCCGCCTTGCCCTCGGCGGCAAACGGGTTGTTGGGATTGAGAGAGCCATCAGGCAGCATTGCCGGCAAAGCGATCGAGTTGGTATTGCGCGGCGTGCCCGCCTGGATCTGCGCCGGAGGTCCTGGGAAGGTCGTCTTCACCTCGTAGTAGCTCGCCGCGAGATAAGCCTTGCTGCGATCGGAGAGCTGGAGAGTGAAGCGCCCGTACAGTCCGCGCCGATCGGTAGTCGGCTGGATCGCTGTATAGCGCGCGAAGTTCTGCGCGCAATAACTGCCGGGGTTCGCGGGATCGTCGCTCACCAACGTACCCTGGGCGCCGCAGGGCACCAGCGGCTGAGATAGCGCACCGGGATCGGCGACGCCCGAGGTGACGTCACCCGGCCGCGACAACGTACCCGGCGTCACCGTGCCGTAGATCGACCCCGAGTTCTGCGACGGCTGCCCGCCGATGAGGTTGTTGCCTCCGCTACGTCGCGTGTCCGCCGTGTTGTACGGATAGCCGCGCTGGCGGTTGAGAATGTCGTCGTCACGCTGGTATTCGGCGCTGAAGTAAGCGTTCCAACCATCCTTCTTGAGGTCGCCGCCACCGAACAGCACGGTCGCGCGCCGGGTCGTGCCACCGCCATGCTGCGAGGTACCGACATCCGCCGTGAACTCGGTGCCGCGAAAACCGGGACGCAGGATGATGTTGACCACGCCTGCAATGGCGTCGGCACCGTACAGCGACGACGCGCCGTCCTTCAGCACCTCGATGCGCTCGATGGCGTTCGACGGAATCGTGTTGAGATCGACGAAGGAGCGTTGACCGTCGTCAGCCAGCGGATAGTTGGCCGCGCGCCGTCCATCGATCAGCACCAGGGTCGAGTTCACGGTCAGGCCGCGCAGGGCTACGCCGGACGAGCCCGTGGCGAAGCCGGCGGTGAACGACGAAGGGATCGAACCACTGTTGTCTGCCGATACCGCACGCACCACGTCGGAGACGGTGGTGAGGCCGCTCTTCTGGATCTGTTCGGCCGATATCGTCGTGACGGGTGATGGCGTCTCCACATCGATGCGTGGAAGTGCCGAGCCCGTCACCGTGATGGTCTGCAGGTCGGTGGTCTTTTCCTGGGGCGCTGGGGCAACGGGCGCATCCTGCGCAGCCACGCCGCTGGTCAGGGCGGCGGCAATGGACAAAGCGAGGCCGTGGCGCCGAAGCGCCATGAGGGGTGTCGTCTTCATTGTGAGTCTCCGAAGCCTTAGGGGAGTGGGGCTGGGACTTCGCGGTCGTCCGCAAACGAAAACGTTTCGTTCACAGGGCCGCAATGAAAACGTACGCCGGCTTAAGCAGGCGCACCATCGGCCATTCGGAATATCTTACGGAGCGGAAAAATGCACGATAGGTGGCACGAGCTATGCTTCATACCGTGACGCGCGCCGAACCTTGCGCGGCGCGCTCGGTGAGTTCGCCCTACACTTCCCCGGGGTCGAAGCCCTCACGCTCCTTCATCAGCCGGCGCGCGGCTTCGATGCCAAGCTGCATGCCTTCGGCGCAGGCGTCCTCTTCGTTCTCGTGCAACGTGGTGCAGAGCTTTTCCTGCACTTCTTCGCCGTCTTCGCTGATCACGTATTTACCGCGCCAGCGTCCTGGCTTGGCGACGTAGCAAGAACCTTCTACGTCGAAGTAACCGATCTTTCGATGCGTCATAGGTGGGATGGTCCTCCGTGTTCCTCCCCATGGTATGCATCGCGCATCAAGACCATGTGCAGCGCCAGGGATGTTCTACAGCAACCCGCTGACCGGCCGCTTGGCGTTGGATTCGAATTCGCGCCAGATGCCGTCGGCGCCCTCGACCGACACCAGTACTTGCACGCCTTGCTGCGCGCCTATCAGTTTCGATTGCTGCACTGCATAAGCGATGGCAGCGATGCGCGTCTCGAAATTTTCTGTGGGAACGCCGTTCACCTGCACGTGCCAAAGGCCGGCTACATCCGGATGAAAGGAGATGTCATAGATCACCATGGCCATGGAAGAAGGTGGATAACCTCGCAGGCATAGGGGCCGCCGACCCGGTAGGGGGCCGCCACATCTTGGGACGGAGAGATTATCTGCTCGGCGCTGCGCTGCCAATGCGAAGCGGTACAGGCATTGTCTTCACAAAGACATCACGCCATGCCGCGGCGTATCGCCATGGAAAAGTCGTCCGCCGGCCCGGTCGCCTTCGCTCGATCAGTGATCCGCCCCACACGGCGCCACTCGTCCACGCTGTGGCGCGGGTCCAGCGCGCCGTTGTCAGCTAGATACTCCGGCAGGTACCCCGTCAGCAGCAGGCGAAGATCGAAAGGCAGGCCACCATCGATACGCTTGGCCATCCGGTAGACGATGGTGGTGCAGTTCGACGTGACCGTGTTGTAGAACCGCGGCGAGCGAGCGAGGCCGTTCGCGGCATCGACATAGGACAGAAACAACGAACGCGTCGCCTCTGGAGTGATCCGCAACGGGAAGATGTAAGCATCCTCGCCACGCACGTTGGTCCGCACGCGGACGATGTCGCGCTCGTCCGCCGCCACCAGCACCAGTTCGAACTGGCGGAAGAAGCCGCCGATTTCCGAGAAGGCCTCCCCGCGCTTGCGACGGATCTCCACCGAGAACACGAGATGTTCTCCATCGTCGAAACCGAACGAAAGCATGGCATGGGCGATGGCCTCGCCCGACCAATAGGAAAGAATCGCGTCTGCACCGACGAGTCGATCGAGATCGTACTCGCGGGTTTCCCAATGCGCGTCGTAATCGTCGTCGGTGCGCCACTGGAAGTGGCGCACGTCGTGCATCAGCACGCGGGAGCCGGTCACCTCGGCCGAGGGCAAGCGCGCTACGTCATCGGCCCAGGCACGGTCGTTGCGCGGTCGAAGCGACGCCCACCAACCAAGTAGAACGACGTGGGCGGCGACGAATGCGAGCGGCGCCCAGGCGGACCGCCAGCCCAGCCACGCGATCCATGCGACGAGGCACCCCGACGACCACGCCCCTGCGACCACGAAACGGACCGGCCGAGGGCCGGGAAAGCGGAACGCCAACGCGAGGGCGCCCCAGGCGCCCGAGACGAAAAGCAGAATCGCGGCGAGCAGTCCGGCAGCACCGCGCACCCACATGCGACGCCGCTTCATGCGTGAGAACCCGGGGGTAAAGGAAAGGGATAGGAAGGCATGCCGCGAAGCGTCGCCTGTGGACGGCCGGAACGCAAACGTTTCGACATCCTTTTGACGTTTGGACAACAGCGATTGCATGCCCGCAAGTCAACACTGATCGCCCATCCCCAGCCCGGCTGCGTACGCCATGCGCATCGACGACACGCGTTACCCGGGCGACGAGTTCGGCGGCACCTATGGCCGCCGTGGCTCCTACGAAAGCGCGTTCAAGCGCTGTGCGTGGACTGCCGCGCTTCGCGAATCGCCGTTTCCAGTTGTGTGGCGCTATACGGTTTCAGGACCAGCGGCGCGCGATAGTGCGGGGGAATATCGACGAGCATGGAACCCGTCGCCAGTACATAGGGAATGCCCCGGCGCTTAAGCTCGTCGAGCGCTGGATACGCCATGACGCCTTGCAACTCGAGATCGACGACCGCCACGTCGCAGGGCTCCGCATGCGCGGCACGAATCGCGTCCTCCACGGAGTCGACGCATGCGGTAACGCGGTAACCGAGTCGTTCGACCAGCAAATCGGCGAGGGCCGACGCAAGACCCGAATGGTCCTCGAACACGATTGCTCTGGGTGAGGCTGTCATACCCATGAAGAAGCCCCGCGATCAACGTGACAGAGTGGACAACCTACTACCCTTTGCATGCCGCGGCCATAGTGAAGTCGATAACTCCACGTTATATAGGGCGGATATTTCCGTCATAAAGCATCTCGCCGCCATCACAACCCTGCCAGGTTCGCTCCGGCGAATTCACCACAGATCGTGCTTGCGCAAGGTCTCCAAGAGCCGGCGCGACGCAAAGGTCAGAAGCTTCCGGCGCGCATAGGTATGCCAGGCCAGCCAGGTAAGCAGCTTGTCGTTCCACTTGTCCGTCGCCACGCGATAAAGCGCATCCAGCCGCCTCTTGATCGGCGGCAGAAGGCTGGCTGGATCGAAAGCACCCTTTGGCCACGGCGGCAGCGTGTCCTCGCGTTGCTCGGGGTGGCACTCCGCCACCAGCGGAATGACGGGCGCATGCAGCACTCCGTCGCGCACGCGAAGGTAATGGGCCATGGCCGGATCGGCAGCCCACTCCGCGACGATGGGATTGTTGGCAGGCACCAGAAAATGTTCGGCAAGAAAGCGCTGCGCGTTGCGCCGACCGAGGAGAAAATCGTGGCGTCGGTAGGCTTCCGCGAAGAACCCGGAAAACCCACCCAACGCACCCGCCGCCAGGGCGCGCCCGCCGAGCCAGCGTTCGCTGCCATCGACGCAAGGCCGCGTCGGTGCAATGAGGAAGCGACTGTAGACCGCATCGTCCATCGCCAGCGCAATTTCCCGTGGCTTGAAACGGGCCTGCTGCTTCCATGACGCAAACAAGGCCGATAGCGCTTCCACGACGTTGATCGATGCGGCGAACTCCGGCCCCAGATCGTCCGGTTCCGGGAACGGATCGACCATGAGCACGATGCGATTCACCTGGTCGCCGCGACGCGGGTTGCGACCCAAGGTGCCTGCCAGCTCCGTGCGGGCGAGTTCGAACGGCTCGTTATCCATCGCGCCCCCGTCGACGCCGACGAAGCGATACGTGGCGCCGTGGCCGTCCGATGCATCACGCTGCGGCGCGATCGGTACGACGCGCGACACGCCGAGTTCGTCCGGCACGACCACGCTGCGCTGCATGTAATCGCTCCAGCGCCGCTCCACCTCGCGATAGCGCAGGCCGCCAGGAAACGCCGAAGACGCCAGCGCGGCATTCATGATGGCAGTCCATCCACCGTCGGGGAGCCGCTTGGGATGCGCTACGTAGAGATCGTCGGGATATTGCCAGACGCGATCGTAAGCACCCTGCCCCATGTCCACCGCAAAGCGCAGGTAATCCTCGTGCGCGATCATGCTGTGACCCGCTTCCACCTCGTCGCCCGCAAACGGCACCGCGTATGGCACGCCACGCAGATTCGTGACGGTGAACACGAGCTTGAGCGGATTGGCGATATAAGGACGGGCGCGAGGCGCCGTTTCGTAATGCAGCACGCGATCGCCAATCTCGTCGAGGCGGCGCGTATTGAGCAGCGACGCGATCGGCAGGTTCTTGTCCGCCAGATCGTCCGTATCGAGAAACCCCTCGATGTCGACGCGCTTGACCCACACGTCGTAGAACGGATTGGCTGCTGCGTCCTCCTCCGTCTGCGCGGCATGCACATGCGGAAAGGCATAAGGCAGCACCACGGCGGATATCACGCCATTGATGCTGCCAGCCGATGCGCCGGAGATGTCGCGCAGAAGCACGTCGTGTGTCGGCACCGGCAGCCCGCGCTCTTTCGCCGCGTACCAATGTTCCAGGGCTTCGTAGAAAAAATCGAGCACCCCTGCCGCATAGGCACCGCCGCTGACGGCACCCGCCAGCGCAAGGCCCAGCTCGAACGTGTACGCGCGCGGCGGCGGCGTAATTTCAGGATGCGCCAGCGGCAGGTCGGTATCAGGCATGCCCGCTCCCATCGACAGATGAGCGCATTATGGCCGCGCAGACGTCCCCGAGACTTGAAGCCCGTCCACGTTTTCGCGAACGGGACCGATCAGCGTGCGAGCCACTGCGCAGCCAGGGCCAGCGCCGCCGGCAAGGCCTGCACGTAGAGGATGCGCCGGCTCGCGGTGAAGCCGCCCCACAACCCCGCTACCACGACGCAACCCAATCCGTAGAAGATGAAAGCCGAGGCAAACGGCTCCGACAATAGGAGCCCGAGCACCAGGGCCGCGACCAGGAAGCCATTGTAAAGGCCCTGATTCGACGCAAGCGTGGTCGTGTCGCGCGCGAACTCGGGCGTGATACCGAACACCTTGGGACCACGCGAACGCCACAGCACCATTTCCAGCAGCACGATATACAGGTGGATCAGGATCACTACGAGGGTGAGCACGGTGGCGACGATGGTCATACGAACTCCCGGGGCAAGGCTGGGGCGCAGGATAGCCGCTAATCGTTCCAGCCGTGACACATCGGCGGCACGTGCTATTCCTAGGGATAGCACGGATGGACGATTGAGACTCCGCGCGTCATCGGACCTAATTCATGGATGCGCGAAGTCCTTGCCGCCCATGACATCTCCGTGGAAGCCCTGGGGCTTCTGCAAGCGCTGCTGCACCATGATTACGGCGAGGCGCAGTTCCGGGCGAACCACGTGGCCCGCCATGCGCTCCAGCACGAGCACCTCCACGTGGCCGACGCCGCCGAAAAGATCGAGTCCCTGCTCGCTGGCGGCCCACCGAATTCCATGGAACTTCGTATTGCCTTACGCTCGCTGGCAACGTCGGTCGACCGGATGCGCGCCGCGGCGCTGCGCCGCGCCGGTCGCCTGGCCTGACACCCACCAGGAGCGCCCATGAGCAAGCTAAGCAACGGCATCGATCCCAGCGTGCCGCCCAGCGGGACCGGCTGCGTCGAGTGCGAACAGACCGGCAGTTGGTGGTTCCACCTGCGTCGCTGCGCGCAGTGCGGCCACATCGGATGCTGCGACGACTCGCTCAACCAGCATGCGTCGAAACATGCCGAGGAGACCGGCCACCCGATCATCCAGAGCTTCGAGCCCGGCGAGGACTGGTTCTACGACTACCGCACCGAGGCCATGCTGGACGGCCCCGAACTGGCACCGCCCCATAGTCATCCCACCAGCCAACCCACCCCGGGGCCGGAAGGCCGCGTACCGCCGAACTGGCAGCGCGTGCTGATCAAGGCCGGCAGGGGCGGCTGACCACCGCGATACCGCTTAGGACCGCGCCGAGACGAAGAACTCGGGATCCACTTCCACCGCGATGGGGTCGTGCAAACGGATCGACGGCTCCTCGCCTGGTAGCACCTCGTACGGCACGTAGACCATACGGGCAAACCCCGGGGCTTCGACGTGAACACGGATGCCGTTATCCGACACAGCCTCGAGCTCGGCGGGAATGGTCACGTTCGCAACCAAGGCCACCGCAGCCACGTCGTTACCGGACGCCGTCGAGGCAAGCCCGGCGGTCAACAACCGATACACCTCCTGCGCACTCGGATGCTCCGAACCGTCCTCCGTCGCCCCGGACGCCCCGGCAATTTCGCCGCTCGCCGAGATCGAACCCCCAAACGGATAGAACTCGCCACTCTTCGCCAACATCGCCTGTGCGAACTCAGTCACGAAGGCAAACAAGCGATTCACCGGATCCTGCGTCTGTTCCATGCGTTTATCCCCAATGCCATGGCGAGACCACCTGCGTGGAAGCTGGGTGGTCGATGGTGCATCGTAAGCTAAGGGGGCGCGACAAGGCGACAGGTGGGTCGATCCTCAGCGGTTGGACCACCGTGGAAAACGCTTTGAGGATGATTCGCGCACGCCACACTCGGTGTCATTGGCGAGCAAGGCAATAGATGCGCGACCTTGTGCAATAGCGACAGAGGATGTCATACGTTGCAATGGGAAAACGGTCGATACGCGCAGATGCAGAAAACCAAACCAAATCAGCGAACGCTCCCGATCAGCGGTTGACCTGCAAATACAGACGGAGCGTTTGGGTACGAGCGTCTGAATACGAGAGACACAAAAAAACCCGCTTTCGCGGGCTTCTTTGCAATCCGGTTGAGGACTCCGGATCTTCGTTTGGTGCCCAAGGGGGGACTCGAACCCCCACGACCTAAGCCGCTACCACCTCAAGGTAGTGCGTCTACCAATTCCGCCACCTGGGCATAACTTTTACTGCGTATTGCGTATTACTTCTTGGCCGGTTCGGCGGGAGCCTTGGTGGCTTCCTGCTTCGCGGCGGGAACATCGCTGTTCGCTGCCGGAGCCGTTGCGGCCGGGGTGTCACCGTTGGCGGCGGGTGCGCGGGGCACATCCGACGCGGCCGGGGTCACCGGAGCGTTGTTGGCGGGAGCGGCCGGCGTGGTAGCGCCAGACATCACACCAAGATCCGCGGCCGGCTGGGGATTGCCCGAACGACCGAGGTAAATGCCCATGCCGAGGCTGAGCAAGAAAAACAGAGCGGCGAGTACTGCCGTGGCGCGGGTCATGAAGCTCGAAGAGCCACGCGCGCCGAACACCGTAGCGGAAGCACCGCCACCGAATCCGGAACCTGCCTCCGCACCGGCGCCGCGCTGCATCAGAATCAGCACGATCATCGCCGCGGCGATCAGGATATAGAAAACGCTGAAGAGAATGAACATGTCTTCTTGTTTTTGCCGTGTCGCGAGTTATCGACGCGCCGCGGCGCATATATCCAGGAAATCGGAAGCCACCAGAGCGGCGCCGCCGATCAGTCCCCCGTCCACATCAGGCTGGGCGAACAATTCGGCCGCATTGGCCGGCTTGACGCTTCCGCCGTAAAGCACCCGGGTCAGGAGCGAGATATTAGCATCCTTTTTTGCCAGTTGGCTACGGATGAACGCATGAATTTTCTGCGCCTTCGCCGGGGTCGCCGTAAGGCCCGTACCGATGGCCCAGACCGGCTCGTAAGCCACCACAGCGTCGCGGAAACAGGCGATGCCATTGCGATCGATCACGGCGGCCAACTGCCGGCCGACCACTTCTTCGGCCTTGCCGGCCTCGTGTTCTTCCAAGGTCTCACCCACGCAGAGGATGGGCGTCAGGCCCGCCCGGCAGGCCGACTCGAACTTCTTTGCCAGCAACTCGTCGCCCTCGTGCTGGTACTGGCGACGTTCCGAATGGCCGACCAGCACCCACGTGGCCCCCACGTCGCGCAGCATGTCGCCGGAGACCTCGCCGGTATAAGCACCGGGCACATGGTGCTCGGAAAGGTCCTGCGCGCCGAAGCGCAGGCCGCGGTCGCGGTACTTGTGCACCAGCTCGCCGATATAGACGTCGGGGGGAAAGACCAGCACGTCCACGCCATCGGGCATGCCTTCGACCACCTCGCGGACGAGCGCGTCGGCCATGGCGCGGGAGCCATGCATCTTCCAGTTACCGGCGACGATCATCTTGCGCATGGGAGCTTCCAGGCGTGGAGAAAGGGGCGGCAGAATAGCCGCGTCGTGGTGGGCGGCAAAGCTGCAATGCGGCAATGGGACGCCTGCGCACGCGCCGTTCACCGAGGTTAACGCATATGGCGCGTTTGACCTTGGTAGTCCCTGCCTTCGATGATCCACCCATGCGTATCCTGAGAATATTCTTCGTCGCCCTCCTCCTCGCCGGTTCCGGGGCCACTTTCGCGCAGGCGGACGACGCCAGCCCCAGCCCCGCCCAGCAGATCGACGACTTGCGCGGCCAGCTCGACCAGATCGAGAAGGCCATGAAGGACGACAAGATCACCGATGCCGCGCTGGACGACCTGCGCAGCAAGTCCTCCGACGTCGCCTCCCAGGCGCAGAAAGTCTCCACGACGCTGCAACCGACGCGCGACGCCGCGAAGGCGCGGCTCGATCAACTGGGCCCGCCGCCCGCCGCGGGCACGAAGGAAGCGCCTGAACTGGCGGCGACGCGCAAGGACGCCAAGAAGGCCTTCGATGCGGTCGATGCGCAGATCAAACAGGTGGATGGCCTGGCGCTAGAGGCGCAACAGACCGCCAACCAACTGGCCGACCTGCGCCGCATTCGTTTCCAGGAAACCATTTCCCGGCGTACCAACTCGCCGCTGTCGCGGCCGTTCTGGTCCGAACCTGCCGCGGCGTTCCCGCGCGACTCGGCCAACCTGCGCGAATTCGCCCAGACGGTTCAGTCCGACGTCGCCAACAGCTGGACCAACGGCAACCGCACCGCACTCATTGCCTGTGTGGTGATGGGCCTGCTCCTGATGACCGGCGTGCGCTTCTACATCGAGCACCGCGTCCGTCATCTCACCGCCAATCGCATGCCGCCGGGCCGCCTGCGCCGTTCCGCGTTGATTCTCGGTATCGCGCTCACGTCGACGCTCACCACCGGCCTCGGCACGCAGTTGTTCTACCTCGGTCTCAACTGGAACGACACCTTCAGCCAGGAGACCGACGGCGTCGCGCTGGCGATCGTGCATCTCGTCTTCTTTGGCGCGTTCGTCGCGGGCCTGGGTCGCGCACTCATCTCGGCCAAGCGGCCTTCGTGGCGCCTGCCCGCCATTCCCGACGAAACCGCCATGGCGCTGCGTCGGTTCCCGATGCTGATCTCGCTCGCAGTGGTGCTCTTTTATTTCCTGAAGATCCTCAACCACACGATCGGCACCAGCCTTGCCGCTACCGTCCTTACCAGCAGTCTGCAAGCGATCGTGCTCACCGTACTCACGGCGCTCGCACTGCAGCGACTCGGCCGTACGCATCACCACGACGAGGATGGCACCCCTCCCCCGCCGCGTCCGATCTGGGCGAGCCTGTTCATCGCCGCAGCGTGGATCGCCATCGTGGCGTCATGGATCGGACTGCTGACGGGCTTCATTGCCTTCGCTTCGTTCGTCGCGGGGCAGGTGGTGTGGACCACCATCGTCGTCGCGGCCACGTACCTGGCGATGCGCCTGGTCGACGACCTCTTCGAGACATTGCTTTCGGAAAAGGGCCCCATGAGCGCCCGTGCGCAGGCGATCTTCGGCACCCACCCGAAGCTGCTCGATCAGGCCGGCGTGCTGCTCTCGGGCGTGGTTCGCCTCGGCCTGTTCCTGTTTGGCCTCACCGCCGTGCTTTCGGGTTTCGGTGCGGGAGCCGCCGACATCCTGGTGATCGGCAGCAAGCTGCAATCGTTCAAGATCTACGACGTCGAGCTGAAGCCGAGCCAGATCCTCAGTTCGATTGCCCTGTTCTTCCTGGGCCTGGTGGCTGTGCGCGTCATCAAGTCCTGGATGGCCGAGCAGTACCTGCCGCGCACCAGTCTCGATCCCGGCATGCGCAGCTCGCTCACCACCCTGCTGGGCTACGTGGGTGTGGTGGTGGTCGTGGCGATCGCCTTGCTGGCGATGGGCCTCTCGGTGCAGAACGTGGCCTGGGTCGCGTCGGCGCTTTCCGTGGGTATCGGCTTCGGCCTGCAGGCGATCGTGCAGAATTTCGTGTCGGGCCTGATCCTGCTCGCCGAGCGCCCGGTGAAGGTGGGCGACTGGGTGGTGCTCGACGATGCCGAGGGTGACGTGCGTCGCATCAATGTGCGCGCCACGGAGATCCAGGTCGCCGACCGCTCCACCATCATCGTGCCGAACTCGTCGTTCATCACGAAGCCAGTGCGCAACATGACCATGGCGAACCCGCAGGGGCGCGTGCTGTTCAAGCTGCCGATGCCGCTGGACAGCGATCCCGTGGACGTTCGCGAACACATGCTGGAAGCGATGCGGGCGCATGCGTCGGTGCAGGAAAATCCCGCGCCGCTGGTGATGCTCGACAACGTCGATCGCACCGCCATGACCTTCATGGCCATCTGCTACGTCGGAAGCCCGCGCGACGCAGGCGGTGTGAAGAGCGACCTGCTCTTCGACATCCTGGCGCGTCTGCGTGGTGCGGAAATTCCCCTACTGCGGCCACAGGACCTGGTACTGCGCACGGGCGGCGGCGCGCCCGAACTTACGGGACCCACCGCCGCCGGTGCGCCGAAGTCGGCCACCGATCCCGATACGTCGAACTGATCGGTAGCCGTGACGAGCGCGGGTCGCCGAAAGGGCGACCCCGCCTTCAATCGTTGACCGGCGTCAGCCGCAGATCCTGGAAGTCGAAGCTGAAGTCGGTCAGCGGCGACACCGGCTCCATGCGTACCTCGCGCACCTTGCCGTCCGGATCGAGCGCGAAGTTGACGAAGGCGTCTCCGTTGAGCGAGCGATCGTTCCAGTGTGCGATGAAGGTGTCGTGCTGCCACGGTTCCAGCGTGCCGGTGAGCTGCGCAGTCTTCGTGAAGCGCATCACCAGCTTGCCGCCCTCCTTCGCGACCTTGACGTCGCCGTACCACGGATCGCGATACGTACCGGCGTAACCATCGAGCGGCAACGACGGCTTCGCACCCTTCATGCGCGCCGCCTCGTGCTGCTTCATGCTGTCGTCAGCACCCGACTCCGCCTTCTTGACGCTGGCGGCGTAGGCGGCGATCCAGTCGGTCTTCGGTGCCTCCATGAAGGCGTCCAGGGCGCGCATCGTCACCGCCTGGAATGCGGCACCCGACTCCTGATTGGTCAGCACCACCACGCCCAGCTTGAGTTCCGGTACCAGCGTGACGCGCGAGACCATGCCCGGCCAGCCGCCGGTATGCCAGACCAGCTTGTGGCCGCGGTAATCGGACACGAACCAGCCTTCGCCATAGCCAGAGAAGTTCGGCTTGGCGGCCCTCAATTCCGGCACGCTGGGTTCGTTGATGTGAATCGGCGTGATGAGCGACCACATCTCCGCCTGACGCTTCTCACTGAACAACTGTTGCTGCTTACCGGAGCTATCGGTATAGCGCCCGCCATCGAGCTGCATCGTCATCCACTTCGACAGGTCGTGCACGCTCGAATAGATGCCGCCCGCCGCCTGGTTGTTGTTCCACGACATCGGCGCCACCGGCTTCAAATCCTTGAAGTCGAACTTGGCGTGACCGGTGGCGATGTCGTCATTCGCACCGATGCTGGTCGGCGCATGGGTCTGCGATTCCGTCATGCCCAGCGGCGCGAAGATGCGCTCGCGCACGAAGTCGGCCCACGGCTTGCCGGAGACCTGCTCGATCACGAGCCCGGCCACGGCAAACAGGATGTTGTCGTACGCGTACTCGGCGCGGAAGCTGTTGGTCAGCGGCACATAGCGCAAGCGCTGCACCACTTCCTGGGTGGAGTACGTCGTGGCCGGCCAGTACAGCAGATCGCCCGCACCGAGGCTGAGGCCGCTGCGATGCGCAAGCAGGTCGCGCACGCGCATCTCGCGGGTCACATACGGGTCGGACATCTGGAACCACGGCAAGCGATCGATCACGCGGTCGTTCATGTCGAGCTTCTTCTCGTCGGCGAGGATCGCCAGCGAGGCAGCGGTGAAGGCCTTGGTGTTCGAGGCGATGGCGAACTGCGTATGCGCGTCCACCTTCGCCGGCTCGCCGAGCTTGCGCACGCCCGAGCCGAATTCCATCACGATCCGACCGTCCTTCACGATCGCCACGGCGATGCCGGGCACGTCGAACTGCTTGCGCACGGCATCGACGTAGGCATCGAAGTCAGCCAGCGCGGCCGGCTTTGCATCGACGGATGCAGCCGGCGACGCGGCAGGCGCGTCCTGGGCCTGCGCGGCAAGTGCAAAGGCGAAGCTGGCGACGCCAAAGGCGAGAAGATGGCGAAGACGCGACATGGAAGACCCCGACGGCAAAGAAGAGCCGTGACTATTCCACGCCACGCCCCCGCGGGAAAGGGACCGATCAGCCCTTGCTTTTCTGACTGAAGATCACGCTGCCCAGAATGATCGCGCCCGCCACGGCCATGGTCGGGGTCAACGCCTCGCCGAGGAACATCCACGCCCAGCCCACGCCGAACAACGGCACGAGGTAGGTGGAGGTCGCTGCGCGCGGCGCGCCGATGCGCTGGATCAGACGGAAATAGAAGGCATAGGCCAAGCCCGTGCAGACCACGCCCAGGGCCAGCACTGCGAGCCACGACTTCCCGGGGATCGGCGCCGTCGGCCAGGTAAGCCAGCCCAGCGGCGCCATCAGCAGCGTGGCACCGAGCAGGCAGCCCGCCGCGACGGCGGTCGGTGCGATATCCGCGAGGTATCGCTTGATGAGGTTGGCGGCCAGCCCGTAACAGAACGAAGCCGCGGCACCCGCGAGCGCGGCAGGCGCCACGTTGTCGCCCGCGGTACGACCGCTGGCGAGCACCACCACGCCGACGAAGCCCGCGACCAGCGCGATGGCCTTGCGCGTGCCGATCTTCTCGCCGAACCCGATGAAGGCCACCAGCGCGGCAAAAAGTACCGTCATGCTGTTGGCAATGGCACCGATGCCTGCCGGCGCACGCTCCGCGCCCCAGGCAAACAGCGTGAACGGTATCGCCGCGCTCAAGGCGCCCAGCGCTAGCATCTTCCACAGATGCGAGAGGCGGATGCTCGCGCGGGCCCGCCACAGCAGCGGCAACAGGATCACCGAGCCGAACAGCAGCCGCGTCGCGACCATCGGGAACGGGCCGAAATCCTTCGCCGCCACACGCATGAAGAGGAACGATCCGCCCCAGATCGCGCCCAGCGACACCAATTCGACCGGCGTACGCCAGTCGCGCTCCACCGGGGGAGCGATCATTTGCACAGGGGTATCGGCGGCGGACATGCGAACCTCACTCAGCGGAATGCCCATTGTCGCCGCCCCGGCGCCAGGCACAAGCGCATCTTCTGCAATGCAGCCTTTCGCGGGATTCACAACTGGCGCCTGTTTGCCGCGGCCCACCTGTGGGAGCCGCCATGGCGGCGAGAAAACCTGGCCTCACCGCTAGCCTTGCCTCGCCGCCGTGGCGGCTCCTACAAGGAGCGTCTGCTCTGACCGAGCATCGACTTCAACGGGCGAACAGCTGGATCACTCCACGCCGACAAACCCACCGGTCTGATGCGCCCACAACCGCGCGTACAGGCCACCATGGGCGATCAGTTCGGAATGCGTGCCGGTTTCCACGATGGCGCCGTGCTCCATCACCACCAGGCGATCCATCTTTGCGATGGTGGACAGGCGGTGGGCAATGGCGATCACTGTCTTGCCCTGCATGAGCGTCTCCAGGCTTTCCTGGATGGCCGCCTCGGCTTCGGAATCGAGGGCTGAGGTCGCCTCGTCGAGTACGAGGATCGGCGCGTCTTTCAACAGGACGCGCGCGATGGCGATGCGTTGGCGCTGGCCGCCGGACAGCTTTACGCCGCGCTCGCCTGCATGGGCGTCGAAGCCGGTGCGCCCTTCCCCGTCGGAAAGGCCCGGAATGAATTCATCGGCGCGCGCCTGGCGCACGGCTGCCAGCAACTGTTCTTCGCTCGCGTCGGGACGGCCGTAGAGAAGGTTGTCGCGAATCGACCGATGCAGCAGCGACGTGTCCTGGGTGACCACACCGATGTTCGAGCGCAACGATTCCTGCGTGACCCGCGCGATGTCCTGGCCATCGATGAAGATGTGGCCTTCTTCCAGGTCGTACAGCCGCAGCAGGACGTTGACCAGTGTGGACTTGCCGGCGCCTGACGGACCGACGAGCCCGATCTTTTCGCCGGGCCGTACGATGAGATCCAGCCCTGCGATGACGCCGCCGGCCTTGCCGTAGTGGAAATGGATGTCGTCGAAGCGAATCTCGCCGCGGGTCACGCGTAGCGGCACCGCGTCGTCGCGATCGACCACCGTGCGCTCCTGCGCCAGCGTGGTGATGCCGTCCTGCACCGTGCCCACGTCTTCGAAGATGCCGTTCACCACCCACATGATCCAACCGGACATGTTGTTGATGCGGATCACCAGACCTACCGCGAGTGCCACTTGCCCGGTGGAGACGTTGCCGCGCGTCCATAGCCACAGGGCGAGCGCACTCGTGCCAGCGATCAGCAGGCCGTTGAGCGTGGTGATCGACACATCCATGCCGGTGACCATGCGGCTCGACGAACGGAGTTTGTCGGTCTGCTCGCGCATGGCTTCCTGCGCATAAGCTTCCTCGCGATGCGTATGCGCGAAGAGCTTCAGGGTCATCACATTGCTGTAGCCATCGACGATGCGCCCCATGAGCTTGGAGCGCGCTTCGGACGCCTTCCACGAACGCTCTTTCACTCTCGGTACGAAATACACCAGCATGCCGATGTAACCGGCGATCCACAGCAGCAGCGGCACGGCCAGACGAAAATCGGCCTTGGCGAACAGGTAGACCGACGTGCCGGCATACACGGTCACGTACCACAGGGCATCCACCACCTGCACGGCGGATTGGCGCAGCGAAGGCGCCGTCTGCATGATGCGATTGGCGATGCGGCCGGCAAAATCGTTCTGGAAGAACGACAGGCTCTGCTTCAGCACGTAGCGATGGTGCTGCCAGCGCACCATGTTGGTCATGCCGGGGTTGAGCGTCTGGTTCACCAACAGGTCGTGCAAGCCGATGAACAACGGCCGCAGCACCACGACGACGACGGCCATCCAGATCAGCGTCTTCCAGTGGGTCTGGAAGAAGACGGCGGCGGGCGTCTTCTGCGCCATGTCCACCACGCGCCCGAGGAAGTCGAACAACGCGACTTCGACCAGCGCCACCGCCAGGCCCACCAGCAGGGCCGCGGCGAAAATCTTCCACACCTGGCCGAGGTAGTACGCGTAGAAGCGCACGACGCCCTTCGGCGGCGCACGGTCAGGCGCCTCGCGGAAGATGTCGATGAGGGATTCGAACCAGCGGAAGATCATGGCGGCATTGTAGGCCAACCGTCGTGACCCCGCTGCGACGATGTCCTAGCGAACGGTCGCCAGACGCCGGCCCAGCACCCGGTCCAACGCCACGAAGCCCAACCCGAGGACCAGGAACAGCAGTCCCACCAGTGCCGCATTGAGCAGCACCGTGGGATAGCCGAGGCGATTCACGTCCATGAAGGGGTATGGGTACTCATGTACGACGGCGCCGCGCAGGAAGGTCCAGACGGCGAACAGCAACGGAAAGCCCAGCCAGCGCAGGGCGTCGCGCCAGACCAGCGTGCCGTGCGGCAGCAACACCGCCCACCAGAACACGTACAGCGCCGGCACCACGTAATGCAATGAGCGATCGGCCACGAGTTGCGGGCCCAACGGATGCCACAGCGATTGCAGCAACGTGGCGTAGATCGCGCAGGTCACCGTGATGGAAAGCGCCGCCAGCCCGCGCACACGCGGTCCGCGCAGGAACCGCAGCGGTGCCCAGTTGCCGCCGGTCGCCGCCGCCGCGGCCACCAGGGCCACGAGCAGATTGGAGAGAATCGTGAAGAAGCTGAAGTAGCGTACCGTCACCTCGCCCAGCGGACCCGACCATACGGTCAGCCAGTACTGCAGCAAGAGGGTCGGCCACGCCACCGCGGCAACCACGACGGCGAACAGGTTGGACACAGCGGCGCGTGGCGGCATCGAACGAACCTCAACGGGGCCAGGCATTGTTCGAGCGGTCGCGGTCGGGAATGACGTGATCGGGATCGATCTCGGCACGCACGATGCGCCGATCGCCCGGCACGCTTACGTCGAAGCTCCGATGCTGCTGCCAGGTCTCCACCGGGACGCGGATGTCCTTGGTCGACTTGTCGTCGAAGGTGACGCGCAAGGTCGCAGGCATCACCAGCTGGTCGCGGTTCTCAACGGTTACCGACGACCCGTCGATCTTCGTCACTGCCATGTCCAGTTGCCAGTTGTTGGCGTACCAGCCGCGCCAGAACCACGAGAGATCCTCACCGGCTTCGCTCTCCATCAGGCGGAAGAAATCCGACGGGGTCGGATGCTTGTAGGCCCAGGTGGCGATGTACTTGCGGAAGGCGGGATCGAAGCGCTCGGGGCCGATGATCTGCTCGCGCAACAGCACGAGGCCCAGCGCTGCCTTGAAATAGGTCGCGGGATGGCGATACGTCTCCTTGACCATGTCGGCGCCCATCAGCAACGGCGGTGCGTTCGGATCGGCGAGCAAGGGCAGAATCTCGTCGACCGGATTGCCACCCTTGGGCGCGTACTCACCGTCGCGCTTCGGGGCGAACTCGCCATGATGGAAGGCGTCGGCTTCGTACACGTCGATGAAGGTATTGAAGCCCTCGTCCATCCACGCATTGCGGCGCTCGTCGCTGCCCACGATCATCGGGAACCAGGTGTGGCCGATCTCGTGCGCGGTCACCATGTGCAAGGCCTTCGCTGGCGCCTTCATCGGATCGAAGACGATGCCCGGGTATTCCATGCCACTGGCCGCGGAGCCCGCCTCGTTGATCGCCACAGGGTACGGATACGGGTACCACTTCGAGGAGAAGTGCTCCACCGATGCCTTCAGGTATTCCGTCGAGCGGCCCCAGCTCTGCTCGCCCACACTTTCCACCGGGTACACGGACATCGCCAGCGCCTTGCGGCCTTCCGGCAGGTTGATCCGCGCGGCATCCCACACGTACGCCGTCGATGCGCCGAAGGCCACGTCGCGGGTGTTCTTCATACGGAACTTCCAGGTCAACGTGCCGCTGGTCTTCGGACGGCTCGCAGGATCGGTGACCTCGGCAGGCGTGCGGATCATCACCGTGCTGTCGCTCTCGCGAGCCTTCGCGAGGCGCTCGCGCTGCGTCGCCGTCAACACATCATCGGGATTCACCAGCTCGCCCGAGCCGGCCACGATCATGTTCGAGGGCACCGTGATGGCGTAGTCGAAGTCGCCATACTCAAGATAGAACTCGCTGTTGAGATACGGCGCCGTGTCCCAGCCACGTAGGTCGTCGTACACGCACATGCGCGGGTACCACTGCGCCATCTCATAGATGTTGCCGTTCTTCGACGGCGCGAAGCCGGTGCGGCCGCCGAAGTCGCCCGGCAGATCGTAGGAATATACGATCGTGATGGTGACCTTGCCGCCGTGTGCGGCCAGCGGTTCGGGCAGGCGCACCTGCATGCGCGTGTCGCTGACCACATACTCGGCGCGCTTATCGCCCTGCCCGACTGTGACCGAGGCGATGCGGTAACCGTCGGTGTGACGCTTTTCGGTCTTGCCGGCGGTGAAGTTGCCGCGCGCGTCGGCCGTGAATCGGTTCTCGTCCAGTTGCAGCCAGAGCACGTCCAGTGCGTCGGGACTGTTGTTGGTGTAGTGGATGGTGGCCTTGCCACTCAGCGTGTTCTTGACCGGATCGAGCGTAGCCGCGAGGTCGTAGTCCGCCCTGTTCTGCCAGAACATCGGCCCCGGCATGCCGCTGCCCGAGCGGTAGGCGTTCACCGGCTGGGGATACATAAACGGCGCGAAGGTCTCGCGCGGATCGTAGTTTGCTGCGGTGGCGCCCAGCGTGCCCGCGAGGGCAATGGCGGCGAGGCACAGGCGAGCGACGTTTTTCATCGGGCACACTCTTGGGACGACCCAAGAGCGTAACCGCCCGAGGTGGCTGGACTCCAGCCTGCCGTAAGTCAGGTCAGCGGATGTCGACCTTCCGGTTCTCGCCCACGTGAGGCGTCTGGCCCGTGATGCGAGCTTTCAGATAATCGAAGGCAAGCACCATTTTCGACGACGGCGCATCCCAGTACTCCGCGGTGTCCACGTCGACGCGAAGAAGGGCCAGATCGGGATCGTCCTTGCCATCCGGGAACCAGGTCTTGATCCACTCGTTCCAATGCGCCTCGATCGCCGCGCGATCCTCCACGAGGTTCGCCACACCGGAAAGCGAGACATAGCTGTTGTCGCTGGCGCTGGCGTAGGCCACGTTGACCTGGCGATGTCCTTCGACCTCAGTCACCTTGGGCGAACTCTTTCGGGTGAAGAACCAGAGGCTGCCGTCAAAGCCCTTCTGCGACGCAACCATGGGGCGGCTGTAGAGCCGGCCGTCGCGCTCGCTGGTCAGCATGGCCACGCGGGCGTCCTTGATCAGCGACCAGATCTTCTCTTTCTCGTCCTGGCGGGTATCGCTCATGAGTGGTCTCCGGCGTCTGAAATAGAGCCAGACGGTCCCATGCCACCGCTCAACATGCCGTCAATCCCGCGCATTCACGGGCAGATATCATGCTCACATGGCACTATTGCAGGGGTCACCCGGAGCCGGAGCATGGCGGATGGCATCGGGGCCCCGTCCCGTCATCCGTAGGTATACCTTGCATCCGGCGTGGGTATCCGCATATTCCCCACGTTGCACACATCGAGGACCACACGCATGAAAATCGGTTTGATCGGACTGGGCCGCATGGGCGGCAATATCGCCCGCCGCCTGATGAGGGACGGCCACCAGACCGTGGTCTACGACAACAATCCCGACGCCCGCGCCGCGCTGGCGAAGGACGGCGGCGAAGCGGTCGATTCGCTGGAAGCCATGGTCAAGGCGCTGCCCTCGCCGCGCGCGATCTGGGTCATGCTGCCGGCCGGTGAGATCACCGAGAACACGATTCAGACGCTGTCGGGCCTGTTGAGCAAGGACGACATCGTCATCGATGGTGGCAATACGTTCTACAAGGACGACGCTCGCCGTGCCGAGGAACTCGCTGCCAAGGGTATGCACTACGTGGACGTCGGCACGTCCGGCGGCGTGTGGGGCCTGGAGCGCGGCTACTGCATGATGATCGGCGGCGACAAGGCCACGGTCGATCACCTCGACCCGATCTTCAAGACGCTGGCCCCCGGCGCGGGCGACATTCCGCGTACCGAAGGCCGCGAGGGTCGCGATCCGCGCGTGGAAAACGGCTACATGCACGCCGGTCCGGCGGGCGCAGGCCATTTCGTCAAGATGATCCACAACGGCATCGAGTACGGCATGATGCAGTCGTTCGCGGAAGGCTTCGACATCCTGAAGAACCGCAACGCAGCTCACCTGCCGGAGCGCGAACGCTACGAGCTCGATATGGCCGACATCGCGGAAGTCTGGCGTCGCGGAAGCGTCGTGTCGTCCTGGCTGCTCGACCTCACCGCCAGCGCGCTGGCGAAGGGCCCCGAACTCGACAATTACTCGGGTTACGTCGACGACTCCGGCGAAGGCCGCTGGACGGTGAACGCTGCCATCGAACAGGCCGTGCCTGCCGAAGTGCTCACCTCCGCACTCTTCGCACGTTTCCGCTCGCGCCAGGACCACACCTATGCCGAGCGCCTGCTGTCCGCAATGCGCATGGGCTTCGGTGGTCACATCGAAGGCCGCGGCAAGCCGCCGACGGAAGGCGAGCACTCCTGATCGACAGGAAGCGTCACTTTGCATCGTGACCGAAAGGAGCCGCCCGAGGGCGGCTCCTTTTTTGTTCCTCGCGCATGTCCGGATGGATATCCGTGGGAGCCGCTATAGCGGCGAGAAGCCAACGAAGCGGTGTAGCCATGAGGCAGATCGATCGCCACCAGAGTGGCTACCACCAGCAAGCATTGAAGAACCTTTTATGGCTCGCCCGTTCCGTCCAGCTCGCGCAGACGCTCGCGCCAGCGTTCGGGCGTCTGCGGTTTTACGAACAGCGCCACGATCGGCAGCTTGGCTTCCTTCGTCCGCGCTTCGATCGTGCGCACGCACTCTTCGATGTCCACCGTGGTCAGACGATCGTCGAACGCCGCCGACACCGCGACCAGCACCTGATCCGGCCCCATCTGCACGGTGAGCATGCCGTTCACCGCCTCCACGCCCTTTACCTTGCCCGCGATGCTGCAGACCTGCGCCAGCAGTTTGGGTTGCGCCGGTTCGCCAATGAGCAAGGCTTTGCTTTCACGCGCCAGCATGATCGACGCGAGCGCAAGCACCACGGCGATGCCGATCGATGCCCAGCCATCGATGCGCGGGTCGCCCAGCGCGTGCGACAGGTACACGCCGAGCGCAGCGATGGCGAGACCGAGCAGTGCCGCGCTGTCCTCGAACAGCACGGAGAACGTGGTGGGATCCTTGGTCGTGCGGAACGCCTCGAAGTAACTCAGCTTGCCCTTTCGACGCTGCACGCTTTTCAGGGACAGCCACCACGAAGCACCTTCGAAGACCGCACCCACCGCGAGCACGATGTAGTTCAGCGTCGGATCGCGCAGCGGCTCCGGCGAAAGAATGTGATTCACGCCCTCGTACAGCGAAAAGCCTGCACCCAGCGCGAGCACCAGCAGGGCGACAATGAAGCTCCAGAAATACAGTTCGCGCCCGAAGCCCAGGGGATTGTCGCGATCCGGCGGGCGTTGCGAGCGGCGAAGGCCGTGCAGCAGCAACACCTCGTTGACGCTGTCCACGAGGGAATGCACGCCTTCGGACAGCATGGCGGAACTGCCGCTTATGGCGGCAGCGATGAACTTCGCCACGGCAATACCGACATTGGCGGCCAGCGCGGCATAGACAACGAGACGTGGGCTGTGGGCCATGGTGGATTCCTTGATTGGTCCCAAAGGTAACAGTCGCGCTGTGTCGTCAAAAGCAAAAAGGCCGCGCTTTGCAGCGCGGCCTTCTCGTTTGCAGAATCCTGACGCGAATTACTTCGCGAACAGGTGTTCCACGCCAGCGCGCTCTTCGCGCAGTTCCTTGTTCGTCGCATCGATACGAGCCTGCGAGAACGCATTGATGTTCAGGCCCTGCACGATGGCGTACTTGCCGTCCTTCACCGTTACCGGGTAACCGAAGATCACGCCCGGCTCGATGCCGTACGAGCCGTCGGACGGAATGCCCATGGAGACCCAGTCGCCCTCGGCGGTGCCGAGCGCCCAGTCGCGCATGTGGTCGATGGCGGCGGAAGCAGCCGAAGCGGCCGACGAGGCGCCACGCGCCTTGATGATCGCCGCGCCGCGCTGCTGCACGGTCGGGATGAAGGTGTCGGCGTACCAGGTCTGGTCGACCTGCTCCAGCGCCGGCTTGCCGTTCACGGTGGTCTCGTGCAGGTCCGGGTACTGCGTGGAGCTGTGGTTGCCCCAGATGGTGACCTTGCGGATGTCCGTGGTGTGCGCGCCGGTCTTCTCGGCGAGCTGCGACAACGCGCGGTTGTGGTCGAGGCGGACCATGGCGGTGAAGCACTTCGGATCGAGGTCCGGTGCGTTCTGCTGCGCGATCAGCGCATTGGTGTTGGCCGGGTTGCCGACGACCAGCACGCGCACGTTGCGCTTGGCGTGATCGTTCAGCGCCTTGCCCTGCGGGCCGAAGATGGCGCCGTTGGCTTCGAGCAGATCCTTGCGCTCCATGCCCGGACCACGCGGACGCGCGCCGACGAGCAGCGCATAGTCCACGTCCTTGAAGGCGACGTTGACGTCATCGGTGGCGACCACGCCAGCGAGCGTCGGGAACGCGCAATCGTTGAGTTCCATCACCACGCCCTGCAGCGCGGGCAGCGCCGGGGTGATTTCGAGCAGGTGCAGGATCACCGGCTGGTCCGGACCCAGCATGTCGCCGGCGGCGATACGGAACAGGAGGGCATAACCGATCTGGCCGGCTGCGCCGGTGACGGCAACGCGAACGGGTGCTTTCATCTTTCGACTCCTTGGAATATCGCTTGGACTGACGTTCAGGTGAGCTCGGCGAAGAACTCGACGATGCGGGCCATGCCCTTGTCGAGCGCCTCGTCCGGGCAGGAATAGGAAATGCGCAGCGCGCGCGGCTCGCCGAACGCGGAGCCCGGCACGCAGGCCACGCCCTTGGCTTCGAGCAGTGCGGCGCAGAAATCGACGTCGGACGTGATCGCCACGCCGTTGTGCTGCTTGCCGAAGGCGACCGAGATATCGGGGAACGCATAGAACGCGCCCTGCGGACGCGGGCAGACCACGCCGGGAATAGAGACCAACGCGTTGTAGACGCGATCGCGCTTCGCCGCGAATTCCGCGCACTTGGCGGCGGGGATGTCCTGCGGACCGGCGAGCGCTGCGACGGCCGCCGCACTGACGACTTCCGGCAGGCTGGTGATGTGATTGGAATTGAGCGTGGTGACAGCAAGCGCCACCGCTTCCGGCGCGGCGATGAAGCCCACGCGCCAGCCCGGCATGCCGTAGGTCTTCGACAGCGAGTCGACGAAGATCACGCGGTCCTTCAACTCCGGGCGCACGTGCACGAAGTTGTGGTAACCCACGCCGTCGAACACCATCGTGTTGTAGATGTCGTCGGTGATGACCCAGGTGTCCGGGTACTTTGCGATCACGTCGGCCAGCGCGGCGATTTCATCGCGCGTATAGACCATGCCGGTCGGGTTGGACGGGTTGTTGAACAGGAACACGCGCGGCTTGCGTGCCAGTGCGGCGTCGAGCTGAGCCGGGGTGAGCTTGTAGTGCTGCTCGGGCGGGCACGGCAGGATATTGATCCGAGCGCCGACGATTTCCGCGATATCGAGATAGCTGGTCCAGTACGGCGCGGGGAAAGCGATTTCATCGCCCTCGTCGAGCAGCGCTTCGGCCAGGTTGTAGAGCACCTGCTTGGCGCCGACGCCGGTGGTGACGTTGGCGCGGGTGTAGCCGGTGAGACCAAGCGCCGCGATGTGCGCGAGGAAGGCGTCGATCAGTGCGTCGGGGCCGCGGTTGCTGCCGTACTGGCCGGAATCCTTCGCCAGGGCCTCGCGGGCCGCGGCATACACGTGCTCGCCGGGGAGGAAGTTCGGTACGCCGATCGAAAAACTGACGATGTCCCGTCCTTCGGCCTTGAGGCGCTTGGCCTTCTCGGCAATGACCATGATCGCGCTGGGCTTGGCGCGGCCGATACGCTTGGCGAGCTGCGGCATCGTTTCCTCGGGAGGGAGCGGGACAAAGGCCGCTATTTTAACACGGCCCCGGCGCCGGAATGGTCACCGGCGGGAGCCGCGTTGGCGGCTCCCGCACGGTCGGCTCCTCACGAGACGGACGACGCGCCTTGGCGCGCATCCAATACCTCGTTCCACTTCTTGACGTTGTCGACCTGCTTTTCCAGCAGTGCATCGACGTCGCCTTCGACGATCACCTTCTCGATCGTGTCGCCCTGGCGGATCGCGTCGACCACCTTCTGGTCGTCGGCACCGAGCACTTCGCCGAACACGCTGTGCTTGCCGTCGAGCCAGGGCGTCGGGCCGTGCGTGACGAAGAACTGCGAACCGTTGGTGCCCGGGCCAGCATTGGCCATGGAGAGGACGCCCGGCTTGTCGTGCTTCAGGCTCGGGCTGAACTCGTCGCCGAACTTGTAACCCGGACCGCCGCGGCCCGAGCCCTCCGGGCAACCGCCCTGGACCATGAAGTCGGCGATGACGCGATGAAACGACAGGCCGTCGTAATAGCCGCGCTTGGCCAGATTGACGAAGTTAGCCACCGTAACCGGGGTCTTGTCGTCGTGCAGGCGCAGGTGAATGTCGCCCTTGTTCGTCTTCATGGTGACGTTGATGGTCATCGCGATTCCTGTAACTCGTTGAAATGCGGCACGGTCGCAGCGCTGGACCGCCCCGGGGGACTGCAAAGGCTACCGAAGATGGCGCCCGAGTCCCAGGAGTTCAAGCGGTTGCGTGTGACGAAGGACTCAACGTTCCGGCAAGGCGAGCATGGCGGCGTCGAGAGCGCCCGCGCCGCGGGGCCGCGTGTCGCGCACGGCGGCGTCTTCCGGCAACGGCCTGCCGTCGGCCAGGTGCGCCCACGCGCGGTCGAGCGCGGCATAGCCGAACGGCAGCAGCGGGGCGTGGCGGTCGCCGAAGTCGGGAAAGGCCAGGAACGCATCGAAATGCTGGGCGTACGGCACCTTCCAGAACACGGGGGAGCGGCCCGAGGCGCGCAGCCACTTCACATACGGATCGGAGCTGAAAGCGACGGGGATCAAGCCGTCCTGCGCCCCGTGGACCACGAGGATGGGCAGGTCCGCGCGCGGCAGGGCCGCGGCCGTCGCGTCCACGGCCTCGTGGAGCCGATGCGCATCGGCGCCCTGCCCCGTCCACAGCTCGCGCAGGCAGAGGTTGCCGGGCAAGGTCGGATCGGGCGAAAGGTCGGTCCCTCCGGCAAGCACCACGCCGGCCCCGGGCGGCACGCCCGAGCCGTCGGACCACCATGCGGCGCGAATGGCAGCATCGACGCCCGTGGCGATTCCCGCGGTCTGCGCACGATAAGAGAACCCGCAAGGCATGTCGCCCGCCGGTCGCTTCAGATACGCGGATGCATACGCCGCGGTGACGGCGCGCCACAGATCCAGCGACGTGGACGAGGCGGCGACGGCCAGCGCGTCGTCCTGCCAGCCGGACGCACGCAGCATGGCCAGGGCCTCCGCGGCCTGCGCGCCGGGCATCACGGCGGACAGGCGACCGTGTGCACGCAACGACGCACAGCGGATCGCCCATGCCGGCGGCGGCACGTGAGCCACACGGGCGAACGGCACGCCGTCGAACTCAGGCGCTGCGAGGGCGCACGGCAACAGCAGCGCCGCCTCGGTGGCGTAGTCATAGAACGGCCGGCCGCGACCGGCCACGTGGATGTTCGGTTCCAGGGCGACCACGGCGGCGAGGATGCCTTCGCTGTCGTCGCCTGCGGCACGCAGCACCGCGCCGCCGCCGTTGGAAAGACCGGTAGCGATGATGCGCGTGTTCGCGGGCGTGAACGGCGCTTCGTTCGGAAAGGCGCGGTCGAGCATGGCGAGCCCGAAGCGCGCTGCCTGCAACACGTGGCGGCCCCAATCGGCCTCCGGGTTGTCGCCCGAGTGCGCGTGCTTCACCGCGATGCCAGCGCCGGCTGCAACACCAACAGGCTCGAATTCCAGCGGCGCCTCGCCGGCTTTGGCGCGCGTGCCGTCCAGCCGGACGCCCGTGCCTTCGGCGGTATCGAAATAACCTGCGCCGGTGCCCTTGTCCGTATAGGCGACCGCGCAACCGCGCGGAAGACCCCAGCCGCCAGCCAGCGCGATGGCGCCGTAGATGCCGCGGGAACCGGACGACGCCGTCACCACCAGGCAGCGCCGGGTGCGATCGAAGTCGTCGGGCACCTGGACCAGTACACGGTGAGGCGCATGCGCGCCCGGGAGCGTCGCGAACGCGGTGAACTCGCGCCCCGGCACTGCCGGCACTGCGCCATACACGGTACCGAAGCCGCCCAGCGGACCGAGATCGGCGATGCCCTTCCAACTGCTCTGAATCGCGCGACGACGCAGTTCCGCGGGCGTGGGCGCCGACGGGTTGGCGAAGGCGCTGGGCATGCCGGCGAGACCGCGCAGGCCCAGACCGGCGCTCAGCAGGTCGTCGCCATGGCGATGCTCGGTAACGCGGACATCGCCGAAATGGTCAGGTGCAGACATGGAGCCTTTCCTCGTGGCGGGCGCCGTCGCGCAGGACAGCACACCGAACGAAAAGGCGGCGACGACGGCCAGGGGGAAGATGCGTGACATCGGTGCACGATAGCAAGCGCACCGCCGCCCGCCATCGTACGAAAGGGCAGCACGATCCGCGCGCACTCGACGCGGCGGCGATACACGGCTACCGTCGCGGGCGATGAATCGCATCCTCGTTGCCGACGACCACCCTCTCTTCCGCGCGGCCTTGCGTCAGGCGGCAGCTGCCGCTGTGCCCGATGCCGAGGTCGGCGACGTTGCGGACCTCGACAGCCTGCTCGGCGCACTCGCCGCCGCGCCCGATACCGATCTCGTGCTGCTCGACCTGCGCATGCCAGGCAGTCGCGGCCTCTCCGGCCTCGCCGCCTTGCGCGGGCAGTTTCCTGGCGTGGCCGTATTGGTGGTGTCCGCGCACGACGAACCCTCGGTGGTGCGCCGTGTGCTCGCCCATGGTGCCGCCGGCTTCCTGCCCAAGAGCGCCGATCCGTCGGCCATCGCCGAGGCCGTGCGCAGCGTGCTGGAAGAGGGTCACTGGCTGCCGGCAGGTTGGGCGGAAGCGGTGGCTGCCCTGCCCGCCGATGCCGGCGACGCGCAACTCGCCGCGAAACTCTCACGGCTGACGGAGCAGCAGTTCCGCGTGCTTTCCATGCTCGCGGAAGGGTTGCTCAACAAGCAGATCGCCGATCGCCTCGGCGTGCAGGAACGCACGGTGAAAGCGCACGTGACCGCGATCTTCGAAAAGCTCGAAGTGCGCAATCGCACGCAGGCGGGTGTGTTGCTGCGCTCGCTGGACCTCGGCAGCAACGAACCCTGACGGTCCGCGCGCGGGTTAGGAAGGTTCGCGGCGTGCGACCAGCCGCTGCATCGCCTGGCGCAGTGCCAGCGGCTTCAGCGGCTTGTACAGCACGCTTCCTCCCGCTTCCTGCAAGCGCGCACGCAGGTCCGCGTCGCGGTCGGCGGTGACGAAGATGGACGGCACGTCCCCGTAGCGCTCACGCAGCACCGCGAGCGCATCGAGCCCCGTGCGCCCGCCGTCGAGGTGGTAATCGAGCACCATAAGGTCGGGAGTCTGTGCGTCCCCCTGCGGCGAGCGCAGTGCATCCACGGTCCAACCGAGACTACGCAGAAGACTCGCGGTCGCCGCCAGGGCGACGGGATCGTTGTCGATCACGATCGCATGACCGGTAGGCACCGCCAGCGGCGCTGGCATCGCGGTCGGTGTGGCACGGCCCCTCGGAGCCACCGGCACACTGACCTCGAATACCGAGCCGCGCCCCGGCCACGAGCGAAGCCCCAGCGGATGGGCAAGCAACGCGGCCGTGCGCTCGGCGATGGCAAGACCGAGGCCAAGCCCCTGCCCGGCTGCCGACTCACCACGTCGGAACGCTTCGAAGATCACGTCGTGCTCGGATGCCGCAATGCCCGGCCCCGTATCCCATACCTCGATCCGCACGTTGCCATCGACACGCCGGCAACCGAGCAGCACGCGCCCGCCCTCGGCGTAGCGCAAGGCATTGGCGAGGAAGTTCTGCACGACGCGGCGCAGAAGCTGCGGGTCCGTGCGCACCCATATCCGGGTCGGTATGCAGTGAAAGCGTATGCCGCGCTCCGCCGCGAGCGCGCGACCTTCCGCGGCCAGCGGCCCCAGCACCTCCGTAAGCGCCACGTCCGCGATACGCGGTGACAACCGCCCGCCTTCAAGCCGCGCGATATCGAGCAGGCCCGCCAGCAAGTCCTCCGTGGCGGTCAACGCGCCATCGAGATGGCGCGCCGTGTCTGCGTCGCCATGACCCGTACGCAAGGCGTGGGCAAAGAGCTGCGCCGCATGCAGCGGTTGCAGCAGATCGTGGCTCACCGCGGTGAGGAAGTGGCTCTTCGCCTCGTTCGCCTGACGCGCTTCGGCGGTGGCTCGCTGCAGTTCGACCGTGCGTTCGGCCACGCGCAGTTCCAGCGTTTCGTTCGCGCGAATCAGTTCCTCTTCCGTTTCGCGAAACGAGGTCACGTCGGTGAAGGTGGCGACATAGCCACCGCCCGGCATGGGATTGCCGCGGATTTCCACGACGGTGCCATCGGGAAAACGTCGCTCGGCAAGATGCGGCGATCCGGAGCGCATCCAGGCCATGCGTCGCTCCACCCGCGTATCGACGTCGCCGGGGCCGATGAGGCCGCCCGCGATGTTGTGGCGAACGAGGTCCGCCGCGGGGCGTCCCACACGAAGCATGTCGGCCGGATAACCGAACAGATCGGCATACGGCCGATTCCATGCCACCAGGCGCAACTCGGCGTCCACGACGCAGATGCCTTGGCTCATCGTCTCCAGCGCGGCTTCGAGCACGCGCTGGTTGAAGCGCAGATCTTCCGTGGCTTCGCCCACGATGGCGGCCACGGTATCCAGTTCGTCCTGGCGCTGGCGATGCACGACTTGCAGCAACAGACGCGCCGAGCCTGCGCCGATCACCGCCGCCAGCTCGTGCTCCACCAGTGCTGCGCGTGCGCTGCCTGCTGCGCCGCGCGGCGCAGCATCCGCAAAGAGCGCGTCCACGCGATCGACCGGCAGGAAACGTGCGGCGAGCGCACGCAGATCGCCCGCATCCACACCGCCGAGTTCCGCCGAAGGCTGCATGGCTCGGCCGTAGCGCGATGACGCTACGAGCGCGACGGTCGCGAGATTCGCGCCGATGCCGAGCACGACCGCCCGGCCGATGCGACTCCAGTCGTCGAGACCCAGGAGCCGGTCGGGTGCGAGCCAGCCGATGCCGAAGGGGCCTTCGGCCACCCAGCTCGGTGGCGGCGTGACCAGCGCTGGCAACACCACGTACATCCAGACCAGCGTGCCGACGGCGAGTCCGGCACCCACGGCCCGCGCGCCGGTTCGTGGCCGGTACACGGCCAACAGCAGCGCAGGCGCTAGACCGGCGAGTGCGGAGAACGAGATACCACCGATATCGGCCAGCGCGTCGTTGCCCGCCAGCATGCGGCTATACGCCCAGGCGAGCAGGATCACGCCCACGATGGCGAGGCGACGCTGATTGATGACCTGGCCGCGCAGATCGCCACGCTCGTCCCGGCCCCAGCCACCGAGCACGCGAACCGGCGCGATGAAATGGTTGACGACCATGAGGCTCAACGCGAGCGTCGCGACCACCACCATGCTCGTCGCGGCGGAAAGCCCACCGAGGAAGGCAAGCAAGGCAAGCCCTCCCTGCTCCCGGGACAACGGCAGCGCCAGCACGTAGAGATCCGAAGGCACGCCGAGCGGCGCCAGCGTCGCATCGCCCAGCCGCGCCAGCGGCAGAATGGGCAGCGAGATCAGCAGCATGTAGAGCGGGAACAACCAGCGCGCCGTCGCGACGTGGCGGACATCGCGACACTCGACCATCCCGGCATGGAACTGGTGCGGCAGCGTGAACATCGCGAGCGCACCGAGCAGGATCAATGCCGGGAAGCCACTCGCGTCGCGCGGCATCGCGGCGACGCGCGCCATGGCCTCGGGGTCAGGACCCGGGCCAAGCAGCAGGCTCCCCAGCGCAAGCATGGCGCCGAGCTTGAACAACGACTCGAAGGCCATCGCCAGCACCAGCCCGCGGTTGTGCGCCATGGCCGAGGCCCGACGCGTACCGAACAGCGTGGCGAACGCGGCCATCAGCAAGGCGACGTAGAGTGCGCTGTCCTGCCACGCGGGTGCCTCTGCATCGCGGCCGCGTGCAAGCAGACCGTAGCTCATCGCCACGGCCTTCAACTGCAACGCAAGATAGGGAACGATGCCGATCAGCATCACCACGGTGACGAGCGCCGCCAGCCCTCGATGACGACCGAGTCGCGCGGAGACGAGATCGGCGACCGAGCCGGCGTTGTAATCGCGCGCCATGACGACGAGGCGTCGGAGGACCCCGACCGCCAGGGCGTACATGAGGATGGCGCCGATGAAGGTCGGCGGCAGCCACCAGCCGGAGCGCGATGCCTGGGTCACCGTGCCGTAGAACGTCCACGACGTACAGTGGATCGCCAGCGAGAGCGCATAGACGATCGCCCACCGGCGTTCGAGGAACGCGGGGCGCCGCTCGCCGAACAGCGCCACTGCAAACAGCATGCACAACCACAGTCCGGCGGCGGTCGTGACGAGCCAGGGGCTCACGAGGGGGCTCCGTGTTCAGGCCCGTGACGGGCGCTGACAACGCGGCGCCCGAGGCACATGGTCATTTCACGGCGGGCAGGCCCAGGCCATGCAATGCATCGACCAGCCAGCGGAGTTGCACGCCCGCGCGGGTGTCGTAGTTTTCTCCCGAATATCCCCACCAGTCCCAGCATGCTTGCGGATTCAATGGCGCGAACACTGCGCGCGTCTGAGGATACAGCACGGCCACGTCGTACACGTCCGCCCAGCGATTGAAACCGGCGTCCTCGACGAAGGCCTTGCCGACCAGATCGGCATTCTGCTTGCAGCCGTGCAAGGCGACCATCACGCCGCACGGCTTGCCGGCAAGGCAATCGGGCGGCAGGTAGACGAAACCGCCGGCGGCCAAGAAGGCGTCCTTGCCATCGCTGCGATAGGCGTCTTGATCGAAGGCGCGCAGCTCGCCCTTGGCCGTGCCCGCGGCATGCGCCGGTTTGCCGTAGAGCTTGGCGAAGATCTCGCCGGCCGCGTCGAAACCGCAATGACCGAGGAACGGCGAGACCGACTTGCCGCAATCGTCCCCCGCAGCGCTAATGGGCAGATTGTGCGCAAAGGCACGATCGCCATCGTCGACGACGGTCATGCCGGCCAACGCCGGATCGCCCTTCTTCAAGGCCTCGTAGAAGCCCGCGGACGCATGCCCCACCACGGGTGCGACGAGCGCGTCCTGAGCGCCATGCAAGGCGTAGATGCGCGCAGTGGCGAGCTTGGACAGCGGTCCGATCTCGCCCTTGGTCGCGCGCGTGCGCGCCTGCGTCGCCAGTGCATTGACGTCGGGTGCCGGCGCGCCCTTCATGCAACTGCCGAGCGCCGTCTCCAGCTTGCCGCCCGCGCAGCCATAGGGACCTCCGGCCACGAGCGCGGCCCCGTGGAACACGTCCGGATACGCGACCTGCGCCTGTGTCGCCATGTACGCGCCTGACGACAGGCCGGCCACGGTGACGCGCGCCGGATCGATCTTGAGCGACGGCAGCTTCGCCGGAGCGTCGGCGGCCGACGCACTTCCCGCGACAAGCATGGCCACCAGCAACAGACGTTTCATCGAAGTCCCCCGCATCAGAAGTTGTACCGAACCGACGCGTAGTAATTGCGCGGCATGCCGTAGTACGCCGTGCGGATGTTACCCACGCTGGAGAACTCCTGCCCATCGGTCTTGTAGACCTTGTTGGTGGCGTTGCGCACGCCGGCACGGAACTGCCAGTGACCGTCGCCGGAATCGAAGATGCCGAACGCCCCGACCAGCGTGTATGCCTTCTGGCTCAGCGCCGCGTAGTTGTCCACGCTGAGCCAGGTTTCCGTGCGGTACGACGCATCGGCGCCCAGCGTCAGCGCGCCCCCGGCGAGGTTGAAGGTCTGCGTCGCCGCCACGCGCGCCGTCCACTTCGGCGAGAACGGCACGTGGTCGTGAATGGTCGGGTTGTACTGCGGATTGGACGGATCGAGGCGGGCATCGTCGAAGCGGTCGTACTTCGCCTTGAGATAGCCGATCTGCGTACTCAGGCGGGTGCCCTCGCCCAGCAGCGCCACGCCTTCCGCTTCGAAACCGTCCATCTTCAGCTTCGCCGCGTTGATCACCGGGAAGGCAAAAGTCGGCGTGAGCGAGCCCGGGTTCTGGATCTCCGACACGCGAGCCTGGAAATCCTTGTAGTTGCTGTGGAACGCGGCGAGATTGGCCTGCAGGCGGTTGTCCGCACTACGCATCTTCAGACCCGTTTCGAAGGTCCACACGTATTCGGGATCGAACTCCGCCGTCTTCGCCTCGGCCGCCGAGTTGGCGCGGCCGTTGAAGCCGCCCGACTTGAAGCCGCGGCTGGCGGACACGTACCACATCGTCTGCGGATCGAACTGCTTCTGCAGACTCACCGTGGGCGTCCAGGCATTCCAGTCCTTGCTCCGCGACAGCGGCACGGTTTCGTTCAAAGCGGTCAGCGGCGCGCCCCAGAACGTACTCGTGGTGCGGTCGTAGTCCTTGCTTTCCTTGCTGTAGCGAATGCCAGCCGCCAGCGTCCAGCTCGGCACGAACTCCCAGTTGACGTGCGCGAAGCCGGCCCAGCTCTTCGTCGTCAGGTCGTCGCCGATCGTGCGCAGGAACGGCACCGTGCGACCGGCCACGGCGAACAGGTCGTCCGCAAACGCGTACTGGGTCGAAGGTACGTTCTCGCGCAGGTAATAGGCGCCGAACACCGACTGCAGGTTGCTGCCGTTGTCGAATGCAAGCTGGAGTTCCTGGCTGGCCTGCTTCTGACGGAAACCGACGAAGACGTCGCCCAGTTCGTATTGCGACGCGTCGATGTCGATGTAGGAATCGCTGTCGAGCTTGCGATAAGCCGAGATGCTCTTGAGGCTCCACTGGTCCGAGAGCTTCCAGTTCATGTTGAGCGCCACGCCCTTGTGCGTGAGCTTCTGGCCGTCACCCGGAGGGAACGAGGTCTGCGTGTGGAAGTTGTACTTCTCGTCGAGGTTCGGCTGCAGGAGCGTGACCGAACCGAACACCAGATCGGTCCGCTTCAGCGGTGACACCGGCTGGCCCAGCGTCAACGCCGTATCCATCTTCGTATAGTCGAGAGTCAGCACGCCGTCGAACGTGTCGGACGGGTGGAAGCGCAGCTTGCCGCGGACCGACTTCGTATTGTCGTTATTGAAATCGCGGCCGCTGTAGTTGTGAACGTAGCCGTCGTTGCGGGTCACCGCACCGGCCAGCGACGCGGACCAGGCGCCGTCCTTGCTCAGCGGCGTCGATCCGTAGAAGCGGCCCTCACGCCGACCGTAGTTGCCGAAGGTGGCCTCGATCGACCCTTCGGGCGTGGTGCCGGGATTCTTGGTTACGACCTTGACCGCGCCGCCGGTGGAGTTCTTGCCGTACAGCGTGCCCTGCGGCCCACGCAGCACTTCGACGTGATCGACGTCGAACAGGCTGATGAGCGCACCCTGGATACGCGAGTAGTACACGTCGTCCACATACATGCCTACGCCGGGATCGAACGTCTGCAGTGCATCGGGCTGGCCGATGCCGCGGATGAAGATGTTGACCGACGACGACGATCCGCGCCCCTGCACGATGTTCATGTTCGGCACCGCGCCCTGCAGCGCATCGATGCTGGTGGCCTGAAGATCGCGCATGTCCTCTTCCGAGAACGCACTCACCGCCACCGGCACCTTTTCAAGCGATTCCTCGCGGCGGCGCGCGCTGACCGTCACCTCGGTCAGTTGCGTAGCTTCCTGCTGCTTCTTCTTCGCTTCCGTCGTCGGCGCGTTCGCCTGGCCGGCGTCCTGCGCCTTGGCCGGCAGCGTGGCGGCGAGGCCGATAACTAGACCGATCGCCAGCGTCAGCGGTGCGTGCTTCATGGACATCCCCCGGATAACCGATGCGCGGCGCCCCCTCGGCGCCGAATGACCGAAGCATAGGAACCGGTCATGAGGGGCACACTTGTACCTTGGTACAGTGCCACGCCGCACGATGCCTGCGGATACTCGCCGTTCGACGGACGCATGCGCCGATCCAGGGGACGAACGTTTCGATGGCATTGCTGATCGTGCTGGCCGCGCTGGCCTTCCTGATGCTGGTGGCCTACCGCGGCTATAGCGTCATCCTGTTTGCGCCGGTCGCCGCGCTGGGCGCGGTGCTGCTCACCGATCCCGGTCTGGTGGCACCGATGTTCACCGGCCTGTTCATGGACAAGATGGTCGGCTTCCTCAAGCTGTACTTTCCTGTGTTCATGCTAGGCGCCGTGTTCGGCAAGCTGATCGAGCTGTCCGGCTTCTCGCGTGCGATCGTTGCCGGCACCATCGGTCTGCTCGGCGAGAAGCGCGCCATCCTGTCGATCGTGCTGGTCTGCGCGCTGCTCACCTACGGCGGCGTCTCGCTGTTCGTCGTGGTGTTCGCGGTGTATCCGTTCGCGGCGGAACTGTTTCGCCAGGCCGGTATTCCGAAGCGCCTGATCCCCGGCACGATCGCCCTGGGCGCCTTCACCTTCACCATGGACTCGCTGCCGGGCACGCCGCAGATCCAGAACATCATTCCCACCGCGTTCTTCGGCACCGACACCTGGGCGGCGCCGTGGCTCGGCAGCCTGGGCTCGATCTTCATCCTCGGTGTCGGCCTGCTCTATCTGGAGCGACGGCGGCGTGCGGCCGCGCGTGCGGGCGAGGGCTATGGCGACGACCTCGCCAACGAACCGGCGGCATTCGTCGACGCGCGTCTTGCCCATCCACTCGTGGCGCTGTTGCCGTTGCTGGTGGTCGGCATCGCGAACAAGCTGCTGACGCTCGCCATCCCGCGCCTCTATGGCAGCACGCAGTCGTTCGTTCCCACCGTTGTCGGCGATGCGCCGCCGGTCGTGCAGGACGTCGCGAAGGTGGCCGCGATCTGGGCCGTCGAAGGTGCCTTGCTGCTTGGCATCCTGTGCGTGCTCGTCTTCGCCTGGCGCCCGGTCTCGCGGCGCTTCGCCGAAGGCAGCAAGCTCGCCGTCAGCGGCGCGCTGCTCGCATCCATGAATACCGCGTCCGAATACGGCTTCGGCGCCGTGATCGCCGCCCTGCCCGGCTTCCGCACCGTAGCCGACGCACTGCACGCCATTCCGAATCCGCTGGTGAACGAAGCCGTGTCGGTCACTGCGCTGGCCGGTATCACCGGATCGGCGTCGGGGGGCCTGAGCATCGCACTCGGCGCCATGGCCCAAAGCTTCGTGCAGAACGCGCAGGCCGCGGGCATTCCCATGGAAGTGCTGCACCGCATTGCCGCGATGGCGTCGGGCGGCATGGACACCCTGCCGCACAACGGCGCCGTCATCACGCTGCTGGCGGTGACCGGACTGACCCATCGGCAGTCCTACCGGGACATCTTCGCGATCACCGTCATCAAGACCCTCGCAGTCTTCGTGGCGATCGTCGCCTACTACGCGCTTGGGGTGGTCTGACCGGCGCGCACACACCACGGAGGCAAGCCATGCGTTCCACGATGCTGCTGTTCGCCCTGCTGTTGCTCGTTTGCGGTTCCACCCACGCCGCCTGTGTCGATACGGTCGTGCTCGTACACGGCAACACCGGCAGTCCGTCCGATTTCCAGGCCACCCACGACCTGCTCCGGCAGCGCGGCTACAGCGAGTCGCAGATCATCGCGCCGAGTTGGGGCAACGGTCTCTGCGCAGCGTGCAACGACCACAACGGCAGCGAGGAAACGCCCGTACGCGAAGCCATCCTCGATGCGCTGGCCTCGTCGTGTACCGGCAAGATCGACGTCATCGGGCATTCCATGGGCGCCACGCTCGCCGCGCACGAGATCGACGTGATGGGCGCGGCCGGCTCGGTGAATACGTTCATCGGCATCGCCGGCGCCTTCCACGGCCTGTGGAGCTGCGGCACCTATCCGTTCAACGTGGCGACCAGCACCTGCGGCGCATGGGGCCTGTCGGTGAACAGCCCCCTGCTCAACGGCATGCAGGGCCGTCGCTTCGGCGCAAAGATGTATTCGTTCAAGTCCTACGCCGATGAGATCAACTGCTACGGCGGCGTCTGTCTGGTCTATGGCGTGCATACCTCGCAGATCCAGGGCGAAACGGCCAGCTATACCTTCCCCTATGGGCACTACGGCCTGCTCTGGTACACCGCCACGCAGCAAGTGAATTTGCTCTAGTCCTCGAAAAGCGCATGGCGCTCGTCCTGCGCTACCGGGATGGGCGCGATGCGCTGCTATCCTTCCCCCGCCCGGCAGGAGCCGGATGAATCCAAGGGGAAGAGCAATGGTTGCCCGTCGTACCGTCCTGTTGTCCGCCGCCATCGTCACGGCACTCGGTCTTGCCGCGTGCCACAAGAAAGACGAGGCGCCCACCGCCGATCCGAAGGCCGTTGCCGCCGCGCAAGCAGCCATTGCCGCGCCGGCGTGGATGCGCCAGCACCTGCCGGCGCAGACCGTGGCCTACCTGCGTATACCGTCGCCGTGGGCGATGATTGGCGGTGTTCCGAACGGTCGTCCGCTCGACACGGCGTTGTCGAGCAAGGCGCACCTCGACGCGGTCCAGCGCATCCGCGACGGCATGGCCAAGGACAAGGTGCTGGCCGATATGAAAATCGCGCCGCTGGTCAATCTGCTGCTGAGCGACCTGCGCTCGCCGGTAGAAGTGGCGCTCGTCGACCCGCTGGGCATTCCCGCACCGACCTCGCGCCTGGTGCTGACCGCGCTGCTGGATTACCCCAGCGTGGACGCGTTCAACGCCCGCATGGCGGCGCTCGATAAGCCGGTACTCGCCGCGCCACTGGATGCTCAGGGTGACGGCCAGCTCACGAGTGGCGGCGCGGTCCGTTACGTCGCTGCCGAACACCGCCTGTGGGTGACGCAGTCCGCGCAGGCACCAAGCGACAAGGCGACGCTCGACGAGCTTGCCGCCACCTTCGCCAAGTCCACCGCGGCAACGGCACCTGCCACGCTGTCTGCGCTGGAGCCGCGCATCGACACGTCGGGCGAAGGCCTGTTCGGCTGGGTAACGGTCCGCGGCGTTGGCGGAGTAGCCGCGGCGCAAGCCGGCGACTCGCCGTTCGGCAAGCTGCCCGCCGACTTCGCCTCCAAAGCCGACGCCGTCGCGTTCGGCGGCGGCACCGTCGATGGTCGCGCGCAGTTCCGCGTGATCGTGCATGCACCGCAGGCACGGGCCCTCTCCTACCTCGCGCCGCATAGTTTCGCCCCGACGCTGAAGAGCGCGGGTGAACCCCACTGGGCGATGACGCTCTCGCTGCCGACGGCCCAGGCATACAAGACCTTCGAAGACAATCTCAACCTGGACTTCGGCGCGGATGCGGCGAAGAAGTACCACGAGGGCATCGAGAAGATGCGCACCCGTTACGGTGCGACGCCTGCGGACTGGTTCCGCTGGTTCGGCCCCGAGATGATTGTCTTCTCCGACGACGCCGGCTTGTTCTACGCGATGCGTACGCCGGATCGGAAGGATTGGTACGCGCGTATCGACGCGATGTCGGCCAAGGGCTGGAAGACGGGCGAGTCGAGCGTGGACGGCACGAAGGTGCATTGGCTGTCGATGCCCGGCCCCGGCATGGACGACGAGGACATCGCGCACGTGGATCCCTCGATCAGGCCCTTCATGAGCTTTCTTTCCCGCCTCGGCGGGCGCTCGTACTGGATCGAGGACGGCGACTGGGTCGTGATGGCGAAGGTGCCCCAGGCGCTTTCCGACCGCGTCGCCGCCAAGCCGGATACGTCCCTGGACGACTGGTTCAAGGCCCGCGCCTATCCGGGCGGCCGCACGCTGATCGGCTACACCGCCACGTCGCACGGCGCGCAGCGCGAGGCCTACTACTCGTACATCCAGATCCTCCAGCTCCTGGGCACCGCCGTCGGTGCCGATCTCGACATCACCACCCTGCCCTCGGCGCACACGTTGAACCTGCCCGATAAGGGCGTGATGGGTGCCGCGGTGGAAGCCGACAACGACACCTTCGGCGTCGCCTTCACCTACGAGCAGAGCCCGGTGGAACTGGTGGGCGAAGTCGGGGGCATGGGCGCCGTGGCGGGCGTGGCGATCGTGGCCGCCATCGCGGTACCGCAGTACCAGGAATACACGCTGCGCAGTCAGGTCAGCAGCGCTTTGGGCGCCGCCGATGCGGCGAAGGCCGCCGTGGCCGAGCGCCGCCAGACCAGCGGCAAATTCCCGGCGACCAACCGTGCCGCCGGCCTGGGTGCCCCGGAGACGCTGGGCAACGACTATGCCGGCGCCGTCGAGGTGGGCCCCGGCGGCGAGATCGTGGTCACCATGGACGCCACGCCGCCGCACAAGACCGACGCCAAGCTGGACGGCGCCACGCTCGTGCTGACGCCCCGGGTCGAGGGCAACGGCGTGGCCTGGAGCTGCTCGGGCGAGGGCGTGGAGCCCAAGTACCTGCCGGCCACCTGCCGCGACGAGCCCCTGGTCCCCTGAGGGGGCCGCCGGGAGGCCGTGAAAGCGGCCTCCCGGCCGTCATGCGAACGTCGCCATTTTCCTTTATAATCGGCGGCTTCCCATACCAAAGAGGTGCACCGGCTGAAGGCCGGCGCATGACGCATGTCGATCGAAAACCTGCGCAATATCGCCATCGTGGCTCACGTCGACCACGGCAAGACCACCCTCGTCGACCAGCTTCTCAAGCAGTCCGGCACGCTCAACGAGCGCACCGTGCTGGCAGAGCGCGTGATGGACTCGAACGACCAGGAAAAGGAACGTGGCATCACGATCCTTGCCAAGAACACGGCCATTACCTGGGAAGACAAGAAAAAGGGCGTCAAGAACCGCATCAACATCGTCGACACCCCGGGACATGCTGACTTCGGCGGTGAGGTCGAGCGCGTGCTGTCGATGGTCGACACCGTGCTGATCCTGGTCGACGCGATGGACGGCCCGATGCCGCAGACGCGCTTCGTCACGCAGAAGGCCTTCGCGATGGGCTTCAAGCCGATCGTCGTGGTCAACAAGGTCGACCGCCCGGGCGCGCGTCCCGAGTGGGTCGTCGAGCAGGTATGGGACCTCTTCGCCAAGCTCGGCGCCACCGACGAGCAGATGGATTTCCCGATCGTCTACGCGTCGGCGCTGAACGGCTACGCGTCGCTCGACGAGAACGCTCGCGAGGGCGACATGACGCCGCTCTACGAAGCGATCATGCAGCACGCACCGAAGCCGGACGTCGATCCGGACGGCCCGTTCCAGATGCGCATCAGCCAGCTCGACTACAACAACTTCGTCGGCGTCATCGGTATCGGCCGCATCCAGCGCGGCACCCTCAAGAAGGGCATGCCGGTCGCCGTGATCGATCGTGAAGGCAAGAAGCGCCAGGGCAAGGTCGTGCAGGTGCTCGGCTTCCTCGGCCTCGAGCGCATCGAGCAGGATTCCGCCGAAGCGGGCGACATCGTCGCCATTTCCGGCATCCCGGAGCTGACCATTTCCGACACCGTCACCGCGCTGGAGGTGCCGGAAGCGCTGCCGCCGCTGAGCGTCGACGAGCCGATGATCAGCATGACCTTCCAGGTCAACAACTCGCCGTTCGTCGGCCACAAGGATCTCTCGGGCGGCAAGTTCCTCACCAGCCGTCAGCTGCGCGAGCGCCTCGATCGCGAGAAGGTCCACAACGTGGCGCTGCGCGTCGAAGACGGCTCCGACGCCGACAAGTTCCTGGTTTCCGGCCGTGGCGAACTGCATCTCTCGGTGCTGATCGAGAACATGCGTCGCGAAGGTTACGAGCTGGCCGTGTCGCGTCCGGAAGTCATCATCAAGGAAATCGACGGCCAGAAGATGGAGCCGATCGAAGAACTGGTGATCGACGTCGAGGAAATCCACCAGGGCGGCGTCATGGAGCGCCTCGGTATCCGCAAGGGCGAACTCAAGAACATGGTGTCCGACGGCAATGGTCGCGTGCGTCTCGAGTATGAAATCCCGGCACGCGGCCTGATCGGCTTCCAGAACCAGTTCAAGACCCTGACCCAGGGTTCGGGCCTGCTGTTCCACGTGTTCAAGCACTACGGCCCGTACACGCCGGCACCGATCGCCAAGCGCCAGAACGGCGTGATGATCGCCAACGCGGCAGGCACCACCCCGGCCTACTCGCTCGGCCCCCTGCAGGAACGCGGCAAGCTGTTCGCCGCCGAAGGCGACTCGGTGTACGAAGGCCAGCTGATCGGCATTCACGCCAAGGACAACGACCTCACCGTCAATGCCATCAAGCCGAAGCCGCTCACCAACATGCGCGCCTCCGGTAAGGACGATGCGATCCAGCTCACCCCGGCGACCAAGTTCACGCTGGAGCAGGCGCTGGACTTCATCGACGACGACGAACTGGTCGAAGTCACGCCGAAGGAAATCCGTATGCGCAAGAAGCACCTGACGGAAAACGACCGCAAGAAGGCTTCTCGCGGCCAGGGTTGATTCTCTCGCTGATGCGATAACGAAAGACCCGGCTCACGCCGGGTCTTTTTTTGCGTCGTGTACCGGTTAGGAGTCGCGTGACTCAGCCTTCGCCAGCGACGGGACCGCGCTTTTCGGCCTGACGCATCAACGCCAGCAAAAGATCGATCTGTTCCTGCTGCTTCGCGAGCAGTGCGGTAAGTTGATCGGTGCGGATCTGATCGAGCTTGTCGTGCAGACCCATGATCTCGAGCTCAGCCTTGAGGTTGACCTTGTAGTCGTTGGCGGCATCGAGCCGGTCCATCGCTGCCTGGCGGTTCTGGCTCATCATGATGACGGGCGCCTGTACCGCGGCGAGCATCGACAGCAAGAGGTTGAGGAAGATGTACGGGTACGGATCGAACGGCTTGTGCAGCACGTAGGAATTCAAACACGTCCAGAGCGCCAGCACGCCTGCGAACACGAGGATGAAAGTCCACGAACCGCCGAATCGCGACACGTTATCGGCCAGCCGCTGGCCGAACGTGAGATCCGAGCGGTAGACGGCATCGACGTCCTCCGACACCAGCTTGTGCTGAGCCATGCGCTCCACGATGCGCCGCTCCGCTTGGGTCAGTTCGTCGAAGCTTTTGGCAAACCAGCGACGTGCGGCGCGCTCGGGGGTGTGCTCGGTGGATCCCATGATGCTCTCCTCGCAAGGGGTGGGGCGACGTGCCTGGCGCGAACGCTAGCATGCCGTACCTTTCACGGCCTTGCCGCGACGCCAACCACCTAAACGACTTGAGCCTCAGGAGCGCGACGAAGCCATGCGGCTCGCGAACGGCGGGGCCGCCGCATCGGCGGCGCGTACCGCACTCTCCACCTCGCCGCGAAAGCGCGGGAGATACCCGGGGCACTCGCGACGAACGTAGTCGATCAAGCCCTCGCGCACCTTGCAGCGCAAGTCCCACGATGCGCTGGAATTTGACGAACTGACCAGCGCGCGCAACTGCATCGCCTTCTCGTTGGCGTCCACCACCTGCAGTACGCATACGCGTCCGTCCCATTCGGCCGCCGACTTGCATAGCCGCTGCAGTTCGGCCCGCAGCGGCTCGAGCGGCAACCCATAGTCGAACCAGAGCATGACCGAGCCGAGGATCTGCGAGTTCGTGCGGGTCCAGTTCTGGAACGGGCGCTCGATGAAATACTGCAACGGCACGACCAATCGACGCTCGTCCCATATCCGCACGACGACATAGGTACTGGTGATTTCCTCGATCTTGCCCCACTCGTTCTCGATCACTACTACGTCGTCGATGCGGATCGGCTGCGTCAGGGCGAGCTGCATGCCTGCAATGAGATTTCCCAGCATGGGCTTGGCGGCCAAGCCGACCGCCAGACCGGCAATACCCGCCGATGCGAGAAGGCTGGCCCCAAATTGACGCACCGCCGGAAATGTCATCAGGGCGATGCCGATGCCCAGGACCACGGTGACCACCATGGCCGTGCGGCTGAGCACACGAACCTGCGTCTGTACGCGACGCGCGCGCAGGTTGTCGTCGAGATCGATAGGGTTGAAGCGCGAGACCGCCGCTTCCACCGCGCCGAGGCAACGCACGACGAACCACGTACACGCCACGATCAAGGCGAGTGCCAGAGCATGCTCCAGCGCGCCGACGAGCCGGACGGGCTCGTCTGGGGCGAGGCGACACGAGAGCAGCAGCATCGCCAACGGCACGATGGTTTCCATGGGCGCATTCGCTCGCGCGACGATGCTCGCCCCCATGGGATGCCGTATGGCAAGACGGCGCAGCAACGCATGCACCACACGGCGGAGGATTCCCGCGACCACGAGCGCGACCACAACGGCCAACGCAAAACGCGTCCACGGATGCGCGATATCTGGCATCCAGTCGGTCAGGTTCATGGTGACTTAGCCTAACGCCCCATATGTCCACGTTCTGTTGTGATGCAACATCGTGGGGGTGGAGCGCCAGCAGCGGCGGGCGAGGCACCCGACGGATAGAATCGCGCTCATGCCCCTCCCCAGTGCGAGCGAACGCTTCATCCTTCCCGACGTGCTGCGACCCGGCCTCCGTCTGGTGTTCTGTGGCACGGCCGCAGGCGCGCGCTCCGCGCGCGAAGGCGCGTATTACGCGCATCCGGGCAACATGTTCTGGCGGACATTGTTCGCGACAGGGTTGACGCCGCGCCTTCTCCTGCCTGCGGAGTATCCCCTGCTGCCCACCTTTGGGCTGGGCCTCACCGACCTGTCGAAGTTTCACTCCGGCAACGACGCCGAGTTGCCGGTCGACGCGTTCGACGTGGCCGCGCTGCGCGACAAGATCGACCAGTTTCGCCCGACCGCCCTCGCCTTCACCAGCAAGCACGGCGGTGTTGCGGCGCTCGGCAAGGGTGTTACCTATGGCTTGCAAGAGACCCGGTTCGGTGACGCACACGTTTTCGTACTTCCCTCACCCTCGGGCCAGGCGCGCAGGTCGTGGGATCTTCGCGCCTGGCAGGCGATGGCGGATTTCGTAAAGGCTCGAACCGCCGACGCCCGACGCTGAGGTCTTCAGCTGGGGCCTGGATTCACCGTTCGATAGCGGTTACATCATCAGCTCGACAAACGTACGACCCAGCCGGCCGTGGAATCGAAGGATCCGCCTGCGAGGACGATCTTTCCATCGGGTGCGAGCTCCGAAGTGAGTACCCAGTTATCCGTCCTTCCGAATGGATTGATCTTCGTCCAACCGTTGGGAGCACCGAAGTTGCGATCGAGCGAGCCGTCCGGCAGGTAGCGCGCCACGAGGATGTCGACCGTACGCGCTTTTGAATTAGTTGCCTGCCCCACAACCACAATCTTGCCGTCAGTCTGGACCGCCACACTTGTACGGAAGTCGTACTTCGTATCCGGTTCCAATAGATCGAGCCGCACGGGCTGGCCTTGATTGAACGAAAGCAACGGTTTGCCTGTGGCGTCCAGGCCAACCAATATCGCTGCTTGTCGTTCGCCTTCGTTGGACCACCCGCTCACGAAAATATTCCCGTCACGCGTCACATGCACCGCGCCGAAAAGCGTGTTCGATGTACCTTGCGGCGACTCAACTACCGCAAAGCCCTCGTCGCCAAAATCAGCGTCGAGATGACCGCTTTTATCATAGCGGGCGACACAGGCTTTGGTGTTAGTGAAAGTGCCTACCCAGCCAGCGACGACAACTCTGCTGCCTTCATCCGCATTCATGTCATGACTGACAGCGAGTAAAACCGTTGTACCGTAAGCGGGATGCTGGACGCGGACAGCGCCGCCATAACCAAAGCTCTTGTCCAACCGGCCGTTGGAGGTGAAGCGAACAAGATGGCTCCAGCCGGCGCCGCCAAAACCCATGTCACGCACGAAATACGCGCCGCCACCCGGTGCCGGAACGATTCCGCCATGCATGGCCCCTACCGCACGGAACGCTCCGTTGGACATGGCGTCTGATCGCGCCATGCCGTAGGCATAAGACACTTCGCTGGAAGATTCCCCGGAAGGTCTCGACGTCAGGGGATCAAGGATGTGGGTAATGGTGCCCGAGTCGCCGAATGTGGAATCGAGATCGCCTTCCGCCGTGAAGCGAGCCAAGCCGATGGTCCTGTTGACCACCACCGCTGCGGTGACTCGTCCGTCACTCCCCCGTATCACGCCCATGGGAAACGCGCTCGACGAACGCATCTGCACCTGGGTGGACGCCACGCCATCGGCACCGAAATTGGCGTCTGCATTGCCTTCCGCATCGACACGAGCTACCAGCAAGGTCACCCCCTTATCGGCGTCGTCAACATCCATAGTTGCTGTCAGATACATACCGCCATCCGTCAAACGCAGCATGCCACCTACTACCCTGTTGAACGGTGGCCTGAACTCTTTCTCAACCTCACCGCTCTTCGCTTCCTTGCTCATGACGCTCTCCTTATTCCGATTTTGCATCCTTGACCCGGCCTCTCGGATGAAAGCCGTCCCACATCCGTCTTTGGCAAACGCACGGTCACGTTAGACCGTGCTTTCGAGCAGCTCCATACAACGTTTGCACTATGAGGCGTGGTAGTGGGCTACAGCGAACGTCTCCAGGCTCAGCCGCCCGGCGTGGAACGGTAGGCACGCACGTCGTTGGGCGACACCGAGGGCGCCTTGTTCGACCATGCCTGACGGATGTACGTCACCACCGCCGCAGCATCGTCGTCGCTGAGCGTCTGCGAGAACGGCGGCATCGAGTACGGGCGTGGGTTGCCTGCGGTGGCGGGCGAAAAACCACCGGAAAGCACCGTGCGGATCGCATTGATGCCCGTGGGCTCGGTGACCGAACCGTTGCCATCCAGCGCGGGATAGGCATCGCCCTTGCCTCGGCCGTCCGCCGCATGGCAACCCGCGCAACGATCCGCGTAGACCTTCTGGCCATTCATCGCAAGTTCGCGCGCGTTGGCCGCCGATTCGCGCTGGGGAGGCGGATCGCGATCCGGCAACGACTTGAGATACGTAGCCATGGCGGCGAGGTCGGCGTCGTCCAGATGCTGCGTGCTTCGCAGCACCACCTCCGCCATCGGTCCCACCGCCACACCCTTCGACGAACGGCCGGTCTTCAGCAGAGCTACAACGTCCGCTTCGGTCCACCCGGCGAGGCCTCCGTGCGTGCCCATCGATAGATCGGGCGCGTACCAGTTCTGCACCGGCACGATGCCGCCGGCCAGGAAAGGATCGGTGACCATCGCGCCGAAACTGTTCCGCCGTGCATGGCATTCGTTGCAATGGCCCAGGCCCTGCACGAGATAGGCGCCGCGGTTCCACGCTGCGGAGCGTGCGGGATCGGGGGTGTATTCGCCTTCGTCGAAATACAGCGCGCGCCACGCCGTCATCAGCGAGCGCATGCGATAAGGCCAGCGCAGGGTGTCCGGTGTCGCAGCGTGGCGCACGGCCGGCAGGCTCTTGAGGTAGGCGAAGATCGCATCCGTATCCGCGCGTGTGACCTTGGTGTACGAGGTGAACGGAAACGCCGGATACAGCGATCGACCGTCGTGCCCTTCACCCGAGTGCATGGCGCGATAGAAGTCATCGGCGCTCCATGCCCCGATGCCCGTTTCCGGGTCGGGCGTGAGGTTGGGTGCAGGTATGGCCCCGAAAGGGGTCGGCACGATGCGGCCACCGGCATACGGCTCGCCACGCCGCGCGGTGTGACAGGCGGCGCAGTCGCCCGCCGTGGCGAGGTATTTGCCGCGCTCCACGTCATCGGCGTGTGCGAGCGTGGCAGCAGCGCTGAGGGCAAGCCAGATCATCCAACGGAATGCGCGCGTCATGTCAGCCTCCCAGCACGCCGCAGCGCAGCGGCGGTTTCACGCTGCCGGGCGGCTCGGCGTGTGCGTCGGCAGGCACCGGACGCTGCGCGAGCCACGCGGACACGGCGCTGATGTCGGCGTCGCTCAGGCGGCTGACGACGGTCGCCATGCAATCGGGCGCGACGGTGCTGCGCGTATCGGTCCGCCACGATCCCAACTGGGCACTGATGTAGTCGTATGGCAGGCCCACCAGACCGGGGATATCGGGCTGCACGCCGGTCAGGTTCGGACCATGGCATGCCATGCAGGCGGGAACGCCTCGTGCGGCATCGCCTTGCGTCACGAGCTGTTCGCCACGCGCCATGGCGGCCGGTGTCGTGGCCGGGATGGGATGACGCGTATAGGGCACGTCCTGCGCGGCGAAGTACTCTGCGATCTCGCGCATGTACGCATCGGTCAGCGGCGCCACCGTGTATTCCATGATCTCGTAGTGACGCAGCCCCCGCTGGAAATCCTGCATCTGTCGATGAAGGTAACCCGCCGGCTTTCCCGCAAGGCGCGGATTGAAGCCGTTGCTACCACCCTCGCCATGTTCGCCATGGCAGCTCGTGCAGGCGGCAATGCGCTGAACCAGCGTATCCGGAACCGGCGGCGCTTCCGCTGCCCAGAGGGAACCGGCGCAGAGCACGGCGGCCGCGGCAGCGAGCCGGCGGAGGAGACGTCGCATGAGTTACTCCCTTGGCGTAACGATGGCGAGCGCGCCGGGCCGGCCGCGCATGGCGTCCGGCCAGTATATGCCGCGATCGGCGAGGTTAAGATAGCTGCGACTCTTCGTCCGCGCCCAGGGGAACCCGATGTCACGTCGCACCACCCGCATGCTCGCACTCGCCGCCATCGTGGCATGGTCGACCCAAGGCGCCGCCGCGCATGCCCGCAAGGCCACCGAGGACGATGCCTTCGCCTCCATCGTCAGTGTGCGTCAGGCCTATGCGTCCGGCGCCTTGACTCCCGAAGGGCTGACTCAGCTCTTCCTGGATCGGATTGCGCGAATCGACAAGGCTGGCCCGACGATCAACGCGGTGCTGGAAACCAATCCGGATGCCCTGGCCATCGCTCGCAAGCATCCCAAGGGCGCGCTCGGCGGCATTCCCATTTTGCTCAAGGACAACATCGACACGGGCGACCGCATGATGACCAGCGCCGGTTCGCTGGCCCTCACGATCAAGCCAGCACCACGCGATTCGGAAGTCGCCGCCCGCCTGCGCAAAGCGGGCGCGGTGATCCTTGGCAAGACCAACCTCAGCGAGTGGGCGAACATGCGCTCCAACCACGCCACCAGCGGCTGGACGGGGCGCGGTGGCCTTACCGTCAATCCGTACGTGCTGGATCGCAATGCCTGTGGTTCGAGCGCCGGCTCAGGCGCTGCGGTCGCCGCGGGTCTTGCCACGGCGGCGATCGGCAGCGAAACGGACGGCTCGATCATCTGCCCGGCGTCGATGACCGGCCTGGTGGGCATCAAGCCCACCGTGGGCCTGGTCAGCCGGTCGGGCATCATCCCCATTTCGCACAGCCAGGACACCGCTGGCCCCATGGCACGCAGCGTGGCGGACGCCGCAGCCGTGCTGAGTGCCATCGCCGGTTCCGACGCGCGCGACCCCGCCACGGTCGACGCGGACAAGCACGCCACCGATTACACGCGCTTTCTCGATCCGAACGCGCTTCGCGGCAAGCGCATCGGTGTCGTGCGCCAGCTCGCCGGCATCGAACCGAACGCCGACCGCGCGCTCGAACACACCATCGCGTTGTTGAAGGCGCAGGGCGCCACGGTGGTCGACAACGTGGAGATCCCTCACCTGAAGGAACTGAGCGAGCACGAGATCGACGTGTTGCTCTACGAGTTCAAGCACGACATCGCCGCCTATCTCGCCACGCGTCCCGATCAGCCGATGCGCACGCTCGCCGATCTCATCGCATTCAACGAGCGGGAGGCGGCGAAGGAAATGCCATGGTTCGGCCAGGAGCTGTTCCTTGCGGCGCAGGCCAAGGCCGGGCTCGACGACCCCAAGTACATCGGCATGCGCGATCGCAACAAGCAGCTGGCCGGCCCGGAAGGCATCGACGCGGCATTGGCGAAAGACAAGCTGGATGCCCTGCTCGCCCCGAGCTGGGGACCGGCGTTCGTCAACGATCTGGTCCTTGGCGACCACGTGGTGAGCGGCGATCCCACGGTCGGCGGCGTGTCGGCACCCGCTGCGATAGCCGGCTATCCGTCCATCACCCTGCCCGTCGAATTCGCGCACGAGCTGCCCGTGGGCGTGGTGTTCTTCGGCACCAAGTGGAGCGAACCCACGCTCATTGCCATCGCCTATGGCGTGGAGCAGAAGGTCAAGGCGTTCCGCCGGCCGACCTACCTGCCCACGCTACCGATCCGGTAGCGCCTATGCCCGTCCCGGGCGGGCGTCGGCACTGTGTGTAGCGCAGCGGAATCCCCTGCGCTTTACACAGGAAAACCCATGACACCCCTCCCCTCCCGTCTTGCGCCATGCCTCGCCACCGCGTTGACACTCGCGCTCGCCGCGGCGCCCGCGCATGCCCAAGACATTCCGGCTCGCCGAACGGCCACGGTCGACGATGCCTATCTGTCCATTGCGGGGCTGCGCCAGGCGTATGCCCGTGGTGAACTGACACCGCTCGACATGACGCTGTCGTTCCTCGATCGCATCAATGCGATCGACCGTGCAGGGCCCACACTGCGCTCCGTGATCGAGACCAATCCGGATGCGGCCATCGCGGCCCATGCCGCGACGCAGGCGTATTGCAACGGTGCCACAACATCATTGACTGGCATCCCGATCCTGCTGAAGGACAACATCGAAACAGGCGACCGCATGCGCACCAGCGCGGGCTCTCTGCTCTTCCCGTTGCCAGCCCGGCAGGACGCCACGGTCACGGCCAAGCTGCGCGAAGCCGGCGCCATCATCCTCGGCAAGGCGAATCTCACGGAGTGGGCCAACTTCCGCAGCATGATGTCGATTCATGGGTGGTCGGCGCGCGGCGGCACCACGCTCAATCCCTTCGCGCTGTATGCAACGCCGCTTGGCTCCAGCTCAGGTTCCGGCGCTGCAGTCGCCGCAGGCCTGGCGACGGCTGCGCTGGGCACGGAAACACAGGGGTCGATCATTGGACCCGCCATGGCAATGGGCCTGGTGGGCATGAAGCCCACCATTGGGCTGGTGAGTCGCACGGGCATCATCCCTCTGTCGCACATGCAGGACAGCGCCGGTCCGATGACGCGGAGCGTGGCGGATGCTGCCGCCGTGCTCAAAGCGATCGCCGGGAGTGATCCGACCGACCCTCTCACCGTCGAGGCCGACCGGCATGTCTCCGACTACACCCTTGCGCTTGCCGCCGACGCCGTCCGAGGCATGCGCATCGGCGTGGTGCGTCGTCACGCTTTCGACGATAACCGATGGGGCTCGGCCATGGATCGTGCCGTGGAAATTCTGGAAAGCAAGGGAGCGATCGTCGTCGATAACGTGGAGTTACCGGCGACGGACGTGGCGGTAGACGACCAATTGAGCCTTGTGCTGACCGAATTCAAGCACGACATCGCGTCGTACCTCGCGCGACGGACGGAGCAGCCCTTGCGCACCCTGGAGCAGGTGATCGCTTTCAACGAAGCTGAAGCCGACCGTGAACTGATCCACTTCGGTCAGGAGTTGTTTGAGGAGGCCCTTCTGGCGCCGGGCATCGACGATCCGGATTACGTCGAACGAAGGCTGCGAGCCCGACGCGTGGCTGGCCCGGAAGGCATCGATGCCACACTGGCGACTCATAAGCTCGACGCGCTGATCGGACCTTTCTCGCTGAACGCCGTGGCAGCGCTTGCAGGCTATCCCATCCTGACGGTACCGACCCATTTCGAAGGAAACTTGCCCAAAGGGGTCATGCTCTACGGCACTAAATGGAGCGAGGCTAAGCTGCTGACGATCGGCCATGCGATCGAGCAAGGGGCCAACGCGTTCCGCAGGCCTACCTTCATCGCAACGCCGCCGCCTGAGTCGTGATGCATGAGAAGGAGCGCGCCGAGGCGCGCTCCTTCTCCGTTTATGCCTTGGCCGCGAACTCGCGAACGATCGGCGCGAGCTTCGGATCTTCCAGCGCCATCGCCATGGTGGCGCGGACAAGACCCGCCTTGTTGCCGCAATCGAAGCGCGTGCCTTCGAAGCGGTAGGCCAGCACCTTGCCGTTGTCCTTGAGCAGGTTCTCGATCGCGTCGGTTAGCTGGATCTCGCCACCTGCGCCCTCGCGGGTGTTCCTCAGGTACTCGAAGATCTCGCAGGGCAGCACGTAGCGGCCGACCACGGCAAGATTCGACGGCGCGTCCGCGGGCTTCGGCTTTTCCACCATGTGGCGGATAACCGTGGCGCGATCGCTGACGGCCTCGGTGGCGTCGACGATGCCGTACTTGTCCGTGTCGCTCTGCGGCACTTCCTCAACGGCGATCACGCCGGCATCGTTGGCGTCGGCCACTTCCGCCATCTGGCGCAATGCGCCTTTACCCTTGTTCCAGATCAGGTCATCGGGAAGCATCACGCCGAAACGCTCATTGCCCACGACCGGCGCGGCGCGCAGCACGGCGTCACCGAGGCCGAGAGCCTCCGGCTGGGTCACGAACACACAGCGGACATGACGCGGCAGGATGCCCCGCAGAATCGACAGCAGCTCTTCCTTGTTCTTCTCCGCCAGCTTTTCTTCAAGCTCGTAGGCTTTGTCGAAATAGTCGGCGATCGCGTGCTTGTAACGGTTGGTGACGAACACCAGCGTATCGGCGCCCGCGTCGACAGCCTCATCCACCGCGTACTGGATCAGCGGACGGTCGAGCACGGGAAGCATTTCCTTGGCTACCACCTTGGTCGCGGGAAGGAAGCGCGTACCGAGGCCGGCAACGGGAAATACGACCTTGCGCAGGGGTTGGGTCATGCAATGTCTCCACTTTCGTTTCGGCGTAGCGGCAGCACGTTGTCCGTCTGCGGCTCGCTCCAACGGAAGGAAGGCAGCAGCTGCGACACGCACCGGCGCAGGGTTTCTTCATCGAACGCGGCCACGGCTTCTTCGGCGCGCGCCAACTGGGTCTGCAGCAGTTCCCACGACACCTGGCGGTGCTGGGCCTGGAAGATCTTCGCGTGCGTCGTGCTCGTGTAGTTCTCCAGCGGATGGAACAGTTCCTCGAACAGCTTCTCGCCGGAACGAAGTCCCGTGTAGACGATCTGGATGTCCGAGCCCGGGCGCTTGCCCGCCAGGCGGATCATCTGCTCGGCGAGATCGCGGATCTTCACCGGATCGCCCATGTCGAGCGCGAAGATCTCGCCGCCCTTACCGAGACTCGCGGCCTGCAGAATGAGCTGACAGGCCTCGGGAATGGTCATGAAATAGCGCGAGATCTCCGGGTGAGTGATCGTCACCGGACCGCCCTGGCGGATCTGCCGGCGAAACAGCGGGACCACCGATCCGGCGGAGTCGAGCACGTTACCGAAACGCACCGTAATGAAACGTGTAGACGTGTGCGCCGCGAGGTTCTGACACCAGATCTCCGCCATGCGCTTGCAGGCGCCCATCACCGACGTGGGATTCACTGCCTTGTCGGTGGAGATGAGCACGAACGATTCCACGCCGCAGCGTACCGCCGCATCGGCCACCACGCGGGTGCCGATGACGTTGTTGCGGAAGGCCTCGCGCAATTGCCCTTGCAGCATCGGCACGTGCTTGTAGGCCGCAGCGTGGAAGACGATCTGCGGCTGGGTTTCCTCGAACAGCCGGTTGACCGCGGTGGCATCGCGCGCGTCGGTCAGCACGCCGTTGAAGATGAGTTCGGGATAGGCCGAGGTCAGTTCCTGCCCGATCCGGTAGAGGTTGTATTCGGAGAGTTCTACCACCGTAAGGGAACTGGCGCCCAGGCGGGCGACCTGACGACACAGTTCCGAACCGATCGAGCCACCGCCACCGGTCACCAGCACGCGACGACCACTGATGTTCTCGCGGATGGCCGTCCAATCGAGCTCGACGGCATCGCGGCCGAGAAGATCCTCGATGGCGACTTCCTTGATCTCGTTGAACTGCGCGCGGCCGGCCACGACGTCCTCGAGGCGCGGCACCGTACGGAACGGCAGTCCGGTGCTCTCGCAGAAGGCGACGATGCGGCGCATCTGCGCCGTGGTCGCGCCCGGTACGGCGATGAGCAGCATCTGTACCGCCACCGCCTTGGACAGCTCGGCAAGCTGGTCCACCGTGCCCAGCACGGGGATGCCACCGATCTGCGCGCCACGCAAGGCGAGGTTGTCGTCCACGAAACCGATGACGCTGTAGCGGCTGTCGCGGCGCAGATCGCGCGAGAGCGCTTCGCCAGCGCGATCCGCCCCTACGATCAGCACACGCTTGGTCGGCATCGACTGGAACAGGTCGATGCGGCTGTCCTTCCAGAACCGGTAGCTGAGTCGCGGCAGGCCGAGCAGCACGACCAGCACGACGGGATACACCAGCAGCACCGAACGCGGCACGCCGTCGAGGCGCGCATACATGACCATCGCAAGGCCGATGATCAGCGCGCCGATGACCGTCGCGCGGATGATGTTCCACAGGTCCGGCAGGCTCGCAAAGCGCCACACGCCTTTGTAGAGACCGGTCCAATTGAACACGGCTCCCTGCACCAGCAGCACGATGGGAAATTCCATCGGCAGATAGGTGACCGGGGCGAGATCCGGCATCAGCGCATAGCGCAGCGACTTGGCGATCCACCAGGCGAACGCAGCCATGGCGAGGTCGTGTGCGACCACGGCCGTGCGAGGGTGGATGATGCCGATGAACTTACGCAGAAACATGTCGCTCCCTTCGACGCAAGCCGAGTCGCTTGCCAGTACGCCAAACCGCTGCTCCCAACAGGTACACCGCCCCCATGCAGAAGGGCGCCGCCGCTGGCGAGCGGAACGCAATCCATGCGAGGGGAACGCAGACGAGGACATTCCACGCGAAGTAGCCTGCGGCTACCTTCCGATGCGATGCGCCCCGCCTCACGAGCCACTGATAGAGATGCTCGCGGTGCGGAGTGTACCAGCGCGCACCGCGCAGCATTCGCACGAGCAACGTCAACGTTGCGTCGATGACGAACGCCGACGAGAAGATCAGCGCAGGCCACAGCAGGTCGGTCTGGAAGGCCCAGAGCGTCGCCGTCAGCGCGAAGACCATGAAACCCAGCGTCCCGCTGCCGACGTCGCCCATGAAGATGCGTGCAGGAGACCGGTTGAACCACCAAAAACCCAGCGAGGCCGTGGCCATTGCCAGTGCAGCCCCTGCGATCGCTGGGGTACCGGCGGCCCAGGCCAGCGCCGCGGACGCCGCACCGAAGAACATGGCCTGCTGCGAGGCCAGCCCGTCGATACCGTCCATGAAATTGTGCAGGTTGATGCACCACACGCCCGCAAGAAGAAGCGGTACCGCCCAGAGCAGGCTCGCGGTCTGCGAGGCCACCGCCACGCAGAACAACAGCGTGGCGGCGAGCTGGATCAGCAGCCGCGGCCGGATCGGCAGTGAGCCGTGATCGTCGAGCCAGCCGATCGCGGCCACAGCGATCGTCGCGACCGTGAACGCGGCCGTCGTCGCGGCGCCCGGTGAGACCGGCAGGAGCAGCAGCGCCGCAGGCATGCCGACCAGGGCACCGAGCACAATGCCGATGCCGCCACCGCGGGGCGTCGGCAGGGTATGCGAGCGGCGGTGCCCGGGTGCATCCAGCATGCCGCGACGGTGCGCGTAGGAAATCGCGATCCGCACACTGGCAAACGAAACGACGAGGGCAACCAGGGCGCAGCCCGTCAGCAGGAATCCGGCGCTCGCGACGGGAGGCATCATTCGTTGGCCACACCATGAATGGGGCGCACGGTGCCCCAGCTCTTGCAGCTCGGGCACTGCCAGTGATGCGCTTTCGCGCCGAAACCACAGCGGCTGCAGCGATACATCGCCTGCCCTTCGAGCAGCTTGCGGGTCAGGTCGCGCAGGATCAGGTAGTTCTCCCGCGCTTCGCCGGAGACCTTGTCCATGGTGGCATCGATCAATGCCATCAGCCCGCGTACCGAGGGGCGCTTGCGCAATTGGCCGGTGAGGAAGTCGATGGCCATGCGTTCGCCGTCGCGTCCCTCATAGAGCCGGGTAAGCGCCAGTACGGGGGAGATACCGTGATAACGCCCCATGATCTCGCGCAGGAACGTTTCGGCGCGGTCCATCTGCTGCGAACGGGCGTAGCAGTTGAGCAATGGGGGGAGAATCTCCGGTACGAATGCGATGTCAGCCGCGATGGCCGCCTCGTACGAGGCGATGGCCTGGTCCAGTTCTTCGTCTTCCGCGGACAACCGGCCGGCAATCATGTGCGCTCGCACGCAATCCTGCTGGCAGGCAAAGGCCTCGCGCACATAATCGCGAGCCTCGGTACGCGCCCCATGCTGACGTGACTGTTCGGCCAGCTCGCAGTAGAACTGCGCGATCATGGCCGACTCGTCCTCGCCGGTCATCGTTTCGAGCCGGCGCGCATGGTCGATCGCCTTGTGCCACTCGCGCTCGTGCTGGTAGATCGCGATGAGATGGCGCAGCGCGGACGGCGCAAGCGCGTCCATCGCGACCAGATCGGAAAACAACGTTTCGGCGCGATCGAGCAGACCGGCGCGCATGTAGTCCTCGCCGAGTTCGAGGAGCGCCACGGTCTTCATTTCATCCGAAAGGCCCTGCCGCGACACCAGGTGCTGGTGCAGACGGATGGCGCGATCCACCTCGCCTCGCTTGCGGAACAGGTTACCGAGGGCCAGGTGCGTTTCCACAGTGTCGCGGTTGTATTCGGCGAGGCGCAGGAAGACTTCCAGCGCCTTGTCCTGCTCCTCGTTGAGGAGATAGTTCAAGCCGCGGAAATAGTCCGACGAAAGCTCGTTGACGCGTTGGCCGGACCCGCGCACGTGGCTGCGCCGGGCGAGCCACCAGCCACAGGCGAAGGCCAGCGGGGGAACGAGCGCCAACAACCAGATCGGGTTCATGCGGTGGTCGCGTTGGCTACCTTGCGCTCGTCGCGCGCACGCCGATGCCGCCGCCGAAGCGCCAGGGACGTGCCCAGCCAGGCGGTGATCCCACCGAGGATCCAACCCACCAGCACGGCCGCGAGCATGGCGCCGCCCTTCGGCAGCGACACTCGGGCGAAGCCGAAATCGAACGGCACCAGATCGGCATTCAACGCGCCGAAGACGATGCCGGCGGCGACGAACAGCAGCAGGAAGATGATGGCAAGCAGACGCATCTGGCGAATGTACCCGAATCATGAACGCGATGGTGCGTTGCGGTTGGCTTTTCATACAGCTTCGGCGGCACGTCCCTGACCATGGGTGCCGGCAAAGCGGGTGTTGGTTGTGCAAAAAAAAACGCCGCGTCACTGCGCGGCGTTGGTCTCCTCGATAAGATTTACGCGTTCGCGTAATTCCTTACCGGGTTTGAAGTGTGGTACGTGCTTGCCGGGCAAGGCGACCGCCTCGCCGGTCTTGGGGTTGCGTCCCATGCGCGGCGGACGGAAATGAAGCGCAAAGCTGCCGAAGCCGCGTATCTCGATGCGTTCACCCGTGGAGAGCGCATGACTCATCTGCTCCAGCACGCTCTTGACCGCAAGTTCCACGTCGCTGAAGGCAAGATGGGTCTGGCGCCGAGCCAGCGCCTCGATCAGTTCCGACTTTGTCATGGGTCCCCTGGTAATTCTCAAGCTGACGCAAAGGTCTGTCCAAACAATGGCGAGGGGCGGATGACCGCCCCTCGCCCGACGGTCAGTCGGCCTTGTTCATCTGCTCTTTGAGCAGCGCGCCGAGCTTGGTCGTGCCACCTGCAGCGGACTGGTAGTCGGCCATCGTATCGGCCAGATCTTCCTCGTCCTTCGCGCGGATCGACAGCTGCAGCTGACGGCCCTTGCGATCCATGCCGGTGAACTTCGCCTCGACCGCATCGCCGACCTTCAGGTACTGCGTGGCGTCGTCCACGCGCTCCTTGGCGATGTCGTTCGCACGGATGTAGCCCTCGACGCCTTCGCCGAGATCCACGACCGCACCCTTGGCGTCGACTTCCTTGACCGTGCCGGTCAGGACCGTGCCGCGCGGATTCGTGGCCATGAACTGACCGAACGGATCCTGCTCCATCTGCTTGATGCCGAGGGAGATGCGCTCGCGTTCCGGATCGACAGCCAGAACCACGGCCTCGACTTCGTCGCCCTTCTTGAAGTTGCGGACGAGGTCTTCACCCGAGGCCTGCCACGAGATGTCGGACAGGTGGACGAGACCATCGATACCGCCTTCCAGGCCGATGAAGATGCCGAAGTCGGTGATAGACTTGATCTGACCGGAGACCTTGTCGCCCTTCTTGTGCATGGCGGCGAAGGCTTCCCACGGGTTCGAGCGGGTCTGCTTGATACCCAGCGAGATGCGGCGACGCTCTTCGTCCACGTCCAGGACCATGACTTCCGTCTCGTCGCCGACCTGCACGACCTTGGCCGGATTGACGTTCTTGTTGGTCCAGTCCATTTCGGACACGTGCACCAGGCCTTCCACGCCCGGCTCGATCTCAACGAAGCAACCGTAATCGGTCACGTTGGAGACCTTGCCGAACAGGCGGCTGCCGACCGGGTAGCGGCGGGCGATGGCGACCCACGGGTCGTCGCCGAGCTGCTTGAGGCCGAGCGACACGCGGTTGCGCTCGCGGTCGTACTTCAGCACGCGGACGTCCAGCTCGTCGCCGACGTTGACGACTTCGGACGGGTGACGCACGCGCTTCCACGCCATGTCGGTGATGTGCAGCAGGCCGTCGATGCCGCCGAGGTCCACGAACGCGCCGTAGTCGGTGAGGTTCTTCACCACACCCTTGACCACTGCGCCTTCGGTCAGGCGCTCGAGCAGCTTCTCGCGCTCTTCCGAGAACTCCGTCTCGACGACCGCGCGGCGGCTGACGACGACATTGTTGCGCTTGCGGTCGAGCTTGATGATCTTGAACTCGAGGTCCTTGCCCTCGAGGTAGACCGGGTCACGGACCGGACGCACGTCGACCAGGGAGCCCGGCAGGAATGCGCGGACGTCCTTGATGTCGACCGTGAAGCCGCCCTTGACCTTGCCGGAGATCTTGCCGGTGATGGTCTCTTCCTTGTCGAACGCCTGCTCGAGGTCGTCCCACACCATCGAACGCTTGGCCTTCTCACGGGAGAGCTTGGTCTCGCCGAAGCCGTCTTCGAGCGCGTCGAGCGCGACCTTGACCTCGTCGCCCACTTCCACTTCCAGCGCGCCGGACTCGTCCTTGAACTGCTCGATGGGGACGATGCCTTCGCTCTTCAGGCCGGCGTTGATCACCACCACGTCGTTGCGGATTTCCACAACGATACCGGTGACGATGGAGCCGGGCTTCAGCTTGGAGATGGCCTGCTGGCTCTGTTCAAACAGTTCGGCAAAACTTTCAGTCATGTTGATTCCAGGGTTATGAAAGGTCGTACCCGGCGCTGCGTACCTTCGTGATCGCAGGCAAACGGGGGACCCACCGGTCAGGGGTGCGCGAACATGCCCGGATAGGCCTGCCCTGCACCGTTGCAAGAGCCCGCGCAACCGCGCGGACGCCAATGCCGGATGCGCCCTACGGGCGCACCACGGCGAATACTTTCGCCACTACTTCGTCGATCGGCATGCCGGTGGTATCGATCACCACGGCGCCTTCGGCTGGCTTCAATGGGGCGACCGGCCGCGACGCATCCCGCTCGTCGCGCGCCTCGATCTCTCTTTGAAGAGTCGCAAGTGTAACGCTCAGGCCCTTATCCTTCAACTGCTTATAGCGTCTTTTCGCGCGTTCGGCGGCGCTGGCGGTAAGGAAGAACTTGTGGGCGGCGTCGGGGAAAATCACCGTGCCCATGTCCCGCCCGTCCGCAACCAGGCCCGGCGCCTTGCGGAAACCGTGCTGGAGGTCCACCAGGGCCTGCCGCACGGAGGGGATCACAGCGATGGCGGAGGCCGCAGCGCCGGCCGTTTCGGTGCGCAGTTCGTCGGTGGCGTCGTGGCCGTTGACCAGCACCCGTGTCTCGCCACCATCCGGGCTGGCCTGGAAGCGGATCTTCACGGTCTGGGCGCAACGGGTGACCGCCTCGGCGTCCGAGAGATCGATGCCCTCCTCGCCCGCCGCATAGCCCACCGCGCGATAGAGCGCCCCCGAGTCGAGCAGGCGCCAGCCGAGCCGCTCGGCCACGAGGCGGCTGATCGTTCCCTTGCCGGAGCCGGAAGGGCCGTCGATGGTCAGGACGGGGACGGCTGCCGGATGGCCCATGGCATAAACCTCATTCGCGAAACCGGCATGATATCGCGTCGCCGGTCGGAATCCGGCCATGGACAGCCCAGAAGGGCCGTGCTACAAGCCCGTCAACCTACCGCGCCCAGGGTTCCCGCCCTCCATGTCCGACGACCTTCGGAGCCAGTTCGAGCAGGCTTACCTGGACCTCGGTCGCCTCGGGCACCGGCCCGATAACGACACGCTGCTGCGCATCTATGCGCTCTACAAGCAGGGGTCCGAAGGCGACATCCACGGCGACAAGCCCGGCTTCTTCGATTTCGTCGGCACCGCCAAGTACGAGGCCTGGGCCACGCTCAAGGGCACCCCGCGTGAAGCGGCGATGCGCGACTACATCGCGCTGGTGAGATCGCTGAGCGGCTGATTGTCGCGGCGATCGTCACCCGCTGCGACAACCAGTCGATTCAGGCACCACTGACCCACGCAGCCACCGGCAAATTGCCGAAAACGCCTACGGCCTCGGTCACGCCGCCAGGCCGTGCTCCGTCGCCGAGGACGTTCCGCCATTGCCCTTCTGGCAACGGCAAGGTCGTGCCCTCCCAGCACGCTGCCGGAATCGCCGGGGTCTCGGCGCCCGCCAGCCATTCGGCCGTATGCCGCGCCACGGCCACCAGCAGGCGCTGCCCGCGATGCTCGCGCACGAACGCGAGAATGTGATCGGACGCTGTGCCGGACGCCGACAGCGGTCGGTAGCCGCCCTGGGCGAACAGTTCCGGGTGAGCCCGACGCAGACTCAGTAGCCGCAGAATGATTGCCTGCTTCACTGCCCCATCGCGCCACGTGCCAAGCGCCTCCTCCGGCGCACGCTCACGCTCGAGCGACGCACTGCGTGCCGCGAAGTCCACCGGTCGCCGGTTGTCCGGATCCACCAGGCTGAAGTCCCAGTACTCGGTGCCCTGATAGAGGTCCGGCACACCCGGCGTCGTCAGCCGCAGCACCGTCTGCGCCAGGCCATTGGCGGCGCCGGGCGCGGCGACGTATCGGGCAAAGGCCGCCAGTTCGGCGGCGCCATCGCCGGAGAGCAGGCTGCGCAGGAAATCCTCGCAGGCGTCCTCGTAGGGCTCGTTCGGCGACGTCCAGCGGGTCCAGCGTTTGGCTTCGCGCAGCGCCTTGCGCTGCCACGCCGCGATGCGCGAGGCGAAGCGCTCGAGGCCTTCGTCGTCGCCGGGCTCCAGCCCCAGCGGCCAGGCACCCACCAGCATCTGGTAGAGCATCAGTTCATCGGCCGCCGACGGTGCCATGCGCCCTTCGGCGCGTTGCCGAAGCGACGCGTGACGAGCGCGCCAGTGCTCCACGGTCACTACCCAGCGCCCGGCCACTTCCGACAGCACCGCCAGACGCGCGCGCACATCCTCGCCGCGCTTGTGGTCATGGGTCGCGGTCGCGAGCAGATTGTGTGGCAGCGTGGCGCCGCGTTCGACGCAGCGACGATGGAATTCGTCCATCGAAATTGCCAGCCGTGCCGCGTCCACGCCGACTTCGTTGCGCGAGAGCAAGCGGCCGTAGCGATAGCCCGCCGTGTCTTCAACCGCTTTCGCAGCGACGGGCGACGTCGCCTGCTGGAACACCGCGATCGCGCGTTCGCGTGCGCGGCGCACCGGCCCCGGGGGGAGCGCGCGCGGTGCCTCGCCGCCAAGCCAACCCGCCACGAGATACAGCAAGTCCGTGTCTTCACCCCGGATCGTCCGCAACGCACCTTCCACTGCACGCTCGAACACGGCAGTGTCGAAGGCGTCGCGTCCGGCGCCGCCGGCATAGGTGCGATAGACCGGAAAATGCACCAGCAGCTCTGCCAATACGCGGCGAATGGCAGCAAGCGAGACGTCGCGCGTGGCGACGTCCGCTCGGGCAGCGGCAAAAAGTGCGCGCGCCGTGCGATCCAACTCGGCCTCGAAGCTGTCCACCAGGATCTGCCGACGCGCGCGAACGGCTTGCGTTGCGAAGTCGGCGCCTTCGCCGGTGAGATTGCGCCACAGCTCGGTCAGCGGCGCTTCGCCTGTCTCGTCATGCAGCACCGCCGAGACCTGATCCATGAACTCGTAGCCGGTGGTGCCATCCGTGCGCCAGTCGAGCCGGAGCGACTCATCCTCGGCGAGGATCTTCTCCACCACGATATAGGCACCACCGCGCGGCGCCTCCGGTGGACGCTGCGTACGCAGACGATCGAGTCGATGACGCAGTTGGCGGCAGTAACGCCGCGGGTCCGCCAGCCCGTCCACGTGATCGCAACGCACACCGTCGATCAATCCTTCGGCGTAGAGGCGGAAGATCGTCTTGTGCGTATCTTCGAACACGGCCGTGCGCTCGATGCGCAGACCGGCGAGTTCGTTGATGTCGAAGAAGCGACGGTAGTTCACCATATCGCTGGCGAGCTTCCAGAACGCGAGGCGGTAATGCTGCCGTTCGATCAACGCATGCAGCGTTGCCCTGCCCTCGTCTGACGCTGGATCGTGCTTCGCCTCGGCATCGTCGGTCAGGCCGGCCAGCGATTCCGGCGAGAGCGGCAGGTGATCGTCGTAGACGCGCAGCATCCATTCGCCGCGCCGACGCGCCAGCCGCAGGTGTCCTTCGCGCAGCGTCGCGTCATAGCCTGCGCCAAGGATCGGCAGCAACAGGCGTCCACGCAGCAACGGATCGGAGGCTTGCCAGTCGATGTCGAAATAACCCGCATAGCGACTGGTGCGACTGTGGCGGAGCACGTCCATCCACCATGCGTTCTGCACGCCGACGCCCATATGGTTCGGCACGATGTCCAGCACGAGGCCCATGCCGCGTGAGCGCAGGCGCGCCACGAGACGACGCAAGGCGTCTTCTCCGCCGAGTTCGGGATTCACCTCATGGCAATCGACCACGTCGTAGCCATGCGTCGAACCGGAGCGCGCGCGTAGGATCGGCGAGGCATACAGGTGACTGATGCCAAGACGCGCGTAGTAGTCGACGACCTCCACCGCATCGTCGAGGGTGAACCCGGCATGGAACTGAAGGCGGGCAAGTGCGCGTGGTGGACTCATCGGGAACGGTTCCGGGTCTGATCGATAGTGGCGCACACGGCGTGGGCAATGGGCCCGTCGAACAACCGCGACGACGAGTCCGGCATGCGCCGGCGCCAGTTCGGATGCACCGCGTCGGTGGGTCCGGGTAGATTGGGTTGCTCGTGCAGGCCGAGGACGTCCTCGACCGGGAAGATCGCCAGGGGTGCCGGCGCCTGCGACACATGCCGCGCAGCCGCGACGACCACCGGCGAGATGTCGTCGGGGGCAGGCGGTGCGTCCTCATTCCATGCCGAGCCGGATGCGCAGAGTGCGCGCCACAGCTTCACGCGTTCGCCCACGCGCACGGCGGCTTCGTCCACGGTCGGATCGTCGAGGCCCGTACGCTTGCGCCACGCCACGTCGCGACCGCTCCACCATCCGGCGACGGTCGGCACGTCGTGCGTGCTCGTCGTCGCCATCGCCTTGCTCGACCACTCGGACGGCGCAACGAAGCCGCCGTCGGCAGCACGCTCGAACCAGAGCACGCGGATGCCGAGCAGGTTGCGTTCGCCGATCGCATCGCGAAAATCGGAGGGCACCGTGCCGAGGTCTTCGCCGATCACGATCGCGCGGTGCAGATGCGATTCGAGCGCGATGAGGCGCAACAGATCGTTCATTGGGTAGCGCACGTAGGCGCCCTCGGTGGCGCCTACGCCATGCGGCAACAGCCACAGGCGCTTCAGGCCCAACACGTGATCGATGCGTACGCCGCCCGCATGCGCCAGCGCCGCGCGCAACATGCCGATGAAGCCCCGGAAGCCGGATTCGCGAAGCCCGCGCGGCGAGAAGGTCGTCAGACCCCAATCCTGGCCCAGCCGGTTGAGCGCATCCGGTGGCGCGCCGACGGAAAGACCGCTCAGTACTTCGCCCTGATGAGCCCAGGCGTGGCTTCCGCCCGCATCGGCGCCGACCGCCAGATCGGCGATCAGGCCGATCTTCATGCCCGCATCGCGCGCAGCCTTCTGCGCGCCTTCCAGGCCTTGCGCTGCCAGCCATTGGAGCCAGGCGTGGAACCCCACCTCGCGCGAGTGTTCGCGGGCAAACGCTGCCACCGCACTACTCGCCGGATCGTGGAAGGCCTCAGGCCAACCTTGCCACCCCCCGGGTCGTCCGTGGGCGGTGAAGTCGGCATGCAGCGCCTCGAAGCGCGCATGCCGCTCAAGCGGCTCGCCCTGCTCCTTGCGGAACGCCATGAAGCGGTCGGAATGCGCGAGATCCACCGATGCCCACTCGTATACCGAGCGAAGAATGGTCATGCGTGCCCGGGCCGCGCGCGGCCAGTCGATCAGCTCGAGCCATTCCAGCTCGGCCAGCTCCTGCCGAAGATTGTGCGTGTCGATCACGGCGCGCACCGTCTGCTCGCCGCTGGTACGTGCGGGGTCGATGTAAAGGCCATTGAGAAACAGACGGCTGGACGGCGCGTAGGGGCTGTAGCGCTCGGGTGCCGCCGCGAACAGCGCATGCAGCGGACTGATCGCCATCGCGTCGGCGCCCTTCTCCGCTGCTGCCTTCGCTGCCAGCTCCAGGGCCGTAAAGTCGCCAATACCGCCGTCGCCCGGACGGCGCAGGCTGGACATCTGCACTGCGACGCCCCAGGGATTTCGCGCACCCGCGATGTCGCCGACGCCGAAGGTCCGGGACGGCGCCACGGCCAACGTCACCTCGTCGTCGCCCAGCGATAGCGTGTAGTAGCCAGGCAAAGCCGGCGCATTGACCTCGCGCTCACTGGAAGGCAACTCGCCTTCGCTCACCACGGCGCCGTCCTGCGAAGCGATCTTCCACGCGCGGCCACGCGGCGATGGCGGTAGCTCGACGCGAGCCCCCGCATCTGCGGTGATGAGCCGCGGCAACCGACGACCGCTACCTTCCTCATCGAGACGCTGCAGGCTGGCGTCGATATCGCCCGCATTCTCCGCCGGCAGGCCCAGCGCACGAAGCACGGCGCGCAGCGTGTCCGGCGACGTCGTCTGCGGGCGGTCCAACGCGTCACGCCAGTGCACGTCGATGCCTGCCTTTTCGGCCAGCAGAGCGAGGCGATCGTCGGGGGATGCGTTCACGGGATCAGGACTCCAGGCAGGCAAGGGTGCGGCGAGCAGGGAGCAGGCCGCGTGAAGCGGATGCGACATCGGCAGCACTGCCATGAAGCCATGCCGCGGACGGCGAAGGCGTCGTGTCGAGGCCGATCTCGCTCTCGCCGAAGTTGACATACAAAGTCAGGGTGGCCGCGCCGAGCGACCATGCCACTACGAAGGCACGTTCGCCCAGTGCGGAAGCGCCGAGGCTACGCGCCGTGTCGATGTAGGGCGCCACGTGCTTCTGGCGCAGCGCGATCAAGGTACGGACCAACGCACGTCGCGCATCCCCCTTTGTTTCGTCGCGTACAGGAATGGAGGCGGTGAACGTCTCGTACTCGTTCGGATCGGGAATGGTCTCCCCCGAGAAGCCCGAGAACGCCTCGAACTCCTTCCGTCGGCCGTCGCGCACCGCACGGCGCAGGTCGTCGTCCGGGAAATCGGTGAAGAACAGGAACGGCGTACGGCTCGCCCATTCCTCACCCATGAACAGCATCGGCACGAACGGCGCGAGCAGCAGCAGCGCGAGCGCCGCTTCGACGGTCTCTGGCGCAACGAGGGTCTCCAGCCGATCGCCGAAGGCACGGTTGCCGACCTGGTCGTGGTTCTGCAGGAAATTGACGAAGCGTGCCGGCGGCAGATGCGCACAGGGCTCGCCGCGGCGGCGACCTCCCATCGCTTCGCCCTGGAAGGCAAAGCCTTCGCGGAGGCTGCGCAGCAGCTTCTCCATCGGCGGTCGATAGTGCGCGTAATAGCCCTCGTGCTCATCCGTAAGAAGCACGTGCAAGGCGTTGTGGAAGTCGTCGTTCCACTGGGCGTCGAATCGTTCCGGCGCCAGCAAGTGTGCCTGGTTCGCTTCGTTTTCGAGCACGAGGTGCACGTGGCGCTCAGGACCGGTCGCCGCACGCACGCGCGCCGCCAGCGACGCGAGCCAGCCCGGGTTGCCGATCGCATGCACGGCATCGAAACGCAGTCCGTCGAAGCGGAACTCCTCGATCCAGTACAGAGCGTTGTGGACGAAGTAATCGCCCACCTGCGGCGTCGCCACGCCGATCGCCGCGCCCCACGGCGTATGTGCTGCTTCGTCGAAGAAGGGAGACGCATAGGCGCCGAGATAATTGCCATCGGGACCGAAGTGGTTGTAGACCACGTCGAGAAACACCATAAGTCCGAGACCGTGGGCTGTATCCACGAGCGACTTCAGGTCGTCGGGCGAACCGTATGCCGCAGCCGGCGCGTACGGCAACACCCCGTCGTAGCCCCAGTTGCGTTCGCCGGGGAACTGCGAGATCGGCATCAGTTCGATGGCGGTAATGCCAAGTGAGGCCAGATGCGGCAGCATCATTTCCACGCCATGGAAGCCACCGAGCACGCCAGGATGAAGTTCATAGATCACCGTCTCGTGCCACGGACGGCCTCTCCATTCCGTATGACGCCATTCGTAGGCCGTCGGATCGGTGACCACGCTGTAGCCGTGGACATCGCCATCTCGCTGGCGTCGCGATGCCGGGTCCGGTACCGCCGTGCCGTCGTCGAAGCGGAAGCGGTAACCCGTCCCCGGTTCCGCTGGACACACGCATTCGAACCAGCCGTCGTCGAGCGCACGCATGCGCGACACATGGCCGTCATCGCATTCGATGGACGCCGACTCCTTGTCCGGCGCCCAGAGGCGGAACCGCGTACGTCCGTCGCCGAGCGGCTTGAATCCGTACGGCATGGCGTGGAAATGGCGTTCACTCATGCGGGTTCGGTCCGCACGGTGGCAGCAAGCATGACGACACAGCGGCCCTCCACTTCGATCGTCGGCTCGTTCCACGCCACCTCCGGCGCCGTGGGCGAAGCGGTGTTGCAGCACAGCCGCCAGTTCGCCGCAGGCTGCGGGAGCGTGAAGACATGCATCTCTGGCGTGGCATTGAACAGCACCAGGGTCACGTCCGCACGCTTTTCGCCCTGTGCCTGGACGCGACGCAAGGCCAGCAGACGGCCTTCCGTGTAGCCCCAGGCTTCCTGGTCCATCTCGGTACCGCGTTCGTCGAACCAGGCGACCTCGCGCATGCCCGGCACCACGTCCTTGTCGCCGCGAAGAAAGTGCGCGGCACGCAAGGTCGGGTGCTGCTCGCGGAGCCGGATCAGCCGCGCGGTGAAGTCCGCCAGTTCCCTGCCCTGCTCCGAGGTGGCCTGCTTCCAGTCGTACCAGGAAAGCTCGTTGTCCTGGCAATACGCGTTGTTGTTGCCGTGCTGCGTGCGCCCGAATTCGTCGCCGCCGAGCAGCATCGGCGTGCCGTGGGAAAAGAACATCGTGGCGAGCATGGAGCGCTTGACCCGGTCGCGCGCGGTGCGGATACCCTGGTCGTCCGTAGGGCCCTCGGCGCCGTAGTTGTAGCTCTCGTTGTCGTTGCCCCCGTCGCGGTTGTCTTCGCCGTTGGCTTCATTGTGCTTGTCGTTGTAGCTGACCAGGTCTTCCAGCGTGAAGCCGTCGTGCGCCGTAATGAAGTTGACCGATGCCCACGGCTTGCGGCGCTGGTGATCGAACAGCTCGCCCGATGCCTGCAAGCGACCGGCGAGCGCGCCGCGCATGTTGGCGTCGCCCTTCCAGAAGCGGCGGATGTCGTCGCGATACTTGCCGTTCCACTCGGCGAAGCCAGGGGGATGGTTGCCAAGCTGGTAACCGCCCGGACCGATGTCCCACGGCTCGGAAATCAGTTTGACGTTGGCCAGCACGGGGTCCTGGCGCATGGCGTCGAATAGACCGCAGTTCGGATCGAAACCATGCTCCTCGCGCCCCAGGCTCACGCCGAGATCGAAGCGAAACCCGTCCACGTGGAAGGTCTGCACCCAGTACCGGAGCGAATCCATGACCAGCTGCAACACGCGGGGATGCGCGGTGTTCACGGTATTGCCGGTGCCGGTGTCGTTGATGCAGTAGCGCGGATTGTCCGGCATCAACCGGTAATAGCTCTTGTTGTCGAGGCCGCGGAACGACATCGTCGTGCCCAGCTCGCTTCCCTCACAGGTATGGTTGTAGACCACGTCGAGGATGACCTCGATACCGGCGGCATGCAGCGCCTGCACTGCCGCGCGGATCTCGTTGAGCGCACCCTCGGCCAGATACGCCGGTTCCGGCGCGAAGAACGCCAGGGTGTTGTAGCCCCAGTAGTTGCGCAGTTTCATTTCCGTGAGGCGGCGATCCTGCAAGTACGCATGGACCGGCAACAGCTCCACGGCGGTGACGCCGAGCTTCACCAGGTAGTCGATCACATAGGGATCGGCCAGCGCGATGAAGGTGCCGCGCTCGTGTTGCCGGATGCGCTTCAACGAACGAGTGAAACCCTTGAGATGGGTTTCGTAGATCACCGTCTCGTTCCACGGCGTATGTGGGCGGTTGCCGTGGGTCCAATGCATCGGCTCATCCACCACCACGGCCTTCGGCATGGCGGCAGCGCTGTCGCGGCGATCGAACGACAGGTCCGCGCGGGGACTGGACACGCGATAACCGTGCAACGCATCCGACCAACGCACCTGCCCGTGCAGCAATCGGGCATAGGGATCGAGCAGCAACTTGTTGGGATTGAAGCGGTGGCCTTCTTCCGGCGCATAAGGGCCATGCGCACGGAACCCGTACAAGGTGCCGCCGCGTACGCGTGGCAGGTAGCCGTGCCAGACCTCATCGGTGCATTCGGGAAGGTCGTAACGCGCGATCTCGCGCTTGCCGGACGGATCGAAGAGACAAAGCTCAATGCGCTCGGCGTGAGCCGAGAACACGGCGAAGTTCGTGCCCATGCCATCGCATGTTGCGCCGAGCGGATAAGGCATGCCGGATTGCATGCGTTCGGGAAGTACGGGCATCGATGTTCCTTGTTAGTCGGCAACCAGGATGAGCGTGGACAGCGGCGGAAGGCTGAGCACCAACGAACGGTCGAACCCATGCGCTGGAACGTCCTGCGCATGCCGCTCGCCGTCGTTGCCGACGCCGGAACCGCCGTAGTCCTTCGCATCCGAGTTGATCGCTTCACGCCAGCGGCCGCCTTCGGGGACGCCAATGCGGAAGCTGTGATGGGGAGCGGGGGTCATGTTGCTGATGACCAATGCAGGTCGTGCGCCATCGGCGAAACGCAGCCAGGCAAAGATGCTCTGCTCGGCGCCGTCACCGATGACCCAACGAAAACCGCGCGGGTCGGTGTCCCAGGCATGCAATGCCGGGGTGGCTGCATAAAGACGGTTCAAATCGCGCACAAGCGCCTGCACGCCACGATGCAACGGATGGTCGAGCAGGTCCCAGGCGATCTGGGCATCGTGGTTCCATTCGTGCGGCTGAGCGATTTCCCCGCCAGTGAACAGGAGCTTCTTGCCTGGATGACCCCACATGAAACCGTAATAGGCACGCAGGTTGGCGAAGCGTTGCCATTCGTCGCCCGGCATCCGACCCAGCAACGAACGCTTACCGTGCACGACTTCATCGTGCGACAGCGGCAGCACGAATTTCTCGGAATAGGCGTAGACCATGCTGAAGGTCATCTCGCCGTGGTGCCAGCGCCGATGGATCGGATCGCGCGACATGTACTCCAGCGAATCGTGCATCCAGCCCATGTTCCACTTGAAGGTGAAACCCAGGCCACCCTGCTCCACGGGCTGCGTAACCCCGGGCCATGCGGTGGATTCTTCCGCAATGGTCATGCAATCCGGATGGCGCTCGGCCACGAGTTGGTTGACCCGGCGCAGGAAGGCGATGGATTCGAGGTTCTCGCGGCCACCGTGGATGTTGGGCACCCACTCCCCGTGCTTGCGCGAATAGTCGCGATAGAGCATGGACGCTACGGCATCCACGCGCAGGCCATCGATGTGGAAGCGCTCCAGCCAGGCAAGCGCACTCGCCACGAGAAACGCGGACACCTCGTTACGACCGAGGTTGAAGATCAGCGTGTTCCAGTCCTGGTGGTAACCCTCGCGCGGGTCGGCATGTTCGTAGAGCGGCGTGCCGTCGAAGTGCGCCAATCCGTGAATATCGGTCGGAAAATGCGCCGGCACCCAATCGACGATCACGCCGACGCCGGCTTCGTGGCAGCGGTCGACGAAGCGTGCGAAGGCTTCCGGGGTGCCAAAGCGCGACGTAGGTGCGAACTGGCCCAGCGGCTGGTAGCCCCACGAGCCGCCGAACGGATGCTCGGAAATCGGCAGCAGCTCGATGTGGCTGAAGCCCATGCCTGCGACGTAGGGAATGAGGCGCTCGCCCAGTTCGTCCCAATGCAGTTCGCGCCCGTCCTTGTCGCGCAGCCAGGAGCCCGCGTGCAATTCGTAGATGGACAGCGGCGAACCGGCATGATGCAAGGCGCCGCGACGACGCATCCAGGCCTCGTCGGTCCAGCGGAAGGCCGCGGGGTCGGCCACGATCGATGCCGTTGCCGGAGGGAGCTCCGCGGCAAGCGCGACGGGATCCGCGCGCTGGGTCAGCGAGCCATCGGCGCCCCATATCTCGTACTTGTAGCGCGCGCCCGGCAGCAGGCCCGGCACGAACAACTCCCAGACGCCAGCCGGTACGCGCTTGCGCATCGGGTGGCGGCGACCGTCCCAACTGTTGAAGTCGCCAACGACGCTGACGCGTTTCGCGTTCGGCGCCCAGACGGCGAAGCGCACACCATGGACGCCATCGACCACCGTGGGATGCGCACCAAGGCAGCGGAACAACTCGATGTGCTGCCCATCGGAGAGCAGACGCAGATCCTCGTCGTCGAGCAAGGTGCCAAATGCATAAGGATCGTGCGTGTCCTGCGTCGCTGCCGGCCATTGCACGCGAAGCCGATACTCGCCCTCGGCATCGTGGAAGCCCGCGAACAGCCCCGTGGGATGCACACGGCTCAAGGCACCGAGCGTCCGTCCCTCCGCGTCGATCAACTCGACGTTCGTCGCGCCCGGTTGCAGCGTACGCACGACGCGGCGCCCTTCCACGTCATGCGGACCGAGCAGTGCGAACGGGTCACCGTGCCGGCCGTCCACCAGCGCGTCGACAGCCGCGGCATCCGTCAGACCGTAGGTGCGCGGATCGGTCATACGTTCTTCTCCCGTGCATGGCCTGACCCACCCTGCGCAAGGGCCAGGAGCCCGCGCAGCGGCACGTCCAGCCAGGCCGGCCGATTATTGGCCTCGTAGACGATTTCGTAGGCGGCCTTCTCGATCACGAACAATTCGAGCAAGGCGTCGAAGGCTTCGGCATCCACCCAGCGCACCGGGGCGGCAGCGAGCACCGCTCGGTAGGCGTCGAGGAACACCTTGGCCGAACGCGCGTGGAAGCGTTCGAGGTACGGACCGAACCCGGCATCTTCTATCGGAGCCAGGCCGTCCTCGCCACGGCGCGCCATGGCCGCTGCGTAGTCGAGCGAGCGAAGAAAGCCCGCGACGTCCCGCAACGGCGAACGTTTGCCGCGACGCTCCTCCAGCGAACGTGCCGGTTCGCCCTCGAAGTCGATGATGTATGCGTCGTCCTGCACCACCAGGACCTGGCCGAGATGGAAGTCGCCATGGGTACGCGTCGCGAGCGCGCCCTGCCCCGCAGCAGCGAGGTCGTCGAGTCGACGTCCCAGCGATTCGGCCTGTTCACGCAGCGCCTTCGCTTCGCTTGCCAGCGCTTCCGGCAAGTCCTTGGCCGACTCCACGGAGTGCATCGCGCGCCCGAGTTGGGTGCGGACGTCCTCGCGCCAAGCGGCCATCGTGTCGTTACCTGCGGTTTCCGGCGCGAACGCCGGCAGCTCGCTCGGCCGAGCCAGCAGCGCGTGCAGCTCGCCAAGCCGCGTGCCGACCGCCGTCGCAAATGCGTCGTAGCCGCCTTCGATTTCGGCGCACCGCTCCTCGTCGTCGGAATGGCTGTACTCGTCATAGCTGCGACGCAGATAGTCGAGCGTCCAGCCCCAGGCATCGCCCTGATTGCGCAGGAAACCCTGCAACACCGCGAGCGTGGTGCGTTCGCCGTGTTCGTCCACGCGGACCACTTCACCGAGCAGCGGTGCGGTGTTCGCGTAGCCGTTTTCCGTGAGATACCGGCTCATTTCCACTTCGGGATTGATACCCGCGGATGTGCGGCGGAACAGCTTCACCACGCCAGCGTCGTGCAGGATCATCGAGCTGTTCGATTGCTCGGCGGAGAGCCAGCGGTTCTCGATCGCGAGATCGAACGTCACCGTAGCGAACGCCGCCGTAGTTTCAAAACGCACTGCACCGCCGCTATGGATCGGAAGCTCGGCGTTCTGACGCAGGCCGATCAGCAGGCCGCTGGCAAAAGCTTCGAGTGCGAAGCCATCGGTCAGCAAGCCGATGCGCCGCCCACGGCGCACGCGCGCCAAAGCGAGTTGCTGGGCGCGGGACGTAGGATTCTCGTCCTCCCAAACAATGCCCGCGGGCAAGCTGTAGCGTTCCGTGCCCCCGTCAGACAGCGTGGCCTCCACCTCGGTAAAGATGAGGTCGTCACCGCGATCCGGCCATGGCACGGCATAAAGAATACGCACCCCCTCGATGCCGCGGTCCTTGGCGGCAAACCAGCGACGCACCGAGAGATAGTTCGGCAGCACCTGCTTCTCGATCACGCCACGGTGGTGCGCCATGACCGGCCCTTCCACCAGCGCGCCGCGCAGGACGAGCGTCTCGTAGTCGGGCATGGGTTCTGCGGGGACTTCATGCCACGAAGGCATCTGCGCGTTCGGGCAGATCTGGAACGCGTAGAACCCGTAAGGCGGCAAGGTGAGCAGATACGGCAGCTGGCCGATCGGCGGGAACGACGAACCACCCATGATCTCGATGGGCACTTGTCCGTCGAAGCCACCAAGGTCCAGTTCCACGGCCTGCAGCGAACGCGACATGTTCGCCACGCAAAGCACCTGCTCGCCCTCGAACTCGCGCAGGTACGCCAGGACCTTGCGGTTGCCTGGATAGAGGAATTTCAGCGTACCGCGCCCGAACGCCTTGTACCGCTTGCGCACGGCAAGCATGCGCCGGGTCCAGTTGAGCAGCGAGTGGGGATCGCGCGACTGCGCTTCCACATTGATTGCCTGGAAGCCGTAGAGCGGATCCATGATCGGCGGCAGCACAAGGCTCGCCGGATCGGCGCGCGAGAAGCCGCCGTTGCGGTCTACCGACCACTGCATGGGCGTGCGCACGCCATCGCGATCGCCGAGATGAATGTTGTCGCCCATGCCGATTTCGTCGCCGTAATAAAGCACCGGCGTGCCGGGCATCGAGAGCAGCAGAGCGTTCATCAACTCGATGCGGCGGCGGTCGCGCTCCAACAGCGGCGCAAGGCGACGGCGAATACCGAGATTGATGCGCGCGCGGCGGTCGGCGGCGTACGTTTGCCACAGATAGTCGCGCTCGCTGTCAGTGACCATTTCGAGGGTCAGCTCGTCATGGTTGCGCAGGAAGATCGCCCACTGGCAATTGTCGGGAATGGCCGGCGTCTGCCGCATGATGTCCGTGATCGGAAACCGGTCCTCGCGCGCGATCGCCATGTACATGCGCGGCATCAGTGGGAAGTGGAACGCCATGTGGCATTCGTCGCCCTGACCGAAGTAATCCTGCGTGTCCTCGGGCCACTGATTCGCCTCGGCCAGCAGCATGCGGTCGGGATAATGCTGGTCGATCTCGGCGCGCATCAGCTTGAGTATCTGATGCGTCTCCGGCAGGTTTTCGTTATTGGTGCCCTCGCGCTCGATAAGGTAAGGCACCGCGTCGAGGCGCAGGCCATCCACGCCCAGGTCGAGCCAGAACCGCATGACGTCCAGCACGGCCTTCAGCACGGCGGGATTGTCGAAATTGAGGTCGGGCTGGTGCGAGAAAAAGCGATGCCAGAAGTATTGACCCGCGACCGGGTCCCAGGTCCAGTTCGACTTCTCGGTATCCAGGAAGATGATGCGCGTACCGTCGTACGCCTGATCGGTATCCGACCAGACGTAGAAGTCACGTGCCGCCGAGCCCTTCTTCGCATGCCGCGCGCGCTGGAACCACGGATGCTGGTCGGACGTATGGTTGATGACCAGCTCGGTAATGACGCGCAGGCCGCGCGCATGCGCTTCCGCGATGAACCGCTTTGCGTCGGCGAGCTTGCCGTAGTCAGGATGCACCGCCTTGTACTCGGCGATGTCGTAACCGTCGTCACGCCGCGGACTGGGGTAGAACGGCAGCAGCCAAAGCGTATTGACGCCCAGTTCGGCGATGTAGTCCAGCTTGTCGATCAGCCCCTGGAAGTCACCGACGCCATCGTCGTTGGCGTCGAAGAAGGACTTGACGTGCACCTGGTAGATGATCGCGTCCTTGTACCAAAGCGGATCGCTCGAGAAGTCGCGCGTGGCCGCCTGCTTTTTTCCTTTAACGCGTGTTGCCATGAATCAGACTCCGGGAAGCCGCACGTGCCACACCGCATAAGGCTGGCCAAGGCCTAGCCATACATGCTGTGTCGTTCCGCGCCAGGTGAGGGATTGGTCGTGCAGAAGATCGGTGACATCGAGCGTCGCGTCGGCGGCGAGGTCCCAGTCGCTCAGCGGCAACGTCAGGTCCGCCGCTTGCGCGTTGTGTGGGTCCATGCTGATCGCCACCAACACGAGGTCGTCGCCTGCGCGCTTTTCGAAGAACAGCACCTGATCGTTGCTCGCCGGCAGGAAGCGCACACCAAGATGCGTCTGCAAGGCAGGATGCGCGCGGCGAATGCGATTCAGGCGAGTGATCTCCGCCACGATGTTTCCGGGCGCCGTGAAATCGCGGATACGGATCTCGTATTTCTCTGAATCGAGGTATTCCTCTTTCCCCGGCACCGGCGCGGCTTCGCACAGCTCGAATCCCGAATACATGCCCCACAACCCGGACAGCGTCGTTGCCAGCGCCGCGCGGATGAGAAAGCCGGGACGCCCGGAGGTCTGCAAGAAGTACGGATTGATATCGGGCGTGTTGACGAAGAAGTTCGGACGGAAGAAGTCCTTCGGTGGCGTCGTCGTCAGTTCGGTGAGGTAGTCGATGAACTCGCGCTTCGTATTGCGCCAGGTGAAGTAGGTATACGACTGGCTGAAGCCCGCCTTGGCGAGGCGATACATCGGCTTGGGCCGGGTGAAGGCTTCGGACAGGAACAGCGCATCGGGATACTTCGCGCGCACCCTCGCAATCATCCATTCCCAGAAAGGGAACGGTTTCGTGTGCGGATTATCGACGCGGAAGGTACGTACGCCCTCCGCCGCCCAGAACAGCACCACATCGCACAAGGCCTGCCACAGCGACGGAATCGCGCCGTCGGCGTAGAAGTCGACGTTGACGATGTCCTGGTATTTCTTGGGCGGGTTTTCCGCGTATTTGATGCTGCCGTCTGGACGCCAGTCGAACCACTCCGGGTGTTCCTTGAGCCAGGGATGATCCGGAGAGCACTGGATGGCAAAGTCGAGTGCCAGCTCCAGACCATGCTCATGCGCCGCGTCGCGCAGCGCACGGAAATCGTCGAGCGTGCCCAACTGCGGGTGGATAGCCGTGTGTCCGCCATCGGGCGAACCGATCGCATACGGGCTGCCCGGATCGTCGGGGCCCGGCGTCAGCGTATTGTTCGGGCCTTTGCGGAAGGCCTTGCCGATCGGGTGGATCGGCGGGAAGTACAGGACGTCGAAACCCATGTCCCGAATCGCCGGCAAACGCGCGATCGTGTTGCGGAACGTGCCGTGATGGTGCGGGTCGTCGGTCATGGAACGCGGGAACAACTCGTACCAGCTGGCGAAGACCGCCTCGCGACGATCCACTTCGACGAGGTAGCTGTCGGTCGTGGTCGCGCGGTCGCGCGGATCGGTCGCCGTCATGAGGGCGAGCGTGGCGTCGTCGAGCAGTATCTCCACACGCGCCTCGCCGTCGACCTTGCCCACGGCAGTGGCGAGTTGGCGCAAGGCTTTTGCGCGGGGGCCGGCGGCGGCAGCGGCGCGTTTCTCCACCAACAGGCGCCCCTCCTCCAGCTCCAGCGCGATCGGCACGTTCGCTTCGTGCTTCAGTTCGAGTTCGTGCCGGTAGGTGGCGAAAGGATCGCGCCACGCTTCCACCTGGAATTCGTACCGCCCGATACGGGTAGGCGTGAAGCTGGCGGTGTGGATGTCGTTGTTCACCAGTTCCATCGGTGTTTCGCGCCAACCCTTCTCGTCCACGGCGCGATAGCGCAGGCGTGCGGCAAGCACATCGTGGCCGTCCATGAAGATGTCGGCGGTGACGACGATAGCCTCGCCGACGACGCGCTTGGCGGGAAACTGGCCGCCATCGACGATCGGCTGCACCGCTTCGATCACCACACGCGGCGCACGTGAGGCCGCCTGCAACATCTCCTTCTGCACCGACGCGCCCTGCTTGCGCTTGACTGGCACAGACGGGGTTCCGGTCAGCGTCAGCACCTCGCCGGGTGCCAGGCAGATACCCTCGCCCTGGTCGAATACCTTTCTGCCGTCCGGCGTCGTCCACGGCGAGAAGTGCCCTGCCGCGCCCATCAAGGCGTACGCGGCTGCGAACGGCGCATCGCGATCCAATGAAGCGTTCACCAACGTCAACCTCGCCAGCGGCGCGGTGCGCGGATCGTTACCTTCCACGGTGAGAAACACTGCCACGCCCTGCTGGATCGACAGATGCGGGGGCGCCAGCACGCGATTCGGCACAACGGCATTTGCCTTTTTCACCGCCTCGGTGAGGTCCAGCAGCGCACCCTTGCCCAGTTCTGCGGGGGAAAGCGGATGGCCGCGGCGAGGGTCGAGCGCGTCGTGAAGCGCATATTCGAACCCCACCGGCATCATCCATCCCGCCGGCGCGGTAGCACTGAAGGCGATCGCGCGACGGTATGCGTGATCGCGCTGATTCTCCTCCCCGAGCGCATCGCCCAGCCGGGCCCCGAAGGGTTCTTCGGTACAAGCCAGCGAGGGGGCGATCGCCGCCAGCCGCTCGACTTCCTCGGCGTACCAGGGAGCCCGGAAGTCCCACCAGTTGGCCGACGAGACCACAGCGTCGAACCGTGCGCCGCGCAGCGCGACCAGTTCGTCGGGTGTGGTGCCGGGCGTCCAGGCGAGGAACGCCACCGAGGCGTCCTCGCGGACGGCGTCGATCAAGGGGTTCCATACCGACGCGCGCAGCCGCTGCGGATGGATCACGCGGTAACCCGAGACTCCTGCCTTCGTCCAGGCGCGCAACCGATCGATCCACCAGTCCGTGGCCTCGTCGACCACGTCGGGATCGTTGAGTCGCCACCGAGCACTGTCGCTCTCGCTCGGCGTCCAGCGCGGATCGGGCGTGCCATGTTGCTGATCGGCGACTGCACGGAACCACGCCGGATGCTCATGGCGAACCGGCGCATCGGCGGCCAGTTCGTCGAGCGGAAGGTCCAGCCAGAGTTCCAGGTCGTGCGCGCGGCACGCCTTGGCAATCTGGGCCAGCCGTATCGTGGCATCGCCGTCGCCGACGATAGCCGGATTCATGCGATCGAAGTCGCGAGTGACGAAAACGTCGCCACAGGGCGATGTGTCGAAGGGTGGCGCCACCAGCAGTTGGCGGAAGCCCAGGCTTGCAGCGTGTTCGATCCACGCGGTCCAGGCCGTCAATGGCCCCGCAAGCAGCGGATGCAGGTAATAGATTCGGAAAGGCGCACTCGGGCTGGCCGGCATGTGACTCGCGTTCCTGGCAGAAGGACACAAGCATGCCGGGCCGGATGTGTGCATCGCGCCAATGACCCGGGCACGCGAAGGTCATGACAGTGACGCATCCGGGCGTTGCGGCAATGTGAATGCCGCAACGCGTGTTTTCTTACGCAGGCAGCGCGGGCGCGCGCTTATTGGCCGAACTTGATTTCCTCGGCCTCGTGGCCGCGGTCCCATCCGCGTAATTCGTCGCGAATGTGCGCGATGCGCTGGCGTCCGAGGGCATTGCGCTCCTCATCGAGTACCAGGCCGTCGAGCAGCTCAGCCAGACGCTGCGCGGTGGGCAGCATCGCATCCCACGCATCGAGCGCAGGCACCGGGCCAGGCAAGGCCATGAAGAAGGACAGGCCCGGCGTCTGCAGCGTAGCGATGCGCGCCATGTCGAAATTGCCGGGCTTGACGAGGTTCGCCACGCTGAAGATCGGCCCCTGCTCCGGATGACCATCGACCAGGCGGTGGTAGATGCCCATGTCTCCGAATTCGAGACCGGCCTTCTCGGCGGCGACGACCAGGTCGGCGCCCTGGAACTTGATGCCTTCGCGCGCCACGACGTAAAGGCTGACGATGCGCTCCACCGGCGCGTGCGGCGGCCGGCGGCCGAGATCGGAGCGCGGCGGCGCCTTCGGCGGCGCGGGGGGCGGAACGGGTGCGGGGGCCGGAGCCGGCACCGGAGCGGCAACAGGGCTCACCGGCTCGTCGATATCGAACGGCAGATCCAGCCGAGGGTCCACGCGAGGCGGGCGAGGCGCGGCCTCTTCGGGCAGGACCGGTGCGGCTGACGCGGTACGTTCGCCAGCCAGCGACGCCCCCAGGCGCTCCAGTTCGGCGCGCAGGTCCACGTCGAGCTCGCCCTGCGCGGGCCGTGGGGTGAACAAGGGGTCGTCGGCGTCGTCGCGAGCGGCAAAGGACGCCTCGGCCGCCACATCCTCGTCGGCTTCGTCGCCGAACACCGGCTCGCGCCGCTCGCGTGCGCGCTCCGGCTGTTCCACCGGCTTGCGCCGGCCCTGCTCCTTGCGCGGCTGCCCGAACAGCCAGAGCAGAACGAGCACGACGATGCCAACGAAGAGCATCGGAATGCCGACGGCAGGGTTCCAGGCGAGGCCGATGGCGGGATTCATGAATTCGATTCCTTGCAGAAAAACGCTCTGATGCTTAGGCGACGCCGGCCAGCTTGGACGCCTCGGCCAGATCGACCTGGACGAGACGCGACACGCCCGGCTCGCGCATGGTAACGCCGCAGAGCTGATGCGCGGCCTCCATCGTGGCTTTGTTGTGGCTCACGAAGATGAATTGCACCTTCTCGCTCATCTCGCGAACCATGGCGGAGAAGCGCCCGACGTTGGCTTCGTCGAGCGGCGCGTCCACCTCGTCGAGCAGGCAGAACGGCGCCGGGTTCAGCCCGAAGATCGCGAACACGAGCGACACGGCCGTGAGCGCTTTCTCACCACCGGACAACAGCGTGATGTTGGAGACCCGCTTGCCCGGCGGGCGCGCCATGATGGCAACGCCAGTGTCGAGGAGGTCCTCGCCGGTGAGTTCCAGGTACGCATGGCCACCACCGAACAGGCGCGGGAACAGTTCCTGCACGCCAGCGTTCACGCGGTCGAAGGTCTCCTTGAAGCGCTGCCGCGTCTCACGGTCGATCTTCTTGATCGCGCCTTCGAGGGTTTCGAGGGCGCTGCCGAGGTCGGCCAACTGCGCGTCGAGGTATTCCTTGCGCTGCGACTGCTCGGCGTGCTCCTGAATCGCCGCCAGGTTCACCGGCTCGAGGCGCGCGATCTTCTGCGAGAGGTCGGCGAGCTGCCGCTGCCAGTGCTCCGGCTCGGCATCTTCGGCCAGTTCCGTGAGCAACGCGTCGAGCTCCAGGCCGGAGGCAACGATGGCCTGGGCCAGTTGTTCGGCACGAAGCTGCAAGGCCTGGGCTGCGAGTCGCTTCTCCGAGACGCTTTCGCGAACCTGGTTGAGCACATGCTCGATGCGCTGACGTTCCTGCTCCAGACGACGGAACTCTGCGTCGCAGTCTTCCAGCGCACGGCGGGCGTCCACCAGCTGGCGATCCACCAGCAGGCGTTGATCGAGATAGGTCTGCCGCTCGGCTTCCAGCTCCGCGATGGGGTCGGAGCCCGCGGCAAGCTGCTGGTCGATCTCGTCGCGGCGCGCCACGACCTGGCGCATCTGCGCATCCAGGCGACCCAGCGCCTGTTCGAGCGAGGCAAGTGCGGCGCGCTTGGATTCCATGCTCAAAGCAAGCTGATGCGCCTGGTCGGCGGCTTCGCGTGCATTGATGCGCGCCTCTTCGCGCGCTTCGAGCAGTTCGCGTCGCTCGTTTTCCAGGCCGCGGCGTTCGTCTTCGCGGTCGCCCATGTGGCCGACGGCCTCATCGAGACGTGCGCGGGCTTCGCGGGTCTGGCCTTCCAGTTCGTCGAGCTGGTCGATGATGGCGGAAATTTCGCCACCGACCTTTTCAGCACGCGCGCGTGCCGTTTCCATCTTGCCGCGCTGGCTCTGCAACTGCCCCGCCAGCTCCGAAAGACGGCGATGGGCGGCATACAGGTCGCGTTGCGCGTCGTCGCGCTGACGCTCGGTTTCGACCTTGCGCGCGCGCAGGTCTTCGAGTTGTTCGGTGCGCTCCTCGATGGAGGCCTCAAGCGTTTCGATCTGCTCGGCGAGCTGACGGATGTCGCGTTCGCGCGCGAGCACACCCACCTGATTGCCCTGCGCACGCAGCACACGCGCCCAGCCCGGCCCCATCCAGGCGCCGTCGCGGGTGATCACCGATTGATGCGCGGCCAGTGTCGGCACGCGCGCCGCCGCATCTTCCACGGAATCGGCGACCCACACCTGGCTCAGCAGGTTCACTGCGGCCAACGGACCACGCACGTGCGCCGCGAGCGTACCGGCCGTGCCGGGACCACCGGCAGCCTTTGCGAACAGAGCCACATCGGCCTGACCCAGGGCCGAGAACTCGGAGGTCAAGGCTTCCGGAGCATCGACGAGCACGCCGTCGAGCACGCCGGCGAGCACCGTTTCCACGGCGGATTCATAGCCCGCATCGACCTGGAGGGATTCGCCGAGACGCCGCGAACGATCCAGGCCGAGCTTTGCCAGCCAGCCGCTGGCGGCCGATTCTTCCTGACCCAGTGCCGCGCTCTGCAATGCTTCGAGCGACGCCTGCCGGCCGCGCGCCGTCTGCAACTGCTGGCGGGCATCGTTGAGCGCCGACTGCACCTGGCGTTCTTCGTCCAGCACCCGCTCGTAGGAGACCTTGTGCTGGTCGAGCACGCCACCGAGCTGTTCCACTCGCTCGCGCTGCGTGTCGTGTTCCGTTTCCAGTTGTTCCGCCGCGGCATCGAGCGCGGCGACGTCGGTGGCGCGCTGCTCGGCTTCGAGCGCTTCGCGGCGCTTGGACAGATCGACCGCCTGGCGGTCGAGATAGGCCAGCTTCGTGCGCTCCACTTCCGCCGCGCGGCTGGATTCGGAGGCGCCGCGCGTATGCGCGTCCCAGCGTTGCTGCCAGTCGGCCAGCCGGGCTTCAGTGGCGCGTTGGACCTCGCCGGTTTCGTCCTGGATCTGTTGCAGCGCCTCCAGCTTCGGTTCGCCCTCGGCCAGCGCCATGCGCAGGGTTTCCACCTGCTCGCGATCGGTCTCGATGTGACCGCGGAGTTCTTCGTATTCGCGCTCGGCGTCGGCACGCGAACGGGTCAACCGCTCGTTGAGGTCACGGTTGTGCCGGACCTGCTGCTCCACGCGGGCGATCTCGGCGCCGACCTTGTACACCTCGGCCTGCACTTGATTAAGGTGCTCGCTGGCGCCCTGATGGCGCTCGCGCACGCTTTCCAGCTGCGCCTCGACCTGGCGCTGCCCGGCGAGATGCTTCTCGATTTCGAGTTCCGCCTCGCGCAGGCCGGAGCCCTCACCCTCGTGCTGGCGATGCAGCGTGCGGTATTCCAGTGCGCGAAGCTCGGCCTCGCGGCGGGTATGTTCTTCCTTGAAGGCCTTCCAGCGTTCGGCCGCGCGAGCCTGGCGATTGAGGTGGTCGAGCTGTTTTTCCACCTCGTCGCGCACGTCGCGTACGCGATCGAGGTTCTCGCGGGTGGACTTGATGCGGCTCTCGGTTTCCTTGCGCCGCTCCTTGTACTTCGAGATGCCGGCGGCTTCCTCGAGGTGGGTGCGGAGTTCTTCCGGCGCCGCTTCGATGATCTGGCTGATCATGCCCTGCTCGATGATCGAGTAGGAACGCGGTCCCAGGCCGGTGCCGAGGAACAGGTCGGTGATGTCACGGCGGCGACAGCGCGCGCCATTGAGGAAATAGGCGGATTGACCGTCGCGACTCACGACGCGCTTGACCGAGATCTCGGCAAAGCTGGCGTATTCGCCCTGGATCGTGGCGTCGCTGTTGTCGAAGATGAGTTCCACGGCCGCCTGGCCGACGGGCTTGCGTGCGCTGGAACCGGAGAAGATGACGTCTGTGAGCGAATCGCCACGCAAGCGGCTGGCGGCCGACTCGCCCATGACCCAGCGGATGGCGTCGATGATGTTCGACTTGCCGCAGCCATTGGGGCCGACGACGCCGGTCATATTGGTGGGCAGGTGCAGCGTGGTGGGGTCGACGAAGGACTTGAATCCCGCCAGCTTGATCGTGGTCAGACGCATTATGGTTTCCGTTGGGACGCGGCCGTGGACTCCGTTCGGGAGCCTCCCCCTGGCTGGTCGACCACTTTGCCAAAGGGGGACGGGGTGCGCAATACGCGAGATTACCCGAAGAAACGTTGGCAACCTGTTGTTCTACTTGGCGTCAGTTACCCGCTCGCCCGTAGGAGCCGCTGCAGCGACGAGGGAAATCTTGCGAGAGCGCGGCCAGGTTTTCCTCGCCGCCATGGCGGCTCCTACGCGCCAGGCGATCATTCCCCCGGCGCGCGAGCTTCGATGGATAACGCGTGGATGCCGTCCGGCATCATGTCCCCCAGTGCCTCGTAGACCATGCGGTGACGCTGGATCGGGTTCTTGCCCGCGAAGGCCGGACTGACGATGCGAGCGAAGAAATGCCCCTTGCCTTGCCCCGAATGACCCACGTGCTTGTGGCCCTCGTCGATCACATCCAGCTCGACCGGGGCCAGGGCCTCGGTCAGCAACTGACGGATGCGTTCGACCTTTTCGACGGTCACGGCAGCACGGCCTTGAACGGGCGGACGGTCACCTCACGATAGACGCCGGCTGCCACGTAGGGATCGGCGTCGGCCCAGGCCTTGGCGGTGGGCAGATCGACGAATTCGGCAACGATCATGCTGCCGCTGAAACCCGCCGCGCCCGGGTCCTCCGAGTCGATCGCAGGAAACGGACCGGCCAGCTTCAGCCGCCCTTCGTCCTTGAGCGCATTCAGACGCGCCAGATGCGCCGGCCGCGCAGCCAGTCGGTTTTCCAGCGAATTCGGGTGATCGAGAGCGACGATGGCATACAGCATGGGGATAGCTCCGGGTGCGAGGCTCAGGCCTCGGGACGCATGGTCGGGAACAGCAGCACGTCGCGGATGGACGACGAACCGGTGAGCAGCATGACGAGGCGGTCGATACCGACGCCGAGGCCGCCGGTGGGCGGCAGGCCGACTTCGAGCGCGCGGATGTAATCGGCGTCGAAATGCATGGCCTCGTCGTCACCGGCGTCCTTCGCGTCCACCTGGGCCTGGAAACGCGCCGCCTGGTCTTCGGAATCGTTGAGTTCCGAGAAGCCGTTGGCAATCTCCTTGCCGTTGATGAACAGCTCGAAGCGATCGGTGATGCCCTTGTCGGTGTCGCTCTCGCGCGCCAACGGCGAGACCTCCACCGGGTGATCGGTGATGAAGGTGGGCTGGATCAGCGTGTGCTCCACCGTCGTCTCGAAGATTTCCAGCAGCAGCTTGCCCCAGCCGTATGTCGGCTTCACGTGGATACCGAGGCGCACCGCATGCGCCGCCATGGCCTCGCGATCGCGCAACTCGCCGGGCTTGATCTCCGGGTTGAGTTCCAGCACCGCGTCTTCCATGCGCCAGCGGCGGAACGCGGGACCGAGGTCCACGGTGGCGCCGTCCCATTCGATGGCGGTGTGACCCACCACCTCGACGGCGGCGGAGCGGATCATGCCCTCGGTCAGGTCCATCACCTCGTGGTACGTGGCATAGGCCTGGTACAGCTCGAGCATCGTGAACTCGGGGTTGTGCCGCGTGGACACGCCCTCGTTGCGGAAATTGCGGTTGATCTCGTACACGCGATCGAAACCGCCGACCACCAGGCGCTTGAGGTAAAGCTCCGGCGCCACGCGCAGGAACAAGGGGATATCGAGCGCGTTGTGATGGGTGGTGAACGGCCGTGCCGTGGCCCCGCCGGGGATCACGTGCATCATCGGCGTTTCCACTTCCATAAAGCGACGCGGCTCCGCTTCGAGCCAGCGGCGTACGTGGCTGATGATCTTCGAGCGAAGCGCAAAGGTGCGCCGGGATTCCTCGGTGACGATGAGGTCCACGTAGCGCTGGCGGTAGCGCTGCTCCACGTCGGCCAGGCCGTGGTGCTTGTCCGGCAGGCCGCGCAGCGACTTGGTCAGCAGGCGGATCGCATCGACCTTGATCGACAGCTCGCCCGTCTTGGTGCGCATCACGGTACCGGTGGCGCCGACGATATCGCCCAGGTCCCAGCGCTTGAACGCGTCATAGGCTTCCTCGCCCAGCGTGCCCTGATGGACGAAAAGCTGGATCCGGCCGGTGCCGTCCTGCATCTGCACGAAGCTGACCTTGCCCTGCCCGCGCATGAGGATGATGCGACCGGCCACCGCCACGCGACGCGGCGAAGCTTCGATCGCCTCGGCGGTCCAGGTGTCCTTGTCGGCGAACTCGGCTTGAAGGTCGCCGGCAAAGCTGTCTACCTTGAAGTCGTTCGGATAGGCAATGCCCTGCGCGCGCAGCGCTTTCAGTTTCTCGCGGCGCTCGGCGATGAGGCGGTTCTCGTCGGCAGCGATGGCGGAGGCTTCGGCGTTGGCGTTTTCGGTCATGGCTTGGTTGGCAACTTCTCGGGGTGGGAAGCGGGGCGCGGACGCGCCCCGCGCGGATCAGGCATCGACGCGCTTGGAACCGGCTTCGAGACCGGCCTTGAGGCTGGCTTCGACGAATTCGTCCAGGTCGCCGTCGAGCACCTTCTGCGTGTCGGAGCGTTCGATGCCGGTGCGGAGATCCTTGATGCGCGACTGGTCGAGCACGTAGTTGCGGATCTGGCTGCCCCAGCCGATGTCGGACTTGGTGGCTTCCAGCGCGTCCTTCTCGGCGTTGCGCTTCTGCACTTCCAGCTCGTACAACTTCGCCTTGAGCATCTTCATGGCGCGGTCGCGGTTGGCGTGCTGGCTGCGCTCGGTCTGGCAGGCTACGACGGTGTTCGTCGGGACGTGCGTGATGCGCACCGCCGATTCCGTCTTGTTCACGTGCTGACCGCCTGCGCCGGACGAACGGTAGACGTCGGTCCTCAGGTCGGCCGGATTGATGTCGATCTCGATGTCGTCGTCGACTTCCGGCGAAACGAACACGGAGGTGAAGCTGGTGTGGCGACGGTTGTCCGAGTCGAACGGGCTCTTGCGCACGAGGCGATGCACGCCGATCTCGGTCTTGAGCCAGCCATAGGCGTAGTCGCCTTCCACACGGAACGTGGCGGACTTGATGCCCGCGACTTCTCCGCCGGAGACTTCCATGAGCTCGGCCTTCCAGCCGCGCGACTCTGCCCAGCGCAGGTACATGCGCAGGAGCATTTCCGCCCAGTCCTGCGCCTCGGTGCCACCGGCGCCCGCCTGGATGTCGACGAACGCCGGGGCGGCGTCGAGCTTGCCGGAGAACATGCGCTGGAATTCGAGCTTGCTCACGCGCGCGTCGACCTTGTTCAGGTCATCGACGATGGACTGCACCGTGGCCTCGTCGCCATCGGCGGCGGCCATGTCGAGCAGTTCCTTCGCGTCGTCCAGCGAAGCGGTCATCTCATCGATGCCGGTGACGATGGTATCGAGCTGGGCGCGCTCGCGGCCCAGCTCCTGCGCGCGCTTCGGATCGTCCCAGACGTTGGGGCTCTCCAGCTCGCGATTGACTTCTTCTAGCCGTTCTTTCTTGACGGCGTAGTCAAAGATACCCCCTAAGCGACTCGACGCGGCCCTTGAGGTCCGCAATCTGCGCAAGGATCGGATTGATCTCGATCATGGTGTGGCTGGCCTGGTATGCGGGCGTGGGAGGGCCCGGCTAAAGCGGCCAATCCTAACAAATTCACGCCGTCGCCGCAGCGCAGCAGCCACCGCTCAGCCAGGCAGCGCCTCCCGATGCACGCCACGCACGGCCCGGCCCGACGGGTCGGCGGCGGCAGCGAAGGACGGGTCCCAGGCCAGGGCGGCCGGCGAAGAGCACGCAATCGACTTGCCGCCCGGCACCGTCGCCGCGCAGGCCTCGCCAGGAAAATGCGTTTCAAAGAGGCTGCGGTAGAAATAGGCCTCCTTGGTGGCCGGAGTGTTGAACGGGAAGCGCGCCGCAGCGGCGGCGAACTCGCGGTCCGTCACCATCGCCTCCGCATGCGCCTTCAAGCCGTCGATCCAGCCGTAACCGACGCCATCGCTGAATTGCTCCTTCTGCCGCCACAGAATCGACGGCGGCAAGGCGCCCTCGAAGGCTTCGCGGAGAATGCCCTTCTCGATCCCCTTCCGCGCCACCATCTTGGCCTCGGCATCGAAGGCCATCGCCGTCTGCAGGAACTCGGTGTCGAGGAACGGCACTCGCGCTTCCACGCCCCAGGCAGACATCGATTTGTTCGCACGCAGGCAGTCGTAATAATGCAACGCGTCCAGCTTGCGCACGGTTTCCTCATGGAACGCGCGCGCCGAGGGCGCCTTGTGGAAGTACAGATAGCCGCCGAACACTTCGTCCGAGCCTTCGCCGGAGAGCACCATCTTCACGCCCATGGCCTTGATCCGCCGCGCCAGCAGGAACATCGGCGTCGAGGCGCGAATCGTGGTGACATCGTAGGTCTCGATATGGCGGATGACCTCGGGCAGCGCGTCCAACCCTTCTTCGAACGTGTAGCGGAATCCGTGATGCACCGTACCCAGGGCCTCCGCCGCGACCTCGGCTGCCGCCAGGTCGGGCGATCCTTCGAGACCGATCGCAAAGGAATGCAGGCGCGGCCACCACGCTTCGCCGCGGTCGTCTTCCTCGATACGACGGCGGGCGAAGCCTGCGGCAACGGCGGCAACAAGCGAGGAATCGAGACCGCCGGAGAGAAGCACGCCGTAGGGCACGTCGGTCATCATCTGCCGATGCACGGCCGCTTCGAACGCCGCACGCAAGGCCGCCGGCTCGATCATCTTGCCGCGGGTCGCGTCGTAGTCGCGCCAGGCGGGCGTCCAATACGGCTGCGCCGCGCCCCGCTCGCTGTCGTAGACGTGCCCAGGCGGGAACGGCGCTACGTCGGCGCACACACCCACCAGCGATTTCATCTCCGAGGCCACGCACAGGCGCCCTTCCTTGTCGTGTCCCCAATAGAGCGGACAGACGCCCATCGGATCGCGCGCGATCAACACCCGCCGCCGCCCGGCGTCCCACAAGGCAAAGGCGAAGATGCCGTTGAGCTTGTCCAGAAAATCGCCGCCGTGCTCGCGATACAACGCGTTGATCACTTCGCAATCCGAGCCGGTGGTGAAGGCGTAGTCGCTGGCCGCGCGCAGTTCGCGATGGTTGTAGATCTCGCCGTTCACGGCCAACGCGAGATCACCCTCCGGGGAACGCAGCGGCTGTGCGCCACTGGCCGGATCGACGATCGCCAGCCGCTCGTGCACGAGGATGGCGCCATCGTCCACGTACACGCCGCTCCAATCCGGCCCGCGATGACGCTGCCGCTGCGAAAGCGCCATCGCCTGCGCCCGCAACGCGACCAGATCGTCGCCAGCCGCGAGCCCGAACATCCCGAAGATTGAACACATGGTCTTGCTCTCCTGCTTAGACATTGCACAAAGAAAAAGGCCCGCCTGGTGAGGGCGGGCCTTTCGTGTATTCCGGTGGTTTCACTTGCAACCGCCTACACGCCGACCCTCCCGAGGTTCCGGGCATTATTGGTATTGGCGTTATTGGCGGCGATGCGAAGCATGGGCCGACTAGAACACGATCCGGGGAGCGAGGCAAGTGTCGATTTCGGCGCGGGGTGAGCAAAGGTGGAAATGACGATCTGCGGTCGCTCCGGTCGCGAACGCCACCCTCCGAAGCTGCTCAGGTCAACCAAGCGATCACGCCCCCGCACGCGGATCTGGCACGCACGCGCTAACACGGCCTGCCGCCTCGTCCACGAGGCGCAGCATGTCGGCATCGCTTACGGAGAATGGAGAACTCATGCCGACGGGAGAAATCACTGCAATGTCGAACGTCGGCGCAACGCCACAAGTGCGAGAAAGCACCACAACGATACCGTGGTCGGCCGCATGAGCGAACTCGCGGAGGCCGGCAGCTACACGGTGGACATCGTCCTCAGTTGCCTGATGAAAATCGTCCAGACCTAGACCTTCGAAGGCATTCAACATGCCCGGCATTAACGACGGCATGTTTCGTCGCTCGACGATATTCCAGTCCTTGTCGTAGCGCAGCACAAAGGTGAAGCGATTGGCTTCGCGTTGACCGTCGAACTTCACGACCCATGACCATGCCGCCGGGTGCGCGACAGCCAACGAGAGAACCCGTTCGGCCATGGCGATCCATAGGGCATCCGTGTCGGCCGGGTCTACCACGGGGTGCTCCAGTCCGTGATGGCGCGTGTCCCAGGCTCGCTTGTAGGAGCCGCCACGGCGGCGAGGAATAGTTCGCGATGAGGCCAGGTTTTCTCGCCGCCATGGCGGCTCCTGCAAGCGAAGCACAGTTTGGCATCGAGCCATTGCCCACCCTTCCTCGCCATGTCCTCCGAGGCCAGGACGACACGATGAAACCAGAGCATGTTCCGTACCACAAGGTATATCCCGGGCGCAGCACCCAGGAAGAAGACCCATTCACTCGCTTGCATGCGTCGCCCCTCGTGGCGTCCCCTCCAAGCATTATTCACTGAAGACAACGGGCAAAAGAAAGGTTCTTCACGGAATTCCGGGGTAGGTGCCGGTTTTTTTCTCGCTGTTTCTGTTGATGGCTCGCATCGGCGCCTGTGCCGCTTCGGGAAGCCACCCCCCGTCCCCCTCGCCGCCGACACGCGACCTCAGTCATCGCAGGAGTCTTCGGTGTCTCCCCTCGAGGCGAGTTCCGCACAAGAGAGCGGCCGAAGGCCATTAGGTACATGGGCCGCGCCAGCGGCCGTCCTTTTCGAACGCGGAGGACCTGTCTGAAGCAGCAAGGGGGGACACCGAAGGCTCTAGCCTCGCCGCACGAGCTAGCGGTAGCTCCAGCCGCTGGACCATGCCGTCACGCCGCGGCGAACGAGCCGACGTATCCAGACAACGCCGCGGAATTCCGCGAAGAATCAAAACAGGGCCTCGTTGCAACACCCCACCGTCCATGGCGTTACCATCAGCACATGCACGCTTTGATCGCCTTCGCCCTGCTCTCCTCCGCTCAACCCGCCCCGGCCTGGCTTGCCGGCGATTGGGAGCCCTATAGCAACGCTTTCATGGGGCTGCGCATGCTCAGCGTCGGCAAGGAGACGCTGAGTTGGAAAGGTTGCACGGATGCGCACTTCGAGGTGGTCGATGCAGGCGCGAACACGGTCACACTGCGGCTTGCCAAGGGCAGCACCTGTTCGCTCGACGACGCCCCTGCCACGCGCATGGACACCGTCCGCTTTTCATTGCGCGAGAACGGATGCGATCTCGGTGTTTCGATCTATGCCTCGCCTGAGGCCGCCACGCGTCAGGAACCCGCGGCCGAAGGTCTCTACGGCAAATCGAAGTGTCCGTCGGGGCCGGTCGGTCAGGCAGCGGCCAATCTCTCCACGACGCCGCGGTAGGCTTTCGCAACGGCGTCTTCCGCCGCGTGCGTGAAGTCGCGGACGCGCCATTGACCGCCGACCATCACGTCGCGCACGAGCGGCGTGTTCCCCGCGAAAAGAAAACTGTCGATCACTTCCGCTTCGCCACGCGCTGCGAGCAGCGCCGAGGTGTCATCGAGTACGAGCAGGTCCGCGCGGGCGCCCTTTGCCAGTCGGCCCACGTCCGCGCCCGCAGCCTTTGCGCCACCATTCAACGCACGCTGCCACAGTGCCGTGCCCACGCTTTCCTCGGCCGATCGCGCGGCGACGTTGCGATGCCGCGTCACGAGGCGTTGGCCGTATTCCAGCCAGCGCAGTTCCTCCACCGGCGACACGGAGATATGCGAGTCCGAGCCGATGCCGAACGCGCCGCCTGCATCGATGAACGCCGCGAGCGGAAACAGGCCGTCGCCCAGGTTGGCTTCCGTGGTGGGGCACAGTCCCGCCACGGCGCCACTGATGGCGATGCGATGCGTCTCCTGAGCCGTGAGGTGGGTCGCGTGGATCAGGGTCCAGCGCGGATCGACATCGGCGTGATCCAGCAGCCACTCCACCGGACGCGCGCCGCGCACCGCGAGGCAATCCTGCACCTCGCCGAGCTGTTCTGCGATATGGATGTGGATGGGTAGCGCACGCGCGATGCCGGTCGCCAGCAGCGAGCGCATGGCGTCTTCGGGCACCGCGCGCAACGAATGCAGCGCGATGCCGAGAGTGAACATGTCGTCCTGCAACGGTGCCAGTCGTTCGAGCAGACTGACGAAGCTGCCGACGTCATGGCGAAAGCGTTGCTGACGTTCGGTGAGAGGCCGCCCGTCGAAGCCGCCGGTCATGTACAGCACCGGCAACAGCGTGAGGCCGATGCCCGCTTCCTTCGCCGCCTCGATGAGCGCCAGCGACATCGCCGCGGGATCGGCATAAGGCACGCCGCGCGGGCCGTGGTGCAGATAGTGGAACTCGCAGACCTGCGTGTAACCGGCTTTCAGCATCTCCACGTAGAGCTGCGTGGCGATGGCCTTCATATCGTCCGGATCGATCGCCTCGGCAAACGCATACATGGTTTCGCGCCAGGTCCAGAAGCTGTCCTCGCCCGGACCGCGCCGCTCGGCCAGGCCGGCCATGGCCCGCTGGAAAGCATGCGAATGCAGGTTGGGCATGCCCGGTAGCACGAAGCGCCCGACCCGTTCTGCCGCGCCCGTCCCCGCGCCAAAGCGTCGGCCCGAGATGCCCAGGGCCTCGCCCGCACCCCACGCTCCCGCCTGCCATAGGTAGTCGGCGCTGACGGAAAGGGAAGACATGGCGGCGTCCTGTGAGTGGGGTACGCCATGGTAACCGGGCCCGCCTTTCGCGACGACGTGAGGCCGACGCGCTCGGCGCGCATAATAGACCGATGACCGAGACCCACGCCGCCCATCCCCCGAAGCTGCTGCTTCGCCTGGCGCGTCCCAGCGACGTCCCCGAGCTGGTAGCCCTTACCGCCCGTGTCTACACGCCCGAGTGGGGACATTCCGCGGAAATGCTGCAAGGCCAGCAGACCCACTTTCCCGAAGGCCAGTTCGTGGTCGAGTACGAAGGCCGAATCGTGGGATTTTGCGCCACGTTCCGCATCAACGAGGCCGTCGCGCTCGCCCCTCATACCTGGATGCAGATCACCGGCGGTGGTTTCGCGTCACGGCACGATCCCAACGGCGACTGGCTCTACGGCATGGAAGTGGTGGTGCATCCCGATTACCGCGGCATGCGAATCGGCCAGCGCCTCTACATGGCGCGCAAGCGGCTCTGCACGGACTTGAAGCTGCGCGGCATCGTGTTCGGCGGGCGCATGCCGGGGCTCGCGCGGGCCATCGGCCGGTACGGCAGCGCGGAGGCCTACGTCCAGGCGGTGGTCGATGGCAGTCGGCGCGATCCCACATTGAGCTTCCAGTTGCGCAATGGGTTCGAGGTGATCGGGCTGCTGCGCGAGTACGTGCCGTCGGATCACGAATCGCTTGGCTACGCTGCGCTGCTGGTATGGCGCAATCCGCAGCGCCACGACCAGCCCGACGTGCCGCGGGTATCGCAGAGCCATCGCCTGCCGGACTCCGTGCGCGTGGCATCGGTGCAGTACCAGCAGCGGCGGATCGGCTCCTTCGCCGAGTTCGCCACGCAGGTCGAATACTTCGTGGACATCGCCGCGGACTACGACGCCGACTTCGTCGCATTCCCTGAGCTGCTGACGCTGCAATTGCTCTCCATCGAAAATGCGGAGCTGTCACCGGTGGATTCGATCCGCCGTCTCTCCGAGTACACCGACGAGGTCAAGGCGCTGTTCCAGCGTCTGGCCGTGCACTACAACATCAATATCATTGGCGGCTCGCATCCCACGCGGCAGCCCAACGGCGATATTCACAACGTCTGCTACGTCTGCCTCCGCGACGGCTCCATCCATGAGCGCGAGAAACTGCATCCGACGCCCAGCGAGCGCAACGTCTGGAACATCACCGGTGGCGATTCCGCCGCGACGATCCAGACCGACTGCGGCCCGATCGGCGTGATGATCTGCTACGACTCGGAATTCCCGGAAGTCGCCCGCCATCTCACCGACCAGGGCGCGTTGATTCTTTTCGTACCGTTCTGCACCGACGTGCGCGAAGGATATCTGCGTGTTCGCTACTGCTCGCAAGCGCGCGCCATCGAGAACCAGTGCTACGTCGTGCTTTCCGGCAACGTGGGCAATCTTCCGGGCGTGAACAACTTCGACATCCAGTACGGCCAAAGCTGCATCTTGACTCCCAGTGACTTCCCTTTCGCCCGCGACGGCATCGCGGCAGACTCCACTCCCAACATCGAGACGGTGCTGTTCGCCGACCTCCGCTTGGAGAACCTCGCTCGTGCGCGTAACTCCGGCGCCGTGCAGAACCTCAAGGACCGTCGTTTCGATCTCTATCAGGTGCGCTGGGCGCGCAGCACGGAGGGCAAATGAGCGGCGCGCCGGACGCGGAAGCCGCGTCGACGCAGACATCGCGACTGGAACGCCTGCGCCGCCACGAATGGCTCTCGCCTACGCAGTGGCGGCGACGCATTCTGTTCTGGACGGGCGCTATCCTCGTCGGTCTTTCCGCGGTGTTCTTTGCGAAGGCGGCGGATTTCGCCTTCGAGCTGTTCCACCGCGTGGCGGTACATGGATGGTGGGTACCGCTGATCGTCACGCCCACGATATTCGCCCTGCTCTGCTGGCTGACCCAGGGAGCGATGAAGGCTACGCGGGGCTCAGGCATCCCACAGGCCATCGCAGCGCTGAAAGTGGAGGACGAGGCGTTCCGCAACCGGCTGCTTTCGCTGAAGATCGCCGTGGGCAAGATGGCGCTCACCCTCGCCGCGCTGCTCGGTGGCGCATCGGTCGGTCGCGAAGGTCCTACGGTCCACGTCGGCGCCGGGTTGCTCTATTCACTCGGACGTCGCTTCGGTTTTGACGACCCCACGGCCGCGGGCCGATTCATCCTCGCCGGATCCGCCGCCGGCCTCGCCGCCGCATTCAATACGCCACTGGCCGGCGTGGTGTTCGCCATCGAGGAAATGTCCGGCACGTTCGAGCACCGCATGAGCGGCACGCTGCTCACCGCCGTGATCGTGGCCGGCGTGGTGTCGCTCGGCATCGTCGGCAACTACGCTTATTTCGGTGACGTCAGCGCCACGCTGCCGCTGGGCAAGGCGTGGATCGCGGTGCTGCTGACCGGCATCGTAGGCGGCCTCGCAGGTGGATTGTTCGCGCGGTTGATCCTGCCGTCGGCGAAGGGCTTTCGCGGCTTCGTCGGCCGGCTACGCGCCCGCGGCCCCGTCACGTTCGCGGCGATCTGCGGCCTCGCCCTCGTCCTGCTCAGCCTGCTGAGCGCCAATGGTCTCTACGGCACGGGCTACGCGCAGGCGCGCGACATCCTCCAGGGCCACGGCGACACCGGGCCCCTGTTCGGCGTGCTGAAGTTTCTCGGCAACATCGCGTCGTCGTGGGCAGGCATTCCTGGCGGCATCTTCTCCCCTGCGCTCGCGGTAGGTGCCGGTCTCGGCGACAACATCGCGCATCTGCTGCCCGGCGCGGACGTGTCGGCAGTGGTGCTGCTGGGCATGGCGTCCTATCTTGCGGGCGTGACCCAGGCGCCGCTCACCGCTGCGGTCATTTCGCTCGAACTCACCGCGAATCACCAGATGGCTCTGCCGATCATGGCCGCCTGCCTGCTCGCGCGCGCCGTCTCGGCACTGGTCTGCAGGGTGCCGGTATACAAGGCGCTGGCCGACCACCTCGTCGCCCAATACGACGAAGAACGTGCGCGCCGCGAGGCGCATGCCGGAGCACCGCAGGCATGATCGACGACCCGCGCTGGGACCATCTCATCCTCGACGTCGGACTCGCCACACTGCTCGACAACGGTGCGCCTTATGGCGCCATCGAACAAGGCGCCATCGGTTGGCGCGATGGCCGGATCGCGTTTGCCGGCGCGCAGTCCGCACTGCCCGGAGAGCCGCACGCATTGGCGCGGCATGTGATGTCGCTGCCCGGCACCTGGGTCACGCCAGGCTTCGTCGATTGCCATACGCATCTCGTCTTCGGTGGCGACCGGGCCCGCGAGTTCGAGCAACGCCTGGAGGGCGCCAGCTACGAGGAGATCGCCCGTGCCGGTGGTGGCATCGTGTCCAGCGTACGTGCCACACGAGCCGCCGGCGAAGACGACCTGCTGCATCAGTCCTTGCCGCGGGCCCGAGCCTTGCTCGCAGATGGCGTGACCACGCTGGAGATCAAGTCGGGTTACGGGCTCGAGCCGGATGCCGAGCGACGCATGCTGCGCGTGGCGCGGCGCATCGGCGAAGCGCTCGGGATCGACGTACGCACAACCTTCCTCGGCCTGCACGCCCTTCCCCCCGAATACACCGGCCGACGCGACGACTACGTGGCGCTGGTCTGCGACACGATGCTGCCCTCGCTCGCCGACGAAGGGCTCGTCGATGCGGTGGATGCGTTCTGCGAAGGTATCGGCTTCACCCCCGCCGAGACGCAGCGCCTGTTCGACAAGGCCACGACGCTCGGCCTGCCGGTGAAACTGCATGCAGAGCAATTGTCGGATCTCGGCGGCGCCGCGCTGGTCGCGCGTTACGGCGGTCTGTCCGCGGATCATCTGGAATGGACCAGCGGCGAGGGCGTCCGGGCCATGGCAAAGGCAGGCACGGTGGCCGTACTTCTGCCCGGCGCCTACTACGCGCTGCGCGACACGCGCCCGCCGCCGATCGCCGCGTTCCGCGAGCACGGTGTGGCGATGGCGGTCGCCACCGATCTGAATCCCGGCACCTCCCCCCTGCTGTCGTTGCGCATGGCCATGGGCATGGCGTGCACCCTTTTCCGTCTCACCCCGGAGGAAGCCCTGCGCGGAGCCACGGTGCATGCGGCGCGCGCCCTTGGTCTCGACGACCGCGGCGTACTCGCCGTGGGGCGGCGCGCCGATCTCGCGATGTGGAACGTGGGTCATCCGTCCGAGCTGTGCTACTGGATCGGCGGACACCTGCTACGTGAGAGCTGGGTCGCGGGCGAACGCGTCATCGTCGACCACGGCTGAGCCGCCACTTCGTCCGTTTTTTCCGAAAACTTCCATCGATCTATCCGCCGACGCGACTTACCATCGTCGGCACTTTCGCCTGTGCGGCGTCAGTGAACACGGAGCGTCTAGTCAGGCTTCGCCCGACACGCAAGGGATAATCGTTGAAGGTTTCTTCGTTGCTCCCCCGATGGGGGGAGGCCACCGTCGCACGCCTAGCCGCCTGGTTGGCGCTTGCCTGCGCACTCGCTGCTGCGCGGGGCGTGACGAACAGGACGAACGCGAACGTCGGGCGCGCCAGATGCGCGATGTCGCGCGCATGCTCGATGCCATGGAGGCCAGCCAGTCGAGCGACGCATCGGCGCAGGCGCCACATGTCGCATCCGCTTATCCCAACGCGCGCAGTAGCGCAGCGTCCTTGCCAGATGCCCGCTCCCAACGGCGATCGACAGGGTCGTCGTACGCACGCTGGGGCGCCGTTGCCGCGGGCTTATTGTCGGCACTTGCCCTGTTCACGACGGTGCTGTGGCGGCGGCGCAGGAAGAAGCCGTCCACGTCCGCTGAACCGCCGTCGATCGTCGCATGCTTCGCCCCGCGTGAAGCGCCGCCTTCCATCGAGCGCAATGCCTCGCCCACCTGGGTCTACCGCACGTCGCCGTTCGAGGCGCCACCCTGGCAGATCGTGAACGATCCCGTCGATCTGTCGTTGCCCCCAGCACGAAAGAACACCGCGGCAGCAGCAGTACCCGACGAAACGCATGCCGCGCCATCGCCTTCTTCGCTCGACCGTCTTCGCGCGTTACCCCGTCGCGACGCCGAGCCCTTGTTCGACGACATGGAGCGCGAGACACGAGGCGCGCTAGGCATGCAAAACGGTGGCGAACGCGCGCGCAGCCTTGCACAACTCATTCGGATACGACTGGCGCGAATCGAACGATTGTCCGGCGCCACCCGGCTGTTCGCCATACGCGATCTCGCGACGGAGCACGATGACGACCCGAATCGCGACGCCCCCTCGGTCATCGATAGCCTGATCGACGTGCAACTGGCATGGGCGTCGTGGGTTCGCGGCACCGTAGCCTCGGCACGACTGGATGAAGCCGATCGACTGTGCGACCAACTCATGATCGGCAACGACAATGCGATCGCTCGCGGTCTTCATCGTCGCGGCGAGGTATGGCTGCGCCGCGCGACGTTGCGCAGGTCCTCCGAATCCCTCCCCGAGTTGCAGGAGGCGCAGCGCTGCCTCGACGAGGCGCATACGCGTCGACCGGAACCGGAGACCGCCTTGCTCGTTGCGCAGACGGCGCAGCGACGTGCCGGCCTGTTACCGCCGTACGAAGCGGCCGAGGCTTGCTCGCATGCGCTGGTGCATGCCTTTCTCGCCGAACAACACGCCGAGTGCCGGGTCGAAGCACTCGCGTGTCGGTTGCAGACGCAGATGACGTACGAAGCATTACCTCAGCACGCAGCCAACCACGACATCAGCGCTTCGCTCGGTCGCAGCCTCGCCGCGGCCGGCCTGCTTTCGCCGGGAGCCCGCCTGGCCGTCGCCCGTGCACGTCTGCTCACGCGCGACGCCGAAGGTGCGGCGGCGGCATGCGAAGCCCTCTGGCGCGACGGTGAAGCCGATCGCCTTGCCCTCGATCTGTGGCGCGAGGCCTGCGCGTGTTGGGCCACGCTCGACGCTCACGATGCACAGGCCTTATCCGCATCGCTGCGCCACCTCGCCGTCGCCCGCTCCACTCTTTGATCCCCACCCGAGCATCCCCACGCATGAACGCCTCATCCAACGCTTCCGTCGCTCCTTTCTGGCCCACCCGTTACGGCATCGCCGCCGCCGTCGCTACCGAAGACGCTGTCGCACGATCCCTGCAGCTTTATGGCGAATGGGCGGAACACGAAACGATCCTGCTCAGCGGTCTGCTGGAGGAAGGGCAGACGGTCCTGGAATTCGGCAGCGACTTCGCGGCGCATGCGCTCTGGATGGCCCAGGCCGTAGGCAGGCATGGCGAGGTGCACGTCGCGGAGCCACGGCGCATTCGCTTTCAGCAAGCCTGCGCCAACGTGGCGATCAACCGGCTCGACAACGTCTTCACCCATCCGGTGTGGCTGGGCCGTGGCAAAGGCGCTTCGTCGCTCGGCACGCTGCTTCCGGGTAGCCGCGGTCAAGACGAGAAGGTCCGTATCGCCACGGTCGACAGCCTGCGCCTGCCCGCCTTGCATCTGCTCAAGGTGAACCAGCCGCATGCGCTGGTGGACGTGCTCGCGGGCGCGGGCGATACGCTCCGCGCGCACCGACCGCTCATCTATGCGCGCCTCTCCGGCATGGAGGATGCCCAGGCAGAAGTGGACGCCATCAAGGCCCTCGGCTATCGCGCGTGGTCGCACGTGCCGTATCTCTTCAACAGCGACAACCACGCAGGCGTGGATGCGAACATCTTTCCCGGCATGGTCCAGCAGAACGTGATCGCAGCGCCCGCAGACAGCCGTTTCGAGTTCGCCGAACGCCTGGAACTCTGAATGGCGAATCGTGTGGGAGCCGCCATGGCGGCGAAGGGGATGCCGGTGGGAGGGGGCTTGCGGGTGTGAGAGGGGGCTTGCCGGTATGGGCGGGGGCTTGCCGGTGGGAGCCAGCCTGCTGGTGATGGGAGTTGCCTCACGGCTACACCGCTTCGTTGGCTTCTCGCCGCTATAGCGGCTCCCACAAGATCGCTTCGTTGGCTTTTCGCCACCAGGGTGGCTCCTACCTTTGCTCCGTAGGCATCTCCACACGCGGCCAAAAAAAACGCCCCTCCAAAGAGGGGCGCTTTTCAGGCCGCCGCGGCTTGCTCGACGCAAGCCATCGAGGCGGCGCGTTGTCTCACGTGTCCGAAGACTCAGGCCTTCTTGCGCGGCGCAGCCTTCTTGGCAGCCGGCTTGGCGGCGGCCGGCTTCGCAACGGCAGCGCCGGTCACGACGTCGATATGCGGACGGGCATTGCCATAGCTGGAACGGTAGATCTTGCCGCGACGGGTGCGGCGGTCGCCCTTGCCCATGGGAAACTCCTTGATTCGTAATGATTGAAGGGAACGGCCGGCCATCGTAGCAGCGGTGGCGCAAAGCGCAAGGGTGGCCGGTCAGTGAACGTGGGAACCGCCCTTGCCACATCGTCCGGTTTCATCCGGGCACGGGCCAGGATCGAATTGCACGGTGGCATGGTTCACACCCCAGCGTTCGCTGAGCATCCGCTTGATCGCGTCGAGCACGCGCGCCTGATCGGCGCGTTCGGCGCCGGCAGCCAACTCGGCATGCAGGGTCGCCATGCGCGAGCCCGCCGTGACCTGCCAGATGTGGACATGGTGGATGCTGACGATGCCCTCGTCCGCCCCGTGCAGTTCGCGTTCCACGTCGGCAAGGTGAACACCTTCCGGGGTGCCCTCCAGAAGAATGTGCCCCGAGCGACGCACCAGCGACCACGCACTGCGCAGAATGAGCAGCGACACGAGGATGGATAGCACCGGATCGGCCCAGTTCCACTCCAGCCAGCGCACGGCCAACGCCGCCAGCACGGCCGCGACGGAACCCAGCAGGTCGCCGAGCACGTGCAGGCTCGCACCCGCCACGTTGACGTCGTCCGGGTCGTGCCCGTGCAGCGTGCGCAGCACGACGACGTTGATGACCAGACCGAACACCGCCACGACCAGCATGACGCCCGAAAGGATGGGCTTCGGTTCGAGCAGGCGCTGCACCGCCTCGTAGACGATGAAGGCAACCAGGACGAACTGGGTCAACGCATTCACGAAGCCCGCAAGCACTTCGATGCGCCCGTAACCATAGGTGCGCCGTGCGTCTGCGGGACGCGCCGCGACGGATGCGCCGATGAACGCCAGCAGCAGGGCCAGCGCGTCCACCAGCATATGGCCCGCGTCGGCCAGCAGCGCAAGCGAGCCGGAAACCAGGCCGCCCGCTGCCTCCGCGACCATCATCAGTGTGGTGAGGACGAACGCAAACAACAGTTTGCGCGCACTGCCTCCGGCTACGTGGGCGTGGTCGTGCGCGTGGTCGTGCGAATGGGTGTGTCCGTGGGAAGAGGTGTGATCGTGTGCCATGTCGCGCAGGCTAGGGAAGGATGCGGCGGTTACACAATCACGGGTGTGCGCAGGACGGGCCATGGATATGCCCCGCATGCCCGCTGCGATCGACCCGCAGGTTGACGAAATGCGCGGACGCAACGAACAAGCCACCGCAAGTCACAAGGATGCTGTGGGTGAGCAGCGAGCCGTTGTGCAGGAAGGTCACGCCCAGCACCAGCAGCACGAGCCCTGGCAGAGCCAATACCAGCGGCAACCGCCGACGATGGCGGCGAAAGCCCGACACCAGGGCTGCCGTGGCAAGCATGCAGGCGAAGGCCACGAAGACTTCTTCGAACCGATGGTCGGCGAGGAAACCTAGTCCGATCACCGGCAACAGCGCGATCACGAACGGCAAGGCAGCACAGTGGATGGCGCAAAGAAACGACGCAGTGGCCCCCAGCCTGTCGGCGGCGTGCCACCAGCGGCGAGGCGTCTCGGAATCGGCGGACGAATCGGTCATGTAGGCCATAGCGTGACTATTTACACGGGTCGAGGCAACTGATGATACTTTATAACATTGCGAAACCCAAGACGGAGCGTTACCCGATGCGTAGATCCCTCATCGCCCTGGCCCTCGCCGCGACGGTCGGCGGCTCCTTGCCGGCCCTGGCCGACGACGCCGACCAGGACACGACGCCCCCTACCGTGGGGACCAAGGACAGCGAGGGCAAGGGACGCAAGCAGGCCGCCAAGCTCGATGCCATCGTCGTGAACGCGGTGCCGCTGGGCCAGAGCGCCGACCAGATCGTGGCGCCGGTCGCTGTGTTGGCCGGCTCCGCGCTCGACGATGCCAAGGGTGTGTCGCTGGGTGAGACGGTCTCATCGATCCCGGGCGTACAGAGCACGGCACTGGGCACGGCCGTAGGTCGCCCGGTGATCCGTGGTCTCGACGGCCCACGCGTGGCAGTCCTCGAAAACGGCTTGTCGTCGCAGGACGTGTCGAACGTGAGCCAGGACCACGCGGTCACGCTCGAACCGTTCCTGGCCGACCAGATCGAGGTACTGAAGGGCCCGGCCACCCTGCTCTACGGCTCGGGCGCCATCGGCGGTGTCGTGAACGTGGTGGACGGCCGCGTGCCGGAGAAGGCACCGGACAACGGTTTCGCAGGGCGTGCCGAGTTGCGCCACGACTCGGTCTCCGACGGCCAGACCGGGCTGCTCCGCCTCGACGCCGGCAACGACCGCTTCGCCATCCACGTCGACGGCATGCACCGCGACAACGAGGATTACGACATCCCCGGCGGCACCCTCGCGAACAGCGCGGTCAAGACGACCTCCGGCTCGGTCGGCGCATCGTTGCTGGGCTCGTGGGGTTACCTGGGTCTCTCGGTGTCGCGTTTCATGGATCTCTACGGCAGCCCCGCGGAGCCCGGCGACGCGGCCGAGGGCGAAGACCCGGTCCATATCAAGATGGCGCAGACCAACTACACCCTGAAGGGCGGGCTGGTGAAGCCATTCGAAGGCATCGAGAAGATCGAGTTCAGCCTTGGTCATGGCAACTATCAGCACGTGGAATACGAAGGCGACGTGCCCGGCACCACTTTCTCCACTCGGAGCAACCAGGGTCGCCTCGTCGTCAGTCACGAACCGCTCGCAGGATGGGAAGGCGCGTTCGGCGTGCAAACCCAGCACCGCCAGTTTGCTGCGGTCGGCGAGGAAACCTTCGTGCCCGCCACAGTCACTCGCGGCGTCGGTGTGTTCCTCACGGAGCAGCGCGAATTCGGCCCGGTGAAGCTGGAACTCGGTGCGCGCCACGACGTGCAGAGCGTCGACCCGGACAACGGTCCGAAGCGCGACTTCAACCCGAACAGTTTTTCCTCCGGCATCGCGTGGCGCTTCGCGGAGCAGTGGCATGTTTCGTTGAATCTCGATCACGCCGAGCGCGCGCCCTCCGAAGAAGAACTCTTCGCCAACGGCCCGCATGAGGCCTCCAACACGTTCGAGATCGGCAGCGACCTGCAAAAGGAAAAGTCGAATCAGGCGGAATTGGGCCTGCATTTCCACGGTGACATGGTCGAGGGCAAGGTCGCGGTCTACTACAACAAGTACAAGAACTTCATCTACCTCGCCGACACGGGCGAGGTCGAAGACGATCTTCCCGTGCGCGTCTGGTCGCAGAACGACGCAACGTTCCGCGGTGCGGAAGCGGAAGCCACCTTCCACCTCGCCAAGGGCACGTCAGGAAACTGGGATCTGCGCGTCTTCGGTGACACCGTACGCGCCACCTTGTCGGACGGCGGCGGCAACGTGCCGCGCATTCCGGCCGGCCGTCTCGGCGCCACGCTCAGTTGGACGGCGGACAACCTGCGCGCCAACGTCGGCGCGGTGCGCTACATGAAACAGGACAAGATCGCCGCCTTCGAAACCGACACCGCAGGCTACACCCTGGTCAATGCGCATCTCGCCTGGACCTTCGTCAACGACGAACGCAGCCAATGGGAAGCCTTCGTAGACGGCAACAACCTCACCAACCAGACAGCACGACCCGCCACATCGCTGTTCAAGGACGTCGCGCCGATGCCCGGTCGCAACATTTCCGTAGGCGTGCGCGCTTACTTCTGAGTTCCCGGCCGCCTTGCCCCTCCTCCCTCCCCGGGGTGGCTGGAACGGAATGGGGCGCCCCTTAGGGCGCCCCATTTTTTCAGGCAAGCATGTGTGTCAGACGCTCAACGGCAGTTCTTGCAGATGCCGTGCACTTCCAGGGTCTGCGCCTGCGGGCGAAAACCGAACGCCTTGGCCTGTGCCTCAATCAGCTCCGCCACGCGTTCGTCGCAGACTTCCTGCGCGCACTGGCATTTGTCGCAGATGAGGAACGGCACCTGATGCGCTTCCGCCGGATGGTGACAGGACACGTACGCGTTGATGGATTCCAGCTTGTGGATGAAGCCGTTTTCCAGCAGGAAATCGAGCGCGCGATATACCGTGGGCGGTGCGGCGTTGCCGTGCTTCTCGCGCAGGCGATCCAGCAGGTCGTACGCTTTCACCGGCTTGCCGGCGCCAGCCACGAGTTCCAGCACTTCGCGACGCAGCGGCGTGAGACGCAAACCACGCTCGTGGGACGCATGCTCCACTGCCGCGACGAAGCCGCGGGCGTCGTCGTGGTGCTCGTGCGCATGTCGGTGGGTGGAGTGACTGGTCACAGCGGATGTCCTGGGGGCGCGTCATCCTAACATGAGGCCCGCTCAGCGTTTTTTCGAGTCCGGCAGGGGCGGAAGCGCGGTACCGGGCGATCTTGCGCGTGACGGCAGGGGCGGCGGCTCGCGCCGGGGCAGGAAGGGCACGATCCAGCCCAGGGGCCCCAACACCAGTGAGGCGATGACACCCGCTTTCAGGCGACCGCGCCACCAGCCCAGCAAGGCGCCCACGAGGATGAAGACGATCTGCCACACGATGAGCGAACCCCACGGCACCAGCGCCATGAGGTTCGTGAACATGTGAAGAAAGGCGCCGGGCTCCTCGGGGTCGACGCCTTGCATGGCCTTGGCAAGCAGTTCGTCCACGGACGTCTACTGTCAGGCCGCGCCGACCGCGACAGCGGTCGACATCACGATACCGATACGGCGATCAGCCACCGGCACGGGCCAACGCATCGTCGATGCGCGCCAGCGCACCCTCACGACCCGCCAAGTAAATGGTGTGCTCGATGGACGGCGAGACCTGCGTGCCGGTCATTGCCACGCGCAGCGGCGCGGCGACCTTGCCCATGCCAAGTTCGAGCGACGCGGCAACACGTTCCACCGCGCCATGCACCGCCTCGGGCGTCCATTCCGGCAGCGCGGCCAGTTCCGCCTTCGCCGCATTGAGTGCCTTCGGCGCGGTCTCGTTGCGCAGGTGCTTTTCGATGGCCTTGTCGTCCCACGACACGATCGGGCCGTACCAGATCATGGCGCGCTCGGCCATTTCCTTGAACGTCTGCACGCGATCGCGCAGTGCGACGACTACGTCGGCAGGTGCCGGACCCTTGGCGGGATCGACGCCCATGCGCTGCAGATGCCACGCGAGTTCCTCACCCAATGCGGCGGGGTCGTCGGTCTTCAGGTAATGCTGGTTGAGCCAGGACAGCTTGTTCACATCGAAACGCGAGGCCGCCTTGTTGACGTCCGCCACGTCGAACAGGTTCGTCATCTCCTCGACCGAGAAGATCTCCTGGTCGCCGTGGGACCAGCCCAGGCGTACCAGGTAATTGAGCAGCGCGTGCGGCAGGAAACCGTCGTCGCGATACTGCATGACACTGACCGCGCCGTGCCGCTTCGACAGCTTCTGGCCATCCGGGCCCAGGATCATCGGCAGGTGCGCGAACTCGGGCACCGCGGCGCCCAGCGCCTTGTAGATGTTGATCTGGCGGGGCGTGTTGTTCACATGGTCGTCGCCGCGGATGACCTCGGTGATACCCATGTCGATATCGTCGACCACCACGGCGAAGTTGTAGGTCGGGAAACCATCGGAGCGGAAGATGACGAGGTCGTCGAGTTCCTCGTTCGACCACTCGATGCGTCCCTTGACCTTGTCCTCGAAGACCACGCTGCCGGTCGTCGGGTTCTTGAAGCGGATCACGCGGTTCGGATCGTCGCGGTACGGCTCGTTGCGGTCGCGGTAATAGCCGTTGTAACGCGGCTTGACCCCAGCGGCCATGGCCGCGTTGCGCATGGCCTCGATCTCTTCCTTGGTCTCGTAGGCGTAGTAGGCCTTGCCTTCGCGCAGCAACTGGTCGGCCACTTCGCGGTAACGATCCATGCGCAGCGTCTGGTAGTACGGACCCTCGTCATGCACCAACCCGAGCCATGCCATGCCATCAAGGATGGCCTGCACGGCTTCCTGGGTGGAACGCTCCCGATCGGTGTCCTCGATGCGCAGCACGAATTCGCCGCCGCGGCGGCGCGCTTCCAGCCAGCAGTACAACGCGGTGCGCGCGCCGCCGATGTGGAGGTAGCCGGTGGGGCTGGGGGCGAAACGGGTACGGACGGTCATCGTGGGGGTCATCGCTGGGACAAGCGGCCGATTTTAACCGATCCGGCTCGCACCGGCTCCGTCATCCCCCTGTCATGCGCCGATCACGGCGGCGACATGCCCACCATCGACGATGAGCCAACCCGGCCATAGGGGCATCACCATGCGAGTGGGCATCGTTACCGAGACCTACGCACCCGACGTCAACGGCGTCGCGCTCACCGTCCAGTCCCTTGCGCGCGGCATGCTCCGCCGCGGCCACTCCGTCGATCTCATCCGGCCGATCCACCCCGATACGCCGCACGCGGCCGATGCAGGCATGGACGTGCTCGCCGTCGAAGGCGCGGCGGTGCCGCGCTACAGCGGCCTGCGTTTCGGCATGCCGTCGCGCTTCCGCATTGAGCGCCGCTGGCGCTCTGACCGGCCGGATGCCATCTATGTCGCCACCGAGGGCCCGCTCGGCTGGAGCGCCGTCAGCGCCGCTCGCCGCCTTGGCATCCCGGTCGCCACCGGCTTCCACACTCGTTTCGATTTCTACGTGGGCCATTACGGCTTCGGCGCCTTGACCCCGCTGGTGCGCCACTACCTCACGCGTTTCCATCGCCGTGCGCAGACCACCCTGGTCCCGACCGGACAGCTCGCAGGCGAACTCAACGAACTGGGTGTGCACGACGTGCGCGTGCTGCGCCGCGCGGTGGACACGATGCGCTTCCACCCGCAGCGTCGGGACGAAAGTCTGCGCGCGTCGTGGGGTGTGTCGGCCGATACACCGGTGGTGCTGAGCGTGGGACGCGTGGCGCCCGAGAAAAACCTGCACGTGGTGATCGACGCCTACCGCGCCCTCGCCCGCCGCGTGCCCGAGGCACGTTGCGTGATCGTGGGCGACGGCCCGGGTCGCGCAGCACTGGAAGCCGCGCATCCCGACGTCATCTTCGCCGGCACCCGCCGCGGCGACGAACTGGCCGCCTACTACGCCAGCGCGGATATGTTCATCTTCCCCAGCCTGACCGAAACCTTCGGCAACGTTGTGCTCGAAGCCATGGCCTCGGGGCTTCCGGTCGTGGCCTATGCGGAAGCGGCCGCTCGCGAGTTCATTCACAACGGACAGAACGGCATCCGTGTCGCGCCGGGTAACGAAGGCGGGCTGGTCGAACGGGCCGCGGCCTTGGGCGCCGACGCGATCGTCCGCGCCACCATGGGCGCTGCGGCCCGCGCTTCGGTCGCCGGTCTTTCGCCGGACTCCGTCATCGCCGCCTTCGAATCGATCATGCAATCGCTCAGCGAGGAGCACGTCCATGAGCGCAGCACCGCCGTCGCCGCGTAGAGCGAACCTCGACCGACGCATGTGCGTCGCCGCCAACCGGTGGGGCGCGCGTCGCGCCATCGGCGTTTTCTTCGGCATCATCAGCCGCCTTGGCGACGGGGTGTTCTGGTACGCGTTGATGAGCGTCATCGCGCTGGTCGGTGGCTGGCACGGCGTGGCTGTCGCCGTGCAGATGGCGATCACCGGGCTCACCGCCCTTACGATGTACCGCGTGCTCAAGCGCTGGACGCGACGCCCTCGCCCGTTCCGCACGTGCCCAGGTGTGATTGCCCACGTGCCGCCGCTCGACGAATTCAGCTTTCCGTCCGGACACACGCTTCAGGCCGTGTCGTTCACGGTCGTGGCCGTGGCGCACTACCCGGTGCTGGCACCGTTTCTCGTGGGTTTTGCCGCCCTGGTCGGCGCATCGCGCGTGGTGCTGGGGCTGCATTATCCAAGTGACGTGCTTGCCGCCACTGCGATTGGCGGCGGCCTGGGTGCGCTCTCGCTCTGGGCGGAGCGCATCCTGCTCTGATCCGACGGTGCCGGCGACGCCGGCACCGTTGCAGGGCTTACGCCGCGGCGCGCGGCGCCTTCTGCAGAATGCCGAGCACGGAGCCCAGCTTCTCGCGCATCTCGCGACGATCGACGATCACGTCCACCGCGCCGTGGTCCACGAGGAACTCCGAACGCTGGAAGCCTTCCGGCAGCGTTTCGCGCACGGTCTGTTCGATGACGCGCGGGCCAGCGAAGCCAATCAGCGCCTTCGGTTCGGCCACGTTGAGATCGCCCAGCATGCCCAGGCTCGCCGACACGCCACCGGTCGTGGGATGGGTGAGCACGGAGATGTACGGCACGCCGGCATCGCGCATGCGCGCCAGTGCGGCCGAGGTCTTCGCCATCTGCATCAGCGAGAACAGGCCTTCCTGCATGCGTGCGCCGCCGGTAGCGGAGAAGCACACCAGCGCGCTCTTCTCGGCCAGGGCTTTTTCGGCGGCACGGGCGAACTTCTCGCCAACCACCGAACCCATCGAGCCGCCCATGAAAGAGAACTCGAAGGCGACCGAAACCAACGGGCGATCGAGCAGGCGACCGGACATCGCGATCAGCGCGTCCTTCTCGCCGGTATTCTTCTGCGCAGCGGCGACGCGGTCCTTGTACTTCTTCTGATCCTTGAACTTCAGCGCATCGACCGCTTCCATCTTCGGCCACAGCTCGGTAGTGCTCCCTTCGTCGAAGAAAGCCGCCAAGCGCGCACGAGCCGAAATGGCGTGGTGATGGCCGCACTTGGGGCAGACCATCAGCGACTTCTCAAGCTCCGGCTTATAGAGAACGGTGCCGCAACCGGCACACTTCTCCCACACGCCCTCGGGCACCTTGCCCTTGCCGCCGGCCGCGGCAGGAGCGCGGGTCTTCGGCGTCATGATTTTCTGCAGCCAGTTCATCGTGTCTCTCCGAGTATCTGTACGACCGCGAGGTCCGCTCAGCGCGCGTCGAGCGCAGCGCGGATCGGCGCGAGGAATTCGCGGGCCCTGCCGACGGCCTCTTCGGCGGAGCCGGCACCGGCAAGGCGATCGACCAACGCACTGCCAATCACCACGGCATCGGCGAACTCGCCAATGGCACGGGCGCTTGCCGCGTCGCGAACCCCAAAGCCCACCGCTACCGGCGCCTTGGCACGGGAACGAATATCCGCGACGCGCTCGGCGATGTTCGCGGTACTCAACTGAGCCGCCCCCGTGATGCCGGCGAACGAGACATAGTACAGGAAGCCCGAAGCGGCCTCGCAAAGCCGCGCCAGGCGGCTCTCGGCGGTCGTCGGCGAGGCGAGCAGGATCTGGTCGAGCCCCGCCTTGCGAAGCGCGTCCAGCACGTGTGACTCCTCGAGCGGGCAATCCACCATCAGGATGCCATCGACTCCGGCTTCGATGGCATCTTCGGCGAACGCCGCGTAACCGTACATTTCCACCGGATTGAGATACCCCATCAGGACGATGGGGGTCTCGGCGTCGGTCTCACGGAAGGCAGCGACCCAGGCCAGCACGTTGGACAGGCCCACACCGTGGGCAAGAGCGCGTTCGCTCGCGTGCTGGATCACCGGGCCGTCGGCCATCGGATCAGAGAACGGCACGCCCAGCTCGATCAGGTCGGCGCCGGCAGCAACGAGACCGTGCAGCAGCGGCACGACGTGGTCGGGCGACGGATCGCCCGCTGTCACGAAGGGAATCAAGCCGGTGCGCCCGGCGGCCTTCAGCGTCGCGAAGCGACGTTCGATGCGGTTCATCAGAGTTCGATTCCTTCACGCGCAGCGATGGTATGCACGTCCTTGTCCCCGCGTCCGGAGAGGTTGACGAGAACCAGACCGTCCTTCGGCAGTTCACGGGCCAGCTTGATCGCCTGGGCGATGGCGTGGCTCGATTCCAGCGCGGCGAGGATGCCCTCGGTGCGCGCCAGGAGATGGAAGGCTTCCAGGGCTTCGTCGTCGGTGATACCGACGTATTCGGCGCGGCCGGCGTCCTTCAGGAACGCATGCTCCGGTCCGACGCCCGGATAGTCCAGACCGGCCGAGACGGAATGCGTTTCCACGATCTGCCCGTTGGCATCCGACAGCACATAGGTGCGATTGCCATGGAGCACGCCCGGCTTGCCGGCGGCGAGGGACGCGGCGTGACGGCCGGTCTCGATGCCATCACCCGCGGCCTCGGCACCGACGATGCGGACCTCGCGATCGTTGAGGAATGCATGGAACAGGCCGATGGCGTTCGAACCGCCGCCGACGCACGCCGTGATGACGTCGGGAAGACGGCCGAACTGCTCGAGCGTCTGCGCGCGCGCCTCGCGGCCGACGATGGCGTTGAAGTCGCGCACCATCTGCGGATACGGATGCGGGCCGGCTACGGTGCCGATGATGTAGAACGTGTCGGCGACGTTGGTGACCCAGTCGCGCATGGCCTCGTTGAGAGCATCCTTCAAGGTCTTCGATCCGGAGGTGACTGGCACGACCTCGGCGCCCAGCAGGCGCATGCGATAGACGTTGATCTTCTGCCGCTCGATGTCCACCGCGCCCATGTAGACCACGCATTTCAGCCCGAGCCGTGCCGCAACGGTGGCACTGGCCACGCCGTGCTGGCCCGCACCGGTCTCGGCGATGATTCGGGTCTTGCCCATGTGCCGCGCAACGAGCGCCTGCCCCACGGTGTTGTTGATCTTGTGCGCGCCGGTATGGTTCAGATCTTCGCGCTTCAGCACGATACGCGCGCCGCCGACGTGTTTCGACAGTCGCTCGGCGTGATAGACCGGGCTGGGCCGGCCCACGTAGTACTTGAGGTCGCGATCGAGTTCGGCGATGAACGCCGGATCCTTGCGCAGCGACTCATAGGCCGCGGTCAGTTCCGCAAGGGGCTCCATGAGCGTTTCGGCCACATAGATGCCGCCGAAGTCACCGAAGCGCCCATGGGCGTCGGGCCAGGCGTGAAAATCCGCGATCTCGGTCATGTGTGTCTCGTACCTGCTGAAAGCTGCGTTACACGCTGGGGACGGCGCGTACGGCGGAAATGAAGCGTTCCATCTTATCCCGATCCTTGATGCCCGGCGACGACTCGATACCGCTGGAGACGTCCACCGCCCAGGGCCGGGCGACCCGGATGGCCTCGGCGACGTTGGCAGGCGTAAGCCCGCCTGCGAGCACCAGCGGTTGCGCAAGATCCTGCGGCATCAGCGACCAGTCGAAGCGCTGGCCGCTGCCGCCCTGCTCGCCCAGCCCGTGCCCGTCGAGCAGGAGCCCGGCCGCACCGGGGTAGTCGTGAAGCCTGGCAAGGGCGCGTTCACCCTCGCCCATGGCAATCGCCTTCAACCAGCGCACGCCGTATGCCGCGCATTCGGCCGCGGTTTCCACACCATGGAACTGCAGCATGTCCGGGCGCAGCACACGAACAACTTCCGCCACGTAGGCGGGTTCATCGTCCATCACCAGCGCCACCACGCTCACGAAGGGCGGCACGGCATCGCGCAGGCGGGCGGCGGCTTCGGGATCGACGAAGCGCTTGCTCTTGCGGGTCAGGACAAAACCCACTGCGTCGGCACCGAGTCGCGCAGCAAGCTGCATGTCGTCCACGCGCGTGAGCCCACAGCACTTGATCCGGGTCATAGCGTCACTTCCTTCGGCAGACCCCAGTGCGCTTCGTAAAGCGGACCGATGAAGGTCAAGCCTTCGGCTGGCGCGGTGGCGCCGGCGACCTCGCGGTCACGCCCCGCCAGCAACTCGGCCATCCAGCCGACCGGCTTCTCGCCCCGGCCTATGGGCAACAGCGATCCGACGATGTTGCGCACCATATGGTGGAGGAAGGCGTTGGCCTCGATCTCGACGACGACATGGATGTCATCGCGGAATACGCGAATCGAGCGCACGTTGCGTCGCGCGTGTGCGGCCTGGCAAGAAATGGCACGGAACGCAGAGAAATCGTGTTCGCCGACGATCGCCTGCGCTGCCTCGTGCATGGCATCGACGTCGAGCGCGCGACGTTCCCACGCGACGAAGCGGGCATCGAGCGCGGGGCGCACGAAACGCGGCAGGATGCGATAGCGATAGCGCCTTGCACGCGCGGAAAAGCGTGCGTGAAAGTCGTCGGCCACCGGTTGCGCCCAGGTCACCGCCACACTGTGCGGTAGGTTGGAGCAGGCACCGAGAATCCAACCGCGCATGTCGCGCACCACGTCGGTGTCGAAATGCACCACTTGGCAGCGTCCGTGAACCCCGGCATCCGTACGCCCGGAGGCCGTGACTTCGACCGGGCCGTGCGCGACAAAGCCGAGCGCTTTTTCGAGCGCGCCCTGCACGGTTGTCGCGTGGCTCAGCCGCTGCCAGCCGAGGAAATCGGTGCCGTCGTATTCGACGCCTAGGGCGATGCGCATGAAGGTTCAGGATGGTGCGGAAACCGGAAAGGGTACCACCCGTACGTCAGCACGGGCCTTTTGGATGCATCCAGGGGGGGCAGAAACAAAAAACCCGGCGAGGGACATCGGTCCCACCGCCGGGTCTGTCTTGCGCGCCGCAATCTTAGAGCGGCGCTGGATCAGGCGATGCCGTCGAGAATGCGCTTCGCCGTGTCCTTCTGCATCTGCGAGCCTTCGGCCAGCACTTCGTCCAGCATCAGGCGCGCGCCTTCTTCGTCGCCCATGTCGAGATAGGCGCGTGCAAGGTCGAGCTTCGTATCCACGGGATCGTCGCTGAAACTCTCCGGACCATGATCCGTGAGCGGCTCCTCGTCGGGGAAGGTCGGTTCGTCGAAGTGCGGCACCGACGCCACGGCATCCAGTTGCGGCTGCGGCGGCACGCGTTCGTGCTCTTCGTCGAACGACCAGGTCGGGCGTTCTTCCGCCTTTTCTTCCGCCAGGATCTCGCCGAAGGCCGGCGTGGCGTGCGGCGCGGCATACGGCGACTCGGGAGCGTCCACGTCGAATACGTCCGGGGCATTCGGGCGGTGTTCCGCCTCGGTGCGCTGAACCGGCGTCAGGTCGAAGTTGAAGTGATATTCGCTGTGCTTCTGCGGGACCGGTGCGGCCGGACGCGCGTCTTCGGGCTCGGTGACGTAGTTGCCGAGGTCGAACTCCTCAAGCGCTGCCACCTCGTCCGGATCGTGCGAGCGGGCCGCGGTATAGCCTTCTTCCTCGTACGGCTCGTCGATCTCGTCCACCGGTACGCCACCGAACAGCGGGTGGCTTGGCGCGAGATCCTCGCCCATCATCACCACCTCGCGCCATTCCGGCTGCTCGGGATCGGCGATGTGAGCGAACATCGCTTCCGCCGCGGCTTCGAAATGCTCGACGTCGCGACGGCCGTAGTAAAGGCTCACCAGTTCCAGGTGCAGGCCCACGTCGTCCGGATGTTCGGCCAGCGCGTCGAGGATCTCGCGCTGGTCCTGATCCATCGTATCGGTGTGCTCGAATTCGCCGAACGTGTGCTCCTGGCCGAAGCGGTCCGCGAGCGAGCTGCTCGCGACGGCCGGCGCGGCCTTCGGCTTCCGCCGACCGAACACAGCGGCGACGAGCAACAGCAGGATGACGATCGCACCGCCGCCCCAGGCCCACGGCTGCATGTACCACGGGTCTTCTTCCACCACCGGCGCGGGCGTGGGTGCCACGGGCTTCGGAGCCACGGCAGCAGGAGGCGGAGTCGCGGTGGCGGCTGGCGTTGCCGCAGGCTCCTTGAGAGGCGAAATGGCCACCGTGGCGCCCGGCGCGGGAGCGCTGGTCGCTGCGGCGGCCTGTCCGGCCGTGCTGGCGGCAGCCGGTGCAGGCGTCGCGACCGGTGCGGGTGCCGCCGCAGCCGGCTGCGTCGCGGAAGCCACCGTAGCGGCAGCGGCTGGTGCGGCGGCGGGTTTGCTGCCCTGCTTCTGCGCGTCGGCCAGCTTGCGCTGAAGCTCGGCGATTTCGGAATCCTTGAGGCTCAGCAGACGCTGGTTCTTCGCATTCAGGTCTTCAAGCTCGCCGATACGCGACTTCAGCTCTGCGCCTTCCTGCTTGAGGGACGCAACGCTCTCCTTCGACGTGGCCAGTTCCTGGCGCAGACCGGCGATCTGCGCGTCGCCCGTGCCGCCCTTGGTGCCGGCGCGCGTGGACGCAGCGTCACCGCCCTCCTTGGCCGGCACGATGGCGAGGCGGTCGCTCTTGGGCGCGGGGGCCTTCGCATCGTTCTGCGCGGCTCCGGTGGATGCGCCGTCGGCGACGACCGAAGGCGCACGCGCCGTGCCCGCACGCCAGCTCTCGTTCTGCCGGCGCACTTCGGCCAGCGCGGCGGCGCCGCTTTGCGCCTGGATCTCGTCGGACGACGGGATACGCAGGATGGCACCGGTCTTCAAGGCATTCATGTTGTCGCGGTAGAAGGCATCGGGGTTGGCCTTCTGCAGCGCGACGAGCATCTGGTTCATGTCCGCGCCGCCGGCGTGCTGGCGAGCGATGGTGGACAGGGTCTGGCCGCGCTGCACGGGGCCATAGGTACCGCCTTGTGTCGCCGCGGCGCGCGGTGCGGGCTCCGCGTGCGGGACCGCTTCGGCACGCGACGCAGGCTCGGCACGTGCCGGCTTCGACGCTTCGGCAGTCGGCACGCGCGCAGGCACCTCGGAGGTGCGCGATGGACGTGCGGCAGGCGCTGCCGGTGCAGATGCCGCCGCGGCGCCCACCGGGGTGCCCGGCGGGTCGAGCAACATGGTCACTTCGCGCACGACCTTGTTGCTTCCGGAGGAGACTTCCACCAGGAAATCGAGATAGGTGTCGCGCACCGGCGCGGCGGAGGTCACGCGGACCACCGGCTGGCCTGCCGCATTCTTGGCGACCGCAAAGCTCAGCGGCACCGGAAGGGCGGAACGGTTCAGGCCCGCGCGGGCGAAGGCTTCTTCCGAGGCCAGCGCCACATGGACGTTGTCGAGATTGCCCGACACGCCGGTCAGCGGAATGTCCGCCATCAGCGGTTGGTCCATGGTCGAGCGCATCTGGACCGGACCCAGATTCTGGGCCAGGACCTGGCTGCCCCATGTCGCCAGCGCCAGCATGATCGAAAGCTTCAACGTACGGTTCATTACTGCTTTCCCCCGAACTAAATCCATGCCGGCGGCGCGCCTCTATCGGGCGGTCGGCCGCGAAGGCGCCACTGTAGTGCACCCCAGCAACAACTAACAATAGCGACTACGGATAGTTACGCGACAACGTTAAGTCGTTCGCGAGGCCCGTACACGCCCCCCTTACATGTCGGTCCACCCCTAGTGGCCCTGCCCTGCCTCCAACTGTCGACGCAGCTCGGCGATCTTCCGATCGCGTTCTTCCAGCTCGCGCTGGGCGGCCTGCGACGCGGTCTCCAGCGTCGCAACCTTCGACTTCAGTTGGGTGACCTCGGTGTCCTGCCGCTTCACTTGGCCGCGCAACGCCTGCAACTGGGCCTGCGTGGCGGCCGGGTCCACGGGTGCCGCGGCGGCTTGCTGCGGCGGTGTCGCCGCCGACGCCAGGGGCGCCGACAACGCGAGCAGGCCGGCAAGCACGACGCGTACGGTCATTACAGGTAGTCCTCGATCAGGATCTCGGCGATCTGCACGGCATTCAGCGCCGCACCCTTGCGGATGTTGTCCGCAACGATCCACAGATCGAGGCCACGTTCGTGCGAGATGTCGTCACGGATGCGACCGACGAAGACCGGGTCCTTGCCCGCCGCGTCGCCCACCGGCGTGGGATACCCGCCCGCCTTGCGCTCGTCCTGCACGACGATGCCCGGCGCCTGCTCGAGCAGTTCGCGCGCGCGCTCGGCACTGATCTTGTCGCGCGTCTCGATGTGCACGGCTTCGGCATGCCCGTAGAACACGGGGACGCGAACGGCCGTCGGGTTCACCTGGATGGAAGGGTCTTCGAGGATCTTCCGGGTCTCCCAGACCATCTTCATTTCTTCCTTGGTGTAGCCGTTGGCCTGGAATTCGTCGATATGCGGGATCACGTTGAACGCGATCTGCTTCGGGAACTTGACCGTTTCCACTTCCTGGAAATTGAGCATCTGGGCGGTCTGCTTGCCCAGTTCCTCCATGCCGCTGCGACCCGCGCCGGACACGGACTGATAGGTGGCAACGTTGATGCGCTCGATGCCCGCCTCACGATGGATCGGCGCCAGTGCCACCAGCATCTGCATCGTGGAGCAGTTCGGGTTCGCGATGATGCCGCGCACGGTGTAGTCGGCAATGGCGTGCGGGTTGACCTCGGACACCACCAGCGGAATGTCGTCCTGGTAGCGAAACTCCGAGGTGTTGTCGATCACGACGGCACCCGCAGCGGCCGCACGCGGCGCGTGCTCCCGGCTGACCGAGCCGCCTGCGGAAAAGAAGGCGATGTCCACGCCGTCGAAGTCGTATTTGGCAAGATCCTGGACGACGACCGGTTTTCCGTTGAAGTCGATCGTACCTCCCGCCGAGCGCTCGCTCGCCAGGGGCACCAGTTCGCTCACGGGGAAGTCCCGCTCGGCGAGGATCGACAGGAGGGTTTCACCGACCGCGCCGGTCGCACCCACCATGGCTACCTTGTAACTCGTCTTCTTGCTCATGCTTCGCTTTTGTCAGGCGTGGGAAAACAGGTCAGCTGGCGTCGGCCAGCACACCCGGATTGAGGATCGTGGGCGGCCGGCCGGCGTGGGGACCATGCCCGAACGCCGCCAGCACATTGTCCACAGCCAGCGCCGCCATATCGCGACGTGTGTCGCGGCTCGCGCTCGCGATGTGCGGACTGAGCACGATATTGTCCAAAGCGAGCAGGCTCGGATGCAGCGCGGGCTCGCCTTCGAACACGTCGAGCGCCGCCGCGGCGATCGTCCCTCGCGCCAGCGCCCGGGCCAAGGCAATATCGTCGACGACGCCGCCACGGGCCACGTTCACCAGCGTCGCGGAGCGCTTCATCGCCTGCAGTTCGGCCTCGCCGATCGCGTGGTGGCTCTCCGGCGTATAGGGAACGACCAGGATGAGGTGATCCGCCCCCGCCAGGAGCTGCGCCTTGTCCACATAGGTGGCGGCGCAGGCCTGCTCGACCGCCGCGGGAAGGCGCGAGCGATTGTGATAGATCACCCTGGCGCGAAATCCCACCGCGCGACGCGCGATGGCCTGGCCGATACGGCCCATGCCCAGGATGCCGATGGTCTTGCCGTGCACGTCGGTACCCAGCCAGCCTTCGAAACGGGAGCCATGCCACTGCCCCGCCCGTAGCCAGCGCTCAGCCTCGCCCACACGGCGCGCTGCCGCGAGCATCAACGCCCAGGCGTAGTCGGCCACGGTTTCGTTGAGGACATCGGGCGTATTCGACGCGCCGATCCCGGCCGCGGAGAGCGCCTCGATGTCCAGGTTGTTGTAGCCCACGCCGAGATTCGCCACGAAGCGCAGCCGCTTGGCCTGGCGGATCGCCGCGGCGTCGATGCGCTCGGCGAGCCCCACGATGGCGGCGTCGGCATCGGCCAGCCGTGACGCGAGGTCGGCCGACGAGAAGCGCTGTTCTTCGCTCTCTGCGTCCACCTCGAAGAAGGGCCGCAAGCGATCGACGATGTCCGGAAAGAAAGGCCGGGATACCCAGACGCGGGGCTTGCTCATGACTCGCTCCGGACCGTGCCGGGAATATGCGGGGGCACGGCGCCGACGTCGCCGCACTGCGCGCGGTGGCGCAGGGCCTGATCCATCAGCACGAGCGCGAGCATGGCCTCGGCGATCGGCACCGCACGAATACCGACGCAGGGATCGTGGCGCCCCTTGGTCACCACCTCGGTGGGCTGGCCGGCCCGATCGACGCTGCGTCCGGGCACGAGGATGCTGGAAGTGGGCTTGAACGCCATCGACACCACGACTGGCTGGCCTGAGGCGATGCCACCGAGAATGCCGCCCGCGTGGTTGGAGAGAAACCCGTCGGCGGTCATCTCGTCGCGGTGCTGCGTACCACGCTGCGCCACCGCGGCAAAACCGTCACCGATCTCGACGCCCTTTACCGCGTTGATGGACATCATGGCCGCGGCGAGTTCGCCGTCGAGCTTGCCGTAGATCGGCTCACCCCACCCGGCCGGCACGCCATCGGCGATCACCGTGACCTTCGCGCCGACCGAATCGCCCGACTTGCGCAAGGCGTCCATGTACGACTCCAGCTCCGGCACCTGCGCCGCGTCCGGCCAGAAGAACGGATTGCCCTCGATGGCATCGGCATCGAAGCCGCGCGGCACGAGTTCGCCGATCTGGGCCACGTGGCCGCGCACGGACACGCCATGGTGCTGCGCGAGCCATTTCTTGGCGATGACGCCGGCCGCTACGCGCATTGTGGTTTCGCGCGCCGAGGAACGTCCGCCGCCGCGTGGATCGCGAATACCGTACTTCTGCGCGTACGTGTAATCGGCGTGGCCGGGGCGGAAGGTATCGAGGATGTTGCCGTAGTCCTTGGAGCGCGCGTCCGTGTTACGGATCAGCAAGGCAATGGGCGTACCCGTAGTCACGCCCTCGTACACGCCGGAGAGGATCTCGATCTCGTCGGCCTCCCTGCGCTGCGAGGTATGCCGCGAGCGACCGGTAGCACGGCGTTCCAGATCGGCGCGGAATTCTGCCGCGTCGAGCGCCAGCCCGGGCGGGCAACCGTCCACCACGCACCCGATCGCCGGGCCGTGGCTTTCGCCGAAGGTAGTGACGGAGAGGAGCTTGCCGAACGTATTGGAGGACACGGTGCTTCCGATGGGTCAGTTTCGTGCGGCGCGAAGGGCGGCGATGTCCGCGGCGTGTTCGACGAGATCGCGCCGTTCCAGCGCGAAGATGCCCATCGGGCCTACCTTGAACTCGAGCCACACGAAGGGCACGCGGGGCAGCAGCTCCACCAGCGCACGTTCACTGTCGCCCACTTCCACGATCAGCAGGCCATCCTCGCTGAGGTGATTGGCGGCCTCGTCGAGGATGCGCAAGGTGATGTCCAGTCCATCATCCCCGGAGGTCAGACCGAGGACCGGTTCATGGCTGTATTCGGCCGGCATGGCGGCATATTCGGCATGCGTCACATAAGGCGGGTTCGAGACGATGAGGTCGTAGACCTCGCCCTGCACGCCGGCAAAGAGATCGGACTTGACCGCCCGCACGCGATCTTCGACATGTTGGAAGACGATGTTCTCGTTGGCGAGCGACAGCGCGTCGTCACTGACGTCGACCAGATCGACCTGCCAGTCCGGGTTGTACTCGGCCATGGCGATACCGATGCAACCCGAGCCCGTGCAAAGGTCCAGCGCGCGTTCCACGTGGCGGTCGTCCAGCCAGGGCGTAAAGCCGCTCTCGATCAGTTCCGCGATGGGCGAGCGCGGCACCAGGGCGCGGCGATCGCTCTTGAACTTCAGGCCGGCGAACCAGGTCTCGCCGACCAGGTACGCCACCGGCACGCGCTCCTCGATCCGCTTTTCGATCAGGGCAAGGATGGCCTCGCGCTCTTCGGCCACGAGCTTGCCGGCGCCGTAGGCAGGCGGCAGGTCCGGCGGCAGATGCAGGGCCGCCAGGACCAGGTGCGTGGCCTCGTCGATCGGATTGTCGTGGCTGTGCCCGAAGGTCAGGCCGGCGGCCGAGAAGCGGCTGGCGCCGTAGCGGATGAAATCGATGATGGAGGACAGTTCGCTGGTCACGGAGGGGTATGTCGATGAGGCTGGCCCCTGAGTATAGCCGTCCGGGCACCCACCTTCGGCATGGCCCGCGCCGCGGGGCGCTGTCGTCCGGTGTACCGCTCGTGGATCGGGCAAGGGGCATCGGCCGTCCTGCCGATGGGCACCCGCGCCTGTCAGGCGTACATTCCGACCTTTCCGCGGGCCTGCGTCGCCCACACCACGGAGTCAGGCATGACAGGTTTCCTGCGCGCTCTCGCCATCTCGCTGCTGATGGCATCCGCCGCCCATGCCCAGGAGATGCACGACCACGGCATCCCCGAAAAGCTGGGCGACGTCTCCTTCCCGATCTCGTGCAGCCCCTCCGTGCAGAAGCCGTTCGACCGCGGCATCGCCCTCCTCCACTCCTTTGCTTATGGCCCCGCCCAGAAGGCGTTCGAGGACATCGTGGCGAAGGATCCGTCGTGCGCCATGGCCCATTGGGGCCTGGCGATGGTCTTCTTCCATCCGGTGTGGGCGCCTTCGCTGCCGCCCGACACCTTCGCCCGCGGCCGGGCGGAGGCCCAGGCGGCCGCACGACTGCCGACCTCGTCTCCTCGGGAGCGGGCGTATATCCACGCCCTGGGCCAGCTCTACCAGGACGGTAACGTGAAGCCCGGCCAGCGCACGCTCGCCTACGAAACGGCCATGGCGGCCGTGGCTCGTGACAATCCGAACGATGTCGAGGCACAGGTGTTCTACGCGGTCGCACTGCTGTCGAACGCCTCGATGGCCGACAAGACGCACGCGAAGCAGAAACAGGCGATCGCGATCCTCGATCCTCTGTTCCGCGCCCACCCCGACCATCCGGGTATCGCCCATTACCTCATTCACGCCTGCGACAGCGCCGAGCTGGCTCAGCTGGGCCTCCCCGCCGCGCGCAAATATGCGGACATCGCGCCGTCAGCACCGCATGCCCTGCACATGCCCTCGCACATTTTCACGCGACTCGGACTCTGGGACGATTCGATCCGCTCCAACCTCGCCTCCGAAAAAGCCGCCCGCGATCACGGCGACACCATGGGACAGCTGCACGCCATGGACTACCTCGTCTATGCGTACATGCAGACCGGCCGCGACGCCGACGCCAAGGCCGTCATCGCCGACCTGAAGCGCATGCACAACCTGGACATGGACGATTTCGCCATCGCCTACGCCGCCACCGCGATGCCCATCCGCGAAATCGTCGAACAAGGGCATTGGACCGACGCCGCATCGATCGCGCCGCCAGCCGGCGCGCCACCCTCGGTGGTCGCCATCGCGGAATGGGCCAAGGGTCTCGGTCTCGCGCGCAGTGGTCACCCTGACGAAGCACGTGCACAAGCAAAGCGCCTCGATCAGATCGAAGCCGAACTCAAGGCCTCCGGCGACGACTACTGGTCCGCGCAGACGGGTGTCCTCGCGTCCGAAGTGAAGGCCTGGGCCGCCCAGGCCAGCGGCGATGCTTCGGGCGCCGTCGCGCTGATGACCGATGCCGCCGAGCGTGAGGATCGTGTCGAAAAACGTCCCGTGACGCCAGGCCCGATCGTCCCGGCGCGAGAGCAACTGGGCGAACTCCTGCTCGCACAGAAGCAACCCGGACCCGCGCTCGCAGCATTCCAGAACGCGCTGAAGCAGGCACCGGGTCGTGCGGGCGCATTGCACGGCGAGAAGGCGGCAGAGGCGATGCACTAGCGCGTCGCCACGTCAGGCAGAAACCCGCGACTCAGGCGCTACGCGGACCGGGATCGCTCGTTGCCGGCTTGCCGTCCTCATGGTGGCCGGCAAAGCGGCGCAGATAACGTGGCGCACTGGGCGTGGTGATGGCGATGTCGTACCAGCCCGCACTGCGGGACAGGTCGAGCGGCACTGTCTGTGTTTGTCCTGCGGAGAAATCGACATCGCGAGCCGCCATGTTGCCGTACGCATCCACGATGCGCGCCGTCACACGTATCGCGCTTCGATTGGTGAGACGCACTTCAACGCTGCGCTTGCCGGAATTCCCTACCACGATCGCTTCCAGTCCATCGTCTGCAAACCCGCGCAGGTGGGCGTAGTAACCATTCGGACCGTGGATGCGACGGTCGTAGCCATCGCCTGCTTTCGCCAGCGGCCAGCGGTCTTCGATGCGCTTGCCGGCGCTCACGGCGTAACGACGTGGCGGCGCGTCGCGACGGAGTCCATCGTAGACGAGAAATGCTGCGCCGAGTTGGCCGTGATTGATGAAGGCAATGCGACTGCTGTCGGCATCCAGGCGATGCTCCAGCGTCCACGCGTAAGCGAGCGCTCGCGATGGGCGCGTGCCCTTCTCCTGCACAGGCAGGGTCTGCGGCTGTGGCACCGTAATCGCCGCCTTGCGCGTCGATCCGGCTGGCACCCCGAGCGTCGGCATGCGCGAGTCTGTCGTGCCGGCAAAATCGAACGCGCTGGTGAGGTCGCCGCAGATCGAGCGACGCCACGTGCCGATGTTCGGTTCCTCGACGCCGAAGCGCTTTTCCAGAAAGCGCAGCACCGACGTGTGGTCGAAGGTCTCCGAGCAGACCCAGCCGCCACGCGTCCACGGGGAAACCACGATCATCGGCACACGATTACCGAGGCCGACCGGCTGTTCGCCAAGCGGATCGCTGCCCGGCACGAGCGGCGATGAAATCCGCGGATGCGCGTCGAGGTCCATGATCTCGTCGTCCAGCCCCGCCAGGAGGTCATCGGACACCATGCCTTCCGCGTCTTCCCCACTTTCCCGCGGCGGCGCGGGCGGCACGACGTGATCGAAGAAGCCATCGTTCTCGTCATAGTTCAAGAACAGGACAGTGCGACTCCAGACCTTCGGGTTCGCCGTCAATGCCTCGATCACGCGGCGGATGTAGAACGCGCCATCGGCGGGCGATGAGGTGGGATGCTCGCTGTACTTGTACGGTGCGACGATCCAGGTCACCTGTGGAAGGCGATCGTGCAGCACATCGTCGCGCAGCTCACGTAGCGTGTGGTTCGACACGCCGTTACGCACGAGCGGTCCGTGTGGATCGGCGCCTTCCTTGACCTGATACTTCGCGAAGAACTCGAGCGAATTGTCGGTGTAGTTGTCGGTCGGCGAACCGGGATCGCCCGTGCCGCCCTGATAGACGCGCCACGTGACGCCGGCTTTTTCCAGGCGTTCCGGATACGTGGTCCAGGTGTAGCCATTGGCGTCGGGGCGCTCTTCGGTCCCGGGACCGTTATCCCGCGAGCCCAACCGCCCGGAGGGATCGGCGGTGCCGCTCCAGAGGTAGATGCGGTTGATGGCGGTGTCGGCCAGTGCGGAGGCGTGATACGCATCGCAGACGGTAAAGGCATCGGCCAGCGCGTAATGGAAGGCGGCATCTTCTCGACGCAGGTACGCCATCGTCAGCGCATCCTGCTTCTGTTCGATCCAGCGATCGTTGCGACCGAGGTTCCACGCGCCATGGCCGCTGCTCCAGCCGTGGTCGGTGCCCTCGTGGTGATCGCCGCAGGCGTGCGTATCGAGATGGAACGGATACACCCAGCCCACGTCGTCGCCGATGCCGCGGGCTTTCCAGACCTTGCTGCGCGCCGCCGTCACCGGTTGCTGCCATACCGGATCGCCGTTGCCCAGTTCCAGCACGCGCGGATCGGCAAAGCCGCGCACGCCGCGCAGTGTGCCGAAATAGTGATCGAACGAACGGTTCTCCTGCATGAGGATCACCACATGACCGACATCTGCGATGGTGCCCGTGCGCCGGTCGGGCCCGGTGGCGAGCGCGCGTGCTATCGCCGCCGGGAAACCTTGCGCAATCAGCGAGGCGGCGACGGTCGCGCCTGCAGCGTGGAGAAATCGGCGACGGTCGCGGGAAAACATGCGGATCAGCCCCTGGCGAGCGATTCGATGATGGCGGCGTGCAGCGCAGGTGTTGCAGCGGCGACGACGCGACCGCCACTGTCCAGACCGAGCGCGCGACCCTCCCAGTCGGTCATCACGCCACCGGCCGCTTCCACGACCGGTGCGATGGCGAGGTAATCGTAAGGCATGAGGTTGGCCTCGATCACGGCGTCGATGTGCCCGGCGGCCAGCATGCCGTAACCGTAGCAGTCGCCACCGAAACGGCGTGCATAGGCGGCACGACTCGTGCGGTCGAAACGCGCCCACTCGTCGGGCGTGAACATGTCCGGCGTGGTCGTGTAGAGCGTGGCGGTCGCCAGCGTCTCGCACGAACGAGTACGGCAAGGCACGCCGTTCATCGTCGTGCCGCGACCGGCATGCCCGATCCAGCGTTCGTCGAGCACGGGCATGTCCAGCACGCCCAGCACGGGCTGACCATGCCGCAGCAAGGCCAGCAGCGTGCCCCACAGCGGCCAGCCCGAAATGAAGCTGCGCGTCCCGTCGATCGGGTCGATCGACCAGACGTATTCGGCGTCCACGCGCGTTGCGCCGTACTCCTCGCCAAGCAGGCCGTGGGTGGGCCAGGCCAGTTCGATGCGCTCGCGCAGCATCGATTCCACACCCCGGTCCACGGCTGTCACGGGGCTCATGTCACCCTTTAGCGTCACGTCCACAGGACGACGGAACCGCGGTAGCGACAATGCACGCGCATTGTTGGCAATGGCCACGGCGAAGTCCTCGAATTCCTTCCGCTCGGCAGCGGACAACGGTTCCATCAACGACACTCCTGAGCGGGGGAGGCACGCGCGACTAGCGTCGGTACGTGTCGAAAGCATGACAAAAACGAAAATTCTCTGGTGGACGCATACGCCACAGGTTTGCAAATATACCCAAAACGCCACACAGGTGGGTGACACATGATCCTTCCGCGTAGCGCCTTCGACGACCGCGTCACAGGGTGAACCCGGCCATGCATCCATACCGCCACATCGGAAGCGTCATCGCGCTGCTTGCCGCCTGTGGCGTGGCTCGTGCCGGTACCGTCACCGTCTATTCCGCGCTGGAAAGCGATGAGATCGCCATCTATCTCGACGCGGCAAAGAAAGCCCTGCCCGATCTGGACATCCGCGTGCTGCGCCTGTCGAGCGGCGACCTCGCCGCACGCTTGCTCGCCGAGTCGGCGGAGCCGCGTAACGATGCGATCTGGGGCATGGCCGTGACCGACATGCTCGAACCGCATATTGCGGGGCTGCTTGCGCCGGTGCGCGGCCCGAACATCGATCGCATGCCGGCCGCGTTCCGCGCCACCGACGATCTCTGGTTCGCGCCCACGGGCTATCTCGCCGCACTGTGCGTGAACCGTGAGGCATTGGCCGAGCGCCATCTGCCCATGCCGCGCAGTTGGCGCGATCTCGCCTCGCCGCAGTACAAAGGTCAGGTAGCCATGCCGGACCCGGCATCGTCGGGTACGGGATACATGTTGATTTCGTCGCTGTCGGACGCCGGTCGCGATGCCGGCGGTATGGACTTGCTGCGCGACATCACGCGCAACGTGGGCCAGGTCACCTTGTCCGGATCGGCGCCGTGCAAGCTCGCGCGCATCGGTGAGTTTCCGATCGGTATCTCGTTCGCATTCTCGGCCATGCAATCCATCCGCCAGGGCTATCCGGTGACGATGGTGATTCCGGAAGGACGCAAGGGCTACGAACTGGAAGCGTCCGCGCTGATGAAGGGCGCAGCGCATGCAGACGATGCCCGACGCTTTCTCGATTGGACGGCATCGCCCGAGGCCGCTGCGTTGTACCGCGGCTTCAAGGAGATCGTTGCCGCACCCGGCAGCACGCCGAGCGCAGAACAACAACGGCAGGGCCTGCCTGCCGATCTCGTCGCGACGCTGCCCGCGCGCGATTTCGCCACCGCGGCGCGCGAACGTGCGGCGCTCATTGCCAGATACAAACGGCTGACGCGCTAGCGCGCGGCCTTGGGGGAGTTTGGGGACATGCACCTGCGGATCGACGATATCGCCAAGGCGTGGAGCGGACATACCGTGCTCGACGGCGTGTCATTCCATGCCCGCGAGAACGAATTCGTCTGTCTGCTCGGCCCAAGCGGCTGCGGCAAGACCACCTTGCTGCGCATCGTCGCCGGGCTGACCGCGGCGGACGCGGGGCGAGTGATCCTCGGCGATCGCGACATCACCGCGCTGCCCGCTCGCGAGCGCCGCATGGGCCTGGTCTTTCAGGCGTATTCGTTGTTTCCCGACATGACCGCCGCAGCCAACGTCGGCTACGCGATGCGTCTGCGTCGCGATCCTCCCGCGCGCATCGCGGCACGTTGCAGCGAACTGCTCGAACGGGTCGGGCTCGGTGGTCTCGGCGCACGCTTTCCGGACGAGCTCTCCGGCGGCCAGCAGCAGCGCGTGGCGCTGGCCCGCGCCCTTGCCACCGAACCGGCGATGCTGCTCCTCGACGAGCCGCTCTCCGCTCTCGACCCCGCCATTCGCGGACAGTTGCGCACCGAGATACGCCAACTCCAGCGCGCGCTCGGCATTCCGACGATCATGGTGACGCACGACCAGGAGGAAGCACTTGCGATGGCGGACACCATCGTCTGCATGAATCACGGCAGGATCGAACAGACGGGCAGCCCGCGCGATCTGTACGAACGCCCGCGATCCCGCTTCGTGGCCGAGTTCGTGGGCCGCGCCAACCTCCTGCCGACGGCCTTCGTGCGCGACGCGTTGCCCGGCTTTCTGGAACGTCGCCCACCCGGCAGCGAGAGCACGTACGAACTCTGCCTGCGCCCCGAGGATGTCGCGATCGAGAGCGATCCGCGCGGCGAGGCCGTGGTGGAAGACAGCGTGTTTCTCGGCAATCTCGCGCGCATCACGATCGCCTGGCGCGGCCGCAAGCTGCTGGTGGAACAATCCGGCCGCAGCGTCTTGAACCGCGGCGAATCCGTCGCGGTCGATGCCCTGCGCGGCGTATGGGTGTGCGCGTGAAACGTGCCAGCGTCGTGGGCATTCTCCTGCTGGCAGTGCCGCTGCTCTGCCTGCTCGTGTTCTTCCTGCACCCGCTGGCAACCGTGCTCCTGCGCAGCGTCACGGATGCGCAGGGTGCGTTCACGGTGACGAATTATCTTCGCCTGTTCGACGATCCCGGCTTGCCACGGGCGGCATGGCACAGTCTCGTTATCGGACTCGCGACCACGCTCTGCACAGTGTCGTTGGGGCTTTGTCTGGCGATGGCTCTCCATCGCTCCCGTCTCCCCGGCAAAGCACTCATCCACGGCGCGCTACTCCTGCCGATGCTGGCACCCTCGCTCGTCTTGGCACTCGGCCTCGTCTGCCTGCTCGGACGCAATGGGCTGGTGCATCGGCTGACCGGCCTGCCGACCGACATCTATGGCTTCTGGGGGCTACTCCTCGCGAACACGCTGTACGGGCTACCGCAAGCGGTCATCATCGTGTCTGCCGCGCTCGCACGCACCCCAGCTCGCCATTACGACGCCGCCGCCTCCATGGGCGCCACGCCGTGGCGGCAGTTCATCGACGTAACCATCCCCCGCGTGCGCTTCGCCCTGCTTGCGGCGGCTTTCCTCGTCTTCACCGAAACGCTCACCGACTTCGGCAGCGCGGTCGTGATCGGTGGCAGTTATCGCGTCTTGGCCGTGGAGATCTACGGCGAAGTGGTCGGCCAGCAGGATTTCGCGATGGGAGCGACGCTCGGTGTGGTGCTGCTGGCACCTGCACTGCTCTCGGTGTGGCTGGCACGGCTGGCGAAACGGCGACAGGACACGGGCGATGCGAGTCCGGGCCGTACGTTGGTGCCCGCCTCACACCCATGGCGGGATGTGGCGCTGGGCGGTGTCGCCCTGGCGACACTCCTGCCCATGGTGGGCGTCGTCGCCACGGTGGCGTACGTCAGTGTCGTCAAGCTATGGCCATACGACCGCACACTCACCCTTGCCAATTACACGGGCGGTATGCCCGATGGCTATGGCCCGGTAGCCACGTCGATCGGCATGGCGACGATAGCCGCTTGCGCCGGCGTGGTGCTGGTGTTCGCCCTGTCTGCAGGGCTCCGTCACGCGCCGTCGTTCATTGCAAAGCCCGTGCAGTTCATCGCGTCGCTGCCTTCCGCCGTGCCGGGCCTCGTACTCGGCCTGGGCTACGTACTGACCTTCAATCATGGGCCGTTGTCAGGCTGGCTCTACGGCAGCGTGGCGATCGTGGCGGCATGCAGCCTGTACCACTATCACGCGCAGGCCTTCCTCACGATGCAGACCGGCATGCGCCAGGTACCGCAGTCACTCGATGACGCGGTGGCGACATCCGGCGGGACGGCCTTCCGTGTGCTGCGTGATGCGGTCTGGCCGTTCGCCGCACCGGCCGCGATCTCCGCGTTCTTCTATCTGTTCATGCGCGCCATGGTGACGCTGTCGGGTGTGATCTTCCTGGTCACGCCCGAACTCGGGCTCGCGTCGGTCACGGTGATGCGCCTGGACGAAAACGGCTTTCTCGCGCAAGCGGCCGCGTATGCGATGTGCGTCGTGCTTGCCGGCGCACTCGCGCTCGGCGCCATGCGCCTCCTCCTCCACGTACTCAAGGACCGACGCCATGTGGCATGAAGAAAGGCATTCCCGTATCCGCGATCTGCTGCGCACCAGCGGCCAGGTGTCCGTGGAACGCATTGTCACGGAGCTGGGCGTATCGCGCGAAACGATTCGCCGCGACCTCGTCGAACTGGCCGAACGCGGTGAAATCCGTCGCGTGCATGGCGGAGCGGTGCTTACGGGCGACGAGCCGCCGATCGACGTGCGCCATGCCACGCGGGTGCGCGAGAAGCGCGCGATCGCGAAGAAGGTCGCCAGCCTCGTCGAAAGCGGGCAGACCGTTTTCATGGACGCCGGCAGCACCATGAACCTCGTCGCCGAAGCGCTCGCCACACGCAATGGCCTCACCATCGTTACCAATGCCGTGGACGTAGCCACCCGCTTCGCCGCGCGAAGCGGCAACGACGTGCATCTGCTCGGCGGTCGCTTCAATGCGCAGACGGGCTGCACGCAGGGCGCCGCCACGGTCGCCGAGATTGCGCGTTACCAACCGCACCTCGCGATCCTTTCGCCGGTCGGCATCGACGCCAAGGCTGGCGCGAGCAGCTTCGAGATGGAGGAAGCCGAAGTCGCACGGGCAATGTGTGCCAATGCGCGCCGCATCGTGATCGCGGCCGACCATTCGAAGATCGGCGTTCGCAGTCGCGTCGCCTGGTGCCCTGCCGACCGCATCGACGTGCTCGTTACCGACCGCCGCGCGGAGAAATCCCGCGCCATCGCCGCCATTCGTAAGGCCGTCGGCGACATCGCCTACGCCTGAAACAACACCGCGCCAGGAAGGCCGCATTACGCAATTGATTTGGATCGATTCAAAACCTTTCTATCACGCAAGCGCCTTTCCCCGGAGCATCCCATGAAACCCCGCCCCACCCTCCGACATACCGTCTTATGCGCCGCGGTCGCGGCGTCACTGTCCGGCGTTGCCTTCGGCCAGGCCACCACAGGCCGTATCGCCGGCCAGGCGCCAATTGCCGCCAATGAAACCGTGTTGATCGAAGGCAGCAACGGCCTCGTTCGCGAAGTACCTGTGGACGCACGCGGCCACTACGTCGCCGATTCGCTGCCGCTGGCAACGTACAAGGTTTCGCTGAAGTCCAGCGGCAACGTCGTCGATACACGCGACAACATCACCCTACGCGTGGGTGCCGCCACCGACGTGTCGTTCGACACGGCGGCCGGCAATGCGCAGCAGCTCGAAGGCGTGACCGTGTCGGCCACCCAGGTGCCGAAGATCGACGTCGCTACCGTTGCTTCCAGCACGGTCATCACTGCGGCCGACATGGCGCGTCTGCCGTTGCAGCGCTCGGCCGAGGCCGTGGCCCTGCTCGCACCGGGCGCCTCGCCGGGCTATACCGGCTTCAAGAATGCCTTCGGCGGCAGCCTGGTGAGCTTTGCCGGTTCGGCCGTCTCGGAGAACGCGTACTACATCAACGGCATGAACACGACCGATCCGCTCAGCGGCTTCGGTGGCGTAACCCTGCCCTACGGCGCCGTAGATCAGCAGGAAGTGCTGAGCGGCGGTTACTCCGCGATGTACGGCCGCTCGGACGGCGGCGTCATCAGCCAGGTCGGCAAGCGCGGCACCAACGAGTGGCATTTCGGTGCGCAGGTACTGTGGGAGCCGGACTTCGCGCGCGCCAGTGCGCGCAACATCACCTATGGTCACGACAATCCGGCACCGCCGGGCTCGATCAACCAGCGCAACGACCGCAACCACGAATGGAGCACGACGGTCAGCGCCTATGCCGGCGGCCCATTGATCAAGGACAAGCTCTACGCATTTGCTGCCGTGGAAATGGAGCGCAGCAAGGGCAACAGCATCGGCGACGTGAACCACGCGTACGACACCAAGTACACGTACAAGGATCCGAAGTGGTATGGCAAGCTCGACTGGAACATCAACGACAGCAACATCCTTGAGCTGACCGGCGTCAACCAGACCCACCGGTCCAACGGCAACAAGTACACCTACGACTACGACACGAATACGGTCGGCGATTTCGCCAGCACCGATTCCACCTATAAGACCAAGGCCATGGTCTATGTCGCCAAGTTCACCAGCTACATCACCGACGACCTGACGCTCACCGCGCTCTACGGCAAGTCGAAGCTCACCTACTACAACGAGCCGCCAGCCACGGGCGTCACCGGCCCGTTCATCGGCAACGTCAGCCAGCAGAACCCCGCGCTCAACGGCGGCACGCCGATCACCAACGGCCAGACGCTGGATACGATCGACAACCCCGATCATGAGTCCACCAACCGCAACCTGCGCGTCGATCTGAACTATAAGATCGGCAGCCACTCGATCACCGCAGGTATCGACAACCAGGACTCGCACGACATCGACGACGGCACGACCATCGGCGGCGATGGTTACGAGCTGTGGTACGCCAAGGGCGACAAGAACCTCAACATCAGCGACAGCCCGTTCGTGGACAAGCCGGCCAATTATCCCGGCGGCGAAACCGGCTACTACGGCTACTACCGCCACTACAACACGCTCGCCTCGGTGCGCGTGAAGCAGCGCGCGCAATACATCATGGACGACTGGCAGGTCACCGATCGACTGCTGCTCTCCCTTGGCCTGCGCAACGACCAGTTCACCAACTACAACCCGGCAGGCCAGCCGTACCTGAAGCTGACCAAGCCGCAGTGGGCGCCGCGCCTCGGTTTCAGCTGGGACGTCAACGGCGATTCCAGCATGAAGGTCTACGGCAACGCGGGACGTTATTTCCTCGCCATGCCGGCATCCGTTGCCCTGCGCACGTCAGCCGGCTCACTCGCGACCAATCAGTACTTTACCTACACCGGCATCGATGCCTCGGGCCTGCCGACCGGCGTGACCTTCATTCGGTCGGCCACCGGTGGTGCCGTGTCTCCCAACGGTGAGTACGGCCAGCCGCCCGATCCCAAGACGGTCAGCGCCAAGAACATCAAGTCGGAATACCAGGACGAGTTCATCCTGGGCCTGGACAAGCAGATCGATGCCGACTGGGTAGCCGGTGCGAAGGCCACGGTGCGCAAACTGCGCAACGCGCTGGACGACGTCTGCGACAACGGCGCGATCACCCGTGCCGCCGTCGCCCAGGGCGCCGACATCGACGCGGTGACGGTCGGCAGTTGCTACCTGTCCAACCCGGGTCGCGCGAACGTCTACCAGCTCGCCAACGCCAACGGCGGCTACACCAACGTCACGGTGACGAATGCGGACTTCGGCTTCAGCCACCTGAAGCGTAATTACTACGGCTTGGATCTGTACCTCTCGCATCCGTTCGATGGCACGTGGTCGGGCAAGGTCGATTACCTGTACTCGCGCAGCTATGGCAACACGGAAGGCCAGGTGCGTTCGGACGTGGGCCAGGGTTCCGTCGCGGCGTCGCGTGACTGGGATTACGCCACGCTCATGAACTACGCCAACGGTTACCTCGCCAACGACCGCAAGCACCAGTTGAAGCTATACGGTTCATACCAGATCGCGCCCGAGTGGCTGGTCTCGGCCAACCTGCTCATCCAGTCCGGCCTGCCAAAGTCCTGTTTGGGCCGTTATGGCGAAACCGAGAGCGATCCGTCCGGCTACGGCAGCTACTATCACTTCTGCTTCGGCCAGCCGTCGGCGTATGGTGCGAAGGGACGCGAGCCGTGGGAAGAACTCGTGGACGTGAACCTCGAGTACCGTCCGCTGTGGGCCGATCGCAAGCTGGCTTTCACCGCCTCGGTGTTCAACCTGCTCAACCAGCAGCGTTCGCAGCGTACGAACCCCGTGTCGGGCAGCAAGAACTCGGTGAACGACGGCTACCAGCAGGTCATCAGCTATACGCAGCCGCGTTACGCCCGCTTCGGTGTGACCTACGACTTCTAACGGGGAACCCATGCATCCACTACTGCGACTGGGTATCGTCGCGCTTGCCGCCGGGGTCCTCGCGACCCCGGCGCTCGGCGGCGAGACCAACTACAAAGACCTGCCGACGGAAATCCCGGCCCAGTTCGCGCCGACGAATCCCGGCTTCGATTACAAACGTCGCACCGTCGAGATTCCCATGCGCGACGGTGTGAGGCTGCACACGGTGATCGTGTTGCCCAAGGGTGCGACGCACGCCGGCATCCTGCTCACGCGCACGCCTTACGGCGCCGATGGCATGGGGCATCGAAGCGACAGCCCACATCTCGGCACCATGCTGCGCGGCTACGACAATCCCGCGGACATCATCGTGCAGGACGGCTACATCCGCGTGATCCAGGACATTCGCGGCAAACACGGTTCCGAAGGCGACTTCGTCATGAATCGCCCGCCGATCGGGCCGGGCAACCCGACGCCTGTCGACGAGTCCACCGACATCTACGACACGGTGGACTGGCTGGTGAAGCACGTGCCCGAGTCCAACGGCAAGGTAGGCATCATCGGCATCTCCTATGACGGCTTCGAAGCAATGGTCGCGACGATCCATCCGCACCCCGCGCTCAAGGTGGCCGTGCCCATCAATCCGATGATCGACGGCTGGATGGGTGACGACTGGTTTCATCGCGGTGCTTTTCGCCAGCAGATGATTCCCTACATCTACGGCATGGTGAACTCGCGCGGCAGCGACATCGGCTGGACCACGGGTTACCGCGACGATTACGACCTGTATCTACGCGGTGGTTCCGCGGGCGACATCGGTCGCGCCTATGGCATGGAAGCGCTGGGCTTCTGGCAGAAGCTGCTGGCCCACCCCGCCTACGACAGCTTCTGGTCCGACCAGGCCATCGACAAGGTCGCGGCGAAAGAGCCGATGACCGTACCGACCATGCTGGTGCACAGCTTGTGGGACCAGGAAGACAACTACGGCGACATGGCCGTGTACCGCGCACTCGCACTGCGCGATCCCGGGCACACGAAACTATGGCTGGTATTGGGCCCGTGGCGCCACGCCAAGACCTGGGAAAAAGGCGACACGATCGGTGCGATCGACCTCGGTAGCGATACGGGGACCACGTTTCGGCAGACGATCCTCCGGCCGTTCCTGGCCCAGTACCTGAAAGACGATGCGCCGAAGGCGAGCATCGCCCCGGTCAATGCGTTCGTCACCGGCGAGAACACCTGGCGCCAGCTCGACACCTGGCCATCGGGCTGCCGCAAAGGCTGCACGCCTACCATGCAACGCTGGTTCGTGGAGGCCGATGGAGCATTCGGCACGACGGCGCCCGCGAAGGGCGAAGACGATTACGTCTCCGATCCCGCGAAGCCGGTGCCGTACCGCGTTCGACCGATCCAGTCGTGGTCGCATGGCGTCGCGGATCGCGAGGACTCCTGGCCGGAATGGCTCGTGGACGACCAGCGCCAGTTCGCCACGCGGACCGATGTGCTGACCTACGTCTCGCCCGTGCTCGACAAACCCATGGGCGTGTCGGGCGAACCGCTGGTACACCTGCTCGCCTCCACCAGCGGCACGGACAGCGACTGGGTCGTGAAACTGATCGATGTCTATCCCGACGAAGTCGAAGAGAAGCCGTCGATGGGCGGTTATCAGTTGCCCATCGCGATGGAGATCTTCCGCGGCCGTTACCGCGAGGGCTACGACAAACCGACGGCGCTGGTAGCGAACAAGCCGCTGGCTTATCGCTTTCCGCTGCCCACGGTGAACCATGTGTTCCAGCCGGGCCATCGGGTGATGGTGCAGATCCAGTCGAGCTGGTTCCCGCTCTACGACCGCAATCCACAGACGTTCGTGCCGAACATCTTCAATGCGAAGCCCGGCGATTACCGCAAGGCTACGCAGACCATCGTCAGGGACGGCGAGCACGGCACGTATATCGAACTACCGGTAGTGCTGGCGCCCTGATCGACCTATGACGAGGCCCTCCCCGCAGGGAGGGCCTCAGTGGATCAACCGAGCTTCGCGATCGCCTCGGCCACACCCTTTCCATAGTCGGGATGGCAGGCGGTGCAATTGGCGATGTGCCGCTGAACGACCTGCTCCGATGCGCCCTTGATGGCGCGCGCCGTATTGCCGAACAACGCCTCGCGCTGTGCCGGATTCATCATCTCGAACAGTTTGCGCGGCTGCGAGAAGTAGTCGGTGTCTTCGCGATGGTTCCAACGCTTGGCGACGGCATCGCCCAGATCCAGCGGCGGCTCGGAGTAGTCTGGCTGAGCCTGCAGCGCGCCGTAGCTGTTCGGTTCGTACGGCGTGGAACCGCCGCCGTTGCCGTCCACGCGCATGGCGCCATCACGGTGATAGCTGTGCACCGGGCAGCGCGGCGCGTTGACCGGAATCTGCGCGTAGTTCACGCCAAGGCGGTAGCGCTGCGTGTCGCCGTACGAGAACAGGCGGCCCTGCAGCATCTTGTCCGGCGAGAAACCGATGCCCGGTACGATCACCGCCGGGGCAAACGCGGCCTGCTCGATGTCCTGGAAGAAGTTCTCGGGGTTGCGGTTGAGTTCCATCACGCCGACCTCGATCAACGGGTAGTCGCCATGCGGCCACACCTTGGTCAGATCGAACGGGTTGTATGGGGTCTTGGCCGCATCGGCCTCGGGCATGATCTGCACGTACAGCGTCCAACGCGGGAACTCACCGCGCTCGATGGCCTCGTAGAGATCGCGATGATTGCTTTCGCGATCGTGCGCGACCACCGCTGCCGCTTCGTCATCGGTCAGGTTCTGAACGCCCTGCTGGGTCTTGAAGGTGAACTTCACCCAGAAGCGCTCGTTGTTGGCGTTGATGAAGCTATAGGTATGGCTACCGAAGCCATGCATGTGCCGATAGGAACGCGGCACACCGCGTTCGCTCATCACGATGGTGACCTGATGCAGCGCCTCGGGCAGCAGCGTCCAGTAGTCCCAGTTGTTATTCGCACTGCGCAGGCCCGTGCGCGGATCGCGCTTGATGGCGTGGTTGAGGTCGGGGAACTTCAGCGGATCGCGAATGAAGAACACCGGGGTGTTGTTGCCCACCAGATCCCAGTTGCCTTCCTCGGTATAGAACTTCAAGGCAAAGCCGCGGATGTCACGCTCCGCATCTGCCGCGCCACGCTCGCCAGCCACCGTGGAGAAGCGCGCCACCATTTCTGTCTTCTTGCCCACGGCGGAGAAGATCTTCGCGCGGGTGTACTGGGTGATGTCATTGGTCACGGTGAAGGTGCCGAACGCGCCAGCACCCTTGGCGTGCATGCGCCGCTCGGGAATCACCTCGCGGTCGAAGTGAGCCAGCTTCTCCAGGAACCAGACGTCCTGAAGCAAGGCAGGCCCACGCGGCCCGGCAGTCATCGTGTTGTTGTCGTCGACGACGGGGGCGCCGAAAACGGTGGTGAGCTTGCTCATGGGTCTTACCCTTGAAGGAGTGAGGGAGCGCGAACGCGGAAGGACGTGACGGCAACGGTAAGCAATGGCGGGCCATATGGGAAATTCATATTTATGACCGTATCGATAGATGCACCCTATCGAACCAGTACGCCGCCATCGCCTGTCATCCAGCGAAGAGGATGGGCGAGCCGTCTTTCATTGGATTGGAAATCCCCGCCGCTGCGCACTGCTCGCGGTGGCGCTACACCAGCTACGTGCCGGGATCGGGTGCTCTCAAGGACGGTGTGCGACGACTCACGTGTCGCGATCGGGCGACGCGTGTCTTACTCATTCGCGACCGAAACATCGTGCCGGCAACGCGCGCGCGTGCCTGCTTGACGGCAACCCTTCGGTCCGCGTCGGAAAACGCGCGATGCCGCCACAGCGGACAGCAACACGACCACTCGATACACGGTCTCGCCCTTCTTTGGCGGCGATGTGCATGTTTGACACCTGCTTTGGTAAGCAGGGATGCGCGTCACGGCGTGAACCACAGGTCGTCCATCTGGACCTTGCCATCCGCGATCGCCACCTTGACTTGAGCCAGGGTTCCTCCGGACGCGCAGGTAAGTCTGTATCTCGAGCCATTGTGCTCGATAAGAGGTGCCGGACTTCCCGCGCACACGCCCGACAAGCCGATCGGCGCGTCCGCATGCAACGTGAGTTCGAGCACGCGAAACTGCGCGCCCGTCACGACGTCCCTTGCAACGATCGTCACTTCGCCGCTGACAAAATCAAGATGGCGCCCGTTCAACTCAGGTACGACACTGTCGCGTATGTACAGCTTGCCGCACCGCGTAGTGAGCGTCCCTTTCAACCGGGCATAGGTTTCGAAATAGATCAAGTTCAGCGTTCCTCCGAGAGGAACCGCCTCGAAGTCGAACACCGAGGTCCCTGCGCCAGGTTCAGGCAGTGCGGCGGCACTCGGTATCGGCGTCCGCGGAATTTTCCTCGTGGTGCCGCAACTCGCGCGGGACGCCTGTTGCGCCACGGGCTCGGCTCCCGCAGCGCCATGAACCTCTGCCGACGCACCCCAACTCGGCATGGACACGTACGCCAATGCGACTACGAAACAGACAATGACCAGCCGGACCATGTCCTACTCCTTCCTTGGATGAGATCGGGATCACCCGTTCGCCGTGTACAGCGTGATGGTGCGTACCATGCAACCGTTTATCGCTACAGCGAACGGCAAGCTTGTCACTTGGTTAACCATAGATCGTCCATCTGGGCCTTGCCGTCGGCGACCGTTACTTTGAAGTCATAAACGTTTGACCCGGATGCGCATGAAAGCCGGTATCTTTCGCCATTCTTTTCGACAAGGGCGCCCGGCCCGGTGGACGTCCCGCAAGTACCTTGCACACCGACCGGTGAGTCGGCATGAAGCGTGAACTCAACCGTACGTGCGGGCAGCGCGATTGACCCATTTACAAGCAACTGTTCACCGAGAAAATCAAGATGATGCCCCCTCATTCCCGTCGCGGGCTCGTTTCGTATGTACATGTTGGGGCAGGTCATCCTGAGGTACACGTTTAGAGACGAGTAGTAAGTGCTCAAGGGTATATAGCTCTTGCCCCCTCCGAGCGGAACCTTCTCGAAATCGACAACCGTGGTATCCGGTCCCGGCTCAGGCAACGTCGGCAAACCCGGATCCGGAATCGCCTGATCGGCAGTGTCGTATTCAAACTCCGCCTGCCCGCCCTTTTGCATCGGCAGCGTCAATCGGACGATCGGCGCAAAGGTACCGAAGGTGCTCTTGTAACGCGTCTGGTCGGACCTCGCGTTGGCAAGTCCCACGGTATCGCCGCTCAGATAGAAGAACGCGCGGATCGGCACCTGAGCGCCCTCCGCCCAGCTGGCCATGCGCAACTCGTTCTGGATCGCCCACCATTGCGCGGGCATCAGGCTCCGACCTTGCACGAACGCCATGAAACGATTGGCGGCGTTGAGCTGGTCGGGCCGAACGTTCCACCCGCATTGCCCCCTGTACTTGTCTTCCGGAGGCAACGCGTTGAAATGGGTGAACCAGGCCTGCCCCGTGTTGATGCCCTGCGCGCTGCACCCGGCACTCGTATCGCCCCCTTGCGGATGTTTTCCGCAACCACTGTTCGCACGGGTGGACGTATCGGCGTCCATGGGAAAAACGCAGAGCACATTGATCACCGTCGAGCCCGGTGCGCCCTTATCCTTCGGATAGAAGATGAAGCCGTTGCGGAAGTCGAACGCGAGCCGGCTGAAATTCGTATCGGTGCGCAGCCAGGAGAACGACACGCCCGTGGAGGCGGGATTCGGATTCCAAGGCAGGTAGCTGCCTACGGTCGTAGCGCGCAGCATCACACCCGTGCAGAGAAACGCAGGCGCCAACCCATTCGACGTGGCACCACAGTCCGAACGCACGTCCTGGTACCACGCACGCAGGTCCTTGACGGCCGTCTCGCCTTCCAGTTCCTTCGTGCCGGCCGAGGTAGTACCTGGCGTCTTCGCAGCTGGTTTCTTCTGCCCTGATTCCTTCGTGTTCTGGATCTTCGCGTCCGCACGCTTCGCCGCGACCGAGGCCGTCGTCGCCTGGGGCGAAGGCATCGCCCAAATGGGTTGCGGCAGGGTGACCACGAACAGCGCGGCGCATAACCCGATGACGATCCGATGCATGTCCTGCTCCTTCCCTGGATACGACGATGGAACGACGGTCCGCTCCGATGGACCTGGAACTACTGTCCGACCGACGCGGGCGACAGCACCAGCGTTGCCATGGCGCATTTCCGGCATACGCCGTGCGGATGCGGCTAAGTCATTCGCAAGTGCTTGTTTGCAGGGCGGGTCCCGCATCCCCACAGTTCATAGGTGGTGGATCTGGCCCGGTCGCCTATACTCCGGCGCATGAAAGCCAACGTCCTGCTGCAATACATCCTCCCGCATCGCTTCCTGTCGCGCATCGTCTACCAGGCCACCCGCTGGGAGTGGGCGCCGTGGAAGAACTTCCTGATCCGGGAGATCGTGCAGCGCTACGACGTCGACATGAGCCAGGCGGCGCAGCCGGACCCGTTTGCCTATCAGCACTTCAATGCGTTTTTCACCCGCAAGCTGAAGCCTGACGCGCGCCGGGCGGATCCCGATCCGCAGGCTGTGCTTTGCCCCGCGGACGGCCGGATCAGCCAGTCCGGCCGTATCCGCGATGGCCGGATCTTCCAGGCCAAGGGCCAGGAATACACCGCGGTGGAATTGCTCGGCGACGAGGCGGCGGCAGCACCGTTCCGCAACGGCAGCTTCGTCACCATCTACCTGTCGCCGCGCGACTACCACCGCGTGCACATGCCCCTGCAGGGCGAACTCACCGGCACCACCCATGTGCCCGGCCGCATCTTCAGCGTGGCGCCGTTCGCCGTGGAGGCCATTCCGCGCCTGTTCGCGCGCAACGAGCGGCTCGTCTGCCGGTTCGAAGGCGAACATGGCCCGTTCGTGTCGGTGATGGTGGGGGCTATCCTGGTCTCCAGCGTGGCGACGGTCTGGGACGGCCTCGCCATCCCGCCCTACGCGTCGTCCATCCGCCGGCAGGATTGTCGCGGCCGCGGCATCCACCTTGAGCGCTTCGCGGAAATGGCCCGCTTCAACATGGGCTCCACGGTGATCCTGCTTTTGCCAGAGGGCTACACGCTCGACCCGCTGCAGCCTTTGCAGCAGGTCGTCGTGGGGCAACGACTCGGCGCGTGGGCAGGCGACGCCTCGGGCGCGTGACGACAAACGTGACGACTGACGTCACTATGTGACCAAAACGTCTTACATTCGACCCATGCCCAGGGTATTCTTCGCCGACCGGTCACCCTTTGAGGGGAGGGGCGTCGGGACCGCGAGAAGCATCCGTACTAGGGGAAGTCGTCCATGCGTCTGGTCAGCCATCTCATTGCCGTCAATCGCGAAATTCGCCTGAGAAGGCAGCTCGCGGACATCGAGCGTGTCGTTCTCGCCCTTCCGGTGCGGGCACACGCGGACCTTCAGCAACTGGTCCGGCGCGAGATGGAACAGGCAGCGGCATGCGACTTCCCGCATCTCTACGGCACCCCGCCCGAAGAACGCTACAGCACCTACGGTCACGGCCCCGACATCGGGCTGGGTAAGGCGCGCTCCGAGAATCCCCTCATCGCCACGCGCGGTGTGGCGCTGTGGATCGCTGCGGTCTACCACGAGACGCTCGACTCGCGCCGGCCCGGCATGGAAGACCTGCATCGGCAGATCCTGCGACTGATGCGTCAGATCAAGGAGTTGTCGGCGTCCGAGCGTACCGGCGGAGCCACCGCGTCCTGGGCGAACCGGCCGCACGCGGCCGCCTGATTCAGAGCCGTTTACGGCCTTAGATCAGCGACACACCGGCAGGCGAATGGCCTGCCCCACCGTCAGATGGTGACCCTTCAGCCCGTTCATGCGGGCAATGTCCTCCACGTCGGCACAAGAGCTGCGGCGGGCGATGCTGCTGAGCGTGTCGCCGCGGCGCACGGTGTAGCTCTTCGACGCGGTGGGACTTGGCTTCGATGCCGCCGGTGACGTGTTGACCAGAGCCGCCGATGTCGCGGCCGGCGGCGGAGGGGCCACGATCTTCACCGCGTTGTGCAGGTCACTGGCGAGAATCGGCCACGGGCCGGTCGTGCATGCCGCCATGTAGACCTTCTCTAACGGCTTGGGCACCTCGAGGCGCGTACCTGCCGGCAACGTGACCTGTGGATCGAGCCGGGGATTGAGGTTGCGCAGGGTGCGGAACCAGCCATCCGGCATGTCTCGCGCGGAACCGAGGCAAACGGTCAGTTCGGCGAGCGATGCCGAACGCGTCAGGACGATCTGCCCAGGCTGGCCGTCCACCTTGGGCCAGGTGAGGTGATAGCTGTCCGGATGCAGGAACAGCCACGCGGCGGCGAGCACCATCGGCACGTAGTCGCGCGTTTCGGCCGACATCTGGCCGTAGATCTGCGGGTCGTAGAAGCTCGCGCCGGGATTCGCAGCCGCAATGCGGCGCATGCGGCCTTCGCCGCCGTTGTACGCCGCCAGCGTGAGTTCGAGATTGTTGTTGAACGCGCCCAGCTGCTCGTCGATGTATTCCGCATTGGCCTGCGCGGCCATCGTGGGATCGAAGCGCTGGTCGAAGCCATCCGCGTTGGACAGGCCGAAACGCAGCCCGGTCGCGTACATGAACTGCAGCGGCCCGGAAGCACCCGAGCGAGATACCGCGTGTACCTTGCCGCCGGATTCCTTGGCCATGATCCCGAACAGCAACGCCTCCGGCAGGTCGGCCTTCTTGTAGGCCGGCCACATCTTGTAGCGCATCATCTGGTAATTGACGTAGGCGTCCATGAGGTTCGGGCGCAGCTGGGTCAGCCACATTTCGAGCGCCGCCTTCACCGGGCCGTTCATCACCATGAGGTCCGAGAACTGCTGGCCCTTGAGCATCGTGACGCTGCGCTGCGCCTGCGGCAGCGCATTGACGACGATGGACCCGGCGGCATCGCCGGGCTGCGCGCCCACCTCGGCGCCCTGCTCCGTATCGTCGGCATCCTCACCCTCGATGAAGCTGCCGTCCTTCAGGCGCAGCAGCCGGTCAAATACGGCGGCGAACCGCTGCTGGTCGCAGCCCGGGGTCAGGGCACATCGGGCGGAGGCATCCTTCAACTGATCGAGGGACTGCTTGCGGCTCTGCTCCGCAGCAGCGGTGTCGCCCCGACGGGCCTGCTCGATCGACGCTTCGTAGCCCTTGCTCGCCTGGTTCATCCGGTCGTACAAGGCGTTGACCTGGGGCGGCGCCTTGCCGGGACGGGGGCCGCCGCTCGACGCGCAGCCTGCCAACATGGCAAGGGAAACAACCAGAAAGGAACGCGGGACGCGGACGGACATGTACTGCTCGGAGGGACGGACGATGCCGGCCACGTTACCGCCCGGGCCGGGCGGACTCAAGCTGTTCGCCGACAAATTCTCTCTGATGTCGCTGCTTTGCGTAGACTTGTTCAGGACATTCTTAAGGAAGCTGCCATGCCCACGATCCTCATCGGTCGGAACGACGACGCGACCGTCGAACTGGACAGCCGCTACGGCAACCGCCACGGGATGATCGCGGGCGCCACCGGCACCGGTAAGTCGGTGAGCCTGATGCTGCTGGCGGAGGGATTCTCCCGGCTCGGCGTGCCCTGTTTCCTGGCCGATGCCAAGGGAGACCTCGCGGGTCTGTCCCAAGCGGCCGGAGCGCCGTCGGAGAAGCTGGCAGCGCGCCTCAAGACCCTCGGCCTGTCCGGCTGGAAGCCGCAAGCCAATCCGGTGGTCTTCTGGGACATCTACGGCAGGGCGGGTCATCCGGTCCGGGCGACGGTGTCGGAGATGGGCCCCACCCTGCTCTCGCGCATCCTGGAACTCAACGACACCCAGGAAGGCGTGATGGAAGTGATCTTCCGCGTGGCGGACGACGAGGGCCTGTTGTTGCTGGACCTCGACGACCTGCGCGCGATGCTCAGCTTCGCCGCAGAGCACGCCAAGGACATCTCCGCGCGTTACGGCTTGATCAGCGCGCAGAGCGTGGCCGCGATCCAGCGTGCCCTGCTGAAACTGGAACAGGACGGCGCGGACGCCTTCTTCGGCGAACCTGCGCTGGAACTGGCCGACCTCATGCGCCAGGACATGAGCGGCCGAGGCGTCATCAGCGTGCTGGCCGCCGACACGCTGATCCTGAAGCCACGCCTGTACTCCACCTTCCTGCTCTGGCTGCTGTCCGAGCTGTTCGAGCAATTGCCCGAGGTGGGCGATCTCGAGGTGCCGAAGATGGTGTTCTTCTTCGACGAAGCGCATCTGTTATTCGACGATGCGCCGCCCGCTCTGCGCCAGCGCGTCGAGCAGGTGGTTCGACTCATCCGCTCCAAAGGCGTGGGCGTGTATTTCTGTTCGCAGAACCCGGATGACGTGCCCGGCGAGATCCTGGGCCAACTGGGCAATCGCGTGCAGCATGCGCTGCGCGCGTTCACACCGCGCGATCAGAAGGCGGTCAAGGCCGCGGCAGAGACCTTTGCGCGCAATCCGAAGCTCGACGTCGTGGAGACGATCGGCAGCCTGGGTACCGGCGAGGCGCTGGCGTCCACGCTTGGCGACGGTGGCGTGCCGTCGCCCGTGCAGAAGGTGCTGGTATCTACGCCAGAGTGCCGCATCGGTGCGATCACGCCCGAAGAACGCGCAACCGTCCGCTCGCGTTCGCCTGTCGGAGGCAAGTACGACACTGCGATCAATCGCGAGTCTGCTGCGGAACGCCTGGCCGCTCGCGCCAGCGAGAAACTTCCCGCCGATGCTTCCCCTGCAAAGGCGGGTGACAAGAGCACGGACGGCGCCGACTGGAGCGCCACCGTGCGCGATGCCGTGTTCGGCACCGGTCGTCGTCAGGGCATGCTGGAAACGATGGCGAAGTCGATGGTGCGTACCGCGGGATCGCGGATGGGTCAGCAGATCGTGCGCGGCATCCTTGGCGGCATCTTCGGGGGCAAGCGCTGAGATGATCGATCGCGCCCTCGCCGATCCGAATACACCGTTTGCCGAGCGCGTACGTACCGGCTGGCGCTATCCGCTGCATGGCGCCGCACTGATCACCATCGGTGCGGTCACGCTGTTCGAATGCATCGCCTTCCTGCCGATCACGGGTTTGAAGCTGCTCGTGATCGGTCTGGGCTGGGTGGCGATCTACACCTACTCGTTCGAATGCCTGCGGCATACGGCCGATGGTTACGCGGAGCCGCCCGAACTCGCCGTGCATAGCGAGGACCGGACGAGCGTCGCGTTGATCATGATCCAACTCGTCGGCAACGCGATGAGCGTGCTCGCGCCGATCTTCTTCGGCTTTCCCGGCCTGCTGGTGTCGCTGCTCTTCGCTTTCGTGCTTCCCGTGATAACGATGTCGCTGACCTTCGATGGTGTCGGCGCCGCGTTGAACCCGACGACGTGGATCGCTGCCATCGGTCGCTTCGGCAGCGCCTATCTGCTGCTGTTCGTCATGATGCTTGCCAGTGGACTGCTTCAGGCCGGCGCGCAGTACGCCATGCAGGATCGCGGCCCAACTTTTTTCGGTACCGTGGCCTATTACCTGATCGCGAATTATCTGACCGTGTACAACTTTCACCTGATGGGCGCGCTCATCCACCATCGCCACGAAGCGCTGGGCTATCGGCCGGAAGCGATGACGCTCGCCGAGGCAACCGATCCCGACGACGACTCGGCACTGCTGGCGCATGTGAACCTCGTGGCACGCGACGACGTGCCCGGCGCGACCGACATCCTCACCGAACGACTGCGCGAAGGGCTCGCGCCCGCCGCGATGCACGCACGCTACCGCGAACTGCTGCGCGCGCAAGGCCGTGTGCAGGAGCTGCTGGTGCACGGACAGATCTGGATAGCAGCGCTGGTGACGGGGCGCGAGACGCGACGCGCGCTTGGCGTGGTGCAGGACTGCGTCGACGTCGATCCAGCATTTCTTCCCGACGCCACTCAGACCTGCGGGCCCCTGGCCGATACCGCCGCGCACGGCGGCATGACGCGGCTCGCGCTGCACCTCGCCGCGGGCTATCTGCAAACATGGCCGCAAGACATGGGCGCGCCGCACTACGGCCTGCTCGCCGTACGCATGCACGAGCGACTGGGTGAGACCACGCAGGCCACCGCACTGGCGCGTCGTCTGCTCATCGATTACCCGGGTCATCCGCTGACCGGCGAAATCGAGGTGCTGCTCGCCACATGGACCGCAACGCATTCGGTGAGCACATGAGCCGCTGGCGCCCACCCTCGCCTTCGTCCACCGCCATCATCACCCGCGAGGGCTTCGAGCGGCTCAAGGCGGAACTCGATCATCTTTGGCACACCGTGCGTCCCGAGGTAGTAAAGGCCCTCGCGGCTGCCGCCGCGGAAGGCGATCGCTCGGAGAATGCGGAGTACACCTATCGAAAGAAGCAGCTCGGCGAGATCGACCGCCGCGCGCGTTACCTCAGCAAACGGATTCCGGTCCTGAAGGTGGTGGAGGCCGCACCGTCGCAACGCGATGCCGTGTTCTTCGGCGCCACGATCGAACTGGAAAACGTGGACTCCGGTGAGACCGTGCGTTATCGCATCGTAGGCCCGGACGAGACAGATGCACGACTCGGCTGGATCAGCATCGATTCGCCGCTCGCCCGCGCTGTACTGAAGAAACGCATCGACGACGAGTTCGAGGCAGAGCTGCCGGGCGGCCGCACGCGATTCGCCGTGATCGGCGTCGACTACGGCTGACCTACGAACGGCTCGGCTCGGACAAGCGCCGCGCTGCATGTTCGAGTCGATCCGTGAAGCGCGCAAGCTCGGCGGCAAAGGCGTCCAACGCCACGCGATCCACCTCCGCACCGTCGCGCAGGGCCTGCTCGATACGCTCTCCGTGGTCACCCACGGCCGAATATCCGAAGACGTTCACGCCGCCGAGCACGTGGTGGACCCAATCGGCGACGTCACCCGCACTCGCGCGCTGCAAGACGTCCGGCAATCGCGCCAGCGCGCCGCGCGTGGTGTCGGCACCGGCGCGGATGACGGCAGCCACGGCCTCGTCGCTACCGAAGGCGCGACGGAGGCGCTCCATGTCGAGCAGGGGCTCGGCAGACGTGTCCGGTGCAAGCCAGCGTGCCACCGTCGCGTGGAAGGCTTCCAACCGGATCGGCTTGCGCAGCAGATCGTCCATGCCGGCAGCCAGGCAGACCTGGCGCTGATCGGGACGCGCATCCGCCGTCATCGCCACGATCGGCAGATGCCGACCCGTGCCAGCCTCGCGCCTGCGCACTTCACGCGCGACCTCGTAGCCGTCCATGCGCGGCATGTGGCAGTCCACCAGCAACAGGTCGTAGTGCGTCCTTGCGAGCGCCGCCAACGCGGCCTCGCCGTCTTCGACGACATCGCAGCCGTAACCGCGCAACCCAAGCTGCACGCGCACCAGCTCCTGGTTCACGGGATGATCTTCGGCCAGCAAGATGCGCGCGTCTCGCACGGGTGCCGCCATCCCTGTCTCCACCACGGCGGCAGCGGCCTCGACCTGCGGCAACGCCGCGGCAACGGGCAGTTCAAGCGTGACGCTGACCGTGGTGCCCTTGCCCGGCTCGCTTTCGACAGCGATGTGGCCACCCATGCGTTCGACCAGACGCCGCGAGATGGTCAGGCCGAGCCCGGTGCCACCGAAACGCCGCGTCGTGGACGACTCGGCCTGACTGAAAGGCGCGAAAACGTGACGCAGTTTTGCAGCATGGATGCCGATGCCGGTATCGGCCACCACGATGCGCAGGCGTTGCCGGGTGCCGTGTTGTTCGTCGACGCGCACCGCGATGCGAACGCCGCCCGTGGCGGTGAACTTGATGGCGTTGCCGAGCAGGTTGAGCAGCACCTGCCGCAGGCGACCGTCGTCGACGACCACAGCCGGCGCGAGTGCGACATCGATCTCCGTGTGCAGCGACAGCCCCTTTGCCTCGGCCTGCGCGCGCAGCACCGCCACCGCACCATCGATGATGGCGCGGAGATCGGCCGGTTGGGGATCGAGTGCGAGATGCCCCGCCTCGATCTTCGAGAAATCGAGCACGTCGTCCAGAATGTGCAGCAGCGCTTCGGCAGAATGCTCGATGGTGGACACCATCCGCCGCTGCCCGTCATCGAGCGGCGTGCGTTCGAGAACGTCGAGCAGGCCGATCACGCCGTTCATCGGCGTGCGGATCTCGTGGCTGATCGTGGCGAGGAAGTCGCTCTTGGCGCGCGTGGCAGCTTCCGCATCGTCGCGCGCGCGAGCGAGGCCTCGCGCGGCGAGTTCCTGCGCCGTCACGTCCACCCAGTATCCGTTCCAGCGCACACTGCCATCGGCAGCCGCCAGCGGCACGGCATCGGAACTGAGATAGCGTGCGCGGCCGTCGACTTGCGCCCGCACGGTCACGTGCAACGGCACCAGCTCACGCGCGGAACGTTCGAAAGCGGCGCGCAGCTTCTCGCGATCCTCGTCCGCCACGGCGGCCAGCAGAGTCGCGTCGCCGGACAGCAGGTCGCCCGGTTCCATGCCGAGAATCGTCTGCGGATCGCCGCCGACGTAGGTCATGGCATACACGCCTTCGCTGTCGCGCACGGCTTCGTACACCACGGCTGGGACGTGAGCGGTGACTTCCGCCAGGCGTCGCTCCGTCCGTTCGCGCCGACGCGTCTCGCGGCGCAGGTTGAGATAGGCGTAGCTGATGGCGACGAGCGACACCAGCAGCACCGCGACGAACGGCAGCACGCGATGCGCGATCTCACGCCAGGTCGGACCGACCACGTAATGCGAGGCAAACCAGGTGTTGCGGATCTCCTGCTGCCGATGTGTGGAAAGATTGACCAGCACACGATTCACCAACGGCAGCAGTGGCGCGAGATCGCGACTCACGCCGACGGCGATCGCCTCGCTGTCTCCGGTGGGCGCCGCCACCTTCAACTGGCCCAGGAACGTATCGCGAATGTAGTAATCGGCCGTGGCGAGGTTGGCGACGAAGGCATCGCCCTCTCCGGCAGCCAGTCGTCGCATGCCTTCGACTTCCGTGCCCACGGGAATCGTCTGCACGCCGGGAATGCTTTCGAGCAAGCGACGGATCGGTTCGCGGGTAACGTTGGCGAACACGCGCTTGCCGGCAAGATCGTCGCGACCGGCCACGGTGGGCGAGCCCTCACGCGTCACGATCATGATCGGGAATTCGAGATACGGGACGCTCGGCTCCAGTTGAGGGGAGGTGGCGCTCTGCGGATTGATCGCGGCGACGAGATCCACCTCGCCGCGATGGACCTTCTCCACGGTGCCTGTCCAGTCGTCGCTGGGGACCTGGCTCAGGCGCAAGCCCAGCTCGGCAGCGATCTCGCGCACATAGTCCAGGGCGAGACCTTCCGCCTCCCCCTTCCCGGAAAGCAGGCTGAAGGGCGCATAGCTCGGGTCCACGCCCAGGCGCAGGGTCGGCAGCGATTGAAGCCAGGCCTTTTCCTTCTCACTCAGGGGAATCGCCGATTGCCGCGGGCGTGGCGCGATATCCCGCCCTACCCAGCGCGCGCGCAGCTTGCCGTGGTCCGCCGCGGTGAGTTCGCCCAGGGCATGATCCAGCGCACGACCGAGCGGCGCCCGGTCCGCGGGCACGGCAAACGCCAGGGCGCTGATCGGGAGCGCCAACGGGTCGCCCACGCGCAGTTCTCGCTCCAGCCCCAGCCGCGAAACGAACTCGCGCGCCGAATAGGGGTTGTCGATGTAGGCCGTGACGTCGCCCGTACGCACGCGCGCCAGTGCGTCGGCCGTGGAGGCCGTCTCCACGAGCGTGGTGTCGGGCAGTTCGCGGCGCAGCGCGTCGATGTCGAAATAGCCCGTGTGGACCGCCAGGCGCTTGCCGTGCAGGTCGCCCGGCCGGTGCACCATGGACGCATCGCCCCGCTCCACCAGCGACGGCAGGGACTCGAAGTAGGTGGCACCTACCCGGATGCCAGGCATGCCTTTCTCCAACGGCGTGACGGAGGTCGCCACGTCGATCTCGCCACGCGCCAGCGCCGCGAGCAATTCCGGCCACGTGGCAAAGAGCCGCGTCTGCACGGTGATGCCCAGCTCAGGGGCGATCCGGCGCAGGTAGTCGGGGCCCAGGCCTTCCAGTTCGCCGTCACGCCACTCCTCGAATGGCGGGTAGCCCTCGCGGTAGGCACCGACGACCACGACCGGGTGGTGGCGCAACCAGGCCGCGTCGTCCGCCGACAGGGACGTCTCCGACGCCGCCCACGCCGGTGGCGCCAGGGCGACCAGCAGGAGCAGGATGACCAATAATGTGTGTCGGATCACGTCGTGGGCTTCGTCAGGGGAACCTTCGTGGGCATAATCGGTTCGAAGTTCGCTGTGCCGCAATGCAGTAAGGAGAACAAGAGGCATGCCACTCAAGGTCATTCTGGCAGACGACCACCCCCTGGTTCTCGTCGGCGGCGCGCTGGCGCTGCGCCATGCGCACATCGACGTGGTAGGTGAGGCAAAGGCGGCGGACGAGTTGCTGTCCATGCTCGCCGAGCGTCCCTGCGACGTCGTCATTACGGATTTTCTCATGCCGAGCGATCGGCAGGACGACGGCTTCGCCCTCGTCGAGACCATCGCGAAGGAGTATCCGAAGATCGCCCTGGTCATCCTTACGATGATCAATCGCCCCGCCGCCCTGCAGTCCATGTTGAATCGCGGCGTGCGCGGCATTGTCGACAAACGCGCCCCCATGGACGAACTGGCAACCGCAGCGCGCGCCGTGGCGGACGGTGAGACCTATCTCAGCGAGACGCTGCTGGACATCCTCAACGAGGCGGACGAGGTCTCCGAAGCGATGCCCGGTGCACCGCTGTCGCCGCGCGAGACGGAGGTCATCCGACTGTTCGTCAACGGCATGTCGCTGCAGCAGATCGCAGACCGCGAAGGCAAATCGGTGAAGACCATCAGCCGGCAGAAGCGCGATGCAATGCGCAAGCTCGGCGTTGACCACGACAGCCTGCTCGGCGATTTCGCCCGCGATCACGGGCTGGTTTAGCGCAGGCATCCGAACGTCGGCGAGGTCGCAGGAGCCGCTATAGCGGCGAGCGGAGTTTGCTGGTGGGAGCCACCCTGGTGGCGATAAGCCAACGAAGCGGTGTAGCGGCGAGGCAAGTTCCCATCGCCAGCAGGCTGGCTCCCACCGGCAGATTGCTCTCGCCGCCATGGCGGCTCCCACAAGGAGATCGCCGCTCCCACACTGACGTTGTAGGAGCCGCTATAGCGGCGAGATGGTGCGGCTAGAGCGCTGCGGGATAGACACGCCCGGCACGCAACGGCTGGAAGCACGGCGCACTCGTGTAGAACGACTCGTGCACGGCATCGGCGTGCCAGCCAGGCACGCCGGAGACCGGTAATGGGCGCAGTTCCAGCGGGTCGTTGAGCACGGCGCCCGACGCGATCGCCTCCGCGCAGATCGCTGCGGCATCGCCATCACGCATCACTACCAGCGCCTTGCCGACAAGCAGCTTGCCGGGTGTCAGTGCATGTTCGAGCAAAGCGTGACCGAACACGTCCACGCGCGCGTCGCCACGCAGCCACGCCTCGCGGTGCGACCAGAACAGGCGCGGCCAGTCGTGCGCATTCCATGCATCGAGCATGGCCGGATCGCGCAAGGTCACGATCAATCCGGCTTCGTCGAAGTGCGTCAGGGCATATTGAGCGCGGGACCGCTCACGCGGTCCCATGACGGCGATCTCCGCCATCTGTCGCGCATTGAGCGCCCGCTTGATCGCGCCATGGCGCAGCCAGATGAAGGCGTTGAACAGGTCATGCCAATTGGCGGGACGCGTGGCGATGGCGCCGCGTCGTGCGATGCGCTCCTCGTAATGCAGGCCATCGGCGAGCAGCGCCTTGTCCTGCATGACGAAATGCTGCGCCCCCGGCGAGGGCCAGAGCGCGTTCAATGCGTCGACGTCAGGCCACTCTGGCCCTTCCATGAGGGCCGCGAACGCGAACCAGTCCGAGAGCGGTGGCACCACCAAAACGCGCCTGTCCAGCGCATCCCGCGTCGGTGCCACATAACGCATGGGGTCAGGCCAGGCGGCCGTAAAGGTCGTGTGCGTCGGCCTCTTCCACCAGCACGTCCACGAACTGGCCGGGCTTCAGGAGCTGGCCGTCGTCGATACGCACCGCGCCGTCGATTTCCGGTGCGTCGGCGCTGGACCGACCCCAAGCGCCCTCGGCATCGATTTCGTCGACGAGCACCTTGATGGTCTTGCCAACCTTCCGCTGCAGCTTGGCCGCGGAAATCTCCGCCTGCACCGCCATGAACTGTTCGAGGCGGTCTTCCTTCAACTCTTCGTCGATCTGACCGGGCAGCTCGTTGGCTTTCGCGCCATCGACCGGCGAATAGGCAAACGCGCCCACGCGATCGAGCTCGGCCTCGCGAAGGAAGTCGAGCAATTCCTGGAATTCGGCGTGGGTCTCGCCGGGGAAACCGACGATGAAGGTGCTGCGGATGGTGAGATCGGGCACCTGGCGACGCCAGTTCTGGATGCGCTCGAGCGTCTTGTCGACATTGCCCGGGCGCTTCATCAGCTTGAGGATGCGTGGGCTCGCGTGCTGGAACGGGATGTCGAGATACGGAAGGATCTTGCCCTCCGCCATCAACGGCATGACCTCGTCCACGTGCGGATACGGGTAGACGTAGTGCAGACGCGTCCACACGCCAAGTTCGGACAGGCCCTGGCAGAGTTCGGTCATGCGCGTACGATAGGCCTTGCCGCGCCACTCGTGTTCCGCGTAGCGGACGTCCACGCCGTAAGCGCTGGTGTCCTGCGAGATCACCAGCAGTTCCTTCACGCCGCCCTTCACCAGTCGCTCGGCTTCGAGCAGCACCTGGTCCACCGGACGGCTGACGAGATCGCCACGCATCGACGGGATGATGCAGAAGCTGCAACGGTGATTGCAGCCTTCGGAAATCTTGAGATACGCGTAATGCTTCGGCGTGAGCTTCACACCGGTGTCGGGCACGAGATCGAGGAACTTGTTACGCGTCGGCGGCAGTGCCTGATGCACAGCGCTCATCACCGAGGCGTAATCCTGCGGACCGGTGATGGCGAGCACGTCCGGATAGCTCTCGCGGATCAGCTCCTGACGCTTGCCGAGACAGCCGGTGACGATCACCTTGCCGTTCTCGTGGAGCGCTTCGCCGATCGCATCCAGCGACTCCTGCACGGCGGAATCGATGAAGCCACAGGTGTTGACCACCACGGCATCCGCCGCGCCATAGCTCGGCACGATCTCGTAACCCTCGACCTTGAGCTGGGTGAGGATGCGTTCGGAATCGACCAGGGCTTTCGGACAGCCGAGGCTGACGAAACCGATCTTCTGGGTCTGAGCGGCCTGGGACATATGCCGTGGGTACCGGGGGTGGGAAACCGGGCATTATAGCCCCTGTGCGAGCCGCCATGGCGGCGAGAAGCCAAAGCACCGGTGGGAGCCAGCCTGCTGGCGAAAAGCCGACGAAGCGGTGTGGCAGCGAGGCAAGCTTCCATCGCCAGCAGGCTGGCTCCCACCGGCAAGCTCGCCCCCCGCCGTCGCTAGCAGCTTGTGCCTCCGATCGCTCAACGCGGCACGGCAATCTCCTGCACCGAGTTAACGAGGGTACGCGACCAGACGTCGTCGCGATTGCCGTTGGTCAGGTAGACGATGACGAAGTGATCCTCCAGGTTGGCGTCGTAGAGAATCCGCACGCGAACCTTGGTGCCGCCGTCGTGACCCAGCTCGTGCCAGCGGCCGTTCTCGACGTACTCCCAACCGGAAGCGAAGCCACCCTGGTTGCCGTTCGGAAAGCGATACGGATGCCAGTACTACATCAGCGCCGTTTGTGAGACCAGCTTTCCGTTAGCGACAGCGGACATGAATGTCGCAAGGTCGTCCAGCGTCGACACAATGCAGCCCTGGGCGATAGCGTAGTCAGGCCAGTTGATCGGCGGATCGATGACGGCGCGACCGTTCGCCGCGCGATAACTCGCGACCATGTCAGCGGGCGGACGCGACGGCTCCAGGGACGTATGCCGCAAGCCCAGTGGGCGAATGATCCGCTCCTCGACGAGCGTGCGATACGGCTTATTGGCGACGCTCTGCAACACCGCCTCAAGCACGAGATAGTTCGTACCCGAATAGCGCGTCTGTTGATCCGGCGCCGAGGTGACGGGCATCTTGCTGACTGCGACAAGCGCGTCGTGCAGCGTGGGAGAGAAAGGCCGATCCATATGCTGTGGATCGAAGAAGTCCGGCAGTCCCGTGACGTGATTCAGAAACTGCTCGATGCGCAACGCACGCCACGCGTCGGGCAGATCGGGAACGTAACGCGACGCGGGCGCGGTGAGGTCGATTTTGCCCTCCTCCGCGAGCTGCAACACAAGCGTGTTGGTGAACAGCTTGCTCACCGAGTAAATGGGGAACGGCGTCTCTCGCGTGATGGACTTTCCGCCACCAAGCACCGTCGTGCCCGTGGTGCCTTCGTAGACCAGTTGGTCGTTGTGGGTGACTCGGACCGCCTGGGCCGGAATACCGTGACCCAGGGCGTTGGCCTTGAGCTGTGCGTCCAGCGCCTCCTGCAACTCGCTGGCGCGCCCCTGCCCAGCGATCGCAAGGCAGACAGCCGCGATGACAAACCATGTCTTCATGTGCCCCTCCGGTAGTCAGGGGCATGAGCATGCCATCTCCATTGGTACCCACCACGTGCCAAACCGCACGCACGCTTCGGCGACGGCAACCGGGTTACGCTTACGCCTTCCCTCACCTACGGAGATCCGCGCCATGGGTCGTACCCTGATCCTCGATACCTCCCGTCCTCCCGAAAGCATCGACGCCTATCTCGCCGAACCGTCGGGTACGCCCAAGGGCGGCATCGTGGTGATTCAGGAGATCTTCGGCGTGAATGCGCACATCCGCAGCGTGGCGGACCGTTTCGCCGAGGAGGGTTACGTCGCCATCGCTCCCTCCCTGTTCGACCCGGTCGAAAAGCGGGTGGAACTCGGCTACGACCAGGACGGCATGCAGAAAGGCGTGAAGCTGATCGGCGAGCTTGGCCTGCTCCGTCCCACTCAGGACGTCGCCATTGCTGCGCGACTGATCGCCGATCAATACGGGGTAAAGGTCGGTACGGTCGGTTACTGCTGGGGCGGCACGGTGGCGCTGTTGGCCGCGCTGCGCGAAGGGCTTCCTTCGTCCAGCTATTACGGCGCGCGCAACGTGCCGTTCCTGACCGAGCCGGCGAAGGCCAACGTGATCTTCCACTTCGGCGAGCGCGATCATTCGATCCCGCCGGAAATGGTGGAAAAGCACCGCGAACTGAAGCCGGAAATGGACACCTGGGTCTACCCTGCCGACCACGGCTTCAACTGCGACGCGCGCGCCTCGTATGACCAACCGAGTGCGGATCTGGCATGGGAACGCACCCTGGCGTTCTTCGCCCGTGAGCTGGGTTCCGCCGCGACGTGACCGATATGTTTGCATTGGATGCGCGCCTTGCCGCCGACACGCTTCCGGTCGGCGACCTGCCGCTATGCCGCGTCCTGCTGATGCGGGACCGTCGCTACGCGTGGCTGGTGCTCGTGCCGAGGCGCGACGGCCTGGTCGAAGTGGCCGACCTGCCCGAGGTGGACCGGGCCGCGTTGTGGCGTGAAGTGGATACCGCCGCATCCGCGCTGCGAGCGGTGGCGCCCTGCGACAAGCTCAACCTGGGTGCACTGGGCAACATCGTGCGGCAACTGCACGTGCACGTGGTGGCTCGGGTCGAGGGGGATGCCGCGTGGCCGGGCCCGGTATGGGGCCACGGTGCGGCGGAGCCGTATGCCGAGGGTGAAGCGGAGCGCCGGGTGGCGGCGCTGCAGGCCGCACTGCTGCAGGCCGCACTGGGCGTGCGACCCTGATCGATATCGGCTACGTGGCGCGGTTGCGCGCCACGTAGCCTCGCAAGAGCCTGCGGCTTACTGCTGCGTCTGCGGATCGTAAGCGCCGCTGGACGCTTCCTTACCCTGCATGCGGTCCGGAAGCGCTGCCTTGTGCGGCGTGTCTTCCAACTGGCGGGCCTTCTCTTCGACTGCGTTCAGACGAACCAGCTCGCCCTTCTTGTCGTAATAGACGGCGAAACCGTAATCGAGCTGCATGCGGGCGAGGAAGCCCAGATGGTTATCGCGGATCTTGGATTCGTCGCTGGGCAGCACGAGAACCGTCTTGGGCAGCTTGCCCTGGTCCTTCAGGTAGGCGAAGTGGCTACCGGTATCGGCGGCCGAAAGCACGGCTCCATCGACGAGGAACTGGCCGCTCTTGTACGCCTTGATGGTGTAGTCGAACTGGCCCTGCTCGGTCGCCACAGCATCTTTCTTGGTGCCGCCGAAATGGCAGCCGGACAGCACCAGCATGCTGGCGAGAAGGATCGCGGCAGCGGCGCGGCCCGTCAGGGTGGAAAGTCGGATCATGCGGTGTCTCCGTGGATCGGTAAGGCGTGGAATGGGCGAGTCTACCGCGCAGCAATGTCGCGCGCGGCTGCGACACGGCGGTCGTTCAGGTGCTCGGCAGGGTGACGCCGCGCTGGCCCTGGTATTTGCCACCGCGGTCGGCGTAGGAGACCTCGCATTCCTCGTCGGATTCGAGAAAGAGCATCTGCGCCACGCCTTCGTTGGCGTAGATCTTGGCCGGCAGCGGCGTGGTGTTCGAGAACTCCAGCGTCACGTGGCCTTCCCACTCCGGCTCGAGCGGCGTCACGTTGACGATGATGCCGCAGCGGGCGTACGTGCTCTTGCCGAGGCAGATGGTGAGCACCTGACGCGGGATGCGGAAATACTCCACGGTGCGCGCCAGCGCGAACGAATTCGGCGGAATGATGCACACGTCGGACTTGACGTCGACGAAGCTGCGCTCGTCGAACGCCTTCGGGTCCACGATGGTCGAGTTGATGTTGGTGAACACCTTGAACTCGTCGGCGCAGCGAACGTCGTAGCCGTAGCTGGACGTGCCGTACGACACCAACCGGTGACCGTCGCGCTCCTTGACCTGGCCGGGCGCAAACGGCTCGATCATGCCGTGCTGCTCTGCCATGCGGCGGATCCACTTGTCGGACTTGATGCTCACTGACTGTCTCCCTCGCTGGAGCCGGAAAGGTATAGGAAGGCCGTTCGCCGCGCTACCGGCCGCGGCTCAGGTGTTCTGGATAACGATTTTCGGGAACGAAATGGCCTTGTTGCGGGCCTGTAGCGACAACGCCGCCGCCGTTCGGCGCGCGATGTCGCGATACCGGCCGGCCAGGTCCGATTCGGGCATCGCCGCGACCACGGGGGCGCCCAGGTCGGACTGCTCGCGGATGCGGATGTCCAGCGGCAGGTCGCCGAGGTAGCCGATGCCGGCCTCCTCTGCCATGCGCGCTCCGCCGCCCTGCCCGAACACGTGTTCTTCGTGGCCGCAGTTGGAGCAGATGTGGGTGGCCATGTTTTCCACGACGCCGAGGACCGGCACCTCCACTTTGCGGAACATGCCCAGCGCCTTGCGCGCATCCAGCAGCGCAATGTCCTGCGGCGTGGTGACGATGATCGCGCCGGACACCGGCACCTTCTGGGAGAGCGTGAGCTGGATGTCGCCGGTACCGGGCGGCAGGTCGATGACGAGGTAATCCAGCTCGTCCCAGCGCGTATCGGTCAGCAGTTGCATCAGCGCCTGGGTGACCATCGGGCCGCGCCAGATCATCGGCGTGTCTTCCTCGATGAGCACCCCGATCGACATGGCCTGGATGCCATGGGCACGCATGGGCTCGATACTCTTGCCGTCGGGCGAGACCGGCTTGCCGCTCAGGCCGAGCATGCGCGGCTGGCTGGGGCCGTAGATGTCGGCGTCGAGGATGCCCACGCGGGCGCCCTCGGCGGCCAGGGCCAGGGCCAGGTTCACCGAGACGGTCGACTTGCCGACCCCGCCCTTGCCCGAAGCGACGGCAATGATGTTCTTCACGCCCGGCAACGGCGCAAGCTGGCCCTGCACCTTGTGGGCATGCACGCGCCAGCTGACGGACACGGCCGCAGCGGCGATCGCCGGATCGGCTTCGAGTGCCGCCTTCGCCTCGGCCGCAGCCCGCTCCACGTAGCCAATGGCGGGATAGCCAAGCTGGATATCCACCGACACGCGGTCGCCATCGACGCCGACGGCGCGGACTGACGCGCCGAGCGACTGGCCGGAATGAGGATCGGGCACGCGGTCGAGAATGCCGCGCACGAGGGTTTCGCTGGCCTGGGACATGGGGAGGTGAGGAAAATCGAAGATCGCCCATTATGCCAGCGCCGCCCGATGCCCGCTGGCTGAAGACAAAGCGACCGGTCTGGCGCGATGCAGCTTGACGGGCGCCGCTCCGCTCGTCAGGCTCCGGCCGTACCTGACCGTATGGGGAGTCCGCACGTCCATGAAATCGCCGATCCGCACTGTTCTCGCCCTCGCCCTTGCCGTGGGCAGCCTCCCCGCCTTTGCCGCCACCGACAGTCCGGTGGGCAAGTGGAAGACGATCGACGACAAGACCCACGAGGTGAAGTCCATCGTCGAGATCACCGAACACGGCGGCCTGCTGGAAGGCAAGGTGCTCCAGGTTCTGAAATCCGACCACGGCCCGCATCCGGTGTGCTCCGAATGCGATGGCGAGCGCAAGAACAAGCCCATCGAGGGCATGACCATCATGTGGGGCCTGAAGAAGGACGGCGACGAGTGGTCCGGTGGACAGATCCTCGACCCGGCCAAGGGCAAGATCTACAAGGTCACGCTCAAGCTCGACGACGGCGGCAAGACGCTGGACGTCCATGGCTACATCGGCTTCTCCCTGCTCGGCCGCAGCCAGGAGTGGCAGCGCGTGGAGTAATCGCTGCCGACACTGTGGGAGCCGCCGTGGCGGCTCCCACAACCCCCTCATCCGACCCGCCCTTACACCCGCATGCCATAATCCCCGGTCCTACAGCCGACCGCGCGAATCATGGCCCGCCGCATCCTCGTCACCAACGCCCTCCCCTATGCCAACGGCCCGCTGCACCTGGGCCACATGCTCGGCTACATCCAGGCCGACATCTGGGCGCGGGCGCAGCGCATGCAGGGCAACGAGGTCTGGTACGTGGCCGGCGAAGACGCACACGGCACGCCGATCATGCTGGCGGCGGAAAAGGTCGGTAAATCCCCCGAGGAGTACATCGCGCAGATCCGCGCGAGCCACGAGGCGGACTTCACCGACTTCCATTTCAGCTACGACCAGTACCACACCACCCATTCGCCGGAGAACCGCGAGCTGGCGACGGCGATCTACCAGCGTCTGCGCGATGGTGGTTACATCGCCCGGCGCGACATCCAGCAGTTGTTCGATCCCGAGCGGGACATGTTCCTGCCGGATCGCTACATCAAGGGCACCTGCCCCAACTGTGGCACGCCCGACCAATACGGCGACAATTGCGAGAACTGCGGCGCTACCTATGCGCCGACGGACCTGATCGCACCGTATTCGGTGATGTCGGGCGCCACGCCGGTACTGCGCGATTCGGAGCACTACTTCTTCGAACTCGGCAAGTTCGAGTCGCTGCTGCGCGACTGGTTCGGCGGCAAGTTCACCGACGGCAAGCCGGTCATGGACAGCGGCGTGGCTGCAAAGCTCACCGAGTGGCTGGACGACGGCCTGCGCGATTGGGACATCTCGCGCGACGCGCCCTACTTCGGCTTCCCCATCCCGGACGCGCCAGGCAAGTTCTTTTACGTGTGGCTGGACGCACCCGTCGGCTACCTCGCCTCGTTCAAGGCGCTGTGCGATCGCAACGGCGTGCGTTTCGACGACTTCCTGGGCGCGGACAGCACGGCCGAGATGCACCACTTCCTCGGCAAGGACATCATCAACTTCCACGGGCTGTTCTGGCCGGCCATGCTGCACGGCGCGCAGATGCGCACGCCCACGGCACTGCACGTGAACGGCTATCTCACCGTGAACGGCGCGAAGATGTCGAAGTCGCGCGGCACCTTCATCCAGGCCCGCACCTATCTGGATACGGGCCTCGACCCCGAAGCGCTGCGCTACTACTTCGCCACGATGCTCGGCCCGCAGCCGGTAGACGTCGATCTCGATCTCAAGTCGTTCGAGGAGCGGGTGAATTCGCACCTCGTCGGCAAGTGGGCCAACATTGCGAGCCGCACCGCGGGCTTCCTGCACACGCACTTCGGCGGCAGGCTTGCCGATCGTTTTGACGATGAAGGTGCGACGCTGTGGGCCGAACTGCTGCGCCAGTACGACGGTGTGGAAGCGCTCTACGAAGCCGACGAGTTTGCGGACGTGTCACGCCGCTTCGTCGCCATGGCCGACACCGTCAACGGTTACATCGCCGCCAAGGCACCGTGGGTCATCGCAAAGGACGAAACGCGTCGCGACGAACTGCAACAGGTGTGCTCGTTCGCGATCCAGGCATTTCGCCTGCTCTGCGGCCTGCTGAAGCCGATCCTGCCGAAGGCGGTTGCGGCGGCCGAGGCGTTTCTGGGCGGCTCCATCACCGACTTCGCGGACGCTCGTCGCGAGCTTTTCGGGCATACCGTCAACGCATTCTCTCCGCTGTTCGGCCGCCTCGACCCGAAGCGTATCGAAGCGATGATCGATGCCTCGAAGGAATCCCTCACACCCGCAGAACAGGCCAAAGCCGCCGCTGCGGATGCCAAACCCTCCAAGAAAGCCAAAGAAGCACCCAAGCCCATGACCGACGCTGCCGCCACCGAAACCGCCACCATTTCCATCGACGACTTCGCGAAGCTCGACCTCCGCGTCGGCAAGGTCGTGGCCTGCGAATTCGTCGAAGGCTCGGACAAGCTGCTGCGCTTCGAGTTGGACGCCGGCCCGCTCGGCACGCGCCAGATCTTCTCGGGTATTCGCGCTGCGTACGGCGAGCCGGAGAAGCTGGTCGGCCGCAACGTGGTGTTCATCGCCAACCTCGCACCGCGCAAAATGCGCTTCGGCGTGTCGGAAGGCATGATTCTCTCCGCGGGTGACGGCGGTGCCGACCTGTTCCTGCTGGACGCCGATCAGGGCGCAGCACCGGGCGCCACCGTTCGCTGAGAGCGCGCTGCCCGACAGCCATGACGCCGACGCTCGCCGACCGTATCGACGACCTGCTGCCGCAAACTCAGTGCGAACAATGCGGGTTCCATGGCTGTCGGCCTTACGCCGAAGCCATCGCCGCAGGCGAGGCATCGATCGACCGTTGTCCGCCGGGCGGTACTGCCGGTATCGCCCGTCTGGCTGCGCTCCTGGACCGCCCCGTCGTGCCGCTGGATACGACCCGAGGCGTCGAGAAGCCACGCACGCTCGCACGCATCGTGGAAGCCGACTGCATCGGCTGCACGAAGTGCATCCAGGTATGCCCGGTGGATGCCATCGTCGGCGCGTCGAAACTCATGCATACGGTGGTCGCCGATCTCTGCACGGGATGCGAACTCTGCGTACCCGCCTGCCCGGTGGACTGCATCACGCTCGACCCGATGCCACTGGCGCAAGCGGACGATCGCGCACATGCCGAGGCCGCGCGCTGGCGCTTCCAACGCCGGGAGCGGCGACTGGTCGTGGAGCGGGAGACGCGCGAGCAACAGCTCGCGGCGCGCAAGGCAGACGTCGCCGCGCCCACGGCACGCAACGCCGTGCTCGACGCGCTGGCGCGCGCAAAAGCCCGTAAGAAGGACACCCCGTGAAAAAGGCCGATGTGGTCGAGATGTTCAGCCGTCTGCGCGAGCTGAATCCGCATCCGAAGACGGAACTGGAATACACCACCCCGTTCGAATTGCTGACCGCGGTGGCGCTGTCGGCGCAGGCCACCGACGTCGGTGTAAACAAGGCCACTCGCAAGCTTTTCCCCGTGGCGAATACGCCGCAGAAGATCCTCGATCTTGGGCTGGACAAGCTCAAGAGCTTCATCAGCACCATCGGCCTTTACAACAACAAGGCGAAGAACCTCATCGCGATGAGCCAGATCCTCGTCGAGCGCTATGCCGGTGAGGTACCGACGACGCGCGAGGCACTGGAAGAACTGCCGGGTGTCGGACGCAAGACCGCCAACGTGGTGCTGAACACCGCCTTTGGCCAGCCGACCATCGCCGTCGATACGCACATCTTTCGCGTCGCCAATCGCACGGGGCTGGCGCCGGGCGCCGATGTGCGCAAGGTCGAGGACAAGCTGGAAAAGGTCATTCCAAAAGAATTCGTGCAGGATGCGCATCACTGGCTGATCCTGCACGGACGTTACATCTGCAAGGCACGGAAACCGGATTGCCCCATCTGCCCGATCGTCGATCTGTGTGCGTACAAGCACAAGACGAAGCCAGACGAAACACGGCAGCGATAACATCCCGGTCACCACGAGGGCGGCAAGAGCAACGCGCTGTTGCCGCCCTCGTAGCGCCGTCTTGCACTAGGCGGGGCGCCGCGAGCCTTCCACGCGCCGACCCAGTTCGTGCCAATCCACGATCAGTTCGCAGCCGCGCTTCGAGGCGTTCCTGCCCCACTCGCGCAACAGCTCCAGCGACGCCTGATCGACGTGATGCAGGCGATCCATCATGACCGACAGCCGCGTGTTCGGCGGAATGCGCTCCAGCGTACGCGCCATCGTCGGCACCCTGAGGAAGGTCGCGGAACCTTCGAGGTGCAACGTGGCCGTACCGGGCTCGTCGTGATGCGTCACGTCCATCTTCAGCTTCGACGAGAGCAAGGCCAGACGCAGCAGCGACAGAGCGAAGCCGACGATCACACCGGTCAGCAGATCCGTGGCGACGATGGCAACCGTGGTCGCAACGTACACCGCCGCGGTGCCCTTGCCGTATGCCGCCAGATCCTTGATCTGCTTCGGATTGACCATCTTCACGCCGGTAAAGACGAGGATGCCGGCCAGGCACGAGACTGGCGTCATGCGCATCAGCCACGGCAACAGCATGACAAACCCGAGCAACCAGCCGCCGTGCATGATCGCGGCCATCCGCGTCGCCGAACCGGCCTGCACGTTCGCGGCACTGCGAACGATCACGCCGGTCATCGGCAGTGCGCCGAGGAAGCCACAGATGAGGTTACCCACACCTTGCGCAGTCAACTCGCGGTCGTAGTTGGTACGCACGCCGTCGTGCATGCGATCCACGGCAGCCGCCGAGAGCAGGGTTTCCGCACTGGCAATGAACGCGAACGTGGCGGCGGCGATCAGCAGCGTGGCGTCGAACAGACCGAACAGGCTACCCATCGTCGGCAGGCTTACGGCCGAGAACAGATTGGACGGCACGTCCACTCGCTTCACGTCCAGCGCGGCCCACTGAGCCACCGCCGTCATGGCAACGACGGCGAGCAATGCACCGGGAACGAAGCGCAACTTCGCCGGACGCAGTTTCTCCCAGCCCAGCATGATCGCAATGGTGCCGATGCCGATCATCAGTGCGGCAGGCGCCTGGCCTTCCGCCGCACCCGTCACCGATTCCCACAACGCCGCGGGGAGAGCCGCGAAGTTTTCCAGCCCGCGGGCCTTGGGGATGGCGTCGAGCAGCACGTGCGACTGCGACGCCACGATGAGGATGCCGATACCGGACAACATGCCCGCGACCACCGCAGGCGACGTCATGCGAAACCAGACGCCTACCTTGCACAGGCCCGCCACGATCTGGATCAGGCCCGCGAGCAGCACGACCGGCCCGAGGGCCGCGACGCCGTGCTCACGCACCAGTTCGAACACGAGCACGGCGAGACCCGCCGCCGGGCCGCTCACCTGCAACGGCGAACCGGCGATGGCGCCGACGACGATGCCACCAATGATGCCCGTGATCAGACCGGCGCTGGGCGGCATGCCCGAGGCGATCGCAATGCCCATGCACAGCGGAAGTGCGACAAGAAAAACGACCACCGATCCGAGGAGGTCGCGGCCAAAGAGGCCCTGGGAGAAATAAGCGCGCATGGAGCGGTTCCTTATCAGGCGGCGGACGCGACTGGCGTCGGCGTCGAGAACCGCGCGTGCGGGGTGGCGTCGGGCAGGTTCGTGTCGCCCGCCAGCAGCGGACGGAACCGGCCCTCGTTCGGATCGAAGGCCGTGATCTCGGTCTTGGCGATGTCGTAGATCCAGCCATGGATGCGCAGGCTACCGTTGGCCATGGCCGCCGCGACCGCGGGCAAGGTACGCATGTGCTCCAACTGGCCGACGACGTTTTCCTCGGTCAGGTAGCGGAGGCCTTCCTCACCGTGGATAGTGGGACGGTTCTCGGCCACCACGTAGCGCGCCACATCGGCATGCTTGAGCCACTGCTCGACGGAAGGCTTGCCCTTGAGCGCCGCTGGATTCTGCAGCGCCTTCATGGCGCCGCAATCGGAGTGGCCGCAGATGACGATGTGTTGAACCTTGAGTGCCGTGACCGCGTACTCGATCGCTGCGACGACGCCACTGACGTGCTGCGCGTACGGCGGCACGATGTTGCCCACGTTGCGATAGACGAACAGATCGCCCGGCTGGGCCTCGAAGATCATTTCCGGCATCACGCGCGAATCGGCGCAGGTGATGAACATCGTGTGCGGCGTCTGGCCCGATGCCAGGCGGGCGAACAGGTCGCGCTGCTCATTGGTCATGTGGCGGCGAAAACGGTCGAAGCCCTGGATGAGACGTTCCATGGTGAATTCCTCTTTGGGGGGACATGGGATAGCGAGCGCGGGGGCGCTGCGGCAGGCGGCGACGCCTGCTTCAAGAAGCGGATTAAGTGCGAAATGGACACGCGGAACGCGTGTCGGAGCGATCAGGCGATGGGAGGGCGCAGATCGAAGGCGGGCAAGTGTGCGTGCCGCGACACAGGGATGTCAGCCGGACGGGCCGACGAAAGCCGCGGCACGCGGACCGCGTGCTCGGGCGGAAGATCGAAGGTGTCGTCCAGGCCTTGATTGTCTTCAAGGCTGGGAACGGCGCCCTGTTCGTCGAGATTCACGGCACCGCCGCCACTTGCACGGCGGTCGTCGTCGGAGACATGGGCAACGTTGTAACTGACGACCGATCCCGCCGAAGCATCGCTGGGCATTGCCGAGGCACCGGACCACGCAACGACGAGCGCGAGGAACACGAGGAACGTGCCCGCGATGCGTCGAATGAAAGTGGTCGGTCGATGTCGCATGGACCCGAACCTACGCAGCGCATGTGACGGACGCAAGTACGGCGTCGCAACAAATTCAGCATTCGGCGCACTTCATAGGAAAAATCGTGATCTGGCGCGGGTTTTTGACACGCCGGCCTCGCGAGTTCGATGCAATGCGTTCATTTTTTGGACGTCCGTTTGCCCATGAACACATGAGACGATTCGCAAGATGCGCGTAATGACACCACGAAAGGCGAACATGGAGGCGCTCGTGATTCGCTCATCGCCGATGGCTTGGCCCTCCCTGACTTGCACGACGCCCTGGAGCGTCGTCAGGCTCTTCCGACCGCACCTACCCGACGTGGCGTGAGGCAAGCGACCCAATCCACGGCCTCGCCCCTTCCCAGGAGTCGGCGGTGCCCAGAATGGGTCAACCACCACCGTTCAATGCGCCGCTTGTGACAAATCGGCGACACCGACGACATCCGCCCGGCGCGCCCCGCCCGCTCGGGCTGATATCCTTCGCGGATGGATACGACGAGCAATAGCACCGCATCGACCATGGCCGGGCGGTTCAGGGGATTTCTGCCGGTCATCGTGGATGTCGAGACAGGCGGATTCGACGCCGAACGCGACGCCCTGCTGGAGATCGCCGTGGTTCCCATCGCCATGGAACCCTCGGGCCTCCTGGTACCTCAACCGGTGGTGGCCGCCAACGTCGAGCCCTTTCCCGGGGCGAACATCGACCCGCGCTCGCTCGAAGTGACCGGCATCGACCCCGACCACCCGTTCCGTGGCGCCCTGCCCGAACGGCAGGCGCTGGATCACGTCTTCAACGCCATCCGCGAAGCGGTGCGCGTCGCCGGCTGCCAGCGCGCCGTGCTGGTCGGACACAATGCGGCCTTCGACCTCGCTTTCCTTAATGCCGCGGTGCGCCGCGTGGGGCACAAGCGCAACCCGTTCCACCCGTTCAGCTGCTTCGATACCGCCACGCTCGGCGGCCTCGCCTATGGCCAGACGGTGCTCAGCAAGGCGGTGCTTGCCGCGGGCCTGGAATTCGACACCCGCGAGGCCCACTCGGCCATCTATGACGCGGAGCGCACCGCCCAGCTGTTCTGCGAGATCGTGAATCGCTGGCGTCGGCTGGAGCTTGCCGAGCGTGAAACGGCGGCACCGCTGATCGCCTGAGCATTTTCGTAAGTTCCTGAATATGACACCAAAAAGGCGGGTGTCATATCGCTGCAACATTCGGTACGTCTCATTGCAACACGGCAGGGCTGGAATACGGCCCCGGGCGGGCTTCGCCCGACACTCTATCCATCGAGGATTTCTCCGTGTTCACACGCAAACTCCGCATTGCCGCGCTGGTCGCTGCCTCGCTGTTCGGCATCTCTGCCGCGCAGGCCACCGACATCACCGGTGCCGGTTCGAGCTTCGTCTATCCCGTCCTGTCCAAGTGGTCGGCGAAGTACGCCGAGACGACGGGTAACAAGATCAACTACCAGTCCGTGGGCTCGGGCGCGGGTATCGCGCAGATCAAGGAGGGCACCATCGACTTCGGCGCCTCCGACGCGCCGATGAGCAGCGAAGACCTCACCAAGTTCGGTCTCGGCCAGTTCCCGAGCGTCGTGGGCGGCATCGTGCCGGTCGTGAACCTCCAGGGCGTCAAGGCCGGTGAACTCAAGCTCACGGGTCCGCTGCTTGCCGATATCTTCATGGGCAAGATCGCCCGCTGGAGCGACCCGGCCATCGCCGCCGCGAACCCGGGCCTCAAGCTCCCGGACGTCAAGGTCACCGTCGTGCATCGTTCGGATGGCTCGGGCACCTCGTTCAACTTCACCAACTACCTGTCGAAGGTCAGCCCGGAGTGGGCATCGAAGGTGAAGTTCGGCACGGCCGTCGACTGGCCGACCGGCGTGGGTGGCAAGGGCAACGAGGGCGTCTCGCAGTACGTCCGCCAGATCCCGGGCTCGATCGGCTACGTCGAGTATGCCTACGCGAAGAAGAACAGCATCTCCTACGCGCAGATGCAGAACGCCGCCGGCAAGTGGGTACAGCCGACCGCGGAGACCTTCGCTGCCGCAGCCGCCACGGCTGACTGGGCCTCGGCCAAGGACTTCAACCTCATCATGACGAACGCTTCGGGCGACCAGGCGTGGCCGATCACCGCCACCACCTGGATCATCATGTACAAGAAGTCCAAGAACGCTTCGCACACGAAGGTCGCTTTCGACTTCTTCAAGTACGCGTTCGACAAGGGCCAGGCCGACGCTGCCGCACTCGATTACGTTGCGCTGCCGCCGGCCCTGACGCAGAAGATCCAGGCTTACTGGGCTTCCGATTTCAAGTAATCGCCGATCTGTCCGGCCGGTGAAATACTTCCGGTCCAGACTGTCGTAAAAGGGGGTCGCCGTTCCGCAGGGAGCGGCGACCCACAGTTTGCCCAGGCCTCGGAAACCGCATCCACCATGCATGCCACCGCCAGCAATGCCGTGACGGCCCCCGATCGATCCGTCGAGGCGGCCCGCAATGCCCGGGACTCGCGCAACGATCGCGTCTTCGGGGCGGTACTTAAGGTCTGCGCCCTTCTCGTGCTTCTGTCTCTCGTCGGTGCGGCAGGCTCCACGCTGTGGCTCGGCCAGGACGCGTTCCGCACATTCGGCTGGGGCTTCCTGACCAGCGCCGCCTGGGACCCGAGCAACGACCAGTACGGTGCGCTGGTGCCCATCATGGGAACCGTCGGCACCGCCTTCATCGCCCTGCTGTTCGCCGTGCCGATCAGCTTCGGCATCGCCATTTTCCTCACCGAGATCGCGCCGCAGTGGCTGCGCGGTCCCGTCGCCTCGGCCATCGAGTTGCTGGCCGGCATCCCCTCGATCATCTACGGCATGTGGGGTCTCTTCATCTTCGCCCCGTTCGTCGCCGAGCACATCAAGCCCTGGCTGATGAACAACCTCAGCGCGGATCCGCCCGATGGGCAGGTGTCGTGGCTGGTACAGCACGTGCCGTTCATCGCGAAGTTCTTCTCCAGCGAATACCCCTTCTTCGGCGCCGGCGTGCTCACCGCAGGTCTGGTCCTGGCGGTGATGATCATTCCGTTCATTTCCTCGGTGATGCGCGAAGTGTTTCAGACGGTGCCCACGCGCCTGAAAGAGTCGGCCTATGCGCTGGGCTCGAGCACATGGGAAGTGGTCTGGGACATCGTGGTGCCCTACACGCGTACCGCGGTCATCGGCGGCGTGTTCCTCGGTCTCGGCCGTGCACTCGGCGAAACGATGGCGGTGGCCTTCGTGCTCGGCAATACCTTCAAGTTCTCGCTGTCGTTCCTCGAGACCGGCAGCTCCATCGCTTCCACCATCGCCAACCAGTTCGGCGAGGCACAAGGCCTGCAGCGCTCCGCGCTGATGGCCCTCGCCTTCCTGCTCTTCGTGGTGACCTTCATCGTGCTGCTGATCGCGCGCCTCATGCTTCGCCGCCTCGCCACGAAGGAGGGCAACTGATGTCCGCCTCGCTCTACACCACGCGCCGCGTCAAGAACATCGTCGCCATGATCCTCAGCGTGGCTGCCACCGCGATCGGCCTGTTCTTCCTCGCATGGATCCTCTGGGAGACCCTGAGCCAGGGCATCACGGCGCTGAAGCCACAGCTGTTCACCAAGATCAGCGCTTATCGCGAGGAAGGCGGCCTGGCCAACGCCATGGTGGGCAGCCTGATCCTCAATGTACTGGGCATCCTCATCGCCACACCGATCGGTGTCGCCGCCGGCACCTGGCTGGCGGAATATTCGCGCCGCTCACGCCTGGGCCCGACGATCCGCTTCCTCAACGACATCCTGTTGTCGGCACCGTCGATCGTACTGGGCCTGTTCGTCTATACGATCGTGGTGCTGCCGTCGAAGTACCTGTCCAACGGCAACGTGACCTTCTCGGGCCTCGCCGGTGGCGTGGCGCTCGCGCTGATCGCACTGCCCGTCATCGTGCGTACCACGGACGAGATGCTGCGCCTCGTGCCCGGTACCCTGCGCGAAGCCGCGCTCTCCCTCGGCGTGCCGCAGTGGAAACTCACCACGCAGATCCTGATCCGCGCCGCGCGCTCGGGCATCGTCACCGGCGTGCTGCTGGCCCTCGCGCGGATCAGCGGCGAAACCGCCCCGTTGCTGTTCACGGCCTTCGGCAACACGTTCATGAACCTCAACCCGCTCGCTCCCATGGCCAGCTTGCCGCAGATCATCTACGAATACACGAAGGACGCGAGCCCGGATATCAATACGCTCGCCTGGGCGGGCGCCTTCGTCCTCACGATGTTCGTGCTGGCTCTCAGCCTGATTGCCCGTTTCGCCTTCCGCTCCAAGGTGTCCCATGACTAACATGAACGAAGTGGCCGCCAAGCCGGGCTTCGGCACATCGCCCCACGCCTCGGGCGTGGACCTTGGCCAGGTGCCGGCGAAGATGATCGCCCGCGACGTCAATTTCCACTACGGCGACTTCCACGCGCTGAAGCACATTTCGCTCGACGTTCCGGAGAAGCAGGTCACGGCGATCATCGGTCCGTCCGGTTGCGGCAAGTCCACCCTGCTGCGCATCTTCAACCGCATCTATGCGATCTACCCGGGCCTGCGCGCCAGCGGCGAGATCATGCTCGACGGCGAGAACATCCTCGATCCGAAGTATTCGCTGAACCGTCTGCGCAGCAAGGTCGGCATGGTGTTCCAGAAGCCCGTGCCGTTCCCGATGACGATCTTCGAGAACGTGGCCTACGGCATCCGCCATCACGAAAAGCTCTCGCGCACCGACATGGAAAGTCGCGTCGAGCAAGCGCTGCGCAGCGCCGCCCTGTGGGACGAGGTGAAGGACAAGCTGAAGCAAAGCGCGCTAGGCCTGTCCGGCGGCCAGCAGCAGCGCTTGTGCATCGCCCGCGGCATTGCACTGCGGCCTGAGGTCCTGTTGCTCGACGAACCGACCTCCGCGCTCGATCCCATCGCCACCAGCCGCATCGAACAACTGGTGGAAGAACTGAAGCGGGACTTCACGATCGTGATCGTGACCCACAACATGCAGCAGGCCGCACGCTGCTCGGACATGACCGCCTTCATGTACATGGGCGAGCTGATCGAGTTCGACCGGACCGAAAAGATCTTCACCAAGCCGGACAAGAAGCAGACGGAAGACTACATCACCGGCCGTTTCGGCTAAGCCCCCGATTCCGAGGCAAGCGATGAACAACACGCACCAGCACATCATCAAGAGCTACGACGACGAACTGAAGCGCCTCACCGGCGAGATCGTCCGGATGGGCGAACTCGCCGTCGCGCAGCTCGAAGCCGCCATCGACGTCGTGGAGCGCCGCGACGAACGCGCCGCCCAGCGCGTGGTCGACAACGACGACGCCATCGACGCCCTGGAGCAGGAAATCAGCCAGGACGTGGTTCGCCTGCTGGCCTTGCGCGCTCCGATCGCGGGCGACCTGCGCAACGTGTTCGCCGCGCTGCGTATCGCCGCCGACATCGAACGCATCGGCGACTACGCCGCCAACGTCGCCAAGCGGTCCATCCCGCTCAGCCGCGTGGCGCCGATCACCGCCGCCGGCGGCCTCGCCAACCTCGCCGAACTCGCGGCCGACCAGCTTCGTAACGTGCTCAAGGCCTATAACGACCAGGACGCCGAGGCGGCGTACGAGGTATGGAAGTCCGATGCGGACCTCGACGAGGCCTATACCGTGGTATTCCGCGCCCTCCTCACCTACATGATGGAAGATCCGCGCAATATCACGCCGTGCACGCACCTGCTGTTCATGGCGAAGAACATCGAGCGCATCGGCGACCACGCCACGAACATCGCGGAAAACGTGTGGTTCGTCGTGCACGGTGAGCCGCTGGTGGCGCCGCGCGCCAAGCGCGACACCACTGCAAACCCGGATTTCGGCAAGTAGTCCGTCGTAGGGACCGTTACAGCGGCGAGGGATCGCACCACGAGATTTCCTCGCCGCCATGACGGCCCCCACGAAGAAATGGCGGCTCACGCGCTAACGTTGTAGGAGCCGCCATGGCGGCGAGGCAAGCGGGCGACATGCCCGCAACCGTGCCCTCGCCGCACTACTCAGTCGACGCCGCTGAATCAGGCAGTGAGCTTCAAGCCCACGATGCCTGCCACGATCAACCCGACGCAAAGCAGCCGCAACGGCTGCGCCGATTCGCCGAACAGCACGATACCGAGCGTCACCGCGCCCACCGCACCGATGCCGGTCCACACCGCATAAGCAGTACCCAGCGGCAGCTTCTTGCTGGCGACGGCCAGCAGCACGATGCTGACGATCATAGCCAGCACGGTGAGCACGCTCGGCCACCAGCGCGTGAATCCCTCGGTGTATTTCAGGCCAATGGCCCAGCCGATCTCGAAAAGGCCGGCAAGAAAAAGAATCATCCAGTACATGACATGGCTCCGCCAGGGCGGGGTCGTCCCCGGGAGAGAAGGCATACGGAAGGTCGTCCTTCCGAGCGGGCCGGCATGGCGCCGGCCCGCGTGTCAGTTTACCGATGCCGTATCGGCGGCGCGCCGTTCAGGGCGGGATGACGGTCGCCGCGCGGCGCAACCGTACGCCACGAACGATGCCGTACACGCTGATGAGAAACCAGGCGAGTTCCTGCAGGAATGCCGACAGATTGAACGTACCGAAGATCAGCGACAGAAGAATGCCAAACGCGCCCAGCAGGTTCATCACCTGATAGGGATACCCCTGCCCTGAAAGCTTGTGCGCCTGCAGTAGGAAGAACGCGATCAGGACCAGGGTTACGCCGATCAGACCGGCCCAGTCGTGCCAGAACAGGTTCATCGTGCTCCTCCTCGCTGACGCAACGCCTCGAACAGAACGACACCGGTCGCCACGGACACGTTGAGGCTTTCCATGTTGCCGGGCATCGGGATCTTCGCCACGAAATCGCACGTGTCGCGAGTCAGACGACGCATGCCATCGCCCTCGCTGCCCATCACCAACGCGATCGGCCCCTTGAGGTCGATGTCATAGATGGATTGCTGCGTATCGCCGTCCAGCCCGGTGATCCACACACCGGCATCCTTGAGCAGACGCATTGCACGAGCAAGATTCGTCGCCGCAATCACAGGAACGAGATCGGCGCCGCCCGCCGAGGCACGACGTACGGTAGGCGTGATGCCTACGGCGCGATCCTTCGGCACGACGACTGCCGTGACCTTCGCTGCCGCGGCGCTGCGCAGGCAGGCACCGAGGTTGTGCGGATCGGTCACACCATCGAGCACCAGCACCAGTGCGTCACTGCCCGCCGCATCGAGCAGCGCGGGAAGATCGTTCTCACTGCGCAGCGGCGGTGTTTCATAGCGTGCGATCACGCCCTGGTGGCGTGCTTCGCCACCGAGCTTCTCCAGTTGCTCCTTGCCCACCGGCTTCACCGGCAAGCCCAGCTTGCGGGCCTGCGCGGCGATCTCGTTCACGCGCGCGTTCTTGGAGTTCTGCTCTATCAATACTTCACGGACACGATCCGGATCGTTGGCGAGTGCGCCCTCGACCGGATTGATGCCGACAATCCACGTCTCGCTCATGCCTGCGGCTTGCTCCTGGGTTTACGCGGCGCACCCTTCGTCGCCGACTTGGTGGCGGTGCGTTTGGCCGGTGCCGTCTTGGCCGGCGTCTCGGTCACGGTGTTCTTTCGCGGGGCGGTCTTCGCGGAGCCACGGCCACGCGACGGCGCATCTTCGTTCGAGGCGCGGCCACGCCTCGACGGTTCGGCCGACGCCTTGCTGCCGCCCTTGCCGCGCGGCTGCTCGTAGCCGCCGCTCTGACCACCGTGACGGCCGGAACCGCGCCGCTGCGACGGAGCAGCGGTCTCGGACTCGGCAACCGGACGCGTAGCCCGCACCGGCGCTTCGACCGGCTCGGCCGCCTTCTTCGTGCGACTTCCGAAAATGCGACCCACGGCCTTCTTCGCCGCGCGACCGATCGCCATGCCCGCTTCGGCCATACCCGAGCGCGGCGCACGGGCAGGCAAGGTGGACACCGGCGGAGGCGGCTTCGGCAACGCGGCAAGACGGGCCACGAGGCGGAAATCGATCTTGCGATCTTCCAGGCTGGCGCGCAGCACCTGCACGCTCACGTAGTCGCCCAGGCGATAGCTTTCGCCGGTGCGCTCGCCCGAGAGCAAGTGGCGTGTGGGATCGAACTTGTAGTAATCGTTGGGCAACTGCGACACGTGCACGAGACCCGATACACGCGACGCCGCCAGTTCGACGAACAGGCCGAACGAGGTCACGCCCGTGATGGTGCCGGCGAATTCCTCGCCGACATGCTTCTCCATCCACGCGCACTTGAAGCGCTCGTCGACATCGCGCTCGGCTTCCTCGGCACGACGTTCGCGCTGCGAGCAATGCACGGCCATCGAAGCCATCTGGCTTTCGCTGTAGGTGTAGTCGGCAGGCTTGCCCTTGGTAAGGGCGTAGCGAATGGCACGGTGAACGAGCAGGTCCGGGTAACGGCGAATGGGCGACGTGAAGTGCGCATACGCATCCAGCGCCAGACCGAAGTGACCCTGATTCTCGGGGTGATACACGGCCATGCTCTGTGCGCGCAGCAACACCGACTGGATCAGTTCCGCTTCCGGACGATCGTGCACTTTCTTCAAAAGCGCGGAGAAGTCGGCTGGTGTGACTTCGTCGGCCGGCGGCATCTTGAGCTTGAACTCGCGGAGGAACTGCAGGAGATCCTCATACTTCTCGGCCGGCGGCGGCGCATGCACGCGGTACAGTGCCGGAATCTTGCGCTTGGAAAGGAACTTGGCCGCCTGCACGTTCGCGGCGATCATGCATTCCTCGATCAGCTTGTGTGCGTCGTTGCGATCCGAGGCGCCCATCGACACCACGTCGCCCGACGGTGCGAGGCGGAACTTCACCTCGGGCGTTTCGAAATCGATGGCGCCGCGACGCTTGCGCGCCTTCGCCATCACCTTGTACAGCCGATGCAGCGTTTCCACCTGCGGCAGCACGTCGGCGATTTCGTGGCGCACGTCCGCGTTGCGCTCACCCACCGCCTGCCAGACCTTGTTGTAGGTGAGTCGTGCATGCGAGTACATCACCGCGTCGTAGAACTTGGCGCGCTGGACCTCGCCCTCCTCGTCGATCTCCATGTCGCAGACCATGCACAGGCGATCGACCTTGGGATTCAACGAGCAGATGCCGTTCGACAGCGTCTCGGGCAGCATCGGTACGACGAAGCCCGGGAAATACGTGGAGGTGCTGCGGTCGTAGGCTTCCACGTCCAGCGGCGTACCCACGGGCACGTAGTGCGACACGTCGGCAATCGCGACGATCAAGCGGAAACCGCCGCCTTTCAACGCCTCGGCGTAGACCGCGTCGTCGAAGTCGCGTGCGTCCTCGCCGTCGATCGTCACCAGTGGCAGCTTGCGGATATCCACCCTGCCCTTGCGCTCGTCGGACGTGACCTTGGGCTCCACTTCCTCGGCCTGGCGAACGACCTGGGTCGGCCACTCGTGCGGAAGGTCGTGGCTGGCAATCGCCATCTCGACCACCAACGACGGCTCCAGGCGCTCGCCTAGCACCGCGCGGATGGTGCCCAGCGGGCCGCGATGCGGCGTCGGCGGATCGGTGATCTCGGCGACCACGATCTCGCCCGAACGCGCGCCAGCGTCACGGCCGGCAGGAATCATGATGTTCTGGTGCAGGCGGCGGTCGTCCGGCTCGACCAGGGTCACGCCGTTCTCGACGACCACGCGGCCCACCAGGCGCGGCGAACGTCGCTCCAGCACTTCCACGATGGCGCCCTGGCGGCGGCCGCGACGGTCGATACCGACCACACTGGCAAGCACACGGTCGCCATGCAGCACGCTGCGCATCTGCGACGGCGAGAGATAAAGATCGTCGCCGCCTTCGTCGGGCCGCAGGAAGCCGTAGCCCTCCGCGTTAGCGATCACCCGGCCCGGAATGAGGCTGAGCTTCTGTGCGGGCGCGTAGCCACCGCGGCGGTTCCGCAGCAGCTGGCCATCGCGAATCATCGCCCCGAGGCGCTTGCCCAGGGCGTTGATCTCGTAATCGGTGAACAGGCGGAGCGCCCGGGCAATGTCTTCCGCCATGAGCAATTCGCCGCGCTCCTCCAGCAGGGCCAGGATGGCCTCGCGGCTGGGGATGGGCTGGTCGTAGCGCTGAGCCTCGCGCTCGGCATGCGGATCGACCGCCGCCGGCATGCGGTCGGCGTACTTGGCCAGTGCCTTGCCGGGGCGGCTGGCCTTGGGTTTACGGGGGCCGTGTTCGGCGCCCGAACCTTTCTTTTTCTTCGTCACGTAGGGACCTTTGAAGGGGGATGCGAATAGTTTCACATCCGGGGTGCAAAATCGTTGACAAGTTTCTCGGACCTACCTAATCTACGCGGCTCACGGGGCGGCGACGCTGCTTCGAGACACCTGCCCAGGTGGCGGAATTGGTAGACGCACTAGTTTCAGGTACTAGCGGGTAAAACCGTGGAGGTTCGAGTCCTCTCTTGGGCACCAATTATAGACGAAGCCCCGCAGCGATGCGGGGCTTCGTTTTTTTAGGGGCTAAGTATTTCATGAGCGGCATTCCTCTCCCCTCGTCCGCCAGCCTCAGCGCCGAAGCCTCAGCACACCTTGCCCGCGTGCGCGAATGCCGAGCCGTGATGGATCAAGCGGCGCGCGACACCGCGACAGCCGCTGACGAACTGCGTCGCTACGCGAAGTTCGCCCGCCCAGGCCAGCCGTCGACGCATGTTGTGCAGATGCGCCAGCGACAGGCGTCAGCGCGACGGGACTCTGCTCAAGCGAAGCAGGCATTTCTCCAGGCATCCGCTGCCTTCGTCCATGCGGCCGGCCTGAGACTTCCGCCGCGCACGTCGCTGGAAGCGTTCGTGCTCGCGTGGATCGAGCGCGACGTGGGCAACACGCAAACCTGAGCGCCCGGTCAATGCGTCACAGACGCTCGGATCGGTCATAGGTGACGAACATCACCGCGAACAAGGCGAAAGTAAGCGACACCGCCAGCACGCCCTCCCACATGGGGTGCGCGACGAGAAATCCGACTTTCGTTGAAGCGATCATGAGCGCGGTATATGCAGCCATGATTGCCCATCCTTGCCAGCTAGTCGGGCCGATACCCCAGCCAACGCGCTTGCGACCAAACCAGTAGCTTCGCTGCTTCGCCATATACGCCTCCGGCCTCCGGTATTGCGCGGCCATTCTATTCCGTGGAAGCCGCTATTTTTCGGCGCGAAACCTGCGAAGCAACGGTGGGAGCCAGCCTGCTGGCGATCAGCCAACGAAGCGATGTAACAGCGAGGTAAATTCCCATCGCCAGCAGGCTGGCTCCCACCAGCAAGCTCTCATCGCCATCAGGGTGGCCCAATCAGTCGGCCCCTCGCCGCGATAGCGGCTCCCACAGAACCCTGAAAGAGGCGCGCGTCCTTGAGATCGACACGCTGCCGCACTCGAACGCTTACCAGGGATCGGTGCCGTCCTTGTTCGTGAAGGTGCCGGTCGGGCCGCCGTCCAGACGTGCCAGTCGGATGATCTCTTGCGCACCTTCGGCGACGGTCTGGTGGCCGCTGTTGCCGTTCAAGTCCGTGGCTGTGTAGCCCGGATTGACCGCGTGTACCCGGATGCCTTCACCTTCCAGTTCGGCCGCGAGAATGACGGTAAAGAGGTTCAACGCCGCCTTGGAGCCGTTGTAGCCGAGCAGCTTGACCGCCGCGTACTCCCACTTAGGATCGGCGTTCAGGGCGATCGAGCCCAGGCCGCTGGAGACATTGATGATTCGGCCGGCATCCGACTTGCGCAGCAGCGGAAGAAAGGCCTGCGTGACCGCGATGCTGCCGAAGAAATTGGTGTCGAAGATGCGCCGGACAGCGGCGAGGTCGGCGGTGCCGGCTGGGCCATCGGCGGGGTCCACGATAGCGGCGTTATTCACCAGGACGTCGAGGCGGCCCTCGTGCCGCTCGACGTCGGCGACGGCGGCCGCGATCGACGCCGGGTTGTCCAGGTCGATGGCGACGATGCGAGCGTCCACACCTTCGCCGCGCAGCCGATCGGCCGCGGCCTGCGCGCGGCCCGCGTCGCGAGCGCCGAGCAACACGCGATGGCCTGCCTTGCCAAGCTGCCGAGCGACTTCCAGGCCGATGCCCTTGTTGGCACCGGTGATGAGGGTGATGCGTTCTTGCTGGGTCATGCGGGTTCCTCGTTGGATAGGTGGCGGGTCGCCCCCAACGTAGACTTGGCATCACTTTTCGGGATTTACATTCGCATATGCCCGTCGCCCCTTCCGACGCTCTAAAGCCGCGAAAAACGCCGCGCCAGGCGCGCTCGGCCGCCACGGTGGCAGCCATTTTCGAGGCCACCATTCAGGTTTTGCTGATGGACGGGTACCACGGCCTGACCACGACGCGCGTCGCAGAGCGCGCCGGCGTGTCTGTCGGCACGATGTACCAGTACTTCCCGCACAAGCAGGCGCTGATGTATGCCGTGCTGGAGGATTACCTCGAAGAGGTGATCGCGGCGCTCGAGGACGCCAGCAAGCGGCTGCAACACGCGCCGCTCGCCGAGATGGCGGAAGGCCTGGCCCATGCCTACCTCGATGCCAAGCTGCGCGGCATGCCTGGCACCCGGGTGCTCTACGTGGTCGCCACCGAACTGGAAACAGCGTCGCTCGTCGAGGATATACGGCAGCGCGCCGACGACATCGTCGCGCGTCTGCTGGCCGGTGCGCAGGACGTCCGCTTCGACGACGTATCGCGTACCGGTTACGCATTGCGCACGTTGATGACGGGCACCGTGCAGGCCGTGCTCGAACACGAAGCCTCCCCGGAGGCGATCGCCGTCCTGCGGAGCGAACTGCCCGCCATGTGCCGGGCCTATGTGTTGGCGCGGGCCGATCGGTCCTAGCGAAGCACCGGGCGGCGCCGATGCTCCCGGCCTCCGACGCCCACCCAAGCCCCCGCCGACATCCCCGCCCGCAGCCCTGTATAATTCCCCCCCGCAAGGCTCGGTGGGAGAAGCGGACGGACCCGCTGCCGAAGGCGCAACGCCCGTAATCGCTCAGGCTCCCATACCACCGCGCAGTCATCACTCTGGAGAGACCGGTTCGATCCGGCGCCGAAGGTGCAAGAGGCTTTCCGCCTCCAAACTCTCAGGCAAAAGGACAGAGGGGCGCCCCACGTGCCGGCACGGCGCGTTACTGCGGATGCCTCCAAGCCCATGAGCCAGAAAACCTCTCCCTCGCTGCGCGATCTTGAGAACCACGGCGCGTTCATCGAGCGCCACATCGGCCCGAACGATGCCGAAATCGACGAGATGCTGCGCGTGGTCGGCCACGATTCGCTCGACGCGCTGACCGACGCCATCGTCCCCGGCTCGATCAAGTCGCCTGCCCCGCTCGCCCTGCCCCGCGCCGTGACCGAAGAGGAAGCGCTTGCGAAGATCCGCGCCATCGCGGACCGCAACACCGTGTTCCGCAGCTTCATCGGCCAGGGCTACTACGGCACGCTCACCCCGAACGTCATTCTGCGCAACGTGCTGGAAAATCCGGCGTGGTACACGGCCTATACGCCGTACCAGGCAGAAATCTCGCAGGGCCGCATGGAAGCCCTGATCAACTTCCAGACGATGGTCGCCGATCTCACCGGGATGGACATCTCCAACGCGTCGCTGCTCGACGAGGGCACCGCGGCAGCCGAAGCCATGGCGCTTGCCAAGCGCTCGGCCAAGTCCAAGTCGAACGTGTTCTTCGTCTCCAAGGACGTCCATCCGCAGACGCTTGAAGTGCTGCGCACACGCGCCGACGGCATCGGCATCGAACTGCACGTGGGCGACGACAGCGAAGGCGCCAACGTCGAGAGCTTCGGTGTGCTGCTGCAGTACCCGAACACCTTCGGCCGCATCAACGATTACAAGGCGCTTGCCGATGCCACGCATGCACGCGGCGGCATCGTATGCGTCGCCACCGACCTGCTCGCGCTCACGCTGATTGCCGCCCCGGGTACCTGGGGCGCAGACATCGTTGTCGGCAATACGCAGCGCTTCGGCGTGCCCTACGGCTTCGGCGGCCCGCACGCTGCGTATCTGGCTTGCCGGGATGCGTACAAGCGCTCGATGCCGGGCCGCCTGATCGGCGTGTCCCTCGATACGGAAGGCAAGCCGGCCTATCGGCTCACGCTGCAGACGCGCGAGCAGCACATTCGCCGCGAGAAGGCCACGTCCAACATCTGTACCGCGCAGGTACTCCTCGCCGTCATGGCCAGCATGTACGCGGTGTACCACGGTCCGGAAGGGCTCGTTCGCATCGCCCGTCGCACGCATCGGCTCACCGCCATCCTCGCCGCGTCGCTGGGCAAGGCCGGCGTCGCCACCGGTGCCGACTTCTTCGACACGCTGCACGTCACCGGTGTGGATGCCAAGGCGATCCATGCCAAAGCTGCAGCAGCGGGCATCAACCTGCGTGCCATCGACGGCAGCAGCGTCGGCATCAGCCTCGACGAAACCACCACGCGTGCGGATGTCGTGGCGCTCGCGGGCGTCTTCGGCGCCTCGATCGACGACGTCGACGCGCTCGACGCCGCCACGCCGGACGCGCTGCCGAAGGCACTGCTGCGCGACGTCGATTTCCTGCAGCATCCGGTGTTCAACACGCATCATAGCGAGCACGAACTGCTGCGCTACCTGCGCGGCCTCGCCGATAAGGATCTCGCGCTCGACCGCACGATGATCCCGCTGGGCTCGTGCACCATGAAGCTCAACGCCACCGCCGAGATGATTCCGGTGACGTGGCCGGAGTTCGCCAACATCCATCCGCTCGCCCCGGCCGACCAGGCCCAGGGCTACAAGCAGCTGATCGACGAGCTGGAAGCGATGCTCGTGGAATGCACGGGTTACGACGCCGTGAGCCTGCAGCCGAATTCCGGCGCGCAGGGCGAATACGCCGGTCTGCTGGCGATCCGTGCCTATCACCGCTCGCGCGGCGAAGGTCATCGCGACATCTGCCTCATCCCCGAATCGGCGCACGGCACCAACCCGGCGTCGGCGCAGATGTGCGGCATGACCGTGGTGGTCACCCGCTGCGATGCCAACGGCAACGTCGACGTCGACGACATCCGCGAGAAGGCCGAGAAGTACTCGGACCGCCTCGCCGCAATCATGATCACCTACCCGTCCACGCACGGCGTGTTCGAGGAAGACGTGGTCGCCATCTGCGAAGCCGTGCACAAGCACGGCGGCCAGGTGTACACGGACGGCGCGAACATGAACGCGCTGGTCGGCGTGGCCAAACCGGGCAAGTGGGGTTCGGACGTCTCGCATCTCAACCTGCACAAGACCTTCTGCATTCCGCACGGCGGCGGTGGCCCGGGCGTGGGCCCGTGCGCGGTCAAGTCGCATCTCGCGCCTTTCCTGCCGCGCGCGTTCGGCGGTGAGGGCGATGTGGGTATGGTCAGTGCGGCCACGTTCGGTTCCGCGTCGATCCTGCCGATCTCCTGGATGTACATCACGCTGATGGGCACCGAAGGCCTGCGTAAGGCGACCCAGGTCGCACTGCTCAACGCCAACTACATCGCCAAGCGCCTCGCGCCGCACTTCAAGACGCTCTACACCGGTCGCAACGGCCTCGTGGCGCACGAGTGCATCCTCGACCTGCGCCCGCTGAAGGACGCCACGGGCGTGGGCGCGGAAGATGTCGCCAAGCGCCTCATCGACTTCGGCTTCCATGCGCCGACGCTGTCCTTCCCGGTGGCGGGCACGCTGATGGTCGAGCCGACCGAGAGCGAATCGCAGCACGAGCTGGACCGCTTCATCGACGCCATGATCCAGATCCGCGACGAGATCCGCGCGGTGGAAGACGGTCGCCTGGACCGCGAGGACAACCCGCTGCGCAACGCTCCCCACACGGCCACCATGGTCACGGGCAGCGAGTGGACCCACGCCTATCCGCGAGAACTTGCGGCCTTCCCGCTGCCCTCGCTGAAGCTGTCGAAGTACTGGCCGCCGGTGTCGCGCGTGGACAACGTCTACGGCGACAAGAACGTCATGTGCGCCTGCATTCCGATCGACGCGTACAAGGAAGACGCGGAAGCGTAAGCCTCAGGTGAACCCTGGCCGCCCTGCGCAAGCAGGGCGGCCTTTTTTGTGCCTGGACGGGGCGATCGTCACGAATCGCAGAGGAATGCCGCCCCATACTCCCGCGCATCCGCAGCGGCCCGCTTTGGCATAAACTTCGCGCGCCCCGCCCCGCGCGGTCCGTACTACGAGGTAGCGAATGACCCAGGACACCCCCCGCGACGACAGCCTGCTGGGCCTGCTCAAGGGCGTCGAAGACTTCAGCCACAAGGTCTTCCCCGAGAGCCAGAAGCTTTTCAGCGAACTGGCCGAAGGCCAGAGCCCGCACACGTTATTCATCACCTGCGCCGATTCCCGCGTGGTTCCCGAGATGATCACGCAGACCCAGCCGGGCGAGCTGTTCGTCTGCCGCAACATCGGCAACATCGTGCCCGCGTACGGTGAAATGCTGGGTGGTGTGTCCGCGGTCGTGGAGTTTGCGGTGGCCGTGCTGCGCGTGCGCCACGTCGTGGTGTGCGGGCATACCGACTGCGGCGCCATGAAGGGCCTGCTCAACCCGGATTCCACCAGGGACCTGCCCACCGTGGAAGCCTGGCTGCGCAACGCGCAGGCCGCCCGTAGCGCCGTCTTTGCCCGCAAGGTAGACGTGCCCGACATGCTGGGCACGGTGATCGAGGAAAACGTGCGCCTGCAACTTGCCCACCTACGGACGCATCCGGCCGTGGCCGCCGCGCGCGCCAACGGTGAGCTCAACCTGCAGGGTTGGGTCTACAACATCGGCGACGGCAAGGTCTCCGTGCTGGACGAAACCAGCGACCACTTCGTGCCTCTGGCGGAGGCGATCAAGCGCGAGAACGGCCAATGATCCTGCCCGGACGGGCGCACGTCGGTCACATTCTCCGTTACGTCGGCCGTCCGCTGGTCTGGCTGCTGGCGTGGGACGTCGCCGTCACGGCGGTCTGGTACTTCGTCGGGCCTGGCTGGGTGGAGTTTCCCGCGCTGCCGCTCACCCTGCTCGGCTCGGCCGTGGCGGTGTACTTGAGCTTCCGCAACACCACCGCCTATGCACGCTGGTGGGAGGCTCGCTCGCTGTGGGGCGCGATGGTCAACGCGTCGCGCACCCTCGCGCGCGATGCGCTCACCTTGCTGCCGGATCGCAGCCTGGCCGTCACGGTCGCCCATCGGCAGATCGCCTATGTGCATGCCCTGCGCATGCATCTGCGTCGGCAGGCCCCGTGGGACGAACTGGAAGCCCACCTCGGCACCGACGAGTTGAAGCGCCTGCGCAGCGTGACCAACGTGCCCAATGCCATCCATGCGGACACGGCCGTCCTGCTGCCTGAAAGCCGACCCGATCCGATCCTGCTCGCCACGCTAGCGCGCACGATGTCGGACATCAGCAACGCACAAGGCGGCATGGAGCGGATCAAGAACACGCCGCTGCCGCAGCAGTACGCGACCTATCCTGCCATCTTCACCCACGGTTTCTGCCTGCTCTTGCCGCTGGGCCTGGTGGAAAGCCTGGGTCTGTACACGCCGCTGGGCTCCACGGTCGCGGGCTTCCTGTTTCTTGCCCTGCTGCAGATCGGTAACGACATGCAGAACCCGTTCGAGAACAAGGAAGACGACGTACCGCTCACCACGCTCACCCGAAGCATCGAGATCGATCTGCGCGACATGCTCGGCGAGCATCACGGGCTGGAGCCGGTCAAGCCGGTCGACGGCATCCTTTGGTGACGTCCCGCCCGCTTCGGCGGGCACCGTGACCCCTGGCACGGGACTTTTGCTCCGCAAGCGATTTCAATCGATACAAATCCCGATCTCGGAGATCTGCCCTTGCGCGTCGCACGCCCGCTCGTCCTCGTCGCCGCCCTCCTCCCGGCCCTGGCGACGGCCGCCACTGGCCCCGCCGATCTCGTCAATCCGCTGATCGGCACGACCAACGGCGGCAACGTCTTCCCGGGCGCGGTGGTGCCGTTCGGGATGCTCCAGTTCAGCCCGGAAGCGTCGCCGCTGCCAGGCAAGAAGGCGCCGATCGCCGCGCCGGGCGGCTACGAGTACCGCGCCACCGCCATTCGCGGCTTCAGCCTCACCAACGTCGAAGGCTGGGGATGTGCGGGCGGCTCGGGCGACGTGCCAATCATGCCGATCACGGAGGATGTGACCGCCTCGCCGTCCACCGACTTCCGTCATACCTATGCGGCCACGTTCTCCCATACCAACGAAGTAGCGAAGGCCGGGCACTATCGCGTCGCCCTGGATAACGGCGTGGGCGTCGATCTCGCCGCTGCGCTGCACTCGGGCGCAGCGCGCTTCGCCTTTCCCGCCGGCAAGCCCGCGAACGTGCTCGTTCGCGTCTCCGATTCCGAAGCCGGTTCCGAGCATGCATCGGTGTCGGTGGACAAGGCGCACCGACGCGTCACGGGCGAGGTCACCAGCGGCAACTTCTGCGGCTACATCAACGAGGCCGACCGGCGCAGCTACTACACGCTGTATTTCGTTGCGGAGTTCGACCAGCCGTTTGCATCGGCGGGCGCGTGGCACGACACCACCGTCACCGCGGGCGACACACATGCCGAAGGCGGTACCGGATACGGCCCCAAGGGCTTCCCCGAAACGGGCAAGGGCTCAGGTGCGTGGGTGGGCTTCGCCAAGGGCGTCGGTGCGGTAAACGTGCGGGTGGGTATCTCTTACGTCAGCGCCGCCAACGCGCAGGCGAATCTCGATGCGGAAACGCCGCGCGGCACGACGTTCGATACGGTGCGCGATCGCGCCGTCGCCGCGTGGAACGCGCGTCTTTCGCATATCGACGTCGAAGGCGGCACACCCGACCATCGCACGGTGTTCTACACCGCGCTCTATCACGCACTCATGCACCCGAATGTCTTCAGTGACGTCAATGGCGAATACCGCGGGTTCGATGGCGAAGTTCATCGCGTCGCCGGCGAGCAAAAGGCGCAATACGCCAACTTCTCCGGCTGGGACGTCTATCGCTCGCAATTGCCGCTGGTGGCATGGTTGGAGCCGAAGACCGCGAGCGACATCGCACAGAGCCTCTACAACCAGGCACAGCAGAACCACGGCGTATGGGATCGCTGGACGCACAACAACGGCGGCACGCACGTGATGAATGGCGATCCCGCTGCCGCCGCGCTCGCGGGCATCGTCGCGTTCGGCGCACGCGATTTCGACATGCACGGCGCACTCGCATCGCTCGTACACGCGGCGGACCACCCCACCGCACTCGACACCTCGCACGATGGCTGCGAAGTGGAATGCGTCGGGCAGCGCCCTGGCTTGGATACCTGGTTGAAGCTGCATTACATCCCCGTGGGCGCTCCGGCCTGGGGGCCCGCCGCCGACACGCTGGAGACCGTGGCCGCCGAGTTCGGCATCAGCGCCCTGGCGGCGCGGCTTGGCGACACCGCCACGTCGGCGCGCTTCCTCGATCGCGCGCAGTACTGGCGCAATCTCTTCGATCCGAAGGCCACGCCCGAAGGTGGCTACATCCGCAATCGCAACGCCGACGGCACCTGGGCGCTCGTCAAGGATGACGACAACGAGGCGCCGCATGCTTTCACGCCCGCCACCGAGGACGGTTTCGTCGAAGGCAGCGCTGCGCAATACGTGTGGATGGTGCCGTTCAACGTCGGCGGCCTATTCGATGCCATGGGTGGCCGCGACAAGGCGCGCCAGCGATTGGACGCCTTCTTCTACCAGCCCGACGGCAGCTTCGCCGTCACGAAGTCCGGACCGCTCCATGCGGAACTCGACAATGAGCCGTCGATCGGCACGCCGTGGCTCTACATCTTCGCTGGCCAACCGTGGAAGACCCAGGAACTCGTGCGCCGCGTGCTCGACACGATCTGGCTCAATGCACCCAACGGTATCCCGGGCAACGACGATCTCGGCGAGATGTCGTCATGGTACGTATTCGCTGCGCTGGGCATCTATCCGTCCATCCCCGGCCGAGCAGAAATGGTGGTGGGCAGCCCGATCTTTACCCACGCCGTGGTGCATCGCGACGGTGGCGACGTGACGATCGACGCCCCGAGCGCCGGCCCAGGCAAGCCCTATGTCACGGCCTTGAAGGTCGACGGCAAACCCACCTCGCGTGCCTGGTTGCCCGAGTCATTCGCGCTGAAAGGCGGCACGCTGACGTTCGACCTGTCGAACACACCCAATAAGGCCTGGGCAACGAAGGCAGCGGATGCGCCGCCTTCGTTCGACGTCCGTCGTTGATCCTTATGGCGTGAGTGTCACACCGCAGCGGTATCGCCGCGGCGCAACCGCAGTGCGTTAGCCACGACGGAGACAGAGCTCAAGCTCATTGCCAGCGCCGCCAGCATCGGCGAGAGCGTGATACCGAACAGCGGATACAGCACGCCCGCCGCCACAGGCACGCCCACCGCGTTGTAGACGAAGGCAAAGAACAGGTTCTGCCGGATGTTCGCCACCGTCGCCTCGGACAGCGCACGTGCGCGAGCGATGCCCGCGAGATCGCCACGCAGCAAGGTCACGGACGCACTCTGGATGGCGATGTCGCTGCCGTTGCCCATACCGATGCCGATGTCCGCCGCCGCAAGCGCGGGCGCGTCGTTGACACCGTCGCCGGCCATCGCGACGACCGCGCCTTCGGCTTTCAGCGCGGCAACAAGGCGAGCCTTGTCTTCCGGGGACACACCTGCGTGAACATCGTCGATCGGCAGGTCACGTGCGACGGCCTTCGCGGTCGCTTCGTTGTCGCCGGTCGCCATCACCAAGCGCACGCCTGCCGCGTGCAGTGCATCGAGTGCAGGTTTCGTCGAGGCCTTCACGGCATCCGCCAACGAGACGCACGCGGCAAGCCGGCCGTCGATCGCGAGATACATCGCGGTTGCGCCCTTCTCCCTCGACTGCGAGGCAAACGCCTCCGCCGCGGCGATATCCACGCGTTCGTCCTGCATGAGCTTGGCGTTACCCAGCGACACGTCGCGGCCGTCCACGCGCCCGGTGACGCCTCGGCCCACGAGCATCTGGAATCCCGTTACCGCCGGGATGGCGACGCCAGCGTTCTCCGCGGCTGTAACGATGGCCGCGGCCAAAGGGTGCTCGCTCGGTCGCTCGACGGCCGCTGCGAATGCCAGGACTTCGACGCGCTCATGTCCGAAGCAGCGAACATCCACGAGCGCCGGCCGCCCCTCGGTGAGGGTGCCTGTCTTGTCGAACACCAGCGTGGTGACCTCACGCAGGCGCTCTATCGCCGCCGCATCGCGAAACAGCACACCCGCCTTCGCACCGCGACCGCTCGCCACCATGATCGACATGGGCGTGGCGAGACCGAGTGCACACGGACAGGCAACAATCAGCACCGACACCGCCGCGACCAGCGCGTGCGCAAAGGCCGGCTGAGGTCCGAGCCACCACCAGACAGCAAACGCGAGCACAGCGACCACGACGACGACCGGCACGAACCACGCCGCCACCTTGTCGGCCAAGCGCTGCAACGGCGCACGCGAACGCTGCGCCTCCGCTACCATGGCGACGATACGCGACAGCACCGTGTCGGCGCCCACGCGGTCCACACGCATGACCAAAGCGCCATGCTGGTTCTGGGTACCGCCGGTCAGGGCATCGTGCGGCTTCTTGGCGACCGGCATCGCCTCGCCGGTCAGCATCGATTCGTCGACGTGGCTTTCGCCTTCGAGCACGCTGCCATCCACCGGCACTTTCTCGCCTGGCCGCACGCGCACGCGATCGCCCGCACGGAGCGCATCCAGCGGCACGTCGTCTTCCCTGCCATCGTCGCCGATCCGCCGCGCGGTGGTCGGTACGAGACCGAGGAGACCACGCAGCGCGTCGCCCGTGCGCCGCCGTGCACGTAGTTCGAGGAAATCGCCCAACGTCACCAGCGTGACGATGACCGCCGCCGATTCGAAATACACGGCCACATGACCATGCATGTCACGCATGCCGAGCGGAAACAGCGCCGGCAACGCGAACGCCACGGCGCTGTACACCCACGCCACACCGGTACCCAGCGCAATCAAGGTGTACATGTTCGGCGACCACGGCGCCAGCGAGCGCCAGCCGCGGGCAAAGAACGGCGCGCCGCCCCACAGGACCACCACCGTCGCCAGCAGCGCCTCAGTCCAGCGAGCGATCGCGTCCCACGGTGCCGGCCACATCCAGCCGAACAGATGCGGCCCCATGGCGACGAGCAGCACCGGCAAGGTCAACGCGGCCAGCAGACCGAGACGACGGCCGAGCGCGCGGACCTCGCCATCGTCCTCGTCCAGAGACGGCATGGCCGGTTCCAATGCCATGCCGCATTTCGGGCACGAACCGGGGCCTTCCTGACGCACCTCGGGATGCATCGGGCAGGTGTATATCGTGCCCGCAGGCGCAGGTGCCTCGGCCGCTTTCGGCTCGAGATACTTGGTTGGTTCCTGCATGAAGCGTTCGCGACACCGAGCACCGCAGAAGGCGTAATCGTGCCCCTCGTGCGTAAAGTGGTGCGGCGTCTTCGCCGGATCGACGTGCATGCCGCAAACGGGATCGAGCACGGTCGCGGCGATATCGGCCGCGCCGTGCGAGCAACAGCTGTGGCTCATGCTTCCGGCTCCGCCAGGGCCTTCAGAATCGGGCAGTCTTCCGGCGCCCCATGCCCCGGGCAGGCCTCCACCAGCTCGGAAAGACCGTCGCGCACGCGCTGCAACTCTGCGATACGCGCGTCGATGGCCCGCAATCGCGCCGCGGCGCGCTCGCGCACGCCTTCAACCCCGCCGTGCCGGTCCGCCGACAGGGCCAGCAGGTCGCGGATTTCCTCCAGCGTGAAGCCAAGATCCTTGGCGCGCCGAATAAAGCGAAGCCGCGCCACGGCGCCCTGGTCGTACTCCCGATACCCCGAGGGCCTCCGTCGGGGCTCAGGCAACAGCCCTTCCCGCTCGTAGAAGCGAATGGTGTCGATAGCCACGCCCGCGCTCTGCGCGACGCGTCCGATGGTGAGGGCTGGTTGAGTGGTCATGAGGCAAGTCTAGACCCTTGATCTAGGTCTAGTGTCAAGCATATGCGCCAGCCTGGCTTTGTCGGGCTCCTTTTACCTTGTCACCTGGGCGTGTTACGCGTGCATCGGAGTGGCTACCTACCCGGATCACCCTGTGCATCAGCCACCCATCATGGATGCACCTCCCGAAGACGGGAAGCGGGAACGATGCCCTCCCATCCGTCCGCCAACGTGATGGGTGTCTGCACAAAATCCGGGGGGTCGCCACGACTTGCATGTACCAGAGCCAGCCCTTGCGGATGACTTGCTGCCCATGCCTTGGTGTTCGCAACGATGGGCAGCGGCTTCGGCAAGCGGGCAAGGTAGGTGACCATGCCGGGCTCGTCACTCACCGCGACGACGACGATGTCACGACATTGCAGATCGCTGACGGCGTCGGCCAGTTCCTGGGGGTCCATGTGCGCTTTGACGTGCGTGCCTATCAGCAGCACCGCGGAGATGACTGCGAGCAGGCTCACCAACGACGACGCCGGGAGCTTCTCGGAGTCCTTGGCGGTTCGCAGGTGACGTACGGCCCATGCGCCGAGGGCAAGCAGCACCGCCGACATAAGTGCAGCAACGTACCATGTCGCATTGCCGCGCATGCCAATGACGGCGTTGGCGACCGGCCACGTCCATGCCACCGCGGTAACGACGAGAACGATCCAGACTCGCCGATGCGAGAGGAATGCCTCGTCAGCGGCGTAGAACTCAGCGAGCAGGAGCGCCATGCCCGGCAACAGTGGAAGCAGGTAGTGAATCTGCTTGCCGCTGATGAGCGAGAACGCCACGAACGCCGGCAACGATGCGGCGATACCCAGCCGGCCGATGCGAGTCTCGATCACACGCCTGCGGTTGGCCCATAGGCGGCGCCAACGCCACAAGAATGTCCACGGCAACAGAAACGGGATGACCCACGGCAGATACCACAGGGCACTTCGCCTGTGCGCGAAGCTCTCCGTCACACGCCCTACCGACTGGTGGGCAAGTGTAGCGATGACCGGTACCCCATCGAGGCGCAATGCGCTCGTCACCGCCCATGCTCCCAATGGCACGCAGGCTATGACAATGCACGCGGCGATACCAAATGCCATGGATACCGGTCGCTCAAGCGGACCAGCGTGCCACCAGCGGACCAGCGCCAGCGGGCCGGCCAGATGCAAAAGATACACCGGTCCCTTCATGAGCAGCCCAAGCGATGCAGCGACCAGAATCACCGCGCAGCCGCGCCAACGCGACCCTTGCGCCGAAATCACGATACCGAGCAGTCCCAACGCAACGAAACACACCAGCGGCACATCGAACATGGCAATGGGCGTGAACGCCCCGAACACGACGAAGGGCAACATGATCCAGCCGGCGGCAACGGGATCGCGGTGATGCATTCGCCGCGCGATCGCCACGACCGTCGCCACACTGCCGACGGCGCAGACGACGACTGGCAGGCGAGCAGTGAGGGTTGAGACACCCAGCAGGCTCCAGGCGACATTGACGAGCCAGAACAGCAGAGGTGACTTGTCCATATAGGGCTGACCATTCAAGGTCAGTCCAAACAGGTCGCCCGTTCGGTGCATTTCCCAGGCGATCGAGAGATAACGCGTTTCGTCGATGGGGACGACCGGGAGCACCGCAGCGGGCAATAGCCAGAGGAGCGCGACCAGCCACGGACGGTCACGCCACCACTCGAACGTCGCGCGGGAAGGAGTCATGCGCGGCAGCCTAGTCGCCCCCGCTTAGGGGCAACTGAGATTTTATGCTGGTCGCGTGCAGGCGAAGCCGCGCCAACGGCAAGAAGTCCATCGATCGGTGTCACGAACCTGCAACGGTTGTTACGAAACCACCGTTGGATCAAGCTGGGGCCAAAAGACCGTCCCACCGCCGCCCTCGCCGTCACCCGATCGGCTAGAGTCATCAGCATCCCGCTCTTTGCTGGAATCGCTGCCCTCTCCTCGCCACTGCCACCGCATGCCCGACTTCTTTCGCCTTTCGCTCGACGCGCTGGACCGTGGCCTGCCCGCCGCATTCGCGCGACATTTCGATCCGCGCGATCCATCGGATTCGGACTTCGCGCGACACGGCCTGGTCATGGCGGCGTCCCTTACGCGCGCCGTGCCGAAGCGTCAGGCGGAATTTCTGGCCGGGCGGCGATGTGCTATCGAAGCGCTGCGCGAACAAGGGTGCTCCGTCTCAGACATCGCCATCGGCACGGATCGGGCGCCCGTCTGGCCACAGGGATTCCTGGGCAGCATTACGCATAGCGACGGCATCGCCGCGGCGGTGGTCACGGGTGACTCCGTTTTGCGCGGGGTCGGCATCGACATCGAGCGGATACCGGCCGCCTCCGGGCTCGATGCGCTGCGCGAACTTGTCCTTGTGGACGACGAACGTCGGACCATGGACGTGCTGGCCGGCGAGATGGGGATAGCCGCGGCCCTGACCATGGTGTTCTCTGCCAAGGAGAGCTTCTACAAGGCCACGGCGAAAACGGTGGGCCGAGTGTTCGATTTCAGCGCCGTGCGCGTGCTGGGTATGGGCGACGCAGGCCTGCTGGACCTCGTGGTCAACGAGGATCTCATCAGCGGCTTGTCGCGCGGCATGCGTTTCCATACCAGCGTGACCTGGCTGGACGAGCGCACGGTAATGACCGCCTGCGCGTGGTGACCGTCGCGTCGAAACGCCACCACGCGCCGCGTCTGGCTTATCGCGCCTCGGGCAAGGGATCCGCCATCGGTACCGACGCCGTACCACGGCGCATCGGGTAGTCGGCGAACATCATCCGGTAGCTCGGCCAATACGCATGCAGCAGGATTGCATGCAGCGCGCCCACGACGATCAGCGCGTAGTACCAATGCAGATCGAACGCGTAGAACAGACACAGCACGGCCGTGATCGGCGCCAGGATGGCCGTGCCGAACGCCGGCTTGAGATTGAGCACGAGGCTCAGGCCGCCGATCGCCTCCACGCCTTTCAGGAACACCCAGAAATACGCGGTGTGTTGCAGCATGCCGTGGAACGATGCCAGTTCGGATTCGCCGGTCAGGTAGATGTGGAAGCCCATCTCCAGCACGCCATCGACGGCGCCAAAGACGTAGAGGATGCCAAGCAGGTAACGGGCGATCGTCTGGTGCCATTTCAGTCGCATGGTTCAGTCCTGGTCGTAGGAAGAAGGGTTCGTGGTCTGTCGCCAGTCCATGGCGATCGCGGTGGCAGCGGGCTCGTCCAACATCGAGAAATGCCCTGCGGCCACCTCAACGATGCGCAACGGGCCAGGCAGCCAGGTTTTCCAGCCATGGTCGGCCGGCATGTCAGGGCGGACCTCGTTGGTGGCGCGATAGAGCGTGACGGGTATCGCCGCACCCATGGGCGAAGGCACGTATCGCTCGTAGGCCTGACGGTTGGCATCGTGCACGGCACGCAGCGTGTCGAGCTGCTGCGAGCCAACCTCGATGCCTCTCGCTCGAAGCACTGACGGCCATTCGCTCGTCGGCATCGCGGCGAGTTCATCGACGGGCACATCGACGTCCCTGCCCATGAGACTGCCGATCTGCTGGCAGAGCGCACGAAACGCTTCTGCCTCGCCACGGGGCATGTCGGCGGTCTGCACCGTGGGAAACGCGTCCATTAAGGCCAGGCTTTCCACCTGCTCGCCCTGAGCGAGCAGCACCCGGGCCGTTTCGAAGGCCACCACACCTCCGAACGAATGACCGAGCAGTCGGTAAGGGCCATGCGGCTGCACGGAACGTATCGCTTCGGCGTTGATGGCTGCTGCCTGCTGGACCGTCGTAGCCGGTGACGAGATGGCATCCAGTCCGGCAGCCTGAAGGCCGAAAACCGCTTGCTCCTTGTCCAGGCTCTGCGCCAGCGCACGAAACGACAGCACGTTGCCGCCCACACCGGGCATGACGAACAAGGGGAGCCGTCCCGAGGCCAGTTTGATGGGCACCAACACGCCCTGGGCTGGCGCCGCATGCAGTCGCTGCACCAGTTCGGCGAGGGTTGGCGCATGGAACAAGGTGGCGATCGGCAATGCGCGCGCCCACGACTGCTCGATGCGCGCCATCAAACGGACCGCGAGCAACGAATGACCGCCCAACTCGAAGAAGTCGTCGTCCCTGGCGATGGCATCTACCGGCAGGTCGAGTACCTCGGCCCACAGCGCCGCCATATGTCGTTCGTCGTCGGTGGCCGGAGGCATGCGATTCGTGCGTGCCGCAATCGTCACGTCGATGTCCGCCAAGGCACGACGATCGGTCTTGCCGCTGGTCGTGGTGGGCCAGTCGGCAACGGAAACGAACGCCGCCGGCAGCATGTACGCCGGCAACATGCCAGCGACATGCGCGCGCAAGGCGTCTTCGTCCACCACCGCATCGGTCGCCGGATGGTACGCAGCAATCAATCGCTGTGCGCCGCCCTCCCCTTGCACCACAACGGCTGCGTTCTCAACGCCTTCGTACGCTTCAAGGCAGGCCTCGATCTCGCCCAGCTCAATGCGTTGACCACGCAGCTTCACCTGCGTATCGATACGGCCGAGGTAGTCGATCGTGCCGTCGTCATTCCAGCGGGCGAGGTCACCCGAGCGATACATCCGCTCGCCCGATACGAACGGGTCGGCGACGAAACGCTCGGCCGTAAGTTCCGGACGTTTGAGGTAGCCACGCGCGAGACCGTCGCCCGCGATGTATAGCTCACCGGCAACGCCGACAGGTTGGGGCTGGTTCAAAGCGTCAAGGATGTAGATACGCAGATTGTCGATCGGCGCGCCGATGGGAACGTGCGTGGTCGGTACCGTGGCGCAATCGTGCGCGGTGACGTCAATGGCCGCCTCGGTCGGACCATACAGGTTGTACAGGTCGGCCTGCGGAAAGCGTTCGCGGTAGGTCATCACCGCACGGCGTCCGAGTGCCTCGCCGCTGCAGACGAGTCGCGTCACGCGGTCGTGAACCGAGTGCCCGTTTTCCAGGAAGACCGTGAGCATGGACGGCACGAAATGCAAGGTCGTCACGCCGAAGTGGTCGATCGCCCGGCGTAGATACGCCACGTCGCGATGACCACCAGGCTCCGCGACGGCAATGCTAGCGCCTGTCATCAGCGGCCAGAAGAACTCCCAGACCGATACGTCGAAGCTGTACGGGGTTTTCTGCAGCACCACATCCGCGTCGGTCAGCGCATAGGCCCGCTGCATCCACACGAGGCGATTGACCAGCCCGCGATGTTCGTTGAGCACACCCTTGGGGCGACCCGTCGAGCCCGACGTATAGAGCACATAGCAAAGATCGGTCGCTGCGGCCGGGTCGGCAAGCGGCACGTCTTTGGCGTCCGCTTCGATGGCAGACCATTCGCTGTCCAGACAGCGCAGATGCACGTCGCGGCCTTCCAGCAACGGCGCGATCCGCTCGCGCAGATGCGCCTGGGTCAGCACCACCGGCGCTTCGCTATCGGCCAGCATGTACGCCAGTCGGTCGCTCGGGTAGTCCGGGTCCAGGGGCAGATACGCCGCGCCGGCACGGACGATGCCCACGATCGCCACCACCATCGCCAGCGAACGCTCCGCACACAGGCCCACGATGCGGTCCGGACCGACGCCGCGCGCCTGCAGACTGCGCGCCAGCACCTGACTGCGCACGTCCAGCTCGGCGTAGGTCAGCGAGCCTTCCTCGGCGACCACCGCGATCCGCTCCGGCGTGCGCGCCATCTGCGCCACCACGAAATCGTGGATGCGCGCCTCGCGCGGGTAGGCCCGCTGCGTGGCATTGAAAACGCCCAGCACCTGCGCGCGCTCGACCGCCGGCAGGTAATCCAGCGTACCGATCGCCTGCGTCGGTGCCGCCAGTGCCGCTTCGCCCAGGCACGACAGATGCCCCACCATGCGCTCGATCCGCGCCCGCTGGAACAGGTCGGTGGCATAGGTGATCGTGGCGCTTATCCCGTCGCCCTCTTCGACGAACTCCACACTCAAGTCGAACTTCGCGACGTCGTGTTCCAGCTCGAACGGCGTCACCCCTTCGGGCATCGCCACCGCCGCGGTGTTCTGCAGGATCACCATCACCTGGAACAGCGGGCTGATCGCCCGGTTGCGCTGCGGGCTGACCGCTTCCACGATCCGTTCGAACGGCGTGTCCTGATGCTCGTAGGCGTCCAGGCAGGTGCGCATGGTCTCGGTCAGCAGCGCCTCGAAACCTGCCGCGCCATCGATTCGGGTACGCAGCGGCAGCGTGTTGACGAACATGCCGATCAGGCCCTCCGTCTCCGCGTGGCGGCGATTGGCGATCGGCGTGCCGATGCAGATGTCGTCCTGCCCGGTGTAGCGATACAGCAGCGCCTGCACCAGCGCGAGCAAGGCCATGTACAGCGTGGCGCCCTGGACGTCCGCCTGGGTACGCAAGCCGCGCACCAGGGCCGCATCGAGCGTGAAGGCGACCGATGCCGCGTCGCTGCCGCGTTCGGCGGGGCGTGGATAATCCGTCGGCAAGGCCAGCGATTCGGGCATCCCGGCCAGCTGTCTGGTCCAGTAGTCGAGCTGGCGAGACAGCCCGCCGCCCTCTTCCAGCCAGCGCCGCTGCCAGATCGCATAGTCGGCGTACTGGATGGGCAAAGCCGGCAGCG